>NZ_CP038155.1 GCF_013460135.1 Arsenophonus endosymbiont of Aphis craccivora
GGCTTTGTTGAATAAATCAGAATTAGCCGACAGGATGGCTCCCTCTGCTACACCTGTTATCCGATCCTGACGCTGTGTGGCATACCCAACAACGTCATACGGTTCAGCGCTTTGACCATCGCCATTGCTTCACCTACCTGAGCCTCATAGTCACGCAGCCTCAGATGGCCACCCAGCAAAGTTTTTATGCGGAACATCGCTGTTTCTGCCACTGAACGCCGGTGATAACCCACTTTCTTTTTCCACATATCATTACTCCTGCTCAGACGCTGATTCGCCACCGCATGGTTACGTTCATGGTACTTGTCCGGCCAGTATTTCGCTCCGCTTCGCGGCGGGATAAGGGGCCTGATTTTCTTTCTTAGCAACGCATCGTGGCAGTAACAGGCGTCATAAGCACCGTCTGCTGACACTTCCCTGATTTTCCGGTGGGTTTGGTTAATCAGGCCCGGCAGTGACTGCGCATCTGTCGTTCCGCTGAGCGATAAGTCGGCACAGATAATCTCATGAGTCACACTGTCTGCTGCCAGATGAAGCTTGCGCCACACTCTTCGTCTGTCAGCCCCATGCTGCCTGACTTTCCATTCACCTTCGCCAAAGACCTTCAGACCGGTACTGTCGATGACCAGATGCGAGATTTCACCACGCGTTGGCGTTTTTATGCTGATGTTGACGCTCTTTGCTAGTCTGCTGACCAGCGAGTAGTCCGGACAGCACAGCGGCTAAGACATGAGTTTAAAAATCGAATCAACGAAGCCCTGTAATGCCCGGAGCGACAGGTTAAACACACGCTTCATCATCAGGACAGTGGTAACAGCCATATCGCTGTAGTAAAGCGGCCGGCCACGACCTTCAGGCGAAGAACTGTCAGTCCATCCAGCGATGGCCGACTCATCAAGCCAGACCGTCAGGGAACCGCGTTGTCTGAGTGCCTTGTTGTACGCGGGCCAGTTGGTAATTTTAAACTTTTGCTTTGCCATGGGGACCTGATGTTGAAACGAATTTAGCGATCAGCTCCGCCAATCACCTAAAAGTTTGATTTATTCAACAAAGCCGCCACGTTATGGATCATAACGAGTATGCTGACATGAAATTTCTAAATTAATCGCTAATAGACAATTTTATTTAGAACAGGATACTCCCCAATGACTTATTACAAAAGATATCATAAAAATAATAAAAGGCAATTATTTAAATTTTTATTAATTTATAAAATTAATATCATTGAATTTTTAATAAAAAATAATAATTCTAGTTGATTAAATATATAAGAATAATTAACAATATTATTTATATTTATTTATTATTGATCATAAAATTGTAAATTTTATCTAAATCATCAAACTGTTTAACAGCAATATAAATTTTTCTTTTTTCTAAACCGACTATTAATATTCCATCTTTCGATAAATTAATTGTTTTAATATTTTCGTACAATATATAGACATTATTGTAGTAAAAACCTTTATCTTTAAAATAAAGCTTAGGATAACGAATGAATGTTAAGTAAATAGCAATAATAATGGTAATCATTAATAAATAGGTTGTTAGCTGACTACCATGTTGAATAATATTATGATAAATAACAATCGCGATCAGTATAATAAAAATAATGTCATCGATTCTATTTTTACGCCTTAACTTTATTTTTAATTTTGTTTTTCCATTTAATAAGTTCACAATCAATTCTTCATAGATAGCATAAGTTAGCATTAGTAGGATCAAGACAGTCAATACAATATTATTCATATTCATAAGCAAAGACTCCAATCGATTATTAATCTGCTGTAAAGATAAAATTAAAAACGGGAGGTTGCAACCTCCCGCAATTGACAATTAAGAAATTGAGTCTGTTAGCCTAAAAATCCAGCCCAATAGCCAACAATGCCTAGAATAAAGAAACCAATGATAATCCATAGTGGATTAACCTTGCGTCTCAATAACCACATACAACCAAAGGTTAGTAATAATGGCACTAAACCCGGCATTAATTGATTAAGGATAGTTTGTACTGTGGTCATTGTTACCTCACCAGTATTGGGATTTTTTATCTCTGATAGGACTAAAGGGATATTAACATTAGTCCACTTATTGACTAATGCGCCCATGACAAATAGCCCTAGGATAGAAGCACCTTCGGTCATTTTTTGTAAAAAGCCACCCTCCATGTCATGAACAATATCGAGCCCTTTTTTATAGCCATAGGTAACACCGTAATAACGGGTTAATAAGCGAACTAAATTAAACAAAATAAAAAATAGTAGCGGTCCTAGTAGACTACCTGACATTGCAATTCCGGCGCCTAGAGCCGCAAAAACTGGACGTACTGTGCCCCAAAAAATAGGGTCACCAACGCCCGCTAGAGGGCCCATTAAACCTACTTTGATGCCATTAATTGCACCATCATCGATATCCGCTCCATTAGCTCTTTGCTCTTCCATCGCTATGGTGACACCTAAAACAGGCGCTGCTACATAAGGATGAGTATTAAAAAACTCAAGATGGCGTTTAATGGCTTGTTTACGTTCTTCACTGTTTTCAGGGTATAAACGGCGGATCACTGGGATCATTGAAAAACAAAAGCCCAGGGCTTGCATACGTTCAAAGTTCCACGATCCTTGAAAAAGATTGGAACGTAAAAAAACTCCGCGAATATCACCAGCAGTAAGCTTTTTTAGATTTGTTTGTTTTACTGAAGTTGTATCTGCCATTATTACATTCCTTAATTAATCTAATTCATTATCTAAATCACTATTGCCGTTATTTTGCGAAGCCGCAATTTGTGATTGGTTGTATTTTGGACTGAGTTGAATATAGAGAATAGCCATCACAACACCAATCACGCCTAGTGCAACTAGGTTGAAATTGGTAAATGCAGCAGTTACAAAGCCCAAGTAGAAGAATGGCATTAGATAACCTGCACGCATCATATTGATTACCATAGCGTAACCGACAACAACGATCATACCGCCAGCAATATTCAACCCTTTAGTGACAACCTCAGGAATTGAATCCAGTAGGTGTTGGACTTCTGAAGTACCTACAGAGATAGCAACAATTAAAGAAGGAATAGCAATACGCATAGCCTGTAATAACAGAGCTAAGATATGAATTATGGTTAATGCACGTAAATTAGCAGATAATGCAGCGCGATCAGATGCATGTTGGAATGCAACAGTGATTGTCCGAACAATAACGGTCAATACTTGTCCTGCGGCAGCTAAAGGAATTGCTAGTGCAATACCGGTACCAATATCCTGCCCGCCGGCAATAACCAGAATGTTAGAAATAATTGAGGCTAGGGCGGCATCGGGAGCCATGGCCGCACCGATATTCATCCATCCGAGCGCGATCATTTCCAGCGTGCCGCCGATAATTATCCCTGTTTTTAGATCACCAAGTACGAGACCAATTAGTGTACAAGCAATTAAAGGACGATGAAATTGGAATTCATCTAGCACAGAACCCATACCTGCAATACAGGCAACAAGGAAAACGAGTATGATTTGAAAAACGGTAAGCTCCATTGTTTATCTCCTGTAACCAACAACGTTGGTGAATCTATTTTTAAGTCGTGAATGGATAACCAAAAAAAGGAAACTCAGTTTTTTGCTTTTTTGATAAGAGCTAACATATCCAGTTTGTTGTCACTAGAAACTTTACGCGCTTCAAGTTCAATGCCTCGTTTGGATAATTGATTGAAAGCATCAATATCCTCATTATCGATCGAGATTGCATTGTTAACCTGTGTTTTACCTTCACGGTATGCCATGCCACCAATATTCACAGACTTTATTTCGACACCGCCGTCCACAAGGTGTAAAACGTCTGTTGGATTGGTAAATAACAGCATAACGCGTTCACCGGCATACTTAGGATTATTGTAGACACGAATACATTTTTCTACGTCGACCACATGCGCAGTGACACCCGGTGGTGCAACTTGTTTTAATAAGGTGGAACGAACATGATCTTTAGCAACTTCATTACTGACTACGATAATACGTTTAACTTTTGTCTCTTTGGTCCAGCGAGTAGCCACTTGACCATGAATTAAGCGATCATCAATTCGTGCAAGGGCAATAAACATATGGCCTTGCGTAGCTGCATTGGTTACCTTAGGAGGAGGGGGAGTTGGCGTCGGTGAATTTTGCGGTTTATCGCTAGTCTGCTGATTGTTGAGCGCTTTAATTTCGCTGCGACCGGTTTCAATAGCAGTGTTGACTAATTCACTAAAAGTAGGATCATCATCGCGGGATAGTAACGTAGCAACTAACATGGGGACGTTAACTCCGGTAACTATATCATATTTGTCTTTATCTTTACTTTCAATAATTCGACTAGCGGCGTTAAATGGACTGCCTCCCCACATATCTACTAAAAATAACACACCTTGAGAAACATCGAGCTCATTAAGCTTTTGATTATATTTTTCAATTAATGTATCAGCGTTTTTACCTGGAATAAAATCGATATAAGCGATATTTTGTTGTTCGCCAATCAACATTTCAGCGGTCATGAGCAACTGTTTTGCAGCAACACCATGAGTGCTAATTATAATAGCTACACTCACTACTTTTCCCCTTAAGAAGTAGGTTAAATAATAAAAATGATTATTAGAGTGTACTCTCCGTTGACGGATTAATACAATCAAATAATCACTAATATGAATAGTTTTTAATGGGCTTTGTTGAATAAATCAGAATTAGCCGACAGGATTGCTCCCTCTGCTACACCTGTTATCCGATCCTGACGCTGTGTGGCATACCCAACAACGTCATACGGTTCAGCGCTTTGACCATCGCCATTGCTTCACCTACCTGAGCCTCATAGTCACGCAGCCTCAGATGGCCACCCAGCAAAGTTTTTATGCGGAACATCGCTGTTTCTGCCACTGAACGCCGGTGATAACCTACTTTCTTTTTCCACATATCATTACTCCTACTCAGACGCTGATTCGCCACCGCATAGTTACGTTCATGGTACTTGTCCGGCCAGTATTTCGCTCCGCTTCGCGGCGGGATAAGGGGCCTGATTTTCTTTCTTAGCAACGCGTCGTGGCAGTAACAGGCGTCATAAGCACCGTCTGCTAACACTTCCCTGATTTTCCGGTGGGTTTGGTTAATCAGGCCCGGCAGTGCCTGCGCATCTGTCGTTCCGCTGAGCGATAAGTCGGCACAGATAATCTCATGATTCACACTGTCTGCTGCCAGATGAAGCTTGCGCCACACTCTTCGTCTGTCAGCCCCATGCTGCCTGACTTTCCATTCACCTTCGCCAAAGACCTTCAGACCGGTACTGTCGATGACCAGATGCGAGATTTCACCACGCGTTGGCGTTTTTATGCTGATGTTGACGCTCTTTGCTCGTCTGCTGACCAGCGAGTAGTCCGGACAGCACAGCGGCAAAGACATGAGTTTAAAAATCGAATCAACGAAGCCCTGTAATGCCCGGAGCGACAGGTTAAACACACGCTTCATCATCAGGACAGTGGTAACAGCCATATCGCTGTAGTAAAGCGGCCGGCCACGACCTTCAGGCGAAGAACTGTCAGTCCATCCAGCGATGGCCGACTCATCAAGCCAGACCGTCAGGGAACCGCGTTGTCTGAGTGCCTTGTTGTACGCGGGCCAGTTGGTAATTTTAAACTTTTGCTTTGCCATGGGGACCTGATGTTGAAACGAATTTAGCGATCAGCTCCGCCAATCACCTAAAAGTTCGATTTATTCAACAAAGCCCTAATTTTTATTAAAATTATATTGTTGGTAATTGAATCTCTTTAAACATTTCTTCAATTTCTTCATTTGAACGTAAAGCAATCGCTTTATCAACAACATCAGGCGTTAAATGTGGTGCAAAACGCCAAATAAAATCATACATATAGCTACGTAAAAAACTATTACGATGAAAACCTATTTTTGTAGTGCTATAGCTAAACTTATCCCGCATATCAATAATAACTAAGTCCTGATCTTGATTAGGGTCAACTGCCATGCTAGCAATAATTCCTATACCTAATCCCAATCTTACATAAGTCTTAATAACATCAGCATCAGTGGCGGTAAAAATAATCTTAGCCTGTAAACCTGCCTTATAAAAAGCCTCATCCAATTCAGAGCGGCCTGTAAAACCATGGGTATAAGTCACAATCGGGTATTGAGCTAGTTCACTAATGGTAATATTTTTCTTGTCAGCTAAAGGATGATCAGCTTTAACGACAACCGAACGATTCCAATGATAACAAGGTAACATCACTAAATCTTTGTAAAGATGTAACGCTTCAGTCGCAATAGCAAAGTCGCTATTTCCTTTACTGACATCTTCCGCAATTTGTATTGGCGAACCCTGACTCATATGTAATGAAACTTGTGGATAATGTTCAATAAATTGTTTAATAACCGGAGGAAGAGCATACCTTGCTTGAGTATGTGTGGTAGCAATGGCTAATATGCCACGATCAGGATAAGTATGTTCACCAACGACTGCTCGGATAGCGTGCATTTTCGTCATCACTTCTCGAGCAATTTTAATTACTTCCTTTCCGGCTGGAGTAACATGAGTTAAGTGTTTACCACTGCGTCCAAAAATTTGCACTCCCAATTCGTCTTCAAGCATACGAACCTGTTTGCTTATACCTGGTTGTGATGTGTATAACCCTTCTGCTGTTGATGAAACATTTAAATTATGATTTTCAATCTCTACAATGTAACGTAATTGCTGTAATTTCATCTTATTCAGCGTCCTTATAAATTGAATAAAGGATTAATTATTTAATAACTTATAGTAATTTTATTATAACAAAAAGAAATATAAGCATTATTTATTATAATCAATAATATATACGATGAAAATATAACAACAAATAAATTACAAATTAAATATTATTTATATAATGAGCTTATTTTACTAACAATTAATTATATGTTTATTAGTTATAATGAATATAAATTTTGGCAATATTATTAATTAACTGAATGCTAAAATAAAAAGCCAAACAACGCCGTTTACTATTACTCAAGATTTCCTAAACTAACTTTGAATGGCCTAAAATAAATAAATAAATAAATAAATAAATAAATAAATTAATTTATTTAATAATACCGCAAACTACCCTGAAACCACCACCGCTTAATGTTTCTGGATGATCTGAATAATTATCTCCACCTTCATGGATTATTAATGCTCTATGCTTAATTTGACTTATTGATTTTAACCGCGGAGCTAAAATGGCATAGTCAGCACTACCATTAGCATTAACAACTAAACCCGGTAGATCACCTAAATGGCCACTACTACTATATGGACCTTTATGTTGGGCTGTTTTACTAGGATCAAAATGGCCACCGGCTTTTCCTGCTGCGATTAACTTTCCATCTTTTTGCAAAGCATCACAACTAGGATATTCGTGAACATGGAAACCATGTATTCCAGGCGCTAATCCTTGTAATTTGGGGGTAAATAATAACCCAAATTTTTTTCCGTAATCTTAATTTCACCTACCGATTGGCCGTTATCTTTTTTAGTAACTATGTTCATTGGAACTATCATTGTATTGGCTAGCGATGTTGCAGCAAAAAAAGTGCCCATAATTAGTAACATTTTCAATTTCATATATTAATCCAGGTTATGATTTGAAATAGCGACGATATATAAACTAAAAATTAGGATACTGATTTCAGTAGCCTTGTTTAATTATAGAAAATAGATAAATTTTTATTTGTTTTTTTCTATCCATTTGCCATCGATATAAAATGCACTCCAGCAAGTGGCTTTACCATTTTTTTCTGAGGAAACATATTGTTGTTTAGTCTTACGACTCAATCTAACAATCGTTTTATTACCTTCAGGATCGACCGATGGCGCCAGGGTTAAATAGCTAAATTTAGCTGGCAGACGATCTTTAAAACGTACCAATTCTTCAACCAATGGTGCGCGGGTCTCTCTTGATTTTGGAAAAGTGTTAGCGGCTAAAAATATTCCAGCTGCCCCATCTCTTAATACAAAGTAAGCATCAGATTTTTCACAAACTAGTTCCGGCAATGGAATAGGATCTTCTTTAGGCGGAGCCACTTCACCACTCTTCAAGATCTTGCGAGTATTTTTACAAGCCTCATTGGTACAGCCCATATATTTTCCAAATCGACCCATCTTCAGATGCATTTCTAAGCCACATTTATCACATTCAATCATTGGCCCATCATAGCCTTTAATGCGAAATTCACCTTCTTCAACCTGATAACCATTACATACTGGATTATTCCCACATACATGTAATTTACTTTTATTATCAATAAGGTAGCTATCCATCGCGGTACCACATTTAGGGCATCGCCGGCGGGCTCGCAAAGCATGCGTTTCCACATCCTCTTCTTCTGCTACAAGGATATTTGATAATTCATCTTCAGGAATTAAATTAATGGTTTTTTTGCAGCACTCTTTTGCTGGTAAGCTGTAACCAGAGCATCCCAGAAAAACCCCCGTAGAAGCAGTTCTAATTCCAATTTGGCGGTGACAGTCAGGACATTCAATCGATGTTAATACCATCGGATTGGTGCGCATGCCACCTTCCTCGGGTGCTTTATTTGCGCGTTCTAGCTGTTCGGTAAAAGCAGCAAAAAACTCATCTAATACACTCTTCCACTCGATACGATCTTCTGCTATCAAGTCAAGCTGATCTTCCATTCGCGCAGTAAAATCATAGTCCATTAATTCACTAAAATTTTCATCTAACCGGTCAGTAACTATTTCACCTATTTTTTCAGCATAAAAACGGCGATTTTCAATTTTTACATAGCCCCGATCTTGGATAGTTGAAATAATAACCGGATAGGTTGATGGACGACCAATGCCACGTTTTTCAAGTTCTCTAACCAGAGAAGCTTCGCCAAAACGTGCTGGAGGTTTAGTAAAGTGTTGGCTAGGACACAATTTATCCAATTCAAGCTGACTACCAACTTTGACCATAGGTAATATTTTATCTTCATCACCTTTGCGCAATGCGGGCATAACTTTAGTCCAACCATCAAAACGCAAAATACGCCCTTTAGCCTTCAACTCAAAATCTCCAGCTTTGACGGTTATTGTCGTTGAATCAAATTCAGCTGGTATCATTTGACAAGCAACAAATTGGTTCCAAATCAGCTGATATAGTCTTTTGGCATCCGCTTCCATATCTTTTAGAGCATCAACACCAACGTCAATATTAGAAGGACGAATAGCTTCATGTGCTTCCTGCGAACTTTTTTGATTGGTGTAAACATTCGCCTGTTTAGGCAGGTATTTGCTGCCAAATTTATGGTCAATATAATTGCGAGCCATACTTAAAGCATCCTGACTTAAGTTAGTTGAGTCAGTACGCATATAGGTAATATAACCTGCTTCATAAAGACGCTGTGCCATCATCATGGTTTTTTTAACGCCAAAGCCAAGACGTGTACTTGCCGCTTGTTGCAGGGTTGAGGTAATAAAAGGGGCGCTGGGTTTACTAATTGTGGGCCGATCTTCACGATCTGACACCTGATAATGGGCATTTTTTAATAATCTAACAGCAGCATCAATTTGTGCTTTGGTGACGGGTTTAAAAGGCTTACCCTTTTCATGCGTCACTTCCATTCGAATCAATGCCGTATCTACGGTCAGTAACTCAGTATGCAGCTGCCAATACTCTTGTGGGACAAATGCTTTAATTTCCCGTTCCCGTTCTACAATCAAACGTACAGCGACTGACTGAACACGACCGGCAGAAAGGCCGCGAGCAATTTTTTTCCATAATAACGGTGAAACCATATAACCAACAACCCGATCTAAAAAACGCCGAGCTTGTTGAGCATTAACACGATCAATATTTAATTCACCAGGATTATCAAAAGCTTGCTTAATTGCATTTTTAGTAATTTCATTAAAAACTACTCGACTAAAGCGCTGATTATCACCGCCAATCACTTCTCGCAAATGCCAGGCAATTGCTTCCCCCTCACGATCGAGATCCGTTGCCAGATAGATATGCTCTGCGTCGGAAGCAAGCGATCTTAATTCAGCAACGACTTTTTCTTTGCCAGGTAAAATTTGATAATTGGCTTTCCAGCCATGATATGGGTCAACTCCCATTCTATTTACAAGCGCCTCATGCTCATCTTTTTTTACTTTTTTAACCTTGTTGGCTGAGTTTGTATTCTTTTGTGAGCTGGAACCACCACTTTTTGGCAAATCACGTATATGCCCTACGCTACTTTTAGCAACGTAGTTATTACCAAGGTATTTGTTGATAGTCTTAGCTTTTGCCGGGGACTCCACAATAACAAGAGCTTTACCCATAGTTATCTTTACCTAAAATATTGTCTAAGCGTACTGACTTTCCAGCCAGATGGAATGAAATCTCTTTTTATATTGCGTCAGATTCACAATATATCAACTTTTTTTGCTTAAATACTTTGCCATAAAGATAAAAACCTTTGTTAATTCATACTGTAATCAGATTCAATAGTACAATTTTGTCAGCAAAACAATGACAAAAGTAAAGCATCATAAGTAATAAAAAGCCTACACTCTACCTGATAAAAAATGATGCGCAACCACTTATTTTATTCATAGGTATTGTTATGACAACAAAAACCACCTCAATAAGTTATGAATAGATTATAAAAAAATCAATAAAATTATATAAAATTATATAAAAAGTAGCAGAGATCTAGTTCAAACAGATATATAAATAAAATTTTCAGAAAGAAATTAATTTCCAAATAAAATAGCTTAGTAGTGCTGTATAAAATTGTTTATCATGTTTTTAAGTAATTAATTAATATTTTATTTGCAATTAAATAATTAAGTTTTAACTATTACATTATAAAAATACCGGCTGAAAACGCCGGTATGTATTTCTTATTCATAATTTAAAGCAGTGGTCTCTGTCCTCTTTGCCACCAGCGTATTAACAACTTATCTGCATTTTCTACCATGCTGCCCATTAAACGATCAATAAAACGTCTGGCCGGAGTATAAGTTATCTCAATAATTTCACGAGCATCAATTTGATTGATAATAATGTCATCACTAACGCCTATTTCATCAATTAATCCTTTTTCCTTTGCCTGGATACCATACCAATGCTCACCTGTTGCCACAGCATTAATATCAAGGGCCGGCCGTTTTTGATGCACAAAATCTTTAAAGAGCTGATGTGTTTCATTTAAATCTTGTACAAACTTCTTACGCCCTTGCTCGGTATTTTCACCTAATAAAGTTAGTGTACGTTTATACTCTCCGGCTGTATGTAATTCTACATCAATATACTTTTTCTTCAGTAACCGATGAAAATTGGGTACTTGCGCAACTACACCAATAGAGCCAATAATCGCAAAAGGAGCCGCCACAATACGATCGGCGACACAAGCCATCATATAACCGCCACTGGCTGCCACTTTATCCACCGAAACAATTAATTTAAGGCCTTTTTCCCGTAAACGATTTAGTTGAGAGGCAGCTAAGCCATAGCCATGCACAACGCCACCTGGACTTTCAAGCCTAAGCAATACTTCATCTTTGTTATCAGCAATTGCTAAAATTGCAGTAATTTCTTCACGTAATGCATTGACTTCATGAGCATTCATGCTGCCTTTGAAATTAATTACAAAAAGACAAGGTTTTTTTAACGTTGTTTGACCAACTTTAGCATCCGCTTTCTGCTTTTTTTCTTTAATTTTACGTTGTTTTTTATAGGTTTTTAACCAAACTTTATATTCAGCGTCACTCATCTTAACCTGTTGCATCTCACGCTGACGTTGACGATAAGCTTCACTTAAATCAATAAGTTTTAAATTACCTTTTTTGCTATGTTTACGCTGTCCAAAGCTAAAAATAACCAATGAAATCAATATAATAGCAACAACCACTGTTGCTATTTTAGCAACAAATAATCCATACGATGAAAGAAATTCCACAATTCTATCCTTCTTTACAGAATATAAACAATAGGGGTATTGTAACTAAAAACTTGATAAAGTGCTTATAGCTCTTATTAATAAATTTGAATAATCAAAAGTAGGAAAATATCATGCTACCTTACCAAGCTAAAGCTGATTTACTTAAGCAAAAAACCATTTTAATTACAGGCGCGGGCGATGGCATTGGACGTGATGCGGCATTAACTTATTCACGTTATGGCGCCAATCTTATTTTATTCGGTAGAACAACCGCAAAACTAGAACAAGTCAAACAAGAAATTATTTCTAATAGCAAATTTACCCCTTCAGTCTCTATTTATACCCTTGATTTATTAACAATAACCGAATCACAATGCCATGAATTAGCAACTGACATTAGCCAACATTATCCCTATCTTGATGGTGTATTACATAACGCAAGCATATTAGGAAAAATTGCGCCGATTATTTATCAACCTATAAAACTTTGGCATGAAGTTATACAAATAAACGTTAACGCAACTTTTATGCTAACACAAGCCCTACTACCACTGCAGCTACAAGCACCAAATAGTTCCTTAATATTTACCACTTCAAGCGTCGGCAGACGAGGTCGAGCTAATTGGGGGGCCTATTCAGTTTCCAAATTCGCAACCGAAGGTCTAATGCAGGTATTATTTGATGAATATAAAGATACTAATTTACGTGTTAATTGCATTAATCCCGGTGGCACAAGAACGCAAATGAGAGCCAATGCTTTTCCTTCAGAGGATCCTATGCAACTAAAAACTCCACAAGAAATTATGACGATATATCTTTATCTAATGGGAGAAGATAGTATTAAGGAATCAGGAGTAAGTTTTGATGCACAGCCTAATCGTAAACCCGGTGTGGCAATTTAATATTTAGCTATAAAAACTAACCGCAATAAAAATTAATAATAAATGATATAACCAATTATCAAACAAAGTGACTAGTCAATTGACTAGTCAATTAATGAGCTTTATAGTTATTTACTGGGTGCTGCTTTAATATCCCTGCATTAAAAGTACTATAAATTTTCGCCATATTGTAAATGTAGTGGTAATATTCATCATAGATTTGCGCTTTTGACTCTATATTACTGATTTTGTTAGAGTCATCAACAATTTCAACAATTCTATTAGCATAAGATTGTAAAGAATAATTATTAAAATTTGCAATTGGAAGTGCATATTCAAACGAATGCGTTACCGTGTTTTGTTCCTTTATTCCTTTATCAACAATATGAATATTATTAACTTTTGATCCGGCTTTGTTGAATAAATCAGAATTAGCCGACAGGATGGCTCCCTCTGCTACAGCTGTTATCCGATCCTGACGCTGTGTGGCATACCCAACAACGTCATACGGTTCAGCGCTTTGACCATCGCCATTGCTTCACCTACCTGAGCCTCATAGTCACGCAGGCTCAGATGGCCACCCAGCAAAGTTTTTATGCGGAACATCGCTGTTTCTGCCACTGAACGCCGGTGATAACCCACTTTCTTTTTCCACATATCATTACTCCTGCTCAGACGCTGATTCGCCACCGCATGGTTACGTTCATGGTACTTGTCCGGCCAGTATTTCGCTCCGCTTCGCGGCGGGATAAGGGGCCTGATTTTCTTTCTTAGCAACGCATCGTGGCAGTAACAGGCGTCATAAGCACCGTCTGCTAACACTTCCCTGATTTTCCGGTGGGTTTGGTTAATCAGGCCCGGCAGTGCCTGCGCATCTGTCGTTCCGCTGAGCGATAAGTCGGCACAGATAATCTCATGATTCACACTGTCTGCTGCCAGATGAAGCTTGCGCCACACTCTTCGTCTGTCAGCCCCATGCTGCCTGACTTTCCATTCACCTTCGCCAAAGACCTTCAGACCGGTACTGTCGATGACCAGATGCGAGATTTCACCACGCGTTGGCGTTTTTATGCTGATGTTGACGCTCTTTGCTCGTCTGCTGACCAGCGAGTAGTCCGGACAGCACAGCGGCAAAGACATGAGTTTAAAAATCGAATCAACGAAGCCCTGTAATGCCCGGAGCGACAGGTTAAACACACGCTTCATCATCAGGACAGTGGTAACAGCCATATCGCTGTAGTAAAGCGGCCGGCCACGACCTTCAGGCGAAGAACTGTCAGTCCATCCAGCGATGGCCGACTCATCAAGCCAGACCGTCAGGGAACCGCGTTGTCTGAGTGCCTTGTTGTACGCGGGCCAGTTGGTAATTTTAAACTTTTGCTTTGCCATGGGGACCTGATGTTGAAACGAATTTAGCGATCAGCTCCGCCAATCACCTAAAAGTTCGATTTATTCAACAAAGCCTATTGGACCCTGTACTTTTATTCCATCAACAACAATTTGATTATATTTCAAAGAGAATAATTGGTTAGAAATAATTTCTTTAAAAACCGAACTAAAAACCGAACTATAAGAATAATAATATTGCCTGGTAGGATTAATAATTCTCCCCTGGTTACCTGGGTAAATGATAAATTCAGTTTTTTGGCCAATGGGGTATTCAATCGTATGCTTGCCAGCTAGTAAATCAAGTTGTTTAATTTCACCCTGAACAAGTTTAACAGGTTGATTATCAATCTTAAAATAAAGGGCATCTTTATTATTATGACTAACGTAAAATTTTCCATCAGCAGAATGGGTTAATTGCGTCTCATCACAGCTTGCTAACAGAAATATAAATATGCTGCTAGCGATAATTTGCCCAAATTGTGGCATATAAAATTTCAACCTTCTAATCAAACTGAGCCTAATGAAAGTAGCCTATTCTAAGGATCATCTCAATTAAATTAAAAGTATTTATATAGCGCTATTTTTATCTATTAAAAAAGCATTAGGCAGCTGAATTTGACTATAATATTGCCTTTAATTTTATATTATCCTTTACGCGAAGATGTATTACGCCCCCTGGCAGCCCCAGTTGCTCGTTTATTTGTTACTCGCATCGAAGAAACTTGGGTATGCCGTTTTACAGCACGACGGATCTGATTTGCTTTAATACGCCGTCTCTCTTGCTCAACCGATATTTTACTGGCTGTTTCATCTGTAAGACCAACCAGTTGACGCAAATAATTAATCTGGGCTAAACCTAATTCCGTCCATCCTCCTCTGGGTAATCCCTTTGGTAAATAAATATCACCATAACGAACGCGGATCAGGCGGCTGACTTGTATGCCTACCGCTTCCCATAAACGCCTTACTTCACGATTACGGCCTTCCGTTAAAGTAACATTGAACCATTGATTCATGCCTTCTCCGCCACGAAACTTCAGTGTCTTAAAATTAGCTTCACCATCTTCAAGTTGAACATCTTTGGTTAATTGCCGAATTTTAGCATCATTAATTTCACCAAAAACACGAACTGCATATTCACGTTCAACCTCATGACGAGGATGCATCAAACGATTAGCCAGTTCCCCATCTGTGGTAAATAATAATAAACCACAGGTATTTACATCTAAGCGACCTATCGCAATCCAGCGAGAGCCGGTTAATTTAGGTAAGCGATCAAATACGGTTGGACGTCCTTCTGGATCATGATGAGTACATAATTCGCCTTCCGGCTTATAATAAGCCAAGATCCGACAAACTGTTTTCTCCGCTTCTTTGATTTTTAAAAGGTGACCATCTAAGCGAATTTTAGTGTTAGATTTTACTTCTATTCGGTCACCCAAGGTCGCTAATTGACCATCAACACTGATCCTACCGGATTGAATAAAAATTTCTATTTCCCTGCGCGATCCATAACCACAACGAGCAAGGACGTTTTGTAACTTTTCACTTTGCTGCTTTTTAACGCTCATAGCGTAAACCTCTTGTGTCACCTTTACAGGCGTCATAATTATAAAAATAACTAAAAAAATAAACTGTGGTTATTATACACCGTTTTTCTATTAACCTCATCTGAAGCTTTTTTATTCAAATGGTATCGTGGAACCCATTCCAACTCGGATGATATTTGGCATACTCTCTGTTAAATCAACTACAGTGGTTGGTTTTTCACTTAAATAACCAACATTTATAATCAAGTCAACTTGTTGACCAATTAAACTTTCTATCTCATATGATGAAGACTGAGCAAAATCTTCACCTGGCAATATTAAACTAGTCGATAGCAAAGGTTCGCCAATTCCGGCAAGCAGATCTCTGGCAATCGGATTATTGGGTAAACGTATGCCTATTGTTTTACGTTTTTTATTCATTATTCGACGTGGGACTTCTTTTGTTGCACGTAAAATAAAAGTGTAATGACCCGGTGTACTATTTTTAATCATTCTAAACACCTGATTATCTAGATAGGCATATTCAGCTATTTCAGATAAATCACGACACATTAGGGTAAAATTGTGGCGGGAATCCAATTGACTTAGGCGACAAATTTGCATAAGTGCGTTTTTATTATCTAACTTACAGCCCATTGCATAGCCGGAATCAGTAGGATAAACAATAATGCCACCTTTGTTTAATATTTCTATACATTGGTTAATTAATCTAAGTTGCAGATTTTGTGGGTGAATATGGAGAGATTGTCCCATAAATGTTCTCTATATATTTATTTAATCACTATATTATTTAATTAAACTTGAAAATTCAGTTATCAATATACCTAAGCTGCTTACTATATAATATTTAAGCCTAAACGATAATCCCAAATTTTTATTGCCAGGTTTGCCAAATCGGTGTAACACCTGAGGGCAACCAAAGATTTCTACCTAGCTCAGTCCAGGCGCAGGGGCGATGAAAATCAGAACCGACCGAAGCATATAAATCATGTAGTCTAGCTAATTCAGTTAAATTTTTTCGTTCATCAGACAATTGTTGGCATTGAGCAATTTCAATCGCATCACCCTGTTGCTGTTTAAAATATAAAACTAACCTTTTTTGCCATTTTGCTGATAGCGAGTAGCGACCAGGATGTGCCAAGACAGCAACGCCTCCCGCTTGATGAATAACGTCTATGGCCTCATCAAGCTTACACCAATCAGCCGGGACGTAACCTGGTTTACCTCGGGTTAAATATTTTTTAAAAACTTGGCCGATACTTTTTTGTTTAGCATAATCCATAATATAACGCGCAAAATGGCTACGTGTCACCTGTCCACCGGCAGCATAAGCTTTAGCATTTTGCCAGGTATCAGGAATACCGAATTTTTCTAATTTATAGCCTATTTTTTCCGCACGCAGGTTACGCCGTGCTGTTTGCATTTCCAGTAAATGTTTAAGACAGTTTGCATCCAGATTAATGTTAAGACCGACGATATGAATTTCAATTTTTTCCCAAATTGTGGAAATTTCAACACCGGCAATTAATGTTAGCGGCTTACTTTTTTCATTAATATACTGCCATGCTGGCAAAATTCCATTAACTGTATCGTGATCAGTGATAGTTAATACATCGACCCCCATTAATACCGCTCTGTCTACTAATTCTAAGGGGGTGAGATCACCATCAGAAGCTTTTGTGTAACTATGTAGATCATAAATAACAGACAATTTCTCATTGTCGTGGGACAAAGCTTTATCCTCATTTACAGCTGACGATTATAGAAAAAATTCATAGTGTGGCATCAATTACTTGACACAATCCGAATGATCTAATTTACTAGTGCGGTGGTTAGCGATAGCGCTAACCTATCATGACATATTGCGAGGAAGAACAAAAATGAGATTGGTATTTTTTATCATCATTAAAATCAGTTTGTGGCAAAACTCCCTTAAATAGGCAGTTTCTTCCTGCGCGTGCATTAATAACGCAACACCAGATCAAGACCCGCCATGAAGCGGGTTTTTTTATAGCCAATTAATATAATATGAAAGGCAACCAATATGGAAAACATAGCAGTCAATCAAACAACTTTTCGCATATCAGAGAATAAAATTAATTATCAGCCTGAAGTTTGTCTGTTATTTCATCATTTATGCAGCAATCTCCCAGGCACACTATTGCTAGAGTCCGCTACCGTTAATAATAAGCAAAATCTACAAAGTATCCTGATCGTTGATAGTGCATTACGAATTACCGACAACCAACAGCAAGTTACTTTTGCCGCTCTTAGCACTAATATAAATGCACTCTTAAGCCATATTTACACCGCTCTACCCAGTGAATTAGAAAATAGCAAATCGGATGGTCAATTAGTAGTTAATTATCCCCCAATAGAGCCACATCTTGACGAAGATAGCCGGCTAAAAGCAACTTCATCCTTTGATGGGCTACGTTTGATTTATAATTTAGCCAAACATAACACTATTGATGCAGATAAAATTCTGTTAGCGGGGTTATTCGCTTACGATTTAGTTGCTTATTTTGAAAATTTACCACCAGTAGCAAAATCAAATCGCTGTCCTGATTACTGTCTCTATTTAGCTGAACATTATATTGTGATCGAGCACCAAAAACAGTCTGCAAAACTGATAAGCTGTCAATTTTTAACAAAACAATCTATTGCTAATACGATATTAAACCGTCATCAAGCAATTATTACAGCCTGTCAGCAGCAACCTCTACTCCCCTTACCAATCGCAGCTGAGCTAGCAATACCTTTAGTAGTCAATAAAAACGATAATGAATATTACCAGATTATTGAAAAACTAAAAAAATACATCTATCAAGGTGATATTTTTCAAGTAGTACCTTCACGTACATTGATGTTGCCATGTACCGCACCATTAAGCGCCTATCAACGCCTTACAATACAAAATCCCAGCCCTTACATGTTTTATATGCAGGATCAAGAATTTACCCTATTTGGCGCATAGCCTGAAAGCGCACTCAAATATGACGCCAAAAGTCGACCAATTGAAATATATCCAATCGCCGGAACTCGGCCAAGAGGACGTAATGAACTAGGCGAAATAGATGCTGATTTAGATAGTAAAATTGAACTGGCGCGGCGAACCGATCCGAAAGAACTGGCTGAACATATTATGTTAGTTGATTTGGCCCGCAATGACTTGGCGCGGATTTGTCAGCCGGGTAGTCGATATGTTGCCAACTTAAACTATGTTGATCGTTATTCCCATGTTATGCACCTCATTTCGCGGGTAGTTGGTAAATTAAGGGCTGATCTGGATATATTACATGCTTATCAAGCTTGTATGAATATGGGTACTTTAACTGGCGCGCCTAAAATCAAAGCAATGACACTTATTGCTGGCTATGAAAATGAAAATCGAGGCAGCTATGGTGGTGCAATTGGCTACTTTAAGGGCAGTGGAGATTTTGACTCCTGCATTGTTATTCGTGCTGCTTATATTGAAGACAATATTGCCACTATCCAAGTCGGTGCTGGCGTGGTATTAGATTCGGATCCGCAATCTGAAGCGGACGAGACGCGCAATAAAGCCCAGGCAGTTATCAACGCCATTATGCAATCTCATCAAACCCAGGAGAGCAGCTAATGGCTAATATTTTGCTACTTGATAATATTGATTCTTTTACTTATAACTGGGTCGATCAATTAAGAGTATTAGGTCATACAGTCACTATCTATCGCAATACGCTGCCGAAAGCTATCATCGAGCGCCAGCTTAAAATGATGTCTCAGCCTGTACTAATGCTCTCTCCTGGCCCCGGTAGACCTGCCGATGCTGGCTGTATGCCTGCACTTTTGCCATCAGTATTAGGTCAAATACGCGTGATTGGTATTTGCCTTGGTCATCAAGCAATTATTGAAGCTTATGGCGGAAAAATTTCATGCGCTAAAGATATCATGCACGGCAAATCATCATTAGCGATACATGATGATCAACTTATGTTCCGTGATCTGACAAATCCACTACCAATTGCACATTACCATTCTCTGATTGGTGAAAAAATTCCTGCTGATTTGCTCATTAATGCTCACTGCCAAGGTGCAGTAATGGCAGTACGGCATAACCAACATAAAGTCTGCGGATTTCAATTCCATACCGAGTCAATTTTAACAACTAATGGAACCTCTTTATTAACACAAACCCTATTATGGGCATTAAATTAAGGAGCAGCAAAATGCAATTTATTTTGGATAAATTATTTAATGCACAAATACTGACACAACAAGACAGTCATTTACTTTTCAGCGCCATGATGCGAGGTGAATTAACGGAGCCTCAAGTAGCCGGTGCATTGATCAGCATGAAAATCCGCGGGGAAGCACCAAATGAAATTGTTGGTGCCGCGCTAGCTTGTTTAGAAAATGCGCAACCGTTTCCTCGGCCTAATTACGATTTCTGCGATATCGTAGGTACTGGTGGCGATCACAGCAATAGTATTAATATTTCCACTGCCAGTGCTTTTGTTGCCGCCGAGTGTGGATTAAAAATTGCTAAACACGGCAATCGTAGTATTTCAAGTCGCTCCGGATCATCTGATTTATTGGCATCTTTCGGCATTACTCTCGATATGCCGCCAAACTCAGCTCGGCGTGCTTTAGATGAGATCGGAATATGTTTTTTATTCGCACCACAATATCACCAAGGATTTCGCTATGCTGCACCGATTCGTCGTCAATTAAAAACGCGTACTCTATTTAATATTCTTGGCCAGCTAATCAATCCAGCTAAACCGCCAATTTCACTTATTGGTGTTTATGATCCTAAGCTAATTTTATTTATTGCTAAGACATTGCAATTAATAGGATATAAACGTGCTGCTGTTGTTCATAGTGGCGGTATGGATGAAGTTGCCTTACATGCCCCTATTCAAGGGGCTGAATTAAAACAAGATGAAATTTTAACTTACCAGCTAACGGCTCAAGATTTTGGCTTACCAACCTACTCTCTATCAGAATTAACTGGCGGCTCTGTTGATAAAAATTATCAACTTATTACCACATTGTTACAGGGTCACGGGAAGCCAGCCCATGCTAACACCGTTGCTGCCAATGTCGCATTACTGATGAAGCTTAATAACCATGAAGATCTAAAAACCAATACCGATTTTGCTTTGCGGATTATTGGTAGTGGAAAAGCCTATCAACGGTTAACCACACTAGCCAACAGGAGGAAGTTTCACTAATGCAAGCGACTATTTTACAAAAAATTATTGCAGATAAGATGACATATTTAGCGGCAAGAAAATTAAAGCAACCATTAATTAGCTTTATTGGGCAAATTACGCCAAGTGAACGCCATTTTTATACTGCTCTTTCGAAAAGCTATCCGGCATTTATTCTGGAATGTAAAAAGGCTTCACCATCGAAAGGCATTATTCGTCATCACTTTGATCCTGTACAAATTGCTAAAGATTACCAACATTATGCAACAGCAATATCAGTGTTAACTGATGAAAAATATTTTCACGGCAGTTTTGATTACTTACACCTGGTGAGTAACACTGTGCCACAACCAATTTTGTGCACAGACTTTATTATTGATCCCTACCAAATCTATTTAGCTCGCTTTTACCAGGCTGACGCTATCTTATTGATGCGATCAATATTATATGACCAAACCTATCAATCTTTAGCGGCACTGGCGAATAAATTAAAGATGGGCATTCTTACTGAAGTGAGTAACGAAGAAGAGCTAAAACGAGCGGTTAGGTTAAAAGCCAATATTGTCGGTATCAATAATCGTGATCTTCGCGATCTGTCAATTGATCTAAATCGCACTAAATAATTTGCCCCACAATTAGTCGGAAAAACATTAGTCATCAGTGAATCCGGTATTGATAGCCACCAACAAATTCGTCAACTCAGTAAACAAGTTAATGGTTTTTTGATCGGCAGCGCATTAATGGGTGAAGAAAATTTAATGTTAGCTATTCGTCGGCTCATTATTGGTGACAATAAAGTTTGTGGTCTTACTCGCCCACAAGATGCCCAAAGCGCTTATCAAGTGGGGGCGATTTATGGCGGTTTAATTTTTGCAGACAAATCGCCACGCAAAGTAACACTTGAGCAAGCAAGAGCCGTTATAACCGCAGCCCCTCTTAACTATGTTGGCGTTTTTCAACACCAGGTAAATTACATTAATCGCTGAAATTAGTCATCAGTTAAATTTATTTGCCGTCCAGTTGCATGGTTATAAAACAGCTGCTGACATTCAGCAACTTCGTTCTTTATTACCCACAAATTGCGAAATATGGCAAGCAGTTAATATGGCTCAATCACCACCTTGTTTCAACGCAAAAAATATCGATCGCTATTTACTTGATTATGGTGAAGGTGGCACAGGCAAAACTTTTGATTGGTCCAAACTACCTGAGAAACATCTTGATAAAATTATGTTAGCCGGTGGATTAAATGCGGACAACTGCCAACAAGCAGCTGCGTTAGGCTGCTTAGGCCTTGATTTCAATTCTGGTGTTGAACAGCGGCCTGGCATAAAAAGTTGCCATAAATTACAGATTAACTTTGAAAAATTGTTTGATTATTTATAAGCGTAACAATCAAATTAACAATTTAACGATCAGAACAACGGAATAAAGTAATGAGTAAATTAAATCCCTATTTTGGCCAATTTGGTGGTCAATATGTGCCTGAAATTCTTATTCCCGCACTTAACGAACTGGAACAGGCTTTCATCGAAGCCCAGCAAGATGATACGTTTCAACAACAATTTCACGATCTATTACAAAATTACGCTGGCCGTCCCCCCGCCTTAACGCTATGTCGCAATTTAACCATCGGTACTAAAACTAAACTTTATCTAAAACGAGAAGATCTATTGCATTGCGGCGCACATAAAACAAATCAAGTGTTAGGCCAGGCTTTATTAGCCAAACGGATGGGCAAAACTGAAATTATTGCAGAAACTGGCGCTGGACAACATGCCGTTGCTACAGCACTGGCTTGCGCATTACTTGGGCTTAAATGTCGCATCTATATGGGAGAGAAAGATGTCCAACGCCAATTGCCCAATGTATTTCGGATGCAATTATTGGGAGCTAAAGTTATTACGGTAAATAATGGCTCAGCAACCTTAAAAGACGCCTGCAATGAAGCCTTGAGAGATTGGTCAGCCAGTTATAGCAACACCCACTATTTACTTGGCACCGCAGCCGGGCCCCATCCCTATCCAACGCTAGTACGCGAGTTTCAACGTATGATTGGCGATGAAGCCAAAGTTAGCTAGAGAAGGACGACTACCCGATGCCGTAATTGCTTGCGTTGGCGGAGGCTCTAACGCTATCGGATTATTCACAGCGTTTAAATCAGAGCAAAATGTACGTCTAATTGGGGTTGAGCCAGCCGGTCTAGGTATCGACTCTGGCGCCCATGGTGCACCATTAAAACATGGTCGGCTTGGTATTTACTTTGGTATGAAATCTCATCTAATGCAAACCGATGAAGGCCAAATTAAAGAGTCTTATTCTATTTCTGCCGGGTTAGATTTTCCTTCAGTAGAAACAGAGCATACTTATTTAAATAGTATTGGCCGTGCTGATTATGTCTCAATTACCGATAATGAAGCGTTATCGGAATTTAAAAAACTGGTTAATCATGAAGGTATTATCACAGCTTTAGAGTCGTCACACGCCCTGGCTTACGCCTTAAAAATGATTGAAGCAGAACCGGAAAAAGAACAACTACTGATTGTTAATATCTCCGGCCGTGGAGATAAAGATATTTTTACTGTACAGGCTATTTTGCAAGCCAAAGGAGAGATCTAATGGAGCGTTATCAGCAACTGTTTAACACCTTAAATGCTAAAAATCAGGCCGCATTCGTCCCATTCCTCACTTTAGGAGATCCCAATGCAGAAATGTCATTAAAAATTATTGATACATTAATTGAAGCAAAAGCTGATGCATTAGAGATTGGTATCCCTTTTTCTGATCCATTGGCTGATGGTCCAACGATTCAAAAGGCCAATTTACGCGCACTTAATGCCAACATCACACCAACATCCTGTTTTGAGTTATTATCACAGATCCGAAAAAAGCACCCTTTGATTCCTATTGGCTTATTAGTTTATGCAAATCTGATTTTTAACTATGGTATTGATAACTTTTACGCTCAATGTCAGAATGCCGGCATTGATTCCGTTTTAATCGCCGATGTACCGATGAATGAGTCCCTGCCATTTCGCACTTCAGCGTTGCAACATAATATTGCACCAATCTTTATTTGTCCTCCTAATGCTGATGACGATCTTCTACGCCAAATTGCTTTATATGGTCGTGGCTATACTTATCTACTCTCGCGTTCAGGTGTAACAGGCACAGAAAAAAAAGCCAATATTCCAGCTAGCCAGTTATTAACCAAGCTACAAGCCTACCATGCCGCCCCACCACTGTTAGGTTTTGGTATTGCTAGGCTTTGTTGAATAAATCAGAATTAGCCGCCAGGATGGCTCCCTCTGCTACAGCTGTTATCCGATCCTGACGCTGTGTGGCATACCCAACAACGTCATACGGTTCAGCGCTTTGACCATCGCCATTGCTTCACCTACCTGAGCCTCATAGTCACGCAGCCTCAGATGGCCACCCAGCAAAGTTTTTATGCGGAACATCGCTGTTTCTGCCACTGAACGCCGGTGATAACCCACTTTCTTTTTCCACATATCATTACTCCTGCTCAGACGCTGATTCGCCACCGCATGGTTACGTTCATGGTACTTGTCCGGCCAGTATTTCGCTCCGCTTCGCGGCGGGATAAGGGGCCTGATTTTCTTTCTTAGCAACGCGTCGTGGCAGTAACAGGCGTCATAAGCACCGTCTGCTGACACTTCCCTGATTTTCCGGTGGGTTTGGTTAATCAGGCCCGGCAGTGCCTGCGCATCTGTCGTTCCGCTGAGCGATAAGTCGGCACAGATAATCTCATGAGTCACACTGTCTGCTGCCAGATGAAGCTTGCGCCACACTCTTCGTCTGTCAGCCCCATGCTGCCTGACTTTCCATTCACCTTCGCCAAAGACCTTCAGACCGGTACTGTCGATGACCAGATGCGAGATTTCACCACGCGTTGGCGTTTTTATGCTGATGTTGACGCTCTTTGCTCGTCTGCTGACCAGCGAGTAGTCCGGACAGCACAGCGGCAAAGACATGAGTTTAAAAATCGAATCAACGAAGCCCTGTAATGCCCGGAGCGACAGGTTAAACACACGCTTCATCATCAGGACAGTGGTAACAGCCATATCGCTGTAGTAAAGCGGCCGGCCACGACCTTCAGGCGAAGAACTGTCAGTCCATCCAGCGATGGCCGACTCATCAAGCCAGACCGTCAGGGAACCGCGTTGTCTGAGTGCCTTGTTGTACGCGGGCCAGTTGGTAATTTTAAACTTTTGCTTTGCCATGGGGACCTGATGTTGAAACGAATTTAGCGATCAGCTCCGCCAATCACCTAAAAGTTCGATTTATTCAACAAAGCCCTTTTTCGGCTAAACCTGTAGCTAACGATTTAGCGCCAGCCAAAAAGTTAGGAATATCATTAATACCCACCACATCAAACCAAAATACTGAATTTAATGCATGATGTAATCCAACCGAGATTAATAGACGATTAAAAAAAGCATAAATACCGGCACCTAATGAACCCAAATCTTTAATATTTTCACCAAACAGTACTAATGCATTATAGATAAATGGCCAAACATACATCAGAACGAAAGATAACAGGATCATCAAAAATGAAGTCAATATAGGTACTAAACGGCGGCCACTAAAGAACGAAAATGCTTTCGGTAACTCGACACCGCTATAGCGATTATAAAGTTCCGCCGCCAATACACCAACCAATATCCCAACAAACTGATTATTAATTTTACTAAATGCTGCAGGAACTTGCTCGATAGCAATACCCATAATCATCGAATAAGCCGTTGGTGAACATAGGGTTGTTACCACTAAAAAACCGACAAAACCGGTTAATGCCGCCGAACCATCTTTATCTTTTGATAAACCATACGCAACGCCAATTGCAAATAATATTGACATATTATCGGCTTTGTTGAATAAATCGAACTTTTAGGTGATTGGCGGAGCTGATCGCTAAATTCGTTTCAACATCAGGTCCCCATGGCAAAGCAAAAGTTTAAAATTACCAACTGGCCCGCGTACAACAAGGCACTCAGACAACGCGGTTCCCTGACGGTCTGGCTTGATGAGTCGGCCATCGCTGGATGGACTGACAGTTCTTCGCCTGAAGGTCGTGGCCGGCCGCTTTACTACAGCGATATGGCTGTTACCACTGTCCTGATGATGAAGCGTGTGTTTAACCTGTCGCTCCGGGCATTACAGGGCTTCGTTGATTCGATTTTTAAACTCATGTCTTTGCCGCTGTGCTGTCCGGACTACTCGCTGGTCAGCAGACGAGCAAAGAGCGTCAACATCAGCATAAAAACGCCAACGCGTGGTGAAATCTCGCATCTGGTCATCGACAGTACCGGTCTGAAGGTCTTTGGCGAAGGTGAATGGAAAGTCAGGCAGCATGGGGCTGACAGACGAAGAGTGTGGCGCAAGCTTCATCTGGCAGCAGACAGTGTGACTCATGAGATTATCTGTGCCGAC
Source organism: Arsenophonus endosymbiont of Aphis craccivora (assembly GCF_013460135.1). Taxonomy (GTDB): domain Bacteria; phylum Pseudomonadota; class Gammaproteobacteria; order Enterobacterales; family Enterobacteriaceae; genus Arsenophonus; species Arsenophonus nilaparvatae. The sequence continues at coordinate 26,391 of NZ_CP038155.1, forward strand.
TTATCGCTCAGCGGAACGACAGATGCGCAGGCACTGCCGGGCCTGATTAACCAAACCCACCGGAAAATCAGGGAAGTGTCAGCAGACGGTGCTTATGACGCCTGTTACTGCCACGATGCGTTGCTAAGAAAGAAAATCAGGCCCCTTATCCCGCCGCGAAGCGGAGCGAAATACTGGCCGGATAAGTACCATGAACGTAACCATGCGGTGGCGAATCAGCGTCTGAGCAGGAGTAATGATATGTGGAAAAAGAAAGTGGGTTATCACCGGCGTTCAGTGGCAGAAACAGCGATGTTCCGCATAAAAACTTTGCTGGGTGGCCATCTGAGCCTGCGTGACTATGAGGCTCAGGTAGGTGAAGCAATGGCGATGGTCAAAGCGCTGAACCGTATGACGTTGTTGGGTATGCCACACAGCGTCAGGATCGGATAACAGCTGTAGCAGAGGGAGCCATCCTGGCGGCTAATTCTGATTTATTCAACAAAGCCCATATTATCTATAATTGCTGAACCTGATTTCATCAGTAAAGCAGCAATAGTACTATTAGCTCCCCAGCCATTAGGATCGATCCAATAACCGATCCCCATTAAAATCGCAGCGGCAGGCAGCACAGCGACAGGCACCATCAAAGCACGGCCTATTCGCTGTAAATAACTTAACACATTCACTATGTTTTCCCCTTGAATAACCTCATTACTGAGATCTTATTGCTAAATATTATAAATATTCAATTTTTTGCATATATTATCATTAAGTAATTCAGACCCAATTATTTTGCATCACAAATTATGTCAGCTAAAGTTGTGATAAAAGTCTAAATATGACCCTGTTATTTGACTAAAATAGTGGCTAAACAAAAAACTTTTTTTTCATGAAAAATATCTTCTTTTACTAGAATTCAGGCGTTAATAAATAGACAATCTTTGAGTTATAAAAACTCAAGTAATAACAAAGAATAATACAAAATTATTAAAATATAGCTGATATGAAACAAAATTAAGTGAGGTAAAAAAATAATGAGGCTTATTCCTCTAACAGCAGCAAAAGATGTCGGTCTTTTTTCCGCCAATTACATTGCAAACAAAATTAATCAATTTAATCCAACGGATACACATCCATTTGTATTAGGGCTGCCCACAGGCGGAACACCACTAGCTACCTACCATGAGCTAATTAATCTCTATAAAGCAGGTAAAATTAGTTTTAAACATGTAGTTACTTTTAATATGGATGAATATGTCGGCATCCCAAAAAATCATCCACAAAGCTATCATACTTTCATGTATGAAAATCTGTTTAACCATATTGATATTACAAAAAATAATATTAATTTACTCGACGGTAATGCAAAAGATATCGACGCTGAATGCAAACGTTACGAAAATAAAATTAAGTCTTATGGTAAAATACATCTATTTATGGGAGGCGTTGGTAGTGATGGCCATATTGCTTTCAACGAACCTGCTTCATCTCTTTCTTCTCGCACCCGGATCAAAACGTTAACACCAGAAACCCGACAGGCAAATTCTCGTTTTTTTGATAACAATATTGATATGGTGCCTAAATATGCTGTCACTGTTGGGGTAGGGGAACCCTACTTGATGCGGAAGAAATTTTAATCTTAGCAACCGGTGCAAATAAAGCATTAGCCGTTGAGGCTGCGTTCGAAGGTTCGATTAACCATATGTGGACGATTAGCTGCCTACAAATGCATGCAAAATCGGCTTTAGTTTGTGATGAACCAGCAACCATTGAGCTAAAAGTAAAAACTTTAAAATATTTTTGTCAATTAGAATCTGACATCATTAATCAATTTGCTAGTTAAATTAAAATAGCAAAATTCAATATAATAAACAAAAAAATACAAAAAATTCGATAAATTATACTATTTTTTAGCCATTATAGAAAAGTAAAATATCATGTATGCATTAATCAACTGCATTATTTACACAGGTTATGAACGACTGGACAATCATGCTGTTATTATTGAAAAAAAACAGATAAAACAAGTTTGTCCAATTGCAGAATTACCTCAGGATATTGAAATTCATGATTTACAAAATGCGATCCTAGCGCCGGGATTTATTGATCTACAAGTTAATGGCTGCGGTGGTGTACAGTTCAATGATAATCCAGCAAATATCTATATTCAGACGCTGGAAATTATGCAAAAAACAAATGAACGAAATGGCTGTACCAGCTTCCTGCCTACATTGATCACCAGCCCTGATCCGCTGATTAAAACAGCAATAGAGACGATGCGTGACTACCTGGCCAAATATAAAAACCAAGCATTAGGGCTACATATTGAAGGGCCTTACATTAACCCAGTCAAAAAAGGTACCCACAATGTTGAATATATTCGTCAGCCTTCTGCCGAAATGATCAACTATCTATGTCAAAATGCCGATGTGATCACTAAAATTACCTTAGCACCAGAAATAGTTGCAGAAAAATATATTCACCAATTAGTTGAAGCCGGTATTGTTGTTTCAGCAGGCCATTCCAATGCCACTTATGAAGAAGCACAAAATGGCTTCAAGGCAGGTATTCAATTCTCAACCCATATTTTCAATGCCATGCCTGCTATTTCAGGTCGAGCCCCGGGATTAGTGGGTGCTATTTACAACACTCCTAATGTATATGCAGGAATTATTGCCGATGGATTACATGTTCACTGGGCTAATATTCGTGACAGTAAACAATTAAAAGGCGATAAATTAGTTCTAGTAACAGATGCCACCGCACCTGCTGGCCTGGATTCTAATGGCAGTGAAATGGATTATTTTACCTTTGCTAGTAAAACCATATATTATCGCGATGGATTATGTGTTGATAAAAATGGTACATTAAGTGGTTCATCCTTAACGATTATAGATGCTGTCAAAAATATCGTTGAACATGTAGGTATTGCATTAGATGAAGCATTACGAATGGCCACACTTTATCCAGCTCGTGCTATTGTTGTTGACAAAAAACTTGGGAGCATAGAAAAAGATAAAGTTGCAAACCTTATCGTATTTGATCACGACTTCATCATCCGCAAAACCATTCTTAATGGCCGTGAAATAAAACTGTAACGAGCATATATACTGATGAGTAACAATTACATCTTGAAGCAAATTGGTAATATTGATTTAGTTAAACAATTAAATAGTGCTGTTGTATATCGAATTATTGATCAAAATGGCCCTATTTCTCGAATTCAGATCTCAGAACAAAGCCAGTTGGCGCCTGCTAGTGTAACCAAAAGAACCCGCCAACTACTGGAGCGTGGTTTAATTAAAGAAGTCGCTCAACAAGCCTCTACCGGTGGTCGCCGACCAATTTCAATTATTTCTGAACATCATATTTTTCATAGCATCGGTGTCAGATTAGGCCGTCGTGACTGTACATTAGCGCTTTGCGCCTTAAACGGCAAAATGCTCGCCGAAGCGCATTCACCCTTACCAGAAACCGGTCAACAAGAAACAGAAAATCATTTAATTGCCGCCATTTAAAATTTCATTCAACAACATCAACGCCCTAATCGCTAGTTGATTGCTATTTCAGTTATTTTACCTGGCTTAGTCAATCCACAAGCAGGAATTGTCCATTATATGCCCCATATAAAAGTACATAACTGGCAATTGCTGCGTAATCTGAAAGAGCATTTCAAAATAACCTCTTTTATCGGTCACGACATTCGTAGTTTTGCACTGGCAGAACATTATTTCGGCGCTACACAAAATTGCGCCGATTCAATTTTTGTACGCATCCATCATGGCGCTGGTGCAGGTGTGGTTATGGGTGGTGAAATTTTATTGAACAACCGTTACAATCTGGGTGAAATTGGCCATATACAAATAGATCCATTAGGAGAACGTTGCCATTGTGGTAACTTTGGTTGTCTAGAAACCGTTGCAGCTAATAGCGCTATTGAAAATAGAATTAGGCAACAACTTGACCAAAATTATCCGAGCCAATTAAAATCAAATAACTGTTCTATTAAAGCAATTTGCCAGGCGGCAAATAAAAACGATCCGTTAGCAATTGAAGTAATTAAACACGTAGGCCATCATCTTGGTAAAGCAATTGCCATTATTATTAACCTATTTAATCCGCAAAAAGTGGTCATTGCAGGAGAAATTACAGCAGCTGAAAAAGTTCTCCTACCCGCCGTGCAAAACTGTATCAAAACCCAAGCGCTAAAAGATTTCCGCAATGATTTACCGATTGTTACTTCACAACTGGTACATAATTCAGCTATTGGCGCTTTCGCCTTAACTAAACGTGCTATGTTAAATGGTGAACTTTTACAACATTTGCTTGAATAGCAATAGCGTTGTAATACATTTATCTATGCTTTTACTAGCGCGAATATAAAGAATTTATGGTGCCACTCACATTTATCTTTTATTTTAATAGACAACAGCAATTATTAATCACTGCAAACTAGCTGCATAGATATACAATATTACGCGCTAATTTGTTTACTTTTGCCCACTGATAAGTTGCTCAATGGCCATCAACATTTTATCGCAAGATACCAATAAGATGCTTTTGGTTGTTAATGGAAATTATCACTACCATTGAAATAAAAAGCATCGCTTCACTTCATGAGCAAAAATATCTTAACATAATTAGCTTTTATATTTAACATATCAAGCTATTATTATTTGGCGACCACGTCGTTATTTTTTATCGATTTTATCGACAAAATGATTACAACCCAAACAAACAGATACTTTTCTGTAGAAATCGTAAAAAAATCAGTTGACGACTAGGGTCGATATACGCATAATTGCGCCCCGCAACGCCGATAAAGGTTATGCAAAAAGATGGCTACGTAGCTCAGCTGGTTAGAGCACAGCACTCATAATGCTGGGGTCACAGGTTCGATTCCCGTCGTAGCCACCATATTTGCGGGAGTGGCGAAATTGGTAGACGCACCAGATTTAGGTTCTGGCGCCGCAAGGTATGCGAGTTCAAGTCTCGCCTCCCGCACCATTATTTATAAAAATTATTTATATTCTCGTTGGGGTATCGCCAAACGGTAAGGCACCAGGTTTTGATCCTGGCATTCCCAGGTTACAATCCTGGTACCCCAGCCATATTATAGATATTAGTTTATCCAGTTGGGGTATAGCCAAGCGGTAAGGCACCAGGTTTTGATCCTGGCATTCCCAGGTTCGAATCCTGGTACCCCAGCCATCAGCTTTCAATTAGCTACAAAATTAAATAATTTTGCAAATAATTCAAAAAGAATATCCAGTAAGAATATTTTACTTTCCATAAATTAAATTTAAAAGCAACGATATGACATACTTAATGGCGTGATTTTTATCTAATTTAAATATGATTTAAAAATGTCGCTGACTGAAGGTGTACCACCAACAGCCAGCTAACTTAGTAAATTAGGCAAATCAAAAATCCCGAGCGGCATTGAATAAGAATAAGTTACATATAAAAAATGATTTTTTGTTAATAATGATTTACCGGCATATCTCTAGTATTTTAGTTAAACATGGCTAAGGGTAAAAAATCCCCAAAGTGAGATAACCTAAAAATCTAATTAAGAATTGTTTGATAATTTATTCAAACAATTACAAACCATCACAAAATAGCCATTAATTACTTTTTATTAATTATTGTAATACGCCTTTGTTTTGCCAAAAGCTTAGCTCTATAACCAGTTAAAGAAAAGGAAGTTGATGGTTGATAAGAATTAATAACGCCGCTGAAAAACAGCGGCGATCTACTTCAAACGCGTAAAATAAAAAGTATCAAAACATAGCTATTAATATCACAGTAACATGACAGAAATAGTAAAAAACATATGCCAAATTGGACTACCAACACCAGTAAAAACGATAAACTTTATGAATAAAAACAAACATCTAGACACAGTATAACACGTGAATCATAAAAAAATAACAAAAATAATGTTTTTTTGATCCATCTCACAATTTAATTAATCTTGACATTCTCTCAACCTGAAAAACAACGTTTTACAATATAACAGTCAAAAAATATCATAATCGACTTTATATTATAAACCTAAAGCATATTTAAGTAGCTTTTTCTTAACTGTATTTAGTTGTTGTACTAACATTAATGCTAAATTTCGGCCCGATTTCACACCCGCTAGCTGAGAACTAAACAGTGTATAAATAGCATCAATACCTGCCTGCATCAATTTGTTATCTGGCATCCTATCCTGTTGATAAGTCAGTAAAGTTTTTCGAGTATAAAAAGGTAATAAATAGGTTTTAGCATTAATAAATACTTGCAACAAACTATCAACATCACGGTAACCAAGATTAACGCCCTGACCAGCAAGTGGATTAATAGTATGAGCCGCATCGCCAATCAAAGCTAGCCCTTCTTCAACATAACGATTAGCATGATGGCGGGTCAGTGGAAAACTCGCTTTAGCAACAACTTGCAGTGAGCCAAAGCGAGCTGGGAAAGGTGCCATAATTTCTTGCTTAAGCTGCTCTAGGGACATAGCTTGCAGTTGTCTAATTCGGGCAGGTTTATCATACCAAACCAAACAGGCCCAATGATCAAATAACGGCAAAAATGCTCGCGGACCAGAAGGAAAAAATTGCTGCCAAGTAATATCCTGTTGCGGTTGCTCCATCTTAACTGTAATAAGCAGACATGATTGATTATATTGCCAACCGCTACTGCCAATGCCAGCTAAAGATCGCACCTGAGAACATGCGCCATCAGCCGCAATAATTAACTTTGCCGATAGTTGCTGATTATTACTTAAAGTTATTTCCCACTGTTGATTCTGACGCTGCATTGCTACCAATTTGGCGGGACATAACAAGCTAAGATTGGGATATTGAGAAAATTGCTGCCATAATGCCAATTGCAAAATACGGTTTTCAACCATATAACCCAGTTCAGGTAAACCAAGGCTGTCTGCTTCAAACATCACATGTGAGTTTTCCCATTCCCACGTTTCTAACCTTCGATAAGGGGCGGCACGCATATTTAAAACACTATCCCACACACCAAGTTGCTTAAGTAGATGCACCGAAGTATAACTTAGCGCTGAAACGCGTAAATCAGGCTGCTCTAACGGATCGAAAGGTGCAGGTTTAGTGTGTTCAAGTAACAGGATCTGCCAACCTTCTTTGGCTAATCCAATTGCCATGGCTGCACCTATCATACCGGCACCAACCACTACAATGTCATAATTTTCATCTATTCTATTCATATCAACTTAGCTATCAATAGTCATCAATCTAATAGTAGGCCTAGTTTTTCTTAAGTCATTTAATAATAATCTATCCAACATACTGTTCACCGATGCCCCAAACGAATACAATACATATCAAAATTTTCTAATTTAATACATAATGTTCCCAGTATGACAGATTTTGCTACTGAAAACTTCGGATATACAAAATGTTGACGAATAAAAAACTATACATTAGAACCTGGGGCTGCCAGATGAATGAATACGATTCATCAAAAATGGCTGACCTGCTCAACAGCACCCATGGATATCAATTAACAGAAATAGCCGAAGAAGCCGATATTCTACTGCTAAATACCTGCTCAATTCGCGAAAAAGCGCAAGAAAAAGTATTTCATCAATTAGGGCGTTGGAAAAATCTAAAAGATGTTAATCCCGATATTATTATTGGTGTTGGTGGTTGTGTCGCTTCACAGGAGGGGGATTTAATTCGTCAACGGGCTCCCAGTGTTGACATTATTTTTGGCCCACAGACTTTGCACCGTCTACCTGAGATGATCAATCAAGTCAAAGGTACACGTAGTCCAATCGTCGACATCAGTTTTCCTGAAATTGAAAAATTTGATCGATTACCGGAACCTCGAGCAGAAGGCCCTTCAGCTTATGTTTCCATTATGGAAGGCTGTAATAAATACTGTTCATTTTGTGTCGTTCCTTACACGCGTGGTGAGGAAGTCAGCCGACCCTGTGATGACGTTTTATTTGAAATCGCACAATTAGCTGCGCAAGGTGTGCGTGAAATTCACTTATTGGGTCAAAATGTCAATGCCTATCGTGGAACAACTTTTGACGGTGCAATTTGTTCATTTGCCGAATTATTACGTCTAGTTGCCGCCATTGACGGCGTTGATCGCATCCGTTTTACCACCAGTCATCCAATTGAATTTACCGACGATATTATTGCTGTCTATGAAGATACCCCTGAACTTGTTAGCTTCTTGCATCTTCCCGTTCAAAGTGGGTCAGATCGTATTTTGACTATGATGAAACGGTCTCATACAGCCCTTGAGTATAAAAGCATTATCCGAAAATTACGTAAAGCACGACCCAATATTCTTATTAGCTCAGATTTCATTATTGGTTTTCCGGGTGAAACAGAAGATGATTTTCAAAAAACCATGCAGCTTATTGCCGATGTTAATTTTGATATGAGTTTTAGTTTTATCTACTCACCACGCCCTGGTACCCCAGCTGCTAATTTACCTGACGATGTCTGCGAAGATGAAAAAAAACAACGCCTCTATCTACTTCAGCAACGTATTAATCAGCAAGCAATGAATTATAGCCGAACAATGTTGGGTAGCATTCAATGTATTCTGGTTGAAGGGCCTTCACGTAAAAATATTATGGAACTTTCCGGCCGTGCCGAAAATAATCGGGTGGTAAACTTCGAAGGTAGCCAAAATATGATCGGAAAGTTTGTTGATGTCGAAATTGTCGATGTCTATGCCAATTCTTTACGCGGTAAAGTAGTTAAAACAGAAGATAGTATGGCATTAAGGAGCCAAGAATCACCCGAATCGGTTATTGCACGTGCACGGACACGCAAAGAAGACGAGCTCGGTGTAGCAAATTACCAACCTTAATATTAAGTAGAGAGACTAAGTGATCGCAAAAGATAATCCACAAATTGCCACTAGCGAAATATTTTTAGAGCCAGCCGATAACCAACGGTTAATCAGCCTTTGTGGCCCGTTCGATGATAATATAAAGCAATTGGAACGTAGACTCGCTATCGAAATTAATCGTCGAAATAACCGTTTCAAATTGATTGGCAAACCACTTAATATCAACGCAGCTAGCAACATTTTACGCCGCCTATATGTTGATACAGCCCCTATACGTGGCATTATCCCTGACATTGTCCCTGAACAAATCCACTTATCTATTATGGAAAGTCAATTTCTTGAGCAATCCGTTGAAAATGTTGGCAGTTACGACAAATTTGTAAACATTAAAATCAAACGAGGCGTTGTCAAACCACGAACAGCGAATCAGGCTCAATATATTGCTAATATACATAGCCATGATATTACTTTCGGCATTGGCCCTGCCGGAACAGGTAAAACCTATCTCGCCGTTGCTGCTGCGGTTGATGCTTTAGAACGTCAAGAAATACGTCGTATTCTACTCACTCGCCCCGCTGTTGAGGCCGGCGAAAAACTCGGCTTTCTGCCAGGTGATCTTAGTCAAAAAGTTGATCCCTATTTACGGCCGCTTTATGATGCCCTATTTGAAATGCTGGGTTTTGAAAAAGTAGAAAAATTGATTGAGCGCAATGTGATTGAAGTGGCGCCATTAGCCTATATGCGAGGTCGCACACTCAATGACGCTTTTATCATTCTTGATGAAAGCCAGAATACCACCATTGAACAGATGAAAATGTTTCTGACCCGCATCGGCTTTAACTCTAAAACCGTGATCACCGGCGATGTAACTCAAATTGATCTGCCTCGTGGCCACAAATCAGGTTTACGCCACGCAATTGAAGTACTTTCTGAAGTTAAAGAACTGAGCTTTAATTTTTTTCATAGTGATGATGTAGTACGCCATCCTGTAGTAGCAAAAGTGGTTATTGCCTACGAAAACTGGGAAACAAAAGAACAAGAACGAAAACAGTTACTTCGTCAACAAAAAGAACCATCAAGCGCCCTATAGAAAAGGAGATATTTGCTTGCAATCAGTTATTCTTGATCTCCAGCTGGCCTGTAGAGATCATAATGGATTACCCAGTGAAACGACATTCCAACACTGGCTTGAAGCTTTACTGCCACAATTTCAATCTGAAAGTGAAATCACAATTCGTATTGTCGATATAGCAGAAAGCCAATATTTAAATCTGACATATCGAGGAAAAGATAAACCAACAAATGTGCTATCCTTCCCTTTTGAAGCGCCAGAAAACATTACATTACCCTTACTTGGCGATCTGATTATTTGTCGTCAAGTTGTTGAAAAAGAAGCGATTGAACAACAAAAAAACCAAGATGCTCCCTGGGCGCATATGGTAATACACGGTTGTCTTCATCTATTAGGTTATGATCATCTAACTGACTTTGAAGCAGAAGAAATGGAGACAATAGAAACTGAAATTATGCAAAAATTGGGTTATCCTGATCCTTATCAGAATGAAAAAGCATAACTATAATGCTACTTTTGTGCTAAATAATTATGATACGATAAACTACCTAGAGAAACTTTAATAAAACGCCATGAGCGACGACCATCCTACAAACAATGATAATCATCACTCGAAAAAGAGTTTTTTCGGGCGCCTAAATCAACTATTTCACGGTGAACCCAAAAATCGTGATGACTTAGTTGAACTCATTCGTGATTCAGAGCAAAAAGATGTTATTGATCCTGATACCAGAGAAATGCTTGAAGGGGTAATGAATATTTCCGACGAGCGTGTTCGGGATATCATGATCCCACGCTCTGAGATAGTAACCTTAAAACGAAATCAATCGTTAGATGAATGCCTTGATGTGATTATCGACTCAGCACATTCTCGTTTTCCAGTAATTAGTGAAGTTAAAGACCATATTGAAGGTCTATTAATGGCTAAAGATTTACTGCCATTTATGCGTACTGATGCTGAACCTTTCACAATCGATAAAGTATTACGTCCCGCCGTTGTTGTGCCTGAAAGTAAACGTGTTGATCTGTTATTAAAAGAGTTCCGCTCACAACGTTATCATATGGCAATAGTCATCGATGAATTTGGTGGCGTTTCTGGTTTGGTAACAATCGAAGATATTCTCGAATTAATTGTTGGTGAGATTGAAGACGAATATGATGATGAAGAAGACATTGATATTCGCCAGTTAAGCAAACATGCTTATTCTGTCCGTGCGCTAACCCAAATTGATGATTTCAATAAAGCATTTAGCACGCGCTTTAATGATGAAGAAGTTGATACCATTGGTGGCTTGGTGATGCAAGCCTTTGGACATTTGCCGGCCCGAGGGGAAGTTATCACAATTGATGGTTATATGTTTAAAATTACCATGGCCGATAGCCGCAAAATCATTCAAGTTCAGGTAAAAATTCCTGATGAAGCACCAATCCCAAATCTTATAGAAGAATAGCATTAATGAAAAAAATGCCACTCTATCAACGTCAGTGGTTACGAGCTTTGATCGCGTTAATTTTCGGGCTCTGCGGAACACTGGCTTTTTCACCTTTTGATATTTGGTTAGCCGCGCTTTTTTCTCTTTTTGGCTTACAGCTGCTAATTGTTAATTGCTCAAGCAAACAAGCAAGTTTAATAGCATTTTGTTGGGGAATTGGTCTTTTTGGCAGTGGTATTAACTGGGTTTATGTCAGTATTGCCGATTTTGGTGGTATGCCATTAGTGGTTAATGTCTTTTTAGTCATCTTACTGGCAGCTTATTTATCACTTTATCCCGCGCTATTTGCTTATCTGCTCAATCGATTCTTTCCGCGCCTTAATATTGCTCGCTTTATTTTTGCCGCACCAGCAATATGGCAAATAACTGAATATTTACGTGGCTGGATACTAACTGGTTTCCCTTGGCTACAATTTGGTTATAGTCAAATCGACGGGCCGCTTAAAGGCATCGCGCCGATATTTGGCGTTGAGATGATAACATTACTACTGCTGATCATTAGCAGCTGCTTCGTGTTTACTTGCCTAAAACGCAGAATTATTCCGCTCATTACAGCAATTATCTTATTATTGTTACCCCTAATATTTAAAAATTATCAGTGGTTCACGCCGGTCGCAGAAAAAAAATCACAAATTGTTTTAGTTCAAGGTAACATCCCGCAAAGCTTAAAATGGCAACCAGGATTTCTCGAACAAACCATTAGTACTTATCTCGATCTCTCTAAACCTTATTTTGGCAATTCCAATATCGTTATCTGGCCAGAATCCGCTATTCCATCGATCAAATTGGATAATAACGTTTGGCTAACCTCATTAGATAAACTACTGCGCTTACAAAATACTCGCCTAATTACTGGTATAGTTGATGCTAAACCAAGCACACAGGGTGTGAGTAATTTTTTTAATAGTATTATTGTGTTGGGAGATAATAAACCTTACCAATATCCAACCAGTAATCGTTATCAGAAACACCACCGGGTGCCTTTTGGTGAATTTGTACCATTAGAAACTATTCTTCGACCAATTGCCCCTTTATTTAATTTACCAATGTCAGGTTTTAGTCGTGGTGATTATGAGCAGCAGCAGTTAATTGCTGGTAATATTCATCTAACTGCTGCTATCTGCTATGAAATTATTTTAGGCTCCCAAGTTAGAGACAACTTTAAATCAGATACCGATTTTCTATTAACGCTTTCAAATGATGCATGGTTTGGACATTCTATTGGCCCATGGCAGCACTTTCAAATGGCGCGCATGCGGGCACTCGAGCTTGGTCGACCACTATTACGTGCCACTAATAATGGTGTTACAGCAGTAATCAAACCTAATGGTGATATTCAGGCAGAACTTCCTCAATTCACTCGCTCAGTATTAAATACTGAGGTAACACCAACATCTGGTCTTACACCTTATGCACGTTGGAGTAACTGGCCTATGTGGGCATTGGTTGCCCTATTTATCATATTGGCATGTTTTATTAAGCAAAAATAAGACTAATCAATTTAGCATATATTAATTATCATCATGTCTTAACAACCGATGATACTGTTTTATCTTGTTATTGATATTTATCATTAAATTTAGTTAATGAGCTTTTTTATTATAATAATTTGTTAAAAAAAATAATATTTCATTAATTTATATAGATTTATGCTAGTTAGCTATCTGAAAAAGGACTATTAATGATTTCTTTAAAAAATGTTTCTAAATGGTATGGACAGTTTCAGGTGCTTACTGATTGTTCGATGAATGTCAAAAGAGGGGAAGTTGTCGTTATTTGTGGCCCTTCCGGTTCAGGTAAATCAACATTATAAAAACCATTAATGGCTTAGAACCGATTCAACATGGTGAAATATATATTGATAATATTCATGTTAATGACAAAAAGACAGATTTGGCTAAATTGCGCTCAACAGTCGGTATGGTATTTCAACATTTTGAATTATTCCCTCATCTATCAATTATTGAAAACTTAACACTAGCACAGATAAAAGTCTTAAATAGAGATAAAAAAACCGCTGAAAGTACTGCCTTAAAATTATTAGAGCGAGTTGGAGTAGCTAACCATACCAATAAATTTCCAGCTCAGTTATCTGGTGGGCAACAACAACGCGTTGCCATTACCAGAGCACTCTGTATGGATCCGATTGCGATGCTTTTTGACGAACCGACCTCCGCATTAGATCCAGAAATGATCAACGAAGTACTTGATGTAATGATAAAGCTTGCTAATGAAGGAATGACCATGATAGTAGTCACTCACGAAATGGGATTTGCTAAAAAAGTTGCTCATCGAATGATTTTTATGGACGAAGGAAAAATTATTGAGGATAGCAATAAAGATGATTTCTTTGCTGCGCCGCAATCAAAACGTGCTAAAGAATTTCTTGCTAAGATCATACATTAATCCCTCTATCCTTGTTGGGTGACAAAAATCGTCACCCAATCAGCTAAATAATAATATTAAAATAGCGCCTAAAGCGGGCTAGACTTACCATCTAACATACTACCATCTGAAACAACCCACTATTTGCATTAATAAAATTAATTTAACTTGCTCGTTAAATATTTATCAATAGTTGTTGTTAGAGGCATTTATCCGCTATTCTATGCAGATCTAAAATAAACTATATCATTCGCGGCCAATGCCGCATTATCGCCATAGGAACATCGGTGTCATGCAAGAACAATATCGACCAGAAGAGATAGAGCAACACGTACAACGTCATTGGGAAGAAAAACAAACATTTAAAGTAATAGAAGATAATAACAAAGAAAAATACTATTGCCTGTCAATGTTACCTTACCCATCTGGTCAGCTACATATGGGGCATGTACGCAACTATACCATTGGTGATGTTATCTCACGTTATCAACGCATGCTAGGCAAAAATGTACTGCAACCTATCGGCTGGGATGCTTTTGGTTTACCGGCAGAAGGAGCCGCAGTAAAAAATAATACTGCTCCAGCGCCTTGGACTTATACCAATATTGATTACATGAAAAATCAATTAAAAATGCTCGGATTTGGTTATGACTGGAGTCGAGAAGTCACAACTTGTACACCGGAGTATTATCGTTGGGAGCAATGGTTTTTTACTAAGCTTTATGAAAAAGGTTTGGTTTATAAAAAAACCGCTGCCGTTAACTGGTGTCCAAATGATTTAACGGTGTTAGCAAACGAGCAAGTCATTGATGGCTGCTGCTGGCGTTGCGATACCCCGGTAGAACGCAAAGAAATTCCCCAATGGTTCATAAAAATTACCGCTTATGCAGAAGATCTACTCAATGATTTAGATAAACTCGATGGCTGGCCAGAGCAAGTTAAAACCATGCAGCGTAATTGGATCGGCCCCTCAGAAGGGGTTGAAATTACCTTTGAACTGGCAGACATGGATGAAAAGCTAACTGTCTATACTACTCGGCCAGATACTTTTATGGGGGTGACTTATCTCGCTATTGCAGCAACTCATCCGTTAGCAAAAAGCGCGGCAGAAAAAAATGCTAAACTTAACGCTTTTATTGATGAATGTCGTAATACCAAGGTTGCTGAAGCAGAAATGGCAACCATGGAGAAAAAAGGTATTGCCACCAATCTGTTCGCAATTCACCCGCTAACTAATGAAAAAATTTCGATCTGGATAGCCAATTTTGTGTTAATGGAATATGGTACAGGGGCAGTAATGGCAGTTCCAGGGCATGACCAACGTGACTGGGAATTCGCAACCAAATATCATTTACCGATCAAAGCGGTTATTGCTGATAATGAAGGCCAGATGCCCGATCTAAAAGCAGGTCCGTTGACTGATAAAAATGCACTGATTAATTCAGGCGAATTTAGTGGCATGGACAATAAAACAGGCGCCAATGCGATTGCCGATAAACTGGTTTCACAAGCTTCGGCGCAACGTAAAGTCAATTATCGTCTACGCGATTGGGGAGTTTCTCGCCAACGTTATTGGGGAGCACCAATTCCTATGGTAACCATGGAAGATGGTTCTGTCATGCCAGTACCCGAACAACAACTACCTGTCATCTTACCTGAAGATGTGGTGATGAATGGCATCACAAGTCCTATCAAAGCCGACCCACCATGGGCCAAGACTAACATCAATGGTCATGCAGCATTACGTGAAACGGATACCTTTGATACCTTTATGGAGTCTTCCTGGTATTATGCCCGTTATACCTGTCCTAATTATGACCAAGGGATGCTAGATCCAGCCGCGGCCAATTACTGGTTGCCTGTTGATCAATATATCGGTGGTATTGAACATGCCATTATGCATCTATTATATTTACGTTTTTTCCACAAACTAATGCGTGATGCAGGCTTAGTAAATTCTGATGAACCAGCTAACCGTCTGTTATGTCAAGGAATGGTATTAGCCGATTCTTTTTATTACTTAGGTGAAAATGGACAACGAGTTTGGGTGTCACCCGTTGATGTGACTGTTGAACGGGATGAAAAAGGTAAGATTGTCCAAGCAACTGATAAGCATGGACATCAACTCTCCTATACCGGGATGAGTAAAATGTCTAAATCGAAAAATAACGGTATTGATCCACAATTAATGGTAGAAAAATATGGGGCGGATACGGTTCGCTTATTTATGATGTTTGCCGCTCCGCCGGAACTTACTTTAGAATGGCAAGAATCAGGTGTAGAAGGTGCAAATCGTTTTGTTCGTCGTCTTTGGCGTACCGTTTTTGAACATACGCAAAAAGGTAAAACAGCGCCATTAAATAGCACCAACCTTACTACAGAGCAGAAAAACCTGCGGCGTGACCTACATAAAACCATCGCTAAAGTGACTGATGATATCGGCCGCCGTTATGCATTTAATACTGCGATTGCTGCTATTATGGAGTTCATGAATAAACTGACGCGAGCCTCCCATGATAGTGAACAGGATCGAGCATTAATACAAGAATCTCTAGAAGCTATTGTGCGGATGCTATCGCCCATTATCCCCCATGCTTGCTTTATCCTGTGGAAAGCACTTGGTCAGCTGGAAGATATCGATAATGCGCCTTGGCCAGTTGCTGACGAACAAGCAAAAATAGACGATACTAAATTAGTCATTATTCAAGTTAATGGTAAAGTTCGTGGGCGTATTACTGTCGATATCAATGCATCACAAGATTCTGTGTTAGCTATGGCAACGCAAGAGTATGGTGTGGCAAAATACCTTGAAGGTATGAACATCCGTAAGGTAATTTATGTGCCAGGCAAGCTGTTAAACCTTGTTGTCGGCTAACTTAATAAGGAGACCATGTGCGTTATTTAATTACCTTATTTCTAAGCTTAGCCGTGTTGATCACGGCTGGCTGCGGATTTCGCCTACAAGGTACGACGCAAATACCTGAAGAACTAAAAACATTAAGATTCAGTAGTGGTGATCCCTACGGCCCGCTAGCACGTGCAATTAGGCAGCAATTACGCCTAAATAATGTCAACTTAATCGATGAAAATCTTCAGAATGTGCCAATTTTAAAAATAGGGGGTTCATCTGAAAACACCAAAACCGTTTCCATCTATCAAGACGGTAAAAGTGCAGAAAAACAATTAAATTTCTGGGTCAGCGCACAAATTATCCTCCCTAACGGCACTGTTTATCCGATAAAAACACGCGTCGAGCGCGCTTTCTTCGACAATCCGTTAGAAACACTAGCTAAAGACGCCGAAAGCGAACTTGTTAAACAAGAAATGCGTGAACAAGCGGCTCGCCAGTTAATTCGTAAATTACTGATCGTTCATAGCACTATTCAGAATGAGCCAGAAGGATCTGTGGTTGTCGAGAAAGCGCTATCGGTAGACTCAGAATGATCCGTATTTACCCGGAGCAGCTAACTTCGCAGCTTACTGATAAGCTGCGAACCTGTTATCTGATTTTTGGCAATAATCCGCTTTTATCACAAGAAAGCATGGATAACATTTGTCAAGTTGCTCAACAGCAGGGTTTTTCTGAACGTTATACCTATTCGCTAGATACAAGCACCGACTGGGACACTATTTATCATCTTAGTCAATCACTTAGCCTATTTGCTAGCCGACAAATACTAATCTTAATATTACCTGAAAGTGGCCCAACAAGCGTCATAGCGGAAAAGCTACTTAAGTTGGCTGAATTATTACATCCTGATTTATTACTCATATTATGCGGCGGCAAATTAACAAAAGCACAAGAAAATAGTGCCTGGTGCAAAAAAATAGGCAAAGATGCAGTCTATATTAATAGTCTGACACCAGAACAGTCCAGACTACCTCAATGGATAAACCAACGAGCAAAAGCCATATCTGTTACCTTAGATAAACAAGCTAATGAGCTTCTTTGTTACTGTTATGAAGGCAACTTACTAGCTCTTAACCAAGCTCTTAAACATTTATCACTCTTATATCCCGATGGTAACCTCACCCTAACTCGTGTCAAAGAGGCTGTAAATAATGCCGTTAATTTTACACCTTATCATTGGGTTGATGCGCTACTTGCAGGTAAAATTAAACGCGTTTGGCATATCCTACAACAATTACAACGCGAAGATTATGAAGCAGTGATTCTATTACGTATAATTCAACGTGAACTGATATTGCTTTTGACATTAACACAACAAAATAGCGATACAGATTTAAAAAAA
Source organism: Arsenophonus endosymbiont of Aphis craccivora (assembly GCF_013460135.1). GTDB lineage: Bacteria > Pseudomonadota > Gammaproteobacteria > Enterobacterales > Enterobacteriaceae > Arsenophonus > Arsenophonus nilaparvatae. Next base: position 44,417 of record NZ_CP038155.1, read on the forward strand.
TTATTTGATCAGCATAAAATTTGGCAAGCCCGCCGCCCTCTTATTAGCGCTGCGCTACAGCGTTTATCCATTCGCGAACTACAGCTTGCAATACAGTTAATTACCCATGCTGAATTACATTTAAAACAAGATTATGGCCAGACAATTTGGCCAAAATTAGAAACTTTATCTATGCTATTGTGCGGTAAATCACTGCCCGAGAGTTTTATTAATGACTCAACAAACTAAGCAAACAGCTAATTCTAAATCTATTCAAGCACTATTTGGTGGTACCTTTGATCCTATTCACTATGGTCACTTACTTCCCGTTGAAGCGCTAGCCAAGCAAGTCGGTTTACAACAGGTTGTTTTACTTCCCAATCATGTGCCACCCCATCGCCCACAACCTGAAGCAACCGTTCAACAAAGATTGGCAATGATAAAATTAGCTATCAAAAATAATCCGCTATTTAGTATTGATACCCGTGAACTTAAACGTAAAACTCCCTCTTATACCGTTGAAACACTACTCTCTTTTCGGCAACAAATCGGTAGGCAAAAACCACTAGCCTTTATTATCGGACAAGATTCACTACTATCAATCAATACCTGGTTTGATTGGCAAAAAATTTTGGATATTTGTCATTTATTAGTCTGCGCTCGCCCAGGCTATAGCACTTATTTTTCAACTCCATCAATGCAACAATGGCTAAAAAATCATCAAGTGCATGAGCCGGAAATACTCAGCCATAAACCTTGTGGTGCCATATATCTGGCTGATACTCCCTTGTTAAATATTTCTGCAACTGAAATTCGTGAACGAAAACGTGATAGAAAAAGTTGCAAAGATATATTGCCACCTGCAGTTTTGCGCTATATTGATAAACATCATCTTTATCAAAATTGCTCATAATTAACCAATAAATATAAAAAATTGACAAAAATTCCATTAAACTATTGTGAGTATATAAGGTGATTGGTAATATCTTGGAGCTTTTTATATTGCTGATGAAAATAAGGCATCATTTCCGATAATTTATCTTAAAACTAATTATAAATATTAAACTGGTTTTACTAAAAATTAGATTAAAATATAGATTATCTTATGCTTATTTCTTTCAACAGAATTTTATAACTGAATAAAATATAACATTAATATTTTTTATTTAACTTGAAATTAAAGGTGAACCTTTGCAAGGAACTGAACTCCAACAATTTATTATCGACAGGCTTGTCGATACAAAAGCGCAAGATATTGTCACTATTGATGTACGTGGAAAATCTAGCATTACCGATTGCATGATAATCTGTACCGGAACATCTAATCGCCACTTAACATCAGTTTCGGACAAATTAATTGAAGCATGCCGTAAGACAGGAATAATTCCTCTGGGTGTTGAAGGACAAGGTGTTTCTGCCTGGATCGTTGTCGATTTAGGCGATACAATTGTTCATATCATGCAAGAAGATAGTCGCCGTATGTATGAACTTGAAAAACTCTGGAGTTGAATTTGAAATTACAACTGATTGCCGTTGGTAGCAAAATGGTTGATTGGATCCAGACCGGTTTGCAAGATTATCTTCATCGTTTTCCAAAAGATATGGCTTTTGAACTCATTGAGATCCCTGCGGGAAAACGTGGGAAAAATGCTGATCTCAAACGTATCATCGAGAAAGAAGAAGAACAGATGCTAGCTGCAGTTGGCAAAGGTAACCGTATAATTACCCTTGATATACCAGGTACAAGCTGGACAACTCGACAACTTGCTGAACAATTAGATCAATGGAAACAAGATGGACGTAATATTAGCTTTCTAATTGGTTGCCCAGAAGGTCTTGCCCCTGCCTGTAAAGAAGCAGCAGAACAAAGTTGGTCACTGTCATCCTTAACAATGCCTCATCCTTTAGTTCGAATATTTGTTGTAGAGAGCCTTTACCGGGCATGGAGCATTACAACAAATCAGCCTTACCATCGGGAATAACATATTTGTATAGGTTATTAGTGTGAATGCGAAGAAAGAAACAAAAAAAAAGAAACGCACCCCTTTTCGCGATTACACCGCTGAATCTACTCTATTCATTCGTCGGGCGTTGATAGCTTTTATTATCATTGTGATATTAGTAAGTATTTTAATTGCTAATCTTTATCATCTACAAGTGGTTCGCCATGAAGACTACCAAACTCGCTCCAATGATAATCGGATAAAATTGGTTCCTGTTCCACCTAGTAGAGGTATTATTTATGACAGAAATGGGATTCCTCTCGCGTTAAACCGAACATTTTATCAGTTAGAAGTCATTCCTGAAAAAGTCCCTAATTTAACAGAGCTATTGGCACAATTGCGTGATGTGGTTGATCTCACTGACGACGACATTGCAAACTTCAAAAAAGAGCGTAAACGTTCACGCCGCTTTACCTCTATACCGTTAAAAACCTCACTAGATAAAGTGCAAGTTGCACGTTTTGCCGTTAATCAATACCGGTTTTCAGGGATTGAAGTCAAAGGTTACCAACGCCGCTATTATCCTTATGGCTCTGCGCTAACGCATGTTATTGGTTATGTAGCCAAAATTAATGATAAGGATATAGAACGTCTAGAAAATGATGATCTACTAAAAAATTACACTGCCACCCATGATATTGGTAAATTAGGTATAGAACGGTATTACGAAAATATTTTACATGGCAAAACAGGCTATGAAGAGGTCGAAGTTAATAGTCGGGGAAAAGTCATACGCCAACTTCATGAACAAGCACCTCAGGCAGGCAAAGATATTTATCTCACTATTGATCTCAATTTACAAATTGAGATCGAAAAGTTGCTCACCACCAGCCGAGCTGCCGTTGTTGTAACCGATCCTCGCAACGGAGAAGTACTGGCGCTGGTATCTACTCCAAGCTATGACCCTAATCTATTTGTTAATGGTATCTCTAATAAAGAGTACCAAGCTTTATTAAATAATCCTAATCGTCCGCTAATTAATAGAACTACTCAGGGATTATATCCGCCCGCCTCAACCGTTAAACCATTCATGGCGGTCGCAGCGTTAAGTGAAAACATTGTCACCGCCAACTCCACCATATTTGATCCTGGTTGGTGGCAATTACCAAATTCCGAAAAACGTTACCGAGACTGGAAAAAATGGGGACACGCTAGATTAAATGTCGTTAGAGCCATTATCGAATCAGCCGACACCTTTTTCTACCAGGTTGCTTATGATATGGGTATCGATCGTATCTCCGATTGGATGCAGAAATTTGGCTATGGCCATTATACTGGTATTGATCTTGCCGAAGAACGCTCTGGCATTATGCCAACCCGGGAATGGAAATTAAAACGCTACAAAAAACCTTGGTATCAAGGAGACACTATTCCAGTCGGCATCGGCCAAGGTTATTGGACCACAACACCGATCCAAATGGCAAAAGCATTAGTGACGTTAATTAATGACGGCACGGTTAAAATTCCCCATCTACTTTATGGCACTAAATTAGGTAATGCTATGCTGCCTGATGAGCAGAAAGAACATATCCAAATTGGTGATATTCATTCAGGCTGTTGGGAGTTAGCTAAAGAAGGTATGTATGGCGTTGCTAATGCACCAAATGGTACAGCACGTAGAAGTTTTGCCAACACTCCCTACAAGGCTGCCGTCAAATCAGGTACGGCGCAGGTATTCAGTTATGAAACCTATAATGCAAGTAAATTAGCTGAGCACTTGCGTGATCATAAATTAATGATTGGATTTGCCCCTTATCAAAAGCCGACCGTTTCCGTTGCTATTATTCTAGAAAATGGTGGGGCTGGACCGGCCGTTGGCGATCTTGTCCGCAATATTCTTGATTATGTTTTGCTTGGTAAAAAAACGATATCACAAACACCAGATACCAGTGTATCTCCAGAAGAAGATCAGTAATATATGACCGATAAATCACATAAATTACCTATTTGGACGCGTTTACATATTGATATTCCAATGTTGCTGATTATTCTCGCCTTAACGATATACAGTGTCATGATCATGTGGAGTGCTAGTGGGCAAGATATTGATATGATGCAGCGTAAGCTGATACAAATCGCGATTGGATTTGTTGTCATGATTGTTATGGCGCAGATTTCACCGCGTATCTATGAAAATTGGGCGCCCTACCTGTATATTTTTTGCTTAATGCTGTTAATTTTTGTCGATGCATTTGGGCAAATCAGTAAAGGTGCGCAACGATGGTTAGATCTTGGCTTCGTTCATTTTCAACCGTCTGAAATTGCTAAAATTGCGGTTCCATTGATGGTTGCACGTTTTGTCAATCGCGATCTCTGCCCTCCCACCTTAAAAAATACCCTGCTGGCATTGATACTTATATTTCTCCCCACACTACTGGTTGCCGATCAACCTGATCTAGGCACATCTATTTTAGTTGCTGCCTCCGGTTTGTTTATCCTGTTCTTAGCGGGTATGAATTGGAAATTGATTGCCATTGCAGCCACGGGCATCGCTTGCTTTATTCCTATTCTATGGTTCTTTCTGATGCACGACTATCAACGAGATCGTGTTATGATGTTACTCGATCCAGAAACAGATCCTCTCGGTGCTGGTTATCATATTATCCAATCTAAAATTGCTATTGGCTCAGGGGGATTATTGGGCAAAGGCTGGTTACATGGCACGCAATCGCAATTAGAATTTCTACCAGAACGTCATACTGATTTTATTTTTGCCGTATTAGCTGAAGAACTAGGGTTAATTGGCGTAGTTATTTTACTGGTATTATATCTACTACTAATCATGCGAGGGTTAATAATTGCAGCTAATGCACAAAATACCTTTGGTAGAGTTATGGTTGGTGGCTTAATGTTAATTCTGTTTGTCTACATATTTGTCAACATTGGCATGGTTAGCGGTATCTTACCTGTAGTGGGTGTTCCTTTACCGTTGGTAAGTTATGGCGGCTCGGCATTAATCGTTTTAATGGCTGGATTTGGAATTATTATGTCAATCCATACCCATCGAAAATTTCTGTCAAACAGCTTATAATCACGAGGTATGTAATGCACTATCACTGGCTTATATTTAGCATTACTATAGCACTTTTAGCAGGCTGTGTTTCTCAAACTAAACAAAATACCAATACGCCTATGGCGCCGGTACAAGATATATCAGGAGCAGAGCAGCGTTATGAACCTTATCACTCTGGCGCTAATAATGACTATCAACTTAATGGCCAAACTTATCAAATAATAAAAGATCCTGCCCATTTCAGTGAAACAGGCTTTGCTAGCATTTTTGGCTCTGAAGTTATCGGTAAAACAACTACGACGGGTGAAACAGCCAGCCCTTATGAGTTCACAGCTTCACACCCTATTTTACCTATTCCAAGTTATGCCCGTATTACTAATTTAATCAATGGCAGAATGATGATAGTCCGCATTAATGATCGAGGCCCCTATATAGCCGGTAAAAATATAGCGCTATCACATGCAGCTGCCGATCGGTTAAATTTAATGCTAACAACACGTATTAAAATTGATCCGATTTTAGTTTCCCCTACCAGCACCTTAAACCACCAAAATTAGAGACCCACTCCTCAAGCAGCAATCAATCAACAGCAGAAAATCACACTCACCAACCCGCTTTATCTCAATCAATACAATCAACAAAAATTCCTAGTACGGTATCAACCAATATGGTGAGTCAAAATAATCCTGCTAATCCGTCGTCAATGAAATCAGCAAGCGTGGCTACTGAACGTTATTTCGTACAAATAGGTGCGTTAAGTGATCAGGCTAAAGCAGCAGCATGGCAACAGGCTGTTTCAAAAAAGCTAAACACACCTGGGCGTATTCAACCATTTAATAATATCTACCGTGTGCAGCTTGGCCCTTTTCAAAATGCTAAAATAGCGGAACAAATACAAAACAAAATATTAATAGAATTAAATCAATCGAGCATTATCATAAATACCAAATAATCTATTGATTAATCAATAAAATCTCATTAGAGTAAAATAAAAAGCAACTAACCAGGCATCTATGTTTCAGAAATAGTATATGACTTTTTAAGCTGATATTACGATGTCCACTCTATTAACATATTGCCAGCGGATCCCGTATATTATTATGAAATATGCAATTTTCTCCCGTTCTATCGGTAGCCTAATACTTAATATTAGCCTTATATTTTCCAGCACTCTATTTGCTAATAGCAATAATGCTATGCAAATTAACGTGATCCCTTCTGCACCAAATATTGACGCTGAAGCATATATTCTTATTGATTATTATTCAGGCAAAGTGTTAGCGGAAAAAAATGCCGATCAACGTCGTGACCCTGCCAGTCTGACTAAAATGATGACGAGTTATATCATTGGTCAAACAATTAAAGCAGGTAAAATTAGCATGAACGATATCGTCACTATCGACGAGAATGCCTGGGCCACAGGTAACCCCGTGTTCAAAGGCTCCTCGCTGATGTTCTTAAAACCCGGTGATCGTGTCTCTGTATCTCAATTGATACGTGGCATTAATTTACAATCTGGTAATGATGCTTGTGTGGCAATGGCTGAGTATGTGGCGGGTGACGAAGCGAGTTTTGTCAAATTAATGAACAACAATGTTCAACGCCTTGGTTTAAAAAACACCCACTTTCTTACTGTCCATGGCTTAGATGCTGATGGACAATATAGTTCCGCACATGATATGGCTCTAATCGGCCAAGCGCTGATCCGCGATGTTCCGGAAGAATATGCCATTTACAAAGAAAAAGAGTTCACTTTTAATAAGATCCGCCAATTAAATAGAAATGGTTTGTTATGGGATAAAAGCCTGAATGTAGATGGCATTAAGACAGGACACACTGCCGCAGCAAGTTACAACCTGGTTGCCTCCGCTACCGAAGGGAATATGCGACTCATATCTGTTGTATTAGGTGGCCATAGCAGTAAAGGTCGGGACACCGAAAGCAAAAAATTACTCACTTGGGGCTTTCGCTTTTTTGAAACCGTCAAACCATTAGAAGGCGGGGTGGAGTTTGCCTCTCAACCGGTTTGGTTTGCTAATACTGATCAGGTAAAATTAGGTATTGAAAACGATCTCTATCTGACCATTCCCCGTGGTCGTATGAAAGATTTAAAAGCTAGCTATACATTAAACAATACTGAACTACAGGCACCATTAGCGAAAAACCAAGTTGTTGGTACCATTAACTTACAATTAGATAATAAGATCATTGAACAACGGCCGCTTGTTGTCTTGAAAGAGGTCGATGAAGGTGGATTTTTTAGTAACATATTAGATTATATTAAATTGTTTTTTCAGCGCTGGTTTGGCTAAAGATTGAAAAATAACATTGCAACCTCCATTATGGTAAATATGTTCAATTTATAACTTAATTTTTTATTTAAGAAATATGAATAAATATACTATCTAAATTATATAACATTTAATATGGCAATAAGCGTGGTGGTAGTATTTTAGGAGAAGCTATGAAAACCAAACTGCATGAGTTCCTAGAGTTTCCTTGCTCATTTACCTACAAAGTGATGGGGCTTGCTAAACCTGAGTTAACAGATCAAATCGTTGAAGTGGTTCAACGACATGTTCCGGGTGATTATGTACCATCGGTTAAACCCAGTAGTAAAGGTAACTTTCACTCAGTATCAATTACCATCACAGCAACCAACATTGAACAAATAGAACAACTGTACGAAGAATTAGCTAAACTAGAATTAGTTCGTATGGTGTTGTAGACACAAATTATTGATGCACTTGAAATTATAAACCCGAAGATAGCAGATTTTCGGGTTTATAGTTTCAAGCGTCACGCTAACTATACTAGCAAGAATAATTTATGCAGGTTATACTGCATAATTATTGCATACCCCTCCTATCAGTGGCAGAAAAAGTTTGTTAAAAAAAACCATTATATTACGTCAATTTGGGCTGCATGCTTACCAACCCATTTCTGATGAGATGCATCAGTTTACTAAAAAACGCGCGGTTGATACACCAGATGAACTTTGGCTAGTGGAACATTACCCTGTTTTTACCCAAGGCCAAGCGGGTAAAAAAGAGCACCTACTCACGCCTGGGAATATTCCAGTTATCCAATCTGATCGTGGTGGACAAATCACTTATCATGGCCCCGGTCAGCAAATAATGTATATTTTATTAGACTTAAAGCGTAATCAAATTGGTGTGAGAGAGCTTGTAACTACACTGGAAAATACGGTAATTAGTACTTTATCCGAATTTGGTATTACCGCCTACGCACAGCGCGAAGCCCCCGGGGTTTATGTTGAACAAAAAAAAATATGCTCTCTTGGGTTACGTATCCATAAAGGTTGTTCGTTTCATGGCTTAGCATTAAATATTAATATGGATCTTGCGCCCTTCGAACGTATTAATCCTTGTGGCTATGCCGGCATGCAAATGACGCAACTAAATGATTTAGTCCCTGGCAGCCAGGTTAAAGATGTCAAACCTTTATTAATAAAACATTTCTGCAACCTACTAGGATTTCAACTTGCAGAATAAGTTGTTATAATTTTTTATAATTATTAAAAAAAATTTAAACATGACATAAATAATGATCACATGTGATAACATAAAATATATCTATTATTGATCCGCAGCAGGAACCTAATGGAACTGGCATAATTATGAGTAGACCAATTCAAATGGAGCGTGGCGTTAAATATCGTGACGCTGATAAAATGGCACTGATCCCTGTCAAAACAATAAGAACGGATCATACAGAAATTTTACCTAAACCTGAGTGGATGAAAATAAAACTCCCCGCTGATTCCAGCAGAATAAAAGAGATAAAAAACGCAATGCGTAAGAATGGCTTACACTCAGTCTGTGAAGAAGCCTCTTGTCCTAACCTCGCTGAATGCTTTAATCATGGTACCGCCACTTTTATGATTTTAGGGGCTATCTGTACTCGTCGCTGTCCATTCTGCGATGTTGCCCATGGACGTCCTAATGCTCCTGATCCTAATGAACCAGCAAAATTAGCAGAAACCATTAAAGATATGGGATTAAAATACGTTGTTATTACTTCAGTAGATCGTGATGATCTGCGCGATGGAGGAGCCCAACATTTTGCTGACAGCATTACCGCTATTCGAGAGAAAAATCCAAACATCAAAATAGAAACGCTAGTGCCTGATTTCCGCGGTCGTATGGATCGCGCCTTAGCAATTTTAGCCGCTGCGCCACCCGACGTTTTTAATCACAATCTTGAGAATGTTCCGCGTATCTATCGCCAAGTACGCCCTGGCGCTAATTACGAATGGTCATTACAACTACTAGCAAAATTCAAGCAAATGCATCCTGCAATACCGACAAAATCAGGATTAATGGTTGGACTAGGTGAAACTAATGAAGAAATATTTGATGTTATGCGAGACTTACGCCGCCACGGCGTTACCATGCTAACCTTAGGCCAGTATCTCCAACCCAGTCGGCATCATTTATCAATAAAACGTTATGTCAGCCCTAAAGAATTTGAAGAAATGAAAAATGAGGCAATAGCAATGGGCTTCACTCATGCAGCATGTGGCCCATTAGTACGCTCATCTTATCATGCAGATTTACAAGCGAAAGGCATAGAAATTAAATAGCGACAACGTTTATAGCAGATGGCCCTTTCTCCCCCTCAGTAATATCAAACTCAACTTTCTGACCTTCGGCCAAAGTCTCTTAAAACCTTCGGTTGTAATAGAACTGAAGTGAACGAACACGTCTTTACTGCCATCTTCTGGAGTGATAAAACCAAAACCTTTTGCTTCGTTGAACCACTTAACGCTACCTTTAACTTTTGACATCAATATTACCTTTACATAAATAAAAACAGTTTGTGTCTTATATAGTACAGCAAAAATTATACTTCATTGTCTACTACTAAGATCACGAAATTAATTAAAAACTTAAATTATCATTGTAATATAGGATAAAAACCTAAAAACAATCAAAAAAACCAATAATAGTGTTTATAAATGTTTATTATAACATTTTTAGCCAATTTTTCGACTATTTCCATTCTTTTCATAATCTAAACGGCTTTGTTGAATAAATCAGAATTAGCCGACAGGATGGCTCCCTCTGCTACAGCTGTTATCCGATCCTGACGCTGTGTGGCATACCCAACAACGTCATACGGTTCAGCGCTTTGACCATCGCCATTGCTTCACCTACCTGAGCCTCATAGTCACGCAGCCTCAGATGGCCACCCAGCAAAGTTTTTATGCGGAACATTGCTGTTTCTGCCACTGAACGCCGGTGATAACCCACTTTCTTTTTCCACATATCATTACTCCTGCTCAGACGCTGATTCGCCACCGCATGGTTACGTTCATGGTACTTGTCCGGCCAGTATTTCGCTCCGCTTCGCGGCGGGATAAGGGGCCTGATTTTCTTTCTTAGCAACGCATCTTGGCAGTAATAGGCGTCATAAGCACCGTCTGCTGACACTTCCCTGATTTTCCGGTGGGTTTGGTTAATCAGGCCCGGCAGTGCCTGCGCATCTGTCGTTCCGCTTAGCGATAAGTCGGCACAGATAATCTCATGAGTCACACTGTCTGCTGCCAGATGAAGCTTGCGCCACACTCTTCGTCTGTCAGCCCCATGCTGCCTGACTTTCCTTTCACCTTCGCCAAAGACCTTCAGACCGGTACTGTCGATGACCAGATGCGAGATTTCACCACGCGTTGGCGTTTTTATGCTGATGTTTACGCTCTTTGCTCGTCTGCTGACCAGCGAGTAGTCCGGACAGCACAGCGGCTAAGACATGAGTTTAAAAATCGAATCAACGAAGCCCTGTAATGCCCGGAGCGACAGGTTAAACACACGCTTCATCATCAGGACAGTGGTAACAGCCATATCGCTGTAGTAAAGCGGCCGGCCACGACCTTCAGGCGAAGAACTGTCAGTCCATCCAGCGATGGCCGACTCATCAAGCCAGACCGTCAGGGAACCGCGTTGTCTGAGTGCCTTGTTGTACGCGGGCCAGTTGGTAATTTTAAACTTTTGCTTTGACATGGGGACCTGATGTTGAAACGAATTTAGCGATCAGCTCCGCCAATCACCTAAAAGTTCGATTTATTCAACAAAGCCAATCTAAACGCCAACTTTTTATATCTAACCCACCGCTGTAACCTACTAATTTACCATCATGACCAATAACACGATGACACGGAATAATAAGCGCAATAGGATTACGCGAATTTGCCATACCAACTGCTCTACAGAAATTATCAGAACCTAGTGCAATTGCGAGTTCCTTATCACTCCAGCATTGGCCATATGGAATTTCACCAAGTTGCTGCCAAAATCTTTTCTGAAAATGGGTACCAGAAGGATTCAAGATGACAGAAAAATTGTCTCTTTCACCATTAAAATATTGCTCTAATTCTTTTATACACTGTTCGGTATGAACATTTTTACGTTCTTTTTCATTTATTTGGTTAACAAAATCAACACCGATTATTCCATTATGATCAGCGGTAATGTGAATGAAAGGTCTTGGAAAACCTTTTGGGGTAGAAAAATAATGGTGGTACATAACAACTTCCTTAAAATAGTGAACTATTTTAACAATTCATTTTATCCCGCAAGCAAAATTACCGCTGTTGGGAAAAATATTTCTACCTATTGGAATATTTGTTAAAAAATATAATAAAAATACAAATTTTTTATTTCTTGTTGAAATAATAAGTTAGATAAAATTCCCACCACAAATTAGATAACACTATATATAGTATGGTTGAATAAAAATAAATCAAGATATAGTATTTATAATGGCTGATCAATTGTAAACTTAGTTATTACCAAATTAAGGAGCCAACAATGAATATTATCGTCTACAGTAAACCAGATTGTGTACAGTGCAATGCAACTTGTCTAGCACTAAAACGTAAAAATTTACCTTATGATGTCGTGGATTTAACCCAAGATCATGAAGCATTGCGTTTTATGACCAAATTGGTCTATCAGCAAGTACCCGTTGTTATAGCCGGTAAACAACATTGGTCAGGCTTTCGCCCTGATATGATCAATCAATTAGCTAGTAATTAACATAATATGATGAAAACTCAGTCACTTATTTACTATTCCAGTAAATCGGAAAATTGCCATCGCTTTGTGCAAAGATTGGGCTTCCCTGCTACACGCATTCCTATTGATACGAATGAGATACTACCAAATGCGATCCAACCTTACGTTTTACTGCTCCATAACTATGGTGGCGGTGGTAAAAACGGTGCTGTGCCCAAAGCTGTTATTTACTTTTTAAATCAACCCCAAAATGGCTTTGTTGAATAAATCGAACTTTTAGGTGATTGGCGGAGCTGATCGCTAAATTCGTTTCAACATCAGGTCCCCATGGCAAAGCAAAAGTTTAAAATTACCAACTGGCCCGCGTACAACAAGGCACTCAGACAACGCGGTTCCCTGACGGTCTGGCTTGATGAGTCGGCCATCGCTGGATGGACTGACAGTTCTTCGCCTGAAGGTCGTGGCCGGCCGCTTTACTACAGCGATATGGCTGTTACCACTGTCCTGATGATGAAGCGTGTGTTTAACCTGTCGCTCCGGGCATTACAGGGCTTCGTTGATTCGATTTTTAAACTCATGTCTTTGCCGCTGTGATGTCCGGACTACTCGCTGGTCAGCAGACGAGCAAAGAGCGTCAACATCAGCATAAAAACGCCAACGCGTGGTGAAATCTCGCATCTGGTCATCGACAGTACCGGTCTGAAGGTCTTTGGCGAAGGTGAATGGAAAGTCAGGCAGCATGGGGCTGACAGACGAAGAGTGTGGCGCAAGCTTCATCTGGCAGCAGACAGTGTGACTCATGAGATTATCTGTGCCGACTTATCGCTCAGCGGAACGACAGATGCGCAGGCACTGCCGGGCCTGATTAACCAAACCCACCGGAAAATCAGGGAAGTGTCAGCAGACGGTGCTTATGACGCCTGTTACTGCCACGATGCGTTGCTAAGAAAGAAAATCAGGCCCCTTATCCCGCCGCGAAGCGGAGCGAAATACTGGCCGGATAAGTACCATGAACGTAACCATGCGGTGGCGAATCAGCGTCTGAGCAGGAGTAATGATATGTGGAAAAAGAAAGTGGGTTATCACCGGCGTTCAGTGGCAGAAACAGCGATGTTCCGCATAAAAACTTTGCTGGGTGGCCATCTGAGCCTGCGTGACTATGAGGCTCAGGTAGGTGAAGCAATGGCGATGGTCAAAGCGCTGAACCGTATGACGTTGTTGGGTATGCCACACAGCGTCAGGATCGGATAACAGCTGTAGCAGAGGGAGCCATCCTGGCGGCTAATTCTGATTTATTCAACAAAGCCCCCCAAAATCGAAAGTTTTTACGGGGCGTCATTGCATCAGGAAATAGTAATTTTGGTGCAACTTACGCTATAGCAGGTAACATTATTTCCGCTAAATGCCAAGTACCATTGCTCTATCGTTTTGAATTACTCGGTACTGAACGGGATCTTCAAAAAGTACGCCAAGGGTTACAACAAGTTTGGCAACAACAAATGCAGTGAAGTAATACGGAGCTTCCTTATGACAGTACAGCCTCAAGAACAACTCGATTATCATGCACTCAATGCCATGCTAAACCTGTATGATAAAGATAATAAAATTCAACTCGATAAAGATAAGCAGGCGGCTCATCATTACTTTCGCCACCATGTCAATCAAAACACGGTTTTTTTTCATAATTTACAAGAAAAACTGGATTTTTTGGTAGCAGAAAATTATTACAACTCGGCAAGACTGGCACAATATGCATTTACTTTTATTAAAAAACTTTTCCAGCAAGCCTATAACCACAAGTTTCGTTTTCAAACATTTCTTGGTGCCTTTAAATATTATACTAGCTACACCTTAAAAACTTTTGATGGTAAGCGTTACTTAGAGCGTTATGAAGATAGAGTTTGCATGGTTGCTTTGACGCTTGCCCCAGGAAATCAAGAGTTAGCTAGTCAACTGGTGGATGAGATTATTAGTGGCCGCTTCCAACCAGCAACGACCACTTTTTTAAATTGCGGTAAAAAACAGCGTGGTGAACTGGTATCTTGTTTCTTACTGCGGATAGAAGATAACATGGAATCGATAGGCCGTTCTGTCAATTCCGCCTTGCAACTGTCAAAACGTGGCGGTGGTGTAGCTTTCTTATTTACTAATTTACGTGAAGCTGGGGCACCGATAAAACTGATTGAGAACCAATCTTCTGGCGTAGTACCTGTAATGAAAATGCTAGAAGATGCCTTCTCTTATGTCAATCAACTTGGCGCAAGACAAGGGGCTGGAGCAGTCTATCTGCACACCCATCACCCTGATATTTTAAGCTTTTTAGATACTAAACGTGAAAATGCCGATGAAAAAATCCGGATTAAAACCTTGTCACTGGGTGTAGTGATCCCGGATATTACCTTTCATCTAGCTAAAAATAATCAAGATATGTATCTTTTCTCACCTTACGATATTGAGCTCTGTTATGGTGTCCCTATGTCAGGGATTAATATTACTGAAAAATATTCAGAAATGGTAAATAATAAAAACATTCGCAAACAGAAAATCAACGCCCGTGAGTTTTTCCTCACCTTAGCAGAAATTCAATTTGAATCAGGCTATCCTATATTTTATTTGAGGATAATGCCAATCGTCTAAATCCTATTTATGGTCGGATTAATATGAGTAATCTGTGCTCAGAAATCTTACAAGTCAATGATGCCAGCATCTACGACGAGAATTTAGAATATCGGCATGTAGGTAAAGATATTAGCTGTAATTTAGGCTCAATGAATATTGCCAAAACGATGGATTCCCCTGACTTTGCTCATTCAATTGAGATTGCCATTAGAGCATTAACAGCTGTTTCAGATATGAGCCAGATCCAATCAGTGCCCTCGATTCAAGCAGGTAATAAAAAATCACACGCTATTGGTTTAGGACAAATGAATTTACATGGCTATCTGGCACGTGAGCATATTCATTATGGTTCAGACGAGGGAATTGATTTTACCAATATCTACTTTTATACCGTAACTTACTACGCATTACAGGCATCGAATAAGCTAACTATTGAGCGCCAACAATATTTTAGCGGTTTTGAGCACTCTAAATATGCCTCTGGCGAATATTTTGATAAATATATTAATCAGCAGTGGCAACCTAAAACTGAAAAAGTAAAACAGCTATTTCAACGCTCAGCCATCCATATCCCAACTACTGAAGATTGGCAAAAACTCAAGCAATCTATTATAGAGCACGGGATCTATAATCAGAATTTACAAGCCATTCCACCCACAGGCTCTATCTCTTATATTAATCATTCAACTTCCAGCATTCATCCGATTGTTGCGCGTATTGAAATTCGTAAAGAAGGAAAAATTGGCCGCGTCTATTATCCAGCCCCTTACCTGACGAACGAAAATTTAGAGTATTATCAAGATGCTTATCAAATAGGTGCTGAAAAAATCATTGATACATATGCTGCTGCTACCCAACATGTCGATCAAGGGCTGTTATTGACCCTTTTCTTTACTGATGACTCAACCACGCGAGATATTAATCGTGCTCAGATATATGCTTGGAAAAAAGGGATTAAAACCCTTTATTACATACGGATCCGACAATCAACATTAGAAGGAACAGAAGTCAAAGGCTGCGTTTCATGTGCACTATAATTTATAGGTTTATCAAATGGCGATAAAAAATTCGATAGTACGAGCAATCAACTGGAACCGTATTGAGGATGATAAGGATCTAGAAGTATGGAATAAATTAACCACCAATTTTTGGTTACCAGAAAAAATTCCACTTTCAAATGATATTCCAACTTGGAATACATTAACAAAACAGGAAAAAACACTAACAATACGTGTTTTTACTGGCTTAACCCTACTTGATACTATTCAAAATAGCGTAGGAGGGCCTGCACTGATGACGGATGCCTTAACACCGCATGAAGAAGCCGTTATGTCAAATATCAGCTTTATGGAAGCAGTCCATGCTCGTTCATATAGTTCTATCTTTTCAACCCTTTGTCTGACTTCCGATGTTGATGATGCTTATCAATGGAGTGAAGAAAATAGCGCTTTACAAAAAAAAGCCCATTTAATATTGGAGCACTATTGTCACACTCATCCTCTTAAGAAAAAAATTGCCAGTGTCTTTCTCGAATCATTTCTCTTCTATTCTGGATTTTACCTGCCAATGTACTGGTAAAGCCGAGGAAAACTAACCAACACCGCCGATCTTATTCGATTAATAATTCGCGACGAAGCGATTCATGGCTACTATATCGGCTATAAATTTCAAAAATCACTCATCAAATATAGTGATAAAGAAAAAAATGAAATAAAAGATTTCGCTTATGAATTATTATTAAACTTATACGATAATGAAATTAAATATAGCGAATCTTTATATGATGACGTTAGTTGGACAGAGGATGTCAAAAAATTTCTTCACTATAATGCCAATAAAGCATTAATGAATTTAGGATATCAGTCTCTTTTCCCTGAAGAGACGACTAATGTCAGCCCGGCAATCTTGTCAGCACTCTCACCAAATGCTAACGAAAACCACGATTTCTTTTCTGGTTCAGGTTCCTCTTACATCATTGGTAAAATGATCACCACAGAAGATGAGGATTGGAACTTTTAATTTATTAATATTCTATTAAATAATGATAAAAAAGCAGGCTAAATAAATACGACATATAATATTATATATCTATATTTTATTTAGCCTGCTTTTTATTATCAATAACAGCTAGCAAATCAATTTTTTAGTTGATAACACAAAGCAAACCTATCTTTACGCTTTATATTAATCAATTACTCATATTATTCTTCTATAAAAAAACAAAAAATAATTAAATTCATAAATTCATTTAATTGGTAAATAAAAAATCATATTAAAGATTATTTGATAATAAAAAAATGCCATCCTCAAAGTAAAATTCAATATATTTGCAGTAATAACAACCAGTTAAAAACAAAAATCTCATTTATTAAAAAATAATTTGGTAATAAAAATAACGTTTTATGCAATATTTGCTAAAAATTACACCCACCTTTTTGATTAATTTTGTTAAACATAGGGTTGCCAGAATATTTCATTATGTTAAGTTATATAAAACATAAATTTAAATAAGGATACGAAAAATTAATACGCCAATTAATTAACTAACCATAGGATATTGTTATTGCATGTCATTTAAAATAGAAGTGAAAAATTTGTACAAAATATTCGGAGATCATCCTCACCAAGCTTTTAAACTTATCAATAAAGGCTTAACTAAAGAACAAATATTTAATAAAACCGGTTTAGCTATTGGTGTTAAAGACGCCAATCTGTCCATTGAAGAAGGCGAAATTTTCGTCATTATGGGTCTATCGGGCTCAGGAAAGTCTACCCTAGTGCGCCTCCTCAATCGCCTAATTGAACCGACCAAAGGCCAAGTCTTAATTGACGGTGAAGATATTGCTAATATTTCGCAGGAAAAATTACGTAAAGTACGGCGTAAAAAAATTAGTATGGTATTTCAATCCTTCGCATTAATGCCCCATCTCAATGTATTAGATAATGTCGCATTTGGTATGGAATTAGCTGGTGTTGCCAAACCAGAACGAACAGAAAAAGCATTAGCCGCGTTGCGACAAGTTAATCTTGAACAATGGACACAATCTTTTCCAAACGAATTATCAGGTGGTATGCGCCAACGTATTGGCCTTGCACGAGCATTGGCTAATGATCCTGATATTTTGCTGATGGATGAGGCATTCTCTGCGCTAGATCCACTAATTAGAACAGAAATGCAAGATGAATTACTGTCATTACAAGGTGATAAACAACGCACGATTATTTTTATCTCTCATGATCTGGATGAAGCTATGCGGATAGGTGACCGGATCGCAATTATGCAAGATGGCGTTATTATCCAAGTTGGTACCCCTGATGAGATCTTAAATAATCCGGTTAATAATTATGTTAAAACGTTTTTTCGTGGCGTCGATATTAGCCAAGTCTTCTCTGCCAAAGATATTGCCCGCCGTAGACCCGACGCCCTGTTACATATTGCTCCTGGTTTTGGCCCACGTTCAGCACTAAAAATACTGAATGATGAAGATCGTGATTATGGTTATTTAATTGAAAGAGGTCACAAATTTGTCGGTATAGTTTCCATCAACTCATTGGAACAAGCATTATTCGATAAAAAAAATATTGAACAGGCAATCTTAACCTCCCCTTGTGCTATTGATGCCAACACTCCACTTAATGAACTTATTTCAACTATTGCTCAATCTCCCTGTGCAGTTCCTGTTATTGGTGATAATCAACATTATATTGGCGTTATTTCTAAAGGGATCTTACTGCAAACATTGGATAAGGAGACAATAAATGGATAACCAAACTCACATAAGTCAAGAAATAATTCATGATCCTTGGAACACTATAACAACAGAAACCTCTACAGATTGGTTAGACATCCCGGTAACCGATGTACCAATCAAACATTTTGATATCATGCATCCCTTTCAACAACCACTCATACCGTTAGACTCATGGGTTTCACATGCTATCGATTGGATAGTTTTACACTTCCGCCCATTATTTCAAGGGATCCGTCTGCCGATTGATTTTATGTTAAGTCGTTTTGAACAAATCCTAACAACATTACCTGCTACTTTTATCATTGTTTGTTTCGCTCTATTAGCCTGGCAGTTATCAAATAAAAAAGTGGCAGTAGCAACTTGCATCTCATTGGTCTTCATTGGAGCTATTGGCGCCTGGCCAGAAGCAATGATAACTTTATCTCTGGTATTAACTTCCTTATTTTTCTGTCTGTTAATAGGTTTACCATTGGGAATATGGTTAGCAAATAGCAAACCAGCAAGCCAAATAATTCGGCCTCTACTAGATGCAATGCAAACTACACCAGCATTTGTTTATTTGGTACCTATTGTTATGTTATTCGGTATTGGTAATGTCCCTGGTATTGTCGTCACAATTATTTTTGCTCTACCGCCAATTATTCGACTAACTATTTTGGGAATAAGGCAAGTACCCGATGATCTTATTGAAGCTGCAGAATCGTTTGGTGCCAGTCGAAATCAACTTTTGTTTAAAGTTCAGTTACCGCTTGCTGCGCCTACTATCATGGCGGGAGTTAATCAGACATTGATGTTATCACTTTCAATGGTTGTTATTGCATCTATGATTGCTGTTGGCGGGTTAGGTCAAATGGTACTAAGGGGCATTGGTCGATTAGATATGGGACTAGCAGCGGTAGGTGGTACTGGTATTGTTATATTGGCTATTATTCTGGATCGGCTAACCCAATCATTAGGTGAAAAAGCCTGCATTAAAAAAAATACCGCTTGGTATCACTCGGGGCCTATTGGCTTAATGACCTGTTTATTGCAAAAAACTAAAACTCGTTTCTGCAAATAAACATGATGTCATTTTTATCATATAAACAATTTTAGCCTATTCATTTTGTCGATACCCCCTAGAGAGGAAATCACATGCGTAAAACTATTTTGCTGGCTGCGGCTTTAACAACATTAATCAGTATTAAACTTGCCGCCACTGAACTACCAGGTAAAGGTATAAAAGTACAACCGATACAAAGCACAATTGCAGAAGAGACTTTCCAAACTTTGATTGTTAATAAAGCATTGGAAAAACTAGGCTATCAAATTTTACCCATCCAAGAGGTGGACTATACCGTTGCTTACGCATCAATTGCGGCCGGTGATGCGACGTTTATGGCTGTCAATTGGCAACCATTACATAATGCCCAATATGCAGCGTTTGGTGGAGATAACCGCCTATACCGTAAAGGCATTTATGTCAGTAATGCCGTTCAAGGTTATCTGATAGATAAAAAAACGGCGGATAAATACCACATCACCAACATAGCGCAATTTAAAGATGCTAATATTGCTAAATTATTTGATACCAATGGTAACGGCAAAGCCGATCTCACTGGTGGTAATCCAGGTTGGGGCTGTGAAGCGGCCATTAATAACCATTTAAATGCTTATCAACTAAACAAAACCGTTGAGCATAATCAGGGTAATTATGCAGCGATGATAGCGGATACCATCACTCGTTACAAAGAAGGTAAACTCATTTTCTATTATACCTGGGCACCTTATTGGGTCAACGCCGTGCTTAAACCGGGTAAAGACGTTATTTGGTTGCAAGTTCCTTTTTCTTCACTACCAAATGATGATAAAAGTGATACCACGTTAGCAAATGGTAAAAATTATGGTTTTCCTCCTAGTACAATGCATATCGTCGCCAATAAAATTTGGGCAGCAAAAAATCCTGCGGCGGCAAAACTATTTGCCATTATGGAAATTCCAATTACAGATATTAATGCCCAAAATCTTCGTATGCATGATGGTGAAGCTTCGCAAGCTGACATTGAACGTCATGCTCAAGGTTGGATAAAAGCTCATCAACAACTTTTTAATAACTGGATAAAGATTGCTTTAAAAAATAACTAGCAAAAATTCTATCGTTACACATTTTATGTGATTTTCTATAAATAGGCTGAATGTTATCTTGGCTTTGTTGAATAAATCGAACTTTTAGGTGATTGGCGGAGCTGATCGCTAAATTCGTTTCAACATCAGGTCCCCATGGCAAAGCAAAAGTTTAAAATTACCAACTGGCCCGCGTACAACAAGGCACTCAGACAACGCGGTTCCCTGACGGTCTGGCTTGATGAGTCGGCCATCGCTGGATGGACTGACTGTTCTTCGCCTGAAGGTCGTGGCCGGCCGCTTTACTACAGCGATATGGCTGTTACCACTGTCCTGATGATGAAGCGTGTGTTTAACCTGTCGCTACGGGCATTACAGGGCTTCGTTGATTCGATTTTTAAACTCATGTCTTTGCCGCTGTGCTGTCCGGACTACTCGCTGGTCAGCAGACGAGCAAAGAGCGTCAACATCAGCATAAAAACGCCAACGCGTGGTGAAATCTCGCATCTGGTCATCGACAGTACCGGTCTGAAGGTCTTTGGCGAAGGTGAATGGAAAGTCAGGCAGCATGGGGCTGACAGACGAAGAGTGTGGCGCAAGCTTCATCTGGCAGCAGACAGTGTGACTCATGAGATTATCTGTGCCGACTTATCGCTCAGCGGAACGACAGATGCGCAGGCACTGCCGGGCCTGATTAACCAAACCCACCGGAAAATCAGGGAAGTGTTAGCAGACGGTGCTTATGACGCCTGTTACTGCCACGACGCGTTGCTAAGAAAGAAAATCAGGCCCCTTATCCCGCCGCGAAGCGGAGCGAAATACTGGCCGGACAAGTACCATGAACGTAACCATGCGGTGGCGAATCAGCGTCTGAGCAGGAGTAATGATATGTGGAAAAAGAAAGTGGGTTATCACCGGCGTTCAGTAGCAGAAACAGCGATGTTCCGCATAAAAACTTTGCTGGGTGGCCATCTGAGGCTGCGTGACTATGAGGCTCAGGTAGGTGAAGCAATGGCGATGGTCAAAGCGCTGAACCGTATGACGTTGTTGGGTATGCCACCCAGCGTCAGGATCGGATAACAGCTGTAGCAGAGGGAGCCATCCTGGCGGCTAATTCTGATTTATTCAACAAAGCCCCGATTAGGCCAAAAATTCATTAGCCTATTAACGAAAAAAACGATAGATGGTTTTGTCTATCGTGTTGATATGCGTCTACGTCCGTTTGGTGATAGTGGACCATTAGTTTTTAGTTTTGCTGCTTTAGAAGATTATTATCAGGAGCAGGGGCGCGACTGGGAACGTTATGCCATGATCAAAATGCGCATGATAGGTAATGATCGCTCAATTTATACTGATGGATTAAAAAATATGTTGCGCCCCTTTGTTTTTCGACGTTATATCGATTTTAGTGTTATTCAATCGTTGCGTAATATGAAAAACATGATAGCGCTTGAAGTACGCCGTCATGGTTGGCAGAATAATATTAAATTGGGTGCAGGTGGTATCCGTGAAATCGAATTTATTGGCCAGGTTTTTCAGTTAATTCGAGGTGGTCGTGAACCTAAATTGCGCTCACAGGCTTTGTTACCTACATTGATTGCAATCGGTGAGCTTTCATTGCTGACAAAGGAGCAGGTCACGCAATTAACGGATAATTATCTGTTTTTGCGTCGAGCAGAAAATATATTGCAATCGATTAATGATCAACAAAGCCAGATGTTACCTGAGCACACTTTACATCGCGCGCGACTGGCCTGGGCGATGGGGTTTGACGATTGGTCGGCGTTTTATCAGCAACTCATCGTCAGAATGCAAAGTGTCCACGCTATATTTAAGCAAATTATTGGCCAAGATGATGAGAAAAGCGATGATACGGAGTTAACATTTTTGTCTATTTTTGGCAACAAATTGCTAATGAAAGTGAATTGCCCCCACTATTTTCTGAATTTAATGACGAAAAAAAGCAAAATATTATTAAACAGTTATGGCTATTTCGCCAAGATTTAGCTAAGCGAACTATCGGGCCCCGTGGTCGTGATGTTCTTGATAAATTGATGCCAAAATTGATAGCTAAAATCTATCATAGAGATGATATTAATAGTATTTTGCAACGAATTATTCCTTTGCTACTTAGTATAGTGAGCCGAACAACTTATTTAGAATTAATTTTAGAGTCTGAACAGGTATTAACCCATGTGATCCGTCTTTGTGCGGCTTCCCCAATGATCGCTGAGCAATTAGCTAGTCATCCGTTGTTACTGGATGAATTAATCGATCCCTTCTCACTATATCAGCCTTTACCTGTTACGGCTTATCGCGATGAATTGAGACAATATTTATTGCGTATTGATGAAGATGATGATGAACAGCAACTTGAAGCATTGCGGCAATTTAAACAAGCACAGCTGTTACGCATTGCCGCAGAAGATATTTCTGGTGTTCTTACTGTTATGAAAGTGAGTGATCATTTAACCTATTTAGCGGAAGCCATTATTGATGCAGTAGTAAGACGGGCGTGGAATAAGTTAATTAAGCGTTATGGTAAACCTGCTCATTTATCTCAACAACAAGCTGCTGTAACCGGTTTTGTAGTGGTTGGTTATGGTAAGCTAGGTGGCTTTGAATTGGGTTATGGTTCTGATTTAGATTTGGTTTTTTTGTTTGATTGCCCATTGTGTGTTGTTACCGATGGGCCACACATAATCGAAGCTCGCCAGTTTTATTTACGATTAGCTCAGCAAATTCTTCATCTTTTTAGTACGCGAACTTCATCGGGTATTCTTTATCAGGTAGATGCTCGTTTGCGTCCATCTGGTGAATCTGGCATGTTGGTAAGTACTTTGCAATCATTCGAGGATTATCAGAAAACGCAAGCATGGATCTGGGAGCATCAAGCTTTGATCCGAGCACGAACGATTTTCGCTGAACCGTCATTAGAACAAGAGTTTAATCGAATTCGACGCGAAGCACTGCTCATACCAAGAGAAGAAACGATATTACGTCAACAGATCGTTGAAATGCGACAAAAAATGTATCAGCATCAAGCTAATCGGCAGCAGGCATATTTTGATTTAAAAACCGATCCTGGTGGTATAAATGATATTGAATTTATTGCTCAATATCTGGTATTACGTTACTGCGCAGACAATGTAGCATTACTCTGTTGGTCAGATAATGTGCGTATTTTTACCATGTTAGCTGAATATGCTGTAATGCCTACCTAGGAAGCTGAAAAGTTAATTCAAATTTATACTGAAATGAGAGATACCTTGCATCATTTGTCATTACAGGCGTTACCCAGTAAAGTGTTAGTCTCTCAGTTTGAACAGCAACGTAACAAAGTTCTGCTTAGTTGGCAAAAATGGTTTTATGCTAGTTAAGTTGAAATAGAATTGACTCGCCGTACTTTTAGTATGATTGATAGAGTTGGGCTATGTTACTATTGGTAGCAATCTTGATTGCGGTAATTTATTTGTAATTGGACTATGGATGAAAATCACTCTCCCTGATTTTAAACAGGCTAGTATTTTGGTGATCGGCGATGTTATGTTAGATCGTTATTGGTATGGATTAACTAACCGAATTTCACCAGAAGCGCCGGTTCCGGTCGTTAAAGTGGAAATGAAAGAAGAACGTCCTGGTGGTGCTGCTAACGTTGCCATGAATATTGCAGCTTTGGGCGCTAATGTTCGTTTGCTAGGGCTGACTGGTATTGATGCTGCTGCTCAAGTATTAACCGAAAAGCTTAATCAAGCTAATGTATGTTGTGATTTTGTTACATTATCAACGCATCCTACGATTACTAAGCTGAGAATTTTATCGCATAATCAACAACTTATTCGACTAGATTTTGAAAAAGGATTCGGTGATGTCGATATAAATCCGCTGTTAGATCGGATTCGGCAAGCTTTGCCACGCGTCGTGGCACTGGTATTGTCTGATTATGGTAAGGGTGCGTTAGCACAAATTTCGCAGATCATTGCATTAGCAAATGCTGCTCAAGTGCCAGTTCTTATTGATCCGAAAGGTAGTGATTTTGAACGTTATCGTGGAGCGACTTTATTAACTCCCAATATGTCTGAATTTGAAGCTATTGTTGGTAAATGTGCAAACAATAGCGAAATTGAGCAGAAAGGAATGAAGTTAATTGATTCCATTGATCTTAAGGGATTACTTATCACTCGTTCAGAACGCGGGATGACACTGTTGCAGCGTGAAAAACCGCCTTTACATTTACCGACCCAAGCGCAGGAAGTTTATGATGTTACCGGAGCTGGTGATACGGTTATTGGTGTTTTGGCAACGGCGTTGGCGGCTCGACTCGATTTTCATCAAGCTTGTGTATTAGCTAATGCGGCTGCTGGAGTCGTGGTTGGAAAACTGGGTACTTCAACGGTATCACCCATTGAGCTGGAGAATGCCATTCATGGTCGAACTGATGATGGTTTTGGTGTGATGAATGAGCAGCAGCTAAAGCATGCGGTTGCAGCTGCCCGCTGCCGTGGTGAAAAGATTGTGATGACCAACGGTTGCTTTGATATCTTACATGCTGGGCATGTTATCTATTTAGCCAATGCACGTAAGTTAGGCGATCGATTAATTGTTGCGGTGAATAGTGATGCTTCAACTAAACGGCTAAAAGGTGATGATCGTCCTATTAATCCATTAGCTCAGCGTATGACCGTGTTAGGGGCGCTAGGTTCAGTATATTGGGTGGTCTCTTTTGAAGAGGATACTCCTCAACGCCTGATCAGTGAAATCTTACCCGATGTATTAGTCAAAGGTGGCGATTATAAGCCGGAAGATATTGCTGGTAGCCAAGAGGTCTGGGCGGCAGGTGGTGAAGTTAAAGTGCTTAATTTTGAAGCGGGGCTGTCGACGACAAATATTATTAATACCATTATGCAAAGTGATTAATATTTTGAGATAAACAATAGCGATGCCACGATAATAGTATCGTGGCATTTTGTTATTCATTCTTGTTTTCGTTGGCTAGCCGTTTTTTTTCTAATTGTTCAATGCGTTTTTCCATTTGTGCCATTTTTTCACGGGTTCGCAGTAAAACTTGTGTTTGAATATCAAACTCTTCACGTGAGACTAAATCGAGTTTTCCTAACTGGGACTGTAATATTGCCCGTAGCTTTTTATCAAGATCTTCGCCTAAGTCGCGTATTCCTTGCGGTAAGGTATCTTTGATCTGGCGAACAACTTGTTCAATTTTTTTCGCGTCAAGCATTACGCTATCCTTTTAGGTCACAAATTATAAGCTATAGGTTATTTAGTAGCAGATCTTAAAATAATCAGCTTACTTTGACAAAATTATTTTTAATAAATTTGCTGAGAATAATGGGTCTAAATTAGTGCAATAACCACTAAATACTAAGTTGGCTGACTATATAAATGAAAATACTATTCCACGATATATTTGGCTATGTCTGCGTAAAGTGTGGTTGTGGGCTAAACTGATCATGATTTCTTCCGACGATAGGTATACATCATGGACGCGATTCAGTTTGATCGCTGGATTTCCAAGCTTTCCAGCCTTAATAATGAGCAGCGGGAGCAGGTGAAAGCCTCTCTTTCAGTAGACAAACCTCTCCCGGATGTGTTGAGAACTACACCGAATAACTGCCTACATTGCCATCTGTGGGCATTACGACCGTGGGGATTCAGTAGTGGTCTTCCCCGCTATCGCTGCAAATACTGTGGTAAAACCTGTAACCCAATGACAGGTACGCCAATGGCCCGGTTACGAAAGCGGCATCTTTGGCTGGATTATGCTGATATGTTGATTCAGAGTCTGAGTGTACGCAAGGCCGCAACAGGCTGTGGCATAAACAAGGATACAGCGTTCCGCTGGCGACACTGATTTCTGAAGCAGATTGCCGGACATCAGGCAGTTCATGCGTCCGGTATCGTCGAAGCTGATGAAACCTTCTTCCTTGAGTCGTTCAAAGGGAAGAGGGGACTTCCACGACCTCCTCGAAAACGGGGAGGAAAAGCCAGGTTGCGGGGGATATCCGCCGAGCAGATCCCCGTACTGGTGGTTCAGGATCGTAGCGGTCAACATGCCGACTTCCAGCTGGATAAACTTGACATTCGGCATGTCGGAGAGCGGTTAGCGCCCTTGATCGACGCGGATGCGATTCTTTGCACCGACAGTACGAAGATCTATGCCCACGTGGCCCGGGAACAGGGAATACCACATTGCCCGGTAAACCTCAGGCAGACGCGCAGGGTGAATGGACCTTTTCATATTCAGAATGTTAACGCCTACGACAGCAGACTGAAAAACTGGATGCGCTCGTTTCATGGGGTCGCCACCAGGTACCTTACGCATTATCTGGGCTGGAGACGCATAATAGAGCGCCATAAAATCCTAATCAATCCTGTGATTTTACTGCAAGAAGCCTTGGGCCTGTTCGATGTACAACATTTAACGCAGACATAGCCTTTTTTTATAGTAATGCGGATAAATGGGTATTAAATAAATAAATTAAAAATGATTTTAGGTGGTCGGTTACGTTTTTTACCTGCCGCTGGCGCTCATCTTGATGATAAAGTTATTAGCTTCTTTTTGGCTGTCGGTATCAATATCAAATATGGTTATGGTATGACAGAAACTTGCGCAACAATTTCTTGTTGGGAAGAGAATAATTATTGCTTAGGTTCGATTGGTACACCGCTATCTGATATTCAGGTGCGTATTGGTCAGGAAAATGAGATCCAGGTTAAAGGGCCTATTGTAATGAGGGGCTACTTTAATAAGCCAACTGAAACAGCACAGGCCTTCACCCAAGATGGTTGGTTCAAAACAGGAGATAGCGGTAAGCTTGATGCAGCCGGAAACTTGTTCATTACCGAACGGTTAAAGGATTTAATGAAAACCTCTAATGGTAAATATATTGCTCCTCAATGGATTGAAGGGGCATTAGGTCCAGATCGTTTTATTGAACATATTGCAGTAATCGCTGATGCGCGTAAATTTGTTTCCGCACTGATCGTGCCTTGTTTTGATGCACTGGAAGAGTGTGCCCATTCAATTAATTTGAAATATTGCTGTCGATTGGAGCTATTACGTAATAGTCGTATTGTTGAACTATTTGATTCACGCCTTCACGCCTTAAAGAAATGCAAAAGAATTTTGCCAGTTTTCATCAAGTAAAACGTTTTACTCTGTTACCTATTGGTTTTTCTATGGAAAATGGCAAATTAACCCCGACTTTAAAATTAAGGCGTATGATCATCGCACAACGATATCAGCGTGAAATTGAATCCATGTACCAAGACTAAATTCTAATAGGGTTTTCATGGTGAAAAAAAAGCAAATTTTGCGGTGAAAATATCTCTTCAGCAAGTTAAAATGGAGCAACATTTATTGTCTCAAGCTTTTGAGACTTTTCCTGTTTGTAAAAGGGGTCATCAACGTGAAATTGGATGAAATTGCCCGTCTAGCCGGAGTTTCTCGCACAACCGCCAGTTATGTTATTAATGATAAAGCTAAACAGTATCGAGTCAGTGATAAGACTATTGAAAGAGTGATGTCTGTTGTTAAGGAACATAACTATTATCCAAATGCGGTTGCTGCAGGTCTGCGAGCTGGTCGTACCCATTCAATTGGTTTGGTGATCCCAGATTTAGAAAATACCAGTTATACACTGATTGCAAATTATCTTGAGCGTAAGGCACGTCAATGTGGGTATCAGTTACTCATTGCCTGCTCGGAGGATCAACCAGATAACGAAACTCGGTGTATCGAGCACTTACTAAAGCGTCAGGTGGATGCAATAATTGTTTCTACCGCTCTAGCCCCGGAACATCCCTTTTATCAGCGCTGGACTAACCGTTCATTACCTATTATTGCTTTAGATCGCGCATTAGAACAACAGCATTTTATTAGTGTTGTTGGTGATGATTTACAAGATGCCAAAATGTTAGCAACTGCATTACACAAATTTTCGGTTAAAAAAGTTCTCTATTTAGGTGCTCTGCCAGAGCTTTCTGTTAGCTTATTACGTGAACAGGGATTTAGAGAATCTTGGCAAGATAATTCACATTATGTCACTTATTTATATGCGAGTAGTTATGAACGTCATGCTGCTGAAGAAATTTTTGCGCAGTGGTTAAATCATAATGAAATGCCGGAAGCGTTTTTTACAACATCATTTTCTCTGTTACAAGGAGTAATGGACGTGATGTTAAAGCGTAATGGGCAATTAGCAAATGATATTGTAATTGCAACTTTTGGTGATAATGAATTGTTAGATTTTTTTACTTGTCCAGTATTATCGGTTGTTCAACGTCACCAAGCTATTGCTGATAAAGTAATAGAACTGGTATTAGCCAGTTTAAGTGAAAATAATAAGCCAAGCATTGGTGTAACACGTATCCAGCGTGACCTATGTAGAAGAGGTAGCTTAAGTCGTAAAATTTAACTTAAGTTAAAAATTATTTAATCACATTTAAAAAATGCGCTATTAAAATGGCGTATTTTTTAAAAATTAATAAACTAATAACAATAAATAGTAATAATTCGGATAATTCCTAATAAAATTGTTTCGAATAATAAGCTTCACACATAAAATAGTCACGGACTAATATAGAATATTTTTCTATTCAAAGTATAGACTTTGTACGATAAGCGATATAAAAAGTTACTGTATATTTATCAGTATTTGCAATATACTGATAAATAATATAATTTTTAAAATTTTACGACAAATAATTTTGGGGAAGCTTGATTAATTGTTATTTGTATGGATAAAGTGTTATCTGAAATAAGTATAAAAATTAATTTATTCAATTGTATAATAATGTTAATTGTTTTTAATTTTTTACTCGTCAGAAAACCCACCAATCATCTTCCAACATTATTCTGTAAATAAAACCACAGCACCGTGCTGTTGCTTGACAAGATTTTCATACCCTTCGTAAACTCTATAGTAAGTGGTAAATTGTGGTGTAATGTGGTGATTTTTGTAATATAAGGATTGAAGAGATATGTTTCGTGGCGCAACACTCGTCAATCTCGACAGCAAAGGGCGATTCACCGTGCCTACGCGTTATCGCGGTATGCTGAACGAGGAGTCTGAAGGGCAGATGGTTTTTACTATCGACCTTCATCAGCAATGCCTATTACTTTATACATTACCTGAATGGGAAATTATTGAAAAAAAACTATCACAACTTTCTACTATGAATCCGGCTGAAAGTCGTGTTCAGCGTTTATTACTTGGGCATGCCAGTGAATGTCAGATGGATAGTGCAGGTCGTCTTTTGCTCGCTAATACTTTGCGGCAACATGCCGGGCTCAAAAAGGCAGTTATGCGGGTTGGTCAAATTAATAAATTTGAGTTATGGGATGAGCAGACTTGGTATCAGTAAGTACAAACGGATGTTGAGGCTCAACACAGCACAAATGAACCAATTATCAACGCGGTTACAGGAGCTATCTCTTTAATATGGCAGACAGTCGGTTTAAACACATCAGTGTGCGTCTTGATGAAGCAGTCAATGGATTGAATATAAAAGCAAATGGCATTTATGTTGACGGTACTTTTGGCCTGGGAGGGCACTCGCAATTAATTCTCTCCCGGTTAGGCAGTGAAGGGCGCCTGATCGCGATAGATAGAGATCCGCATGCAGTGGCAGCCGCTGAAAAAAGGATCACTGATGACAGATTTTTAATTAAACATGGTTCTTTTTCTCAGTTACAGACATTTATTGCAGAAGAAAAATTAGTTGGCAAGATTGATGGCGTACTGCTTGATTTAGGTGTTTCATCACCGCAATTAGATGATCCAGAGCGAGGCTTTTCTTTTATGCGTGATGGACCATTAGATATGCGAATGGATCCGACGACAGGTCAATCTGCCGCTGAATGGCTGATGAAGGCGGAAGAATCGGATATAGCCTGGGTATTGAGAACTTATGGTGAAGAACGATTTGCAAAAAGAATTGCAAAAGCGATTGTGGCTCGTAACCATCATTCAGCGGAAGAGCCATTAACACGGACAAAACAACTTGCAGAATTGATAGCACAAGTTAGTCCGTTTAAAGAGAAACATAAGCATCCAGCAACGCGATCGTTCCAGGCAATTCGTATTTATATCAATAGTGAATTAGAAGAAATAGCAAAAGCATTAGAGGGTTCATTGAAGGTATTGGCACCGCTGGGACGGTTGTCGATTATTAGTTTTCATTCATTGGAAGATAGATTGGTTAAGCGTTTTATCCGCGAGCATAGCAGAGGACCAAAAATCCCGGTCGGATTACCATTAACCGATGTGCAATTAAAAGCAATTGGTAGCCCGATATTGAAAGTGTTAGGCAAAATGAAACCGACAGCAAGAGAAGTTATCGAAAATCCACGAGCAAGAAGCTCAGTTGTACGTTTTGCTGAAATGTTGGAATGATAATGACTGCGGAAAAATATAGCTTAATTAGGATGATTGGTTACGATATTTTTCGGCACGGAGCTGTCCCGTTGATTCTATTGATAGTGATTATCATATCAGCGATTTCAATTGTTACAGTCAGTCATCAAACACGATTATTAACAGCACAAAAGGATTTGATGACAGAAGAAAAAGAATCTTTAGATATAGAATGGCGCAATTTGATTTTGGAAGAAAACTCATTAGGAAATCATAGTCGAGTTGAACGCCTTTCGGTTGAAAAGATACAAATGGTCCATGTAGATCCGACACAAGAACATATTGTGATTGCAAAATAGTTTTAGTCAATAGGTAAACAACATGAAGCCTGCGCGCTCAGTGAAGTATAGAAGACGGTACGAAGAAAAAGTTAGCTATGTTAGCTGGCGTTTCTTGCTATTGTGTGCGGGCATAGGATTGGCATTAATTGGTCTTATTATTCGTGTTACTTATCTACAAGTTATTAACCCGGAAGAGCTTGTTAAAGAAGGTGATATGCGTTCGCTTCGCGTTCAGAAAGGGACGGCTGCACGGGGCATGATAAGTGATCGTGAGGGGCGTCAGCTAGCAGTAAGTGTTCCGGTTTATGCTATTTGGGCTGATCCGAAAATAATTTACGAAAATGGTGGATTAACCAATGATGAACGTTGGCAAGCATTAGCTGATGAGCTAAGGCTCCAGCTCGAGCAAGTGAACCATAAAATTAGTCTTAACCCTAACAGTCGGTTTGCCTATTTAGCGCGCCAAGTGAATCCATCTGTTGGTGAATATATTAGCAAATTAAAAATAGCCGGTATTTATTTGCGTAAAGAGTCTCGTCGCTATTATCCATCTGGTCCAGTAGCAGCGCATTTAATTGGGGTAACAGATATTGATGGACAGGGAATTGAAGGAATTGAAAAAAGCTTTAACTATCTATTAACTGGGGCTCCAGGCGAAAGGATAGTGCGTAAAGATCGTTATGGGCGAGTTATCGAAGATGTTTCTTCCATTGATAGTCAGGTTGCCCACGACTTGGTATTAAGTATTGACGAACGCATACAGTCATTGGTTTATCGTGAATTAACACGCAGTGTAATGGAGCATAAAGCTGAGTCGGGTACTGCTATTTTAGTCGATGTTCATACGGGTGAAGTATTGGCGATGGCTAACAGCCCCTCCTATAACCCGAATAATCTTGCAGGTACTCCAACTCAAGTGATGCGTAACCGAGCGATCACCGATGTATTTGAACCTGGCTCAACAGTTAAACCGATGGTAATCGTTAGTGCATTGAATAATGGAATTGTCAAAGCCAATAGTGTGTTAAATACTCAACCATATATAATTAGTGGTCATGAAATTAAAGATGTAGCAAGGTATAGTGAGTTATCGATTACAGGTATTTTACAAAAATCAAGTAATGTTGGTGTTTCAAAGTTAGCGTTAGCGATGCCTGCCGATGAACTGGTAGACGTTTATGCTCGTTTCGGTTTGGGTAAACCAACAAATTTAGGATTAATTGGAGAAAGTAGTGGCATCTTTCCTAATAAAAAAATGCGGTGGTCTGAATTTGAAAGGGCCACCTTTTCTTTTGGTTATGGGCTAATGGTAACACCACTACAGTTAGCGAGAGTTTATGCAACAATTGGTAGTTTTGGTATTTATCGCCCGCTATCAATTACAAAAGTTGATCCGCCGGTATCTGGAGCTCGTATTTTTCCTGAGGCAATTATGCGGATGGTGGTTCGCATGATGGAAAGTGTTGCATTGCCTGGTGGCGGTGGTGTTCTAGCCGCAGTGAAGGGTTATCGAATAGCAATTAAGACAGGTACAGCAAAAAAAGTTGGTAATGATGGCCATTATATTAATCAATATATTGCTTATACGGCTGGCGTAGCACCGGCAAGTAACCCTCGTTATGCCGTGGTTGTGATTATCAATGAGCCTACTGCGGGGAAATATTACGGTGGTGCTGTTTCTGCGCCCGTATTTGGAGCCATTATGGGCGGCGTTTTACGTTTAATGAATATAGAGCCTGATGCATTGACCTAAGATGATAATGAATTAGTAATTAACAAGATAAAAGAGGATACAGGTGGCAGATCGTAATCTACGCGATTTACTTGCAACACTGGGTGTTAACGCGCCAGATAAGGTGTTACGAGAAATGACGCTTGATAGCCGTAAGGTAGCGGCAGGAGACCTATTTTTAGCAATTAAAGGCCATCAAACAGATGGACGACAATATATTTCTCAAGCGATAGCGCAAGGTGTCGCCGCAATTATTGCTGAAGCACAAGGCGAGACAAAAGCTGGAACGATTCGATATATGCATGGCGTCCCTGTCATTTATATTAATGATTTGAATAATCAATTATCACTGTTAGCGGGAGAATTTTATCAACATCCAGCTGCAAAATTGCGATTAATTGGTGTAACAGGAACAAATGGTAAAACAACCACTACTCAGCTAATTGCTCAGTGGGCTAAAGGGCTGGGCGAAGTCAGTGCTATAATGGGCACGGTTGGTAACGGAATATTAGGACAAATTGTACCTAGTGAAAATACCACCGGCTCGGCGGTTGATGTTCAGGCTGAATTGCAGTTGTTGGTTGACAAGCAGGCAACCTTAGTGGCGATGGAAGTTTCCTCCCATGGCTTAGTGCAAGGTCGGGTGGCTGCTATTCCTTTTACCGCTGCTGTGTTTACTAATTTAAGTCGTGATCACCTTGATTATCATGGTGATATGCAAAATTATGCAGCGGCAAAATGGTTATTATTTTCAAGCCATAAATCTGATAAACAGATTATCAATGTAGATGATGATACCGGTTTGCAGTGGCTTGCAAGATTGCCACAAGCATGTGCAGTTTCGATGGAGGATCTCATACCTACTGATTGGCAGGGTGCTTGGGTGCTAGTGGAGCAAGTTGATTATCATGATCGTGGGGCGACTATTCATTTTAATTCGACTTGGGGAAAAAGTTTGCTAGAAAGCCCACTAATGGGGGCTTTTAATGTTAATAATGTCATGTTAGCCATGGCGACACTTTTAATGATCGGTTACCCATTTGATACGGTGATAAAATCATCACATGCCATACAACCGGTCTGTGGACGAATGGAAGTCTTCACCTCACAAGGGCGGCCAACGGTTGTTGTCGATTATGCTCATACTCCGGATGCACTCGAAAAAGCATTAATTGCGCTCCGTCTCCATTGTCGTGGCAAACTTTGGTGTGTATTTGGTTGTGGTGGTGATAGAGACAAGGGTAAACGTGCATTAATGGGCAGTGTGGCTGAACAGTATGCTGATATTGTGATAGTAACCGATGATAATCCACGTAGTGAAGAGCCAAAAGCCATAATCGATGATATTTTAAGCGGTTTTCTTGATGCTGGTCGGGCAATGCCGATTGTTGGCCGAGTGGAAGCGGTCACTAGTGCGATTATGCAGGCCGATACTGATGATGTCATATTAATTGCCGGTAAAGGTCATGAAGATTATCAAATTATTGGTGATCGTCCGCTCGATTATTCCGATCGCTTGACGGTAGCCCGGCTATTGGGGGTGATGGCATGATCCCTATTTCATTGAAGCAATTGGCTACTGTAACCCAAGGTGCTTTACAGCAAATAAATGATCAGCAGGCAGCGAGTTTATGGCTGGATACGGTAACAACCAATAGCCGCCAGCAATCCATTAATGGTTTATTTATTGCTTTAAAGGGTGAACATTTTGATGGTCACCATTTTGCTAAAGAGGCTATTGCAGCTGGTGCTACGGCATTATTAGTTGAGCGGCCGTTAACTATTCACTGTCCACAAGTTATTGTGAAAGATACGCGGTTAGCTATGGGAAAGTTAGCCGCTTGGGTTCGATCACAAATCAAAGCTAAGGTTATAGGGCTGACGGGCTCTTCTGGCAAAACTTCGGTTAAAGAGATGGTGGCCGCCATTCTATCACAATGTGGTACAACACTTTTTACTGCAGGTAATTTCAATAATGATATTGGTGTGCCGTTAACGTTATTTCGATTGACGGCAGAGCACCAGTATGCAGTGATTGAAATGGGAGCCAATCATATCGGTGAAATTGCCTATACCACTAATATGGTTAGACCGGATAGTGTATTGGTTAATAATTTATTTGCTGCTCATCTTGAAGGTTTTGGTTCATTAGCGGGTGTCGCTAAGGCAAAGGGAGATATTTTTCAGGGATTAGCGGAAACAGGAACGGCAGTTATTAATTTGGCTAGCCATGATTGGAAAAATTGGCAATCTTATTTTAAACAACAACAAACCATTTGGCGTTTTTCTATAGAGAAACAGCAACAGGCTGATTTTTATGCGGAAAATATTACCACGAAATCAATAGGTAGCGAATTTGAGTTGCATACACCAATCGGTATTGTCTCAATATTATTACCCTTAGCCGGTAAACATAATGTTGCTAATGCATTAGCGGCTAGTGCTTTAGCTATGTCTGTTGGTGCGACGCTTGAGCAAATAAGGCTTGGATTGGCAGCTGTGCAGCCGGTATCAGGTCGTTTATACCCAATTCATTTAGCGCCCGGTAAACTTATTTTAGATGACACCTACAATGCCAATACAGGCTCTATGATTGCTGCTGCTGATGTTTTATCTCAAATGCCTGGATACCGTATTTTGGTGGTCGGTGATATGGGTGAATTAGGCGATCAGACCGAAAAATGGCATCAAGCAGTCGGTTTGGCGACTCAGCAAATGAAGCTTGACCGAGTGTTAAGTATTGGTCAACAAATTATCGTTATTAGTCAACAGAGTGGTTGCGGTGAGCATTTTGCTTCTAAAAAAGAGTTAATTGCAAAACTGATCCCATTAATAAAAGAACACGAAACGGTATCAGTTTTAGTTAAAGGTTCGCGCAGTACAGCAATGGAAGAAGTTGTACACGCCTTACAGGAGTGCTTTTTATGTTAGTCTGGTTAGCCGAATATTTAGTTAAATATTTTTCTGGCTTTAATCTTTTCTCCTATTTGACATTTCGGGCTATTACCAGTTTGTTAACGGCTTTGGTGATTGCGCTATGGATGGGGCCCCATTTGATTTCCTATTTGCAAAAATTACAAATAGGTCAGATTGTGCGTGATGAAGGTCCCGAATCGCATTTTTGCAAACGTGGCACACCTACCATGGGCGGTGTGTTGATTTTATCTTCTATTGTGATTTCAGTCATGCTATGGGCGCGGTTAAATAATCCATATGTTTGGTGCGTATTAGCCGTTTTATTGGGATATGGTGTTATTGGCTTTATTGATGATTATCGTAAAGTGGTACGTAAAAACTCTAGAGGGTTGATTGCTCGGTGGAAATATTTCTGGCAATCCGTATTGGCTTTGGGAATAGCATTTGCTCTATATAGCACAGGTAAAGATACGGCAGTCACTCAATTGGTTGTACCATTTTTTAAAGATGTCATGCCACAACTTGGTATGTTTTATATTTTACTGACTTATTTTGTTATTGTTGGCACAAGTAATGCAGTTAATTTAACTGATGGACTAGACGGTTTAGCGATTATGCCAACCGTTTTTATTTCGGCAGGTTTTGCATTAGTGGCTTGGGCAACGGGTAATTTCAATTTTGCCAACTATTTAAAAATTCCTTATATCAGCCACGCAGGTGAATTAGTCGTGGTTTGTACGGCAATTGTTGGTGCCGGTTTGGGATTTTTATGGTTTAACACCTATCCTGCGCAAGTTTTCATGGGCGATGTTGGCTCATTGGCATTAGGCGGTGCATTGGGAACGATTGCGGTTTTATTACGGCAAGAATTTTTATTACTGATTATGGGTGGTGTGTTTGTTGTTGAAACCTTATCGGTAATTTTACAAGTTGGATCATTTAAACTGCGTGGTCAACGCATTTTTCGGATGGCGCCGATCCACCATCATTACGAATTAAAAGGATGGCCTGAACCTCGAGTCATTGTGCGTTTTTGGATCATCTCATTAATGCTGGTATTGATTGGATTGGTAACATTAAAGGTACGTTAATAATGGCTAATTATCAGGGCAAAAAAGTTGTCAGCATCGGGTTAGGCCAGACAGGTCTATCTTGTATCGACTTTTTTCTCTCTCGCCAGGTGGTGCCACGCGTAATTGATACCAGAATAACACCGCCAGGTAAGGATAAATTGCCGGCGGAAGTCGTCTGTCACTGTGGTAGTTGGAATAGTGAATGGTTGATGGCGGCTGATTTGATCGTTGCAAGCCCCGGTATTTCGCTTGCTACTCCAGAATTAAAAACAGCTGCAGATAAAGGTATCGAAATTATTGGTGATATTGAACTTTTTTGTCGTGAAATAGATAAACCGATAGTTGCTATCACCGGTTCTAATGGTAAGAGTACGGTTACAGCATTAGTTGGTGAAATGACAAAAGCAGCTAATTGGCAAGTGGCAGTTGGTGGCAATATTGGAACGCCGGTGCTGACATTATTAGCAAAAGATTATGATTTGTATGTATTAGAGCTTTCTAGTTTTCAGCTTGAAACAACATCAAGTTTAAAGGCTGCGGTAGCAACCATATTAAATGTGACAGAAGATCATATGGATCGGTATCCGACAGGTGTTGAACAGTACCGCGCTGCGAAGTTACGAATTTATGCTGGCGCTAAAGTTTGTATTATTAATGAACAAGAACCACAAACTTGGCCACTATTGGGCCGTGATGCACGTTGTATCAGTTTTGGCATTAATAGTGGGGATTATCAATTAAATACAAGTTGCCAAGAACTACAAATAAAAGGGCAACCGATTATTGATACCGCTGAAATACGGTTAGTTGGGCAGCATAACTATCTTAATGGCGCGGCTGCCCTGGCTTTAGCGGATGCGGTGAAGATTCCAAGAAAAGCAAGTTTAACGGCATTAACTCAATATGCAGGCTTGCCTCATCGTTGCCAATTAGTTCATCAGAATCAAGGTATTCAATGGGTTAATGATTCTAAAGCAACGAATGTTAGCAGCACAGAAGCCGCTTTAAAAGGTTTACAAGTAGCTGGAACGCTTTATTTATTATTGGGTGGGGAGGGAAAGTCAGCAGATTTTTCACCATTAAAACCCTATATCTCAGCAAAAAACATTAAATTATGTTGTTTTGGCCGTGATGGTTATCAATTGGCACAATTAAAACCGAATAGTTTGTTACTAGATACAATGGAGCAATGTCTGCGCGCCATCGCACCGGAATTGAAAGCCGGTGATATGGTACTTCTTTCACCAGCTTGTGCTAGCTTCGACCAATTTCGTAACTTTGAACAACGGGGTGATAGATTTAGCCAATTAGCAAAGGAGTTAGGTCAAGAATGATATTTAACTTCAAACGACTAACAAATTGGGCTAACGGTGAGCCGGATAACGATGTTCTGGATACGATCCTTTATGATCGTACTTTGGTTTGGCTTACATTAGGTCTGGCTATAATTGGTTTTATTATGGTGACATCAGCATCGATGCCAGTTGGGCAGCGTTTAACGCAAGATCCTTTTTTCTTTGCTAAACGCGATGTTATCTATCTTATTTTATCATTTGGTTTAGCTTTATTAGTCTTAAATATTCCAATGGTGTGGTGGGAAAAATATAATTTTTTATTATTGATAACCTCCCTAATATTGTTATTAGTGGTATTGGTTGCCGGAAGCTCAGTTAATGGAGCTTCTCGTTGGATTAATACCGGTATTGTCCGTATACAGCCGGCTGAGATCGCAAAATTAGCCTTATTTTGCTATGTATCCAGTTATTTAGTCAGAAAAACTGATGAGGTGAGAACGCGGTTTTTGGGTTTTATCAAACCGATGTGCATTTTAATATTAATGGCTATTTTACTGCTATTACAACCTGATTTAGGTACAGTAATTGTGCTGGTTGTGACAACTTTAGCACTGCTATTCCTGGCAGGTGCTAGATTAGCACCGTTTATTATCGGTATTGTTATTTGTGCGGTAGGTGTTATTGGCTTGAT
The DNA here is from genome assembly GCF_013460135.1 of Arsenophonus endosymbiont of Aphis craccivora. Lineage (GTDB taxonomy): Bacteria > Pseudomonadota > Gammaproteobacteria > Enterobacterales > Enterobacteriaceae > Arsenophonus > Arsenophonus nilaparvatae. The sequence goes on from NZ_CP038155.1 coordinate 83,347, forward strand.
CTATTTTGAGCCTTATCGTTTGCGTCGAATAACCTCTTTTCTCAATCCATGGGCGGATCCTTTTGGCAGTGGCTATCAATTAACACAATCTTTGATGGCGTTTGGGCGTGGTGAATTATGGGGCCAAGGTTTAGGTAATTCTATCCAAAAATTAGAATATTTGCCTGAAGCACATACTGATTTTATTTTCTCAGTTTTAGCGGAAGAACTTGGTTATATCGGTGTTGTGTTAGTGCTTTTAATGTTATTTTTCGTTGCTTTTCGCAGCATGATGATTGGCAAACGGGCATTAGATGCAAAGCAACATTTTTCCGGTTATCTAGCCTGTTCAATCGGTATCTGGTTTACTTTCCAAGCGTTGGTTAATGTTGGCGCTGCAGCCGGAATGTTACCAACTAAAGGGTTGACACTACCGTTAATTAGCTATGGTGGCTCTAGCTTATTAATTATGTTTATTGCCATTGCTATCTTGTTACGTATCGATTTTGAAACACGCCTTAAGAGAGCACAAGCATTTGTAAGGAGAACGAAATGAGCCAACCAAAACGCCTCCTGGTGATGGCTGGCGGTACTGGAGGACATGTTTTTCCCGGACTGGCAGTGGCTAATTATTTAAAGCTACAAGGTTGGGATGTTCGTTGGTTAGGAACTGCTGACCGGATGGAGGCAGATTTAGTTCCTAAGCATGGCATTGAGATTGAATTTATAAACATTTCTGGTTTACGTGGTAAAGGTATCAAAGCATTTCTGGTAGCTCCGTTTAAAATTATTAAAGCAATAAAGCAGGCAAAAGTGATTATGCAGCGTTATCAACCTGATGTCGTATTAGGCATGGGAGGATATGTTTCTGGCCCAGGCGGTATTGCTGCCTGGTTATCTAATATTCCAATTGTACTGCATGAGCAAAATGGGGTAGCAGGTTTAACCAATCGGTGGTTAGCTAAAATTGCTAAGCGTGTTTTACAAGCATTTCCAAGTGCATTCCCTAATGCTACGGTAGTCGGAAACCCAGTTCGTGAGACGGTCTTAGCCTTACCTGAACCCGAAGAACGTTTAATTGATCGTGATGGCGCTATTCGAATTTTAGTGATAGGGGGTAGTCAAGGGGCAAGAATTTTAAACCAAACATTACCCGCAGTAGCCGCTCAACTAGATGGAAAGGTGACTATTTGGCATCAAGCGGGCAAAGGTGCTCAGCAAATGACGGAAACTTTATATAAAAAGTTATGTGGTAAATCAGATAATTCTAAAGTAACTGAATTTATTGATGATATGGCTGAGGCTTATGCTTGGGCTGATATCATCATCTGTCGAGCAGGTGCTTTAACGGTAAGTGAAGTTGCTGCTGCCGGCTTACCAGCAATTTTTGTTCCTTTTCAGCATAAAGATCGGCAACAGTACTGGAATGCGTTACCGTTAGAGAAGGCTGGAGCAGCGAAAATTGTTGAGCAGCCGCAATTTTCAACGGATGCGTTGGTGAATCTATTACATCAATGGTCGCGTCCGCAGTTATTGGATATGGCAAAAAAAGCACGAGCGACATCGATTACTGACGCAACTAAACGTGTGGCGGCAACCTTAATTGAAGTTGCTAAATGAAACCGATTTTACATTGCAGAATGTTGAAATCAGCGATAGAAATAGTGAAGATAGTAAAGTGAATACACAACAATTAGCAAAATTAAGAGCAACAGTGCCTGAAATGCATCGGGTTAGGCATATCCATTTTGTTGGAATTGGTGGTGCTGGCATGGGCGGTATTGCTGAAGTATTGGCTAACGAAGGTTATGAAATTAGTGGTTCTGATTTGTTACCTAATACGGTTACTGAACAATTAATAGAGCTTGGCGCAAAAATTTATTTTAATCACCGACCAGAGAATGTTGCAAATGCTTGCGTTGTTGTCGTATCTACGGCAATCGCTGCCGATAATCCAGAAATTATTGCAGCACGCGAAGCTCGTATTCCGGTCATTCGACGCGCTGAAATGTTGGCTGAATTAATGCGTTTTCGTCATGGAATTGCTATCGCAGGAACCCATGGCAAAACAACGACTACCGCAATGATTGCCAGCATCTATGCGCAAGCAGGGTTAGATCCAACTTTTATCAATGGCGGATTAGTGAAAGCAGCAGGAGTTCATGCACGTCTAGGGACTAGCCTCTATTTAATTGCAGAAGCCGATGAGAGTGACGCTTCTTTCTTACATTTACAACCACTAGTTGCTGTTATAACAAATATAGAAGCAGATCACATGGAGACTTATGATGGTGATTTTGAGAAATTAAAACAGACTTTCATTAGTTTCTTACATAATCTGCCATTTTATGGTCGAGCAATATTATGTATCGATGATCCTGTGGTGCGTTCGCTGTTACCGCAAATAGGTCGTTATATTACCACTTATGGTTTTAGTGATGACGCAGATGTGCGCATTAAATCCTATGAACAACGAGGCAATCAAGGTTTCTTTACTGTAGCGCGAGAAAACCGAACTGATTTAGAGTTTATCTTGAATGCACCAGGTCGTCATAATGCATTAAATGCAACTGCGGCTATTGCTGTAGCGACGGAAGAAGGAATTGATGATAGTGCTATTTTGACTGCGCTAGAAAAATTTCAAGGCACGGGTCGACGTTTTGATTTCTTAGGTAATTTCCCTTTAGCTGAAGTTAATGGCAAAAAAGGTAGCGTTATGCTGGTGGATGATTATGGTCACCATCCAACAGAAGTTAATGCTACTATTAAAGCAGCAAAAGAAGGATGGCCAGATAAACGTATCGTGATGGTTTTTCAACCTCACAGATATACTCGCACGCGTGATTTATATGATGATTTTGCCAATATTTTAGAGCAGGTTGATGTATTGATAATGCTAGATGTCTATCCGGCAGGAGAGGAGCCTATTCCTGGTGCAGATAGTCGCTCATTATGTCGGACAATTCGCAATCGAGGCAAATTGGATCCTATTTTTGTCGCTGAACATGAGCAAATTAGCGAAACATTAGCACAAATTATCGAAGATAACGACCTGATACTTATACAGGGAGCTGGTAATATCGGCAAGATAGCACGTCATTTGGCTGACACAGATTTACAGCCAATACTAACAAATGAGGGAAAGGATCATGGCTGATAAAGTTGCCGTGCTTTTAGGCGGAAATTCAGCCGAAAGAGAGGTGTCACTGCAATCTGGTGAGGCGGTAGTAAATGGTTTGCGTGATGCTGGAATAGAGGCCTATCCAGTTGATATTAAAGATTTTGCTGTCATCAAATTAAAAGAAGCTGGTTATAATAGAGTTTTTATTGCTTTACATGGACGCGGTGGTGAAGATGGCACGGTGCAAGGGGTTTTAGAATTTTTAGGTTTACCCTATACCGGTAGTGGTGTTTTAGCTTCATCACTTTCGATGGACAAGCTACGTACTAAACAGTTATGGACGGGGATAGGTTTACCGATTGCACCCTATATAGCACTGGAGAAGCAACAGTTAGCAATGATGTCAGATGAAATGCTTTTTGAGTCTGTTTATCATTTGGGCTTACCGCTGATTGTGAAGCCAAGTCTTGAAGGTTCAAGCGTTGGTATGAGTAAAGTAACCACTTTGCCTGAATTAAGAATAGCGCTCGAGTTTGCTTGTCGTTATGACAAAGATGTGCTGATTGAGAAATGGCTAAATGGGCCTGAATATACCGTGGCAATTGTAGGGGAGCAGGTACTGCCTTCGATTCGTATTCAACCGGTAGGCGTTTTGTATGATTATGATGCCAAATATCTCTCTAATGAAACACAATATTTTTGTCCTAGTGGGTTGAAAACTGAAGAAGAACAATTGAATGAATTAGCGTTAGCGGCTTATAAGGCGGTTGGTTGTACTGGTTGGGGACGCGTTGATGTCATGAGGGATAACAATGGTATTTTTTATTTATTGGAAATTAATACCTCACCGGGAATGACCGGTCATAGTTTAGTACCCATGGCTGCCAAACAAGCAGGAATGAGTTTTTCACAGTTAGTTAAAAAGATTTTGGAATTGGCTAAGTAATATGCCGCAGGCATCATTGAACGTTCATAATAAAGAGCCTAAAGAGCGTCACAACGATGGCGGCCGAAGTAATGGTTCTTATTTGGCAGGCATTATCTTCTTCTTGATAGTATTGGGTACTATTATATGGAGTGGGTGGATGGTGTTAAATTGGATGAAAGACGTTAATCGATTGCCTATTTCCAAGCTGGTGATCACTGGAGAACGCCTTTACACCCGTGATGATAATGTTAGAAAAGCAATATTGGCACTAGGTATGCCGGGTACATTTATGACTATTGATGTGAATGCGATCCAGAATCAAATAAAAACCATGCCATGGATAAGGCAAGTTACGGTACGTAAACAATGGCCGGATGAACTAAAAATTCATTTAGTGGAATATAAGCCTTATGCCAAATGGAATGATACCTTTTTTATTAATGCAGAAGGCTCTGTTTTTAGCTTACCAGCGTTACTAAATGTTAAAGGTAATTTCTTAATGCTATATGGTCCACAAGGCAGCCAGCAAGAAGTATTAGAGATGTATCGTGTTATGCAAAAGCAACTAGCGCCACATAATTTTAGCATTAAGTCAGTATCAATGACTGCACGACGCGCGTGGCAATTAGTTTTAGCGAATGATATTCGATTAAATATCGGTAAACAGGATATTAAAGAAAGATTAAACCGTTTTGTTGAGCTTTATCCACTATTAAAACAAGTGACAGATAAACGTATTGGATATATAGATTTGCGATATGGTAGCGGTGCTGCGGTAGGTTGGTTACCACTTTTAGCCGAACCTGTTACACACTGAATTGAAATAGTTTGAGACTGCTGATTGATCAGATACAGGCAAATTAACGATGATTAAAACGACGGACAGAAAATTAGTAGTTGGTCTTGAAATTGGAACTTCCAATGTTTCTGCGCTGGTTGGTGAAATTCTGCCTGATGGGATGGTAAATATTATTGGTGTCGGCAATTGTCCATCTCGAGGGATGGATAAAGGCGGTGTGAATGATTTGGAATCAGTCGTTAAATGTGTGCAGCGAGCTATTGATCAAGCAGAATTGATGGCAGATTGCCAAATATCATCGGTTTATCTGGCGCTTTCTGGCAAGCACGTTAGTTGCCAAAATGAAATAGGTATGGTGCCTATTTCTGAGGATGAAGTTACTCAAGATGACGTAGATAGCGTAGTTCATACTGCTAAATCTGTCCGGGTCCGTGATGAGCATAGAATTTTACACGTTATACCACAAGAATATGCGATTGATTATCAAGAAGGAATTAAAAATCCAGTAGGACTTTCAGGTGTACGTATGCAAGCTAAGGTACATCTAATTACTTGCCATAATGATATGGCCAAAAATATTGTCAAAGCAGTTGAACGTTGTGGTTTAAAAGTAGATCAATTAATTTTTGCCGGTTTAGCGTCAAGTTATTCCGTTTTAACGGAAGATGAACGTGAATTGGGGGTATGTGTCGTCGATATTGGCGGAGGAACTATGGACATAGCCGTTTATACTGGCGGTGCACTGCGCCATACAAAGGTTATACCCTATGCTGGTAATGTCGTGACAAGTGATATTGCTTATGCATTTGGTACTCCCCCTAGTGATGCGGAAACAATAAAAGTTCGCCATGGATGCGCATTAGGTACTATTGTTAGTAAAGACGAAAATGTTGAGGTACCAAGTGTAGGTGGACGGCCGCCAAGAAGTTTACAACGTCAAACATTAGCTGAAGTTATCGAGCCACGTTACACAGAGTTGCTAAACTTAGTAAATGACGAGATTTTGAAATTGCAAGAACAATTACGTCAGCAAGGTGTTAAACATCATCTGGCAGCGGGTATTGTCTTAACAGGAGGCGGTGCTCAAATTGATGGTCTAGTCGAATGTGCCCAAAGAGTATTCCATACTCAGGTACGCATCGGTAAGCCATTAAATATAACTGGTTTAACGGACTATGCACAGGAGCCTTATTACTCCACAGCTGTCGGGCTCCTGCATTACGGCAAACAGACTCATCTTGGGAATGAAGCCGAAATGGATAAGCGTACATCAGTGAGTAGTTGGTTTCATAAAATCACTAGTTGGCTGAGAAAAGAATTTTAATTTTGTAAGAAGCAAATCTTCGCTTCTATATAAGGCACAAAACGGAGAGAGATTATGTTTGAACCAATGGAATTAACCAATGACGCGGTGATTAAAGTCATCGGCGTTGGCGGTGGCGGTGGTAATGCCGTTGAACACATGGTGCGTGAACGCATCGAAGGTGTTGAATTCTTTGCTGTTAATACAGATGCTCAGGCATTACGTAAAACAGCAGTAGGACAAACTATTCAGATCGGCAATGGTATTACTAAAGGCTTGGGAGCAGGAGCGAATCCTGAAGTTGGTCGTAATGCCGCTGAAGAAGATCGTGAAGCCTTGCGCAATGCGCTTGATGGGGCAGATATGGTCTTTATTGCTGCTGGTATGGGTGGTGGTACGGGCACCGGCGCAGCCCCTGTTGTAGCCGAAGTTGCTAAAGAGATTGGTATACTGACGGTAGCGGTTGTGACCAAACCTTTCAACTTTGAAGGTAAAAAACGCATGGCATTTGCTGAAACAGGGATCTCAGAACTGTCTAAGCATGTTGATTCCTTGATTACCATTCCGAATGATAAATTATTAAAAGTGCTTGGACGCGGTATTTCTTTGCTAGATGCATTCGGTGCCGCCAATGATGTGTTGAAAGGCGCGGTTCAAGGCATTGCTGAGCTGATTACTCGTCCAGGTTTAATGAATGTCGATTTTGCAGATGTTCGTACCGTCATGTCTGAAATGGGTTATGCTATGATGGGATCAGGCGTAGCACGAGGTGAAGATCGAGCTGAGGAAGCGGCAGAAATGGCAATTTCCAGCCCCTTGTTGGAAGATATCGATTTATCGGGCGCTCGTGGTGTATTAGTTAATATTACCGCAGGTTTTGATTTACGGCTTGATGAATTTGAAACAGTGGGTAATACCATTCGTGCATTTGCCTCTGATAATGCAACAGTTGTTATCGGTACTTCACTGGATCCTGAAATGAATGATGAGTTACGGGTGACCGTGGTTGCTACAGGAATTGGTATGGATAAGCGGCCAGAAATCACATTGGTTACTAACAAAACAGCCCAAAAATCATCGCTAGAGCAGCGTTATCAGCAGATGCAAGGCTCAATGCCGGCTATGACGCCGTTAACAGAGGAAAAATCTGCTGCTAAAGTGGTGAATGAGCAAAATATGCAATCAAATAAAGAGCCGGACTATCTTGATATTCCAGCTTTTTTAAGAAAACAGGCTGATTAGTTAACAATTGATTGGTTTCTCCGCTTTGTGTGCTAAAATATCTTGCTAATCCTGGAGTGAGGATTAGCAAGACTGTTAACTATGTGAGAGAAAATGATGATCAAACAAAGGACACTAAAAGGTATTGTTCAAGCGACGGGCGTCGGTTTACATACTAGCAAGAAAGTCACTTTAGCATTGCGTCCAGCACCGGCCAATACCGGGGTCATCTACCGCCGTACAGATTTAAATCCACCGGTTGATTTCCCGGCTGAGGCAAAATCGGTACGTGATACTATGCTATGTACCTGCTTGGTCAATGAAGATGATGTACGTATTTCCACGGTAGAACATCTGAATGCTGCATTGGCAGGGCTAGGAATTGACAATATTATCATTGAGGTAGATGCACCAGAAATTCCAATAATGGATGGAAGTGCTGCGCCTTTTGTATTTTTATTGTTAGATGCAGGCATTGAAGAGTTAAACAGCGCCAAGAAATTTCTTCGTATTAAAGAGAGTGTCCGAGTTACAGATGGTGATAAATGGGCTGAACTAGCACCTTATAACGGATTTAGCTTAGATTTCACTATCGATTTCAATCATCCTGCTATTAATAGTAGTACTCAACGTTATAAACTAGATTTTTCGGCAAAATCTTTTGTTAGAGATATTAGCCGTGCGCGTACGTTTGGCTTCATGCGTGATATTGAGTATTTACAATCTAAAGGGTTATGTTTGGGCGGTAGCTTTGATTGTGCGATTGTTGTTGATGATTATCGCGTATTAAATGAAGATGGCTTGCGTTTTGAAGATGAATTTGTACGTCATAAAACGCTAGATGCTATTGGTGATTTATTTATGTGTGGTCATAATATAATTGGTGCGTTTACCGCGTATAAATCAGGCCATGCATTGAATAACAAATTATTGCAGGCTGTTTTAGCGACGGAATCTGCTTGGGATATGGTGACGTTCGAAGATGAATCTGAAATGCCAGTCGCATTTAAAACACCTTCGACAATAATAATATGAGATATATTATTTTAAGCAGGATATTCTAACTATGGTACATCAGTGGATTATTCTCTCTCTTACGTTACTTTCGTTGATGCTTTTTATTCAACACTAATCTTTATTGCTAGTTGCTTTGGTATTCTCTCCGGCCAATGCAGCTAGCCGCTCTAATTTTTCCTTTAGTTTTTTTGGACTTCTTTTTGCTAGGTTACGAATTGTCTTTGCATTTTCTTTGCTTAGCTGGCTTATTATCTGTTTTGATGGTTTTATAGCTATTTGCTGCAATGATAAGCAATTTTTTGAATTTTTAGATGATAATGATGGATTAATCATTATGTTGATTGAAGATAAAGATGGTAAAATAGTGTTACGTAATGTTGAGAGTAGCGAAGGAAGTTCATAGTTTAGTCGTACTTTTCGGCTAGCATTTGTAACTTCTAGAATAAGAATATGTTGACGATAATTAGAGACTCGACACCAAGCCTTTACCTCGATAGGAAGTAGGCTGATAACAGTATTATTGAGTTTAATTAATGCCTGCGCGCGCTGTTGAATCGTTTGTAAGGTATTGGACTCAAGGTTGCTCTCTTTTAACAAAATATTTAAAGATTGGGGATAACTATCGCGCATTTTTTACTCCAACTCTTATATTATATGATATTTAATGAATATATTAGATCTTTGTCGACATTTTGGTAAACGATATTTTTGGCCGCACCTGCTATTAGGTATTGTAACGGCTAGTATTGGTATACCTACAACTTTGGCAAAAGTGACTGAAAATATGTCACATACTAGCCAGTTATTACCCCATTCTCAGCAAAATTTAGCATTAGATCATCTAATAGCTGCCAGTAAATATCGTATTTTTTATAATTGTGGCGCAAATTATTGGCATCAGCATGCTTTACGTAATATGATCCGTCAGCTGACTTTTGTTTTTTCAGCCCAAGAGACACAAAAGCAGCTGGATGCCAACTTAATTGCGCACAACAAACCAATTTCGCTTTATAATATGCTTGACACTCTTTACTCTATGATTAATTTGAGTGTTTTTCATCCTAATGAGCAAAATTTCAGCTATTTATTAACACAATCTTCTTACCACGTTACCTACCAAACTGCGCTATGGGTTGCTTGGGGTCAGGGTATTCGAGCTGGTCCTTAACACAAATTTCATAGACTTTTCGTTGATTCTTATAGCAACCATTGTTCAACTGAATATATTAATTATATTGGTTGAAAATAGATAATATAGGCGGATTCTAACAAGAACACCGCCTTAATTGAGAAAAAATATTTATGTTAACTAAGTTACTAACAAAAATTTTTGGTAGTCGTAATGATCGTACTTTACGTCGTTTAGGTAAATTTGTTGATATTATTAATCAGTTAGAGCCTGCATTTGAAAAATTTTCCGACCAAGAACTTAAAGCCAAGACTGATGAATTTCGCCATCGCCTTAAATCAGGTGCAACATTAGATGATTTAATCCCAGAGGCGTTTGCCACCGTTCGCGAAGCCAGTAAACGGGTATTTAATATGCGGCATTTTGATGTTCAGTTGCTAGGGGGGATGGTACTCAATGAGCGCTGTATTGCAGAGATGCGTACTGGTGAAGGTAAAACATTAACATCTACATTACCTGCATATTTAAATGCTTTAACGGGTAAGGGTGTCCATATTGTTACTGTAAACGACTATTTAGCTAAGCGTGATGCAGAAAATAATCGGCTATTGTTTGAATTTCTTGGTATGACAGTCGGTATTAATTTACCCGGTATGCCTGCTACATTGAAGCGTGAAGCCTATGCCGCAGATATTACCTATGGGACTAATAATGAATATGGTTTTGATTATCTGCGTGACAACATGGCTTTTAGTCCGGAAGAGCGTGTGCAGCGTAAACTCCAGTATGCATTAGTCGATGAGGTTGATTCTATTTTAATTGATGAAGCTCGTACCCCATTGATTATTTCAGGACCGGCAGAAGATAGTTCAGATCTATACAAAAAGGTGGATAAACTAATCCCTAATCTTAAGCAGCAAGAAAAAGAAGATTCAGACACTTTTCAAGGAGAAGGGCATTTTTCTGTTGATGAAAAATCACGTCAAGTTACGTTGACAGAACGTGGATTAGAATTAATTGAGCAATTATTAGCGAAAGCAAATTTAATGAAAGAGGGGGAGTCATTATATTCTCCAGCTAATATTATGCTTATGCACCATGTCATGGCTGCCCTACGTGCTCATGCACTTTTCAGTCGGGACGTAGATTATATTGTTAAAGACGGTCAGATTATTATTGTTGATGAACATACTGGACGGACAATGGAAGGACGCCGTTGGTCAGATGGATTGCATCAAGCCGTTGAGGCAAAAGAAGGTGTTGAAATACAAAATGAGAATCAAACATTGGCATCAATTACCTTCCAAAATTATTTTCGGCTATACGAAAAACTCGCCGGTATGACCGGTACTGCTGATACAGAAGCTTTCGAATTTAGATCTATCTATAAATTGGACACAATTGTTATTCCAACTAATCGTCCGATGATCCGTAATGATTTACCTGATTTAGTTTATATGACTGAAGCGGACAAATTTGCTGCCATTATTGATGAGATTCGTGAATGTACTAGCCGAGGCCAACCGGTATTAGTAGGTACTATTTCAATCGAAAAATCAGAGCTAATTTCTCAGGAGCTAACTAAAGCTAAAATTGCACACAATGTTTTAAATGCTAAGTTCCATGCAATGGAAGCAGATATTATTGCTGAAGCCGGGCAGGCAGGTTCAGTGACTATTGCAACTAATATGGCGGGGCGAGGTACAGATATTGTATTAGGAGGCAGCTGGCAAGCAGAAATCAATAAACTAGAGGACGCTAGTCAGGAGCAAATTGATAAAATAAAGACAGCATGGCAAGAGCGGCATGAAGCGGTAATTGCTGCTGGTGGTTTACATATCATTGGTACAGAACGCCATGAATCCCGTCGTATTGATAACCAATTACGTGGGCGTTCTGGACGCCAAGGTGATCCCGGTTCATCCCGTTTTTATCTTTCAATGGAAGATTCTTTGATGCGTATTTTTGCCTCTGATCGAGTGGCAGGAATTATGCGTAAATTGGGTATGAAACCTGGTGAAGCGATTGAACATCCTTGGGTAACGAAAGCAATTGCTAATGCACAACGTAAGGTTGAAAGCCGTAACTTTGATATTCGAAAACAACTTTTAGTATATGATGATGTTGCTAACGATCAGCATCGAGCTATCTATTCACAGCGCAATGATTTATTAGATGGTGGTGATGTTAGTGAAACGATTGACAGTATTCGTGAAGATGTTATAACCGTAACTATTGATGCTTATATCCCTCCCCAATCTTTGGAAGAAATGTGGGATATTGATGGTTTACAAAAGCGATTAAGCAACGATTTTAGTTTAGAATTACCTGTTCAAGAATGGTTGGATAAAGAACCCAAATTACATGAAGAAACTTTGCGTGCACGTATTCTAGAAAAAACGGTTGCAGCTTATAAGGAAAAAGAGACAATTGTAGGTAGTGAGATGATGCGTAATTTTGAGAAGGGCATCATGTTACAAACTCTTGATACATTATGGAAAGAGCATTTGGCTGCAATGGATTATTTGCGCCAGGGTATTCATTTACGAGGCTACGCACAAAGAGATCCAAAACAGGAATATAAGCGCGAGTCATTTGGTATGTTTGCCAATATGCTAGAAACGCTGAAATATGAAGTAATTAGCACATTAAGCAAAGTAGAAGTTCGATTACCAGAGGAAGTAGCTATACTTGATCAGCAAAGACGTGAAGAGGCAGAACGTCTTATGAAAAAGCAGCACCTGAGCTATGAAATTGAAAATGAAGCATTGATGTCAAAAACAGAAGCTCAAATGGCGGCCCAAGGCCATAAAATTGGTCGTAATGAACCTTGTCCATGTGGCTCAGGTAAAAAATATAAGCATTGTCATGGTAGCTTAGGTTAAAGCTCAGTTGCTAAAACAATTAAAAACAGGAGCGGAAAATATATCCGCTCTTTTACTTTAAACTTCAAAAATAATTAAATTATTTTTATGAAAAAAAAACCACTACATATTGCTATTGGTATTATTAGAAATACGAAACAAGAAGTTTTTATTACCCAACGGGCAGCTAATTCACATATGGGTGGTTTTTGGGAATTTCCTGGTGGTAAATTAGAAATAGGCGAAACACCAGTAGAAGCATTGTTGCGTGAACTTAAAGAAGAAATTGGGATAGATGTTATTAACAGTCAATTGTTGCAGGTTGTTGAACATGAATTTCCTGATCGTAGAATAACATTACATTTTTTTCTGGTAGAGCAGTGGGATTGCCAGCCTTATGGAAAAGAAGGCCAATCTTCACGTTGGCTTTTGCAAAAATCACTGGTAGCCGAAGAATTTCCACCTGCTAACCGAGTAATTGTTGATATGCTAATCAACAACGTGATTTGAGTTTGCCTATCCCACAGATAAGTTACTATAACTAAGTTTTGAAATTATCTTACCTAAGGGTTATATAATGGTACAGGTAAAATTTATAGCATTTTTGACTTTAAGCTTATTTTTTAATGTCATGATCATCGGATATTTCACTCCAATCATCTATTTCGGAAATATTTCGTTGACTTTAGATCCTTTTTTCCTCACCAGCCCATTCACCAAGATCGATTAATCGACATCGTTTGCTACAAAAAGGGCGATAAGGGCTACTCTCTTGCCAAATAACAATTTTATGGCAAGTCGGACATTTTACCGTGAGCTTATCTGGCATAATGACTCCTAACAACAGGCTAATTTAAATGGTAATTCATCAGGTACAATACCATTTTCACTGTCTTCATGTAAGAATCGGATAGCAAAACGTGTTTTATGTCCAGAAATCTGAGGATATAGAGATAGATTTATCGGTAACTTTATTCGGATCAGATCCGCATTTTCTACACTACCTTGATAGAAGCCATTATAACTTTTTTGATTGTTGAATGTATTGGACTTGCGGATCAAATTTAATAGCATATTTAAAGCGGAACGTAACGGAAGGATGCCGTCAATCCAAAAGTTAATTCTAGTGTCTATCTCTTTTTTAGGCGTATTTAACCATAAATGTAAGGCTGGTAAATCAAAACTACAACAACCTCCGGGTATACTTAACCGCTGGCGAGCAATACTAATAACTTTATCTTGCCGTAAGTGTTGACCAATGCGTGGTGCTTCTCTTAATGAAGTGAGATTTTCTTGCAGTTCTTTTAGAAGATTTTTAATCAGAGTTTTATCTGCATGGGGATCACTGCACCATTGATTAAGTTTGTTTTTTTGTTTATCTAATTCTTTAATAATGTCTGCACGTATATCGCTGCGATCTAATACTTCGATTAATTCAGAAACGGCACGAAAAAAAGCTAATCCACTAGCTAATGAGTTGATGTTTTTCAAGTCAATGAGTTGCTGAAGCAAACATTCCATGCGCAGCCAAGAGCGCATTTTCTCATTTAATGGATGTTCATAAATAATAGTAGAAATAGTATTACTCATTGTGTGTTTCCTGAGAAGCATTCATAGCTAATTGCAAATATTTCTGATGTAATTTCGCTAAAGTTTCATCAAGTGTTAAGTTATTATCGTGATTATTAATTATATCATCAGTTTTTTCTAAACGACTTGTTCGGCTAACTTGGTTAGATAAAATATTTTTTGCTTCTTGTTGGCTAATTCTATCACGTTTCATTATACGAGCTATTTGTTCTTCAGGTGTTACGTCAATGACTAGCACGCGGTTGGCAAGGTGCTCTAGATTATTTTCCATTAACAACGGGACAACCCAAACTACATAAGGGGAATTAAGTAAAGTTAGCTGGCGTTGGGTTTCTTGATGTATTAATGGATGAAGCAAATTATTTAACCAATTTTTTTCTCTTGGATCGCTAAATATTTTTTTTCTTAACTTGGCTCGATTTAAAGAGCCATCGTTATTTAGAATAGTTGAACCAAAATGTTGTTTTATCATGTTAAAAGCATAAGTATTAGGCATAACTATTTGTCTTGAAATGATGTCTGCATCAACAATTGTTATTCCTAAGGATGCAAATTTATCTGAAACGGTACTTTTGCCGCTTCCTATCCCGCCTGTGAGAGCAACAATATAGCTCATGCATCCTCTCTTTCAATAAATTTAAATGGTAAATTCCAGGCAAAGGTCTGATAATTTTTTTATGTTTATTATAACGGGTTTTAACATAATAATATTTTTTATTTTATTGTTACATTGATTACGGCTTTGTTGAATAAATCGAACTTTTAGGTGATTGGCGGAGCTGATCGCTAAATTCGTTTCAACATCAGGTCCCCATGGCAAAGCAAAAGTTTAAAATTACCAACTGGCCCGCGTACAACAAGGCACTCAGACAACGCGGTTCCCTGACGGTCTGGCTTGATGAGTCGGCCATCGCTGGATGGACTGACAGTTCTTCGCCTGAAGGTCGTGGCCGGCCGCTTTACTACAGCGATATGGCTGTTACCACTGTCCTGATGATGAAGCGTGTGTTTAACCTGTCGCTACGGGCATTACAGGGCTTCGTTGATTCGATTTTTAAACTCATGTCTTTGCCGCTGTGTTGTCCGGACTACTCGCTGGTCAGCAGACGAGCAAAGAGCGTAAACATCAGCATAAAAACGCCAACGCGTGGTGAAATCTCGCATCTGGTCATCGACAGTACCGGTCTGAAGGTCTTTGGCGAAGGTGAATGGAAAGTCAGGCAGCATGGGGCTGACAGACGAAGAGTGTGGCGCAAGCTTCATCTGGCAGCAGACAGTGTGACTCATGAGATTATCTGTGCCGACTTATCGCTCAGCGGAACGACAGATGCGCAGGCACTGCCGGGCCTGATTAACCAAACCCACCGGAAAATCACGGAAGTGTCAGCAGACGGTGCTTATGACGCCTGTTACCGCCACGATGCGTTGCTAAGAAAGAAAATCAGGCCCCTTATCCCGCCGCGAAGCGGAGCGAAATACTGGCCGGACAAGTACCATGAACGTAACCATGCGGTGGCGAATCAGCGTCTGAGCAGGAGTAATGATATGTGGAAAAAGAAAGTGGGTTATCACCGGCGTTCAGTGGCAGAAACAGCGATGTTCCGCATAAAAACTTTGCTGGGTGGCCATCTGAGGCTGCGTGACTATGAGGCTCAGGTAGGTGAAGCAATGGCGATGGTCAAAGCGCTGAACCGTATGACGTTGTTGGGTATGCCACACAGCGTCAGGATCGGATAACAGCTGTAGCAGAGGGAGCCATCCTGGCGGCTAATTCTGATTTATTCAACAAAGCCGGTTCACTGATGAAAATTTATGATGGTGCTGCTTTTGTGGCGGCAAAAACAGCTGCTAAAGTTATTCCGATTAGAATTGATGGACCTGAATTAAGTTATTTCAGTCGGTTGCACGGCATTTTTAAGCTTAAATATTTTCCTAAAATAACATTAACGATTTTACCAGCAACAAAAATTACGATGCCTGAGTCGAAACGAGCGGCAGACCGTCGTCGGCTGGCGGGAGCACAACTTTATAAGATTATGAAAGAGGCTCGATTGCATAGCCGTTGCCAGCAAACATTAATGGAAGCTTATTTTGCTGCGATGAAAAGTTTTGGCCGTTTCACGGGTTGTATCGAAGATATTGGTTTTAAAGAAGACAGCTATCAAAGTTTTCTCAAGAAAACCTGAGCGGCTGGGCTTATTATTGAACGTTATACCAAAAAACATGAGCATATCGGTTTACTTTTACCTAATGCAACAATGACGGCGGCTACTATTTTTGGCGCAATATTACGTGGCCGGATCCCTGCCATGATGAATTATACTGCTGGTAGCAATGGCTTAAAAAATGCCATCAAAGCGGCATCCATTAAAACAATTTTTAGTTCTCGTCAGTTTATTGAAAAAGGTAAGTTATCACATTTGCCTGAACAGGTTACTGAAGTCAATTGGATGTTTTTAGAAGATCTGCAAAATACCATGACTTGGCAAGATAAAAAATGGATCCTATATCACTTACTATTGCCAAAAAAGGCGCTTATACCAGCAAAACCAGATGATGCGGCATTGATCCTTTTTACCTCAGGATCGGAGGGAACGCCTAAAGGGGTAGTTCATATCCATACCAGTTTATTGGCTAATGTAGAGCAAGTTAAAACAGTGGCTGATTTTACCCCTAAAGATCTATTTATGTCCGCATTACCGCTTTTCCATGCTTTTGGGCTGACGGTAGGTTTATTTATTCCTATTTTTTCAGGTAGTCATGTCTTGCTTTATCCTAGTCCACTACATTATCGGGTGATCCCAGAGTTGGTTTATGACAAAAATTGCACAGTACTTTTTGCTACTCCTACTTTTCTGGCACATTATGCCCGTTTTGCTCACCCTTATGATTTTGCGCGCGTGCGTTATGTTGTTGCAGGGGCTGAAAAACTTATTGAAAGCACAAAAAAATTTGGTTCGACAAATTCGGTATCCGAATACTTGAAGGCTATGGCGTGACCGAATGCGCCCCAATTGTATCAATCAACGTTCCTATGGCGGCTAAAGTTGATACTGTTGGTCAAATTTTACCTGGTATTGAAACCAGACTACTGCCGGTGTCAGGTATTGAGAAAGCCGGCCGTTTACAGTTACGTGGCCCAAATGTCATGAAAGGTTATTTACGAGTCGAAGATCCTAATCATTTAGAATCGCCTCATGCCAAAAACAGCCAAGGAGAGAATGAGGAGGATGGTATGATACCGGTGATATTGTTGAACTTGATAATGATGATTATTGTATTATCCGTGGTAGAGCAAAACGTTTTGAAAAACTAGCAGGTGAAATGGTTTCACTAGAAACAGTCGAGCATCTTGCTGGCAGTTTATCACCCCATGCTCAGCATGGCGTGGTTATCAAAACTACCAATAATAAAGGTGAAAGCCTGATCTTATATACCACCGATAACACATTAGATCGTCGTCGATTATTAGCGGCAGCAAAAGAAAAAGGCTTACCTGAATTAGCGGTACCAAGAGATATTCGCTACCTAAAAACATTTCCTGTACTTGGCAGTGGAAAACCGGATTTTGTGGCGTTAAAAAAAATCGCGGATGAGGAGTCTTGATGAAAGATTTAATAGTATCGCCGCCGCTATTAACTAGAGGTATAAAAGCGCTACTTTTATCTCAATTTTTTTCTGCTTTTGCTGATAATGCCCTATTATTTGTCATTTTAGCGCAACTCAAAGCCAAGCTTTATCCCGACTGGAGCCAACCTATCTTACAAGTGGTGTTTGTTTTTACTTATATTATATTAGCGCCTTTTGTGGGACAAATAGCAGATTGTTTTGCTAAAGGTCGGGTCATGTTATTAGCTAATATTAGTAAGTTGATCGGAGCGGTAGGCATTCTATTAGGACTGGATCCTTTTCTCTGCTATGGTTTAGTTGTTATTGGTGCAGCAGCTTACTCGCCAGCAAAATATGGCATCTTAGCTGAGCTCACTACTGGCAATAATTTAGTTAAAGCAAATGGTTTTATCGAAGCTTCGACAATAGCGGCAATTTTGTTTGGTTCTGTTGCGGGTGGTTTTTTTGCCGATATCGATCTGTTATATGCTTTAGCTATGTGTGTCCTGTTTTATGTAATTGCGGTGGTGATTAATTTATATATTCCTCGATTAGTGCCAGCTAAAAATAAACAAAAATGGGTTTTTCGCCAGCTAATTTTGAATTTTATTGGTCTATTTAAAACACTTTGGCGTGATCATGGCGGGCGATTTTCTTTAATTGGTACCAGTCTTTTTTGGGGCGCCGGTGTAACACTGCGTTTTTTATTAGTGCTCTGGGTGCCAATAGCACTTAATATTACCGATAATACTACACCTACATTGCTGAATGGGGTGGTGGCAATAGTTATCATCATTGGTGCCGGATTTGCGGCACATATAATTACACTCAATAAAGTTAGTCGTTGTATGCCGGTAGGGATCTTTATTGGTGTGATAATTATTATTTTATCAATGTAACAACATCTTTTTTCTACTTATTTGATCCTTATTATATTAGGTGTTTTAGGTGGTTTATTTATTGTTCCGCTTAATGCTTTGCTACAAGAAAAAGGCAAACAGACGATTGGTGCAGGTAATGCTGTCGCTATTCAGAATTTAAGTGAAAATACCACTATGCTAATTATCTTGGTCTTTTATTAATTAGCGCTCAAAACAGGTATTTCTATTATTACGATAGGAATAGTGTTTGGTATAACCTTTGCAGTAGCAATTGGCATCCTCTGGATTTGGTATCTATATCGCAAGATGTATGAAAAAGGAAAATGGCTAAAATGAATAGTGAGCAGCTGCTCTATGAATTAAGTAATAATCTTGCTAATAGCGGCTTTGTTGAATAAATCGAACTTTTAGGTGATTGGCGGAGCTGATCGCTAAATTCGTTTCAACATCAGGTCCCCATGGCAAAGCAAAAGTTTAAAATTACCAACTGGCCCGCGTACAACAAGGCACTCAGACAACGCGGTTCCCTGACGGTCTGGCTTGATGAGTCGGCCATCGCTGGATGGACTGACAGTTCTTCGCCTGAAGGTCGTGGCCGGCCGCTTTACTACAGCGATATGGCTGTTACCACTGTCCTGATGATGAAGCGTGTGTTTAACCTGTCGCTCCGGGCATTACAGGGCTTCGTTGATTCGATTTTTAAACTCATGTCTTTGCCGCTGTGCTGTCCGGACTACTCGCTGGTCAGCAGACGAGCAAAGAGCGTCAACATCAGCATAAAAACGCCAACGCGTGGTGAAATCTCGCATCTGGTCATCGACAGTACCGGTCTGAAGGTCTTTGGCGAAGGTGAATGGAAAGTCAGGCAGCATGGGGCTGACAGACGAAGAGTGTGGCGCAAGCTTCATCTGGCAGCAGACAGTGTGACTCATGAGATTATCTGTGCCGACTTATCGCTCAGCGGAACGACAGATGCGCAGGCACTGCCGGGCCTGATTAACCAAACCCACCGGAAAATCAGGGAAGTGTCAGCAGACGGTGCTTATGACGCCTATTACTGCCAAGATGCGTTGCTAAGAAAGAAAATCAGGCCCCTTATCCCGCCGCGAAGCGGAGCGAAATACTGGCCGGACAAATTACCATGAACGTAACCATGCGGTGGCGAATCAGCGTCTGAGCAGGAGTAATGATATGTGGAAAAAGAAAGTGGGTTATCACCGGCGTTCAGTGGCAGAAACAGCGATGTTCCGCATAAAAACTTTGCTGGGTGGCCATCTGAGGCTGCGTGACTATGAGGCTCAGGTAGGTGAAGCAATGGCGATGGTCAAAGCGCTGAACCGTATGACGTTGTTGGGTATGCCACACAGCGTCAGGATCGGATAACAGCTGTAGCAGAGGGAGCCATCCTGTCGGCTAATTCTGATTTATTCAACAAAGCCCGCTAATAGCCTAAAGAAACACGTTAAAACAATAACTTGTGCAGAGTCATGTACAGGAGGATGGATTGCTAAAGTCATTACTGATATTTCAGGTAGTTCTGCCTATTTTCAGCGAGGTTTTGTTACTTATAGTAATGAAGCTAAGCATGATATGCTAGGTGTGAGTAAAAATACGTTGCATAAATATGGTGCTGTTAGTGAACAAGTTGTCATAGAGATGGCAGAAAGAGCGTTAGCTAGGGCTAATGCTGATTTTGCGGTTTCAGTTAGCGGTATTGCCGGCCCTGGTTGTGGTACTGATGAAAAACCGGTTGGTACAGTTTGGTTTTGCTTGCAAATCTCTTTCTGTTGCAAGGATAGTAACTCGTTGTTGCTTGTTTAAAGGCGATCGTATTCAGATCCGACGCCAAGCCGTGATATTTTCACTAACAACACTATTGAAAGAAATAATCAAAAATTAACTTGATACTGGATGGTTATACAGTATAATTATCAATAACCGATATCAAATCGTCTTATCTGCAGTGAAGTATTATCTTCACTTCATTGCTCGGGGGAGTTAAACAATGGCTATTGATGAAAACAAACAGAAAGCACTCGCTGCCGCATTAGGTCAAATTGAAAAGCAATTTGGTAAAGGATCAATTATGCGCTTAGGTGAAGATCGTTCTATGGATGTAGAAACTGTCTCTACCGGTTCATTATCTCTTGATGTCGCCTTAGGTGCAGGAGGCTTGCCATTAGGTCGTATTGTTGAAATTTATGGCCCAGAATCTTCCGGTAAAACCACGTTAACATTACAGGTTATTGCGGCAGCTCAACGTGAAGGTAAGACTTGTGCTTTTATTGACGCAGAACACGCTTTAGATCCTATTTATGCCAAAAAACTTGGTGTTGATATTGATAATTTACTTTGTTCACAGCCGGATACCGGTGAACAAGCACTGGAGATTTGTGACGCTTTAACACGGTCTGGGGCAGTAGATGTTATTATTGTCGATTCTGTAGCAGCTTTAACACCAAAAGCTGAAATTGAAGGTGAAATTGGTGATTCACATATGGGGCTAGCTGCTCGTATGATGAGTCAAGCGATGCGTAAGTTAGCCGGAAATTTAAAAAATTCTAATACACTATTAATTTTTATTAATCAGATCCGAATGAAAATTGGCGTTATGTTTGGCAATCCTGAAACAACCACCGGCGGAAATGCGTTAAAATTTTATGCTTCAGTGCGTCTTGATATCCGACGTATTGGTTCCGTCAAAAATGGTGAAGAAGTTATTGGTAGCGAAACTCGCGTTAAAGTAGTAAAAAATAAGGTTGCGGCTCCTTTTAAACAAGCAGAGTTTCAAATCTTGTACGGAGAAGGGATTAATATCTATAGTGAGCTTATTGATCTAGGTGTGAAGTATAAATTGATTGAAAAAGCGGGTGCCTGGTACAGTTATAATGGCGAGAAAATAGGTCAAGGAAAAGCAAATGCGACAGTTTATTTGAAAGAACGCCCACAAATTTACACTGAATTAGATAAAAAATTACGGGATATGTTGCTTAATCACGCTGGTGAATTTAGTAGTGCTGCTTCTGATTTTGTGACAGAAGCGGTAGAGGAAACTTCATTACCAGAAGAATTTTAACTTAATAAATAAAATTGATTAAATCTATGGGCTATATTCGATCTGGATATGGCCTTTTGCTTATTATAAATTAGTTATTAATACAAGTTAGATTGAATTATGATTTGAAACACACTTTAGTAAAATAGTCTTAGAATTTACAATATTATTAACAATTAATGGATATGATTAGTTCATTTTTTACAAAAAGTGCTTTGTTTTGTTATATATAGCAAATTGTTATTATTGGCTTAATATATTCAGGCGCAGTTTTTGATTAATTTGTGTTAGACTTACGCTATTGCTTTCCTTAATCTTCTATTTAGCTGATAACTATAGCTTATACGTAATTTAAACTAAGTGAAATTAGCCACTGGAGTTATCTATTGGCAATTATCTTTCTAAATGTAGATGGAGACAAAATTTAACCGCTTTGTCCCGATAATAGGAAAATAAATATAATGAAATAGTGTTAATGTAGTGTTAGTTTCCCTGCGTAATAGTTAAATCGTTTTATGTTAAACTAATCAGACTAGTCGTTGTTGTATTAGGTAGAAAACGATATATTTAGGGAAAGATGTACCTATAAAGCCTGAGAATTTGAGCGATGTATTAATACTTGTCAGTTAGTAGATCCTTGTCACCGATTTAGTCATAAAACAATTTAAGGATTTCTCAGGTTTGCCAGGTAAAAATGCCGTCGGTAACTTGATTGATGATAAAAATGTATTTATCACCTCAAGTCATAGATCTATTTTTCCAGCTTGATTTCAGGATAATTATGAGTAGTAAAAGCACCGCTGAGATCCGTCAAGCGTTTCTCGACTTTTTTCATACTAAAGGGCATGAAGTTGTACCTAGTAGTTCATTAGTACCAAATAATGACCCAACATTATTGTTTACTAATGCAGGCATGAACCAATTTAAAGATGTATTTTTGGGATTGGATAAAAGAGCTGATTCTCGAGCAACAACTGCACAGCGTTGTGTTCGAGCTGGAGGCAAACATAATGATTTAGAGAATGTTGGTTATACCGCTCGCCATCATACTTTTTTTGAAATGTTAGGTAACTTCAGCTTTGGTGACTATTTTAAACAGGATGCAATCAAATATGCCTGGGAACTGCTGACAAGTGAGCAGTGGTTTAATTTACCCAAAGAGCGACTTTGGATCACCGTTTATCACACTGATGAGGAAGCTTATAAAATTTGGCAACAAGAAATTGGTATTCCTGCTGAGCGTATTATTCGGATAGGTGATAATAAGGGTGCCCCTTATGCTTCTGACAATTTCTGGCAAATGGGGGATACCGGTCCTTGTGGCCCTTGTACAGAAATTTTTTATGATCATGGTAAACATATTTGGGGAGGGCCGCCATGGTCACCTGAAGAGGATGGTGATCGCTATATTGAAATCTGGAATATTGTTTTCATGCAATTTAACCGCCAGTCTGATGGCAGTTTAAAGGCACTTCTAACACCTTCTGTTGATACAGGAATGGGGCTTGAACGTATTGCCGCAGTATTACAACATGTTAACTCAAATTATGAGATTGATTTATTTCGTCAATTAATTGCTGCTATTGCTAAAGTGATTGCTTTATCGGATCTAAATAATAAATCATTACGCGTCATCGCTGATCATATTCGATCAAGCGCTTTTCTTATTGGTGATGGTGTATTTCCTGCTAATGAAGGACGTGGATATGTATTGCGTCGTATTATTCGTCGAGCGGTTCGTCATGGATATATGCTAGGAGCGAAAGAGACATTTTTCTATAAATTAGTTGCATCATTAATTCAGGTAATGGGTAACGCAGCTGACGAGCTAAAATCTAAACAAGCAACGATTGAAAAAACATTGAAGAATGAAGAGGAACAGTTTGCTCGTACTTTAGCGCGTGGATTGCAACTACTGGATGACGAATTAGCACAATTACAAGGCGACACTTTAGCTGGTGAAATCGCATTTCGGCTCTATGATACTTATGGTTTCCCATTTGATTTAACCGCTGATGTTTGCCGTGAACGTGATATTAAAGTCGACGAGTTAGGTTTTAACGCTGCGATGGAGCAGCAAAGAGAGCGAGCGCGAGAGTCGAGTGGATTTGCGACCGATTATAATGATGCCATGAAAGTAGATAGACATAGTGATTTCTCAGGCTATGAAAATAACAACCAACAAGCTACAGTAACGGCTATTTTTCATCATGGTAAGCCTGTCAATGTATTAAACCAAGGTGAAGAAGGGATTATTATTCTAGATAAAACCTCTTTTTATGCTGAGTCAGGTGGTCAGGTTGGTGATAGCGGTATACTTAGCAATAGCCATTGTCAATTTGCTGTGTCTGACACACAAAAATATGCTCAAGCAATTGGACATATTGGTAAGGTAATGACTGGCTCAATAGCGGTAAATAATTCGGTCGACGCAGGAATTGACATTGAACGTCGTAACGCTATTCGTCTCAATCACTCAGCTACCCATTTGTTGCATGCCGCTTTGCGTGATGTATTGGGAAATCATGTAAGCCAAAAAGGATCTTTAGTGAATGAGAAATATGTGCGTTTTGATTTTTCTCATTTTGCTGCAATGACGCCGATGCAAATACGCCAAATAGAAGATATCGTAAATTATCAAATTCGTAAAAATGATCCTATTATAACGACATTAATGGATTTAGAGGCGGCAAAAGAAAAAGATGCGATGGCGCTTTTTGGTGAAAAATATGATGCACAGGTACGCGTTCTTAGTATCGGCGATTTTTCTATTGAGTTATGCGGCGGTACTCATGCCAATCGGACTGGCGATATAGGATTATTTCGTGTTAGCAGCGAATCGGGTACGGCAGCGGGAATTCGGCGGATAGAAGCTATAACCGGACAAGTTGCTATAGATGATCTTCACCAGCAATCCAATTTATTGGCTGAAATTGGCCAATTAATGAAAGGTGATGCTAATAATCTAATGGAAAAAATTAAAACGACATTAGATAAAGTTAAGTTATTAGAAAGGTCGTTAGATCAATTAAAAGGGCAACAAGCTGCCCAAGAAAGCGTTTCTTTAAGTCAACAAGTTAAAACAATTAACGGAGTTAGCTTATTAGTTACTCAGTTAAATAACACTGAGCCTAAACAGCTACGTATCATTGTTGATGACTTAAAAAATCAATTAAAATCAGCAATTATTGTGCTTTCTACTATAAGTAATGATAAAGTCAGTCTAATTGTTGGTGTAACCAATGATTTGACTGCTAAAATAAAGGCTGGTGATTTAATTTCATTTGTTGCGCAGCAAGTAGGCGGAAAAGGGGGTGGTCGCCATGACATGGCTCAGGCGGGCGGCTCTAATATAACAGCACTTCCTGCTGCATTAGCATCAGTTGAAGAGTGGGTTAATTCGCGCTTGACATGAATTAACCATGAGGGTTGCATAACTTAATTATGCAACCTTTAACGGATTGTTTTTAAATGACCTAAGTACAAAATTATATTTTTAGCTACAATATTAGTATGATGATTTCTTTAGGTTAAATACTTTAGGTAAATATCATTGCTTTACGGCTTTACGTTTTCACGGTGTGTGATGGATAATAGCGGGGAAACCTAGAGACCCGACTCTTTTTAATTTTCAAGGAGCAAAGAATGCTTATTCTGACTCGTCGAGTTGGTGAAACGCTCATGATAGGCGATGAGGTAACAGTAACGGTGCTGGGTGTAAAAGGCAACCAGGTACGTATAGGGGTTAATGCACCCAAAGAGGTTTCTGTTCACCGTGAAGAAATTTATCAACGGATCCAAGCTGAAAAATGCCAGCCCAATAATCAGTAATTTTTAGTAAAGCGTTCATTCTTAGGTATATGTTCATTATATTTATAGAATGAGCGATGTTTCTTATTGCCATCTATTTTATGTCTGTATTTTTTCAAGCTTAGTATCCTATAAAACCAATTAGATAGATTGTAAAAAATGTCTTTTTTTAGTATTTTTTTACATTATGAATCAAATGCCGGATTTTAATTGTTAGATACCAACGCATTTTTTAAAATACTTACAAATAAATCAATAGATTATTAGGGCTTTGTTGAATAAATCAGAATTAGCCGACAGGATGGCTCCCTCTGCTACAGCTGTTATCCGATCCTGACGCTGTGTGGCATACCCAACAACGTCATACGGTTCAGCGCTTTGACCATCGCCATTGCTTCACCTACCTGAGCCTCATAGTCACGCAGCCTCAGATGGCCACCCAGCAAAGTTTTTATGCGGAACATCGCTGTTTCTGCCACTGAACGCCGGTGATAACCCACTTTCTTTTTCCACATATCATTACTCCTGCTCAGACGCTGATTCGCCACCGCATGGTTACGTTCATGGTACTTGTCCGGCCAGTATTTCGCTCCGCTTCGCGGCGGGATAAGGGGCCTGATTTTCTTTCTTAGCAACGCATCGTGGCAGTAACAGGCGTAATAAGCACCGTCTGCTGACACTTCCCTGATTTTCCGGTGGGTTTGGTTAATCAGGCCCGGCAGTGCCTGCGCATCTGTCGTTCCGCTGAGCGATAAGTCGGCACAGATAATCTCATGATTCACACTGTCTGCTGCCAGATGAAGCTTGCGCCACAATCTTCGTCTGTCAGCCCCATGCTGCCTGACTTTCCATTCACCTTCGCCAAAGACCTTCAGACCGGTACTGTCGATGACCAGATGCGAGATTTCACCACGCGTTGGCGTTTTTATGCTGATGTTGACGCTCTTTGCTCGTCTGCTGACCAGCGAGTAGTCCGGACAGCACAGCGGCAAAGACATGAGTTTAAAAATCGAATCAACGAAGCCCTGTAATGCCCGGAGCGACAGGTTAAACACACGCTTCATCATCAGGACAGTGGTAACAGCCATATCGCTGTAGTAAAGCGGCCGGCCACGACCTTCAGGCGAAGAACTGTCAGTCCATCCAGCGATGGCCGACTCATCAAGCCAGACCGTCAGGGAACCGCGTTGTCTGAGTGCCTTGTTGTACGCGGGCCAGTTGGTAATTTTAAACTTTTGCTTTGCCATGGGGACCTGATGTTGAAACGAATTTAGCGATCAGCTCCGCCAATCACCTAAAAGTTCGATTTATTCAACAAAGCCGATTATTAGCTGACATAACTTATAAAAAGAAAATATTTAGGTTAACTATTTTACTCTGGAATGGTTTTCTTTATTAAAGGATAAGAACCTACTTTTGATCTGTTTTTTTCTGTTAATCTTCCTGTTTTGATGATTTTTTATTGGTGAATATAGAATGCCATATTATTTTATTTCGTTGTTAAACTACTCATCTTGATTGTGAAATGTGCAAATGAACTAAAGAACATAAAAAGATCGGAAAAATTGTTTGACTTCTCAGTCTGGGAAAGTAATATGAGCGCCAAGCAACAGAGAGATGGTTTGAAATTGTCTCGTTGCTTATTCGATGGTGAGGTGGCCGAGAGGCTGAAGGCGCTCCCCTGCTAAGGGAGTATGCGGTTAATAGCTGCATCGAGGGTTCGAATCCCTCCCTCACCGCCATTTTGATAGTGCATCCATAGCTCAGCTGGATAGAGTACTCGGCTACGAACCGAGAGGTCGGAGGTTCGAATCCTTCTGGATGCGCCATATCATAAAACCCTGTCAATTAACGGCAGGGTTTTTTGTTTTATAATTAAAATGTGTTTGTTAATAAAATATACGATTACTTTAATGATTTGCTCTAGATAATCTAGACGGCGACAATTTTAATTATTTACGCTAAAGTAACTTTTCTAAAAGTAAAAATAACGAACGGATAACGGGAGGTCAATTTGATCCCGAATGTATCAAAAGCGCTATCATGGTTAGAGGCACGTCCTAATATTTTACATGGTCTTCGTCGAGGTATTGAACGTGAAACACTGAGAATTACACCAACAGGCGGACTAGCTAAGTCTCCTCACCCTGATAGTTTAGGGAAAGCGTTAACTCATCCGTGGATCACGACTGACTTTGCTGAAGCTTTGTTGGAATTCATCACCCCAGTTGATAATAATATTGGGCACGTTCTAGCATTTTTAAGAGATTTACATCGTTATACAGCACGTCATCTTGATCATGAATTGATGTGGCCATTAAGTATGCCTTGTTTTATAGAGAGCCAAGATAACATTAAACTGGCTCAATATGGTGTTTCTAATATTGGTCGTTTTAAAACTTTATATCGGGAAGGATTAAAGAATCGTTATGGGGCGTTAATGCAAACAATTGCAGGGATCCATTATAATTTTTCTTTACCGATTGAATTTTGGCAAGCGTTGGTTGGTGTTAAGGATGCCGAAAGTGGTAAGGATGAAATTTCTGCTGGTTATTTTCGACTCATTCGTAATTATTATCGCTTTGGTTGGGTTATCCCCTATTTATTTGGCGCCTCGCCTGCAATTTGTGGTTCTTTTTTGCATGGAAATGCCAGGCATCTTCCTTTTGAGAAGACAGCTAAAGGAACCTATTATCTCCCTTATGCCACATCGCTACGAATGAGTGATTTGGGATATACCAACAAATCCCAAAGTGATCTGAAAATCACCTTTAATGATCTAACGACTTATGTTACTGGTCTTAAGCAAGCAATAAAACAGCCTTCTCCCGAGTTTACAAAATTAGGTATATACAATAAAGATGGTAAACATTTGCAGCTGAATACAAATATTTTACAAATTGAAAATGAGTTATATGCGCCGATTCGACCCAAACGAGTGCTTATTGGTGATGAGTCGCCATCCGATGCATTGTTAAATAGAGGAATCGAATATATTGAAGTTAGAGCTTTGGATATTAACCCATTTACTGCCATTGGTATTGATGAAGCGCAGATCCATTTTCTTGATCTCTTTTTAATCTGGTGTGTATTAGCGGATGCGCCCGTGATGGATGAAAGAGAATTAAATTGTTGTCGCACGAATTGGAATCGAGTGATCCTTGAAGGTCGTAAACCTGGACAAATAATCGGTGTGGGTTGTGGTGAATCAATGAGACCTTTAAAAGAGGTAGGGCAGATATTATTTGATGATTTAATTAGAGTTGCTGATGTGTTAGATGTTAGTGGCAATACACGATATCGTGAAATTTGTTCTCAATTGATAGCAATGTTTGAAAATCCAGATCTTACTTATTCTGGCCAAATATTATCCCCGATGAGTGAACAAAGTATTAGTCAATATGGTTTGCAATTAGCTAAGACCTATCATCAACAATTAAGCAATGAACCTTATGAAGTTATTACTGAAACTGAGTTTGCTAATGTTAGTCACACCTCGATTAGCAAACATTTTGCAATTGAACAAGCGGATAAAATAAGTTTTGAGCGTTACTTAAAGGCCCATATCGGGTAAGAATAAAGAAATGGCCACTTTGAAGTGGCCAACATAAAATCTCTTAGAGAATAGGATGATAACAATTTTCGCTTCTTGGTTATGTAAGACTTGCGATATGAAAGGAAGTTCCATTTATTTTGTAAAAAATTAATTTTTTGGAGATCACAGTAATGCCATTACTTGATAGTTTTATGGTTGATCATAACCAGATGAAAGCACCTGCTGTGCGTATTGCTAAAATGATGAAGACTCCGCATGGTGATGCGATCACGGTATTTGATCTTCGTTTTTGTGTGCTAAACAAACAGCTATTAACGGAGAAAGGCATCCATACATTAGAATATTTATTTGCCGGTTTTATGCGTGATCACCTCAATAGTAGCGATGTAGAGATTATTGATATTTCACCGATGGGCTGTCGTACAGGATTTTATATGCGTCTAATCGGCCAGCCTAATGAACAATCTGTTGCTGATGCCTGGAAAATGGCTATGCAAGATGTACTTAAAGTGACGGCTCAGAATCAAATACCTGAGTTAAATAAATATCAGTGTGGTACTTATGAAATGCACTCTTTAGTTGAAGCTCAGCAAATTGCTCGCAATGTGATTGAAAGTGGCATTGTGGTTAATAAAAATAACGAACTAATGTTATTGAAAGAAAAGTTAACGCAATTATCATCATAAAAATAGCCTATAAAAAGCGGCTAAAATGATAGCTAGGATGGTTTTTGTTCTATCGTAAAGGGCAGGTCAATCGGCATTGCTCTAACTTGTTTAATCACGTTGCCATTGATAGCTAATACTATAAAACGGTACTTACCTATTAAGATTTCAATATTTAGCATTGGAATGTCACCTAGTTTTTCTAATAACAGACCATTGATAGTCCTGGCGCCGTCAACCGGTAAGTGCCAATCAAAAGCTTTATTGATTTCGCGTATATTAGCAGTACCATCAATTAATACAGAACCATCGGTTTGTGGTAAAGCTTCCTCGGCTAAACTGGGAGACATTGAGGTAGTAAAATCTCCAACAATCTCTTCAAGAATATCTTCTACTGTTACCAGCCTTTGAATATCACCGTATTCATCAACAATAATACCTACTTTTTCATTATTACGTTGAAATTTTATTAGCTGTGTATTTAATGGCGTACTCTCTGGAATAAAATAAATTTTATCCGCAGCTCTGATTAGATTTTGCTTGTTAAATTCTTTCTTTTCGACCATTAGTCGATAGGCTTCACGAACACGTAGCATGCCTATAATATCATCAAGAGTATCTCGGTAAAGAACAATTCGACCGTGTGGTGAATGAGTTAGTTGGCGGATAATCGATTTCCATTCAGTATTAACGTCAATCCCAACGATTTCATTGCGAGGAACCATAATGTCGCCTACAGTGACTTTTTCTAAATCTAAGATTGAGATCAACATATCCTGATTACGACGAGAGAGTTTACTTTTGGATTCATTAACAATCGTACGCAATTCATCTTTGCTAATCGCATCGCTACTAATAATGGGTGATTTAATACCAAAGAAACGCATGAACATAAGGGTGATGGTGTTAAATAACCAAACAATGGGTAACATCAATTTCTGTAGCGGTTTAAGCAGAAGACTGCTAGGAAAAGCCACTTTTTCTGGATAAAGTGCCGCCATTGTTTTTGGTAGCACTTCAGCAAAAACTAGGATCCAAAAGTTAAGATACCAGTAGCGATGGCCACACCAACATCACCATAAAGTCTCATACCAACAATAGTTGCTAACGATGAGGCCAATATATTAATCAGATTATTACCAATCAAAATAAGACTGATTAGGCGATCTGGTTGTTTTAATAGTGATTCAACGCGACGAGCAGCTTGATGGCAATATTTGGCTAAATGGCGTAATCGATATCGATTAAGGGTCATCATTCCTGTTTCTGAGGCAGACAAATAGGCTGATAAGATAACCATGACAATAAGTATGATGATTAAAGTACTTGTTGAGACCTGCTCCAAGGTAAAATTCCTATGTTGTTCATTAGTTAATCATAAAATAGTCGGCTTTGTTGAATAAATCGAACTTTTAGGTGATTGGCGGAGCTGATCGCTAAATTCGTTTCAACATCAGGTCCCCATGGCAAAGCAAAAGTTTAAAATTACCAACTGGCCTGCGTACAACAAGGCACTCAGACAACGCGGTTCCCTGACGGTCTGGCTTGATGAGTCGGCCATCGCTGGATGGACTGACAGTTCTTCGCCTGAAGGTCGTGGCCGGCCGCTTTACTACAGCGATATGGCTGTTACCACTGTCCTGATGATGAAGCGTGTGTTTAACCTGTCGCTCCGGGCATTACAGGGCTTCGTTGATTCGATTTTTAAACTCATGTCTTTGCCGCTGTGCTGTCCGGACTACTCGCTGGTCAGCAGACAAGCAAAGAGCGTCAACATCAGCATAAAAACGCCAACGCGTGGTGAAATCTCGCATCTGGTCATCGACAGTACCGGTCTGAAGGTCTTTGGCGAAGGTGAATGGAAAGTCAGGCAGCATGGGGCTGACAGACGAAGAGTGTGGCGCAAGCTTCATCTGGCAGCAGACAGTGTGACTCATGAGATTATCTGTGCCGACTTATCGCTCAGCGGAACGACAGATGCGCAGGCACTGCCGGGCCTGATTAACCAAACCCACCGGAAAATCAGGGAAGTGTCAGCAGACGGTGCTTATGACGCCTGTTACTGCCACGATGCGTTGCTAAGAAAGAAAATCAGGCCCCTTATCCCGCCGCGAAGCGGAGCGAAATACTGGCCGGACAAGTACCATGAACGTAACCATGCGGTGGCGAATCAGCGTCTGAGCAGGAGTAATGATATGTGGAAAAAGAAAGTGGGTTATCACCGGCGTTCAGTGACAGAAACAGCGATGTTCCGCATAAAAACTTTGCTGGGTGGCCATCTGAGCCTGCGTGACTATGAGGCTCAGGTAGGTGAAGCAATGGCGATGGTCAAAGCGCTGAACCTTATGACGTTGTTGGGTATGCCACACAGCGTCAGGATCGGTATTCAACAAAGCCAAAATAGTCTAAAAAATTAAATGACGATTACATGCTGTAGTAATCGATTACCAAAAAAAGCCAATGTTAAAATAAATGCGCCAATCAGATTAAAAACAATCACCATTCTACC
The DNA here is from genome assembly GCF_013460135.1 of Arsenophonus endosymbiont of Aphis craccivora. Taxonomy (GTDB): domain Bacteria; phylum Pseudomonadota; class Gammaproteobacteria; order Enterobacterales; family Enterobacteriaceae; genus Arsenophonus; species Arsenophonus nilaparvatae. Next base: position 115,383 of record NZ_CP038155.1, read on the forward strand.
GCGCCATCCGTGATGAAAGTGACCCCATAACAAAATAATGTAAATAACCCAAGCACAAATAGATAAAATAGCTTTATGGATGTTTTCTTTATTAAAAACATTATCCATAAACATCATTCCTGTCCCGAGGGTGAGTGTCAGTAAAATGACCCCAACTTGTATAATGTGGAACATTTTACGTTCAATAACCATTTATGGTGGCATATCAGGTGTAAATATTAATTTTTTATTTTTTAATTGATAGTCTAATAAAGCTAACTGTAGGGCATATAAAGCGGCAATTATCAGGGTTGCATAGCCTAATAATGCTAGCCCGATATGAATAAAAGTTGCCACACTTGTTTCTAAGTGGGTAATAAATTCACCGGGCATAATGGTTGCTAATAGTAAGTTGATAATAGACAAACTATAATCGATTGGTAGCAGGAACCAGGCGCGGCCGTTAAAGGCAACAATAGTCATAATGATACTGATTAACAAACTGACGATAGAGCCTAAGTTTAATAAAGTTAAATTCTGACCTCCGCTAACAAAGATCAATGTTTTTAATGCGATACCATGACTTACCAGAGCAATAACCGCTAATATGAGTGTTAGCCTGGCATACAGTTTTTGTTTACCAGCTAAAGCTGGCATGATGAGTATCACACTCAAAAAATAGGTACTCATGGCGATAATAGCGAATACTGGCATAATATTTTATTTGTTAGCTAATTTATTAAATGTGAGCTAGTTAGTATAGCGTTTGCCAGCATTGCCTCCAACAGTTGTTCACTATTCTTATGAAACTAGATGCAGAGATTGAATTATCATCGTGTTATAATAAAAATTAACTGACAGCAGATCCCTTTAACAGAATTGAGTTAAGCACATGTTTGATAATTTAACTGACAGACTTTCGCGTACATTGCGCAATATTAGTGGTCGTGGAAGATTGACTGATGACAATATTAAAGAAACATTACGTGAAGTTCGCATGGCGTTATTAGAAGCTGATGTTGCTTTGCCAGTCGTACGCGAATTTATTCAATCGGTAAAAGAAAGTGCAGTCGGTCAAGATGTCAATAAAAGCCTAACACCGGGCCAAGAATTCGTTAAAATTGTGCAAAATGAGCTCATTAAAGCGATGGGCGAGGAGAACAGCGCTTTAAATTTAGCCGTACAACCTCCCGCTGTTATTCTTATGGCCGGCTTGCAAGGTGCGGGTAAAACCACCACTGTGGCTAAATTAGGCAAATTATTAAAAGAAAAACAGAAGAAAAAAGTTTTAGTGGTTTCTGCTGATATTTATCGTCCTGCGGCTATTAAGCAATTAGAAACACTCACTCAAACAGTCGGGATTGATTTTTTTCCATCAACTGCCAGCGAGAAACCCGTTGAGATTGCGACTAATGCGCTACAACATGCAAAATTAAAATTTTATGATGTGCTAATCATCGATACTGCTGGTCGTCTGCATGTTGATGAAGCCATGATGGAAGAAATTCAGGCAATCCATCGGACTATTAATCCAATTGAAACCCTATTTATCGTTGATGCGATGACCGGGCAAGATGCCGCTAACACTGCTAAGTCTTTTAATGAAACGTTGCCATTAACCGGTATTATATTAACGAAAATTGATGGTGATGCTCGTGGTGGTGCTGCATTATCAATCCGCCATATTACAGGTAAACCGATTAAATTTTTGGGTATAGGCGAGAAAATTGATGGCTTAGAACCTTTTTATCCTGACAGAATTGCCTCTCGTATTCTTGGTATGGGAGATGTCTTATCACTGATTGAAGAGATAGAAAGCAAAGTTGACCGTGAAAAGGCGGAGAAGCTTGCTCATAAACTTAAAAAAGGGAATAGTTTTGATTTAAATGATTTTCTTGAGCAGCTTAAACAGATGCGAAATATGGGTGGTATGGCGAGTATGTTAAGCAAAATGCCAAGCATATCCCAAGTTCACGATGCGGTTAAGTCACAAATGGATGATAAAGTGTTGGTTAGAATGGAAGCGATTATTAGCTCGATGACCACTAAAGAACGACAAAAACCAGAGATTATTAAGGGATCACGCAGGCGGCGTATTGCAGCTGGTTCTGGCACACAGGTACAGGATGTTAACCGATTACTTAAACAGTTTGATGATATGCAGCGCATGATGAAGAAAATAAAAAAAGGCGGGTTAGCTAAGATGATGCGTGGGATGAAAGGTATGATGCCACCGGGTTTCCCTGGCGGTTAACAACCAGGCATTAAATAAACAATTCGTGATTTTGATTGCTTTTTATCTGAAAAAAGAGTATAATCTTTAGGCTTTTTATATACAACCAGACTCTATTCCTCGATAGGGTCTGGTTGTTTTGTTAACTAATGAGGATGTTATGGTAACAATTCGTTTAGCTCGTGGTGGCGCAAAGAAGCGTCCGTTTTATCAAATCGTTGTCACAGATAGCCGTAATGCACGTGATGGTCGCTTTATTGAGAGTATAGGCTTTTTTAACCCTATCGCATCAGGTAATGCAGAAGAGTTGCGTCTAGATTTAGATCGTGTTGAAAATTGGGTTGGTTTGGGTGCATCAGTTTCTGATCGTGTTTCGACACTGATCAAACAAGCAAAAAAAGCAGCTTAATTTACTACGGTGGTGGTGGTGAGCAAAGAGGTTTGCCTTAAGATCCCTTTTAATCCTATTGTGTTAGGAAAATTAGGCTCTGCGCATGGCATTCGTGGTTGGCTCAGAGTTTTTTCATCCACCGAATATAGCGAAGATATTTTTGAGTATCAGCCTTGGTTTATTCAACGTTCAGGTCAGTGGCAACAACTGGAATTAGAAGGTTGGAAACATCATAACCAAGATATTATCATCAAAATAAAGCATATTGATGATAGAAGTGCTGCTAATTCAATGGCTAATTACGAAATTATCGTCGATTCAGCACAACTACCTATACTTGAAGGTAGTGAGTATTATTGGAAGGATCTAATTGGTTGCCAGGTCATAACTACTAAAGGTTATAGTTTGGGCTATGTTCATGATTTAATGGAAACAGGCTCAAATGATGTACTGGTAATCAAGGCAAATCTGAAAGATGTATTCGGTATTAAAGAACGGCTAATACCGTTTCTTGATGAACAGGTGATCAAAAACGTTGATCTTACTACTAAGACAATTGAAGTAGATTGGGATCCTGGATTTTAAACGCCGATTGAAGGTTTTATGAGTGGAACGCAAGATGTGGATTGGGATTATTAGCCTGTTTCCAGAAATGTTTCGCGCAATAACCGAGTATGGAGTGATAGGTCGTGCAGTAAAAAATGGCCTATTGAATATACAGTGTTGGGATCCGCGAGATTATACTCACGACAGGCACCGCACTGTAGATGATCGCCCTTATGGCGGTGGTCCAGGTATGCTGATGATGGTGCAACCTCTTAGAGATGCCATTCATGCAGCAAAATCTGAGATCGGTGAAGATGCTAAAGTAATTTATCTTTCACCACAGGGACGCAAACTTAATCAGCAAGGTGTTTGCCAATTGACGGCAAATAAAAAGCTTATTTTGGTTTGTGGTCGATATGAAGGTATTGATGAACGGATCATTGAAACTGAAATTGATAAAGAATGGTCAATTGGTGATTATGTTCTTAGCGGAGGAGAATTACCTGCAATGGTAATGATCGATTCAATTTCCCGGTTTATTCCTGGTGTATTAGGGCATCATGCATCAGCGGAAGAAGATTCTTTCATGACTGGGTTACTTGATTGTCCTCACTATACCCGTCCTGAGGTGTTAGAAGGTATGGAAGTTCCGAGCATCTTATTGTCGGGCAACCATGCTGAAATAGAGCGTTGGAGAAGAAAACAGTCACTAGGCCGAACTTGGCTTAGAAGACCTGAACTTCTAACAAGCCTAGCTCTGACTGACGAGCAGAGAATGTTGTTGGCAGAATTCCAACAGGAATATGAAGAACAGCAACGTATTAATTGAGACATTGTATTATCACACTGTCTTGTATATATCAGTTTACCTAGGGTAAGAGAGTAATTATGAGCAACATTATTAAACAGCTTGAAGAAGAGCAAATGAAGCAAAATATCCCTTCATTCCGTCCAGGAGATACCGTAGAAGTTAAGGTATGGGTGGTTGAAGGTTCTAAAAGACGTTTGCAGGCATTCGAGGGCGTGGTTATCGCTATTCGTAACCGCGGTTTGCATTCAGCATTTACTGTTCGTAAAATTTCTAATGGTGAGGGTGTTGAGCGTGTATTCCAGACACATTCACCAGTTATCGACAGTATCACAGTTAAACGTTGTGGTGCTGTTTGCAGAGCTAAATTGTACTACCTGCGAGAGCGTTCTGGTAAAGCAGCTCGTATTAAAGAGCGCTTGAACACTAAATAATTCGCTTTTCGCTTCATCCTAAAAATCTTAAAGGCTCGCGATTTTTGCGAGCTTTTTTATTAGCTATTTTCAGCTTATTGCATTATTCGTTGTTATTTTCATTAAATCTTTTGTGTAATTTTTTATAAACGGGAAAATATTTTTCTTTATTTGAAGTGTAAATTTTTTTGTTTATTTTCATTATATTATGTGTTTTTTGTTCTGCTTTTATTTTATTAGTAAAGTAAATGTTACTATTTTTCGTCGCCATTGGATTGTATTATTTACAGTGAGTGTTATGGTATAGCTGAATTTCAAATCGGTGTAATGCAATGTAGGAAAAAAATTAAACAGGTAAAAATAATGATCATGCAAAAAAATGAGCTTAATAATGTTAATATTTCCGATGAACACATTTTAATTACACCGAAAGAACTTAAAAAATATTATCCATTGGATCATAAGAACCAGCAAATAATTAGCCAATCTCGCAGAATTATTGCTGATATTATTCAGCATCGTGACCCACGGTTGTTAGTCATTTGTGGCCCCTGTTCTATCCATGATGTAGATGTAGCGCTGGAATATGCTCATCGCTTAAAGCAGCTAGCAATCGAACTGAGTGATAGTTTATATATTGTCATGCGGGTTTATTTTGAAAACCCACGCACCACTACGGGCTGGAAAGGTCTGATTAGCGATCCAATGATGGATGGTTCTTTTGATATGGAAAAAGGATTACATATCGCACGTAAACTACTATTATCGCTTGTCGATATGGGATTGCCATTAGCGACAGAAGCACTTGATCCAAATAGCCCACAATATTTAGGTGATTTATTTAGTTGGTCCGCTATAGGTGCTAGAACAACTGAATCGCAAACACATCGTGAAATGGCTTCAGGACTCTCCATGCCGGTTGGTTTTAAAAATGGTACTGATGGTAATTTAGTTACAGCAATTAATGCAATGAAAGCTGCTGCAATGCCACATCGGTTTATGGGTATCAATCAATCAGGTAAGGTTTGTTTATTACAAACGCAAGGTAACCCTGATGGTCATATCATTTTAAGAGGAGGGGAAAAGCCAAATTACAGTGTGCAAGATATTGCAAATTGTGAAATACAGATGCGCAATGCTAATTTATCACCCTCTTTAATGATTGATTGTAAGCCATGATAATTCCCAAAAAGATTTTCGCCGTCAACCGCAGGTTGTTGAATCTATTATTGAACAAATTACAAATGGTAATCGGTCAATTACCGGTATGCTGCTGGAAAGCCATATTAATGAAGGAAGTCAATCTTCAGAGCAATGACGTTCTAAAATGAAATATGGTGTTTCTATCACTGATGCTTGTATTAGTTGGGAAACAACAGAGGCAGTATTAAGAAAATTACATACTAAAATTCGTTCAGTACTTAAAGAGCGTATTAAAACCCTAGAAAAAGCAAGTTAATTCAAGGTAAATTGATGTCAGCAGAATTATTACAATTACGTCAACAAATTGATGAAATCGATAAATCATTACTAGCTTTATTAGCAAAAAGAATGCAATTAGTGACGGCAGTTGGTGAGGTAAAAAGCCAACAAGGGTTACCTATCTATGTGCCAGAGCGTGAGGCTTCAATGTTGGAGGCGCGTCGCAAAGAAGCGGAAAAAATAGGTATTGCTCCTGATCTGATTGAAGATATCTTACGCCGCATTATGCGAGAATCTTACCTACATGAAAATAATCAAGGATTTAAAAAATTAAATGCTGATCTAGGGCCGATTATCATTGTAGGCGGCCAAGGTCGGATGGGAAAATTATTTAGTCGCTTATTTAGACTCTCGGGCTATGAAGTTCATAGTTTGAGCGAACAAGATTGGGATAGAGCTGATAAATTATTGGCTAATGCGGCGCTAGTAATGATTAGTGTTACCATTCACTCAACGCTAGAAGTTATCCATAAATTGCCAAAATTGTATGAAGATACATTATTGATGGATATATCTTCTATTAAGCAGCAACCGCTTGAAGCTATGTTATCAGTGCATAATGGGCCTGTTGTTGGCTTACATCCCATGTTTGGCTCAGATGTAAATAGTATTGCTAAACAGGTTATTATTTATTGTGAAGGGAGAAATCCACAAGCATACCAATGGTTATTAGAACAATTTACTGTTTGGGGAGCCAGATTACATAAAATTAATGCTGTAGAACATGATAAATGTATGGGATTTATCCAGGCACTTCGTCATTTTACTACTTTTGCTTATGGACGATATTTATCAGAACAAAAAGTCGATCTGCAACAATTGTTAACCCTTTCATCGCCTATTTATCGATTAGAGTTAGCAATGGTTGGACGTCTGTTTGCTCAGGATCCACAGCTTTATGCAGATATTATTATGGCATCCGATCAAGACATTGATTTAATTGCTAAATATTACCAAAGTTTTGGTCATTCTGTTGGATTGCTTAAAGAGAAAGATAAGGAAGAGTTTATTTCTCAATTTGAGAGAATTAGCCAATGGTTTGGTCAAGATGCTAAACGGTTCATGCAAGAAAGTAATACATTATTACAACAAGCTAATGATATTAGCCGTTAATTTACTGTTATTAATACTTTTTAAAAACCGGTTATACAACCGGTTTTTTAGTTAGCAACATCGGTAGATACTAAATTATCAGCTGGGTAGCAGCCTAAAATTTTTATTGAGCGTGTCATTGCAGTTAACTTTTCTAAAGCATGTTGCATATCTAATGAGAGTAAGTTTGCCTGTACATCAATGTAAAACATTTCTTCCCATGGTTTGTTATCGATAGGGCGAGATTCTAATTTACTCATAACAATATTATGTTCTTTCAATACTAATAATGCATCGACTAAAGCACCGGCATGTTGGCTGGTCGCGATCAATAATGTAGTTTTAGCGGTAATTTGCTCTGATACTTGTACTGCATCACGTGCGATAACAATAAAACGGGTCATATTATTCGATTGATTGGCTATATTATGTTCTAAAATGGTCAAGCCATATAACGCGCCGCCAATTTCACTACCCAATACAGCCACTTTAGCTGAATTAATTTTAGCCACTTTTTGCATAGCACTGGAACTACTATCGCAATATTCAATTTTCCAATTAGTATATTGCTGTAGAAATTGATTACATTGTTGAAATGGTTGTGGATGGCTATATACCGTCTCAATATTTTATAATGGTACTTTAGTTATTGCTAGTAGGCAGTGATTAATAGGTAAACGCATTTCGCCTACGATTGAAAGTGGAGTGGTTTGCAGTAAATCATATACATCATTAATTGCACCTGAACTAGAATTTTCTATAGGTAAAATGCCGTAATCAGCTTGCTTTGTCTCGACTAAAGCAAAGATATCTTCGAATTTATCACAACTACATTCAATTGATTGGATAAAATGGTGTGCTGAATATTGACGTGCTGCAAGATGAGAATAGGATCCATTAGGGCCTAAAAAAGCAATTTGGCCAGAATTATTTGGTATCGGATTTAAGTGTTGCTGAAAAACAGCCTGCTGCGTTAACACGAAATCTTGATTGATTGTTTGAAAAAGCCGCGTGATATAAAAGCTATCTAGACCTTGTTTTTTCCCTTCAGCGATTAATCTATTTAGCAATTGCTGTTCATCGTTTGCCTCATTAATAGGCTGATTTATTTTTAATTTAGCGTCAGCGATATTAGTTGCTAAATGGGCTTTGTTGAATAAATCAGAATTAGCCGCCAGGATGGCTCCCTCTGCTACAGCTGTTATCCGATCCTGACGCTGTGTGGCATACCCAACAACGTCATACGGTTCAGCGCTTTGACCATCGCCATTGCTTCACCTACCTGAGCCTCATAGTCACGCAGCCTCAGATGGCCACCCAGCAAAGTTTTTATGCGGAACATCGCTGTTTCTGCCACTGAACGCCGGTGATAACCCACTTTCTTTTTCCACATATCATTACTCCTGCTCAGACGCTGATTCGCCACCGCATGGTTACGTTCATGGTACTTGTCCGGCCAGTATTTCGCTCCGCTTCGCGGCGGGATAAGGGGCCTGATTTTCTTTCTTAGCAACGCATCGTGGCAGTAACAGGCGTCATAAGCACCGTCTGCTGACACTTCCCTGATTTTCCGGTGGGTTTGGTTAATCAGGCCCGGCAGTGCCTGCGCATCTGTCGTTCCGCTGAGCGATAAGTCGGCACAGATAATCTCATGAGTCACACTGTCTGCTGCCAGATGAAGCTTGCGCCACACTCTTCGTCTGTCAGCCCCATGCTGCCTGACTTTCCATTCACCTTCGCCAAAGACCTTCAGACCGGTACTGTCGATGACCAGATGCGAGATTTCACCACGCGTTGGCGTTTTTATGCTGATGTTGACGCTCTTTGCTCGTCTGCTGACCAGCGAGTAGTCCGGACAGCACAGCGGCAAAGACATGAGTTTAAAAATCGAATCAACGAAGCCCTGTAATGCCCGGAGCGACAGGTTAAACACACGCTTCATCATCAGGACAGTGGTAACAGCCATATCGCTGTAGTAAAGCGGCCGGCCACGACCTTCAGGCGAAGAACTGTCAGTCCATCCAGCGATGGCCGACTCATCAAGCCAGACCGTCAGGGAACCGCGTTGTCTGAGTGCCTTGTTGTACGCGGGCCAGTTGGTAATTTTAAACTTTTGCTTTGCCATGGGGACCTGATGTTGAAACGAATTTAGCGATCAGCTCCGCCAATCACCTAAAAGTTCGATTTATTCAACAAAGCCCTGCCAATTATAAGATATAAAATTAAAAAACAAAACAATGAATATTTCAATTACTTAAGCTTAGTCTTTTAATAAAAAAGTTTTTTGTCTTGATTCTCAATGAGTATAGAAACAGCTTAATAACTTTACCTTACGATGAATAAAGAGATCTTTATTGAAATCGGAAATTAGTCACATTATTTATATAAATAGTAAAATATTATCGTGGTACTTACCCTTTCACTCACCAACATTAACTTAAATATTGCTACCTATCGAGTTGATAATTGTTGGTTTCTCATTATATCCATGTCATTATAATAATTATTAACTAACAAAAGCTAATATGAATATGTTGCTAAATAACTGGCTAAATTATCGCATCCATCAACCGGAAAATCCTATCTCTTCAGCTGCGATTGTACTCATCCATGGCCTGTTTGGCGATCGACAAAATTTAGGCCTATTGGCACGCAATTTACAAGATTATTTCACCGTTATTCAACTCGATATTCGCAATCATGGCAACTCGGCATGGGCGGAAACGATGCTGTATTCTGAAATGGCAACAGACGTTTTAAAGCTACTAACGCATTTAAAGCAAACAAGTGTTATCGCTATCGGACACTCAATGGGTGGAAAAATAGCAATGGCGATGACCGCAATAGCGCCACAACTAATAGAAAAAATTGTGGTTATTGATATTGCGCCAGTTACTTATCAAATTAATCGCCATGAGAATATATTTTCCGCTTTAGAAGCAGTAATACAAGCAGACGTAACTTCACGGCAAGACGCGGCTATTATTATGCGTAATATGATCAGTGAAGAAAGTGAAATTCAATTTTTATTAAAATCATTTGATAAAGGTAAATGGAAATTTAATTTGCCTGTCTTAAAAAAAGAATATCGTCAATTGATGAGTTGGAAAACGATTCCAGCCTGGCCGCATCCCGTTCTTTTTATTCGTGGTGGCCTTTCCGATTATATTAGCGAAGCTTATCGCAAAGATATTATTGCTCAATTTCCACAAGCTCACGGACAGATTATTATGGGATGTGGCCACTGGGTGCATGCTGAAAATCCAGCAGCTGTCATCCGAGCTATTCATCGTTTTCTCGCTATTCCAGCTGATAAACAATAAATCATCTACAATATATTATTCCTTTAATTCTTTTCATATTCATAAACTAATTTGCAACAAATAATAATTTTAATTCAGCCTAAAAATGGCTTTGTTGAATAAATCAGAATTAGCCGACAGGATGGCTCCCTCTGCTACAGCTGTTATCCGATCCTGACGCTGTGTGGCATACCCAACAACGTCATACGGTTCAGCGCTTTGACCATCGCCATTGCTTCACCTACCTGAGCCTCATAGTCACGCAGCCTCAGATGGCCACCCAGCAAAGTTTTTATGCGGAACATCGCTGTTTCTGCCACTGAACGCCGGTGATAACCCACTTTCTTTTTCCACATATCATTACTCCTGCTCAGACGCTGATTCGCCACCGCATGGTTACGTTCATGGTACTTGTCCGGCCAGTATTTCGCTCCGCTTCGCGGCGGGATAAGGGGCCTGATTTTCTTTCTTAGCAACGCATCGTGGCAGTAACAGGCGTCATAAGCACCGTCTGCTGACACTTCCCTGATTTTCCGGTGGGTTTGGTTAATCAGGCCCGGCAGTGCCTGCGCATCTGTCGTTCCGCTGAGCGATAAGTCGGCACAGATAATCTCATGAGTCACACTGTCTGCTGCCAGATGAAGCTTGCGCCACACTCTTCGTCTGTCAGCCCCATGCTGCCTGACTTTCCATTCACCTTCGCCAAAGACCTTCAGACCGGTACTGTCGATGACCAGATGCGAGATTTCACCACGCGTTGGCGTTTTTATGCTGATGTTGACGCTCTTTGCTCGTCTGCTGACCAGCGAGTAGTCCGGACAGCACAGCGGCAAAGACATGAGTTTAAAAATCGAATCAACGAAGCCCTGTAATGCCCGGAGCGACAGGTTAAACACACGCTTCATCATCAGGACAGTGGTAACAGCCATATCGCTGTAGTAAAGCGGCCGGCCACGACCTTCAGGCGAAGAACTGTCAGTCCATCCAGCGATGGCCGACTCATCAAGCCAGACCGTCAGGGAACCGCGTTGTCTGAGTGCCTTGTTGTACGCGGGCCAGTTGGTAATTTTAAACTTTTGCTTTGCCATGGGGACCTGATGTTGAAACGAATTTAGCGATCAGCTCCGCCAATCACCTAAAAGTTCGATTTATTCAACAAAGCCTAAATAAGTATAATCCCAATTTTATAATAAAATTACCGGCAATTAGAATACAAAGTGATGCTTACTAAGAATTTGTATCATGACAACTATCAGCACGAAGTATGAGGCGTTGAAATTAATCTTGGCCATCGAAGCGCTACTTATAAACAGGCAAAATATTGAATAGCGCTAATATATGGATAACGGCGTTAATCAAACCAAAAAATATAACAAAATAAATTAATAGATTACCGCCAGGTGCATGATAAACCGCATGAGGAAATTTTTTCCGGCTAGCTTTAGCCATCATTGCCGGCACAATTACTGCCCATATAGTTGCCGCTAGACCAGCAAAACCAATAGCATGAATAAAACCATCAGGGTAGTATAAAGCTAAAAGGGTAGGAGGAATGAAGGTTATCAAAGCGGATTTTAAACGGCCTAGATTATTATCTTTGAATTTAAAAAAATCGGCAATGAAATCAAACAACCCAAGTGTCACACCTAAAAATGAACTTGCAAGAGCCATATAAGAAAACAGATTTAAACACTGTTTTATAATATTGTTATTAGTGCTGTGATCCATTTGTTTTAATAGCGAGTCAATATTACCACCTTCAGTAATAATTTGTTTAAAGGCAGTGCGCGGTATATTACCTTGAATGGCATATTGCCATAAGATATAAATGACTAAAGCAATAAAAGTGCCATATAACAAACTCAGAACAACTGCTTTACTTTCTTTATGATAATATTTCACTAAGCCGGGCACATTACCATGATAGCCAAAAGAGGTTAGTAAATAAGGTAGAGCAATAAATGCATAAGGTAAATAATCTGTATCCAGACTATTTTTGTTGAATAAGATGGAGGATGAAGCACTATTAAACATGCCACTGACAGACATGATAAAAGTAATAACCATACCGCCAATCAAAATTGTACTTAGACGATCAACCGCTTTAGTCGATAGCCAAACAACAAACGCGATCAATAAGCTAAATACTAAACCGGCCATAGGGTGATTTATGGGGATGATCTTATTAAGATTATGTGTAATGATCGATCCACCGGCTGAAATATAAGCATAAGTTAAGATATAAAGAACACATGCAATTGAAATGCTATTTAGCAAATTCCAGCGTGTGCCAAGTAAATCTTTAACCATGGTATGAAAGCTTGCACCAGAAGGATAATTCATGTTGGCTTCTAAAATCATTAAACCAGAAGAAAACATACATACCCAAGTATAAACTAATAAAATGATTGAACCGGTAAACCAGACGCCAGAAGTGACAATAGGAATGGAGAACATACCGGCACCGACGGCAGTGCCAGCGATGATCATAGCACCACCAAATATGGAAGGGCGTTTGATATTTTGTATTACTTCGTTAGCCATTACTATAACTGCCTCTTTTATTATTGATTTTGTGTACTAGCTTGATGATACATTAGGTATGATATTTAAGTAAATTAATATTTTCGCCAGTTAGTTAAAATTGGTTTTAACCCTAGTGTTCGGATGCTGTATTTGATCGAGGGTTGATTTTGATAAATTAATAAAAAGGTTTCTGCTAATTTATTGATCTAATTTTGTTTTAAGCTTTATAAATAATTGCCTAGTGAGATGATGATTAAACAGACAATAATGCAATATTGATCTATTTTTTTACATCATAAAATCACAACAAAAGTTATACACTACGGCTATTTACCAATAAAAAATAGCCGTACTAGATTAATTTTCATCTGTTGTAAGAACGATAAATTTGTTGAAGATTGTTTATTGTTGCGACTTTAACCAGGCGATTTCTTGAGGCCAGAGCTCAGAATTTATGGTTTCTAGGATCAAAGGTATATTATCGAAGCGGTTATCTTTCATAATATAGCTGAAAGCTGTGTAACCGATATTACCTTCTCCTAGGCTTTGGTGGCGATCAACGTGGCTGGCAAATTGGCTTTTGGCATCATTTAAATGCATTGCTCGTAGGTATTGAAAACCGACAATTTTATTAAATTGGGCAAAAGTATTATCGCAAGCTTCTTTTGTTCGTAAGTCGTAACCTGCTGCAAAAGCATGACAAGTATCCAAACAAACACCAACTCGCTGTTTATCTTCAATATCTTCAATTATCGCTGCCAGATGCTCAAATTTAAATCCTAAATTAGAGCATTGACCGGCGGTATTTTCAATCACAGCAATAACATTTTTAGTTTGCGCTAAAGTAATATTGATTGACTCAGCAATACGGGCGAGGCATACATCAGCGCTAATTTTATTCAGATGACTACCTGGGTGAAAATTGAGCAAAGTAATACCTAATTGCTCACAGCGTTGCATTTCATCCAAAAAAGCGGCGCGTGATTTTTTTAGTGCTTCTGTTTCAGGATGGCCTAAATTAATAAGGTAGCTGTCGTGTGGCAGAATTTGCTGTTGGTCAAAACCATATTTTTTACAATTTAGTTTGAATTGTTCAACTGTTTCCGGTTTTAGTGGTGGAGCTTGCCATTGACGCTGATTTTTTGTGAAAAGAGCAAAGGCTGTGGCATTGATTTCGTGGGCACGGAGTACGGCTTGATCAACACCGCCAGCAGCGCTGACGTGGGCTCCAACAAATTTCATTTTTTTCTCCTAATTTTATTTTAATTATGACACTGTTGGCTTAAAAAATGAAATGCATAGGCTTAAGTCATTTAGGCATTAATAATGTCTGTTTGTTAACGACAGGGGAGATAAAAAACAAAATTTTATCTGATGTTAATGAAAAATAGATTGCATCGATGAATTTATAAATAACCCACCGATAGTTAGCCAGCCCAAAAGACACAAAGCCATCACCAGTGGTTTGACCCCGGCTTGTCGAATTGCACTTATATGTGTAGTTAATCCAAGTGCAGCCATCGCCATAGATAATAGAATAGTATCAAGGGTAATAATGGATTGAACTAAAATTTGTGGCAATAAATGAAAATAGTTTATGTATGCAATGATAATAAAAATTATTGCAAACCAAGAGAGCACAATAGTGGGCTTTGATTGCGATAAATTGCTAGTTACCATTTTGCGCTTTAGATAACCTGATAATATCAATAAAAATGGTGCTAACATCATAACGCGGATCATTTTACTGATCACCGCACTGTTTTCTGCCTCAGGGCTGATCGCATGTCCAACAGCAACTACTTGAGCAACTTCATGAACGCTCGAGCCAACAAAAATACCAAACTGAGCCGGATCAAGTGAAAACCAGTGATGTATTTGATTTAGATGATAAAACCACGGATAGAGAACAATAGCCAAGGTACCAAAAATAACGACGGTTGCTACCGCAATGGCAACTTTATCTGCCGATGTTTTGATGACAGACTCGGTTGCTAAAACCGCAGCTGTGCCGCAAATGCTACTACCGTCTCCAATCAAAATGGTGGTTTGACTATCCAACTTGAAAAAATCTTTGCCTAGTAACAGCGCAATTAAGAATGTAGAAGTTAGCATAATTAAATCGGTCATAATACCAATCGTGCCTACATCCATAATTTGTTGAAATCTCAAACGAAAACCGTACAAAATAATCCTGGTTCTTAATAAATAATGTTTAGCGAATCTGATCCCTTCATCACAAACGGGTTTTACGGCAAAATAAACGGTGTTTCCAATCACAATGCCCAATAAAATAGCCAAGCTTAGAGCACTTAGTCCAATATTGGCAAACCATTCGTTATTACCAAGATAAACGGCAATAGTAGTTACAAAACCCGTTAATAATAAGCCAGGGATAAATTTAAAATTTTTATGCTTAATAGGTGTTGCCATAACTGTTTTAACCATAGGTTTATGCAATATGCATTATCTCATTCTTTTATAAGCATATATCATTAGTATCTATCTTGAAAATGGATTATTTTTGTATTATCTATTAATAAAAGTGGTAAATTGATAGTTGGCTAGATTATTATGATAGTTTGATTTATGTGATTAATTAATAAAGTGAGCATTGTTATGCGAATAACCTTTAGACAACTTGAAGTTTTTATTGAAATTTTACAATGTGGCTCAACAACACAGGCAGCTCAATCATTGTCATTATCCCAATCATCTGTAAGTGCTGCTTTAACAGATTTGGAGTCCCAACTTGAGGTGCAGTTATTTGATAGAGTTGGTAAACGTTTAGTTACTAATGAATATGGTCGGCTATTATATCCAAAAGTATTCGCGTTACTTGAACAGGCGACAGAAGTTGAACAGATTTCAAAAAAAGGCTTAGGTGCCGTAAAATTGGCAGCAAGTACGACAATTGGTAACTATATGTTGCCAGGTAAATTGGTACATTATCGTCATGATAATCCGACTATTCCTTTTGAATTATTAATAAATAATACTGCGGAAGTGATTAAAGCGGTACAAGAATTCAAGGTTGACTTAGGATTAATTGAAAGCAGCTGTTATGAATCAGAATTGATCACTATACCATGGAAAAAAGATCAGCTGGTGGTATTTTGTGCGCCAAATAACCCACTTGCAGGCCCGTCAATTAAAGCAACATGAGCTAGAAAATGTGGGCTGGATTTTGCGTGAAAGCGGTTCAGGAACCTGCAATATTGTTGATCAACTGTTATTAAGTAAACTAACTCAGTGTAATATTTTAATTGAATTTAATAATTCTGAAGCCATTAAGCATGCAGTTATGAATAGCATGGGAATAAGCTGTTTATCTTCACTCACGATTGAAGAGCAATTAAAAAATGGCTCATTGGTTGCGTTAAATATCGATAAACTCGAACTTTCACGTACATTATATTTAAATCATCATCAAAATAAGCATTTATCTAAGGCGTTGTTACTTTTATTAGAATATTGTCAGTGAAGTTTTTAATATCAAGATCCTGCGCAATACTAATAAATTTTAGTCAATTATGAAGGGATCTTATAACTGAGAATAAATGCTTATTTATGTAACACTGTCTGTTACAATCACTGACGTTAAGATCCACGTTGAATAAAAGGTCATTAATGTCAGAACAATCAACACATACATCACAGGGCGCTACAACAAAATTGCGCCTAGAACTAAAAGCACGTCATTTGACGATGATAGCTATTGGCGGCTCTATTGGTACCGGATTATTTGTTGCTTCCGGCTCAACTGTAGCGCAAGCTGGGCCAGGTGGTGCTTTATTCTCTTATATTATTATTGGTTTAATGGTTTATTTTTTGATGACCAGTTTAGGCGAGCTTGCGGCTTATTTACCCGTTTCTGGCTCTTTTTCTACTTATGGTTCTCGATACGTTGATGAAGGCTTTGGTTTCGCTCTTGGCTGGAATTATTGGTATAACTGGGCGGTCACTATTGCTGTTGACTTAGTTGCAGCGCAATTAGTGATGGGATACTGGTTTCCTGAGATTGATGGCTGGATTTGGAGTGCGATTTTTCTGTTGATCATTTTTATGCTTAATTATATTTCTGTCAAAGGATTTGGCGAGGCAGAGTATTGGTTTTCTTTAATTAAAGTCATTACCGTCATTATTTTTATTGTGGTTGGCATATTAATGATTATTGGCATTTTTCGTGGAGCAGAAAATGCTGGCTGGCATCACTGGCAGATTGGTGAAGCGCCTTTTGTGGGAGGCTTTTCGGCAATGATGGGGGTTGCTATGATCGTCGGTTTTGCTTTTCAGGGTACGGAATTAATTGGTATTGCCGCTGGTGAATCTCAAGATCCAGGTAAAAATATTCCTAAAGCGGTGCGCCAAGTATTTTGGCGGATTTTGTTATTTTATGTTTTTGCTATATTGGTGATCAGTTTAATTATTCCATATACGGATCCACGTTTGCTGCGTAATGAGGTAGCTGATATTAGTGTTAGTCCTTTTACCTTAGTTTTTGAAAACGCCGGATTATTATCCGCGGCTGCCGTCATGAACGCGGTTATTTTAACTGCAGTATTATCCGCTGGCAATTCAGGGATGTATGCTTCTACCAGAATGCTATTTACCTTAGCCAAAGAAGGAAAAGCACCAAAAATCTTTTCACGCTTATCACCGGGTGGGGTTCCTCGCTATGCCTTGATTGCAACTACCGTTGTGGCAGCACTCTGTTTCTTAAGTTCAATGTTTGGCAACCAGGTTGTTTACTTATGGTTACTGAATACTTCAGGTATGACCGGATTTATTGCCTGGTTAGGGATTGCTATTAGCC
Source organism: Arsenophonus endosymbiont of Aphis craccivora (assembly GCF_013460135.1). GTDB lineage: Bacteria > Pseudomonadota > Gammaproteobacteria > Enterobacterales > Enterobacteriaceae > Arsenophonus > Arsenophonus nilaparvatae. The sequence goes on from NZ_CP038155.1 coordinate 132,971, forward strand.
ATTATCGTTTTCGTAAAGGTTATATGTTGCAAGGCTATGATTTAAATAAGTTACCCTATCGCTCAGGCTTTTTCCCTATTGGCCCTATTTTTGCTTTTGTTCTCTGTTTAGTCATTACATTAGGCCAAAATTATCAGGCATTTTTAGCGGACAAGATTGACTGGTATGGTGTTATTGCTACCTATATTGGTATCCCTTTATTCCTGGTCATATGGTTTGGTTATAAACTCGTCAAGAAAACCCATTTTGTTCATTATCGGCAGATGGATTTCCCTGAATATAATGAAAATTTAAACAAATAATTGACAAAAATCCTATCAATTTTCTATCCAGGCACACTCATTTTATGGGTGTGACGAGCTTTATTTTTTTACTTAGGTCAAAGAATAAAATAAAAAAAGTAACGTTAGCAATAATCGTATTGATAATAATTATTATTTGCTTTATTGTTACGCGCCAATCGGATCAGTTGAATGGATAGGCAATCAAGTGAAGTTTGCGTGTAGTTTTATCACCAAGGGCGTTAATGGTAGTTTATTAGCGGGTGTAACGTTAATGGCATTGTTTGCTGCATGGTCAGTAACGGTTACTGATTTAGCGGGTCGCACTGTTCAGATACCGGAGAAGGTAAATCGCATTCTGTTGAGAGAAGGACGCTTATTTCATGCGATTGCTTTACTGGAAGGAAATAAACCTTTAGCGCGCCTTGTTGGCTGGCAAGGTGATTTTCGTAAACTAGATCCACAATCATATGCGGTTTACAAAGCCAAGTTTCCAGAAATTGACAAAATTCCTTTAATTGGTAATACCAGTGCTGAAAGTGTTAGTGCGGAAAAAGTATTAACCTTAAATCCTGATATTGCTCTTTTTGGCTTATCCGGGCACGGCCCAGGCAAAAATAGTGAATTGGTCATGCAACTCGAAAAGGCTGGTGTACCAGTTGTTTTTGTTGATTTTCGTAGTGAGCCACTAAAAAATACTTTACCGAGTATTCGCTTATTAGGTAAGGCTTTGCATCGGGAGCAACAGGCTGAAAAATACGCCAATTTCTATGAAAAAAATCTTAAGTTAGTAACGGATATTACCAATAAAATTGCTAACGATAAAAAACCCACTGTTTTTATTGAATTAAGAGCGGGCTCGTCCGAAGACTGCTGTGGTACGGCAGGAAACGGTAATATGGGCAATTTTATTGATTTAGCCGGTGGGGTAAATATTGCCAAAAATGCGTTACCCGGACCATTAGGGATGATGAACCTTGAGAAGGTCATTGCTGATGATCCTGCAATTTATATTGCCAGTGGAGCCAAGATGCCTGGCAGCAAAGAGCTAGGAGTACAATTAGGTGCTTGATCGTCAAAGCAAGCAGCCATAACCAGTTTAAGCAAAATAACCGAGCGTAAAGGTATCAAGACCCTTACAGCCGTTAAAGATGGTCGCAGTTATGCTATTTGGCACAATTATTATAATTCGCCCTATAACGTTATCGTGACACAAGTTTTTGCTAAATGGTTCTATCCAGATAAATTTGCCGATCTGGATCCGCAAACTACGATGAAAGAGTTATATCGTCAATTTTTAGCGATAGAGCCAACTGGTATCTACTGGATTAGTCAAGACTCATTAAAAAGCAGGTAATTATTTTCAATGAGTATGACAACTGAACCTATGTCAGCTATTAAGCAGCAAGCTAATCATGATGGCATAAATATTAAGGCTCATTATCAATATATATTGAAACGCCGTATTATATTGATAATGGCAATCATTATGTTAATTGTGCTGTCATTAGTGATTGATTTTACCTTGGGGCCATCAGGTCTTTCAGTAGCCAAGTTATGGCAAACATTGGTCTCACCAGCGAGTGTTGATATTGGTACTCATGTGATTGTTTGGGATATTCGCTTACCCTATGCATTAATGGCTGTCACTGTTGGTATGTCACTTGGACTGGCGGGTGCTGAAATGCAGACCATCTTAAATAATCCGTTAGCCAGTCCTTTCACATTAGGTGTTTCTAGTGCCGCGTATTTTGGCGCCGCATTAGCGATCGTTTCTGGCATTGGCATTGCCGGTATCCCTGAACAATGGTTTATTTCGGTTAATGCTTTTATTTTTGCTTTACTAGCGTTCTTAATGCTAGATGCGATCACCCGTTGGACCCGCATTGCAACTTCCGGCATGGTACTATTTGGTATTGCATTAGTATTTACCTTTAATGCCTTAGTTTCGATGATGCAATTTATTGCCACGGAAGATACCTTACAGGGACTAGTCTTCTGGACAATGGGCAGTTTGGCAAAGGCAAGCTGGACTAAGCTGGCAATGATGGCCACCATTTTTGCGGTCATTTTTCCCATTTCTATCATGAGTGCCTGGAAGTTAACTGCACTACGTTTAGGTGAAGATCGTGCAATCAGTTTTGGTATTGATGTCCGTCGGTTGCGTTTGGCGACATTATTAAGAATTAGTATGTTATCGGCTTTATCCGTTGCTTTTGTCGGTCCTATTGCTTTGATTGGTTTAGTCGCTCCCCACATTGCTCGCATGATGTTTGGCGAAGATCATCGATTTTATTTACCGGCCAGTGCCTTAATTGGTGCTTTAGTGTTATCGCTAGCTTCGATTGCATCAAAGAACATTATTCCAGGAGTCATTATACCTGTTGGTATTGTCACTTCTTTGGTTGGCGTTCCCTTTTTCTTAAGTATGATCTTGCGACATAGAGGTAATATTTAATGATAAAAGGATTACGAATAAATCAATTTAATGCAGGTTATCCTAAATGTCCGGTGATCCAAAATTTATCCACCAATATTTTACCCACTGGGAAAATTAACGTTTTACTTGGGCCACATGGTAGTGGTAAATCTACGTTATTGGGTTCTGTAGCTGGATTAAATAGCGCTGCTGGCCAGTTATGGTTGAATGGGCAGGATTTAATGGCAATGAATTTTGCTCAACGTGCCAAACAAGTGTTTTATTTACCGCAATCATTACCAAATGGTGTTCATTTACATGTGCTGGAATCGATTATTGTTGCCCAACGTGCTGCTGGCGGAAATTGCGATCACATTTGCCAATTAGAGGTTATGAAACTACTACGGCAATTAGGCATAGAGCATCTGGCACTGTGTTATTTAGATCAGCTGTCAGGTGGACAAAAGCAGCTAGTGGGTTTGGCACAATCACTTATTCGGCAACCAAAGCTATTGTTACTCGATGAACCATTAAGTGCACTGGATTTAAATTATCAATTTCATGTTATGGATTGAATTGCTAAAGAAACTAAGCGCAGAGATATTATTACTATCGTTGTTGTGCACGATATTAATATTGCCTTAAGACACGTGAACATATATTAATGTTAAAAGAAGGTCGTTTGGTTGCATAGGGTGCGGCTCGAGAGGTTATTAAACCTGAAAATCTGGCTGATGTTTATGGTGTAGTTGGACGCATCGAGCACTGTTCGCAAGTGGTTCCTCAAGTCTTAATCGATGGATTAGTCGCTAATTTATTCTAATTAAAAATATCAAATTAATTAGGCTGTGCTTTTCGAGTGAAATAAAAAATTAATAAAAAGATAGGGGAAATTAATTTCACTGGCATTTGAGTGTATGTCGATTATCTGACTAATAAATAATCCTGGTATTTCTTGGAGTATAGGGAATTAATTTTTTTAATAAAAATAAATTAACGTTAATTATTATTATCACGTTTATTTCTGCTGCCGGTTATGCTGCTGAAGATAGTGATACCATTATGGTCACTACCGCAGCTGGTTTTAAGCAAAAAAGGCTTTGTTGAATAAATCGAACTTTTAGGTGATTGGCGGAGCTGATCGCTAAATTCGTTTCAACATCAGGTCCCCATGGCAAAGCAAAAGTTTAAAATTACCAACTGGCCCGCGTACAACAAGGCACTCAGACAACGCGGTTCCCTGACGGTCTGGCTTGATGAGTCGGCCATCGCTGGATGGACTGACAGTTCTTCGCCTGAAGGTCGTGGCCGGCCGCTTTACTACAGCGATATGGCTGTTACCACTGTCCTGATGATGAAGCGTGTGTTTAACCTGTCGCTCCGGGCATTACAGGGCTTCGTTGATTCGATTTTTAAACTCATGTCTTAGCCGCTGTGCTGTCCGGACTACTCGCTGGTCAGCAGACTAGCAAAGAGCGTCAACATCAGCATAAAAACGCCAACGCGTGGTGAAATCTCGCATCTGGTCATCGACAGTACCGGTCTGAAGGTCTTTGGCGAAGGTGAATGGAAAGTCAGGCAGCATGGGGCTGACAGACGAAGAGTGTGGCGCAAGCTTCATCTGGCAGCAGACAGTGTGACTCATGAGATTATCTGTGCCGACTTATCGCTCAGCGGAACGACAGATGCGCAGGCACTGCCGGGCCTGATTAACCAAACCCACCGGAAAATCACGGAAGTGTCAGCAGACGGTGCTTATGACGCCTGTTCCTGCCAAGATGCGTTGCTAAGAAAGAAAATCAGGCCCCTTATCCCGCCGCGAAGCGGAGCGAAATACTGGCCGGACAAGTACCATGAACGTAACCATGCGGTGGCGAATCATCGTCTGAGCAGGAGTAATGATATGTGGAAAAAGAAAGTGGGTTATCACCGGCGTTCAGTGGCAGAAACAGCGATGTTCCGCATAAAAACTTTGCTGGGTGGCCATCTGAGGCTGCTTGACTATGAGGTTCAGGTAGGTGAAGCAATGGTGATGGTCAAAGCGCTGAACCGTATGACGTTGTTGGGTATGCCACACAGCGTCAGGATCGGATAACAGGTGTAGCAGAGGGAGCCATCCTGTCGGCTAATTCTGATTTATTCAACAAAGCCAGCAAAAAATTGAAGATGCGCCTGCATCTATTCCAGTCATAGAAAGAAAACAATTAGAAGATAAGGCTTATCGTGATGTTACCGATACATTAAAGGATCTGCCTGGTGTTCATGTGATAGGGGGTGCAAGTAACACTGATATAAGTATTCGAGGCATGCCAGCAAAGTACACCATGATTTTAGTTGATGGCAAACGGGTAGATACACGAAATACTCGACCCAATAGTGATGGCTCTGGCATAGAACAAGGTTGGTTGCCGTTCTTGGTTGCGATTGAACGTATCGAAGTTGTGCGTGGTTAGATGTCTTCACTTTATGGCTCAGATGCCATGGGGGGAGTGATCAACATCATTACTCGCAAAATAGGTAAAACCTGGCATGGTAGTTTGCGAGCGGATACAACTATCGCTGAACGTAGTAACTCGGGTAATGCGGGTCAGGGGAGTTTTTATCTGGCCGGTCCATTAATTGACGGTGTGTTGGGAATGAAAGCAAATGGTCTTTATTCCCATCGTAATGAAGATAAATTTGTTGGTGGTTATAAGAAACAGTCAATGGGTAATGCTGGGGTAACATTCTCATTTACTCCCGATGAGCAGAATAATTTTGATTTGGATTTAAAGCACGATGAACAGCCACGTGACTCGACGATTGGTAAAACCCGTGCTTGCACTAAACGGTCATGTGAAGATGAGAATACCACTTATCGACGTAATAACTATGCATTGACGCATAACGGTAATTATCAGTGGGGTTCAATGGATACATTTATTCAACGTGATGAATCCGAGAACCCAAGTAGAAAGATGAAATATAATGATAACTTACTTAAAAACCAGACAGTATTTGACTTAGATTCACATAAGCTCAGTATTGGTGGTCAGTATCGCTATGAAGATTTACATGATCAAGACAACCAATTACCGACAGCGACCAATGTTAATCAATTAACCCGTTGGCGTTGGGCATTATTTACCGAAGATGAATGGACGATCACCAATGATTTCAGCTTAACCGCTGGTATTAGAATGGATAAAGATGAGAATTTTGGTGCACATTGGACGCCTCGCTTATATGGTGTTTGGCATATCAATGATCAATGGATACTTAAAGGTGGCGTTTCGAACGGATATCGTTCACCTGATTTACGCCAAGTGGCGCCTAGCTGGTGGCAAATAACTGGCGGTCAAACAAGTAAAGGGATCATTCTCGGTAATTCAAATTTAAAACCGGAAAAAAGTATTGGTCAGGAAATTGGTTTGTTATGGAATAATCAGGATGACCTGAATATCGGAGTAACAGTTTTTAATACTGATTTTAAAGATAAAATTATGGAATATCGTCTCTGTGGCGATAAATTAGCCGCTTGTAGTAATGCGATTATTCCCAATGGCAGTCAATATGATTTTATAAGTACACGTGATAATGTTGATAAGGCACACTTGCGTGGTATTGAGGCGACATTTGATTGGCAAATCATGGATCATCTATCAATGGCAGCCAATTACACCTACTCAGATTCTGAGCAACTAAGTGGCAATTTTAAGGGCCAAGCCTTTAGTCAAACACCTAAGCATATGGCGAATGCATCGTTAAGCTGGCAGGCAACCACTGAATTAGAAGCTTGGACACGGGTAAATTTCCGTGGTAGAATCAATCAATATCTTTCTCGTTCATCGATGGCGAATAAATTACCCTCTTATACCTTTGTTGATCTGGGAGTAAATTACGCGCTGAGCAAAAATCTTTCTTTATTCACAGGGGTTTATAATCTTTTAGATAGGCGTTTAGTGGATAATGATAATAAAGCCCTATTAGATGGCCGCCGTTACAATTTAGGATTAAATTATAACTTTTAAAATTATTTTGAGTTAAAAAGTTAGCTAGCTATACTCATGGTAACAGCTAGCTAATTTTTTATTAAAAATTAAAAAAATATTGCTATTTCATAGGATGAAGTGCAGAATGTGCCATCAGAAATAACTGATGCTCATTAATTGCATCAGTTATTTTTTTATTTGTAAGCTGATTTATTTAATTTTATATGAGGCCGGAAACCTGGCCGGAGTTGATACAACTGTTAGAAAAAACGTGTAGTCAAACCAAAGCAGACTACTGTAGTGAGGAATGCTATTATGGCGCAATTATCTATTTTTGCACCTGTGCCAATGGGTCATGGTTGCTGTATTATTGATGACTACGGAGCGTTCGGCTTCGAAGATAACTTATTCTCTCATTTCTCTTTTTTCTCAGCCTATAGGCGTGAGCGAAGTCTTCCTTATAACTATCGATTTAGGCAAAATAGCCAGGCTAAATCGGAAGTTGTAGGAGGTTTTGGCCATGTCTCATGATATCCAATTAGCTCTCAGTAAAGAATCTACCGAGATAAATAATCGTGCGCAACTGGTTAAGACATTAACTTTAATCCAGGTTGTCATGATGGGGCTGGCTTATTTGCAGCCAATGACGGTTTTTGACACTTTTGGTTTAGTGTCATTAAAAACTGATGGACATGTTCCTTCTTCTTATATCATTGCTTTGATTGCTATTCTTTTTACTGCATTGAGTTATGGTAAATTGGTAAAACGATTTCCTTCGGCGGGATCGGCCTATACCTATGCACAAAAATCGATGAGCCCACATTTAGGTTTCATGGTGGGATGGTCATCTTTGCTTGATTATTTATTCATGCCGATGATTAATATACTGTTAGCAAAAATTTATCTGGAAGCTATCTTTCCGGCTGTTGCGCCTTGGATTTTTGTGGTCGGATTAGTTTTTTTGATGACTATTTTTAATCTACGGGGTATCAATTTAGTTGCTAACTTAAATACCATTATTGTGATTATTCAAATCGCTGTTATGCTAGTTTTTTTAGCTGTTTTGATCCATGGATTATCTAAAGGCGAAGGTTCTGGTCAGATTTGGTCACGGCGACCTTTTACCTCCGAACAGGCGCATTTAATTCCGATGATCACCGGGGCGACGATTTTATGTTTTTCATTTCTCGGCTTTGATGGTATCAGTTCATTATCGGAAGAAACACCAAATGCAGGAAAAGTAATACCAAAGGCGATTTTCTTGACGGCCTTAATTGGTGGTTTGATTTTTATTGGCGTTTCTTATTTTTTACAGCTGTATTTTCCTGATGTTTCGCATTTTAAAACACATGATGAATCGCAACCTGAAATTATGCTATATGTTGCTGGTGCACTTTTTCAGTCTATTATTTTGGTTTTCTCTTGTGCAACCGTATTAGCATCAGGTATGGCTGCGCATGCAGGAGTTTCTCGTCTCATGTATGTGATGGGACGAGATGGCGTATTTCCTGAGCGTTTTTTTGGTTATGTTCATCCAACATGGCGAACCCCAGCTTTTAATGTCATTTTAGTTGGCATGCTGGCGTTAACGGCAATTTGGTTTGATATGGAAATTGCCACAGCATTGATTAATTTTGGTGCATTAATTGCTTTTACCTTTGTGAATCTTTCGGTTATTTCGCAATTTTATTTTAGAGAGCGTCGCTGTCATACTTGGCGGGATAAATTTAATTACTTAATTCTACCTATTATGGGCGCTTTAACCGTATCAGTGCTTTGGATCAATTTAGAGAAAACTTCCATGCTATTAGGCATGGTATGGGCAGCGGTGGGGATTTTTTATATGGCAATTATAACCAGCCGTTTTCGTCGGCCATTACCACACATGAATGACGCTTAGTGATCGCAAATTTTAGCGCTATCGACGGTTTCACCACAGCAAAGGCCAATTATTTGGCCTTTTGCTATATTAGCTAACCCGTTTTTGTATGTTATGACGAAACACAATTAACTGGCTATCTGTTTGGCATAATCTACCAGTGCTTTTAGTTGCAGGCACTTTTCTTTATCTTCTTGATGTTCAATAAATAATTGCTCGATAGTTTGCAAATATTCGGTTATTTTCTCGCTGGTCAATCTATCGCGTCGGTGATGTAACAAGGCAAGCTGTTCTTGTTCTGTCAATATGGCCGGATAGTTCCTGGCACGGTAACGAAAAAATAGTTGCTTCATGCGCGGATCGTCAAATTTAAGATCCAATGCGGGTAAATTTTGCGGTAAAGTTTGACGGATAATAGCCATTGTTGAACGATCATTATCACCAAAAAAACCGGAATAAAGCTTAGTATCTACATCAGTTGCTTCAGGAAAGGGTTGCGGTTCGGTAAAAAGCTGAATAACTTTATCCCGCACTTCACTATGTTGTCGCAATATGGCTAAGTTATTCAGACAGACATCGAGATCTAGTGCTATACGTTGTGCATCTGCTGCCCGCAGTGTGTTGGCCGGAGCCAGAATTGGACATTTATTAATATGTATCAGTTTAATAGGAATGGCTAATTCACCGGATAACTCTGCTTTGGGTGTGTATAAACGTTGCCTTAGAGTATCACTATCTAATGTTAACAGTGGGCTAATGTCTGCCGCTAGATCACAGGCAATAATGGCATTACGGTTTTCGGGATGCCAGGCCAGTGGTGCCATTAGACTGGTATTAGCTCGTATTGCGCCCAAAATGCCAGAAACATGCACTAACGGGGTCATGGCAATAATATCAATCAATTGGCGAATTTCATTTTTATTTCTTAATTGAAAGAAGTAATTGAACATCCTTGGCTGTGCTTGCTTAACTAATTTTGCCATTTCGATAGTAGCAAAAACGTCGGCCATTGCATCATGAGCATTTGCATGCTCAATACCGTTTGCAGTGGTCAGATGTTCTAATTTGAAACTAGGTAGTCCTTCATCATTGCTAGGCCAGTTAATGCCATCAGGTCGTAGCGCATAGCAAGCGCGTAACACATCCAGTAAATCCCAACGTGAATTACCTTGCTGCCAGCTATAAGCATAAGGATCATAAAAATTACGGTAAAAAATATGACGAGTCACTTCATCATCAAATCGAATATTGTTGTAACCGACAATACAACTATTGCCTATGCTAAAGATTACATGAATACGTCTAGCAAATTCAGCTTCATTTATGCCATGAGCTATTGCATATTGGGGCGTAATACCCGTGATCATTACGGCTTGAGGTTGAGGGAGATAGTCATCGGCAGGGGCACAGTAAAAAATTTGTGGCTCTTCGATAATATTAAAATTTGAGTCGGTTCTGATGCTGGCAAATTGTGCGGGTCGATCGAGAGCAGGATGCTGCCCAAATGTTTCATAATCGTGAAACAGAAATGAGGATTTTTGCTTATTGGCCAAAATATTTTCCCAATTCTTATGTAGCGCAATATGTTGTTTAATAATATTAAAATATTCCAATCTGACAATGAATGTTTTTTTACTCCCTGTGTTAACTTATTTTTAATGACTGATTGCTGAGTCCAGCAGAAATGAATTTTGTATTTTAAATTATCCGTAATCGCAATAATACGCCGTTAATGGATACTTAAGCTGAATGTCATTATTATGCAATGAATTATCATAGTATTAGTGCTAACTTTGAAAATTTCACTTATTTATCATTTTTTGTTTAACTAAATTTAGGTTATTAATAACACAAAATTAATAAAGACAGAGCAAAAGCGTCATTATCAGTGCAAAGATAATAAAAAAGAGTAAAAATCTTAGAAATTGGATTGTGTCATTAAGTTAATCGCCGTATCGTGTAGTTTATTATTCATAATGCATATGTTTTATTGAAAGGTATAGAAATGACAAGTAAAAATAAGCAGTCATTCCAAAATGTACTGGAGTTTGTACGTATGTTTCGTCGTAAAAATAAGATCAAACGTGAATTTAGCGGATAATGAAAAACAATTCGTGATAATCAGAAACGAGTTTTGCTGTTGGATAACTTAAGTGAATATATTAAAGAAGGTATGACCATTGAAGAGATCAGAGAAATAATTGCTAATATGCGTAGTGATTATGAAGATCGGATCGATGATTATAATATCAAGAACGCAGAATTATCAAAAGAACGTCGGGAGTTATCACAAAAATTGAAAACCACGGCTGATACTAACGGCTAATAGAATTTGCTTAGAGTTATGAATTCCCTGTAACACTTTTTTATTACAGGGATTTTATTAATCGTTACGGCTTTGTTGAATAAATCAGAATTAGCCGACAGGATGGCCCCTCTGCTACAACTGTTATCCGATCCTGACGCTGTGTGGCATACCCAACAACGTCATACGGTTCAGCGCTTTGACCATCGCCATTGCTTCACCTACCTGAGCCTCATAGTCACGCAGCCTCAGATGGCCACCCAGCAAAGTTTTTATGCGGAACATCGCTGTTTCTGCCACTGAACGCCGGTGATAACCCACTTTCTTTTTCCACATATCATTACTCCTGCTCAGACGCTGATTCGCCACCGCATGGTTACGTTCATGGTACTTGTCCGGCCAGTATTTCGCTCCGCTTCGCGGCGGGATAAGGGGCCTGATTTTCTTTCTTAGCAACGCATCGTGGCAGTAACAGGCGTCATAAGCACCGTCTGCTGACACTTCCCTGATTTTCCGGTGGGTTTGGTTAATAAGGCCCGGCAGTGCCTGCGCATCTGTCGTTCCGCTGAGCGATAAGTCGGCACAGATAATCTCATGAGTCACACTGTCTGCTGCCAGATGAAGCTTGCGCCACACTCTTCGTCTGTCAGCCCCATGCTGCCTAACTTTCCATTCACCTTCGCCAAGGACCTTCAGACCGGTACTGTCGATGACCAGATGCGAGATTTCACCACGCGTTGGCGTTTTTATGCTGATGTTGACGCTCTTTGCTCGTCTGCTGACCAGCGAGTAGTCCGGACAGCACAGCGGCAAAGACATGAGTTTAAAAATCGAATCAACGAAGCCCTGTAATGCCCGGAGCGACAGGTTAAACACACGCTTCATCATCAGGACAGTGGTAACAGCCATATCGCTGTAGTAAAGCGGCCGGCCACGACCTTCAGGCGAAGAACTGTCAGTCCATCCAGCGATGGCCGACTCATCAAGCCAGACCGTCAGGGAACCGCGTTGTCTGAGTGCCTTGTTGTACGCGGGCCAGTTGGTAATTTTAAACTTTTGCTTTGACATGGGGACCTGATGTTGAAACGAATTTAGCGATCAGCTCCGCCAATCACCTAAAAGTTCGATTTATTCAACAAAGCCCAAGTTGGTAAGAATTTTTCTAATTGGATTAAAGACCGTATTAAGCATTACGGATTTGTTGAAAATATCGACTATGCAGTTTTCGCCAATTATGGCGAAAACCCCTTAGGAGGTCGTCCGGCAAAGGAATATCACCTTTCCCTCGACATGGCAAAAGAGCTATCAATGGTTGAGCGTAACGAAAAAGGGAAACAGGCAAGGCAGTATTTTATCGAATGTGAACGACGCGTTCTACAACCTCAAACATTACTACCAACAACAAAAGAACTGGCTCTCATGGTTGTTCGTGCCGAAGAAGATAAAGAAAAGTTATTACTGGAAAACAAAAGCCTTTCAACCGAAAACGATTGTCTTAAAAATCTCTTCAAAGAAGGTATGACCCCTACCCAATTTAGCAAAATGCTTAACGGGGTAAACAGTCAACAGATAAATCATTTTCTGGCAGGACTTAAATGGCTCTATAACGAAAGTAAGTCCGGTAACAATTTACGCTGGCGTGTTGCCGCTACCGCTCGGGATAAATATTTAACCGAAAAACAAAACGAAATAAGCCCACATGGTGCGAATAGTGTCATTAGTTATCGCCCTGTTTTACTTAGAAAAGGCACACAGCGACTCTATGACCAGTATTTGGCTGACAAACTCCCTATGAAAAAGAACTGGAACGGATTACATACCCATGACAAAACTATCCAGATTGTCGCCTGAACAAAAGACAATCGCTAAAACCTTCAACACTCGCGCTTACCAAAATCTCATTATCAATCACCTACTCGATATAAAACGCTCAAATGTCTGGGCGGGAATGGGAATGGGTAAAACAGCAGCAACCCTGACGGCATTAGAAAATCTCTATCTTGCAGGCAGTGAAACCAAGCCCACCTTGGTGTTAGCCCCTTTACGGGTAGCCCAATCCACCTGCCCGGATGAAGCGCTTAAATGGAACCACCTCCATAATATCGAGGTACAACCCATCATTGGCACCGCCAAAGCGCGTATTGAAGCACTCAAAAATACCCATGCCAGCGTATTTACTATCAATTATGACAATCTCGTCTGGCTGGTTGACATCCTCGGAGACAGTTGGCCTTTTGGTACGATTATTGCCGATGAGAGCACTCGGTTAAAATCATTCCGGCTACGCAGAGGGGGTAAACGCACCGCAGCCCTTGCCAAAATCGCGCATAAATTTGTTCATCGCTGGGTAAACCTAACAGGCACGCCTTCACCCAATGGCCTGATGGACTTATGGGGGCAAGCGTGGTTTGTTGACCAGGGCGAACGGATAGGCAGAACGCATAGTGCGTTTACGTCCCGCTGGTTTAATCGTATCCAGTTTCCTGGACAACAGTGGAGCAGATTTGAGCCTTTAGGATTTGCTAATCTACAAATTCAGGCAGCTCTCAGTGATGTCACCTTATCCCTTAATGCCACTGACTGGTTTGATATCGAAGAACCGATACACAACGTTATCAACATTACGTTACCCGCTAAAGCGCGAGCGCACTATCAGGCGATGGAAAAAGAACTGTTTCTTGAGTTGGGTGATAGCGCTATTGAAGCGTTAAATGCCGCTGCAAAAACAATAAAAACTTTGCAAATTGCAGCAGGCGCTATTTATAGCGATGACAATCACAACTGGACAGAAATACACGATGCCAAAATCCACGCACTGGAAAGTATTGTCAATGAAGCCGGGGGAATGCCAGTACTGGTTGCTTATCACTGGAAGCATAACCTGGAGTGTTTATTAAAAGCCTTTCCAAAAGGCAAAATGTTAGACGCTAACCCACAAACCCTTACCGACTGGAATAATAGCAAAATTCCGATGCTTTTTGCCCATCCTGCAAGCTGTGGACACGGCTTAAATTTACAGGACGGCGGTAATATTCTGGTCTTTTTCTCCCACTGGTGGGATTTAGAGCAGTACCAGCAAATTATCGAACGTATCGGCCCCACCCGTCAAGCGCAAGCCGGACATAACCGCCCTGTCTTTATCCACCATATCGTCGCTAAAGATACACTCGATGAAGCGGTCATGGAAAGGCGCAATTCAAAACGGGCAATACAGGATTTATTACTGGAAGCAATGAAAAGGAAATAACAGTATTTTCCTAGTTAAGGAGAAAACCGCATGTGGATTTTAATCTTGGCTATGTACGCAAGCCCTTACACATCAAGTAGCGTAGTCAGTCTTCATACCCAAGAATTTGACACTGAAAATATGTGTCACTTCGCCGCTAAACAGTTTGAACGTGAATTTGAAACTGTCAAGGATATCAACGCCAAAGCGATTTGCGTTAAGAAATAAGCTAATTTTACAGAGGTTCAACCATGAAACTTAACATCATCAAATTATTAATCACGACATTATTGTTTATCAGCGCCGCATTTGCTTTTGAATTGATAGTGGGACATGTTGCGCATGCCGATGCCGTCATTGACCCGCAAATTAAATGTAGGCATGGCGAATTAGGCAATATTCATTTAGGTGGGCAAGATACTGGTTATCGGCATTATGATAGAGCCTGCACTTATCGTTTATTTTGGGGTATTTCTTGACACATTGAAGAAGTAGTCTAGAGCGAATAGCCATTACCCCACCTGAATTTACCCCACTCAAATTATCCATACCGAAAAGTAAGCGTTTACCAATTTGATATTTAGTGATAAATATATGCAAAAATTTTATATTGATAAATTAATATATTGAGGTAACCATGCAGATTGCTAAAAAACAATATCAAGATAATGATTTGTTAAATATTGAAGAAGTATGTGAATTAATTGGAGGCATAAGTAGTAAAACTCTTGCAGATTGTAATAATACACACCGACATAGAAAAGTTTTATCCCCTATCCGTTTTACTAGTAAAATAGTTTGATATGAGTATAAAAACGTAAAAGCTTTTATTGAAAAATGCCTAAGTATCTATTAGTATAACTTGCGACGCAATAAAGCAGCCTTAGTAAATACACTATTTTCATGAGCTTCAAAAGCTTGACGTTTCAATACCATTTATTCTTGTAATATCTCTTCTGAAAAATCATAATGTTCAGCCATAGGATCAATACATCCTATCTGAGTGATGTAAGCATAAAAGGCTTATTTCACGTGTATCAGACCGTGAAAAGCCTTTTGCTCTCATCTGAACAATGACATTGCTTTTTAAAAACTTTCTACACATAGTGTTAAATGCCCCAGCTTTGCCCTTCACTGTACCTTCATGAGTAATGCCTTTCACAGCATCCGCAGGACTATTCGTTTTAACTAATTTATCTAATGATCTTTTTGCAAAGGTTAGATTAGGATCTCTAGGTTGCAAGAAAACGAACATATGATTACAATTTGGAACTGAGGCATTCCATTCTCTCTGCTCTTCCAGAATTTTTTGCATTTCACGAGTTATCGGTAATCTAAATTCCTTTTGGGTTTTCATTGCGCCTCGCATACCTGTAACCCCCGCAGGATATATGATTTCCAGATTGTCTAGATCAACATACTCCCAACGTAAATTAGATACATTTATAGGTCTTACACCGGTCACTATCATAAATCTGACTGCATTTTTTTGGTGTATAGAAGAGCAGGAAGAAACATTTAACCAAAGTGTTGCAATGGATTCTAGATCAGTAAAGAATCGTGTTGGTTGGGGTTTTTGAACCCTAGAGGAAACATAGTCATTTGGTAAACTGGCTGCGATATTCTTTCCGTTACAATACAGTGGTGCGGCATATTTCCAAAAACGTCGCAATTCAGCAAATAACTCAAAAGATTGATTATTGGATTTTGTTTGGATCCAATAATCCAGCACTTCAATTAATCGATAATAAGTTACATCGCTAAAAATTTCACGAGGTTCAAAGGTTTCTTTTAATTGTTTAATTCGACAACAATAAGTTTTATAACTATTTTGGCTAAGCTTAGTGCGCTGAACCTTCCCCCATAAGTCTTTCTCGTATAAATCCAATAGTTGGTGAATAGACTCTGCTTGAAGTCCATATTTTGCTAACTCTTGGGCTTTTTCCCTGGCCAATGGCAAGGTCTATTCAGGCCACTCTCCTAATCTTTTCCCTTTTAACCCCATATGCTTAGGAAACTCAGCATATATGGTAACTTTACCGACCTTATTAAAATCTAACCTTAAATTATATTCTTTTTCGTATTTTGATCGACGCGGTTTACCTGAATGTTTTAAAATAGATTTAGCTGCCGCAACACAAATCTTCATGTGGGAGCTAGTATAAAGTGGTTTACACGATTCCCAACGCTTTAAAGCTTCTGAATATTCATCAGAATAAGTATTTTTTTGCTTTTGTGTTGCTATAGCGGCCATTGAATTTACCTTTTAAAACAGAGTATTGAATACAATGCTCACAAACTTAATATTTTTAGATAGTAAAAACAGTATGTGTTGCTATTTTGTGTTACATAATTAGGTTTTTCAATGTAATGTATACTGTATGAAATTACAAATCATAGATAAAAGTAATGAATGGTTATCATACTTAAGTGATTGATATTTATTCAAATAAAGTATAAGGTACTGATATGTCTTTATTAATTACTCAACGCTGTATCAATTGTAATATGTGTGAACCAGAATGCCCAAATGAAGCGATTTTAATGGGAGAAGAATTTTACCAAATCAATCCCAATCTTTGCACTGAATGCATTGGCCACTATGATAAGCCAACTTGCCAATCTGTTTGTCCGATCAACAATACCATTTTAAAAGATCCTGATAATCCTGAAACAGAAGAACAATTATGGGATAAATTTGTCCTATTACATCATGCCGATAAAATTTAACTTTCCATAATCACAGTGGCACAAGCATAATTTTGTTCATCAGATAATGATACATGGATATGTTGTACACCTAAAGAATCAGCCAATATTTTTGCTTGTCCTAATAAATTAAGCCCTGGCTTACCTAATTGATCATGAAAAACTTCAAATTGATTAAGCGCTAAACCGTTTCTGATCCCCGTGCCTAAAGCTTTTGCTGCTGCTTCTTTGACCGCAAAACGCTTAGCCAAAAAACGGACTGGCTGAGAATGATGTTGATATTGTCGCCACTCTTGCGCGGACAATATACGCTTCGCCAGACGTTCCTCTAAACGCTTGATAATTTGCTCAATACGTACAATTTCAACCAGATCAGTACCTAATCCAATAATCGCCATTAACAACGCGCCTCACGAAGAATTTTCTTCATATCACTCACAGCTGTCGCCATGCCACTAAAGAGTGCTCGCCCAATAATCGCATGGCCAATATTAAGTTCATATATATCAGGCAATTGAGCAATACGTTGAACATTATGATAAGTTAACCCATGACCCGCATTGACCTTAAGTTTTTTTGCAGTGGCATAACTTATCGCCTGCTTGATACGTTTAAACTCTTCTTGCTGCTTTAACTCGCTCTTAGCATCAGCATAAGCACCAGTATGAATTTCAATAAAGGGAGCACCAATTTCCACTGCAGCATCAATTTGTTGTTCTTTAGCATCAATGAACAAAGAAACCATGATACCTGCTTCGGTTAATCGTTTGACCGCCGTTGCGACTAATGCTTGTTGCCCAACAACGTCAAGCCCACCTTCCGTCGTAATTTCTTTACGTCGCTCTGGTACCAAGCAGCAAAATTGAGGTTTGATCTGACAGGCAAAATTGACCATTTCATCCGTTATTGCCATCTCCAAATTCATCCGGGTTTGTAACGTCTGGCGAAGTAACTTAACGTCACGATCAGTAATATGACGGCGATCTTCACGCAAATGAACAGTGATCCCATCTGCCCCAGCTTGTTCAGCAAGAAATGCTGCATGTAGTGGATCAGGATATTGTGTTCCCCTCGCATTTCGCACCGTGGCAACATGATCAATATTAACGCCTAATAATAACTCTGCCATATTTAACTCCTGTTATCCATTTCATAGTTTGAATTTCGTTTATCAATGCAATCATAATATATTCAAAGAGGTTTTAATAACCTCGCTTCAACGCGTTTTAGGCAATATGACCTGGTAAAAAAGCTCACGGCTTTTTAATGGACTTCCGCCCAGATAAGGATTTAGCGCAATACGGGTAAAACGCTTGGCTGCTCTTAATGTATCGACATCAGGAAACTGACGATCGGCAAATGCCTTAAGCTGCTTACCGGTAAAACTTAAGTGATCAATAACCATACTGGCAATAAAACCTTTCTCTTCTCGATAACGGTAAGTCATGCTATCTGCCACCAGTTCACCACTACCGGCACAGTGTAAACAATCAACACCATAACCTAAATGAGATAGCAATGATAATTCAAAACGGCGCAATGCATGTTCCGGCGTATATTCACTACCAGCCAATACCTGCAAACAGGTCAGATATTCAAAAAATAGGGTTTGATAAGGGATATTTTGGGCTAAAACTCGCGAAAGCCATTCATTAACATATAGACCGCTATACAGTACGGTACCGGTAAATGGTAGCGCTAGAGAAAGAGGTTCTGCGCCACGCAACGTTTTCATTTCTCCCTTGCCTCCCCAACGGATCAGCAATGGTGTAAAAGGTTGTAAGCAGCCTTTTAAATTAGATCGACGGCTACGAGCACCTTTGGCTAATAGTCGAATACGGCCCTCATTTTCGGTGAAAAAATCTAACAGTAAACTCGTTTCACTATAAGGGAGAGTATGAAGTACAAATTCACGTTGCCAACCGTCCACGGAAACCCACCTTAATGAAGATCGTCCATATAGCCTAAACTACACAGTGCACGTTCATCATCAGCCCATCCGGCTTTAACTTTCACCCAAAGTTCAAGATGAACCTTAGTAGCAAAAAGTTTTTCCATATCCATCCGAGCTTCAATGCCAATTTTCTTAATTTTGCTACCTTTATTGCCAATAACCATTTTTTTCTGGCCATCTCTTTCAACCAAAATCAGGCCATGAATGTTATAGCCACCACGTTCATTTACCACAAATTGCTCAATTTTAACTGTGACCGAATAAGGGAGCTCATCGCCGAGAAAACGCATTAATTTCTCACGAATAATTTCACCAGCCATAAAACGTTGTGAGCGATCAGTGATATCGTCCGCGGGAAAATGATGTGCTGCTTCTGGCATATGTTGACGGACAATTGTAGTAATAATATCGATACCGGTACCTTTTTCTGCACTAATTGGCACAATATCCAGAAAATTCATTTGCTTGCTAAGAAATTCAATATGGGGCAGCAAACGGGTTTTATCCACTACATTATCAATTTTATTGATCACTAATAATACCGGACAAGGCAAATGACGCAGCTTATTTATTACCATCTCATCATCGCTTGTCCAATGTGTGCCTTCAACAACAAAAATAATCAGTTCCACATCACCAATTGAGCTACTTGCTGCCCGATTCATTAAACGATTTATTGCGCGCTTTTCTTCTACATGCAATCCTGGAGTATCGACATAAATTGTTTGATAATTACCTTCTGTCTCAATGCCCATGATGCGATGACGGGTTGTCTGTGGTTTACGTGAAGTAATAGAAATCTTTTGCCCTAGTAATTGGTTCAATAATGTTGATTTACCCACATTTGGGCGCCCTACAATGGCTACAAATCCACAATAGGTTTTCTGTTTGCTCATTCAAGCTCCAATATTTTTAATGCCTGTTCAGCTGCGGCTTGTTCAGCCTTACGACGACTTGAACCCACTCCTTCAACCGGTTCATTTATACCACTAACCTGACAATGAATAGTAAATTCCTGATCGTGCGCTTCACCGCGAACTTGAACTACCAAATAACTTGGTAAAGGTAAATGGCGTCCCTGTAAATACTCTTGTAAACGTGTTTTAGGATCTTTTTGTTTATCGCCGGGGCTAATTTCTATTAATCGAGTGTCATACCAAGCTAAAACAATTTGTTCAGTCGTTTGAATATCACTATCTAAAAAAATACTGCCAATTAACGCTTCGATAGTATCTGCTAATATTGATTCTCGACGAAAACCACCGCTTTTTAATTCACCTGGCCCTAAACGCAAACATTCTCCCAAATCAAACTCTCGTGCAAGCTCAGCCAGTGTATTACCCCTGACCAATGTTGCTCGCATACGACTCATATCGCCTTCATCAACCTTAGGAAAACGATGATAAAGATCATTGGCAATCACAAAACTAAGAATTGAATCGCCTAAAAACTCCAATCTCTCATTGTGACTACTACTGGCACTACGATGAGTGAACGCTTGCTTTAATAATTCAATTTGTTTAAAAGTATAGCCAAGCTTACGCTGTAGCTGTTTAATTTCTTGTCGCTCTGACCACTCAATTAAAGAAAAATTCATGTGCTACCAATTATTTCATTATCAAATTACAAAAAGCATACGCAACAGATCTGCAAAATAAATTTTTACAAAACTGTTGCGTTGGCAGGTTTCCTGATATCGTTCAAGAAACCATCATTTTTGATTATCGTGCTATATTCTATATCGATTACGATATAAATCAATTTAGCATTAATGATTAGTTTATCTCATGATTTTATTAGTTGATTCCACCAATACGACTTAAACGCACTCCAGTTGGCCATTCACCATCATGCTTATCAAGGCTAAACCAGATAATAACTGCACGCCCAACTAAATTTTCTTCTGGCACAAAACTCCACATACGACTATCTGCACTATTATCCCGATTATCTCCCATCATAAAATAGTGTTTAGGGGGAACAATCCATTCATTGTCTGGTAAACCGGGCTGTTGGTAACGTGACTGAGTATATACTTGTGGGATCACTAAGATTTCATGGCTAGTATCATCTAATTTTTCGATTCTTTCCGCTTGACGTAATGCGTTACTTGGTAATGGTTCGCCCAATGGAATTTGATAACTTCCTTTCTGACTTTCGACCATAGAGTCAATATTAAAAAATAAAGACCATTCACTCTCTTTTAATGAAGAATAGATAATTGGTAACGCTCGAACACAGTTTGAAATTGAACAATTCGGATATATACGTAACTCTTTTTGTTCAGGATCATACACAATTTTATCACCAGGTAGACCAATAACACGTTTAACAAAATCTACACTAGGATCCTTAGGATATTTAAATACCGCAATATCACCACGTTTAGGTTTTCCTGTTTCCAATAATGTCGTTTGGGTAACAGGATCTTTTAATCCATAAGCAAACTTTTCTACTAGTATAAAATCACCGACCAATAAGGTAGGCATCATTGAACCTGACGGGATTTGAAATGGCTCATAAATAAACGAACGTATCACTAATACAATCGCTAATATCGGAAAAATAGATGAACAAGTATCAACCCATGATTGTTTATGAATACTTTCAGCTAAATGCGTATGCTTTACGCTTCCGTCAGTAACTTTTTGCTGCTGCGCCATTTTCTTATTACGAGCAGGTGCTAATTTAAAACGATCAATACCCCAGATAATCCCTGTAATCAAGGTCGCCAGCGTCAAGATCAAAGAAAAAGTGTTAGCCATTATGACTCCTTACAACGGTTAGTTATCTTTACCTACGTGAAGAATAGCAAGGAACGCTTCCTGTGGTAGTTCAACATTACCAACCTGCTTCATACGTTTCTTACCTTCTTTCTGTTGCTGTAGTAATTTTTTCTTACGGCTAACATCACCACCATAACATTTAGCTAATACATTTTTACGTAATTGTTTCACCGTTGAACGCGCTATAATATGGGTACCAATTGCAGCCTGGATTGCAATATCAAACTGTTGGCGCGGGATCAGATCTTTCATTTTATCAACTAGCTCACGACTACGATATGGTGCATTTGCACGATGGGTAATCAAGGCTAAGGCATCCACTCTTTCACCATTAATTAACACATCTACACGCACCATATCAGCCGCCTGGAAGCGGACAAAGCCATAATCCAATGAAGCATATCCTCGAGAAGTAGACTTCAAGCGATCAAAGAAATCTAACACCACCTCAGCCATAGGAATTTCATAGGTTAATGCGACCTGATTACCATGGTAAACCATATTAGTCTGAACACCGCGTTTTTCTACGCAGAGCGTAATAACATTACCAAGATATTCCTTAGGCATTAGCATGTTACATTCTGCAATTGGTTCGCGTAATTCATTTATATTATTAAGTGCTGGTAATTTAGAGGGACTATCAACATAGATGACATCACCATTTGTTAACTCAACTTCATAAATAACTGTAGGCGCGGTTGTAATAATATCCAAATCATATTCACGTTCCAAACGCTCCTGGATAATCTCCATATGAAGTAGGCCAAGGAAACCACACCGAAATCCAAAACCTAATGCAGTTGAACTCTCTGGTTCATAAAATAACGAAGCATCATTCAAGCTTAATTTAGCTAAAGCGTCACGAAATGCTTCATAATCATCAGAGCTAACGGGGAATAAACCGGCGTAAACCTGCGGTTTTACTTTTTTAAAACCAGGCAACGCCTGTATTGCAGAATGACGAGCGCCAGTTAATGTATCGCCAACCGGCGCGCCGTGAATATCTTTTATGGCACAGACCAGCCAACCGACTTCACCACAATTTAGTTGTTGACGATCAATTCGTTTGGGTGTGAAAATTCCTAAGCGATCAACATTATAAAGTTGGCCAGAGCTCATCACTTTAATTTTATCACCTTTACAAAGCGTACCATTTTTAATCCGTACCAGCGAAACAACACCTAAATAATTATCAAACCACGAATCAATAATTAATGCCTGCAAAGGCGCTGCCGGATCACCTTCTGGTGTTGGGATCTCGTTAACTAGCCGCTCAATTACGTCTTGTACCCCTAATCCTGTTTTTGCTGAGCATCGAACAGCATCATGAGCATCGATGCCAACAATATCTTCAATTTCTTCAGCTACCCGATCAGGCTCTGCCGCAGGTAAATCGATTTTATTAAGTACAGGAACAACTTCTAAATCCATTTCAATAGCAGTATAGCAATTAGCAAGGGTTTGCGCTTCAACACCTTGCCCTGCATCAACAACCAGTAATGCCCCTTCACAAGCAGCTAATGAACGGGATACTTCATAAGAGAAGTCAACATGGCCAGGTGTATCAATAAAATTAAGCTGATAGGTTTCACCATCACTGGCTTTATAATTCAGGGTAACACTCTGCGCTTTTATTGTGATCCCTCGTTCCCGCTCCAAATCCATAGAATCTAATACCTGGGCTGCCATTTCACGATCAGAAAGACCACCACAGATCTGGATAATACGATCCGACAGAGTTGATTTACCATGATCAATGTGAGCGATGATGGAAAAATTTCTTATATGTTTGATTTTCAAGGTTATATCTTCTTCTAAATGGCCTTATAAAATCAGTTTTAGCGATAGCTTAGCCCTACAAAGCTAAAACTAATAAAAGCTGTTATAACAATCTTGGGAATGCATTTTACATATAAGCGACAAACAACTCAAAGAATCATTGATAATGAAAAAGTCGTTTTTATGAATAAGGCGGTTATAGGCATAGATTAGTGACGATATGTAATTACTAATGATAGGCAGTTAGGCTTACTATGTCATTCATACTTGCTGTTTTAATTCATCAGGCGGTAAACCTATTTGTAAAATGATCGGTTGATATAGCGTCTCTTTTTCCCAATAATGCGCAATTTTTTTTGCCAGAAAAAAGCCAACACAGCCACCAATAACTGCACCTAAAAAGATAATAAATTGATTTAAAAAAAGAAATTGCATAACCCCACTGCCGATAAAAAGGCCAAGTAATGGGGTAAGGTAAACAAGCATTGCTGAACGTAATAAACTGGCTTCAGGGATCCCGACTTCAATTTTCTGACCAACTATCAGAGGCTGACTGACCTCAAGTTCTAATTGATACTCAGTTTTCGGTCCTATTTTATTGAGAATATAAGATCCGCAAGTTGAGCGAACAGCACAACTACCACAACCGGAATTAGAACCATATAGCAACACAGCTCGACCATTATGCCAATACACAACCGTTGCCCACTCTTTAACCATTACTAGCCTCTTTAAAACTAACATTAGCTGCAATCTGGCTAGCGGTTAACAATGGTAACTGGCCAATAACCGTCACTTCGTATTGTCCTTTTATCACCGTATAAATAGTTAAACCACCTTTACGAAATGGTTTTTCACTAAGTTGATGCTCACCTGCTTTAGTAACATGAATAGAAAAACTAAATAACCCATCACTAAATAACATGGCCTCTAAAGATTCATTAGCAGCAATCTCTTTACAACTACGTGAAATTTCTTCAAATCCCAACGGCAGTTGGTTTATTTGCCAGTTAAATCGCTTAGTGATCGATTTGGGGATAAGTAATAAGGGAGGCATATTCAACGATGCGATCACATGCATTGATTTCAGCAACGCTTGACTATTAAAAGCCACAGAGACAAATCTAAATTGCTCTAATATTTCATTCTGACTATCTAAAAGATCAATGCGCAATGGTAACTTGCTTTTTTCATCAATTAATAAGATATAGCTAAAACGTGAATTATCTTTCGGTATAACACGAATAACCTGACAGCTTATATCACCAATATGTGTTCTGCCTAACTTAATGAAATTATAATAGGATTGCAGTTTAATAAAATTAGCAAAAACTACCGACGGCAAATAATCAACGATATAAGCGCCCTCTAAGCTAAAAGAATCAAATCCTGGCTCAAAGTAGCTAACTTGATTACCTTTCTGAATAATTTCACGACGAGAATTATCCCTCTGCATCATTTGAGCAATTGGTTGATTGTCAATAATGACATGACAGTATCTGATCGGCGTTATACCTTGTGGATTGACAATAATAAATGATAATTCGTAGGGTAAAGACTTTACTGCATTACCCATATCAGTTAATAAAGTTTCAGCCGATAATTCTTTCGCATAGGAATGTAAAGGCAACAATAAACCGCCCAGCAAAAAAAAGAGGGCGGATAACCAATGCTTCATTACTACTATTCTGCTCCTGAGTAAGATTTTTCTGCTACTGGTGAAGATGATGTTACACTTTGATTCAGCATTGAACGACGCTCAAGCTCATATTGTTGTAACATCAGACCAAGTCGGCGATTACGTTGTTCTAGCTGCTCGGTTTGTGGATGAGCAAACAATTGATCATTAGATACATTTAAACTCACAGGCGACGCAGCCCCCATGATAGGTACCGTATTAAATATGGGTGAGTCAGATTTGACATCAGTTTCTATGCTAGACGTATTATAATTCTGAACACCTGCAATAACAGCTACGGCAACGCTCGCTGCGACACCAACTTGCGTCATCTGGTTAGCCCAAGGGCGAAGCTTACGCCAAAAAGGCATTAAACACCAGCTAGCAGGTACAGGTTGTGACTCCGGTATTGCATTAGGCGCAATTTGGATAGGCTCACTTGCCAGCGCCTGCTCTACTTTGTCGGTAATATCAAGATGGATAACTTCATTGATATCGCCTCTCAAACTGTCGCGGATAAGATGGTAGCTCTCCCATCGTTTCTGTAACGAAACATCTTGTAAAATGGTATGGATCAATTCTGAATCAAAGATCTCTCCATCCATTAAAGCGGAAAGTCTCTCTCTATGCATGCCAAAGTACCCTTCAGTAAAATGTGCACCACATTTAATTTCGTATTAGCGGTTGCACTTTATTATCAATAGCTTCTCTTGCTCGAAAAATGCGCGAACGAACTGTACCAACAGGACAATCCATAATAAGCGCTATCTCCTCATAACTTAGTCCATCTAACTCCCTAAGCGTAATTGCCAGACGTAAATCTTCAGGAAGTGACTCTATAGTCCGAAAGACTACTTTTCTCAATTCTTCTGACAACATTAAATTCTCAGGGTTCGAAATTTCTTTTAATGCATTAGACGCCTCAAAATTCTCTGCATTAACTACATCCAAATCATTCGATGGCGGTCGACGTCCTTGGGATATAAGATAATTTTTTGCTGTATTTACAGATATCCGGTAAATCCAAGTATAAAATGCGCTTTCACCACGAAATGAACTGATAGCGCGATAAGCTTTAATAAATGCCTCTTGAGCTACATCCGGTACATCTCCCTGCGGCACATAACGAGAAACAAGGCTCACAACTTTATTCTGGTATCTAATAACCAGTAAATTAAAAGCTTTTTTATCCCCTTTTTGTACCCGTTCAACCAGCACCTGGTCTGTTAACTGCTCGCTCATTCGAGGTCACTTCTCACGAAAATAAGCCTCATATTTTCCTTATTTGAACCCGCCATGTTTTCTCTCATTTGTAAGCAAGCATTTTTTTGAGTAACAAAAACTCGCAAAGTTCCAGTCAATTTAAATTATTTATATTTAATCTAAGCTAAACCATAAGAAAAGTTCTTTCAAGGCCATCGTATTTACTCTAAATAAAAGAATAGGCTAACATGGTAATTTATTCTATTCCGAAACCTTAGTAATAAAATATTATGCCATCAACACAACATTATACGGATATTTTAATCATTGGTAGTGGCATCGCCGGTCTGTCGTTAGCACTTCGATTAGCGCCAACCAAATAACGATACTTAGTAAAAACATTTCAACTGAAGGCGCATCTTACTATGCTCAAGGTGGAATTGCAGCGGTTTTTGATCAAACCGATAGTATAGAAGCCCACGTTAATGATACTTTAATTGCCGGCGCCGGGCTGTGTGATAAAAAAACCGTTGAATTTGTCGCTTGCAATGCCCGCCATTCTGTCCAATGGCTTATCAATCAAGGTGTTTTATTTGATAAAGAGCTAAATTTGGCCGGTAAAGAACAATATCATCTTGCAAAAGAAGGTGGCCATAGCCATCGCCGTATTCTTCATCATGCCGATGCAACAGGCAAGCAAGTAGAAACCACCTTGGTTGAAAAAGCCATCAAACATCCGAATATCACGATTAAGGAGCAGCATAACGCGATCGATTTGATCCACTCAGATAAAGATCCAACAACAATTATCGGTGCTTACATTTGGGATCTCAATCAACAACAAATCGTTATTTGCCATGCAAAAGTGACAGTTTTAGCAACCGGAGGAGCCGCAAAAGTATATCAATATACTACCAATCCTGACATTTCATCAGGTGATGGAATTGCTATGGCCTGGCGAGCCGGTTGTCGTGTAGACAATCTTGAATTTAATCAGTTTCATCCGACTTGTCTTTATCATCCTCAAGCGCGCAATTTTCTACTAACTGAAGCGTTACGAGGTGAAGGTGCCTATCTGAAGCGACCTGATGGCAGCCGCTTTATGCCTGATTTTGATAAAAGAGCGGAACTTGCCCCTCGTGATATAGTTGCCCGGGCCATTGATCATGAAATGAAACGCTTGGGGGCAGATTGTATGTTTCTTGATATTAGCCATCAGCCGGCAAGCGAGATAAAACGACATTTTCCAACTATCTATCATAAATTAGCCACATTAGGTATCGACATTACCAATGAGCAAATTCCGATTGTACTGGCGGCGCATTATACATGCGGTGGTGTTATGGTGGATCATTATGGTCAAACCGATCTTCGACACCTATATGCTATTGGTGAAGTCAGTTATACCGGGTTACATGGCGCCAACCGACTAGCATCCAATTCATTATTATAGTGTCTCGTCTATGGATGGTCTGCGGCAAAACAGATAAAACGACATATCGAACAAATTGATATGCCATCTACACTAGCCAAATGGAATGAAAATCAATGTCATAATTTAGATGAACAAGTTGTTATTCAACATAACTGGCATGAGTTAAGACTGTTCATGTGGGATTATATGGGAATAGGCTTTGTTGAATAAATCAGAATTAGCCGCCAGGATGGCTCCCTCTGCTACAGCTGTTATCCGATCCTGACGCTGTGTGGCATACCCAACAACGTCATACGGTTCAGCGCTTTGACCATCGCCATTGCTTCACCTACCTGAGCCTCATAGTCACGCAGCCTCAGATGGCCACCCAGCAAAGTTTTTATGCGGAACATCGCTTATGCGGAACATCGCTGTTTCTGCCACTGAACGCCGGTGATAACCCACTTTCTTTTTCCACATATCATTACTCCTGCTCAGACGCTGATTCGCCACCGCATGGTTACGTTCATGGTACTTGTCCGGCCAGTATTTCGCTCCGCTTCGCGGCGGGATAAGGGGCCTGATTTTCTTTCTTAGCAACGCATCGTGGTAGTAACAGGCGTCATAAGCACCGTCTGCTGACACTTCCCTGATTTTCCGGTGGGTTTGGTTAATCAGGCCCGGCAGTGCCTGCGCATCTGTCGTTCCGCTGAGCGATAAGTCGGCACAGATAATCTCATGAGTCACACTGTCTGCTGCCAGATGAAGCTTGCGCCACACTCTTCGTCTGTCAGCCCCATGCTGCCTGACTTTCCATTCACCTTCGCCAAAGACCTTCAGACCGGTACTGTCGATGACCAGATGCGAGATTTCACCACGCGTTGGCGTTTTTATGCTGATGTTGACGCTCTTTGCTCGTCTGCTGACCAGCGAGTAGTCCGGACAGCACAGCGGCAAAGACATGAGTTTAAAAATCGAATCAACGAAGCCCTGTAATGCCCGGAGCGACAGGTTAAACACACGCTTCATCATCAGGACAGTGGTAACAGCCATATCGCTGTAGTAAAGCGGCCGGCCACGACCTTCAGGCGAAGAACTGTCAGTCCATCCAGCGATGGCCGACTCATCAAGCCAGACCGTCAGGGAACCGCGTTGTCTGAGTGCCTTGTTGTACGCGGGCCAGTTGGTAATTTTAAACTTTTGCTTTGCCATGGGGACCTGATGTTGAAACGAATTTAGCGATCAGCTCCGCCAATCACCTAAAAGTTCGATTTATTCAACAAAGCCATGGGAATTGTTAGAACGACCAAACGACTGACCCGCGCATTGCGGCGCATCCATTTACTACAACAAGAAATAGAGGAATACTATTCAAATTTCCGTTTATCAAATAATTTATTGGAACTGCGTAACCTTGTGCAAGTAGCTGAATTGATGATCCGCTGTGCGCTTGATCGTAAAGAGAGCCGTGGATTACATTACACATTAGATTATCCGCAACAGCAACCAGATGCTAAACCGACTATTTTGACCCCATCAACTAAATAACTAGTGAGGGGAATATAATTAACCCTCTTTCATATATGAAGGAGAAAATGCGACCAAATTGCCATTAATTACTAATAATTATTTATATCATCACTCAAACATTCAACAAAACATTTTAATAGATGAACAATTTGGCCGTTCTGTTTATAATCCATTGCCTAACCAGAGGTATACAATGACTGCCACCACATTTTCTGAACTTGAGTTAGACCAAAGTCTTCTCAATGCACTGGATGATAAAGGCTATGACCGCCCGACAGCCATTCAGCTTACAACTATCCCTGCCGCTATGGAAGGACGCGATATTTTAGGTTCATCGCCTACAGGAACAGGAAAAACTGCCGCTTACTTACTGCCGGTGATCCAACATTTACTTGATTTTCCACGTAAACGATCTGGGCCACCGCGTATTCTCATATTAGCGCCAACCCGTGAACTGGCAATGCAAGTAGCTGAACAAGCAAAAGAATTAGCCAAATACACCCATCTTGATATCGCAACCATTACTGGCGGGGTATCTTATATTAACCACGCTGAAATTTTTAGTGAAAACCAAGATATTGTGGTCGCAACCACAGGCCGCTTACTACAGTATATTAAAGAAGAAAATTTTGATTGTCGGGCGATCGAAACGTTAATTTTAGATGAAGCTGATCGAATGCTTGATATGCGATTTGCCAACGACATTGAAACCATTGCCGGTGAAACACGCTGGCGCAAACAAACTATGCTATTTTCAGCAACACTAGCGGGTGATGTCATTCACGATTTTGCTAATCGATTACTAAATAATCCTTATGAAATTGATGCTGATCCTTCAAGGCGTGAACGAAAAAAGATCCAACAATACTATTATCGCGCTGATAACCTCGAACATAAAACTGCGCTACTTTGCCATCTGTTAAAACAACCTGATGCTACTAAATCTATTATCTTTGTCCGTAAACGCGAAAGAGCACATGAGTTAGTTCAATGGTTACAGCAATCCAAAATAAAAACCTGGTTACTTGAAGGAGAAATGGTTCAAGCAAAACGGACTGAAGCGGTTAAACGCCTAAATAGTGGGCAAATTAACGTCTTAGTCGCGACCGATGTTGCCTCACGTGGCCTTGATATTGACGATATTAGTCACGTATTCAATTTCGACTTACCGCATACTGCTGATGTTTATCTGCATCGAATTGGTAGAACCGCACGCGCGGGACGAAAAGGAATTGCAATTAGCTTAGTAGAAGCCCATGATCAACCGCTATTAGGTAAAATCAACCGTTATCTTAAAGAACCATTAAAAATACGCGTCATCAATAGCCTTCGGCCTACCACCAAAGCGCCGGCTGAAGGTTCACTACGTAAACCCAAACCGTCGAAAAAAATCCAGCTAAAACGACAAGAAAAGAAAAAAATTGACCAACAAAAAAAGAAAAAAACCAAAGAACGCCATCGCGACAGTAAAAATATTGGCAAACGTCGTCGACCATCAGTAAAGCAAACTGATAACAAATAATAAATATTTAAACTATTTATTGATTGATTTGGTAAAATAACAAAAATTAATAGCCTGATAAGATTATCCGGCTATTAATTATCAATAAATTAATTGAGTGCTATTTTATTATCAACTTTGTGTAAAAGTACGCGTAATAACATCGCGTTGCTGCTCAGGTGTTAAAGAATTAAAACGCACCGCATAGCCTGAAACACGAATGGTCAATTGAGGATATTTTTCTTGGTTTTCAATCGCATCTTCTAATTTTTCCCGAGTCAGAACATTAACATTTACATGTTGTCCGCCTTCTACTGACACCTGAGGCTTAACCTCAAGGGGAATTTCGCGATATTCAAACGAACCTAACAACTCCTTGGCAACAATTTGTCCTTCATTAAAATCAGTTTTAGCGCAAATACAGCTAGCTTCATTTTTTTCATCGTCTAATAACCAAAAGGGATTTAATAGTGCTGTATTAGCTGCCTTAGTAATCTGAATTCCAATAACCATGTCGACCTCCAAATTCGAACAAGATTGAAATAACAATTTGAAATTATTTTCAAATTGGCTATTTGCTATAACCATTATTTCTATAAAATATATATCAATTAAATATCAGCAATTCATTGACATTAATCAATAATTTCAAAGCGTTATTAATAATATTATCG
The DNA here is from genome assembly GCF_013460135.1 of Arsenophonus endosymbiont of Aphis craccivora. Taxonomy (GTDB): domain Bacteria; phylum Pseudomonadota; class Gammaproteobacteria; order Enterobacterales; family Enterobacteriaceae; genus Arsenophonus; species Arsenophonus nilaparvatae. The sequence continues at coordinate 164,280 of NZ_CP038155.1, forward strand.
ACAGGTTACTGTTTTAAATCAATTTTTCATTTAAAAAAATTATAATTTTTAGAAAATATTTTTAATATAAAAATATATAATGAAAAATAAGCGATTTCCTTTTTAAAATTTACCTCATATAACGTAGATGTTAAGTTAAACATGATATTAATCAAAACCTAAAGGAATGGTTATGCCCTCTTTGCCAAGCTGGCACGATGTCATCGGCCTAGAAAAAGAACAAGATTACTTCCGTAACACCCTGGCTTATGTTGCCAAAGCACGTCAACATAGCACAACAATCTATCCACCACAAAAAGATGTCTTCAACGCTTTCCGTTACACCGAACTCAGCGAAGTAAAAGTTGTGATCCTAGGACAAGATCCATACCATGGACCGAATCAAGCGCACGGACTCTCGTTTTCAGTTCGGCCAGGTATTCCTGCACCGCCTTCACTGGTTAATATGTACAAAGAATTGGCAAAAGACATTGCCGATTTCCAATACCCCAATCATGGTTATCTCGTCAGTTGGGCACAACAAGGGGTATTATTATTAAACACGGTTTTAACCGTTGAACAAGGCAAAGCTCATTCTCACGCCCATCTTGGCTGGGAAACATTTACGGATAAGGTTATAGCGGCAATTAATCAACACCGTGCTGGCGTGGTTTTTTTATTGTGGGGATCTCATGCGCAGAAAAAAGGCCAATTTATCGATAACCAAAAACATTTTGTGCTTAAAGCGCCCCATCCTTCACCACTCTCGGCCCATAGAGGTTTCTTTGGATGCAGACATTTTTCCAAAACCAATGAAATACTCATAAAACAAGGATTAAGCCCGATAGACTGGACACCTTTCATTCCAGAACAATAAACTAAATGCCACCACCATATGGGTGGCATTATTTCAGTTTATTTTGCTTTTGACACAATCACCATCGCCGGGCGTAGTAAGCGACCGTTTAAAGTATAACCTTTCTGAATAACATCAATAACTTGATTAGGTTCATGTTCTTCTGAATCGATCATGGTCATGGCTTGATGCAGTTCTGGATTGAAAGCAACATTCTTCTCGGCTACCACCTGAATACCGTATTTGCCAACAGTATCTAAAAAAGATTTTAAAGTTAATTCAAGTCCTTCAAGCATTGACATCGATTCAGAATTTTCCCGATTAACAAGTTCGATTGCTCTTTCCAAATTATCAATAACGGGTAACAACTCATTGGCAAACCTCTCTAGGGCAAACTTGTGTGCTTTTTCAACATCTTGCTCAGTACGGCGGCGAATATTTTCCACTTCAGCCTTAGCGCGTAGCAAAGCTTCACGCTCACGTTTTTGCGCTTCAAGCAATTGCTGCTCTAATTCAGTAATGAGTGGATCAATTAATACTTCTTCAGTAGAACTCACTGGTTGTTCGGTATCAATTGCTTGTTCTTTTGCCTCATTTTTTTGTGATTTTTTTAATTCTTTTTGTTTAGAGGCTTGCTCATCATGCAATTTATGATCTTTACTACTCATGAGTATCTCCACATTCTTTTTAGCATTAATCCAGATTATTAGCTTATTATGGGGATAAAAGTTTGGGATTCAAGAGAACACGCCAACTTGATAAGAGGAAATAAACCATGCTGACCGGAAAAGCAGCAAAAAAGACATTATTTGAATATATTGGCATTGTTGGTCATCCTCGACATCCAGAGGCATTGGCAACTCATGAACAACTTTATAATTGGCTTCGAGCGCAAAAATATAAAGTTATTGTTGAACGACAAATTGCTCAACAGCTTACACTCAAAAATGCCACCATTGGTGGATTAACAGAAATTGGTAAAACAGCTGATTTAATTATTGTTGTTGGCGGTGACGGTAATATGCTTGGCGCTGCTCGTGTTCTATCACGCTATGAAAATAAAGTTATTGGCATCAATCGCGGTAACCTTGGTTTTTTAACTGATCTTGGGCCAGATAACGCGCTACAACAGCTAACAGAAGTATTAGTTGGCCATTTCTATGAAGAACAACGCTTCTTACTGGAAACTCAAATCAGCAAAAAAAATCACAAACCTCGCATTAGTACGGCAATTAATGAGGTAATTTTACACCCCGGCAAAGTGGCTCACATGATTGAATTTGAAGTTTATATTGATGATCGCTTTGCCTTTTCACAACGTTCCGATGGACTAATTATTACTACACCAACTGGCTCAACCGCTTATTCACTCTCTGCCGGTGGCCCGATACTAACTACAAATCTAGAGGCTATCGCGCTAGTCCCTATGTTCCCTCACACCCTCTCATCGCGTCCATTAGTCATCAGCAGCGATAGTAGTATTAAATTAAAATTTAGACAAAAAAACATCAATTATGAAATCAGCTGTGACAGCCAAATTATTTTACCTATCCAAGATGATGATGAAGTATTAATCAAACGAAGTAATAAAAAACTTAATCTCATCCACCCAAAAGATTATAATTATTTCAATACATTAAGTTCAAAATTAGGCTGGTCAAAGAAAACCTTTTGATTTTTTTTAATTACTACTTTACTGTATAAAAAACCAGTTTATACTGTATTTATTAACAGTTGTGTTTTTACATACAGGAGAAACACATGCTTATTCAATTAACCATCAATAATTTTGCCATTGTCCGCAAACTAGAAATTGATTTTCATCCTGGTATGAGTGCTATTACCGGTGAAACAGGGGCTGGCAAATCAATTGCAATTGATGCATTAGGTTTATGTTTAGGCAACCGAGCGGATACCAATATTGTTCGCCCTGGTGCTTCTCGTACCGATATCTGTGCCTATTTTTCTCTTACTGATACTCCTTCAGCGCAAGAGTGGCTTAAAAATTATCAGTTAGATAACCATAATGAATGCTTGCTACGCAGAACCATCACTGCTGATGGACGATCACGTGGTTTTATTAACGGCACAGCGGTTCCCTTATCACAATTGCGCGAACTAGGGACGTTACTTATTCAAATAAATGGCCAGCACGCTCACCAATTATTATTAGATAATCAGCATCAAAAATTTCTGTTGGATACTTACGCTAACCAAACCACTCTCTTGGCTGAAATGAAATCGGCCTGGAAAAATTGGCATCAAAGTTGCCAAGAACTAACGAAATTTCAACAACAAGCAACTGAACGCCTGTCGCGCAAACAACTTATTGAATATCATCTTAAAGAATTGGGTGAATTGATACCACAAGCTGATGAATATCAAAAATTAGAGCAAGAGTATAAACAGCTAGCAAATCGTGAACAATTTCTTTCCTTAAGTCAAAATGCATTACAAATTCTTAATGACAATGAGGAACAAAATATTATCAGTATGCTAAATCATGCAAAGCAAGAAATTAATGAGCTTGTTTCTGTTAGTAATCAATTCAGTCATTTACTTGATATTCTTGAAGAGGCATCGATCCAAATTAATGAAGTGAGTAATGAATTGCGTCATTATGGTTATCGAACGGAGCTAGATCCTAGCCAAATATGTCAATTTAGCCCGTAAACATCGGGTTGCGCCCGAATTATTGTTTTAATTACACCAACAACTACTGTCAGAACAAGAAAAACTAAATCAGCAGCAAGATGATTGTGACCACTTAACTAGTCAGGTCGAAGTTCAACATCAATATGCATTAGAAATAGCCGGCAAACTCCACCAAATACGACAACAATATGCCAGTGAATTAAGTCAATTAATCACCAACAGTATGCACCAACTTTCAATGCCTCATGGCTATTTTACGGTTGATGTAAATTTTAATCCTGAACATTTACAAATTGATGGAGCAATCCAAGTCGAGTTCAACGTGACAACCAATCCTGGGCAACCACATCAAGCATTAATAAAAATTGCTTCAGGTGGAGAACTATCACGCATCGCGCTGGCCATACAAGTCATTACAGCCCAAAAAATGGATACTCCCGCACTTATTTTTGATGAAGTTGATGTGGGTATCAGCGGTGCTACCGCCGCGGTGGTTGGAAAATTGTTACGTGAATTAGGCAATTCAACTCAAGTTATGTGTGTTACCCATTTACCTCAAGTTGCAGCCTGTGGACATCACCATTTTTATGTGAGTAAACAGACCAATGGCTGTGAAACAGAAACACAAATGCAATTATTAGATAAAAAAACTCGCTTACAAGAAATCGCCCGTTTACTGGGTGGTAGTGAAGTAACAAAAAACATCCTGGCTAGCGAAAAAGATCTACTTGCTGCTTAAAAACATCCTCAACTTTATTGTATAGTATAGGTCATAGAAAAATGAGGAAAGGTTTTCAATTTCATCAATGTCGATTATTATCGATATTCTGACTCTTAAAGGAATATATGACCATGCGTTGTAAACTGTTAATTCCTGCTGCTATGTCTGTTGTTGTTTTAACAGCGGGTTGTTCTATAGCAGAACGGCTTGTTTACCGTCCTGACATTAATCAAGGCAACTATCTTTCTGCCAGTGATGTTGCAAAAATCCAAAAAGGAATGACGCAACAGCAAGTAGCCTATACATTAGGAACACCAATGCTAAAGGAACCGTTTGGCCAGCAAGTTTGGTATTATATTTTCCGTCAACAGCTGGGACATGAAAAAGTTAAACAGCAAACACTAACACTCACTTTTGATCGCAATGGGATTTTAGTTGACATCAAAAATAACGATGCATTAGCAGCACAAAAAGCATCAACACTTATGTAGATGCTACATCACGTTATTGATATTTATTTAAATAAATATTAATAGACTGCCAATTAGGCGACATTTAAATTGGCGGTCAACCTACCTCATTACAAACAGATTATTAAGATTTTTGTTTGGCTTTTTCTGCCCGTTTACGACGTATCTCTTTCGGATCAGCAAGTAATGGACGATAAATTTCAACCCGATCACCATCAGAGAAGATATCTGATAATTTAGCGGGTCGACTATAAATACCGACTTTATTTTTACTCAAATCAATGTCATCTCGAAGTGACAAAATACCTGATTGCATAATTGCCTCTTCAACACTCGCACCCTCTGCTAGCTTGACTCGCAACAGAAATTGCCTATCTGGCAATGCATAAACCACCTCAATATTTATTTCAACCATAATAAACCTCGTGAGCACGTTGAGTAAAAGCTTGCACCATATTTCCAGCCAATTCTTTAAAAATCCGACCAAAAGCCAACTCAATCAATTTATTAGTAAATTCAAAATCAAGATATAATTCCACTTTACAGGCATTTTCATTTAAAGGTGTAAATAACCAATTACCCATTAATTTACGAAATGGCCCTTTTACCAACTGTATTTGAATACTCTTATTATCTTGCAATATATTATGCGTAATAAAAGTCTTACTAATACCCGCTTTAGCAACCTCAACCGACGCAGTCATTTCATTATTAACATGATTCAGCACCCGACTGCCCACACAACCTGGTAAAAATTGTGGATATGAATCTACATCATTAACTAAATTGTACATTTTCTCCGCACTATAAGGCACTAATGCAGATCGACTAATTTGCGGCATAATCATTCTCACCAAATAAATCAGAAACAATAATAACATTGATATACACTTAAATAAAAATTCTGCACGACAACTTAGTCTAATAAATGCTCACTTAACACCAAATAATAGATCCTTACCGTGCCATTTATTTATACATACAGTATAATCGCCAATTATGACAAAGAAAAAAGCACACAAGCCCGGTTCGGCAACGATTACGTTAAATAAAAGAGCACGCCATGAATACTTCATCAGTGAAGAAATTGAGGCGGGCTTAGCTTTGCAGGGTTGGGAAGTCAAAGCACTACGCGCAGGTAAAGCCAATATTAGAGACAGTTATGTTTTACTGAAAGAAGGTGAAGCCTATCTTTTTAGTGCAACAATTACCCCGCTAAATGTAGCCTCCTCCCATGTGGTTTGTGATCCAATGCGCACCCGAAAGTTATTGCTAAATCAGCGTGAACTAGATTCGCTATTTGGTAAAATCAATCGCGAAGGCCACACAGCGGTAGCATTATCCCTTTACTGGAAAAATGCCTGGTGTAAAGTCAAAATTGGTGTCGCCAAGGGTAAAAAAGAGCACGATAAGCGTTCTGACATTAAAGATCGCGAATGGAAGTTAGACAAAGCGAGAGTTATGAAAAACGCAGGTCGATAATGAGCTAAGTGCTAGCATTATTAAGTTTTTTTTCTGATATAATTAAAGTAATAAACTTGGGGCTGATTCTGGATTCGACGGGATTTGCGAAACCCAAGGTGCATGCCGAGGGGCGGTTTGCCTCGTAAAAAGCCGCAAAAAAATAGTCGCAAACGACGATAAATACGCACTGGCAGCTTAATAACCTGCGCAGAGCCCTCTCTCCCTAGCCTCCGCTCTTAGGACGTGGATCAAGAGAGGTCAAACCTAAAAGAGATCGCGTGGATGCCTAGCCTGGGGTTGAAGCGTTAAACTTAATCAGGATAGTCTGTTAGTAGTGTGTCTGTCCACAGCTAGCTGGCGAATGTAAAGACTAGACTAAGCATGTAGTACCGAGGATGTAGAAATTTCGGACGCGGGTTCAACTCCCGCCAGCTCCACCAAAATTCTCCATCGGTGATTACCAGAGTCATCCGATGAAGTCCTAATAGCCCGCACGGCGCAAGCCCTGCGGGCTTTTTTGTGCTTTCAATTTGTCCCGCGAAGTCTGATGCCAACTAATTAAATTCGAACCTTTTAGGCACCTCGTAAAGCTTTATTGTTTTTGATGTGCCTAAAACTATGGACACCCGGCAATGGCAAGACAAACCAAACCTCTATACGTTAAAGAAATCGAATCCGCCAAACCCAAAGAAGAGGACTACGTTCTCTATGATGACGATGGCCTTGAACTACTCATCAAATCCAGCGGGAGTAAAATCTGGCAGTTTCGATACATTAGCCCTGTTACCAAGAAACGGGCGAAGAAGAGCATAGGCCCCTACCCGTCAGTTACCCTTGCCGATGCCAGAAACTATCGAGCAGAGTCCCGCTCTCTCCTTGCGAAACAAATCGATCCTCAAGAGCATCAGCAAGAACAACTGCGTAGTTCGCTTGAAGCTAAAACCAACACTTTCCAGCTCGTGGCAGAACGCTGGTGGAATGTGAAGAAAGCCAGCGTGACTGAGGACTACGCAGAGGATATCTGGCGTGCTCTTGAGAGAGATATCTTTCCTGCGATTGGTGATGTAAGCGTTACAGATATTAAAGCTCATACACTGGTTCAGGCCGTTCAACCTGTTCAGGCCAGAGGAGCGCTGGAAACCGTTCGTCGTCTTTGCCAACGTATCAATGAAGTCATGATATATGTCCAGAACACAGGCCTGATTGATGCTGTTCCCAGCGTTAATATCGGTAAAGCCTTCGAGAAGCCACAGAAAAAGAACATGCCCAGCATTCGTCTGGACCAGCTACCTCAACTGATGCAGACGATGCGTACGGCCAGCATTAGCCTTTCAACACGATGCTTGTTCATGTGGGCAACTTCTTACCATCACCCGCCCTGCCGAAGCGGCTGAAGACCGTTGGGAAGAGGTAGACATGTAAGCACGAGAATGGAAGATTCCTGCATCACGCATGAAGATGAACGGTGACCATACTGTGCCATTGTCAGATGAGGCTCTCTCTATTCTGGAAATAATGAAGTCTCTCAGTGGTGGCCGAGAATTTATCTTTCCTAGCCGTATCAAGCCAAACCAGCCGATGAACAGCCAAACCGTCAATGCATCGCTAAAGCGTGCGGGCTTTGGCGGAGTGCTTGTTTCGCATGGCCTGCGATCTATTGCCAGTACGGCCCTTAACGAGCAGGGCTTTCCACCAGATGTGATTGAAGCAGCACTTGCTCACGTGGACAAGAATGAGGTGTGTCGTGCTTACAACCGTAGCGATTATCTTGAGCAGAGACGACCAATGATGCAATAGAGGGATGATTTTGTGAAAGCTGCTGATGCAGGTAGTTTATTCATAAATGGTGTTCAAAACCTACGTTTGGTTATTTAACTTTCAAACGATTGCGCCTGAAGGGGCGCAAAACTTATAATTTTTTTGGCTTAAGAACTTTTTCATTCAAAGCTGTACCCAGCTCAACATTTTTCTTACCCCAAAGCTGGATCTTACTTACTCGATTTTCTTCTTTTAAATCAATGTTGTTATTGTGTTTTTTTTGTTCCTCAATGCACAACCAAAGTGGTCGCTCAATTGCTTCTGCGGCATCAGTCCAACGCTTCCATCCTCCCACGGCTTGAGGAGTAATCTGCAGTAATCGAATAGCCTCTTCCATTATTGGATTATAGACTTCAGCCTTAGTAGCCCCACCTTTAGCTGCGGCCTTAACTTTCGCTTTATAGATTTTTCTCTCTTCATCTATAAGCTCACAGCACATGCATGCGCCAGAACACTCATGCAGCAACGCGAGAGCGACATTTAGAGCCTGAATCGATCGCCGTTTGTTATAATTCCAGGCTGCTTTAGCCCATTGATACGCAATACCTGCTAGTAAGAGATTAAATCTGAAGTTTTCATTCAGCCCTTTGACCACCCATTCGCACGCAAGTGCGAAAGCTCAATATCTAATCGAGGCCTACACTTAATAATCGCATCGTCGCACTTTGAGTAGTTACTCAGCACCTGATTCAAAAAATCATTAACTATCTTATTATTATCATTTAATAAAGAGAACTCATCTAGCATTTTATCACCAGCAGGCCATCTGTCTGGTTTGAATTCTTGCTGCAAGCCATCGCGTATTCTTACGTATTGCTCACAAAGCATGCCAAAACACCAATTCAAATCATCCATATATTAATCAACCAGTTATCCGCATCTGCCGTAAAAAAAGTTTTTTATGGCAGCTATATTTTTTCACATGTTCATCGAAGTTAACCTCAATCTCGTTCAAAACCAAACGATAAAGAGGAAGGCAAGATAATCACATCCAATGTAAGAATTTTACGTTTAAACACCATTGTCATTAAAACTGGCATAGCCAGATCCACCATTTACGACTGGCTAAATCCAAAGTCACCAAGATACGACTCTTCTTTTCCTAAGCCACGGAAGCTTGGAAAGCAGTCTGTAGGCTGGCTTGAGTCAGAAATTGACGGGTGGATCAATGAAATCGCTAAGACCTCAAAAGAAGCTTAATTTTTATTACTCACAGGTTAAGGGGAAAAGTGATGTCACAGCGTGTAACATACAGTACATCTAACAATACAACGATTGAAATTTTTAAAAGATATTGCCGCATTAAAAATTGCTCATTATCATCCGCAATTTCATTGGCAACGGATGCCGTCGCGCCAGTTTTAGAAAAAATAATATCACATCATGATGAAGCTAGTGAAATTGAAAAAAACCTCTTTCAAGCTTGTTTCTTTTCCAAGAACAGAACATTACGTAGCGTACCTGTCAGATCACAAGAGGAGTATTACCTTGCCATTTGGAATACTCACATCAAATATAACATCGACAACCTTGACCACAATCGTTATAAACACAGCTTGCCTAATAGAAGAATTTGGAAAGATGAGAAAAAAAAGATAATAGAAAATCAAGAAAGAATCATAGAAAAATACAATGCCAAGAAAGGAATATTCATTTATCTAGACAGAAGGGTCAACTATGCCTACAAGATATCAGCTGGATACTCAAACCTAAGATTAATTAAAGAGACTTCGTATGAAGATATTTCCTTTGACTTCACCAAAATGATTATCGTTCCTATATTAGACCTAATCACATTAGGAATAGATGAAACTGTTCGTCGAAAAAACGACAACAAAACTGTGCAGTGCATCTGCTGGATTCCAGTTTATTATATAAACAACAAGGCATTAATGATACCAGTAGTTCATGAGGACGATGTTTCTGCCTCAACGAAAAATGGAGGGAAAATCATTATTGTTGAACCATTCAAAGACGAAGTAAAAATGTAATTAATGACACCAATATTAAGAAAAACAGGGTACATTGCATAATGAAACACTAAGAACCCAACTTTCAATCATCTATGAGATTTTTATAGAAAACATGAAGCTTCACATAAACAAAATGCTTAAAGCAGCAGGTAGCCCACAAGGGAGTAAATATTATAATTATATCCAACTAGCAAAGAAACGGGGTCTCACGCAGTCACAGACTGCAAAACATTTATGCATAAGTATTTCGACAGTGAAAAGAAATTGGGATGGTGCCGTAATAGACTAGCTTATTCGAACTAATTGCAGAGTAACTTTTATACAGTCATCACAGGCTGGGATTAACTTCATCTCAATTTTAGGTGTAGGAAAAGGTATTATAATGGCTATATACTTTTACTGCCCATTAAGAGTTAGATAATAGATATATTGCCAGTTAGATCAGAATAGTATGCCCGTACTAATGTTTGATACCAGAATATACTCTTAACTCTGAATAAGTATAGCCCTGCGTGTGTGGCAACAACCAATACGGTCCCTGACAGACCGTAGGATCAACCACATAGGTTTATATTATGAACACATACTTAGGATCTCATGGATTACATAACGCAGACAATCTGTATAGAATACTTGAGGTGCTCGGCTATGCCACCGACCAATATACCAGCATTATGGCTGTGCGCGTTGATTTCCATTATCCTCCGATACTTGATAACGGAGATACCATCGGCTGTTTCATTAATCGTGAGCCTGGGGCAATATCTCGATCCATCAACTCACTAAAAGAGATACTTAAAAACAGTGAGCGTCGTAGGGGAGGCGTAACAGTGTCAGAGTTCATCCCAATACTCTGCGTGACGTATGGGCTAAGGAATTCAGCCAATCAGGGAAATGCCACTTCCACCTTTGCTTTTTATTCAACGAACAGGCTTACAACAAGCTGGGCGATTATAATATCGACACCAGCTTACGCATGATGATCACCAGAGCCTGGTACAGTGCATTAGGATTGGAGCTGGAGGACTACCCAGGGCTGGTTCACTTCCCTGATAACTGCCGGTATATCTTGGACCGAAACTCAGCAGATTATATCTATGAGTACGGGGAGCTAATCCAACGTCTGGGATATCTGACCAAACTTGACAGCAAAATTTACGAAGAAGGTGAACGCAATTTCGGCGGTAGTCACAAATAGTCATATGGTCAAGCCTTCCCAATCGGGAAGGCCTTTTTCACGTTAGGAATAGGTGATATGTCCTACAATCGCGCAGATGAGTCGATAATCGCTAACGTAGAAGATCTACGGATTTGCAGCATGTTGCTCGCAGATAAAGAATACCCAAGCTTTATCTTTCAGCCCCTTGCCTTTGGCTTCTATTGCCTCTGTACGGGCAGCCTCCAGCTCTTTACGAACCACGGTACGCTTGGCTTTTGACCAGCTAGCCCAATCGATATAGATCTGGTAGCTTCGGGTAGGTTTAGGTTTACCTGACTCATCTTCCCCCCATTCACCAGACAGTGGAATGATGAGGTTTTCATCATTTTCAGTAAATTTGTTCCAGAGCAGTGGTGCATAAAAGATCTTCGGCTCCGGGTAAGGTTGAACCTCATTCCGGAGCTTTTTAAACGCAGTCATGTAGATTTTACCACTGATACCGGGAACGTTAAGCGACATTCCCCGGTCATGCGGGAAACGGATGAAGGCACGGCAAATATTGCGAATAGCATTCACTTGACGCCGGGATTGTCGTTCGGGTGAATTATCTTCACCAGATTGTGAGGATGCTGAACGTGTCGAACTGGATTTACTTTCATCACCAGAGAAACCTAGTTCAACAACCGGGCGGTTTTCGATCAACTTTAATCCCGAGGGCATTAAACCCGGAGCACTGTCCAGTATGTTGCGGACACTCGCCTTCTGGCCCTGGCGAATTACTGTGCTTTCAGCATCAGCATCAGCATCAGCATCACATTCATGATGATGTTGAATATGTCGTTTCTTTTTAAAATAGGCTCTGACTTTTTTATCTTTTTCCCATGCAGCAGGATGCATGGTTATACCACATCCCCAGCACACGTAACCTTCAGTATCAACGCTATCAAGCAACCACAGATCCTCTGCCTCTACAATCTCACGAGTACGTTTATCACGTGCAGACTCCATCACACTTTCCTTTTGTAGAATAAAAATCCAACATATCTAGTTTTGGCAGTCAAATGCGCACAAAGATGATTCTCAATAAACCTCGTTGGTGATATCTCTCGCTGCGAATTCCCCCCTAAAAGTTATGAGGTTCCTTTGCTTAACTACGTTGCGGTTACTCGCTATGTTAACAAACGGCATGCGCATTGAGACTTACACCATCCGACTGAAATATCTGTTAAACCTGTGGCAATTGAATACCATTTCGTTTAAAGGTTGAGAGCAATTCGATCGTTCCCCATCTGTCCAAGCAACGTTTTCGTATTGTTTAACAATTGTAGCTTTACATCATTTTCAGGCATTGACCACGCCTCGCCCAGCAATCGACCTGTAATATTGAAATCCCATGGCATCACAGTTCGATTGTTAAATTGAGCAAATGGCCCGTCGCTCTCTGGCACAACCCTGTCTTTGGGAAGCTTAGTAGCAAGAGCTTTCCCTGCGGCAGAGTTGAAAGCTGCCGGACCAATACTGAACCAGCATCCTTGTGCTGAAACATTCCTCAATTCCGTAATAGTTCCAGTGAACCAAGGCTTTGTTGAATAAATCAGAATTAGCCGCCAGGATGGCTCCCTCTGCTACACCTGTTATCCGATCCTGACGCTGTGTGGCATACCCAACAACGTCATACGGTTCAGCGCTTTGACCATCGCCATTGCTTCACCTACCTGAGCCTCATAGTCACGCAGCCTCAGATGGCCACCCAGCAAAGTTTTTATGCGGAACATCGCTGTTTCTGCCACTGAACGCCGGTGATAACCCACTTTCTTTTTCCACATATCATTACTCCTGCTCAGACGCTGATTCGCCACCGCATGGTTACGTTCATGGTACTTGTCCGGCCAGTATTTCGCTCCGCTTCGCGGCGGGATAAGGGGCCTGATTTTCTTTCTTAGCAACGCATCTTGGCAGTAACAGGCGTCATAAGCACCGTCTGCTGACACTTCCCTGATTTTCCGGTGGGTTTGGTTAATCAGGCCCGGCAGTGACTGCGCATCTGTCGTTCCGCTGAGCGATAAGTCGGCACAGATAATCTCATGATTCACACTGTCTGCTGCCAGATGAAGCTTGCGCCACACTCTTCGTCTGTCAGCCCCATGCTGCCTGACTTTCCATTCACCTTCGCCAAAGACCTTCAGACCGGTACTGTCGATGACCAGATGCGAGATTTCACCACGCGTTGGCGTTTTTATGCTGATGTTGACGCTCTTTGCTCGTCTGCTGACCAGCGAGTAGTCCGGACAGCACAGCGGCAAAGACATGAGTTTAAAAATCGAATCAACGAAGCCCTGTAATGCCCGGAGCGACAGGTTAAACACACGCTTCATCATCAGGACAGTGGTAACAGCCATATCGCTGTAGTAAAGCGGCCGGCCACGACCTTCAGGCGAAGAACTGTCAGTCCATCCAGCGATGGCCGACTCATCAAGCCAGACCGTCAGGGAACCGCGTTGTCTGAGTGCCTTGTTGTACGCGGGCCAGTTGGTAATTTTAAACTTTTGCTTTGCCATGGGGACCTGATGTTGAAACGAATTTAGCGATCAGCTCCGCCAATCACCTAAAAGTTCGATTTATTCAACAAAGCCGTGAACCAATGTAAAATAGGAACTCCGTGAGAGGGGAACGCTTTTAGCGTAGCAAGCACATCCGGAACGGCCTGTCTTGAGTGGATGCTCATTGCTCGTCCCCCAACATCGTGGCACTTCCTAACCACCTCGGAAAACACTCGAAGCTGCATAGCGTAACTGGTGGAGTATCGTTTTGAACCATCCAACCCAACCTCACCTACAGCAGCTACGTTTTGAATCAACTCGAGAAGCATTTCCAATTCCTGGAAACGATCAGCGACAATTTCAGGATGAAGTCCAGGACTGATCATTACAGATTCATGCTTTTCTAAAACATGACTTGTAGCCTGAAAAGCCTTTGGGGCGTAGTAACTAACCAAGTGAAAACATTACGCTTAATCGCACCGGCATAAACATTTCTAGCCTCGGGATACAAATCAACGTGACAGTGAAAATCAATCAAAGCAATTTATCCTGCACGAGTACAGTTTCTAGCTCATTTATACCTTGCTGCAAAACTCTACGATACATCGGTCGCTCTTTAATCGGTGAAAAAACCAACGAACCACCAAGAAATCTGTCAAGCCCTCTCTTCCTTACATCAAGGATGGCAAGTGCTACAGCCATAGGATCATCTGGCGCACTAGACTTGTCACTGCCAACAACAGATTCAAAGCGGTAAGACGTAGTATCCCCATCAGGTTTCCATGCAAGGAATGCCGCCCGACGGATCAAGCAAGGAACACAACGTCCACAGTGCTGACTATTATAGGTTCGAAAACGGCCACAACTCGTAGAATCAGCAGCCCATTTTTGCAAAAGATCTTGGTCAAGGCATTCCCGCATCATTTCGCCCTTAGTTTTGAAACGGTACGGCAACTCAAGCTGCACATGGATGCCCAAATTATCCAGAACTCTTTGCAACATATCGATCAACATAGGATGAGTTGTACGAGTACTCAAACTGGATACGCGCCCCGGAACCAAAGGAGGATTTATGGAGATCACCCCATTTTCGGGAATAAATATTGTTGGTTTTAGTAAGTTTATTTTCGTTGAGGCAAGTAATGCAAATGCATAAAAAGCTAATGAGCGACCACGTGTCGAAGGCTCGCGCGCTCCTTTGAAACTGATGCCATGACTCCATTGATAATGTGAACTATTTCCCATCAGCATGGATGCGTATGCCCTCTGTCGCTCAGAATCTTTATGTGTGAGTTGAGAAACAAATAGTGGTTTTCGACCCTTAGCCACCAAATCAATTCCACATATTAGACTATCCAGCCCTCCGGATAATAAAGATACGCAATCATTAGTGAGAAAAGCGACATCTCCTTGAGGAGGTTCCATGCCTGCATTATTGAAATTTAATAACCAATAATCACCAGTTAGAACTTTTAGCATATCTTCAAGATCGGATTTTAGCGGTAGCCACTTATCTGGATTGCACAATCCGACCGTAAGCTGAATATTCCGGGTCCAGCCATCTGCACTTGTTCTTCTAGGGCATGATAGATCCGCGCTACATACAGCGAGGCAAAACTGTACAAAATCCCAAATCTCTGTTGAAGGTCGAAACCCACCCCGTTTTAATGCACCATGCCATCGATTCGCAATTGTACCAACACCTGCACGCTTAGCGCCTTTAAAATAGGAGGATACTCGCTCATCAGCAGGAACCTGCGCTGGAATCAGTTCTGCTTTAGCACACATAATTTTAATCATTCTGAAAATACCTCTAAGGCAGAGAAGAGAATAGACTGAGCCAAGCTTTTCGGTTCTGTATTTTTTGTAGTTTGTTTTTCCAATACCACTCTAACCTCAGCACCGACCCACTCGCGAATATCAGAACGCCGTTCCTGAATTAATAAAGGATCATATTTTAATTTTTCGTAAGTCTGTCCAAGCTGGAGATCTATTCGATTACAAGTCTCATTCGCAATGGTCAACCCCATGACTTCAGCTATTTGCGCATCCGTGAGATTAAATATGTCCACGTCCGGATAAAGTTCATAGAGTTGCGCCATAGCCTCCGCGCCAGCATTACGGAGCGATTCGTCATCAACGCTTCGTGTCCCAAGAATAACATCTTTCAAAATTTCAAGAGTAAGATCTGTTGCCGAAAGATTCTCTTGACGAACGTGAGTAAGCCAATCAATCACTCGCTGGTCGTTTCCATCCCTAACAGACGTCAGGAACTCACCAAGACTACCGACACCACTGGCAACACCTCGCATAGTAGCAGCAGCTCGTCGCGCGCCCCCCATTCCTTTGGAGACCATGCTTTTTGTCGCACCACGTAAATTATCGTAGCTGCCATTTTGCAGATATCCTCCAAGTAGCGAACGAGCAGGTCCAAACCGTCGTTCTGGTGCTATTGCACCTTCAGGAATTACATTTCCACCGTTCTCCTCCGATGGTGAATCAGGCGAATCTCCTCCACCTGTTGTAGAGTCACTTTCAGGTTTTAACCATTCAGGATTAAACGGTGAACCTGCGCGGCCTCCCCCACTAGAAGTTGATGTTCCCATTAGCGCCTACTCCCAAGGTTCACAATTGCATTCCTAGTCGTTTTTGGTAATTCGTTAAGATCTTTCCATCGTTCTAAAAGTTGCTGTGCCCATGGCTGAGCACCAAGAGTTGGGATTAAACCCGGGCCAATAAGTTTCAGCAGAGCCTGATCCAACAAGCTGACTGCTTTATTTCTAATTTCCGTGTAAACCTTGCAGCACTCAATCAGCATTACAATTTCTTTGCTACTCTTCCAGGTACGTGTGGCACTATTACTCTGCCAGGCCTTAGTCATCGCCAACTCTGTCTGTGAAGGTCCTATTTTCCTCATAAGTTCAACTAAGGATTCATGACCATTATTTGCAACTTTCAGTGCGTCTCTCAATTTTCTAGAATCAGGAGTCATATTGTCATCACCGAAGTCACGAGTTCCAGAGTCACGACTAAGGTGGAGAAGCGGGCGTAGATCCTAGGTTCCCAAATCTGGCAGGAGTTGGAGCCATTGCTGAGTAAATGGCGTATTCTTGAAAGGCTCAGGTAAACTACTCTGACCCGCTGCAGCAGCTTCAGCATCCGCCAAAACTTGTACCCTACCGTCATTATCCGAATGAACACGACTAGCAAGTTCCTCAGCAAGGCTTTCGTCGACCTTTCAAGGAGATGCCATTTTGCCAGTGCGGCTATATCTAACGTTATTCCCTGAGGCGCAGAAAGAGCATCACGCAAATAAACAGTATTTAAAAATCTTTTCATTATCCGGGGATTAGCGTTTACTGCTAAAGAACTATGAAGAAGAGCCGCAAGACCCTGGGCTAAATCCATTAAACTTTTAAGTGCATTAACATGCTCTACCAGTTCATATAAAAACTCTTGATTGATCGTTTCACCTTTCCAACTATTACGTAGCTTCTCAGGGATAACGCTAAGAGCATGATTGAATCTTTCCTTACTGAAATGGCCTGCGTTGGTCTCTCGCTCAAGCAGCAAAAGCACCAGATACGCTTTCGCCTCATTCAAACCAAGGCGAGGAACATGGAGTGGAACCTGTATTAATTTATCGAAATAGTTAGTTACAAAATCGCCCGTAATTCCCGCGCCATCAAAGTGAACCTTCACTGCAGCTTTTATGAAATCATTATCTGCAGCAATAACGAAAGCGCTACGGCGAATAAATAGTAATAAACGAATTGATTCAAGTGTTGAAATTGCTCTTTGTGACAAACATCTGTCTAAATCATCCACAAATATTACTAACGTAATTTTCAACTCTTCGAGAATACTCTCTAAAGTATCCCTGAATGCCTGAATATGGGCTGGCATCGAGAATGGCTCACTCGGTTTTAGAAGACCGCTGGTACTTAGCTCGAGACTATCTGTATCTGATGATTCATTGCTCGATTTGTCATCCGACGTAAAACCAACCAGCCAATTTACAAACGGTTTTTCCAAGAGAACCGATAGGAATGCCAGTAGTTAAAGTCAATGCAGCTTCACCACTGAATTGAGCGACCCGTAGAAGATTTATCCTTCGCCACAGTTCAGATACTTTGTCGGTGATAGTCTTATTTTCATCTGTAAGCCGAACAATCTCGTCCCCCACAATTTGTAACAATGCACTTCTGGCGGACTCAAAATCTTGGTATAGCCATGGATTGAAAGTGAGTACGACAAAGGAATGCTTTTCTTGATTTCTCTCTTCCACCAACGACTCTTCAACTGAAGAGCTCTCTAGGCGTGATGCAATCATTTTCACCAGAGAAGATTTACCTGCTCCCCAGCCACCTGAGACTCCTATAGAAATAGGTTCCCCATTAGCCTGCTTCAGCAGGCTTGCACATGCATCAGCAACAACACCAAAATTCAAATAATCGACAGTTGTCTCGTTATCATGCCACATAGTGAAAAATCCATTTAAAATTAATTTATATCAATAGGATATGAAAACTGTTGTTTTCTGGTTCACAAATCCACTCTTGTGTAGGGCACTTGGCCTGTGGCCAGCAGATCAACACAGCGCCCTGCAAAGGCGTTTGGTATCGCAAGAGCAATAAAATTACGAGCACGGGTGAGGCCAACTTAGAGTACGCGCTTTGCCTCAGCATCTACTCGCGCTTGCCATGACTCGAAGAGTGCTTCAATTCTGTTTTCAGGGGCTCGATTCGGCGGGACTACGACGCATACTGCATCGTACTCACGACCTTTCACTTCATGTATGTTGCCACATGCGAACCGAGAGCAGCTGGCACTTGAAGATGCTTTGACCATTGCGCATTTGGTGGCTGTCGGAAGAAACGACGTACGCTTACACCAGCTGGGAGTGGCAGATGCAGCCTCTCCATTTCCGCGTGAACACGGGCTATCCAAGCAAGCCGCTCTTCATCAGAATCTCTGCACGTTTTTGGAAGGTTGATGAGAAAACTTAGGGCGCATCTACGATGGCCACGTCGGTCCATACCAAGACGTTAGATGGCTTTAATCATATGCTCATTTGGTTGACGCACACCCATTAAATCCAGTAATAATATTTCGACTGACTGGACTACATTCTCCTTCGTTCTTGGGGTTGCGGCAGGTGACCAGAACTCTGACACTTTACGAGCCAGCGACTCACTTCGCGAGTTTCCGGTTGAATTGCTGGAAGTGACGCTAGCTGCCCGCAACGCAACTTTGCCTGAGTGAGCCAAAATAATCGCCTTGGTTGACTCCAGTCCAAGTTCCTTAATCCGTCCAAGGAATGCCTGACCAATAATTTCCGTTGGGCCCCGGCCACCGTAGGTAAGAAGTAAAATTGGATAGTCAACATTCGCACTTTCACCAAGCGACCGATCAATCTGACCTTCTCGCCTTAGAGTGGCTGCTAACTGGCAAATTGCGGGACTACTACGAAAATTCCCCGTCAACCCCTTATGCGATGCAATAGGGTATGTATCCTTAAATATCTGTATCCCTTGAGGATTGCCATTACGAAATTCGTAGATTGCTTGGTCAGGATCACAAACGAACGTAATATTTACCCCATGTGCTCTGAGCCATGTCAGTATTTGCAGATCGAGTGGATTGCAATCTTGCCCTTCATCAACCATAACTTCTTGAAAACGTGCCGCCAATGCGCGAGCAAGTGACTCACCAATTACATTATCTCTAATCAACCGCAATGTTTGAGCACGTGCGTCCCCTGCACTCATATAGCCAGCTTGTAACAAAGATCGTCGCCGATTTGCCGCAGCTTGTTGATATCGAATCTGATGTTGACGTACATGATTTTGCAAACCCGCATGTCCGATCCTATCAGGATCAATAATATTGGTTTCTGGATCAAACAAATCTAGGCTTACCGGTTCACCTCGAAAGGCAAATTGACCTGATAAACGAATTTCTACACCAAGCGTATCCCAACTATCTAGGATAATTGGCCGAATTTGGCTCGATACCGCGCAACTTGGCAGTACAACGAAATGCCTGACGAAAGCATCAAGTGTTCCCATGAAACTAGGATACTTCAAAAGCGTATCAAGCCCAGCAGCCAGGCATCGTTCGCGGAACTCGTCTACCGCGGAGTTTGTGAATGAAAGTATCGCTATGCCCTGACGAGAAGGCAACTTAGCGGCGAGCCTCGCTAGCCGAGCAATGATTGTGCGCGTTTTTCCGGCTCCAGGACAAGCATTAACGAAGGCTCCGCCAATGTGAGAAGCAAATGTCTCTTGCTCTGGGGTTAGATTGTGGATGCCAGTCATATACGTGAAGCTCCACGAATTGCATCAATGAGATAAGGCGGAACAATAAATGGTTCACCCGCCTCAATGCGCGAAGCCATAGCTTGTGCCAAATCGCCTTTACGAGTTTTTTTCGCCTCAATTAATTTAAGAAATGCATTGGGACGATCTTGTTCTGGAATGCCATCTATCTGAGCTTCCCAGTCTCTACGTGAATTACGATGCCAACGAAGAAACACGCTTTTCAGGAAACTTTCATTTCCAGCGCCAAAAATTTCGTGCTCCAATGTGTGCTGATTGGTTAGCACAATCAGAGCATCTGGAGCTCCATGTGTTGCAGCCAGATTTTCCAGAACAACTTTCCTATTTCCCAACACGGTTGGGTCCGCATCAGTGATCACTATCAGCCTATCAGCAATACGTGCATCACCATATGGCCGTAGCAGCACCTCTACATATGGACGGAAGTCCACACCTTCAATAGGCACAATTACAGCCCCCTTGAACCTAAGCCACCCATCTAAATCATCGGCTAGCACAAGCTTTTGTGCTAGCACGGGCAACAATAGTGCTTCCGCGATCCCTTCCACAAAGATAGCTCTGTTACCAAACAGCAAAGCGGAACGAGTCACGTCAAGATATCGGCTAATTTTATCTAATGTCTTTGGCTTTAGCCCTATTTCGGCAATAGGCACACTCACTGATTCTGAGATGGCTATTCCATCTTGTTCACGATGCCGCGAACGAATGACCACTAGGTGACGTGGAGAAACCCATGCTGTCAGGTTGGGGAGTGGGTTGTCACAACAATTTGGAGGCGGCCTTCAGGCTTTCCTGGCTCTATGATACGTGATGCTGATTGGCGCGCTTGATCCAAGAGGAACTCAAGCACAAGTACCTGTAATTGCCGATGCAAATGCGCTTCAGGTTCTTCAACAAGGAAAATCGTGAGGTCTGCCTCTTTGGCCTTAGTCAGCTCTACAACAACAGTGGCCATGTAGAGTAGATTTGAGTACCCCAGACCAGAAGTCCGAATATCTTCGGGTATCAAACCTGTATCGGCCATACGAAATCTCAAATCACGAGCTACATCGAGTAATGTTTCGCTACCAAAATCCAATGCCGCTATCTGCGTACGTACTCCATTAGTGAGTAGTCCGAGAGCAGTACTGATATCCGTATTGATTGTAGTTAAGATCTCAGGCCGATTATCCGCACGCCTGACACCAGCGAGGAAATCCTGTTCCCTCTCTTTTGGCAAGAAATTACGCAGCAATGCCATCACTCAAGTGCCACTGCTAGTACCAAGCACCTGATGTGCGTCCCTTAAAGGAGGGAGATAAACGTGTCTAATCAAATCAGAAGAACCAAGCTCTGGTCCATTAGTGTCGAAACGTCCAGCCCACACGGTAGTCTTACCACGGGTAGCATGTTCAGAACGCGATTCATATCGATAGCCGCAGGTAGCCTCGCTCTTGGTAGGATCGGGAACTGCAGATATCAATAGACCTTTGAGGGTATCGCTTAGACCTTGGAAAGCCCCTTCGATTTGAAAACTTGGGACGGTCGAATAGCGTCGTACATCCTCCTCTTCTGGATATCGTTCGCGGCGTCCACTCAACGGCAAAGTAAGCAATCTGATTGCCTCTACGACATTGGATTTTCCACCATTATTTCACCAACCAATACAGTTAAATCTGGGCGGAAACTAACGGTTACATCATCACAAGACCGAAACCGCGAAATTTTCAGCTTACCTAAATACATAAATATCCTTATATTACAAAGGCATATGAGTCACCTTGATAAGACCACTTGGAGGGCTTCATCCAAAATACTTTAATATATCGATAGTCCTGTCCGACTCGAGGTTAACGGCCATTAACTGTTTACTTTGTAGAGGATAAACAGAATTCGACGAATTTGTTAGAATGAAGCGAAGCGATAATTACTGATTTATTACTCCACAATTACAATAATATCAACACCTTCCTTATGGCAATGTGCCAGAGGCATCATTTTTTCACTATTGCCAAAAAAAATGATTGAGATCCAATTTAATAGCTATCTCCGGCTCAAAATGTGATCCTGTATTAATCCTTTGAAATTACATTTTATAACTCGGCTAACACACTTACAATCCAAATAATTTCAGATAGATATTATCTCCATGAATCACCCCTGACGCCTTCTTGCCTCGGGGGTTTTGTTTTTCTACTGAGGTCGTATCGTGAAAAAATCAGAAGGTCTGCAGGCCATCGAAAAGCCAATAGCATCACTCCCCAACGCCATTGGCAAACATATTTTTGACCATATTCAAAAGCTCATTCATTACGAACCGGTCATCAGCATTATGGGAAAAACAGGTGCAGGGAAATCGTCGCTCTGCAATGCTCTGTTCCAAAGTGAGGTTACACCAGTCAGCGATATCGACTCATGCACCCGTGAAGTGCTGCGATTGCGGCTGCGTAGTGGTGACCACAGCCTGATACTTTTAGATCTACCCGGTGTCAGTGAGAGTGAGCAACGGGATACGGAATATGAATCTTTGTATCGCCGAATACTCCCTGAGCTGGATTTAATCCTGTGGGTCATCAAAGCCGATGATCGTGCTTTCTCCGCCGATGAACGTTTCTACAAGCTAGTGATGACTGACCACCAGCAGCGGACACTTTTTATCGTTAACCAGGCTGACAAAATAGAGCCCCGCCATGAGTGGTATGTCACCGGCAATGCGCCATCACTGAACCAGTTGGTTAATATCGAGGCCAGGCTAAAGTCCATTCGCCAGCTATTTTCACCATACCATCCGGTGTGTGCTGTCTCAGCGAGAACAGAATGGAATCTGCCATCAATGGTAGAAACGATGATGCGTTGCTTGCCGGATCGTGCCACCAGCCAATTGGCGGCACAACTGCATGGGAGGTTATGCAGTGAACCGGTAAAAAAGCAGGCTCGTGAAGGCTTTGGTAATGCGGTCGGAGAAGTGTTTGATTCTGCGGAAGCGGCATCATTTATTCCCTCGCCACTAAAAGCGGTCATCGGTACTGTCCGTGAGGAGGTGGTATCCGTTGCTCGTGCCGTTTGGGACTGGATTTTCTTCTGAGCTGGCTTACCTGCCATTATCTTCGGGACATACCTTGTCCGTTCTGGCGTTTTATAAGCAGCTGAATTTCTACAGTTTCCCCTTGACGCCCCGTCACGGTTGATTTTGGCAACTGTAAAAAATACGTCGCCTGGTGTCCATTCCCTGTCCCACCCCCTCGCTAGAATAACCTTTTTATTTTCAGCTAATTATCTCACTGGAGAACCTGCTTCATGGCTCAGGTTGAACATCGTCATGATCGGCTTGCCGTCCGACTGTCGTTAATTATTAGCCGCCTGGTGGCTGGTGAAACACTGGATTTGCGAGTGCTGGCAACTGAATTTGGTGTGTCGGTACGAACCCTGCGCCGGGACTTTCGGGAACGTCTGATATATCTGGACCTGGAGTATCGCAAAGGCCGATGCCGTTTGTTATCCGGTAGCCGCCAGAGAGAGTTGGCGGTAATGACATTTGCCCGTAAGTCAGGCGTTGAAGCACTGTTTCCTGATATGGATAACCATCTGGTCAATTCACTGTTGAGCGGACCAGGGGAGTCTCCTTGCCTGATCTGGCAGGGAACAGCTCAGGTTTTATTCCCAGACTCAGGCGTATTCACTCGGTTGGTGAGCGCGGTATCGGAACATCGAAAGGTGACGCTGCTCGGTAACGGTTGCCGCTGTACAGGTCTCGCTCCCTATCGGCTGGTTCTGCGTGAAGGCGAGTGGTATCTGACGGGTGAGCATCAGGCACGGATTACCGTCTTTCCCTTGACGGATATTCGGGCAATCACGCTCCACAAGGACAGTTTTGCCCCGGATATTACGGTGCGCGATATCCTCTCCCGCCCGGATTTTCTTCAGGCTTTACCCCTCTTTCGCTTTTTCAATTCAATGCTAGTCGCAACCAACGGCGGCCTTATACATCAAAAGGAATAATCATTATGAAACTGCTTACTACTACAGCGCTGGCTGCCAGCATTTTCCTGGGGGCTGTTTTCCCAACTGAAGCTGGAAATATTGTCGGAACTGTTAAAGCCTGGCAATACATGCAGGCTGAAGGCTGGAAATCTGCCAATGGCATGGATGACAACACACTACACAACATGCTCTATCAGGCCAGTGTTGTTGATAACTACCCATGGACGAAACAGTTTCTGTTACGTGTCCGTGGTGGCGGTGCATTGTTTCTTACCGATAAGAAGACTCACACGATTCGACAACTGAAAGTGGAGCCTGTAGGTGAAACCTTCAATGACATTGAAACGGTTTATCAGGGAGAAGACAAAGGTGAAGGATGCTATTTAGCTATTATCGAAAATCAATCTTCAGCACGACAAAAAGCGATTGATGACCTTCTTAGCTATCCACTAGTTGATGATATCGATGCTAAAGCAAAAAAGATCAGACAGCAGATGACCCCGAAAGTCGTTATGGCCATACCAGATAATTGTGTGAATAAGCAGCAACAGGCTGCACTTGCAGCTAAACGTTCGGAAGAGGATCGTAAGTTACAGCAGTGGGTAGCACAGCAAAGTCTGGAGGAATGATGTCGTCGTACAGGCAACTGCTGAAAGCCTTCCAACAACACCAAAATTATCCTTTATCAAAATCAGGAGCATCATTTTTGAACCGATTTGTTAAAACCTTACCTTTCATCGCTGGTTTGACGTGGTGCCATTTGCAACCCGCACAGGCCGACGAACAACGCTACATCAGTATCCGTAACACCGATACAGTATGGACTCCTGGCAATATTTGCGTTTATCAGTTTCGCCTTGATAACGGTGGAAGTGGTACAGGTTTCGGCCAACTGAATGTGTCACTGCGTTTTAAAGACAAGGCAGACAAAACGCTCGCGCAAGGCGTCATGGAAGTAGCTACCTTTGGAGAAAGCAACGCAACACGTTCACAGGACGCTTTTCTGGAGCATGAATGTGTTGAAGGTGTCAGTGCCGTTGAAATTGTAAAGGTGATGGAGTTAAGCGCCAGGCATCAGACAGACCTGCCGCTATCCATATTCGATCCACAATATTACCAGCCATTATCAGTATCAGTTGCCGTGAATTAACCGTCACAACTGGCTGAGATGGGCATCTGCCACACCTCAGCTTATCAGCACTCACTTAAAACACATCAGGCCATGCTTCCCTGAGGAGGCATGGCCTTTTTGTTTTTAAACCATAAATACGGAGTCAGTATGGATCACACCACAACACCAGTCACCGCAACATCCGTACCAGACAGGCAGCGCCTTAACTTCTGGCCCAAGCACTTCGGCAAAATCCCTCAGTGGATGCTTCTGGAACCTCGTGCTTTCGCCTGGATGGATCGACTGTGCGAAGCTTACAACGGCGGATACTGGAATTATTACACGCTCAGCAACGGCGGTGCCTTCATCGCACCAGATAGCGAAGATAACTGGGCAATGTTCAACAAACTGAATGGCAACAGCGCGGAGATGAGCAGCGAAGCGGCTGGCATCAGTGTCTGCCTGCTGAACTGGAGCCACCATGCCTGCAGAACCGGCAGCCCTGCTATGAGCGAACACTACTATCGTCTTCGTGAATTTGCGCTGAGCCATCCTGAAAGCAACGCCATCATGCACATCATCGACTGACGGCAGATAACATTATGGAAATGACTTAATTACCTTATCCACTCAATTCACACCGCACCATAAAACGCGCCCTGACGCTTATCGAAAATCACCTGAGCGAACCTGGAGTGGCGTTTACCTCGGCAGCACTCACCCGCGACTGGCTGAGACTGAACCTCGCAGGACTGGAGCGGGAAGTGTTTATGGTGGTGTTTCTGGATAATCAGAACCGGCTGCTGGCACACGAAACCCTGTTTCACGGCTACATCACCAGCACAGAAATTCATCCCCGCGAGGTGGTTAAAGCCGCACTGCGGCATAACGCCGCTGCGGCAATCTTTGCCCACAACCATCCATCTGGATATGCTGAACCCAGCGATGCCGACCGGCGCATCACCGCACGGCTGAAAAAAGCGCTGGCGCTGGTTGAGGTGCGAGTACTGGACCATCTGATTGTCGGCAGCAAAGAGATTGTCTCGTTCGCCGAACGCGGCTGGTCCTAAAGGAGGACATATGCATTCTCAACAATGGGGGCTGACGTGCAGTAAAACGCCGTGCTTCGGTGCCAGGCTGGTGCAGGAAGGCAACCGGATGCACTTTCTGGTTGACCGGGCAGGGTTTACCGGCGACGTCAGCGACGATGAAGCACTTCGCCTTGACCAGGCTTTTCCACTGATAATGAAATAGCTGGAACAGCTGCTGTCAGCCGGTGAACTGAATTCCCGTCACCAGCAACGCGTTACCCTTCATTACATCGGAATGACCTGCGAAGCCGACACGCTCGGTTCGCACGGTTATGTTTACATCGCGATTTATCCCTCTTCGGCAATAACCGGCTGACCCGCCGTCATCTGACAACAGGATTACACCACATGCAAAATTTACCGTTACCCGAGCCACGGGCGGTTGAGCCATGCCGGTCCCCCGTGCAGGTCTGGCAGGTGCTGCTCACACATCTGCTGGATAAACACTACGGCCTCACGCTCAACGATACGCCGTTTGACGACGACAGTGTCATTCAGGCGCACATCAACGCCGGTATTTCTCTGTGCGACGCCATCAATTTCATTGTGGAAAGGTATGAACTGGTGCAAACCGACCACAGCCGTTTCAGCTTCACCGAGTGCTCGCCGATGATTGGTGCACCGACATTATGAGTGCCCGCCGTGCAACCGGGCTGATAGTGAGCAGCAGCTACAGCACCATAACCAGCATCACAACAGGCCGATATTAGGGAGGAGAAGCACATTGAAAATAGATCTGAACATCAGCGCTGACAGCATCAGCGTGCTGGCACTTAACATGGAGAAAATCGCGGTCGATGTTGACGGTATCGAGATCGCTGAACTGATGGCTGCCGTTAATGCTCAAGGGCTTACGCTGCGTATCGCGGAGGAACCCGGCGAGGTGATTGTCGAAACCAGCTCTCGCCTTCTCCTAAGTAGCCTTGTAAGATAATGCGAATCGGACCGATAAAATGAAAATTAGTTTTAGGCACCTTCTTAGGCACCAACGAATAATTGAATTGAAGAATTAATATTTTAATTCAGTCGGTTAGCGGACTAATTCAGACTCCGCCAGCCCACCAAATTATCTTCTAAGGACATCCAAAGAAGACTGAAAAGCCCGCTAATTCAATGAGTTGTCGGCTTTTCTATGCTCTTGTCTAATGTAACCTAATTAAATCAAATTATCTTAGGTACTTTGATAGTTTTTGAGGTACCTAAAAAATGGAACATCAATAATAGCAAGACAAACCAAACCCTTATCAGTAAAAGAAATCGAAGTAGCAAAACCCAAAGAGCGTGATTATTTTCTCAAGGACTATTTAATAAGGTGGAGCGGCATGCTTATTAAAAATAACGAGAAGCGAGATTACGGTACAAAATATTAACTCACAGCGGGAAGGTCAAAATTTTCTTTATCAAAAGAAAGATTGAATTCTCCTGAATTACCAAACATGTCAGTTACTTTGACTTTTGCTTTGTTAAGCACATCTTGCCACTGGAGTTGTTCAGTGTTATTTTCCGGAATAATACATTTATATAAGTACATGGTAGGCGTCTCGTTTCTAGTACGGTTTGCTTTAACAAAGGGAGCAAGCCGATACACATACGAGCTATCTTCCAGATAAAAATGACCATTTACTTCAAAAGTGCCTTTATCTGGATTATACCAAAAATTAACATGTGCTTGCGAGCCATTATTACCTTTATTTGGCCTATGGATCACTGAATAAGGGACATCTGGGCCTACAATACAAAAAAATCCTTCTTCGATAGGAGGCCATAAAACAATACCACGATTTGCATCGTGATTTTTTTTAATATCATAGTCGATAGACCACTTTTTAAAATTCTCTGAATTCTTTGGCTTAAATTTTACAACGCGTGACCATACTTCACCATTTTGATGTCCCTTATATGGCCCAGAATCGCTGAAGCGAGACATCCAACTAAAGTTATTTTCAAAAACCATAGATTCCGCTATTACATCAATATTTTTCTGATCACTATAATTAACCTTCTCAATAGATTTAATATATTTTCTTTGTGGATTTCTAAATGATGATCCTGTTTCGCCACGCGGACCATTTCTAGTGGCAGTGCCACTTTAGCTGTTATTAAAATCACCCACGCCATGAACATTGAATCCTGCCGCGATATCGATACCGTTACTAACGTCAGTCGCATAAAGATAAAAAATGACTTCCTGCTCCCCTGTTTGAGTGTCAACGTAGCTATCACTCAAAAATGTGTCAAACGAAGGCACCATAATATAGTCATTACTATGCCTCGTATAAATCCAAGGCTTAAAATTATTAGGAGCATTGCCTTCCCAATTTAATCGTCTGCCACTGCGATATTCAACTAAGTGTGCCCGACCTTGTAATTCATCCGCCGAAATGACTAAGGGATGATTATCTTTATCAACAACTTTCACTTTTAATGAAATCGCAATTCGATTTTGACCATTGCCATAAATAGTCGCCTTTTCAGCTGATCTATTATTTACAAAAGCTAAATCAAGGTAATCTAATCGATAAAATCTAGGCTTTGTTGAATAAATCGAACTTTTAGGTGATTGGCGGAGCTGATCGCTAAATTCGTTTCAACATCAGGTCCCCATGGCAAAGCAAAAGTTTAAAATTACCAACTGGCCCGCGTACAACAAGGCACTCAGACAACGCGGTTCCCTGACGGTCTGGCTTGATGAGTCGGCCATCGCTGGATGGACTGACAGTTCTTCGCCTGAAGGTCGTGGCCGGCCGCTTTACTACAGCGATATGGCTGTTACCACTGTCCTGATGATGAAGCGTGTGTTTAACCTGTCGCTCCGGGCATTACAGGGCTTCGTTGATTCGATTTTTAAACTCATGTCTTTGCCGCTGTGCTGTCCGGACTACTCGCTGGTCAGCAGACGAGCAAAGAGCGTAAACATCAGCATAAAAACGCCAACGCGTGGTGAAATCTCGCATCTGGTCATCGACAGTACCGGTCTGAAGGTCTTTGGCGAAGGTGAATGGAAAGTCAGGCAGCATGGGGCTGACAGACGAAGAGTGTGGCGCAAGCTTCATCTGGCAGCAGACAGTGTGACTCATGAGATTATCTGTGCCGACTTATCGCTCAGCGGAACGACAGATGCGCAGGCACTGCCGGGCCTGATTAACCAAACCCACCGGAAAATCAGGGAAGTGTCAGCAGACGGTGCTTATGACGCCTGTTACTGCCACGACGCGTTGCTAAGAAAGAAAATCAGGCCCCTTATCCCACCGCGAAGCGGAGCGAAATACTGGCCGGACAAGTACCATGAACGTAACCATGCGGTGGCGAATCAGCGTCTGAGCAGGAGTAATGATATGTGGAAAAAGAAAGTGGGTTATCACCGGCGTTCAGTGGCAGAAACAGCGATGTTCCGCATAAAAACTTTGCTGGGTGGCCATCTGAGGCTGCGTGACTATGAGGCTCAGGTAGGTGAAGCAATGGCGATGGTCAAAGCGCTGAACCGTATGACGTTGTTGGGTATGCCACACAGCGTCAGGATCGGATAACAGCTGTAGCAGAGGGAGCCATCCTGGCGGCTAATTCTGATTTATTCAACAAAGCCGGTCTAAGCATCAAACAGTATTATATACTTTTTGCCGTTAATTTGTATACCGTCCAGTCATGACTGGTTAAATTTATAGCAACTTATTAACTTCTACCGCATTAATAATCATTTGGTGTATTAAATAAAATACTGCAAACAACATATATAATTTTATTGCTGATTGCATAGTAGGATACAGCTAGCAGCAATTGAGTAAAATACGTTGGATTGTTTTGCTTATTAAAATAGGTGGTTAAAACTATCAGATTTGGCAGGGCGTTATTATAAAGCTTTTGCAGTCATAATTTTTCATTTAGCTATTAGTAGGGCGACGATGTTTTAGAAGTTAATTTATTGCTTTAGCGTAGTTTAATCATGAAATGAGGGTTTGGTTGGCTAAATGGTTAAATGAATAAATTGCTTATGCCGATTAGGTAAGTGGTCTGGTCCAGCAAATTACTGAAAAGGGCAGAAAATTATTTTCCATACCATTTTTCATTTGTTATTTATTGTTTGTCATTAGATCATAACAATTACATTTTTGTAATTTAGAGTATTAAGCTGTGATGGATATCATACTAATTAGTTTTCAGATCAATATTTAAGCAAATTTGTGTTATGTTTCGTTTCTCGCAGCAATTGACTGACTTTATATTTTAGATATTTGTTTTACATCATTATTTTTTCCTGTTTTTTTTGGCCAGCTAAGCTGGCTTTTTTTTACTTTCTGTCCTGCAATAGTGGTAATTCATTTATGGCAATGAAATAAAATAGACCATAAATTAAAACGACTAATCAGCTGGTTATTAACGACTCAGCAGGATAGTCTGAATCAAAATTATTGGTCATTCACTAGCAAGTGAATTTTTTGTCAATTTTATCCTAAATTTACCCCACGTAAATTTCAGGCACAAAAAACCAATCATAACTAATTGGTTTTCTAAGTAAAAATTGGTCGGCATGAGAGGATTTCAACCTCCGAATAAATTCTCTGTACAGGTTATATACCATGCTTGTTTAAAATAATTTTATTAAAATAAAAAGAAATTAAGGTCTACTAGCGTGTATTATACATTCAGTAAGTCTTTGAGGATTACTGAATAATACTTCATGGCTTCCTGGTAATTCAGTAAAACGATAAATATTCAGACGATTGCTAAATTTAGGGTGCCAGCCATATTCACCAACAGGAAGAGCATTATCTCTTGACGCATATATTATGCTACGAGGAATTGATAGTGATTCAAATGTTTTTAGCGGTACTTTATCGTAATGACTTGCAGCACAACATGGGGACCAAAAATTATCATAGACTTCCTTTGCTTTTTCTAATTCAACATCACCAATAAATAACTCTCTAAAAATCTCAAAAGGGAGCTTTATTTTATTATCAATGGCTATTTTTTCCCATATTTCGTGAAAAATAGGTGGGTACATATCATAAAGTGATTCTCCATCACGTAAAACAAATGCATTATGGAAGATCAAACTCTTTATACGAGATGATTCTATTTCTGCTAGCCGTTGTGCAATAGTTCCACCAAAATTGTGTCATAAGACAACTAAAATTTTGTTGGCGAAGATACTTTATTTAATTATTTTTTATAGATAAAAAAGCGGTTAACTAACAGTATTATCATCACGCCCTTGACAAGTGTGACAATAGATAACCGCTGGTTGCTACGACATAGAAAAGTAACTAACAAACAGCATCTTTATTTTTGTGCATTACTCCACACTGTTATTAGTGCCTGCTTTTAACCACATCAGGTGAAGTGGTTCTTTAGTTACCACCGCCAAATAAAAAAGATTTATCAATGACTGATAAAAAAGTTGTGACAGAAAGTGTTTCAGAGCAAAAGTAGATGCCTGCAATGGTTGTTAGGCCAACAGAACAAAATGAATTATCCACATCAAAAAATTCAGAGAGTGATAATACAAGCAAGGATTAATAGCGATGAAGCGAGAAGATATTATAGACAGAATTCTTTATAGTAATTTTCGGTTCAGCCGTTGTAATAGCATGTAATCTTTTCTTCTTTGCTGTATTGATAGCGGTTCTTTCCGCTATTCAGGTTCAGTGTCTAAATGGCTTTGTTGAATAAATCAGAATTAGCCGACAGGATGGCTCCCTCTGCTACAGCTGTTATCCGATCCTGACGCTGTGTGGCATACCCAACAACGTCATACGGTTCAGCGCTTTGACCATCGCCATTGCTTCACCTACCTGAGCCTCATAGTCACGCAGGCTCAGATGGCCACCCAGCAAAGTTTTTATGCGGAACATCGCTGTTTCTGCCACTGAACGCCGTTGATAACCCACTTTCTTTTTCCACATATCATTACTCCTGCTCAGACGCTGATTCGCCACCGCATGGTTACGTTCATGGTACTTGTCCGGCCAGTATTTCGCTCCGCTTCGCGGCGGGATAAGGGGCCTGATTTTCTTTCTTAGCAACGCATCGTGGCAGTAACAGGCGTCATAAGCACCGTCTGCTGACACTTCCCTGATTTTCCGGTGGGTTTGGTTAATCAGGCCCGGCAGTGCCTGCGCATCTGTCGTTCCGCTGAGCGATAAGTCGGCACAGATAATCTCATGAGTCACACTGTCTGCTGCCAGATGAAGCTTGCGCCACACTCTTCGTCTGTCAGCCCCATGCTGCCTGACTTTCCCTTCACCTTCGCCAAAGACCTTCAGACCGGTACTGTCGATGACCAGATGCGAGATTTCACCACGCGTTGGCGTTTTTATGCTGATGTTGACGCTCTTTGCTCGTCTGCTGACCAGCGAGTAGTCCGGACAGCACAGCGGCAAAGACATGAGTTTAAAAATCGAATCAACGAAGCCCTGTAATGCCCGGAGCGACAGGTTAAACACACGCTTCATCATCAGGACAGTGGTAACAGCCATATCGCTGTAGTAAAGCGGCCGGCCACGACCTTCAGGCGAAGAACTGTCAGTCCATCCAGCGATGGCCGACTCATCAAGCCAGACCGTCAGGGAACCGCGTTGTCTGAGTGCCTTGTTGTACGCGGGCCAGTTGGTAATTTTAAACTTTTGCTTTGCCATGGGGACCTGATGTTGAAACGAATTTAGCGATCAGCTCCGCCAATCACCTAAAAGTTCGATTTATTCAACAAAGCCTGGTTATTGGTGATTACCTACAATAACAGGTCCCAATATAGGTAAGAACAGAAATAAAAATAGTTAATTATAAATAAAATCCCTTGAAGATTCATCCAAGGGATTTTTAATCGCTGAATAGATTATTGCAATAAAGAGATATCAGCTACCTGTAAAAATAAATCACGCAACTGACTTAGCAAGGTCAGACGATTGATCCTGACTATTTGATCGCTATCCATCACCATTACATTATCAAAGAAAGCATCGATAACCTCACGCAGTGAAGCCAATTCAGTTAATGCGCTTTGATATTGTCCGTCAGCCAATAATGGTGCCAGTTTATCTTGTAAAACAACCATATGAGCCGCTAAGGTGACCTCTTCAGGCGCTTTTAACACTGTGGCGGCAACATTGTCATTCAATTTTTCATCTGACTTATTCAGAATATTGGCAACCCGTTTATTAGCCGCCGCCAGTGCTTCTGCCGCTGGCAAAGTCCGAAAATGGGTAACAGCTTTCACACGAGCATCAAAATCTGCCGGTTTAGTTGGCCGACGAGCTAAAACAGCCTGGATAGTATCAATGCGGTAACCTTGCTCTTGATACCAGGCACGAAAACGCCCCAGCATAAACTCAACAACATCATCGACAACATTTTTATTGGTTAGCTTATTAGCATACAACTGGGCCGTCTGCTGTGTTAATGCTAATAAATCCAGATCGAAACCCTTTTCAATAATAATACGTAACACACCAAGGGCCGCACGACGTAAGGCAAAGGGATCTTTATCGCCCTTAGGCGGTTGGCCAATACCAAAAATACCTACCAGAGTGTCCATTTTATCGGCCAGCGCCAACGCAACCGCGATATGATTAGAAGGTAACAGATCACCAGCAAAACGGGGTTGATACTGCTCCTTGATTGCCACCGCCACATCTTCCGCTTCACCATCCCGACGGGCGTAATACATCCCCATAACACCTTGTGTGTCGGTAAATTCGAACACCATATTGGTCATCAAATCACATTTGGATAACAGACCGGCACGAGTAGCATGATTGACATCGGCACCAATTTTAGCTGCGATCCAACCGGCTAACACTTCTAAACGATCGGTTTTATCACGCAATGTACCAAGCTGTTTTTGGAATAAAACTGTTTCCAGTCGGGGTAAATATTCTTCTAAACGCTTTTTACAATCGGTTTTAAAGAAAAATTCAGCATCTGCCAAACGTGGACGGATCACCTTTTCATTACCAGCAATGATTTGCTGTGGCTCAGAAGATTCAATATTGGCAACAAAAATAAAATTAGCCATCAAATTACCAATCTGATCATAAACTGGGAAGTATTTTTGATCGCCTTTCATGGTATGAACTAACGCTTCCGCTGGTACAGACAAAAATTTCTGCTCAAATTTTGCGGTTAATACCACCGACCACTCAACCAATGATGTTACTTCTTCGAGTAAACTATCGGACAATTCAACAGTACCGCCTAATTGCTGTGCTACCTTATTCGCCTCATGCTTGATTAAGGACTTACGCTCTTCATAATCAGCAATAACTTTACCACGTTCACGTAAGATCGCAGGGTATTGTTCCGCTGAATCAATAGTCAGTTCAGCTTCTCCCATAAATCGATGGCCACGGATCACGCGATCGCTCGGAATACCCAATACTTCACCTTCGAGCAGCTGATCACCCAATAACATGATTAAGGTATGAACAGGCCGGACAAATTGTGTTGCCTTGTCTCCCCAGCGCATCAGCTTTGGGATCGGTAACTGATTCAATGCATTCGCTACCATATCAACAAGCAACTCTTTTGCGGCACAGCCTTTACTGGTCGCACGATAAAATAACCACTCCCCCTTATCGGTGACCAAACGTTCTGCCTGCTCAACGGTGATGCCACAGCCACGAGCCCAACCTTCAGCGGCCTTCGTCGCTTTACCTGTCGCATCAAAAGCCTGACTAATTGCCGGGCCGCGCTTCTCAACTTCACGATCAGCTTGATGTGCGGCCAAATCGGTGATTTTTAGTGCTAAACGACGGGGAGAGGCATACCAAAGCACTTCACCATACTGCAGTTCAGCTTGTTCTAATTGATGTTTAAAATTTGCCGCAAATGATCCAGCTAATGAACGAAGAGCCTTCGGCGGTAACTCTTCTGTGCCGATTTCCACCAGGAAAGTCTGTTGCATAATGACAGCCTCTTAATTTTTATTTTTACAGATTGGAAAACCTAATGCTTCACGAGCAGCATAATAAGCTGCTGCAACCCCTTTGGTTAAGGTACGAATACGTAAAATATAACGTTGCCGCTCAGTGACTGAAATAGCTTTACGTGCATCCAATAAATTAAACGTATGGGCAGCTTTTAAAATTCGTTCATAAGCAGGTAAAGGCAGTGGCGTTTCTAGTGACAATAAATATTGTGCTTCTTTTTCATATTCTTCAAAACATTTGAAAAGAAAATCAACATTAGCATACTCAAAATTATAAGCCGACTGCTCAACTTCATTTTGATGATAAATATCACCATAGGTTGTTTTGCCTAACGGGCCATCAGACCAGACTAGCTCATACACACTGTCAACCGCTTGAATATACATAGCCAAACGCTCAAGGCCGTAGGTGATCTCGCCGGTAACCGGTTTACACTCCAAGCCTCCGACTTGCTGAAAATAGGTAAACTGGGTGACTTCCATCCCATTTAGCCAAACCTCCCAACCAAGTCCCCAGGCTCCCAAAGTTGGGTTTTCCCAGTTATCTTCAACAAAACGGATATCATGAACAGTGGGATCTACCCCTAATGCTTTTAATGAACCAAGATATAACTCTTGAATATTATCCGGTGAAGGCTTAATAATGACTTGAAATTGATAATAGTGCTGAAGACGATTAGGATTTTTACCATAACGTCCATCAGTTGGCCGACGAGATGGTTGCACATAAGCAGCAGCGATTGGCTCCGGGCCTAGTGCCCGCAAGCAAGTCATCGGATGGGACGTCCCTGCACCAACTTCCATATCCAATGGTTGAACAATGGTGCAGCCTTGACGCTCCCAGTAATCCTGTAATGTTAGGATCAATCCCTGAAAGGTTTTGGTATCAAACTTTTGCATGTTAGATTCGCGCGATAGATAGCTTGTGATTTAAAAAAGTGATTCAGTATACCCTTTGGCGAACAGATATGCAGCACTGATTACACATTGATGTTGTTTTACATGAAAACAGCCTGATAAATCTTTAGTAATTTTAAGTTAGCGGATTGATTAGCCTCATCACTAGTTAATCACTAACATTGAAAATTAATTCAACGGTTATCAGCAAAAAAGATATTTTCAATTTGACTTACTGCAATACTTTTTCTGCCATATTCATATGACCGCGCAAGGTTATTTATAAAATAAAATCATGGGCCGTTACAATGTTAGCTGCAACTTTAATGACAAAATCTGGCTTTAAATCATCATCAGCATTGATACTGATATAATGAAAATGGTCTCTATTGTTATAAGATATAACGGTTTCGCCAGGAACACCGTTAAACTCGACCACAAAATGGATAAACTATTTCAACATTTTTAAACTGTAAACAAAGGTTATTATTCGCTATTGTAGAATATAATATCTGTTGACTTACTTCATAGGATCATAAAATTGTTTAGCATTTCTTATATCCTCATTCCCGCTTTTATTGGAATCAAGCAGAGCCATTTCCTTATTGATAATATTGTGAAGTTTTTTTAGTTAGATAATTTTTAATCATGAAAAACTCTAATATATATCAACAAAATAATGTAATAAGATTGATATTAATATAAGAAACACTGTTTTTAAGTAAAAAATTAATTTTATCAGTTGGTTAATTTGCAAATCACATCCACATCACAGATTTACAACTTTTAATACTTACTGCATGGAATAATAAAAACCGCCAATATAGCCAATTATTATACTCAGACTCAGTCGTTAATTATTTAGTATTTCCTGGCATCGAAAGGAGCCAAAAAGTTAATTTTTATTTGGTTTTATTGCTTAATAAATTCATAATATGTCTTATTGTTATTAATACTCAATGATGGCTCGTTCAGCTTAACTAACTCATTTTTCAAAAAATACTCACTTTCAAATACTATCATAATAAGATATGATATTTACTCATTTATTTTCTATTAAAATAATTAAAATAACTTTTTGATATAACAAATTTTTGCTCATTAGCGTCGAATAAAATATTGCAGTACAACGATTCAATGGCTTTGTTGAATAAATCAGAATTAGCCGCCAGGATGGCTCCCTCTGCTACACCTGTTATCCGATCCTGACGCTGTGTGGCATACCCAACAACGTCATACGGTTCAGCGCTTTGACCATCGCCATTGCTTCACCTACCTGAGCCTCATAGTCACGCAGCCTCAGATGGCCACCCAGCAAAGTTTTTATGCGGAACATCGCTGTTTCTGCCACTGAACGCCGGTGATAACCCACTTTCTTTTTCCACATATCATTACTCCTGCTCAGACGCTGATTCGCCACCGCATGGTTACGTTCATGGTACTTGTCCGGCCAGTATTTCGCTCCGCTTCGCGGCGGGATAAGGGGCCTGATTTTCTTTCTTAGCAACGCGTCGTGGCAGTAACAGGCGTCATAAGCACCGTCTGCTAACACTTCCCTGATTTTCCGGTGGTTTTGGTTAATCAGGCCCGGCAGTGCCTGCGCATCTGTCGTTCCGCTGAGCGATAAGTCGGCACAGATAATCTCATGAGTCACACTGTCTGCTGCCAGATGAAGCTTGCGCCACACTCTTCGTCTGTCAGCCCCATGCTGCCTGACTTTCCTTTCACCTTCGCCAAAGACCTTCAGACCGGTACTGTCGATGACCAGATGCGAGATTTCACCACGCGTTGGCGTTTTTATGCTGATGTTGACGCTCTTTGCTCGTCTGCTGACCAGCGAGTAGTCCGGACAGCACAGCGGCTAAGACATGAGTTTAAAAATCGAATCAACGAAGCCCTGTAATGCCCGGAGCGACAGGTTAAACACACGCTTCATCATCAGGACAGTGGTAACAGCCATATCGCTGTAGTAAAGCGGCCGGCCACGACCTTCAGGCGAAGAACTGTCAGTCCATCCAGCGATGGCCGACTCATCAAGCCATACCGTCAGGGAACCGCGTTGTCTGAGTGCCTTGTTGTACGCGGGCCAGTTGGTAATTTTAAACTTTTGCTTTGCCATGGGAACCTGATGTTGAAACGAATTTAGCGATCAGATCCGCCAATCACCTAAAAGTTCGATTTATTCAACAAAGCCATGAAAAACTTATCTACTGGCAACAACAAAATCAAAATAATCGCGTAGATTACTATTTCACAATTTTAGCAAGCTACTATCAATTAATAGCTTTTATCGAAAACTTACAAAAAACACATCCAATACTACTTATTCATCAGCTAAAAATAACACCCAAAAAAAATAATTTACATTGCGAATGCATTCTTTCATCCATGACAAAAAGCCTAACATAATGAATTTACTTACTTTAATATCAATTGTCTTATTAATAACATTATTTAGCGTTAATGTTATAGCCGCCAGAGAGCCATTTACACCGCCAAAAACAGAGGAAATCATTGAAAACAATGTTACCCCCACAATATCGATAGCTGAAGAAAAGAGTGATATACATTATCTAAGTTATCCCCTGCAATATGTCGAAGCGGAATTACTAGCATCTCAACTTTCACAAAATAATCCGCCTTTACTCTCAAAAAAAGGAAAAGTTTTTTCCGATAAACAGACCAATAACTTAATTTTTGAGGATACACAGAGACATATTGAGCGTCTTCAATCGTGGCTAAAAAAATTGATATACCTCAACAACAAGTCCAAATCACAGCCTATATTATCAATACAAGTCGAGAAGCTTTGTATGAGCTGGGTATCTGTTGGGAACTTAGTACAGATAAAATCAATCAAGTAGGGATCAATCGACTTAATATTCATCAACCAGCACCGTCTTCAATTCCACATATCGCATTTAATATTGCTAAAATTAAAAGTCACTTATTGTCACTGGAATTAAGTGCTTTAGAACAAGAAAATCAGCTATCTATCATTGCCAGCCCCAGATTAATGGCCTCTCATAATCAATCTGCCAGCATTAAACAAAGCACAGAAATCCCTTATGTCATTCAAAGTAATAAAAAAAGCCAGATAAAATTTAAAGAAGCAATTTTAGGAATGGAAGTTACTCCTACTATTTTACGAGGAGGTAAAGTTCGCCTATCGCTAAAAATCAGTCAAAATAGTCCCAATACCACTCTGCTAGCAAATGCTTACCAACATATTGCAATTAATAAACAAGAAATATCAACCCAAGTTACTATTAATCATGGAGAAACACTTATTTTAGGTGGGATTTTTCAGCAGAAAAAAACAGTCAACAGCAAAAAACCCCCTACCTGGCAGACATTCCTTTTTTTGGTCATTTATTCACCAAAAATGGAAAACAAACTTAC
Source organism: Arsenophonus endosymbiont of Aphis craccivora (assembly GCF_013460135.1). Classification (GTDB taxonomy): domain Bacteria; phylum Pseudomonadota; class Gammaproteobacteria; order Enterobacterales; family Enterobacteriaceae; genus Arsenophonus; species Arsenophonus nilaparvatae. Next base: position 203,640 of record NZ_CP038155.1, read on the forward strand.
CATAGAGAATTAATCATATTTATAACACCACAATTAATTAATATTTAACAAAATATAGTAACTAATAATTATTTTTTATAATATAACTTCATCCTAAGCAGCACCCAAGAGAGCAAAAATCATCCGATTATTGTGAATAGTGGATTATAAATTTGAAGATAAGAAAGATTTAGCTTACAAGGTTAGCTATTTAGCGAAATAAATATTATTGCGCACACACTCGATAATAAAACCTTTATATGTACGATTAGAGTTGCATTTTTAGCTAATCTATTGCGATAATTTTTATATCCAATTTAATATCATTCATAATTGGCAGCAAATAATACATTTTCCGTATAGATATCGACGTGGTTTTCAAATTGATTGATGTTAAACTTAGTGCGCAAACAAACTTAAAGACGAATACTTGAGCTTCGTAATACTGTATATTACGTATTACGAGACATTCGGGATTTTAAACCTGTGAAGAAATACTGCTATCAGTTATGTTCCAAAAACAGGCCCTTCCGATATAATTCAGAAAAAACTGAATGTATTTGGGATTTTTTTGCTTTTATATGCAAGAAAAGATGTCAATACTCATGAGGTTTCAATTATAGGTCCCGTTGCTAATTTGATTGGCGGGGCGGGTTATCATTAACGAATAATCTTAGTAATACCAAAAACATGGCAGAGAAACGCAATATCTTTCTGGTTGGGCCTATGGGCGCCGGAAAAAGTACTATTGGTCGCCAGCTAGCGCAGCAACTTAGTATGGAGTTTTTTGATTCTGATCAAGAAATTGAACGACGTACTGGTGCTGATGTGAGTTGGGTATTTGATTTGGAAGGCGAAGAAGGTTTTCGGGAACGTGAAGAAAAAATTATCAATGAGCTTACAGAAAAACAAGGCATTGTTCTAGCAACAGGGGGGGGAGCGGTAAAATCAAAAGAAACACGCAACCGTCTTTCTGCTCGCGGGTTAGTCGTTTATCTTGAAACTACGATTGAAAAACAAATGGCACGAACTCAACGAGATAAAAAAAGACCTTTATTGCAAGTAGATCAGCCTGCTCGTGAAGTTTTAGAAAAACTCGCTCATGAACGTAATCCACTTTATGAAGAAATCGCAGACATTACTATTCATACCGACGATCAAAGTGCAAAAGTAGTTGCTAACCAAATCATTGGATTATTAGAAAATAATTAATTTCAATAAATCAATATGAATGACTGATTGACCATGCCATAAAGGTAAAATCAATATGGAAAAATTGACAGTTACACTCGGTGAACGGAGTTACCCTATTAGTATCGCTTTTGGTTTACTTAACTCGCCTGATGCTTTTTTGCCGCTTAAAAGTGGCGAATACGCAATGATTGTAACGAACAAAACGCTACATTCCATTTATTCTGCAAGAGTAAAATCTACTCTTCCAAAAATGGGCGTCAAAGTTGATGAGATCATTCTACCTGACGGAGAACAGTACAAATCATTAGCTACTCTTGATACTGTCTTCACTGCTTTATTGGAAAAAAATCATCCTCGAAGCACCACTCTTATTGGCCTTGGGGGCGGTGTTATTGGTGACTTGACAGGATTTGCTGCCGCCTGCTACAAAAGAGGCGTTCGTTTTATCCAAGCACCAACCTCGCTTTTATCTCAAATTGACTCATCTGTTGGAGGAAAAACAGCAGTCAATCATCCATTAGGTAAAAACATGATTGGTGCTTTCTATCAGCCAATATCAGTTATTATTGATTTAGATAGTCTAAAAACATTACCAGTACGTCAGTTTTCTTCAGGCTTAGCTGAAATTATTAAATATGGCATTATTCTAGATTATGATTTTTTTTGTTGGTTAGAAAAAAACATTAATAAACTATTTGAATTAGATGAAAAAACAATAAGTTATTGCATACGACATTGTTGTGAATTAAAAGCAAAAATCATTGCTATAGATGAAAAAGAAACCAATGGACAACGTGCATTATTGAACTTAGGACATACCTTTGGTCATGCCATTGAAACTGAATTAAACTATAGTTGTTGGCTACACGGTGAGGCAGTTGCTGCAGGTATCGTGATGGCTGCAAAAACCGCAGAGTTAATTGGCCAATTTGATAATAATGATACTCAACGCATTTTAAACTTACTGAGGCAAGCAAATCTCCCTATTAAGGGACCAGCAAAAATGGCTGCTGAAGCCTATTTACCTCACATGATGAGAGATAAAAAAGTAGTTAATAATCAACTCAATCTGGTGCTACCCAAATCTATTGGCAACGCAGAATTATATACTAATATAAGCCATGAGATTGTTTTAAAAGCAATTAAACAATGCCTACATACAGATTAAACCGTGATTGAGATAGCAAGATAATAGCCATAGTGACACTATAATAAATATCCGTATTTTAGAATCAAATTGTACAAAAAATCATCTTTATCCATGATATGAGGTCATTCACCTTAAAGGGAGGGGAAATGGACGAGTTTAAACCAGAAAGAGATCCTCAAGATCAGAGTAACTTCCGGCCAGACACTTCAGACAGGCCTGTATTACGTTCACGTCAACAAGGATCTAAACACCATCTAGCTTCTCGGCAACATGTCATGATTGGTATCGCTGTTTTGGTTCTATTATTACTCATTATCGCGATTAGCTCAGCACTTAAAGCGCCAACAGATCATGAGAAACAAAATACCTCTACAACAATAAATGAACGTAACATTGATATTTCTAAATCAACATCACTATCAAATGAGTCCCCTTTATCCCAAGAACAAAACCAACCACAAAACGTAACCATGCCTTCAATTAGTGATACACCGACTGAAAGTTCCTTACCTCCAGCCAACCAAGGGCAAGGTAAACGTATTGAAATCCCTGGTGACGTTGTTGATGCTTTACGCCAGGGACAATCATTACCTAATGCAAAGCAACAACTCGTTGAAAATCCAACATCAACGACATCATCAACAAAACTTCCCGCTACTACACCACCTAAAATCGTTGAACCAATTAAAACTAATCCTGAAATAAAAACAAACCCTATAGTTAGAACACATACAAATCAAAGTGGAGATTTATTATCGGCTCCAGCGAGTAATTACACACTACAATTAAGTAGTGCGAGCCGTTCTAACTCACTAGAAGCATTTGCTAAAAACAATCGCTTAACTAATTATAAAATCTATAAGACCATACGCAATGAACAACCATGGTATGTTCTTATCCAAGGTAATTACCGCTCAGTCAGTGAAGCAAAAAAAGCAATTTCAACTTTGCCCGCTTCTGTTCAGGAAAAAAAACCCTGGGTTAGAAAATTTCAGCAAGTTAAGCAAGATCAAAAATAAAGAATCATTAGGCGCAAATATGCTGTCCTAAACAGAGATATATCAAAAACTCTGGAACATTTAGATAAAATATGGCGGCATGAAGAAAAAACGCGCTTTTTTAAAATGGGCTGGCGGTAAATATCTTCTGGTAGAAGAAATTAAAAAATATCTACCAAAAGGTGATTGTCTGGTAGAGCCATTTGTCGGGTCAGGTTCAGTATTTTTGAATACCAACTATAATACTTACATCCTAGCTGACATTAATAATGATCTTATCAATTTATATAATACTGTAAAATATCATACTGATACATTTGTGCAGCATTCACGTCAGCTTTTTAACAACGAGTTTAATACGCATGAGCAATACTACCGTTTACGTACTGAATTCAACTTATGTAATAATCCTAGACGTCGTAGTGAACTATTTTTATATCTTAATCGTCATTGCTACAATGGTCTTTGTCGTTACAACTCAAAAGGGGAATTTAACGTTCCATTTGGGCGCTATAAAAAACCTTATTTTCCTGCAGATGAACTCTATTGGTTTGCAGAAAAAGCACAAAAAGCTATTTTTGTCTGCCAAACCTATCAAGAAACATTACTATCAGTAAACAAAAGTGCTGTTGTTTACTGTGATCCACCCTATACACCTCTTTCTGATACAGCTAATTTTACCGCATATCATACAAATAGTTTTGGCAACAAAGAACAATACAATCTGGCTCAAATTGCTTATCACTTATCATCAACTCGCGGAATACCCGTATTAATATCAAATCATGATACACCAGCGACTAGAGAATGGTATCATCACGCCAAGCTAAATGTTGTTAAAGTACGTAGAACAATTAGTCGTAATAGCCTTGCTCGTAGAAAAGTCGATGAACTTTTGGCATTTTATAATCCAACTTATAAAAAAAACGCAAAAGGTAAAAAAACAAATCGGAGACAATAATGAAAGATTTTCTGATTGCCCCCTCTATTTTATCCGCAAATTTTGCATGTTTAGGTGAAGATACTGGTAAAGTCATTAAAGCTGGAGCTGATATTATCCATTTTGACGTAATGGATAACCATTATGTTCCAAATTTAACTTTTGGCCCAATGGTATGTAAAGCATTGCGAGATTATGGTATTAAGGCACCCATTGATGTGCATTTGATGGTAAAACCAGTAGATCGACTGATTCCTGACTTTGCTAAAGCTGGTGCAACCTATATTACCTTTCACGCTGAAGCAAGTGAGCATATTGATCGCACATTACAATTCATTACAGATAACGGTTGTAAAGCTGGTTTAGCTTTTAATCCTGCTACACCATTACACTATTTAGATTACGTGATAGATAAATTGGATATGATCCTAATCATGTCGGTACATCCTGGTTTTGGTGAACAATCTTTTATTCCACAAACCTTAAATAAATTGCGTCAAGTTCGTAAAATGATCGATGAAAACGGTTATAATATTCGCCTAGAAGTTGATGGCGGGATCAATGTTAATAATATTATTAATGTTGCAAATGCAGGTGCTGACACCTTTGTAGCAGGTTCTGCAATTTTTAATCAACCAGATTATAAAACTGTCATTGATGCTATGCGTAAAAAGTTAGCTGAGGCAATTTAATGGCATTTAAAAAATTAACCAAGATTAAAGTTATTGCATTTGATTTGGATGGTACATTAGTCGACAGTGCAGGCGGATTAGCTGATGCTTTAATCATTCAGCAATTACCCGCTGCGAGCAAAGAACTTGTTTCCACCTGGGTTGGTAATGGCGTCGATATTATGATAGAACGCGCATTAACTTGGGCAAATGTTAAAATCACACCAGAAATCAAAAATAATACTCGCCAATTATTTGATAAAATTTATGCAACTACAGTAATAACTGGTAGTCAGCTTTTTCCTGGAGTAAAAGAAACATTAGCAGAAATAGCCAAACAACCTTTACTAATGGCAATCGTCACCAATAAACCTACGCCATTTATTGACCCTTTATTAAAAAAATTAACCATTGATTGTTATTTTTCTTTAATATTAGGGGGCGATGACGTAAAAGAGAAAAAACCCCATCCGGCTCCACTGTATCTTACAGTGGGAAAATTTGGCCTACATAAAGATCAATTATTATTTGTCGGTGATTCTCATAATGATATCTTAGCCGCTAAAGCTGCAGATTGTCCTTGTGTGGGTTTAACTTACGGATATAACTATGGTGAATCTATCGCATTAAGTAAACCAGATTATGTATTAGATAACTTTGCCGATCTACTTCCTGCGTTAGGACTACCACCTTTGACAACTCTGGGATCATAACATGAATACACCCCCTATAAATTCAACTAATACCGACAAAAAGCCTATTGTATTCAGTGGGGCTCAACCGTCTGGGGAATTAACCATCGGCAACTATATTGGCGCATTACGCCAATGGGTTCACATGCAAGATAATTATGACTGTATTTATTGTATTGTTGATCAACATGCCATTACAGTTCGTCAAGACCCCAAAGAATTAAGAAAACGTACGCTTGATACATTAGCCTTATACCTAGCTTGTGGTATTGATACTAAAAAAAGTATTATTTTTGTTCAATCCCATGTTCCGCAACATACTCAACTTAGTTGGGCGCTTAACTGTTATACCTATTTTGGTGAATTAAGCCGCATGACACAATTTAAAGACAAATCAACCCGTCATGCTGAAAATATTAATGCTGGATTATTTGATTATCCAGTATTAATGGCTGCCGATATTTTACTTTACCAGACAAACCAAGTCCCGGTTGGTATTGATCAAAAACAACATTTAGAATTAAGCCGCGATATTGCTCAACGTTTTAATTCGCTCTATGGTGAAATATTTACTGTACCCGATCCCTTTATTCCTGAAAAAGGAGCGCGGGTTATGTCTCTACAAGAACCACAAAAAAAGATGTCAAAATCAGATGATAACCGCAATAATGTAATAACTTTATTAGAAAACCCTAAATCAGCGGCTAAAAAAATAAAACGTGCCCTTACTGATTCTGACGAGCCACCGCAAATTTATTATGAGACAGAAAACAAACCGGGTATTTCTAATCTGATAGATATCCTTTCTGGTGTAACAGGCACATCTACCTATGATATAGAAAAACAATTTACCGGAAAAATGTATGGCGATCTTAAAAACACCGTTGCTGAAGCTGTTTCAGATATGCTAATAAATATTCAAAGCCGTTTTGATGAATTTCGTAATAACGAAAAACTATTGAATGACATTATGTCTGAAGGTGCTAGCAAAGCAGAGGCTAGCGCTCAAGTAACCCTTAGTAAAGTTTATGACGCGATAGGTTTTATTAGTCCTATAAAAAAATAATGCTCTTCTCCCTCCTAAAACTCGAGGGAGATTGACATTAAGAATAAATTTAAAAATTAATAAAAATAAATAGTTAAAACAAATATCAATCTTTATTTTATTAATATATTTATTTAATGATAGGCTTTGTTGAATAAATCAGAATTAGCCGACAGGATGGCTCCCTCTGCTACACCTGTTATCCGATCCTGACGCTGTGTGGCATACCCAACAACGTCATACGGTTCAGCGCTTTGACCATCGCCATTGCTTCACCTACCTGAGCCTCATAGTCACGCAGCCTCAGATGGCCACCCAGCAAAGTTTTTATGCGGAACATCGCTGTTTCTGCCACTGAACGCCGGTGATAACCCACTTTCTTTTTCCACATATCATTACTCCTGCTCAGACGCTGATTCGCCACCGCATGGTTACGTTCATGGTACTTGTCCGGCCAGTATTTCGCTCCGCTTCGCGGCGGGATAAGGGGCCTGATTTTCTTTCTTAGCAACGCGTCGTGGCAGTAACAGGCGTCATAAGCACCGTCTGCTGACACTTCCCTGATTTTCCGGTGGGTTTGGTTAATAAGGCCCGGCAGTGCCTGCGCATCTGTCGTTCCGCTGAGCGATAAGTCGGCACAGATAATCTCATGAGTCACACTGTCTGCTGCCAGATGAAGCTTGCGCCACACTCTTCGTCTGTCAGCCCCATGCTGCCTGACTTTCCTTTCACCTTCGCCAAAGACCTTCAGACCGGTACTGTCGATGACCAGATGCGAGATTTCACCACGCGTTGGCGTTTTTATGCTGATGTTGACGCTCTTTGCTCGTCTGCTGACCAGCGAGTAGTCCGGACAGCACAGCGGCAAAGACATGAGTTTAAAAATCGAATCAACGAAGCCCTGTAATGCCCGGAGCGACAGGTTAAACACACGCTTCATCATCAGGACAGTGGTAACAGCCATATCGCTGTAGTAAAGCGGCCGGCCACGACCTTCAGGCGAAGAACAGTCAGTCCATCCAGCGATGGCCGACTCATCAAGCCAGACCGTCAGGGAACCGCGTTGTCTGAGTGCCTTGTTGTACGCGGGCCAGTTGGTAATTTTAAACTTTTGCTTTGACATGGGGACCTGATGTTGAAACGAATTTAGCGATCAGCTCCGCCAATCACCTAAAAGTTCGATTTATTCAACAAAGCCTTAATGATATAGATAACAAAATACCATTTAGCGAAACAAACAGTTTCTTTTATTTGTTTATATATAATTAATTAGAGTTAAAATTGTTTTCATTACTATAATTTTAATTGGTCATTAAAAAATATTAGTAGGCCAGTAAATAATCTGGCACCACTAACATTGATAATAAACAAACAGATAAAGTCAATGCTAGTTTACTTTTCCTGCAAAACGTTTTGCCGCTTCATCCCAATTAACAACTGACCAAAAGGCTTTAATATATTCAGGGCGACGATTTTCATATTTAAGATAATAAGCATGTTCCCAAACATCAAGCCCTAAAATAGGATCACCGGAAACACCAGAAATAGATTCCCCCATTAATGGGTTATCTTGATTAGCTGTCGAAACAACCGCCAGCTTTCCATCCGATTTCAATACTAACCACGCCCAGCCGGAACCAAAACGAGTGGCTGCTGCTTTTTCAAAGATTTCTTTAAAATTCTCAACGCTAGCAAAATCACGTTCAATCGCAGATTTCAACTCACCCTTTAGTTCAGTACCTGTTTTCAAACCGTTCCAAAACATACTATGATTGGCATGCCCACCTGCATTATTGCGTAAAAAAGTACGCTTATCGGCAGGCACCTTATCTAAATTTTGAATTAAATCATCTATATCAAGTTTAGCAAGCTCAGGAAAATCTTTTAACGCATCATTAGTATTATTGACATATGTTTGGTGATGTTTGGTATGATGGATCTTCATTGTCCTTTCATCGAAATGTGGATCTAGTGCCCCATATTCATAAGGCAGGGAAGGTAATGTATAGCTCATCCGCATTAACTCCTGTTTACTTAAATATAAAATAAATGTTTCAATCAATCCTTATTTTACAAGGATTACCATAATAATGAAAACAATTATAAACAATATGTTTTTTAAGGTTTTTATTTCTCTATAAAAAAATCAACATATTAGCTCATTAGATTAAAATAAAATTTTTTCATAAAAACCATCAATTAAAACAATTCAAATAGAATAATTAATAAATAACAAATCGAAAATAAAACACCATCATTTACGTGATCACTTACACAAAAAAAACAAATTCTTTTTCATAGGTTTAGTTAACTGATCTTTGACATATGATTAACGGCTTTGTTGAATAAATCGAACTTTTAGGTGATTGGCGGAGCTGATCGCTAAATTCGTTTCAACATCAGGTCCCCATGGCAAAGCAAAAGTTTAAAATTACCAACTGGCCCGCGTACAACAAGGCACTCAGACAACGCGGTTCCCTGACGGTCTGGCTTGATGAGTCGGCCATCGCTGGATGGACTGACAGTTCTTCGCCTGAAGGTCGTGGCCGGCCGCTTTACTACAGCGATATGGCTGTTACCACTGTCCTGATGATGAAGCGTGTGTTTAACCTGTCGCTCCGGGCATTACAGGGCTTCGTTGATTCGATTTTTAAACTCATGTCTTTGCCGCTGTGCTGTCCGGACTACTCGCTGGTCAGCAGACGAGCAAAGAGCGTCAACATCAGCATAAAAACGCCAACGCGTGGTGAAATCTCGCATCTGGTCATCGACAGTACCGGTCTGAAGGTCTTTGGCGAAGGTGAATGGAAAGTCAGGCAGCATGGGGCTGACAGACGAAGAGTGTGGCGCAAGCTTCATCTGGCAGCAGACAGTGTGACTCATGAGATTATCTGTGCCGACTTATCGCTCAGCGGAACGACAGATGCGCAGGCACTGCCGGGCCTGATTAACCAAACCCACCGGAAAATCAGGCCCCTTATCCCGCCGCAAAGCGGAGCGAAATACTGGCCGGACAAGTACCATGAACGTAACCATGCGGTGGCGAATCAGCGTCTGAGCAGGAGTAATGATATGTGGAAAAAGAAAGTGGGTTATCACCGGCGTTCAGTGGCAGAAACAGCGATGTTCCGCATAAAAACTTTGCTGGGTGGCCATCTGAGGCTGCGTGACTATGAGGCTCAGGTAGGTGAAGAAATGGCGATGGTCAAAGCGCTGAACCGTATGACGTTGTTGGGTATGCCACACAGCGTCAGGATCGGATAACAGGTGTAGCAGAGGGAGCCATCCTGTCGGCTAATTCTGATTTATTCAACAAAGCCAAGGCTTAGTTCAGTCCGCAACTAATTATGACAATTGGAAAAATAATTACTTATAAGTGTATTATTAAAGATTCTATCCTTAATTATTACCTGATATCGTTATTATTTTTTCCGTATAATATACCAACATAATTTATGTCAGCATTTTCTTTTAATCGCTGTAATACAGATGAAATATCAGGTAATTTACCGTGCCATAGCTTAAAAGCAAAAGCCGCCTGACCGACTAACATACCAATACCATCAGCATATTTTAATACTCCGTGGGTTTTCGCTAATGTTAAAAATGGTGTTTCATTTAATCGATAGAACATGTCATAACAAAAAACATTTTGCTTAAATATATTGGATGAAATAGCAGGAACATCCCCTGCAACACCTGAAGATGTTGCATTAATCACTAAATCATACTCAGCGAAATGAATAGACTCCAACATCAATGAATTAATATGCCCTATAGCAGAAAATTGTTTTGCTAGTTTATCTGCTTTGCTAAATGTTCGATTCGTAATCGTTATTCGACAGCCATAATTTAAAATAGGAGCTATAACACCACGTGCTGCACCACCAGCACCAATTACTAATATATGCATTGCCTTTTCAATAAAGCGCAAACGCTCAAGATCTAAAACTAAACCTATTCCATCTGTATTATCACCAAGTAGTCTATAATCATCTAACCTCTTGATAGTATTAATTGAACGACATATTCGAGCTTGTTCAGTTAATTCATCAACTTTATGGTAGGCTAATTCCTTGAAGGGTAAAGTAATATTTGCTCCCTTTCCTCCTCGACAAAAAAAATCATCTAATTTTTCTTCAAATTTATTTAAAGGAACTAGCACTTTTCCATAGTCATATTTAATACCAGTTTGCTCAGCAAATAATTTATGAATAAGTGGTGATTTACTATGTACTACTGGATTTCCAAATACCGCAAATTCTTCCATTTGCATTACCCTTTTCGATACAAGTGACCTGTCATTATATCTCGAATTTCAGATGGATTCTTACGTCCTCCAACAGAACCCTCTAAAACGGATACTTGGCCATTAAACTGAGCAATAACTTCTTCTTTTGTTCTGCATGGTGATAATCCATTTAAATTAGCACTAGTAGAAATCAATGGTTTGCCATATAAAAAACAAAGCTTTTTAATTAATTCAAAATTTGTAATACGAACCGCAAGTGAATCAAATTTTCCTGTTAACCATTTTGGTATGTCTTTTCTAGCGGGCACTACCCAAGTTATAGCCTCAGAACCTGTTGAAAGCATCATTTCTTTTTGTAAATTAGTTAATTTATTATCATCAATATAAGGTGTTAATTGTTTATAGTCTCCAGCTATTAAAATTAGTCCTTTTTTCCATGAACGCTGTTTTAATAATAATAACTTACGGACTGCTTTATCGTTATCAGGATCACATCCGAGGCCAAAAACAGCTTCTGTCGGATAGGCTATAATTTTACCTTCATTTAGCGCTAAAATAATATTCCGAAATGAAGGGGATATTTCATCAACCATACCAATTTATTCCATTTATTTTTATTACTGCTGTTTATTACATAATTTATTTGCACAAAATATTTTCATATTTTGTGAAATCTTTTTTTCTATTAATAATGGATACTGACAGAAAGAACATTTACCAGAAATTGGTTTAGCATTCAGCACAAATTGACATTTAGGATAACAATTACAACCATAAAATACTTTGCCAAAACGTGACGTTCTTTGCAGTAATTCACCACCTTGACACTGTGGACATCCAATTAATTTTTCATCAGGTTTATCAATTAACTCTGTATGTTCACATTTAGGATAATGACTGCAACCAATAAACATACCAAAACGTCCTTGCTTCAACACCACATTATGCCCACATTTGGGACAAAAATAATCCAGTAATTCTTTAATTATTTGGCTGTCTGCTGCTTGTTTTAATGGCCAAACATAATCACATTTAGGATAGTTAGAGCAAGCTACAAAAGGCCCATAGCCCCCATTTAGAATAATAAGTTCACTTTGACATTTAGGGCAATGCTCCTTATCTTCACCTGCCATTTTGCTAAAAAGGGTTGGCTTTTGCATTCTCATCTCACTTTAATTACTCAACTCTAATATATCCACCAGACACAAAGATAATTTTACTCATCAATAGGCTTTGTTGAATAAATCAGAATTAGCCGCCAGGATGGCTCCCTCTGCTACAGCTGTTATCCGATCCTGACGCTGTGTGGCATACCCAACAACGTCATACGGTTCAGCGCTTTGACCATCGCCATTGCTTCACCTACCTGAGCCTCATAGTCACGCAGCCTCAGATGGCCACCCAGCAAAGTTTTTATGCGGAACATCGCTGTTTCTGCCACTGAACGCCGGTGATAACCCACTTTCTTTTTCCACATATCATTACTCCTGCTCAGACGCTGATTCGCCACCGCATGGTTACGTTCATGGTACTTGTCCGGCCAGTATTTCGCTCCGCTTCGCGGCGGGATAAGGGGCCTGATTTTCTTTCTTAGCAACGCGTCGTGGCAGTAACAGGCGTCATAAGCACCGTCTGCTAACACTTCCCTGATTTTCCGGTGGGTTTGGTTAATCAGGCCCGGCAGTGCCTGCGCATCTGTCGTTCCGCTGAGCGATAAGTCGGCACAGATAATCTCATGAGTCACACTGTCTGCTGCCAGATGAAGCTTGCGCCACACTCTTCGTCTGTCAGCCCCATGCTGCCTGACTTTCCATTCACCTTCGCCAAAGACCTTCAGACCGGTACTGTCGATGACCAGATGCGAGATTTCACCACGCGTTGGCGTTTTTATGCTGATGTTGACGCTCTTTGCTCGTCTGCTGACCAGCGAGTAGTCCGGACAGCACAGCGGCAAAGACATGAGTTTAAAAATCGAATCAACGAAGCCCTGTAATGCCCGGAGCGACAGGTTAAACACACGCTTCATCATCAGGACAGTGGTAACAGCCATATCGCTGTAGTAAAGCGGCCGGCCACGACCTTCAGGCGAAGAACTGTCAGTCCATCCAGCGATGGCCGACTCATCAAGCCAGACCGTCAGGGAACCGCGTTGTCTGAGTGCCTTGTTGTACGCGGGCCAGTTGGTAATTTTAAACTTTTGCTTTGACATGGGGACCTGATGTTGAAACGAATTTAGCGATCAGCTCCGCCAATCACCTAAAAGTTCGATTTATTCAACAAAGCTAATTTAAGCAGCAGTTAGCAGAATTAGCGTTGGCCGGTTTTCAGCCTCAGTTTGGTAAATGGCTATCCCTATTAGTAAAAAATAAACAACACAATCAGATGGAACGAGATATTATTTTGTCAGATGCTATGTTGGGTTATTTATATTTTATATGTAATGTAAAATTTAATGGTAAAGATTGGTTATATCAAAAAACGCCTTATCAACTTCGTGAGCCGACTGTGGGTGCCGTTTCTCAGTGGCAAACTGCGGTTAATTCTAAGCAATTAGCCAGTTGGCTGAAAACATTAGCGCCACAACACGCCTCTTACTTACCGATGAGAACGAAGATGTTGGCTTATTTATCAGATCAACAAATATGGCCTAAAATAAATACGGCTAGTCTCTTAAAGCCAGGCCAAGCAAGCAATGATCTTGTTTCCTTAAGTGAAATTTTGACTCGCAATGGCTTGTTATCGCAGGATCCACTTACCGATCAAAATAGTCGTCGCTATGATGGATTATTAGGTGATGCGGTTAAACAATTTCAGCGAATGTATGGACTAGAACCGGATGGTATTATTGGTAACGCAACATTAAAATGGTTAAATACTTCACCTACCGATCGGGCTGGTTTATTGGCGATTAATATCCAACGCTTAAGAATTATTCCCAATGAAAGCGGTTCTGGTATGTTAGTTAATATTCCGTCTTATACATTACATTTTTACTCAAATAATCAATTAATTATAGATTCTAAAGTGATTGTTGGGCGTCCTGATCGTAAAACCCCGATAATGAGCAGTGAACTTAATAGTGTTGTGATTAATCCACCCTGGAATGTTCCTGTTAGCATGGTTCGTAAAGATATCTTGCCTCAAGCCAGAAGAGATCCTGGTTATTTTGCTCGCCGAGGCTTTACGGTTTTATCCGGTTGGGAGCGTGATGCCTATCCTATTGATCCTTATTCAATTAACTGGAATGCCATCTCGTCTTCATCCTTCCCCTATCGTGTACGCCAGGCACCATGGCCATCCAATGCTCTTGGCCGTTATAAATTTAACATGCCAAGCTCTGATGCAATTTACTTACATGATACCCCTAACCATAGTTTGTTTAATCGGCAAAATTGTTCAATTAGCTCCGGTTGTGTGCGAGTAAATAAGGCATCAGTGTTAGCATCAATTTTACTGGCGCTAACTAGTTGGGATCAACAGCGTATTGATGGTGCGCTTCAGCTAGGTGACACACGTTATATTAATATTCCAGGTAGGATACCCATTTATCTTTATTCGCAAAGCAGCATTAAAAATGCGAGCAGGCGGAGTAGGCTATTATCCTAATAGTAATTTTGTCCATATTGATACAGGACCGGTCAGAAAATGGTAAGCTATTAGATTATTAAATAAATTTTTATTTAAATAATGGACTTACTACCATATGAAATTTGATATTATTCCTGTAACCGATTTTAGGCAGAATTGTACGCTAATTTGGGATGAAAAGAGCTTGGATGCCGTTATTGTTGATCCGGGTGGTGAAGTAGCAAAATTAATTGCAGAAATTACAAAGCGTTCATTAAATTTACAGTATATTTTATTAACCCATGGTCATTTTGATCATGTTGGTGGCTGTGCTGAGTTAGCATCGTATTTCTCGGTGCCAATTTATGGTCCGCAAAAAGAAGATGAATTTTTGATCTACGAATTGGCAATTCAAAGCCAAATGTTTGGTGTTGCGCAATGTCCGGACTTTACGCCAGATCGCTACTTGCAAGATGGTGATGAAATTACTTTTGCTGACATTAAACTGGCTGTTCTACATTGCCCAGGCCATACGCCTGGACATATTATCTTTGTTAATCATGCAGATAAGATCATTTCTATGGGAGATGTACTTTTCCAGGGTGGTGTTGGCCGCACTGATTTCCCTAAAGGTGATCATGCAACATTAATCCACTCAATTAAAACAAAAATTTTGCCCCTTGGTGATGATTATCAATTTATTCCCGGTCATGGGCCAATGTCTAATTTGGCGGCTGAACGGCAATTTAATCCCTTCTTACAAGGCTAGTTTTATTCAGTTACCACAATTTCGCCGTTAGGCTTTTAATAATAAAAACCGATTAGGGTATTGGCCTAATCGGTAACTGTCTGAATTAACAGTTTGTTTCTTTATAATACGTCAATGATAGCTTTGCATAAAGGAACCATATTCTCTAACGTTAAGCCAGCGATGTTAATACGACCTGAACAATTGCATAGATAGCATGTTTTTCACGTAGCTGAGTTACTTGTTCTTCATTAAGACCACTAAAAGAGAACATACCGTTTTGTTTACTAATAAAACTAAAATCTTGCTTAACGCCTTTTTCTTGTAATGTATTTACAAATAGCTGTCGCATACGTTGGATGCGCTGCCGCATGGTTGTCAGCTCTTCGATCCACTCTTTCTTTAGTAATTCATCGGATAAAATCGTGGTAACAATGGCTGCACCGTGGGCTGGAAGATTAGAATAGTTTGTTCGGATAATCGATTTTATTTGACTAAAGGCTCGCTCTGCTTGATCACTATTATTGGCAACAATTGTACAGGCACCAACTCGTCCATTATATAAGCCAAAATTTTTCGAGTAGGAACTGGCAATAATGATTTCAGGTTTTTTGTTGGTAAAAATACGTAAACCTTGCGCATCTTCGTCCAGGCCTTTAGCAAAACCTTGGTAGGCAAAATCAAAAACCGGCAATAAGTTTTTTTCAGCTGCCAGAGTAGACAAAATTTCCCATTGTTCTGGTGTTGGGTCGATGCGGGTCGGGTTATGACAGCAACCATGTAGCAATAATACATCACCAGGTTTTGCATCTTCTAAGCTACTTAACATGCCAGCAAAATCCAGATTATGCTTTTCAGCATCATAGTAATTGTAATGACAACATGTCAGGACAGCCGCTTTAAATACATTCTGGTGATTTGGTCAGGTTGGTTGGCTGATCCAGCCGCGTTGGGCAGAGGTTTGTTTAGCAATAAATTCAGCAGCAATATGCAATGCACCGGTGCCGCCTGGCGTCTGTGAAGTGCGAGCTCGGTTTTCGGCAATTATTGGATGGTTGTTGCCAAACATTAAGGTTTGATTAACGGTGGCAAATTCGGCTATCCCGCTGATAGCAAGATAATTTTTAGTCACTTCGTTGTCTAACAGATATTTTTCTGCTTTTTTGACGGAAGAAAAAATGCGGGTTTTCCCTGACTCATCCTTGTAAACACCAATACCTAAATTGATTTTTTGTTTACGCGGATCAGCAATAATATTTTCCAACATATTTATAATTCCAATGACTCAATTGTGATTTGGTAATCGAGGGATCTCAGGTTAACTCGATGAAAATGATTTGCTAACACTCTGAGGTAAAAATAAGGCAAACTTATGATATTAGATTCGGTTGATATTGTTTTGCCGGTAACAATATTTTACCAATTAACGTAAATTCGAAAAACAGCGCTTTAGCGCTGTTTTTCTAATTTACGTTTTCACTTTTACTGTTTAAATCACCGCTAAGCGATAATTAGAACTGGTAAACTAAACCTAAACCAACAAGGTTGTCTCTGCCAATACCATATTTATCAGCAAAGCCATTGTTGCCATTGATTAGGTTAATTTTGTAATCAAAAACTGCGGTCAGGTTTTTGTTGAAATAGTAGAAAGCACCTAGAGAAACGTATTTCACTAAATCTTGCTTATCAGTACCTGGTGGTAAATCTTTACCTTTAGACTGTACATAAGAAATAGATGGTTTCAGACCGATTTCGTCAAACAGATACTGACCAACCAATTCAAAGTTTTCAGTTTTGTTAGCGATTAGCGTTCCGGTAGGATTATCAGCAGTTACTTTACCATTACCAAAACGAGTCATATTAACGGTTTCGCCGTACATCGCTGCCAGATACAGGTTGTTAGCATCATATTTGATACCTGCGTTCCAGGCTTCAGCACTATTACCGCCAGCGCCGCTTTCGGTTTTTTTCGCATCAGTCAGGCCACGATTAGATTTGGCATAACCGGCACCCAATGTAACGCCCCAGCCGATATCGTAGTTAGCCGCTAAACCGAAACCGTCACCATTATTTTTCAGGTAATTTGAGCTGCCTGATTTATTACTCGAAGTATTTTTGCCTTGATACTGTAGGGCGAAGTTTAAGCCATCGACCAGACCAAAGAAATCAGTACTACGGTAAGTTAACAGGTTACGGTTACGGCCAGTCAAGTAGCTGTCAGCCTGAGACATAGAGTCTGCACCATAAAGAGGCAAAACGTCAGTCCAAGCGTTGACATCATACAGAACGCCATAGTTGCGACCATAGTCGAATGAACCAAAGTCAGCAATTTTTAAACCGGCATAAGCTAGACGGTTTGTGTTTTCGTTCTCAGCTTCACTTCTGTTGGTTTTAGTTTCCCATTCGAAACGACCAAAACCAGTTAGCTGATCAGAGATTTGAGTATCACCTTTTATACCAAGATGAACACGCGAATCATCGCCTTCACTGCTTTTGACAAAGAAGTGACGAACGTAAACTTTACCGTATAGATCCAGTTTTTTGCCGTCTTTGTTATAGATTTCAGCTGCGTTTGCTGTACCAGCTAACAACGCCGGGATAACTATTGCAAGAATATTGCGCTTTATCATTATTATTACCCTCATTGGTGTTATTCGGACACCTACCACTGCCAAAAATAAATTCTCAACCATTGGGAACTATCTTTAAGAGTTTAGTGTCGTCTCGTTTCTGCGTCCAGTGTTCCATTGGTAAATATTTTTATCTACCCTAAAAATGATACAAAAATACAACAACTGTAACAAAAGGAAATAATATGTTTCAAAATATAAATAAAAGGGAACTTTTTGCTATTTATCATAATTAAAAATAAAAAGGCCAGGGGTATACTGGCCAGTTATCATTATAATATTTATTCGTTTTTTAAGATTAAATATTTAAAAGCTTGCGTTACGTGGAGTACGAGGAAATGGAATGGTTTCACGAATATTTTGTACGCCAGTGACATAAGCGACCAGGCGTTCAAATCCGAGTCCAAATCCGGCGTGGGGTACGGTACCATAACGGCGCAGATCGCGATACCAGCTGTAATCTTGTTGGTTAAGTCCCATTTCTTCCATCCGGGCATCCAATTTATTCAATCGCTCTTCACGCTGAGAGCCACCAATAATTTCGCCAATACCTGGCGCTAATATATCCATGGCAGCAACAGTTTTATTGTCATCATTCAGACGCATATAAAAAGCTTTGATATCTTTTGGATAATTTTTGACCACTACGGGTGCTTTGAAATGTTGCTCAGCTAAATAACGTTCATGCTCAGAAGAGAGATCAATACCCCAAGCCACTGGATTTTCGAAGGATTGACCCGACTGTTTTAACACTTTAATAGCATCGCTGTAGTCAACTTGAGCAAAATCCGAAGCAACAAATTTTTCCAACCGGTTGATGACGTCTTTATCGATCCGTTCGGCAAAAAAGGTTAAGTCATCATGGCGTTCTTGCAAAACCGCTTTGAAGACATATTTTAACATTTTCTCGGCCAGGCTGGCGATATCGTTCAAGTCGGCAAAAGCGACTTCAGGCTCAACCATCCAGAATTCAGCCAAATGGCGGCTGGTGTTAGAGTTTTCTGCGCGAAACGTTGGGCCAAAGGTATAAATTTTGCTTAATGCACAGGCATAAGCTTCGCCATTTAGCTGACCGGATACGGTTAGAAATGCTTCCCGACCAAAAAAGTCTTTATCAAAATTAATATCCCCTTTTTCAGTACGCGGAATATTCTGTAAATCTAATGTTGAGACGCGGAACATTTCACCGGCACCTTCGGTATCGGAGGCGGTGATAATGGGGGTTGAGACCCAAAGATAGCTTTCTTCATGAAAGAAACGATGAATAGCTTGGGCTAGCGTATTGCGAACACGGGCAACGGCGCCGATAAGATTGGTGCGTGGACGCAGATGTGCCACTTCACGTAAATATTCGACACTATGACGCTTAGCAGCCATTGGATAACTATCAGGATTTTCCACCATACCGACCACAACAACCTGAGTGGCAGATAATTCAAAATTTTGGCCTTGACCTTCTGATGACTTCACGATCCCGGTTACTTCAACCGAGCAACCGGTGGTCAGATGTAAAACTTCGGTTCCATAATTATCTAGTTCATTATTTACAATAGCCTGTAATGGATTAAAGCAGGAACCGTCATAGACGGCGAGGAACGAGAAACCGGCTTTTGAATCTCTCCTTGTACGTACCCAGCCACGAACGGTTACTTCTTCGCCTACCGCTACACGGCCTTGTAGTACTTCGACTACAGGCGCTATGTTCATAAAATACTCTCTTTTGATATTTAGTTGTTTAAAGTTGGTCCCGATTGGGGAAGGCCTTATGTTACTTTTCCTCGCGTAAGAAACAAGTAAAAATAGCAAGTTTAAAATGGGAATAACCAGATAAAAAGGCCTTTGTAATAAGAATTTAATTTATCCTGCTGCAACAATCGATAAAATAACTTGCCATAATAATCAGTTAGGTTTGTTATCAATCCGCTTCGTTGTACTTGGGATATCAAAAGCTTTCTTTAAGCGAACAATAAATTCATCGTCATCACAGATGGTTTTTCCTGGGCTATCAGACAATTTAGCGACGGGTTTACCATTATATTCAACCAATTTAATCACAATATTAAGCGGTTTAACCTGAGGGAGATTGCAGGTTAAACGGGTTCCAATACCAAAAATAAGATTGATACGTTTATAAAAATGTTTATAAAGGATCAATGCTTTTTGTAAATCAAGGTTATCTGAAAAAACCAGCGTTTTACTCATCGGATCGATAGCCAGCTTTTTATAATGACTAATTGCTTTTTCACCCCATTCTAATGGATCACCCGAGTCATGCCGTAATCCTTGATAACGATTGGCAAAGGTGATATCGAAGTCGCGCAGGAAAGCATCCATCGTAATACAGTCTGTTAGTGCAATGCCTAATTGATTGGGATACTCATCCAGCCAACTTTGCAGCGCCACGCGCTGGCTATTAGCGAGTTCAGCACTAATTTGCTGGTGAGCTTGAAACCACTCATGGGCTTGGGTGCCAACAGGTTTAAGCTGGAGTTGTTGTGCCAGCTTATAATTACTTGTACCGGTAAAATAAGGGAAATGGTTTTTGAGCTCATTGACAATAGCGTATTGCACCGCATGAGAGAAACGTCGGCGAGTACCAAAATCCATTAATTTGAAATTAGCTAAATCAATGTTTTGTGTTGTTGCGTCTTGATAAAAATGCTTAATCAATTTATGTAACTGTTCAATGGCATCTTCGGTTGTTACATTGGGCGAGCGATCGCGGTGGACCAGTTCGCTGATTAAGGCTAATAGAGGTACTTCCCAAAGAATAACCTCACGCCATGGACCACTAATTCTTAGCGCTAACTGATTTTCTTGCGTGGTATAAACATTAACCTGCGTCGGATTGAAGCGAAAATTCTTTAACCAATCGAGATAATCAGCTTTAAAAAAAGGCAGTCCACGCAGATAGCAGTATTCAGTTGGCGTTAATGCAATATTTGCCATTAAATCTATTTGTTGGCGTACAGCCTGAGCATAGTTACCAAGTCGTTCATCACTACGGCAACGAAATTCTGCCACAACCGATACTTGGTTATAGTGATGAAAGACGGCTTGTTGCATATGCAGTTTATAAGCATCAGTATCTAGCAGTGATGTAATGATAGGTGGTGCATCTAAATTCATAATGCGTTAGCTATCCTCGCGGAAGCATTACTCTAGACTTAAAGATAAAATATGCCAGAGTATACCTGTTGATGCTAGTAAGAGTGAAGGCCGTTGCATATATATTTCTGGCGTAGTTATAAAAAATTCTAATCATCTATTTGATATTATCAAATTATTTTTATATCACAGAGTTTTTTGCAGCAATAAATAACATGTTAATAAAAGACCAAACGGATTGAATATTAATCATAGGTATGATTTATGATCAAAAGAAAGAGGTTTTAAGATATCATTATTGCCAAATAATTGACCATATTGAAACATAACAATAATTGATACAGGTAACAATTTACTATGACGCAACAGCGACAAGAGAAATATCGTCAGTATTACCAGGTGCCTGATTACACCATTACCGATATTGAATTGGATTTTGTGCTTGATCCTGCAACCACCATTGTCACTGCCATTAGCCGAGTAAAACGATTAAATTCACAGGCTAATGTGTTGATACTCGATGGCAAAAACCTGATTTTGCACACTATTCATATTGATGATAAACCGTGGACAGCTTATCGTGAAGAGGCAGGAAAACTGATTATTGAATCAGTGCCTGATACTTTTGTTCTGAAGGTAGTTAATGAAATAAATCCGCTAAAAAATACTGTATTAGAAGGGCTTTATGTGTCAGCTGATGTTCTTTGCACTCAGTGTGAGGCAGAAGGTTTCCGTCATATTACCTATTATTTAGATAGACCAGATGTGTTAGCACGTTTTACAACTTGTATTATCGCCGATAAATCCAGCTATCCGTATTTGCTCTCCAATGGTAATCAGATTGACAAAGGAGAAACAAACGATGGCCGTCATTGGGTAAAATGGCAAGATCATTTCCCTAAGCCAAGTTATCTTTTCGCCCTGATAGCAGGTGATTTTGATGTTCTTTATGATAATTATGTTAGCCAAAGTGGCCGTAATGTTACGTTAGCACTTTTTGTCGATAAGGGTAACCTTGATCGGGCTGACTGGGCAATGGTCTCTTTGAAAAATGCCATGCGTTGGGATGAAACACGTTTTGGCTACGAATATGATTTAGATATCTATATGATAGTGGCCGTTGATTGCTTTAATATGGGAGCGATGGAAAATAAAGGACTCAATATTTTCAATGCCAAATATGTGTTGGCCAAAACAGAAACGGCAACGGATAAGGATTATCTGAATATTAAAGCGGTGATTGGTCATGAATATTTTCATAATTGGACGGGTAATCGTATTACTTGCCGAGATTGGTTTCAATTAAGTCTGAAGGAAGGGTTAACCGTTTTTCGCGATCAAGAATTTAGTTCTGATTTGGGTTCTCGTTCGGTAAATCGGATTGAAAATGTCAGTCTGATGCGCGCGCACCAATTTGCAGAAGATGCCAGTCCGATGGCGCATCCTATTCGTCCGGAAAAAGTAATAGAAATGAACAACTTCTACACTTTAACCGTTTATGAAAAAGGGGCGGAAGTTATTCGGATGTTGCACACGCTGTTAGGCGAAGAACAGTTTCAGGCAGGTATGAAACTCTATACCGCCCGCCATGATGGTAGTGCCGCAACCTGTGATGATTTCGTGCAAGCGATGCAAGACGCCTCTAATATTGATTTGACTCTCTTTCGTCGTTGGTATAGCCAATTGGGTACACCTTTAGTGACGGTCAGAGATGAATATTTAGCAGAAAAACAGCAATATTTATTGCATATTAGTCAAATCACAGCACCAACGTCAGATCAAGCAGAAAAATTACCATTACATATACCGCTAGATATTGAGCTGTATGATACGCAAGGTAATGTAATTCCATTACAGCATAGTGGTCGTGCTGTGCATTCCGTGCTTAATGTGGTTAAGGTTGAGCAAACTTTTGTTTTTGATCAGGTTAATTCGCCGCCAATACCTTCATTACTGCGTGAATTTTCCGCGCCGGTGAAATTGGATTATTCATACACTGATGAGCAATTAGCATTATTGATGCAATATGCCAGTAATGATTTTGCTCGTTGGGATGCTGCGCAATCACTACTATCGATTTATATTAAAGAGAATGTCGTACGCCAACAGCAGCGGGAAGATTTAATATTGCCGCAGCATATTATTGATGCATTCAAATCTGTTTTACTTGATGAAGCCTGTGATCCGGCTTTAAAAGCGCAGCTATTTACTTTACCTTCAGAAAATGAAGTCGCTGAGTGGGTTGCTATCATCGATGCGATAGCTATCCATAATGTTATTAACTTTATTATCCAAAAATTTGCCAATGAAATGGCGGCTTAATTTGTTGCCGTTTATTATGCCAATAAAATGACCGAGTATCGAATCGATCATGGGAATATTGCCAAACATTCTTTGCGAAATAGATGCTTATTTTATCTGGCTTTTGGCCATGATAAGTAACAAGCGAATAAGTATGTCACCGAGCAATATTATCAGGCTAATAATATGACTGACACGATGGCGGCTTTTAGTGCTGCGGTAGCGGCCCAATTACCGAGTTGTCAACAGCTGATGGCAGAGTTTGAACAGCGTTGGCGTCATGATGGTTTGATAATGGATAAATGGTTTATGCTACAAGCCACCAGTCCAGCTAAAAATGTTTTGTCAACAGTACGTACTTTATTTACTCATCCGACATTTAGTATGGAGAATCCTAATCGAGTACGTGCCCTGATTGGAACTTTTGTTGCGCAGAATCCGACAGCGTTTCATGCTGAGGGTGGTACTGGCTATCAGTTTTTAGTGGAAATGTTAATTATTTTAAATAGCAGCAATCCGCAGGTTGCTTCTCGTTTGATAGAGCAGTTGATTCGTCTAAGACGCTATGATGAAACACGTCAAAATCTGATGTATCAGGCGTTAACACAGTTAAAACAGTTAGATAATCTTTCCGCTAATCTATTTGAAAAAATTACTAAGGCGTTGAAAAACCAATAGCATTTTATTTTTTTACTAGGTTACCAGCGTTTTCCTTCATAAAAACGATTACTTAAATAAGATATCCCTTTTTTTATAAGATTATCTGGGGGGGATATCTATCAGTTTGCTTTTATCTATTATTTTTAAAAACTTAAATGATAAAAAGCAGTGTCATATTAGGCATATTTAAATTATCATGATCATCTGTACATACCATTGAGATTTGCTGATAAATTTAGCAATAGACTGTTTTTTTAGAATAAAAAACGGCAAATGGTTTCTACGACTAAATAATTTACATTATATATCAAAAAAAGGTACAGCTAATGTTTTATCCCCTTATCAGAAAGGCGCTATTTCGCTTAAATCCAGAGCAAGCTCATGAAATTACCTTCCGGCAGCTTAAATATATCATGCATTCGCCACTTAAGTTTTTGATCCAGCAGTCGGTCAATTTTAAGCCAACGACTTGTATGGGATTGACATTTAAGAATCCATTGGGATTAGCGGCCGGTCTTGATAAAGATGGTGAATGTATTGATGCTTTTGGCGCGATGGGATTTGGTTTCGTAGAAATAGGGACGGTTACACCTCGCCCACAACCTGGTAATGAAAAACCTCGGCTGTTCCGTCTGGTTGAAGCTGAAGGGCTTATCAACCGCATGGGATTTAATAATCTAGGTGTTGATAACCTGGTTGAGAATGTTAAAAAAGTGAAGTACGACGGTATTATTGGGATTAACATTGGCAAAAATAAAGATACACCGATTGAACAGGGTAAAGACGATTATTTAATTTGCATGGAAAAAATTTATTCATATGCAGGTTATATTGCTGTCAATATTTCTTCACCTAATACGCCAGATTTAAGATTGTTACAATATGGTGAAGCATTGGATGATTTATTGCAGTCAATTAAAAATAAACAACACTTATTAGCACAACAATACCAAAAGTATGTTCCTGTGGTGGTAAAAATTGCGCCTGATTTAACCGAAAAAGAGATTATTCAAATTAGCAATAGCTTAATTCGCCACCAGATTGATGGCGTTGTGGCCACAAATACAACTTTAGATCGGAATTTAGTGAAAGGATTAAGGTATTCAGAAGAAGCTGGTGGATTGAGCGGCCGACCTGTGCAATTGAAAAGCACTGAAATTGTGCGGTTGCTAACCAAGGAGTTAAAAGGACAGTTGCCAATCATGGCTGCAGGTGGAATTGATTCTTTGGTTGCAGCAAGAGAAAAATTGGCAGCAGGGGCATCATTGTTACAAGTTTATTCCGGATTTATTTATCACGGTCCTAAATTAATTAAAAATATTGTTAATTATATTTAATTTTAATTTTAATTTTAATTTTAATTTTAATTTTAATTTTAATTTTAATTTTAATTTTAATTTTAATTTTAATTTTAATTTTAATTTTAATTTATGATTATAAAAAATTGACTGCTTTTTTATATATTAATATTTATTTTGTAATCTGATAATTTATTAAATTCATGATTTTCTTTGAATATCTTTACGTAAAAACTCGAAATTTTTTCTATTATTTATTTTATAGAAGTACTTTTTATCTTAATTTTAATGAGTATGGATTTTAAGCTTGTAAATAGTGTGATCAGATTTAGGGGTGATAAATGAAAAGAAAACCCAATAATCAGTGGCGCTGGTATTACGATAATAAACGGCTTTGTTGAATAAATCGAACTTTTAGGTGATTGGCGGAGCTGATCGCTAAATTCGTTTCAACATCAGGTCCCCATGGCAAAGCAAAAGTTTAAAATTACCAACTGGCCCGCGTACAACAAGGCACTCAGACAACGCGGTTCCCTGACGGTCTGGCTTGATGAGTCGGCCATCGCTGGATGGACTGACAGTTCTTCGCCTGAAGGTCGTGGCCGGCCGCTTTACTACAGCGATATGGCTGTTACCACTGTCCTGATGATGAAGCGTGTGTTTAACCTGTCGCTCCGGGCATTACAGGGCTTCGTTGATTCGATTTTTAAACTCATGTCTTTGCCGCTGTGCTGTCCGGACTACTCGCTGGTCAGCAGACGAGCAAAGAGCGTCAACATCAGCATAAAAACGCCAACGCGTGGTGAAATCTCGCATCTGGTCATCGACAGTACCGGTCTGAAGGTCTTTGGCGAAGGTGAATGGAAAGTCAGGCAGCATGGGGCTGACAGACGAAGAGTGTGGCGCAAGCTTCATCTGGCAGCAGACAGTGTGACTCATGAGATTATCTGTGCCGACTTATCGCTCAGCGGAACGACAGATGCGCAGGCACTGCCGGGCCTGATTAACCAAACCCACCGGAAAATCAGGGAAGTGTTAGCAGACGGTGCTTATGACGCCTGTTACTGCCACGACGCGTTGCTAAGAAAGAAAATCAGGCCCCTTATCCCGCCGCGAAGCGGAGCGAAATACTGGCCGGATAAGTACCATGAACGTAACCATGCGGTGGCGAATCAGCGTCTGAGCAGGAGTAATGATATGTGGAAAAAGAAAGTGGGTTATCACCGGCGTTCAGTGGCAGAAACAGCGATGTTCCGCATAAAAACTTTGCTGGGTGGCCATCTGAGGCTGCGTGACTATGAGGCTCAGGTAGGTGAAGCAATGGCGATGGTCAAAGCGCTGAACCGTATGACGTTGTTGGGTATGCCACACAGCGTCAGGATCGGATAACAGCTGTAGCAGAGGGAGCCATCCTGGCGGCTAATTCTGATTTATTCAACAAAGCCAATCTGGCGATAAGGCTCATCAATATCATCACCACCGGCTAATTGTCGAAGTTCAGCCGTTGCTTCTGACATCGATAACTCAGAGACCAAGATTTGAATATCAGCTAAAAAAAGTTCAGCCGCTTTCCAGCGACTTAGTAAAAGCGCTTCTCGGGTGACTTCGGCAGTAACAAAGGGATTACCGTCACGATCTCCTCCCATCCAGGAAGTGAATCGGATCAAATTAGTGTCAACAGGCAAATTAATCGTCAAACTGGTTTCAAGCTGCTCATTCAGTTCACGTAAAAAAGCAGGAACCCCTTCCCATAATGAGTTTTCAACTACCGTAAATCCCCACTTAGCTTCATCAATCGGTGTAGGGCGATTTTTACGGATTTCATCGGTATGCCAGCACTGTGCAATTAATTGACGTAAACGTCGCATAATATTATTACGTTCATAATCCACTAAATCATCATGATCTAACTGTGCCAGACAGGTATTCACTTCAATCAATTTGTGAATTAAAGTGCGGCGCGCAATTTCTGTTGGATGGGCAGTTAATACTAATTCAATTGATAATTCATCGATCGCTTTTGTTATCACCTTATTAGTAAATTTTTTCCTTTAAGCGAGTAAAAAGCTTGGCTAATACCTCAGGATTACTAGATGCCTCACCATGAGGAGAAATGCTATAGTATTGCTCTGCGACATTGGCTAGATTAAGAAATTGATTAAATGCCCTGGCAACAGGAAGAAGTTCATCATTAGAGAGATTTTGTAATGTTTTCAATAAAGCTTGACTTTGTGCTTTATTTCCTGCCCTAGAAGATTTTGATAATTTACGGATAGATTCTACTTTATTTAAAATATCCTCACCCAAAGCATTTTTAATTGTATCACCTAATAATTTACCTAACATGCTGACATTACTGCGCATCGCGGAATATTGTTGATCCATTAAGACTCCCTAACTTTCACTGGCTAAAAGCTTACTTATGCATTATTGAAGTTGAGACTATTTTATCAGTCGATAATTACCTTTTCTCATTCTCACGCTAAAAATAGAATCGCCAAATAATAACACTATCTGATCATATAACGGATATCTGCTTTATCATCAAATCTAAATCTAGATCAAAAAGTATGGCATCTTTATAAAATTTTATAATTGACTGATTGCCACTATAAAGATTATTTCAGTGCAAGGTAGGGTGCAATTTCAGGAAATTGTTGAATGAATGACTAGCTAGCCAATATTGTTAACCATCGAAAAGACTTCACCAACAAACAGAGGAATAACTCCTCTGCTTTTGTTGACTATGAATTAATGTAGAAGCAAAGATATTATGCTGTTATTATGGCGATCAAATCAATTGTGATAAGCGATTAAGATCAGACTGAATTGCGCCCGCCGTCACATCACGTCCAGCACCAGGCCCCCTAATTATTAACGGATTATCACGATACCAACGACTTTTTAGGGCAAAAACATTATCACCGGGTAATAAGGCGGCCAATGGATGATCAGGCAGAACAGCTTCAACACCGACTTTGGCGCGTTTCTTAGTGGCATCAAAGCGAGCAACATAACGCAACACCATGCCCATTTCCTGAGCAGCCTGGAAACGTTGTGCCATTTGTTCATTAATGACAATACTATTTTCAAAAAACGCATCCAGATCACCGGCTGCAGCTTCGGCGGGAACTAATGACTGAACTCGTACCTGTTCAGGTTCAATTTCATAGCCCGCTTCACGTGCCAAAATGATCAATTTATGCATCACATCTTGCCCAGAAAGATCAATTCGTGGATCTGGCTCGGTTAAGCCTTGCTGCCAAGCTTGCTCAACCAATTGAGTAAACGGTACCGTGCCATCGAATTGTAAAAATAACCAAGATAAGGTACCAGAAAAAACACCACTAATATAAAAGATATTATCACCACTCTCTTTTAAATCACGGACAGTATAATTTATTGGTAATCCCGCCCCGACTGTCGCGTTATACAGCCAGTATCGACCTGTTTTTGCAAAAGCATCACGGATCTGACGGTAGTCATCGCTCGCTAGAGCGCCGGTTATCTTATTAGCACTGATTAGATGAAAACCGTAACTCGCAAAATCAAGATAACTTTTGGCTAATAAGTCACTGGCTGTTATATCCAATATAACCAGATCATCAAACGGATGATCTCGCATCCAAAGAAAAAGCGCTTCATCTTGATGGATTGTGGCTTCATGATCAAAAAAAGCTAATACTCTACTTGGATCGATGCCCTCATAATTTAACAAGCTACGGCAACTATCGACTACACCTGCCAGAATAAATTCAAAATCACTACGAGCGGAAATCGTTTTTTGCTCGGTAGCAAATAATTCCAGCAAGCGAGAACCAATATTACCTTTACCAAACAGAACCAAGCCAATACGTTTTTCCGCCCGAAATAAGCTATGGTGTAATCCCTGAACCAAATGTGATGTTTGAGTTGCGCGCAAAACAGCAACCAGGCTTATTTCTTCTTCAGAATGCTAAATAAATTCAACCGGTTGATCTTTTAATTGTTGATAGAAACGATGACTATGCAGGGGATTTTTACCAACGCCCGCCCCGACAATTGCCACTAAAGAAAAATGATCACGTAATGATAATTTTTCTACTACCACCATCTCCTTTAATAGCGCTAGAGCACTAGCAGCAACTTCAGAGTTATAACATAACTGGATCAATTTTCGATCTGGATGTAAACCAATCGCTAATGGCCACAATTGATTTCGCTTTAGTAATAAATCGATATCTTTATAGATTTGGCTAAAATTTTGCTGAGTTGCCACGATTAATTCGACCAGACAAACATCATCATGGCTGGTAACAATTTTGACACCCGTACCTGATGCCAAAACACGCTCTATTTTTGTCGAACCCTGCTCAGGCTGATAACTACATCTAAGTTGTAAATCAATATTAGTGACTGAAATTGGCTGTAAAGTGCGAGTATGAAGCACTGGTGCCGCTAAACGCGCTAATTCACTAGCTTCATCAAGGCGTAAGAGTGGCAGTAAACAAGCATCTTTGACTTTGCGTGGATCAGCACTGTATACACCCGCAACATCACTCCAGATAGTTACTTTATTAACCTCCGCTAACGCCCCCACTTGGGTTGCTAAATAATCACTACCATTACGCCCTAGTAATACCGTTTTACCTTGTTTACTTTGGGCAATAAAACCCGTTACTACCAACCGTTTATTGGCATGTTGTTGCAAAAGCTGTTGTAATAATGGGCGTGATAGGGTTTCATCTACTTGAGGTTGAGCTGCAAACTCTGCACGCAAGAAAAGCCGTGCATCTAACCAATGACTAGCCAAACCGAATTCTTCTAATACCGCTGACATCAAACGCGCAGACCAAATTTCTCCATGGCCAACAATTTCTGCATAAACATCAGCATGACTTGGTTTATCTACTAACGTGCTTAAACGATCAAGCTCAGCTAAAAAAGCCGACTTTACTATCTGTGCTTTTTTGTCAGGTAATAGCCCAATTATAAGATCTTGTTGATAACGGCGAATTGCCTGCTGTACCTGATTGGCTAAAACACTATCTGTTTGACTTAATTTCAGCCAATCAATTAACTAATTGGTTGTTGTTCCTGCCGCAGATACCACCATTAACTCACCTGGCTGGCTATAATTTGCCATGATATTAGCGACTCGCTGATAACATTTCACATCAGCCAAACTACTACCACCAAATTTATGTAATTGACGATGGTGATATTTTACTGCTCCCGCTGTCACTGCATTCATGATAAAAAGTTACCTCTTCGCTACTAGCTGAAACGCATTACCTAAATCTTCAATAGCTACTGAAAAACTTAATAAATTTTTATTGGTAGTTGCTAGCTTACATCAAATAATACCCTGCTAATATATCACTTAACCAATGACATATGGTTAACATTATTGGTTCAACTAACATAATATCTATTCACTAAAAAAATTAAAAAGATAATCAAATATAACCAAATGGACATGAAGATGTTAATACATCTGGAAATCCAAAATACTTTACGTTTAAATCAAGTAATGGGATAATTATCAATATTACACCGGACAATAAACGATAGAATATTAGAAACTTATTAAACAAATTTTTACCAATTAAGGCTATATTTATACAGCAACTAAATTCTTCTATTGATTGACTTAACTTAAGGTATCCCATGGCTGAGTGGAATGGTGATTATGTTAGCCCTTATGCTGAACATGGTAAAAAAAGCGAGCAAGTAAAAAAGATCACAGTATCTATCCCATTAAAAGTACTTAAAATTTTGACAGACGAGCGCACTCGTAGACAAATTAATAATTTACGCCATGCAACAAACAGTGAATTGCTATGTGAAGCGTTTTTACACGCCTTCACTGGGCAACCGTTGCCAAATGACGATGATTTACGTAAAGAACGTGATGATGAGATTCCAGAAGCAGCAAAAATCGTTATGCGCCAAAAAGGTATTGATCCAGATACATGGGAATATTGAATATTAATTATTTGTCTTATTCTTTAAAGATCAAATAACTAAAGTTTTTTGTAAAAATATTCTTAGTTTAATTGTTTTTAATTCAACAAATTTGGTTTTATATAACAGTAACACCCCGATATTAAGCGAAGTGTTACTCCTATATTATAAGCATGATTTTGGCTTGTATCATTGAGCCATTATTATTTTTTCATGCCTGGAATATTGAATCGCTGCTTGAAGCGATCAACACGGCCGCCGGCAGCCACATCACGCTGTTTACCTGTATAGAAT
Organism: Arsenophonus endosymbiont of Aphis craccivora; assembly: GCF_013460135.1. Lineage (GTDB taxonomy): Bacteria > Pseudomonadota > Gammaproteobacteria > Enterobacterales > Enterobacteriaceae > Arsenophonus > Arsenophonus nilaparvatae. Next base: position 235,113 of record NZ_CP038155.1, read on the forward strand.
GGATGACATTTACCACAAACATCCAAATTCAGATCATGATTAACAGTTGATTTAATTTTCATTACATTACCGCAAGAACAAGTCGCAGTAACTTCTTCATATTTAGGGTGAATATCTTTTTTCATAGAAAACCTCTACTTAGGCCGCATCGCTATCTAACCCTAACGCTAGACACCATACGTCAAATCGATTAAGAATAGTGTTTAATCAAAATTACTAACAAAGGTGGCGGATAATACAGAAAATCTGTTTATAGCGCAATGAAATCTATTCAAATAATGTGATACTCTATCTTTATGTGTCTTATAAATAAGCTGTATGACAATGATTAGGAACATTTAATAATGGCTATTGTTCAAGTGGCGCTCCCTGTTCCGCTAATGCGCGTTTTTGATTACCAATCCAATCTTCCTTTACCAGCTAAAGGTTGCCGGGTATTGGTGCCATTTGGCAAGCGTACTACCTTAGGTATTGTATTATCGCATAATCAAAATAGTGAGCTCAGTAGTGAACAATTAAAAACCATTGAACAAGTGTTAGATCAAGAATCGTTATTTTCTGACAGTTTATGGTCATTGCTACTTTGGGCATCTCAGTATTACCATCACCCGATTGGTGAAGTACTATTTCATGCACTACCAGTGTTACTGCGGCAAGGAAAAGCGGCAACATTTTCTCCGCTATGGCAATGGCAAATCACCCAGCAAGGTAAAATTTTTGCCCCAAACCAGCTTAAAAGAGCGCCAAAACAACAACAGGCGCTCGCATTACTACAGCAACAGCCCCTTTATAGTCATCAAATAACAGAATACGAATTGAGTGAAAGTGCACTACAAGCATTAAAAAAGAGCGCCTTGATTCAACTATTACCCATCCAACCAAAAATGGAAAACTGGCATACTGATTTTCATCTTTGTGGTGAAAAACCACAACTTAACCTAGAACAGTCAACAGCAGTAGCGGCAATAAGTTCTCTGTCAACATTTATGCCTTGGTTATTAGTGGGGATCACGGGTTCTGGTAAAACAGAAGTCTATCTCAGTGTGATTGAAAATGTTTTAGCACAAGGTAAACAAGCATTAGTCCTGGTACCTGAAATTAGTCTTACTCCCCAAACTATCCAACGATTTAGTGAGCGATTTAATGCGCCTGTTGATGTGCTGCATTCCGCATTAAATGATAGTGAACGACTGACGGTCTGGTTGCGGGCACAAAAGGGACACAGTGCTATTGTAATTGGCACGCGCTCCGCATTATTCACTGCCTTTGCCAATCTTGGCTTGATCATTATTGATGAAGAACACGACAACTCTTACAAACAACAAGATGGATGGCGTTATCATGCCCGTCATCTGGCTGTTTTTCGTGCCAAAAAAGATAACATTCCAATTATTATGGGTACTGCAACACCTTCGTTAGAAAGTCTTTATAATATTGAACAAGGAAAATATCACCGTCTAGATCTAACCCAACGAGCTGGAAATGCCAAACCGGCAAGTCAACATTTACGTGATTTAAAAGGCCAGCCATTAAAATATGGTATGTCAAGAACATTAATACAGCGTATTGAAGATCATCTGGCAGCAAATAATCAAGTGATGCTATTTTTAAATCGCCGCGGTTACTCACCAACATTAATTTGCCATGATTGTGGTTGGATTGCCGAGTGTTCACGTTGTGATCATTATTACACACTACACCATCATCAACGTCAGCTAAGTTGCCACCACTGTGATAGTCAACTGCCAATCCCAATACAATGCTCACACTGCGGCTCAACGCATCTGCTCCCTGTCGGTTTAGGAACTGAACAGTTAGAAGAAGCTATTAACCAGCTTTTTCCTAATATACCGGTTACCCGCGTTGACAGAGATACCACTCGGCGGAAAGGCGCATTAGAAAAACAGCTAGCAACTGTCTATACAGGTGGTGCTCGAATTTTGATCGGCACCCAAATGCTAGCGAAAGGACACCATTTTCCTGATGTTACTCTGGTCGCCCTACTGAATGTAGATGGCGCACTTTTTTCCAGTGATTATCGGGCAACCGAAAGATTTGCTCAGCTTTATATCCAAGTATCTGGACGGGCTGGGCGGGCCGGTAAACATGGTGAAGTGATCCTACAAACCTACCACCCTGAACATCCATTATTAGCGACATTATTAGAAAAAGGATATAACGCGTTCGCGACAGAAACACTAGCGGAACGACGTGATGTTTTTTTGCCACCACATAGCAGTCATATCATGATCCGTTCAGAAGATCATCATAATCAATCGGCACCTGATTTTTTAAACAAGTTCCGCCAATATATAGAACAACATACCATGCGCGACTCACAACTTTGGTTAATGGGTCCTACACCGGCGATCCAAGCTAAGCGGGCAGGCCGTTTCCGTTGGCAATTACTACTCCAGCATCCTTCGCGCTCCTATTTACAACAATTCCTTTCGCATATTTTACCTGAAATTATGGCATACCCTGAAAGTCGAAAAGTAAAATGGAATATCGATGTTGATCCAACTGAAAATTAGTCGCTGCTATTAATCATCTACTTACACCTATTGAAGCAAATAAAATTAGTTTTGTGCGAAGCTATTATATAAAGGCTTTGTTGAATAAATCGAACTTTTAGGTGATTGGCAGAGCTGATCGCTAAATTCGTTTCAACATCAGGTCCCCATGGCAAAGCAAAAGTTTAAAATTACCAACTGGCCCGCGTACAACAAGGCACTCAGACAACGCGGTTCCCTGACGGTCTGGCTTGATGAGTCGGCCATCGCTGGATGGACTGACAGTTCTTCGCCTGAAGGTCGTGGCCGGCCGCTTTACTACAGCGATATGGCTGTTACCACTGTCCTGATGATGAAGCGTGTGTTTAACCTGTCGCTACGGGCATTACAGGGCTTCGTTGATTCGATTTTTAAACTCATGTCTTTGCCGCTGTGCTGTCCGGACTACTCGCTGGTCAGCAGACGAGCAAAGAGCGTCAACATCAGCATAAAAACGCCAACGCGTGGTGAAATCTCGCATCTGGTCATCGACAGTACCGGTCTGAAGGTCTTTGGCGAAGGTGAATGGAAAGTCAGGCAGCATGGGGCTGACAGACGAAGAGTGTGGCGCAAGCTTCATCTGGCAGCAGACAGTGTGAATCATGAGATTATCTGTGCCGACTTATCGCTCAGCGGAACGACAGATGCGCAGGCACTGCCGGGCCTGATTAACCAAACCCACCGGAAAATCAGGGAAGTGTCAGCAGACGGTGCTTATGACGCCTGTTACTGCCACGACGCGTTGCTAAGAAAGAAAATCAGGCCCCTTATCCCGCCGCGAAGCGGAGCGAAATACTGGCCGGACAAGTACCATGAACGTAACCATGCGGTGGCGAATCAGCGTCTGAGCAGGAGTAATGATATGTGGAAAAAGAAAGTGGGTTATCACCGGCGTTCAGTGGCAGAAACAGCAATGTTCCGCATAAAAACTTTGCTGGGTGGCCATCTGAGGCTGCGTGACTATGAGGCTCAGGTAGGTGAAGCAATGGCGATGGTCAAAGCGCTGAACCATATGACGTTGTTGGGTATGCCACACAGCGTCAGGATCGGATAACAGCTGTAGCAGAGGGAGCCATCCTGTCGGCTAATTCTGATTTATTCAACAAAGCCTTATATAAATAAATCTAATTGAACGATTCAGACAAATTTATTTACAAATTTTGCTGGCAAAGTGATTAAGATAAGTAAATGCATTGATTAAATAGACTTAATTAGTCATTGAAGTATGCAAGGTGGAGATATGGAACAAAAGATAAATCACCACAACGCAACGATGAAGGATGTTGCTAACGCAGCAGGCGTGTCTACTGCAACCGTTTCACGAGCACTCACTAGGCCAGACGCGCCAGAAGGTTGAACAAGCTACGTTGAAAACGGGTTATGATACCTATTGTCTGACAAAAAATACCAAATCAAGCAAAGCTAAAACTATTTTTGTTGCTATACCCGATATTACCAGTCCTATTTGTCCTGATATTATTAGTGGTATTGAACAAGTAGCTGCTGAACAAGGATATATGGTACTGATTGGTGATTGTAAACATTATAAAAAACAACAACACACTCTTATTGATATATTTATTAGCCAACAAATTGATGGCATTGTGTTACTCAATTCTGATATTCCGTTTTCACTCGCCAATAGAAAACTAAAAAATTTACCGCCAATAGTTGTTGCAAATGAATTTGTACTTGAATTCAATTTTGCTACTATAAATATTGATAATCTAACCTACTCTTTTAATGCAATTAACTATTTACAAAAACTGGGTCATAAATATATTGCTTGCATAACAGGCCCAGAAACCATTCTATCTTGCCAATATCGTTTGCAAGGTTACACTCAAGCGATACAGCGGGCTGGTAATAAGGTGCAACAGGAATATATTATTAATAGTGATTTTAGTTACCAAGGTGGAGCTGAAGGCATAAAAAAACTTTTTGCATTAACTAAGCCACCTAGCGCAATTTTTTGCCATAATGATATTATGGTTATTGGTGCTATATGACAGGCCAAACGTATGTGGCTAACATTACCAAGAGATTGATCTATTATTGGATGTGGCAATCTCAATTTTGCACAATATAGTGAACCCGCTCTCACCACAATCGAGCAACCTCGCTTTGAAATTGGTCGCCAGGCAATGTTACTACTTTTAGCGAAAATCGAAGGCCACGGAATAGATAAAAATGCAAAACTGCTAGACTGCCATTTAATTATCCGTGATAGTGTGTGTCCACCTAAAAACTAGTCAAAAGTGATTAGGTTAAGTAACATATAACGAATTAATGTAACTTTTTTATTAATTAGCGAATTGAAAAGTGGCACAAAAAGATTACGTAAGACGAGGGCGCACAACGCCCCGTCAAAATAAGCATGCAGGCAAAAAAAAGTCAAATCAAGGATTGCCGAAAACAACCCTTGCTGTCGCTATTTCCATCGTAATTGTCTTTATTGGTGGCTTATATTACATTACGCAAAATAAACGCGTTCCTGTGCTTAACAAAACAACCTCACCTAACAGCAATCAGCCAGTCAACAGTCTACCTCCTAAACCAGAAGAACGGTGGCGTTACATAAAAGAGCTGGAAAAGCGGGGCTCTGATCTACCAAACTTTAACCACTCAACTAAATCAAATATTAATAACACCACCGAGTTAACCAATGAACAGCATCAATTTCTTGAGCAGATTGATGCGGATAGACGCAATCCCACCACAAATCTATCCGAGGTGCCTAATAATGATAATGTTCCCCGCTCACACGTGATCATTAATGGCCCACCAATAGAATCACCTCTGCGATTAAAACCCGCACCACAGCCCCAACAACCAACAAATAACCAACAAAAAATAGTGGTACAATGCGGCTCATTTAAGAACCTGGAGCAAGCAGAATCAGTTAAAGCTAACCTGGCCTTTTCAGGTTTAGAGAGTAGGATTAGCTCGACTGAAGGTTGGCATCGCGTAGTTCTTGGGCCTTACAATCCAGAAGCAGCAGAAAAAATACGTGACCGAGCTAAATCTGTCGGCGTATCCGGCTGTATTCTTCGTACAAGTAAGGGTTGAAAAATAATTCTTATCCCCCATTTACATTCCTAATAGCGTAAATACTGACTTTTTACGTCATAAAAAACCTAAAAAGTATGTTTACATACTCCCCTAATAAAATAACCAAGGGCTGACTCATGACTAAAATCGTAAGTGTTCGCCGTAATGGCCAAGTTGTAATTGGTGGTGATGGGTAATACCGTCATGAAAGGCAACGTCCGTAAAGTGCGCCGCCTTTATAATGATAAAGTTATTGCGGGCTTCGCAGGCGGTACTGCTGATGTATTTACCCTGTTTGACCTTTTTGAACGAAAACTAGAACTTCACCAAGGACACCTAACGAAAGCCGCTGTTGGATTGTCTAAAGATTGGCTTACTGATCGTATGCTGAGAAAACTCGAAGCGCTTTTAGCTGTTGCAGATGAAAACAGCTCATTGATCATTACAGGTAATGGCGATGTTATTCAACCAGAAAATGATTTGAGCGCTATTGGTTCTGGTGGTGCCTATGCACAAGCCGCTGAGCGTGCATTGTTAGAAAATATAACAATGAGCGCACGTGATATTACAGAAAAAGCGTTAAATATAGCGAGTGATATCTGTATTTATACCAACCATAATTTTAACTTTGAAGAGCTCTCTTCAAAACCTTAAGGATTTAAACATGTCTGAAATGACGCCTCGTGAAATTGTCAGTGAATTGGACAATCATATTATTGGTCAAGACAAAGCAAAACGTTCTGTCGCTATTGCGCTACGTAATCGTTGGCGTCGTATGCAACTTGATGAAGCACTACGTCAGGAAGTAACACCGAAAAATATTTTGATGATTGGCCCAACTGGTGTGGGTAAAACTGAAATTGCCCGTCGTTTGGCAAAACTGGCTAATGCTCCCTTTATCAAGGTAGAAGCAACAAAGTTTACTGAAGTCGGTTATGTGGGTAAAGAGGTCGATTCTATTATTCGTGATTTGACTGACGCTGCTGTAAAAATGGTACGCCTGCAATCTATAGAAAAAAACCGTTACCGAGCAGAAAAACTGGCAGAAGAACGTATTCTTGATGTTTTATTACCTCCGGCTAAAAATAATTGGGGACAACCTTATCCTAATGTAGAACCTTCTACCGCACGTCAATCTTTCCGTAAAAAACTAAGAGAAGGTAAGCTGGACGATAAAGAAATTGAAATTGAGGTTGCTACTATACCGGTAGGCGTTGAAATTATGGCTCCTCCTGGTATGGAAGAAATGACCAGTCAATTGCAATCTATGTTTCAAAATCTGGCAGGGCAAAAACATAAACTCCGTAAGATGCAGATCAAAGAAGCCTTCAAAATATTGATCGAAGAAGAAGCAGCAAAACTGGTCAATCCAGAAGAACTAAAACAGCAAGCCATTGATGCAGTTGAACAACACGGCATTGTTTTTATCGATGAAATCGATAAAATTTGTAAACGTGGTGAAACGTCTGGCCCTGATGTCTCTCGAGAAGGTGTACAACGTGATTTGATACCTTTAGTTGAAGGCTGCACCGTTTCTACTAAACATGGGATGGTAAAAACTGATCATATTCTGTTTATCGCTTCTGGTGCATTCCAGGTTGCCAGCCCATCGGATTTGATCCCGGAGCTACAAGGCCGATTACCCATCAGAGTCGAACTACAAGCGCTAACGGCAGAAGACTTTAACCGTATTTTAACTGAACCAAATGCCTCTTTAACTATACAATATAAAGCATTGATGGCAACCGAAGGTTTAAACATTGAATTTACGCCAGAAGGTATTAATAAAATTGCTCAAGCAGCATCGCAAGTAAATGAAAAAACAGAAAATATTGGTGCTCGTCGATTACATACCGTTCTTGAGCGATTGATGGAAGACATCTCTTTCGATGCTAGTGAACGCAATGGTCAAGACATTATAATTGACGCTGATTACGTAGCTAAGCATCTAGATGAACTAGTTGCTGATGAAGATCTGAGTCGATTTATTTTATAATCTGGCGTCGTTAACTTTGCTGATTATAATCTTGGATGGGGGGCTAAGCCTCCCATTATTTTTATAACAACAAACTTGTGTATTAATTACATGAATTTAATCACATCAAGAAAGCCTATACAAATACAGGCGTGGCTAGAAAGTTTACGCCCCAAAACACTTCCGTTGGGTATTGCGCCAATTATAATGGGTTCTGCATTAGCTTATTGGTCTGGCACTTTTACCCTCTCTATTGCATTATTAGCTTTACTCACTGCTGCTGCACTACAAATTCTATCCAATCTGGCGAATGATTATGGCGATGCGATTAAGGGCAGTGATAACGAGCAACGATTGGGGCCATTACGAGGTATAAAAAAAGGAATTATTAGCCTGGCAGAAATGAAAGTTGCCCTAAAAATCACTATCTTTATTTGTTGTTTATGTGGCTTAACTCTGATCATAGTCGCTTGTCGAATGCCAAAGGATATTATTGGCTTTCTGATACTCGGCGTTATCGCTATAATAACAGCCATCACCTACACCGTGGGGAAAAAACCCTATGGATATCCGGGGCTTGGCGACATCTCAGTGTTGATCTTTTTTGGTTGGTTAAGTGTGATCGGAACTTACTATCTGCATACTAACCACTTTAATTTGATGATATTATTACCAGCAACCGCTTGTGGATTGCTGTCAGTAGCAGTACTAAACGTTAACAATATGCGTGATATAGAAAATGATATTAAAGCCGGTAAAAATACCTTGGCTGTTAGATTAGGCACTAAAGGCGCTCGAAAGTATCATGCGGCACTCATCTTAATTGCCATTTTTTGTTTAATTCTGTTTAGCTTGTTATATCTTCATCACTGGACGGGTTGGTTATTTTTGCTCGCTATACCGATGTTACTAAACCACATAAAGAGAGTTATCCATGATACCACCGCGCTGGGTATGAAACCTTTATTGGAAAATATGGTGGCTTTGTTGAATAAATCGAACTTTTAGGTGATTGGCGGAGCTGATCGCTAAATTCGTTTCAACATCAGGTCCCCATGGCAAAGCAAAAGTTTAAAATTACCAACTGGCCCGCGTACAACAAGGCACTCAGACAACGTGGTTCTCTGACGGTCTGGCTTGATGAGTCGGCCATCGCTGGATGGACTGACAGTTCTTCGCCTGAAGTTCGTGGCCGGCCGCTTTACTACAGCGATATGGCTGTTACCACTGTCCTGATGATGAAGCGTGTGTTTAACCTGTCGCTCCGGGCATTACAGGGCTTCGTTGATTCGATTTTTAAACTCATGTCTTAGCCGCTGTGCTGTCCGGACTACTCGCTGGTCAGCAGACGAGCAAAGAGCGTCAACATCAGCATAAAAACGCCAACGCGTGGTGAAATCTCGCATCTGGTCATCGACAGTACCGGTCTGAAGGTCTTTGGCGAAGGTGAATGGAAAGTCAGGCAGCATGGGGCTGACAGACGAAGAGTGTGGCGCAAGCTTCATCTGGCAGCAGACAGTGTGAATCATGAGATTATCTGTGCCGACTTATCGCTCAGCGGAACGACAGATGCGCAGGCACTGCCGGGCCTGATTAACCAAACCCACCGGAAAATCAGGGAAGTGTTAGCAGACGGTGCTTATGACGCCTGTGACTGCCACGACGCGTTGCTAAGAAAGAAAATCAGGCCCCTTATCCCGCCGCGAAGCGGAGCGAAATACTGGCCGGATAAGTACCATGAACGTAACCATGCGGTGGCGAATCAGCGTCTGAGCAGGAGTAATGATATGTGGAAAAAGAAAGTGGGTTATCACCGGCGTTCAGTGGCAGAAACAGCGATGTTCCGCATAAAAACTTTGCTGGGTGGCCATCTGAGGCTGCATGACTATGAGGCTCAGGTAGGTGAAGCAATGGCGATGGTCAAAGCGCTGAACCGTATGACGTTGTTGGGTATGCCACACAGCGTCAGGATCGGATAACAGCTGTAGCAGAGGGAGCCATCCTGTCGGCTAATTCTGATTTATTCAACAAAGCCAAATATGGTAAAAGCGGCATTGCTGACTAATATTCTATTTTCTGTTGGACTTATTTTAAATTAATTATTGTAATTTTGATTTTTCTCAGTATTTTTATCAGCTATGTTTTTGCAAAAAATAACCAGATAAGGATATACTGAACTTCCCTTAAATAGACCGAAATCCTATGAAATATGATACTGCCGAGCTTTGTGATATCTACCAAGAAGAGGTGAATGTGGTAGAACCTTTATTCTCTAACTTTGACGGGCGTACTTCATTTAGTGGTCAAATCGTAACAGTGAAATGTTTTGAAGACAACGGCATCATCTACGATTTACTGGAAGAACAGGGGGAGTGCCGGATCCTATTAGTTGATGGTGGCGGCTCTGTACGTAAGGCGCTAATTGATGCTGAATTGGCAAAATTTGCCATGAAAAACCAATGGTAAGGCATTGTTATTTACGGTGCAGTACGTCAGGTTGATGAATTGGCAGAATTAGATATCGGTATTCAAGCAATCGCTGCCATTCCGGTAGGTTGTACCAGTGAGGGTATCGGAGAAAGTGATGTGCGAGTCAATTTTGGTGGCGTCACATTCTTTACAGAAGATTATTTGTACGCAGATAATACCGGTATTATCCTTTCCGAGCATCCATTACTTTTAGATGGTGAGTCAAACAACGATCAAGATATTAAAGACTAATACTCTTTCAGCTAAAAACAAACATTGTTGTATTATTCAATATCTATCGATTAAGTAGCAATAAGGGCAACAAATTTTGCCCTTATTGCTATTTTTTTCTAATGTAATGAAATATCGGACAATTACTGAACATCTTCCATTCGACCTAATAGACCGCGTAAACGCTCTTGCCAAGCATGCTGTTCTTGTTTTAAATTCTCATTTTCATGAGCCAGCGTTCCATGTTTCTCTTTAGCACTCGCTACTTCTTGATACAAAATATTATTTTTCTCTTTAAGTTCATTAACTTCCATCTGCAAAAGCTCAATTGTTTCAATAGCTTGTTGAACTTTAGTTTCTAACTTTTCAAAAACTTCAAATGACATTCTTTCGTCCCCTTTTTTAGCAATGCTACGATTGTAAGTAGCCTTCTTACGCCTGTCTAGTTGTGAAAGCTCTCGATAAATGTCGATTTAACTTTAATTATTTCTATTTATCCAACTAATTGCAAAAAAATACATCAACTAGAATGTCAGTTCGATCACTTTATCAGAGCGATTTCGCTCATTTTTTTGAAGTGATCCAACATATTTGATCCCATTATTTCAGTTTACGTTCATTTAACGATAAATTCCTTCAGAGTTTCCTTAGGAAATAACAAATAAAAAACCAATTTTATTGCTTAGTATGCATACTTTTGTAGGATAAACATATGAGTCAAATTACTTCACCAACGCTAACAGGTCAATGTATCTCTGAATTTTTAGGTACTGCCTTACTGGTCTTCTTTGGCCTGGGCTGTGTTGCTGCTACGCGTATTGCAGGCGCACAACTAGGTTTATGGGAAATCAGTATGATTTGGGGATTTTTCGTGGCTCTAGCCGTTTACCTTACGGCAGGTATTTCAGGAGCGCACTTAAATCCGGCGATTACCGTTACTTTTTGGTTATTTGCCCATTTTGATAGAAAAAAAGTACTGCCTTATATTATTGCACAAATGCTGGGAGGCTTCGTCGCTGCCGCTCTCGTTTATGGGTTGTACTTCGAACTATTTCTAGATTATGAAAAATTACACCATATAGTACGTGGTTCACCAGCAAGCTTATTTACTGCCGGCGTTTTTTCTACTTATCCAGCAGGCCAAATTAGCGTCCTACAGGCATTTCTGGTTGAAGTTGTTATTGCTATTATCTTTGTTTGTATGATATTAAGTTTAACAGATGATAACAATGGCATACCCCGTGGCCCACTAGCACCACTACTTATTGTTATTCTGATTGCAGTTATTGGTGGTTCATTTGGCCCACTTACCGGTTTCGCATTAAATCCTGCTAGCGATTTCGGCCCCAAACTAATAACTGATCTGGCTGGTTGAGGTGATATTGCCTTAACCGGTGGACGAGATTTCCCTGATTGCATAATTCCCCTAACTGCAACTTTTGTTGGCGCTATTCTCGGTGCTTTTGCTTATCGCAAACTGATTGGCTACCATTTACCTACTATGGCAAATCAAAACAAAAAATAAACGCAAAAATAATTCAAAAAAATAATATGAAGTAAATTGGACAATTATTATTACAACTGAAACACCAACAACAAAAAAATATATTATCGCACTTGATCAAGGTACCACTAGTTAACTAACCATTATTTTTTATCATGATGCTAATATTATTAATATTTCTCAACGTGAATTTCCTCAAATTGACCCAAAGTCAGGTTGGGTAGAACATGATGCAATAAAAATTTGGGCAACCCAAAGTGCTACTTTAGCTGAAGCATTAGCCATTTCTGATATTCTCAGTGATCAAATTGCTGGAATTGGTATAACCAATCAACGCGAAACTACTATAGTTTGGGAAAAGAAAACCGGTAAACCCATTTATAATGCGATTGTTTGGCAATGTTGTCGTACTGCTGATTTCTGTCCCGAACTAAAGCGTAATAACTCAGAACTGGAGAAATATATCCGTGAAAATACCTGTTTAGTAGTTGACCCTTATTTCTACGGTACAAAACTTAAATGGATCCTGGAAAATGTTGACGAAGCCTATGAACGAGCAAAAAATGGCGAGTTACTCTTTGAGACTATTGATACTTGGCTAGTATGGAAAATGACACAAGGGCGTATCCATGTTACTGACTATACTAACGCATCTCGTACTATGCTGTTTAATATTCATGAGCTGGAGTGGGATCAAACAATCCTCGATGCCTTTAATATTACACGCGCCATATTACTAACAGTACGTCCATCATCAGAAATTTATGGGACAACCAATATTGGTGGTAAAGGTGGAACACGCATACCAATAGCCGGAATGGCCTGCGATCAACAAGCTGCCTTTTTGGTCAGTTATGTGTCCAACCCGGAATGGATAAAAACACCTATGGAACCGGCTGTTTCCTATTAATGAATACAGGCAAAAAAGCCAAAATTTCCGATCATGGCTTACTAACTACTATTGCCTGTGGCCCACAAGGTTAATTGAATTATGCCCTAGAAGGTGCCGTTTTCATGGCAGGTGCTTCTATACAATGGCTGCGTGATGAACTGAAATTAATTGATGATGCTAACGATTCTAAATATTTCGCTAATAAAGTCAAAAATAATAACGGTGTCTATGTCGTTCCAGCTCTAACATGTTTAGGCGCTCCTTATTGGGATCCTTACGCCCGCTGTGCGATTTTTGGCTTAACACGCGGCGCCAATCGTAACCATATTCTTCGTGCAACATTAGAATCTATTGCCTACCAAACGCGTGATGTTCTGGAAGCGATGCAAAAAGATGCAGATATGCGCCTGAGTTCATTGCGTGTTGATGGCGGTGCTGTCGCCAATAATTTCTTGATGCAATTCCAATCTGAAATCCTAGGAGCCTACGTAGAGCGTCCTATTATTCGTGAAAGTACCGCATTAGGTGCAGCTTTACTTGCTGGGCTAGCTATTGGTTTCTGGCAAGATTTGGATGAAATTAAAGAAAAAATGCGTATTGAAAAAAAATTCCCTCCTAGAATTGAAACCACTGAACGTAACTATAAATATAACGGGTGGAAAAAAGCCGTTTCCCGCGCCAGAGATTGGGAAGAACACACTTAATCTCAATTAAAATCGATAAATAATAAAATAGCAGTAAATAATTACTGCTATTTTTATATAAAAAGTATAATTAATTCAATACAAATAATTAATAAAAAATAAAAATATATAACTCCTCACTAAGGTTAGCAAAAACGAATTAGTTTAATTGTCATTTTTATGCCTATAATGGCTTTGTTGAATAGCGATAAAAAATTGATTAATTAGCTAAGAGAAAGCACCTATCTGTAAGGTGCTTTAAAATTATTTTTTTAGTAATTTATATTTAATTAAACATAACAAACCATGCACATATTTATGTTGTAAAAATAGATGCTTATATTTTTCTTGTAGTTCCGTTCTCTTTTCTGCGATTTTTAATGGCTGATCTTTCCACGGTGAGTGAATATATGAGTTGAAAAAAAATTGACTGGCCGGATAATTAATACCCCAAGTATGCCAGGGTTTTGTGACGCCAGTATAGTGGATAAGAATGGTGCTATCAGTTATGGTATTTTTGTATTTGGATAAATCGTGGTAAGCCAATTCATTTTTCAACGTATATATACAGTTATAATCACGAGATAAATAGATGTTTTGCGTCTGAAATAATATATTTAGTGCATCTTGATCAAGGTATTTTAATTTACCAAAATTCGTTGTTCCGCGTACCAGTTCTAATGATTTTTTGGATAAATCATTTTCAATCCATTTCTTTAAATTCACATAGATTACGCCGGCATTAAAATATTTGCCATTTAAATCGGTTAACTTTAGTCGAGTCGCACTTGATTGCTGCATGTTGTTGACATCGAGTACCACGGCGGCAAAAGAATTCGCTAAGTTTAGCTGAAATAGTTCTTTTAGATTGCCTTTGCAAATAACATCAGCATCTAGATATAAAATAGAGTTTATGTTTGTACTTAAATATTCAAAAGCGATTAATCTAAAATAGGTGGCATAAGACCAGAAATCTGAGGTTGATAATTGTTTTAATTCTTCAGCATCTAACAGATAGATAATTATATTAGAATTATACTTTGTTATCATTTTTTGGAAACGTTGTATATATTCGTCATCAATATAATCAGTAAATAGGTGAAAATTGAAATCTGTATCAATATTATTTATTAATACGGAATTTATTGATATCGCTGCACCAAGTAGGAAATTTTTATCAACGCCATAAGCAATGTTAAAATTTTTATTCTTTTCAAGAAGATTTTTTTTCCCCGCAATATTAAAACTTGGTTTTATAAAATGCTTCATGATAAACATAGCCCTTTAACTCTTTTAAAGAGAATTTTAAATTTTGCTAAATAATAGTGAGTATAATTCTTTAAACCTTCGTGGTATTTTCTTTGTTTAAATTTATGTTTAGCGCAATACCTTAAAAGGTGTACGCTTTCTGCTTTTAATAGCGGTTTATTTTGCCAGGGGGAAGCATTTTTTGCTTTTATGAATGGTTGGGAAAAAGGTGATATTGCCCACTCATGCCATGGCTTGGTCGGGCCAATATAGTGAATAAAAATAGTATCAATAGCAAACGCAGCATGTTTAACGCTTTTCAGACCATAATTTATACTATATTGAGTATTATATTTTTTGGTTAGATAGATTATTTTATTTGCTAGCAGAATATTTAAAACATCTTGGTCTAAAAAAGAGAATTTATTTTTTAACGCATTATTTTTAAGTAATCTCATTGCCTGCGTTGAAATATCCTCTTCTGCCCAGCGATTAAGATTAATGAATAAAAATCCAGCATTAAAATATCCTTGCGAGATATTTTCTACTTCTAATTCGAATGCTCTTTTTTGCCACCATTTTTCATTTTTTTCTGTCACAACTGCAGCAATTTCATTATTATTGAAGTGAATGTTTTGTAATCTATCTAAACTATTATTACATATGATATCTGCATCTAAGTATAAAATTTTATCTAATTTATTTGAAAAATAGTCAGCAATGATGAATCTAAAGTAGGTGGCATAGGACCAGTTTTTAGTACTAGGTAATGATTTTAAGCTCTGATCGTCAACCAAATAAATATTTATTTCAATTTTATATTGTTGCGCAAGAGTATCGAACAAGGTTTCTTGCTCATGATCAAAATAATCGGTAAATATATGGAAACAATGATTATTATTAATATTATGCAGTGCAATTGATGTTATCGAAATTCCGCAACCATATAAAAATTTTTTGTCTACCCCATAGGCAATATGGAATTTAGGGTGGCAATCAGCATGCAAATTTGGCGTTAAGCAGAGTTTTTGCGTAATAACTTTATGCTTGTCAAAATACATGTACTATACCTATTTCCTGAAATTTTTTATAAAACAAAACGGTTAGAGTTATAATCCTCTCCTAACTGTTCTTTCTTTTATTATTTCTGCTTTAATATTAGCGCTCGATATCAATTTTTGTTCATTGTTGAGAATATTTTTTAAATTATCAGAAAAATAAATCTGAATAAAACGAAAAATATCTCGTTGGGTTAAACCAATATTCAGTGATGAAAAATATAATCCAATCAAATCCTTATCTTTCCAACGTTTTGGTACATACTGACGTATTTGGGCACGATGCAAGTCAATGATTGAAATCTTTAATTTTTTGTCATCGCCGTCAAAGGGCAAATGTAATAAAAAATGGCAAATATAGCAATCACGATGATTGACACCACATGCATGCATTTTACGTACTATTTCAGCCATTCGACAAATTAATATTTTTTTAGTACTAAATTGGGGAGCTGAATTTTTCCAATTTGCGCAGTACTCTTCTAAGCTAATGGTTGGAATCAGCGCTTTGGTAATAATAAATGACTTACGGCGTAAAGCATTAATTCCTTTTTGACCGAAAGCTTTACCATGCATAGTGTCAATGCCTGCCTCAGTTAGACGATGGATTGCTTTCCATTCTCTATCCGCACCTAATACTGGTAAGCGTAAAGAAAATAGATTTTTTAGTACTTCTTTTAACGTAGTACCATAATGAATTTTGAGAAAATAACTTTTTTCATTGAGCATAAAGCATAATGTTTTGCGTGTCTCTAATTGACGAAAAATTTTACCATCTAATTTTTCTATTTCTATAAAGGGATCTTTGCCTTGCCATAAGTTTTTAAAAGGTTGTTTAAGTTCAAGCATGCTGGCATCCAAAAATAATATCTGCAGCTTTTTCAGGCAAACTGTATAAATCTTGAGTATCAGCAAAGTGGCGTGCAGATTCCGACCAGTGTTTTAATAGAGATTTATTAGTTAAACTTGTTGTTAAAGCATTATTAAGATTTTTTTGCTTATAAGGCTCATCTATTACTATGCCACAATATGCATGTTTGATATAGAACGCATAGCCACATATATCTGTTGTAATTACTGGTAAACCCGCTGCAATGGCTTCGATTAATACTATGCCAGCAGCTTCTTGATAGGCAGGATGGATTAACATATCAGCAGCAGCCATCAATTCTGCTATATCATGACGCCCCTGAAAAAATAAAACTTGTTTATCTATCCCCAAATTTTTTGCTAGCCGTTGATAACTGGTAGGTGAGTCTTGTCCTACTACCATTAACATAGTCTTATTTTTTATTTTGTCAGGCAGGGCAGCTATTGATTTGAGTGTTCTGTCTACGCCTTTACGTTTAAAATCTGAACCGACTTGTAATAAAAGAAATTGGTCTTCAGAGATAGCATTTTTTTTACGATAAATTGGTTTTGCGTCAATAATTTGTTGGTCATATTTTCTACTAAGGTCAATGCCCGGTGGTAACAGATAAAAACGTGCGTCAGGTGTTTTGTAATGTTTTTTAAAATCATTAATTTGATGTTGGGTAAGCATTAATAATTTGGTGTGACTGTCTGCATCAAAAACCGCTTTTTCATAAGCAATATAATGTTTGTATCGTTTGGTCAGTTTATAAAAAAAACCTTTTTCTTTTTCAACTTTTTCTGCATAACAAACATCTGCTGCATAATAAATATCTAATCCTGGCATCTTATTAAAACCGACAATAATATCAGCCGGATGCTGGGTTAAATGTGTTTTGACCTGATGATAAAATGCTTCATTACGCCCATTATTTGTATGTGCTTTAACTGGGATTATGATAACGTTAATATCAGCAGGAATTTCACCATCCCATACCATTGTGTAAACACGTATTTGATGCCCTCGTTTTTTGCAAGCAGAGAGAATCTGAATGAAATCTCTTTGTAATCCACCAAAAGGGAAATATTTGTATAAACAAAATGCAATTTCCATCGGATTATATCTCTATCTCAGATTTTATGGTTTGTATATCCATTGGTAACATTTTTTTTGTAGCGGTAATAACATCTTTAACTGGAATTATTGATAAATACTTTTTATTACGATCACGTTCGTGTCGTTCTGGCATTTTTTCATAATTACCAGCCCAAATTTGAATAACGTTTTTACTCCATGGTTTCCAATATTGATGATCTGTCGCACCGAACAAGCAAATAATAGGGGTTTCTAATGCGGCTGCAATATGCATTGGTGCTGAATCTACACCGATGAAGAAGGCGGCATGGCTAATTAGAGCACCTAATTCTGGAAATGTTGTTTTTCCTGCAAATTCGGTAATGGGTGATTGACGACATTGTTGTGCAATATTAGCCACACAGCTGAGATCATCTGTACTGGGACCTGATGTTAGTATCACCTGGTATCCTCTAGATTGTAGATTATCAATCACCTCAGCAAATTTTTCATCATCCCAGCACTTAAATTTTTGTCTAGCTTTTGGTTGGATAACAACATAACTACTATGTACCCCTAGAGATATTAATCGGTGATTAATTTTTTCCTAATCGTTTGGTTGATAAGTCATTGTTGTACTGGAATACCAAGTATTAAGTTGAAGTGGTTTTAATATAGAGAGATTTTGTTCAACAACATATTTTCCCGTTGGTTTAACCATATGTGTAAAACTTTCAGACCAATAGTTTGTATTTCTATAGTTGAATTGGTGAGAAATTTTTATCTTGGCAGGGATACATCTTACCAAAAAAGGTACAATCCATTGATCAGCTAAATTTATAATTAAATCATAATGATTTTTGCGTCATTTATTGATTAATAAAATAAAGTTAACTAATTTGGCTATTGTGTTATTTTTTTTGTTTTTAATGCCATAAAGTGCATGAATTTCTCTATTTTCAGACAAAATTGGTATTGTATCTTGATAGAGAAGAATATCAATTTTAGCGGCTGGATAATTTTTTTTGAGCGTGCTAATAACAGGTGTTGTCAGCAACATATCTCCATGAAATCGCATTTTAATGATCAGAATTTTTTTAAATTGTTTATCCACTTGCTGCAGTCACTCTTGAATTGTTTGTTTATAAGCTTATCTGATTTTTGACCAATGTTATCATTATAAATTCGGCTTTGTTGAATAAATCAGAATTAGCCGCCAGGATGGCTCCCTCTGCTACAGCTGTTATCCGATCCTGACGCTGTGTGGCATACCCAACAACGTCATACGGTTCAGCGCTTTGACCATCGCCATTGCTTCACCTACCTGAGCCTCATAGTCACGCAGCCTCAGATGGCCACCCAGCAAAGTTTTTATGCGGAACATCGCTGTTTCTGCCACTGAACGCCGGTGATAACCCACTTTCTTTTTCCACATATCATTACTCCTGCTCAGACGCTGATTCGCCACCGCATGGTTACGTTCATGGTACTTGTCCGGCCAGTATTTCGCTCCGCTTCGCGGCGGGATAAGGGGCCTGATTTTCTTTCTTAGCAACGCATCGTGGCAGTAACAGGCGTCATAAGCACCGTCTGCTGACACTTCCGTGATTTTCCGGTGGGTTTGGTTAATCAGGCCCGGCAGTGCCTGCGCATCTGTCGTTCCGCTGAGCGATAAGTCGGCACAGATAATCTCATGATTCACACTGTCTGCTGCCAGATGAAGTTTGCGCCACACTCTTCGTCTGTCAGCCCCATGCTGCCTGACTTTCCATTCACCTTCGCCAAAGACCTTCAGACCGGTACTGTCGATGACCAGATGCGAGATTTCACCACGCGTTGGCGTTTTTATGCTGATGTTGACGCTCTTTGCTCGTCTGCTGACCAGCGAGTAGTCCGGACAGCACAGCGGCAAAGACATGAGTTTAAAAATCGAATCAACGAAGCCCTGTAATGCCCGGAGCGACAGGTTAAACACACGCTTCATCATCAGGACAGTGGTAACAGCCATATCGCTGTAGTAAAGCGGCCGGCCACGACCTTCAGGCGAAGAACTGTCAGTCCATCCAGCGATGGCCGACTCATCAAGCCAGACCGTCAGGGAACCGCGTTGTCTGAGTGCCTTGTTGTACGCGGGCCAGTTGGTAATTTTAAACTTTTGCTTTGACATGGGGACCTGATGTTGAAACGAATTTAGCGATCAGCTCCGCCAATCACCTAAAAGTTCGATTTATTCAACAAAGCCGCGATATGATCAAAATTAAATTTGTTAAGTTGATTTATTATAAATATGTTTATCTATTAGATAGTTGATATTTTAACTCAATACATAATAGTAACTAATAAAAAAATAATTTTTATGTTAACTGACAAAGTAACGCTTTCTCTAGCAGATAATCCTTGGTAATTTGTATAAATAATTTGTTAGTAAGGTATTGAAAAAGGAAATATCATCGGTTAAACGAAGTTATTGAACTGCTGCAACCCTTATGGCAGGAATATCCAGAATTAAATTTGGCGCAATTATTGCGAAAATTAGCTGATGAAGCTGGTTTTAAAGGGGATTTATGCGATTTGACTGACGATACTTTGATTTATCATTTAAAAATGCGTAACTCTCCAACGGAAGCCGCGATACCTGGTTTGCAAAAAGATCGATCACCAAGACGATTTCAAAACAGCGCTTTTACGCGCTCAGGGCATCATTAAAGAGTAACCTGATAGAGATAATAAAGTGACACAGCACAGTGCTTTTCATTTCAAAACGATTACCCTCGATTTAATTCATGATGCGTTAATAGAAGTTGGATTATACCCTGATTCAGGGATAATCGAGTTGAATAGTTATGAAAATCGAGTTTACCAGTTTCTAGATGAACAGCATAAACGTTACGTTGTGAAATTTTATCGACCAACGCGTTGGAATCGGACTCAGATCCAAGAAGAACACGATTTTATGTTGTCTTTGTATGAAGCTGGTTTATCGGTTATTGCTCCTCTATTTTTCGCCGGGCAAACTGTATTGGAGTATCTAGGTTTTTTATACGCAGTTTTTCCGAGTGTTGGGGGACGGCAATATGAGCCTGATAACTTGTTACAGTTGGAAGAGGTAGGTCGATTAATTGGGCGCATTCATCAAATAGGATATCAGCACCATTTTTCTACCAGGCCAACTATTGGAATTGATGAATATTTAATTACTCCTCGTAACATTCTAGCGAATACTCCTTTACTACCCGGTAAATTAAAACAAAATTTTCTCTTTGTCCTTGATGAGCTTATTGTTGAAGTAAAAAAGCGTTGGTCGCAACCGCATAGTTATCTTCGCTTACAGGGTGATTGTCATCCTGGTAATATTTTGTGGCGAGATGGCCCTTTTATTGTCGACTTTGATGATGCTCGTAATGGCCCAGCAGTACAAGATTTATGGATGCTTTTAAACGGCGAACGTCGGGAACAACGAATTCAACTTGAAATATTATTAGAAGCTTATACTGAGTATACGCATTTTGATAATGAACAGTTGACACTGATTGAGCCTTGACGAGCCATGCGAATGATTCATTATTTATCATAGATTGTTCGGCGTTGGGAAGATCCGGCTTTTCCGCGAGTTTTTCCTTGGATGATTGAGTATGATTTTTAGCGTAAACAGCAGTTACTTTTTTCTGAACAGATCAATGCGCTAAATGAGCCGCCTTTGCAACCCGGTTTAATATATTAATAAATGGAAAATATTTTTGGAGAATGAGTAATATGAATAAATTTTGGTTAGCTTTAATAGGGTTAGTACTGTCTTATGGTGTTTCTGCCGCAAATTACGCGGAGGGTACTGAATTTATCAAAATAGAAAAAGCAGTACAAAATGCACCTCGCGTCGTAGAGTTTTTTTCTTTTTACTGTCCACACTGTTATCAATTTGAATCCATCTATCAT
Source organism: Arsenophonus endosymbiont of Aphis craccivora (assembly GCF_013460135.1). Lineage (GTDB taxonomy): Bacteria > Pseudomonadota > Gammaproteobacteria > Enterobacterales > Enterobacteriaceae > Arsenophonus > Arsenophonus nilaparvatae. The sequence continues at coordinate 256,636 of NZ_CP038155.1, forward strand.
GTATCCCAAACCGTAGCAAAAAATTTACCTAAAGACATTAAAATGGAACGCTACCATGTTGATTTTTTGGGGCCATTAGGCGCTGAATTAACAAAAGCTTGGACGGTAGCAATGGTGTTGAAGTTTGAAGATAAAGTGTCACCATTGTTGTTTGAAGGGATCCAAAAGACAGAATCGATAAATACCCCTGCTGATATTCAAGCTGTGTTCATTAAAGCTGGCGTCAAAAGTGAGGAATATGATGCAGCGCTAAATAGTTTTGTCGTTAAATCGTTGGTTGTAAAACAACAGCAAGCAGTGGAAGAGTTTCAATTACGTGGTGTGCCGGCTATTTTTGTTAATGGTAAATATATGATACGTAACAATGGCATCACGATTGAAGATGTCAATAATTATGCTAAAGCTTATTCTGATGTTGTTCACTTTTTAATTAGTAAATAAGTAAGCCTTTTTTCCACCTTTTTTAATAGCGCCATGTTGTACCAACGGTTTAACATATTGGTACAACAGCGGATTTTTCCTATTTTTTGGCATATTATTCTGTAATATCCACAAAAAAATGTTAACCGGCAAAAATAGCAGCGCGATATTATTTTTATCCGTAACGTCTTGATTATCATTTAATATTGTTTTCTAAGTTAAATCTGTTTAACTATTGAATATAGTATAATAAGAAGATTTACACACAAGTTTATCCACAGGATGTTCTAGTGCTATAAGCGGTGGAAAAGTGACAAATTGAAAATAAATTCAGGCAAAATTCGTCTCTCTCGCATGAGTGGGGCATTCTATCACTATTAATTATTTTGATGATGAAAAAGACTATGGCTCAAATTGCAGAAAACCCATTTATCCTAGTTGATGGCTCCTCTTACCTTTACCGTGCATATCATGCTTTTCCCCCATTAACCAACAGTGCAGGGGAGCCAACCGGTGCTATGTATGGTGTTCTTAACATGTTGCGTAGTTTAATTATGCAATATCAGCCGAGTCATATTGCGGTAGTATTTGATGCTAAAGGAAAAACTTTTCGGGATGAATTATTTGAGCAATATAAATCTCAACGACCACCAATGCCCGATGATTTGCGTGCACAGATAGCGCCGCTACATGAAATGGTTGCTGCCATGGGGCTTCCTTTATTGGTTGTTGCTGGTGTTGAAGCTGATGATGTAATAGGGACATTAGCTTTACAGGCGAGTAAGAAAGGATTGCCTGTACTAATCAGTACAGGAGATAAAGACATGGCTCAATTAGTGACATCTGATATAACACTCATTAATACCATGACAAACACTATCTTAGGGCCAACAGAGGTTATTGATAAATATGGTGTGCCACCTGAGTTGATGCTTGATTTTCTCGCGTTGATGGGAGATTCATCCGATAATATTCCTGGTGTACCAGGTGTAGGAGAAAAAACGGCATTAGCTTTATTGCAAGGAATTGGCGATCTGGCAACGATTTATAATGATTTGTCTGCAATTGCTCCGTTAGGGTTTCGTGGTTCGAAAACATTAGCAGAAAAAATGGCACAACATAAAGACATTGCTTTGTTATCTTATAAATTAGCCACAATTAAGACTAATGTTGATTTAACTACAGATTATGATGGACTGGTTATGCAGGCGCCTGATATTGAAAAATTACATGCGCTTTTTAGTCATTACGAATTTAAGCGTTGGTTAGCTGATTTACAAAATGGTAGTTGGCTAACGAAAAAAACAGCTAAATCTGCAACCACTATTTCTGATAACAATAGCGATATTTCTTTAGCTAAAGAGCCTTCAGCCGTACTATCAACAGAGCATTATCAAACGATATTGACCAAAGATGATTTGATGCAATGGGTTGAAAAATTGCAATCGGCAAAGCGTTTTGCCTTTGATACTGAAACTGACGGCCTTGATACACTATCGATAAATTTGGTTGGGCTCTGTTTTGCCATTGAAGAAGGTAAAGCTGCTTATCTTCCGCTGGGGCATGATTATCTTGATGCGCCACAACAATTACCTTTAGATGAGGTGTTAGCGGCGATAAAACCGGTATTAATTGACCAAAATATTCAAAAGATTGGTCAGAATTTAAAATTCGATTACAGCGTGATGGCCAATTATGATATTGAATTAAAGAATATGGCCTTTGATACAATGCTGGAATCTTATATATTAAATAGTGTTGCCGGACTTGGTCGTCATGATATGGATAGTTTGGCGCAACGGCATCTCAATCATAAAACTATAACTTTTGAAGAGATTGCCGGCAAAGGAAAAAATCAGTTAACATTCAATCAAATCCCACTTGAGCAAGCGTCAACTTATGCAGCCGAAGATGTCGACGTCACATTATTATTACACCAAACGCTTTCGCCTCAACTTGAGGCAGAACCTAAATTAAAAGAAGTTTTTCAACAGATAGAAATGCCGTTAGTACCGGTATTAGCCCGTATGGAGCGGGTTGGGGTGCTTATCGATGCAAATAAGCTGGCTAAGCAATCTCAGGAGATAGCAAGCCGATTAATGGAAATTGAAAAAGAAGCTTATGCTATCGCTGAACAAGAATTTAATTTGGCATCACCTAAACAATTACAAGCTATTTTGTTTGAAAAACTTCAACTGCCAGTGGTGAAGAAAACCCCTAGTGGTGCACCCTCCACTAATGAGGAAGTTCTAGAAGAGCTGGCCTTTAGTCATGAGCTGCCAAAAATTATTCTGCAACACCGTAGCTTATCAAAATTGAAATCGACTTATACCGATAAACTACCCATGATGATCCATCCAAAAACGAAACGGGTACATACTTCCTATCATCAGGCAGTAGCAGCGACTGGTAGACTCTCTTCCCGTGATCCTAATTTACAAAATATTCCAGTTAGGACTGAGGAAGGGCGAAGGATCCGTCAAGCGTTTATCGCTTGTGAAGGTTATAAAATTGTAGCCGCAGATTATTCACAAATTGAATTGCGTATTATGGCCCATCTTTCGCAGGATAAAGGATTGCTTGATGCTTTTGCCGAAGGACAAGATATTCATAGAGCAACAGCGGCAGAGGTTTGTGGGGTATTGTTGACCTATGTGACTAGTGAGCAGCGCCGTAGCGCAAAAGCAATTAATTTTGGTTTAATTTATGGTATGAGCGCTTTTGGACTGTCCCGTCAGTTAGGAATTACTCGTGGCCAGGCACAGCATTATATGGATCGTTATTTTGAGCGCTATCCTGGTGTTTTAAGTTATATGGAACGTACCCGCAAACAAGCTGCGGAGCAAGGTTATGTCGAAACGCTGGCAGGACGCCGACTCTATTTGCCCGATATTAATTCCCGCAATGCAATTCGACGTAAAGCATCTGAACGTGAAGCCATTAATGCACCAATGCAAGGAACGGCAGCAGATATTATAAAAAAAGCGATGATCACATTAGATACATGGATTGAAACGGTAAAGCCTGATCTCTATATGTTGATGCAAGTACACGATGAATTAGTTTTTGAAGTAAAAGAGTCTGCTGTTGAGCGGTCACAACAAAAAATCCGTCAGTTAATGGAACACAGTATGCAATTAACCGTTCCACTAAAAGTTGATATTGGTATTGGTGATAATTGGGATGAAGCACATTAAAAAGAAAAAGCGGCATTTATGGGCTTTGTTGAATAAATCAGAATTAGCCGACAGGATGGCTCCCTCTGCTACACCTGTTATCCGATCCTGACGCTGTGTGGCATACCCAACAACGTCATACGGTTCAGCGCTTTGACCATCGCCATTGCTTCACCTACCTGAGCCTCATAGTCACGCAGCCTCAGATGGCCACCCAGCAAAGTTTTTATGCGGAACATCGCTGTTTCTACCACTGAACGCCGGTGATAACCCACTTTCTTTTTCCACATATCATTACTCCTGCTCAGACGCTGATTCGCCACCGCATGGTTACGTTCATGGTACTTGTCCGGCCAGTATTTCGCTCCGCTTCGCGGCGGGATAAAGGGCCTGATTTTCCGGTGGGTTTGGTTAATCAGGCCCGGCAGTGCCTGCGCATCTGTCGTTCCGCTGAGCGATAAGTCGGCACAGATAATCTCATGAGTCACACTGTCTGCTGCCAGATGAAGCTTGCGCCACACTCTTCGTCTGTCAGCCCCATGCTGCCTGACTTTCCATTCACCTTCGCCAAAGACCTTCAGACCGGTACTGTCGATGACCAGATGCGAGATTTCACCACGCGTTGGCGTTTTTATGCTGATGTTGACGCTCTTTGCTCGTCTGCTGACCAGCGAGTAGTCCGGACAGCACAGCGGCAAAGACATGAGTTTAAAAATCGAATCAACGAAGCCCTGTAATGCCCGGAGCGACAGGTTAAACACACGCTTCATCATCAGGACAGTGGTAACAGCCATATCGCTGTAGTAAAGCGGCCGGCCACGACCTTCAGGCGAAGAACTGTCAGTCCATCCAGCGATGGCCGACTCATCAAGCCAGACCGTCAGGGAACCGCGTTGTCTGAGTGCCTTGTTGTACGCGGGCCAGTTGGTAATTTTAAACTTTTGCTTTGCCATGGGGACCTGATGTTGAAACGAATTTAGCGATCAGCTCCGCCAATCACCTAAAAGTTCGATTTATTCAACAAAGCCGCATTTATGCTAATTGTCGATAAGAATTTTAAGTAAACTAACTTATTTTATTCGAGACAAAATAACGTAGTAGGTAATAACTTACTTTTGTTAGGATGATCGACCAAAATGTTTTAGTAAACTAGGCAGTTTTTATCACTAAAAATATATAGTTTTTGCTAATTATGTGCCAAAGTTATCAAGTAATTAGTTTTTATTACATAAAGTTATTTTATGACTTAAATTCAATCGAAAAAAATAACAAAAAACTTTTTTTATTCGCGAAATAAAGTAAAGTAATTGACGTAGGGTACAGAGGTAAGATGTTCTATTTTTAAAATCTATTATTTTATGTAATAAGATAAGCTAATTATTAAGCTGCTCTAGTCAAATAATTGACTGGAGCATTTTTTTATTTGTTTTTAAGAAAATGTGACAGTAGTGATAGATAAAGCCCTCTAATTATCCATCATGTAGACTAATTATGCTCAGCATGTTGCTCATTGAACCATTCATCTAATTTAAGTTGTAATTTATCGATACCTATTTTTTTCAATGAAGAAAAGGTTTCAACTTGTATATTACCCGCCACTGTTTTTAATCTATTACGTACTGCTATGATTTGAGCTTTTTGTTTATTGGGTACTAGTTTGTCTGCTTTGGTTAGCAATACTAATATCGTGATATTCATTGCTACAGACCATTCAATCATTTGTATATCCATATATTTTAATGGATGACGAATGTCCATTAATATTATCAATCCTTTTAAACATGTTCTTTTTTGTAAATATTCACTTAATGCTTGTTGCCATTGGCGTTTAATTGATTCAGGGACTTCCGCATAGCCGTAGCCAGGTAAATCAACCAGCCTAATACCCTCTGCAACTTCGAACAAATTGATTAGCTGTGTTCTGCCAGGTTTTTTACTGGTACGGGCTAGATTTTTTTGTTGGGTAAGTGCATTTAATGCACTGGATTTACCGGCGTTAGAACGTCCAGCGAAGGCAATTTCTATACCATGATCGTTTGGTAAATGGCGAATATCAGGTGCGCTTGTGACAAATTTTGTCTGGTGATAATTATAATTTTTGTTTGTCATCATTGTTTCTCGCTGATTTCGGCTTAAATTAGAGAAATTATACCTTTAAGAGGATAAATTAAGATAGTGATAGAAGAGGATAAATTAAGATAGTGATAGCTACATGAAAGATAGATTATTATGTGTTAATGAATTTTATTAAAAATAACATTTTTTACATAAGAAAAAAATATGGAATGTGACAGAATAGATCCTATTATTTAATTAGGTCAATTTAGGCCAGTTATGTATTTTTACTTAGTATAATGACGGCTTTGTTGAATAAATCGAACTTTTAGGTGATTGGCGGAGCTGATCGCTAAATTCGTTTCAACATCAGGTCCCCATGTCAAAGCAAAAGTTTAAAATTACCAACTGGCCCGCGTACAACAAGGCACTCAGACAACGCGGTTCCCTGACGGTCTGGCTTGATGAGTCGGCCATCGCTGGATGGACTGACAGTTCTTCGCCTGAAGGTCGTGGCCGGCCGCTTTACTACAGCGATATGGCTGTTACCACTGTCCTGATGATGAAGCGTGTGTTTAACCTGTCGCTCCGGGCATTACAGGGCTTCGTTGATTCGATTTTTAAACTCATGTCTTTGCCGCTGTGCTGTCCGGACTACTCGCTGGTCAGCAGACTAGCAAAGAGCGTCAACATCAGCATAAAAACGCCACCGCGTGGTGAAATCTCGCATCTGGTCATCGACAGTACCGGTCTGAAGGTCTTTGGCGAAGGTGAAAGGAAAGTCAGGCAGCATGGGGCTGACAGACGAAGAGTGTGGCGCAAGCTTCATCTGGCAGCAGACAGTGTGACTCATGAGATTATCTGTGCCGACTTATCGCTCAGCGGAACGACAGATGCGCGAGCACTGCCGGGCCTGATTAACCAAACCCACCGGAAAATCAGGGAAGTGTCAGCAGACGGTGCTTATGACGCCTGTTACTGCCAAGACGCGTTGCTAAGAAAGAAAATCAGGCCCCTTATCCCGCCGCGAAGCGGAGCGAAATACTGGCCGGACAAGTACCATGAACGTAACCATGCGGTGGCGAATCAGCGTCTGAGCAGGAGTAATGATATGTGGAAAAAGAAAGTGGGTTATCACCGGCGTTCAGTGGCAGAAACAGCGATGTTCCGCATAAAAACTTTGCTGGGTGGCCATCTGAGGCTGCGTGACTATGAGGCTCAGGTAGGTGAAGCAATGGCGATGGTCAAAGCGCTGAACCGTATGACGTTGTTGGGTATGCCACACAGCGTCAGGATCGGATAACAGGTGTAGCAGAGGGAGCCATCCTGGCGGCTAATTCTGATTTATTCAACAAAGCCCCCGCAAGATGAAATCTTACACCTATGGACAGGCCTCGGTTACTATGCCAGAGCCCGCAATTTGCATAAAGCAGCACAACAAATTGTGGCTAAATATGATGGCCATTTCCCCAATAAATTCGAACCAGTTATTTCACTTCCAGGCATCGGACGCTCCACTGCTGGCGCTATTTTATCGTTATCCCAAAACCAACATTTGCCTATCCTGGATGGTAATGTAAAACGCGTGCTTACTCGTTATTATGGAATTGATGGTTGGCCCGGTACAAAAGAAGTTGAAAACCAACTATGGGCTCTCAGTACTCTGTTAACTCCTGCTAATGATGCTCAATATTTTAATCAGGCGATGATGGATATCGGTGCTATGATCTGTAGTCGTAGTAAACCTAAATGCGAACTCTGCCCGTTACAAAAAGGTTGCTATGCTTTTATGAACCACAGCTGGCAAAATTTTCCAGCCAAAAAACCTAAACAGCAAATTCCCACCAAATGTGGCTGGTTTTTGATTCTACAATATGAAAATTCAATTTGGCGGGAAAAGCGTCCTCCTTCTGGTATTTGTGGAGGCTTATATATTTTTCCACAATTTGATACGCTTGATGCACTAAACGAGTGGCTTAATAATTCCGGTATTGTATATAACAAAATTGAGCAATTAATTACATTTCGTCATACCTTTAGCCACTTTCATTTAGATGTTATACCTATTTATGTCACTATTAATCCGTTTTCTGCTTGTATGGATGAAACACAAGGACTTTGGTATAACTTACAGCAAGATATAAAAATTGGCTTAGCAGCACCGGTTGAAAACTTACTTAAACAATTTAGATATTAACTTTACCGTTCTGAGGAGCCACTTAATGAGTAGAACTATTTTTTGTACTTTTTTACAACGTGAAGCTGAAGGTTTGGATTTTCAGCTTTATCCTGGTGAAATAGGTAAGCGGATTTTTAATCAAATATCTAAAGAAGCCTGGGGACAATGGATGAGCAAACAAACCATGCTGATCAATGAAAAAAAACTTAGCACGATGAATCCTGAAGACCGAAAGCTATTAGAGCAAGAGATGGTAAAATTTCTGTTTGAGGGGCAAGAAATTCATAGTGAAGGCTATACCCCGCCTGAAAAATAATTGTTAACCCCATCAGAATTTTTTCCATTCTGATGGTTTTTTATCTGACAAACTGTGAATGATATGAAAAAGCTGCTGCTCCCTCTGATCATTGTCCAACTTTTGCTGGCTTGCTCTAGTAAAAAAGAGTTCTCATTTCATCCTGAATACATCAAAGATACCAATGGATTTGATATTTTAGTTCAGCAATTTGCTCACAATATTGAGAATATTTGGAGAATTCAGGAAGTGCTGATTGCTGGGCCAAAAGATTATGTCAAATATACCGATCAATACCAAACCCGTAGCCATATTAATTTTGACAGCGGCAGCATCACACTTGAAACCATCGCTGGCGTAGAGCCAAAGGAATACTTAAAAAAAGCCATTGTTACTACTCTATTGATGGGCGATGATCCAGGCTCCATTGATCTCTACTCTGATATTAATAATATTGCTATCAGTAAAGAGCCATTTTTATATGGACAAGTACTTGATCATACGAATCAACCGATCCGCTGGGAATGGCGAGCAACAAAATTTGCCGACTATCTATTAGAAAATAAATTACAGCGACGTCAGTCAGGATTGCACGTCATCTGGTCAATTACTATCCAATTAGTGCCAAATCACCTGGATAAACGTGCTCATAAGTATTTACCATATATCCGCCAGGCAGCGGCAAAATATGGTGTTGATCAATCGTTGATCTTGGCAATTATGCAAATAGAGTCTAGTTTTAATCCTTACGCAGTCAGTCGCTCTGATGCTTTAGGTGTAATGCAAATTATGCCAAACACTGCTGGCAAAGACGTTTTTCGTGCCCAAGGAAAATCAGGCATACCAAGTCGCAATTATTTATTTGATCCTGCCAATAATATTGATCTGGGAACCGCCTATTTATCATTGCTACAAAACACTTATTTAGGTGAAATCACTAATGCTACCTCGCGCCGCTATGCGATCATCACTGCCTATAATGGCGGAGCCGGTAGTGTATTAAGAGTATTCCATAACGATAAAAAGCTGGCAGCACAGATTATTAACCAAATGCCACCTGGTGATGTTTACCACGCATTAGTGACTAAACATCCGGCTGCGCAATCACGTAATTATCTTATTAAAGTAAATAATGCGCAGAAAAATTATCGTTAACAGCCTTTTTACTTAGTTAAGTTGGTACCCTTATAATAAAGGGTACCATTTCTAATCGGCAAAAAAGCTTCGAACACTTTTTATATACCAGTTGTTAAGTTGTTGAAAAAACAAGCATAAGAAAGCTTATTGCAATAATTTTAATTGACGAAAATATCATAATCAGGTTTAATACGCCCTGTTGCCCGGATAGCTCAGTCGGTAGAGCAGAGGATTGAAAATCCTCGTGTCGGTGGTTCGATTCCGCCTCCGGGCACCACATTGCTAGCACGGTGATTGAAACTGACAATTTCGATTATTTTTTGAAATCATTCTCGATTGAATATTGATTTAATGATTTTACTGCATCCAGACTTACTCCCACAAACTTATCCAACAAAACATAAGAAGTATTAGTTAAAGAAATAAATTCCATCATAAACTTAGCAAACGCATCAGCATTAGTCGCTTTTTTATCTTTACTAACTTATCAATTTTAGAGAATAAATTTTTATCTAATTCATCCACATTTTTTGAACAAATGGGTAGTAATTATTGTTTATGGTATTCACTGCAGAATTAGCTGAGGCAGCTTGATAATAAAGTTTAACCAAACCATCTAAGTCAGTATGACTAACATATGCTCTCTACTTAATCTTTGCCAAATACATTTTTAAATAACTTTACAGATTTGGCATTTTTTCTTGTAATGACTATTGCCAATGCTTGTACGTTCTGATTAGTCAGCTTTATTGCCGCATTAACCCACTACCACATTTGTAAACATTGAGGATGACAGATTAATAAAAACACAGGATGGCATTTTCTAGCAGCTAAGACCAAATAAGACATACCATCCTGCATAAATTTAATTACTCTTCATTAATAAAATAGTATCTTGTAGAGCCAGGCCAATGGCTGGATCTTTTGCAAAACATAATTACAGTGCTCTGAAGCATATTTAGTCATTATGTTAGATAAAACCGCAGTACAAGTGAAAATGTTCTCTGTTCCTATTCCTAGTAGTCGATTTTTCCAATCATTGAATCTCTCCTGATCAATCAGTGTTTGATCCAGATTGTGAGCTTTTTCCATTAAAGCGCATGCATAATACCTAAGCATTAGCGGTGATTCTGACTCGGTTCCAAAAATAGCAATGGATGAATAATGAGTAAAAACGGCAGATAACGCGAATAGATGCTCGGCTTTTTCTCTATCTGTACTTGCTGTGAAATTGTATAAGTTGAGGATCTGGTCATAATTTTGCTTTTTCAAAGTGTAGCCCTGTTGAAAATCAAGCAGACGAGAAAAAATTTTAGTTAACTCCTGTTGAGCAGAGCTATCTATCAGCTTTGTGTTATAAGCATTGGATTGTATAGCCTCAAGGAAAAATTGTTTATATTGGTCATTTAAATATAAGGCCTCAATTAATTTATTAAACGTTGTCTGATTTTCACTATTAATAAAAGACGCGGCAAAAAGTGGAAAATCTTCTTTGTAACATCGACTCAGATTGTATTCAGTCGGACTCAAACAGTTGCCATCCTGAAAAAGAACAATATGATCCCATATTGTATTCAAATCAGGGTGCAGCATATTAATAAACAAATTTTCAGCAACCAATAATACTCTGCCTGGCTTTTTTGGTGATAATAAGAGATCATTCATTGCATGTTTGTCTGCCCAGTTTGCATTGCCTTCAGAATCACCAAAAGTGTATTTACTTTCTGGGTGTTGCAGTTGTTGCTGAATTTCAGGTAGTTTTAAATATTTTTCATATAGTTCATTAATTGCCAAATTTTCTACCACATTTATTCCAGCCATTCTGGCCGCTATTATGGTTTGAATAAAAGAACTATTAACGTGGACTGAGGCTAGCAAATGCGGATGTTGGGCGAAATAATTGAAAAAGGGCTTAATTAGTTGAGGGTGTGATTTAAAGTTATTCAGTAGTCCCAAGGAAGAGTCGGTTAGACAATTTTCTATCAGTTTATTAACAAAATGGTTAATTTCTTGATTGTTGATAAAAAGAGGTCTGCCCAAAACCTCTATTAATGGTAACCTGACCTGAAGAAAATTAATGCCAGGACGGTCAAGAGAATGAATAAGTTGCAAAGCCAGTTTAGTTTTTAATTCACTATATCTATCATCTATGCTATCGATACTGGTTAATAAACTACCTTCTAGATTATGAAAATGATTAAGTATCAAATCCAAGGTCTCGTCATTCCATTCAATAAATGGATTAATTGTAAGAGTGCTGTTTAAGAGTGCGCCAGAAAAATCAACAGCTATAATATCTACTCCCGCCAAATTAGCATCAGCTAAATTAGCATCCCTAAAATTAATTCTACGCAATAAAGCGCCACTAAAATCAGTTCCAGCTAAGTTAGTACCTGTAAGGTTGACATTTATCAAGTTAGCATCGGTTAAATTAGCTAATTGCAAGTTAGCATTTGTCAAGTTAGCTTCTGTCAGATTAGCTTCATTTAAGTTAACCTTGGTCAGATTGGCATCGGTTAGATTAGCACCTTCTAAGTCTGTATTAGTGAGATCGCTATTGGTTAGATTAGCGCCTCTTAAATCAGCACTTATCAGACTAGCGTCTAAACAGTTAGCTTCTATCAGCTTGGCACCTGCCAGATTTACGACAAATAAGTCAGCATTTGTCAGGTTAACTTATGTTAAATTGGCTTCTAACAAGTTAGCATTTTGTAGTTCAGACCCGGTTAGATTAGCTGCTAATAAGTTAGCATTACTGAGATTGCCATTGATTATATTAGTACCGGTTAAATTCGCTTTTGTCAGGTCAGCCCCTGCCAGATTAGCTCCGTGCATGTTAGCATGAAGGATTTTGGCATCATTAAGCTTAGCGCCACTTAATTCAGCATCAATCATTTCGCTATTACTAAAATTTGCTGCGGATAAGTTAGCATTAGTCAGTTTGCTCTTAATTTGTCCAATTGCTTAAGCGATATTTTTTCTAATTGAGTTGAAACTGTATCGGATTGAGAAGATAAATTTTTGGCGGCTGCATTAGAACCTTTTCCACCCATACCATGGGTTTTTAACCGATAAAGACGTTCTCGTATTAAAACCGGGGCTAACTCCAGGTTACCGGCAGCATCTCGTAGATATTTTCGACCAAAAAGAGCACCGGTTGTAGGATCCACTTGTACCCAAATATCTTTTCCGCGTTCCTGGCCTATGTTAACTACCTGAACGACTTTTGCCAGATCAGGGCGAAAAGCGCGTTCAGTATAGAAAGACTCAACTGGTGCAATAGATAACGCTTTAGCTTGCTTATCTAACGCTTCTACCAACGGAGTTAAACCGCTAATTTTCTGTTTTACATTTATAGCGGCATTTTTTAGGTTATTGAGACCTTTTAATCCTCTAGTTGCTAACAGTTCAAATCCAGGATCAGCTGAACGGATAAACGCTACACCTACATCAACATAAGCTTTTCTTGGTACACTTTGCATTATATGAGGTAGACCAAATTTGATGAGCTGTTTTCCGCCTTATTTTAAAGCCTCAGCAATCATCGCATGTCTTAGCGCAATCCGTAGTGCATCAATAGCGGCTTCACTAGCAGCAATACCCAACCGACGAGCTACTTGAGCACTTTTGCCAGCAAACGGTACAAAACTTAAGATATCGAATAAACCGGCTTCGATCGCCTTATTAGTATTGCCTTTTTGGACCTCAGTAATACAGGTATAGAATGGAATCAGGCTTAAGAAAAACTCCTCCACTTTTTGCCGGGTTGTTTTTTCATAACCATCATCTCGCAGTTTTTGACATAATTTTTCACCATGTCGTTTAGCCAACTTTGCGAATAGTATATTCGGTTTATCATTTGCTGCTTTTAAAGGGAAATGGTCTCTATTTTTAATTTATAATCATTATCATAGCTAGCTTAATCCATCATTCGGAAATAGGGCAAGAATTTTACCTTTATTGAAATCAACTCGATGTAATCGGCTTTGTTGAATAAATCAGAATTAGCCGCCAGGATGGCTCCCTCTGCTACAGCTGTTATCCGATCCTGACGCTGTGTGGCATACCCAACAACGTCATACGGTTCAGCGCTTTGACCATTGCCATTGCTTCACCTACCTGAGCCTCATAGTCACGCAGGCTCAGATGGCCACCCAGCAAAGTTTTTATGCGGAACATCGCTGTTTCTGCCACTGAACGCCGGTGATAACCCACTTTCTTTTTCCACATATCATTACTCCTGCTCAGACGCTGATTCGCCACCGCATGGTTACGTTCATGGTACTTGTCCGGCCAGTATTTCGCTCCGCTTCGCGGCGGGATAAGGGGCCTGATTTTCTTTCTTAGCAACGCGTCGTGGCAGTAACAGGCGTCATAAGCACCGTCTGCTGACACTTCCCTGATTTTCCGGTGGGTTTGGTTAATCAGGCCCGGCAGTGCCTGCGCATCTGTCGTTCCGCTGAGCGATAAGTCGGCACAGATAATCTCATGAGTCACACTGTCTGCTGCCAGATGAAGCTTGCGCCACACTCTTCGTCTGTCAGCCCCATGCTGCCTGACTTTCCATTCACCTTCGCCAAAGACCTTCAGACCGGTACTGTCGATGACCAGATGCGAGATTTCACCACGCGTTGGCGTTTTTATGCTGATGTTGACGCTCTTTGCTCGTCTGCTGACCAGCGAGTAGTCCGGACAGCACAGCGGCAAAGACATGAGTTTAAAAATCGAATCAACGAAGCCCTGTAATGCCCGTAGCGACAGGTTAAACACACGCTTCATCATCAGGACAGTGGTAACAGCCATATCGCTGTAGTAAAGCGGCCGGCCACGACCTTCAGGCGAAGAACTGTCAGTCCATCCAGCGATGGCCGACTCATCAAGCCAGACCGTCAGGGAACCGCGTTGTCTGAGTGCCTTGTTGTACGCGGGCCAGTTGGTAATTTTAAACTTTTGCTTTGCCATGGGGACCTGATGTTGAAACGAATTTAGCGATCAGCTCCGCCAATCACCTAAAAGTTCGATTTATTCAACAAAGCCATCGCCATTATAAATATCAGGGTTGTTTTCATTCCAGCCTCGTAATAACCTGGATATAATATAATATAATATAATATAATATAATATAATATAATATAATATAATATAATATAATATAATATAATATAATATAATATAATATAATATAATATAATATAATATAATTATTTATATTTTTATAAAAAATAACTTATTTAAATTAATAGAAAGAGAAACCAAGAAAGAAAAGATATTTTTAATATCATGTCTCAAGATACAGCTTTAAATTAATTACACTATACCTCAGAAAAACTAATTCAAAGATTTATTACAAATCAATGAATTAGTTCAATTAATAAAAAGATAACAAAAAATACATTTTAAAAATAAATCAGCTAACAATATAATTCCAATAATCGCTTTAAAGTAACACTTAATAATTGACCACGCCAGCCAGCCAACAAGTCGGGCTTATAGTCTGATGTTTTCAACCCCCAATGGAACGCTAGCAGTTGATTAATCTGACGTCTAGAAGCTAATAACTCTGAATTCAACTCTGCTTGTTCACCAATTTGTTTAGTTAAAGTTTTAACCGCCTTAAATGCCTCTCGATATTGAGGATGATTGATAAGATGATAAAGCGTATGTGGACAGGCATTTTCCTCAATATCACAACAGTTTGCGACAATTTGCAACACATCCTGACCATGGCAGCGGATCTCCTGCCCAGTTAAACCAAGAGTATGCAGTTGTGTCAAGGAATTAGGCAAATAACGCGCTATTTTCCATAGATCTTCTTCTCTAACAATAAAATTGACCGCTAAATCACGCCGTCGAGCCTGATTAAGACGCCAGGCTGCTAATTGTTTAAGACAGGCAAGCTTGTTGAGCCCGCAATTGCCAACTATTTTTAATACTTTTATATGCATCTGCGGGTGATAATATCTCTTGTCGACGTAACAAAATCCGCTGGCATTCATCGGTTACCGCCGGTAAATAGCCTAATTGATTAATCAACGACAGTAGTTTTTCGGCTAAAGGTAATAAAAAAAACACATCAGTGGCCGCATCTTGACACTGTTTCTCACTCAACGGCCGAATAAGCCAGTCTGTTCGTGATTCACTCTTATCTAACGTAATCGTTAAATATTCATTCACTAAGCTTGCAAACCCGCTAGAAATGGGATAACCAAGAAATGCTGCCATAATCTGGGTATCTAACATCGGCTGTGGAACACAAGCCAAATGATGTAAAAATACTTCTATATCTTCACTACCAGCATGCAAGATTTTAGTCACTTTGCCATCTGTTAATAAATTTCTAAACGGCTCCATATTAGTAATGGCAATAGGATCAATTAATGACAGTTGCTCACCGTCATATAGCTGAATAAGACCAAACGGTAGATAATAAGTTTTTACTCGTACAAATTCTGTATCTAAAGCTATTTTGTTAGCCTTCGCTGCTGCTTGACAAACTTGCTTAAGTTGAGCATCTGTGGTAATCAACTGATAATTCAAAACGTCTTTCTCTTTGTGATTTATTTTTAACAACATCGCTCTTGGCCGCCATTTTAGCGATGCTGTTTATCAAAATTTACTATCTAATGTTTGTGTTACTTGATGATTTTCTGTCGCTGTCAGATATTTTTTCTGCTCTTCTTCTCTTAATTGTCGTCGTAAAATTTTACCTACATTCGATTTAGGTAACTCAGAGCGAAACTCAAAAAACTTAGGCACTTTATAGGCAGTCAAATATTGACGGCAATAGATTTTTAATTCTTCAGCAGTCAAAGCAGGATACGTCGATACCGCAAAGACTTTGACCGCTTCACCAGTATTTTCATCTGCCACACCAATTGCTGCATTTTCAATGACTTTGGGATGATTAGAGATAACTTCTTCAATTTCACTCGGGTATACATTAAAACCAGAAACTAAAATCATATCTTTTTTGCGATCAACAATTTTAATAAATCCTTTTTCATCGATCTTGGCAATATCACCGGTCGCTAACCAACCATCTTTCATCACTTCGTCGGTCATAGCAGGAGAGCGCCAATAACCATTCATGACTTGAGGACCACGTACCAACATCTCACCGGGCTGGCCAATTGGAACTTCATTACCACTATTATCAATAAACTTGACTTCAGTTGAAGGCATAGGCGACCCAATGCTACCATTATATTTACTTAAATTGTATGGGTTAACCGTCACTAATGGCGAACACTCAGTTAAACCATAGCCCTCCAGTAAACACTTGCCCGTCAGTTGTTGCCACTCTTCCGCTACTGTTTTTTGTACCGGCATACCACCGCCAATAGAAACATTCAAATGGGAAAAATCAAGTTTTCTAAATTCTTCATTATGCAACCAGGCATTAAATAATGTATTAACACCTGTAATGCCAGTAAAAGAATAACGCGCAAGTTCTTTAACCGTTGCGGCAACATCCCGCGGATTAGTGATCAGCAAATTAGTACCGCCAATTTTAACAAATAACAAACAATTTACTGTCAAAGCAAAAATATGATACAGCGGCAACGCCGTCACAATAATTTCTTTACCTAACTGCATGGCAGGCAAATAAGTAGCTCTGCCCTGCTCAACATTTGCCAACATATTATAATGGCTAAGCATTGCGCCTTTTGCTGAGCCAGTGGTTCCGCCGGTATACTGGAGAAAAGCCAAATCTTCGCCAGAAAGATCAGGTTTCACATATTGCATACGATCGCCTAATTGCATAACACTACGAAAAGAGATCGCTTGTGGCAAATAATATTTAGGTACCAGACGTTTTATATATTTAACAACAAAATCAACAATCGTCCCTTTTGGCCGAGACAGTTGATCGCCTAAACTTCTCAGAATAACATGTTTAACTTGGGTATTAAAAACGATTTTTTCTAATGTATGGGCAAAATTTGATACGATAACAATCGCAATAGCCTCACTATCACTAAGTTGATGTTCTAATTCTCTTGGGGTATAAAGCGGATTAACATTAACGACAACCATACCTGCACGTAAAATACCAAACAGTGCAACCGGATACTGTAATAAATTAGGTAGCATCAGCGCAATACGAGCGCCTTTTTGCAGACCTAAGCTATTTTGTAAATAGGCCGCAAACGCTCGACTACGCTCTTCCAGCTTACGATAGGTCATTATTTCATCCATATTAATGAAAGCTGGACGATCAGCATATGCTGTAACCGCATTTTCTAGTAAGTCTGCTAATGATGTTTCAGATACCGGTCCTATTTCTGCCGGTACATCAGATGGATAATTTTTTAGCCAGATTTTTTCCACTGTAACACTCCTGATTTGAAACTAAGTGAAGTAACCGACAAAAATTAATTTGTTAACAAAATACTAACTCAGCATACTAGTTTGAGCACCGTTCTGTGCTAATGCTGAGATATGTATCACTATTTAATTTCAAATCTCGAATAAGTTTAAACTAAGCTAACTTATCAACTGCTAAATTTTGATTCATTTTCAGTTAGCTATAAAAATTAGCGTAATAATTATATATAAGATTAATTATATATCATTCGACTTTTTTTCGAAAAAACAATGCTTTTTATCATATTAGCGCATAACCGCCGCACCTTTTAGCAGCGCAAAATCTGCTCAACCTAAAAACCAATCAGGGTAAATATGGCAAAATATTTACCCTGATTGATTGATAAAACTAATAATTATTCGGTTAAATAAGTTAGTATTTCAGCCTCACCAACAGGATAACCCCAAGGGTCCCAATTCCAATAATAAGGCGAATTAGGATAGTTTGGATACCATAGCGATCCATATCCACAACCTGAAGGTGGTAATACAACTGATTGCATTTGATTTCAACGTTGATAACCTGATACAGCAATCTTGACATACTGGTAGGAAACTAAATCAATTTTGCCTTCTTCAATGCCAGTAATTGTCCCAACGACAGTAATATAGTGACCGCTAAAATCTGATGGCTACAAAAAACGGCCAATATAAGCATAGATACGTCCTACCGATGGTGTATTTAACCTTGGCGCAGCGTCATATTTACTTAATGGCATCACTGCTATTTCAAGCCGAGTTTGGTTATTGTTGTTTAAAACAGAGATCACCTTACCGCCAAAGCGCCCATCTTGACAAATATAAAGCTCAGGGGCCTCACGCACTGCTGATAAACTTTCAACCGGTGTTTGTGTCGTTCCCTTAATTGACGCTGGAATTGAAACACAGCCAGCTAATAAAACAACACCAGCCAACAGAGCAACCTTTATGGCAGCCTGGTAGTTTAACTTTATTTTCATAAACCACCCCTTAAAACGGCATAATAATTTTAAACAAGTATCAACGGCCGGGTAATTTTTTCCAACTAACCTCATTACGTAAATAAACCGGCTGGGCTTCTTCAGCGTCAACTGTTTTACCTTGTTGCCACTCTGGTAGAGCTAACAGCAACATATCTTGCGCATCAGGTAAAGAAATACCACTTTCCAATAAATTTAAATTTGTAGCTCTTAATATAGGATAGGCTGACCAACCTGTCCCGGCAATAGCCCATTGTCCAGTTAAGCCATTTATTTTGGCTAAAAACTGCTCTAGCTTGAGTACTGACTCACTTTCTGCACCTTGCCAAAACCCATCTGGTTTAAGTTCATAACAAGCAGAATAAATTTCGCCCATTCTGGCATCTATCGCTACCAGTACTTTTTTTGCACCTAATTGACGATAAGCTCCTTGTGCCATAGTTAACAGCGAAGAGATACCTATCATCGGTAAATTAGCCCAAAATGCCAATCCCTGAGCAATACTGACAGCAATACGAACGCCAGTAAAACTGCCTGGCCCACGCCCAAAAGCTAAAACATCGATATGTTGTAAATCCAAATGCGCATAAATAAGACACTGCTCTATCATCGGTAATATTTTTTGGGTGTGCTCCCGCGGTGAAACGGCAAATTGAGTAAAAATTTCTCCATCGCGCCATAGTGCGACAGAACACGCTTCAGTGGCGGTATCAATCGCTAATATATGGGTTGCCATATTTTAGATCCTGGCTATTTTTATGACTAAATAATTGCTAATACTAACATATTTTGTTGAATAGGAAGATATAAATAAGAAAAACTTATATGTTATCGCCACTATTTATTTAATTAATTACTTAAGGACGTTTTTGCTAAAAAGTCAATCGCCGCTTGCAAACTGCGTGTTCTAGGCGAAGGCGGTAAACTATTTAAAAAAATTTCACCATAAGGTCGCGATACTAATCGTTTATCACAAATAATAATAACCCCTGAATCATTAACATCACGCACAAGCCGGCCAACCCCTTGCTTTAAATTAAGTACCGCATCAGGTAATTGGACATCATAAAATGCATTGCCGCCTTGGAGCTGACAATCTTGCATACGCGCTCGCAATAATGGTTCATCAGGCGACGTAAAGGGTAATCTATCGATAATGACACAAGAAAGAACATCGCCTTTAACATCAACACCTTCCCAAAAACTGCTGGTGGCTATTAATAATGCATTACCTGCTGCTATAAATTGTGACAACAATCGCGCTTTACTGGTTTCTCCCTGCATCAAAACAGGTAAATTCAAACAATCGCGAAACATTGCTGTTAATTCACGCATCATATGAAGTGAGGTACATAAAAAGAAACAACGCCCCTGATTATGATCGATAACTGGCTTTAGCATGACAACTAATTGCTAAGCAAAGTCAGCTTGATTAATATCTGGCAAATAACGGGGCACACAAAGTAATGTTTGGCGCTGATAGTCAAATGGACTTGGTAAGATTAAATTATTGGCTTTCTCCAATCCTAGACGCTGGCTAAAATAACTTAATTTATCACTGATTGCTAAGGTAGCTGAAGTAAAGATCCAACTGCCTTTTTCAGTGGTTATTATGTCATGAAATTTATCCGCCACCGTTAATGGTGTTAATGCTAATAAAAAATGGCGGCCAAAACTTTCAAACCAATAGCTAAACCCAGGTATTGTTGTTTCTTTTAACCGATTTGAACGATTACGATAAGTCGTTGTTCGATCAAAAATAGCATCTAACGCGGTAGAACGCCACAGCGACAGTTTCATCACCTCATAGCTAAATTCCAATGCATCCTCAAGACGCTGCAACACACTGCTAACCGACTGTTGATTAAGTAATTGCTGCAAATTCCCTCTAAATCCATTTTCACCTAATGCTAATCGAAAATCTAAAGTAGCCTGGCTAATGCTATAGGCACACTTTTGTAATTGTATCTGATCACGAATTTCTGTCCGATAAACGAGGGTAATATCACGTGCAAGTTCAAATAATTGACGGCTACTAAGCTGTTGGCCAAAGTATTGACTGGCAATATCGGGGATCTGATGCGCCTCATCAAAAATAACTACCTCCGCTGACGGAAGTAACTCACCAAATCCAGTATCTTTTACCACCTTATCAGCCATAAATAGATGGTGATTGATAACCACTACATCGGCTTCTAACGCTTTTTTGCGCGCTTTAAGTACAAAACAACGCTGATAATGGGGACAATGACTGCCGATACAATTATCATTAGTACTGGTTACTAATGGCCAAACAGCACTATCGTCGGCTACCTGATGACAATTACTGATATCACCATATTCAGTTCCTATTGCTCCACTACGTAAGCGAACAATATCAGCAATCATTTCAGCGGCTAGTTGCTCTCCAGCTAATGATTGCTGCTCAAGCCGCTCCAAACACAAATAATTAGCCCGCCCTTTTCATAAAGCGACATGACCTGAATAGGCTAAAGCCGCTTTAATAATCGGTAAATCACGATAATAGAGTTGATCCTGCAAAGTTTTTGAGCCGGTTGAGATCACGACTTTTTTGTTAGAACGTAAGGCCGGCACTAAATAAGCATAAGTTTTACCCGTTCCTGTCACTGCTTAAACCACAAGCGTTTGTTGAGATTGAATTGCCGTCGTTATGGCGCGAGCCATTTCAATTTGCGCATCACGTGGCCGAAATCCAGGGATGGCACTAACCAATGGGCCATTAATAGAAAAATCGTCTAACACTT
Source organism: Arsenophonus endosymbiont of Aphis craccivora (assembly GCF_013460135.1). Lineage (GTDB taxonomy): Bacteria > Pseudomonadota > Gammaproteobacteria > Enterobacterales > Enterobacteriaceae > Arsenophonus > Arsenophonus nilaparvatae. The sequence continues at coordinate 277,989 of NZ_CP038155.1, forward strand.
TAGTCTCATTATTTTAATGGCTTTGTTGAATAAATTGAACTTTTAGGTGATTGGCGGAGCTGATCGCTAAATTCGTTTCAACATCAGGTCCCCATGGCAAAGCAAAAGTTTAAAATTACCAACTGGCCCACGTACAACAAGGCACTCAGACAACGAGGTTCCCTGACGGTCTGGCTTGATGAGTCGGCCATCGCTGGATGGACTGACAGTTCTTCGCCTGAAGGTCGTGGCCGGCCGCTTTACTACAGCGATATGGCTGTTACCACTGTCCTGATGATGAAGCGTGTGTTTAACCTGTCGCTCCGGGCATTACAGGGCTTCGTTGATTCGATTTTTAAACTCATGTCTTTGCCGCTGTGCTGTCCGGACTACTCGCTGGTCAGCAGACGAGCAAAGAGCGTCAACATCAGCATAAAAACGCCAACGCGTGGTGAAATCTCGCATCTGGTCATCGACAGTACCGGTCTGAAGGTCTTTGGCGAAGGTGAATGGAAAGTCAGGCAGCATGGGGCTGACAGACGAAGAGTGTGGCGCAAGCTTCATCTGGCAGCAAACAGTGTGAATCATGAGATTATCTGTGCCGACTTATCGCTCAGCGGAACGACAGATGCGCAGGCACTGCCGGGCCTGATTAACCAAACCCACCGGAAAATCAGGGAAGTGTCAGCAGACGGTGCTTATGACGCCTGTTACTGCCACGATGCGTTGCTAAGAAAGAAAATCAGGCCCCTTATCCCGCCGCGAAGCGGAGCGAAATACTGGCCGGACAAGTACCATGAACGTAACCATGCGGTGGCGAATCAGCGTCTGAGCAGGAGTAATGATATGTGGAAAAAGAAAGTGGGTTATCACCGGCGTTCAGTGGCAGAAACAGCGATGTTCCGCATAAAAACTTTGCTGGGTGGCCATCTGAGGCTGCGTGACTATGAGGCTCAGGTAGGTGAAGCAATGGCGATGGTCAAAGCGCTGAACCGTATGACGTTGTTGGGTATGCCACACAGCGTCAGGATCGGATAACAGCTGTAGCAGAGGGAGCCATCCTGGCGGCTAATTCTGATTTATTCAACAAAGCCTCCTAGCAGCTGAAATACAATTATGCCAGTTTGATAACGACCATCCCGGTAATCAATAAAATAATACCGCCCCAACCTTTATAATTTAGCCGTTGATTAAACAAAATCCAACCGGCGGCAACCGTGGCTACAACACCAAAAGCCCCCCAAAGTGCATAAGCTATCGAAAGCTTAATACCTTTCACCGCTACTGCTAATGCACTAAAAGCACCTAAAACGGCAATTAAAGATAATACACCTATCCACAGTCGCTTAAATCCATTTGATAACTTTAAAACAATATTAGCCACTATTTCTAAAATAACGGCCAGAAATAGAAAGGCACCATGCCACCATTGATATTCCGCTAACATATTATGCCTCCTTAACAACTTTAGTCATTTTATTTAATGGCCTTTTTGGCGTAATTTTTTTTCCCTGTTTTATCGAATGTAGTGTGCTAGTTTTTTTAGTACCCGATTTTATTAGCGCTATACCCACAATAAGTAACGCTAATCCAATAAGTTTCATTGGTGGTAATGATTCATTAAATAACAAAACACTAAATGCTGTTATAAAAATTACCCCAATACCTTCCCAGAGAGCATAAGCTACTCCAAGAGCAACTTTTTTTACTGCCATTGCCAATAATATATAAGATGAAACAATCATAAAATACATTACCAATAAGCCAGTCATATCACCGCTGACGCTAGAATACTTCATTGATAAAGTACCAATGACCTCTATGACAATCGCTGATGCTAAAAATATCCAATAAATCATTATATCCTCCTGTTATTGGCAATCATCAAAGCAATAGATAAATACCTAAATTTGTAATAACTAAGTGATGATTTAAATTAAAAGCCCATTTACGGTAAAACCGATTAGCAACAGGAGACGCTACAATGCACCACACCAGTGATGTTCACTAGAAATAATAGATATTTTTGATAAGAAAAGATGATAGCTACTACGTTGATTTTTGACGCTTGTGGCGCTAGACATGATATTTTATTCATGCATCACACGGCCAATCCGTATGATATACTATGAATCCTCACTATTGATAGAATAAATACAAAGCTATTTATATCATAGCCATTGTATTTACTCAAATAATTATAATAAATTCCAGCTAAAATGCAAAAAGCTACCAAAATAAGGGTAATAAACCTAAACACATTACCCTATTACGTAGACAAAAACTATTCGAACTCATTCCATGAACGACCATCTTTGGCGATCATCACATCAGATTCCTCAGGTCCCCATATACCCGCCTGATAAAGTTTAGGTGGCTGATCATCCTTTGCCCAAGCGTCCATAATAGAATCCACCCATTTCCAAGCTTCTTCTACTTCATCCCGACGGACAAACAGAGCTTGAATGCCACGCATAGCTTCTAGTAATAAACTTTCATATGCATCAGCCAAATGGATTTGATTAAATGTTTCAGAAAAACTCAGATCTAATTTTGTCGTCTGTAAATGATGTTTATGCTCAAGGCCAGGCGCTTTGTTTAAAATTTCAATATCAATTCCTTCATCAGGTTGTAATCGAATAGTTAATTTATTTTGTGGTAGATCCTGATAAGAATCAGAAAAAATATTTAACGCCGGTTTTTTAAAATAAACCACCACTTCAGAGTATTTTGCCGCTAATCGTTTGCCAGTTCTTAAATAAAATGGCACGCCAGCCCAATGCCAATCATCAATGTCGACTCGAATTGCTACAAAAGTTTCCGTTTTACTGGATTTATTTGCCCCTTCTTCCGCAAGATAGCCAGCCACTTTTTTGCCTTGAATAGAGCCTGATGTATATTGACCTCGGACAGTTTTTTCACGTATATTACGATAATCAATCCGACGTAATGAGCGCAATACTTTAACTTTCTCATCTCGTATGCGATCTGCAGTTAAATCCGCAGGCGGTGACATGGCAATCATAGTCAAGATCTGTAATAAATGATTTTGGATCATGTCACGCATCTGCCCAGCTTGATCAAAGTAACCCCAGCGTCCTTCGATACCAACCTCTTCAGCAACTGTGATCTGTACATGATCAATCGTTCGATAATCCCAATTATTAATAAATAAAGAGTTGGCGAAACGTAAAGCTAATAAATTGAGTACTGTTTCTTTACCTAAATAGTGATCAATACGATAAATCTGGCTTTCTTTAAAATACTTAGCAACCTCATTATTTATATCTTGAGAAGAGGCAAGATCACTGCCTAATGGTTTTTCCATAACAACCCGGTTGGGCTTTTTATTGAGGCCAGCATGGCCTAAGCCATGGCAAACCGCACCAAAAGTCGTTGGTGGCATAGCAAAATAATATATAGCGGGTTTACTATCACCCTCAAGATATTTTGCTAGTGAATTAAATTTGTTCAGATCCTGAACATCTAAATTGAAAAAATCAAGGCGCTTACTTAATTTTTGCCATAAACTGGGCTCGATTTCCTCATTTAGGAAAGTCTCTAACGCATCTTTAGTCTCTTTTATATAGGCGGCAGCATCCCATTCAGCCCGACCAATCCCTATAATACGGGTATCAGGATGGATATAGCCCGTTTTTTCCAATTGATAAAGGGAAGGCAATAATTTGCGGCGAGCCAAATCTCCTTTTGCGCCGAAAATAATTAAATTACATGCCTGAACAGCTTTATTAATTGCCATAATGTGGGATTCTCCTTAAATACCAATTCTATAGTGCTATGATAGCTTAAATCGAGAAAATAAATGTACCTTTTTGACTCGACCAGGTAAACAAAGCCACGATATTTTATTTTGCTCAAAAAATAATTCGCAACAAATTTGATTAGTTATATATAATTTTTAATTCTTCATATTTATTAAACTAAAATGCAAAGTAAATTAGACGCCCGTCATATTTTTAATAAAAATTCAGTTAATAACTTCCTTTTTTTCATTACTGACCTAACAACGCGTAGTATATTTTGACTTAAGTAACAAGATTCCCCCTTTGGCAATATTAGTAAAACGGGTAGCTTTTCAGTATGAACACATTAGAACAAATAAATAATAACTTTGAGTATTTCAGTAAATCAGAAAAGAAAGTTGCCAATTCAATCCTTGAAAGCCTGCAAAAAGCGATTCACCTTTGTATTGCAAGCCTAGCTAAATTGGCTAAGGTGGGCGAACCCCCTCCCCCTGTAAATCGTTTTTGCCGTAGAATAAATACCAAGGGTTTTCCTGATTTTCAATTACAATTAGCACAAAGCATCGTCAATGGAGCATCCTATGTTAATCGTTTGGTTGATCAAGATGATACTGTCAGTTTCCATACGCAAAAAGTTTTTGATTCTGCCATCGCGCAATTAGGTATTGTAAAAGATAACCTAAATACGGCTTTGTTGAATAAATCAGAATTAGCCGCCAGGATGGCTCCCTCTGCTACAGCTGTTATCCGATCCTGACGCTGTGTGGCATACCCAACAACGTCATACGGTTCAGCGCTTTGACCATCGCCATTGCTTCACCTACCTGAGCCTCATAGTCACGCAGCCTCAGATGGCCACCCAGCAAAGTTTTTATGCGGAACATCGCTGTTTCTGCCACTGAACGCCGGTGATAACTCACTTTCTTTTTCCACATATCATTACTCCTGCTCAGACGCTGATTCGCCACCGCATGGTTACGTTCATGGTACTTGTCCGGCCAGTATTTCGCTCCGCTTCGCGGCGGGATAAGGGGCCTGATTTTCTTTCTTAGCAACGCGTCGTGGCAGTAACAGGCGTCATAAGCACCGTCTGCTGACACTTCCCTGATTTTCCGGTGGGTTTGGTTAATCAGGCCCGGCAGTGCCTGCGCATCTGTCGTTCCGCTGAGCGATAAGTCGGCACAGATAATCTCATGAGTCACACTGTCTGCTGCCAGATGAAGCTTGCGCCACACTCTTCGTCTGTCAGCCCCATGCTGCCTGACTTTCCATTCACCTTCGCCAAAGACCTTCAGACCGGTACTGTCGATGACCAGATGCGAGATTTCACCACGCGTTGGCGTTTTTATGCTGATGTTGACGCTCTTTGCTCGTCTGCTGACCAGCGAGTAGTCCGGACAGCACAGCGGCAAAGACATGAGTTTAAAAATCGAATCAACGAAGCCCTGTAATGCCCGGAGCGACAGGTTAAACACACGCTTCATCATCAGGACAGTGGTAACAGCCATATCGCTGTAGTAAAGCGGCCGGCCACGACCTTTAGGCGAAGAACTGTCAGTCCATCCAGCGATGGCCGACTCATCAAGCCAGACCGTCAGGGAACCGCGTTGTCTGAGTGCCTTGTTGTACGCTGGCCAGTTGGTAATTTTAAACTTTTGCTTTGCCATGGGGACCTGATGTTGAAACGAATTTAGCGATCAGCTCCGCCAATCACCTAAAAGTTCGATTTATTCAACAAAGCCCCTAAATACCACAAACATTAATCGTGCTATCGATCTATTAACCCAAGCAAAGAAGATCCCTTTCTTTGGTTTAGCTTCTTCAGCAGCAGTTACCCATGGAGATATGAGTAAATTTTTTCGTTTTTATATCCCAGTGCTCTATTTCGTTGATGTCATGATGCAACACATATATTGTATTAACTATCGCTATGGTAACGTTGTGATTTGCATTTTGCCTACTGGGCGCATGCAAAACTTGGTTGAACAAGCTAAAGTTGCTAAAGCCAATGATGCTATAATCATTACTATTATTACCGCTAATTCCTCTCTGGCACAAATCGCTTCCTTATCTATCGCAATTACTGTACCTGAATATACCAATATTTACATGCCGATGGTATCACGACTAGCACAGTTGACATTAATAGATGTGCTAGCAACTGGCTTTATTTTACGTCGAGGTCAAAATTTTAGAGATAACTTAAAGCGCTTAAAAGATATATGACATGATGTATATCCTGATAAACTCTAGTGCTATTTACCTTTAGCAAATAGATCAATATCAGCAAACTATAGATCCGTTCGTTTTACTGCAAAAAATATTCTCTCTAGCTAAGGCATTTAAATGATACAACAGCACACTTTACTAAAGGGATTAATTTCATTTCTATGTAATAACCTATCAACCAACACCAATTTTAATAAGTAACGGAGTCATAAATGTCGAGACGACTTAGAAGAACGAAAATTGTTACTACTCTCGGTCCCGCGACTGATCGTGATAATAACCTGGAAAAAGTGATTAAAGCCGACGCAAACGTTGTTCGTCTAAACTTTTCTCATGGCTCAGCAGAAGATCACATACAACGCGCAACAAAAGTACGTGAACTTGCGAAATCATTAGCACAACATGTGGCTATTCTTGGTGATCTACAAGGACCTAAAATTCGCGTTTCAACATTTAAAGAAGGAAAAATTTTTCTTCATATCGGCGATAAATTTATCTTAGATGCCAATTTAGCCAAAGGTGAAGGTAATCAAGAAAAAGTCGGCATTGACTATCAAGGTTTACCCAATGATGTGGCATCAGGTGATATTCTGTTACTCGATGATGGACGCGTTCAATTAAAAGTACTTACGGTAACAGATCAGCAAATTCTTACTGAAGTAACTGTTGGCGGACAACTATCAAACACCAAAGGGATCAATAAGCTTGGTGGTGGTCTATCCGCAGAAGCACTAACAGATAAAGACAAAGCCGATATCTTGCTCGCAGCTCAGATCGGTGTCGATTTTTTAGCAGTTTCTTTCCCCCGCTCAGCAGAAGATCTAAATTATGCCCGACGCCTGACTCGTGAAGCGGGTTGTGATTGTCAATGACAAAGTTATTGACGAAATTATTTTAGCCTCAGATGTGGTCATGATTGCTCGAGGTGATCTAGGTGTTGAGATTGGCGACCCTGAGCTGGTCGGCGTACAAAAAAAACTAATACGCCGGGCACGCCGACTAAACCGTATTGCCATCACTGCCACCCAAATGATGGAATCGATGATCACTAATCCGATGCCTACCCGAGCTGAAGTAATGGACGTTGCTAATGCTGTGCTGGATGGCACTGACGCCGTTATGTTATCAGCCGAGACAGCAGCAGGCCAATATCCTGCTGAAACCGTTGAAGCCATGGCTCAGGTTTGCCTTGGAGCAGAAAAGATGGCTGGCATAAATATTGCCAAACATCACCTCGATGTTATATTTGACAGCGTTGAAGAAGCGATTTCGATGTCAGCTATGTATGCCGCCAATCACCTAAAAGTTCGATTTATTCAACAAAGCCCCCCTAGGGTAATTATTTATTTTTTCTGTTTTAGTTAACGTCTATTATTCGATATGATTAGATTTGGCTTTGTTGAATAAATCGAACTTTTAGGTGATTGGCGGAGCTGATCGCTAAATTCGTTTCAACATCAGGTCCCCATGGCAAAGCAAAAGTTTAAAATTACCAACTGGCCCGCGTACAACAAGGCACTCAGACAACGCGGTTCCCTGACGGTCTGGCTTGATGAGTCGGCCATCGCTGGATGGACTGACAGTTCTTCGCCTGAAGGTCGTGGCCGGCCGCTTTACTACAGCGATATGGCTGTTACCACTGTCCTGATGATGAAGCGTGTGTTTAACCTGTCGCTACGGGCATTACAGGGCTTCGTTGATTCGATTTTTAAACTCATGTCTTAGCCGCTGTGCTGTCCGGACTACTCGCTGGTCAGCAGACGAGCAAAGAGCGTCAACATCAGCATAAAAACGCCAACGCGTGGTGAAATCTCGCATCTGGTCATCGACAGTACCGGTCTGAAGGTCTTTGGCGAAGGTGAATGGAAAGTCAGGCAGCATGGGGCTGACAGACGAAGAGTGTGGCGCAAGCTTCATCTGGCAGCAGACAGTGTGACTCATGAGATTATCTGTGCCGACTTATCGCTCAGCGGAACGACAGATGCGCAGTCACTGCCGGGCCTGATTAACCAAACCCACCGGAAAATCAGGGAAGTGTCAGCAGACGGTGCTTATGACGCCTGTTACTGCCACGACGCGTTGCTAAGAAAGAAAATCAGGCCCCTTATCCCGCCGCGAAGCGGAGCGAAATACTGGCCGGACAAGTACCATGAACGTAACCATGCGGTGGCGAATCAGCGTCTGAGCAGGAGTAATGATATGTGGAAAAAGAAAGTGGGTTATCACCGGCGTTCAGTGGCAGAAACAGCGATGTTCCGCATAAAAACTTTACTGGGTGGCCATCTGAGCCTGCGTGACTATGAGGCTCAGGTAGGTGAAGCAATGGCGATGGTCAAAGCGCTGAACCGTATGACGTTGTTGGGTATGCCACACAGCGTCAGGATCGGATAACAGCTGTAGCAGAGGGAGCCATCCTGTCGGCTAATTCTGATTTATTCAACAAAGCCATTAGATTTGGAAAAATTTATCGGGGTGCACCTGTAAGATAAATAATTTACTAAGTTACATTGTTTAAAATTACTAGCTAGATTAAATCCTATATCACTATTTAATGAGGCTGATTTATGTCATATCGCGTCATCGCTTTAGATCTCGATGGTACCCTATTGGATCCACAAAAACAGATCTTGCCACAATCTTTAGCAACTATAAACCAAGCTCGTCGCCAAGGGATCAAAGTTATTATTGCTACCGGCCGCCATCACGTTGCTATTCACCCATTTTATCAAGCACTGAATTTAGATACGCCGGCTATTTGTTGCAATGGTACTTATCTCTATGACTATCATGCTAAAAAAGTGCTGGAATCGGATCCGTTATCAGCAGCAGAAGCGACTAAGGTAGTTGCCTATTTACAAGGTACCGATATCAACCACTTGATGTATGTTGATGACGCCATGCTATATCAACAACATAATGATGCTATTGAACGAACATTGAAATGGGCAGATTCTTTACCTGAAAATCAACGTCCCAATATCCATAAAATTGACGATTTTAATACAGCAATCCAACAGGTTACGGCTATTTGGAAATTTGCCACTTGTACGCATGATATCGAAAAATTACGTACTTTTAGCCAAACTATTCAACAAGAGCTGGAGCTTGCTTGTGAGTGGTCATGGTTTGATCAAGTTGATATTGCTAAAAAAGGCAATAGCAAAGGTTTGCGTTTACAACGTTGGGTCGAATCACAAGGTTTGACGATGAAAGATGTGATAGCTTTTGGTGATAATTTCAATGATGTCAGCATGCTGACTGCTGCAGGCCTCGGCGTTGCAATGGGTAATAGCTGTGATGAGGTGAAAAAACATGCTGATATAATTACCGATCAAAATAGCGCGCCAGGGATCGCTCAAGTGATCGAAAAATATGTGTTATAAAGGCTGTAAAGCTATTTGCACAACTGACTAACAATCTTTGTTCGCAAATATTGCATCATCATTAGAATTAAAGCCGCCTTGTTAGCGATAGACTCTTGATTTGGGCATAAACCCATTTACCCGGCTTTATTTCTAGCTCATCTCTTGCCCAACGCGTGATCCTGGCCCAGATAAAGTGGCTATCTATTGCTAACTTAACATCTACTTGCTCGATGTCATCAATGCACTCCACTACTTTAACTCTTAATATATTACGAATCGTCGTTTGCGTTGACTTATGTAAGGTTAAAGAAACTTCTGCAGCATCAATACGGATCCGAACCGATTGACCTAATTGAAATTGCAACTGGGGAAGCCACAATCGTTGATCCGATATAGCAACCGATGACATGGTATAAAGGCTATGATGCTCGATCACCTTAACATTTAAGATACTACTTAATGCATCAGCTTGTAGCCAGGGACGGAAAATACTGCTTGACCAAATATCAGCTAATGGCGCGAATGCTTCAATTTTACCTGTTGACATAACAATTACATTATCAGCCAACCGGACTATTTCATCCAGATTATGACTGACATAGAGAATCGGGATTTGGATATCTTGCGATAACTTTTCCAAATAGGGAAGTAACTCTCTTTTGCGTGGTAAATCTAACGAAGCTAATGGCTCATCCATTAATAATAATTCAGGCGCGGTTAATAATGCACGGCCAATAGCCACTCGTTGTTTTTCGCCACCTGACAACATAGCTGGCAAGCGCGGCAATAATGTTTCAATACCGAGCAATTGAACAATATCATCAAAGTGTAATTTCATTGCGCCAGACATGCCATATTGCAAATTACCTTTGACGCTATAATGTGGAAACAGGCGCGCATAGTGAAAAACATAACCCATTTTACGCCTTTCTGGTGGTACAAACAGACCTTTATCCGTATCGACTAAGACCCGATCATTAAAAATAATCTGTCCTTTATCAGGTTTGGTAAGACCACCTATCAGGTTTATCAGGGAGGTTTTGCCAACACCGGAAACGCCAAAAATAGCGGTGATGCCTTGAGTCGAAAGTGTGGTATCAGCATAGAGCGATAAATCCCCTAGCTGCTGTTGCAGACGCAAAGCTAACACATTGACCCCAAGCGTTTTCTGCTACAACGAGTTAACCATTCAGAAAAAAGTAACGACAGCAAGGCTAAGATGATAGCAATAATACACAAACGAGCCGCGGCTATTTCTGCGCCTGGTGTTTCAATTAGAGTATACATGGCTAATGGAATGGTTCTGGTTTCACCTGGAATATTTAGAAACAAAGGTAATCGTGGCACCAAATTCACCTAATGAACGAGCAAAAGCCAAAACCATACCGACAATAATTCCCGGTAAGATAAGCGGTAAGGTGATGGTAAAAAAATCCGTAATTGATTAGCGCCTAAGGTTCTGGCGGCCTGCTCAAGGCGTCTATCAACCCCCTCCAATGCTAATCTTATTGCTCTAACCAACAATGGAAAAGCGATGATGGCAGAAGCTAAAGCGGCACCTCGCCAACTAAAAGTAAAACTAAATCAAAACCAATCGTATAGCCATTCACCTATTGCCCCATGGCGACCAAATGACAGTAAAAGGAGATAACCTACCACTACTGGCGGTAATACTAGCGGTAAATGGATCAGACTATCGAGTAATGTTTTGCCCGGAAAATGACAACGCACCAAGATCCAGGCCATTAATATTCCTAAAGGCAGACTCACCAATACCGCCACTCGATACTTTTAAGCTTAAAATAATAGCTTGCCACTCATATTCACTTAGCATCTGCAAAAATTAATTTCCTATAATGGCCTAAAACCATAATTTTTAAATATTGCCGCTGCGGCCGGCGTTTTTAAATAGGCAAAAAAATCGTTAACCTGATTAGTCTGATGATTTTTGACAATCTCCATCGGGTATTCGATAGCGTTATAACTGTTCTCTAGAAATATGCCAACTACTTTAACCTTTTTACTCACCACCACATCAGAGCCATACACTATGCCTAATGGTGCTTCATTCAACTCAAATCATGCCATACCACTGCGAACATTATTGGTTCTGGCTAACATTGTATCAACGGTTTTCCAGGCGCCTAAAGCAACTAGTGCCTGTTTAGCATAGATACCAACCGGGACATGATCAGGATCACCGACAGCAATTCGTTCACCATTATTAGTTCACCATTGGCAAGTGTGCGCCAATCAGTTTTTTGGCTAATTGTGATTGGTTTTAGTGTTGAATTTATTGGCGCAATAAGAACTAAATTATTACCTAACAAAGTATGGCGACTGGCATTAACCATAAGTTGTTTCTGTTGCACCTAATCCATCCATTGTTGGTCAGCAGAGATAAAAATATCGGCCGGAGCACCCTGTTCAATTTGTCTGGCTAACGTTGAGGAGGAAGCATAAGCGGCAATAATTTTAGTATTATGATCCTTTTCATATTGCGTTACGATATCATTTAAGGCATTGGTTAACGATGCGGCAGCAAAAACGGTCACTTTATTCTCCGATGCCCAATTTTGGCCAATGACCAACAAAAAAAGTGCAACCGCTGCCACTATTTTGGCAATATATTTTTTCATCATTGATACCTTTTTCATTATTTTTATCTTTATATATATCAGGATATAACGGGCTTTGTTGAATAAATCGAACTTTTAGGTGATTGGCGGAGCTGATCGCTAAATTCGTTTCAACATCAGGTCCCCATGGCAAAGCAAAAGTTTAAAATTACCAACTGGCCCGCGTACAACAAGGCACTCAGACAACGCGGTTCCCTGACGGTCTGGCTTGATGAGTCGGCCATCGCTGGATGGACTGACAGTTCTTCGCCTGAAGGTCGTGGCCGGCCGCTTTACTACAGCGATATGGCTGTTACCACTGTCCTGATGATGAAGCGTGTGTTTAACCTGTCGCTACGGGCATTACAGGGCTTCGTTGATTCGATTTTTAAACTCATGTCTTTGCCGCTGTGCTGTCCGGACTACTCGCTGGTCAGCAGACGAGCAAAGAGCGTCAACATCAGCATAAAAACGCCAACGCGTGGTGAAATCTCGCATCTGGTCATCGACAGTACCGGTCTGAAGGTCTTTGGCGAAGGTGAATGGAAAGTCAGGCAGCATGGGGCTGACAGACGAAGAGTGTGGCGCAAGCTTCATCTGGCAGCAGACAGTGTGAATCATGAGATTATCTGTGCCGACTTATCGCTCAGCGGAACGACAGATGCGCAGGCACTGCCGGGCCTGATTAACCAAACCCACCGGAAAATCAGGGAAGTGTCAGCAGACGGTGCTTATGACGCCTGTTACTGCCACGATGGGTTGCTAAGAAAGAAAATCAGGCCCCTTATCCCGCCGCGAAGCGGAGCGAAATACTAGCCGGACAAGTACCATGAACGTAACCATGCGGTGGCGAATCAGCGTCTGAGCAGGAGTAATGATATGTGGAAAAAGAAAGTGGGTTATCACCGGCGTTCAGTGGCAGAAACAGCGATGTTCCGCATAAAAACTTTGCTGGGTGGCCATCTGAGGCTGCGTGACTATGAGGCTCAGGTAGGTGAAGCAATGGCGATGGTCAAAGCGCTGAACCGTATGACGTTGTTGGGTATGCCACACAGCGTCAGGATCGGATAACAGCTGTAGCAGAGGGAGCCATCCTGGCGGCTAATTCTGATTTATTCAACAAAGCCACTCCGAGTATAATCAACTGCCGGAATTGAATTAACATGTGCAAATTTTGGAGAAATAAATGTCGAACCGACTTCACCTCGTGGTCCGTTTTTGGTTGCAGTGCCAGTTGAACTGGTATTAAAATCACCCACGCCAGGAATATGAATCTCGGCACTAATATCAATACCATTATTTCCTGTCGGTACAGAAAGGTAATACTTTAATACTTTTTCACCAGCATAGTTTTCTACTGGTTTATCACTCGATTGAACATCCCAAGAGATAACTTTAACATAATCATCTTTTCTGCTGGTTTGATTCCAAGGATTGATATTTGTATTACCATCAATATAATTGACTAAATAGATATTATTAATTAGCTCCTCATCAGGAATATCAATCGGATTATTATTTTATCTAAAATTTTAACTTTAAAATAAAGTTCAACTTGGTTTTTTCCATTACCATAAATCGTTGCTTTTTTCGCTGAGAAATTACTATAAAATCCGATATCAAGGTAATCTAATCGATAAAAGCTGTCCCATACGCTCATATTATGTTTCCCTGCTATTTATGAAAAATATATTTTGCAACCGATAAACAACAAAAAGCATAGCAAATTTTAGATAAATAGATATTTTAATTTTTATTAAAATAAATGAATATTATATTTAACTACCCCGTGTCTTATGTAAATTAATTTTCACAAAAATAATTCTATTATTTAATTAATATTAAATTTACCGATAAATAATTTAATCTTGTTTAATTGAATGTTGTTTTTGATGCCACACAGAGTTCGGAGGCATCTCTACCCTAACATCCAACCAGGTCGACATCGGAATATCAACTTGCTCACCGTCAGTATAATAATTAGGTTTACCATCAATAATTTCCTTTTGACTCATAACTTTATCAGTAGCTCTACCAATTGCTTGCACAACACTGTTTTTATCAAATTTATCACCCACAGTTTTGCTTGTTTTTTCGATAAGTTCTTGCAGTGCTTTAATCGACTCTAATTTAACTGTATTACCACTTGGCAAGCTGATCTCAACTACGCCAGTTTCTGTCAGCCAAGTGTCCATATTTTGCAAAAAATAAATAATATAGGCATTCGCGGCAACCAAGGCACGTGTGGCGTCACTATTGTTGTTGGGTTCAGTAAGATTAATATATAGGTGATATTTGTTGCACTAAATATCGCTGCTTCGGCTAGAACTAATTCATTGTCACTGTTAACCGCTTTGATTAGGTAAGGGTAATTAATATTGTTATGTTGTATAAGTATTAACATACCAATCGAAACAACAGGATTATTACTATTCCATTTGGTGCCAGTTTCGCTAACAATAGCTGATCCTGACACTAGTGTGACTGTGCCAGTGTTATAAACCTGGGTAATCCCATTTTTAAAGGTATCAACGGTTTCTACCTGCTCATCTTCTAAAAATGGTATTTCCTGTGTTTGCTGCTCACCGCCTTCGGTTGACAATGTCATCACCTGCGGCATTGCCTCCTATCAGAAAATAGCAAATATCGGGTCATAAAAAAATGACACAAACTGCTCGCTATGACAGAACAATAAATATTGTTCCAATAGTCGGTGGTCATAAAAAAGAGCGGTGACAAAAAAATATAGTGAAATGATATAGTGAAAGGTAATAGCGAAATAATAGTGAAACGTGATTTAACTCACAAAAAAAGCAACCGTAAAGGTTGCTCTTTTTTACTGCTAGCTCGTTGATAATCAACAAGTGTTTAATATGGTGCCCAGGGCGGGACTTGAACCCGCACAGCCTTAAGGCCGAGGGATTTTAAATCCCTTGTGTCTACCGATTTCACCACCTGGACTAAATTCTGGAGGCGCGTCCCGGATTCGAACCGGGGTACACGGATTTGCAATCCGCTGCATGGCCACTCTGCCAACGCGCCCTACTCAATCTAGCTTATATGTAGGGCTGATATGTAGGGCTGATATTGGAGCGGGAAACGACACTCGAACTAGCGACCCCGACCTTGGCAAGGTCGTGCTCTACCAACTGAGCTATTCCCGCATTCTCACAATACTTAGTTAGTTAAACCCAGCATCGTTTGATGCGCTGCATTCTACTTGTTTCCTGTATTGAGTCAATACTATTATTAATTAATTCGGTTCGTTCGCTGATTTTTCAATCATTTCGATCAAGCGTCATTCAAATTCTTCCAGGCGCCAGATAAATATTGAAACATAGACCAAAACGTTAAAATAGCCGCAAAATAAAGTAATATGAGAGCAATTACCTCAATTTGAATATTAGGATGCCACAGTAATCCAACTAATGAGAGCATCTGGGCGGCTGTTTTAAATTTTCCAATCCAAGAAACAGCTACACAACTACGTTTTCCTACCTCCGCCATCCATTCCCGTAATGAGGAAATAATGATTTCACGCGCTATCATAGTCACTGTCGGTAATGTAACCCACCAAGTATGATAATATTCGGTCACCAATACTAATGCCGTTACTACCATAATTTTATCAGCGACCGGATCTAAAAATGCACCAAATCTGGTTGTTTGCTGCCACAATCTGGCAAGAAAACCATCAAACCAATCAGTTAACGCAGCAATGACAAAAAGAAACGCACAAACAAAAGGCGCCCAGTGAAAAGGAAGATAAAAAAATAACACAAAAAACGGAATCAATATGATACGAAAAAGTGTTAACCAAGTTGGAATATTTAATTGCATCATGCTCTATAATTGTCTGGCCAAAATAAAATATATATACAATTACACTACGCTTATTGCTTTAACGCATTATAAATTTTTTCTGCTAGTGCATATGAAATCGTTGGCACTTTTGCGATTTCATCAAGACTCGCATTACGTAAAGCTTGTAAGCCCCCCATATATTTAAGTAGCATCTGCCGACGTTTAGGACCTACCCCTTCAATAGACTCTAAGGTGCTGGTATTTCTAACTTTCGCCCTACGCTGACGATGTCCTGTAATCGCGTGATTATGTGATTCATCACGAATATTTTGTATTAAGTGTAGCGCTGGTGAATCAGGCGGTAATGAAAGACCTTCTCCATCAGGTTTAAAAAACAATGTTTCTAAGCCGGCTTTGCGATCATGTCCTTTAGCTATCCCTATCAATTTGGATCGCGTTATGTCCCAATCAACATTTAATGCCTGGAATACACCGATTGCTTGAGCCAGTTGTCCCTTGCCACCATCAATAAAAATAACATCCGGTACTTTATTTTCATCTACATGTTTACCATAACGTCTCGTTAAAACTTGATACATAGCAGCATAGTCATCACCCGGCGTAATATCAATTATATTATAACGACGATATTCAGAACGTAAGGGCCCATTACTATCAAAAACAACACAAGATGCTACAGTTTGCTGCCCCGATGTATGACTAATGTCAAAACATTCCATGCGATAAATTTTTTCTAGTCCTAGCAAGTCAGCTAATGCCTCTATTCTTTGGTGAATAGTTGATTGTTGTGCAACTTTGGTGGTCAATGCTGTCGCTGCATTAGTACGAGCCAGTTTTAAATATTTAGCTTTTATACCTCGCGGTTTCACTTGAATGTTAATTTTACGTCCCGCTATTTTAGTCAATAAATTAGCAAATAGCGCTTTTTCCGGTAATAAAAAATCCAATAATATTTCTGCCGGTAAAGAGCGAATTTCACTACCCTGTAAATAAAATTGACCTAAAAATGTTTGCACAACTTCACTTAATTGCGTATTTGCAGGGATCTTTGGATAATAACTACGGCTACCAAGTACTTTCTCTTGGCGAATAAAGAGCACCTGAACACAAGCAATACCTAAGTGATAAGCAACGCTAATTACATCTAGATCTTGCGTATTACCAGTGACAAATTGTTGCTCTGTAACCGCTCTAACGGCGTGTATTTGATCGCGATAACGCGCTGCACTTTCAAATTTAAGAGCTTGACTGGCCTGCTCCATATTTTGGATTAATTGATTAAGAACTTGCTGATCCTTACCCGATAAGAATAAACGAACATATTCTACTTGTTGATGATATTCTTCATCAGCAACCAGCCCCTTAACACAGGGCCCAAGACAGCGATTAATTTGATATTGGAGGCATGGTCTGGATCGGTTGCGATAGACACGGTCTTCACACTGACGCAATGGAAATAACTTTTGTAATAAAGCCAGCGTTTCTATGACAGCATGAACACTTGGAAATGGGCCAAAATAGTCCCCCTTTGCCTTCATAGCACCACGATGCATAGCCAAACGTGGATGTTTATCCGCACTTAAAAAAATATAAGGATAGGATTTATCATCCCTTAACAGAACATTATAACGAGGCTGATAACCTTTAATATAGTTATGTTCAAGTAATAAAGCCTCGTTTTCTGTATGTGTTACAGTAATGTCAATCTGAGCAATATTTTTAACAAGTTGTTCGGTTTTACGGCTCGTTACTTGCCCTCTAAAATAACTCGCTAACCGTTTTTTTAAATCCTTAGCTTTGCCGACATAAATAACCACCCCAGATGTATCGTACATACGATATACACCTGGTTGATTGGTGACTGTCTGCAAAAATACTTTCGGTTCAAATAGTTCAGGCACTATAATAAAAACTCTCTGTTTGAATCAATCCATTCGTTATAGCTATATGAGTTAATTCTACATCACTACGCACTTTTAGTTTACTAAACATTCTATATCTATAGCTATTTATTGTTTTTGTGTTTAAGGGCTTTGTTGAATAAATCGAACTTTTAGGTGATTGGCGGATCTGATCGCTAAATTCGTTTCAACATCAGGTCCCCATGGCAAAGCAAAAGTTTAAAATTACCAACTGGCCAGCGTACAACAAGGCACTCAGACAACGCGGTTCCCTGACGGTCTGGCTTGATGAGTCGGCCATCGCTGGATGGACTGACAGTTCTTCGCCTGAAGGTCGTGGCCGGCCGCTTTACTACAGCGATATGGCTGTTACCACTGTCCTGATGATGAAGCGTGTGTTTAACCTGTCGCTCCGGGCATTACAGGGCTTCGTTGATTCGATTTTTAAACTCATGTCTTTGCCGCTGTGCTGTCCGGACTACTCGCTGGTCAGCAGACAAGCAAAGAGCGTCAACATCAGCATAAAAACGCCAACGCGTGGTGAAATCTCGCATCTGGTCATCGACAGTACCGGTCTGAAGGTCTTTGGCGAAGGTGAATGGAAAGTCAGGCAGCATGGGGCTGACAGACGAAGAGTGTGGCGCAAGCTTCATCTGGCAGCAGACAGTGTGACTCATGAGATTATCTGTGCCGACTTATCGCTCAGCGGAACGACAGATGCGCAGGCACTGCCGGGCCTGATTAACCAAACCCACCGGAAAATCAGGGAAGTGTTAGCAGACGGTGCTTATGACGCCTGTTACTGCCACGACGCGTTGCTAAGAAAGAAAATCAGGCCCCTTATCCCGCCGCGAAGCGGAGCGAAATACCGGCCTGACAAGTACCATGAACGTAACCATGCGGTGGCGAATCAGCGTCTGAGCAGGAGTAATGATATGTGGAAAAAGAAAGTGGGTTATCACCGGCGTTCAGTGGCAGAAACAGCGATGTTCCGCATAAAAACTTTGCTGGGTGGCCATCTGAGGCTGCGTGACTATGAGGCTCAGGTAGGTGAAGCAATGGCGATGGTCAAAGCGCTGAACCGTATGACGTTGTTGGGTATGCCACACAGCGTCAGGATCGGATAACAGCTGTAGCAGAGGGAGCCATCCTGTCGGCTAATTCTGATTTATTCAACAAAGCCCAGCAAGAAGTGAATTTTCATGGTTAAATAGCGAAGAAAATGGCACAAATTCTACTTTCAATGTTAATGACTTTGATAGGTTGATATGAGAAAGAGAGCAAGAAGATTTTGAAGAAGCCAATCTTCCTGCTATAAGAGCAGCCGAATATCGGGCAACTTTAAGGCAAAATTCAGCTCTTACTGTTAATGATGAAGCTGAAATGCCAAATGAAAGCATTTCTTTAGCTAGAGCGCCAATTGAAGATGTTGATCCATCAATTAACTGAGCAATATACAAATAATTAAGAGAAAAACTCACAGTGATGCAGTGGCTAGATTAATAATAAAATTCGTTTATTTACTAACCCAGTATTATAAATAATGTAATTTACGATGTTATTTAATATTAATTATGTAATTGCTGTTCGTGACAATATTTAATAACAGCCATAGCCAGGAGTCTGTTATGGCTGTTTAATTTTTAACACTTTTTCAAATCATATCCATTAAATTATGGCAACAAATTTTGTTCGACAAATTTCCAGTTAACCAGCGACCAAAAGTTTGTCAAGTATTCCGCTCGTGCATTACGATAATCAATGTAGTAAGCATGCTCCCATATATCAACAGTCAGTAATGGTTTATCATCACCGCTGACTGGTGTTGCGGCATTAGAAGTATTGACGATGGAAAGCTTGCCATTTGCCTGTTTGACTAACCATGTCCAGCCGTAACCAAAATTTTTGATCGCCGCATCGGTAAACTGCTGCTTAAATTTTTCAAAATAGGCAAAATGTTGATTAATGACCTCAGCTATTTTACTTGTTGGTTCGCCACCAGCATTAGGCGCTAAGCAGTGCCAATAAAAGGTATGGTTCCAGACTTGGGCGGCATTATTAAATATGCCTCCTTGGGCGGTTGTTATAATTTCTTCTAATGATTTACCCTCAAAGTTAGTCCCTTTAATTACATTATTTAGATTAGGCTTTGTTGAATAAATCAGAATTAGCCGCCAGGATGGCTCCCTCTGCTACAGCTGTTATCCGATCCTGACGCTGTGTGGCATACCCAACAACGTCATACGGTTCAGCGCTTTGACCATCGCCATTGCTTCACCTACCTGAGCCTCATAGTCACGCAGCCTCAGATGGCCACCCAGCAAAGTTTTTATGCGGAACATCGCTGTTTCTGCCACTGAACGCCGGTGATAACCCACTTTCTTTTTCCACATATCATTACTCCTGCTCAGACGCTGATTCGCCACCGCATGGTTACGTTCATGGTACTTGTCCGGCCAGTATTTCGCTCCGCTTCGCGGCGGGATAAGGGGCCTGATTTTCTTTCTTAGCAACCCATCGTGGCAGTAACAGGCGTCATAAGCACCGTCTGCTGACACTTCCCTGATTTTCCGGTGGTTTTGGTTAATCAGGCCCGGCAGTGCCTGCGCATCTGTCGTTCCGCTGAGCGATAAGTCGGCACAGATAATCTCATGAGTCACACTGTCTGCTGCCAGATGAAGCTTGCGCCACACTCTTCGTCTGTCAGCCCCATGCTGCCTGACTTTCCATTCACCTTCGCCAAAGACCTTCAGACCGGTACTGTCGATGACCAGATGCGAGATTTCACCACGCGTTGGCGTTTTTATGCTGATGTTGACGCTCTTTGCTCGTCTGCTGACCAGCGAGTAGTCCGGACAGCACAGCGGCAAAGACATGAGTTTAAAAATCGAATCAACGAAGCCCTGTAATGCCCGGAGCGACAGGTTAAACACACGCTTCATCATCAGGACAGTGGTAACAGCCATATCGCTGTAGTAAAGCGGCCGGCCACGACCTTCAGGCGAAGAACTGTCAGTCCATCCAGCGATGGCCGACTCATCAAGCCAGACCGTCAGGGAACCGCGTTGTCTGAGTGCCTTGTTGTACGCGGGCCAGTTGGTAATTTTAAACTTTTGCTTTGCCATGGGGACCTGATGTTGAAACGAATTTAGCGATCAGCTCCGCCAATCACCTAAAAGTTCGATTTATTCAACAAAGCCTTTAGATTATTGACATAAGTGCTATGGTGTTTGCCATAATGGTATTCTAACTTTTCTTGAGAAATATGGGGCTCTAAAGCATTTTTAGCATAAGGTAATGGTGGTAATTGGAAAGACATTGCAGACTCCTTTTTTATTCGTATTGCGCAACCAGTTGATAAATACAAAATATAAACATATTGAAATTATCATTTTTATATAGATAACTTAATAATTATGTTAATCAATTTTTATTAAATACGATTGGAACATAATAAAGATAGCCGCAAAGGGTTATCAAGTATTGATAGAAAATGGTATTCTATATCAATGTTATGTTCGCGTAGTGCAAAATAATAGATTTAGTTTTTAAGGAAGTAACAATGACGACCATAGAAAAAATTAAACTCCAGGTAAAAGAAAATCCAATTCTTTTATACATGAAAGGCTCACCTAAATTTCCAAGCTGTGGTTTCTCTGCCCAGGCGGTTCAAGCTCTTTCTGCTTGTGGTGAACGTTTTGCTTATGTAGATATTTTGCAAAACCCTGATATTAGTAGTGAGTTACCTAAGTATGCAAACTGGCCAACATTTCCTCAGTTATGGGTTGATGGTGAGCTAATTGGTGGTTGCGATATCATTATTGAAATGTATCAGCAGGGTAAATTACAGGAATTGATCACCGCCACTGCCGATAAATATCGCACTTCAGAACAGCCCGGCACTGAGTAGCTAAATCACCTTACAAAATAAATAGTTAATTAGAAGGCAGTAAAATTATGCGTTACCACTGCCTTTGATCATTAATCGGTTATTAATGGCCAGCCACCTAATTTTTTCCATTTATTGACGATTTCACAAAACAGTAATGCCGTTCTATCGGTGTCGTAAAGAGCGCCATGTGCCTGTTTACCATCAAAAGGGATCCCTGCGGTATAACAAGCTTTAGCTAAAATTGTTTGACCAAAAACCAGCCCGCTGAGGGTTGCGGTATCGAAAGTCGCAAAAGGGTGGAACGGATTACGTTTTAGATTTGCTCGTTGAGCGGCAGCCATAATAAAACTATGATCAAAATTGGCATTGTGGGCAACAATAATTGCCCGATTGCAATCATTATTTTTAATGCCTTTTCTAACCATCTTAAAAATTGCATGTAAAGCGGTATACTCATCGACAGCGTTACGTAAAGGATTAGTTGGGTCGATGCCAGTGAAAGCCAGTGCAGTTGCTTCTATATTTGCTCCTGCAAAAGGTTCAACATGGAAATGGAGTTTTTCATCAATCTCTAACCAACCCCCTTGATCCATTTTTAGCGTCATAGCCGCAACTTCTAATAGCGCATCTTGTTGTGCATTAAACCCACCAGTTTCTACATCGATAACGACAGGATAATAACCTCGAAAACGCTTTGCCAGCGTGTTAACACCATTTTTTTTATTAGACATTTGCTTAAGACTTTATACTTGAGAATAAAGATATTATGCCAAATTTTGGCTAAAATGCATAAAATTGGCTTAAGTATAGAAAATGTATGGATAGATGCTCGATCAATGACGAAAAGCGTCAGTTACCTAAAGCATTACTGGCATTTTTCTTTTCAATCAATTCAATTTGATAGCCATCAGGATCTTCCACAAATGCAATAATCGTTAAGCCACCTTTTACGGGGCCTGCTTCGCGCGTCACCTTGCCGCCTGCTCGTCTTATGCTACTACAGGTATCTGCAACGTTATCAACACCTAATGCAATGTGACCAAAGGCGGTACCCATCTGGTAATGCTCAACACCCCAATTATAGGTTAATTCGATTACGGCACCTTTACTTTCATCATAAAAGCCGACGAAGGCGAGGGAGTATTTGTATGTAGGATTTTCACTTGTGCGTAATAGACGCATACCTAATATTTCAGTATAAAAATGAATTGAGCGTTGCAGATCGCCAACCCGTAACATGGTATGAAGTAAGCGCATATAAGCCTCTTTTTAAGTTTAAAAACCATTCATTACTGATATTAATATAACGTGAACATGACTATTATTTCAATTTATATAGTTGGTTTATTAATTAAAATTTACAATATAATTGATTGCGTTACTTTAGTGTCAACTGGGCTTTGTTGAATAAATCGAACTTTTAGGTGATTGGCGGAGCTGATCGCTAAATTCGTTTCAACATCAGGTCCCCATGGCAAAGCAAAAGTTTAAAATTACCAACTGGCCCGCGTACAACAAGGCACTCAGACAACGCGGTTCCCTGACGGTCTGGCTTGATGAGTCGGCCATCGCTGGATGGACTGACAGTTCTTCGCCTGAAGGTCGTGGCCGGCCGCTTTACTACAGCGATATGGCTGTTACCACTGTCCTGATGATGAAGCGTGTGTTTAACCTGTCGCTCCGGGCATTACAGGGCTTCGTTGATTCGATTTTTAAACTCATGTCTTTGCCGCTGTGCTGTCCGGACTACTCGCTGGTCAGCAGACGAGCAAAGAGCGTCAACATCAGCATAAAAACGCCAACGCGTGGTGAAATCTCGCATCTGGTCATCGACAGTACCGGTCTGAAGGTCTTTGGCGAAGGTGAATGGAAAGTCAGGCAGCATGGGGCTGACAGACGAAGAGTGTGGCGCAAGCTTCATCTGGCAGCAGACAGTGTGAATCATGAGATTATCTGTGCCGACTTATCGCTCAGCGGAACGACAGATGCGCAGGCACTGCCGGGCCTGATTAACCAAACCCACCGGAAAATCAGGGAAGTGTCAGCAGACGGTGCTTATGACGCCTGTTACTGCCACGATGCGTTGCTAAGAAAGAAAATCAGGCCCCTTATCCCGCCGCGAAGCGAAGCGAAATACTGGCCGGATAAGTACCATGAACGTAACCATGCGGTGGCGAATCAGCGTCTGAGCAGGAGTAATGATATGTGGAAAAAGAAAGTGGGTTATCACCGGCGTTCAGTGGCAGAAACAGCGATGTTCCGCATAAAAACTTTGCTGGGTGGCCATCTGAGGCTGCGTGACTATGAGGCTCAGGTAGGTGAAGCAATGGCGATGGTCAAAGCGCTGAACCGTATGACGTTGTTGGGTATGCCACACAGCGTCAGGATCGGATAACAGCTGTAGCAGAGGGAGCCATCCTGGCGGCTAATTCTGATTTATTCAACAAAGCCGTTTTCACTTACATTATTATTAATCTTTTAATAAATTTTTTTATTATAAATTTCACAATAAAATATTTTTTATTAATAAATCTATTTTACACAAATAATTATTATTCAATAATATTCTATTTCGCCGGTTTAATTCTTTATTACAATCTCTCTAGTTAAATATAAATTTTTCTAAACACTAATTATCAATATTAAATTTAAGCTATCAAGATATTTAATTCCCCAAATTAACCCAATAAATCGTTTAGTTAATACTTTCGGCAAAACAGATAAAAGATGCAAAAAGAAGATTGAATTTTATTTATTTTGTCACAAAAAAAACTTACTATTGTTATTATTACAGTATTTTTTATATTTATTATAAAAAACAAAAATAATTGACTATGGTGTTAGTCAAATTAAAATATAATTTTTCCAACCAAAAAACTGGCAACATATTCCAAACAATTGCTTAAAGGTAACAATATTTTTGTTGCAATTATTTCTATTTAGATTAATGTTCAAAAAATTATCAGCCACCAAAATAGCTGATAATGAAAATAAGACATAAAAACTTATGTTAAAAAAACCAAAATTGATGAGCATAAATTATATGTTTAATTCTTCACCAAATAAAAAAAATAACTTAGTAGCCTTTATCTGGTTGCTTGTCTTTTTTCTCTATTTTTCTACAGGGCTTTGTTGAATAAATCAGAATTAGCCGCCAGGATGGCTCCCTCTGCTACAGCTGTTATCCGATCCTGACGCTGTGTGGCATACCCAACAACGTCATACGGTTCAGCGCTTTGACCATCGCCATTGCTTCACCTACCTGAGCCTCATAGTCACGCAGCCTCAGATGGCCACCCAGCAAAGTTTTTATGCGGAACATCGCTGTTTCTGCCACTGAACGCCGGTGATAACCCACTTTCTTTTTCCACATATCATTACTCCTGCTCAGACGCTGATTCGCCACCGCATGGTTACGTTCATGGTACTTGTCCGGCCAGTATTTCGCTCCGCTTCGCGGCGGGATAAGGGGCCTGATTTTCTTTCTTAGCAACGCATCGTGGCAGTAACAGGCGTCATAAGCACCGTCTGCTGACACTTCCCTGATTTTCCGGTGGGTTTGGTTAATCAGGCCCGGCAGTGCCTGCGCATCTGTCGTTCCGCTGAGCGATAAGTCGGCACAGATAATCTCATGAGTCACACTGTCTGCTGCCAGATGAAGCTTGCGCCACACTCTTCGTCTGTCAGCCCCATGCTGCCTGACTTTCCTTTCACCTTCGCCAAAGACCTTCAGACCGGTACTGTCGATGACCAGATGCGAGATTTCACCACGCGTTGGCGTTTTTATGCTGATGTTGACGCTCTTTGCTCGTCTGCTGACCAGCGAGTAGTCCGGACAGCACAGCGGCAAAGACATGAGTTTAAAAATCGAATCAACGAAGCCCTGTAATGCCCGGAGCGACAGGTTAAACACACGCTTCATCATCAGGACAGTGGTAACAGCCATATCGCTGTAGTAAAGCGGCCGGCCACGACCTTCAGGCGAAGAACTGTCAGTCCATCCAGCGATGGCCGACTCATCAAGCCAGACCGTCAGGGAACCGCGTTGTCTGAGTGCCTTGTTGTACGCGGGCCAGTTGGTAATTTTAAACTTTTGCTTTGCCATGGGGACCTGATGTTGAAACGAATTTAGCGATCAGCTCCGCCAATCACCTAAAAGTTCGATTTATTCAACAAAGCCCTTAAAGTAATAAATTCAGCTTAATTAATTTATTTTTAATTTAAATATTTTTAAACTGTTACTTTTTTATTTTTTTTCAATGAGTTAAATGTTTGAAGTGAAAAACTATGCCAATAAGTATATTGGATAACTAAAACGAAGTATAGATAAAATAATCAGAGGTCAAACATGAAAGCAGGTCGCTATATAGGGGTGATGTCAGGTACCAGTCTCGATGGGGTTGATGTTGTTTTGGCAGATATTGATGACAAAAATGTGATTTAGCTAGGTGCGATTTCCTTTCCTTTTTCCACTGAATTAAAAAATCAAGTCTTGTCTATATGTCAAGGTCAGGCAGTCACCTTAGCAACAATAGGTGCAATTGCTTATCAGCTCGGCTCGTTATATGGTGAAGCGATCAATAACCTATTAAAACAGCAATTATTATCGGCCACAGATATTACCGCGATAGGGTGTCATGGGCAAACAGTTTGGCACCAACCTACTGGCAAACGGCCTTTTACTCTGCAATTAGGCGATAATAATAGAATTGTTGCGTTAACTAACATCACCGAAGTAGGTGATTTTCGTCGTAGAGATATGGCGTATGGTGGGCAAGGTGCACCTTTAGTACCAGCTTTTCATCACAAGGTACTTAGTCATCCTGATCAAAATCGTATTATTTTAAATATAGGTGGTATCGCTAATCTCACTACTTTATTTGGGAATTCAATAATTAAAGGCTATGATACCGGACCTGGAAATATGCTGTTGGATATCTGGGTCAATCAACATTTAAATAAACCTTATGATAATAACGGCGATTGGGCGCGCTCAGGGCGGGTTAATAAGTCGCTGCTGGCTGAAATGCTAGCGGATCCCTATTTTAAGCGGCCAGCGCCCAAAAGTACGGGTAGAGAATATTTCAATTATGCTTGGTTACAAAAATATCTGACATCATACTTAAATTTATCAGCCCAGGATATACAGGCCACTTTGGCAGAATTAACCATCCGTTCAATCGTTGATCAGGTTTTGCTTTATGACAAAGCAGATTGTTTGTTGGTTTGTGGTGGAGGAGCTAAAAATAGCTATCTTATGGCAAGGTTAAGCGAATTGTTAACCAATATTGTAGTGGCATCAACAGATAAATATGGTTTGAGTGGAGATAATGTCGAAGCTTTGGCTTTTGCTTGGCTAGCGGCTCGTACCTTATCGGGTTTGCCAGGCAATTTACCCTCTGTTACTGGCGCTAACCAGGAAACAGTATTAGGCGCAATTTATCCGGCCAATAGTGAATAACATGATATCTATCGTAACAAGACAGAGGCAAAAAAATGGTAGAAAAAATTCAGTTGGATATTGCTAGTTTAAGACGGGAATATACCCAAGGTGGTTTAAGACGTAAGGATTTAACCGACCAGCCATTAGTATTGTTTGAGCGTTGGTTAAAGCAGGCTTATGAAGCAAAATTAGCCGATCCAACAGCGATGTCTGTTGCAACCGTAGACAGCGATGGACAACCATACCAACGCATTGTATTACTTAAACATTATGATAAAAATGGACTGATATTTTATACTAATTTATCTAGTCGTAAGGCACAACATATCGTTCATAACAATAAAGTCAGTTTACTATTTCCCTGGTATCAGTTAGAGCGTCAGGTTTGCTTCTTGGGTGAGGCAGAAAAACTCACTCCACGTGAGGTAATAAAATATTTTCATAGTCGACCAAAAGATAGTCAAATAGCGGCCTGGGCTTCACAACAATCAGCAAAAATTTCGGCTAGAAGTCTATTAGAAAATAAATTTTTTGAATTAAAACAAAAAGTTAAAAATGGTGAAATTCCCTTACCTAGTTTTTGGGGCGGCTATCGCGTCAGATTTAACAGTGTTGAATTTTGGCAAGGTGGCACTAAACGGCTACTGATCGATTTTTGTATCAATGGCAACATGACCATTGGCAAATTGATCGCGTGGCGCCATAAACGTAAAAAATGATTTTTAACTGGCACTTATTTGACTCGCGTTTTATTCTATCGCGCTTATTTATATTATATTTATCCACAAAATCGACGAAATAAAAAAATTGATGGAGTTATTGATGGTTAGCAAAAACCTAATTGAACAATTGCAAGAGCGGGGTTTAATAGCTCAGCTGACGGATGAAAAGGCATTAATAGAGAAACTATCCCAGGGATCAGTAGCGCTATATTGTGGATTTGATCCAACCGCTGATAGCTTGCATTTAGGGCATTTGGTTCCTTTGCTATGTTTAAATCGTTTCCAGCAAATGGGACATCAACCAGTAGCTTTAGTGGGTGGGGCGACAGGTTTAATTGGCGATCCAAGTTTTAAAGCCACTGAGCGTAAAGTAAATACCAATGAAACAGTGCAGCAATGGGTAGAAAAAATTCGTCAACAGGTTTCGCCATTTCTTGATTTTGATTGTGGTAAAAATAGTGCCAAGGTAGTTAATAATTATGATTGGTTTGGTCAAATGGATGTCTTGACCTTCTTGATCGATATCGGTAAACATTTTTCTGTTAATCAAATGATCAATAAAGAATCTGTTAAACAACGACTTGAGAGCGATGATGCAGGCATCTCTTTTACTGAGTTCTCCTATAATTTGCTTCAGTCTTATGATTTTGCCAACCTTTGTCACCAACATAATGTTGAATTACAGATAGGCGGCTCTGATCAATGGGGCAATATTACTTCAGGCATTGATCTCACTCGACGTTTACATCAAAAAAAGGTTTTTGGTTTGACGGTGCCGTTAATTACTAAATCTGATGGAACTAAATTTGGCAAGACCGAAGCGGGGGCGGTTTGGTTAGATCCGCAAAAAACCAGCCCATATAAGTTTTATCAATTTTGGGTTAATACTGCTGATGCGGATGTGTACCGTTTTCTTAAGTTTTTTACCTTTATGCCAATTGAAGAAATTAACGCCTTGCAAAGTGAGGATCAAAACAGTGGTAAAGCCCCACGAGCACAGTATGTATTAGCGGAGCAAGTTACCCAGTTAGTACATGGCGATGAGGGCTTACAGGCTGCCAAACGGATCACTGAAAGCTTATTTTCCGATACGATTGCTGCATTAACTGCAGCTGATTTTGCTCAGTTGGCGCAAGATGGCATGCCTATGATCAAATTAAATTCAGGGGCAGATTTACAGCAGGCATTAGTCGAGGCGAAATTGGTCCCGTCACGTGGTCAGGCAAGAACGATGATAAGCTCAAATGCGGTCACAATTAATGGTAAGAAATGTATTGATACTGAATATGTTTTTACTGCGGAAGATCGTCTATTTGGCCGTTATTCTTTGATCAGGCGTGGTAAAAAACATTACTGCTTAGTTAATTGGCAATAATGGGGCATAGTAGGGTAAATTTAATCACTATAAGTTTTGTCTAACATAGCGATTAACTTATTGGTATTTATTAGATTAATTACTAATGTGTTAATTGCTTGTTTAGAAAGTAACGACTTTGTTTTGTAACAGCGAGTATTATCAAAAATAAAATGAGTGATATATGAAAAGTGTTCTATCAATTCAGTCGCATGTTGTTTTTGGCCATGCGGGTAATAGTGCCACGGTTTTTCCCATGCAACGGATGGGAATTGATGTCTGGCCCTTGAATACGGTGCAATTTTCTAATCATACACAATATCTACAATGGACAGGTAGTGTTATGCCCCCTGAACATTTAACAGATATTGTTAACGGAATTGCTAAGATCCACCAATTAAAACATTGTGATGCGGTTCTGACGGGTTATATTGGTTCTGCCGAACAAGGTAAAGCGATTGTTGATATTGTTAAACAGATAAAAATAAGTAACCCTGCTGCTTGCTATTTCTGTGATCCAGTAATGGGACATGCTGAAAAAGGCTGTATTGTTGCCCCGGGTGTGGCTGAGTTTTTATGTCATGAAGCTTTACCTATCTGCGACATAATGGCGCCTAACCTATTAGAGCTGGAAACATTAGTTGGAAAATCAATTACTAATGTTGAACAAGCGCTATTAGCAGCGAGAGAATTGTGTCCACAAGGCCCGCAAACGGTTTTAGTAAAACATCTCAGTCGTGCCGGTTATCATGCCGACTGTTTTGAAATGCTATTAGTGACCAAAGCGCATTGCTCGCATATCAGTCGGCCACTTATTGATTTTGGTAAACAGCAGCCGGTTGGGGTTGGCGATCTCACCAGCGGCTTAATATTGGTCAATTTATTAAACGGCAAATCGTTATCTAGTGCATTAGAGCATGTAGCGGCAGCGGTTTATGAAGTGGTGTTAAAGACGAAAGCAATGCATAAATATGAATTACAACTGGTTGCTGCGCAAGATAAAATGGTAAATCCAGCTTATCACTTTAAAGCGGTACAGCTTGATTAAGCATTTTATCGCAGGACATTGCTCTTCAAGCTAAATCAAAGCTGAAGAGCAACAAACAAGGCTAAAATCAGATTAAACCTTCAGTAGTTAATGCTTCCTGTACACTTTTACGTTGGTTAATTTTTTCTTCAACATACTGTGTTAGATGTTGATATTGGCTGAGGTCAATATTAACTACCGTAGCCCAACGATAAATAGTAAATAAATAAGCATCAGCAATAGTAAAGTGTTCACCGTTGATAAATTTACGCTTAACCAACAAATTTTCCATATAGCTAAATTTAGTGATCAAGGATTTTATCACAATCTCACGGTAATTATCCGGTGTTAAAGGTGAAAATAGCGGACTAAAACCTTTATGTAATTCTGTTGCAATGTAATTAACCAATTCGAGCTGATGATAACTTTGCAAGCTGCCCATTGGCGCGATTCATTTATCATTTGAGTCAGCGGCTTGATCGGCAATATATTGCAAAATAACTGCATTTTCAGTCAAAATATCATGGTTATCTAACTGTAATACCGGTACCTGGCTTTTAGGATTAATTGTATAGAAATCAATTCCTTTCTCGGTACATTTTTTCTTTAGATCAACCCGTTCAATACTAAAATCTAAGCCGGTTTCTCTTAATACAATATGCGGGGCAAGTGAACAAGCGCCGGCAGAATAGTAGAGTTTTATGGTGACCTTCCTTTGGATTTGATCGGGTTTATTGCGGTTAAAGTAACAGCATAGCAGTTGCTAAAGATTTTATGGATTTATTTTTAGTAAGGCTAAAGATAGCAAGAGAGCAGGTAAAAGGAAAAGCTGCCAATAACTGCAGCTTTTAGAAGAATAATGAATAGCTTAGCTTTCGCTGGTAAGATCCTTCACTTGTTTGGTTGGACCATTTTTTTGCACCGAGGCAATCCCTTTTTGTACTGCGGCTTTGGTTTTATACATCTCACTAGTTGCAATAACTTCATGATTAGCGGCTTTTAACACAAAGTAGTATGGTTGCTCAGTACTTTTACTACTTTTTTTGATTTCATAGTAACCCATGCTGCTCCTATTGAAAAGAATGCTAATAACTTATTGAATATGGATGACATTTTAATAACCTTAACACCCTATAGTATATTAATTTAACCATCTCTAAATATGGAAGTAATTTGAAAATTTGTCAAATTTATAGGCAGTTAGATTAAATTAATGTCATATATTATTTAAATAAAAACTATATTTATTTTTTTATATAACATGGAAATATTTATTATGCCATTTAATGGCTGATCAAATATAACTGGTTCTTATATAAATATGGTTTGGATTATTAGTATTTGAACGTAATTTGATATTTATTCAACAAAGCCGGAATTAATCTTAATTTATTTTTATATAGAAATTTAAGCAGGAAACTTGCATAAAACAGGCAAAATTAATCTTGAAAATTAAAATTTTTAAATATAATTTGCATAAATTGAACGAATTAAATAACTTACATTAATTAAATAACCACAATTAACCTGCAATTTTATAACTACCTCTTCTATTCCGTAAATCAAATTGGGTGTTCTTATTTTTAATCAATAAAAAAAGCACCGATCACTGACTATCGATGCTCTATCTATTTAGCTAAATATCGTTACTTGGTCAGATCATCAAAAAACTTTTTCACACTATCTAAGAAACTCTTTGAACGAGGGCTGTTCCTGCCATCACTTTCGCCATTCAAAGATTCACCAAATTCCTTCAACAATGCTTTTTGTTTTTCATTTAGTTTAACCGGCGTTTCCACCAGGATAAGGCACATTAAATCTCCCGTCATACCACCACGAACAGGCTTCACACCTTTTCCTTTCATGCGGAAAATTTTTCCTGTTTGTGTTTCAGCTGGAATTTTGAGACTTACCCGACCATCAAGTGTCGGTACATCAATTTCACCACCTAGAGCTGCAATCGCAAAATTAATGGGTACTTCGCAATATAAGTTATTGCCATCGCGCTCAAAAATAGCATGTCTTGCGACATTGACCTGAACATATAGATCACCGGCTGGCGCGCCGTTTTCTCCGGCCTCACCTTCACCATTTAAGCGAATACGATCGCCTGTATTAACCCCTGGTGGAATTTTTACTGATAAAGTTTTGTATTTCTCTACTCGGCCATGACCATAACATTTAATACAAGGTTCTTTGATGATTTGACCACGACCATGGCAAGTTGGACAAGTTTGTTGAACTGCAAAAAATCCTTGCCGGATTTGTACCTGACCTGCCCCATGACAAGTTGAGCAAGTTTCTGGTTTAGTGCCTGGTTTAGCGCCACTGCCGTTACAAACATCACATTTTTCTAAAGGCTGGATACGGATCTCTTTGCTGAACCCGCGCACTGCTTCCTCTAAGGTTAAGGTAATTTCGTACTGGAGATCAGCCCCACGAGCCGATCGCTGACGCCTACCACCACCAAAAATATCACCAAATACATCACCAAAAATATCACTAAAATCAGCGCCAGAAGCAAAACCGCCGCTAAATCCACCGCCCATGCCACCTTGTTCAAAAGCTGCATGTCCATATTGATCATAAGCAGCGCGTTTTTGCGCATCAGTTAAAATTTCATAAGCTTCTTTAATTTCTTTAAACTTACTTTCTGCTTCCTTGTCACCCTGATTGCGATCTGGATGATACTTCATTGCCAGACGTTTATACGCTTTTTTGATCTCTTTCTCGTCAGCGGTTTTAGTAACGCCTAAAACTTGATAATAATCTCTTTTTGCCATATTTATTTTACCCTTAACACACGGAAACGGGCGTAGAGTTCCCTCAACGCCCGTACTCGGTTTTCAGTAACAGAGGAAATGATCCTTAACACCATTACTGTGCCCGCTAAGGGCCACTATTTTTTATCTTTATCCTTGTCGTTGACTTCTTCAAATTCAGCATCAACAACATTATCATCCTGTTTAGCTTGGGCGCCAGCATCAGCGGTACCTGCTTGAGCCTGCTGTTGAGCTAACTCGAGTAGCTTGGCCGAAGCTTGAACTAAAGCTTGAATTTTCTCTTCAATGATGGCCTTATCTTCACCTTTCACCGCAGTTTCCAACTCAGAAATGGCTTTCTCTATGTTAGCTTTATCATCAGCAGGTAACTTATCAGCCGCTTCTTCAATTTGTTTACGCGTACCATGAATCAATTGATCAGCCTGATTACGTACCTGAACTAATTCTTCAAACTTACGATCTGATTCCGCATTTGCTTCTGCATCGCTTACCATTCTTTGGATTTCATCTTCCTTCAGACCAGAAGATGCCTTGATGGTAATCTTTTGCTCGCGGCCAGTATTCTTATCTTTAGCTGATACATGTAAGATACCATCAGCGTCAATATCAAAGGTAACTTCAATTTGTGGCATACCACGCGGTGCCGCTTGAATACCATCCAAATTGAACTGCCCTAATGATTTGTTATCACCTGAGCGTTTACGTTCACCTTGCAATACATGAATGGTTACTGCCGACTGGTTATCTTCTGCAGTTGAAAACACCTGACTATGTTTAGTCGGAATAGTGGTATTTTTGGCAATTAACGCTGTCATTACACCACCCATGGTTTCAATACCTAAAGATAGTGGAGTTACATCAAGTAACAAGACATCTTTCACATCACCAGCTAATACACCACCTTGCACCGCCGCACCCATAGCAACCGCTTCATCAGGGTTAACGTCTTTACGGGGTTCTTTACCGAAAAAGTCAGCAACCGCTTTTTGCACCATTGGCATACGCGTCTGACCACCAACCAGAATGACGTCGTTTATGTCATTAACATTTAAGCCGGCATCTTGCAGTGCAACTTTCAGCGGCTCCATTGAGCGCTCAACCAAATCTTCCACCAGTGATTCAAGTTTCGCTCGAGTCACCTTAATATTCATATGCTTAGGACCACTTGCATCTGCAGTAATGTAAGGCAGATTGACATCAGTCTGCTGAGCAGAAGAGAGCTCAATTTTGGCTTTCTCTGCTGCTTCTTTTAAGCGTTGCATTGCTAGTGGATCATTGCGTAGATCAAAACCTTGTTCTTTCTTAAATTCATCGACCAAATAGTTGATCAGACGATTATCAAAGTCTTCACCACCTAAGTGAGTATCACCATTAGTGGCCAGCACTTCATAGGTTTTTTCACCATTAACTTCATCAATTTCAATAATTGAAATATCAAAAGTACCACCACCTAAGTCATATACCGCAATGGTACGGTTACCTACTTCACGATCTAAACCATAAGCAAGCGCCGCTGCTGTTGGTTCATTAATAATACGTTTTACATCTAAACCAGCAATGCGACCTGCATCTTTAGTTGCTTGACGCTGAGCATCATTAAAATAAGCTGGTACAGTAATAACAGCTTCAGTAACGGGTTCACCCAGATAATCTTCAGCCGTTTTTTTCATTTTTTTCAACACCTCAGCGGAAACCTGAGGAGGAGCCATTTTTTGCCCCTTAACATCCAACCAAGCATCACCATTATCTGCAGCAATGATTTTATAAGGCATAATAGAAATGTCACGTTGAACTTCTTCATCTTCAAAGCGACGTCCAATCAGACGCTTAATGGCAAAAAATGTATTTTGTGGGTTTGTCACAGCCTGACGTTTTGCCGGCTGCCCCACAAGAATTTCACCATCTTGAGTATATGCAACAATAGAAGGTGTGGTACGATCACCCTCACTGTTTTCCAATACCCGCGCATTTGTGCCATCCATAATAGCTACACAAGAGTTAGTTGTACCCAGGTCAATCCCGATAATTTTACCCATCTAAACAGCCTCCAAAGGGAATTCTTAACCAATCTAGTTACCAACCTATATGAGGCTCAATGAATTTTTTTCAAGGGATTTTTTCCCTGACCTCAAAAAAAATCTACCTAACGAGACACCTTGTGACAGGTTGATAGATTGACCATTGGTAACTACGCTATTCATTAAAGTGGGGACATAAAAATATTCATCAAGGGGAAAGTAAAAAAATATTTTTTAATATGAAAAATCATTTTAATCTTTGTTTTGAACCAAACACTACCTATTATACTTGCTTGATGTAAGCCCTGATAGCATATAAAAATTTATATCATATTGAATATTATATATTTAATGACATTTAGAGGAATGTATGAGTGCAAATAATATTGCCAATCCAGGCCCATTAGGTTTGATGGGTTTTGGTATGACAACAATTTTATTAAATATTCACAATGCTGGATTTTTTCCATTAACTTCAGTAATACTAAGTATGGGTATCTTCTATGGTGGTATTGCCCAGATTATTGCCGGTATTTTTGAATATAAAAAAGGAAATACCTTTGCCGCAACGGCATTCTCATCTTATGGCTTGTTTTGGCTGAGCTTAGTTGGTTTATTAATGCTGCCTGAAATAGCGTCGGTGCAAGTAACATCCGCAGATTTTCTGGCAGTTTACTTGGCATTGTGGGGTATCTTTACCTTATTTATGTTTGTTGGCACGTTAAAGGCTAATCGCGCACTACAATTCGTTTTTGCTAGTCTGACCGTACTTTTTGCGCTGTTAGCAATCGGTAATATGTATGGAAAGCAAACGATTCTTACTATTGCTGGTTACGAAGGTATCATTTGTGGCGCCAGCGCTTTTTACCTTGCTATGGCAGAAGTTATTAATGAACAATTTGGCCGTACAATATTACCTATTGGTAATAGGCCTTAAACAGCATCCTGCCACATTAATAAAGCAGTTTTATATGCTTTATTAACACCCTGCTCTATTCGCCACTATGACGACACTAGAGAATTTTTGGCTTTAAAATTGACGCTAATTGATGGCAGGGCAATTTAACAGCGGCTTTAATCATTACTAAAGTTATTTCCTAATGCCGAAAATAGCCAGATGAATCCATTTTATCGCATGGCTGATTTAGGTCTAAATGCTTTAATCACGTTGGGATTGGTTTCAACATAGGGACCCTCTAGTAATTGGATACAGTAAGGCACGCTAGCGAAAATTCCGGCAACAATTTCACGTCCATGTTCATCTTTTAAACCGGCTAATGTTTCTGTAATTGATTTTGGTTGTCCAGGTAAATTCAAAATCAATGTTTGCTTGCGGATCACGCCAACTTGGCGTGAGAGGATCGCCGTTGGCACAAAATGCAAACTAATTTGCCGCATTTGTTCACCAAAACCAGGCATTTGCCGATCAGCAATCGCCAGTGTCGCATCCGGTGTTACGTCACGTATCGCTGGGCCAGTGCCACCGGTGGTTAAAATTAAATGACAAGCAAATTCATCAACCAGCTCACAGAATGTAAGTTCAATAATTTTTTGTTCATCAGGGATCAAACGTGGCTCAACCGTAAAAGGGGTTTTTAGTGCCATTGAAAGCCAGTTTTTAAGTGCAGGGATCCCCTGATCTTGATAAATTTCATTGGCTGCCAGATCTGAAACAGAAACCAAACCTATGCGCAATTTATCCATGAGATCCTCAAATTTGATATTGAAAACAAGATGTTTAATACTAAATCTATTAAACTTATGCTGTAGCGATACAAAGGCAAATAATATTGTTGACTGCCCTTGAGCACCATCAGACCAGCAAGTAAAAGCAAAAAGCCCAGTACGATAATCCACTAGGCTTTTAGGTTATAACAGAGAAATGTTAATTACAGCTGCTGGGCAACCATTTTTTCCAATTTTTCCTGATCAATAGCAAATTTACGAATACCATCCGCCAGTTTGTCCGTTGCCATGGCATCTGCATAATGTTGCCAATAGAATTCTGCTTCTGTCATCGGCTTAGGCGGTGACTGAATTTGACCATTAAATGCCAATTTGCGGGGCACTTCACCTTGGGCTTCAGAAAGCTCTTTAAGTAATGCTGGAGAAATTGTTAAACGATCACAGCCTGCCAGTTGCAAAATTTCACCGCTATTGCGGAAACTTGCCCCCATGACAACCGTTTTATAGTCGTGCTGCTTATAATAATTGTAAATTTGTGTAACAGAAATAACGCCAGGATCTTCTTGTGGCGCATACTCTTTTGTATCGGTATTCGCTTTATACCAATCAAGAATACGACCGACAAAAGGTGAAATCAGATAAACACCGGCTTCAGCACAAGCTCGTGCCTGAGCAAAAGAGAATAATAGCGTTAAATTACAGTTAATACCCTCTTTTTCCAACTGCTCTGCCGCGCGGATCCCTTGCCAGGTTGAAGCCAATTTTATCAAAATACGCTCATTTTTAATGCGGGCACGATTATAAAGCTCAATAATATGCCGCGCTTTATTAATACAGGCTTCGGTATCATAGGAAAGGCGCGCATCAACTTCGGTTGAAATTCTTCCGGGAATTAATTGCAGGATTTCTAACCCAATATTAACAACCAATTTATCACACGCATCAATAATTTGTTGCTCACGTGATTGACTTTGTTGCCGTGCCCATGAGATCGCTTCATCAATGAAAGGCAGATATTCTGGGATCTGAGCCGCATTAAGGATCAAAGAAGGGTTAGTTGTTGCATCTTCAGGTTTATAAAGCTTTATTGCGCTTATATCACCTGTATCTGCTACAACCGTCGTTATTTTTCGTAAAGAGGTTAATTTATCGGTCATTTTTTAATCCCGTTGTTATTGAGATGAAGCCGAGGCTCAAAATCCTATCTTGCTGTGATAATATCATTCATTGATATTACAACAAATAAATTCACCACCATTGTTTTGTTGTCGATAACAAATTTTGTTAGCTTATTTTCACACCCTACTATCG
This sequence comes from Arsenophonus endosymbiont of Aphis craccivora, assembly GCF_013460135.1. Taxonomy (GTDB): domain Bacteria; phylum Pseudomonadota; class Gammaproteobacteria; order Enterobacterales; family Enterobacteriaceae; genus Arsenophonus; species Arsenophonus nilaparvatae. Next base: position 315,906 of record NZ_CP038155.1, read on the forward strand.
TTTAAATAGCAATAATTAACGTTAAATGCTACAAATAAGCCTAATGATAGCCATTTACTATTTTGATTAAAGTTGTTTATTTATGAATTTTACTAGGTATTAATTATGCTTATCACGATTTCACCTGCCAAAACACTTGATTATAAAAGTCCGCTTGCCACCACAGAATATAGTCAGCCAACCCTATTATCACAGGCTGAGCAATTGATTCAGATATGTCGTAAACTGACACCGGCTGAAATTGCCAGTCTAATGCATATTAGTGATAAATTAGCCGGTTTAAATGCAGCGCGTTTTGGACAGTGGCATGCTAATTTTACCCCAGAAAATGCCCGACCTGCTATTTTAGCTTTTAAAGGTGACGTCTATACTGGCCTGCAAGCAGAAAATTTTAAGCCAAAAGATTTCACCTTTGCCCAAAAACATCTTCGTATTCTATCAGGCTTATACGGTGTATTACGGCCACTTGATCTGATGCAACCTTACCGATTGGAAATGGGAACTAAACTCAATAATAAACAAGGAAAAGATCTTTATGCCTTTTGGCGGGATATCATTACTGAAAATCTTAATCCGGCCTTAAGCAAGCAAGGTGATAATATTCTGATTAACCTAGCTTCAGATGAATATTTTAATGCCGTGAATAGCAAAAAACTGGATGCTTATATTGTGAAACCTATTTTTCTAGATGAAAAACAGGGGAAATATACAGTCATCAGTTTCTATGCGAAAAAAGCGCGCGGATTAATGAGTCGCTTTATTATTCAAAATCAACTAAAAAATATTGAACAACTGACTGAATTTAACTTAGCCGGTTATCAATTTAATAACGCTGCTTCCAAAGATAATCAGCTAGTGTTTAAACGATCACAACATGGTTAACAATGGAAGGGCTTTGTTGAATAAATCGAACTTTTAGGTGATTGGCGGAGCTGATCGCTAAATTCGTTTCAACATCAGGTCCCCATGGCAAAGCAAAAGTTTAAAATTACCAACTGGCCCGCGTACAACAAGGCACTCAGACAACGCGGTTCCCTGACGGTCTGGCTTGATGAGTCGGCCATCGCTGGATGGACTGACAGTTCTTCGCCTGAAGGTCGTGGCCGGCCGCTTTACTACAGCGATATGGCTGTTACCACTGTCCTGATGATGAAGCGTGTGTTTAACCTGTCGCTCCGGGCATTACAGGGCTTCGTTGATTCGATTTTTAAACTCATGTCTTTGCCGCTGTGCTGTCCGGACTACTCGCTGGTCAGCAGACGAGCAAAGAGCGTCAACATCAGCATAAAAACGCCAACGCGTGGTGAAATCTCGCATCTGGTCATCGACAGTACCGGTCTGAAGGTCTTTGGCGAAGGTGAAAGGAAAGTCAGGCAGCATGGGGCTGACAGACGAAGAGTGTGGCGCAAGCTTCATCTGGCAGCAGACAGTGTGACTCATGAGATTATCTGTGCCGACTTATCGCTCAGCGGAACGACAGATGCGCAGTCACTGCCGGGCCTGATTAACCAAACCCACCGGAAAATCAGGGAAGTGTCAGCAGACGGTGCTTATGACGCCTGTTACTGCCACGACGCGTTGCTAAGAAAGAAAATCAGGCCCCTTATCCCGCCGCGAAGCGGAGCGAAATACTGGCCGGACAAGTACCATGAACGTAACCATGCGGTGGCGAATCAGCGTCTGAGCAGGAGTAATGATATGTGGAAAAAGAAAGTGGGTTATCACCGGCGTTCAGTGGCAGAAACAGCGATGTTCCGCATAAAAACTTTGCTGGGTGGCCATCTGAGGCTGCGTGACTATGAGGCTCAGGTAGGTGAAGCAATGGCGATGGTCAAAGCGCTGAACCGTATGACGTTGTTGGGTATGCCACACAGCGTCAGGATCGGATAACAGCTGTAGCAGAGGGAGCCATCCTGTCGGCTAATTCTGATTTATTCAACAAAGCCCAATGGAAGCTAACGCTTCCATTTCAGATCATTGTTATTAAGTCGCATGCATAAATAAAAATTTACGCAACAAAGCAAAATCAGCTGGTAATTGATGGGAAAATATCGGTAAATTAGCTCGTTTTGCTAAAGCAGCTGGTAATGGTAATGTTTTAGCAAGAATACGATCAACACTCTGTTTAAATTTTGCTGGATGTGCGGTACTTAAGAACAGCCCATATTCATCATCTTGCAACTGATCACGTAAAATAAGATAAGCAACTGCGCTATGTGGCTCAGATATATAGCCTTTACTAGCCAGTTGTTGAACGGTTTTTTCAGTCATTCTATCATCAACAACACCATGACTAAGCTCATCAAGCTCCCATTTTTGCCGCTGTAAAAGTGTCTCTATCCGTGGCCAATTATTGGGTTGGCTGACATCCATTGCATTTGACAGAGTCGCTATCGTTTGATTAGGCAACCCCTTTGCCCTCAGACAGATAGCGTGGAACAGTATCATTAACATTAGTAGCAGCTATAAAACGCTTCACCGGTAGCCCCATTGCTTTGGCAAATAAGCCGGCGGTTAAATTACCAAAATTACCACTGGGTACGGAAATAACTAACTGTTGGCGGTTTTCAACCGCTAACTGTGCAACAGCCTCAAAATAATAACAAATTTGCGCCAATAACCGGCTAATATTAATAGAATTCGCGGAGGTTAAACATAATAGCCGTTTTAATTCCTCATCATCAAAAGCCTGTTTTACCAGCCTTTGACCATCATCAAAGTCACCCTTGATTGCGATAGTGTGGATATTTTCCCCTAGTGTACAGAATAATTTCTCCTGTAAAGGCGTGATCTTATTTTTCGGATAGAGAATAATAACCTGAACATTTTTAAGACGATAAAAAGCATGGGCTACGGCGGCGCCAGTATCACCTGAAGTAGCGGTTAAAATAGTAATGGGTTGGTTACTGGCAATTTGTGCCAATATTTGTGCCATAAATCGGCCACCAAAATCTTTAAATGCTAAGGTTGGGCCATGATACAACTCCAGGCTGGCAATATTTTCTTCTATTGGTCTAACAACTAACGGAAAATTGAACGCCTGTTTAACACACTCTGTCACTTGTTCTAATGGCATTTCATCGCCAATATAGGCTGATAAAATATAGCTACTACGGGTGATAAAATCGCACTGTAACAATTTAGCTAGCTGTTCATCATTCAGTTTTGGTACATTAAGCGGGGAAAAAAAGGCCCTGCTGCTGACTAAGCCCTTGTTTAACTTCCTGCACAAAACTGACCTGCTCACTTTGATTTTTTAAATTATATAATTTCATTTTTAGCCTATCACTCTTGCACCAACTTGATCTAAACGACACATGTGCACAAAACCTGTTCTATTTTGTAGGTAATATTGTGTCAGCCATTGCATTACTTTTTCTGCTGTCTTTCTTTCATAGCAAATTGCAAATAATGTCGGCCCAGAGCCAGAGATACCACAAGCGACTGCGCCGATATTTTTTACTTTTTTGCGGGCTACGATAAAACCGGGCAATATTTGAGCACGATAAGGCTCAGCGATCACATCCTGTAACATATCGATCGCTAAATCAGTTTGCTGGGTATGGCAGGCATGAATAAAACCGGCTAATAATCGACCATGATTAATCGTATCCTGCCGTTGATAATGGCTCGGCAGAATCGCCCTCGCTGCTGCTGTGGCAACCTTGATTCCTGGGTAAGCCATCACCCAAATCCAATCCGCAAAAATAGGGATTGATTGACTCAGCACATTATTTTGTTCGACTATCAGTTGCATACCGCCCAAATAACAGGGCGCAACGTTATCATAATGAATACTACCAGCGACACGCCCTTCCAATTTTCCCATCATTAATAACAAGCTGTTTTTATCAAAAGGGCGACCGCTATATTCATTTAATGCCATCAGCGCTGCTACCACTGAGCAGGCACTAGAGCCTAATCCAGAACCAATCGGCATATTCTTTTCTAATGTCATTTCAACATTGAGAAATTCACCCAATTCTTGACAAAACAGTTGCCAGGCCTGATAGACGATATTTTGCTGCGGCAGCTGAGGCAATTTGCCAACAAAAGAGCCGCTGTTTTTCAAATTAAACTTATCTGTCTTCACGACCGAGACACAATCACCTAATTGCCTATTATCTACCGGAGAGATAGCCGCACCTAATACATCAAACCCAACACTGACATTACCTATCGATGCGGGTGCATAAACCTTGACCATTTTATGCTCCTATTTTCCTTGTTAACGTCCGTCATATATCGACAAATACCCCTGCGGCAGTAACATCATTACCCGCACCGTAACCTCTTAATACTAATGGAATGGGCTGATAATAGCGGGTATAAAATGTTAAAGCATTTTCACCATTTTTAACTTTATAAAGTGGATTGTGTTCATCGACTGCCACCATTTTTACCTGACAACAACCGTCTTTAATTAACCCGATATAACGAAGAACCTTTCCCTGTGCCGTTGCTTGGCTAACCCTTATTTTAAAATTTTGATCTAATTGTGTTAATTGTTGAAGAAAATGGTTAACGTTACCACTAACATCAAAAGAGGCGGGCAATATAGGTTCAATTTCAATATCATTAAGTTCAAGACAATAACCGGCTTCACGCGCTAGGATCAACAGCTTACGAGCAACATCGATACCAGAAAGATCATCTCGAGGATTTGGTTCAGTAAAACCTTTTTCTTTTGCTAACAGCGTCGCCTGCGATAAAGACACCCCTTCATCGAGTAAACCAAAAATATAGGAAAGTGAGCCAGAAAGAATTCCGCTAAACTCTAGCAATTCATCACCGGCATTGAGTAAATTCTGCAAATTTTCAATAACAGGTAAACCAGCACCAACATTCGTTTCATACAGAAATTTGCGTTTTGATTGCTCAGCAACCAATCGGAGCTGGTGATAATAATCCATACTATCTGTATTGGCTTTTTTATTTGGCGTAACAATATTAAACCCCGCCTTAAGCAAAAAAGCATAGTGCTTCGCTATTTGCTGATCAGCGGTACAATCAACGATGACTGGATTGAGAAAACAGGGTTTATCCTGTAATTGGCACAGATCACTTAAACTAAAAGCTTGTTTAGATTGTGATAATGCTATTTGCCAATTATCCAGCGTTAAGCCTTTAATATCAGTTAACATCACCCGCGAATTAGCAATTGCACAAACTCGTAGATCAATATGTTTCTTTTTCAACCAATTTTGTTGCCGATAAATTTGTTCAATTAAAGCATTGCCAACACCGCCAACACCAACAACAAAAACATTGATAATTTGAGAGGTATCAAACAACATTTGGTGACATAATTGTGCAGCGATTGTAGTCATATTATTATCAATCACAGCAGAAATTGAACGCTCAGAAGAGCCTTGTGCAATAGCGACAATGTTAATATTACCAAGCGTCAAGGCAGAAAAAAAACGGGCTGATATTCCCTTGAAAGTTCGCATTCCATCACCAACGACTGAGATAATAGCAAGCTGCTCAATGATATCCAATGAGCTAAGCAAACCTTCCTTTAATTCCAAATAAAACTCTTCAGTCAGTGCTTTATATGCCTCAGCTAATTGATCCTGATGCAGACAAAAACTAATACTATATTCAGAAGAAGATTGCGTGATTAATACAATTGAAATTCCCTTATACGACATGGTGGAAAAGATGCGAGAAGCCATACCTACCATACCCTTCATACCCGGCCCAGAGACATTAATCATCGCCATATTATTTAGACTGGTGATCCCTTTAATTGGCATACACTCACGGTTTTCAACATTACCAATCAAAGTGCCATTGCCATTAGGCACTGAGGCATTTTTAATTAAACATGGGATCTGAAATTGGGCAATCGGAGCAATTGTTCTCGGATGGAGGACTTTAGCGCCAAAATAGGAGAGCTCCATGGCTTCTTGATAGGATATTTCTGTTAGCAAACGAGCCTCTGGTACAATACGGGGATCACAAGTATAAACACCATCAACATCGGTCCAAATTTCACAATAATCTGCCTGTAAGCAAGCAGCAAGAACAGCGGCAGAGTAATCTGAGCCATTACGTCCTAATATTACCGGTTCATTGTGCAAATTACCGGCGGTAAAACCCGCTAACAAAATAAGATGATCTTTAGGTATATTCAACGCGCTAATGCGCTGGCTCGATTCACGGATATCCACTGTCGCGCTAAGGATAGTGCCATTCAGCGAATAAATTTTCTACTGGATCAATAATCGTTATTAGATAGCCACGGGCACGCAGTATCGATGACATAATAGCAATCGAAATTTTTTCGCCGCGACATATTAATCCGGCATGAATACTTTCTGGGCATTGTCCCAATCCTAATAGCGAAATGCCATGTAAGGTTTGCTCAATTTGAATAAACTCATTTTCAATCATTTGCCTGACTTTTTCATATTCAAAATCAGATTGCTTGTTCTTCAAACCGGACAGCAAGGTAGAAAAAATGTCTTTCACCGCCTTGATATGCACAGTAATATCAGCGCCCGACGTCGCAGCATCGATCATAGCAACAAGATAATCGGTGATCCTCGCTGGTGCCGATAAAACTAAAGCCACCGGCCCTTGTGTAAATTTATCCGCGACAATATTAGCAACGTTGAGCATTTTATTATCATTAGCAACCGACGTTCCACCAAATTTGAGCACACGCACTGGTTTTTTCCTCCTGAAATTGCGTTAAAAAAAACCCGCATCATTTGCTTGGATGCGGGCTTTATGTTCGATTTTGATTTTAGTTATGCGTCAGCCCGCCCCATAACCAATGGTTACGGTAGTGGTAATAATGGTGGTATTGAAGCTGGTCTTACGCATCACTGTCCTAAGTTTCTATTAAAAAATATTTAGCTATATACTGGTTAAAACAATTTTAATGCAAAGTCAAATAATTTGTTCTTTAATTACTAAAACTAATTAAACATATTCATTTCTTTGTTAAGTAACTATTACCAATAGAATACATTTCACTTTAAGCAGATAAAAAAACATAACCGAATAAATGATAATTTTTATCTATTTACAATCAGCAACGCTTGTATGTTAACAGATAAATAATAATATGAAGCTTGGCGTTTATATTTTTCATATAAATTACATTAGTGCCTATTTTAATTTAAATACAATATTTTATGACACAAAAAATCATATAATTTAAGTAATAATCTTTATAATAGCTTTATTTCGATTTTGACGTGTATCAACAAAAGTCATTTTTTTAGGTGGTAAATAGGCTTTTAGCTGTTATATTGCTGTTAACATAAAATGAGAAAAGAATTGTTTAGTAAATTTCTTTTAGGTTCGGCATAATTGTTTTTTTGTTACAAAAAAATTATATGAACTTTAATGATATTCGCTAAGCTTTCATTAGGCTTTGTTGAATAAATATAACATATTAAACCCCTTTTTTTAGGTGTTGGGGGGTTTAATAAATATATTAATGCCATGGCATAATTGGCACAGCACTAATAGCATTTTTAGGCGATCCATCAATTATTTTGTCTGAATAAGTTAAATAAATAAGTGCATTCCGTTGTTTATCGTAGAAACGTACTACTTGTAGTTTTTTGAAAATCAATGAAGTACGTTTTTGAAAAACAACTTGCCCCTTTTTATTATTTAATTTAATTTTGTCATCTATAATTATTGGCCCAACCTGTTGACAAGAAATTGCCGAATCAGCAGTATCTTCTGCCAGGCCGAGACCTCCTTTAATACCGCCTGTTTTTGCTCGACTCAGATAACAAGTTATATTATTAATATCCGGATCGTCAAATGCTTCAATAACAATTTTATTATCAGGACCAAAAAGTTTAAATACCGTATCAACAGCACCGATTTCTTCTGCCAATATTGAATTTGGTAAAAAAAATATTATTAAAATAGATAGTAATTTTGACAAATTTAGCATGATATCAATTTTCCTTAATAACACTCATTAAATAATAAAATTATTTTTACATTATTAATATCCATAAAAATAATAAAATAGCTATATAAAGCAATTTAGTATTAAATGGATGTTTATAATAAAGTCTTTATACTATTTATAGGTGATTATTTAAACCAGGTACTTCTATGGATCAAAGCAATATTATCCGCGATTTACTGTATTGGATAGACACACATCTAGATCAGCCGCTATTTCTCGATAACGTCGCAGCTAAAGCTGGTTATTCAAAATGGCATTTACAGCGGATGTTTAAAAACATTACTCAGCAAGCTATTGGCTCTTATATCCGTGCTCGCCGGCTTTCCCGTGCGGCTGTTGCTCTTAGGCTGACTAGTCGGCCAATTCTTGATATTGCACTGCAATACCGTTTTGATTCACAGCAAACCTTTACTCGTGCGTTTAAAAAACAATTTGGCATTACACCAGCTCTCTATCGTCACAGTGAAGAGTGGTGTGCTACAGGTATGCAACCACCAATCACTCTAGAAGAACAAAAATTACCAAATGTGTCCTTTGTCACACTAGCACCGAAACATTTAATGGAAATAGAACAAACTTGCTCATATATATTAGAAAAATGGTCTACTGCCTGTGCTGAAATGTGCCAACATTTCTGGCAATATTATCAAGATAAAACAAAAATTATACCTAATGAAGTTTATGGATTATATCGTGTCGTGCATAGCTCAGAAAAGTATGATGAACAAACGGTTTCATATATCACTGCAGTCGAACCACAATATGCTGATAATGAAAATAATTTATACCATTCAGTTATCATCGAAGGCGGTGATTATGCCCTCTTTACTTTTGAAGGAAAACCAACAAAAAGTGATCTACAACAGTTTTTATATATGATTTATGGTGTTTATATGCCTAATCTCAAGCTAACCCGTCGCGCGGGACACGATATAGAACATTATCAGCTGAAAGATCCTAATAATCCTGAATGGCTTTGTTGAATAAATCAGAATTAGCCGCCAGGATGGCTCCCTCTGCTACAGCTGTTATCCGATCCTGACGCTGTGTGGCATACCCAACAACGTCATACGGTTCAGCGCTTTGACCATCGCCATTGCTTCACCTACCTGAGCCTCATAGTCACGCAGCCTCAGATGGCCACCCAGCAAAGTTTTTATGCGGAACATCGCTGTTTCTGCCACTGAACGCCGGTGATAACCCACTTTCTTTTTCCACATATCATTACTCCTGCTCAGACGCTGATTCGCCACCGCATAGTTACGTTCATGGTACTTGTCCGGCTAGTATTTCGCTCCGCTTCGCGGCGGGATAAGGGGCCTGATTTTCTTTCTTAGCAACGCATCGTGGCAGTAACAGGCGTCATAAGCACCGTCTGCTGACACTTCCCTGATTTTCCGGTGGGTTTGGTTAATCAGGCCCGTCAGTGCCTGCGCATCTGTCGTTCCGCTGAGCGATAAGTCGGCACAGATAATCTCATGAGTCACACTGTCTGCTGCCAGATGAAGCTTGCGCCACACTCTTCGTCTGTCAGCCCCATGCTGCCTAACTTTCCATTCACCTTCGCCAAAGACCTTCAGATCGGTACTGTCGATGACCAGATGCGAGATTTCACCACGCGTTGGCGTTTTTATGCTGATGTTGACGCTCTTTGCTCGTCGGCTGACCAGCGAGTAGTCCGGACAGCACAGCGGCAAAGACATGAGTTTAAAAATCGAATCAACGAAGCCCTGTAATGCCCGGAGCGACAGGTTAAACACACGCTTCATCATCAGGACAGTGGTAACAGCCATATCGCTGTAGTAAAGCGGCCGGCCACGACCTTCAGGCGAAGAACTGTCAGTCCATCCAGCGATGGCCGACTCATCAAGCCAGACCGTCAGGGAACCGCGTTGTCTGAGTGCCTTGTTGTACGCGGGCCAGTTGGTAATTTTAAACTTTTGCTTTGCCATGGGGACCTGATGTTGAAACGAATTTAGCGATCAGCTCCGCCAATCACCTAAAAGTTCGATTTATTCAACAAAGCCATCCTGAATGTAACTACAATAATCCAGAAAACCATATAGCCTCATTTGATTATTTTGTGCCGATTAAAAGAACGCCTTCCACCAGCTAAAACGAATTGATTATAATAGTTACTCCCTAATCAAATCCAAGGGAATATTTCCCTTGGCAAAATTATTCTTACATTATTTAATTATTACCAGAGTTAAATTTGCTGTTCATCTAATGCTGGCTCAACTAAATGAGAGATATCCCCTGCGGTTTCTACTACCCAACCATTGGCCAACCAAGGCGTTTCCTGAAAAGCTACCTTTGAAATAGAGCAGTTACGTAAACGTAAACGCCTTTCAGCGTAAGTCGGCACAACCAGTATGCGATTAAGTAATGCTCCTAACCATATCCCATGACTAACCAATAAAGGTATACTCCCTGCTGGTAAAGAACGACACTTCTCTAGCGTAGTAAACATGCGTTCTGTTATCTCTCCCATAGATTCACCATCGGGAATACGTGCTCCAGGAGAGCTATTAACTAAATTTCGACGCCAACGCTCTTCTTCGTCACTTAACGAACTAATTGCCCGCCCTTCAAGGATCCCCATGTTCAATTCCCTTAACCGTGGCTCAAGAATAATGTTACAATGGCAAGCTTGCGCGATAATTTCTGCCGTTTTCTGCGTGCGCCCTAAGTCGCTGGATATAATGTGAGTGATGCCAATTGATTTCACTCTTTCAGCAACCAATTTAGCTTGTCTAATGCCAACTTCAGTGAGTGGGCTGTCAGATTGTCCCTGAATACAGTGAGCCACGTTCCATTCAGTTTCTCCGTGGCGAACAAGATAGACCTGTAACATAATAATTTTCCGTTATACTTCACAAAATAATATTTTAAAGCATACTAATTAATGTATAAAGTAATCGCAGCAACCGCAAATCCGGCCAAAATAAACGCTATTCATTTAGCATTTTAAGCTGTTTTTGGTGCTGGCAATTATCAAATAGAAAGTATCAATGTTAGTAGTAATGTAGCCCAACAACCAATTGGTAATACGGAAACCCGCACAGGTGCACGCCAGCTTGTTATGGCTTCACGTCAAGTTCGTCCCGAAGCCGATTTGTGGGTAGGTATTGACGCTGGGGTTGAAGATGAAATGACTTTTGCCTGGATAACCATTGAACATAAACAAATTCGCGGTGAATCGCGTTCTGCCAGTATTATGTTACCGGAGCAAATTTTGTTTAGTATTCAACAAGGCCGCAAGTTAGGCGATGTGATGGCTAATATTAAACACAACGAAGGGGCAATTGGTTTTTTTACCAATGGTTTACTCAGCCGTACCAGTGTCGACCAACAAGCGCTTATTTTAGCATTAGCACATATCCAACATGAAATTTATAAAGAACTTAAGGTGCTACATGACAGCTAGCTCATGTCAGTGTAACCAAATCGTATAAAAAGTGGCTAAAGGTGTACATTTTACAATTTAATAAAAGATGTTTATGGCTTGAGTAACTGCTGTTCCAACCAAACTTTCACCTCTTTAGTCGCACTCTTCAGACTATTAGAACCCCGCGTGATGGTTGCAATTCCGACACCTAACTCACTTTTAAGCTCTCGCTGACTCATTTCACCGTCCATTAATGCCTGAATTATCCGAACTCTAGTCCCCAATGCCACACGTTCATCTGGGGTTAAAAATAATTGTAAAATGGGTTGCTGTAACTCTTGTTGGAAAGCACTACGCAATAATTCGACAAAGCGTTGCCAATCACTATTTTCTTCAGGTTGAAGGGCTGGATCAATAAGATAGTTTTCCATAATATATACCGCTATACTATTTAACTAGTACAATAGCATAACATAAACAGCTCGGTGATGGACATAAAGATCACTAATAGTTCATCATCCATTCGCTTTTTGTTAATATTTTAACTGAGTTACCGAGAAAATATTGATAAAAAAGATTGTAGACAAGTACATTTTTAACATAACGTCGCGTTTCAGAAAATGGGATACTTTCAATAAAAGAGATAACATCTAATTTTCCGTTACTGATTGCTACCCAACGCGCCACTCTGGCAGGTCCAGCATTGTAAGCAGCACAAACTAATACCCGGTTAAATCCAAATTGCTGAAAAACTGTCTCCAAATATGCGGTACCAAGCTCAATATTTTTTTCTGGATCAATTAACTTACTACTATCAGTATAATCTGCAATGCCATTCAATTTTGCCACTTGTTGTGCTGTCTGTGGCATTAATTGCATCAAACCAATCGCACCCGCAGCAGAACGCACTTGTGGATTCCAACCACTTTCTTGTCTGGCAATTGCCATGGCAAAACTTTTATCAATTTTTTTATCTTTTGTGTGCCGTTCAAATTCACGTTCCCAGGCAATAGGAAAACGCTCTGTTAAATGATCCCATAGTTTGGCAATAATTGTCGCCTGTACACTCAAATCAGCCCACCGATGTTCAAATGCATAGCGTGCTAGTTGCTGTTGGCGGATTTTTTTCTGTCTGATAAGCAGATTAATCCATTCAGTGCGGGCTAAATTTTCCTTTTTCCAAAACAACAATTCACCTATTCGCTGTACCTCAGGCAATAAATCGATATCATTTTCAGGTTTAGCGGCAACCGCAATATTTATAGGATACGGAATGTTCAATTTTTGTGCCGCAACCATAGGATAAAATCCGCGCCGTTTCACCAAGTTGAATAATATCTTTTTACCTTGCTTAGGCTTACCTTGAGCGATTAGGGTAATAGCCTGCCAATATTGCCACTCTTCCTTATTTCGGCTTTCTTTAGATAATTGCTTTAACCATTGCGCAAGCGAAACCATATCATTGCTGGCCAGCGCTAAACGCACCCTTCGTTCACGTAAAGAAATTGAAGATGAGTGTTGAATAACAGTATCACGCCACTTAGCTTGTTTTAGCGTCACCTCACCAAATAATTGCCAGGCGATATCATCCTTCAATTGCTGCTGTTGTAAAGGGCTCATTTTCTGTGCTTGGATAATAATCGGTATCGCAGCCTTGGCATTCTCTCCCGACTGCCTGCAAAGCGGTTAAAAAACAACAATATCACTTGTCGATTAAACGCCGATGGCTTGACCAGGCTGGCAAATTTCACCACTAAAGAGGGATCTTGCTGTAATTTGGCCAAGCGCTGGCCGATAATTTGATCTTTAGTTGGCAACCGATTGACTAGGCTGGTAACCAGAGCAGCATCATTGCTTTTAATAGCTAAAAAAATACGTTGCAAAATCAATTCAGTGGTTAATGGTCCAGCCCGTTGCCAACGGGTAAAAAGCTGTTCGCACGCTTGGGGTAGTAGATAGCCGTGTAACAAAATCTGTTTCGCTCCCTGCCACGCCGCTTGCTTATTACCTGTTTGCCATTTGGCATAGTAATAATTACAACGAGCAATAATCGGCCTCGGCGGTGAAGGGCTAAAAGCTAGTAAGCTATGCCATTCTTTACGCTGGGCAAGCTGATTGACAAAAAGGGTAGACAACTTTTGATTGAGGGGAAAATGGGGATATTGTTTGATAAAAGTCTCAACTTGCGCTCCAGAAATGGTATTAAGATCTTGCGTCAATCGCCGATATGCCAGATAAGGATAAAGCGGATATTCGGTTAATGTTGGCATCAAACTTGCGACCCGATGATTATCATTAGCATCCCAGGCTTGCTTAATTGCCTGATAACGCTCACGTTGAGCGGGGCTTTGTTGAATAAATCAGAATTAGCCGCCAGGATGGCTCCCTCTGCTACAGCTGTTATCCGATCCTGACGCTGTGTGGCATACCCAACAACGTCATACGGTTCAGCGCTTTGACCATCGCCATTGCTTCACCTACCTGAGCCTCATAGTCACGCAGCCTCAGATGGCCACCCAGCAAAGTTTTTATGCGGAACATCGCTGTTTCTGCCACTGAACGCCGGTGATAACCCACTTTCTTTTTCCACATATCATTACTCCTGCTCAGACGCTGATTCGCCACCGCATGGTTACGTTCATGGTACTTGTCCGGCCAGTATTTCGCTCCGCTTCGCGGCGGGATAAGGGGCCTGATTTTCTTTCTTAGCAACGCGTCGTGGCAGTAACAGGCGTCATACATAAGCACCGTCTGCTAACACTTCCCTGATTTTCCGGTGGGTTTGGTTAATCAGGCCCGGCAGTGCCTGCGCATCTGTCGTTCCGCTGAGCGATAAGTCGGCACAGATAATCTCATGAGTCACACTGTCTGCTGCCAGATGAAGCTTGCGCCACACTCTTCGTCTGTCAGCCCCATGCTGCCTGACTTTCCATTCACCTTCGCCAAAGACCTTCAGACCGGTACTGTCGATGACCAGATGCGAGATTTCACCACGCGTTGGCGTTTTTATGCTGATGTTGACGCTCTTTGCTCGTCTGCTGACCAGCGAGTAGTCCGGACAGCACAGCGGCAAAGACATGAGTTTAAAAATCGAATCAACGAAGCCCTGTAATGCCCGGAGCGACAGGTTAAACACACGCTTCATCATCAGGACAGTGGTAACAGCCATATCGCTGTAGTAAAGCGGCCGGCCACGACCTTCAGGCGAAGAATTGTCAGTCCATCCAGCGATGGCCGACTCATCAAGCCAGACCGTCAGGGAACCGCGTTGTCTGAGTGCCTTGTTGTACGCGGGCCAGTTGGTAATTTTAAACTTTTGCTTTGCCATGGGGACCTGATGTTGAAACGAATTTAGCGATCAGCTCCGCCAATCACCTAAAAGTTCGATTTATTCAACAAAGCCCAGTGAACCATGAACGCTAATTCTTCCTTCAGGAAAAATGACGATAGGACGCCCTTTTTCTATTTCTCTAACTAAAGTTCGAATAGCCATTGGGTTGGCAGGATCAAGCGGAACAACATCGGCATAGGGTTTTAATAATTTAATAAAGCGTGGTGTGCCGATAGATGAATAAACAGCAAAAAGGGGGCGAATAGGTAAAAAAAGAGCGAGTAGGATCCCGTCTAAAAAATAGACATGATTAGATGTTATTAAACATCGCTCATATTCTTTAAGTTTTATTTCACCAACCACAGTCACGCGAAAAAAACTGGAATATTACGCGCAATAATTTTATCAGCATATCTCTTTCCTTACTCCTTAATGTTATTGATCATTTTAGAGTACATCTTTCACCGAAGATGACTAACATGGCAAAATTGAGATCATACAAAGTATTTTTTATCTTTTTGCAAAAAATGATCTATTTGGTAAACAATTTTTGTCGTCGGTAAGTCGGCATCAATAATGTAATCAGCGGTATCTAACATAGAACCTTCTCTTTCATTCATTACTTCAGCTATCTCTTCTGCTAAGGGCTTACCTGTTAATGTTGGTCGTTGTGAAATTTCAGGATCAGCAGACAGACGCCTAATCAATACATAAGATGGAGCTTGTAAATAAATAATACAGCCATTTTTTTTCATAAAATCACGATTTTCTTTCAGTAAAATAATCCCTCCTCCCGTTGAGATCACTGAGTTTGGCTGTTGTATTGATCGCAACACGCTGGACTCCAAATCACGAAAGCAATCCCAACCATCTCGTTTAACTAACTCGGCAATACTTATTTTAGCATTTTGTTTACCTAACAAATCGGTATCAAAAAAATGACACATCCTAGATTCAGCTAACGTTCTTCCTACTATTGTCTTCCCTGTACCTCTTGGTCCAATAAGATAAAGCATATCAAGTCGTCCTAATCGATAATTTATTTAATTAGTTAGAATATATATGTAAGCTTACAAGCGAGATTTAAAATTTACAAAAGTAAAAATTCTAAATTTCCACGATTAAAAGAAAGCCACACAACAACAGTGTGGCTCAAAAAATCTTGAAGTAATGACTCAAGAACGTGTTAAATTATCTCCATAACCAATCCATTGATAGGTTGTTAATGCATCTAATCCCATCTGACCTCTTGCATGCAGTTTTTGTGTGCTTACAGCAACCTCTGCACCTAACCCAAATTGTCCGCCATCTGTAAATCGCGTACTGGCATTAACATAAACCGCCGCAGAATCAACGCGCTGAATAAAATAATCAGCGTGTTGAATTGATTGGGTCAAAATAGCGTCAGAATGGGCCGTTCCATAATCCCGAATGTGATTAATCGCAGCATCGATATCGTTGACGACTGTAACGTTAACATCAAGCGATAACCATTCATCACGGTAATTCTGCTCCAACAATTCAACAACGCTTGCCAGGCTTGACTTTAAATAGGACATTGCATGCCGACTGGCATGTAGAGTCACATTTTGCTCAGCCATTTTCTCAGCCAAAAGCGGTAGAAATGTAGCTGCAATACTTTTATGAACTAATAACGTTTCCAATGAATTACATGCACTTGGGCGCTGCACTTTAGCATTCACGATCAGTGGTAGTGCTTTGTTAAAATCAATATGCTGATCGACATAAATATGACAGACACCAATACCACCAGTGATCACTGGGATGGTTGATTGTTCACGGCATAGCTTATGTAAACCTCCACCACCACTCGGGATCAACATATCTATATAGCGATCCATTTTCAGCAATTGGGTTACTAATTTTCTGTCTGGATCATCAATAGATTGAACCGCTGCCTGTGGAATATCATTTTGTTGCAACGCTTGCTGAATAACTTTAACGATTGCTTGATTAGTCTGTGAGGTCTCTTTACCACCACGTAAAATTACCGCATTACCGGTTTTCAAACATAACGAGGCAACATCGATCGTTACATTCGGACGCGCTTCATAAATAACACCAATCACGCCCAGTGGAACACATCGACGTTGTATATTTAAGCCATTATCTAATAAGCCGCCATCGAGTATACGTCCAACCGGATCAACTAATTGACATAACTTTCTTACATCATTCGCAATAGCATCTCATCGCTCAACAGTTAGCAATAGTCTGTCTTGCATAGCTGAATTCATATGGCCAGCTTTTGTGGCTTCAATATCCTTAGCAGTAGCAGCTAAAATTGCATCACTCTGTTGTTGCAGGCAATCAGCTATATCCATTAAGACATTATTTTTCTGTTTTGTATTTAACCCTGCCAGGTACCATGAAGCTTGTTTAGCCGCTTTGCCTATTTTTTCCAACATCATTTACTCACTATCATATCGTCACGGTGAACAGCAACAGCACCATACTCATAACCCAAAATTCGATTAATTTCTTGCGAATGATATCCTGCGATTAGGCGTAAAGCATCGCTATTATAATGAGTCACCCCATGCGCTAAATCTTTGCCTAATAAATTAAGAATACGCACAACGTCGCCGCGCGAAAAATTACCACTAATTTTCTTTATTCCTTTTGGTAATAGTGAGCTGCCTTTTTGGTGGATAGCCAAAGCAGCACCCTCATCGACAACAATTTCAACCGCCAGAGGCGCGCCAAAAATCCACCGTTTTCGGTTTTCCATCGGCGTTTTTAAGCGATGAAATTTTGTTCCTACTTGCAGACCTTCGAGCACATTTGCGATCACATTAGGCTTATCACCGGCGGCAATAATCACTTCAATTCCCGCTAGGCCAGCAATGCCCGCTGCTTGCAACTTTGTTGCCATTCCACCAGTGCCTAAACCGGTCACACTATCACCTGCCATGCATCTTAGTTCATCATTAATATCATGAACTTCAGTGATCAATTGTGCATTTGGATTGTTGCGTGGATCTGCGGTATACAGTCCCTCGATATCCGTTAATAATAGTAACTTATCTGCATCAGCTAAAATTGCAACCAATGCCGATCAATTATCATTATCACCAACTTTAATTTCGGCTGTCGCAACGGCATCATTTTCATTGATAACAGGAATAATACGGTTATCCAGTAACGCTTGTAATGTGTTGCTTGCATTCAAAAAACGTTCGCGATCTTTAATATCAGCTCTGGTCAATAACATCTGACCAATATGAATACCATAAATGGAAAACAACCGTTCCCAAAGTTGGATAAGATGGATTTGCCCAACCGCCGTGAGTGATTGTTTCGAAGCAATTGTTTCAGGTAATGTTGGATAACCTAAATGCGCTCGACCAGCAGTAATTGCACCCGAGTGACAATGATAATGTGGTGACCTTTTTCATGCTGCTGTGCGCATTGTCGCACTAATTCAACAATACTAGCCTGATCCAAACAACGCGATCCACCCGTTAATACACTTGTTCCTAATTTTATCACCAAAGTTTGGCTATTGTTCATCATGCTTCTGCCATTAACTCTCTATAACAATAAATATTTAGCCATCAGTTTTACTAAGTAAGAAGCGTTATGCCAACTGACATAATGCAATTTTAATGAAAAGTTAATTTTACAATAGTTGCCAACAATATAAGCTATATATTAATTGCAACCAGTTTAGGGCAAGGGGTTAATGTTAATTCCAATGTATGCAGTGAATCACCTAAACGTTTGTGGAATTCTTGCAATGTCTCTTCAAGCGACTTGATAATATTTGATTTATTAATTTCGATATGCTGCCAATTACCCGCTTTATCAAACATACCTAATTTATAATGATATACAAATCCGTCAAGTTCTCGTCTTAATTCCAACCACCATCCCCAAAATTCACGCTTTTCTGGAGCAGTCTTTGCATTAACACAAATAGCAAGGCAGTCGAAAAAAAAGAGATCATCCTGACATTGAGATTAGCGGAGATAAGGTCCTAACCTGGTAACATGCTTCAATAATTTACTTTTAGAATAATTTGAAGTTAAAGCCATAATAAGGATCTACTTGTTGTTAAGCTACTTTTTTAGCAAATAAGAAAAAATAATCAAGTAATCAAGTAATCAAGTAATCAAGTAATCAAGTAATCAAGTAATCAAGTAATCACAAAGATTATTCAATTTTGCTTTTCAGCCAACTCACTACTGTAGAAAGTGACTGATGAAAATTTTGATACAACGGCTTGGTTGGTAAAGTCAATAACTTACAGTCAATGGACGAACGTACGACAAGTAGTGCGTCTTCTGTAGGACTAAAAATATCATTTTGCCAGTTGACAGCCATAAACGGTACAGAACAGCGACGCCCTAATAATCCCTGTTTTTTTAGCGAATAACAACTTAGTTCTGAACGTAAAACAGCTTCATCTACCTGATAGAAACCTAATCGACTGGCAAAGAGGTCAATATTCATTACCGGTATTTGATCCTGATATTTTTGTTCAGTAAGCAAGCTGTGGACGATGGGACCTAAAACTGCAACGCCTTTTAAGCGTTTGGGTTCTAAATAAGCTAAGCGAAGTGCAATATTGGCACCAAAACGCAAACCAATTACACCTATTCGAGTATGATCGATCCATGGAATATTAGCCAATTGATTAAGTACCTGTTGATGCAGCGCGCTAGTATCCTGAGAAAGTTTATATTTAATAGAATAGCCAATTGATGGCATATCCAGGGTTAACATAGCAAAACCTTGCGGGGCCAGATAGTTGTTGAAAAGGCGGTAATAATCTAGTTGTAAACTATCTAATGTGCCACAAACTAAAATCGTGGGACACGGGCCTTGGCTGGTATCCGGTAAATGTAAAAAACCAATTACCTCTTTTTTACCATCCGCTATTTTGCAAGAAATTTTTTTCAGTCGAAAATCGGTCAATTGTGCTGCATTTTCATAAGCTTTATTAGCTAATAACACCGCTTGTTCGGCAAGATTATCACCTTTAAGATGAGGATATGCGGCAATACTATATAAATTAGCTGCCCGTAACCAAGCTTGGCTTGCTGCTATTTTTGTTGGCAATTCAAGTGCTTTTTCCTGCCAGACCATGGCTTGTTTTGAACACTCATAAGCCCAATTTCCTGGCTGGTAACCAATTATGGTATCGAGTAAGTTATCAAAACTTCGAATACGATTATTTGCCGCTACTGCTTCAATCTCCAGCCCATCGTTGCCACGCCAAATCCATATTAGCCGGTTAGCATACGATACCAACTAACATAACTCGTCCCTTCGAATGTTGAGCTATGCTTCAATAAATGCGTTTTAGGCACGCTATAAGTCACCAGAGCAGAGTTCTCAGTTTGTTTCAGTTTTGATTTAGGCTTAAACAGCTTTTCTGACAGATTTTTTTCACTCATATTGACTTTATTCAGTTAAAAACTTTAGCAATGAAAAAGGGATGCGATTAGAATCACTATATAATATACTTTATTTCACTAATCAAAGCGAAATAAATAAAATAATTATTATTGTTCACAAAGCGGCTTAATAAAAACCTCTGTTTCCATATCCCAAGGTTGTTCTATCCAGGTATTTTGCGGTATATCAATAACATAATTATCAACTAATGGACGCCCAGCTGGTTTAGCAAAAATAGTCACAAAATAGCCTTTGGGATACATATCCCTGATAGCTTGCGCTGTCACGCCAGTATCGACCAAATCGTCGACCACAATATAACCTTCACCATCGCCGTCCACTCGCTTAATAACCTTAAGTTCTTTCTGGTTATTATGGTCGTAACTTGAAATACAGACCGTATCAATATGGCGTAGACCCAATTCACGAGCAACAATAGCACTTGGAACAAGTCCACCGCGGCTAACCGCAATAATGCCTTTCCATTGCTTGGCTGGTAGTAAGCGTTGTGCCAAAGTACGGGCATGCATTTGCAACATATCCCATGTTACGATGTATTTTTCACTCATAAAATTCTGATCCCAACGACTAGAGACAATTTTAGAAAAGCATATTAGTGGAGAAAATATTGCGCGAGATTATAGTGATTTGTAATAACAAAACCCAGAAATTAATGAATATTATCACAATTCACTAAAGGAATAGATGTTAGAAGGTGATATTCTGAATTAATAAAATAAATAATATTTACCAAAACTGCGGAATTAATTAGCAATCTTAATAATAAGGGTAGTAATAGGAGATAAAACGTGTCTGAACTTTCACAGCTTTCACCACAGCCGCTTTGGGATATTTTTGCACAAATTTGTGCAATTCCTCATCCATCTGGACATGAAGAAGCACTTGCTTCCTATATTATTCAATGGGCGGAGAGCAAAAAATTTAGCGTTGAACGCGATAAAGTCGGTAATATTCTTATTCGCAAACCGGCAACCGCCGGCTTGGGGAATCTTCGACCTGTCGTGCTTCAAGCCCATTTGGATATGGTGCCACAAAAAAACAGTGATACTCAACACTATTTTACTCAGGATCCTATCCGTCCTTACGTAGATAATGAATGGGTGAAAGCGCAAGGTACCACATTAGGAGCAGATAATGGCATCGGTATGGCCTCTGCTTTAGCTGTACTGGATGATGAGCATGTTAAACATGGACCAATAGAGGTTTTACTCACCATGACAGAAGAAACCGGCATGGTTGGTGCTTTTGGCATACAGCCAAATTGGCTACAAGCAGATATTCTGATCAATACCGATTCCGAAGAAGAAGGCGAAATCTACATGGGTTGTGCCGGCGGCGTTGATTTTACCACCACCTTTAAATTGGCAAGAGAAGCCATTCCAGCTGATCATATAATCTTCAAAATAACACTTAAAGGGTTAACCGGTGGTCACTCGGGTGGTGATATTCATTTAGGCTTAGCTAATGCGAATAAACTATTGGCGCGTTTTCTAGCAGGTCATGCCAGTGAATTACAATTAAAGCTCATTCATATTCAAGGGGGTAGCTTACGTAATGCGATCCCTCGTGAGAGTGAAGCAATTTTTTCAGTGCCCATATCAGTAGCAGCGAATTTAGAAACCAGTAAAAATTACTATCTAGCGATGCTAAGATCTGAATTTGCAGCGCTTGAAAAAAACTTAGTCATTACGCTTGATGAGACAACAACAGAATTATTTGCGCTAACCGCAGATTGTCAATCTCGCTTATTACATTTTCTCAATGCTGCGCCTAACGGTGTTATTCGGATGAGTGACGACATCAAAGAGGTTGTTGAAACTTCACTCAATACCGGCGTTGTTAATATGGATGAAAAAAAGGCCGAAATTACTTTTTTAATTCGCTCATTAATTGAAACGGGCAAAGATTATGTTGTTAACATGTTGACATCATTATCGATGCTTGCCAGTGCGGAATGTGAACATAAAGGCAGTTATCCTGGCTGGCAACCAGATCCGAAATCGCCAGTCATGGCACTTGCTAGCGATATCTATCAGCAACTATTTGGCAAAACACCTAAGATCATGGTGATCCATGCTGGTTTAGAATGTGGGCTATTTAAAAAAACTTATCCTCAAATGGATATGGTTTCCATTGGGCCAACGATATATGGCGCCCACTCACCCGACGAGCGAGCTAACATTAAAAGTGTCGAGAAATACTGGCAACTGTTAACATCAGTACTTAAATCAATACCTGAAAAAGGTTAATAATTGTAGCAGGCTAAACTAGCCTGCTTTTCACCAGTTCAGTATTAACTGCTTTTCTATCTGTGGATTTTGTAAAGTTATATGTAGACCTACTAATCTAACACCGCGATCTGCCGCCTCTGTTGCCAAATTTGCTGTGATCACCTTTACTTAAAATCGGATAACTATGCTCTTGAGTCGTTAACTGAAAATCGGTAAATTTCATCTTAACGCCTTGACTTGCAATGCTAAGCTCCGGTTTAATTTTTGCTAATCGAGTCTCAAGTTCTGGATAAAGTCGTTCAATAATTTTCATACAGTCATCCCATTGATAAATATCCTTAGCAACAGTACGCTCTACCCCAACTGATTTAGGTAAACGCTCACTATTAATGCTACGTGGATCTACGCCATGACTAAGATCACATAAAATTTGACCAAACTTACCTAATTCTTTCACTAATGTAATCAAATCAAATTGGGCTTTGTTGAATAAATCGAACTTTTAGGTGATTGGCGGAGCTGATCGCTAAATTCGTTTCAACATTAGGTCCCCATGGCAAAGCAAAAGTTTAAAATTACCAACTGGCCCGCGTACAACAAGGCACTCAGACAACGCGGTTCCCTGACGGTCTGGCTTGATGAGTCGGCCATCGCTGGATGGACTGACAGTTCTTCGCCTGAAGGTCGTGGCCGGCCGCTTTACTACAGCGATATGGCTGTTACCACTGTCCTGATGATGAAGCGTGTGTTTAACCTGTCGCTCCGGGCATTACAGGGCTTCGTTGATTCGATTTTTAAACTCATGTCTTTGCCGCTGTGCTGTCCGGACTACTCGCTGGTCAGCAGACGAGCAAAGAGCGTAAACATCAGCATAAAAACGCCAACGCGTGGTGAAATCTCGCATCTGGTCATCGACAGTACCGGTCTGAAGGTCTTTGGCGAAGGTGAATGGAAAGTCAGGCAGCATGGGGCTGACAGACGAAGAGTGTGGCGCAAGCTTCATCTGGCAGCAGACAGTGTGACTCATGAGATTATCTGTGCCGACTTATCGCTCAGCGGAACGACAGATGCGCAGGCACTGCCGGGCCTGATTAACCAAACCCACCGGAAAATCAGGGAAGTGTCAGCAGACGGTGCTTATCACGCCTGTTACTGCCACGATGCGTTGCTAAGAAAGAAAATCAGGCCCCTTATCCCGCCGCGAAGCGGAGCGAAATACTGGCCGGACAAGTACCATGAACGTAACCATGCGGTGGCGAATCAGCGTCTGAGCAGGAGTAATGATATGTGGAAAAAGAAAGTGGGTTATCACCGGCGTTCAGTGGCAGAAACAGCTATGTTCCGCATAAAAACTTTGCTGGGTGGCCATCTGAGGCTGCGTGACTATGAGGCTCAGGTAGGTGAAGCAATGGCGATGGTCAAAGCGCTGAACCGTATGACGTTGTTGGGTATGCCACACAGCGTCAGGATCGGATAACAGCTGTAGCAGAGGGAGCCATCCTGGCGGCTAATTCTGATTTATTCAACAAAGCCTGGCTGTACCGCAATATGTTTGGCGGAGGTTACCGCCAGCGATAACTATTTACCGCTGACTGAATTTGCCATCAGTTTTTTTTCTAATTGAGCACTAAAATCGATATCACGTGCCTGGTAGCCCGGTGTATCAGCATGCGCAATATTGGCTGATAAAATAGACTGGCGCTGGTGCCTTAGTGACAGTGCCTGTTGCTGAAACCTCAGCGTTGCATCGAGTTTATCGAGCATAACTTTCCTCTGTTAACGATAGAGATCCAATTTTGACAATATTTTAGGGCAGTAGCTTATAGGCAGAATAAAAAGTCAAAGGCGGGAAAAAACGATTATTAATAGTTTATTTATCACATTATCAGCGAAATAATGCTTTACACTGCTGGCTATACAGATAATGGTTGGTTAAATAGTGGCTATTAAATAAAAATGAAGAGGAAATTTGTGGTTAATCGAATATTTGTTTTACTACTACTCTTGCTACCTGTTAGCGTCAGAACAGCTGTTAGTCTGCCAAAGACGTTACAGAACTATTTTAACCAGCAGTATCTCAAGAAAGATAAGGTGACAATTATCATTCTTACCCCTGCAGAACAGTTTCCTAGCTGTCACACATTACAAATTAAACCGGCGCCTTCCCAACAATACTGGGGGAAATTAATCCTACCTGTTAGTTGTGATGAAAAAAAATATTATCTTCGCTTAGCCGTTAGTGTTGAAGGCACTTATTGGGTAGCTAATAAACCGATAAAACGTAATTCGGTTATTAATCAGCATAATGTGATGGCTAAACTCGGTATGTTAGAAAAATTACCACACGGCATTATCCGTGATACGCGTAGCTTAATGGATAACTTTAGTTTACGTGATATTGCTGCCGGACAGCCCATTACGCAGAATATGTTACGCCCTGTCTGGGTTATTCAGGCCGGTAAAAATGTGATTGTTTATGCTCAAGGTCGCCATTTTCAAGTGAAATATGCAGGCAAGGCGATTAATAATGCCGCTGAAAATGAGCCTGTGCGGATCAGGATGCCAGCAGGCCAAATTATCACTGCGATTGCACAAAAAGAGGGTAATGCCAAAATTACGCTAAAAAATTAAAGTTTTTGGTCGCTAAGCCGTTATAAGATCTATAAAACATGATAGTAAACCTTAATGATAACTATCACAACTAAACCGATTAAATAACAGGATGTAACTCATGAGCATTGAAAAAACCACTCCACTCAGTGGTATAGCAGCGCTTTCGCACCATGAAGAGCCACAACCACAACCCAAAAAAGTGAAACCATCAGTCACTAGCGACGAAAAAGACCCTATCTTTACCTTAAGTTTGAGTGGATCAGCAGAAAAACTATTGCAAGCCAGCAACAAAGATATTCGTCAGCCCTTAGTTGAACAGGTACGACAGAAAATTGAACGTGGCGCATTAACCGTCAATGCAGAAAAAATTGCTGATGCCCTGATCCAATTAAATACCAGCATACGTGATTAAATCGATGACCCAACAGACGCAACAGGAGATCCTCATTGAGCAACTTTCCCAATTGGAAACGCTCAAGGAGCTACTCAATATTGAATATCAACTACTGATTGCTGGTAAAGTTGATTTATTGCGTTTAAATGAAGTGACCGAAAAAAAACAGTATTGGTTAACCGCACTACGCCATAGTGATGAAAAACGCATTACTTGCAGTCAACAAGGCAATTGTTTGCCGCCCTATCAGCAAGATAAAACTCTGGCCTCTATCTGGCAAAAAATTGAACTGCAAATTAAACATCTTTATCAACATAATAGCCAAAATGGGCTGCTGCTTAAGCAGCATATGCAGATCAATCAAGAGCAATTAACCTTCCTTAAAAAACGTCATAGTCCAACACTGTATGGTGAACATGGCCAGACAGAAAATGTCGTCGCCAGCGGTTACCGAATCAAAATTTAATCCTCAGGCATTGACTAGCAATGCCTTATTTGCGATTGAGCAATACGATATAACGCTGCTATAAACCGATTACCAATCACCAACATATTGCTAACCATAGTAAAATCCGATCACGAGGGAAAGATATTGCAGAGAAAATTTTGTTGATGGTGATGAACGCTTTTACCACCTAAAAGTGATCAAAGTGTTCATCATTATATTAATTAACCGTTTGGCCAATAAAGGAGGTTAAACGAATTTTCCGTTCGTCACTGATCTCAAGACTGGAAACTACCGCAAGCTGGGGTAAACTTCGACGTAAAAAACGTGACATTAAAGGACGTAAGCTATGATTGACAATTAACACCTGTGGTGCACCAATTAAACTTTGATTATTGATAGCTTCAATCGCTTGTTGCTCAATATTACCCGCCAGCCCCGGCTCTAATCCACCGCCCGATTGTAGTGCTAGGATCAAAACTCGCTCAAGGCTAACATCCAGACCAATGGCTTTGATCTCTAGTTTATCACCAAACCAATGCTGCGTGATCGCCCTGGCTAACGCAATACGAACCAAACTGGTCAGTTCCGTTACCTCTTTTTGATCTGCCGCATGCTCTGCTAAGGTTTCAATGATGGTGCGCATATCACGTATCGGCACCTGCTCACTTAATAAATTCTGTAATACTTTATGAAACAGCGTTAAATTGATCACATCAGGCATCATGATCCTGCGTCAGTTTCGGTAACTCTTTACTGATCCGTTCATAAAGCTGCTGCGCTTCCTGACGACCAAATCATTCACTAGCAAAGCGACTTAACAGATGATTAAAATGCGTCGCAATTACCGTACTAGCTGCAACCACCGTATAACCTTGCACTTGCGCCTGTTCACGTAATGCTTCATCGATCCAGATAGCCGGTAAACCAAAAGCAGGCTCTTGGGTCGCATCACCGATCAATTCCCCGATAGCACCACCTGGGTTAATTGCCAACCACCGCCCTGGATAGGATTCCCCCCGACCAATTTCTACCCCTTTCATTAAAATACGATAGACTTCGGGCTTCAACGCCATATTATCGCGAATATGTAACACCGGCGCTAAATAACCTATCTCTTTGGCAAATTTTTTGCGGATGCCGCCAATTCGATTAAGCAGCTCGCCATTTTGTCCCTGATCAACCAATGGGATCAAACGGTAACCAACCTCCATACCCAATGGATCTTCAGGCTGAACATCATCCCAACTAACCTCTACCTCCTGGTAACTCTGTTCAATCTTTTGTTGTTGCTCAACATCAATTACCGGTTTGGCCGAGCGTTTCATCAATTTCCAACCAATAAAACCTAATACCAAAGTAAAGAGCAAAAAAACAATATTTGGCATACCGGGGACAAGCCCAAGCAAACCTAATACTCCCGCCGTTAACATCAATACCCTTGGGTTATCAAATAGTTGGCCCAACATCTGCTCGCCGACATCTTCATCAGTCTCAACCCGGGTAACAATCACACCAGCAGCGGTAGAAATAATTAATGCCGGGATCTGTGCCACCAGGCCGTCACCAATGGTGAACAAGGTATAGATACTCGCTGATTCACCCAACGTTAAACCATGTTGAGCGACACCAACCACTAACCCACCAATGATATTGATCGCCATAATCATCAGTCCGGCGATGGCATCACCACGCACAAATTTACTAGCACCATCCATTGAACCATAAAAATCAGACTCTTGGTTAACTTCTTTCCGTCGCGCTTACGCTTCATCAACCAAGCCGGCATTCAGATTAGCATCAATCGCCATCTGCTTACCTGGCATACCATCTAACACTAAGCGGGCACCCACCTCTGCTATTCGACCAGCACCTTTGGTGATCACCATAAAGTTAATCAGAATCAGAATAATAAAAACCACAATGCCAATCGCAAAATTACCACCCACCAGAACATGGCCAAAGGATTCAACAACCTTACCTGCTGCCGCCGATCCGGTATGTCCCTCTAATAAAATAACGCGGGTTGAAGCCACATTGAGTGATAGCCGTAATAAAGTGGAAAACAGCAAAATAGTTGGAAATGCCTCAAATTCAAGAGGGCGCTTGGTAAACATGGCCACTAATAACACCATAATCGAAAGGGCGATATTAAAAGTGAACAACATATCTAATAAAAAAGCGGCAATGGCAATACCATCATCGACAAAATTAATAAGATTAATATTGGTCCGGCTAAAATTTGCCATTGAGTATCTTTTAAGTCTTTAGGTAAACGCAATCGTGAGGCTAAGTTAGCTATGAGTATTATTATCTCCTGCAAAATCCAGTCCCTGAGGTACTGATACATTAGTGGTTTTCTTTGGTTTCAATCCGCCTTCTCGCTGCCAACGTCTGAGCTGATATACCCAGGCCAACACCTATGCTACCGCGGCATAAAGTGTTGCCGGAATATGACCACCGACTTTGCTATGGCTATAAAGCGCTCTTGCCAGAGGTGGTGACTCCAGCACTGGAATACGATTTTCTTCACACAGTTGCTTAATATTTAATGCAATTAATCCAGCCCCTTTGGCCAATACTTTAGGGGCTTGCATGTTTTGATTGTCGTACTGTAAAGCAACTGCATAGTGAGTCGGGTTAGCAATAATAACATCTGCCTTTGGCACATCAGCCATCATTCTACGGCGGGAAATATCTCGCTGTTGCTGACGAATACGTGCTTTAATGTGTGGATCGCCCTCTTGCTGTTTGAATTCATCCTTGATTTCTTGGCGAGTCATTCTGAGTTTTTTCAAATGGCTAAGCAGCTGATAAAGAAGATCAAAGCCGATTAGTGGAATAAGCATAAATATGGCAATATAAGCAGCAAATATCATTAATTGTGTCGCCTGAGTTAATGCCAGATAACGCGGTTCGGTGACTAAATGATAAAAGTGAGGCAGATTGACCCACACAAAAAGGCTGATACCAATAGAAACTAATATAACTTTCAATAATGCTTTAAACAGTGCTGCCAATGCATGGATTGAAAATATGCGTTTCAATCCAGAGATTAGATTTAATTTTTTCCAGTCAAATTTAATCGACTTAAAATTAATATGTATACCACCAAAAAAACTAGGAGCAGCAAAAGCGATTAATACCAATCCGGCTATAATCGGCAATAATGCGTTGAGGCCAACTTTAATCGACTCAAACACTCATTTAGGCAATAGGTGACTATTGTATAAAATATATTTATTAAAATAGAAAGTCTGTGAAAAAAGTATATGGAGCTTTTGATAACAATAATGGCCACAAACCCAGAATAGCGAAACACCGGCAATTAACATGCAAAAAGAACTTAATTCACGGGAACGAACAACCTGGCCATCTTCCTTTGCTTTTTCCTTTTTTCGGGCAGTAGGTTCTTCGGTTTTTTCTAAATCACTCTCTTGTGCCACTCCCTTTTACTCCGTTAATTTTCTTTTGACAAAGGAAAGACGCTAAGCTTGCCATAATAAAATCAACTTAAAAGGAAGATAACAGAGAAGGAATAGTTATTATTTCCGCTATTAGCTCAGATGGAAAAATTATAATAAGATAAAAATAGTTAATATTTCTTCACTATATAGAATCATTAAGTTATGGCTAATATCCATTGATATTAATTTGCTGATATAACAATGAGTGATCGTTTTATCTATTTTGTTTTTTTCATTCTATAAAATACGATCATGAGGAAAATGTACAACCTGATTAAAACTATTAATATTTCACATCTTTATAAAATGAATCTATACTGTATAAACTAGGTAAATATTATTTGGTTAGGGATTATTATGAGAAAATTACTATTAACTTGTAGCATGGGTTTATTCGCATTTATCATCACTGCTTGTTCAGAAGAAGAGAAAAAATCGACTATATCGGTGCAACCGATACCTGTAAAGCTTATCTCTCTGAAGTTGATTCCTTAGTTACTAAGGCTTCTGAAAACCCACAAACCAAAGCACAACTTGATTCTATAAAAAATCAACTTGAAGATGGTAAAAAACAGATCATTGCCCTGCCTAAAGATCAGCAAGATAAAGCTTGCCGACAAGGCATCGATGCGATGAAGCAGATAAAACAGTCGTTA
Source organism: Arsenophonus endosymbiont of Aphis craccivora (assembly GCF_013460135.1). GTDB lineage: Bacteria > Pseudomonadota > Gammaproteobacteria > Enterobacterales > Enterobacteriaceae > Arsenophonus > Arsenophonus nilaparvatae. Next base: position 345,827 of record NZ_CP038155.1, read on the forward strand.
AATATGAAGTAAATAATATTCTATCATTATTTTAGAAGAGATACATTGCTTATTTTATTTTGAATAATCTTGTATCTCTTTTATTTTTGTTGGCTATTGTAAATCATCAATAACCATAAATGACCGCGAACTATCCACCGTAAGTCCACCAGCCAGTTTCTAAACTTAACGCTATAAGATTCAGCTTCTTTGTGTTACCTACTGCTTATACTTCATTCTTATATTTTACGTCATTTATTGAATAATCTGTTCAATTTTCTGCTCAAAAATTCCAGAAGCAAAATATTTCACCGCATATTTGCTGGCTCCGCTTTAGAGACAATAATAATGTCTTCCGTCCTATGAACCATAATTCTCAGTGGGTAATAGGACGGATCACGCTTTTTAATCATTTCTTGCACAAGATAAGGCGCTGCCACACAACCAACAACGCCCTTGTTCGGTTGTTGAGCCAGAATTTGTCATATAACTTTGCGTATTGACACTGTTTAATGTAAAAAACTATCTCATCAGATTTTCAACAAAGATAGTTCTATTGTTATAACTGACAAAAGCCAGATTTTGCAGCATAAATTTTAACAAAAAGTGAATAACCCCAACGAATAATGACCTTATGAAATATTAAAAACAACAATATTTGCGCCATCTCATTCAAAACGTTCTTCTGCTTTATGAAAATATTTGATAAAGAGCGTCTAAATAGTTATTTATTTTTTCGTTGAGGTAACATTATCTACCATTGTCGGTAGATAATATTGCTGATGTACGAAAGCAATGACGAATTCTTCAATTGACTGCCTTTTTCTTTACTCTCTTTTGTAAGCTGTGGCCGCTGATTTTCATGAATAATTGCCGCTTCACGCTCTTTATTTAACACCAAAATACTAATTCGACGATTAGCGGCTGCCGCTGGATTGGTTTCTAATGGTACCGTTGAGGCCATGCCTACCACACGGATGATTTTATATTCTTTCAAACCACCACTAATTAATGTACGGCGTGAAGAATTTGCCCTATCTGCCGATAATTCCCAGTTACTATAACCATAACCGCCATTAGCATATGGGGTACTATCAGTATGGCCAGCAAGACTAATTTTATTCGGATAATCATTCAATACCGGTGCTAAAATATGGAGAATTTTTCGCATATTTTTGTCAATTACCTCACTGCCGGTGCCAAACATAGGCCGACTTTCACCATCAATAATTTGTATCTGTAACCCGTCATCAATTAAATCTATTAATAAATTAGATTTTACATCCTGCAAACGAGGATCATTCATAATTAATTGTTCCAGACCCTGTTGTAATTTTTTAAATCTTTCTGGTTCACTGTCTGGTAGTTGAATCGTCTGTTCTACTGTTATATCACCGTCTTGATAAATAATTTCTTGGCCACCACCAGGTATAGGGTTAGTAACATCACTACTATTAGTGCCTTCATTTAATGAAGTTTTCAGTGGCGTACGAAAATAATCGGCAATACGAGTCAGTTCCTGAGGACTAGAAATAGATAAAATCCACATGACTAAAAAGAAAGCCATCATAGAGGTCATAAAATCGGCATAAGCAATTTTCCATGAGTCAGTGTGATAATAAACCATTTTTTTACGCCGTTTTTTCTTGATGATGATAGTAGATTTTGCTGTTTTCATAATCAAGAATCTTTAACATCAGAAGAATTGGTACCAATCGGATTTTTCATACTACGAACATGATTTTCTAATTCATAAAAAGAGGGCCTATCATCTAAAAACAGCGTTTTCCGACCAAATTCTACCGCAATTCGTGGGGCATAACCGTTAAGGAATGACAGTAAAGTGACTTTAATACATTCCATCATCTTAATTTGCTGATGGCTCTTTTGTCGCACCAAATTTGCTAATGGTGAAATAAAACCATATGCCAGTAGAATTCCCAGGAAAGTTCCAACCATCGCATTAGCAATTAATATTCCCATCTCGCCAGCAGGCCTATCCGCAGAAGCAAGTGCATGCACCACCCCCATCCCCGCGGCAACTATACCAAAAGCAGGTAATGAATCACCTAACATACTTAAACTAACCGCAGGGATTTCAGCTTCATGTTCAAAAGTGGCAATTTCTTCATCCATTAATGCTTCAACCTCATGGGCATTCATATTGCCAGTAACCATTAATCGCATATAGTCAGTTAAAAAGCTTATTAAATGCGGATCATTTAATAATTTAGGATATTGAAAAAAAATGTCACTCTGATGTGGATTTTCAATATCTCGCTCCAACGATAAAATTCCTTCTTGGCGCGCTTTTGATAGTAATAGAAATTGTAGTGCCATTAGATCCATATAAATTATTTTATTATATCGCGAACTTGTTAGTAATTTTGGTAATACCTTCAATGTTGCTTTAATCGCTTTGCCATTATTTGCTACAATAAAACCACCTAATACTGCTCCAATAACCACAAGATAGCCTAAGAATATAAGCACCTGATATTCCCTTTATTGATAATGATGAACTAGAGATCCGTATTCAAAGCTAACATACCGACCTATAAGAGAGCTATGGTAAACCTAAACCATCATTTTCTATTTTATAAGCTCAGTTGCTACACTACTGAATTTTCCCCAATACTTGCGCATGAATATCGGCAAATTGACAAGAATGTTTACGTTTTTTGATCGCCCTTGAAGGTGGTTGGCATAAACTACAAGCAAAAATGTTCACTGGTTGGTGTGCATGGGTAATAAAAGTTCCACCACAGCAGCGACAAGTTGATGGTTGCAACATGCCACTATCAACAAATCGAACTAGCGTCCATGCCCTTGTCAAAGCAAGTATATGTGGTTTGCTTGGTTCAGTGCCGCATTGTTCCAGATACAAACGATAAGCCCGTACGACAGCATTTATTCCCCTATAATGACCACTGGTTAATAAAAATCGATAAGCATTATAAAACATAGAAGAATGAATATTTTGTTCCCAAGTAATAAACCAATCGGTTGATAATGGCAACATACCTTTAGGTGGTGGATTACCCAGTAATTCCTTATATAACTTAATTAATCGTCCTCGGCTGAGTTGAGTTTCACTTTCCAACATTTGAAGACGTGCACCTAAATTAATTAAATCTATAGCCAAATGGATATCTTTTGCTTCTTGAACAATACTTTTACTCACCATAATTATGCCCTTCTTTTTATCGATTTATCATTTTTCGATAATTGTTGGAACAAATGAGTTGATAATAAAATTCCGGTGTGAATTTGTTGTAGATCATCAACACGAGATTCTTTAGTTAATTGTGGCTTTGTTGAATAAATCAGAATTAGCCGCCAGGATGGCTCCCTCTGCTACAGCTGTTATCCGATCCTGACGCTGTGTGGCATACCCAACAACGTCATACGGTTCAGCGCTTTGACCATCGCCATTGCTTCACCTACCTGAGCCTCATAGTCACGCAGCCTCAGATGGCCACCCAGCAAAGTTTTTATGCGGAACATCGCTGTTTCTGCCACTGAACGCCGGTGATAACCCACTTTCTTTTTCCACATATCATTACTCCTGCTCAGACGCTGATTCGCCACCGCATGGTTACGTTCATGGTACTTGTCCGGCCAGTATTTCGCTCCGCTTCGCGGCGGGATAAGGGGCCTGATTTTCTTTCTTAGCAACGCGTCGTGGCAGTAACAGGCGTCATAAGCACCGTCTGCTAACACTTCCCTGATTTTCCGGTGGGTTTGGTTAATCAGGCCCGGCAGTGCCTGCGCATCTGTCGTTCCGCTGAGCGATAAGTCGGCACAGATAATCTCATGAGTCACACTGTCTGCTGCCAGATGAAGCTTGCGCCACACTCTTCGTCTGTCAGCCCCATGCTGCCTGACTTTCCATTCACCTTCGCCAAAGACCTTCAGACCGGTACTGTCGATGACCAGATGCGAGATTTCACCACGCGTTGGCGTTTTTATGCTGATGTTGACGCTCTTTGCTCGTCTGCTGACCAGCGAGTAGTCCGGACAGCACAGCGGCAAAGACATGAGTTTAAAAATCGAATCAACGAAGCCCTGTAATGCCCGGAGCGACAGGTTAAACACACGCTTCATCATCAGGACAGTGGTAACAGCCATATCGCTGTAGTAAAGCGGCCGGCCACGACCTTCAGGCGAAGAATTGTCAGTCCATCCAGCGATGGCCGACTCATCAAGCCAGACCGTCAGGGAACCGCGTTGTCTGAGTGCCTTGTTGTACGCGGGCCAGTTGGTAATTTTAAACTTTTGCTTTGCCATGGGGACCTGATGTTGAAACGAATTTAGCGATCAGCTCCGCCAATCACCTAAAAGTTCGATTTATTCAACAAAGCAACGATAAATATAAATAGGCTAATGTATCAAGAATTGTGATGAAATCATTTTTACCAGCATATTTATCTAATTGATGTATATTATATTGTTCAGCAGATTTACTGTCATATATATCAAAAAATTCCATATTACAATCGTTCATATACAAACTTTGAATAAGATGTTTATATAATCTGGCATCAGATACAGCATTAAGATTCTGCAATTCTTTAGCAATTATTCCTGGTACAATATTAGCGTTAACCTCTTTATCTTCGTAATAATAAATATTACTATTATCTATTCTTTTTTTTATTTCTGAGCACAATAAAGTAATAGATGATTTTACTCCTTCTTGCTTGCTATGCTCATCTGCAAAAAAAAATTCAACCGATTGATTACAAACACCCTTTAGCTTATCGATGATAGCATGATTAATATTACTCTTGACTTTTCTATAACATTGACTAATAGAATTAATATTAGCTATACGCATAATTTGTTATTTCAACCATCTCAAAAACAACAAATATCAATAATTTCATTATTAATTAATATAACAAAACCACCTAAAATAAAAAGAATCTACTAAACCAAATAGTGAACAAATCTCAGATTAAATAATAAAATGGCTGCTGATTAATCGGTGGATCAATCAGCAATCGTTAGCGTGTTATTGGCTGGCTTTATATTCAGCTTCCGCTTTAATAAAGCGTTTCACGGCGCTCTGGCTAGGTGCGGTAGTTAACAGGCTAACGACAACAATGGCGATTGAGGCAAAAATAAAACCGGGAATAATTTCATACAAACCAAACCACTTATATTGCATCCATATCAATACCGTTAAAGCACCGACCAACATACCGGCTAAAGCACCATAGCGATTCATACGTTGCCACAAGACAGAAATCAAGATCACTGGACCAAAGGCCGCGCCAAAGCCTGCCCAGGCGTTGCTAACTAAAACCAATACTTTATTATTGGGATCAAGAGCAATAAAAATAGCCATTGCCGCCACCACTAACACCATGGCACGACCAACCCAAACTAACTCTCGCTGGCGAGCTTTAGGTCTGATAAACGGTTTATAGAGATCTTCAGTCAACGCACTGGCACAAACCAATAATTGACAACTCAAGGTACTCATCACAGCAGCTAAAATGGCTGATAACAATATCCCGGCCAGCCAAGGATTAAATAAAATAATGGCTAATTCCATAAATACCCGCTCAGGATTAGCCATAACCGCACCGGCAACGGCAGGATGCAGATCAAAATAAGCAATGGCAAAAAAACCAACCGCAATCGTGCCTGCTAAACAGAGTACCATCCAGGTCATACTAATACGCCGTGCCCGCTTAATGGTTTGCGCTGATTCAGCTGCCATAAAACGTGCTAATATATGCGGTTGGCCAAAGTAGCCTAAGCCCCATCCCAATAAAGAGATAATGGCAATAAAATTTAATCCTTTAAACATATCTAGATATGCGGGATCTTTATTGTTAATAAATGTTACCGCGCTGTCCAAGCTACCGACAGCAAAGATCACCATGATTGGTGTTAATAATAAGGCAAAAATCATCAAAGTAGCTTGTACCGTATCCGTCCAGCTAACGGCTAGAAAACCGCCCAAAAAAGTATAAATAATGGTGGCTAATGCACCTAGCCACATCGCTTGCTGATAGCTTATGCCAAAAGTATTTTCAAACAGTAATCCGCCGGCCACCACACCGGAAGCACAATAGATAGTAAAAAAAACCAAGATCACCAAGGCCGAAACAATACGCAACATTTTACTTTTATCTTCAAAGCGGCTGGTAAAATAGTCAGGTAATGTAAGCGAATTATGATTATTTTCGGTTTGCACGCGTAATCGCCCAGCGACTAATCGCCAATTTAAATAAGCGCCTAAAGATAATCCGATCGCAATCCAGCTTTCCGCTATTCCGCTTAGAAAAATAGCGCCCGGTAATCCCATTAATAACCAACCACTCATATCTGATGCACCAGCAGAAAGCGCCGTTACTACCCCACCTAAACGACGTCCGCCTAAAATGTAATCATCAAAACTGGTTGTTGAACGATAGGCCCAAAAACCGATTAACAACATCACAAAAATATAAATCACAAACATAATTATCATTGGGTAGCTTAATGTCATCTGTCCCTCTCCATCGTTTTTCTCTTTTTGAGTTTTGTTAGTATGCAGGCATGCAAGTTATAATTTTGAATTAACGAAAATTAGACTTATTTTTAACGCATAAACTGACTTTTTATTTTCCTATTCTTCTTGAAATTTTATTTTGATGAAAATATAATCAACTCAATAAATAAACCATAAAATAACAAAAATTTAATAGTTATTGGGCCAATAATCAGAAAACTAGCCACAAATGTTAATTTGTTTGGTGATATATTTAGTTAAATAATTATAAAATTAATTAATTTAATATTCTTTTATTTATTTATGTTTCAGCAAGATATAACAATACTTATAATAAAATCTATTTTAATTAATACAAAAATAGATTTATTTCACATTTCTCACACTTTCATTAGTTAACAATATTGCACCAAATTAAAACATAAAGGATATTGTTAAATTACCGACTTCTAACAATCAGCAAAAGAATAAGAATTAGTCGCCGCATAACTGCAGTCATTCTTTCTGTTGATAAAGTAACCAGATAAGGTATTGAAACAACTTTACAAAGCCTGGAGCTTAGATCGATTAGTTAACAGGACAGGCAATATTTAATTATCTTAGACACTTTGATAATGAGGAAACTATGGTTCAATTCCCGGCTACCAAAGTTAATGAAAAAGAAAATTCATCTAGTGACATCGCAATATGCCCTAAAACAGGAAAGCCCTCCTTTTTAAATTTTGCACAGCATATTTTACCTCAATCCGCAAAACGCTCAGCAATCACTGCAGCCTATCGATTACCTGAAACACAGCTATTACCTCTATTAGTGCAACAGGCACAGCTACCAGAAACTGAGACACAAGCGGCTTATCAACTAGCCTATCAGCTAGCAAAAAATCTACGTCAGCAAAAAAAGAGTGTTGGCCGTTCTGGTTTAGTCCAGAGTCTATTACAACAATTTTCTCTCTCGTCGCAAGAAGGGATTGCGCTTATGTGCCTGGCTGAAGCACTGCTGCGCATCCCCGATAACGCTACCCGTGACATATTGATCCGCGACAAAATTAGTGGTGGTGACTGGAAGTCACATATTGGACAGAGTTCATCATTATTTGTTAATGCCACCACCTGGGGTTTGCTAATTACGGGCAAATTAGTTGCCAGCCATCATGAAACTAAACTTACCAGTGCTCTTAACCGGATCATTAGTAAAAGTGGTGAACCCATTATTCGTCAAGCTGTGAATATGGCAATGCGGCTAATGGGTGAGCAATTTGTCACTGGTGAAACCATCACAAAAGCACTAAGTAATGCGCATAAAATGGAAAATGAAGGTTTTAGCTACTCGTATGATATGTTAGGTGAAGCAGCCTTAACCGATGAAGATGCCAAAAGCTACATGGCTGCTTATCAACAAGCGATTGATGCTATTGGTAAAGCTTCCGACGGCAAAAGCATTTATGCCAGTGCCGGAATTTCCATTAAACTATCTGCCCTCCATGCAAGATATTGCCGGGCTCAATATGAGCGGGTGGTGTCTGAGCTTTACCCTCGTCTGTTCACATTAACCTTACAAGCACGTCATTACAATATTGGCATTAATATTGATGCTGAAGAAGCCGATAGATTGGAAATTTCCCTAGATCTGTTAGAAAAGCTGTGCTTCGAACCGCAACTAGCCGGCTGGGATGGAATTGGCTTTGTCATTCAGGCATATCAAAAACGCTGCCCCTATGTTATCGATGAAATTATCGATTTAGCGCAACGCAGTCAACACCGTTTGATGATCCGACTGGTAAAAGGCGCTTATTGGGATAGTGAAATTAAACGCGCGCAAATAGATGGTCTTGAAGGTTACCCGGTCTATAGCAGAAAAATTTATACTGATGTCAGTTATCTGGCTTGTGCGCGTAAATTGCTGTCGGTGCCCAATTTGATTTACCCCCAATTTGCCACCCATAACGCCCATACCTTAGCCACGATTTATTATATGGCTGGTGAAAATTATTATCCTGGCCAATATGAATTTCAATGTTTACATGGCATGGGAGAAGAGCTATATCAACAAGTTGTCGGCGCCATCGCCGAAGGTAAACTTCATCGTCCCTGTCGTATTTATGCGCCAGTCGGTAGTCATCAAACCTTGTTGGCTTACCTGGTGCGCCGCTTACTGGAAAATGGCGCAAATACGTCATTCGTTAATCAGATTGCCGATCCTAATATTCCATTAGATAAACTGGTAGCCGATCCAGTGCAACAAGTGCTGGTGGCGGCTGAAACGGCAGGCCAACTGGGTTTGCCACATCCACAAATCCCACTGCCTCGTGCGCTATATGGCAGCAAGCGCCTCAATGCTATTGGTATTGATTTGACCAACGAACATCACCTGGCGGCACTGGCGCAGACTCTACTGACCACCCCTCTCTGTTATCAGGTTAAACCTTTACTGGCAGGAGAACCGCCCTCGCCGGCTGAAATTTCAGCCCGACAGCCGATCACTAATCCGGCTAATTTTGACGATATCGTCGGCTATGTCCATGAAGCAAGTCTAACCGAAGTCGAGCATGCGTTGGAAATTGCTACCGACGCAGCTACTCGCTGGGCGACGATTCCCGTCATACAACGAGCGGCCATTTTGCAACAAGCGGCTAGCCTGATGGAGCAGCAATTCTCCCGTTTAATTGGCGTATTGATCCGTGAAGCCGGCAAAACCTTTAGTAATGCCATTGCTGAAGTGCGCGAAGCGATCGATTTTTTGCGTTACTACGCCGTACAGATCAGTGAAAATTTCAATAATGAAAGCTATTCGCCACTGGGTGTGGTGGTTTGCATTAGTCCGTGGAATTTCCCACTGGCGATTTTTAGCGGCCAAATCGCTGCCGCTTTAGCGAGCGGTAATAGCGTATTGGCCAAACCGGCAGAGCAAACACCGATTATTGCCATGCTAGCGGTTGAGTTACTGCACCAGGCGGGCATTCCCCGCGATGTTCTCCAGCTGCTGCCCGGTAGCGGCGAGCGAGTGGGTAGCAAACTGATCAGTGACAAGCGGACGAACGGTGTGATGTTTACCGGTTCAACCCAGGTGGCCAAACTGATCCAGCATAATCTTGCCGGCCGACTCAATGCTCAGCAACAGCCCATTCCACTGATTGCCGAAACCGGCGGCTTAAATGCCATGATTGTTGATTCATCCGCACTGACGGAGCAAGTTGTCAATGACGTTATCATTTCAGCCTTCGATAGTGCCGGTCAACGCTGCTCTGCCCTACGTATTCTTTGTATCCAGGAAGAGGTCGCTGAACGCACACTGACGATGTTAAAAGGCGCGATAGACGAATACCGAATCGGTGATCCTAGCCAGCTGGCAACCGATATTGGCCCGGTCATTGATAGCGAAGCACAGCATAATATCGAACAGCACATTGCCCAGATGCGTCAAGCAGGGAAAACCCTGTATCAGGCTGAGCAAACTAGCCAACAGCATGATAATCAATGGCAACAAGGCACCTTTGTCCGACCCACCTTAATTGAAATTGACCATTTTAATGAACTGAAAAATGAAATTTTTGGCCCGGTACTACATATTTTACGCTTTAAGCGCCATCAACTAACCAGCCTGATCAAACAAATTAATGACTCAGGTTATGGCTTAACTTTAGGGCTGCATAGCCGTATTGATGAAACTATCGCCGACGTTTGCCAGACGGCCAAAGTAGGTAATATTTACGTTAACCGCAATATGGTCGGTGCGGTAGTTGGGGTACAACCATTTGGCGGAGAAGGACTATCGGGTACCGGGCCAAAAGCCGGTGGCCCGCTTTATCTCTATCGATTGCTCAGCCAAAGGCCAGCTACCATCATGGATAAACTGTTTACGCCACCAGATAATCGCTATCCAGTTAAACATGGCCAACCATCATTGCAGCCATTAACGCCCTTTGCTGCCTTCTGTGATTGGGTAAAAAATCGCCATCATGTAACTGTTGCTGCGGTTATTGACCTCTATCAGCCATTGACCGCAACTAGCATCTGCCATCAGCTGCCCGGCACAACCGGAGAGCATAATAGTTATAGGCTAGTGCCACGCGGGCGGATTTTGTGTCTGGCGGAAACAGAAGCGGATGCAGTGATCCAGCTGGCAGCAGTGTTAGCGATGGGATGTCAAGTGCTATGGCCAAATAATGCCATCCAGCAGCAATTGCAGGCAGAGTTGCCTGCTTTAGTCAACCAGATGATCAGGCTAGCTGATAATTGGCAACTAACCGACTGCCAATTTGATGGGGTTATTTTTCATGGCGATCGCAATCAGTTACAAACTGTTTGTCAAGCAGTGGCTGAACGTGAAGGGCCAATTATTTCCGTGCAAGGATATCGATCCGGAGACCAGCATTTATTCCTTGAGCGTTTAGTCCATGAACGAGCTGTCAGTGTCAATACTGCGGCGGCCGGCGGCAATGCCAGTTTAATGACACTAGAATAATTTTTCATTGCCAACAATAAAGCCTTAGCGATTTGCTAAGGCTTTATTTATCTAATAACTGTGAAATAATGTAGTTTCTATCCATAGCAATCTTATGCTGAGTGATCGGCCTGCCAGTCTAGGAATTGCTCATATTTACGCAACGCAATATTGTAATTACTAAAGGCAGAGTCGGTCATTTTATCCTGCATCTGAGCCTGAATTTTTTCAATCTCCAATTCAGCGAGCGGAAATTGTATTTCACTTAACAACTCATCCAGTCGACGCAGCCGCACCACATATTCACGTACGGTACTATGGCTCATTTCAGTCTCATTAAACAGATACTGTTTAAACGACATAATATCAAAATAGCCAGTATCACTATTACAATAGATTTCACTACAAAAACGACATAACGCGGTAAATTTATGCTGTAACTCGGCCCAAGCTTGCCAATCAACCAGCTCGGTCATCGCTGAAATCGCTTCTTTATTCAGAATTTGATCATTAAACACCAATGAAATCCGATCAAGGGTTTTGTTACAGTGTGCGCAGTGAATTTGACTATGTTTATAGTCTTTAACATAACGGCTCAGCGGCCGCTTCTTTTGGTTAGAAACAGACATATTAGATAAGCCCTGTGTGTAAATCGTAAACAAAAAAATAAAAAATATTATTTATCTGGATTTAAGCGCGCTCGTAGCCGTTTTATCGCCTGGCTATGTAGCTGGCTGACGCGGGATTCCCCGACATTCAACACCGCGCCTATCTCCTTCAGGTTCAGATTTTCTTGATAATATAGCGTCAAAACCATTTTTTCCCTTTCAGGCAAACATTCTATCGCCTTTATAATATTTTTGCGAATATCAGTTGCTATTAAAGTTTGCAGCGGATTTCGCTCGTCGTCAACCTCAATAATCGGTTCACAGCTCTCACCATGCACTGCATGCCACTCATCATAAGAGCATAATTGACTATTGTTGCTATCCTGCAATAACTGCTGATACTCCGACAGACCGATGTGCAACTTATCAGCAATCTCCTGCTCGCTCGCCGGTCGGCCTAGCGCTTGCTCAAGCTGCTGCATCACTTTGGCCGATTCCCGCGCCAGGCGGCGCACACTACGCGGCACCCAATCGCGGGCGCGTAATTCATCTAACATCGCTCCACGCACCCGTTGCACGGCATAAGTAGCAAAAGCGGTATCTTGCGTCATATCAAATCGCTCGATCGCATCTAACAAACCAATACCGCCAGCCTGAATTAAATCATCCAGTTGCACGCTAGCAGGTAATCTCACTTGCAGTTCTAATACTTCATGACGTACTAAAGGAAGATAGCGCTCCAATAGTACATCTTTTTCAATTATCCCATCCTGGGTGTAGAGATCGTTCACAGTAAGAACCTGTCATTGATAACAGGCGCTTATTATCCGAAATTGAGGCGGCAAATAATGGCGTAAATAGTGCTATAAAACGGGCTTTTTTTACTTATCTATTATTTTTAACCACCTCAATTAACCGAACACGGAACCTAGCGGCAAATTATGGTCAGTGTCAAAAGCATTGACTTAGGCTAATTGATCGCCATTTAGGGCAATACTTTGTTGCTTGAGGATGGTGCCGTCAGGAGGGATGTCAGTGAATCAGGCAGGATAGCTTGCGACGATCACACCATATTACAATTAATTGCTATTAATAATTATTGATTTTAACAGTGATGGCGATAATATCTTATAATACAGGCCGGCAAAAGCCGGCCTGCAAAATATTACCAAAATAATGACTAATTCAACTATTAACGCAGTAAAGAAAGCACTGACTGGTTAGACTGATTAGCCATTGCCAATACTGTGGTGCCAGCTTGTTGCAAGATTTGGGCATTACTTAAGTTAGACACTTCTTCGGCAAAATCGGCATCCAAAATACGGCTACGGGCAGCAGATAGGTTGTTAACTGTATTGGTTAAATTCTCAACCGCTGATTCCAGCCGGCTCTGTATGGCACCCCATTGGCTACGTTTAGCAGAGACATCATCCAAGGCTTTATCAAGTTTTGCAAAAACTTGATCCGGTGTTACCGAACCTGCACCTTGACCTGTACCTTGGCCACCTGGTAAGGCCGTACCTACAGTACCGGCATGGCTAGTGTTGATTTTAGTACCAACTGTGATACCCACTTCTTTATCAGCACCACTAGCATCAGCTGCTAAAGTCACCTCGTAAACGTCGCCTGCAGTCGTTTTCAATACATATTGATCCGCAACCGAAGCACCCGCATTATCCAGCTTTTGATGCAACTCATACCCTGAGCTTAATGCATTACCTACCTGTAAGACCAGAAGCACCAGAATTAGTTATTGTAACCTTAGCTGCATCCAAGACACCTGTGGCAGTATTTCCGGTGAAAGTTAGATCGGCATCAAGTCCAGCTGCTGTTGCTGCAGTTGAGTTATACTGCACTGTCGCTGCCGTTCCCGATGACGCAGTTGCTGCGAATACATTTAAATCAATATCTTTAATATCTAGAGTAGCGATAGTGGTTGCCGTTACATTTACCCCAATTTGTTCACCATGGTTGGCACCCGTTTGCAGCATTATCGTGCCATTGGTATCTAATGTTTTATTGCCGTTAAATTCGGCTTGGTTAATAATACGGCCAATTTCCTCTATACGCTGTGCTACTTCAGCTTGCAGCGTCGCAATATCTTTGTTTGAGTTAGTACCGTTACTGGCCTGCACCGCTAAATTACGGATCGCCTGCAAGTTATCATTCACCTGTGACAACGACCCTTCGGCGGTTTGTGCTAACGAGATACCATCATTGGCGTTACGCGTCGCCTGTTTCATACCCATAATGTTAGAGGTCATGCCATTGGCAATTGACATGCCGGCCGCATCGTCTTTGGCACTGTTAATGCGCAGGCCAGTAGATAGAAGTTGGATAGTGGGCCCAAGTTATTTTGGGTTTTATTTCATGCTTTTTGCGCATTTAACGCAAACATATTGGTATTGATAACCAGAGCCATAATAATTCCTTTATTTAAATTTAACTTTTTAATTGGCCAAAACTTTTGGCTGTTTTGATTAGCGTCACAGCGGTTTGATACTTTAATTTTTTGTGGCAACAAATTCATTTGGCCTGATTATTTAACTTCTATTAGCTGAGGCCGATAATCATGGTAATCAGGTTTAACTAATCAAATAGGATAGGAAAAATCATGTCAAACATGACTTCGTTGGGTGTAGGATCAGGCATGCCAATTGAACAATGGCTAGAGAGTATAGAGGCCAATGAAAATCAAAGATTACGGCCGTTAAAACAGAAGCAACAAAAATATAATCAAAAGATCAGTGCTTATGGTTCATTGCTGGCTCAGTTGGATAAATTACAACAAGCCGCTGAATCATTAATGAAGTTTGATAAAATTAGTACCACTTCAGTCAGTAAAAATCATAACACGGTAACTGTTAGCAGCGACGAAAAAGCAGTGGCTGGTAGTTATGAAGTGAAAGTTGAGCAACTGGCGCAGGCCCAATCGTTAGCCACCACTAAGGTTGATGATGTAAAAAAAATTAGCTGGCCCTGTTGCGGCAGGCCAAGAGCGGATATTAGTTATCAAGCAAAACAGTGAAAAACAACCGCTGGAAATTAAATTAAGCGCGCAGCAAACATCACTGATTGAAATCCGCGATGCCATCAATAAAACCGATAGCAATGTCAGTGCCAGCCTGGTGAAAATAAAAGAGGGGGAACACCAATTAGTACTCACTTCAAAAAAAACCGGCACCGATTCGGCGATGGAGATTGAAGTTAAAGGTGATAGCGAGCTAAATAAGATCCTAAATAGTAGCCAAATGCAACCAACCGTTGCTGCTGAAAATGCTAAAGTTACCATTAATGGTATCCAAATTGAGTACAGTAGTAATGAAATTAAAGACGCTCCCGAAGGGATCACATTTACCCTGGTTAAAACGGCAGAAAAAGATAAAGCTAGCGGATTAATATCAGAAACCGTCACTGTAGCTCGCGATATCGAACCGACTAAAAAGGCGATCAAAAACTGGGTTGATGCTTACAATAATCTGCATAGCTTTTACAAAACACAAACCAAATATGAGCCAACCAAATTAGGTGAAGCGCCTTCTGCCAATAATGGCGTACTATTAAACGATCGCAGTTCAGCAATGAGCTTCTCGCAAGTGAAAAATTTGACCTTCAATGTGCAAAATCGGCCGGATATGAATCATTTGAACCATTTTGGTATCGGCTTTAATCATGAAGGCAAACTCACTATTGATGATAAAAAACTGGATAAAACGCTAAAGGATAACCCGGTGAAAGTTAAACAATTTTTTATGGGCGATGGTGAAACAACCGGTTTTGCCACTGAAACCTTTAATTATCTTAAAAAGACGCTGGATACCCTGGAAGGCCCACTACATCTCACCACAGAGTCACTGAATAAACAGATAAAAATACTCAATAACAAAATGGAAAGTGCGCAAAAGAATATTGAAACCAAACTTAAAACTCTGCGGGACAAATTTATTGCTATGGATAAAGCCATCAGCTAGATGACACAAAGCAGCAACTCTGTAATAGCCTTACTGACGAAATAAATTATGAATACATCAGCAGCTGAAACTTTATATACTCATGTTGATATCGAAAGCCAGGTTTTAAATGCTTCCCCTTATCAGCTAGTACAAATTTTATTTGATGGTGCCTTGAGTGCCTTAAAACGGGCGGTAATTTATATTGAACAAAATAATATTCAGCAAAAAATCCGTGCTATCTCAAAAGCGATTGCTATTATTAATGAGGGATTAAATAGTGGCGTTGATCTAGAGCATGGCGGTGAAATTGCTGAAAATATCCCGTTATCAACGTAATCAAGATCTGATTAATGTTGGCGCTTATGCTGCGGGTAGTGATCCGATCCTGGATCAAGCCATTCAGCTTTATCCCAATTTGCAGCAATTTTTACGCCAGGATTGCGATCAATACTGTTCAAGGGAGACTTCCCACCAACAGCTTTGTCAGTTATTTCCTGCGACTAGTTCTGAAAACCCTAGTGAGGAACCATGAAGCAAACAAACTCCTTCGCACTATTACATAATTTCAGCCATAACGACAGCCACCAGGCGGCACTACAGTTATCGCATATTCAGCGGCAGCATCAACAAATGCAACAACAGCTAATACAATTGCTACAGTACCAAGATGAATATCGCCAACAGCTTAATAGCATACTCCACCAAGGAACTTCTTCCGCAATATTACAACATTATCAACAGTTTTTACTGACGCTTGAACAAGCGATCACGCAACATCAACAACAGCTAGTTAGCTGGCAGCAGCGTGAAACTGATCGCCAAAAAAAATTGCCAGGGAAAACAGCAAAAAACTAACGCCTTCAATAAGCTACAACAACGTAGTGAACGTTTACAGAAAAAACAGGCTGATTTTATTGAACAAAAACAAATGGATGAAATAGCACAACGTGCCGTTTTAAGAACATCATAATGATAGATACATCGGTAACATTTAGCGCTGGCGCGCACTCCTCTAAGCAACAGTTATCATCACCAACAGAACATACGGCCAATTTTGCTCACATGCTAGCTAACTATTCATCACCAGCAAAAGAGAAAAAACCACCAGACAGCGCTAACTCAGATCTGGCCCAACAAGAAAATGAATTATCGGCTATCAATGGCTTTTTGGCGGATGAAGTCACTGCACAAATCAACGACAGCGCCGACTTATCCCTTGAGCAAGAATTGACACTGTTAGCTGATAATCAACTTATTGATCAACTTCCGATTTCACTGGCAACCATAGCCTCGCAGCTAAAGCAGGAAAATAGTCCCGCCGGTTTATCAGAAGAATTACTCGAGCAGACTAATAGCCAAACATTAACTGATGATATTGAGCAGCGGGATAAAAACCTTAGTTTAAAACATCTTACTCTGCTATCAACCACAAATAATCCCTCAATTGACTTTCCTCTGTCCAATATATCATCGCCGTTTGTTAAACCGGACGCCGCCCAATCTCAGTCACAATTGACTAAACAGGATATATCGCCATTGCAGTCATTACTGGCAAAACAAGGCGTCTCGCCATCTGAAGCATTATTACCACCAATTCAGGCTAATATCGCTGCCACCAAGCCAGACTCAGGCAATAGAAAACCCAGCACTAGCTACTGGATCGATAACCAATAATACCACGATATCATTAACATCATTAATGCCAAACTCAACAACATTAAGTCACTCAATTTCACCTACCATCAATTTTATTGCCTTGGCTACCACGATTGATCATCCTGAATGGGGACAAAAATTTAGTGAGCAGATCTTATTTCTCAGTCGTCATGGTTCACAACAAGCGGAGCTACGGCTTTATCCCGAAGAATTAGGCAACCTACAGATCCAACTTAAAGTTTTCGATGATAAAGCTCAACTCTCTATTGTTACGGCTAACCAACAAATCCGTCAGTTTATTGAAACAAATCTGCCTCAGTTACGTCATGCATTATCAGAACAAGGCATAGAACTGGGTCAAACACATGTTGGTGATCAGCATAATAAGCAACATAGTGATGAAAATAGTCAACCGTTCAAATCACCATCATCAATCGCTGATGATCGACAGCAACAGACAAAAGATGATGCATTAGTCAGATCCCAACCAATTATGCAGACCGCCATAACAACCGGTATTGATATATTTGCTTAAAATTATTAGCCATCTTTATTATTTTGACAGGGGAAAATTTCCCCTACTATTTTCAACATTTATCAATGACAAAATAACCTCCCATTTTTATTGTTTTATTCCTCCGTCAAAATATTCATTGAGCCGGATAATTATATCGAAATGCAGAAACAGGGATAACACGTTAATTGATAATAGTTTCATTATCCCAAGTAAAATCAAAAGGAATTACCTGTCTATGTCCAAGTCTCAACGTCAAGGAGGCTTTGTTGAATAAATCGAACTTTTAGGTGATTGGCGGAGCTGATCGCTAAATTCGTTTCAACATCAGGTCCCCATGGCAAAGCAAAAGTTTAAAATTACCAACTGGCCCGCGTACAACAAGGCACTCAGACAACGCGGTTCCCTGACGGTCTGGCTTGATGAGTCGGCCATCGCTGGATGGACTGACAGTTCTTCGCCTGAAGGTCGTGGCCGGCCGCTTTACTACAGCGATATGGCTGTTACCACTGTCCTGATGATGAAGCGTGTGTTTAACCTGTCGCTCCTGGCATTACAGGGCTTCGTTGATTCGATTTTTAAACTCATGTCTTAGCCGCTGTGCTGTCCGGACTACTCGCTGGTCAGCAGACGAGCAAAGAGCGTCAACATCAGCATAAAAACGCCAACGCGTGGTGAAATCTCGCATCTGGTCATCGACAGTACCGGTCTGAAGGTCTTTGGCGAAGGTGAATGGAAAGTCAGGCAGCATGGGGCTGACAGACGAAGAGTGTGGCGCAAGCTTCATCTGGCAGCAGACAGTGTGACTCATGAGATTATCTGTGCCGACTTATCGCTCAGCGGAACGACAGATGCGCAGGCACTGCCGGGCCTGATTAACCAAACCCACCGGAAAATCAGGGAAGTGTCAGCAGACGGTGCTTATGACGCCTGTTACTGCCACGATGCGTTGCTAAGAAAGAAAATCAGGCCCCTTATCCCGCCGCGAAGCGGAGCGAAATACTGGCCGGACAAGTACCATGAACGTAACCATGCGGTGGCGAATCAGCGTCTGAGCAGGAGTAATGATATGTGGAAAAAGAAAGTGGGTTATCACCGGCGTTCAGTGGCAGAAACAGCGATGTTCCGCATAAAAACTTTGCTGGGTGGCCATCTGAGGCTGCGTGACTATGAGGCTCAGGTAGGTGAAGCAATGGCGATGGTCAAAGCGCTGAACCGTATGACGTTGTTGGGTATGCCACACAGCGTCAGGATCGGATAACAGCTGTAGCAGAGGGAGCCATCCTGGCGGCTAATTCTGATTTATTCAACAAAGCCCGTCAAGGAAAACGCATAAGTCGGATCATGCTAACCATTATCGCGTTACTCTTAATATTAAGTTGTTTTATTGCTGGCTACTGTTGGTGGCTATACCAAATAAAAAAACAGGTTGAATATCAACCAGCAAAAAGAACCCTGGTGATCCCGGTATTTATGTCCCTAGGGGCGTTTACGGTGAATCTGATTGATAATGATAAACGCGATCGCGTGTTGTATGTGGAAATTACTTTACGCCTTACCGATGAAGAGACACGTAAACGCCTACATGATTTTATGCCTGAAGTACGCAGTCGAATATTACTGTTGTTATCCCGCCAAAAAGCGACTTAGTTAGTAACAGAAGCCGGCAAGATCCACCTAATGTCTGAAATTAAACAGGCATTAAGACCGACTTTTGAATCTGAATTAGAAGAGTCTGAGCAAATTATTACCGATGTATTATTCACAACATTTATTTTACGATAAATCCCATGAGCGAGAATTTTCTTTCACAAACAGATGGTGATGCCCTGTTAAATGATGCTCCAGCTGGTAATCCTGTTGTCAGCAAAGCGAAAAAAACATCTACAGCTAAAAGGGCTATCCATCCTTACAATCCGAATACCCAAAGACGTACTGTTCGCGAGCGACTACAATCCCTGGAAATGATCAACGAGCATTTTGCCCGTCAATTTCGGATGAAATTATTTAATCTCATGCGCTACAGCCCGGATATTACAGTCGGTTCAATAAAAATTGAGCCTTTCTGTAATTTTGCCGACAATCTGCCTGCGATGAGTAACTTTAACCTGATCCAACTAAAGCCACTGAACGGAACCGCCCTTTTCACTTTTGAAACTAATTTAGTTTCTATTGCGGTTGATAATCTGTTCGGTGGAGATGGCCGATTTAACACCGCTATTGATGAGCGGGAATTTACCCATACCGAATAGCGCATTATTGATAAAATGGTAGAGTTAGCACTCGATGCCTATAGTGATGCATGGCAAATTGTTCACAAAATCCAGGCAATCTATATTCGTTCTGAATCACAGGCAAAATTTACTAATATTACCTCTTCACCTAATGATATCGTCATTACTACTCCATTTTTAATGGAGATTAACAATATGATCGGTGAATTTAATATTTGCATTCCTTTTTCTATGATCGAACCTCTTTATGAATTATTAACCAACCCGCCAGTTGAAAAGATGAAACAAGATGGCGGCGTCTGGATGAACGGTTGGGTTAAACAGGTTAAATATTCTGAATTAGAGTTAATTGCTAATTTAGTTGAACATCCAACGCGACTGTCTAATATCCTCAAACTGCAAGAAGGGGATGTGATCCCTATTGAAAAACCTGAACGTCTTATGGTCCATGTCGATTGTGTGCCCGTGCTAACCAGTAAATATGGAACATTGAATGGGCAATATGCTCTTCGTGTCGAACATCTTATTAATCCAGTTGTAAACGCTCAGGAAGAGGAGCAAAACCATGAGTGACACCAACGATTTTACTGAAAATCAAGCTAACACTTCTGCTGAAGATATCTGGATAGAAACCATTGCTCAGCAATCTAAACCGCCGAAACCAGGCGATAATGGGCCGGCTATCTTTGATAATTTGGAAATGCAAAATATTGAAAATCAATTTTCATATATCAACATGATCATGGAGATCCCGGTAAAACTCACTGTTGAGTTAGGACGTACCAAAATGACTATCAAAAAACTATTAACCTTGACGCAAGGTTCGGTTGTTTCACTCGATGGTTTGGCTGGTGAAGCGTTAGATATTCTGATCAATGGCTATTTGATCGCACAAGGTGAAGTGGTAGTGGTCTCAGAAAAATATGGTATTCGTATTACTGATATTATTACTCCATCAGAACGCATGCGTAGGTTGAGTCGATAAATTATGCCAGCCTATTCGTCTTTTTTCATATCTGGCGCGGCTGATAACGTGGCCCCTTTATTAAAAGGGGGCGCTACGCCAAATAGTCCAATGCTTTCAGGCAGTAGCATGTTAACTGAAATGAGCAGTTCCTTATTACTAATTATTGGCTGTTTACTGATTACGTTATGGCTAGTGCGCCGTTTCTTACTAAGCGTTATCTACCCACTGGCACAAACGCCATCAAGGTAATAGATAACTATTCATTAGGTAGTAAAACCAAAATTACTATTATTGAAGTTGATCAACAAGCGCTGGTGCTCGGTGTTACCGAAGACAACATTAGCTTGCTACATAAAATGCCGGCCAAAACAGAACTAAGCGAACAAGCTGAGGCAAAATCTGCTCCACCTTCTTTTGGCCAATTAATAAAAACATGCTTAGTAAAAAGTAGAAACAGTGATGCGTAAACGGCTATTTTTATTATTAGGCACGCTATTTTGGCTGCCATTCTATACCTACTATGCTATACCCACCATCGTTAGCCAGCCATTAGCCAATGGCGGTCAGAGCTAGTCATTGCCAGTGCAGACGCTTATTTTTATCACCGCGCTCGGTTTTATTCCTGCGCTGCTGCTGATGACCACCAGTTTTACTCGCATCATCATCGTCCTAGGCTTATTACGTAATGCATTAGGCACCACGACCGCACCACCTAATCAAATTTTATTAGGCCTGGCACTATTTATGACTTTTTTTGTCATGTCACCCGTATTTGATAAAATTTATCAAAATGCTTATTTACCCTTTATTGAAGAGAAAATTACCATTGAAGTGGCTTTATCTGAAGGCGCTAAACCCTTACGTCAATTTATGTTACAACAAACCCGACAACCTGATTTAGCACTATTTTCCCGCTTAGCCAATGATAAAGAGTATCAAACACAAGCTAATGTTCCGCTGCGTATTTTAGTGCCGGCATTTATTACCAGCGAACTAAAAACAGCTTTTCAAATCGGTTTTATGATATTTATTCCTTTCCTGATTATCGATCTGGTGGTTGCCAGCGTATTAATGGCGTTGGGTATGATGATGGTTCCGCCTGCCACTGTTGCGATGCCATTCAAATTAATGTTGTTTGTTTTGGTTGATGGCTGGCAATTAATTTTATGCTCATTAGCGCAAAGCTTTTTTAATTAGGAGTAAAAATAACACCGGAAACAGTGATGGAGCTTGGTATTGATGGGATGAAAGTTGCTATTGCATTAGCAGCACCACTGTTGCTGGCGGCGTTGATCAGTGGTTTAATTATTAGTTTATTGCAAGCAGCCACCCAAATTAATGATATGACCATGTCTTTCATTCCTAAAATTATTGCTGTTTTTGTTACCGCGATAGTAGCCGGCCCATGGATGTTAGAACTATTTATCGAGTATACCCGTCAGTTAATCACTCAACTACCGCAATTTATTGGTTAATGATGATCACT
This sequence comes from Arsenophonus endosymbiont of Aphis craccivora, assembly GCF_013460135.1. GTDB lineage: Bacteria > Pseudomonadota > Gammaproteobacteria > Enterobacterales > Enterobacteriaceae > Arsenophonus > Arsenophonus nilaparvatae. The sequence continues at coordinate 368,173 of NZ_CP038155.1, forward strand.
TTTACCACCGATTTTTTTTATACTTATGTTAACCAACTATTTTGGCCATTTGTGCGAATATTAGCCCTATTTAGTATTGCACCTTTTTTTGCTGAAAAACAAATTCCTAAAAAAAGCAAAATTGCCCTAGCCTTGATGATCACGATTTTAATCTCAACGTCATTGCCTTTACCGCAAATTCCGCTCTTTTCTGCCATGTGTTGTTGGATATTAATACAACAAGTTTTAATCGGTTTATTAATGGGACTGACGATGCAAATTGCCTTTGCCATCGTTCGTTATGCAGGGGAAATATTAGGCATGCAAATGGGGCTCTCTTTTGCATTATTTGTTGATCCGTCAGCCGGCCCCAATATGCCAATTATAGCGAGTTTTGTGAATCTATTATTACTACTCTTGTTTCTCTCTTTCGATATTCATCTTTGGCTGTTGTCACTGTTAGCAGATAGTTTTCAAACCATTCCGCTGCTATCATCATCATTAAATAGCAACAGTTTTATATTAGTTGCGGCTTTGTTGAATAAATCAGAATTAGCCGCCAGGATGGCTCCCTCTGCTACACCTACACCTGTTATCCGATCCTGACGCTGTGTGGCATACCCAACAACGTCATACGGTTCAGCGCTTTGACCATCGCCATTGCTTCACCTACCTGAGCCTCATAGTCACGCAGCCTCAGATGGCCACCCAGCAAAGTTTTTATGCGGAACATCGCTGTTTCTGCCACTGAACGCCGGTGATAACCCACTTTCTTTTTCCACATATCATTACTCCTGCTCAGACGCTGATTCGCCACCGCATGGTTACGTTCATGGTACTTGTCCGGCCAGTATTTCGCTCCGCTTCGCGGCGGGATAAGGGGCCTGATTTTCTTTCTTAGCAACGCGTCGTGGCAGTAACAGGCGTCATAAGCACCGTCTGCTAACACTTCCCTGATTTTCCGGTGGGTTTGGTTAATCAGGCCCGGCAGTGCCTGCGCATCTGTCGTTCCGCTGAGCGATAAGTCGGCACAGATAATCTCATGAGTCACACTGTCTGCTGCCAGATGAAGCTTGCGCCACACTCTTCGTCTGTCAGCCCCATGCTGCCTGACTTTCCATTCACCTTCGCCAAAGACCTTCAGACCGGTACTGTCGATGACCAGATGCGAGATTTCACCACGCGTTGGCGTTTTTATGCTGATGTTGACGCTCTTTGCTCGTCTGCTGACCAGCGAGTAGTCCGGACAGCACAGCGGCAAAGACATGAGTTTAAAAATCGAATCAACGAAGCCCTGTAATGCCCGGAGCGACAGGTTAAACACACGCTTCATCATCAGGACAGTGGTAACAGCCATATCGCTGTAGTAAAGCGGCCGGCCACGACCTTCAGGCGAAGAACTGTCAGTCCATCCAGCGATGGCCGACTCATCAAGCCAGACCGTCAGGGAACCGCGTTGTCTGAGTGCCTTGTTGTACGCGGGCCAGTTGGTAATTTTAAACTTTTGCTTTGCCATGGGGACCTGATGTTGAAACGAATTTAGCGATCAGCTCCGCCAATCACCTAAAAGTTCGATTTATTCAACAAAGCCCATAATAAGATTAAAATTCATCTTTTTACTGATGCTAAATTGGTGTCATCGTTATAGATCGTAAAGCAGTCGATCGATTGTTATCAACATGAGCAGATTGATTGTATTGTTTCAATTGGTGAAGGGGCAGCCTATGATTATGCTAAGGCAATGATTTATTTACAATCTCATCACGCCATTTTTATTAGTAATAATATTTAAAAACATGGCCTTTAATTACTATCAATACAACTTCCGCCTCAAATATTGATAATTTTAATCCATTGCTTGATCAAACTAAAAATGAGTTGATCAATTTGGCTATTGCTGGATCACGTATTACCCCATTACTTTCAGTGACTGAGCCAGAGTTAATGCTAGGTTTATCAAGTGAATTTATTGCTGCATTAGGCATGAACTCTTTAACCTATGCAATTGAGGCTTATGATTCAACCGCAGCTAATCCTGTTACCGATGCATGTGCTCTAAGTGCGATAAAAATATTGAGTAATGCTTTACGTCGAGCGGTTAATTATTTATTAGATCTACAGGCGCACGAAAGTATTGCTTATGCGCAGTTTCTGGCCAGGATGGCTTTTAATAATCCTTCACAGGGATATGTACAAACCTTAGCCTGGCAAGTGAGCCATTGTTATCATCAACCGTTAACAATTTGCAATGCCGTTTTGTTGCCTCAAGTGCAAGCTTTTAATCTAAAGGTAGTAGCGAAAAAGTTAAAAAATATTGCTGGGGCAATGGGTATTCGAGTTGCTCATATGACCGATCAACGTGGTGCAGAAGCTTGTATTGCTGAAATAAGGCGGCTAAATTGTGATCTTGGTCTGCCTTCGGGACTGAGAAGATTGAATGTTCAGGATAGTGATTTAGCTAAATTAGCTCAAGCCGCATTAAAAAGTGCCACCGGTATCACTAATCCTGTTCAGGCTAATATGACTGATTTGATCACTATTTATCAATTAGCAATGTAGTCTTCATTTTATAACTAATTATTTTTAGAGAATTGTGCTCTTTGAATTATATTAATAAGTAGGTAAGTATAATGTAACTACTGAGTTGATCGGAGGTAATGAGATTTATGAAGAAGGTCGCTATCATTGGTTTAGGCTGGTTAGGATTACCCTTGGCACTTGAGTTAATGCAGTCAGGAATGGCAGTGGTTGGTAGTAAAACCACGTCAGATGGTGTAAATGCAGCAAGAATGTCAGGTATTGATTGTTACCAGCTTCGGTTTACGCCAGATATTGAATGTGAGGCCGAAGATCTGGAACAGTTAATGAATGCTACGTATGTGCTGGTTATTATGTTACCGGTCAATAAAACCGCTGAAGGTGGTATTGGTTATTTGAAGGCGGTACAACTTTTAGTTGATACTGCACTTTCCTACGCTATACCACGTATTATTTTTACAAGTTCAACATCAGTATATGGTGCACAAAGTGGAACTTTAAATGAAGATGCTAAGTTATATCCTAATACCGAGGAAGGCAAAACGCTGGTCGAGGTAGAAAATTGGTTACACCAATTGCCAAATATATCGGTAGATATTCTTAGGTTAGCTGGTTTAGTGGGTGAAGCTCGACATGCAGGACGGGTTTTAGCTGGTAAAACAGCCTTAACTGGCGGAAATGAGCCGGTTAATCTTATTCATCAAGATGATATCATTACTGCGATAAAATTATTAATATTACGACCAGAGGGTGGCAATATTTATAATTTATGCGCACCTGAACATCCGGTTAGATCATCTTATTATACTGCGGCGTCGCAACGGGTAGCTTTACAACCGCCAGAGTTTATTGCTGAATCAACGCCTATTATAGGGAAAATCATTGATGGTAGCCGTATTTGTAAGGAGCTTGGTTTTGAATATAATTACCCTGATCCTGGCAATATGCCAATGAGTTTATAATTAGTGAATTGATTGTAAGATATATTTGCAGCTAGGCCGTTTGTAAAATTGTCGGTTAGCGCCAAAAATTAGTAATTAAAGGCTTTTGGGCTGATTTATTTGTGCCATCGGCGAACAACTATTGCCTGATGATTATCGGTTTTGCTGCTTATGGTGAGTAATTATATTATCTCAATTCTATCAACTGAAACAGTTGACAATCTATTTTTTCTACCTCAATTTGTGTCGTAGATCAAAGATAGAGATATTCTTTATGTTTTTTAGCTAACTTTAATCATTATAAGCTCTTTATAGTAGCATACTTGATATATTTTAATCAGAAAGCGCGGGAGATCGATAATGAAAAAGAGCTTGATGAAAATAATTAATCGTTTGACAACTGGATTAGGTCTATTATTTATTTTTGTTTCCTCGATGAATGTTCATGCCGATGGATCGTAGGTTACACCGCAACTTGATGTAAAAGCTTATGTACTGATGGATTACCATAGTGGCAAAGTTTTAACAGCCAATAATCCAGATGAACGTTTAGATCCAGTTAGTTTAACAAAAATTATGACCAGTTATGTAGTGGGTCAAGCAATTAAAGCGGGTAAAATTAGCGTTAATGATCTGGTCACCGTAGGAGAAGATGCTTGGGCAACCGGTAATCCTGTTCTACGAGGATCTTCTTTAATGTTTTTAAAACCCGGTGATAGGGTTTCAGTGCTGGATTTAAATCGTGGTATTGTCATGCAATCTGGTAATGATGCCTGTATTGCATTGGCTGATTATGTTGCGGGCAGTCAAACTGTTTTTGTCGATCTTATGAACCAGTATGTTACCTCATTAGGCTTAAAAAATACTCATTTTAAGACCGTACACGGCTTAGATTCAGAAGGCCAATTTAGTACTGCCCACGATATGGCGGCATTGACTAAGGCATTAATTAGAGATGTGCCGGATTAATATTTATTACACAGCGAAAAAGTGTTTACCTACAATAAAATTAAGCAATACAATCGCAATCGTTTATTGTGGAGCAAAAGCTTGCAGGTGGATGGGGGTCAAGACCGTACATACCAGCTAGGCGGGGTATAATCTTATCACTTCGGCAACGAATGGTCCAATGCGATTAATTGCTGTTGTGTTGGGGGCATCGATTGATCGCATTCGTTTTACCGAAAGTGAAAAGCTGCTAAATTGGGGATTTCGTTTTTTTACAGCCATTGTTCCTATAACCGCAGATAAGCCATTTACTACTGAAAAGGTATGGTATGGTATGGTATGGTATGGTATGGTAACCAGTCTACGGTGTTATTGGGAACTGAAAAAGATGCAGCAATCACTATCCCGAAAGGAAGAGAACAAGACCTAAAAGCGACCTATAGTCTGAACTCAGATTGTCTTAAAGCTCCATTAAGCAAAAATCAGGTGGTTTGGACAATTAATTTCTTTTTAAACGATCAATTGATTGATAAACGCCCGCTCGTAGTGAAACAAGCAATAGAGCAGGGTGGTTTTTTGAGTCGATTATGGGACTATATTGTTGTCACTATTTCCAGTTGGTGGCATGCATTATTTGGTTAGTTAAATCGTTAGATGGCTTTGTTGAATAAATCAGAATTAGTCGACAGGATGGCTCCCTCTGCTACACCTGTTATCCGATCCTGACGCTGTGTGGCATACCCAACAACGTCATACGGTTCAGCGCTTTGACCATCGCCATTGCTTCACCTACCTGAGCCTCATAGTCACGCAGCCTCAGATGGCCACCCAGCAAAGTTTTTATGCGGAACATCGCTGTTTCTGCCACTGAACGCCGGTGATAACCCACTTTCTTTTTCCACATATCATTACTCCTGCTCAGACGCTGATTCGCCACCGTATGGTTACGTTCATGGTACTTGTCCGGCCAGTATTTCGCTCCGCTTCGCGGCGGGATAAGGGGCCTGATTTTCTTTCTTAGCAACGCATCGTGGCAGTAACAGGCGTCATAAGCACCGTCTGCTGACACTTCCCTGATTTTCCGGTGGGTTTGGTTAATCAGGCCCGGCAGTGCCTGCGCATCTGTCGTTCCGCTGAGCGATAAGTCGGCACAGATAATCTCATGATTCACACTGTCTGCTGCCAGATGAAGCTTGCGCCACACTCTTCGTCTGTCAGCCCCATGCTGCCTGACTTTCCATTCACCTTCGCCAAAGACCTTCAGACCGGTACTGTCGATGACCAGATGCGAGATTTCACCAAGCGTTGGCGTTTTTATGCTGATGTTGACGCTCTTTGCTCGTCTGCTGACCAGCGAGTAGTCCGGACAGCACAGCGGCAAAGACATGAGTTTAAAAATCGAATCAACGAAGCCCTGTAATGCCCGGAGCGACAGGTTAAACACACGCTTCATCATCAGGACAGTGGTAACAGCCATATCGCTGTAGTAAAGCGGCCGGCCACGACCTTCAGGCGAAGAACTGTCAGTCCATCCAGCGATGGCCGACTCATCAAGCCAGACCGTCAGGGAACCGCGTTGTCTGAGTGCCTTGTTGTACGCGGGCCAGTTGGTAATTTTAAACTTTTGCTTTGCCATGGGGACCTGATGTTGAAACGAATTTAGCGATCAGCTCCGCCAATCACCTAAAAGTTCGATTTATTCAACAAAGCCCAAAAAAAGATGCTTGCTACTTGCATGAGATACTGGTTTTCTGCATTATTACTTGATTGTGCTATTTTTATCGGTTTAAAAATTTAACATCTGGCTAAAACTCTTTTTACTATTAAAGTTAAAAACAGCAAAATAGCTTTGCGGTTTTTAATCAATAGCTTCTAACGATTATTTCGCCTCTAGTCATGGTTAGCTGCAATTAATTCTGCAACCTTATTTTTTTCCTGTGTTAAACCTAACTTATTATAGGCTATTTCCATGTATTTTAATGCATTGCGTGTTGACTGGGTATCGGGATAATTTTTTAGCATCTGTTCAGTGCGATTAATAACAGCAACATAAGCACCACGTTTATTATAATATTTAATAATAGCCAGTTCATATTTTGCTAAACGCTCTTTTAGGAAGGCTAAACGTTTGCTAGCATCTGTTGCATACAGGCTATTTGGATAAAAACGAACCAATTGGCTAAAGTCTCTAAAGGCTACAATTGCATGTTGAGGATCGCGATCTGAGCGATCAATACCAAAAAAATCTTGTAGAGCACTATCGTCTAACGCTTGTGCTGTAAGACCGCGCATATACAAAACATAGTCAATATTGGGATGTGTTGTATTCAGGCGAATAAATCGGTCAATGGTTGCTATCGCTAATGGCAGCTCCGCTGATTTATAGTAGGCATAAATCATATCCAATTGAGCCTGTTGGGCATAAGGGCCAAATGGATAACGATTATCAAGGGTTTCCAATAATTTAATTGCCCCTTTATAATTACCGTTTTGTAGTTTCTCTTGACTGCTGGTATAGATATCAGTGGGAGAGCTTTCTGGTACAGTATCCTTATTGCTGGAGCATCCGGTAACAAGTAAACTCAATGTGGCTGCTGCCAGCAGATATTTTATACTTCTAATCACGTGGTTATTTCCTCTGAATGTTTTTGGGGCGATCTCCATAAAGCCCCTAACGGAATATGAGTTACAATAGCACATATTTTAATTAAAACGGCACTGCCGTCAAAATGTAAACTTTACTGTAGATAATTTTATGGCTCAACAATTACAACTCCAGGCGCCAATTCTAGAATCACAACTTGGCCAACGTTTAGACCAGGCATTAGCTGAATTATTTCCTGATTATTCTCGCTCACGAATAAAAGAGTGGATTTTAGATAATAGAGTGCAGGTAAATGGCAAAATTATAAATAGGCCGAAAGAAAAAGTATTTGGTAGCGAACAAATTGCCATTGATGTACTTATTGAAGAAGATATGCGCTGGCAGCCACAAAATATTCCATTAAATATTGTTTATGAAGATGACGAAATAATTGTCATTAATAAACCTCGTGATTTAGTGGTTCATCCTGGTGCAGGGAATCCTGACGGAACGGTACTAAATGCGCTTTTATATAGCTATCCCGAGATTATTAATGTTCCACGAGCGGGGATCGTTCATCGGCTTGATAAAGATACTACCGGGTTAATGGTTATTGCAAAAACGATTCCTGCCCAGACTCATCTGGTTGAAGCTTTACAGCTAAGAGAGATTACGCGTGAATATGAAGCGGTAGTAAATGGTCGTATGACTGCTGGTGGAACGGTAGATGAACCTATTGCTCGTCACCCAACTAAGCGAACACATATGGCCATTCACCCGCTGGGCAAACCCGCTATTACCCATTATCGAGTAATGGAGCATTTTCGCGCTCATACCCGGCTTAGATTAAGGTTAGAATCCGGTAGAACGCATCAAATTCGTGTTCACATGGCGCATATTAATCATCCTTTAGTTAGCGACCCGGTATATGGTGGCCGTCCACGCCCATTAAAAGGTGTTTCGGAAGAATTTAGTCAAGTTATGAACAATTTCGATCGTCAGGCTCTCCATGCCACGATGTTACGTTTATATCACCCTCGTACAGGTATTGAAATGGAGTGGCACGCAGATATTCCTGCGGATATGGTTATACTAATTAATATACTCAAAGCAGATGCCATGATGCACAAAGATGAGATGGATTGGTAAATGGATAGCTTAATATATGCGGATTGGCCGCAACCTAAAACAGTCATGGCTTGCAGTACAACCCGTATTGGTGGCGATAGTTTGCCACCTTATGACAGTTTCAATCTAGGGTTACATGTCGGAGATCAAACGAGATTAGTGGAACAGAATCGCAGTAGCTTAATGAAAATTGCCCAACTACCAACGCAGCCTTACTGGCTTAATCAGGTACATGGCACGCATATTATCGATTTAGCTAACGAAAAAAATGGTAATCGGCAAGCGGATGCTGCATATAGTAGCGAGCGAGGACAGGTATGCGTCGTGATGACGGCAGACTGTTTGCCTGTTTTACTCTGTAACCAACAAGGCACGGAAATTGCTGCCGTACATGCTGGCTGGCGCGGTTTGTGTGACGGGATCCTGGAAAAGGCAATAAAACAATTTAAATCACCGGGTTCCTCTATTATGGCCTGGTTGGGACCGGCAATTAGTGCGGAAAAATTTGAAGTAGGTAGTGAAGTCAGGGATGCTTTTATTCAACATGATGCAGAATTAGTGCAAGGTTTTAAAGCTTATGATAATGGTAAATATCTCGCTGATCTCTACTTGCTAGCGCGTTTGAAATTAAATGCAGTGGGTGTCAAAAATATTTATGGTGGAACCTATTGTACGGTTAGTGAGCCAACGCGTTTTTTTTCCTATCGACGTGATGGCGTGACAGGAAGAATGGCATCATTGATCTGGTTAAAATAAATCTTTAATCAGATTAATTATTATTTTTTATATCAATAGCTGACTTTTATCGTAAGTAACTTGAATAATATGAAATAAAGCCTCATTTAATCTGCATAAATGATTGCAATTGTATTTTGGAGGTATTATGCGTTTGGATCGTCTTACCAACAAATTTCAACAAGCACTAGCTGATGCTCAATCTTTAGCAATTGGGCAAGATAATCAATTTATTGAACCAGTACATTTACTGGTTGCCTTGTTAGATAAAGAAGGCGGTACCTTACGTCCTTTATTGACATCGATAGGGGTTAATATCAGTCAGCTTAGTAACAAATTAAACGATATTCTCAATACCTTACCGCAAGTGCATGGCACTGCTGGTGATATCCAGCCATCAAACGATCTTATTCGGCACTTAAATTTGTGTGATAAGTTGGCGCAACAGCGAGGTGATACGTTTATATCCTCAGAGCTATTTCTTCTGGCAATTTTTGATGCCAAAACCTACCTGGCAGATACACTTAAAACGATGGGAGCGAATAAAGCAAATATAGAAAAGGCGATAGAACAAATGCGTGGTGGTGATAATGTTAATGACCAAGGTGCTGAAAAGCAGCGTCAAGCACTTAAAAAATACACAATTGATTTAACTGAAAGAGCTGAACAAGGCAAACTCGATCCTGTTATTGGACGTGATGAAGAGATCCGCCGAACGATACAAGTTCTTCAGCGCCGAACAAAAAACAATCCGGTTTTAATTGGTGAACCAGGGGTAGGTAAAACCGCGATTGTTGAAGGTCTTGCTCAAAGAATTGTTAATGGTGAAGTACCCGAAGGGCTGAAAAATAAACGCGTTCTCTCTTTAGATATGGGTGCTTTGCTGGCTGGCGCTAAATATCGGGGCGAATTTGAAGAACGCTTAAAGGCTGTCTTAAATGATCTGGCCAAACAAGAAGGAAGTGTGATTCTTTTTATCGATGAATTACATACTATGGTTGGCGCAGGTAAAGCTGAAGGAGCGATGGATGCTGGTAATATGTTAAAACCAGCACTAGCGCGAGGAGAATTGCATTGCGTCGGTGCGACTACACTTGATGAATATCGTCAGTATATTGAAAAGGATGCGGCATTAGAGCGTCGTTTCCAGAAAGTTTATGTTGCTGAACCTACCGTTGATGACACTATTGCAATATTAAGGGGACTGAAAGAACGTTATGAGCTGCATCATCATGTACAAATAACTGACCCTGCCATTGTTGCTGCTGCCAGTTTATCAAATCGTTATATTTCTGATCGTATGCTTCCTGATAAAGCAATAGATTTAATTGATGAAGCTGGCGCTAGCTTACGGATGCAGATGGATTCTAAACCGGAAGCGCTTGATCGTTTAGAACGTCGAGTTATTCAATTAAAACTTGAACAACAAGCGCTAAAAAAGGAATCTGATGACGCCAGTAAAAAGCGGCTTAAAATGTTAGAGGAAGAACTAACGGAAAAAGAACGGGAATATTCAGAGCTAGAAGAAGAGTGGAAAGCGGAAAAAGCAGAGCTTACCGGTACACAGCATATAAAAGCGGAATTGGAAAACGCACGTATAAGTATGGAGAAGGCTCGGCGTAGCGGTGATTTAGCTAAAATGTCAGAATTGCAATATGGTAAAATTCCTGAATTAGAAAAACAACTTGAAGCTGCCACTAAGGCGGAAAGTCACACCATGAAGTTATTGCGCAATAAAGTAACTGATGCAGAGATTGCAGAAATATTAGCGCGCTGGACAGGCATTCCCGTTTCAAGAATGTTAGAAAGTGAACGTGAAAAGTTACTCCATATGGAACAGGATCTGCATAAGCGAGTTATTGGTCAGAATGAAGCTGTTGATGCGGTATCTAATGCTATTCGGCGTAGTCGTGCTGGTTTATCAGATCCAAATCGGCCTATTGGCTCATTCTTATTTTTAGGTCCTACGGGTGTTGGTAAAACCGAGCTATGTCAGGCACTGGCAAATTTTATATTTGATAGTGAAGATTCAATGGTACGTATTGATATGTCCGAATTTATGGAAAAACATACAGTCTCTAGGCTAGTTGGTGCACCACCAGGTTATGTAGGATATGAAGAAGGCGGTTATTTAACCGAAGCCATCCGACGTCGCCCTTATTCTGTTATTTTGCTTGATGAAATTGAAAAAGCACATCCCGATGTTTTCAATATTTTATTACAAGTTCTGGATGATGGACGTTTGACCGATGGGCAAGGAAGAACGGTCGATTTTCGTAATACAGTTGTCATTATGACATCAAACCTAGGTTCGGATTTAATCCAAGAGCGCTTTGGTAGTTTGGATTATGACGAAATGAAAGAGCTAGTCATGGAAGTTGTCAGCCGTAGTTTCCGACCTGAATTTATAAACCGTATTGATGAAGTAGTAGTATTCCATCCACTCGATAAAGAGCAAATTACAGAAATTGCGCAGATTCAACTATCGCGTTTATATAAGCGAATGGAAGAGCAAGGCTATAAAGTAAAAATCACGCCAGCGGCATTAGAAAAATTAGGCGAAGCGGGATTTGATCCGGTATTTGGTGCACGCCCTTTGAAACGAGCGATCCAACAAGAGATAGAAAATCCATTGGCTGAACAGATGTTATCAGGCAAATTAGTGCCAGGCAAACAAGTCACTTTAGATATTAAAAAAGGTGTTATTGTTGCTAAGCAATAAATAAAATTAAATTATTAATTTTATTTGAAGAGGTAATATTTGCTTCTTCAATAGTATTATAAGAACTCACTTGCCTTGATTAAAGATCATTATTAGCAACTAGCATAGATACTATTAATTCAAGGTTAGAGCAATAAATGAGCACTTAAACAGAAAAAATGTAAATAATAGTTGTTAGTTTCAGAAAGCCCCTATAATGCTGACCCGTTATCGCGACTTATTCATCAATAAAAGAATCAACGCGTATTAAGGTGAAAAGCGTAATATACGCCACCTCACGGCCTAGGTCGCACGCTCTTTAACAATTAATCAGACAATCTGTGTGGGCACTCGCAAGACATCATCAAAAAATATTTGATTTTAAAGTCTTGAAGAGTGACAAACAGTTAATTCATATATGAACTAATATGCAGTAACGTTATTTTGGACGGCAGCGGCGAAGGTGGTCAAACATCGGCAAAGCGGGTTGAACAAAAGGGCGTTACGGTCAGTAAAACATTCTTTGAGCATCAAGCTTTTAATTGAAGAGTTTGATCATGGCTCAGATTGAACGCTGGCGGCAGGCCTAACACATGCAAGTCGAGCGGCAGCGGAAGGAAGCTTGCTTCCTTGCCGGCGAGCGGCGGACGGGTGAGTAAGGTATGGGGATCTGGCCGAAGGCGGGGGATAACCACTGGAAACGGTGGCTAATACCGCATAATCTCTAAGGAGCAAAGTGGGGGACCGTTCTGGCCTCACACCTGCGGATGAACCCATATGAGATTAGCTAGTAGGTGGGGTAATGGCTCACCTAGGCGACGATCTCTAGCTGGTCTGAGAGGATGATCAGCCACACTGGGACTGAGACACGGCCCAGACTCCTACGGGAGGCAGCAGTGGGGAATATTGCACAATGGGCGCAAGCCTGATGCAGCCATGCCGCGTGTATGAAGAAGGCCTTCGGGTTGTAAAGTACTTTCAGTCGTGAGGAAGGTGTTAAGGTTAATAACCTTAGCAATTGACGTTAGCGACAGAAGAAGCACCGGCTAACTCCGTGCCAGCAGCCGCGGTAATACGGAGGGTGCGAGCGTTAATCGGAATTACTGGGCGTAAAGGGCACGCAGGCGGTTAATTAAGTTGGATGTGAAATCCCCGGGCTTAACCTGGGAATGGCATTCAAGACTGGTTAGCTAGAGTCGTGTAGAGGGGGGTAGAATTCCATGTGTAGCGGTGAAATGCGTAGAGATGTGGAGGAATACCGGTGGCGAAGGCGGCCCCCTGGACAAAGACTGACGCTCATGTGCGAAAGCGTGGGGAGCAAACAGGATTAGATACCCTGGTAGTCCACGCTGTAAACGATGTCGATTTGGAGGTTGTGGTCATAAACTGTGGCCTCCGGAGCTAACGCGTTAAATCGACCGCCTGGGGAGTACGGCCGCAAGGTTAAAACTCAAATGAATTGACGGGGGCCCGCACAAGCGGTGGAGCATGTGGTTTAATTCGATGCAACGCGAAGAACCTTACCTACTCTTGACATCCAGCGAATCCTTTAGAGATAGAGGAGTGCCTTCGGGAACGCTGAGACAGGTGCTGCATGGCTGTCGTCAGCTCGTGTTGTGAAATGTTGGGTTAAGTCCCGCAACGAGCGCAACCCTTATCCTTTGTTGCCAGCGAGTAGTGTCGGGAACTCAAAGGAGACTGCCGGTGATAAACCGGAGGAAGGTTGGGATGACGTCAAGTCATCATGGCCCTTACGAGTAGGGCTACACACGTGCTACAATGGCGTATACAGAGAGAGGCGAGCCAGCGATGGGAAGCGGAACTCAGAAAGTACGTCGAAGTCCGGATTGGAGTCTGCAACTCGACTCCATGAAGTCGGAATCGCTAGTAATCGCGGATCAGCATGTCGCAGTGAATACGTTCCCGGGCCTTGTACACACCGCCCGTCACACCATGGGAGTGGGTTGCAAAAGAAGTAGGTAGCTTAACCTTTTTGGATGGCGCTTACCACTTTGTGATTCATGACTGGGGTGAAGTCGTAACAAGGTAACCGTAGGGGAACCTGCGGTTGGATCACCTCCTTACCTAGATAGATGGAATGTGAGTGTTCACACAGATTGTCTGATGTGTATCATTAGGCTTGTAGCTCAGGTGGTTAGAGCGCACCCCTGATAAGGGTGAGGTCGGTGGTTCAAGTCCACTCAGGCCTACCAACATTGCTGACGGAAGTGGCTGAAAGGCAAGGTTAGCAGTAAGGTGTAATGATACGACAATCTTAATGGGGCTATAGCTCAGCTGGGAGAGCGCCTGCTTTGCACGCAGGAGGTCAGCGGTTCGATCCCGCTTAGCTCCACCATATTGCAAGATAAAAATAGAAAAAAAGTTATTCAGAGCAGGCTGGCAACAGTATGCTGCGAATAATTATGCTCTTTAACAATCTGGAACAAGCTGAAAATTGAAACACACATTATTAAAAAAATAGTGTGGAGAACTCTCAAAACTCCAATCAGTTGGGTTTTTGTTGTCATGATGAAGAGTTATGAGCGAGCAGTCAGCAATTCGAGGCGGCCAGCGCACAGCAAGCGCAGCGTACTAAAGTACGTGAGCATTGCGCGCAATGCCCAACACAGAATTGGTGGACGCGCATCCATAACCCAACAAAAAGACAGTAGAAGACACCTTCGGGTTGTGAGGTTAAGCGAATGAAGCGTACACGGTGGATGCCTAGGCAGTCAGAGGCGATGAAGGACGTGCTAATCTGCGAAAAGCGTCGGTAAGCTGATATGAAGCGTATTAGCCGGCGATGTCCGAATGGGGAAACCCAGTGCATTAATGCACTATCGTTTGATGAATTCATAGTCAAACGAGGCGAACCGGGGGAACTGAAACATCTCAGTATCCCGAGGAAAAGAAATCAACCGAGATTCCCCCAGTAGCGGCGAGCGAACGGGGAGCAGCCCAGAGTCAACATCAATATTTACCGCAGGAGAAGGGTCTGGAAAGGCCAGCAATAAAGGGTGATAGCCCCGTATCTGAAACGGTAAGTGTTGTGAACTCGAAGAGTAAGGCGGGACACGTGTTATCCTGTCTGAATATGGGGGGACCATCCTCCAAGGCTAAATACTACTGACTGACCGATAGTAAACCAGTACCGTGAGGGAAAGGCGAAAAGAACCCCGGCGAGGGGAGTGAAATAGAACCTGAAACCGTGTACGTACAAGCAGTGGGAGCACCCGACAGGGTGTGACTGCGTACCTTTTGTATAATGGGTCAGCGACTTATATTCTGTAGCAAGGTTAACCGTATAGGGGAGCCGTAGGGAAACCGAGTCTGAACTGGGCGTTAAGTTGCAGGGTATAGACCCGAAACCCGGTGATCTAGCCATGGGCAGGTTGAAGGTTGGGTAACACTAACTGGAGGACCGAACCGACTAATGTTGAAAAATTAGCGGATGACTTGTGGCTGGGGGTGAAAGGCCAATCAAACCGGGAGATAGCTGGTTCTCCCCGAAAGCTATTTAGGTAGCGCCTCGTGCATTCATCTTCGGGGGTAGAGCACTGTTTCGGCTAGGGGGTCATCCCGACTTACCAACCCGATGCAAACTACGAATACCGAAGAATGTTATCACGGGAGACATACGGCGGGTGCTAACGTCCGTCGTGAAGAGGGAAACAACCCAGACCGCCAGCTAAGGTCCCGAAGTCATGGTTAAGTGGGAAACGAAGTGGGAAGGCTTAGACAGCCAGGATGTTGGCTTAGAAGCAGCCATCATTTAAAGAAAGCGTAATAGCTCACTGGTCGAGTCGGCCTGCACGGAAGATGTAACGGGGCTAAACCATGCACCGAAGCTGCGGCAGCGACATTTAGATGTTGTTGGGTAGGGGAGCGTTCTGTAAGCCGTAGAAGGTGGACTGAGAGGTCTGCTGGAGGTATCAGAAGTGCGAATGCTGACATAAGTAACGATAAAGCGGGTAAAAAACCCGCTCGCCGAAAGACCAAGGTTTCCTGTCCAACGTTAATCGGGGCAGGGTAAGTCGACCCCTAAGGCGAGGCTGAAAAGCGTAGTCGATGGGAAACGGGTTAATATTCCCGTACTAATGGTTACTGCGAAGGGGGGACGGAGAAGGCTAGGCTATCCGGGCGACGGTTGTCCCGGTTTAAGCGAGTAGGTGGGTAGTGCAGGCAAATCCGCACTGCTACAACACTGAGACGTGATGACGAGCCACCAAGGTGGTGAAGTAGTTGATGCCCAGCTTCCAGGAAAAGCCTCTAAGCGATAGGTAATCATTAATCGTACCCAAAACCGACACAGGTGGTTAGGTAGAGAATACTCAGGCGCTTGAGAGAACTCGGGTGAAGGAACTAGGCAAAATGGTGCCGTAACTTCGGGAGAAGGCACGCTGGCATTAGGTGAAGGGTCTAGCATCCGGAGCTGAAGCCAGTCGAAGATACCAGCTGGCTGCAACTGTTTATTAAAAACACAGCACTGTGCAAACACGAAAGTGGACGTATACGGTGTGACGCCTGCCCGGTGCTGGAAGGTTAATTGATGGGGTAAGCAGTAAGGCGAAGCTCTTGATCGAAGCCCCAGTAAACGGCGGCCGTAACTATAACGGTCCTAAGGTAGCGAAATTCCTTGTCGGGTAAGTTCCGACCTGCACGAATGGCGTAATGATGGCCAGGCTGTCTCCACCCGAGACTCAGTGAAATTGAACTCGCTGTGAAGATGCAGTGTACCCGCGGCAAGACGGAAAGACCCCGTGAACCTTTACTATAGCTTGACACTGAACATTGAGCCTTGATGTGTAGGATAGGTGGGAGGCTTTGAAGTGTGGACGGCAGTCTGCATGGAGCCAACGTTGAAATACCACCCTTTAATGTTTGATGTTCTAACTTAGGCCCGTAATCCGGGCTGAGGACAGTGTCTGGTGGGTAGTTTGACTGGGGCGGTCTCCTCCCAAAGCGTAACGGAGGAGCACGAAGGTTGGCTAATCACGGTCGGACATCGTGAGGTTAGTGCAAAGGCATAAGCCAGCTTGACTGCGAGCGTGACGGCGCGAGCAGGTACGAAAGTAGGTCTTAGTGATCCGGTGGTTCTGAATGGAAGGGCCATCGCTCAACGGATAAAAGGTACTCCGGGGATAACAGGCTGATACCGCCCAAGAGTTCATATCGACGGCGGTGTTTGGCACCTCGATGTCGGCTCATCACATCCTGGGGCTGAAGTAGGTCCCAAGGGTATGGCTGTTCGCCATTTAAAGTGGTACGCGAGCTGGGTTTAGAACGTCGTGAGACAGTTCGGTCCCTATCTGTCGTGGGCGAAGGAAGATTGAGGGGGGCTGCTCCTAGTACGAGAGGACCGGAGTGGACGCACCACTGGTGTACAGGTTGTCATGCCAATGGCATCGCCTGGTAGCTAAGTGCGGAAGAGATAACCGCTGAAAGCATCTAAGCGGGAAACTGGCCTCAAGATGAGTCTTCCCTGACAGTAATGTCCTATAAGGGGTGTTCGAGACGAGGACGTAGATAGGCTGGATGTGTAAGCGTAGCGATACGTTGAGCTAACCAGTACTAATGACCCGAGAGGCTTAACCTGACAACACCGAAGGTGTTTTGAGAGAGAGAATTTTAGCTTGTTTTGAGATTGAATCTGGTCGGATTTTGCTGAAGGCCGAGGTATGTTCGCTACTGAGGTAGGTGAGCAGACTATAAGGCAGCGAAATAAGACGGGATAAATAGAAAAGAATTTGTCTGGCGGTAATAGCGCGGTGGTCCCACCTGACCCCATGCCGAACTCAGAAGTGAAATGCCGTAGCGCCGATGGTAGTGTGGGGTATCCCCATGTGAGAGTAGGGAGCTGCCAGACTTTAATTATGTTAAGAAAGCCACCCCAGGGTGGCTTTTTGACGTTTTATTGTTTGATTTTGTAACTCTTATCTATTCTCTATATATCTACATTAATAGACTATATAATTACTATATATTAATTGAGTTTTAAGATATGCATTCTGATAATCATAATGAATTAAAAAAATATAATACTTTTAGTCTTGATGCTAAGGCAAAAGCAATATACTCGGCTACTTCAGTAGAAGAGTTGCTTATGTTATGGAAAAATGCACGACTAAAATGGTGGCCTATTTTATTATTGGGCGGCGGGAGTAATGTTCTCTTCATTAGTGACTTTGATGGCCTGGTTATTTTAAATCGAATTATGGCGTTAGAGCTAACTGAATCAGCTAAGGAATGGTTTATTTATGTTGGCGCAGGAAATAATTGGCATCAATTGGTTGAAACACTTATAAAAAATGGCATCTATGGATTAGAAAATATGGCGTTAATTCCGGGATCTGTAGGGGCTGCGCCTATACAAAATATCGGTGCTTATGGTATGGAATTTAAAGATACATGTCACTATGTCGATATTGTTAATCTAAATAATGGTCAACAATATCGTTTAGATGCCGCTGAATGTCAATTTGGTTATCGGGATAGTATTTTTAAGCATAAATATCGTGAAAATTTTGCTATTGTTGCAGTTGGTCTGAAGCTGAACAAGCTATGGCAACCCAGATTAACATATGCTGGTTTGACTTCCTTAGCAGCACAAACAGTGACAGCGGAAACTATCTTTGACGCTGTTTGTAAAATCCGGCAAAGTAAGTTACCTGATCCATTTTTGGTAGGAAATGCGGGTAGTTTTTTTAAAAATCCCGTTATTTCTAGTATGGCGGCAAATGAAATAAAGGCCCATTATCCTAGATGTCCAGAATATCCTCAAATTGATGGTACAGTAAAGCTTGCTGCTGGATGGCTCATTGATCAATGTGATCTAAAGGGTTATCAATGTGGTGGCGCGGCAGTACATAAGGAGCAAGCATTGATTTTAATTAATAAAAATAATGCGACTGGAGAAGATATTGTAGATTTAGCCCGTTATATCCGAAAAAAGGTTATAGAGAAATTTGCTATTACACTAGAACCAGAAGTGCGTTTTATTGGTAAATATGGTGAAGTAAATGCTATGGATGCTATTTCATGAAAGATGTAACTATTCCTTTAAAACTCATCAAAATACTTTCTGATGGTAGTATACATTCAGGCGAGCCGTTGGGTGAATTACTTGGCATGACGCGAGCTGGTATTAATAAACATATTCACACACTACGTAAATGGGGTATTGAGGTTAATACTATTACTAGTAAGGGTTACCAACTTACTAGAAAAATGGATTTATTAGACTACGAGCGAATTTATGGTTTAGTGAGACGCGGAAATATAATAGTAAAACCGGTTATTAATTCTACCAATCAATATCTACTTGAGCACATTGATCAATTAAGTTCTGGTGATGCTTGTGTTGCAGAATATCAAACAGCCGGTAGAGGGAGGCGTGGTCGATATTGGGCTTCTCCTTTCGGCTGTAATCTTTATTTATCATTGTACTGGCATGTAGACCAAGGGCCGGCTGCTGCCATGGGTCTAAGCTTGGTTGCGGGGATTGTGATAGCTGAGACCCTTAATAAATTGAGCGGTAGTAATATAAAAGTTAAATGGCCTAATGATCTTTATCTTAATGACAAAAAGCTTGCAGGTATTTTAATTGAAATGGTAGGTAAAACTGGCGATGCGGCACATATTGTGATTGGTATTGGACTTAATATTGCAATGAGTCGTAATTATGAAACAAATATTAATCAAGGATGGATTAATCTTGAGCAGGCTGGTATTCAAATAGAAAGAAATGTGATCTCAGGTCAGATCATTATGGCATTACGTCATGAATTAGTGCAATTTGAGAAATATGGTCTTGTTCCTTTTATTAAGCGTTGGCTGGCGTTGGATAATTTTTTACATAAAAAAGTAAGATTACATATTGGTGATCAACTTGAAATCGGTATCGTGAAAGGTATTAATGAAAACGGCGCAATTTTGTTAGAACAAAATGGTGAAGTTGTTTCTTATATAGGTGGTGAAATTTCATTACGGCCAGATAATTAGAACAATTGAGTCGAAGCTAATCATCGACTCAATGTTTGAAATTATTTTCTTAATCTAACATTTGTAATTGAATGATTAGAACCTTTAGTCATGATCAAACTGGCTCTTTCTTTGGTTGGTATTATATTCTCTTCCAAATTTATTTTATTAATTTCTTCCCATATTGTTTTAGCTGTATTGATTGCTTCTTCTTGCTCTAATTTAGAATAATTGTAGAAATCGGCGTGAGGGTCGGAAAAAGCGCCTTGGCAAAATTTCAAAAATCGACTGATATACCATTTTTTCAATAAATTTTCCGGGGCATCAACATAAATTGAAAAATCGACAAAGTCAGATACAAAAACATGATGGGGAGCATGCGGATAATCCATTCCGCTTTGCAAAACGTTTAAACCTTCCAAAATAAGAATATCAGGCTGCTCAATCACTTGCTTTTTATCGGGAACGATATCATAAGTAAAATGGGAGTATACCGGAGCGGTAACCTGTTTGACTCCAGATTTTATATCAGAAACAAATTGTACTAAACGGTGCATATCATAGGATTGTGGAAATCCTTTTTTCTTCATTATTCCACGTTCGTTTAAAATCTGATTTGGGTATAAGAAACCATCTGTTGTAATAAGATCAACTTTACGATGCTCGGGCCACCGACTTAATAAAGTTTGTAATAGGCGAGCTGTGGTACTTTTACCAACTGCAACACTGCCTGCAATACCGATAACATAAGGTACTTTAGTACCATTAGTACCATTAGTACCATTAGTACCATTAGTACCTAAGAATTGTTGTAAAACTGTTTGTCTACGTAAATTTGAACTGATATAGAAATTAAGTAGCCGTGAAATAGGAAGATAAATTTTATTTACTTCATCCATTGAAATTTCATCATTGATACCCTTCAGTTCCAGCAGCTCTTTATCCGTTAGTAGCTCTAGTGGAACAGAATCACGTAATGTTGCCCAATGTTCACGATCAAATTCTAAATAAGGTGTTATTGAAAAGTTTTGTTGTTGTTTCATAAGTCAACATTCACCTGTGTACAGGTTGTCATAATCATTCATAACCAATAAAAAAATAGATTGCATAATAACGATTGAATATCTTTAGGCGTAGAGTTTTTTCTGTTTTTTGTATTAATTAAATAATTGATCACAATTCATCCGTTTTTTATTTTTAGCAATGAAATAATATTGTATGTTTTACGATACGTTTTTATTAGTGAGAAAAATTTGATGTCATTTTTCACTAGAGTAAATAGTAAATAGTAAATAGTAAATAGTAAATAGTAAATAAAAAATTTATACTTTTGAGTATTTAAACATTTACTATAGAAAAAAGCAGCAAAAAAGGTTAAAGTAAATGTTTAAATACTCAAAAGAACAAATATTTTAATTTTTTTGTTGCAACATGCTCGTTCTCTATCTAGAATGCGCAGCACCTGATGCCGGCATAGCTCAGTTGGTAGAGCAACTGACTTGTAATCAGTAGGTCCCGAGTTCGACTCTTGGTGCCGGCACCATTAAAAATTTGGATATAAGTAAAAGGTGGGATTCCCGAGCGGCCAAAGGGAGCAGACTGTAAATCTGCCGTCACAGACTTCGAAGGTTCGAATCCTTCTCCCACCACCATAAGTTTCATCTTAAGTGTTCAGCTTAAAATGCTACCTCGATGAAAAATACTTAAGATAAAATTTGCAGCTGATTAAAGTCAGGTAGCCGAGTTCATCGCGGGCATCGTATAATGGCTATTACCTCAGCCTTCCAAGCTGATGATGCGGGTTCGATTCCCGCTGCCTGCTCCAAGATGTGCTGATATAGCTCAGTTGGTAGAGCACACCCTTGGTAAGGGTGAGGTCGGCAGTTCGAATCTGCCTATCAGCACCACTCCTAGAATGTGTTCTTAATTGTTCCCTGATTTTTTCCTGCGAAAAAACAAGCAACGAGTATATAACTTTTACTGCTTGGTTAATGTGGTGTAACCACCGATTCCGTGTCTTAGAGGGACAATCTAATGTCTAAAGAAAAATTTGAACGTAAAAAACCGCACGTTAACGTTGGTACAATCGGCCACGTTGACCATGGTAAAACAACTTTAACTGCAGCAATCACCACCGTATTATCGAAAACTTATGGCGGTAGTGCACGTGCATTTGATCAAATTGATAATGCACCGGAAGAAAAAGCGCGCGGTATCACAATTTCTACCTCTCACGTAGAATATGATACGCCAACCCGTCATTATGCCCACGTTGATTGCCCAGGCCACGCAGATTATGTAAAAAACATGATCACCGGTGCGGCACAAATGGACGGCGCGATTTTAGTGGTTGCGGCAACAGATGGTCCAATGCCACAAACACGTGAGCATATCTTATTAGGTCGCCAGGTAGGTGTTCCTTACATCATCGTTTTCCTGAACAAATGTGATATGGTAGATGATGAAGAGCTGCTGGAATTGGTTGAAATGGAAGTGCGTGAGCTTCTTTCTCAGTATGATTTCCCAGGAGACGACACGCCGGTAATCAAAGGTTCAGCGTTGAAGGCGCTGGAAGGCGTTGCTGAGTGGGAAGAGAAAATTCTAGAGTTAGCGAAAGCATTAGATGACTACATCCCAGAGCCAGAGCGTGCGATAGATAAACCGTTCTTGTTGCCAATCGAAGACGTATTTTCAATCTCAGGTCGTGGAACCGTAGTAACAGGCCGTGTAGAGCGTGGTGTAGTTAAGGTTGGTGAAGAAGTTGAAATCGTCGGAATTAAAGAGACGACCAAAACGACGTGTACGGGCGTAGAAATGTTCCGCAAACTGCTGGACGAAGGTCGTGCAGGTGAGAACGTAGGTGTATTATTACGTGGTACCAAGCGTGAAGATGTAGAGCGTGGTCAAGTATTAGCAAAACCAGGTTCAATAAATCCGCATACTCAATTTGAATCAGAAGTATATATTTTAAGCAAAGATGAGGGCGGTCGCCACACGCCATTCTTTAAAGGTTACCGTCCACAGTTTTATTTTAGAACGACGGATGTAACGGGCACAATCGAGTTGCCAGAAGGCGTAGAGATGGTAATGCCAGGTGATAATATCAACATGAAAGTGACGTTGATAGCGCCAATCGCGATGGATGAAGGATTGCGTTTTGCGATCCGTGAAGGTGGCCGTACAGTCGGTGCCGGTGTCGTTGCTAAAATTATTGCTTAATCTTTAGAGAAATAATTGTAAAAAGGGCATCATCTGATGCCTTTTTTATACTAGCTTGGATAATTTAAGAACCTATCTCATCAATAGTTTATATGGTAGTTTAATTATTGGTGAGATAGGCTCTGATTAAAGAATTATTGGATGTCTCTCAATAGTTGAATGTCATACTGGTTTATGGCGTAAAGTGAGATACAATAGTGGTATGTTTTATTTCGGTCAAATTTGAATTGTTTTACGAGGCAAATTGACTTTTTATTATATCATAGTAGCGGGTTGATTTATGAGTGTGAATAGCGATGCTCAAGAAAGCGGACGTAGTTTTGATGTAGCAAAATGGGTATTAGTCGCGATTCTTTTAGTTATTGCTATTGTTGGTAATTATTATTTCCGACAATACAATCTTGCATTACGTGTCATAGCAGTTGTTGCTATTAACGCGCTTGCTGGTGGCATTGCATTGTGGACCGCAAAAGGAAAAGCAACTTTAGCATTTGCTCGCGAAGCTCGTATTGAAATGCGTAAAGTCATTTGGCCAACGCGCCAGGAAACATTACAGACAACATTAATTGTTGCGGCAGTTACTGCCGTTATGGCACTAATTCTTTGGGGATTAGATGGTATACTGGTGCGTTTAGTTTCATTTATTACAGGCCTGAGGTTCTAAGATGTCTGAATCCCCTAAAAAACGCTGGTATGTTATTCAAGCATTTTCTGGTTTTGAAGCTAGAGTTTCCCAGTCATTGCGTGAACATATCAAGTTGCATGACATGGAAGATAAGTTTGGTGAAGTGATGGTGCCAACCGAAGAAGTTATGGAAATTAGAAGTGGCCAACGTCGTAAAAGTGAACGAAAATTCTTTCCAGGATATGTTTTAGTTCAAATGACTATGGATGATGCTAGCTGGCATTTAGTGCGCAGTGTACCACGTGTTATGGGTTTTATTGGTGGTACACCAGATAGCCCAGCTCCTATTAGCGATAAAGAAGTTGATGCGATTATGAATCGCTTGCAGAAAGTAGGGGATAAGCCGCGACCCAAAACACTGTTTGAGCCAGGAGAAATGGTTCGTGTTAGTGATGGTCCATTTGCAGATTTCAACGGTGTGGTTGAAGAAGTTGATTATGAAAAGAGCCGTCTTAAAGTATCGGTTTCTATTTTCGGTCGTGCAACACCGGTAGAATTAGATTTTAGTCAAGTAGAAAAAGTGTAATACACTTGACAACTTGCTAAAGGCGGGAAATTTAGCTACAATTTCGCGCTTTTATTTTTTATGGTCTGAAAATTGCACAGGTCATTATATATACAGGGGAGCTTCATAATTGAAGCGACATTACCCAATTAGAGGAAATATGCATGGCTAAGAAAGTACAAGCCTATGTTAAGCTGCAAGTTGCAGCAGGCATGGCTAATCCTAGTCCTCCTGTTGGTCCAGCTTTGGGTCAGCAAGGTGTGAATATCATGGAATTTTGTAAAGCGTTTAATGCTAAGACAGATAGCTTAGAAAAAGGCTTGCCAATTCCAGTTGTAATTACTGTCTATTCAGACCGTTCATTTACATTCATAACCAAGACACCACCTGCCGCGGTGTTACTGAAAAAAGCAGCGGGTGTTAAATCAGGTTCAGGTACACCAAATAAAGAGAAAGTTGGTAACGTAACCAGCGCACAAATTCGTGAAATTGCTGAAACTAAAGCTGCGGATATGACAGGGGCTGATATTGAAGCGATGATGCGTTCAATGGAAGGTACTGCTCGTTCCATGGGCTTGGTGGTGGAGGGTTAATCAATGGCTAAACTAACCAAGCGTATGCGCAATATCCGTGAAAAGATTGATGCAACTAAACAATATGATATTACTGAAGCAATGACACTCTTGCAAGAATTAGCGACGGCTAAATTTGTAGAAAGCGTTGACGTTGCAGTTAATCTTGGTATTGATGCACGTAAATCTGATCAAAATGTTCGTGGGGCAACTGTTTTGCCGCATGGTACCGGTCGTTCTGTTCGTGTTGCGGTATTTACTCAAGGAGCAAATGCTGAAGCTGCAACAGCTGCTGGAGCTGAATTAGTTGGTATGGAAGAACTGGCTGATAAAATTAAAAAGGGTGAAATGGACTTTGATGTTGTTATTGCTTCGCCAGACGCAATGCGCATTGTTGGCCAGTTAGGTCAGATTTTAGGACCTCGTGGCTTAATGCCAAATCCTAAAGTTGGTACAGTAACGCCTAATATCGCTGAAGCGGTTCAAAATGCCAAAGCTGGTCAGATCCGTTATCGTAATGATAAAAACGGTATCATTCATACCACTATCGGTAAAGTTGATTTTGACGATAGTAAATTAAAAGAAAACCTTGAATCACTATTGGTTGCGTTGAAAAAAGCAAAACCCTCTTCTGCTAAAGGTGTTTATATTAAGAAAATTAGCCTATCTACCACGATGGGAGCAGGAGTTGCTGTTGATCAAGCAGGATTATCTGCGTCAGCATAATTTTTGAGTATCATTTTTAGCTTTACCTTTGTGTTAAATTTGTATATAATTTGGAACTTTATGTTTGCTATTTCTATTTCAAACAGAAAATAGCAAACGCTGAATTTATGTTGGTGCCCTGGCCTTATCCAGGCCCCGTCCAAGACCGTAGGTGTAAGTGATTACTTAATATCCTACGTAGACGGTGACAGAGCCACTAAGATTAATTTCTGGATTCTGCTCACCGTATTTAACGCTCAAACATATTGGATGTTTTGAGTGATGTGAGTCCCGGGGTAACCCGGTTAATCCAGGAGAAAAAAGCTAATGAGACTAAATCTTCAAGACAAACAAGCGATTGTTGCTGAAGTCAGCGAAGTAGCCAAAGGTGCGCTGTCTGCAGTTGTCGCGGATTCTCGTGGTGTAGCTGTATATAAAATGACTGAACTGCGTAAAGCAGGTCGCGAAACAGGTGTTTATCTGCGTGTTGTTCGTAATACGTTGATGCGCCGTGTTGTTGAAGGTACTGCTTATGAGTGCCTCAAAGAAGCGTTTATTGGTCCAACCTTGATTGCTTTTTCTAATGAACATCCGGGCGCAGCAGCTCGTTTGTTTAAAGAATTCGCGAAAGCGAATCCAGCATTCGAGATTAAAGCAGCAGCCTTTGAAGGAGAGCTTATCCCAGCGAATCAAATCGATCGTTTGGCAACTCTTCCAACTTACGAAGAAGCAATTGCGCGTCTGATGTCAACCATGAAAGAAGCATCTGCAGGTAAGTTGGCTCGCATTATGGAGGCACTACGCGATCAGAAAGAAGCTGCTTAAAGCTATTTCCGTTGTTGCTTTTTAACGTATAAAATATTTCTGAATTTTAGGAACCCTTGTTATGTCTGTAATAACTAAAGAACAAATTATTGATGCAGTTGCAGAAATGTCTGTAATGGACGTTGTTGCACTGATCACTATGATGGAAGAGAAGTTTGGCGTTTCTGCTGCGGCAGCAGTCGCAGTTGCTGCACCAGGTGCAGCTGAAGCAGTTGAAGAAAAAACTGAATTTGATGTTATCTTGTCTGCTATTGGTGCTAACAAAGTTGCGGTTATTAAAGCTGTTCGTACAGCAACTGGCTTAGGACTAAAAGAAGCTAAAGAAATGGTAGAATCAGCGCCAGCAACAATTAAAGAAGCAGTAAGCAAAGACGAATCTGAAACATTGAAGCAATCGCTGGAAGACGCGGGTGCTTCTGTTGAAGTTAAATAAGCTTTGCTTTAAGTTGGCAGCCTAATTTTATAGGCTGACGGCTGGTGATTTTTTAGTCACCAGCCTGTTTGCGCTATAAAGTGTCTTAGGGTATCAGTAATATTTCACACTTTTTAGTTACTGAGTGATCCTTTAAATGCTTTTTGCTATTGACGACTTAATATACTGCGTTTATGACTCTGACAATTAAAGCTTGGTAGTTATATAATGCAATGAAATGATTTAAGAGTAATAGCAATAAGTATTATGGAAAATAATCTGTTTTCCGTTCCAAAAAATAGTGTTGCAGATGCTGTCCTTTAGGACGGACAGAGTGGGCCACTGATCAGCAAGCTGAGGAACCCTATGGTTTACTCCTATACCGAGAAAAAACGTATTCGTAAGGATTTTGGCAAACGTCCGCAAGTTTTGGATGTTCCTTATCTTTTATCTATCCAACTTGACTCGTTCGCTAAATTTATCGAGCAAGATTTAGAAGGGCAGAATGGGCTGGAAGCAGCATTCCGTTCTGTATTTCCAATTCAAAGCTACAGTGGCAATGCTGAATTGCAATATGTTAGCTATCGTCTTGGTGAACCTGTATTTGATGTTAAAGAATGTCAGATCCGTGGTGTCACTTATTCTGCTCCTTTACGGGTTAAGCTACGCCTTGTTATTTACGAGCGTGAAGCACCAGAAGGCATAGTAAAGGATATAAAAGAGCAAGAAGTTTACATGGGTGAAATTCCACTCATGACAGATAATGGTACTTTTATTATCAATGGTACAGAGCGTGTTATTGTCTCTCAATTACATCGCAGCCCTGGTGTATTTTTTGATAGTGATAAAGGTAAAACCCATTCTTCAGGTAAGGTATTATATAATGCACGCATTATTCCTTACCGTGGTTCATGGTTAGATTTTGAATTTGATCCTAAAGATAATCTTTTCGTTCGTATTGATCGCCGTCGTAAATTACCGGCGACCATTATTCTACGTGCGATGGATTATGGTACCGAAGAAATCCTCAATCTCTTTTTTGAGAAAACGATTTTCCAAATCAGTGATAATAAACTGTTGATGACGTTGATACCTGAACGTTTACGTGGTGAAACGGCTTCTTTTGATATTGAAGCCAACTGTAAAGTCTATATTGAAAAGGGCCGCCGTATTACTGCACGTCACATTCGTCAGCTAGAAAAAGACCAAATCAGCAGTATTGAAGTACCTGTTGAGTATATTGCTGGTAAAGTGGTAGCTAAAGATTACATTGATGAAAGTACCGGCGAATTAATCTGTACAGCTAATACAGAGCTTTCTCTGGATATGTTGGCACGTCTAAGTCAAGGCGGTCATAAAACCATTGAGACCTTATTTACTAATGACTTAGATCATGGTGCATATATTTCAGAAACATTGCGTCCTGATCCAACAAATGATCGTTTAAGTTCATTAGTTGAAATTTACCGTATGATGCGTCCAGGCGAGCCACCTACCCGCGAAGCTGCAGAAAATCTGTTTGAGAACTTATTCTTTTCTGAAGAACGTTATGATCTTTCCGCTGTAGGGCGCATGAAATTTAATCGCTCACTAGATCGTGAAGCAATTGAAGGCTCAAGCATCTTAAGTAAACAAGATATCATTGATGTGATGAAAAAACTCATTGGTATTCGTAACGGTAAAGGTGAAGTTGATGATATTGACCATTTAGGTAACCGTCGTATTCGTTCGGTTGGCGAAATGGCTGAAAATCAGTTCCGAGTTGGTTTAGTGCGAGTTGAGCGTGCGGTTAAAGAGCGTTTATCATTAGGTGATTTAGATGCATTAATGCCTCAGGACATGATTAACGCGAAGCCTATTTCTGCTGCGGTTAAAGAGTTTTTTGGTTCCAGCCAATTATCGCAGTTTATGGATCAGAATAACCCACTGTCTGAAATCACACATAAACGTCGTATTTCAGCATTAGGGCCAGGTGGATTAACACGTGAACGAGCTGGCTTTGAAGTTCGTGACGTACATCCAACGCACTACGGACGTGTATGTCCAATTGAAACACCTGAAGGACCAAATATCGGTTTGATTAACTCATTGTCTGTCTATGCACAAACCAATGAGTATGGTTTTTTGGAAACGCCTTATCGTTTGGTACGAGATGGTATCGTTACTGATGAAATTCATTATTTGTCAGCGATTGAAGAAGGTAACTACATCATTGCTCAGGCGAATACTGTTTTAGATGATGATGGTCGGTTTGTTGAAGAATTAATCACTTGCCGTAATAAAGGTGAATCCAGTTTATTCAGCCAAGATCAACTGGAATATATGGACGTTTCAACCCAGCAGGTTGTTTCTGTTGGAGCTTCATTAATTCCATTCCTTGAGCATGATGACGCAAACCGTGCATTGATGGGTGCGAACATGCAACGTCAGGCGGTACCGACGTTACGCTCAGATAAACCATTGGTTGGAACGGGTATGGAGCGTGCCGTTGCTGTTGACTCTGGGGTAACAGCGGTAGCTAAACGTGGTGGTACCGTTCAGTATGTTGACGCTTCACGTATTGTTATCAAAGTTAATGAAGATGAAATGTATCCTGGTGAAGCCGGCATTGATATCTATAATCTGACTAAATATACGCGTTCTAATCAGAACACTTGTATTAATCAAATGCCATGTGTTTCGCTCGGTGAACCGATTGAACGCGGTGATGTTTTGGCTGATGGACCATCGACTGATTTAGGTGAATTGGCGCTTGGTCAAAATATGCGCGTGGCGTTCATGCCCTGGAATGGTTACAACTTTGAAGATTCTATTTTGGTATCTGAACGAGTGGTACAGGAAGATCGTTTCACCACCATTCATATTCAGGAATTAGCTTGTGTATCGCGTGATACTAAGTTAGGGCCAGAAGAGATTACGGCAGATATTCCTAACGTAGGTGAAGCTGCATTATCTAAATTGGATGAATCAGGTATTGTTTATATCGGTGCTGAAGTAACGGGCGGCGACATTCTGGTTGGTAAGGTAACACCGAAAGGTGAAACGCAATTAACGCCAGAAGAGAAATTGTTGCGCGCCATTTTTGGTGAAAAAGCTTCTGATGTTAAAGATTCTTCACTGCGGGTACCAAATGGGGTATCAGGAACGGTTATTGATGTACAAGTCTTTACCCGTGATGGAGTAGAGAAAGATAAACGTGCGTTAGAAATCGAAGAAATGCAGCTTCGTGATGCGAAGAAAGACTTAACTGAAGAGTTGCGTATCTTTGAAGCAGGTCTATTTGCCCGTATCCGAGCAGTACTAACTAATGGCGGTATTGAAGGTGAAAAACTGGATAAATTACCGCGTGAACGTTGGTTAGAATTATCCTTAAAGGATGAAGAAAAACAAAACCAGCTAGAGCAATTAGCTGAGCAGTATGATGAGCTTAAAGCTGAATTTGAGAAGAAGCTAGAGGCTAAACGTCGTAAGATCACTCAAGGTGATGATTTAGCGCCAGGCGTATTGAAAATCGTTAAAGTTTATTTGGCAGTAAAACGCCAAATCCAACCGGGCGATAAAATGGCCGGTCGGCATGGTAACAAAGGTGTTATTTCAAAAATAAACCCTGTTGAAGACATGCCTTACGATGAAAGTGGTAACCCTGTTGATATCGTTTTGAACCCACTGGGCGTACCATCACGTATGAATATTGGTCAAATTCTGGAAACCCATTTGGGGATGGCTGCTAAAGGTATTGGTGATAAAATCAATGCCATGCTGAAACAACAGCGTGAAGTAGCCAAATTGAGAGAATTTATTCAGAAAGCTTATGACTTAGGAGATGATCCTCGTCAAAAAGTTGATCTCAGTACCTTTTCTGATGAACAAGTTCTGCGGTTAGCACATAATTTGAAGAAAGGTATGCCAATTGCGACACCGGTCTTTGATGGTGCAAAAGAAAAGGAAATCAAAGAACTATTGACTTTAGCTGAGTTGCCGACTTCCGGTCAGATTACATTGTATGATGGTCGTACAGGCGAGAAATTTGAACGTCAGGTGACAGTTGGCTATATGTATATGCTAAAACTGAATCATCTTGTTGATGATAAAATGCATGCACGTTCAACAGGCTCCTATAGTCTGGTTACTCAACAACCGTTGGGTGGTAAAGCACAGTTTGGTGGTCAGCGTTTTGGTGAGATGGAAGTTTGGGCTCTGGAAGCATATGGTGCCGCTTACACCTTGCAAGAAATGCTTACCGTTAAATCCGATGATGTAAACGGACGTACTAAGATGTATAAAAACATCGTAGACGGCAACCATCAGATGGAACCAGGGATGCCGGAGTCTTTCAATGTATTATTGAAAGAGATCCGTTCGCTGGGTATTAACATCGAACTGGAAGACGAGTAATAAGTGATGTTGTAAAGCTTAGTCACGACTAAGCTTTATAAATTGTTACACTGGGTTTAGGAGGAAGTGGTTAAAACCGCTTCCTAGCAGGTTTAACTCCGACAGGAGCCATTCCGTGAAAGACTTATTAAAGTTTCTGAAAGCACAGACTAAAACAGAAGAGTTTGATTCGATCAAGATTGCTCTGGCCTCTCCAGATATGATCCGTTCATGGTCATTTGGTGAAGTGAAAAAGCCAGAAACTATTAACTACCGTACGTTCAAACCTGAGCGTGATGGTCTTTTCTGTGCACGTATTTTCGGGCCAGTTAAAGATTATGAATGTTTGTGTGGTAAATATAAACGATTAAAACACCGAGGTGTGATTTGTGAGAAATGTGGTGTTGAGGTTACTCAGACTAAAGTGCGTCGTGAACGTATGGGTCATATTGAGTTGGCTTCACCGACAGCACATATCTGGTTTTTAAAATCATTACCGTCACGTATTGGTTTGTTACTTGATATGCCTTTGCGTGATATTGAGCGGGTACTCTACTTCGAATCTTATGTTGTGGTCGAAGGGGGTATGACAAGCTTAGAGCGTGGACAAATCTTGACTGAAGAGCAATATCTTGATGCTTTGGAAGAGTTTGGTGATGAATTTGACGCTAAAATGGGTGCAGAAGCTATCCAATCTTTGCTAAAAAATCTCGATTTGAAGCAAGAGTGTGAAGTGCTACGTGAAGAGTTAAATACAACTAACTCTGAAACTAAGCGGAAGAAATTGACTAAGCGTATCAAACTGCTAGAAGCGTTTATTCAGTCTGGTAATAAGCCTGAGTGGATGATCCTGAATGTACTACCGGTATTACCGCCGGATTTGCGTCCTCTTGTTCCGCTAGATGGTGGTCGCTTTGCAACTTCTGATTTAAATGATTTATATCGTCGCGTTATTAACCGTAACAATCGTTTAAAGCGTCTATTGGATTTGGCTGCGCCTGATATCATTGTACGTAATGAAAAACGAATGCTACAAGAAGCGGTTGACGCACTGCTGGAGAATGGACGTCGTGGACGTGCGATTACTGGTTCGAATAAACGTCCGCTGAAATCTTTGGCCGATATGATCAAAGGTAAGCAAGGTCGTTTCCGTCAGAACTTACTGGGTAAGCGTGTTGATTACTCAGGTCGTTCTGTTATCACGGTTGGTCCTTATCTTCGCCTGCACCAATGTGGTTTGCCGAAGAGAATGGCATTAGAATTATTTAAGCCATTTATTTATGGTAAATTGGAATTACGTGGATTAGCGACAACGATCAAAGCAGCCAAGAAGATGGTTGAGCGTGAAGAAGCTGTCGTCTGGGATATTCTCGA
The DNA here is from genome assembly GCF_013460135.1 of Arsenophonus endosymbiont of Aphis craccivora. Lineage (GTDB taxonomy): Bacteria > Pseudomonadota > Gammaproteobacteria > Enterobacterales > Enterobacteriaceae > Arsenophonus > Arsenophonus nilaparvatae. Next base: position 400,378 of record NZ_CP038155.1, read on the forward strand.
TGAAGTGATTCGTGAACATCCGGTGATGTTAAACCGTGCTCCAACGCTGCATCGTCTTGGTATTCAGGCGTTTGAGCCTATTTTGATTGAAGGTAAAGCAATCCAATTACACCCACTTGTATGTGCTGCTTATAACGCTGACTTTGACGGTGACCAGATGGCTGTTCACGTCCCGTTAACTTTAGAAGCGCAGTTAGAAGCGCGTGCCTTAATGATGTCGACAAATAATATTTTGTCGCCAGCCAGTGGTGAACCTATCATAGTACCTTCTCAAGACGTGGTACTTGGTTTGTATTATATGACACGTGATTGTGTAAATGCTGAAGGTGAAGGCATGGTATTGTCTGGCCCGAAAGAAGCTGAGCTGGTTTACCGTGCAGGCTTAGCATCATTACATGCTCGCGTTAAAGTCCGTATTACAGAAGAAGTACGTGATGGTGAAGGTAATGTTGAGGTTGCAACTCAGTTAGTTGATACCACAATTGGTCGCGCTATCTTATGGATGATTGTACCTAAAGGCCTGCCATACTCATTGGTTAATCAGCCGTTGGGTAAAAAAGCAATTTCTAAAATGCTTAATACTTGTTACCGTGTTTTAGGTTTAAAACCAACCGTTATCTTTGCCGACCAGATCATGTACACCGGTTTTGCTTATGCAGCTCGTTCTGGTGCTTCTGTTGGTATTGATGATATGGTAATACCGGAGAAGAAAGCCAGTATTATTGCTGAAGCTGAAGCTGAGGTTGCTGAAATTCAAGAACAGTTCCAATCAGGTCTGGTTACTGCGGGCGAACGTTATAACAAAGTTATTGACATTTGGGCTGCGGCTAATGAGCGTGTCGCAAAAGCGATGATGGAGAATTTATCCACAGAAACCGTTGTTAACCGTGATGGCCAAGACGAACAACAAGTTTCGTTTAACAGCATCTTTATGATGGCTGACTCTGGAGCACGTGGTTCTGCCGCACAGATCCGTCAGTTAGCGGGTATGCGTGGTTTGATGGCGAAGCCAGATGGTTCAATTATCGAGACACCGATCACCGCTAACTTCCGTGAAGGTTTGAACGTATTACAATACTTCATTTCAACTCACGGTGCACGTAAAGGTCTAGCCGATACCGCCTTGAAAACAGCAAACTCAGGTTATTTAACCCGTCGTTTAGTTGATGTTGCACAAGATCTGGTTGTCACTGAGGATGATTGTGGTACCCACGACGGTATTTTAATGACACCAGTTATTGAAGGTGGTGACGTTAAAGAACCTTTACGCGAACGTGTCTTGGGTCGAGTCACCGCGGAAGATATATTAGTACCTGGTACAGCGGACATTTTAATACCGCGTAACGCCTTATTAAGTGAAAAATGGTGTGATGAACTGGAAGCTAACTCTGTTGATAGCGTAAAAGTACGCTCTGTTGTAAGTTGTGAAACTGACTTCGGTGTTTGTGCGAAATGTTATGGACGTGATTTAGCGCGGGGTCATATCATCAATAAAGGTGAAGCTGTTGGTGTTATTGCTGCTCAATCAATCGGTGAGCCTGGCACACAGTTGACCATGCGTACATTCCATATTGGTGGTGCGGCATCACGTGCTGCTGCGGAATCGAGTATTCAGGTACGTAACAAAGGTAATATCAAACTAGTTAATGCTAAGTTTGTAACAAATTCTGAAGGTCACTTGGTTATCACTTCTCGTAATACAGAATTGCGAGTGGTAGATGAATTTGGTCGAACCAAAGAAAGCTATAAAGTTCCTTACGGTGCACACCTGAATAAAGGTGATGGTGATGGCGTTAATGGTGGTGAAACCGTTGCTAACTGGGATCCACATACTATGCCGGTTATCAGTGAAGTTGCGGGTATTATTCGTTTCTCTGATATGGCAGATGGACAATCTATTATACGTCAGACAGATGAACTAACGGGTTTATCATCAATTGTTGTGCTCGATACAGCTGAGCGTACTGCGGGTAGTAAAGATTTGCGTCCTGCATTGCGTGTTGCTGATGCGAAAGGCAATGATGTATTAATTCCGGGTACTGATATGCCAGCGCAATATTTCTTGCCTGGTAAAGCGATTGTTCAATTGGATGATGGTGCAACAATTAATATTGGTGATACCTTAGCTCGTATTCCACAAGAATCGGGCGGTACTAAGGATATTACTGGTGGTTTACCACGGGTTGCTGATCTATTCGAAGCACGTCGACCAAAAGAGCCAGCTATTTTGGCTGAAATTAGCGGTATTATTTCTTTTGGTAAGGAAACTAAAGGTAAGCGTCGCCTAGTTATCACACCGATAGATGGTGATGATGCATACGAAGAAATGATCCCTAAATGGCGTCAGCTTAATGTCTTTGAAGGTGAGCGAGTTGAGCGTGGTGATGTGATTTCTGATGGCCCGGAATCACCGCATGATATTTTACGTTTGCGTGGAGCGCATGCTGTTGCTCGTTATATCACCAATGAAGTCCAGGAAGTTTATCGTCTACAAGGCGTTAAAATTAACGATAAGCATATTGAAGTTATCGTTCGTCAGATGTTACGTAAAGTAACAATTGTTGATGCTGGTAGCTCTGAATTCTTGGAAGGTGAACAAGTAGAGTATGCACGCGTTAAAGTAGCGAATCGTAAATTAGAGCAAGATGGAAAAGTGCCTGCTACCTTCAGTCGTGATCTGCTAGGTATTACCAAGGCGTCTCTGGCGACAGAGTCCTTTATCTCAGCAGCGTCATTCCAGGAAACAACACGTGTGCTTACCGAAGCTGCGGTGGCTGGAAAACGTGATGAACTTCGTGGTTTGAAGGAGAACGTCATTGTTGGTCGTCTAATTCCTGCCGGTACAGGCTATGCATATCATCAAGATCGGATGCGTCGTCGTCATATGGTTAATGAACCTGTTGAATCATCACAAGTTAGCGCTGATGAGGCAACGGCTAATTTGGCAGAATTGCTAAATGCGGGTTTTGGTAACCGAGACCATGAGTAATGCATCTTGATCTGTAAAAAATGCCCTCATAACGAGGGCATTTTTATAGCTATATTATGGAGAAAATTAAATAATGACACGCTGTCGTTTTATTACTTTATATATATTGAGTATTTTTATTTCTTTTTTTCTCAGTTTTCCACTGTATGCTGAAAACAGCATGGTTCCATTGTTAGAAAAACGTCTTGATGTTGATCTCAACAAACCAATGAAAATTAGCCAGGATAGTGTGATTTATGCGGTAGTGGGAGGAAAAATACGGCTAGCTGGTTGGTTATTGAAAAATTCGGTTTTACTTATGCAACCGGCGAAAAATAATTTTTACCGTTTTCATTTTGGTAATAGTGTTGGCTATATTACTCAGCAACAAGCTTTTGAGGCAAAAAAAATCAGTTTCCGGCTGATACTTTAAAACAATTAGATCAGCCAGTTTATGACTATTTAGTGACCACTGAAAAAACGCCTATCTATGAAAATGCAGATGAGAAAAGCACGGTTATTGGTTTTTATTGGTTTTCTGTCCGCCAATTTACGTTATCCAGTACTAAGTCGAATAGCGAAGAAAGTTGAGTTTGACTCATCATCCATGAGCTCTTGGTTTATTATTGATCTTGGTGGTAGACTGGCTTTTATTGATGGTCAAGATGTTTCATTAGATAAAGGGATCCCAATTCTCACCTATCATCATTTACTTCCTGATAATGAAAATAAATTATTTCGCCATACTTCAACAACTACTTCGGTAACAGCTTTTAAAGCTCAAATGGATTACTTAAAACAAGCTGGTTATCAGACAATTACCTTGGATGAAGTTGATGGTTATTTAAAGAAAAAAATTAATTTACCGGGTAAGGTAGTCAGTATAACTTTTGATGATGGCTTAAAATCGGTTTATCGCTATGCTTATCCAATCTTGAAAGCGCATGCGCAGCTGGCAACGCTTTTTGTTATCTCCTCGCGGATTAAATTTCATGATCAAAAATGGGATCCGAATGGTTTACAATTTATGAGTAGACATGAGTTGAAAAACAGTCGCGATGTCTTTGATATTCAATCTCACTCCCATTTTCTGCATAGATTAGATAATAAAAATCAACCGATTATTTTTAGCCGATCTTATCGTACAGTAAAACTTGATTTTGCCCATTCTCGTCGTGTATTAGCGCCATTTAATCCCTTTCAACGTTACTTGGCATATCCTTTTGGTGCCTATAATGGACAGGTCATGAATGCGGCAAAAGCTGCTGGAATGATGTTGGCACTGACGACTATTCAAGGTAAAGTGAAACTGGGTGATAATCCGTATGCATTGAAACGATTATATGCCTTGCGGAATGATCCAATGGGAAAATTTGCCCAAATGGTGGGCAATAGCGAGCAACAAATTATTAATAAAGACATTATTGTTGATCAATAAAGACTACATTATGTAGGTACCACTATAGGTAAGATCATAGCTAGGCAAATTTTTATTCTATGTAGTTGCTAGAAACAAGGAATTAAAAATTAACCATGTGATTGAGTAGACCCGCTATCACCACCGATTAAGGTGGTGTTTTATTAACGGCCTAAATGGTGATCCCAATCTTTCCAGACGGGTTGGAGTCCAGCATTAATAATAACCTTAGCCATGGTTTCAGCGCTGCGATTATCATAGACAGTAAATTGCTCCAGTGCTTGATGATTATCAGCATAACCACCGGGTTGAGTTTTTGAACCAGCGCTAAGGGTATTGATAACCAGTGGAATAATATTATCACGGAAAAAAGGAGATTCACGGGTTGATAATGAAAGCTAAACTTCTGGTGCCAATAAACGGAAAGCGCAAATTAATTGAATTAATTCTGCTTCGTGGATGATTGATGCTGGCTGAATACCCCCTATACAAGCGCGTATTCGGGGGAAAGAAATAGAGTAACGGCTTTTCCAATATTTTTTTGCAGATAAGATAGATGATTTGCGACGAGATAATAGTCAACTCGCCAATTATCGGATAATCCGATTAGTGCACCTAAGCCGATTTTATCAATACCGGCCTGGCCAAGGCGATCCGGTGTTTCTAGACGCCAAAAAAAATCTTGTTTTTTCCCCCGTAAATGGTGCTGCTGATAAGTTGGTTGATGATAAGTTTCCTGGTAAACCAGTACACCCTCTAAGCCAATTTCTTTCAGTTCCCTATATTCTGTAATTGTTAATGGCTGAACCTCCATCAATAGCGTACTGAAATATTTTTTAATTAATGGAATATATTGGCGCAAATAATTCATCCCCACTTTGCTTGGATGTTCACAGGTTACCAGCAAGAGATTATTATATCCAATGGAACGTAGCGCTTCGCATTCTGCAATAATTTCTGTTTCGTGAAGTGTTTTTCGTTTGATTGGGTTGTGTATGGAAAAACCACAATAAGTACAATTATTAGCACACAGGTTAGACAGGTAGAGCGGTACATAAAGACCAACAGTATTGCCAAAGCGCTGGCGGGTTAATTTTTGCGCTTTTTGAGCGATAACTTCCAGATAGGGATAAGCAGCGGGTGAAATAAGAGCCATAAAATCATTCAGGGACGGTCTGTCTGAGCAAATCGCTTTTTCAACCTCTTGAGCCGATTTGCTATTAATTTGTATCGCTAGTTGCTGCCAATCAAGTTGCTGATAAATTTCAGTAAAAGCCGTCATTATTGAAATGCCTCGAGGAATTGAGTTAAAGGGCTAGTGGATGCCGCTTGATGCTGCTGCGCCGCGAGTCCAGCCGCTTGTACTATCTCACCTGCTTCAGTGGCAATGCGAAAAGCGTGAGCCATTGCAACAGGATCATTAGCAACGGCAATGGCGGTATTTACCAGTACAGCATCTGCTCCCATCTCCAAAGCGGCTAATGCATGACTGGGTGCTCCGAGCCCTGCATCGACAACAACTGGAATCGAGGCTTGTTCAATAATAATTTGTAGAAAATCGTAGGTAATTAATCCTTTATTGGTACCGATAGGTGCGCCAAGCGGCATCACAGCAGCGCAACCTACCTCCTCTAAACGCCGACACAAGACAGGATCGGCACTACAATAAGGTAAAACAATAAAACCTTCTTTTACCAATAGTTCAGCCGCTTTTAACGTCTCAATCGGATCGGGTAATAAGTATTTTGTATCGGGGTGGATCTCAAGTTTTATCCAGTTTGTGGCTACTGCTTCACGCGCTAGACGAACGGCAAATAGAGCTTCTTGGGCATTTTTAGCACCAGAAGTATTAGGTAATAATTTGACACCGATTTTTTGTAATGGCGCTAAAATATCATCATTTTTATTTATTAAATCAAGCCTCTTCATCGCCATGGTGACTAACTGACTGCCAGAAGCTTGTATAGCTTGGGTCATCAATGATGAATTAGCGAATTTTCCGCTACCAATAAATAAACGTGATTGAAAAACAGTATCAGCAATTTTTAACATAAATTAGCCTCCGGCAATGGCCTGTAATAGCAGGATCTTATCTTGGTGGTTAATATAGTGATGGTTCCAATCTTCACGGGGAATAATGATGTGATTAATTGCTATTGCAATACCTGATGCGTTAAGTTTCAGATGATCAAATAATTGGCTGATTGTGATCGCACTATTAAGTTCGATCAGTCGATCATTTAGCATAATGTGCATATTTATCTCCTGGTTCCACAAACTAAACAGCTTTTTGCTTTGCTAAGTTTCAAGGTATGCCAATTGTGTTGTTTACCATCGAATAATTTCAGTTTTCCATTGAGAGAAGAAGGTAAATTGATTAATAATTTAATCGCCTCTCAGGCTTGCAGAGTACCGATAACGCCAACAATCTGTCCGACAACTCCTGCTGTGCGGCAGTTTTGATAGGGTTCATTGGTATCAGTATAAAGGCAAGCATAGCAGCCTTGGTTATAGGGAGGTTCAAGCACTAACAGTTGACCATTGAACCCTACTGCACTACCACTAATGAGGGTTTTTTTTCTGCCACACAAGCTGCATTAATTGCCTTGCGGGTTGACATATTATCAGTACAATCCAATACCAGATCCGTATTACGGACAAGTGGACGGAGAGAATGATAATGTTGTTTGGTGTTAAATGTTTTCACCTTGATTTGTGGATTGAGCTGATTAAGCTGTTTTGCTGCTAATGTGACTTTAAGCTGAGAAACATCCTGCGTATGGTAAAGAATTTGTCGTTGCAGGTTGGAAATATGTAGCGTATCGTTATCGGTCAACCAGAGTTCGCCGACACCGGCCGCCGCTAACTAAAGTGCCGCCGGTGAACCCAGTACCCCCAATCCCACAATAAGCACTTTGCTCATTGTTAATTTTTGTTGTCCTTTATTACCGATTTCTTCAAGTAATAGCTGACGGCTATAGCGCATAAAAATAGCATCATCAAGCATCGATCATATCCTTACCTTCGATGAGATAGAGTAACTGAGCAACAACTTTGCGCCAGTTAGTCGATTTGGTGATCGCACTAACCATAGCAATACCCCCGACGCCAGTTGCAAGCACTTCGGGAACACACGCTAAAGAGATACCGCCTATTGCAATAGTGGCATAATCTGGGGTGTCATTAACCTGCTGTTTTAGGGTTACTAAACCTTGCGTCGAAGAGGACATTAATGTTGTAGTAGTAGGAAAAATATGTCCTAATGCAATATAAGATGGTTTTAACTGCTTTGCTCTGATGAGTTCTTGTTGATTATGGGTCGAAATTCCTAGGCGCAATCCTGCTTTTTGTAGGCGATTCAGATCAGCGAAATTAATATCCTCTTGCCCTAAATGGACGCCATAGGCGCCATGTTTTATGGCTAATTGCCAATAGTCATTAATAAATAGGCGAGCTTGATATTGCTGGCCTAGCATAATTGCCTGATGAATATCTTGTTCGAGGTTACTGGCTGATCGATCTTTGATCCTTAATTGAATAGTGGTCACACCGACGCTAAGTAAGCGCCTTATCCACTCGACGGAATCAACCACTGGATACAAGCCAAGTTTATGCTTCGTAGTTGCAAATGAGTGATCAGGCCATTTCGTCATAGGAAATCGTCTCCATATCGTGGTATAGCTCACTACCGTGGGCGCGAAATGTTACCGACATCTGTGCCATTTGAGTTGCATGCTCACGGACTTCTTGTGAAATTTTCATGGAGCAAAATTTAGGCCCACACATTGAGCAAAAATGGGCGACTTTACCAGCGGCTTGCGGTAGTGTTTCATCATGGTAGGCACGTGCGGTTGTAGGATCGAGAGCCAGATTAAAGTGGTCTTCCCAACGAAACTCAAATCTGGCTTTGGATAAGGCGTTATCACGAATTTGAGCCCCAGGGTGGCCTTTAGCCAGATCAGCGGCATGGGCAGCAATTTTATAGGTAATAAGTCCTTGTTTTACATCTTCTTTATTAGGTAAACTCAAGTGCTCTTTTGGGGTAACATAACATAGCATGGCACAGACAAACCAACCAATTAAAGCCGCACCGATACCAGAGGTAAAGAGATCATAACCTGGTGCGATGTCGGTGGTTAAAGGCCCTAAGGTATAGAATGGCGCTTCATGGCAATGAGTTAATTCTTCCGTCATATTGCGGCGGATCATTTGCATTGGGATATGACCAGGGCCTTCTATCATAACTTGAACATCATATTGCCAGGCTATCTTGGTTAATTTGCCTAATGTATATAGTTCAGCAAATTGCGCTTCATCATTAGCGTCTTGTAAGGAGCCAGGTCGTAATCCATCGCCAAGGGACAAAGAGACATCATAAGCAGCACAGATTGCACAGATTTCGTCGAAATGGGTATACAAAAAATTTTCTTGATGATGTGACAAGCACCATTTGGCAATAATAGCGCCACCGCGAGAAACAATACCCGTCAATCGATTAGCAGTCATTGGTATATAGCGTAGTAAGACACCGGCGTGGATGGTAAAGTAGTCTACGCCTTGTTCGGCTTGTTCGGCTTGTTCGGCTTGTTCGGCTTGTTCGGCTTGTTCGGCTTGTTCGGCTTGTTCAAGTAAGGTGTCGCGAAATATTTCTCAGCTCAAATTTTCTGCCACGCCATTGACTTTTTCTAGTGCTTGATAAATTGGCACTTTACCAATAGGAACTGGGCTATTACGTAAGATCCATTCTCTCGTTTCATGGATATAGCGGCCTGTCGATAAATCCATCACGGTGTCAGCTCCCCAGTGATTCGCCCAGATTAGTTTTTCAATTTCTTCTTCAATCGATGAAGTTACTTAGGAATTACCGATATTAGTATTGACTTTCACCAAAAAATTTCGACCAATGATCATCGGCTCGGATTCAGGATGGTTAATATTGGCTGGAATAATGGCACGTCCAGCGGCAACTTCTTGTCGAACAAATTCAGGGGTAATATTGTTTGGCAGGTTAGCATTAAAGCTTTGGCCTGGGTGCTGTTTAGTTAATATCTTACTATTGATACGCTCGCGTCCCATATTTTCGCGGATCGCAATAAATTCCATTTCAGGTGTGATTATCCCTTGACGGGCATAGTGCAACTGCGTGACTGTTTTCCGGTTTTGGCTTTTAATGGTTGTGGTCGGTGATTGAAGCGAAGATGATTCAATCCTGCATCAGCCAGTAGTTGTTGGGTAAAATAAGAGCTTGGTTTTTTAACTAACTCAGTATCATTGCGATCGAGGATCCAGTATTAGCGGCATTTTTTTAAACCCTCCTTAATATCTACAGTTACATCAGCATAGCCATAGGCGCCAGAAGTATCATAGACAGGTATTGCCTCATTCTCTACAAACAAGGGTTTATCTTTTGTACCGCCAACCAAGGTCGGTGAAAGCTGAATTTCACGCATAGGAACTTGGGTATTATAGTGATAACCTGTTAAATAGATCCGTTTTGAATTGGGAAAGTTGATATTTTGTAGCTTATCAAGAAAACGTTGTGCCGCTTCACGTTGTGCTTTTCGTGGTGAAGTGGTATTGGTTGTAACGGTAATATCGCTGGTTGCAATAATATTTTTCGACATAACAAATTCCTAAAATCATTACAAATGGTTCACGTAAGAGAGAAATTGCTTGTCTGGAGCTCGGTGAGAGTAATAGTATAATAATTGCGCTGTTTACTTTTGATAAGTCAAAATCGCGGGTTGATTACTCTTGTTCCCTTCGCAGGTATTAGCCTGATCAGGTTCCGCGGATCCCGAATTAACGGTCTCAGCCTGTAGGTATTATTAAACCGACTCGGCACTCCGACAAGATGATGTCAGTATATAAGAGAGATAATGAAAACTGCAATGGATAACTTCTTCATCAAACAATTGTTAATCAAAATAGACACTTGATATTGATGAATAAGGCATATTTTCAAAAGTCACTAATCAATAAAATATAGAAGAATTGAGCTATATGATTAGAAAAAAGTTAACAGGAACAGAAACAGGCTGGTGGGTGGTTAGTTCTGGTGGTCGAATTTGGTTGCCAAATGGTGATTTACCGAAAGGTTCCTCCCAATTTTGGTCGCTAACAGGAAAAGAGGCACTCCCTATTAGTGAATGGCAAGCGGAAACGATTTGGTTAATTATAGTAAAATCACCAACGGATATGTGTTCGCCGCGATGGATTGCCAGTCAAGATGAGGGGCTATTTAAACTAGTTGGACGCGGTATTCAACTGGCAGAGTTTTATCGTTCGCACCATTATTGCGGTTATTGCGGCAACAAAATGATAACTTATACAAATAATATTAATCACGCTATATCTAAGTTGTTGCTGATTTAAGCAACAAGAAAAAGGCAAATACACGATGATAATTGGCAATTTCTAATTGCCATTTAATGGAGCTAATGATGTCTGCATTAACAAACGATCGCTACTTACGTGCGCTATTACGGCAGCCAGTTGATAAAACCCCAGTATGGATGATGCGCCAGGCCGGTCGTTATTTACCGGAGTATCGAAAAATTCGTCAGCAAGCCGGTGATTTTCTTTCATTGTGCAAAAATACCGAGTTAGCCTGTGAAGTGACATTACAACCACTACATCGTTTTCCATTAGATGCGGCGATCCTGTTTTCAGATATTCTTACTATTCCTGATGCGATGGGCTTAGGTCTTTATTTTTCAGCTGGAGAAGGGCCTATGTTTCAGCGTCCAATTGATTGTTTGGCTGATATAGAGAAACTGCCAATTCCTGATCCTGAGCAAGAATTAGTTTACGTAATGAATGCTGTACGCGCTATCCGCAAGGCGTTACAAGGAAAAGTACCATTGATCGGTTTTTCTGGTAGCCCATGGACATTGGCAACTTATATGGTCGAAGGGCGAAGTAGTAAGGCTTTTACCCATATTAAGAAGATGATGTATACGGAGCCAAAAGCGTTACATTTATTATTGGATAAGTTGGCCCAAAGTGTCATTCTTTATCTAAATGCTCAGATTCGGGCTGGTGCTCAATCGGTGATGATTTTTGATACTTGGGGTGGTGTATTAACTGGGCCTGATTACCATCAATTTTCTTTACATTACATGCATCAGATCATTGATGGTCTACAGCGAGAACATGAAGGGCGTAAAGTCCCTGTGACCTTATTTACTAAAGGCGGTGGCCAATGGTTAGAGGCAATGACTGCGACCGGTTGTGACGCGTTAGGGATCGACTGGATGACAGATATTGAAGAGGCTCGTTCTCGTGTAGGAAATAAGGTTGCCTTACAGGGAAACATGGATCCTTCTATATTATATGCATCAAAAGAACGTATGGAGTTTGAGGTTAAAACAATTTTAAAGCAATTCGGTCAGGGCAGTGGCCATGTTTTTAATTTAGGTCATGGAATTCACCAGGATATTCCACCTGAGCATGTTAAAAATTTTATTAATTCAGTACACAAATTATCAGAGCAATATCATCAATAAGTAAGGTTTATCCGGCTTTGTTGAATAAATCAGAATTAGCCGCCAGGATGGCTCCCTCTGCTACACCTGTTATCCGATCCTGACGCTGTGTGGCATACCCAACAACGTCATACGGTTCAGCGCTTTGACCATCGCCATTGCTTCACCTACCTGAGCCTCATAGTCACGCAGGCTCAGATGGCCACCCAGCAAAGTTTTTATGCGGAACATCGCTGTTTCTGCCACTGAACGCCGGTGATAACCCACTTTCTTTTTCCACATATCATTACTCCTGCTCAGACGCTGATTCGCCACCGCATGGTTACGTTCATGGTACTTGTCCGGCCAGTATTTCGCTCCGCTTCGCGGCGGGATAAGGGGCCTGATTTTCTTTCTTAGCAACGCATCTTGGCAGTAACAGGCGTCATAAGCACCGTCTGCTGACACTTCCCTGATTTTCCGGTGGGTTTGGTTAATCAGGCCCGGCAGTGCCTGCGCATCTGTCGTTCCGCTGAGCGATAAGTCGGCACAGATAATCTCATGAGTCACACTGTCTGCTGCCAGATGAAGCTTGCGCCACACTCTTCGTCTGTCAGCCCCATGCTGCCTGACTTTCCATTCACCTTCGCCAAAGACCTTCAGACCGGTACTGTCGATGACCAGATGCGAGATTTCACCACGCGTTGGCGTTTTTATGCTGATGTTGACGCTCTTTGCTCGTCTGCTGACCAGCGAGTAGTCCGGACAGCACAGCGGCAAAGACATGAGTTTAAAAATCGAATCAACGAAGCCCTGTAATGCCCGGAGCGACAGGTTAAACACACGCTTCATCATCAGGACAGTGGTAACAGCCATATCGCTGTAGTAAAGCGGCCGGCCACGACCTTCAGGCGAAGAACTGTCAGTCCATCCAGCGATGGCCGACTCATCAAGCCAGACCGTCAGGGAACCGCGTTGTCTGAGTGCCTTGTTGTACGCGGGCCAGTTGGTAATTTTAAACTTTTGCTTTGCCATGGGGACCTGATGTTGAAACGAATTTAGCGATCAGCTCCGCCAATCACCTAAAAGTTCGATTTATTCAACAAAGCCGTTTTTTTGTGGAAAGAAAACATCAACCATAAACTAAGCTCACAAATTATTATATTTATGGTGAAAATTGACGAAGTGTTTTATATTAAATTTATTCTATGAAATTTTATGAAAAACACTTAATCAAAATATCAAATAATTTTGATGAAAACTATATTTTAGTAAAAAATAAGATAAATAATGAAAAAAGATTATTTGAAGAAACTGACCATTATAAAAAAATAATTAATAATAGAAAATTAACAGAAATCGATTTAGATGAAAATATAATTAATATCGATAAACTTTCTTATTTAACAAATAGTAGTGTTTATAAAGAAAAGTTAGAGATAGCTCTCTTCTCGAACCAGGCTTTCAATAAGATGCTTTAATTAAATGTTTAAAAAATAATACCACTAATTGAACAGACATAAAAAATACCGCTGAATATTTAAAATTAAAAAATACAATCTATCTTCTCCAAGTAAGAGTAGCGGATGATAAAATATTACTTATTCATATTGAATAATAAAAATAATTTTAATGAATACTAAGTAACTTTCATATAAATAAAATAGATTATTCTTTTATATATTAAACAGATTAATATATAATTAATTTTTGCTAAACAGAAAAAATATTGGCAGATATTAAAGCTTTTATGGTTTCAAATAATTTAACTAATGGAGGGCTTTGTTGAATAAATCAGAATTAGCCGCCAGGATGGCTCCCTCTGCTACACCTGTTATCCGATCCTGACGCTGTGTGGCATACCCAACAACGTCATACGGTTCAGCGCTTTGACCATCGCCATTGCTTCACCTACCTGAGCCTCATAGTCACGCCGGCTCAGATGGCCACCCAGTAAAGTTTTTATGCGGAACATCGCTGTTTCTGCCACTGAACGCCGGTGATAACCCACTTTCTTTTTCCACATATCATTACTCCTGCTCAGACGCTGATTCGCCACCGCATGGTTACGTTCATGGTAATTGTCCGGCCAGTATTTCGCTCCGCTTCGCGGCGGGATAAGGGGCCTGATTTTCTTTCTTAGCAACGTATCGTGGCAGTAACAGGCGTCATAAGCACCGTCTGCTGACACTTCCCTGATTTTCCGGTGGTTTTGGTTAATCAGGCCCGGCAGTGCCTGCGCATCTGTCGTTCCGCTGAGCGATAAGTCGGCACAGATAATCTCATGATTCACACTGTCTGCTGCCAGATGAAGCTTGCGCCACACTCTTCGTCTGTCAGCCCCATGCTGCCTGACTTTCCATTCACCTTCGCCAAAGACCTTCAGACCGGTACTGTCGATGACCAGATGCGAGATTTCACCACGCGTTGGCGTTTTTATGCTGATGTTGACGCTCTTTGCTCGTCTGCTGACCAGCGAGTAGTCCGGACAGCACAACGGCAAAGACATGAGTTTAAAAATCGAATCAACGAAGCCCTGTAATGCCCGGAGCGACAGGTTAAACACACGCTTCATCATCAGGACAGTGGTAACAGCCATATCGCTGTAGTAAAGCGGCCGGCCACGACCTTCAGGCGAAGAATTGTCAGTCCATCCAGCGATGGCCGACTCATCAAGCCAGACCGTCAGGGAACCGCGTTGTCTGAGTGCCTTGTTGTACGCGGGCCAGTTGGTAATTTTAAACTTTTGCTTTGCCATGGGGACCTGATGTTGAAACGAATTTAGCGATCAGCTCCGCCAATCACCTAAAAGTTCGATTTATTCAACAAAGCCGTTGTAGTGATGCGCCCACTTTTTCTTGCGCCAGGCTAATCCAAACCGCATATTGTGCCATACCACTACTCTGTTCTGACCAAACTGGAAAATTATCGGCATAAAGTGGAAATTTTTGCTGTAATTGTTCGATAACATTTTGTTCTTCAAAAAATAATACCGTACCTGCGCCGGCAGCAAAACTATCTATTTTTTTCTCTGTCGTGGTAAATATCTCTTTAGCCACAATTTCTTTTAGTGTTTCTTTGGTAATGTTATGCCACAGTTTTTTATGTTCATCACCAAATAGAATAACTACAAGCGATGTTTGCGAATTAAATGAAGAGGGCGTTGCTTTAACTGCTTCTTTAACCAATGTAATAAGTCTTTCTTCAGAGATAGGTAATAAATTATCTATATTATAAATAGTTCTTCGTTTTTTCATCATTTCAATAAATTTGTTTGGCATTATATTTTCCTTATATTAATAAGGTCATAAATTAATTATGTGTAGATAGGTTATTGATAACTATAATCTGGTCGATAAAAAATTATAGATAAAAAATTTAACCATATCGTTCAAAAATTTAGTTATTAATTAATTTTGTGAATTAGATATCAAATCTCATATCTCATATTTAGCCTGAAAAGTTGCAACTTGACGAAATTCGCCACAATATTTCATAAAATGGTCATAAATATGAAATAATGGCGCCTACTAATTTGATAATGAAATAATGATAGGATCAATCATGGTAAGACGTATTCTGGTCGTCGAAGATGAAACCGCGATCCTTGAGATGGTTTGCTTTGTATTAGAACAGAATGGATTCCAAACCATTGAGGCTGATGATTATGATTCAGCTATTGCGCAGCTCATAGAGCCTTATCCGGTATTCATCTTGTTAGATTGTATGATCCCGGGTGGTTCTGGTATCCAGCTTATTGCCCATATAAAGCGTGATCAACTGATCCGAAAGATCCCGATTATGATGTTAACTGCAAGGGTAGAAGAAGAATATCGGGTGCGAGGTTTAGAAATTGGTGCAGATGATTATCTGACAAAACCTTTTTCACCTAAAGAGCTGATTGCTAGAGTAAATGCAATTTTGCGTCGCGTTTCAGCTATGGTTAGCGACAATGTTATTGAAATGAAGGGGTTGAAGCTAGATCCTACCTCTCATCGGGTAACGAGTGATACAACGTCGATAGAAATGGGGCCGACAGAATACACATTACTGCATTTTTTTATGACACATCAAGAACGAGTTTATAATCGTGAGCAATTATTAAATTATGTTTGGGGTGTGAATATTTATGTTGAGGATCGGACAGTAGATGTGCATATTCGTCGTTTACGTAAAGCACTTGCTGTGGGTGGTCATGATAAAATGATCCAGACAGTTCGAGGTACAGGCTATCGTTTCTCTGTCCGTTATTGATTGTTGTTTATAAGGAAAAGTCGGCGTGCTTGAACGTTTGTCGTGGAAAAAATTAGTGGTTATTCTGATTTTATTCTGTTTACCGGCATGTGGATTATCACTTTTTATTGGCCATCTATCTTGGTTGCTCGTGATTTCATTATTAGCCGCTTTGTGTTGGCATAGTTATCATTTACTGAAATTATCTGATAGGCTTTGGCTTGAACGTCGTTTACTGCCACCAACTGGACAAGGTGCTTGGGAGCCGATTTTTTATGGTATTTATCAATTACAGCAACGTAATCGTAAACGTCGGCGTGAATTGGTACAGATTATTAGGCGATTTCGGAGTGGTGCAGAATCTTTGCCTGATGCCGTTATTATCATGACAGCAGAAGGTAATATTGTTTGGTGTAATCGTTTAGCTGAATATTTATTGGGGTTTCGTTGGCCAGAGGATAGTAGGCAATCTATTTTCAATTTACTCCGTTATCCTGATTTCAACCATTATTTTATGTTAGCCGACTATTCTTTGCCGTTTACGATAGCGTTAAATAACGGTGCGATGGTTGAATTTCAAATTATGTCTTATATTGACGACCAATTATTAATGGTTGCAAAAGACATAACGGAAAAGGTGAAATTGGAAAAATTACGCGGCGAATTTTTTGCTAATGCTAATCATGAATTACGTACACCATTAACTGTTTTACAAGGTTATTTGGAAATCATGGATGAGCAAATCGATAGTCATTCGGCTAACAAAAAAGCTTTACATTCAATGCGTGAACAATTGGCACGCATGGATAGTTTAATTAAACAATTACTTCAGCTTTCCCGCATTGAAATAGCACCACATATTAATTTGAATGAGCAGATAAATATTCCGGCAATGCTAAATACAATAAAACAAGATGTAATAAATTTAAGTTTGGGAAAGCATGAAGTTATTTTTGATGTGGATAAAAAATTACATGTTTATGGTAATGAAGAGCAACTGAGAAACGCTATTTCAAATCTTATCTATAATGTGATTAACCATACACCGGTTGGAACATCTATTCATATTGGTTGGCAACAAATTAAACAAGGAGCACTTTTTTCTATTCGCTAGAATGGTCCGGGAATTGCTTCAGTGCATTTGACTCGGTTAACCGAACTTTTTTATCGAGCAGATAAATCGCGTTCACGTCGAATGGGGGGTGGTAGCTGATTGGGATTGGCAATTGTCAAACATGCATTAATACACCACCATTCCCAATTAGATATTGAAAGTCAATTAGGTAAGGGGTCGGTGTTTAGTTTTATTTTACCGTCTAGTTTAATTGTAACAACAAAAAATGGCCAAAATTAAATTTCATTTGCTGAATTTTAGTTAAACAGATTTAGCTAAATAATGCATTTGCATGAATAGATGTTAGTGTTGATTAAATTTTATGCAAATCATATAACGTATATTGAGTAAACACTAAAACCAATCACTAAATAAAAAATTTATTTCAGATTTTTATTCTACTTTTTCGATTTACTATTGCCTTTTATCATTATAAAAGTTTTACTTGTAGTCTGTTATTGGCGGATTTTTCTGTTTTTACTAAATTTATCCGTTTAATTAAATATTCTTATTGATTAAAAATCAGCAGAGATCAGCGTCAATAAATAATAAGTGGTTTAGGTTTTGGTTCTACTTAAGCTGAATTATAAATAACAACAAATTAACAAATAATTATGGCATATCGTTTAACATCTCGAGATATTTTAGCGTTAGGGTTTATGACCTTTGCGTTATTTGTAGGGGCAGGAAATATTATTTTTCCTCCTATGGTTGGATTGCAAGCTGGTGAACAAGTATGGACAGTGGCAGCTGGATTTCTGCTCACAGGTGTCGGTTTGCCTGTGATTGCAGTTATTGCGCTAGCAAAAGTAGGTGGTGGCATCGAACAGCTTAGTGCTCCAATTGGTAAATGTGCGGGGTTATTGTTAGCTATTGTCGCCTATTTATCTGTTGGGCCATTATTTGCCACACCTCGTACGGCAACAGTTTCTTATGAAGTCGGAATTGCCCCACTAGTAGGTGGTGTTTCATCGATTTCATTGTTTATCTATAGCCTAGTTTATTTTGCTGTGGTGATAGCTATTTCACTCTATCCAGGACGACTACTCGATAGCGTAGGGCATATCTTAGCGCCAATAAAAATGCTTGCATTGGCTATTTTGGGCATTGCTGCAGTACTTTGGCCGGCAGGTGAACCCATTATATCAACGCCATCATATACTGAAATGGCATTTTCTAATGGTTTTATTAATGGTTATCTGACAATGGATACCTTGGGTGCGATGGTGTTTGGCATTGTTATTGTTAATGCTGCCCGTTCACGTGGTGTCGAAAATTCTGCTCTTTTAACCCGTTATACCATGTGGGCTGGATTAATTGCCGGCGTGTTATTAACATTGGTTTATGTTTCACTGTTTAAACTGGGTGAGAATAGCGGCACCTTATTACCTAATGCCAGCAATGGTGCTGATATTTTGCATGCCTATGTGCAACATACTTTTGGTAATTTTGGTAGCTTTTTCTTAGCGATACTCATTTTTGTTGCTTGTCTGGTAACTGCGTTTGGACTCACTTGTGCTTGCGCGGAATTTTTTGCGCTTTATGTGCCGATTTCTTATCGTAAATTAGTCTGGATACTTGGCATCTTTTCTATGGTGATCTCGAATTTAGGATTGAGTAAACTGATTGAATTTTCTATTCCTGTATTAATCGCGATTTATCCACCATGTATTATATTGATTTTAATGAGTTTTACCTTGAAATGGTGGAAGTGCCCATCCAGGGTGGTTGCACCAACTATGTTGACCAGTCTAATCTTTGGCTTATTAGGTGCGATGAAATCTTCTGAACTTTTGCAAGCATTTATTCCTGATGTCGCGAAGAAATTGCCACTTTATGTTCATGATTTAGCCTGGTTGGTACCTTCATTAATCGTTTTAGTGATTTTTGCACTCTATGATCGTATTAGCACTAAACAACACTGATATAAAGCGAGCTACCTAAAGAGTGTTATTTAATCGGTAATAAACCCTAGCCTCTAATCAGCTAGGGTTTATTTGTTTTCATTAATGGCGCTCTTTTTTCTGATAGAGTTTCGGCAAAAGCGATCATTGCTGGATAAAGTTGCCAAAAAAAAGCATAAAAATCACGGTAATGCAGAATAAAATCATCAAAAGAGCCGATTAAATTAGCCAGTTTAGGACGCCTGCGAGCCATGCTGTTTAATACATTATTAATATATTCAGGTTCTGCATAATGGATCAGCCAGTTTTGTGACCATAAATACTCATTTAATTCTTGAAATTTTTCTGGGGTATAATATAGGTTTGGTTCAATTTGCTGGCGAGCATAATGAACAAATTGGGGTAGAGTCTGTTTTGCTTCGATTTGATCCCAATATAAAGCGAGAAAATGATCCCAAACTAAATCGAGAGTGATAGCTGCGACTCGGCGGTATGGTGGTCGAAAAAGTTGCTTGGCATTAATCACAATGGGGTGCTGGTCGGTGAATTTATCTACCTGACGATGCATTCTGATCCCGGCTACAACATCTGGTGAATATAAGCCTTCAGGATCACCGCGAACGAAATCCGCCATTAAATTTCCTAATAAGGAACTTTGTGCTCGTTGAGCTAAATGTAAGTGTGCAAGAAAATTCATAGTGTCATTATAAGTGAATTTTTAATTTTCGTGATGCTTATTTGTTGCACTGTTTTTATCGCCGCACTAGACTAGTGCGCTTGTTTTGATCAAATAGTGTAAATAAATGCGTGTCTCTGATTTTGCTTTGAAATTACCTGATGAGTTAATAGCCCATTATCCCTTAGCCAAACGTAGTCATTGCCGGCTACTTTCTTTGAACGGTTCAACAGGTGAACTGGCACATGGTATATTTACTGATATTGTTGATAAATTAGAATCAGGTGATTTGCTGGTTTTCAATAATACTCAGGTTATACCGGCTCGTCTTTATGGTCGTAAAATGTCTGGCGGCAAAATTGAAGTATTGATTGAACGCATATTGGGAAGTCATCGGGTGTTGGCGCATATTCGTGCTTCTAAAGCACCCAAGGTAGGAACCGAATTATTATTAGGTGATGATAAAAGTGTCAAAGCCATTATGTTGGCAAGACACGATACGCTATTTGAAATTGATTTTCAGGATAAGCGAGATGTGTTAGCTATTTTAAATGATATTGGTCATATGCCATTACCACCTTACATTGACCGCCCTGATGAAGAGGTTGATAGAACACTTTATCAAACAGTTTATGGCCAAAGGCCTGGTGCCGTTGCTGCGCCGACGGCAGGATTACATTTTGATGAATCATTACTAGCGGCGCTGCAGCAAAAAGGGGTAGCAATGGCGTTTGTGACGCTACATGTTGGTGCCGGCACATTTCAACCTGTGCGGGTGGAGAATGTTGCTGAACATACCATGCATGCAGAATATGTTGAAGTATCGCAACAGGCTGTTGATGCAATATTGGCGTGTAAAGCGAGAGGTAAACGGGTTATTGCAGTTGGCACAACTTCGATTCGATCATTAGAAAGCGCGGCTTGTGCATGTAAAGAAGGTATTATTGGCCCCTTTTTTGATGATACTCGAATTTTTATTTACCCAGGCTTTCATTTTAAAATTGTTGATGCATTAATTACTAATTTCCATTTACCTGAGTCTACTTTGATTATGTTGGTATCTGCTTTTGCTGGCTATCAAAATACGATGAATGCCTATCAACAAGCAATCGCAGAAAAGTACCGTTTTTTTAGTTATGGTGATGCCATGTTTATCACGCACAATCCTAAAGCAGAAAGTGAAAAAGTGGCTAACTAGTTGTTAACTATTAAATTGATATCAGCAATTTATTTAACTGAATATGTAACTAACCCATCAGACTGTTTTTCTGATGCTAGAGAGGCAAAGTGAAATATGAATTACAAAGCCAAGACGGCCAAGCTCGTCGTGGTCGCTTGATTTTTGAGCGTGGGATTGTAGAAACGCCTGCTTTTATGCCGGTTGGCACTTATGGTACAGTCAAAGGGATGACGCCAGAAGAAGTTAAACAAACCGGAGCCCAAATCCTGTTAGGCAATACTTTTCATTTATGGTTACGTCCTGGACAGGAAATAATGAAATTACATGGCGATTTGCATGATTTTATGCAATGGCAAGGACCAATTTTGACTGATTCCGGTGGATTTCAGGTTTTTAGCCTTGGTGCCATGCGTAAAATTAAAGAAGAGGGTGTTGATTTTCGCAATCCAATCAATGGCGAAAGGGTTTTCCTGAGCCCTGAAAAGTCGATGGAAATTCAGTACGATCTTGGTTCGGATATTGTCATGATTTTTGATGAATGCACACCCTATCCGGCAGAGTGGGATTATGCCAAAAAATCGATGGAAATGTCTCTTCGCTGGGCAAAACGTAGTCGCCAACGATTTGATGAGTTAGCTAATAAAAATGCGTTGTTTGGCATTATTCAGGGCAGCGTTTATCCGGATTTACGTGATATATCCGTAAAAGGCCTGGTCGAGATTAGTTTTGATGGTTACGCTGTTGGTGGTTTAGCTGTCGGTGAACCTAAAGCGGATATGCACCGTATTTTAGAGCATGTTTGCCCACAAATCCCGCACAATCAACCACGCTATTTAATGGGGGTCGGTAAACCGGAGGATCTGGTTGAAGGGGTTCGGCGAGGTATTGATATGTTTGATTGTGTAATGCCAACCAGGAATGCTCGAAATGGCCATCTATTTGTCACTGAAGGTGTAATTAAAATCCGTAACGCTAAATACAAATCGGATACTTCGCCGTTAGATGCCCATTGTGACTGCTATACTTGCTCTCACTATAGCCGTGCTTATTTACATCATCTTGACCGATGTAATGAAATTCTTGGTGCCAGGCTTAATACCTTACACAATTTGCTTTATTATCAACGGCTAATGGCTGAAATTCGACAAGCGATTGAAAAAGGTGAGTTTGAGGCTTTTGCAGTAGATTTTTATCGACGGAGCAATAAATCGATTTCATCAAACTAGAGTATAATTTCAGTCGTGCTAATTGAATCAAATCAGTGTAGGATTTATAGGCTTGGATTAATTTTTTGAGCTAGAAATATTGTTTTAATCACAATGAGGAAATTTTGATGAGTTTGTTTATTTCTGAAGCAGTCGCTTCAGCTGGTGGTCAAGCGCAAGGAAACCCATATTCTTTGATCATCATGCTGGTTGTTTTCGGATTGATTTTTTATTTTATGATCTTACGCCCACAGCAGAAGCGAGCTAAAGAGCACAAAAAATTAATGGATTCTATTGCTAAAGGTGATGAGGTACTAACAACCGGTGGATTGATTGGCCGCGTCACTAAAGTATCTGAAACGGGTTACATTGTTGTTGCATTAAATGACACCAATGACGTAACCATTAAACGTGATTTCGTTGCTGCTGTACTTCCAAAAGGTACAATGAAATCTATCTAATTTCTGATTTTCCCGAAGGGAATTGCCGTGCTAAATCGTTATCCTTTGTGGAAGTATTTTATGCTGATCGCTGCGTTGCTCATAGGTCTGCTGTATGCGCTTCCCAATCTTTATGGAGAGGATCCGGCTGTTCAGATTACTGGCGTGCGGGGAACCGCAGCCAATGAACAGACTTTGGATCAAGTTCGTAATATTGTAAAGAAAGAGAAAATCGAAAGTAAATCAATTGCACTGGAAAGTGGTGTAATTCTTGCTCTTTTTAATAATCCAGATGTCCAGCTACATGCACGCGAAACTTTAGTTGCCGGTTTAGGAGAGCAGTATATCGTAGCGTTAAATCTGGCACCTGCAACCCCTCATTGGTTAAGAGCATTGGGCGGTGAACCAATGAAATTAGGGTTAGATTTGCGTGGTGGCGTTCACTTCTTAATGGAAGTGGATATGGAAACAGCCTTAGGTAAATTGCAAGAACAGAATATGGATGGCCTGCGTAGTGATTTACGTGAAAAAGGGATCCCATATTCAACTATACGTAAAATAGATCATTACGGTGTTGAAATTCGTTTTCGTGATAATAGTGGGCGTTCGCAAGCGGAATATTATTTGACACCAAGTTATCGCGATTTGGTTTTTACTGCTGGCAACAACAATCTATTAACGGCAGTAATGACAGATGAGCGGATCCGTGAAGCACGTAATTATGCAGTATCACAAAATATTAATATTATCCGTAATCGTGTTAACCAATTAGGCGTTGCTGAACCATTGGTACAGCGTCAGGGCGCTGCTCGTATTGTCGTTGAATTACCGGGTATCCAAGATACGGCGCGAGCAAAAGAGATCCTTGGTGCTACTGCAACGCTGGAATTTCGCTTAGTTAATGTCGGAATAGACAGTTCGGCTGTTCAACGTGGCCATATTCCGGGTGATTCTGAGATAAAATATACTCGCGATGGTGAGCCTGTTGTTCTTTATAAACGCGTTATTTTGACAGGCGATCATATTACTGATTCGACATCGTATTTGGATGAAATGGGCAGCCCGCAGGTAAGCATTGGTCTGGATAGCGCTGGTGGCTCAATTATGTCTGATTTTACCCGTGATAATCAGGATAAATTGATGGCAACCCTATTTGTTGAATATAAAGATAGCGGGCGAAAGGATGCCAATGGTCGTGCTATTTTGGTAAAAGATGAGAAAGTCATTAATGTCGCCAGAATTTCTGCCCGCTTTGGTAGCAAATTTCGTATTACTGGTATCAGTAATCCAACTGAAGCTCGTCAATTATCTTTATTATTACGTGCTGGCGCATTAATTGCACCTATTCAAATTGTTGAAGAACGCACAATTGGGCCAACATTAGGATTGCAAAATATTGAGCAAGGAATGAAAGCATCATTAGCCGGTTTGCTAGCTTCAGTTCTATTTATGGTTATTTATTATCGCAAGTTTGGTCTGATTGCCAGTTCTGCATTATTAGCAAACTTGATCCTCATTATGGGGATTATGTCGCTATTACCGGGGGCTACTTTCACCATGCCGGGCATTGCTGGTATTGTTTTAACGCTTGCTGTTGCCGTTGATGCGAATGTGTTGATTAATGAACGTATTAAAGAAGAATTAAAGAATGGTCGTTCAATACAGCAAGCGATACATGAAGGTTACAAGGGGGCATTTTCCAGTATCTTAGATGCGAATTTGACAACTGTGATCACGGCAACCATTTTGTATGCGGTAGGAACCGGCTCAATGAAGGGTTTTGCCATTACTACGGCGA
The DNA here is from genome assembly GCF_013460135.1 of Arsenophonus endosymbiont of Aphis craccivora. GTDB lineage: Bacteria > Pseudomonadota > Gammaproteobacteria > Enterobacterales > Enterobacteriaceae > Arsenophonus > Arsenophonus nilaparvatae. The sequence goes on from NZ_CP038155.1 coordinate 424,779, forward strand.
TTGGTATTGCCACCTCCATGTTTACTGCAATTGTAGTAACACGTGCTATCGTGAACTTATTGTATGGTGGTAAACGTATTAAAAAGCTGTCTATTTAAGGAGCGTGGTTGTGGCGCAAGATTACACAGTAGAACAGTTAAATTATGGCCGTAAAGTTATTGATTTTATGCGTTGGGATTATTTAGCTTTTGGTATCTCAATTGCTTTATTTATTCTTTCGGTTACGGTTATTTCATTGAAAGGATTTAACTGGGGATTGGATTTCACCGGCGGGACTGTTATTGAAATTAATCTCAGTCAACCTGCGGATCTTGATAAAATTAGAGAGAGTTTAGCGAATAATGGCCATCAAGAGCCGTTGATTCAAAATTTTGGTAGTAGCCGAGATATTATGATCCGATTGCCTCCTACTGAAGGCGTGGCAGGTCAAGAAATCGGTAAGTCCATTATTTCAGTCATTAACAAAAATGTTGATGATCCAGCAACGGTTAAGCGCATCGAATTTGTCGGGCCGAGTGTAGGCAGTGAATTAGCTCAAACCGGTGCAATGGCACTGTTAGCTGCTTTGATTTGTATTTTGATTTATGTAGGTTTCCGCTTTGAATGGCGTCTGGCTGCTGGTGCAGTAATATCATTAGCGCATGATGTGATTATTACATTAGGCATTGTATCGCTTTTTCAGATTGAAGTTGATATGACTATCGTTGCTTCATTAATGTCGGTCATCGGTTATTCATTAAATGACAGCATTGTTGTCTCTGATCGTATTCGTGAAAATTTCCGCAAGATCCGCCGCGGTACTTCTTACGAAATAGTTAACGTGTCATTGACCCAAACATTGAGTCGAACACTTATTACATCAGGAACTTCTTTATTAGTGGTATTGATGCTCTATCTTTTTGGTGGGTCAATACTGAAAGGATTTTCTCTAGTTATGTTAATTGGCGTGACGCTTGGAACCGTTTCTTCTATTTATGTTGCTTCTGCTCTAGCATTAAAGATGGGAATGAAACGAGAGCATTTGCTTCCTCCTACAGTAGAAAAAGAGGGAGCGGATCAACATTCTCTGCTGCCGTAAAGGCGAATTTTGTTAACTAACACCCTGTTAGATTGCGCTAGCAGGGTGTTTTTCATTGATAGCTGAGTTAAACTGAAAAACCGGACCCTAAAATCAGGAAATTTTATGCATTGCCCATTTTGCACCGCTGTAGATACCAAAGTGATTGATTCACGTCTGGTTGGCGATGGTTCGCAGGTTCGTCGTCGTCGACAATGTCTTGAATGTCATGAACGTTTTACTACTTTTGAAGTGGCTGAATTAGTTATGCCGCGTGTGGTAAAAAGTGATGATGTACGTGAGTCATTTGATGAGCACAAACTTAGACGAGGTATGCAAAAAGCATTAGAAAAACGCCCGGTAAGTTCCGATGATGTGGAAACAGCTATTAACAATATAAAATCGCAACTTCGCGCAACCGGAGAACGAGAAATTCCGGCGAAGATGATTGGAAAAATTGTCATGGATGAGTTGAAAAAGCTGGATAAAGTTGCTTATATACGTTTTGCTTCGGTATATCGTAGTTTTGAAGATATTCGTGAATTTGGCGAAGAAATTGCTAAGTTACAGGATTAATAGTAAAAATGACCACGTTTGATAAGCAGTTTATGAGCCGTGCGTTGTCATTGGCCAAGCAAGGACGATTTACTACCTCACCAAACCCGAATGTAGGCTGTGTCATTGTACGCAACGGTGAAGTTGTGGGTGAAGGTTTTCATTGCAAAGCAGGCGAGGCGCATGCTGAGATTCATGCTTTACAAATGGCGAGTGAAAAAGCGAACGGAGCAACTGCTTATGTCACATTAGAACCATGCAGTCATTATGGTAAAACGCCACCTTGTGCAGATGCGTTAATTAGAGCAGGTATTCGGCGAGTTGTTGTGGCTATGCAAGATCCAAATCCACAGGTTGCAGGGCGTGGTTTACTTAAATTACAGCAGGCTGGCATCGAAGTATTACATGGTTTACTGATGGATGAAGCTGAACAATTAAATCAAGGTTTTCTAAAAAGAATGCGAACAGGGTTCCCCTATGTTCAACTTAAGTTAGCCGCATCACTTGATGGGCGGACGGCCCTTGCATTAGGTGAAAGTAAATGGATCACTTCGCCAGTAGCTCGCCAAGATGTACAAATTTTCAGGGCTCAGGCGAGCGCAATTTTGACTACCAGTGCTACTGTTTTAGCTGATAATCCAGCTTTGAATGTTCGTTGGACAGATTTTGCGCCTGAGCTACAAAATATTTACCCTAAAGAGCGTCTTCGACAACCAATAAGAATTGTTTTGGATAGTGAGAATCAAGTAAAACCAGAACATATTATAACAAAATCAGATGGTGAATGTTGGCTTATTCGCCCTAATCCCATATCGCAAAATTGGTGTGGTGATGTTGAGCAAATCGCCATCCCAACCTACGAAAAAGGCATTGATTTAGTTTTGCTGATGATGCAGCTGGCTAAACGTAATATTAATTCAGTTTGGGTAGAAAGCGGTCCAACACTTGCCGGTGCTTTGTTAACACTAGGATTAGTTGATGAATTGATTGTTTATATTGCGCCTAAAATTTTAGGTGGAACCGCAAAAGAATTAATTAATATTCCAGCATTACAAAAATTGAAAGATGCACCAGCATTTGAATTTATTAATATTGAACTTATTGGACCTGATTTACGTTTAACACTTCGACCATTGTAATGTCATCTTCATTAACTGGTTAGCTTAATATAGTAAAGTAGTATAGTTAAATTAATGTAACATTTAATTGATTAAATTTAGCGTTCCTAATGACTGTTTTAAAGTTAGCTAAATTCAGCAGCGCAGTATAGAAAAGAATATGATAAAATTGTCGTTTCTGTAAAGAATAATTAGTATTTAAGGAAGGCTATGAAGGTAATAAAAGGTACGGTAGCAGCACCCAAAGCTCGTATAGCAATCGTTGTTGCACGTTTTAATCATTTCATCAACAATAGCTTGCTGGAAGGCGCTATTGATACCTTGGAACGTGTTGGCCAAGTTGCAAAGGAAAATATTACGGTAGTTTGGGTACCAGGTGCTTATGAACTGCCTTTGACGATTAAAACATTAGCAGAAACCAAAAAATATGATGCAGTTGTTGCACTTGCTAGCGTTATACGTGGTGCAACCTCGCATTTTGAATATGTAGCCGGTGAGTGTAGTGCTGGACTTTCTAATGTTGCGATGACAAGTAATATTCCGGTTGCCTTTGGTGTATTAACCACCGAGGATATTGAGCAGGCAATTGAGCGCGCAGGTACACAAGCGGGAAATAAAGGTGCAGATGCTGCATTAGCTGCACTAGAAATGGTTAATGTAATTCAAGCCATTAAAGGATAACTATTTTATTTAAGGGGAATTTTGTGAAACCTGCTGCTCGTCATCGCGCGCGTGAGTGTGCTGTTCAGGCGATTTATTCTTGGCAATTATCGGGTAATTGTATTGCTGATGTTGAAGTGGAATTTTTATCTGAACAGGATATGTCAGATGTTGATGTAACTTATTTCCGTGAACTACTTAATGGCGTTTCAACTCATGTGTTAGAACTGGATAAAAAAATGGCTCCTTATCTTTCTCGTCAGCTTGGGGATCTTGGTCAGGTAGAGAAAGCGGTTTTACGTTTAGCTATGTTTGAACTCTGTTATCGTGATGATGTACCTTATAAAGTTGCTATTAATGAAGCGATTGAATTAGCAAAAGTTTTTGGTGCCGAGGAGAGTCACAAATTTATCAATGGTGCGCTCGATAAAGTTGTTCCTACTGTGCGTAAGAAATAATGGTGTTCAGGCTTTTCGAATAATCTGATGTTCATTTTGATTATAAGGTGCAGTGTAGCCTTATAGCAATCGGAGCATGGTATATTGGAATATTATTATGGTTTGTGGCGAATTTGATATCATCGCGCGTTATTTTAATCGTCAACAGCAAAATCGGCATGACGTTAATATCGGTATTGGTGATGATTGTGCATTGATAACAATACCGGAAAGACAGCAATTAGCGATTACTACCGATACACTAGTTGCAGGTATCCATTTTCTTGATAGTCTTTCACCTGAAGATTTAGCCTATAAATCTTTGGCGGTTAATTTAAGTGATTTAGCCGCTATGGGAGCGGATCCTGCCTGGGTTTCTCTGGCGTTGACATTGCCACAAATCAATGAAGATTGGCTGGCGAGATTTAGCTCTAGCTTATTTGAACAGCTTAATTACTATGAAATGCAACTTATTGGTGGCGATACAACACGAGGGCCAATGAGTTTAACCTATACAGCCCATGGTTTGATTCCGACAGGAAAATCACTAACCCGGTCTGGAGCCTGTAATGGTGATTGGATTTATGTTACCGGAACATTGGGTGATAGTGCTGCAGGTCTTGCGATTTTACAATCACAGCAGGTTGTCGATGATGTAAAAGATCGTCATTGGTTGATCCAACGTTATTTAAGGCCACAGCCTCGTATTTTGCAAGGGCAAGCTTTACGTCATCTTGCTTCTTCTGCGATTGATATTTCTGATGGCTTGATTTCTGATCTTGGACATATTCTCAAAATCAGTGGCCGTGGCGCTAAAATTAAATTAGATTCTTTGCCACTATCAGAGGTATTGCGCAGACAATTTACCTCAGAACAGGCGTTAACCTGGGCGTTAAGTGGTGGAGACGATTATGAACTGTGCTTTACAGTGCCTGAGATAAATCGTGGTGCATTAGAGTCATCACTAGCGCATACTGGGGCAAATTTTCATTGTATCGGCCAGATAACACCAGAATCAGAAGGGATCCGCTATTTTTATGGGAATAAAGAGGTTTCACCTAATTTAACTGGTTTTGATCATTTTATTGTGGAAGCTTGCTATGACTGATGCAAAATCTCGTTTAAAGCTATCAAATCCCTGGCATCTATTGGCAACCGGATTCGGTAGTGGTTTATCACCCATCATTCATGGAACAATGGGATCGTTAGCTGCTATTCCATTCTGGCTACTGATGTATTGGTTATTACCCGTTTGGTTATGTTGGTTTATTATTTTATTTGGTTTTGTTGTTGGTATTGTTATTTGTCAACGGACATCCGATGATATGCAAGTTCACGACCACGGTAGTATTGTGTGGGATGAATTTATTGGCATGTGGATGACCCTGATGGTGATACCGTTAGTTAGTTGGCAATGGGTATTGATAGTGTTTGTGCTTTTCCGCTTTTTTGACATGCTAAAACCTTGGCCTATAGGTTGGTTTGATCGGCAAGTAGGTGGCGGGCTAGGTATTATGTTAGATGATATTATCGCGGCTATTTTTGCTATGGTTATCGTGGCTGCGCTTGCACACTGGTTACCCGTTTTATAATGTAAGTGAATTACTAAAAATCAAAAGCGTTTGGTAAACCGCTGCTTTTGATTTTCAACATATTTATTAATTTATTTGGCGTAATAGTTGTTAATTGATTTTACAATTCCTTCCGCATTAAGTCCTAATTCAGCCTGAATTTCTGTTTGATTTCCTTGTGCGATATAGTGATCAGGCAAGCCGAGGTTAATGATAGGCATAATGTGATGGGCTTTTAATAAAAATTCATTAACGCCGCTACCGGCTCCCCCTATAATTGCATTTTCTTCTAATGTTACTAATAGCTTATGGTTGTAAGCTATTTCCAATATCAATGTTTCGTCCAACGGTTTTACAAACCGCATATCGACCACGGTTGCATCGAGTAATTCTGCGGCTTTCATCGCTTCATTAAGTAATGTGCCAAAATTTAGGATGGCAACATTTTTTCCTTGGCGGCGAATTATTCCTTTACCGATTGGAATTTTTGCTAAAGGTTGTAGAGTGGCGCCAGAGCCTGTTCCCCTTGGGTAACGAACCGCAACAGGGCCATCCTGATAGTGATAACCCGTATGTAGCATTTGCCGGCATTCGTTTTCATCACTTGGCGACATAATGATCATATCCGGTAGACAACGTAAAAACGATAGATCGAAAGCACCTTGATGGGTTTGTCCGTCGGCACCAACAATGCCTGCTCTATCTATAGCAAACAGGATAGGCAATTTTTGAATGGCGACATCATGGATCACTTGATCATAAGCGCGTTGTAAAAAAGTAGAATAAATAGCAACGACAGGTTTATAGCCTCCAATGGCAAGGCCAGCAGCAAAAGTCACAGCGTGTTGTTCTGCAATAGCAACATCAAAATATTGTTTGGGATAGGTTTTGGAAAATTCAACCATTCCCGATCCTTCTCGCATGGCTGGTGTGATAGCCATCAGCTTCGGATCATTGGCTGATTCTTGGCATAACCAATCGCCAAAAACTTGTGAAAATGTTAATTGACTATTATTGTTTTTTGGAAGGCTAAAAGTTGCAGGATCAAATTTAGGCACCGCATGCCAGCTGATAGGATCTTTTTCGGCGGGCTCATACCCCTTGCCTTTTTTGGTCATGATATGTAAAAACTGTGGGCCTTTTAACTCACGCATATTTTTTAATGTTTGTACTAATGTGAGTACATCATGGCCGTCAATGGGACCAATGTAGTTAAAGCCTAGTTCTTCGAACATAGTACTAGGGATCACCATACCTTTAAGGTGCTCTTCGGTTTTCTTTAACAATTCTTTGATTGAGGGAATATTGGAAAATACCTTTTTGCCCCCTTCACGTAAACTAGTATATAGATTGCCCGATAACAGTTGCGCTAAATGATTATTTAACGCCCCGACGTTTTCTGAAATTGACATTTCATTATCATTGAGGATCACTAACATATCTTTATGAATGTCACCCGCATGGTTCATTGCTTCAAAAGCCATACCTGCGGTAATGGCGCCATCACCAATAACACAAACCGTTTTGCGATCTTTATTTTCATATTCAGCAGCTACCGCCATGCCAAGTCCAGCACTGATAGAAGTCGAGGAATGACCGACACTGAGAATGTCATATTCACTTTCTGCTCGCCAGGGGAAAGGATGTAAGCCATTTTTTTGTCGTATGGTATCAATCCGGTCGCGGCGGCCAGTTAATATCTTATGTGGATATGCCTGGTGACCGACATCCCAGATAAGATTATCAAATGGGGTTTTATAGACATAGTGTAAAGCGACAGTAAGTTCAATGGTTCCTAATCCAGAAGCAAAATGTCCACTGGAACGGCTAACACTATTTAATAAAAATTGTCGCAACTCTTCACATAATTTGACCAGACTTTCTTTTGGTAAAAGTCGCAATTCTTCCGGCGTTTCTATTAATGCTAAAGTTGGATAGGAAGTGATATCAATGCTCATGTCTGCCCATTAAATAATTGTTTTTTGTTTATACCCATGAAGCTGTAGTAGGCCGCCAAAAGATTATTTTGAATTTTTATTATTGGTAAAATATTCTGTTTTTGAATCAAGAAAATTAGCTTTTTCGTTCGATAATAAAGTGTGTTAAATTTTGTAGTGTTTCCGTATTTAATCCATACTGTTGTTCTAACCTATAAAGCGTATCCAGTGCTTGTTCAAATAAATTGTTGGCTTTTTTTTGTGCTTGTTCAACACCGATTAATGATGGATAGGTGCTTTTTTTATGTTTTTCATCAGATCCCTGATTTTTACCTAAAGTGTCTGTATCACCAGTAACATCAAGAATGTCATCGTGGACTTGAAATAGCAGTCCAATCACATTGGCATAATTATCTAATAATGGTAGTAATTTGTAGCTTTGGCTGCCAGCCGCAAGTGCACTCATTCTGATGGCTGCACGAATTAAAGCGCCGGTTTTATGATGGTGAATAGATTCTAAGGTTGCTATATCAATTTGTTGACCTTCTGATTCCATATCGAGCGCTTGACCGCCACACATGCCGGCTGCTCCACTAGCAGTAGCCAGCTCAGCTATCATTGCCAGCCGATTAGTATCACTAACATCAGGCATAGCGGAACGAGACAAGATGTCAAAGGCAAGTGTTTGCAGGGCATCACCAGCCAAAATGGCATGAGCTTCACCGAAGGCAATATGGCAGGTAGGCTGGCCACGACGTAGATTATCGTTATCCATTGCTGGTAAATCATCGTGGATTAATGAATAAGCATGAATACATTCAACGGCCACAGCAGATACATCCAGGTTTTCCACGGCAACATTTAACATATCACCTATAGCATAAACTAAAAAAGGCCTTAGTCGCTTTCCACCAAGTAATGTGCCATATTTCATCGCTGTGACCAGTTGACTTTGATTAAATGGTAGGTGCTGGAATTGCTTTAGTAGTGTTTTATTGACGCGATCCTGTACCCATTGGCGTTGATCCGCAAAAGAAAGTGTCACTATTTCAGACATGATTTATGTATCTTCCGGCGTAAAGTTGTCTAGTGGTGCATTGTCATCGGCTTGTAACAAAATTTGGACACGTTGTTCTGCCTGTTGCAACGCTTTCTGGCCTTGTCTGGCTAATTGGATCCCTTGTTCAAATTCACTTAATGCTTTTTCCAGCGGAAGTTCGACTGATTCTAAGCGTGTGACTATCTGCTCTAACTCTGTCAGAGCAGTTTCAAACGATAGCGGATCTTGTCTATCAGATATTTTCTTTTTAGCCATAATCGTTTTACTTGCCTTAATATCAGGTGAATATGCGCGTTAGGCGATTTATTTTACTACATTTATGCAGACAATTTATTCTTTTTGTGATTTTTAGCGATGAACAGCAATATAGTGATATACTTCCCATCTTAAAATCAAATGCTCTGCTAATAAATATGCATAATATGCGTTTATTCGCAAAAATAAAAACCGACTTTTATACAAAATTATGAAGTTTATTATTAAACTATTTCCTGAAATTACCATTAAAAGCCAATCAGTGCGCTTGCGCTTTATTAAGATCTTGGCTAGCAATATTCTTAATATATTGAAGGTGTTAGATGCGGAAATAACCGTTATTCGCCATTGGGATAATATCGAAGTTCGCACCAACAAAAACACATATCATGATGAAATTTGCTATGCCTTAACCAGAATTCCTGGCATCCATCATATTCTGTTAGTTGAAGAATATCAATTCCGCGATCTCCATCATATTTTTGAGTTAGCTTATACAACTTATGCTGAATGGCTAACCAATAAAACTTTTTGTGTACGCGTTAAGCGTCGTGGTCAGCACGACTTTACTTCAATTGAAGTAGAACGTTATGTTGGTGGGGGATTAAATCAATATATTTCATCAGCTAAGGTAAAACTCAATCAGCCTGATATCAACATCAATCTTGAAATTGAAAAGGATAAAGTCATGCTTTTTAAATCCCGTATTCAAGGGATTGGTGGCTTTCCTATTGGTACTCAAGAAGATGTTTTGTCGTTGATATCGGGTGGCTTTGATTCAGGTGTGTCTAGCTATATGTTAATGCGGCGTGGTTGCCGAGTTCATTATTGCTTTTTTAATCTAGGTGGCGCCAGTCATGAAATTGGCGTCAAGCAGGTTGCTTACCATCTTTGGCATCGTTTTGGTCGTTCACATAAAGTGCGTTTTGTCGCGATAGACTTTGCTCCGATTGTAAGCGAAATTCTTGAAAAAATTGATGATGGCCAGATGGCCGTGGTATTGAAAAGAATGATGGTTCGCGCTGCATCTATAATAGCAGAACGTTATGGGGTTCAGGCTTTAGTAACCGGAGAAGCGTTAGGACAGGTTTCTAGCCAGACATTAACCAATCTACGTGTAATTGATAATGTTACAGATACATTAATTTTGCGGCCATTAATTTCACATGATAAAGAAAATATTATTAACCTTGATCGCGAGATAGGAACGGCAGATTTTGCCCGTACTATGCCTGAGTTTTGTGGCGTGATTTCGAAAAAGCCAACTGTGAAAGCAGTAAAAGCTAAAATTGAAGCGCAGGAAACTAATTTTGATTTTTCTCTGCTTGATCATGTTGTTCGTACAGCACAAAATATTGATATTCGTCAGATAATGAATGATAGCGAAGATAAAACGCCAGAAGTGGAAATTGTCACTACATTTTCAGGCGATGATATTGTGCTGGATATTCGTTCCCCTGATGAACAGGAAGCGCGTCCACTCAAGCTGGAAGGTGTTAAAGTAAGGTTATTGCCATTTTATAAGCTAAATAACCAATTTGGTGAGTTACCACAAGAAAAACCCTATTTGCTTTATTGTGAGCGCGGTGTTATGAGCCGCTTACAGGCACTTTATTTACATGAACAAGGTTTTAAAAATGTAAAAGTGTATCGTCCTTAGTGGTAATCTATTGACTTTTTCGTCTCAAGGATAGGCGAGTTTTAAGTGAATATACACAATTTGCCATATCACCGTTAGTTGGCATAGTTGTAAATACCAGGCGGCAGGACAAGCTGCGAAGCAACTTACGTTGCTTTTTTTTGCCAACTAATAGCTCGATAAGTTTAAGTGAAAAGTCAATAGCTGTGGCAGGCCCTTGGCTAGTATGTAGTTTTACCCGTTCATCATAATAGACACGACAATCAACGCGTTTGTGGCTGGCAATTTTACTTTGTAAAGCCTGATAACCGGTCATATTGCCGATTGGAAATAAATTATGGTGTTCTAGTACGATTGCCGGCACGGCACAAAGAGCAGCAATGATTTTACCCTGATGATGAGATTGGCGAATTTTTTCAATGATCAGCGGATTATCACGAAACGCCTCCGCGCCTTTCAATCCACCAGGTAATACAATAGCAGCAAAATCCTGTTCAATGATATTGACTAACTGAGTGTCAGCAACAAATTTTACTCCACGTGAGCAAGTTAACACCAATTCGCCATTATCTGCGGTACTTGCAGTTGTTACTGGGATCTCGGCTCTAGTTAACAGATCAATCACTGTTACGGCTTCTATTTCTTCGCTACCATGCGCCAGGCAAACGAGAATGGTTGGTGACATTAGAGTTTCTCTCGGTCTAATTACTGGATAAATGATCGGATTTAGCATGTTGTCAGCCATAACTTGCTAACAGCGCCAGCACTCAAGATCGCTATTGTTTTTTATCTGACTGAATCAATTATGCTTTTTGGGGAATTTATTTAACATTAAGTATAGAGCTTTTGCTGATAATAAAAAGTAGTATTATGCTATTTTATGAGTAATAAGGAGGTCATGAAATATGCCATCATTTGATATAGTTTCTGAAATTGACATGCATGAAGTGAGTAATGCCGTTGAAAATGCGCAACGTGAATTGGCTAGTCGTTGGGCTTTTCGCAATGTTAAAGCCAGTTTTGAACTCAATGAAAAGAATGAGTCGATTAAAGTAACGAGCGTGTCCGACTTTCAAGTAAACCAATTGGTAGATATTTTACGCGAGAAATTAGCTAAGCGTGGAATAGATGGTGCTGTCTTGAATATACCTGACGATATTGTTCATATTGGCAGAACTTATATCCTTGATGCTTCGTTACTGCAAGGCATTGATTCGGTAATGGCAAAAAAGATCATTAAACTAATTAAAGAAAGTAAATTGAAGGTTCAGGCGCAAATTCAGGGAGAACAAGTGCGAGTAACCGGTAAGTCACGCAATGATTTACAATCTGTGATAGCGCTAGTGCGAGAGGCTGAACGTGGGCAACCTTTTCAATTTACTAATTTTCGTGACTAAAGTTACCATACCTGCTGTATCCTACAGCAGGTAGTGTGTTATTGGTTATTAATAATAGTTTCCAACTGTTGCCGACTGATAATTTTTTTATCTATTTTAATGTAGGCACTAAGTGCTTTAAGATCGAACATCACTTCGCGCACACCGGGCTCATTCATTAATTGGCTTTGTAGTAAATTAACATCTTTGATCTGTTGGGGTAAAAGTAAACGAATGCTACTAGTATAAGCAGGTTGATGCATATTTAAGCTAATAAAAAACCAACATGTACACAGTATCAGTCCGGCCATAAAGACCAAGGAAGCACCATTTAATTGAAAAAGCCATCCCCCTAAGATCCCCGCCTAAAGCAACGCCTAGAAACTGACTGGTTGAGTAGAGACCCATCGCGGTTCCTTTATATCCAGCAGGCGCTTCTTTACTGATAAGTGAAAGCAATAATGCCTCCATAACATTAAAGGCAATAAAAAATAGCTGAAGACCTAATACGATTAACCAAAATTGTTGTTTGGAAAAACAAAATGTTAATTCAGAGATAAATAAGATGCCAATGCATAATAGAAAAACTTGTTTCATTCGACGCTGCTTTTCAGCATAGATAACAAAAGGTAGCACCGTAATGAAAGCAAGAAGTAAAGTTAGTAAATATATTTTCCAATGTTGATTAGCTGCCAGACCTGAATCGATCATCACTAATGGTAAAGCAACAAAATTTGCCATCAACAACGTATGTAAACAAAAAATGCCAAAATTAAGTTTAACTAGTTGGCGATTATTAATCACTGTTTGTACACTATTTTTTATAAAATGGGTTTCGCGATTAACGCTATGATATCGGCTATCTGGTACGGCAAAGCGAGTTATTAATAGCCCGCCAAAGGCAAGTCAGATTATTCCCCAAAAAAGGCCATGTAAACCGATAGCATGGGTGATAATTGGGCCGAGAACGAGTGCAATAGCAAAAGTGATGCCAAAGCTTATTCCCATAAAAGCCATCGCTTTAGTTCTATTTTGTTCGCTAGTCAGATCGGACAGCAACGCCATAATTGCAGCAGAAATAGCCCCTGCGCCTTGTAACGCGCGACCGATAATGATACCCCAGATAGAATCTGTCATCGCGGCAATCACACTACCGGCAATAAAAATGAGTAAGCCGGCGATAATTAATTGCTTACGACCAAATCGGTCGGACATTAAACCAAATGGGATTTGGCAGATAGCCTGGCTGATACCATAAATGCCAATAGCCAGACCAAGTAACAATTCATTGGCATCTTTCAGTTCGCGTCCATAGCTGGCTAAGATGGGTAATACCATGAACATGCCTAACATACGTAATGTGAATACCGCCCCTAACCCCAAAGTTGCCTTTAATTCAGTAGGCGTCATTTTAGTATCATTCATGGTTTATCTCAGAAATTTTACAAGTGAACATTGTAAAATGGTTTAATCTATTAGTTAATCTATTTGTCGAGTAAGCATTAGCAAGATATAAATAAAAAAGTGGGGAATTCATTCGCATATTGGATGTTTTAACCGTGAAGGTAGTGGCAATTATCTGCCACTATTTAAGATAAATTATTATTTGAGATAGACAAAAATCTGTTCAGCGGTAACAGTTGGATCAATCGACATCATGACACTTAGAGAAGTAATTGCCACGATAGAGAATATAAACAGTTTCCGTGCCCAAAGGCGATCATCATTCTGATTTTTAAAGCCAGAAATTGCCATACCAAGCCACCATAAACTCACCGCGGCGGCAACAATAAGATATTTGTAGCCGGCATAGCCACTAATGGTGAGCATAATGGTTGCTACCATAAAAGCAAGGATATATAAAAAGATATGAGTTTTGGCGACCGAAATTCCTTTAATCACTGGTAATAAGGGAATATTGGCGGTTTGATAATCTTTGAAGCGAAAAATAGCAATTGCATAAGAGTGTGGCATTTGCCATAAGCTAAAGATCAATAGCAGAATCAATGCTCCCATATCAAATTGATCAGCAACAGCGCAGTAACCAATAACTGGCGGCGCAGCGCCGGACAAGCTACCTACCAGGGTGCCATAAACCGATTTACGTTTCATATAGAGACTATAAATACCGACATATATGATAAAACCGATAACGGCCAGTAGTGCCGCTAAGGCATTTGTGGCAATATAAAGTAAAGCTATGCCAGCAATACCCAGTAGGGTGGCATAAATTAGGCAAAATTTCGGCGCAATAAGTCCTTTAACTAAAGGTCGATTTTTGGTTCTCTCCATAATTCGGTCGATATCTCGGTCAATATAGTTATTAAAAACACAACCAGAAGCGATAATCAGAGATACGCCGAGTAATGTGGCAATAAATAGTGGGTAATCTATTATACCTTTAGCTGCGAGCAGAAAGCCTCCAATAACAGACATTAGATTACCGAAAATAATGCCTGGTTTGGTCACTTGTAGATATTGCTTCATTAGATCCACAACTCTTTAGTCGAGCATCATATTGATGTTCAGGTTATACATTATCCACAGCGAGCCAATAACGACAATGCCTATAATTAGCATTGTGAACAGGAAGGCAACCAGATTCCAACGGTCATCTGAAGAGGTATTCATATGTAAGAAACAGATAAGATGTACCAAAATCTGGCTAATTGCCGTACCAACAACGATCCATAAGACAGTGTCATGGGATGCAGTACTATTCATTACCATCCAAAAGGGGATGACCGTTAAAATGACCGAGAGTATAAAGCCAATTAAATAAGTCTTCATACTGCCGTGGCTAGCACCAGAGTGCGGTGTATTTGTGTAACTCATGCAAGTGCCCCCAGCAGATAAACAACGGTGAATACACAGATCCAAACAACATCTAAGAAATGCCAAAAAAGACTTAAACAACTTAAACGGGTTTGATTGACGGCAGTGAGGCCATGACGTGAGATATGGATTATCATGATGATGATCCAGGCTACACCAAAGCTTACATGAATACCGTGAGTACTAACTAGCGTAAAGAAAGCGGAAAGAAAAGCGCTGCGATCAGGCCCATAACCTTCAGAAATAAGCTCATGAAATTCGTACATTTCCATGATAACAAAGCCGAATCCGAATAAAAAAGTAATCAGTAGCCATAATTTCACCAGATTTATTTTCTGCTTATGCATCGCAAGCATGGCAAATCCATAAGTGATGCTACTAAACAATAACAGGAAGGTTTCGACCAAGACAAAATTGAGGTCGAAAATCTCTTTTCCTGTCGGGCCTCCGGCAGTACCATGAACTAGAACAACGTAGGTAGCAAAAAGGCAAGCAAACAGGATCAGATCGCTCATTAAATAGATCCAAAAACCAAATATTTTTGTTGCGCCTATGTCATGATGCCCATGATTTTCATGGGCAATATGTTGATTAGCTATTGAATTAGTTGACATGATGGATACCTGCTTTTTTCAGTTCATAGTAATGCTGTTTTTCAATACGTTTAATTTCTTCTACAGGGACATAATAATCAACATTGTCATAAAAACTTTTGCCAATCCAGGTGGCGATAATACCAGCAAAACCAATAATCGCTAGCCACCAAATATGCCAGACCATAGCAAAACCGAAGATTAAACAAAACGCTGAAATAATTATTCCGGCAGCAGTATTTTGTGGCATATGAATGGGTTCATATTTGGTTGGTTGTTGATATGCAATCCCTTTTTCTTTCACATCCCACCAAGCATCACGCGTATCAATTTGTGGTTCTTTCGCGAAGTTATAAAAAGGTGCAGGGGACGATGTTGACCATTCTAATGTAAGACCATCCCATGGATCGCCGCTGAAATCGCGATTTTTGTGGCGATCGCGAATACTGACAATTATTTGAATGAATTGGCAGAGAATACCGATAGCGATAAGCGCAGCACCGAGTGAAGCGACCATCAGCATTGGATGATATTGTGGATCAATATTTTGACTTAAACGACGAGTCATTCCCATAAAGCCCAGTATATAAAGTGGCATAAAGGCAATAAAGACACCACTGATCCAAAACCAAAAAGCACGAACGCCCCATTTTTCATTTAATGTAAAGCCAAATGCTTTCGGGAACCAGTAGGTCATACCAGCAAAGCAACCAAAAACCACTCCACCGATAATGACATTATGGAAATGGGCAATCAGAAATAAACTATTGTGCAGCACAAAATTTGCACCGGGAACGGCCAATAGTACGCCAGTCATCCCACCAATCGAAAAGGTAACAATAAAACCAATCGTCCAGAGCATTTGTGTTTTAAATTCGATACGGCCATGGTACATGGTAAATAACCAATTGAATATTTTTACTCCAGTTGGAATAGCAATAATCATGGTAGCTATACCGAAGAAGGCATTGACATTTGCCCCACCTCCCATGGTAAAGAAGTGATGTAACCAGACGACAAAAGACATTACAGTAATAACAATGGTCGCCCAGACCAGAGACGTATAACCAAATAAACGTTTTTTACAGAATGTCGCTGTGACTTCCGAAAATACGCCCAAAACAGGTAACACTAATATATAAACTTCAGGATGTCCCCAAGCCCAGACCAAATTGATATACATCATCATATTGCCGCCCATATCATTAGTGAAGAAATGGGTGCCTAAATATCGGTCAAGTGTGAGTAGTGCGATAGTAACGGTTAGGATAGGAAATGCTGCAATAATTAGTACATTAGTACAAAGCGCTGTCCAAGTAAAAACAGGCATTTTCATCATTGACATACCAGGCGCCCGCATCCGTAGAATGGTGGCAAAAAAGTTTATTCCGGTTAGGGTGGTGCCAATGCCTGATATTTGTAAACTCCATATCCAATAATCTACCCCGACACCAGGATTGTATTCCTTACCTGACAATGGGGGATAAGCTAGCCAACCGGTCTGCGCAAATTCCCCGACACCTAATGATAGGTTAATCAAGATAACACCAACGACAAATAACCAAAGACTGAGAGAATTTAAAAACGGACAGGCTACATCGCGAGCACCAATTTGCAATGGCACAACTAAATTCATTAAGCCAACCACGAAAGGTGTTGCCATGAAAAAAATCATGATCACACCGTGAGCGGTAAAGATTTGATCATAATGATGAGGAGGTAAAAAACCGGCCTCGCCGGCTGACGCTAATGCTTGTTGACCTCGCATCATTATGGCATCAGCAAAACCGCGTAGTAGCATTACCATGGCAACGATAATATACATAATGCCAATTTTTTTATGATCTACACTAGTTAGCCATTCGCTCCACAGCCACTTCCATTTACCAAAATAGGTGATAACGCCTAAAATAGCTATGCCAGCTAATAAAATACAGATCACAGTGATGACAATAATTGGCTCGTGAATAGGGATTGCATCGAGCGTTAATTTACCCAACATACTATTTATTCCTTAGCATCGACATGAGCAGAGTGGTTCATATGCATTATTTGATTGCCAGACATTTCATGTTCGGTTTTGTTAGCATGATTGATATGATGTTCATGGCCGAATTTTAATATCAGTTCTTCATAGAGATTTGGTTTCACGCTTGAAAAATAGGTAACAGGGACATTGTGGCTAGGTTTAGCTAATTGATTAAATGTAGCCATGCTATCTATCGTTTTGGTAGATGTTTTTACTTTTTGCACCCATTTATCAAAGCTTGCCATATCAGGTGTTGCAATTACATTAAATTTCATGTCTGAAAATCCGTGACCACTATAACTTGATGAGAAGCCTTTATAGGTACCAGGTTCATTAGCGATTAAGTGAAGCGTCGTTTGCATACCAGCCATCGCATAAATTTGACCACCAAGTGCAGGTATAAAGAAAGAATTCATCACTGACTCGGCCGTCACTTTAAAGTTAATTGGCACACCGACAGGAATGGCGATTTCATTAACGGTAGCGATATTTTCTTCTGGATAGACAAACACCCATTTCCAATCGGTAGAAATGACCTGAATGGTAATCGGTTTTTTATCGCTTTCTAATGGTTTATAAGGATCCAGTTGATGCGTTGTTTTCCAGGTTATTACGGCAAGAATGATGATGATGATGATAGGAACTGTCCAGCAAACTAACTCAATTTTATTTGAATGTGCCCAATCTGGCCGGTAGTTTGCTTGTTTATTGCTTGCTCGATATTTTCTGGCGAAGATAATTGCCATAAAAATGACTGGAATGACAACAATTAACATTAAACCAAGCGCAGTCAGTATCAGTCTTTTTTGTTCAACACCAATGGAACCCTTGGGATCCATTAATACCATATCGCAACCAGTTAGCAGGAAAACAATAGCAAGCAGTGAGATGACTCCAATACTTCCTTTATATTTTATAAGTCTCATTTAGCGACCCCAAATTACAAAGATGGTTATTGTCGTTGTGTTCAGTGTGGGTATTTTACGGTAAGGTTATATTAGTGTAAACAATTGTAAGGCGCACAAATATAATTGTTATTACTTTCTGTTAAAGTGATCACAAGTAAAATTGAATTCATTATAGAACTGTTTAAATGATTATTTTTTGGTTCACAATTATTTACATTAAATAATTTTATTATTACTAAAAAGAAGCAGATAAAAGGAAATCAAAATGTGATTTTATAGATCGAAAATTAATTATTATGCTAAATAATAGTTAGTTTTAAATATTTATTATTTAGCATTAGTTAAAAAATAGTATTCATTTTCAAATAAGCTGGCTTTACGTTAGCTTACGTGATTAAAAATTATATTTGATGGTATAAATGATCCCGTCGTGATAAAAATCATCACCAAGTTTGTTATCAGCATAGCGATATTGAATACCTGCAGATAAGGTTTCAAAAGGCGTCCACCATAAGGCTATCGCACCGTTAAGACCTTCTTTGCCGCCATTGCCATAGCCTTTTGCGCGATTAAATTCCATCTCATGCCAATTAGTGATAGAAAAGTTTTGTGACCATAATTGAAAACTATAGCCGGCAACCCAACCAATGACATAGCCATTGTTGCCAGAATAGAAAGTTTGATCAACATAATGTAAGGCTAAGAAGGGTTTTAGCCAAAAATCGCCTAGTGAGAAGTTGTAGCCAAAACCATAAAGTGTATTAATTTCGTGGAAATTACCACCGTATTTATAACCGGGTAAAGACCAAATACCATAAAGATGCCCATATAGATTAAAGCCAATGTCACCTAAGTAGAAACGACCGGTTGTTTTAACGGCGTAGCGTTGGTTTTTGCTGGGCTCTGTTTTACGTTGATGAAATGGATTTTCAACATCAAAGAAACCATAGAGTTCACCCCAATTAAAGTTAGCGCCTCCTTCCAGTTCAAGGTAGGCAAAATCTTTTTTACCGGTAGTGTGAGCCGATTTATTTTCTGCTCGTTGGGACCAGTTAAAATAATTTAGACTGGCTTTGTTGAATAAATCGAACTTTTAGGTGATTGGCGGAGCTGATTGCTAAATTCGTTTCAACATCAGGTCCCCATGGCAAAGCAAAAGTTTAAAATTACCAACTGGCCCGCGTACAACAAGGCACTCAGACAACGCGGTTCCCTGACGGTCTGGCTTGATGAGTCGGCCATCGCTGGATGGACTGACAGTTCTTCGCCTGAAGGTCGTGGCCGGCCGCTTTACTACAGCGATATGGCTGTTACCACTGTCCTGATGATGAAGCGTGTGTTTAACCTGTCGCTACGGGCATTACAGGGCTTCGTTGATTCGATTTTTAAACTCATGTCTTAGCCGCTGTGCTGTCCGGACTACTCGCTGGTCAGCAGACGAGCAAAGAGCGTCAACATCAGCATAAAAACGCCAACGCGTGGTGAAATCTCGCATCTGGTCATCGACAGTACCGGTCTGAAGGTCTTTGGCGAAGGTGAATGGAAAGTCAGGCAGCATGGGGCTGACAGACGAAGAGTGTGGCGCAAGCTTCATCTGGCAGCAGACAGTGTGACTCATGAGATTATCTGTGCCGACTTATCGCTCAGCGGAACGATAGATGCGCAGGCACTGCCGGGCCTGATTAACCAAAACCACCGGAAAATCAGGGAAGTGTCAGCAGACGGTGCTTATGACGCCTGTTACTGCCACGACGCGTTGCTAAGAAAGAAAATCAGGCCCCTTATCCCGCCGCGAAGCGGAGCGAAATACTGGCCGGACAAGTACCATGAACGTAACCATGCGGTGGCGAATCAGCGTCTGAGCAGGAGTAATGATATGTGGAAAAAGAAAGTGGGTTATCACCGGCGTTCAGTAGCAGAAACAGCGATGTTCCGCATAAAAACTTTGCTGGGTGGCCATCTGAGCCTGCGTGACTATGAGGCTCAGGTAGGTGAAGCAATGGCGATGGTCAAAGCGCTGAACCGTATGACGTTGTTGGGTATGCCACACAGCGTCAGGATCGGATAACAGGTGTAGCAGAGGGAGCCATCCTGGCGGCTAATTCTGATTTATTCAACAAAGCCCCTCCAGGATATATACCTCCTCTATCACAAAAAATTTTGTTTCATTTAATTTAGTTCGAACAATCTTCACGTAAATAAAACAAAATCAGGTTATTCATTTGTCAAAAGTAAAAGATAGCTAAACTCAATATCAGATATTTTACCACTGATGACTGTGTTAGTTTCTTCTCTTTTTTGCCATGATATCAAACTTATTCGATACATTTTCGCACATATGGTTAATGCCCTGTAATTTAATAAAAATTCAAAATGTAATTTTTGATAAGCAATATAGAGGCAGATAAACAAACTGAAAATATATACCGGAAAGATAAATTACCTTAATTAACAACAGGGAAATACTGAAAGGACAAGGTGTTATTTAGAGGTACTAATAAGGACTTGGTCCGGGAATGTATTTTGAACACATGATTAAAGAACTCATTAGTACCGAAATTCTGAGTGGTCTTATCTCAGGAGCTGAACTTTCCGATAATAAATCAGATATGCCAGCCTGGCTACAGGCACTATGTAAGCCTAGTTTACCCCATCTGGATGGTATACTGAAACAACCACTGCTAAACGGTAAGGTCACTATCACCCGGGATGCAGAGCTAGGTATACCAGGTATTACCGGTAAAACCCGGGAAGATGTCAGCTACGCTCTAGGTTTTATTCATGCACAGGATCGATTTCCACAAATGGATTTAATGCGTCGTCTGGCCGCAGGTGAACTGGCTGAATTGTTAGGGGTTCTTGCGCTAAAAACGGACCAGCAAAACCGGCTATGGCAATTTCGCACAAAAGCACGCGACACTCTGACCACACTCCCTGCCTCAGAAAAGAAAATTATCACTCAATATAGTCGGGGAGTTAACGCTGGGCTAGCTTCATTAGCGGCCCGCCATTTTGAATATCTTGCATTACTGAAAACTCCCGCTGACTGGAGGGATGAAGATACCTTACTCGTTTTGTATGCGTTGTCATCCGCGCTTCAGCAAAATCAGGCTCCGCGTCTTTATGCGCGTGGCTGGTTTGCCAGACACATCCAGACAGAACAACTGGCGTTTCTTATGCCAGATACGAGCGAATGGGATACCCCATTAACCGGTACTACACCTGCACCACCTGTCGCGCCAGACGCCACACCACCTGTATGGTGGGGACAAAGCAGTGACCGCGCTCCCTTATTACCTTCGGAGCATACATATGTCGGGAGTAATGGCTGGGTTGTCGATAGTCAGCATAGCGAAAGCGGACATGCTATGCTGGCCAACGATATGCATCTTGAGCTTATGTTGCCTAATTACTGGTACCGGGCAAAAATAACATATTGTACCGACAAAGGTGAAAATATCACCCTTGCTGGACTAACTCTTCCGGGATTACCGGCGACTGTTGTGGGAAGTAATGGCAGTATTGCCTGGGGGCTCACAAATGCTTATGCCAGTACGTTTGATTTTATACGAACCAAGGAACCAATAACACACTGGCCAGTTCATCAAGAAATGATAAAAGTAAGAAAATTGTTGGGAGGATATGACACTGTTGAACTAAATATCCCTGTCAGTCCCTGGGGGCCTGTGGTGTCGACCCAGGAAGGAAATTTGGCCATGCGTTGGGTTCTCCAGTTACCACAAGCCATTTCACTGAATTTCTTATCTTTAAACGAGGCTAACAATGTTCGTGAGGCGATCAATATTGCCAAGGCATCAGGCATGCCAGCTGTTAACATGATGCTGGCAGATAAAGAAGGACACATATGCTGGACTCTGGCAGGAGGATTACCACAGCGATTGGATCCGTATGAAAATTATACTTATCCACTAGATGAAAATTCTGCATGGGGAGCATCTCACTCGCCGCTGAAAAACACCCGGATATTGTTGATCCGCCTGATGGTATTCTCTGGTCAGCCAATAACAGACAGTGTTTCGATAATAAATACCTTTATATTGGCGATGGTGGCGCAGATATTGGGGTTCGCTCCTGGGAAATAAAACGCTGCCTTAAACAGGCTGACAAAATCTCTGCCGATGTTATGAGAGCGATTCAACTAGATGATAGAGCGCCTCTTATACAAAAATGGAAAAAGGTATTATTACCGTTACTAAATGAACAAATAATAGGTCATGAACTTCGTAAGGAGGCTGCGGGTTTTATTACTGAATGGCAGGATTCTGCTTGCATTGATTCTGTCGGATACCTGCTATTATCAGCATGGTGTGACATGATTTATAGTGGCATATTCAGTAAGGTTGATAAAATACTAACCGCGCAATGGCCTCAAGCCAGCTATATGAAAGCCAATACCCGTTGGGATGAAACGGTGATAACCTTAATCAAGGCTGAAAAATGGATCCCTTCTCCATACAATTGTTGGGCTGATTTTCTTGTTAATCAACTGGATACCGTACTGACTTCACGGACAAGTGAAGGAAAAAAACTTACTGATGCAACCTGGGGACATAGCAACAAGGCTGAGATTGTTCATCCGTTTGTACATGTGTTCAGTTTTTTACGCCCCTGGTTTGCGGCACCATCGGATCCATTATCAGGTGATCATAATGTGCCCCATGTTAATCGTCCTGGCTTTGGTGCATCCAGTCGGCTGGTTGTTGCTCCGGCAAAAGAGGATCAAGGTACGCTAACAATGCCTGACGGGCAAAGTGGTAATCCGATAAGTCCATGGTTCCTTGCCGGACATCATCACTGGGTAAAAGAGGAGCCACTTCCTTTGCAACCAGGAAAAACGGCCCACACGCTCGTTTTGGAACCTGGGAAGAGCTAATATTTGAGGAATCAATACTGAATATTCTATTGCAAACAATCCTGCGTCTAGTGGGTGTTAAAACAGAATGTTACTTCATTTAACTAAGAAACAATATTGATTAAAATCCTCCCCGCCCTGAAGGGCGAGGATCCCTACTAGGTTCAGACTGCAGTCTGGATCATTTCAGTGGGTTCCTGCTTCAACTGGCGGTCTAATTGCACCATCCCTCTAATGGTAAGCACGGCTTGTCCTGTAGCTAAAATATACGGCACTGTTGATATCTGCGCTCGCCTTATATCCGCATACCTGGCACTTATGTGCGGGTACTCCAATATTGATCATTTGGTAATACATTGAACAGCAGCAAACACCTGGCTAGTCTGAAAAGCACGCTTTATATACCCCCGGAAGGATGGGATTTTACGGTACAATGGATAATAAACTGATCAATCTACAATAACTTGATTAACAATCTGGATAGCTTCCTGTTCAATCAAATTAAGATGCTCCTTACCACGAAAACTTTCACAGTAAATTTTATAAGCTTCTTCAGTACCTGATGGTCGTGCCGTGAACCAACCATAATCTGTTATTACTTTTAAACCACCAATCGCTGCGCCATTGCCTGGCGCTTTGGTTAAGCGGGCAATAATCGGATCACCGGCCAGCATATCTGCAGATACCATTTCAGCGGACAATTTAGCTAAACGTTGTTTTTGTTGATGGCTAGCTTTAGCCTGGATACGACTATAGCAAGGTTCACCAAAAAGGTGAGCAAGTTCTTGATAGCGCTGCTGCGGGTTTTTCCCTGTCACAGCCGTCATTTCAGCGGCTAACAAACAGAGAATGATACCATCTTTGTCGGTCGTCCATGGCGTTCCATCAAATCGTAAGAAAGCAGCACCAGCGCTCTCTTCACCAGCAAAACCATACTTACCCTGATATAAACCATCAACAAACCATTTGAAACCAACCGGTACTTCAACTAATTCACGTCCTAAATCTGCAACCACACGATCGATCATGGCACTGGAGACTAATGTTTTGCC
This sequence comes from Arsenophonus endosymbiont of Aphis craccivora, assembly GCF_013460135.1. Taxonomy (GTDB): domain Bacteria; phylum Pseudomonadota; class Gammaproteobacteria; order Enterobacterales; family Enterobacteriaceae; genus Arsenophonus; species Arsenophonus nilaparvatae. The sequence continues at coordinate 448,734 of NZ_CP038155.1, forward strand.
CACCGCAACCTCTTTTTTCCATTGAGGCCGATAGCGAAAGAGATAATCGATAGCAACCGCGAGATAATGATTTGGATCCATCAATCCCGCTGGCGTTATAATTCCATGACGATCATAATCCGGATCATTAGCAAAAGCTAAATCAAATTTATTACGCAAATCCAATAAGCCTTTCATCGTCCAGCGCGAAGAACAATCCATCCGGATCACACCATCATGATCTAAAGGCATAAAGCTAAATGTTGGATCTATTTGTTCATTAACTAACTCTAACTCGAGTTGATAATATTCAGCAATGCGTTTCCAATAATTTATTCCGGCGCCCCCTAACGGATCAACACCTATTTTTAATCCAGCTTTTTTGATCGCAGCCATATCAATAACATCACTCAAAGCAACCACATAAGGCTCAACAAGATCTTGTTGTTGATAGTGAGGATCTTTAATAGCGGCCTGATAATTGATACGTTGAATAGCTGATAATTGATCGGCAATAAATTGATTTGCTCGGCGTTCAATTTCAACCGTTAGTGCTTCATCAGCCGGGCCGCCATGGGGTGGATTATATTTGATGCCACCATCTTCTGGAGGATTATGTGAAGGCGTGATCACAATACCATCGGCTTGTGCTTGATGCTGACGATTATAATCCAATATAGCGTGAGAAATAGCCGGAGTTGGTGTAAAACCATCGTCTTGTTGCGCGATGACTTCAACGCCATTCGCGATCAACACTTCAACAACCGTCATAAAAGCAGGCGCGGATAAAACATGAGTATCTTTTCCCACTAAACAAGGGCCAGTAATTCCATTTAATCGACGGACTTCAATGATAGCTTGGGTAATCGCTAAAATATGTTGCTCATTAAAACTATGACGACAAGCACTACCACGATGACCTGATGTACCAAATTTAACGCTATGAGCAGGATTTTTTACTTGCGGTTGTAGTGAATAATATTGTGCGACCAACTGTTCAACATTTATTAAATCACTTTGTTGGGCAGATTGCCCAGCACGTTTATGTAATGCCACTTATTTCTCTCCGCAGCAACAGCGGTACACATAGCAATAATAACTAAGTGACCAATAATATTTGTTTAAATCGTACCACATACCTTCTCAACCAATTCAACAGGAAACTTCATATCTTGCATAATTTGTTCAATCATATTGCGTTTACGATTGGTGTTGGTATTGGTAATTACCCAAAAAGACGTATCGGGTATTAGGAGAGGTTTTGTCTGCTTACCACTGGCCAATAAGGTCTGTTTATCGTTAGCAAAATAAATGCGCGTCCTCCCATGGGTTGATTCTGTTGCTGCCACAAAAGCTTGTTTATTTAAATTGTATAGAGTGGATAAAATAAGCATAAAGCGATCAATCGCTTTGCTTTTAGTTGCATAATTGATGGAAAGCAATAAATCATGTATCACTCTTGCTGCATCATGGGAAAAAACTGCTTTATCTTTTTTCACTCCTACCTTTATATTACTTACGGTGACCGAGAGTGGAATATGCGACTGACTAACGTCAAACCCTAATAGACGTCGTAATATAACCGATGCATTTTCACCTATATGCTGGGTATGACTAGCGATATAGCGGTAAAGTTCTTCGTCAACTTCAATCGTTTTCATGTTATTTCAATCTGTTTTAATTAAAATTACCTGCCAATTGGCTTTGTTGAATAAATCAGAATTAGCCGACAGGATGGCTCCCTCTGCTACAGCTGTTATCCGATCCTGACGCTGTGTGGCATACCCAACAACGTCATACGGTTCAGCGCTTTGACCATCGCCATTGCTTCACCTACCTGAGCCTCATAGTCACGCAGCCTCAGATGGCCACCCAGCAAAGTTTTTATGCGGAACATCGCTGTTTCTGCCACTGAACGCCGGTGATAACCCACTTTCTTTTTCCACATATCATTACTCCTGCTCAGACGCTGATTCGCCACCGCATGGTTACGTTCATGGTACTTGTCCGGCCAGTATTTCGCTCCGCTTCGCGGCGGGATAAGGGGCCTGATTTTCTTTCTTAGCAACGCACCTTGGCAGTAACAGGCGTCATAAGCACCGTCTGCTGACACTTCCCTGATTTTCCGGTGGGTTTGGTTAATCAGGCCCGGCAGTGCCTGCGCATCTGTCGTTCCGCTGAGCGATAAGTCGGCACAGATAATCTCATGAGTCACACTGTCTGCTGCCAGATGAAGCTTGCGCCACACTCTTCGTCTGTCAGCCCCATGCTGCCTGACTTTCCATTCACCTTCGCCAAAGACCTTCAGACCGGTACTGTCGATGACCAGATGCGAGATTTCACCACGCGTTGGCGTTTTTATGCTGATGTTGACGCTCTTTGCTCGTCTGCTGACCAGCGAGTAGTCCGGACAGCACAGCGGCTAAGACATGAGTTTAAAAATCGAATCAACGAAGCCCTGTAATGCCCGGAGCGACAGGTTAAACACACGCTTCATCATCAGGACAGTGGTAACAGCCATATCGCTGTAGTAAAGCGGCCGGCCACGACCTTCAGGCGAAGAACTGTCAGTCCATCCAGCGATGGCCGACTCATCAAGCCAGACCGTCAGGGAACCTCGTTGTCTGAGTGCCTTGTTGTACGTGGGCCAGTTGGTAATTTTAAACTTTTGCTTTGCCATGGGGACCTGATGTTGAAACGAATTTAGCGATCAGATCCGCCAATCACCTAAAAGTTCGATTTATTCAACAAAGCCCCATTCGTCTACTAATTTACGATGCTCTTCTGTACATTTGCCAGTTTTCTCCATACAGATCAATCCTTTCCAATCTAAATAACCACTGGCGTCCATCGCTAAACCATTAGGTTGAATAAGCTCTACAATAAAGGTATCAACCATACTATCAATCTTATCAACGGGCGTTTTAGCGGGAAAAGACCAATTTACTGAGAAACCAACCTCTTGAAATTCGTCTATATGTAGTTTTTTACGTAAACGACGGCTACGCTGTTTAGACATTATTTTATCCTCTCAAACATAAGATCAAATACTCCATGGCCTAACTGCTGGCCACGCTTTTCAAATTTAGTCACCGGTCGCGTAGCGGGTCGCTGAACATAATCGCCTGCTGCTGACAAATTTCGATAATCACTAATTTCACGCATTACATTTAACATATGCTCGGCATAAGGCTGCCAATCGGTTGCCATATGAAATAGACCACCTAATTCCAATTTATGTAAAACAAGCTTAGCGAAGGACTGCTGCACAATTCGGCGTTTATTATGCCTTACTTTATGCCAGGGATCAGGGAAAAAAAGTTGCACCATATTTAACGAATCATCTGGCAACATTTTCTCCAATACTTCAATTACGTCATGACACATAACCCGTAAATTACTCAGATTGGCTTCTTTCGCCGCTGCCAAACAAGCACCAATTCCCGGTGAATGAACTTCAATACCGAGAAAATTTTTAGCCGGATTTTGTTCAGCCATTGCAACTAATGATGCCCCCATACCAAAACCAATTTCCAGGATCACCGGCGCATTATTGCCAAATAGTGAATCAAATGATAGAGGCTCGCCGGTAAAATCTACCCCCATCTTAGGCCATAACATTTGCAGTGCATTTTCCTGACGAGGAGTTAGTCTCCCCTGACGGCGGACAAAGCTACGAACACGACGTATTACTTTGCCCTCTTCATTAACTTCTGGAGTAATAACATTTTTCATCATAAGTATTGAGATTATTTTTACCAATTAATACTATTCATAATAGAGATAATTATATTATGAGCAGTTGAATATGAAAATGGCAGGTAAAAAGTATTACTCTATTGACGGAATAAAAAGCTTCATCAAAGCTAATATTTGGCTAAAGTGTAAATATTTATTCCTTGCGGAAAAAACAACTAGTAATGATACCATCGCTCATATCAAAAGCTACTTTTTATAAAACTGTTTAGGGTAAAGACTCTTTATATGGATACACTGCAATTTTCGCAAGCTGTACTGAACTGGTATCATCGTTATGGGCGCAAAACACTTCCCTGGCAACGAGAAAAATCCTCCTATCACGTCTGGTTATCTGAAGTAATGTTGCGGCTTTGTTGAATAAATCGAACTTTTAGGTGATTGGCGGAGCTGATCGCTAAATTCGTTTCAACATCAGGTCCCCATGGCAAAGCAAAAGTTTAAAATTACCAACTGGCCCGCGTACAACAAGGCACTCAGACAACGCGGTTCCCTGACGGTCTGGCTTGATGAGTCGGCCATCGCTGGATGGACTGACAGTTCTTCGCCTGAAGGTCGTGGCCGGCCGCTTTACTACAGCGATATGGCTGTTACCACTGTCCTGATGATGAAGCGTGTGTTTAACCTGTCGCTCCGGGCATTACAGGGCTTCGTTGATTCGATTTTTAAACTCATGTCTTAGCCGCTGTGCTGTCCGGACTACTCGCTGGTCAGCAGACGAGCAAAGAGCGTCAACATCAGCATAAAAACGCCAACGCGTGGTGAAATCTCGCATCTGGTCATCGACAGTACCGGTCTGAAGGTCTTTGGCGAAGGTGAATGGAAAGTCAGGCAGCATGGGGCTGACAGACGAAGAGTGTGGCGCAAGCTTCATCTGGCAGCAGACAGTGTGACTCATGAGATTATCTGTGCCGACTTATCGCTCAGCGGAACGACAGATGCGCAGGCACTGCCGGGCCTGATTAACCAAACCCACCGGAAAATCAGGGAAGTGTCAGCAGACGGTGCTTATGACGCCTGTTACTGCCACGATGCGTTGCTAAGAAAGAAAATCAGGCCCCTTATCCCGCCGCGAAGCGGAGCGAAATACTGGCCGGACAAGTACCATGAACGTAACCATGCGGTGGCGAATCAGCGTCTGAGCAGGAGTAATGATATGTGGAAAAAGAAAGTGGGTTATCACCGGCGTTCAGTGGCAGAAACAGCGATGTTCCGCATAAAAACTTTGCTGGGTGGCCATCTGAGGCTGCGTGACTATGAGGCTCAGGTAGGTGAAGCAATGGCGATGGTCAAAGCGCTGAACCGTATGACGTTGTTGGGTATGCCACACAGCGTCAGGATCGGATAATAGGTGTAGCAGAGGGAGCCATCCTGGCGGCTAATTCTGATTTATTCAACAAAGCCTAATGTTGCAGCAAACACAGGTCGCTACCGTGATCCCCTATTGTGAGAAATTTATTAGCCATTTCCCTGACATCATATCTTTAGCCAATGCCCCGCAAGAGGCAAGAGGCTTTGTTGAATGAGACCAGTGTTTCAACATGCTTAATCACTTTTTGATTCAATTCATCTTCAACAATATCAATAGGAACTAAGATCTTATTATACATGATACCCTCGCATCATATTGTTATCTAATTATATTGTAGCAATAGTAAAAAATGATGTCGTGATATTTTTATTTGCTCGTTATTTGGAATAATTAACTTAATATAAAAAATATTTAAAATAAGCGTGTTATTTTAATCAATTATCCTAATTGAAAATAAATATTATTTCTATTTCATTATAGATAGTGGTAGAAATAAATAAGTAAATAATTATCAATTGTATTTTATTAAAGTAAATGATTATGAAAATGAAAAATCAAGACAAATATAATTTTTTATGTCATATTATAGGAAGGTAAATTAATATTTGTTTTTGAATAAAATTAGCATTAATAATAACAATATTGTTTTTAAGGTTTACTATCATCTTTTCCTTATTTTACTAAAAATAATTAACTTCAGAATTTGATTATGACACAGACTAAACACCGCGAAGAAAAACACAGACTTTTTGTTTCCGATGAGCAGCAAATAAAATTTAAAGCTGCCAAAAAGAGCACGATCATTAGTATCATTGTCAACTTGTTTCTCTCTTTATGGCAAATTATTATCGGCTTTTTGGCACATTCCCAAGGTTTGATTGCTGATGGTCTTCACTCATTATCAGATTTATTGGCAGATTTTGTGGTGTTGATTGCGAATAAACATAGTCATAAACAACCGGATGCCGATCACCCTTATGGCCATTTTCGCTATGAAAATGGAGCATCTTTAGTACTGGGAACAATTTTGTTAGTGGTTGGCGGGGGCATGGTATGGAAAGCGATTGAAAAAATGCTAAATCCAGCTGAAATTCCCGATGTGCATATTATTGCTCTGGTTGCTGCGCTATTATCACTTATTGTTAAAGAAGGTCTGTTTCGTTATATGCTTTTTGTGGCAAATAAGGTTAATTCAAGTATGTTAGTTGCTAATGCATGGCATGCACGTTCAGACGCAGCTTCATCTTTAGTAGTTGCCATTGGTATCATTGCTAGTTTATGTAGTTTTAAGATCTTTGATCCTATTGCGGCCTTAATTGTTGGTGTTCTAGTTATTAAAATGGGGTATAAGTTTACTTATCAAGCGTTTAACGATTTGATGGATAAGGGGTCTGATGAACAGACCCTAGTGACTATTCGTAAACAGCTGTTGGCAATGGACGGCGTGATTGATATTCATGATCTTAAGACCCGTAAATCTGGTGATTATTTACTAGTTGATGTTCATCTTGAGGTTAATGGCCTTTTAACGGTAGAACAAGGCCATCTAATTGCTGTTTCAGCACGAAAAAAATTACTTGAAAATCCCAATATCTTAAATGTCATGATCCATGTCGATCCGGTTGAAATGCAATAGCTCATTTCCTGATTGATAATAAATAGCAATCCGATAAATATTATTGCCGCAACTAAGCTTATTAGTTTCATAATAATAAATATTATCGCTAATTTTCTTTATCAAAGATTATATTATTGAATGGCGTGATATATTAGTTAGCTAAAATGTGATGTTTATCGATATATCATTGCTTACATAGCATAATATTGGCTTTGTTGAATAAATCGAACTTTTAGGTGATTGGCGGAGCTGATCGCTAAATTCGTTTCAACATCAGGTCCCCATGGCAAAGCAAAAGTTTAAAATTACCAACTGGCCCGCGTACAACAAGGCACTCAGACAACGTGGTTCCCTGACGGTCTGGCTTGATGAGTCGGCCATCGCTGGATGGACTGACAGTTCTTCGCCTGAAGGTCGTGGCCGGCCGCTTTACTACAGCGATATGGCTGTTACCACTGTCCTGATGATGAAGCGTGTGTTTAACCTGTCGCTACGGGCATTACAGGGCTTCGTTGATTCGATTTTTAAACTCATGTCTTTGCCGCTGTGCTGTCCGGACTACTCGCTGGTCAGCAGACGAGCAAAGAGCGTCAACATCAGCATAAAAACGCCAACGCGTGGTGAAATCTCGCATCTGGTCATCGACAGTACCGGTCTGAAGGTCTTTGGCGAAGGTGAATGGAAAGTCAGGCAGCATGGGGCTGACAGACGAAGAGTGTGGCGCAAGCTTCATCTGGCAGCAGACAGTGTGACTCATGAGATTATCTGTGCCGACTTATCGCTCAGCGGAACGACAGATGCGCAGGCACTGCCGGGCCTGATTAACCAAACCCACCGGAAAATCAGGGAAGTGTCAGCAGACGGTGCTTATGACGCCTGTTACTGCCACGATGCGTTGCTAAGAAAGAAAATCAGGCCCCTTATCCCGCCGCGAAGCGGAGCGAAATACTGGCCGGATAAGTACCATGAACGTAACCATGCGGTGGCGAATCAGCGTCTGAGCAGGAGTAATGATATGTGGAAAAAGAAAGTGGGTTATCACCGGCGTTCAGTGGCAGAAACAGCGATGTTCCGCATAAAAACTTTGCTGGGTGGCCATCTGAGGCTGCGTGACTATGAGGCTCAGGTAGGTGAAGCAATGGCGATGGTCAAAGCGCTGAACCGTATGACGTTGTTGGGTATGCCACACAGCGTCAGGATCGGATAACAGCTGTAGCAGAGGGAGCCATCCTGTCGGCTAATTCTGATTTATTCAACAAAGCCCATAATATTATGTTCATGGCTTATTTGCTCATCCAGGCAATCTCCTAATTTAATTAAGGTTGGAAAAGAGGTTAATGTGGAAATATTAGTAACAGGCGGTATGGGTTATATTGGTAGTCACACATGCGTTCAGATGTTGGCAGCGGGGATGCAGCCTGTTATTTTAGATAATTTGTGTAATGCCAGTAGTGAAGTATTGGCGCGAATAGAAACATTAACGGGTTTTCGTGCAGTTTTTTATCATGGAGATGTACGTGATGAAAAATTATTAGACACTATTTTTTCCAACCATACTATTAAAGCCGTTATTCATTTTGCTGGATTAAAAGCGGTTGGTGAATCAGTTACTAAGCCTCTTGAATATTATGATAATAATGTCAATGGCACGCTGGTATTAGCGCGTAGTATGCATCGTGCTGGTATAAAAAATATTATTTTTAGCTCTTCTGCCACCGTTTATGGTGATCCGGCAACGGTGCCTATCACCGAAGAGTTTCCGATTGGCAATACCACTAATCCATACGGTAGCAGTAAATTTATGGTAGAGCGCTGTTTATCGGATCTCCAGTATGCTGATAATAGTTGGTCGGTTACCCTGCTTCGTTATTTTAATCCGGTTGGGGCACATCCATCCGGCACGATGGGGGAAGATCAGCAAGGTATACCTAATAATTTGACACCTTATATCACTCAGGTAGCCATTGGTCGGCAGCAGAAATTGATGATTTTTGGTGATGATTATCCTACCCCAGATGGCACAGGAGTGCGTGATTATATTCATGTCATGGATCTCGCTGATGGGCATATTGCGGCACTTAAATCAGTTGGTTTTAAGCCTGGTTTACACATTTACAATTTAGGCACAGGTAATGGGACAAGTGTATTAGAGATGCTGAAAGCATTTGAAGAAGCTTGTGGTAAAAAAATCGCCTATGAAATCAGTCCTCACCGACCAGGTGATATTGCTGAATGTTGGTCAAGTTCTGCTAAAGCTGAACGTGATTTGGGATGGAAAGCCACTCGCTCAATTCAACAGATGGCTGCTGATGGATGGCGTTGGCAATGTCAGAATCCACAAGGTTATGGTAAAAAATAATAGCTAGATTGTGGTTTGATTTGTAATAGTAAACATCAATACCCAGCAGATCAGTTTGTCTCTTGAATAAGATTTATGATCAAGTGATAGGCAAAAATGCTGGGTTGCTGTTATTGAAAAGCTGAATGATAACAGTATATTTGTCCTGTTTAGAACAGTTGATATCAATGTAGGGTATAGATATTGCAAAGCTTCACGCTTGGACAAGTTAGGTAGTTAGCTTGTATTAATGTTTTTTTATTCTACTTATTTTGGTGTGTATGTTAAAATTGGTAAGGCTTTGTTGAATAAATCGAACTTTTAGGTGATTGGCGGATCTGATCGCTAAATTCGTTTCAACATCAGGTCCCCATGGCAAAGCAAAAGTTTAAAATTACTAACTGGCCCGCGTACAACAAGGCACTCAGACAACGCGGTTCCCTGACGGTCTGGCTTGATGAGTCGGCCATCGCTGGATGGACTGACAGTTCTTCGCCTGAAGGTCGTGGCCGGCCGCTTTACTACAGCGATATGGCTGTTACCACTGTCCTGATGATGAAGCGTGTGTTTAACCTGTCGCTACGGGCATTACAGGGCTTCGTTGATTCGATTTTTAAACTCATGTCTTTGCCGCTGTGCTGTCCGGACTACTCGCTGGTCAGCAGACGAGCAAAGAGCGTCAACATCAGCATAAAAACGCCAACGCGTGGTGAAATCTCGCATCTGGTCATCGACAGTACCGGTCTGAAGGTCTTTGGCGAAGGTGAATGGAAAGTCAGGCAGCATGGGGCTGACAGACGAAGAGTGTGGCGCAAGCTTCATCTGGCAGCAGACAGTGTGAATCATGAGATTATCTGTGCCGACTTATCGCTCAGCGGAACGACAGATGCGCAGGCACTGCCGGGCATGATTAACCAAACCCACCGGAAAATCAGGCCCCTTATCCCGCCGCAAAGCGGAGCGAAATACTGGCCGGACAAGTACCATGAACGTAACCATGCGGTGGCGAATCAGCGTCTGAGCAGGAGTAATTATATGTGGAAAAAGAAAGTGGGTTATCACCGGCGTTCAGTGGCAGAAACAGCGATGTTCCGCATAAAAACTTTGCTGGGTGGCCATCTGAGCCTGCGTGACTATGAGGCTCAGGTAGGTGAAGCAATGGCGATGGTCAAAGCGCTGAACCGTATGACGTTGTTGGGTATGCCACACAGCGTCAGGATCGGATAACAGCTGTAGCAGAGGGAGCCATCCTGTCGGCTAATTCTGATTTATTCAACAAAGCCCTTGCTCCAATGCACATTTAGCTGTAATTAATGAACCACTTTTTAATCCAGCCTCAATCACAACGACGGCTTTACTTAAGCCACTAATTATACGATTTCGACGCGGCAAATTCTTGGCTAATGGAGGAGTATCTGGTAGATATTCTGATACTAACGCCCCTTGCTCCTTAATTTTATCCGCCAAACTAGTATGTTGGGTTGGATATAATTTATTTAAACCACTACCTAATACAGCAACAGTTATTCCATCATGTTTTAATGCAGTTTTATGGCTAATTCCATCAATACCTATTGCTAAACCAATGGTATTATAAATTTGTGATGTACCAGTTCCTGACTAAATATTTGAGCCCATTTCTCACCATAAAAATCATTATAACGACTCCCTACCAAAGCAATTTGAGTAGAAGAAAGCGCTTTCTCTTTACCAGCAACGAAGAGTATAATTGGTGGCGAATATATCTGTTTTAATAAATATGGATAATTTGGATCGGATAACGTAATGAGTTTATGCTCGCTTACATCAAGCCATTTCATTGCCGCATAAATAGCTTTTGAATTTGCATGAGTAAATTGTATACATTGATTCGGTGATAACCCACATGCCCGAAGAGAAGCAATTTTAACATTATTTAATGCAATAAGTTTCTCTACAATTGCAGCAGCATTGACAGTTGAAAGATGAGAGACCATTCTCATACGTAACCATATTTACATTGGATCCATATACTTTCCTGACTTAATTGGCAATAAGTGTGTTCCATTTATAACCAATACTGTCAATCATAATGAGAAATGTCTAGAATAGGTATTAAATAACTTTCACTTTTTGGATATAGCTTTAAACATTTATGTCAGTATTAAATATATTACATTACCCAGATGAGCGTCTTCGCAAAATTGCAGAACCGTTAAAAAAAGTTGATGCAGAAATACAACGTATCGTGAATGATATGTTTGAAACGATGTATGAAGAAGAAGGTATTGGTTTAGCCGCAACACAGGTCAATATTCATCAAAGAATTATTGTTATAGACGTTTCAGAATCTCGTAATGAAAGATTGGTACTTATAAATCCTGTTATCCTAGAAACAGCTGGTGAAACTGGAATTGAAGAAGGTTGTCTTTCTGTACCGGAACAACGGGCATTTGTATCTCGTGCTAAATGGATCAAAATTAAAGCCTTAGATATCAATGGAAAAGAGTTTGAATTAGAAACTGATGATCTACTTGCTATCTGTATTCAACATGAAATAGATCATCTAAATGGCAAATTATTTATTGACTATCTTTCTGCATTAAAACGCCAACGCATTAGGCAGAAAATTGAAAAGCTTGAACGTCTAAAAGCTAAAACAACAAAATGATATTTATCATATTTTATAATATAGGGATCTTTACGTGTCAGACTGTCTACGCATCATTTTTGCCGGCACCCCAGATTTTGCAGCACAACATTTAGCTGCATTACTTGGTATCAAGGATAAGTATCAAATTGTTGGCGTTCTGACACAACCTGATAAACCATTTGGAAGAGGGCAAAAACTCGCATCAAGCCCAGTAAAAACGCTAGCCGAAGAAAATAATATTCCTATTTTTCAGCCAACAAATCTAAAAACAACAGACAGTCAGCGCTGGATTGAAAATCAGCATGCCGATGTTATGGTTGTTGTCGCATATGGCCTAATTTTACCTGAAATTGTATTAAATATGCTACCAATGGGCTGCCTGAATGTTCATGGCTCACTACTACCCCGCTGGAGAGGCGCAGCGCCAATTCAACGCTCAATTTGGGCTGGTGATAAAGAAACCGGTATTACGATTATGCAAATGGATATTGGTCTGGATACCGGAGATATGCTTTACAAAGTTAGCTGCCCTATTGAACTAAAAGATACTAGCGCAACCCTATATCAAAAACTTGCAAAACTAGGCCCTATTGCACTCCTACATACTATTGATTTACTCACTTCAGGGCAAGCAAAACCAGAAGAACAAAATGATACATTCGCTAACTATGCTGAAAAACTGAGTAAAGATGAAGCATTAATTTATTGGACACTTTCGGCTGAAGAAATTGAGCGATGTATCCGTGCATTCAATCCTTGGCCAGTAAGTTATTTTATTGTTGCAGATCAACCTATTAAAGTTTGGTATGCCGAACTCATTGATCATGAAATTGACGCTTCACCACCGGGAACAATTTTAAGTGCAGATAAAACAGGGATTAAAGTGGCAACCGCGAAAGGTATTTTAAATATCTTAAAAATACAACCGGCCGGTAAAAAAATAATGTTAGCTAGTGATTTTCTAAACTCTCGTCACGGATGGTTTATTCCTGGCAGAATAATAAATTCAGCATTGCAACCAAATTAGTAATAAATTTCTTGTTTGCATTTATGATTAGTGGGTAATTATATTTAACATGAATAAAAAATATAACCTTAGAAGCATTTGTGCCCAAGTCATTGCCCAGGTTATTGATCAAAAACAATCATTAAGCACTGTACTGCCCGAATGGCAAAAAAATATATCAGATAAAGATAAAGCTCTTTTACAAGAACTCAGTTTTGGTGTACTTAGAGTGTTACCCTTATTGGAATGGTTTATTCAAAAATTAATAACTAAACCATTAAAGGGAAAAAAACGCATTATTCACTATCTTATTATGGTAGGAATTTACCAACTTCATTTTACTCGTATTCTCCCACACGCCGCACTAGCAGAAACTGTTGATGGTGCTATCACACTGAAACACCCTCAACTAACAGGCTTAATTAATGGTGTATTAAGACAATTTCAACGGCAAGAACAAGCATTAAATGCAAAAGCCAATAATAATGAAAGCAATTATTTACATCCTAAATGGCTATTAGAAAAAATTCAGCAAGTTTATCCTGCTCAGTGGGAAGAGATTATTGAGGCCAATAACCAAAAACCACCTATGTGGCTAAGAGTAAATCAATTGTATCATTCTACTCACGATTATCTAATACTATTACAGCAAGCAGGTATAGAGGCCAGTTTAAGCAAAGACAGTAAATTCGCTATCAAATTACAAAAACCGTGTGCGGTTAACCAATTACCAGGCTTTGACCAAGGTTGGGTAACAATTCAAGATTTATCTGCTCAACAATGCGTTGAATTACTAGCACCTAAACATGGTGAATATATCCTTGACCTTTGCGCAGCTCCAGGTGGTAAAACAACTTATATACTAGAACTTGCTCCCAAAGCGGATGTTTTAGCGGTTGATATTGATGAACTACGAATAAAACGTATCCAAGAAAATCTTAATCGACTAAAATTACATGCAAGAGTTATTGTTGGTGATGGACGTAGACCACTAGAATGGCCATCGGGTGCGAAATTTGATCGTATATTGCTAGATGCACCTTGCTCTGCGACAGGTGTAATTCGTAGGCATCCGGATATAAAATGGTTAAGAAAACCGACAGATATCCAGCAGTTAGTTAAATTACAATATGAAATTCTAGAAGCTATCTGGCCTTATTTAAAAACCAATGGCATCCTGGTTTATGCAACTTGCTCAATTTTACCGGATGAAAACAAAGAACAAATACAGAAATTTCTTTTTCATCATCCTGAAGCATCTTTAAATAACAATATGGAACTAGGCCAACAAATATTACCAACTCAACGTGGAGGAGACGGTTTCTTTTATGCTTCTCTGATAAAAAATTAACACTACTATTTTGAATAAATACTCAATCTGGCAGTAAGATAAAAATATAATGAAAATTATCATATTAGGTGCAGGACAAGTTGGTGGAACACTTGCAGAAAATTTAGTTGATGAAAACAACGATATCACTATCGTTGATACTAATACTGAACGTTTGCGCCAGCTACAAGATAAATTCGACCTAAGAGTTGTCAGTGGGCATGGCTCATACCCTAGGATCCTAAGGGAAGCCGGTGCTGAAGATGCTGATATGTTAGTCGCTGTGACAAATTCAGATGAAACTAATATGATTGCATGCCAAATGGCTTATTCTCTTTTTAATACGCCAAATAAAGTTGCTAGAATACGCGCATCTGAATATATCAAAGAAACTGAAAAACTTTTTACACCTGATCACATACCGATTGATTATCTTATTTCTCCAGAGCAGCTTGTCATTGATTATATTTATAAATTAATCCAATATCCTGGTGCACTTCAGGTTGTTAACTTCGCCAGTGGTAAAGTAAGTATTGTTGCTGCAAAAGCCTACTATGGAGGTTCATTAGTAGGAAATTCCCTCTTAAATTTACGCGAACATTTACCCCATATTGATACCCGAATTGCTGCTATATTTCGCCAAGATAGACCCATTAGACCACAGGGATCCACTATTATTGAGGCAGGAGATGAAATCTTCTTTGTTGTAGCCACTGAGCATATTCGTGCTGTAATGAGCGAACTGCAACGACTGGAAAAACCCTACAAGCGAATTATGATAGTTGGTGGTGGCAATGTTGGTGCAGGGCTAGCAAAACAGCTAGAAAAAGATTACAGCGTCAAATTAATAGAACGTGATCAAGAAAGAGCAACCGAATTAGCAGAACTATTACATGATACAATCGTGTTTTATGGTGATGCTTCAGATCAAGAGCTTTTAGCGGAAGAACATATTGAGCAAACAGATGTTTTTATAGCACTGACTAATGATGATGAAGCCAATATTATGTCAGCTATGCTTGCCAAAAAAATGGGCGCAAAGAAAGTGATGGTTCTTATCCAACGTTCTGCTTATGTTGATCTGGTACAAGGAGGAGTCATTGATATCGCTATATCACCTCAACAAGCAACAATTTCTGCTTTATTAGGACATGTTCGTAAAGCAGATATAATTAATGTTTCATCCTTACGTAAAGGCGTTGCTGAAGCGATAGAAGCTATTGCTCACGGTGATGAAAACACATCCAAAGTTGTTGGTAGAAAAATTTCAGAAATAAAGCTTCCTCCAGGCACAATTATCGGTGCTATTGTTCGTGATGATGAAGTCATCATTGCAAATAGCTATCATATTATTGAACAAGATGATCACATCATTATGTTCATTACTGATAAAAAACATGTTCCTGAAGTAGAAAAGATCTTCCAACCTAGCCCATTCTTTTTGTAAAAATTTTGATAGAAATATATTAATAGATATTATAATTTAAACATTCTTATAAAATTTTACGTTCTATTTTGATTAATGGTGAGGGGACTATGAGCTTTTTAAAAGAATTCCGTGAATTTGCAATGAAAGGCAACGTTCTTGATCTAGCTGTGGGTGTTATTATTGGTGCAGCATTTGGCAAAATTGTTTCTTCTCTTGTTGCAGATATTATTATGCCTCCCCTTGGATTACTTATCGGCGGTATTGATTTTAAGCAATTTCATTTTGTCTTAAAGGAAGCCCACGATAATATACCTGCTGTTACTATGAATTATGGTGTATTTATTCAAAATATTTTTGATTTTCTAATCATCGCTATAGCAATTTTTATTGCGATAAAACTTATAAATAAATTGCGTCGCGAAAAAGAAGAAGCACCAGCAGCAGCACCAACTAAAGAAGTCACATTATTAACAGAAATTCGTGATTTATTAAAAAAACAAAAATAATCAAAACTAGTGGGTTAGTAATGCGTAATTTTAAAAATTTATTATTACTAACCCACTAGTTTGCTCTTTACTATGTTTCATTTTTCTTTGATAACTCCATTTTCCTTTTTTATTTTTTTCAATTCGTTGCCTAAACAGATGATCATACAGTATCGCCTCTACTGTAATCTTCTTTATAAGGCCTCGTTTATGCTGATAATTTGCAATACCAAATTCTCCAATATCAATGACTTTTTAAATAAACATCTATAACATTTTATTTCATCCAAAACGGACATATCATTTAATGTTTACTGGCGGCCTTGTGCAAGGATCTCTAAAATTGAACATCCAGTACTAACATGTTTACTACCACAACAAGCCGCACTAAGCATTTTTAATGAATTTCTCATTCTCTCCATCTCTATAATTTTAATTTCAATCTCCTGCAAGCGAGCATCCACAATATTTTTCGACTCCTGGCAAGTATGATGGGCAGGATCAATGCGAATAGACAATAATTCTGAAATAGATTCCAAAGTAAAGCCTAACTGCTTAACATAACGAATAAAACGTAAACGTTGTAAATCTTTTTTGCTATAAAGACGATAACCACTTTCTGTACGATTAGGACGTTCCATTAGCCCTTGTTTTTCATAGAAACGAATTGTATCGGTTGTAACATCTGCTAACTTAGCTAATTTACCTATATGATACATAACCACCTCTTATATATGTATAAATATTATCCACTATGATAGCAAACTATGAAATGACAAAAAGTTAATTTTTAGATAATAAAAAACCGGGATTAATCCCGGTTTTTTATGTAATTGCAAATTTATTCTGCAGTTACTTCTGCTTGAGACTCAACAGTACGATCAACAAGCTCGATGTAAGCCATAGGCGCATTGTCACCTGCACGGAAGCCACACTTCATAATACGAGTATAACCACCTGCACGGGTCGCGAAACGCGGTCCAAGTTCATTAAATAATTTTGCCACGATCTGATTATCACGAGTACGGGCAAATGCCAGACGACGATTAGCTACGCTGTCGGTCTTGGCAAGAGTAATCAGTGGCTCAACGACACGGCGCAACTCTTTCGCCTTTGGTAAAGTTGTCTTGATAATCTCATGACGAACTAAAGAGCCAGCCATGTTACGAAACATAGCTTGGCGATGGCTACTATTGCGGTTCAATTTACGACCACTCTTACGATGGCGCATGACCTTATCCTTCTCAGTAAAACCTTAACCTGTGATCTCATTCATCAGCAATACTTGCTGGAGGCCAATTTTCTAGACGCATGCCTAGCGATAAACTTCTTGATGCCAAAACATCCTTAATTTCAGTAAGTGATTTTTTACCAAGATTAGGCGTTTTAAGCAACTCAACTTCAGTGCGCTGAACCAAATCACCGATGTAGTGGATAGCTTCTGCTTTTAAACAGTTAGCAGAGCGGACAGTCAATTCCAGATCGTCAACTGCGCGCAGCAGAATCGGATCAAACTCTGGCTTCTCATCTTTAACTTCAACCTTAGCAACATCGCGTAAATCAACGAAAGCTTCGAGTTGTTCAGCCAAGATAGTTGCTGCTCGACGAATCGCCTCTTCTGGATCGATTGTGCCGTTAGTTTCCATCTCGATAACCAGCTTATCCAAATCAGTGCGTTGTTCTACACGCGTCGCTTCAACATTGTAGGCAATACGCTCTACAGGGCTATAGCATGCATCAACTAATAAACGACCGATTGGGCGCTCATCTTCTTCCGAATGAATACGGGCAGAAGCCGGCACATATCCACGACCACGCTGTACTTTAATACGCATATTAATAGCAGCGCTTTCATCAGTTAGATGGCAGATAACATGTTGCGGCTTGACGATTTCGATATCATCATTAGGGGTGATATCGGCGGCAGTCACAGGGCCAATTCCAGATTTATTCAAGCTCAGAATAACTTCATCTTTACCGTGAACTTTTACCGCCAGCCCTTTCAGGTTAAGGAGAATCTCCAGGATATCTTCCTGCACACCTTCTTTAGTGCTGTACTCATGCAGTACACCATCAATTTCAACCTCGGTCACAGCACAACCAGGCATAGACGAAAGCAAAATACGGCGTAGTGCGTTACCAAGAGTATGGCCAAAGCCACGTTCTAACGGTTCAAGGGTTACCTTGGCGTGCGTCGAACTAATTTGCTCGATATCAACCAGGCGCGGTTTAAGAAACTCTGTCACAGAACCCTGCATTGTGTCCTCTCTTTGGTACTAAGCTTTACTTAGAGTAAAGCTCGACGATCAGGTGTTCGTTAATGTCAGCAGACAGATCAGCACGTTCAGGAATACGTTTGAACACACCTTCCATCTTAACCGCATCAACCTCCAGCCAATTTGGCTTCTCACGCTGTTCAGCAAGTTCTAAAGCAGCCTTAATACGAGACTGTTTTTTTGCTTTTTCACGAACGCTGATAACGTCATTCGGGGAAACCTGATAAGAAGCAATATTAACGACTTGACCATTTACCATGATAGCTTTATGGCTAACCATCTGACGTGCTTCCGCACGTGTTGCGCCAAAACCCATACGATAAACAGTATTGTCTAAACGACCTTCAAGCAAATTGAGCAAATTTTCGCCCGTATTACCTTTCAACCGTGTTGCTTCTTTATAATAGTTACGGAATTGACGTTCTAGAACACCGTAAATACGACGAACTTTCTGTTTCTCACGTAACTGAACACCATAATCAGATAGACGCGGTTTACGTGCGCCATGCTGTCCTGGTGCCTGTTCTAATTTACACTTGGTGTCAATCGCGCGAACGCCAGACTTAAGAAAAAGATCTGTCCCCTCGCGACGGCTCAGCTTGAGCTTAGGACCCAAATATCTAGCCATTTTCTTTCTCCAACAATCCTAAAAACGCAACGTAATTAAACACGACGTTTCTTCGGTGGACGACAACCGTTATGAGGGATCGGAGTCACATCAGTAATGTTAGTAATGCGGAAACCAGCCGCATTTAACGCACGGATAGTTGACTCACGGCCAGGACCAGGTCCTTTAACCATAACTTCTAAGTTTTTGATTCCGTACTCTTTCACTGCCTCAGCACAATGTTCTGCTGCAACTTGAGCGGCAAACGGAGTAGACTTACGAGAACCACGAAAACCAGAACCACCTGCGGTTGCCCAACCCAATGCATTACCTTGACGATCAGTAATGGTAACAATTGTGTTGTTAAAAGAAGCATGGATATGAGCCACACCGTCTGAAACTTGTTTTCTTACACGCTTACGTGCACGAATAGGTGCTTTTGCCATTATTTAATACCCCGACTATTTCTTGATCGGCTTACGCGGGCCCTTACGGGTACGCGCATTAGTCTTAGTACGTTGACCACGCACAGGAAGACCACGTCGGTGACGTAAACCACGATAACAACCAAGATCCATTAAGCGCTTGATGCTTAGGGTAACTTCACGACGCAAATCACCTTCAACAATGTATTTAGCAACTTCGTCACGTAACTTGTCGATTTTCTCTTCAGACAGCTCACTGATCTTAACATGCTCAGCAATACGAGTTGCTGCACAGATTGACTGTGAGCGAGTTTTGCCGATGCCGTAAATCGATGTTAATGCGATTACGGTATGTTGATCAGGAATGTTAATGCCTGCTATACGGGCCACTATGCACTCCTAAAGTTAAATACTGCATAACTGTTCTGAAAAGCCCGCTTTCAGGATACTCAAACAGTTATACATTTTTTTAGATAAAAAGTTTGGCTGGCTAATTTAGCCAGCTTAACCCAACTTTGCAAGAAAAAAATGCTTTTTCTTAACCTTGACGTTGTTTATGTCTTGGTTCAACGCTGCAAATCACACGAACAATACCTTCACGTCTAATGATTTTACAGTTACGGCATAATTTCTTGACTGAAGCACGAACTTTCATTTTTACTCTCCGTAACTTCCTAAGCAAATTAATTTAAAGACAATTATTTGCCTTGAAGATTTGCCTTTTTCAATGCAGACTCATATTGACTGGAAATCATAAGAGTTTGCACTTGAGCCATAAAGTCCATAATAACGACGACGACAATTAGAAGTGAAGTACCACCAAAATAGAATGGAACTTTCATTGCGTCACGCATGAACTCCGGGATTAAGCAAATAAAAGTAATATACAATGCACCTACTAATGTTAGGCGTGTCATTACTTTGTCAATATACTTGGCCGTTTGCTCTCCCGGACGAATTCCTGGTACAAATGCACCGGACTTCTTCAGGTTATCTGCTGTCTCTCGCGGATTAAAAACTAATGCCGTATAAAAGAAACAGAAGAAGATGATTGCAGATGCATAAAGTAACACATAAAGCTGGTGTCCTGGCTGCAAATACATTGAAATAGCTGTCAGCCAACCCCAACCTGTTCCATCACCAAACCAGGAAGCTATTGTACCTGGGAACAGTATAATACTGGAAGCAAAAATTGCAGGAATAACACCTGCCATATTTACCTTTAATGGTAAATGTGTGCTTTGTGCAGCATAAATGCGACGACCTTGTTGACGTTTTGCGTAGTTAACCACTATGCGACGCTGACCACGTTCCATAAAGACAACAAAATAAGTCACAGCAAATACTAAAACTGCAATCAAGAACAACAGGAGGAAGTGCAAATCGCCTTGCCGAGCTTGCTCAATGGTATGGCCAATGGCCGGCGGGAGCCCCGCAACTATACCTGCAAAGATAATGATAGAGATACCGTTTCCAATACCTCTTTCAGTAATTTGTTCGCCTAGCCACATCAGAAACATTGTTCCTGTCACTAAACTAACAACGGCCATGAAATAAAACGGAAAACCAGGATTGATTACCAACCCTTGCATTCCAGCCATATTTGGTAAACCTGTCGCAATACCAATAGATTGGAATATCGCTAATACCAAAGTACCATAACGCGTATATTGACTAATATTACGGCGACCGGCTTCCCCTTCCTTCTTAATCTCTGCTAGACGTGGATTAACTACAGTCAGTAATTGGACAATAATCGATGCCGAAATATACGGCATAATTCCCAATGCAAAGATAGAAGCACGACTAAGTGCACCACCAGAGAACATATTAAACATTTCAATGATGGTGCCTCTTTGCTGTTCAAGCAATTTGGCAAGCACAGTGGCATCAATACCAGGAATAGGAATAAAAGAACCAATACGGAAAACAATCAGCGCCCCAATAACAAACAAAAGCCTGCGTTTAAGTTCGCCTATGCCATCTTTAGCACTTTGAAAATCTAAACCTGGTTGCTTCGACATCTGTAACTTATTCCTCGATTTTACCGCCAGCCGCTTCAATTGCAGTCCGTGCACCTTTTGTTACACGAAGACCACGTACAGTTACTGGACGATTAACTTCACCAGAAAGAATAACTTTCGCATATTCTATTTGAATGCCAACTATATTAGCAGCTTTCAGTGTATTCAGATCAATGACATCGCCTTCAACTTTAGCAAAGTCTGACAAACGAACTTCTGCAGTAATCATTGCTTTACGTGAAGTAAAACCAAATTTTGGTAAACGACGATATAGAGGCATCTGACCGCCTTCAAAACCACGACGTACTCCACCGCCAGAACGAGACTTCTGACCTTTATGACCACGTCCGCCAGTTTTACCTAAACCGGAACCAATACCGCGACCTACGCGTTTAGGTGCATGTTTAGCACCTTCAGCTGGAGACAGAGTATTTAAGCGCATCTGTTACTCCTCAACTTTAACCATGTAGGAAACCAAATTGATCATGCCGCGGACCGCTGGTGTATCTTCACGTTCTACAGTATGACCAATACGACGCAGACCTAAACCGATCATGGTTGCCTTATGTTTTGGCAAACGACCAATAGTACTGCGAAATTGTGTAATTATAATAGTCTTAGCCATGGTCCATTACCCCAGAATTTCTTCGACGGATTTACCACGCTTAGCTGCGACCATTTCTGGAGACTTCATACTGTCTAAAGCATCCAGCGTTGCACGAACAACATTAATTGGGTTCGTGGAACCATAGGTTTTAGCCAGTACGTTATGAACACCCGCGACTTCCAAAACAGCACGCATTGCACCGCCTGCGATGATACCCGTACCTTCATAAGCAGGTTGCATAAACACACGAGAACCTGTGTGAGCACCTTTTACAGGATGATACAAAGTACCATTATTGAGAGCGACGTTTTTCATATTGCGACGGGCTTTTTCCATCGCTTTCTGGATTGCTGCCGGAACTTCGCGTGCCTTACCGTAGCCAAAACCAACACGACCGTTACCATCACCAACGACAGTTAGTGCTGTAAAACTAAAAATACGACCACCTTTAACGGTTTTTGCTACACGATTTACCGCGATCAGCTTTTCCTGCAGTTCGCCAGCTTGTTTCTCGATGTGAGCCATCTTACACCTCTACCTTAGAACTGAAGGCCAGCTTCACGGGCAGCATCTGCCAGTGCCTGGACTCGACCATGATATTGGAAACCAGAACGGTCAAAAGCAACTTCTTTGATGCCTTTTTCCAACGCGCGCTCAGCAATTAATTTACCAACTGCTGCTGCTGCTTCTTTGTTTCCTGTGTACTTTACTTGCTCATTGATAGTTTTTTCTGTAGTAGAAGCAACCACCAAAGTTTCAGAACCGTTTGGTGCAATAACCTGCGCATAAATATGTCGAGGGGTACGGTGTACCACCAAGCGCGTTGCACCCAGTTCATGTAGTTTGCGGCGTGCGCGGGTCGCACGACGGATACGAGCTACTTTCTTATCCATAGTGTTACCTTACTTCTTCTTAGCCTCTTTAGTACGCACGATTTCATCGGCGTAACGAACACCTTTACCTTTATAAGGTTCAGGACGACGGTAAGCACGCAATTCTGCTGCAACTTGGCCAATTGCCTGTTTATCTGCTCCTTCCAACACAATTTCAGTCTGTGAAGGACATTTTGCAGTAATACCTGCTGGCAGTTCATGCTCTACTGGATGAGAGAAACCTAAGGACAAACTTACAGTATTGCCTTTAATAGCTGCACGATAACCGACACCAACCAGCTGAAGTTTCTTAGTGAAGCCTTCGGTAACACCAATAACCATTGCATTCAATAAAGAACGCGTCGTACCCGCTTGCGCCCATGCATCAGCAAAACCTTCACGAGCTGCAAACGTTAATTGATTATCAGCATCTTTGACTTCAACAGCTTTATGGATTGTACGAGTAAGCTCGCCATTTTTACCTTTAATCGTTATATCCTGACCGTCAAGTTTAACTTCTACGCCGGCAGGAATGACGACAGGTGCTTTTGCCACACGAGACATTCTTTCCTCCCGAATTAAGCTACGTAGCAGAGAATTTCGCCACCTAAACCTGCTTGGCGAGCTGCACGATCAGTCATGACACCTTTAGAAGTAGAAATAATCGCAATGCCTAAACCAGCCATAACCTGTGGTAGCTCATCTTTTTTCTTATAGATACGCAAACTTGGGCTGCTTACACGCTGAATGCTTTCTACAACAGCCTTACCTTGGAAATATTTCAATGTAATTTCCAAGGTTGTCTTGATGTCGCCTTCAATTTTATAATCTTCGATATAACCTTCTTCCTTAAGCACTGTAGCAATCGCTACTTTTAGCTTAGCGGAAGGCATGTTGACCGCAGCTTTATTAGCGGCCTGACCGTTACGGATACGAGTTAGCATATCCGAGATGGGATCTTGCATGCTCATCTGTCTTTACTCCCGTGATTCAATTGGTGATAATTACCAGCTAGCCTTTTTAAGACCCGGGATTTCACCGCGCATAGCGGATTCACGGACTTTAATACGGCTTAGACCAAATTTCCGCAGAAAACCATGCGGACGCCCAGTTTGACGACAGCGGTTACGCCGACGAGAAGGGCTGGAATCACGTGGTAGCGTTTGCAGCTTAAGAACAGCATTCCAACGATCTTCATCAGATGTATTCACATCAGAAATAATAGCTTTCAATTCTGTGCGCTTTGCAAAGAATTTTTCAGCTAATTTTGCACGTTTTACATCACGCGCTTTCATTGATTGTTTAGCCATGAATACCCTGCCTTACTTACGGAACGGAAAGTTAAACGCCATCAACAGTGCAAGACCTTCATCATCTGATTTCGCACTAGTGGTGATAGTAATATCTAAACCACGTACACGATCCACTTTATCATAATCGATTTCAGGAAAGATGATTTGTTCACGTACACCCATGCTGTAGTTACCGCGACCATCAAATGATTTAGTGGATAAACCACGGAAATCACGGATACGTGGTACAGCAATAAAAATCAGACGCTCAAAGAATTCCCACATACGTTCGCCACGCAGGGTCACTTTACAGCCGATTGGATAGCCATGACGGATTTTGAAGCCTGCAACAGATTTGCGCGCTTTGGTGATAAATGGTTTTTGCCCTGTTATTGCCGCTAAATCAGCAGCTGCATTATCAAGCAGCTTTTTATCGGCAACAGCTTCACCAACACCCATGTTCAGGGTGATCTTCTCGACCCGAGGGACTTGCATGACAGAATTGTAGCCAAACTTAGTCATCAGCTTTTGGACTACCTCGTCTTTGTAGTAATCATGCAGTTTCGCCATCGTATACTCCAAAAATTACTTAATAGTTTCACTGTTAGATTTGAAGAAACGCACTTTTTTGCCATCTTCAATTCTAAAACCTACTCGGTCAGCCTTGCCAGTTGTCACATTAAAGATTGCAACGTTAGAAACATCAATTGTTGTTTCTTTTTCAACGATGCCACCTGGTTGACTCAGAGCCGGAACAGGCTTCTGATGTTTCTTAACCAGATTAATCCCTTCAACAATGACTTTACCAGAAGAAAGAACCTGTTTTACTTTACCGCGTTTGCCTTTATCTTTACCAGCTAACACGATAACTTCGTCATCACGACGGATTTTCGCTGCCATTGTGCCCGCTCCTTAGAGTACTTCTGGTGCCAGAGAGATAATTTTCATAAACTTCTCAGTACGAAGTTCACGAGTTACCGGCCCAAAAATACGCGTACCGATAACTTGCTCACTTGTATTGTTTAACAACACACAAGCATTGCCATCGAAGCGAATGATAGAACCGTCAGGGCGACGAACGCCCTTCTTGGTGCGCACCACTACCGCTTTCAGGACATCACCTTTTTTCACTTTACCGCGTGGAATTGCTTCTTTAACAGTAATTTTGATGATATCACCTACATCTGCGTAGCGACGGTGCGAGCCACCTAGAACCTTGATACACATTACGCGACGTGCGCCGGAGTTGTCGGCTACGTTCAGCATAGTCTGTTCTTGGATCATTTTAGTGCTCCGCTAAATGTCAACTACAACTAAGCCGCTTCTTATATAAATTGAAGAGGCAGTACAATTACCCATACATGAGGGAGCAACATTATAACACCACAACATCAATATGGACAGAAAAAATAAACGGCCGCTTTATTAAGAGCCGCTTATTCTATTATGAAATGGCTATCCTATTAAAGAACAGCTTTTTCTACAACGCGAACAAGTCTCCATGACTTTGTTTTGGACAGTGGGCGGGTTTCACGGATTTCCACTAGATCACCGATACCACATTCATTGTTCTCGTCATGTACATGCAATTTGGTCGTACGACGGATAAACTTACCATATAAAGGATATTTTACCATACGCTCAATAGCAACGACAATAGATTTCTCCATCTTATCGCTAGTTACACGACCTTGCAAAGTACGGATTTTATCGCTCATTACGCACCCGCCTTTTCAGTCAATAAAGTCTTAACGCGTGCAATATCACGACGTACTTGTTTCAACAGGTGAGACTGTTGCAGCTGTCCACTTGCTGCCTGCATACTCAAGTTAAATTGCTCACGTAGCAGGTTAAGCAGTTCAGTGTTCAACTCTTCAACGCTTTTTTCGCGCAGCTCTTTTGCTTTCATTACATCACCGTCTTAGTTACAAAGGTGGTTTTGATAGGCAGTTTTGCTGCTGCCAACTTGAATCCTTCCCGAGCTAGCTCTTCTGGAACACCGTCCATTTCATAAAGAACTTTACCAGGTTGGATCAAGGCAACCCAATACTCTACGTTACCTTTACCTTTACCCATACGCACTTCAAGTGGCTTTTCAGTGATAGGTTTATCTGGAAACACACGAATCCAGATTTTACCCTGACGCTTAACTGCACGGGTCATGGCACGACGTGCCGCTTCAATCTGACGTGCAGTCAGACGTCCACGACCCACTGCCTTCAGACCGAAAGTGCCGAAGCTAACATCCGTACCTGCAGCCAGACCACGATTGCGACCTTTATGCATTTTACGGAATTTCGTACGCTTTGGTTGTAACATCAGCGACTCTCCTTGCGGCCTTTACGCTGCTGCTTTTTAGGTTGAACTGTAGGTTTCTCTACCTGTTCAACAGCAGCCATACCACCCAGAATCTCACCTTTGAAGATCCATACTTTAACACCGAGTACCCCATAAGTGGTGTGCGCTTCTGCAGTGTTATAATCGATATCAGCACGCAAGGTGTGCAATGGCACACGGCCTTCACGATACCACTCAGTACGTGCAATTTCAGCTCCGCCTAAACGACCACTGACTTCTACTTTTATGCCTTTTGCACCTAGACGCATAGCATTCTGTACCGCTCGTTTCATAGCTCGACGGAACATAACACGACGTTCCAGCTGTGAAGCGATACTATCAGCAACTAATTTAGCATCCAGTTCAGGCTTACGTACTTCAGCAATATTGATTTGCGCAGGGACACCAGCAATATATGCTACTGTTTTACGCAGTTTCTCGACATCTTCACCTTTTTTACCGATAACGATACCAGGACGAGCAGTGTGAATAGTTACACGGATGCTCTTCGCAGGACGTTCGATAACGATACGTGAAATAGATGCCTTTGCCAGTTCTTTATTCAGATACTGGCGTACTTTAAAATCGCTGTCTAGGTTGTCTGCGAATTCTTTTGTATTCGCATACCAAGTAGAGTTCCAAGGTTTGACAATACCCAGGCGAATACCATTAGGATGTACTTTCTGACCCATTGCTAGTCTCCAGAGTCTCAGCGATCGGACACAACCACAGTAATGTGGCTGGTGCGCTTCAAAAGACGATCTGCACGGCCTTTCGCGCGAGGCATGATGCGTTTCATAGTTGGACCTTCGTTAACGAAAATTTTCGTTACTTTTAAATCATCAATATCAGCACCATCGTTGTGCTCGGCGTTAGCGATAGCAGACTCAAGTACTTTCTTCACTAAACCAGCAGCTTTCTTGTTGGTATAGTTCAGAATTTCTAGAGCTTGCGACACTTTCTTACCGCGAATCAGATCAGCCACTAAACGAACCTTCTGAGCAGAAGAACGAGCGTGGCGATGCATAGCTATAGTTTCCATCTCTTCCTCCTACCTTAACGTTTCTTGGCCTTTTTATCGGCCGCATGGCCGCGATAAGTACGGGTCGGCGCGAATTCACCCAATTTATGACCAACCATTTCGTCGTTAACAAAAACTGGAACATGCTGACGACCATTATGGATAGCGATGGTCAAACCGATCATGTTAGGAAAGATCGTTGAACGACGGGACCAAGTCTTGAGAGGCTTTTTGTCTCCGCTTTCCACCGCTTTCTCTACCTTCTTCAGCAAGTGCAGGTCAATAAAAGGACCTTTCTTGAGAGAACGTGGCATGGTTTATCCTCTAATTATTTTTTAGAACGGTGACGTACGATATATTTATCAGTACGCTTATTGCTACGGGTCTTTTTACCTTTGGTTTGAACGCCCCAAGGTGTTACTGGGTGTTTACCAAAGTTACGACCTTCACCACCACCATGTGGATGGTCTACTGGGTTCATCGCTGTACCACGAACGGTAGGGCGAATTCCACGCCAGCGGCTAGCACCAGCTTTACCCAGAACACGCAGCATATGCTCCGCATTACCAACTTCACCTAATGTCGCACGGCACTCAGAAAGTACTTTACGCATTTCGCCAGAACGTAAACGGATAGTTACATAACTACCATCACGTGCAACGATTTGCACATAAGCACCGGCTGAACGCGCCAGCTGACCACCTTTACCCGGTTTAAGCTCAACATTATGAACCGTTGAACCGACAGGAATATTACGCATAGGTAAAGCATTACCTGCTTTAATTGCTGCATCTGCACCAGACTGAATTTGGTCTCCGGCTTTTAAGCCTTTTGGTGCCAGAATATAGCGACGCTCTCCATCTTTATAGAGAACTAATGCAATATTCGCCGAACGATTTGGATCATATTCCAGACGCTCAACAGTAGCAGCAATACCATCTTTATTGCGTTTAAAGTCAATTAGACGATAATGCGGTTTTTGACCACCACCAATATGACGCGTAGTAATACGGCCATTATTGTTACGTCCACCGGTTTTGTCGCTTTTTTCTAGCAACGGAGCATAAGGCTTACCCTTATGCAGCTCAGGGTTAACCACTTTAACTACGTGGCGACGGCCCGGAGACGTAGGTTTACATTTAACAACTGCCATTGTTCTTTACTCCTCCGACTTACTCTGCACCACCGATGAAGTCCAGATTCTGGCCTTCTTTCAGAGTGACGTAAGCTTTTTTCCATTCGCTACGACGACCAATTCGCTGACCGTGGCGTTTGGTTTTGCCTTTAAATAGTAAAGTATTTACACCTTTGACTTCAACTTCGAACAGTTTCTGTACGGCAGCCTTAATCTCTGCTTTAGTCGTATCTTTCGCTACTTTAAGCACGATGGTGTTACTTTTTTCCATCGCTGTAGAAGCTTTTTCAGAGACATGCGGCGCACGTAGTACTTTTAGCAGACGTTCTTCACGGATCATGCTAGCATCTCCTCAATTTGCTTCACAGAATCAGCAGTCATAACTACTTTGTCGAAGGCAATTAGGCTAACAGGATCGATACCGATTGCATCGCGAACATCAACTTTATATAAGTTACGGGCTGCTAAAAACAAGTTTTCATCAACCTCATTCGTGACGATCAATACGTCATCCAGCGCCATTTCCTTTAATTTTTGTACCAGAAGCTTAGTTTTCGGCGCTTCCAGTGCAAATTTCTCGACAACAATTAGACGATCCTGACGTACCAATTCAGACAAGATGCTTTTCAAAGCACCGCGGTACATCTTTTTATTTACTTTTTGACTGTGGTCCTGTGGTCTCGCTGCGAAAGTGACACCACCAGAGCGCCAAATTGGGCTCTTAACTGAACCAGCACGTGCACGACCAGTACCTTTTTGACGCCATGGCTTTTTACCAGAACCTGAAACCTCAGCACGAGTTTTCTGAGCACGAGTACCTTGACGAGCACCAGCTGCATACGCAACAACTACTTGATGCACAAGCGCTTCATTGAAATCACGCCCGAAGGTAGTTTCGGAAACAGTCAGCGCGCTTTGCGCGTCTTTCATTACCAATTCCATGCCTATCTCCTCGACGTTACGCCTTAACAGCTGGTTTTACAATCAGGTTGCTACCAGTTGCACCTGGAACAGCACCCTTGACCAACAGCAGATTACGTTCAGCGTCAACGCGTACTACATCCAGACTTTGAACAGTTACACGTTCATTACCCAATTGGCCTGCCATTTTCTTGCCTTTAAATACCTTACCCGGAGTTTGGTTTTGCCCAATAGAACCGGGAACACGGTGTGACAAGGAGTTACCATGAGTAGCGTCCTGAGTGCTAAAATTCCAGCGTTTAACCGTACCAGCAAAACCCTTACCTTTGGAGGTACCAGTAACGTCGACTTTCTTGACGTCAGCAAAAATTTCAACACTAATGCTTTGACCTACAGTAAACTCTTCGTTTTCACTCAAACGAAATTCACGTAGGATACGGCCAGCTTCAACACCAGCTTTAGCAAAATGCCCAGCTTCAGGTTTCTTTACACGGTTTGCTGTTTTGCTACCGGTAGTAACCTGAATTGCATTATAACCATCTGTTTCCAGGCTCTTAACCTGAGTCACTCGGTTATTTTCAATTTCGATAACAGTTACAGGAATAGAAACACCATCTTCAGTGAAGATACGTGTCATTCCTACTTTCTTCCCGACTAAACCAATCATTGTTTCAACCTCTCAATCGCGCAACGACCTGATTAACCCAGGCTGATCTGCACATCTACACCGGCAGCCAGATCCAGACGCATCAGAGCATCAACGGTTTTCTCAGTTGGCTCAACGATGTCCACCAGACGCTTATGAGTACGAATTTCGTACTGATCACGTGCATCTTTATTAACATGCGGCGAAATCAGAACGGTAAAACGTTCTTTACGTGTAGGTAACGGGATCGGACCACGTACTTGAGCGCCAGTGCGCTTAGCAGTTTCAACGATTTCCGCAGTTGATTGATCAATTAAACGATGATCAAAGGCTTTCAGGCGTATACGGATTCTTTGGTTCTGCATGAGACCAGAGCTCCAACTATTTATAAACGTAAAAAATTACTGATCGCACCCATTTAGATTGATAGGGGAGTGTAATCGTTCTCACAATAACCTCCAAATAGGAGGTATTGTTTTTTAACGCAGTTTTACTGCTTACTAGCCTTTACGGCCAGGCTCTTGAATTAAAGAGCCCGTGCATTATACGTAATTTCAGGATAAGAGCAAGCCGTAGATAAAAAAATTGCATAAAATTTATTTATAAAAATCTTATGCAATAATATTTGTTAAAATATTAATCAATAAATACCAATTAAATCATGCCTCTTCACCCAGCTGAGATTGTAGGTGATTTTTTATTAGGCCTATGTTTGCTATCAAAACCAATTGCTTTTCTATCCAAGCAATATGTTTTTCTTCATCCGTTAGTATTTCAATCATTAAATCGCGACTAACATAATCACTAACTGAATCCGCATAAGCAATTGCTGAACGAAAATCTCTCGCCCATTCCAATTCAAGCAGTAAATCTGATTTAAGCATTTCTTCAACATTCTCACCAATATTTAATTTACCTAAATCCTGCAAATTTGGTATACCTTCAAGAAAGAGGATCCTTTCTATATATTTATCAGCATGTTTCATCTCATCAATAAATTCTTCATATTCAATATCATTAAGACGTAATAAACCCCAATTTTTAAACATACGGGCATGTAAAAAATATTGATTGATTGCAACAAGCTCATTACCCAATAATGTATTTAAATGGGTGATCATTTTTTTATCGCCTTTCATTTTTTATCCTCCACTTCCAGTATCTAAAGTGTAGATAGAACGTATTAGACGAACAGAATAGAAAAATATTTTTATTGAAAAGCGAAGAGTAATTGATTAATTAAAACTAGAAAGATTCTTTGATAGCATTTAAATTTATTCTATTAATTCATTGTACTGCGTCAATATCAGTAACAACATATAAATTTATTTGCTCATTTTGAATTAGCTGAGTTGCTTGAGGCAAGCATTTTCCACAATGGCTACCAATAGATACACACTTCTTTAATCCACTAATGGATGTTATGTGATTATCGCGAACTAAAATTTTTATTGTTTTATCACTAATTCGATTACATAGACATACGTACATTTTTAATACCGACCAGTTAAAATCTCACCAGTAATATTAAATGATAATAATTTTCATTTTAATATTAGTTTGAGTTATATACTCAAAAATTAGATTATCGGTAATAATTTTACAGCAATCATAAAAAAAGAGGCGAAAGCCTCTTTTTTCAAATTCAATATCAAATCAAGCAATAATTTTAGCAACGACACCGGCACCGACTGTACGGCCACCTTCACGGATCGCAAAACGCAATCCTTCATCCATCGCGATTGGCGCTATCAACGTCACTTTCATGTTGATATTATCACCTGGCATTACCATCTCTACGCCTTCTGGCAACTCGATTGTGCCCGTTACATCCGTCGTTCTAAAATAAAACTGTGGACGGTAACCTTTAAAGAATGGCGTGTGGCGACCGCCCTCATCTTTGCTTAAAATATATACTTCTGATTCAAATTGAGTATGCGGATTTATTGAACCTGGTTTTGCTAATACTTGACCACGCTCTACATCTTCACGCTTGGTACCACGTAATAATACACCTACGTTCTCACCTGCACGACCTTCGTCCAGCAGTTTGCGGAACATTTCTACGCCCGTACACGTCGTTTTGGTCGTCTCTTTAATTCCGACGATTTCAACTTCTTCACCAACCTTAACTACACCACGCTCTACACGGCCTGTTACTACGGTTCCACGACCTGAGATTGAAAATACGTCTTCGATTGGCAACAAGAACGGTTTATCTATCGCACGCTCTGGCTCTGGGATGTAGTCATCTAATGCTTTCGCTAACTCTAGAATTTTCTCTTCCCACTCAGCAACGCCTTCCAGCGCCTTCAACGCTGAACCTTTGATTACCGGCGTGTCGTCTCCTGGGAAATCATACTGAGAAAGAAGCTCACGCACTTCCATTTCAACCAATTCCAGCAGCTCTTCATCATCTACCATATCACATTTGTTCAGGAAAACGATGATGTAAGGAACACCTACCTGGCGACCTAATAAGATATGCTCACGTGTTTGTGGCATTGGACCATCTGTTGCCGCAACCACTAAAATCGCGCCGTCCATTTGTGCCGCACCGGTGATCATGTTTTTTACATAATCTGCGTGGCCTGGGCAATCAACGTGGGCATAATGACGGGTTGGCGTATCATATTCTACGTGAGAGGTAGAAATTGTGATACCGCGCGCTTTTTCTTCCGGTGCATTATCAATTTGATCAAATGCACGTGCACTACCGCCATAAGTTTTCGATAATACGGTGGTGATTGCTGCAGTTAAAGTTGTTTTACCATGGTCAACGTGGCCGATTGTACCAACGTTAACGTGCGGTTTTTTACGTTCAAATTTTTCTTTAGACACGACTCTATTCCTTATAGAGTTCTCTCAAACAATAGGAGAGAACCAGATTAAATAGTTAAACCGAAAGCCAATTACTTAGCTTTACGAGCTTCAATAATTGCTTGAGCAACATTGGTTGGTGCTTCATTGTACTTCAAAAATTCCATTGAGTAAGAAGCACGACCTTGAGTTTGTGAACGCAGATCTGTGGCATAACCAAACATTTCTGATAATGGTACTTGAGCACTAACTATCTTACCAGTTGCTGTATCTTCCATACCTTCAATCATACCACGACGACGGTTCAGGTCACCAATTACGTCACCCATATAGTCTTCAGGCGTTTCAACTTCAACTTTCATGATTGGCTCCAGTAAAACTGGACCTGCTTTCATGAAACCTTCTTTGAAAGCCATAGAACCTGCAATTTTGAATGCCATTTCCGAGGAATCAACCTCATGATAGGAACCATCATACAATGCCACTTTGACATCAACAATGGGGTAACCCGCCAGAACACCATTTTTCATCTGTTCTTGAACGCCTTTATCCACCGCAGGTATGTACTCTTTAGGTACAACGCCACCAACGATTTCGTTGTGGAATTCATAACCAATTTCATGGCCTGCTTCCAAAGGTTCAACGCGTATCCATACATGACCAAATTGACCACGACCACCAGACTGACGAACAAACTTACCTTCCTGCTCAACAGACTTACGAATAGTCTCACGGTATGCTACTTGTGGTTTACCAACGTTCGCTTCAACTTTACATTCACGACGCATACGGTCAACCAATACTTCCAGATGCAACTCACCCATACCAGCAATAATTGTCTGACCAGATTCTTCATCTGTTGACACGCGGAAGGATGGATCTTCTTGAGCCAAACGACCTAAAGCAATACCCATTTTTTCTTGGTCAGCTTTAGTTTTAGGTTCAATAGCAACCGAGATAACAGGCTGTGGAAATTCCATACGCTCCAAAATAATTGGCGCATCCATAGCACATAGCGTATCACCGGTAGTCACATCTTTGAGGCCGATAGCGGCAGCAATGTCACCCGCTCGGACTTCTTTAATTTCTTCACGTTTATTAGCATGCATCTGAACGATACGACCAAAACGCTCTTTTTTATCTTTAACTGGGTTAAGAACGGTATCCCCTGAATTAACTACACCAGAGTAAACCCGGAAGAAAGTCAAATTACCAACAAATGGGTCAGTTGCAATTTTGAATGCTAATGCTGAAAAAGGCTCATCATCACTTGCATGGCGTTCTGCTGGTGTATTTTTACCATCGGTTAAAACACCATTAATTGCCGGAATATCAGTAGGTGAGGGTAAATATTCAATAACCGCATCCAGCATTGCTTGTACGCCTTTATTTTTAAAGGCTGAACCGCACGTAACCAAAATAATTTCATTATTCAATACGCGCTTACGCAATGCTTGTTTGATATCTTCTTCAGACAGCTCTTCGCCACCAAAATATTTTTCCATCAACTCATCTGATGCTTCAGCCGCAGCTTCAATCAGCTTACCATGCCACTCTTCAGCTTGAGTTTGTAAGTTTGCTGGAATATCTTCATAAACGAAAGTAACGCCTTGATCACTATCATTCCACTGGATTGCTTTCATTTTAACTAAATCGATAACACCAGTGAATGATGCTTCAGCGCCAATAGGTAACTGAAGTGGAACTGGTATTGCTGCCAGACGTGACTCAATCTGTTCAACAACACGCAAGAAATTAGCACCCATACGATCCATTTTATTAACAAATGCGATACGGGGTACTTGATACTTATTTGCCTGACGCCAAACTGTTTCAGATTGTGGTTGAACACCACCAACTGCACAATAAACCATTACCGCACCATCAAGAACACGCATAGAACGTTCTACTTCAATAGTGAAGTCAACG
This sequence comes from Arsenophonus endosymbiont of Aphis craccivora, assembly GCF_013460135.1. Classification (GTDB taxonomy): domain Bacteria; phylum Pseudomonadota; class Gammaproteobacteria; order Enterobacterales; family Enterobacteriaceae; genus Arsenophonus; species Arsenophonus nilaparvatae. The sequence continues at coordinate 483,531 of NZ_CP038155.1, forward strand.
TGTCCTGGTGTGTCAATGATGTTGATGCGGTGTTCGTCAAACTGTTTACCCATACCAGACCAGAAAGCAGTAGTTGCAGCTGAAGTGATAGTAATACCACGCTCTTGCTCCTGCTCCATCCAGTCCATCGTTGCTGCGCCATCATGAACTTCACCAATTTTATGGCTCACGCCAGTATAAAATAGGATACGTTCAGTTGTTGTGGTCTTACCAGCATCAATATGGGCACTAATACCGATGTTGCGATAACGCGTAATGGGAGTTTTACGAGCCATTTTTTCCTCTCTCATGACCGTTCAATTCGTACAAGGGTAACACCATGTTACCCTTACGAAACATAACTAGCGAATGCTACCAACGATAGTGTGCAAACGCCTTGTTAGCTTCTGCCATACGATGAACATCTTCACGTTTTTTAACAGCAGTGCCTTTATTTTCAGCCGCATCAGATAATTCGTTTGCTAAGCGCAAAGCCATCGATTTATCACCGCGTTTACGAGCAGCTTCAACAATCCAACGCATTGCTAATGCATTACGACGGACAGGACGAACTTCAACAGGAACCTGGTAAGTTGAACCACCAACACGGCGTGATTTAACTTCCACTGTTGGACGAACATTGTCTAGAGCTATTTCAAAGGCTTCTAAATGATCTTTTCCAGCACGTTGAGCCAGGGCCTCAAGCGCACTATATACAATTGCTTCTGCAGTAGATTTTTTACCATCTACCATCAAAATATTAATAAATTTAGCCAATAATTCTGATCCAAACTTTGGATCTGGTAGAATTTTACGTTGACCAATTACACGACGACGTGGCATGGATATACTCCGTTTTTAAATTCAGGGTTGTCCAAAACTCTATGAGTTTATTTTGACATTAAAAAATTAAATGTTTGGCCTTACTTAACGGAGAACCATTAAGCCTTCGGCCTCTTAGAGCCGTATTTAGAACGACCGTGTTTGCGATCTTTTACACCAGAACAGTCCAGTGCACCGCGGACAGTGTGATAACGCACACCGGGTAAGTCTTTAACACGACCACCACGAATCAAGATTACTGAGTGTTCCTGCAAGTTATGGCCTTCACCACCAATGTAAGAAGACACTTCATAACCATTAGTTAAACGAACACGGCATACTTTACGCAATGCTGAGTTAGGTTTTTTAGGGGTAGTAGTATATACGCGAGTACATACACCACGTTTTTGCGGGCAAGCTTCCAGTGCAGGAACGTTGCTTTTCACAACTTTCGAGCTACGTGGTTTGCGAACCAGCTGATTAATTGTTGCCATTAAAAAAGCTCCTGGTTTTTGCTTCGTAAACACGGATATTTTCCTCGCTTATCGCCATGATAAAACACGAGGACGCGAAATTTTATTGCTGACAGAGGCAGGTGTCAAGAAATATAAAAAGGATCATCCATTACCAAGCAAAATATTGTGGATGTTTTACCGTTAATTGCACAAAATTAACATAAGATATCTGACGGACATAAGATGACATATATGGCATTAATCCCCTGGCTTCTACATCATTTTGTAAAGCAAAAACTTGAATCCTTGTATCTTTTAATTGCATTAAAAAATTATTATCTTTATTACCCAATGAGATTTTATGTCCCATAAAAACCCCATCCTGTAATAATAATACCTCATCCTGTTCCGTTAATAAGCTAATTAGTGAATCAAAGTCACTATAATAAGGGGAAGTAGAAATGGTATATAGCATGTTAGTCTTCTGTTTAACTAGAAAGTCAGAATTACATCATAATCTGCTAAGTTACGTCTAAGCCTGTCAGCAGGAATAACTGTTGCCGGTAGGATACAGCTACTGTCAGCAGAGAATCCCCTTGCTTCAAGATCTTCCTGACAAATATAACAAGCATTAATATCATATAATGGCAGTAATTTATAGGTTGAAATGTAATCACGCGCCAGGATTTTACTCGGATTTTGTTTGACCAGTAATTGGCAAACACCATCAGAAATAAAGAAAACACCAATCTTTTCAGTTAATGCAGAAGCGGCGAGCAAAGCATCTAATCCTTCACGACCACTTGAAGTTCCATGAGGTATTTTCATAAATACAAATGCTATTTTTTTCATATTTATCTCAAAATTGAACTGTGCGATCACAGACAAGCATGGCCTCAGCCAAACTACCTAACCCGCTCAATACAAAATCTTCATCCAGATTAGCACCGGGTAAGTGACTATTTTTGGCTTCAGTTTCATCAATAATACCCCGTCGCAATGCAGCAGCAACGCAGACATTCAATTGACATCCTGTCTGCTGTGCTAATGTTTTCCATCCTATAAGTAAATTAAATTCATCACTAGCTGGTGAAATTAATTGATTACCGTTATAAACACCTTCTTGATAGAAAAAAACGGTTTTTAGTATATGTCCTTCCATAACCAAAGCATTCGCGAATTGCCAAGCATTAGTGGCCTGCTGAGTTCCATAAGCAGGCTCTGTCACTAATAGGCAATAAGTCAAAGGCTTATGTAAAGTAGAAGCCCCCATTTATTTACTCACCACTTTTAAACTGCCGTATATAAAGATAAACAGTGTGCTTAGAAATATTCAAACGATCAGCAACCTGATTAATCGCATCTTTAATATCAAAAATTCCTTTTTCATATAAATTGAGCACGACTTGTCTGTTTTTCATATTATTTGGCACATTGCGATCAGCATTAACTTCTTCTATGGTAAATTCCACTGCCTGAGCAACCAGATCATCAACACAAGAGGCAAAATTAACATTGGAAGCAACTTCATGGGTTTTTTCCGGCACAAATGTTTTGACTATCTCAGAAAATGGCATATCTACATTCATATTAATACAAAGTAAACCAATAACTCGCCGTTTGGGATTACGGATAGCAATAGTGACTGATGTCATTAAGGCGCCACTTTTTGAGAGCGTAAAATAAGCTTTCGATACACTGGAATCAATATCGGTCATATCATGTAGCATACGTAAAGCTAAATCGGTAATTGGTGAACCAATCTGACGGCCTGTATGTTCACCATTAGCTATTCTGACCGCTGAACATTTTAAATCTTCAAGTGAATGAAGAACAATTTCACAATGCCCACCAATTAACATAGCCAAACCGTCAACCATCGATTCATAAGATGTCAAAATCGCGTAATCAACACCATCAAACGGTTGATCATCCAGTAAATCATTATCACAGCTATCATTAGAATATAATAGGTTAGACATTCAGACTCCATCCTCTACATATTGACAAAACTTTATTAAACGATTATGTGAGTAAACACCGATCTTATTATTAATGTGCAATTTATTTAGCAATCATCAATACGCTAAACTTACGGTAAAAAGAATCTAAGACGTTAAAAACACAAAGACCGATCGTCAATGGATCTCTTGTCAGACCTTTGGCCTGCCTCACCGGACATAAACAAAAAAGTAACTTAATCATTTAATTTAGACAAAAATCACAAAAAAAACTGCTAACAATACATTAAGCAAATTGAATAATATTAACATTTATAAAAATACTTTAAATTATATTCGATGTATTTATTGATCATGAGCAATTTATATTACCGCATTTATATTGCCACTCATCATAAATTAATATAAATCAATCTCGACTATCCTTGATATATAAGAAAGCCAAAGGCAGAGTTTAACTCTGCCTCTTTTGTCTCTCAATTATTTCTTAGCCGGTTTGATATCTAATAACTCAACATTAAAGATCAAAGTTGAATTTGCTGGAATTGCCGCTGCTGCAGATTTTCCGTAACCTAATTCTGGTGGAATAATAAGTTGAATTTTGCCGCCTTTTTTCAATTGTTGCAAACCTTCGGTCCAACCAGGGATCACTGAATCAAGCGCAATTGTTAACGGTTCATTACGCTTATAAGAACTGTAAAATACTGAGCCATCAATTAAACGACCTTCGTAATTTACCACGACAGTATCTTTATCTGTTGGTTTTGCTCCTTGGACTGGTTTGTCAATTTTATAAATTAATCCACTTTTTGTTTTTACTGCACTTTTCTCTTCTTTAATATATTTAGCTCGATAATCATCACCCCATTTACCATTCTTTTTACTCTCTTCTTCCATTTTTAGCTGGGCTGCAGTTTGTATTCTTTTTTCAAGTGCTTTTAAGGTTGTTTCTATTTCTTGATCATTCAGTTTACTTTTATTAATAAACGCATCCTGTACGCCAGCTAAAAGCTGTTGCCTATCAAGATTAATACCGATAGATTTTTGCTGCATTAAAGAATTATCCATGTAACGCCCTAGCGAAGCCACTAGTGCATAAGAGCTACGCTGATCTTCATTATCAAATTTCTTATTTGCATCAGCAGCGAATACTTGCGAGGTATTTAGCAACATAGACAAAGACGTCACTAAAAGAGTTGTTTTAAATAATGATTTCATTCAATTCTTCAATTATGTTGATTATTCCTAATCAGTCATAGTAAAGTGTGTTAGCTAATCAACTACGAGATAATACAATAAGTTAAGGGATTAAATATAGTTAAACCAGGCCAATAAAAAAAAGTTACCAGGTAAATCATAATAGAAAAAACTTCTCTAAGGCTTTATCAGTAGGCATTATATCGAATATCCAATCTATGTATTTCACTCCCGACAGGAGGTTCAAGTGGATTTACTTAAAAAATGGCTTTGTTGAATAAATCGAACTTTTAGGTGATTGGCGGAGCTGATCGCTAAATTCGTTTCAACATCAGGTCCCCATGGCAAAGCAAAAGTTTAAAATTACCAACTGGCCCGCGTACAACAAGGCACTCAGACAACGCGGTTCCCTGACGGTCTGGCTTGATGAGTCGGCCATCGCTGGATGGACTGACAGTTCTTCGCCTGAAGGTCGTGACCGGCCGCTTTACTACAGCGATATGGCTGTTACCACTGTCCTGATGATGAAGCGTGTGTTTAACCTGTCGCTCCGGGCATTACAGGGCTTCGTTGATTCGATTTTTAAACTCATGTCTTTGCCGCTGTGCTGTCCGGACTACTCGCTGGTCAGCAGACGAGCAAAGAGCGTCAACATCAGCATAAAAACGCCAACGCGTGGTGAAATCTCGCATCTGGTCATCGACAGTACCGGTCTGAAGGTCTTTGGCGAAGGTGAAAGGAAAGTCAGGCAGCATGGGGCTGACAGACGAAGAGTGTGGCGCAAGCTTCATCTGGCAGCAGACAGTGTGACTCATGAGATTATCTGTGCCGACTTATCGCTCAGCGGAACGACAGATGCGCAGGCACTGCCGGGCCTTATTAACCAAACCCACCGGAAAATCAGGGAAGTGTCAGCAGACGGTGCTTATGACGCCTGTTACTGCCACGATGCGTTGCTAAGAAAGAAAATCAGGCCCCTTATCCCGCCGCGAAGCGGAGCGAAATACTGGCCGGATAAGTACCATGAACGTAACCATGCGGTGGCGAATCAGCGTCTGAGCAGGAGTAATGATATGTGGAAAAAGAAAGTGGGTTATCACCGGCGTTCAGTGGCAGAAACAGCGATGTTCCGCATAAAAACTTTGCTGGGTGGCCATCTGAGCCTGCGTGACTATGAGGCTCAGGTAGGTGAAGCAATGGCGATGGTCAAAGCGCTGAACCGTATGACGTTGTTGGGTATGCCACACAGCGTCAGGATCGGATAACAGCTGTAGCAGAGGGAGCCATCCTGGCGGCTAATTCTGATTTATTCAACAAAGCCGATAAATCAATTACCTCTAATTTACTGGCTATATACTCGAAATAATCATCACGTTCTTTTATTGTTTTAAAATACTTAATTTCAGGATAAATATTTATATATGGGCCATTTGATCTATTAGATGGAATATATTGTTCGCCTACCTTTTTTATTTCTCCTATAGCCTCAAAATTAATCCCTATCGTTTTCGTTGGTTCGTAGGCGTTTCCATTATCGTAATTATCAACGTCTATTGTTAAAAAACTCATATGACTTCTCCTTTGTTTTACTCACTGTTTGGAAAATCGGTTATAGCCGACATCGTAACTCAGCCAGGGTAGGGCATTACCAACCGGGGCGACACGCATGCCAGGCGGGGTATTTTCAAAGATGAGCCTGACTTCCCCATCTCGTGTCTCGTTTTTGCCAAATGAATCAAGGGTATTTGGGGGAACTTCATTAAATTGCCAGTTACCCTTGTCATATTTAAGCAAGTGACTGTTGCCAATCATTGAACGACCAAACTCGCTCCAATCCCGCGCTGTCCGGAGATTTTGAAACCATTCATTACCCCCAAACACCGCATTCAGACCCTTGTCGACAAGCGGTTCGACCCCCATTGATATCCCCCCAATTAGTCCGGCTTTTCCCAGTACGCCCTTGATGCCAGAAGGACTGTTTTTAGCCAATGTTTTCATCTCACGGGTGACATTCCGAATCGATTTCACCATATCGACAGCCCATTTTGTCGTAACAAAAACCAGAATACCGGCGAGCACGGTTTCCCAACCGCCGATTGCCTGAATAACGCCATCAATATTTTTCCAGACAGATTTAATCATCGGGCCGATCGTTTCCCAGTTTTCGACGATAAGTCCACCGCCTATTACCATTAACGTGACTAGTTTACCTAGCGTCGACATTTTCATCACGCTGTTAAAAATCCTGAAAGCACGGGTAACAACACCGACTGCTGTCGCGGTGCCCAACAGATAAAGCCCCCACTTGGCGAAGGATTTAATCAGTTCTGGATGGGCTTTTGACCAGGTGCGAAATTGCTCAATCAACGGCTGGATTTTCTTTGTCGCCTCAACAATTGAAGGCAGAAAAATACTACCGATACTCACGCTGGCAACATGCATCTGATTTTTAAACAGTTGTATTGCATTTGCGGTAGTGGCTGCACGGCTAGCGTATTCCTTCTGCATTGAGCCGCCGTACTTTTGTTTGTCTGCGACCCTATCCAGGTTAACTTCCAGTAATTTAAGGTTGGTGAGCAGTGGCGCAATGGCCCCTAGGGATTCAGAGCCAAACAAATCATTTAATAATGCAGCCTGATCTTTTTTAGGGACTTTCTCAATGGCTTTCAGCACCATTAACATAGCGCCTTTCGCATCTTTTTGCATTTGTGCGGCCAGTTTTTGGGGACTGATTTTTAAGGTGTGTAGTGCGATTTTTTGCGATTTTGTCGCTGATTTCCCTTTGGTTAACGCCAGCATAAAGTTTTTAATACCGGTTGCTGCCACGTCTGACTCAACCCCCATCCCAGCAATGGTCGCGCCCAGCGCGGCAATCTCAACGGAGGCAAGACCCGCCACTTCACCCAGCGGGCCAATACGGGTCACAATTTCAGAGATTTTGGCAGCATTAGCTGGACCGTTATTGCCAAGGGTGTTGATTTTATCGGCAAGCGAGACGACATCATTTTGCGTTAACCGGAAGGCGGTACGCCACTGTGCCATCATCTGCCCAGATTGCTCAGCCGTCTGGTCAAAGGCGATACCCATTTTTATATCGGATTGGGCGAAGGACATTAATTCTTCTTTCGCTATCCCCTCCTGGCCCCCTGCGGCCACAATCTGCCAGATACCATCTTCGGCCATCGGCAATTCTGTCGATAGCTTAAGAATATCTTCCGACATCTGTTTAAACTGCGCAGGCGTATCAAAATCAACCACCTTGCGGACATCAGCCATCGTCGACTCAAAGTCTATTGCCTGCTTGATAGGGCCAGCCATTGCGGTAACAATCCCCGCCCCTAATGCCGCAGCGCCTGCCATTCCCGCGCTAAACTCTTTCTTGAAAGTTTTCATTTCACGCCGCATCCCCTTTAGCGGGGCGGAGAGTTTATCAACGGCAGTGATAATTGCTTTTAACTCAATACTGTTAGCCACCGTGCTGCTCCTTGTTAATGCGAACAGCCTCCGCTTCCAGATCAAAGAACTGGCTTAGCTGATGCTGGCGTAATTCAAGGGGATTTAGTCGCCAGAACCAGGCAACGTTATAGAATCGTCGTCTGAGACTGCCAGGTTCTGGGCACCGGTAAAAAAACCCACGATGATCATCTAAGCGACAAACACATCATGTAGCGCTAGCTGTTGTGCGGAGGAACGAGGTATCCCCGTCAGTTCAGGCAGATAAGACAGAGCTGAACGCGTATCCAACCGCATATCGCCTCGTTCAGAGTAACTAAAAGGAATGCCGTATTTTTCAACCTGATCAAACTTGGGTTCCTGAATTTCCAGGACGGTGACTTTGTTATTGTGTACCTGAATCGGCTTACTCAGTGCTATTGATTTCATTGATAAAATCCTTCGTCTCCATGAAATTCCATCTCGACAGTGCCTTCGTCAGCATTATGTGAAGATTCGCCTGATAGCCACGCGCCAGACAACACATAAACCATGCCGTTAGCCAATTCCGCAGTAATGGTCATTTCATCTGCTGTAGTGAGTTTTTCTATTGGAAAACTTCGCTCAACTTTAAATTCTGCCTTGATATAAGGCGCTCGATGGGTTTCTTTATAATGGACACTGCCATCAATACCCACCAGGTCTTCCCTGATAACCGTATTCATCGGCACTTCCACACTGCCATTCAGTGAGAGTTGTTGGCCGTCCACCTTAAAATAGCAAGTGCCACCTATTTTTCTTTTTCCCGTCATCACACCACCTCACCCTGGTTATATTGCAGCCTGAATTGATTCGCCAACGCAAATACCCGCAGTTGATTGATATAATCCGCAGGAAAGACCACATCAATCCGATTAGGATCATTGGCGTTGCGCTCAACGATAAGATGTTGCCTAAAAGCGTCAAAATTTTCGACAATCCCTTCATTTTCCAACTGGCGATAAACCGCACAGAGTTCGCCTTTGATTACGGCTGGCGTAACGATCGCTTGCCCTGCCCCGAATTGGGTACCATCATCAGCCAGTTTTTGCCGCCCGTACTTGCTGGTGATCACCGACTTCAATCGCCGCAAAATATAAGCGCTGGTATAGAGTGTTTCACTGTCCAGATAGCTGTTATCGGCCACGCCGTAACTGTTTTTCTGGTAGGTCGTCACATCGCGCTGAATGCGTAATACGCCGCCTTCGACATTGGCGGTAGCAATACCGTGTGAAAGTAGGGATTGCAGCTCCTTCAAAGTGAAGCGTTGGCCCGACGGTGCGGGTAACACTCCGTTTAACTCGCCCGTGTGGGTCGGTCTGGCTGGGTCATTACGCAAAAATATCGCGCACCGTGCCAGTCGTGCCGCAACCAGTTCATCAAGCGCAGTTTGTGTCGCTTTCTCATAGCCTGCAATGGTGAGATGCGGATCATTAAGCGTGTCGCCAAAAGCGACCAGTTCACCGACCGTCCCTTTTTTGGCCGTATAAACATGGCCGTATAACTGTTGATAAGGACTCCAGCGACCGTTCGTGTCGTTCATCTCTGCGCTCATCTTTTGCAAAGAGGCAGCATCAGAGAAAGGCAACCCGATAAGTCACCCATGGCACTGATAACGCTATCCATATCAGGTGAGCCCGTACCTGCACTCATGGCAGTCATCGTGATATTAAGGCCATTAGGCGTATTCTCACCGCCTGTCGGCGAATAATAGTTCATCATCAACGGAATATCGTTGCCGGTTAACCCTTTATGTTTTGCCGTCAAGCTGATCTTGTCAGCATCTATCGTCGCGGTGACGGGTAAGTCCTCGTTATTGTTAATGGCCTTACCAAGCGCGGCGGCAACCGTATTCGCGGTATCTGATTTCTTGACGGCCGCTAAAATACGTTGATTGCCGATATAGAGCGTGACGACACCGGAATCGGTTGCCGTGCCACTTATCGCAATCTCACCTTTTGCTTCAGTGCCCGTTGTTTCAGGTACGGCAATGACAAACAGTTCACCGACTGCATCAATCCGGCGGTACGCTTGCACCATACGGTGTAACTGGCTGCCACGACCGGCTAACTGCTGCATCATCTCTGTCGAGGGCATGATCATCGGTGAATTTAAGGTCATTTGTGCAGTGGGTAATGCATGACCAATGAGCAAGGCAGGGCCGCTGGCTTGCATCGTATTGGCGGCACTGTTATCCATTTCGGGATAGAAACCAGGCACCCGCAAATTAGCGTTCACGGTATTAAAGCTAATGGTCATTCCGGCGTCTCCTCTTTAGCTTTTTTTAATTTGGTTCTTGTGGTATCAGTCGACTCTTGCACAATTGGGGAATTATCGGATTCACTTACTTCTTCTATATCATCGTCCTGTTTTCTTCTGATCCAAAAAAGCGTTTTTTGAACCTGCAATCCTTCCTCTGGCAGATAGTCACCAAAATACTCTTTGGTGTCTTGCATATATTGAGGGATGGGCACTTTTCGCCCGTGCTTAGGCTTAATAAAAACAATTTCAGGTTGGGTACCCATCATTTTATCTTCATCTCCAGATGCGAGTTTACGCCGCTTGACTGTTCGTTCAGGTCAATAGCAACGGTGTGTAAATCAGGTAAATTATTGAGGTCAGCATCGTGGCGGGTATCTTCGGCGTTGATGTCTGTTTCCGTGTTAAATTTAAACATGTAGTGATATTCGGCGCGGTTTGAATCCGCTTCTTCTGCACCGGCATAATTAATCGCGCCACAACCCGGCTCTGGCTGCCAACCCAGTAATGCCCGCCAGATTTCAGACCTGACTTCATTTAATGTGTCGACAGAGGGATATTTTCCCTTTTGATTACGTGCATTATTTAAAATCACCACGACATAAAAACTTTCGGTTAATGATTGCCAATAATCCGTTTGTGACCGTTGTTCACCGACAACATCTTCTCCCGGAATAACGTAAGCAGCTGGTAAAGCCAGTTTGCCGCAATCCGGTAAATCCTCATATTGAGAGACACTGCCTACTCTGTTTTCAAAACGGGGACACAAGGTTCGTAATGCCGCAATAATGGGACTAAGTTTCATGATCCTTTCCTTTTCGTCTCTCTGCCCGCAGTGATTGACGCAGTGCTCTCTTTAGCGTGTAGCTCGTCCAACTTTTTAGCCGCGTTAACGTGGCGACCATGTAATTTTGACATTTCTCAATACGCCACCCCCCGCGTTGGTGGTGACGTTTTTGTCGTTTGTGCTGTTTAGACATGCCGCGAGAAGCGCTACGTACCCCGTAATGCAGAAAAATAGGGTAAAAATCGCCTTCAATCGGTCTACTGCCGACACCGCCTTTCTGATTGGGGGCGATCTTGACCATTAACCCGGGTCTTCGTGATGTTGCTTTCGGAACGTAATAACCAATAGATCGCGCTAATCGTCCAGTTTGCCATAGTGGGGTTTCACCGGGTCGTGAACGCCCACCCCGCTTCATCAGTTGACGACGTGCTGATTTCAGATGCATTTGACCGACTTTCACAAAAGCACGACGGATCCTTGCTCGATTAAAGACAAATTCTTTGGGTTGATGAAAATCAATATGGAGATTATCCAAAATCATTTCCCCTTTCTGGTTGACTGCTCATTTCTTCACAGGAAAAAGACAGAAAACGCCCCGCACTGTGGATATCAATAACGCCCCGTATGAGGTAGATGACACCGTTAATCAGTGCTTGATCACTTGAGTAAAGCGATTGTCTGTATCTCACAATGATTTTATGCGTGATGGTTTTGTTGATTTGAAAAGAATGGAGGCGAAGTGTGTCACTCACGGGGATCAATTTTCCCCAGACGGTATGCTCATCTAGATTTGCTGCCTGTATTCCGCTGCCGCCTATCGGTTCATCCTGTCGCGTATAAAACAACACGCGCTTATTTAACTCTCCGGGATCGGGGAAACGGGAATACGGTCTACTATAATGCGGTTTCATAGTCCGCTCAGCCTGTAGTCATCCACTAAAAACTTAAAAAACGGAAAAATAGACCACTGTTCCATATCGGATATACCACCACGATGCTCATATAACCCTGTCACCAATAGCAACATCCCCTGAATAATCGCCGCATTGATAACCAGGCCGTGAGGGTCAGTTTAAGGCACGGATTCTTTGTAGAGATTACGGTTAAGATGTGCGATGGTCTTTTGCTCTACGGCAGCGATATAATTCTCAAGCAGTACATCTTCACTGTTATCGCCTAATTCAATTCTGCATTGTCGCTTGACCTGTTCTTTGTCAATAAACATGTTGGTTTATTTCCAGTAAAAAATGGCCTACCCATGTAGGCCATTGTGTTTAACGTTGATTACTCTCCGTTATTCCCACCTTTTCCCGCGCCACCTGAAACCTCTATCTTGGTTAAGTCACCTTTGATAAACGCTTCAGGGCGGTAAACCGCGAGTGCCAGACGCTCTTCGTAACGAATCGAAATCATATTCTTTTCAAAATCATCGGTATTCTCGGTACTGATCACCACGTTTGCTTCTTCACGGTCAAACAGTTGCGCAGCTAAATTGAAAGCCTCCACCAGGAATTTATCTTTAAACTCAGCGGCTTCTGTGACGACAACGGGTAAGCCCCACAATGTCGGTGTCGTCAGGGCTGCCGGATTGGAAAGGAGATAACGCCCCAGCTTATCCTTGATAAGTTCAATCTGTGCCCAGTTGGTAAAGTGCAACACATGGCCTGTCGCGGGGATCCGTGCCAGTTGCTCTTGTAGCATGGCAAGCCGCAGATCATCGATCGCGGTTCGATGTGCTGGTTTTAATTCTGCTTTGAATGCGGTGGCCTGAGTAAAGATCCCGTTCAGGTTTGAACCGGTACCGTCACCAAAAAGAATTTGGTGCTCTTCAACGTATTTCAGGCCATAACGTAGCTCCATATCGATAAGGGAGGCCAGTTGCGAAAAGTCATCCAGAATTTGCTTGGAGGCTTTAAACATATGGGCAATCGTGCGAACGGGGACTGTTGCATCTTCAAATTCAATCGTGCTATAGGGCTTCGCGGTATTTTCCGCGAAAGTCTTGGCATTATTGGTAAATCCTTTCTGCTTCACGTAATAAATCGTGTTGCTTTGCGTCTTTCCACTGGCGATCAAATCACGAATGAACAACCGTTGCTTCGGCTTGCTCAAAATGTTTGATTGACGGTCTGGCGCGACAATCGTCCCGGTGACATCCGATGAAATCAGGGAGGCATTAACCGGCGCGACTATCCGTTTGTTGGATTCCATGCCCGAGCCTAAAGCCTGTACCACCTCCATGCCAACCACCTGTTGACCGATAGAACTCACCACGTTCAACTCATTGGCGACGGGCATTTGGGCAATATGCTGTTCAACTTCGCCTACCTGGGCTTTCAGGGTTTTTTCTGCTTCGCGTAAGGCGTTTAATTCGACCGCCATTTTATCAACGAACGCCTTGGTTTCTGCGGAAAGTTCACCGGATTTTTGTGCTTCTTTCAGGGCTTTCTCTGCCTGGGCGCTATATTTGCTGCTGGCTTCTTCAATAGAAGCCGTTACTTTCTTAAACATTTCATTAATATCAGACATATTGTCTCCAGTTTAATGGGGTATCGACACCAGACGACGCAAGGCATTATCCAGTTGTGTCACGGTCTCGGAGGAAACATCAGGGGTAGCGCTTGGCGTACCGTGAGAGGGAGTGATAGCGCCCGGCATATCACCCTGTAAGGCTTTCAGTAATCGTCGTCGTTCAGCTCTGGGCGTATTGGCTTTCGCTAAGAGTGAATCAATTTTTCTCAACGCGGCAGTGGGAGAAGCGTTATCCTGTTGTGTGCTATCGGCGGGCAGGAATGTATCAGCAAACACTTTCTCTACGGCTTCTCCACCATTAATCCAGGTTTCATTATCCATCATTGCGGTAATCATCTTTTCATCCATGCCGGTTCTGGCAACGTAAACATCGCGCATGGCAAAATCAAAAGGCATCATTTTTTCAGCAATCTCGGCAAAGTCATGGCGATTACCGACGGCCATACCCCAGGTGTTGTGGATCAACAGAAAAGCACTGCGCCCGATTTGTATCTCATCGCCTGACATGGCAATGATTGAAGCCGCAGAAGCCGCTAATCACAATATTTTCACGGTCACTTTGCCAGCATATTCACGGAGTTGATTGAAGATAGTCAGCCCTTCAAACAGATCGCCACCCGGCGAATTGATATTGACGGTAATATCTTTACCTTCCAGTGAACGTAATATTGCGCCAATTCGTTTAGCGGTGATCCCTTCACCTGCCCAATCCTGCCCAATCCTGCCCAATCGTCTCAAATATCGATAGCGTATTATCATCCTGGCTTGATGCCCTGATGCTGCTGTTCCATTTTGCTAATGCTGACGGTGAAATTTCACTGGTCATTTTCGGACAGGGAAAAACCGCCGGTAATACCGGAAGTGCATTTTTTTTCATCGGGAAAAACTCCAGTTATTCTGTTTCTTGCTGGGGGCCAGTCGGGTGATGAGATGAGGATTTTTCAGGAATTGACATCCTCCCCGCCCTAAAGGACGGGGTTTTACGGCGCACCTGATAACCCGGAATTTAGCGCCGCTCGCACTTTTTCGCCGTCATTCTCCTGCCCCAGTTGATCGAGGGGCGTCAGGTTCAACTGAACGGTATACAGGTCTCCGCCATCAATCGGCGGCAGATTTTCCAGTCTCCTCACATCATTGCGACTCATCCAGCCATTTTGTAGCGCAGTCGTGTAATAGGCTGCTCGACCCGTGCTATCGGTTCTGAGCAGTCCTTCAACCGAAAACTCTGCAAAATAATCCTCGTCATTATCCAGCAGACAGCGGGCGATTTCCTGTTCAATATTGACCAGTAAGGGCCGTAATGTATTGGTCAGAAAAATCAGGTTCATCACTTCCACGCTCGAAGCCCAACTGCTTTGTTTCGTAATATGACCGACCATAAACGGCGGAACACGATACCAGCGGCAGATTTCTTCCACGCTATGATCGCGGCTTTCCAGCATTTGCGAGGTTTGTGGATCCAGCGTAATACCATTAAATTTCATTCCAGCTTCCAGCATCATCACTTTGCCGGTATTTTCTGAGCCAGCAAAGGTTTCAAGATGCTTATGAAATCTTTCACGCTGTTCTTCTGTTAAAAACTTTTCAAACGAGATAAAACCGGATGCTGACATGCCTTTCTGGAAATAGCGCGCTGCCGTTGTTTCGAGCGACATCGCGGAGCCAAACACTTCACGACCCGTTTTCAACGGCATCATGCCGCAAATGCCGTCTAATCCGAACCCCCGTATGTGCATCATGTCATTATCTGCAATAACTCGCGGTTTTAATGAGGAATAACCGGGTTTGGTGTCGTTGGTATAGTGGTATTCCAGTCGCCCGTTATCACGCCGTTTAACGGTGATGTTTTGGGGTAATAGTGGGACGAGGGAGACCAGACGCTGACCGACCTTCTTTTTTTCAACAAAGGCATTACCACGTAAACACAAGCTGGCAACAATCATTTGGATAAAACGCGAAGGTGTCATTTCCAGATTAGGACGACGACACAAGACAGGATAAGCAGGGTGTTGCTGTGCGAGGCTTCGTGAACCATCCGACTCACGGTGATAGAGTTTGAGCGGTAACGTGGATATCGATTCACTCAATAGACGCACACAAGCCCAGACCGCAGAAAGTTGTAGGGCTTTATCCGTTGTTACCACTTGCCCACTCTTACTTTGGCTATAGTCATAAAACGATGACAGCGTATCCGTTAAATTCTGCGGCACCCCTAGCCAGGTGAGCACCGGCTTTTAATTTTGCCAGGAGATTGATGTTTTTTCACTACAGCCCTATCATAATCGGATTGGTTAAAAAGCCATCCAGATCGCCGGTTTCTTCTTCAAGCACCTCGGCGGCCCCGATTGCCATCGCCAGCGCAACAACCCCGTCAATGCGCCCGTTACTACGCCGTTTGCTAAAAACACGATTGCCGTTTTTATCTTCTTCAATAACGGTATTCGCGGCGTTCCAGCGTAGGCAAGGATTAAAATCAATGCGTAATTCGCCACCAAGAAGACGCTGCTCAAACAATTCAATGGATCGCGGCATCCAAAGTCCGGATTGTTTCGATTTACCGAAGCCTTGTCCGTGCGGCGTTAATAGCGTATTCACCCCTTAGTTTTCCAGTTCTGGTCGTAAATAATCAATATGATACGCATCGTAGGCAATACGATTGAGGGTATAGCGTGCGGATAATTCTGCTATCCGTTGGGCAACAAAGCTCAGATTAATTGCATTCCCTGGCGGGGCGTTAAGATAACCCGCTCGCAACCAGGCATCGTAAGGCACTCTGTCGACCCTGGCACGCTCCAGTAAGGTGTCTTTCGGTGTCCAGAACTCGACATAAGCCACTTTTTCTTCCGGCCAATAAAGCGCCAGCGCCGTTAAATCCTGCTTTCCGGATAAATCCAGGCCACCGTAGCAGGGTGAGTTTGCTAGCGCCGCTAAATCCAGCGAGGTTTTCTCACACGCCATCCAGCTATCACTATTAATCCAGGGATTCTCGGCATCGACCCACTGACAGAAATTAAGACGGCGAACCAGGCTCTCTTTGGCTGGCATCCCTCGGGCTTGCGTGACTTGCTCTTGTAGGTAGCGTTCGCTTAACGTATGCCCTAATGAGGGATTCGCTTTTTTCCAACAACCGCTATCTTTAAAGGGGTCATCGCCTTCGTCTAGCGAACAGATGAACGCGAAAAAGCTATCATATTCAATGCTCCCTTCTGCAACTTTACGTCCGTATTCGTGATAGTCATAGCAGACACTGATTTTGTCATGTCCACTATTGGTGATCATGAAAATCAATGCCTGTTGGCGGCCTTTTGTGCCCGCCCGCATCATTTCCACGACCTGATTACTTTTGTGCTCGTGAATTTCATCAATCAAGGCACAGTGCGGACGCGGGCCGGATTGCCCATCATCGGCACTGATAGGCCGGAAAAACGCACAGGCTTGTAAAAAAGCCAGATTCCACTCCTTACCCGCCCCACCGGATTTCTGAATACGTTCGGCCAGCTTTGGCGATTGGTCTACCATCGCGACGGCGTCACGAAACAGGATCATCGCCTGGTCTTTTTTGGTGGCAGCGGCGTAGACTTCGGCTCGCGCTTCATTATCGGCAACCAGGCAATATAGCCCTATCCCCGCCGCCAGTGGCGATTTTCCTGATCCTTTTCCGGCTTCAACGTAGGCCATCCGAAAACGGCGTTGTCCTTCGTTGTTTCGCCAGCCAAAAAGGGCGCCAACGATAAAACACTGCCAAGGAAGTAAAGTAAACGGCTTGCCTTCATAGATACCGCCGTTCAATTTCAATACGTTGGAAAAAAAACGGATGGCACGCTGTGCGGATCCGATATCCCACAACAGACCCCGAGTATTACCCGTCGATAAATCCCGCAAGTGACGTTGACAGGCATGACGAATATCAGGCCCGGCAAGCTCCTGACCTGAAATCACCGAGGTGGCATAGTCGGTAGCTAAATCAGTGAGCGAAGAACTCGTCGAGTTCGTCCGGTTTTTTTTCTTTGTCATGCGTCCTCACCTTGGTTCTTGCTGCGGGTGTTAAGCCAAATTCAACCAGATAGCTTTTAAAGCGTTTATCCGCATCCGACAGCATCGAAACGGCTGGATTCGCCTTGATTAATACGCCGTTTTGAGAATGCACCTCAAACGTTTCACCGTTGCTCTCTATCAAGGCGCGATACCGCAGGATCTCAGCGTAAATATCACACAGCCTTTCCAGTGCAAAAGCATCGGCAATCGTTAATACGCCCATGCTATTTAACAGCAGCGTTAGCCGCTCCCAGGTTTCTTTTGCCGTATTGGATAAGTGTTTTGGGGGAGGGGCTGAATAGAGTGGTGGGGTAGGCTCTGCGCTATTAAGTGGTCTTCTTCCTGGATTACCGGTCACTAATTTTAAGGCGGTTGGTTTTGGGCGTCTTCCTGCCATAAATGTATCCATTTTGTTAATTTTTTATAAAAATATCTGTATTTCAATAACATGCGATGTTTTGTGAAATGAGATTTCATTTCGCGACTGTGCGTACAGAGGGGGCACTCGGGTCAGTAAGCTTTATTTACTGGAACTTTTAACCCGCCCTCCCCGTGATATTTTTGTATTCCAATGACTATTTGGATTACTCGGCATCCCGTCTTCATCACAGCCATAGCCTTTATTCCCTTTTTCCATTCGTTGCTTTGTAGAACTGTGGTGTGAGACGCATAGCCCCTGCCAGTTCTTTTCATCCCAGAAACGTTTTTGTGCTGTCTTAACTTCTTCTGCTGTCTGAGCAAAGTGAAGACGGTGCGGTACAATGTGGTCAACGACGGTAGCAGGATTAATTAAATCACTTTCCAGGCACATTACGCATAAAGGATTTCTGGCAAGAAATGCCCGTCTCGCTTTATCCCAGCGAGCATTGTACAGTTGGGTTTTCTTCATTTGGCATTTTGACTTACTGGTCTATTATTGAATAATATCCGAAATTCTTTCTGAATATTATTGATACAATCAGAATCAATATTTGTACAAAAAGTGTCTTTCGATTCACTCTTATTGCTTGCTATGTATTTTTCTAGAGGAAGTATTTTTAAGTGTTTTATTCTCGATGCTGGAATAACACATTCCTTCTTTTCAAGGGTGATAAAGCTTAAGAAATCATACGTTATTGTTGGCGCACACATAGACAGATATTCTTCTGGCGTATCCGTATCTTTTAAAAAGACTTGAATTGCGTGAAAACCAGTGCTCCTATATTTTCCCATATTGTTTATCCTCTAATGCTTTTATTCACAATTGGCGGCTCAGGCAACGGCATCCAGTGGCTAGCGGTACATATTTTCTGGATACCTTGACAACAATCGGCATAATGAAATTGGCCATTACCCAGATAAACGCCAACTAGCTGACCTTTTGTATTGTTATTATAAATAAGTACTTTATCGTCAATATCTGGCAGACGAACACGACAATCAATCCAGTTCATTTATTCTTCGCTTCCTGGTGATGAGACAAGACGACTTGCCGCACATAGTCTTGCAAGCCGTTTATCTGCTCTTCCGCAACTTCGATTCGTCGTCTAAGGGTGAAATAATTTCGTGGAGCGGTGTCTGTAAGTCTGGCGCGGGTTGCATCATCCAAGCCGGAGGGGGTGGCATTGGCGGACATATTGGAACAGGTTGCTTTGACCCACAACCTGCGACGATTAGTAGCCACATTGCGCTCAAGCTGGGTAATAAGTTTCTTATCATGTTCAAGTGCTTTGGTGTGTTGTGTATCCAGCGCTGAGATGGTCTGCATTTGATGGCTTAACTGCTCAAATGCAACCTGTTGTTTTTCCCTATCAGATACAGCAATCTTTCGTGCTTTTTCAGCGTCGTAATACAGTGTCTGGTAATACAGTGTTACTCCTAACATTGAGGTCAGTAGCAAAGCGATAACAAGAGGAATTTTCCAATTCATTTTTCTACACAATACGCTATGCCGTTAATTGATCTCAATGTTTCAAACTTTACCTCAAATATTGCTTTCGCTTTTTCGCAACGCGCTTTTGATGAAAATTCATGACTACTCACCGAAGCAAAGTCAGTTTCTGCAAAAGGGGCAGCATACATGGCAAAAATCAATATCCACATGGAGTCCTCCTCGTTATCTTTTGATTTGAGGCTGATACCTTCCAGCCCAGACTTTGGCCGCATGTAAACAATCTGAAAAGATCTTGCCCTTTGCGCTGGCTGCATTACGGCGATAATGTTCCACTGCGATATCTGCACTGATTCTGGCTACAGATTGCTCGTAACCCTGCTTAACAAGTTCAGTTACCACATGTTTTTCAATGAATTCTATGTTGTTCATAATAACAGCTACTGTGCTTCCTTAAAAAGTTAACAACAATTGAGCTTCTTCAATTAACCCCTTAACCTTCTTCGTATGTGCTGCCTTAATATTTTTCCATTCACTCAATCAGGTACCGAATAAGCTAGCAATCGCCTTATCAGTTTTTAATTCAGCACATGCTGTATTAAGTTCCTGCATGATGCTGCGTTTACGAGGATTGACAACTTGTCCTTTAGTCCAGTATTCATAGAGTACGTCATCACACTCCTCTTGGTACTGAACGACTTTGTCACGGATTTCATGCTTGACCTTGTTGGGGTTAATTGTTTGAAGCCAACCAGCAAGTTTCCGAAGCGGAAGGCAAAGCATCTTTCGTGTTCTACCGTCTTCTGCAACCATTGTGATTTCCGCAATGGTTGTATTAAATCGTTGTTTTAACTTTGTAAATTGAGATGCCCAATCCATCTCCATGCCCTCAACAATAGGTTTCATCGGGGTATACGGTTCTCCGTTGTGGTTAACGATATACAGTGCGTTGCCATGAAAAGGAACAGTGATTGTGTTCATTACGTTTTCCTTAATTTGAAATGAACCTTTGCCGCACAGGAAATCAGTCCATCGAGGCTCGCCAGCACTAACCGACTTCCTCAAAGGCTCATTTCAAATGGTTCAGGTTCGATGTGATTCTTTACGCAGCGGGGTGTATAGAAAAGCCTTGAACGATAACCAAGGATCATTGAGTTGGAATGATTAGTGCATTTGGATTTAAACAAATTTCCCGTTTTACCTCTCTGCGGTTAATCAGCCCTTTTGATACCTTTCCTTCATCATATTTCCATCGGCGCATCTGGTCACAAGCGCCTTGAATATCTCCGGCGTTCAACTTTTTAAGCAGCGTTGAATTGGCAAATGCCCCACTGCCGATATTGTAAACAAATGAAGTCAAGGCGGCTTTTTGCAAATCGGTAAGCTGAACAGTGACATAACGTTCAACAGTGGCACGTGCTACCAGCAAATCCTGTATCATTAACGCGTTGCATTCTTCTTTGCTATAAATTTTCCCTGTCGTAACGTCCTTGCCCGTATGACCGTGACAAACAGTGAGCACACCACCACCATCATGATAGGGCTTATAGCGCTTACCTTCGTGCCACTGCACCAGGACAGTAGCAAGTGCCAATACGCCGCCTGCCGTCACTGTTATTAATCGTTTACGAAGTTCGAGAGACATTATAGTAATCCGATCGGTAGTTCAGCCCAGTATTGGTACCTATCGGGTGTGAACGTTTCATACTGACCGTTATCCCAACCTTGAAAGTAGAGAAAATCCCCACTTTCCGCAATAACACTGACCAAGACATTGTAATAGGCTGCATTATTGGTAATAAGATACTGCTCAGCCTTTGAGGACTTGCTGGGGTTTTCGTTTGAAGGATGTAAGTTAAGTTTTAATTCCTTACTCATCATCACGTCCTCTTTATTGTTATTATTTTTCATGTTTCGTCTTAAAACAGTATTCCTTGTGCCGGTAGTACCAGTTCAGCCCAACGGTCAGCACTGAACAGATAATACCCGTAACCAGCGCCCACTCGCTCAGCGATAGCGCACCACACAGGAACGTCGTCGCGCTGGCTTTGTTGAATAAATCAGAATTAGCCGCCAGGATGGCTCCCTCTGCTACAGCTGTTATCCGATCCTGACGCTGTGTGGCATACCCAACAACGTCATACGGTTCAGCGCTTTGACCATCGCCATTGCTTCACCTACCTGAGCCTCATAGTCACGCAGCCTCAGATGGCCACCCAGCAAAGTTTTTATGCGGAACATCGCTGTTTCTGCCACTGAACGCCGGTGATAACCCACTTTCTTTTTCCACATATCATTACTCCTGCTCAGACGCTGATTCGCCACCGCATGGTTACGTTCATGGTACTTGTCCGGCCAGTATTTCGCTCCGCTTCGCGGCGGGATAAGGGGCCTGATTTTCTTTCTTAGCAACGCATCGTGGCAGTAACAGGCGTCATAAGCACCGTCTGCTGACACTTCCCTGATTTTCCGGTGGGTTTGGTTAATCAGGCCCGGCAGTGCCTGCGCATCTGTCGTTCCGCTGAGCGATAAGTCGGCACAGATAATCTCATGAGTCACACTGTCTGCTGCCAGATGAAGCTTGCGCCACACTCTTCGTCTGTCAGCCCCATGCTGCCTGACTTTCCATTCACCTTCGCCAAAGACCTTCAGACCGGTACTGTCGATGACCAGATGCGAGATTTCACCACGCGTTGGCGTTTTTATGCTGATGTTGACGCTCTTTGCTCGTCTGCTGACCAGCGAGTAGTCCGGACAGCACAGCGGCAAAGACATGAGTTTAAAAATCGAATCAACGAAGCCCTGTAATGCCCGGAGCGACAGGTTAAACACACGCTTCATCATCAGGACAGTGGTAACAGCCATATCGCTGTAGTAAAGCGGCCGGCCACGACCTTCAGGCGAAGAACTGTCAGTCCATCCAGCGATGGCCGACTCATCAAGCCAGACCGTCAGGGAACCGCGTTGTCTGAGTGCCTTGTTGTACGCGGGCCAGTTGGTAATTTTAAACTTTTGCTTTGCCATGGGGACCTGATGTTGAAACGAATTTAGCGATCAGCTCCGCCAATCACCTAAAAGTTCGATTTATTCAACAAAGCCCGTCGCGCTGGCACCATAGGCCGTGCCCGTTGTGTATTTTTCAATGTTATTCATAGATAGTTTTATTTATTTAGTTTGGTAGGATGTCAATGGTTAACAATACTTATCAATAATGACGACACACTTGCCGCCTTTTACACCGCCGTTGTTATCGATTTTCTCAACGCTCATCACGCGAACCTGGCTATCATCGTTCCAAATGTCCGCCCCGGTTAAAGAATCGAGTACGCCTTTGGAATAATTGTCCACATCACGCTTTATTTTGTTGGGTAGATAGAGTTGCATCAATACGGAGACTTCCCCTTCAAATTTTTGACAATCAGATTTCTGGCGCATCTCGTTGACAATTTTTGCGGTTGTTGCTTTGAATTCTTTTGCTTTATCACTGAGGTAAGTTCGTTTTGAGTTATGTCGCCAATAAGTATTAACGCTGGGCGGGAATGGGAGTTCGATTATCACTATTCACACCTTTTTTTTAATAATTCTTTTCTTTGTACATACGTCATCCTGCACCCAAGTCTTCTCCACGGTCGCCAGATGAACAATACGCTCCCCTTGCTATTACCCGCCTTTCCTTCTTTCCCAGTTTCGGCAGAGATAAATGACAATCGCCCCTCAGTGATAAATCGCGCTTCATGAGAAGTTTTCATCGCTTCCTGAAACCATGCCGTAGACGTATCGGAAGGGAGTAACATTACTATCGTTTGATTCTGCTTTCTGTATTGTTCAGAGGCTTTATTAACCCAAGGCATAATATTGCTGTATGGTGGATTACAGAAAATGGCTCCGTCGCTATTCCAGTCGCATGTTTATCTCGCGTCAATTACTTTGGCCGGTTGGCGACAATTAAAATGGCCGCTTTTACTACGGCATTATGATGCCGCGCCGATTTTTACCCTTGCCATCTTCTTTCTATAGCTTTCCCCTCTTAGTTCAAATAGATAACCATGATGTATAAGACGATCTACTGCAGCGACCGCCATTGTTTCATCCACGAAGATTTCTCCCCATGCACTGAACCCATGATTGCTTGTGATGATCAGACTTCCATTCTCGTATCGATGCGCGATCAGCTCGAACAACACCCCCGTCTCGGCGTTATCACGTTTTACGTACCACAGGTCGTCGATCACTAAGACTCGATACCGATCCAATTTCATCAAGGTCTCATTTAGCTTCAGCATTGAGCGAGCGAGTTGTAGCTGCTGTAGAAGTTCCGCGGCACTGTAAAACCTCACTCGGTGCCCCAGCAGCACCTGCGCTTCTGCAACTGCTGCCGCCAGATGACTTTTTCCCAGACCGCTGGCGCCAAATAGCAATATGTTTTCTCCTGACGCTACCCAATCATTACTCTCACAGAGTTGCCGGAACTGACCGCTGTTCAACTCTGGCACCTGCCGGAAGTCATATTCCTCAAGTGATTTTCCAGTCGGCAGACGTGCTTCTTTTAGATAACGTTTGCGACGTTCCGGTGTTCTGTGCCCTGTTTCTTCCGCGCACAGCACTAGCAAGTATCTCGATGGACTCCAACACTGCGACAGCGCTGCCTTTTCTAGCTGATGCCATTCCACGGCCATTTTTGATAACCGCAGCTCCCGCAGCAACTTCTCCAATGTGCTGATATCTGTCATCGCGTGGTTTCCTCGACGATTTTTTCATAATCAGAGAGTTTATGCTGAGTGACAGGCTGTGAGACCGTTGACTGGATGGGCACCCCGAGCTGACGTTGCACCTCATTCAACGTAAGTTCGTTGGTTGATTTCAACAATTGCGCCAGCTTTTTACGGGTACCGTCTATATCATCATGCTCTGCCGCCATCTTCAGTGCCTGTACGATTATCCGGCAAGCCAGGCCCGGTGCCGCACGGGTGCACAAGACACGCCATAACTCACTCCAGCGTGTATCGGGTAGAATATCTTCACGCAATGATGCGTGGTATAACGCATTCGGCTTTCTGCCCAGGCTATCCAGCATGTGTCGAAAATCGATGCTTCTCGTCCGCCGTTTGCCTTTCTCCGGTCTGACCCGTGCGCATTGATGGACTTCAGTGCTTCCGTTGTAAAAACTCAGCCTGTCGTCCCACAGATGAACCTTCAGCATCAAACCAATCAACCGTGACGGCACGCTGTACACCACCAGTTTCACCGTTGCCGTGCTGCTGGCCGATACACGGACCAGGAGTTCTTCATAATCTGCACAGCGTTTCATCGGCAATGCCTTGAGGTATTGCCTTTCTTGCAATACCGCCTGAGCATGGCGTTGGTTATGGCGAAGCACTTGCGTGGTGATAAAACTTCGATACTCGTCGACACTGGTAAAATCAGCATTTCCGCGCAGGAGTAACGCTTGACTGATCCGGCGCTTGAGATGACCGTGCGCCGACTCGACAGCGCCATTTTCATGGCCCTTGCCCAGATTATTGTGCGATGCCAATACGCTATAGTGTTCGAAGAAGGCGGCATACCGCGCCGTCTGCTGCGCTCGAGCACTTTCTGTCAGCGACCGCCAGGCCGCTGACAGGCTGTCGGTACGGATCTCTGCCGGAACACCACCCAGCTGATGCAGGGCATTCTGCACCCCTTCAACCAGTGCGCTATAGCTTTCCCCACCGAGAACGACGCTCATCCAGCTCCAGTGACTCCAGGGCAGCCGGAAGTGGAACAGTCGATGCTGAAGCGGCTGGCCGTTGATAGTCACCTCAACACCTTTAAGTTCAGTGAAATCGACGAACGCCCGCGCCCCTGGTTGGTGATCTTGAATAAACATGACTTCTTTTTCACCACCGTACTGACTTTTCCAGGTCCTGATGCGGCGTTGCAGCGTGCGCAAGATCGAATCGGGGTACTGCCCTGGATATATCTCTTGGAGATGCTACAGAACGGTGATTGGTGTCAGTGCCGGTTGCTGTTTCAGCATAGGTTCAAGAACACTTTGCTAGATAGTTTCTAGTGGATCTTTGCGAGTTCGCCAGTGATGACGGCCAACGGGCTAGTGTTGACCTTTATCGATCCTTCGTGCCTAGCGCACAGAGATACTGCTTTTGGCGGCAGCAACCTCCTGAGTCGCGCCTTTTTTGCGATTTTTCATATAGAGATGGACCTGTTTGTTGGTGAGAGCCACAACATCTCCACAATGTGATTGGTTGTGATCTCAGATTACAAACCGGCCAAAATAATTGTCGCGTACCGGCCAGATTAATTGTCGTCAGATACTCATGTTAGTGCGTCGTGCTGTTCAATTAAAAATTCTTTGCATAGCGCGTTGCTTTTATCGGCGGCAGCATCTAGTTTAAAAGCAAATTCGGCATCCAGCGCTTTAAATACTTCAATAGGCGTCTGCCACCTGTCTTTGAAAGACTTTGGTGTATGACTGATTAGCATATTTAAACCACTGTGGGATTTTTGTATAATGGAGAATTACAAACTTGGTTAATCATGCAGCGTGGCGTAGGTTTATTTTTACGGCTTTCTTCAAGTTTCACCGAAACATCCCACAGTTTTTTATCAGTATTCAATGTTTTCTCAACATGATAGCCCTTCTCCATGTATTGCTTAACCAGCCTATTGGCTTGTTTTGTACTAATGGCTTCATGTCGAAACCAGCTTTTTTTGAGCATATTATTTTACTACTCTTGAAAATTTAACAAATCCCACTCTTACGCCACTATGAGCGCTTTTATCGATGAGGTGGTAAGGTTTGGGGTATTGTAGAGAGTGAAAACGCCTCTACGGGCGTTTAGCACTGTTAAAATTGATTTTTGGTTGATGTCTGAGTTTATGCAGCCATGTGGGAACGGTAACTGCTCCACGTGAATGTCAACGTGCAACCGCCACCGTCGTTCATACGGTCGATAACGCGCTCCCCGATAAATCCGGCCAGTTCGTTCAATGCCAGATTGCTGATGAGTATAGTCGGTTTCATCGCTTCGTAGCGCGTGTTAATGACCTCGAACAAAATCATTTTTTCCGCCTCGCTACCAAACTGAACTCCTACCTCGTCGATGATGAGCAAGTCAGGTTGCGTATACCGCTTGATAACCTCAGCTTCTGAACATTCTGCGTTTTTGCTCCATGTTGATTTAAACTCGCGGGCAATTCGCAAAACTGTCGTGAATAGCGCTGAACTTTGATGTTCGTTGATAACGTGTTTCGCAATCGACAGTGCCAGATGATTTTTTCCTGTACCTGGCTTACCACACATCACCAAACCGCCGCCTCGCTTAAGGCGTTCAGGCCAATGGGTGGCATAGGCATTGCAGAATTTTAAGCAACGTGCCGCATCAGGATTCACTGGATCGTAGTTATCCAGGGTCACATTGGCAAAGCGTTCCGGCAAGTTCAGGTTATCCATGAGCATTTTAATCTTGCTACGCTTGCGGTGTTTTTCCTGCTCTGCTTCGGCTTGCTCCAACTGGGTTAATTTTTCGCTCAGGCAAGCAGGGCATTCGCTTCTTGTTTCAATTCCTTTGCCGTGCAGTGCCATCCTGCGGCAACGTTGTTTGAATAATCCGTGCCTGTCACAGATGGCCTCCTTCTCCTCGAAAACCGTGTGCTCTAGTGGCTTGGGTGGTGCATTCAGGTCTGCCAGTTTTTGACGCACGGTTGTAATTTCTGCGCTGTAGTTCATAGCCCCTCCCTCGATAGACACTCCCTCGCCCAATCAGGTAGCTGCGGTTCCCCATAGTCCTTGTCAGCAAAGCTATCTGCGACAGAGTGGGCCTTGGCCTGCTGGGGTCGTGCAGGTTGCTGTGGTTGGAATAGTCCTTGCCAACCGTTGGCGATACTGGCGTTAATAATTTCTTCAGGCTGATGACCATTGTCTCGGCACTTGCCTAGCAACTTGATAGCCTGAGTTACCGTCTGCTGGTATTTAATCGGCTTGTTGATTTCTTTGCGGTACTGCACCCACGAATCCCAGGTTGGTTTTGGTAGCCAAGTGGGAAGTTCTACCGAGCTTGGGTCAAACGATTTTGATTTCGCCAAAGGAGGGGTTTGGGGTGGTTTATGTTTTAATATATTTTCTTTACTTTCTTTCCTTTCTTTGGTGTGGTTGATTTGACCACAAAGATGTGGTTGATTTGGCCCCACTTTTTGTGGTTGATTTAGCTACACTGTGGTTGTTTTGATACAGTGTTGATTAGACCACAATTTGAGGTTTTTCTGTGGTTGATTTGGCCACGGCGTGGTTGTTTTGATGCTGGGTTGATTCAGCCACATTTGAGGTGAAATTCTACGATTGAACATCTTGATTCACGCCTATTTTTGACCCTTGCATTAATAGCAAGCCTAGTTTAATCATTTCAGATTTAGCTTTATTGACGTTAACACGTTCAATCCCTGTCATTCGGCTAATTTGCATGTCTGTTATGCGGTCAAAATCTTTACCCCAGCCAATAGTCATTCTGTGAATTGCGTCAAATATTTTATATTGACGAAATGTAATAGGGGCACGTAGTAATGCTTCTTTTAGCTCATTATCCCATTTAGTAAATCCAATATCGTTTCCAGTCATGAGAAGCGCTTGCTCTTCATCTTTTGATTTAAAATAGGCATAGGTAACGTTAGTCATGACGTGGCTCCTGTAAATTATTTTCTTTAATTAAATCGACTTTTGATAAACTATCTTTCAACTCCCATTGGTCGATTTCCTTAAAAATGCAACTAATATCTTCTCGTAAGTAATCAATAATTTCAGGAAGCCAAGGCATTGGCTCATGTTCACAGGAGTGTTTGTTTATGTGCTCGTAAATATATCCCGCTACTGCCATCGCTCTAATAAGTCTGGTGTGGCTTTCGTAACTAATTTCTGGTCTTATTTTTTCCTTCTGAGCACTGGAGATATCAACAATTCTCATGTTAATTTCCCTCCATGCCAGTACGCACAGGTTGACGGCCAGCCCAGATTAGGCGGCTATCTTTGAACATTGAGTTGAAGGTGCGGCGATCTTGACGTGTAAACGACACTTTGCCGTAAGGCGTAGTGGCGTATTCTGGGATAATCCAGTAGGTATCAATAAATTCAGGGTGAGTTTGGGTTGGGATAGTAACCATAGAGGTTGCCTCTCTACTAAGTTCTTTCAAACCTCACCAACCCGATGTCAAACGGGGTGGCGAGACGTAACAGGGTTGACATACCGGTAGTAGAGAACCCGGCGAGCTTTACGGCTCCCCCGCTACGCCTCACCATTATAGGGGCGCAACGCTGGTTATAACGGACGTAAAAAAACCGCGTACCGCGGCTCATATCCGCTCTACAATTTGGGATGTCAAACCCGGCACCCGTTTCTTAAGGTGCTGGGGACAATATAGCTCATTTTTATCCTTGCCGTCAAACGAGTTCGCTCGTCGTTGCTTCCTGCTCAGCAATGAGTATGTCGTTGAATTTTTTAAGCGCTTTATCGTTGTAACGAAAGGATTCAACCTGTTTAGTACTATAGCGTGACTTGTCCAGGTAGTACTCACCGTATGAATCAGTTTTCATGTTGTTGTCGTTGGCAATCCGACCAATCTTGTTAGCTGAAACATTGAACATCTTGCCGATTTGCGTTGCGGTATAGCTCTGCTTTTCAAGTACAGGCAGGGGGATAACTTCACTACCCGCGATAGGGTTAATCAGTCCAGCAATCACGGTTTGACGGGCAGCGTCAGAAAGACCTGTGGCCCACTGGAAGGTCTTTTCGGCTATCTCCATCTGGATTTGCATGGCTCGTGCCTTACGGTACTCCGGTTAGCCGCTACCTTCGTCACGGTGGGCCGTTTTCATGCTATAGCAACCCTGTTGACGTAATGTCGGTAACACCTCTTCGCATACCCAATCGTGAACCCGTTCAGCAGAGGGGAGTTTGCTTTTCAGTATCAGCCGGTAGAGATCGGATTCTGGCGCAAGTGCTACGCCCTTGGGATAAACGCCTAAATTCAATTCTAACGATTCGTTATAATCAAGCCTTATCAGATGTTTACAGTGATCAGCTAGTGCTTTAGAAGGATTTGTGTAGCCCAGCGCCTTCGCCAGCTCGACCGCAAAGAACACTGGCTTGCCTTGGTAAAGCGTCCCTTGTAACTCCATATCTGCATTAGCAGACTTAAAGAGCATGAGTTGTGTTTTGGTGATTCTGGTCATTTTGGTCATTTTGGTCATAATAATTTCTTCACTATTAAATGAATTTTGTAAAAGTCTATTACCGAGCTACTTGTAAAATTTTGCTTGTTGACCCTAAAAGAGTTTAAACTAAAGAAAAAATAGGAGATTCCTAAATGGGTCAAGTTGCATTTGATACTCAAGAATTCGTCGAGACACTCGAAAACGCAGGGTTGCCGAAGGATCAGGCTAAGGCAATATCCCTTGTTGTGCGTAAATCACATGAAGTAGCAGACCTTGCTACCAAACGTGACCTTGAAGATTTACGTAAGGATATAGAACATCGTTTTGAGAAAGTTGAAGCTCAAATACTGGATGTTCGTAAAGATATGGAAAATCGTTTTGATAAACTTGGTTTACAATTGACAGTCCGATTAGGTGGTATGTTAATTCTCGCAGTAGGTGCACTTACAGCAATTCTAAAACTTGTTCACTAAATTCGCCTTCAAAAGGGGATCTCGTCGTCATAAAATTGTTCTGACGTTACATTTCTAGTTTGACTGAGTAACGGTTGCGGTTGCTGAGGCTGATTTTCTTGTCTGCTAGAAAAATCAATCTCGTTAACCAGAACAACAGCGGTTGTTTTTTCTGTACCATCTTTACCCGTCCAACTTTCGAGCAAAAATTGCCCGATAACAGTAACCTTGGTTCCTCGTGTCAGATAAATGGGTAACTTTTCAGCTTTGGCACCAAACATTCGACACTGCACCCAAAAGGTTTTCTCATGCTCGCCGTATCCTTGCTTGACAGGTAAAGAGAATGTGGCAATCAACTTGCCGCTTGTAGTGCTGCGTGTCGTACAGTCACCGCCAAGATTGCCGGAAAATATCACCGTGTTTATGCTCATTTTTTCTGTTCCAGTTCTGATTTACGCAGGTCGTAAACTTGTTTTGCTTTCTTCTGATGTTCGCCAGACAAATTCTTAAAGGCATATCTGAACGACATTTTCAACTCTTCATAAGAATTAGCGTGCATTGCTCCATCAGTGAAATTTTTCAAAATTTCGTATGAGCTTACTTTAATGGGTATACTCTGTTTTTGTTGTGAATATTCGTTCGTATCCGCATCTTTAGCGTCATCAATAGCAAACAGTCCGTTTAACGCATATTTTCTGGCGTATGAAATGGTTGCGCCCGTTAACTGCGACTCATCAAATCCTTTTTTCTGTTCCGGCTCACGAGCAGAAGACGTTGCCGAAAACGTAAATTGCCCATCTGTTAATGTTGCCTTTGATTTCACATAATGGCGATTGCCAATATAGGTAATTTCATCATCTATTTTGATATCTAATTGACACTTTAAGAGTAGCGGTTTAACAGCTTCAAGAATGCCTTCACAGGTTCTGTATTTATATTTTGCAAAGCTGTTCCACTCGCTTTTTGGCGCGTTCAAATCCCGCTGTATTTCTCTGATTTTTGCATGAAATGCTTTCTCCAAATCAATCACATTATTGGATGATGACATCGATTGTATCCTCTATTAAATTGAGAAAATCCTTTCGTCTCACGCGAAGTTTATCTATCTCGTCTTGACAGTCTTTTCTCGCTAGACGATAAATAATGAGCTGTTTGTCTTCTGTAAAATCAGTGCAGTAGCTAACAAAATCTACCCAATCACGCGCTGTACAATCAAGGTGGCCTATCAATTGCCACTTGTAAGCAGGGTCAAACGTTTTGCGTTTCAATGTTTCAAAATGCACCGCAGAGGTAACGGACTTGATTTCGATAACGCCATCGTTTTCTACAAGGCCGTCTGGACTATCGCCATAATCACGAGGTCGAAAAATCCGCCATTGGTGACATCAACACTCCTCTCAATCTCATAGAGCATTCTAGCCATTGGCTCTTGTTCATGACCGCGCTGCATATGCTCATTAGTGAAGCTAAATTCGGACTTTTTGCCTTTGATAATCTCAAGAGCAATTTGTAGTGCATATCGTTTTGCCGGTTCACCAAAAGCTTTTCCCATGTTCGCCATGAAACAGCCAAATTGAGACGCAGTCACTTTTCCTGTTCTCAGTTCATTCCACGCTTCCGTATTTTGTTTTACGTCATGCCACAGCATCATGCTGGCACCTCGTAGTAAGCATCACGGCATCGCATCAAATATAAAATTTGTTCGACTTTCTGGGTAACATCGTACAAGACTTCATCGAATCCGTCGGTAGTTTCCTGTGCCAGTAACCATGCGGCGTATTCATCGCCTTTATTTGCATCGGCGAGTTTTTGAGCAAGATAAGCGTTGCTTAAACTTTCGTATAAATATTCCCCGCCAGGCTGACAAAATTCCTTTTCCTCAACCGTTAATTTTTTCAGTGCGCGAAGAATTTCATTTTCAGTTTGAATGTCCATACTGCTTCCTTCTTCGGCGATAGTGTTTATTAATCCTAGCTTACATTGCTTATTCAGCTACTTTGTAGCTTATGTCATCATTTCTCATGACATATTCGTATTGTGCAGCTAAATTCACTAACTCGAATGGTAATAACTTAAGATTAGAGTATTTTTCTAATGCCAATTTCCATGCTTGATATCGACAGCCCATAGTTTTTTGAGTAAGTAATTTTGCAAAATCACCGTCACGCAAAGATTCGTACAAATCTTCCGCATCTTCGATACAAATTTCTTTTTCTCTCCAAAGTTGTTTTCCATCAAATAAAGTTGCCATAGGAGCTAGACCGCAACACATTTTTCCTTGATGAGTGCGTTGGTTATTGTAGTCGTCTAACCATTTGTCTAAATCAGCTTGTAATTCGGCTGAATTACCGTAGATTTTCTTACGAAAAGCCACCTGATAGAACTCTTGTAATACGGTTTTATGAAAGCGTTCACAAATTCCATTGGTTTGAGGTGAACGGGCTTTGGTTTTTGTATGATCAATATCGTTGATAGCCAGATAAAGTTGATAATCGTGATGCTCAACTTTACCGCAATACTCACTGCCTCTGTCCGTCAATATACGTAATATCGGTAATCCATGCTGGGTGTAGAAAGGCAGAACCTTGTCATTTAATAAATCTGCCGCCGTTATCGTGCTTTTCGTTGTGTAAAGTTTACAGTGAACCACTTTACTGTAAGTATCAATATAAGTTTGTTGATAAACACGACCAATGCCTTTTAAATGACCAACATAAAAAGTATCTTGTGAACCCAGATAACCTGGATGCGCTGTTTCAATCTCACCACAGGCTTCATCATCTTTCGCTTTCTTTTCGAGGGCGCTGATTTGTGATTCTGACAGGATAATTCCTTCTGTTGCGATTTTATCTTCAAGCGCTTTTAGGCGTTTTGTGAAATTTTCGAGATTATGGCGTAGCCAGATAGAGCGAACGCCACTGCCCGAAACAAAAATGGCTTTTTTTCTGAGTTCATTACTGCTGCGGTGTTGACCGTGTGCATGGTATTCAATCGCATACTCAACCACAGCCCGTTCAATCTGTTCATCTACTCTGTTTTTTACGTTAGGTACCCGTCGATTTTGATTAATTAAGGCGTCTATCCCACCCTCGTCAACAAGTTCCTGATAGCGATAAAAAGTATCTCGGGATACTCCCATAATCTTACAGGCTTTTGACACGTTATGAAGCTCTTCAGCAAGGTTAAGTAAGCCGACTTTATGTTTGATGATAGGATTATTTGTTTGATACCTAAAATTACCTTTTATTTAATTATCTAATGATGTTAATTAAAACCGGTAACTTTCTTTTTTAAATCAGAATTGTCAGATTAAGTTAAGACTAATACACATTAATAAGCTATCGTTTTATATTGAAATTTATCTATAAGCTAGAGGCAAGCTAGCTTCTTGCCTCATAGTTTATCTAGTTCACTATCTGAAAGACTTGTATAGCGTTTAATATTTTCTCGCGCTACACCATCAGATATAAGCTGTTTTGCCAGTTGGCGAATAGCTTCTTTAACCCCATCCTGTCGGCCTAGCTGGTAGCCTTCATGTTTGCCTTTCTCGCGACCTTTAGCTTCAAGCTGTTCTGCAATAGTCATAAAATCCTCCCGGTAAGTCGGTGCCTTTTCTGCAAGGGTACGTATGAATCCCTCGCCGTCAATCGTATTTCCTGCCTGAGCTATATAATATAATAAACTCTTGCATTGTTCTTTGGAATACTGCCATTTTTCTATTAGATTAGCTAATTCTACAGCCAGTTCCAACATATCGCGCGTTCGTATGTGTTTTTGTACCAGTTGCAGGAGTGCTACCCGGCGGTGCGTCAGGATCTCCTCATCCGGTATCGTGGTGATATCAACCAGCGGAAAGGCTTGCTGATACACTGTAGCTGCCAATTCTGGATCAGCAAAACAGTCCAGGAAGTGCGTGCTATAAGGGTAAGGGGACGTAACACCTTGATAGAACAAGATTGGGATCACTACCGGCAATGTGTTGTTACCTTGCTCAATATGCCGCTGCATCGCCGCTACCGCATACCGCATACCGCATACCGCATACCGCATACCGCATCAGGCGAAACGCCATTAGCTTTTCAGGGCGGCTCTGGTGCTCGACAAGACAATAAACGTAACCATCGTGGCCCGTCGTAGTCTTTATCGAGTAAAGCATATCTGAACACTGAGTGCGCAAGTCGTCTTCGATAAAGCTACCTGACTCCATCGTCAGAGTGCTGAAATCGCAGCGCTCCCGCAGATGAGGAGGCAAATGTACTTCCAAAAAATCCCTTGCTACAGCAATATCGCCAAGGAACTATTTTGAATAGCGAGTCATGTTGGGATAGTGAAGATTTTGTCATTCGGGCAGTATATCGTGACCATCAAAATTTAACCATTGAAATAATGTATATAATCACCAAGTAAGTTTACGATAAAAAATCATGATTTTATAAATTATTGCAATAGCAACTTCTATTCTTACTGATTTCTCATAGTGCCATATTAGTGACGTCACTGGAGTGCCACAATAGTGTCATTAGAGTGTCACAACTTGCCACTTTTGCCATTTGTGAATGCAGATTAGGCCTTTATTTACAATAACTTAGAAATGTACCTACTATCTTTTAAGCCGTAGGTCACAGGTTCGAATCCTGTAGGGCGTAACAGTTATTTCAATGGGTTACATCAAATTTAACTTTTCAGTTTTTTTAAGTGGGACAAATTTGGGACACGATTTTTGCATTTATTGAAAACATCGTCGATTTGTTTTGCATGTTCAGTGAGATGATTAGGCGCTAGGTGAGCGTACCTACGTACCATCTCGATAGATTCCCAACCCCCATCTCTTGTAATACTGAAAGCGGAACACCTGACTGAATTAACCAGCTGGCCCAAGTATTTCTAAGATCATGAAAGCGAAAGTTTTCTATACCGGTTCGGTTTAGTGCGGTTCTCCAGGCAGTGTTAGAATCAACCCTCATCCAAAAGTAGTCGCTGTGCTCACTTGATTTTTAATCAACTGTAAAAATACTTTTCAGCTGGCTATTTGTGCAGAATGGAAAAAAGACAATAAAAAATTTAATTAAATCTATTGGTAGAGGTCGAAAGAATGTAACGCCTAGTTTTAAAGTGATATTAATGTATTGGATATTGTTAGGTTTTATTGTTGTTGGCAGTAATTTTACACTTTCATATGAAAGTTAATTGAATTGATATTATAGAACGCTGAGAGAGCAGTTTTACTATTGCTGATACTCAGCGAAATTGATAGTTGGTTATTTTAATTTTTGCCAAGTTAGCATGTAAGTTTAATAATATGTGTGATTAATAATATGTGTGATTAATAATATGTGTGATTAATAAAGGCTTTGTTGAATAAATCGAACTTTTAGGTGATTGGCGGAGCTGATCGCTAAATTCGTTTCAACATCAGGTCCCCATGGCAAAGCAAAAGTTTAAAATTACCAACTGGCCCGCGTACAACAAGGCACTCAGACAACGCGGTTCCCTGACGGTCTGGCTTGATGAGTCGGCCATCGCTGGATGGACTGACAGTTCTTCGCCTGAAGGTCGTGGCCGGCCGCTTTACTACAGCGATATGGCTGTTACCACTGTCCTGATGATGAAGCGTGTGTTTAACCTGTCGCTACGGGCATTACAGGGCTTCGTTGATTCGATTTTTAAACTCATGTCTTTGCCGCTGTGCTGTCCGGACTACTCGCTGGTCAGCAGACGAGCAAAGAGCGTCAACATCAGCATAAAAACGCCAACGCGTGGTGAAATCTCGCATCTGGTCATCGACAGTACCGGTCTGAAGGTCTTTGGCGAAGGTGAATGGAAAGTCAGGCAGCATGGGGCTGACAGACGAAGAGTGTGGCGCAAGCTTCATCTGGCAGCAGACAGTGTGACTCATGAGATTATCTGTGCCGACTTATCGCTCAGCGGAACGACAGATGCGCAGGCACTGCCGGGCCTGATTAACCAAACCCACCGGAAAATCAGGGAAGTGTCAGCAGACGGTGCTTATGACGCCTGTTACTGCCACGACGCGTTGCTAAGAAAGAAAATCAGGCCCCTTATCCCGCCGCGAAGCGGAGCGAAATACTGGCCGGACAAGTACCATGAACGTAACCATGCGGTGGCGAATCAGCGTCTGAGCAGGAGTAATGATATGTGGAAAAAGAAAGTGGGTTATCACCGGCGTTCAGTGGCAGAAACAGCGATGTTCCGCATAAAAACTTTGCTGGGTGGCCA
This sequence comes from Arsenophonus endosymbiont of Aphis craccivora, assembly GCF_013460135.1. Lineage (GTDB taxonomy): Bacteria > Pseudomonadota > Gammaproteobacteria > Enterobacterales > Enterobacteriaceae > Arsenophonus > Arsenophonus nilaparvatae. Next base: position 519,789 of record NZ_CP038155.1, read on the forward strand.
TCTGAGCCGGCGTGACTATGAGGCTCAGGTAGGTGAAGTAATGGCGATGGTCAAAGCGCTGAACCGTATGACGTTGTTGGGTATGCCACACAGCGTCAGGATCGGATAACAGGTGTAGCAGAGGGAGCCATCCTGTCGGCTAATTCTGATTTATTCAACAAAGCCGTTATCATTATAATAAATTAAAAATAAATTACTGTTATGAATATTTATTTTATCCATAAAATTTATTAGCAGTGTTAGTTAATATTTAGAAGATGCAGGCTTTGAAAAAACCTGTAAATATAAGAAAACATAGAAACCATTTTTAGGGGAAATCTAGTCAGAATTGATGATTATTATTATATAATAAAAATGCTTTTTTAATAACCAATCTACTAAATGACAACCTGGTATTAAGCACATTGAATACAGCCAATTTATCTCTATTGATTATAAAAAAACCCGACTCAATGAATATTCAATTGTTAGGGGCTTAATTTATAAAATATAATTACGTTATATCAAACCGTTAATGATTGGTAACCATTAACGACTCTAACTCCTATATTTTTCAACCAATGCACGAGCAATAGCTTCTGTTTCATCATCTGCATTACCACTTATATCAGCTGGTCGAAAGTGAAGCTGAAATGCACTAATGGTTCTGCGTGTTTCCTCATCAAGTTCACCTGATTGTGGAATTTTATCATAACCATATTTCTGCAAATATTTTTGAACAACTGACACACTAGCCGGCGCATAAGCTGCTCGCCCTACCAGATATTTCTTAACCGTCATCTCATCCGGCCAAGCTCCAATACCAAGCTCAGCTAAACGTTTCCACGGGAAAAGTTTACCTGGATCATACTTTCTCAATGGAGCAATATCACTATGGGCTAAGACATTATCGGGAGTTATATTATATCGTTTTATGATATCTTTAGCTAAAACAATAATAGCGGAAATTTGCTGTTCATTAAAAGGATACCAAACCTTATCGCCAAGCATATCTTCAGTAAACCCTTTATTGACTATTTCGACGCCAATAGAGCTATCATTAAGATTAAGCCTCCCGTTCCAATTACTTAATCCTGCATGCCATGCTCTTTTATCCTCCGGAACAAAGTTATATATAACGGGTTTATCATTTTTTATTTTCGGAATTGACGGAATAAGATAATGGGCACTTACTTTAGCTTGAGTTAAAATTTGCAATGAGCGAGCATCATTTACTGCAGTATAATGAAATATTAAAAATTGAACTCGATCATCTTGGCTTATCGATGAAAAAGATTTATCGATATAATAATTACCTCTATCAACGATAGGGGTTTTAGAAGAACAACCCTCTATCATTAGCACCAATAACATCATAAACAACTTTCGCATATCATCTCCATATAAGTGTTTGATTAATAATAAATTCACAATTGATTGTAATTGTTAATTTTTTTAATGGATTGTGTATTTATTAACTCAATATTTTTGTGGTTAATCGATATTTTGACCGTAATTTTATAAAATTATTAATTAATAGTAGAACAACAGCTTTCATCAATTATATAGTTATAGTAAGTATTTAGGCCAAATTGGAAATCACCAGCAAATTTGGTAAACCCAATGTCAAGATTAGTTGCTGATTCAGCCTTAAGATGCTCATTACCAGTTTCAATCGTTCTTGTTGCGGCATTGATCCCATTGGCATAAAGTTCTTCAGCAATATGTAAACGTTTAGAATGGGATAATGAAGCTGTCAAGGCATACTCAGGTGCTAATGTCCATGTTACACCTGCCGATCCGGAAGTGCCACCATGTTGGCGAGAACTACTACCTTTTGTTACATCAATTTTTTGCCACTCATGACGAACTCCTAATGCATAACGCAACGGGCCGGCTTCAAATTCCTCAATTAAAAAAAGTGCCTGATTTCGCGTTAAAGTAGCAGGAACATAAGCTTCTAAGCCTTCAGCTGAAAAATTGCGCTGAGTAAACTGTCCACCCATTACCCCACGCCAACCCCAAATAGGTGCATGGGTTAATTCTAACCGCCCCTCTGTTGCTTGATTATCAAATGTCGTTTCAACTGTTCGACATTCAATCTCATCATGAGTATAATCCGTATGTGCTGCACGTAGTCGGATACGTTCAAAACCGCTAAATGGATCCTCATATTCGCCACGAATTTCCCAACGTTGCTGTTTCATATTCACAAAAGGGACACCATGACTATGATGATGCTGATTATCGTGTGCATGAGAATGTCCATGATGATGCGTATGATCATCTTTCTCACAATGCCAATTGCCTGAAGAGCTATGTTCATGGCAATGAGCATGGCTATGTCCCGGTAAACCATATTCATTATGTTGAACAACGTAGACCAAGCCAATATATGCTTTGTCCCCAATCCAACTGGCACCGATATTAAAATTATTAGTTCGATTATAGGAACCCTGCAAACGATAAGAATCTAGTTCACCGGCTCGCTTTGGCATACGATAATCTTGAGTATGACGTTTTAATCCTTCCAATCGTAACGCAAAATTCTCTTTACCTAATGTTAACCCGACAGCTCCAGTATTTTCATTAGCGACACTATTCGCCCGTAGATTGATTTGCCCTGCATAACCTTTATCTGGTACTGAAGTCGGGATCCGAGCATCTAGCACATTGATAACACCACCAATTGCACCACCACCATAAAGTAATGTTGCCGGCCCTTTTAAAACTTCAATTCAATTAGCTAATAGAGGTTCGCTGGTGATCGCATGAGCAGGTCCAGCAATCGAAGCATCGAGTACATCAATACCATCATTCAGTACTTTAACGCGTGCGCCCGACATGCCATGAATAATCGGTTTTATTGCACCAGCACCAAAATGGCTACCACTAATACCGGGTATTTCCTCTAATGTTTCGGCAAGAGAAGCTTTACTTTGCTGCGTTAATTCCTCCCCTGACAAAACCTTAGTTGGCGTTGTCATCAATAAAGAAGAACAATTTAATGGATTTGTTTTTACAACAATAACATCCTTGTTCATTTTTTCCGTACTTAGTTTTCCATCTGCCATAACATCAGATGAAATAGCCATCCCAATTGCTGTTGCCAAACTGGACAATAAAATTTTCTTCATTTTGTTTACATTTCCTATAAACGAGTGCCATTTAATCCCATCATAATGTTATGTTATAACATAGCATTTGTTTTGGTGAAAAAATACTCCTCTTATAACAAATGAAATTATTAATAACTATTTTAGGAAGATTTCAACTAAGCTAATGGTGATATTAATTTGTTATTCAATATTTATAGAATTTTATATAATCAATTATTAGACATACCATATATCATATTAAAAGTACTAACATCACTACCAATTCCAAGTTTTAACCACGCCGATTAGTCGCCCACTTTGATCCAGCTCAATCCAGAAGTATGATGAATGATTAAAATCTACATACCTCCATTAACGATTTACCCACTGAGGAAAAAATTTTGTCTATCGTACGCCGCACGTTAATTATCTTGCTTAGTTGTACTTCGCTATACATCTATGCGGCTTCCAATAAAGAATTAAATATTGCCTGGCCAGTTAATGTAGGACCACTTAATCCACACCTCTACACCCCAAACCAGATGTTTGCCCAAAGTATGATTTATGAGCCCTTGGTTAAATACCAAGCTAATGGGCAAGTAAAACCTTGGCTTGCAAAAAGTTGGCAGCATTCCTCAGATGGCAGAGTGTGGATTTTTACCTTACGCGATGACGTCAAGTTTTCTAACGGTGAACCTTTTAACGCGCAGGCAGCCGAAAAAAACTTTCGGGCTATTCTCAATAACCGCCACCGTCATGCTTGGCTAGAATTAACTAACCAGATAACCAATGTTAAAGCGTTAAATAACAATGAGTTACAAATTACGCTGAAAAGCGCTTATTACCCTTTCCTACAGGAGCTATCTTTACCACGCCCTTTTCGTTTTATCGCACCTTCGCAGTTTAAAAAACATGAAACTATGGATGGTATCATAGCGCCAATTGGTACTGGACCATGGAAGTTACAGACATCAAAACTTAATCAATATGATATTCTGCTACGTAATGATCGATACTGGGGCAAAAAACCGGCGCTAGAAAAAATAACTATCAAAGTGATCCCCGATCCAACTAGCCGCGCCGTCGCATTTGAAGCTGGCGATATCGAATTACTATATGGTAATGAAGGGCTATTAACACCCGAAACGTTTGCACGATTTAGCCATAATCCAAAGTACCATACCCAGCTTTCTGCGCCGATTGAAACGGTGATGCTAGCTCTAAACTCCTCTCGAACACCAACTAAAGAGTTAGCTGTACGGGAAGCACTTAATCATGCTATTGATAAAAAAAAGCTGATCGCCAATACATTTTATTCTACCCACAAAGTAGCCAATACCCTGTTTGCCACATCAGTACCTTATGGCGAATATCAAGCTCACGGCCAGAGAGTATGATCCGCAGAAAGCTAAAGCAATATTGGATAGTGCTGGCTGGATATTACCGGTAGGTAAAACAATCCGCGAAAAGGAAGGCAAACCGCTAACAATTGAACTTGCTTTTATTGCAACCGACGCCCTCAATAAAACAATGGCTGAAGTTATTCAGGCTAACTTATGGCAAATTGGGGTAGATACAAGACTAATAGGCGAAGAAGAAAGCAGCTTTTATGCCCGTCAGCGCGATGGCCGTTTTAGCATGATTTTTAATCGCACCTGGGGTGCACCTTACGATCCATACGCTTTTATGAGCTTGATGCGGGTTCCTTCACATGCTGATTATCAAGCTCAATTAGGTTTGCCCGACAACAAGATAATTGATAGTGAAATCACCCAGATCCTGACAACAACAGATGAACAACAGCGTAAAATGCTATATGCCGATGTATTGACTCGATTACATCATTCAGCTGTTTATCTGCCAATTAGTTATATATCACTGATGTCCATTTCTCGTCCACAATTGGGTTATATTCCGTTTTCACCTATATCGACAGAAATTGCATTTGAGCAAATCAAGCCAGATAAATCATAATGTTACGTTATATTTTACGGCGTATTTTACTACTAATACCGTTGCTATTAGCAGCTTCAGTTATTATTTTTGTCCTACTGCGTTATGGCACCGGTGACCCAGCCATGGACTATTTGCGGCTGTCAAATCTGCCGCCTACGCCAGAAATGTTGGCATCAACACGAATAATGCTTGGTCTTGATCAACCGCTCACTGTGCAGTATGGAACATGGTTATGGCAAGCTCTGCATCTAGACTTTGGCACTTCATATGCAACGCAACGTCCTGTACTAAATGATCTTTTACAATTTATGCCAGCAACACTGCAACTCGCTGGATTAGCATTACTGATTATTTTATTTACCTCGATACCCTTGGGGATATGGGCGGCACGTCATCGTAATCGTTTACCCGATTTTGTCGTACGTATTATCGCATTTTTAGGCGTTTCAATGCCAAATTTCTGGCTAGCCTTTCTATTAATCATGTTATTTTCAGTATGGCTAAAATGGCTACCTGCTTTTGGTTATGGTAGCTGGCAACATATTATCTTGCCGGCATTTTCTATTGCTTTTATGTCACTAGCCATTAACGCCAGATTGCTACATGCCAGTATGTTAGAAGTTGCAGGACAACGACATGTTAGCTGGGCAAGGTTACGGGGACTAAACAAGCAACAAACTGAAAGACGACATATTTTACGTAATGCATCATTACCGATAGTAACCGCACTTGGAATGCACATTGGTGAGCTCATCGGTGTACCCTGATTATTGAAAGCATATTTGCCTGGCCCGGTATAGGTCGCTATGCCGTATCGGCAATTTTTAATCGAGATTATCCGGTGATCCAATGTTTCACCTTAATGATGGTTGTAGTTTATGTGTTATGCAATCTGCTGGTTGATCTCCTTAACGCCATTCTTGACCCAAGGATCCAACGTCATGAAAGAGAAAATGTATGAATTTTTATCTTTCAACTCGTTGGTCTGTCCGCTTAGCGATCATCATTATTGTACTACTGGTTATAACAGCCCTTACCAGCCACTTGTGGCGACCTTACGATCCACAAGCGATCGAGTTAACACAGCGACTACTACCACCAAATCAGCAACACTGGCTTGGCACCGACCATTTAGGCCGCGATATTTTCTCTCGTTTATTAGCAGCTACGCGTGTTTCGCTAGGCTCCGTCATACTCTGTCTTATTTTGATACTGTCATTAGGATTAATCATTGGTGGCAGCACTGGGTTATTGGGTGGCAAAATAGATCAAATCCTGATGCGTACCACTGAGCTTTTTATGACGTTCCCTACTTCAATTTTATCATTTTTTATGGTCGGCGTTTTAGGAACAGGGATAGCAAACGTAATCATTGCTATCGCTTTATCACATTGGGCTTGGTATGCACGTATGGTGCGAAACATTGTTATTTCTCTGTGTCAACGTGAATTTATTCTAATAGCAAGGATATATGGCGCCAGCAACAGCCGTTGATTCATTGATCACCTAGCCGGTGCAATTATTCCATCGTTATTGGTTTTGGCAAGCTTAGATCTTGGTCATATGATGTTACATGTGGCAGGCATGTCTTTTCTTGGACTGGGTGTTAGTGCGCCAACGGCTGAATGGGGAGTTATGATCAATGATGCTCGCCAATATATCTGGACTCAACCTCTACAAATGTTGTGGCCAGGTTTAGCCCTATTTCTAACGGTGATGGCTTTTAATCTACTTGGCGATGCCCTACGCGATCACCTAGATCCTTATCTGCTAGCGGAGCGTAACGGCTAATGTCACAGAAAATTAAGCTACAAAATATAACACTAAAAGCACAACGACTGCTGGTTCAAGATGTATCACTCACCATTAATACAGGCAAAGTGTTAGCATTAGTCGGTAGCAGCGGTTTTGGCAAGTCATTAACATGCGCCGCCATGCTCGGAATATTACCTGCAGGCGTAAATCAGACCGCCGGAAGCTTACTACTAGATGGAGATATTATCTCCGCTCAACAATTACGTGGTAGCCACATCGCAACTATCATGCAAAATCCACGCAGGGCTTTTAATCCGCTTAATACAATGGCTAACCATATTCAAGAAACCTGCCTGGCTCTTGGCAAACCTGTCGATATCGAGAGGATTAACATAACATTACAGTCAGTTGGATTAGAAAATGTTAGCCATATACTTTCACTTTATCCTTTTGAAATGAGTGGAGGAATGTTACAGCGCCTGATGATAGCAATAGCGATACTCAGTGATGCACCATTTATCATTGCTGATGAACCAACGACTGATCTTGATACGGTTGCCCAAGCACATATTCTTGATCTACTAGAAAACACTATCCAAACTCGAGCGGTTGGTATGTTATTAGTCACCCATGATATGGGAGTAGTAGCGCGTTTGGCTGATGACGTCGCTGTCATGCACGATGCTAAAATTGTCGAATATAGCAACGTTAAGACCATCTTTAACACACCTAAACACCAAATTACGCATCATTTAGTAGCCGCGCATCTGGCATTATATGATCTGAGGTTCTCTGTATGACATTGCTTGATATTGATAGAGGCACTTTTGGCTATCCAGATCAACCCCTGCTTTTAAACCAAATAACGCTAACACTAAAGACTGGAGAAACCGTTGCTTTATTGGGTCGCAGTGGTTGTGGAAAAAGTACGCTAGCACGTTTATTGGTGGGTCTTATCTCGCCTAGTTGTGGCGAGATCCGCTGGTGCGGAACTTCTCTAACCAAGCTGAAAGGAAAAGCAATTAGCCAATTTCGTAAAGATATTCAGATCGTATTTCAAGATCCGATAACTGCCGTTAACCCACGTAAAACCATAGACGAAATTATTCTTGAACCCATTCTTCACCTTTTATCGCTAACTAAAAAGGAACAGCATGCACGCATAATTAAAGTGCTAAATGCTGTTGAATTGGATAGTTTTCTACTCAATCAACGTCCACCTCAACTAAGCGGTGGTCAGTTACAACGTGTATGCCTAGCACGCGCTATGGTTGTGGAGCCTAAATTGCTGATCCTTGATGAGGCAGTTTCTAATCTCGATCTGATACTCCAAGCTGACATCATCCAATTACTTAAAAACCTTCAACAACAATTTCACACTGCCTGTTTATTCATTACACATGACTTACGGTTAGTTGAACGTCTCTGTCAACAGATTATGATAATGGAAAATGGTCAACTTGTTGAAACTTCGATAGTAAAATCACCATTGATCTTACATTCTAAGACCGGTTAGGCACTACAGAATGCTGTTTTGCCAGCATTTACTGTACGTTATGACAATTGCAGTGCAGAACTATTTTTCTAATTTAATCACATCCTGTCCAGATAAAGTTTGGCAAATCAGCGATGATTTGTTGAAGAACATTTTTTTATTTGCCAACTTTTATTATCTATTCCCCTTACTGATAAACAACAAGCTAATTTATTTAATAATAGACTTTGACAAAAATTAGCATATTTTTAAATAATAATATTTTACATTCAGTTAACCTTTAAGGGGGGAAGATGGCTTATTATAGATGGGTTCTTATCAAATTTATCATTGGATTTGTCATTGTTATTACTCATTTAAACCTTTCGGGAAAAACACAACTATCGCAAATGACGCCGATTGATTTTATAGGCAATTTTGTTCTAGGAGGCATAATTGGTGGGGTCATTTACACAGCTTCTATTCCACTATATCAATATATTATTGTTTTGCTTATCGGTGTTTCATTGGTTTCCTTATTGAATTTTATTAGCAAACATATCCACTGTATTCGTTCTGTCACCATTGGTTACCCAATTCCAATTATTAAACACGGCAAATTTTTAATGGAAAATATTCTGCAAAACAAAAATAAAATAGATATTTTACAAATATCCTCACAGCTGAGATCAAAAGGAATACATTCTTTTCGAGAAGTTGTTTATGCGCAAATTGAACCAGATGGACAGATGACCGCTGTTTGTGAGGCTTTGTTGAATAAATCGAACTTTTAGGTGATTGGCGGAGCTGATCGCTAAATTCGTTTCAACATCAGGTCCCCATGTCAAAGCAAAAGTTTAAAATTACCAACTGGCCCGCGTACAACAAGGCACTCAGACAACGCGGTTCCCTGACGGTCTGGCTTGATGAGTCGGCCATCGCTGGATGGACTGACAGTTCTTCGCCTGAAGGTCGTGGCCGGCCGCTTTACTACAGCGATATGGCTGTTACCACTGTCCTGATGATGAAGCGTGTGTTTAACCTGTCGCTACGGGCATTACAGGGCTTCGTTGATTCGATTTTTAAACTCATGTCTTTGCCGCTGTGCTGTCCGGACTACTCGCTGGTCAGCAGACGAGCAAAGAGCGTCAACATCAGCATAAAAACGCCAACGCGTGGTGAAATCTCGCATCTGGTCATCGACAGTACCGGTCTGAAGGTCTTTGGCGAAGGTGAATGGAAAGTCAGGCAGCATGGGGCTGACAGACGAAGAGTGTGGCGCAAGCTTCATCTGGCAGCAGACAGTGTGACTCATGAGATTATCTGTGCCGACTTATCGCTCAGCGGAACGACAGATGCGCAGGCACTGCCGGGCCTGATTAACCAAACCCACCGGAAAATCACGGAAGTGTCAGCAGACGGTGCTTATGACGCCTGTTACTACCACGATGCGTTGCTAAGAAAGAAAATCAGGCCCCTTATCCCGCCGCGAAGCGGAGCGAAATACTGGCCGGATAAGTACCATGAACGTAACCATGCGGTGGCGAATCAGCGTCTGAGCAGGAGTAATGATATGTGGAAAAAGAAAGTGGGTTATCACCGGCGTTCAGTGGCAGAAACAGCGATGTTCCGCATAAAAACTTTGCTGGGTGGCCATCTGAGGCTGCGTGACTATGAGGCTCAGGTAGGTGAAGCAATGGCGATGGTCAAAGCGCTGAACCGTATGACGTTGTTGGGTATGCCACACAGCGTCAGGATCGGATAACAGCTGTAGCAGAGGGAGCCATCCTGGCGGCTAATTCTGATTTATTCAACAAAGCCTATTTTCAATATAAAAATCGGTATATTCAATTCTCTGTTAAGTAAATAAGAAAAATTCTTATTTTCTTTTTAATATATTTATATTATTGATTTTAATAAAACAGCCGGTCTTATATAACTAAAACAGTTATTGCTATTATTTTTAGCGATAAAATCCTAATCTGAGAATCATAAATAATAATCTATATAGTTGGCAATTTTGTAATAAAAAATATATAAGTTATTACAAATAATGATATTTATTCATTTAAACAAGTAAAGTTATAGTGATATGAGTTTATTTATCATTCAGCCCAGTAGGGGGAATTTACCTAGTCGATAAAATTAAATTGGCGATTAAAAATCGCCATTCCCAGTGATTTTAGTGCATTAACAAGCCAATCACATTAAGTATTCATTTCTGCACCTAAAGCATCAATTAGGCATTTTATCAACGCACTTATTTCGTTTGTCATCAAGATATAATCAGCATCAAAACGTTGGGCAAAATCTGTTTTATCAATATCATCATTTTGTTCTTTTATTAGATCACTAAATTTTAGTCTTTTAACAGTTCCATCGTCCGAAAGAATGAATTGAATACGCTCTTCCCACTCTAATGCTAATTTTGTTACCCGTTTTTTAGCTTCAATATGGGCAATAATTTCATCGCTGCATAAATCTTGTTTTTTACAACGGATCACGCCCTCTTCTTCAACAGGTGCTTTTAATTCAGCTTCATCCAATAAACTAAAACCATTGGCTGGTTGGCCCGAGCTTAGCCACTTAGTTAATGTCAGTTCGATCGGATTTTGATAACTTAAAGGAACAACTGGCAGCGAACCTAATGTTTTACGTAAAAAAGCCAGGTTATCTTCAGCACGCTTAGTACTGGCTGCATCTACGATAATCAGGTTATTGATTATATCTAACCAGATATAAGTATGACTGATTTTACTAAAAGCTCTGGGCAAAAGCGCATGAATTACTTCGTCTTTCAATGGATCTTTTTCGCTTTTTTTCAGTTTTCGCGCCTGAGCTGTTTCTAGTTTTTTAATTTTTGCTTGTAACTCTTGTGTGATAACTTGTGCTGGCAGCAGTTTTTCTTCTTTCTGTGCACAAAGTAGAATTTGATTATTAACCGAGTGTATTAGCGCTTCACTGTGAGGTCCCATCGGTGATGTCCAACCTATTTTCATCATATCTTGGCTTCCGCATGGGCTATAAGCCAGTGTGGCAAGTTGTTTTTCAAGCTTATCGACGGATAATGTAAATTCCCGATTTAAGCGGTAGATCATTAAATTTTTAAACCACATCTCAAGGCTTCCTCGTTATTCCATTTCAAAAAATAGTGGATATAATAACGGATCATACACTTCTACCCTAGTTTTCAATTGCAATTTTTATTGCTTAAGTCAATTTTAATGGGTTTTAACCATCTGGATATGTCACTTTTATCTTAAATAATAATGTATTTATAGTGATAAATTGATTTTAAAATTAAACTTTTGCAATATAAGGTAATATTTTGTTATCCATTATGATTAAAATAAACTTGGCTTTGTTGAATAAATCAGAATTAGCCGCCAGGATGGCTCCCTCTGCTACAGCCATTATCCGATCCTGACGCTGTGTGGCATACCCAACAACGTCATACGGTTCAGCGCTTTGACCATCGCCATTGCTTCACCTACCTGAGCCTCATAGTCACGCAGCCTCAGATGGCCACCCAGCAAAGTTTTTATGCGGAACATCGCTGTTTCTGCCACTGAACGCCGGTGATAACCCACTTTCTTTTTCCACATATCATTACTCCTGCTCAGACGCTGATTCGCCACCGCATGGTTACGTTCATGGTACTTATCCGGCCAGTATTTCGCTCCGCTTCGCGGCGGGATAAGGGGCCTGATTTTCTTTCTTAGCAACGCGTCGTGGCAGTAACAGGCGTCATAAGCACCGTCTGCTAACACTTCCCTGATTTTCCGGTGGGTTTGGTTAATCAGGCCCGGCAGTGCCTGCGCATCTGTCGTTCCGCTGAGCGATAAGTCGGCACAGATAATCTCATGAGTCACACTGTCTGCTGCCAGATGAAGCTTGCGCCACACTCTTCGTCTGTCAGCCCCATGCTGCCTGACTTTCCATTCACCTTCGCCAAAGACCTTCAGACCGGTACTGTCGATGACCAGATGCGAGATTTCACCACGCGTTGGCGTTTTTATGCTGATGTTGACGCTCTTTGCTCGTCTGCTGACCAGCGAGTAGTCCGGACAGCACAGCGGCAAAGACATGAGTTTAAAAATCGAATCAACGAAGCCCTGTAATGCCCGGAGCGACAGGTTAAACACACGCTTCATCATCAGGACAGTGGTAACAGCCATATCGCTGTAGTAAAGCGGCCGGCCACGACCTTCAGGCGAAGAACTGTCAGTCCATCCAGCGATGGCCGACTCATCAAGCCAGACCGTCAGGGAACCGCGTTGTCTGAGTGCCTTGTTGTACGCGGGCCAGTTGGTAATTTTAAACTTTTGCTTTGCCATGGGGACCTGATGTTGAAACGAATTTAGCGATCAGCTCCGCCAATCACCTAAAAGTTCGATTTATTCAACAAAGCCAATAAACTTCTAACAATAAAAGGATAATTTTAATAATAAGAAAAAGAATAAAAACAATTTCTTGTTTTAATGATTAAATTTAATAAATATATTGATTAATTATAATATAAGCTTTTATGCCAACAAAGGCTTTGTTGAATAAATCAGAATTAGCCGCCAGGATGGCTCCCTCTGCTACAGCTGTTATCCGATCCTGACGCTGTGTGGCATACCCAACAACGTCATACGGTTCAGCGCTTTGACCATCGCCATTGCTTCACCTACCTGAGCCTCATAGTCACGCAGCCTCAGATGGCCACCCAGCAAAGTTTTTATGCGGAACATCGCTTATGCGGAACATCGCTGTTTCTGCCACTGAACGCCGGTGATAACCCACTTTCTTTTTCCACATATCATTACTCCTGCTCAGACGCTGATTCGCCACCGCATGGTTACGTTCATGGTAATTTGTCCGGCCAGTATTTCGCTTCGCTTCGCGGCGGGATAAGGGGCCTGATTTTCTTTCTTAGCAACGCATCTTGGCAGTAACAGGCGTCATAAGCACCGTCTGCTGACACTTCCCTGATTTTCCGGTGGTTTTGGTTAATCAGGCCCGGCAGTGCCTGCGCATCTGTCGTTCCGCTGAGCGATAAGTCGGCACAGATAATCTCATGAGTCACACTGTCTGCTGCCAGATGAAGCTTGCGCCACACTCTTCGTCTGTCAGCCCCATGCTGCCTGACTTTCCTTTCACCTTCGCCAAAGACCTTCAGACCGGTACTGTCGATGACCAGATGCGAGATTTCACCACGCGTTGGCGTTTTTATGCTGATGTTGACGCTCTTTGCTCGTCTGCTGACCAGCGAGTAGTCCGGACAGCACAGCGGCAAAGACATGAGTTTAAAAATCGAATCAACGAAGCCCTGTAATGCCCGGAGCGACAGGTTAAACACACGCTTCATCATCAGGACAGTGGTAACAGCCATATCGCTGTAGTAAAGCGGCCGGCCACGACCTTCAGGCGAAGAACTGTCAGTCCATCCAGCGATGGCCGACTCATCAAGCCAGACCGTCAGGGAACCGCGTTGTCTGAGTGCCTTGTTGTACGCGGGCCAGTTGGTAATTTTAAACTTTTGCTTTGCCATGGGGACCTGATGTTGAAACGAATTTAGCGATCAGATCCGCCAATCACCTAAAAGTTCGATTTATTCAACAAAGCCTTAATATTGTAAATTTAAAGGCTACATAAATTTAATAAATAACCTTTATCGTTCTATTAAAAATGACAAATTATTAACCTGCAATTGATATTAATTACTTAATATAAAATAATCTATAAATTTAATAACTTCAATATCTTATTTGTGTTTTAAATAACTTCGATTCCCCACAATATCGATAAATTTTACTGGTTTATTTTGCTAATTACTTTGACTAATAAAATATTATCAAAAATCGAAAGGCCATTTTTGTGAGTAATTTAACTTACTCTTATGTAACGACAGATGCAAATTCTGCCGTTGCTTCCGTAGCATATCGACTCAATGAAATTATCGCAATTTATCCTATCACCCCTAGTTCTAGTATGGCCGAGCAAGCAGATATATGGGCAGCTAATCAGAGAAAAAATATTTGGCAAGACACACCCCAAATAATTGAGATGCAATCAGAAGCAGGTGCTATTGCAACAGTGCATGGAGTCCTGCAAACCGGCGCACTGGCGACCTCATTTACCTCATCGCAGGGATTATTATTGATGATCCCAACGCTTTATAAACTGGCTGGCCAATTACTGCCTTTTGTCTTACATGTCGCAGCCCGCACTGTCGCCACCCATGCCTTATCAATTTTTGGCGATCACTCCGATGTGATGGCGGTGCGGCAAACGCGTTGTGCTATGCTGTGTGCTAATAATGTGCCGCAAGCACAGGATTTTCCCGTCATTGCACAAATAGCTGCACTAAATAGTCGATTGCCATTTATCCATTTTTTCGATGGTTTTCGTACCTCACATGAAATCAACCAAATTCAGCCAATCTCCGATGAAATACTGCAAAAACTGATACCTGAGCAAGCAATAACAGAACATAGTCAACGTGCTTTGTCGCCAGAGGCCCCCACTATCCGAGGAACGGCAGCCAACCCAGACACCTATTTTCAAGCTCGTGAAGCTATTAATCCTTGGTATCTTGACGCTTACCAGCATGTTTTAAATGCCATGTTGGCCTTTGGTAATACTACTGGCCGTTACTATCAACCATTTGAATATAATGGCCATCCAGATGCTGAGCGGATTATCATTTTAATGGGATCAGCGGCCGTACCTTGTGAAGAGGTTATCGATCAACTGCTGACACAAAATGAAAAAGTCGGCATGGTAAAAGTTCATTTTTTTCGCCCTTTTTCTGCCCAGCACTTGCTTAACGAAGTGCCACTATCAGTAAAATCGATTGCCGTTCTTGATCGAACCAAGGAACCAGGATCACAAGCAGAACCGCTTTTCCTAGATATTATGACGGCATTTGCTGAATCATTTAGCCTGGGCCAACGTGATAAGTTACCTAATGTTATTTCTGGTCGCTATGGCTTGTCCTCAAAAGAGTTTGATCCTGACTGTGTGTTCACCATGTTTCATCAACTTAAACTACCAAAACCCAAACCACGTTTTACTATTGGCATTCATGATGATGTTACCGGACTGTATTTACCGATGATTAAAGCATCACTACCTAATACACACAAATTAGCCGCTTTATTTTATGGATTAGGTAGTGATGGTTCGGTATCGGCTACCAAAAATACGATCAAACTTATTGACAACCATACTCCTTTATTTCCACAGCGATATTTCGTTTACGACTCTAAAAAAGCAGGCGGGCTAACGGTTTCACATTTACGCATTAACCACCATCCGCTTTATTCCTCATACCTTATTAAGCAGGCTGATTTTATTGGTTGTCATCAATGGCAATTTATTCATAAATACCAGTTGATTGAAAAATTAAAACCCGGCGGTATTTTTTTAATCAATGCTCTTTATAAATCTGATCAAATCTGGCATCATCTGCCGCAAGAAATACAATATCTGCTGCGGCAGAAACAAGCACAATGTTATACCATTAATGCTTATCAAATCGCCCGACAATGCCAATTGGGTGGCCTTATCAATACTATTATGCAAACCGCTTTTTTCTATTTGACACAATTATTGCCAATGCCTGAAGCTTCACTGCGATTAAAAGAGGCACTTAGCCAAAGTTATGGCAAAAAAGGCGCCAATATCATTGAAAATAATATTAACGCTATTGATCTTACCATTAAGGCAATAGAAAAATTTGATTTACAGGAGATTGATATCACTAGCCTTTGCCGACCCGCTACCGTAGCCCATGATGCCCCTGATTTTGTAAAAAACGTTACCGCAGCAATGATCGCAGATTTAGATGATATTCTACCCGTGTCAGTATTTCCACCCGATGGCAGATGGCCAACAGGCACGACAAAATGGGAAAAACGCAATATCGCCGAAACAATCCCTATCTGTCAACCTGATCTCTGTACCCAATGTAATTATTGTGTTGCCGCCTGCCCTCATGCTGCTATTCGGGCAAAAATCACTTCTGCCGAAATACTGGAAGCAGCACCGACTAGTTTACCCTCTTTAGCAGTTAAATCTCGAGATATGCGAGGACTCAATTATATATTACAAGTAGTACCGGTTGTAATCTCTGTTATGAAGTTTGTCCAGCAAAAGAGCAGCAAAATCCACAAATCCGCGCTATCAATATGCAGCCACGAGTTGAACATATAGCGCCAGAAAAAATAAATTTCAATTTTTTCCTGCAAATTCCTGATATCGCCCCACATCAAATAGAGCGTATTGATATTCGTACTTCACAATTAATTACATCGTTATTTGAATATTCAGGTGCCTGTGCCGGCTGTGGGGAAACTCCTTATATAAAATTACTGACTCAATTATATGGTGACAGACTACTGATTGCTAACGCTACCGGCTGTTCATCTATTTACGGTGTTAATCTGCCAACAACTCCCTATACCAAGAATAGCGAGGGGCGAGGTCCCGCTTGGGCAAATTCCCTATTTGAAGATAACGCCGAGTTTGGCCTGGGATTTCGTTTGACATTAGAACAGCATAAAAGAAGGGTTTCTCGTCTGCTAGATAGCTTCGCTGAACAATTACCAATAACGCTAATTAATCAACTAAAAGATGATTCTTTATCTATTGAGATAAAGCGTGAATTAATTAATCAGTTACAATCATTGCTGGATAATATCAATACTATTGAAGCTCAACAATTAAGTACCGATGCTCACTATTTGCTTTATAAATCAGTATGGATCATTGGTGGTGATGGTTGGGCCTACGATATTGGTTATGGTGGCTTAGATCATGTACTCCATAGTGGCGAAAATATCAATGTTCTGGTGCTAGATACACAATGCTATTCCAACACCGGGGGACAGCAATCAAAAGCGATGCCCATCGGTGCGGTGACTAAGTTTGGTCAAAATGGCAAACAAAAAACCCGTAAAGATCTGGGAATAACCATGATGATGTATGGACATGTATTTGTGGCCCAAATCGCTATTGGCGCCCAAATGAATCAGAAAGTTAAGGCGATTCAGGAAGCTGCCGCCTATTCAGGACCATCACTCATTATCGCTTATAGCCCTTGTGAAGAGCATGGTTATGATCTTGCCTATAGCCATCAACAAACCAAACAACTAACAGCAGCTGGATTTTGGCCATGATATCGTTTTGATCCTCAACGTAGTCAGGCAGGAAAAGCAGCGTTAATACTTGATTCAAGAGCACCGAACGCATCGCTTGCGGATATCTTACAAAAAGAGCAGCACTTTTCTCAATTAACCAGACAACTACCTGAACAAGCGGAAATATTGGCAAAACAAGCAGAAATAGCGACACAAAAGCGCTACGCTTTACTTGAATTACTTGCCAAACAGGATACTAACTAAGGTAGTATAGGTCGCAATCCTGCTGATTAAAACACAGCGTTGATCAATAAAGCCGCTTATCAATTTAGCGGCTTTATTAACTTTAACTTATTACCAGTAATTATCGCATTTATCGTTTAGGAATAATTAACACCTGTCCAGGATAAATTTTATTTGGATACTTCAACATCGGCTTATTTGCTTCAAAAATTTGCTGATAAAGATTAGCATCACCATAAACTTTTTTCGATTTCGCCAAAGTTAGGCATAAATCATCATTGATAAAGCAATATTGATGGTGGGATCGTACAGGATAACTCGGCCTATTGCCTCGCCCTGCGGGTCGTTGTACTTCGCACAACGCTGTCTCGCTTCGCTCGGCTCGGACCTGTGACCAATTGATTAAAAGTCAACTGCTCTACCGACTGAGCTAACGACCCTCTTAATAGCAAAACACAGCATAAATAATTTAAACAAATAATGCTTTATTTTTTGGATGAATGGTGGGCGATACCAGATTCGAACTGATGACCCCCTCCTTGTAAGGGAGATGCTCTACCAACTGAGCTAATCGCCCAATCATAACTAAATCATCACAACAATTGGTGGGCGATACCAGATTCGAACTGATGACCCCCTCCTTGTAATGGAGATGCTCTACCAACTGAGCTAATCGCCCGTCGTGATGGAGGTGCATTATAGGGAGAGTTCTGCATGAGTCAACGGTTTTTCTAAGGAAAATATCCGTTCGTTGCAAAATTAAGCAAGATGCACCAAATATTATTGACGCTAAATAATATTTATTTAAACTTATTTAGTCTAGCTCCTATCAGCATAAATTAAGCAGTTTTACCATTAAATTAGCAAAATAAAGTATCATTATCGCGCTAACAGAATTGAGGAATTAAGTTGCAGTGATAAAATAACCAACTGTAAATTTATCACTAGACTAGATTCGATATAAAAAAAGATCATTAAGGCAATCCTAATGAATAAAATAAAAACCCGTTTTGCACCAAGTCCAACCGGTTATCTTCACGTCGGCGGTGCTCGTACCGCACTCTATTCATGGCTTTATAGTCGACATAATAACGGAGAGTTTGTCTTACGTATTGAAGACACCGATCTTGAGCGTTCAACACAAGAAGCCATTGACGCCATAATGGATGGAATGAACTGGTTAAGTTTAAATTGGGATGAAGGTCCTTACTATCAAACTAAACGCTTCGATCGTTATCATGCAGTTATCGATCAAATGCTTAGTGCAGGGACAGCTTATCGCTGTTACTGTTCTAAAACACGGTTAGACAATTTACGTGAAGAACAGATGGCTAGAGGCGAAAAACCACGTTACGATGGCTATTGCCACTCGCATGCTCATAACCATACACCGAATGAACCTCACGTAGTGCGCTTTCGCAACCCCCAACAAGGCTCTGTTATTTTTGAAGACCAAATCCGTGGCCCAATTGAATTTAGCAATCTTGAGCTAGATGATCTCATTATACGCCGAACCGATGGCTCTCCTACCTATAATTTCTGTGTTGTTATTGATGACTGGGATATGAAAATCACCCATGTGATCCGTGGTGAAGATCATATTAATAATACCCCACGGCAAATTAACATATTAACCGCTCTCGGTGCGCCAATACCTGTATATGCGCATGTTTCAATGATCTTGGGTAATGATGGTAAAAAATTATCTAAGCGTCATGGCGCAGTTAGTGTCATGCAATACCGAGATGACGGTTATCTACCAGAAGCCTTATTAAACTATTTGGTTCGTCTCGGGTGGTCCCATGGTGATCAAGAAATTTTTAACCGCGAGGAAATGATCAGTTATTTTTCCTTAGATGCAATTAATAAATCCGCCAGTGCCTTTAATACTGATAAATTATTATGGCTGAATCATCATTATATCAATTCATTACCGGCAGAATATGTTGCTACTCACTTAGCATGGCACATTGAACAGCAAGGTATTGATACCCACATTGGACCAAGATTAGCAGATTTAGTTAAGATTCTCGGTGAACGTTGTAAGACCTTAAAAGAAATAGCCAGTTCATGTCGCTATTTCTATCAGGATTTTGCTACATTCGACGGCGACGCCGCTAAAAAACATTTACGCCCGATAGCGCGCTTACCATTAGAAACCGTACGGACAAAATTGGCGGCTATTAGCAACTGGACATGTAAAAATGTTCATCATGCAATCGAAGCAACGGCTACAGAACTGGAAATTGGGATGGGTAAAGTGGGTATGCCTCTGCGGGTCGCTGTGACAGGAGCAGGTCAATCACCTAGTGTTGATGCCACTGTACATGCCATTGGCCAAAATCGTTCATTAAAACGCATTGATAACGCTTTGGTTTATATTAATGAGCGTGAAAATAGGGTTAGCGAATAAAATTAACTTAGCATAACGGCACATTTCACTGTGCCTTTTTTCTTAACACTAAGCTGTATGAGCATTTTTTCAACGGTTAAACACTATTTTCCTATTAATCGATTGACAGTCTTATTCAGCTTGTATATTATGCGCCCGTCCAATCGACTTTGTGTAGGGGCTATAGCTCAGCTGGGAGAGCGCTTGCATGGCATGCAAGAGGTCAGCGGTTCGATCCCGCTTAGCTCCACCAAATTTAAATTCTAGCCAATTTAGATTTAATCAATATTAAACCCCATTACTTACTATGAATGCTTTAGTGGCTTAACTAAGTTGTCTAGCCATTCCACTTTGACTGTTAACGTCATTTCCATTAAATAACCTAGTATTCCTTGAGGAAATTCACCTTTACGTGCAAACCAAAGTAAATATTCTTCGGGTAAATCAATCAAAACCCGTCCTTTGTATTTACCGAATGGCATAACGGTATTAGCAATATCGATCAGATCCTGTTTCTGCATGCAAAATTCCACTATATTATTGGTTAATAGAACCAAACACGGCATTCGTTAATCAAGAATGCCGCTTTGCAAACATACTGTCAAATTATCACAAAACTAATCCCGTTATTGCTGCCGATAAGAAACTTACTAGCGTGGAACCATATAATAATTTTAAGCCAAAGCTAGAGACAACATTTCCCTTCTTTTCATTGAGCCCTTTTATTGCTCCTGCAACAATGCCTATTGATGAAAAATTAGCAAAAGAAACTAAAAAAACCGACAAAATACCTACTGAACGAGGGGATAATTCAGCGGCAACTTGTTGCAAATATCCCATAGCGACAAATTCATTAGATACTAATTTGGTGGCCATAATACTACCTACTTTAAGTGCATCTTCAGCAGGTATACCCAAGATCCATGCTAATGGATAAAACACATAGCCTAAACAATCCTGAAAGCTTATTCCTATCACTGCACTGAAAATGGCGTTAATTCCAGCAATAATCGCAATAAATCCTATCAACATTGCCGCTACAATCAAAGCAACTTTAAAACCAGCCAGAATATATTCGCCTAACATTTCAAAAAAACTTTGTCCATCATGAAGATGACTGACTTGAATATCTTCTTCTTCGTCAACCGAATAGGGATTAATTAATGATAGAATAATGAATGTACTAAACATATTCAGGATCAGCGCGGCTTTGTTGAATAAATCAGAATTAGCCGACAGGATGGCTCCCTCTGCTACAGCTGTTATCCGATCCTGACGCTGTGTGGCATACCCAACAACGTCATACGGTTCAGCGCTTTGACCATCGCCATTGCTTCACCTACCTGAGCCTCATAGTCACGCAGCCTCAGATGGCCACCCAGCAAAGTTTTTATGCGGAACATCGCTGTTTCTGCCACTGAACGCCGGTGATAACCCACTTTCTTTTTCCACATATCATTACTCCTGCTCAGACGCTGATTCGCCACCGCATGGTTACGTTCATGGTACTTGTCCGGCCAGTATTTCGCTCCGCTTCGCGGCGGGATAAGGGGCCTGATTTTCTTTCTTAGCAACGCATCGTGGCAGTAACAGGCGTCATAAGCACCGTCTGCTGACACTTCCCTGATTTTCCGGTGGGTTTGGTTAATCAGGCCCGGCAGTGCCTGCGCATCTGTCGTTCCGCTGAGCGATAAGTCGGCACAGATAATCTCATGAGTCACACTGTCTGCTGCCAGATGAAGCTTGCGCCACACTCTTCGTCTGTCAGCCCCATGCTGCCTGACTTTCCATTCACCTTCGCCAAAGACCTTCAGACCGGTACTGTCGATGACCAGATGCGAGATTTCACCACGCGTTGGCGTTTTTATGCTGATGTTGACGCTCTTTGCTCGTCTGCTGACCAGCGAGTAGTCCGGACAGCACAGCGGCAAAGACATGAGTTTAAAAATCGAATCAACGAAGCCCTGTAATGCCCGGAGCGACAGGTTAAACACACGCTTCATCATCAGGACAGTGGTAACAGCCATATCGCTGTAGTAAAGCGGCCGGCCACGACCTTCAGGCGAAGAACTGTCAGTCCATCCAGCGATGGCCGACTCATCAAGCCAGACCGTCAGGGAACCGCGTTGTCTGAGTGCCTTGTTGTACGCGGGCCAGTTGGTAATTTTAAACTTTTGCTTTGCCATGGGGACCTGATGTTGAAACGAATTTAGCGATCAGATCCGACAATCACCTAAAAGTTCGATTTATTCAACAAAGCCGATCAGCGCTGCAACGACATACTTAGGATCAAGCATTCCCATATAGGCGCCTACAATCTCCATAGAAACCGTCGACATGGCTGTTGCTGCCATCGTATACATCCGACGTGGTGACATTCGACTCAATATATCTTTATATGCAATAAAGTTTTCTGACTGACCAAGGATTAATGAACTGACCGCATTAAAAGATGCCAGTTTTCCCATACCATTAACTTTAGCCAGTAATGTTCCTATTATTTTAATAATAAAAGGTAGCACTTTGATATGTTGCAGGATGCCAATTAAAGCTGAAACAAAAATAATTGGACATAATACTCGCAAAAAGAAGGTAGCGAGATTTGCGTCCATCATTCCACCAAATACAAAATCAGTTCCTGCTGCGGCATAAACCAATAAATAGTCAAAAAATTTAGCAAATCCAGCCACAAATCCCTGACCAATATCTGAATTGAGGAAGAACCAGGCTAATATTAACTCAATAACTAATAGTTGAAAAACATAGCGAATGCGAATACTAGCACGATCGCTACTGGTTAAAATCGATAACCAACCAATAAGAATAATGGATAAAAGAAAGTGAAAAACGGCAGACATAAATATTTCCAAGTAGGTTTTTAATTTAACAAATAGTTATATTATTTTATGTAATAGAAAATAATTGGGCGTGATTTTAATCACTAAAAACCGTATTAAGTGGGTAATTTAGTGATTTAACTTGCTTATAGCTAATTGATGATGAATAAAAAGATTACGAAATCAAAGCAGTCAACATCCTGCGAATTACTACCTCGAAAAGCCATAAAAGATTAATGTTCTTGTAGTAACTCCATTAATTCATCCTCATTAATAATTTTTATTCCTAACTCATTTGCTTTTGCCAATTTAGAACCAGCAGCTTCACCTGCGATCACCAGATCGGTTTTTTTAGAAACACTGGCAGTGACTTTTGCGCAAAGTAATATTAACTTGTCTTTAAGCTCATCACGCGTTAAACGGTTTAATGTACCGGTTAAAACTAGTGTTTTACCGGTAAATGAACTATTGGTTTTCTTAACTGGTATAGCTGGCCAGCTAATACCAATTTCATTCACTAACTTATTAACAACATCGCGATTATGTTGTTCGTGAAAAAAATTAATAATATGCTTTGCTACTACCTCGCCAACATTGGGTACGGTTTTTAGCGACTCTATATCTGCTGACATGAGTGAAGTTAACGTCGCATAATGTGTCGCCAAATTGCCAGCCGTTGCTTCGCCAACTTCCCGAATACCCAACGCATAAATAAAGCGAGCTAATGTGGTTTGTTTGGATTTCTCAAGCGCATTAATTAGATTTTGCGCAGATTTTGGCCCCATACGCTCTAATCTGGCTAAAATATCAGGATTTAAACGGTAAAGATCGGCCGCTGTCTTTACATACTCTTTATCAACCAATTGATCAATAATCTTATCACCCATGCCCTCAATATCCATTGCTCGGCGCGAAACAAAGTGCTTCAAGGCCCCCTTACGTTGTGCGGCACAAATTAAACCACCAGTACAACGGATCACAGCCTCACCTTCGATACGTTCAATGGCTGAACCACAAACCGGGCAGTGAATAGGAAACCGAATTTCTCTGCTATCAGTAGAACGTCTTTCAGTGAGCACATTAACAATCTGCGGTATCACATCACCAGCTCTGCGAATAACGACGGTATCCCCAATGCGTATACCTAAACGTTCTATCTCATCAGCATTGTGCAATGTTGCATTGCTTACCGTGACCCCTGCAACCTGAACAGGCTCTAATCGGGCAACCGGTGTAATAGCACCGGTACGTCCTACTTGAAATTCAACATCATGCAATAAAGTTATCTGTTCTTGAGCGGGAAATTTAAATGCCGTTGCCCAACGAGGAGCTCGAGCAACAAAACCAAGCGCTTCTTGCAGCGACAACGGATCCACTTTAACAACGACACCATCGATATCAAAACCTAAGCCTAAACGCTCTTGCTCAATTTGATGGTAATAGGCTAAAACTTGTTGGCTATTTTGGCAAAGCGCTACCTTATCACTAACAGGTAAGTCCCATTTTTTAAACTGCATTAGACATTGATATTGGCTAGCCGGCAATTGTCCGCCCGCTAACAAGCCGAAACCATAACAAAAAAAGGCTAATGGCCTTTTGGCAGTAATACGAGGATCAAGCTGACGTAATGAGCCTGCTGCGGCATTACGTGGATTGGCAAAAATTTTACCATCATTACGCCGAGCTTCCTCATTCAGTTTTTCAAAACCGCGATGAGTCATAAAAACTTCACCACGAATTTCAATATGCGCAGGAATATTATCGCCGGTCAAACGGAGCGGAATTGCTCGAATGGTACGAATATTAGCCGTAATATTTTCGCCTGTTGTACCATCACCACGCGTCGCAGCCTGCACCAGTTCGCCATGTTCATATAACAGGCTAACCGCCAAACCATCTAATTTAAGTTCACAACAAAATGTCAACTGGCTATTATTTTTTAAACGATCATGTGCTCGTTTATCAAAGGCTAAATAACTCTCTTCATCAAAAACGTTATCTAATGACAGCATCGGTATTTCATGGCGTACCTGCTCAAAAGCCGTTAATGGCGCAGCACCAACCCGTTGTGTTGGCGAATCAGCAGTAATCCATTCTGAATGCTCAGCCTCCAATTTTTTCAATTCCTGCATCATCCGATCATATTCTGCATCGGGTATTTCAGGCGTATCTAATACATGATAAAGATATTCATGATGCCGTAATTGCTGTTTAAGCCGAACGAGATAATTTTGTTGTTCTTTCATTATTCACCATACAACTAAAGACAAAACCCCCGCTATCACGGGGGTTGATTACTAATCATCTAATATTTAAGTTAATGCTTTTCTAATTCGGCTATGATATTCCTCTATCATTTGGGGTGTCAGCATTTTGCGATCCTCATCAAGCACGACACCACCGACATCAGCCGCAATACGTTGTGCTGCTTGCAACATCAATTTGAAGTTTTGTGCTGAGTCACCATATGAAGGTACCATCATAAATATAGATATACCCTGAGTGGTGAAATCAGACATGGCCTCTAGCTCAAAAGAACCGGGTTTCACCATATTGGCTAAGCTAAATAAAATCTGCCCAGAACCAGAAGGATCAACATGACGATGAAAGATCTGCCTTTCACCAAACTGAAAACCCGATTGAAAAATACTTTGTAACAACAGATCACCGCCTAAAACTTGACCTTGCAGTGCCGCAACATGTAAAACAACAACAATATCCTTTTTATCAGCTTCATCAGCTAAGTTATTTTGTTGTTTTTCACCATCAGGATGTTCAACTCCACCAACAGCCTGTTGGCTGCTTTCTGCTGTGTTTGCTACGAAAGCGTCTTCCCTTTCTTCACTATTAATTGAATTTAGCGCAGGCTCAGAAATCTCAAGTTCAAGCTGTTTAGTCTGAACGCTCTTTTCTTGCTTAGCACGAGATCCAATTTCTACTTCAGTATCAGCTAGATGTGGATCATCGTTAGGTGTTTTCACTACCTTAGATGATTCAGATTTTCGGGAAGCAAATTGTTCATTTGCCTTCTGACTAGTCAATTTAGATGCTGATTGTTGTGCCTCCATCATTTTATCGCCAAGGGATGGATCGCCTGCACTCTCAGGTGTATCCTGACTATGTTGTTTACGGCGCTTCATAGGGCGATCTTTAAATAGCTTCGAACGCTCTTTACCACCTGTCCAAAAGCCATGTAACAGTAAAGCTATTATAGCTATCGCACCAACGACCACTAATATTAGACGCAAATCCTGCATCGCTCTATCTCTGTTGTTTGAAAAAATAATCGCCACCATGGCGGTATCATTATATTAAGAGTATTTGCCAATAACGTTAAGTGCAACCCTCTACATAATTTTCTTACAAAAAGTTAGATATTTATTCTTTTTTCGCTGTTTTTTTAGCCAACAAAAGACTAGCCAGCTAAAAATCATATCTATATGATACAAGATCAAACCTAAAGGAGATAATATGAAGTATGATTAATTCAATAAAATCACTAAAAACTGCGAATGGTTTCTATTATTTTGCTCAGGGATGGCAGCTAGTTACTCGTCCAGGTATAAGACGTTTTGTTATCTTACCCTTATTAGCAAATATTATTTTACTCGGTAGTGCCTTTTGGTGGCTTTATAGCAAATTAGGCGATTGGATCCAAACATTACTTTCTTATGTTCCCAGTTGGATGCAGTGGTTAAGTTATCTAATATGGCCTATTGCGATGATCTCTATTTTACTTATATTTGGCTACTTCTTTAGTACTATCGCCAATTTTATTGCTTCTCCTTTTAATGGCTGGTTAGCTGAAAAATTGGAAGCCGAATTAACAGGAACTCCCGCTCCAGATACCAGTTTTGCGGTACTTATCGCCGACATACCGCGGATCTTAGCGCGGGAAGTAACAAAATTATGTTACTACCTTATTCGTGTTATTCCGTTGCTGATCCTGTTTTTCATTCCCGGTATTGCTCAGACAATCGCACCAATTTTATGGTTTTTATTTGGTGCTTGGATGATGGCAATTCAATATTGTCATTATCCTTTTGATAACCATAAAGTAAAATTTGATCAAATGAAGTTGGCACTTGCCAATAATCGAACAACCAGTATCCAGTTTGGTGCAATAGTCAATTTGCTGACGATGATCCCTATTATCAATTTGGTTATCATGCCCGTCGCAATCTGCGGTGAAACAGCAATGTGAGTTGATCTCTACCGTCTGAAACATAACCGTCATTAACTCAAACGCTGAAGTTAGCTAAAATTTCTTACCCTAACTTCAGCTATCTCAGATAGTAATAATAATCAAAATAAATGATTGTGGCATATTTGATGTTAGTATCCGCAGTCAACATAAAAATTAAGCTTAATTTACTAAAAAATAGTTATTAGTTACCACCAAATATCCCGTTATATCAGTTAGTAAAAATTAATCAAAGCGACGATAAACACCTGTGCGATATAACGATAGGATAAATTTTTATTTCCAAAATAATTCGCTTAGCGTATGGTGATTAGTACTATATTTGAGCATGTTTATAGCTTCTGAAAAATAGTAAGGACGATCGATTAGCAACATCTTTGAAGATAACTCGCTAACTATTGGTCATACTCCATTAGTTCGTTTGAAACACTTTGGTAACGGAAATTTGTTAGCAAAAATCGAATCACGTAACCCCAGTTTTAGCGTAAAATGCCGCATTGGTGCCAATATGATTTGGGACGCAGAAAAAAAAGGTCTGTTAACCCCTAAACTAGACAAATTGACAACCAATAAAACTTTAATCGAGCCGACCAGTGGCAATACCGGAATTGCCCTGGCTTACGTTGCCGCTGCGCGTGGATATAAGCTTACCTTGACCATGCCTGAAACTATGAGCCTTGAGCGGCGTAAATTATTAAAAGCGCTTGGCGCTAATTTAGTCCTAACTGAAGGTGCTAAGGGCATGAAGGGCGCCATTGAAAAAGCCATCGAAATTGTTGCCACTGCTCTGGATCGTTATCTTCTTTTGCAACAATTTAATAATCCAGCCAATCCTGAAATTCACCAAAAAACCACTGGACCTGAAATTTGGCAAGATACTGATGGTGAGATAGCAGCTGTCTTGGCTGGAGTTGGTACCGGTGGTACAATTACTGGCATCGGCCGTTATCTAAAAAAGAAAGCAGGCGGTGAAGCCATTAAAATGATTGCTGTCGAGCCAGCCGCATCGCCAGTAATAAGCCAGACATTAGCTGGCCTAGAAATAAAACCTGGTCCACATAAAATCCAAGGCATAGGTGCTAGTTTTATCCATGATAACCTGGATCTTGCTCTTATTGATGATGTGTTTGCTATTAGTGATGACGAAGCGATACAAACCGCTCGGCTAATTATGCAAAAAGAAGGTATTTTAGCCGGTATATCGTCAGGCGCTGCAGTTGCCGCAGCGGTAAAATTAGCGGCAAAACCGGCATTTCAAAATAAGAATATTGTGGTTATTTTACCTTCTTCCGGTGAACTTTATTTGAGTACAGATTTATTTTCTGCTGCCAATGCAAGCTAATGACTATTTTTGCGCACAATTAGCTAAAAAAGCGCTTTAAAAGTGCTTTTTTTGTGTCGTAGATCAAAGTTTAGTGTGTATTAAGATGATTTCTTGAAACGAGTTTAGTATTTAAGTCATTAATTATTTCGACAATCGAAATTAATCAAAAAATAAGCAGTGAAAATTTACAAATAGGGCATAAACTAGGCAAATTAACATGTCTGGCTCTATAATGTCGATATACATAAAATTTATGTTTGATAATGGAAAAAAACGTTTTTCTTTTATTATCACTGAAAAGTAATACGCAAATCCAGATTATTTCAGCTAAAATATTTTGGATTTACTAATAAAAAATATTAAGTTTGTTGAGGGAAAAAATATGTTCCAACAAGAAGTCACCATCACAGCACCTAATGGTCTTCACACTCGCCCGGCTGCTCAGTTTGTCAAAGAGGCAAAAAGTTTTTCTTCTGAAATTACACTTTCCTATAACGGCAAATCTGCGAGCGCTAAAAGTTTATTTAAACTACAAACACTCGGCCTGACTCAAGGAACTGTTGTCACTATTTCTGCTGAAGGTGAAGATGAGCAGAAAGCAGTAGAACATCTAGTTAAACTAATGGCCGAATTGGAGTAATGACATACGGGCAATATAACATTTATTTTCTATTTTTTATCCCTGGGTATCTTTATCTGGGGATATCTATTTAACCATAAGTATCAAAGCCAGTCCTATGAGCTAGCTCTTTTTCGCCCATTGGTAGTAAGGTAACATTTATGATTTCAGGAATTTCAGTATCACCAGGTATCGCCTTCGGCAAGGCATTAATTCTTAAAGAAGCGCCAATTGTTGTCAATCAAAAGAAAATTTCTGACGACCAAATTGACAGTGAAATTAACCGTTTTATTGCTGGACGCGAAAAAGCAATAGCACAATTAAAAACGATAAAAAAAACCGCAGAAAAAAATCTTGGTGAAGAAAAAGCGGAAATATTTGAAGGTCATATAATGCTGCTTGAAGATGAAGAACTTGAGCAGGAAATTTTTTCTTTCATCAAAAAAGAGCACAAAACTGCGGATGCTGCAGCCCAAAAAGTGATTGAAGAACAAGCCACAGCATTAGAAGAATTGAATGACGAATACCTCAAGGAACGTGCCGCTGACGTCAGAGATATTGGTAAACGCCTGCTAAAAAATATTTTAGGGTTGCCTATTGTTGAGCTTGGTTCAATTACAGAAGAAGTCATTTTGGTTGCGGCAGATCTTACCCCGTCTGAAACCGCACAATTAAAATTGAAGAAAGTGCTTGGCTTTATTACTGATATAGGCGGACGCACTTCTCATACTTCAATTATGGCCAGATCGCTGGAAATTCCTGCTATTGTTGGCACAAGCAATGCAACGAAGAACATCCAACCAAACGATTATCTTGTTTTAGATGCTCTCAATAATCATATTTATCAAAATCCATCTGATAGTGAGATTGACAAGCTTAAACAAATTAAAGATGAGTATTTACGTGAAAAAAGTGAGCTCGCAAAATTGAAATATTTGCCCGCAATAACTTTAGATGGTCATCAAGTTGAAGGTTGCGCAAATATTGGTACTGTACGTGATGTAGAAGGTGCTGAGCGTAATGGTGCTGAAGGTGTGGGTCTGTACCGTACTGAATTTCTGTTTATGGATCGCAATAATTTACCTAGCGAAGAAGAACAATTTCAAGCTTATAAAGCGGTTGCAGAAGCTATGGGGCCACAGGCTATTATTATTCGTACCATGGATATTGGTGGGGATAAAGATCTTCCCTATATGAACCTACCGAAAGAAGAAAATCCTTTTCTTGGTTGGCGAGCAATTCGTATTTCCCTTGATCGCAAAGAAATCCTACACGCTCAATTACGTGCTATTTTAAGAGCCTCTGCCTTCGGCCATCTACGTATTATGTTTCCCATGATCATTTCTGTGGAAGAAATTCGCACCTTAAAAGAAGAGCTAGCTATACTTAAACAGCAATTAACCGAAGAAAAGCACGCTTTCGATCAGTCGATTGAAGTTGGGATTATGATTGAAACACCAGCAGCTGCGGTTATTGCGCATCATTTAGCAAAAGAAGTCGATTTTTTTAGCATCGGAACCAACGATCTAACACAGTATACCTTAGCGGTTGATCGCGGAAATGATCTGATTTCTCACCTTTATAATCCACTGTCTCCTTCAGTGTTAAAACTTATTAAACAAGTTATTGATGCTTCTCATGCAGAAGGAAAATGGACAGGTATGTGTGGTGAGCTTGCTGGTGATGAACGTGCTACACTATTATTACTTGGTATGGGATTAGATGAATTTAGTATGAGTGCAATCTCAATCCCAACTATTAAAAAAATTATCCGAAATGCAAATTTCAAAGATGCAAAAACATTAGCAGAACAAGCTCTTAATCAACCGACAGCGAAGGAATTGATGGATTTGGTTGAAACATTTATTAAAGAAAAAACACTTTGCTAAAATCATCAACCAACTCTTGACCCCATAAGAAAACAATTAATTAGGAGAAGATCCATGGGTCTGTTTGACAAACTCAAATCACTGGTTTCAGATGATAAAAATAGCACTGGCAATATTGATATTATTTCGCCAATTTCAGGTGAAGTTGTTAATATAGAAGATGTTCCAGATGTTGTTTTTGCCGAGAAAATTGTTGGTGATGGCATTGCTATCAAGCCTACTGGTAACAAAATTGTTGCTCCAGTTGATGGAACTATTGGTAAAATATTTGAAACGAACCATGCATTTTCTATCGAATCAGATAATGGTATTGAGTTATTTGTCCATTGCGGTATTGATACAGTTGAATTAAAGGGTGAAGGATTCACCCGCATAGCAGAGGAAGGACAAAAAGTACAAAAAGGAGATTTAGTGCTTGAACTTGATCTTCCTCTATTAGAAGAAAAAGCAAAATCGACATTAACACCTGTAGTCATTTCTAATATGGATGAAATAAAAGAACTAACTAAATTTAGTGGCTCTGTTGTTGTAGGTGAAACCGTTATTATGCAGATCAAAAAATAAACTACCATTCTTCCCTTCATTAATTATTAATGAAGGGAACTTCTTCCCTATTTCGCTATTTAATAACAATGATTGTTTACTATAAACAACTATTTATCTTTGATATTATTTAATTCAATTAAATAATCCGGTGGAAAGATAACGATCCCCTCGGTCACAAATAATAGTCACAATAACTGCCCCGGGGTTCTGTTTAGCAACGCGTAATGCCCCTGCCACAGCGCCTCCTGAACTAACACCACAAAAGATACCTTCATCTATTGCTAGGCTCTTCATCATTTGTTCTGCTTCTATCTGAGTGATATCCAATATTCTATCAACTTGTGCAGATCTGAATATACTTGGAATATAATCTTGAGACCAGCGCCGAACCCCTGGAATATAGCTATTTTCTGCTGGTTGCAAACCGATAATTTCTATTTTATTTGATTTAGATTTTAAATATTGTCTGACACCGGTAATTGTCCCAGTTGTCCCCATACTTGAGACAAAATGCGTGATGCGCCCTGCTGTCTGACGCCAAATTTCAGGGCCTGTCGTCATAAAATGGGCTAATGGATTATCAAAATTATTAAATTGATCAAGCACTTTACCTTCATTTCGAGATTGATCTCTAATTCACGATCACGAGCCACTTCCATCCCTTCCGCTTCACTAACCAAAACTATTGCAGCACCATAAGCTCGCATCACTGACTGACGTTCAACACTCATATTTTCCGGCATTAATAATTTTAGTTTATATCCCTTTATGGTGGCTATCATTGCCAATGCGATCCCTGTATTACCACTAGTTGCTTCAATTAAAGTATCACCAGGTGTAATTTGACCTCGTTTTTCTGTTTGCTGGATCATAAAAAGGGCAGCTCTATCTTTGACTGAACCGGCAGGATTATTACTCTCTAGTTTTACCCAAATTTCAGCATCCCTATTTTTAGTCAATCTTTTTAGCTTAACTAGTGGCGTATTACCAATAAATTTTTCCAAATAATCCACATTATTTACCTAATTATTTTTATTATAAAGAATAAAACAACGCTAATAGCAACATAAACAACAAAAATAGCTGATAATCCTTGCAACAAAGTTATAATATGCAACTTTGATTAAAGGATTTAAACAATTCAATTTTTATGTCATACCTTGATATAATTTATTACTAAATTAAATCATTATTGTGCAGACCAAATAATACCACTTACTTTCCAATTAGCTAAAACATCATTTGATGGCACTAGATTTTTGGGACCACTCCATTTGCCAGTAAAACGATAAGTAACATGGCTAGATTGAGGAGAAACACAATTGATAGTTAACATATTGGTTTGCTTTGAATCAGGGTAACAACTACCTTGCACTGCGTTTTGATAGATTTGCGAGAATAGTGTTCCTATTTTTGTATCCCATACTGTTTTAATATCTTCATCCACGATTTCGATTCGCTTAACTTCCCCATTCTCAACACCA
Source organism: Arsenophonus endosymbiont of Aphis craccivora (assembly GCF_013460135.1). Classification (GTDB taxonomy): domain Bacteria; phylum Pseudomonadota; class Gammaproteobacteria; order Enterobacterales; family Enterobacteriaceae; genus Arsenophonus; species Arsenophonus nilaparvatae. Next base: position 552,717 of record NZ_CP038155.1, read on the forward strand.
TAAATAACTATCTTTTCTTGAAAATTATTTATACCTTGGAAAAGAGACATTAATTGCCCCTGCTCAATTTGCATTCCAGAGCGAAAATGGTATCGGTTATTTAACGCTGCTGCAATAATCTGCTCTTCCATCGGGGTCATTTTATTAATCTGACCAACTCCGGTAGCGGAAATTTTAACTGAACTGGCAAACCAATTCATTGGATATAAACTTGACCATGAAATACTGCTACATCCGGTTAGTGATAATAGACTTGTTGCAAATGACACTTTTAAACAAAATAATCGGCTGTTGCCAAAAAGTTGTGGCATAAAAAACCCCTTAAAATTAATTTACAATATAATAAAAAAGTAAAAATATTAATAATTTTATTTAAAATTTGTTTATAATGTGTGAAATTAGCAGCGTGATAGAATACAAGTTAATAATCTACAAAAAAGTAAGTAAAACAAGTTTTTTCCAAATAAAGATGAAATTAACTTTTATTAATCTGATAGTTTAAAAATAATCCACTAATACCGATAAAAAATTTTCACAAAAAATAAATTAATAAAATTTTATATCAAAAAAGATAAATATTGGTATCATCAAATTAATTGCATTAATCACTCAAACGCTTGATCATCAATTAATCGTTGAGTTTATAAAATATTTTCCTGTTGTAACTCTTCGTAAGCCATTTTCTCACACATACAGATGGTAGCGTCATTCTCTTCAGGTACTAAAAACATAATTTGTGGGCAACCTTTAGCAATTAATTTTTTTCTAAACGACTAATTAATGCATTGGCAATCCCTCTACCACGGTATTCAGGGTGCACCGCTAAATAATAAGCAGATCCTTGATAACCATCGTATCCTCCCATGATGGTACCAACAACTTCACCTGCCATTTCAGCAACTAAAAAAAGATCTGCCCCCGATAACATTTTACGCTCGATATCTGCTTCAGGATCTCTATCTGTTTGAATTAGCGGACAAAGCCCCCATAATGTGATAATTTCTTCGAAATCATCTTGTTGAAATGTTCTTATTTCCATATTTTTTTACCTACTTAGTGAAGAATAAAGATTGGCATTCTTATTATCTAAACAAGAATGATGGTAGCAAAATAAAATGAATAAGATAGCGCCGAAAATGTTGATTTTATACTCCATGAATCATTATTTCACTTTTACATAATTTAATTTATTTACAATAAAATCATATTGTTATTACGTAAATTTATTATTCTGTTTATTTAACACCGCTCTACTTGGCTTTTCAATAGCAAATAATTAAAATGTACTAAAATAATAATACCAACACTAAATAATGTAAGAAGTTTATTGGATAAAATTCATTTTATATTAAATCCATTCCATTCTGACAATAAGAGAATAGATAAATACTTCTGCTTTTTAGCCGAAATTGGGTTGTGGTTAACTTTACTAACCGACAATTATAGTATTAACCATAGACTTAAACCGCCAACAACGACAGTTTTTGAATAGACTATAATTAGCTTACTTGATTCACTGATACATGCATAACTCTACTATTAATATTTATAGGCAGTCATGCTTAATATTTTGCTATCGTTATTGCAATACTAACAGATCCAATCAATAACAAAATGTATTCAGACCGTATTGAGTGTATAATTAACCGCTAATCTACTACTCTAATAATAATCAAAAGCAATGTTATGAATATACCTGATATTAATGCAGTGAAGGCATTTCTTCTCACTTTGCAAGATAAGCTCTGTCAGCAATTTGAACATATCGATAACACCGCAAAATTTGCCCAACATAACTGGGAACATAAACAAAAAGGTGGCGGTCGTAGCCGTATATTAAAAAACGGAACGATTTTTGAGCAAGTAGGAGTCAATTTTTCCCATATAAGTGGTGAGCATTTACCTGCTTCTGCCACAGAAAATCGTCCAATACTGGTAGGTCGTCGCTATCAAGCAATGGGAGTTTCTTTAGTTACTCATCCACTCAATCCTTATATTCCAACAGCCCATGCTAATGTCCGTTTTTTCATTGCAGAAAAACCAGGTGAACCATCAGTATGGTGGTTTGGTGGTGGATTTGATTTAACTCCCTATTATGGCTTTGAAGAAGATATTATACACTGGCACAAGATTGCGCAGTCTCTATGTTTACCTTATGGAAAAGAAATTTATCCCAACTATAAAAAATGGTGTGATCGCTATTTTTTTATCAAACATCGCAATGAGCCACGCGGGGTTGGCGGCCTTTTCTTTGACGATTTAAACCAACCCGATTTTACTACCTGCTTTCACTTTACTCAGGATATTGGCAATGGTTTTCTTAAGGCATATTTACCTATTGTTGAAAAAAGAAAACAGACCGCTTGGAGTGAACGCGAGCGCCAATTTCAATTATACCGCCGAGGACGTTATGCAGAATTTAATCTGGTATGCGATCGTGGAACCCTGTTCGGGCTGCAGACTGGCGGTAGAACAGAATCAATTTTAATGTCCTTACCACCACTAGCACGCTGGGAATATAACTATCATCCTGAGTCCAATTCAGATGAAGAAAAACTTTATAATCATTTTTTAATCGAAAAAGAGTGGGTATAAATATTAGTAGCACACTTATTTTTTAAGTGTGCAATTTGTTATTAACGTTTTTTAAGATGGGCAATTAGACGTTTACGCTTACGTAGCTGCGTTGGTGTCAATTTATTTTTCTTGCCGGCATAAGGATTAGCGCCTTCTTTAAATTGAATACGAATCGGTGTTCCCATAACCTGTAATGTGCGACGAAAATAGTTCATTAAATAACGTTTGTAAGAATCGGGTAATTCAGCAACTTGATTGCCATGGATGACCACAATCGGTGGATTATAACCGCAGGCATGAGCATATTTCATTTTCACTCTGCGACCTCGTATCAGGGGTGGCTGATGTTCTTCTTCTGCCATCTTCATAATACGTGTTAATAAGGCTGTACTTACTCGCCGTGTTGCCGATTCATAAGCTTCATGGATAGACTCAAATAAATTACCAACACCACTACCATGCAACGCTGAAATAAAATGCACTTTAGCGAAATCAATAAAACCTAATCGCAAATCCAGCATATCTTTAACCGATTGACGATCCTCTTGCGACATGCCATCCCACTTATTGACTACAATCACCAGAGAACGCCCTGCATTCAAAATAAAACCTAATAATGATAAGTCTTGATCAGAAATACCCTCTCTGGCATCAATAACCAGTAAAACAACATTAGCATCTTCAATTGATTGCAACGTTTTGATCACCGAAAATTTTTCGACCGTTTCAGTTATTTTTCCGCGCTTACGCACACCAGCTGTATCAATCAGTATATATTCACATCCATCCCGTTCCATCGGAATATAAATGCTATCCCGCGTTGTACCTGGCATATCATAAACAACTACTCGATCCTCGCCTAAAATACGGTTAGTTAAGGTTGATTTACCAACATTTGGCCGACCAACAATCGCTAACTTAATCGGTAGTGAACGCGGATCAAAGGCTTCTTCTTCACTATTATCAAGCGCCTCTTTCTCTTCCTGAGCAAGCCAATAAGCTGCATTAGCCTCCTCTGGCGACAATTCAATATCATTGGCTGATTTTTGCGGCGAATAGGGAGAAACCACTTTTTCAATCAGTTGAGTAACACCACGTCCATGAGATGCGGCAATGGGATAGATATCCTTGATCCCAAGTGCATAAAAATCACCTAAAACTGTATCGATATCCAAACCATCAGTTTTATTTGCGACCAGGGAACTATCCTTTTTGCGACTGCGCAAATGTTTCGCAATCTCATAATCTGCCGGCATCAATCCTGAACGAGCATCAACCATAAAAAAAACAATATCAGCTTCTTCAATCGCTAGTAAGGATTGAGAAGCCATATGGGTTTCTATACCCTCTTCTGAACCATCGATACCACCGGTATCAATAATAATGAATTCCTGTCCTGAAAACTCTGCTGTGCCGTATTTTCGGTCACGGGTTAAACCAGGAAAATCAGCAACCAGCGCATCCCTAGTTCGAGTTAATCGGTTAAATAAGGTAGATTTTCCTACATTTGGACGCCCTACTAGCGCAATGACAGGTATCATTTTTAAGATGCCTCATAAAAATTCAAATCGGTATTCTGATTCCAATCTTCAGAATACTAAAAAATAAAACGGCTGCGGAAATCAGCAGCCGTTAATTCTATCTGGAAAATAAGAAAATGTCAGGCAATTAACGTTCAATCAGATATACCGTTCCATCTTTTGCCTGAATAAGTAATTTATCACTGGCAATAATCGGACGGCTGCGTAAGCCAGAACTATCAACTTTATTTTGTGCCACAAATTGACCATCTTGGGTATCTAACCAATGAAGATAACCTTCACCATCGCCAACTACTAAATAACCATCATAAATAGCCGGTGCGGTCAAATTGCGATGTAATAAAGCATCTTGTGTCCATAAAGAGACACCATCATTTTTACGAATGGCCAGCACACGATCATTTTGATCCACGAAGTAGATAATATCATTGGTGACAATAATATCATTCACCGTGCCTAGATCACGCTTCCAGATAATTTGGCTAGAGCGCATATCCATTGCAACTAAATCACCATTATACGCAATAGCAAAGATAGCGCCTGAATTAGTATCAATAACCGGCGTCATATTAACATCGTGCAAACGATCAATTTCCGTTGCGCCACGGATTTGAGAAATATATTGTTGCCAGGCAATCTGCCCTTGAGCAAGCATTATGGCACTAATACGACCACCATCACTACCAACAATCGCGACGCCATAAGCAGTAGCTGGCGCTGACTTTCCTCTTACTGATAATGTCGAGGTGTCTAAATTAATACTCCATTTACTTTGTCCAGTCTGTGCATCTAACGCTTGTAACACACCGTTACTGGTATGGATCAATACCAAACCGTCACTCACTACTGGCTGCGAAAGTGCTTCTCCGGCAACATCTGTTTCCCATGCCATTTCTCCATCGGCTTGATTCAATGCGATAACTTTGCCAGTTTCTGTCCCTATATAAAGCTTATCTCCTGAAACCGTTAATCCGCTGGAAAGTAAGGCCGGCAAATTAGCCGTGAAAAAACCAACATGTTCTGATACATCAATTGACCATAGTATCTCACTTGAATCAACATCCATTGCTTTCACCGTTCCTTTACGATCGGCTGCATAAACAACAGAATCATCGTAAGCCGTTGAAAGTTTAGAATAATATTTTCCACTACCATCCCCTATCGAGCGATGCCAGATGATAGCAGGGGTAAATTGATTGTCAACCTCAGGTAAAGGAGACATTACGATAGAATCTTTTTCCGTTGAGCATCCCATTAATAAAGTCATTGCCAACAAACCAACCAAGAGCGTTCTAGCCAATTGCATGTTAATATTCCTCTTAGTTTGGCAAGCTATTAATTTTTATTTTTAATATTGTCTTCATCATTTCAGCTCCACTTGATTCAATTACTTTAGAATAAGCTGCACGGGCGCCAGCAACATCACCTTTTTTCAATAATATATCGCCACGAATATCTTCAACAATCGTACTCCATCCTTTATCCTGTACTTGAGTCAAAGTAATCAGTGCTTGATCTGTCTTGTTCAAAGTTAACTGTACGCGTGCCAATCTGACATTGATCAAATCTTTAACATCATCTAATTTTGCTACTGCTAATGCCTTTAGTAATGCTTTTTCTGCACCAGCAATATCACTCTTTTCCACCGCAATTTTGGCAAGTTCAATATTGGTCAATACACCATAAATATTGTTTGTTTCATTAGCAAATTGTTCGCCAGCAGCCAGTGCTTGTTTTGAACCTGTCTGCAATTGAGATGACATTTGTTCAAAGGCTTGAGCACTTTCTTGCAAACGATTTGCCTGATGTGATTGCCAATAATTCCAACCAATAATCGCGCCAAATCCGACAGCTAACCCAATTACTAACGCTTTGCCATTGTTAACAAAAAAGCGTTTAATAGCATCTACCTGCTCGTTTTCAGTGGTATAGACTTCCACAGAGTCTCCTTTAAACTAAAAGTTCAACCAAACGTACAGCAACATTCTGCTGAGAAATTTTTTCCTGTTCGCCGGTACGCAAATCTTTTATTGTGACTTCATCCGATTGACACTCATCTTCACCTAAAATTAGGGCAATTTTCGCCTGATGTTTATCTGCGCGAGCTAACTGTTTTTTAAAGTTACCTCCACCATGATGAGTCATTAATTTCAAAGCTGGCAATTTATCGCGAATTTTTTCCGCCAGGACTAATATTGCCTGTTGACTTGCCTCACCACAAGCAACCAAATAAACATCAACTAAGGTACAGTCAGCAACAAAACCTGGATTAAGCTGTTGCACCAATAACACCATGCGCTCCATTCCCATCGCAAAACCTACCGCGGTGGTCGCCCGCCCGCCGAGCTGCTCGACCAGACCATCATAGCGACCGCCGGCGAATACCGTACCCTGCGCACCTAATGCATCAGTAACCCACTCAAATACAGTACGATTATAATAATCTAAACCACGAACTAAACGTTGATTAATTCGATATTGAACGCCTGCTGCATCAAGTAATTTACAAAGTCCAGTAAAATGTTGTTTCGAGTCATCGTCAAGATAATCAGCAAGTAATGGCGCATCATTAAGCAGTTTTTGCACGTCAGGATTTTTTGAATCAAGGATACGTAACGGATTAGTCGACAGTCGACGTCGGCAATCTTCATCCAATTTATCTTCATACTGTTGCAAAAAAGTGACTAATGCCTGACGATATTTTGCGCGCGCCGCTAATGAACCAATCGAGTTTAATTCCAGTGAAACATGGTTAGCGATCCCCAACTCACGCCACCAACGTGCTGTCATCATGATAAGTTCGGCATCAACATCGGGCCCGGCTAAACCAAAAACTTCTGCACCTAACTGATGGAATTGGCGATAACGCCCTTTCTGTGGCCGCTCATAACGAAACATCGGGCCTAAATACCAGAAACGTTGTTGCTGATTATACAATAAACCATGTTCGATCCCAGCGCGTACACAACCAGCTGTATTCTCTGGACGCAGTGTTAAGCTGTCACCATCCCGGTCATCAAAGGTATACATCTCTTTCTCAACCACATCAGTGACCTCACCTATTGCGCGAGAAAATAATGAGGTTTGCTCTACGATGGGAGTTCGAATCTCACTAAAACCATAACTAGCAAGGATTTGTTTTAATGTGCTTTCAATTTTTTGCCAGAATTGAATATCGGCAGGAAGACAGTCATTCATACCGCGAATAGATTGAATGTTTTTAGCCACGTTATTTCTCTATTTAAAAATCTATCATAATATGGATTATAAAAGTGAATATTAACAGGGTGCAATCCATAAACAAAATCGGCTCATTATTTTATGAGCCAATATGATTAAATTATTTATCTAATTGTTCAATATCAATCCGCCGATTTTCATTCAACATAACGGCCTTTGCCCGAATTTTAGCTTCCAACTGATCGATCATATCAACATTGTCTAAACGTTCTTTTTGACGAACGCCGTCTTCATAAAATCCGCTCTTTGCTCTTGCCCCTGTGACGCCAAGGGTAGAAACCTTGGCTTCACCAGGACCATTAACAACACAACCAATAATTGAAACGGCCATCGGAGTAATAATATCTTCTAACCGTTCTTCTAATGCATTAACGGTACCAATGACATCAAACTCTTGACGTGAGCAGGTTGGACAAGCAATAAAATTAATACCTCGCGAGCGAATACGCAGAGATTTCAAAATATCAAAACCAACTTTAACTTCTTCAACAGGATCAGCAGCTAATGAAATCCGTAATGTATCACCAATCCCCTCAGACAATAACATTCCCAATCCGATAGCAGATTTCACCGAACCTGCTCGCGCTCCACCCGCTTCGGTAATACCTAAATGTAACGGTTGATTAATTTTATCAGCTAGTAAACAGTATGCGCCTACAGCCAAAAAAACATCTGAAGCTTTAACGCTAATTTTAAACTGATCAAAATTCAATCTATCTAATATATCCACATGTCGCATAGCAGATTCAACTAACGCTGCTGGCGTGGGTTCCCCATATTTTTCTTGAATATCTTTTTCTAATGAACCACCATTAACGCCGATCCGAATAGGAATATTTTTATCACGTGCACAGTCAACAACCTGACGAATACGCTCTTCATTACCAATATTACCTGGATTGATACGTAAACAATCTACACCATATTCAGCTACTTTGAGTGCAATACGATAATCAAAATGGATATCAGCAATCACAGGAACATTAACTTGTTGCTTAATAAGTTTAAACGCTTCTGCTGCATCCATTGTAGGCACAGAAACACGCACAATATCAACGCCTACTCGTTCTAAAGATTTAATCTGTTTAACTGTCGCTTCAACATCCGTTGTCCGGGTATTTGTCATAGATTGTACTGTAATGGGGGCACCATCACCAACGGGAACATTTCCTACATAAATGCGCATTGATTTACGCCTTTTTATCGGTGATTGATTATGCATATTACTCTCCTTCAACATCCATGTTTAATAAGTTGCGCTATTTCTATAATTGAAGCCTTCGAATTGACGATGGCTTCTTATTTGTTCACAATTTATCATTATTTATAGATGTTGTCTTACAATATTCATTTACAATCCAGGCAATTTAAACTTGGCTGGACGATTAGCTTTAATAAAGCGATTTAGATCAACGGAATTACCTTTGAATAGCAGATTAACATTGGCGGGTATACCAATATTAAATTGATAAGGAAGTTCACCATTTAATTCAAGTTTCTGGCCTGCATTTTTAATACCACTAAATAAAATCTTACCTTTAGCATCACGAACTTCTAACCAGCACTCCCCTTTAAAGTTCATCACAACTCCATCACCAGATTCTATATTAGCAGCATCAGTATCAGTAGAAACCTCTGCTGTTCTATCTCGTTCTGGATTACTATTATTCATACTGCCTGGCAATGGCACTGTTTTTACTTCTGCTGGATTTACTGACTCGATATTATCATTTATATCACTATTTTTTGGTGTTTCAGAAGTTAATGGCGTTTTAGGAGCCGGTGATACGACATTATTAGCTATCGATGAGGTTACCGGCTGTACATTAGTTTCTGTCGACGATGTATTTAAATTATTTTGTTCAGTCTCTGCTACTTCACCAGGAGTAGAAGAAGCTGGATCTGCCGGCATTTGAGCAGTATTCGATCGATTCTGTTCAGCCATCGTGGCAATTTCTTGTTTTTGTACTTTATAACCCTGCCACCACCAAATACCTACCATAGCAATACAAATAATTATAATTAGCCAGGTAAATTTCATTAACCAGCCTTCGCGTTTTTTACGGGTTTTTCCTAGAGAATAACTCTGCATAGGAGAAACTACAGCAGCTTTTGCTGGTGTATGTTTATCCAATAATTCAAGAATTTCTTTTTCTGGCATTTTCACTAATTTTGCATAAGAACGAATGTAACCACGCAAGAAAGTAGGATCAACATTATGGGAATTGCTGTCTTCTTCTATCTCACGTACTGTGCACACTTTTAAGCAAAGTCGCTCGGCAACGATTTCTCGGGAAAGACCAAGCGTTTCCCGTGCCTGTAATAAACGTTGGCCAACGGTGATTTCTGTTTTTTCTGTTTTAGGTTTGCTATTCATTCGCGGAAATATTGGTCTTTTTTGAGTTTTAACATCATGAAGGCTTTTAAAAAACTTCATCTATAAGTTAATAAAAAACCTTCATACCGATAATATTTTTTATTTTACTTTTGAAATATTTTGACAATTCAGCCCACTACGTTCTTCCTCTTTCCTCAATTTCATTATCTCCTAAGATATGTTTTCAGAGCATAAAAAGTCTAAATAATAATATCGCATACTTGTATTATTGATTGCTGATGAACGCATGGCCACTTTAAAATATTTTAATGCTAACTCTGGTTGCTTTTGCTGACGCATCATGACCGCCATGCCTAAATTTGCTATCCCATTGTTTGGCTCTGCCAGCATTATCTTCTTAAAATGATAAGATGCTGCTGGATAATTCCCTCCTGATAAATAAGCAATGCCTAGCTGTGTCCGTGTCACAATCGCAATATCAACGTCTTTATTAATACTAGTACATCCTATTAATAAACCCACTAACAATAGAATATTAATGATAGATATCCTTATCATATCACTCTCGTTTGTTTATATAACTGGTAATAAAAGGAATTATGATATCTAATTCCCTTTATTTACATAATTAATATTCAGACTGCTTTTACTATAATTGGTTCACACCAGCAAGCTGTTTTTTCAATGTTCGTTTTGTTCGATCAATAACATCACCCGCTAATTGACCACAGGCCGCATCAATATCATCACCACGTGTTTTACGCACAATAGTAGTATAACCATATTTCATCAATACTTTTGCAAAACGATCAATACGACTATTAGAACTACGGCTGTATGGCGCACCAGGAAATGGGTTCCAAGGAATTAAATTAATTTTGCTAGGCGTATGCTTAAGACATTCAGCGAGCTGATGAGCATGTTCAATACTATCATTCACACCATTTAGCATCACATACTCAACGGTAACACGTCCCTGATTTGCATTAGATTTAGTGAGATAACGCCTAACACTAGCCAGGAAAGTTTCAATATTGTATTTTTTATTAATAGGTACAATCTGGTCACGAATTTCATCAGTCGGAGCATGCAAGGAAATTGCCAAAGCAACATCGATCATATCACCCAATTTATCAAGCGCAGGCACAACACCAGACGTCGATAAAGTCACCCGTCGTTTTGACAATCCAAAGCCAAAATCATCCATCATAATTTCCATTGCTGGAATAACATTGTTTAGATTTAATAGAGGCTCTCCCATTCCCATCATCACAACATTTGTAATTGGCCTCCGGCCACTAGATTTTAAAGAGCCGATGACTTTAGCAGCCCGCCACACCTGGCCTATGATTTCTGCAACGCGTAAGTTACGATTGAAACCTTGTTGAGCGGTTGAACAAAACTTACATTCAAGGGCACAGCCAACTTGAGAAGAGACACAAAGTGTCGCTCGATCATCTTCAGGAATATAGACTGTTTCGACTTGTTGCTCACCTACCGTGATTGCCCATTTGATAGTGCCATCAGCAGAGCGCTGCTCTTGCGCAATTTCAGGCGCCCGAATTTCTGCAACTGCTTTTAATTTAGTCCGCAACACCTTATTGATATCAGTCATCAAATCACAATCATCATAACAGTGGTGATAAATCCATTTCATTACCTGATCGGCTCGAAATGGTTTTTCACCCATGTCACTAAAAAATTGCCGCATCTGTTTACGATCCATATCCAACAAATTAATTTTTGTTGATTTGGTAACAGGAGAAAAAGAGGGCACACACTGCGCTGTTGTTTTAGATTGAAACATTTTTATTGCCTCGTTATTACACTTTTCGGCGAAAACTGTATATTTTTAATAATTAACTATATTTATTGGCATTAAATCTTATTTTAATAGCTTTATATGCCATAACCTTGTCAATAAATCACTTAACAAGGCATGGTATTTTACAAACTTTATTAATATTTTGCTAATAATATCCTATTTCTGTTTGTTAACGCGGACAAATTTCGTCATCAGTAAAGAAAAAAGCAATTTCTCGCTCTGCTGACACGACAGAATTTGAACCATGAACTGCATTTTCGGTAAAACTATCAGCATAATCAGCACGTAGTGTCCCAGGCAATGCCTTAGCAGGATCCGTTGCGCCCATCAAATCACGATAGCGCTGTATAGCATCGTCACTGGCTAAAACTTGCAACATTATGGGGCCTGAGGTCATAAACTCGACTAATCCGGCAAAAAAAGGCTTACCTTTATGCTCAGCATAAAATCCAGCTGCCTGTTCTTCGCTTAAATGCACCATTTTAGCAGCAATAATTTCGAATCCAGCTTGCTCAAACCGGCCATAAATCGCACCAATAGCATTTTTCTTAACTGCATTTGGCTTAATAATGGAAAACGTGCGTTGTATTGCCATTAGAAATCCTCTTAGCTGTTATTTTTCATCAGGATATTTTTGCCTTGCATCCATTCTGCCCGCCAAGAAAAAGATTTATCATCATTTTATTAAGGCAAAATAGCTAGCTATTATAAATATTGGCAATTCAATTGCCCACTTAACGATAAATTTTGTTAATTTTTTTTATACAATTTTTTTATTTCTTTAGCTTAAATCACATTTTTATAAAACTTAAAACACCAGACGGCTTTGTTGAATAAATCAGAATTAGCCGCCAGGATGGCTCCCTCTGCTACAGCTGTTATCCGATCCTGACGCTGTGTGGCATACCCAACAACGTCATACGGTTCAGCGCTTTGACCATCGCCATTGCTTCACCTACCTGAGCCTCATAGTCACGCAGCCTCAGATGGCCACCCAGCAAAGTTTTTATGCGGAACATCGCTGTTTCTGCCACTGAACGCCGGTGATAACCCACTTTCTTTTTCCACATATCATTACTCCTGCTCAGACGCTGATTCGCCACCGCATGGTTACGTTCATGGTACTTGTCCGGCCAGTATTTCGCTCCGCTTCGCGGCGGGATAAGGGGCCTGATTTTCTTTCTTAGCAACGCATCGTGGCAGTAACAGGCGTCATAAGCACCGTCTGCTGACACTTCCCTGATTTTCCGGTGGGTTTGGTTAATCAGGCCCGGCAGTGCCTGCGCATCTGTCGTTCCGCTGAGCGATAAGTCGGCACAGATAATCTCATGAGTCACACTGTCTGCTGCCAGATGAAGCTTGCGCCACACTCTTCGTCTGTCAGCCCCATGCTGCCTGACTTTCCATTCACCTTCGCCAAAGACCTTCAGACCGGTACTGTCGATGACCAGATGCGAGATTTCACCACGCGTTGGCGTTTTTATGCTGATGTTGACGCTCTTTGCTTGTCTGCTGACCAGCGAGTAGTCCGGACAGCACAGCGGCAAAGACATGAGTTTAAAAATCGAATCAACGAAGCCCTGTAATGCCCGGAGCGACAGGTTAAACACACGCTTCATCATAAGGACAGTGGTAACAGCCATATCGCTGTAGTAAAGCGGCCGGCCACGACCTTCAGGCGAAGAACTGTCAGTCCATCCAGCGATGGCCGACTCATCAAGCCAGACCGTCAGGGAACCGCGTTGTCTGAGTGCCTTGTTGTACGCGGGCCAGTTGGTAATTTTAAACTTTTGCTTTGACATGGGGACCTGATGTTGAAACGAATTTAGCGATCAGCTCCGCCAATCACCTAAAAGTTCGATTTATTCAACAAAGCCACACCAGACATGATCACAAACAATAATCTGCTCAATTCTCTTTAGGATTTAGGCATAAACAAATTTAAATATAAAAAAAGCGGGGTATAAATAAAGGAATAATGGGTGACATAATTTAACAATTTTTAACAGCAATGGTGCTGCGCAACCAGCCCCCTATTTTACGTTGATAAAACGGCTGCGGATGGCGCACAATAAAATGATCGATACCTGTACTATTCGGTTGCAAAAAATAAAAATCAACTGACTGATTAGCTTCCAGATAATCAAGCGCCATGCTTCCTAACTGCGGAATTAATAGTTGCCCTTCTTTTTCATAGCCAATATTAATTTCTAAAGCAATAAGCATAACCGACGCTTCTACTACAGTATCATCCTCCGCTTGCAGTAAAAAAGCACGGCGTATGATTTTATGCTGTTGTAAAAATTGACATAGCACATTGATTAATTGTTGCGGCATAGTTTTAGGTATGCGCAATTTAATGACACTACCGCCTGGCACTGTAATGGTAGTCATCAGCGCGGTTTGATTGATTTTATCAGCTGCCATTTTAGCTTCTTTCCTAACTAATACTCTTTTGCTAACTAATTATTTACCCGTAAAAATAATATTTCTGGGTAAATAATCATACCAAATAACCGCTATTTTGCTTTTTTAGCAATAGACTAGCAATCGTCCTGACGCCAATGCCAGTCGCACCTTCCGCCCATAAATTCACAGCAGATTTATGATAAGCCGCCGAACAATCGATATGTAACCACCCTTTATGATAATTTTCAACAAAATTAGATAAGAAAGCAGCAGCGGTGCTGGCGCCCGCAGTATGAGAAGGTGATGCAATATTATTGAGATCAGCAAATCCAGAAGGTAATTGGCGGCGATGAAATTCAGCTAAAGGTAATCGCCAAAAGAGTTCATTCTCCATTTCTGCTGCTGACATCAATTCAGCCACCAATTTGTCATCAAAACTCAATACCGATTGATAATCGTTACCTACCGCGATTTTGGCAGCGCCAGTTAACGTAGCAGCATCAATAATTAATGCTGATTTTTCTTTGCAAGCATCGATCAATCCATCTGCTAAAACCAGTCTTCCTTCCGCATCGGTATTCATAATTTCAACAGATTTGCCGTTACGGTAGCGAATAATATCACCTAATTTAAAGGCATTACCACTAACCATATTATCGGCAATGCAGAGGAAAAGTTTTACTCGTTGTTTTAAACCTCGGCTTATTGCTAAGGCTAACGCTCCAGTTAGCATAGCTGCCCCACCCATATCGGCTTTCATTGAATTCATTGATAAAGATGGCTTTATGCTATAACCACCAGAATCAAACGTAATTCCCTTTCCTACTAAACAAGCAAATACCGGTGCTTTTAAATTGCCAGTCGGATTATAATCCAGCACTAGTAATGCGGGTGGACGGCTTGAGCCACGGCCTACAGTATAAATTCCACTATATTTCTGTTTGGCTAACTCTTCACCCTGAATGATACGGTAGTTAATATTATCTTTTACTGTTTCACATAATAAATCAGCGCTACGCTGAGCCAGCTGTTCAGGCGATAATTCTTCAGCCGGTGCGTTAATAATATCTCTTACCCAATCAATAATTCGGATGCGATACTGTAGCTCTTTTTTTTCATTTTCAGATAAATTTGGCCATTCAATCGAACGCGCTCCCTTAGGTGCTCTGAAACCTTGCCAAAATGCCCAACTTTTTTCCAAGTCCCAGTCATTACCTGCTAACAGCACATGGTGAATGCCTTGACTGTCCAATCTACGACCAGCACTCTGGATAGAACACAGTTTTGCTTGTGGCTTCAGATGAATGACTATCCCTTGTTCACTAGAACTGATTAATGCATTCTTTCCCCAACAAGGCGCCGCTGCTTGATAAGATAGCGAGACTTGCATGATCTGCTTTTCCATTCCCTCTTCCCACCTTAGTTTGTCATATTGTGTTTATGGAATAATTGATAAATATAAGATATTAATCATAAAGGTTATCATGAGTTAATACATTGCACGATGAGTGATAGCAATAAAAAAGCTAGCAATTCCCAGCTTTATATGTAATTGATTGCTTCAATCATTCATTATTGATACTCATCAAGCCATATTAATAAAATGGCTTCTAGGATCTTTTCATTTGAAGCTTGCGGATTGTCATTAAAATCGTCTAATTGGCAAATCCATTGATGCATATCGGTAAAACGAACCGTTTGCGGATCAATATTAGGATATTTATCATAGAGTGCCTCTGCTATTGCACGGCTATCAATCCACTTTAAACTCACCATCCCCTCCTGCAATTAAATCTAAGGATCAATGCTCTCTGGCATGATTGATCGTATATCTAGGAATTTCTATTACCAGATCTTCGTTGGTCACAATAGCCTGACAACTTAAGCGGCTTTCAGGCTCTAACCACCATGCTTTATCTAGCATGTCATCCTCTAGCTCAGAACTTTCTTCCAGTGAATCAAAACCTTCACGAACAATACAGTGGCATGTGGTACAAGCACAAGATTTTTCACAAGAATGTTCAATATCAATACCACTACGTAAGGCAGCATTAAGAATCGATTCACCTTTCTCGACTTCCACAACCGCCCCTTCAGGGCATAACTCTTTATGCGGTAAAAAAATTATTTTCGGCATTATTATATCTCGTCCACAGAATGACCTGATAATGCCTGACGAATAGAGATATCCATACGTCTGGCAGCAAAATCCTGTGTTTGCTTATCCAGTTGTTTAATTGCATTTTCAATCGCAACAGGGCTTTGTTGAATAAATCAGAATTAGCCGACAGGATGGCTCCCTCTGCTACAGCTGTTATCCGATCCTGACGCTGTGTGGCATACCCAACAACGTCATACGGTTCAGCGCTTTGACCATCGCCATTGCTTCACCTACCTGAGCCTCATAGTCACGCAGCCTCAGATGGCCACCCAGCAAAGTTTTTATGCGGAACATCGCTGTTTCTGCCACTGAACGCCGGTGATAACCCACTTTCTTTTTCCACATATCATTACTCCTGCTCAGACGCTGATTCGCCACCGCATAGTTACGTTCATGGTACTTGTCCGGCCAGTATTTCGCTCCGCTTCGCGGCGGGATAAGGGGCCTGATTTTCTTTCTTAGCAACGCATCGTGGCAGTAACAGGCGTCATAAGCACCGTCTGCTGACACTTCCCTGATTTTCCGGTGGGTTTGGTTAATCAGGCCCGGCAGTGACTGCGCATCTGTCGTTCCGCTGAGCGATAAGTCGGCACAGATAATCTCATGAGTCACACTGTCTGCTGCCAGATGAAGCTTGCGCCACACTCTTCGTCTGTCAGCCCCATGCTGCCTGACTTTCCATTCACCTTCGCCAAAGACCTTCAGACCGGTACTGTCGATGACCAGATGCGAGATTTCACCACGCGGTGGCGTTTTTATGCTGATGTTGACGCTCTTTGCTCGTCTGCTGACCAGCTAGTAGTCCGGACAGCACAGCGGCTAAGACATGAGTTTAAAAATCGAATCAACGAAGCCCTGTAATGCCCGGAGCGACAGGTTAAACACACGCTTCATCATCAGGACAGTGGTAACAGCCATATCGCTGTAGTAAAGCGGCCGGCCACGACCTTCAGGCGAAGAACTGTCAGTCCATCCAGCGATGGCCGACTCATCAAGCCAGACCGTCAGGGAACCGCGTTGTCTGAGTGCCTTGTTGTACGCGGGCCAGTTGGTAATTTTAAACTTTTGCTTTGCCATGGGGACCTGATGTTGAAACGAATTTAGCGATCAGCTCCGCCAATCACCTAAAAGTTCGATTTATTCAACAAAGCCCCTAATCGGGTAAAAAACTGGCCATTGTCCATCTGACGACGACCCCCTTGGGTAACTCCATTTTCAGGAAAGGCAAAAATCAAATCAACATCAGATGAAAAATTTAGCTCTCCGCTGCCTAACTTACCCATAGCAAGGATCAACAATGGTTGTGGTCGCCCTAGGTTATCACAAGGTGTGCCCCCATTATGACAATACTGGACATACAACCAATCTCTTGCAGCGATGATTAACGTTTCGGCAAGCACACTCAGATGCTGCAATATTTGCGGCATACTATCCTTATGTAATATCTGTAGCCACGCTATTCTAATCAGCATTTGATGGCGAAATTGCCTTAGGATCCGCTGCAACCCTTCCTCGGCAGTTATATTGGCTAGCTTTTCGATTAACCATTGATGATAATGTTGCCATTTGCCTATTTGCGGTGGCTTTTGACGTATAACCGTCCACCAGACAGGATGGTTTTTGATCTGCAAGTAGGCAAAATCACTTAAGGCAAAAAATATTTTTTCCTGTGACGATAGAGGTAAAAGTTCAGGCGCGTAACGCTGAAAATCATATACCACCCTTTGCGTCTGCTGAACCAAGATTGATGGCCGCAATTTCATAAAATGCCTTTCATTAGGATAGTGTTAAAGCCGTAAGCCATTGGGTAAAAGAAAGTTTGCAACGCAACCAATCCGCACTATAACAGAGTTGCTGGGGTTGAATATCCGCAGTAGCCAATAATGCCGTTATTTTTTTAATGGCGATGCTTGAACAAAATATGGACTGACAGTTCTTCGCCTGAAGGTCGTGGCCGGCCGCTTTACTACAGCGATATGGCTGTTACCACTGTCCTGATGATGAAGCGTGTGTTTAACCTGTCGCTCCGGGCATTACAGGGCTTCGTTGATTCGATTTTTAAACTCATGTCTTTGCCGCTGTGCTGTCCGGACTACTCGCTGGTCAGCAGACGAGCAAAGAGCGTCAACATCAGCATAAAAACGCCAACGCGTGGTGAAATCTCGCATCTGGTCATCGACAGTACCGGTCTGAAGGTCTTTGGCGAAGGTGAATGGACAGTCAGGCAGCATGGGGCTGACAGACGAAGAGTGTGGCGCAAGCTTCATCTGGCAGCAGACAGTGTGACTCATGAGATTATCTGTGCCGACTTATCGCTCAGCGGAACGACAGATGCGCAGGCACTGCCGGGCCTGATTAACCAAACCCACCGGAAAATCAGGGAAGTGTCAGCAGACGGTGCTTATGACGCCTGTTACTGCCACGACGCGTTGCTAAGAAAGAAAATCAGGCCCCTTATCCCGCCGCGAAGCAGAGCGAAATACTGGCAGGACAAGTACCATGAACGTAACCATGCGGTGGCGAATCAGCGTCTGAGCAGGAGTAATGATATGTGGAAAAAGAAAGTGGGTTATCACCGGCGTTCAGTGGCAGAAACAGCGATGTTCCGCATAAAAACTTTGCTGGGTGGCCATCTGAGGCTGCGTGACTATGAGGCTCAGGTAGGTGAAGCAATGGCGATGGTCAAAGCGCTGAACCGTATGACGTTGTTGGGTATGCCACACAGCGTCAGGATCGGATAACAGCTGTAGCAGAGGGAGCCATCCTGTCGGCTAATTCTGATTTATTCAACAAAGCCGTTTAACATAAATAAGCCAGAAAACAGCAGCCAAAGCGTGATTCATTTTTCCTTACTAACAGTCAAAAATTGTTTCTAAAAACAATTCTAATATTAATTAAGTCTATATTAATAACTAAACACCAGAAAAATAACTAACAAAGAATTTTATTCTATGGTTTTTACCTGAAAATAATAAAAAATGAAATATTATTAATAATGGCAAATCAATTAAAAGAATTATTATTTTACCTTTTTAGATTTGCATCAATACATTTAACGCATTAGTATCAGCGAATAGCACTTTTTTCACAGTTTGAAGATAGTTGAATACAATGAGAAAATTTCCTTTATTTATCTTAGCATTGATAGGATTTAACCTGCCAATGACAACTCAAGCAGAAGAAACGCTTTATGTTTCTGATGAACTGCCTACCTTTATCCATCGAGGACCTGGAACCGATTATCGCATTATTGGTAGCCTTAAAAGTGGTGATCAAGTTCAGTTATTGAACACAGATGCTGAAACCGGCTACGACCAAGTTCTTGATTATAAAGGACGAGTTGCTTGGTTCCCCAAAAATCAACTCAGCAAAACACCCAGTGTAAAAGCACGTATTCCCTTACTTGAAAAGGAAAATCAAGCATTACGTGAAAAATTGACCAGCATTGATAGTAACTGGAATAATCAAACCAGTGAAATGCAAAGCAAAGTGGCAGCCAGTGATCAAACTATTGCTAATCTAATCGCAGAAAACGAAAAACTGAAAAATGAGTTAATCCGCTCAGAAAAAAAATTAGAGATTGCACAAATAAATCTTGATAATAATCGCCGCGAGCTCATTTTACAGTGGTTTATGTATGGCGGTGGCGTTGCCGGTGCAGGTTTAATTTTTGGTTTATTATTACCTCATCTCATCCCACGACGTAAAAAACGTAATGAACGCTGGATGAATTAAAAAAATACCATGCAGATTTATCTTGTTGGTGGCGCGGTAAGAGATCAGCTACTAGGGTTGCCTGTTTCTGATCGTGACTGGGTAGTGGTCGGAGCTACCCCAGATGATTTAATCAAATTAGGTTTCCAGCAAGTAGGTAAGGATTTTCCCGTTTTTCTCCATCCAAAAACACGTGAAGAGTATGCCCTGGCTCGTACAGAACGCAAAACGGGTGTTGGCTATACCGGTTTTTCTTGCTATGCCGCACCTGATGTCACGATAGAAGAGGATCTGTTACGTCGAGATTTGACCATCAATGCGATTGCGCAAACTGAAGATGGGCAACTGATTGATCCATACCATGGTGAACGGGATATAAAAAATCGCCTATTACGCCACGTTTCCGCTGCTTTTGCCGAAGATCCTCTGCGAATACTCAGAGTGGCACGTTTTGCTGCTCGGCTAGCTAACCAAAAATTTACTATTGCCAATGAAACACAATCGTTGATGAAAAAAATGGTTTTTAATCATGAGCTTAGTACAATTAGCGCAGAAAGAGTGTGGGGAGAAACGGAAAAAGCACTACAATCATTATCGCCTGAAATCTATTTTCGTGTCTTATATGATTGTAGCGCGCTAGCTATTCTTTTTCCTGCAATTAATCAATTATTTGGCACACCGGCAGCGGCAAAATCACATCCCGAAATAGATACCGGAATACATACGCTTTTAACCTTAAAGGTAGCGGCCTCATTAACTGACAATGTCGAAACTCGCTTCGCTGCTCTCTGCCATGACTTTGGTAAAGCGCTGACCCCATCTGAACAATGTCACACTCATGACGATTATGTTAGCAAAGGTATTTCGCTAATTGAGGCTATGTGCAATCGACTACGTATTCCTAATAGAATGAAAGAATTAGCTAAATTAGTGGCTCGTTTTCATCAACAAATCCACCAAATTCATCAGTTAACACCAGAAACTGTTATTAATCTATTTAATCAATTAGATAGTTGGCGCAAGCCGGAGCGTATCAATCAATTAGTCATCGCCTGTGAAGCAGATGCCCGCGGCAGGATAGGGCGAGAGCATATCACTTATCCACAAGCTAAATTTGTTATTGAAGCGTTTAAGACTGTACAACAAGTATCAAGCAAAGATCTTATTGTGCAGGGTATAACGGGGATCGCGATCAGGGATGAGCTTAACCGAAAACGTATCCAAACATTAACTTACTGGTGGCAGCAACAAACCATTCTACCGATTTAAGCTAACCTAAACAGATTTTGTCCGCTCTATAATCACACCAACCTGCTTAGCCTGCGCCACCGCACCTGGCTTACAAACTTTAACGCGGACCCAACAACTATTGAACTGATTTAAAATAATATCAGCAATCTCCTGCGCAACCCGTTCTATCAATGCAAATTTTTGTGTTTCTATATGTTTAATTACCAATTGGCTAACCTGCGCATAATCTAAACAACTTTCCACTTGATCACTTTTGGCTGCGCGCTGATTATCCCATCCCATCTCAATATCGAGCAACAATTTCTGTTGGATCGTTTGTTCCCAATCATAAGCACCAATGGTTGTGAATACTGATAACTGTTCAATAAATATAATGTCCATTTAACCTTCTCTCATTTTTTAATTGCGATAAATAATCGCTTTCCAGATACTTCTCTATTATCATTGACAAAAATGGCCCAATGATCACACATTTTAGTAAAATTTGCGGCAATAATAGGAGATTAACGACTATCATGCTGACAGATTTTGCCAAAAAAACCAAAAAGTTGAAAAATAATTCACTATAACTAAAAAATAAATTTAGCAAAGATATTCCTTAGTTTTACTAACAACTATACTGTATATTTCATTAATGATCTGATATCCCTATGATCTTTAAAACACGGTCTGCAAATAATACTTCGATAAAATACATGTATTATTAATGCGTTAAGTTAAAAAGGTCTTGATTATTTGGAGTAATGATATGAGTGCAATCGCACTTGGCATGATTATCTTCGCTTATCTCTGTGGTTCAATCTCCAGCGCCGTCTTGATCTGCCGATTGATAGGTATTCCTGATCCCAGAGGCCATGGTTCCGAGAATCCTGGAGCAACCAACGTGTTACGCATTGGTGGAAAAGCGGCTGCTTTAGCTGTGCTCATTTGCGACATCCTAAAAGGGATGATCCCAGTATGGCTAGCCTATTATTTAAATATTCCTCCTTTTTACCTTGGAATTATTGCCATTGCCGCCTGTTTGGGCCATATTTACCCCATTTTCTTTGGTTTTAAAGGTGGAAAAGGCGTTGCTACTGCTTTTGGCTCAATTGTTGCCATTGGCTGGGGGTTATCTGGCGTTGTCGCAGGTACCTGGCTACTGACTGTACTACTCAGTGGATATTCATCATTAGGAGCTATTGTAACTGCTCTATTAGCTCCCTTGTATGTTTGGTGGTTTAAACCGGAATTCACCTTCCCGGTTGCGATGCTTTCATGTCTCATACTCTTTAGCCATCATGATAACATTCAGCGTCTGTGTAGAGGCCAAGAAAGCCTTATATGGCAAAAAATGAAGAAAAAAAGCGAAAAAACAAATAAAGAACTGATTCAAGCCACTAAAAAGCAAGAAAAAAATGATTAACTACTGATTACTGTGTTAATTTTTAGACTTTAAGTTGATTTATGCACAGTTGTTGTTGCTAACGGTGATAAATCTGCTAGTGGCCAACGTGCTTTCACGGTGATATCCAGGCTATTACTTACGCCATTTTTTAAACGGATCATGCCGGCCAGTGCTATCATTGCGCCATTATCAGTACAAAATTCTGGTCGAGCATAAAAAACCTGGCCGCCAATTTTTGTTATCGATTCTGCCATTTTTAGCCGTAAGGTACGATTTGCACTTACACCACCTGCCATAACCAAACGCTTAGAACCCGTTTGTTCTAAAGCACGTTTACATTTGATCACTAATGTATCCACAACAGCATCTTCAAATGCCCGAGCAATATCAGCAGCGGTTTGTTGATCCATACTATTATTACGAATGGTATTGGCAGCAAAAGTTTTTAACCCTGAGAAACTAAAATCCAGTCCCGGACGGTCTGTCATCGGACGAGGAAATACAAAACGGCCAGCCTGTCCTTGCCCTGCCATCAATGAGAGTGCTGGCCCGCCCGGATAATCCAAACCTAATAATTTTGCTGTCTTATCAAAAGCTTCACCCGCAGCATCATCAATTGATTCGCCTAATAACTGATATTGACCAATCGCTATTACATTAATTAACTGAGTATGCCCACCAGAGACCAATAATGCTACAAAAGGGAATTCAGGACTATTTTCTTCCAGCATTGGCGCCAGTAGATGCCCTTCCATGTGATGAATAGGAATAGCCGGCACTTGCCCAGCAAATGCTAATGAACGCCCGATTGTTGCTCCCACCAATAAAGCACCGATCAAACCAGGACCCGCGGTATAAGCAACCGCATCAATATCACCAGCAGTTGAATCCGCTTGTTGTAGTGCCGCTTTAATTAAAGGAATTGTTTTACGAATATGATCGCGAGAAGCTAATTCAGGCACCACTCCGCCATAATCGGCATGTAATTTTACCTGGCTATATAATTGATTGGCTAATAAACCTAATTGATCATCATAAATCGCGATACCCGTTTCATCGCAAGATGTTTCTATACCTAAAACACGCATATATTACTCACCACCTTAGCTAATAACGCAAGTTTATCACTATTTATGTAAAAAAGGTGCAACTTCTCAGCAAATAAATAACTGTCTATCTGGATTAAATCAGTTATAATTAATATAAATAATTTGTAGGGCTTATTCATTATCATCTAGACTATTCCAACTATTTTGTTATTAAAAATAAATAATTGGGTGATTTTGTGCGTTTCGTTTTTATACAGCACTTTACAAAGCCCTACACATTGAAGTAAAATTCCGCACCATTTTAAAGACAGCTGGCTATGATATTGCTAGCAAAAACCGATTTTTTTGAGGTGAAAGGCACATGCCAGTAATTAAAGTACGTGAAAACGAGACATTTGACGTAGCACTACGTCGTTTTAAGCGTTCTTGCGAAAAAGCAGGAATATTAGCTGAAGTGCGCCGTCGTGAGTTCTATGAGAAACCAACGACTGTACGTAAACGTGAAAAAGCATCAGCAGTAAAGCGCCACGCTAAAAAATTGGCTCGCGAGAACGCACGTCGTACTCGTTTGTACTAATTGCTACGGTTCAACAATCGTAACAATTCGACAGCAGTGATTAAGTGATTACAAGAAGGCCGTGCTTTCTAACAGGAAGCACGGCTTGTTATCTTTCATCAATGAAGAGTTTATGGCTGGACGAATCCCGCGTACATTTATCAATGATTTATTGGCCAGAACCGATATCGTTGATCTTATTGATACTAAAGTGCCGCTAAAAAAGCAAGGCAAAAACCATCACGCGTGTTGTCCATTTCATAATGAAAAAACGCCCTCATTTACAGTTAATGGCGATAAACAATTTTATCACTGTTTTGGCTGTGGCGCTCATGGTAATGCCATTGATTTTTTGATGAACTATGACAAGCTTGATTTTGTCGAAACGATTGAAGAACTGGCTACCATGCACGGACTGGAAATTCCTTATGAAAACGGCAACAGTTCAAACCAAATAGAGCGGCATCAGCGACAAAATCTTTATCAATTAATGGATGAAATTAATCAATTTTATCAATATTTATTGAATAAATTAGACTCGCAGAGTGCAAAACAATATTTAATACAGCGCGGCTTAAGTGATGAAGTTATTTATCGCTTTTCTATCGGTTTTGTCCCAAGCGGCTGGGACAACCTACTCAAGCATTTCGCTAAACACGCTGATAGCCATAAACAGCTAGATGCTGCTGGTATGTTAGTTACCAATAATAATGGCCGCACTTACGATCGCTTTCGTGAACGTATAATGTTTCCAATCCGGGATCGTAGAGGACGTGTCGTGGCATTTGGTGGCCGTGTTTTAGATGACACATTACCAAAATATCTCAATTCACCAGAAACTGAGATTTTTCATAAAAGCCGTCAATTATACGGCTTATATGAAGCAACACAAAATAATCTGGCACTTTCTAAACTATTAGTTGTCGAAGGTTATATGGATGTTGTCGCTCTGGCGCAATTTGGTATTAATTATGCCGTAGCGTCATTAGGTACTTCAACCACGGCAGAGCATATCCAGTTACTTTTTCGGACAACAGATACGGTTATTTGTTGTTATGATGGGGATAAAGCTGGTCGCGAAGCCGCATGGCGAACGCTTGAAACGGCACTTCCCTATTTGAGTGATGGCCGCCAACTACAATTTATGTTTTTACCTAATGGCGAGGATCCTGATTCACTAATACGCAAAGAAGGTAAAACAAATTTTGAACAACGGATGGATACATCCCACTCTTTGTCTACATTTTTGTTTGATACATTGGTTGCACAAGTTGATTTAAGCAGTCATGAAGGTAAAGCAAAATTCAATCGTCTTGCTATCCCTTTAATTAAAAAAGTGCCTGGTGATACTTTACAGTTATATTTGGCACAAGAATTAGGTAATTTTATTGGTATTCCTGATACTTCGCGTATTTTTTCCATGATCGAAAAAGGATCGGCGGAAAAAACAAATTATCAGACACCAAAAATTAAACCGACAACAATGCGAATATTGATCGCATTATTGGTACAAAATCCAAATTTTGTCAGCCTAATTCCTACTCTTGATGGAATTAAGCACTCACAATTACCAGGATTAGCGCTGTTTTTAGAGTTAGTTGAACTTTGTCAATCTCATCCTGGCATAAATACTGGTCAATTATTGGAATGCTATCGTAATAATAAATTTGTTAAACAACTTGAAAAACTGGCAACTTGGAATGATATAGAGATAGAAGAGATAGCGGAAAAAATGTTCAAGGATGCGTTGGAGCATTTATTTATTACCGCGCTTGATGAAAGGTTCGCATTTCTGATGGCAAAAGAGCGAACAGAAGGCTTAACAAGTGAAGAACGTGAAGAAGTTCGTTTAATTACTGTTGCAAGAATCAAGCAGTAATCTTGAAAAAGTAAAAAACATCCGGCTTAAGTGCCGTATAACGTAGGGCAAGCGCCTGTAAGTTGCCATGATGTAAAGGGCATGGCACATAAAATACTTAAATTCCCTTTAATTTTATTGTTGGCTGACTTGTTTTCGCCGACCAACAACAACCTAAATTATGAAGTGTAGATACCGTATTATGGAGCAAAACCCGCAGTCACAGCTGAAGCTACTAGTTACCAAAGGTAAAGAGCAAGGCTACCTGACCTATGCTGAGGTCAACGACCATCTGCCGGAAGATATCGTCGATTCAGATCAGATAGAAGATATCATCCAAATGATTAATGATATGGGCATTCAAGTGATGGAAGAAGCGCCTGATGCCGACGATCTTATTCTGGCAGAAACCGCCACTGATACTGACGATGATGCTGTTGAGGCTGCTGCCCAGGTATTATCCAGTGTTGAAAGTGAAATAGGCCGCACAACAGATCCTGTGCGGATGTATATGCGTGAAATGGGCACCGTAGAACTACTGACCCGTGAAGGTGAAATTGATATCGCTAAACGCATCGAAGATGGCATTAATCAGGTTCAGTTTTCTGTTGCTGAATATCCTGAGGCTATCGCTTATCTATTAGACCAATACGAACTTGTTGAAAAAGGTGAAATCCGCCTATCTGATATTATTACCGGCTTCGTTGATCCAAACGCCGAAGAGGATTTAGCACCGACAGCAACACATATCGGTTCAGTGTTACCGGCAGAAGCCTTAAATGATGACGAAGATGAAGATAAAGACGAAGACGACGATAGTGACGACAGTGATGAAAACAATGTCGATCCAGAACTCGCTCGACAGAAATTTTCAGAAATTCGTGAGCAATATGAACGTACTTCCATTGAAATCCAAAAAAGTGGCCGTAACCATGCTAATTCAGTAGCAGAAATAGAGCTGTTGTCTGAGATTTTCAAACAGTTCCGTTTAGTACCAAAACAGTTTGATTATTTAGTGAACAATATGCGTGATATGATGGAACGTGTTCGTTCTCAAGAACGTCTCATCATGAAACTCTGTATTGAACAATGCAAGATGCCGAAGAAAAACTTCATTACCCTATTCTCAGGTAATGAAACCAATGGTAATTGGTTAGCTGCGGCAAAAGCAATGAATAAACCCTGGTCTGAAAAATTAGTTGAAGTCGAAGAAGATATACAACGCTCGTTGCAAAAACTACAACAAATTGAAGAAGAGACTGGTTTAACCATTGAACAGGTTAAAGATATTAACCGCCGAATGTCTATTGGTGAAGCAAAAGCGCGTCGAGCGAAAAAAGAGATGGTTGAAGCTAACTTACGGTTAGTTATCTCTATTGCTAAAAAATATACCAATCGTGGCCTTCAATTCCTTGATCTGATCCAGGAAGGTAACATTGGTCTAATGAAAGCGGTTGATAAATTTGAATACCGTCGTGGCTATAAGTTTTCAACTTATGCAACCTGGTGGATCCGACAGGCGATCACCCGTTCAATTGCTGATCAGGCGCGCACAATCCGTATTCCAGTGCACATGATCGAAACGATCAACAAATTGAACCGCATTTCTCGCCACATGTTACAGGAAATGGGTCGTGAACCCTCGCCTGAAGAATTGGCAGAACGCATGTTAATGCCTGAGGATAAAATCCGTAAAGTACTAAAAATTGCTAAAGAACCTATCTCGATGGAAACACCTATTGGCGATGATGAAGATTCACATCTTGGTGATTTCATTGAAGATACTACTCTAGAGTTACCGTTAGACTCTGCTACCTCGGAAAGTCTAAGATCAGCTACCCACGAAGTTCTAGCTGGCTTAACGACCCGTGAAGCAAAAGTTCTGCGCATGCGCTTTGGTATTGATATGAATACGGATCACACGCTAGAGGAAGTGGGTAAACAGTTTGATGTTACTCGCGAGCGAATCCGACAAATAGAAGCAAAAGCATTACGTAAACTGCGCCATCCAAGTCGTTCAGAAGTGTTACGTAGTTTCCTGGATGAATAACGCTTATTTATCTTTAGCGTAATAAAAAGCACCTCTAGATAGGTGCTTTTTTATTGATAGTTATGTTAACTCAGCAGATCATGAATAAAAGTTTTAGCTACTGTAATTAGATAACATGTTAAAAACGCTAACAAAATGTTGCCTAAACACCCTCGATTCAATTTCCAATCTGATATTTAGTTATCCATCAATATTAATTATTGCCAGTTATAGAGCAGAAATGGTTGTTGTAATTGCACTGATGTCGTCGATAATTGTCGCCACCGCTAGCTGCTGGCCGTTATTGATAAATCAGTTGCCTACAAAGACAAGCAAAATCTGTGGCTTTAGAATAGCAAAAACCACTCATAGAAGAGTGGTATCAATTGGCTGCTATTATAGCTAAAATTTGGTGGCCCCTGCTGGATTTGAACCAGCGACCAAGCGATTATGAGTCGCCTGCTCTAACCACTGAGCCAAGGGGCCTAAGTGGGGTTCATTATACTTGCTGTTTTAGTGCTGGTCTAGTCTTTATAAATCATATGCTTGTTTTATAAACAAAATCAGTGAAATTAATGATTTTGCTGTGTGTAATTTATTTATTAACTATTTCAGTTTAAGTTCATGGCCAATAACTGAACAAAAATAACTTATTGATAAATTTGCATTCAAAAGTTAACAGACAAGTTATGGATGAAATATAAACTAACTCATTATTGATGGGCTTTGTTGAATAAATCAGAATTAGCCGACAGGATGGCTCCCTCTGCTACAGCTGTTATCCGATCCTGACGCTGTGTGGCATACCCAACAACGTCATACGGTTCAGCGCTTTGACCATCGCCATTACTTCACCTACCTGAGCCTCATAGTCACGCAGCCTCAGATGGCCACCCAGCAAAGTTTTTATGCGGAACATCGCTGTTTCTGCCACTGAACGCCGGTGATAACCCACTTTCTTTTTCCACATATCATTACTCCTGCTCAGACGCTGATTCGCCACCGCATGGTTACGTTCATGGTACTTGTCCTGCCAGTATTTCGCTCTGCTTCGCGGCGGGATAAGGGGCCTGATTTTCTTTCTTAGCAACGCGTCGTGGCAGTAACAGGCGTCATAAGCACCGTCTGCTGACACTTCCCTGATTTTCCGGTGGGTTTGGTTAATCAGGCCCGGCAGTGCCTGCGCATCTGTCGTTCCGCTGAGCGATAAGTTGGCACAGATAATCTCATGAGTCACACTGTCTGCTGCCAGATGAAGCTTGCGCCACACTCTTCGTCTGTCAGCCCCATGCTGCCTGACTTTCCTTTCACCTTCGCCAAAGACCTTCAGACCGGTACTGTCGATGACCAGATGCGAGATTTCACCACGCGTTGGCGTTTTTATGCTGATGTTGACGCTCTTTGCTCGTCTGCTGACCAGCGAGTAGTCCGGACAGCACAGCGGCAAAGACATGAGTTTAAAAATCGAATCAACGAAGCCCTGTAATGCCAGGAGCGACAGGTTAAACACACGCTTCATCATCAGGACAGTGGTAACAGCCATATCGCTGTAGTAAAGCGGCCGGCCACGACCTTCAGGCGAAGAACTGTCAGTCCATCCAGCGATGGCCGACTCATCAAGCCAGACCGTCAGGGAACCGCGTTGTCTGAGTGCCTTGTTGTACGCGGGCCAGTTGGTAATTTTAAACTTTTGCTTTGCCATGGGGACCTGATGTTGAAACGAATTTAGCGATCAGCTCCGCCAATCACCTAAAAGTTCGATTTATTCAACAAAGCCTTTATTTATATAATAACATTTAATGTTTTTTAGCATATTATTAATTAGGTGTTATTCACTTCATGAGTTGTTATTAATGTGATGATTAATTAATAAAATATGGATATTATTTTTTTTGCTGACTAGTTAAGTCGTTTTTGCTTAGCTAAACCAATTTTTTAATTCATTGAGTAAAAAAAGAAGCCATCATTGACCCGCATACGGTTATTTTGTATAGTTTTTAACTATAGTGGTTTATAGAAAACAATAAGTTATATAAGAAAATTGTTGTTTTAAGATAATAAAAATGCCAGTTTGTGCTAGTTTTTTGTAAAAATGTAAAGTTGAGTGTTTTTTTCATATCTGCACAACAAAGGGCTTGACAAGTAGTTAAAAAACATTATTTATATTACTAATTTAATGTTAATCATTGTTAATTAATAAAGGAAAGCAATTTTTATGATGCGAATAGCCTTGTTTTTACTTACAAACTTGGCAGTAATGTTTGTATTTGGAATTATTTTGAGTTTGACCGGCATCCAGGGACAAAGCGTTCCATGGCTAATGATTATGGCTGGTCTTTTTGGTTTTGGTGGCTCATTTATCTCATTATTGATGTCAAAATGGATGGCATTACGTTCTGTTGGTGGGCAGGTGATTGAAAGTCCGACAACAGAAACGGAACATTGGTTGTTAAATACCGTCAAGCGTCAGGCTGATCAAGCTGGCATAAAAATGCCAGAAGTTGCTATTTATCATGCACCCGATATTAACGCTTTTGCCACCGGGGCTCGTCGTGATGCGTCATTGGTTGCTGTTAGTACAGGTTTGTTAGAAAGTATGGGACCTGATGAAGCCGAAGCGGTTATCGCCCATGAGATCAGCCATATAGCAAATGGTGATATGGTAACAATGACTTTATTACAAGGAGTAGTGAATACTTTTGTCATTTTTATTTCACGCATCATTGCTCAGCTGGCGTCTGGATTTTTATCAAATAGTAATAATGACAATGAAAGTAGCCAGGGTAATCCAATGATTTACTTTGCGGTATCAATGGTGTTAGAAATTTTATTTGGTATTTTGGCCAGTATTATTACTATGTGGTTCTCGCGTTATCGTGAATTCCGTGCAGATGCAGGTTCGGCGCATTTAGTGGGTAGAGAAAAAATGATTGCTGCATTACAGCGTTTGAAAACAAGTTATGAACCTCAGGAAGCTGGCAGTATGATGGCTTTTTGCATCAACGGACGTTCTAAATCTTTTAGTGAGTTGTTTTTATCCCATCCTCCTCTTGATAAGCGCATTGAAGCTTTACGTATGGGCACTTATCTTAATCGGTAAAACAATAATCAATCCCACCTGATGATGTGGGATTTTTTATTAACTTCGATAGGCTGTTTTGATTTGTTTGATTATTCGTTGAAAAACTTCTGCTTGTTTAGGATCTTGCATAGCAAGAATTTCTTTTTCCATATTGAGTATAGCTCTTCCCGCATCGGCTTGATTTAGCGCTTTTAATATATAGGTTATAAAAGTATTCAAGCAACTAATTTCAGTAGCAATGGTTTCCGTATCCGGTCTACTCGAGCAATCATTTGTCATTTTTTTGCCTCAATGAATTAAAAAATAAAGCAATAATTAATTTGGCGTATTTTACACAGTTGTGTAATTTTACATACCTCTTTATACAACTTTTTTAATTTAAATAATGTATTTAATATTATATTAACTATTTGATTTTAGTTTCTATAATATCTTGTGATTGCAATTATGTCGGACCTTTAAATGGCGAAGAATGGTAATCGAAAACAGGGTTGCTGTTAGGTGCAGCGATTGTTGCCATTTAGGTAAAAATATTTAATTTATCCATGTAAAGATATTCACAATTATTTTATCACTTTTATCTTATACTTTAAAAGTTGGAATAAAAATTTTCAGATGGATGTGGTATGTATAAAGTTATTTTAGTAGCTGTTGATATTGCTCAAGAAGAACTAACGAGTAAAGGGCTTTGTTGAATAAATCGAACTTTTAGGTGATTGGCGGAGCTGATCGCTAAATTCGTTTCAACATCAGGTCCCCATGGCAAAGCAAAAGTTTAAAATTACCAACTGGCCCGCGT
Source organism: Arsenophonus endosymbiont of Aphis craccivora (assembly GCF_013460135.1). GTDB lineage: Bacteria > Pseudomonadota > Gammaproteobacteria > Enterobacterales > Enterobacteriaceae > Arsenophonus > Arsenophonus nilaparvatae. The sequence goes on from NZ_CP038155.1 coordinate 584,533, forward strand.
ACAACAAGGCACTCAGACAACGCGGTTCCCTGACGGTCTGGCTTGATGAGTCGGCCATCGCTGGATGGACTGACAGTTCTTCGCCTGAAGGTCGTGGCCGGCCGCTTTACTACAGCGATATGGCTGTTACCACTGTCCTGATGATGAAGCGTGTGTTTAACCTGTCGCTCCGGGCATTACAGGGCTTCGTTGATTCGATTTTTAAACTCATGTCTTTGCCGCTGTGCTGTCCGGACTACTCGCTGGTCAGCAGACGAGCAAAGAGCGTCAACATCAGCATAAAAACGCCAACGCGTGGTGAAATCTCGCATCTGGTCATCGACAGTACCGGTCTGAAGGTCTTTGGCGAAGGTGAATGGAAAGTCAGGCAGCATGGGGCTGACAGACGAAGAGTGTGGCGCAAGCTTCATCTGGCAGCAGACAGTGTGAATCATGAGATTATCTGTGCCGACTTATCGCTCAGCGGAACGACAGATGCGCAGGCACTGCCGGGCCTGATTAACCAAACCCACCGGAAAATCAGGGAAGTGTCAGCAGACGGTGCTTATTACGCCTGTTACTGCCACGATGCGTTGCTAAGAAAGAAAATCAGGCCCCTTATCCCGCCGCGAAGCGGAGCGAAATACTGGCCGGACAAGTACCATGAACGTAACCATGCGGTGGCGAATCAGCGTCTGAGCAGGAGTAATGATATGTGGAAAAAGAAAGTGGGTTATCACCGGCGTTCAGTGGCAGAAACAGCGATGTTCCGCATAAAAACTTTGCTGGGTGGCCATCTGAGGCTGCGTGACTATGAGGCTCAGGTAGGTGAAGCAATGGCGATGGTCAAAGCGCTGAACCGTATGACGTTGTTGGGTATGCCACACAGCGTCAGGATCGGATAACAGCTGTAGCAGAGGGAGCCATCCTGGCGGCTAATTCTGATTTATTCAACAAAGCCCGAGTAAAGCTATACGACAGGCTGTAAAGTTTGCTAAAGTTTCAAGAGCTAAACTAAATTTTATTCATGTATTGCCTATCTCATCTGCAATCATAAATGCTTATGCTTTGGGATATATGGAAATAAAAGATCGTGCCACCCTAAAAGCAGAGGATGATATGCAAAACCTACTTGAACCGATCGATCTACCCGCTGATCGCCTGGTGGCTATACTATTGCTTTTGGTTCTCCGCGTGATGAAATTGTCAGTCGAGCGGAAGAAATTAACGCTGATATCATCATTCTTGGTTCAAGAAGTCCCAATATCACAACTCATCTGTTAGGTTCGACAGCAGCGGGTGTTGTACGTTATGCAAAAACCTATGTACTGGTGGGGAGATAACAATCAATCATCAAAATTACAAGTTAATTATTTATTATTTTAACAGCTAATTTGATCAATTTTATGGCTTTAGTGTGAAGTATTTTATATTAATGATAAAGGAAACTAAGATTTAGTGCTTATCGTTTGAAGGAGTAAATATGTATAAAATAATTCTCGTTCCAATTGATATCTCAGAAAAAGAACTAATAAAAAAAGCACTCAAACATGCGCTTTATATTGCTAGATTATCTGATGCTAAATTGCATTTCTTGCATGTTGCCCCTGATATGTCTCGTTATTCAATGAGTTATAGTTATCATTATGATTTATTAGCTAATTTTGCCAAGAAAACGATCGAAAGTTCAGAAAAACAATTAAAACAAATAGTTAAGCATATTGACTACCATAAAGAAAAAATTTCTTACTCGGTGGAGATGGGGTCACCTAGAGATAAAGTTTTATCAGAAGCAGAAAAAATAGGTGCTGATTTGATAGTAGTTGGCTCCCGTCGACCAAATATTGCCACGCATTTGCTAGGTTCGAATGCTTCGGCTATTGTTTCTAATGCCACGATTTCGATATTGATAGTTCGGTAGCTAATATTATTATAATGCAAAAAATTAGTTAATTTACCTGCTTTTTAGTTAAGTTAATTATAGTAAATGAAAAAAATCGTAGTGATTATTCGTTGTTGTAAATTAGATTATTTGTGAAGAGTATTGCTAATTTTGATCTAAAAAGAGCGCTATTAATTATGTTGTCTGCTATTGAGCAATAACTTAATTGTTATTATTACTATTAATAAAATTATGCAGGTTTATAGGCTACAACATGGAATATATTGAATCTAATTATCATACTGCAACAAAAAGGCAGAGAAAAATGACTCGCCTTTGTATTCAATGCGCTCAGCTCCTTTTTCAACATGGCGCTGAAAGTATGTTAGTGGAACAATTATCAACCCGATTAGGTATTGCCTTAGGCGTGGATCAAGTTGATAGCGCAATATCTTCTAATGCGATTGTTTTAACAACTGTAATTAACGGTCTCTGTATGACGTCCACTCGTAAAAATATTGATCATGGTATAAATATGCATGTGGTAACTAAGGTTCAGCATACGGTGATATTGGCTGAATATAAATTGTTAGATTGCGATAAGGTTCAGCAGCGTCTGGCTGAAATAAAACCACTACGTTATCCTCGTTGGTTACTAGTGCTTATGATCGGATTATCCTGTGGCTGTTTTTGTAAGCTGAATGGGGGTGGCTGGGATGGCTGCTTTGTCACTTTTATTGCCAGCGGTTGTGCAATGTACATTCGACAAATTCTTACAGCCCAATATATGAATCCATTGATTAATTTTTGTATTACCGCCTTTGTGGCTACTACAGTATCTGGTTTTGTATTAAATATTCCTTATTTTTCCAATGCATCGACGATTTCAATGGCAGCCAGTGTTTTACTGTTAGTTCCTGGATTTCCATTAATTAATTCTGTGGCAGATATGTTTAAAGGTCATATTAATACTGGATTAGCGCGTTGGGCAATGGCGAGTTTGCTGACATTAGCGACTTGTATCGGTATAACCATGGCTATGGCGGTTTGGGGATTAAGAAATTGGGCATAATATTTTTACTCACCTTAATTGAAAAAATGTTATTAGCTGCCATACCTGCAGCCGGTTTTGCTATGGTCTTTAATGTGCCAGTACGGGCGTTAAAATATTGTGCTTTGCTGGGAGCTATAGGTTATGGTTTTCGTATGATACTGATGGAAATGAGCTTTAGTATTGAATGGACAAGTTTTTGCGCGGCAATTTTAATTGGCATTATTGGTATTCAATGGTCACGCTGGTGGTTGGCACATCCCAAAGTGTTTACTGTTGCTGCGATTATTCCTATGTTTCCAGGTATAAGTGCTTATATAGCGATGATATCGTTAGTAAAAATTGCTCATTTGGGCTATAACGCTGAGTTACTTGAGACATTAGTAACACATTTCTTTAAAACCTTATTTATTGTCGGTGCTTTATCGGTTGGTTTATCTATTCCTGGACTATGGTTATATCGTAAGCGTCCACGAGTTTAATCTGGTATTGAATTTAAGGTAATATCAAATTGTTGCTCACCTGATATTATAATTTGAATATTAAGTTCTTCTTGGCTTTGTTGAATAAATCGAACTTTTAGGTGATTGGCGGAGCTGATCGCTAAATTCGTTTCAACATCAGGTCCGCATGGCAAAGCAAAAGTTTAAAATTACCAACTGGCCCGCGTACAACAAGGCACTCAGACAACGCGGTTCCCTGACGGTCTGGCTTGATGAGTCGGCCATCGCTGGATGGACTGACAGTTCTTCGCCTGAAGGTCGTGGCCGGCCGCTTTACTACAGCGATATGGCTGTTACCACTGTCCTGATGATGAAGCGTGTGTTTAACCTGTCGCTCCGGGCATTACAGGGCTTCGTTGATTCGATTTTTAAACTCATGTCTTTGCCGCTGTGCTGTCCGGACTACTCGCTGGTCAGCAGACGAGCAAAGAGCGTCAACATCAGCATAAAAACGCCAACGCGTGGTGAAATCTCGCATCTGGTCATCGACAGTACCGGTCTGAAGGTCTTTGGCGAAGGTGAAAGGAAAGTCAGGCAGCATGGGGCTGACAGACGAAGAGTGTGGCGCAAGCTTCATCTGGCAGCAGACAGTGTGACTCATGAGATTATCTGTGCCGACTTATCGCTCAGCGGAACGACAGATGCGCAGTCACTGCCGGGCCTGATTAACCAAACCCACCGGAAAATCAGGGCTTATCCCGCCGCGAAGCGGAGCGAAATACTGGCCGGACAAGTACCATGAACGTAACCATGCGGTGGCGAATCAGCGTCTGAGCAGGAGTAATGATATGTGGAAAAAGAAAGTGGGTTATCAACGGCGTTCAGTGGCAGAAACAGCGATGTTCCGCATAAAAACTTTGCTGGGTGGCCATCTGAGGCTGCGTGACTATGAGGCTCAGGTAGGTGAAGCAATGGCGATGGTCAAAGCGCTGAACCGTATGACGTTGTTGGGTATGCCACACAGCGTCAGGATCGGATAACAGCTGTAGCAGAGGGAGCCATCCTGTCGGCTAATTCTGATTTATTCAACAAAGCCGTTCTTCTTCTGAATATTTAGTAATAATGACCTTAACATCATTTTCTTGAGCATGTTTTTTTGTCACATCAATTAATTCTTCTTTTAAATGTTTTATTAATGTATTCATTTTATTTCCTAAATGAAAATTAAATTTTATTTTTAAATAACCTATTTTAAATAGTTAGTTATATTTTTATACAAAAAAAAGATAAGGTTTTTATAGATATTCATCATATAAAATAAGAAAATAAAATTAAATTTTTTCATACAGTTGTCGATAATAATGAAAACATTATATGACTAAAATAGTCGATTTATCTATTAATTTTAACCAGGATGTTAATTTTGAAATTAATACATTTTTTAACGGTAATAATTACCGTGATGGTAGTTTTTTGTGCGCCATTTAATTTATTAGCAACACCGATTAGTTTTGATGAAGCAAAAAAAATTGCCCGTAATGAAATTTATTTTGATCAAACTAGCGGAAATCAAGGAACGCTCTATTGTGGATGTCAATGGCAATGGATGGGTAAAAGTGGTGGTAGGGTAGATTTAACTAGCTGTGGTTATCAAGTAAGAAAACAAATAAATAGAGCACAGCGAATAGAGTGGGAACATATTGTGCCGGCATGGGTATTTGGTCATCAGCGCCAATGTTGGCAAAAAGGGGGACGAAAGAATTGCGTCAAGACAGATCCTGTTTTTCGCGCCATCGAAGCCGATCTGTATAACATTGCGCCTTCTATTGGTGAAGTAAATGGTGATAGAAGCAATTTTAATTATGGTCAACTAGCCTCGTCAGTTTTATCGCCTTATGTCCAATGCCAAAGCCGGGTGGATTTTAAAAATCGTATTTTTGAGCCTAGAAATGAAGTAAAAGGCCAGGTTGCTCGTGTAATGTTCTATATGTATGACCGATATAATCTTACTATGTCAAAGCAACAACAACAGCTATTAATGGCCTGGGATCGACAATTTCCGGTTAATCGTTGGGAAAAGTTGCAAAATGAGCGAATTGGCAAAATTACCGGGCACTATAACCCGTTTGTAACCGGTGAATTAACCTGGCAATTAGGTCATAGAAATCAGGCGGCCGGTTTGTCAGTTGCAACTGCTGAAATAGAAAAAAAAGCAATTAAAACAAGAAGTAATATTTCTGCTATGGCGCGCAATTATCTTACCGCCGCGATTAAAGGTAATCAAATTAGCCAAATATACCACTTTTCTCATTGTCAGGGATATAAGGTTTTATCAGCCAAAAATAGTATTGTTTTTGAAAATGAGCAGGCCGCTATTGCTGCGGGTTATCGATTAGCCAAAAATTGCCCGCGACAATAAAAAAACACCTATTATCAAACAAATAGCATATTATCAAGTTGTTCACATTAACTGCGGTTATTAATAAATTATCAGGTGACTTAAAGTAATTGTTTGCGTAATAAAGTTGACAGGCAAGCAATAATCGACAATATTTTTTGTATCAGAGATGTTAAAATATTTTTATAGTCAATTAATGGATATAAAATAATATTAAGCTCTTGAGGATGTTTTATAGTCGTAGTTCTGTGTTTGATGATGTTCAGCATAGGGGATATAGATGATAAAATGTTTAAAGTATACTCTTCATTCATTAACCGGTTATAAGTTATCCATTACATGCAAGATGGTGAAATTTGTAACCGGGTTTTTCATGCAAATCATAAAATTGGAGACAATCGTCTGTTTTAAATAGCTTTTTTGTGTAGATATTCAAATATTATTACCATCGACATATAGACTATCAAAAGGTAAAACTATGAGTAGACAGAAAGCTGCAACAAGAGCACGCCGAGAATTAAGAAGATCTTTAAGAAAAGAGAGTCGCTCGTCTCTTTTAAAAGAGATCAACAATGTGGAATCTTTTGCTGATTTTACAGTATTGAAACCATTGGTATGGCATGTGAAACTCGTGATCGTTCCCCCATTATTCCTCGCAGTGAAGCACAAAGAAAATATATTGAAGCTATTAAGTGGCAAAAATTGATTTTGGCAAATGGTGAAGCAGGATGCGGTAAAACATTTATTAGTTCTGCAATGGCTGCTGATGATCTCATTAATAAAGAAATCAATAAAATTATTGTAACTCGTCCGGTTTTGCAAGCAGAGGAGGATTTAGGTTTCTTACCGGGTGATATGGCAGAGAAATTCGCACCTTTCTTTCGGCCGGTATATGATATTTTAGCCAAAAGATTGAGACACTCTTTTCTACAATACTGTCTACGGCCAGAAATAGGCAAAGTAGAAATTGCACCTTTTGCTTACATGCCTGGCTGAAACAATTGTTAGTAAACCCAAGTGCAAAAGGCCGGCAATAGTTGACGAGTTTTTTGTAATAGTTCTATTTATTCAATAAAGTCACTCAATTTCTGCGAGTTTGATGTATAAAACTTACGGTAAGAAATGACAAACAAACTGGCAGAACAGCGATTGTCGATCGTTATTATCATTGACAAGAATATTTTATTTAATCTATGACATCATTTTATGACGCTAAAATGCGAGCGAGGGAAAAGGAATGCAACCCACACGATTTCGTAATGTTATTGTTTTTGGTGACAGCTTGTCTGACACAGGTATTATGGCCAGTTCCTTTATTGGCAAGCTAGCGAGCGCATTCCGTGCCATGACGGTGAATCCGACAGGTCGTTACAGTGATTGCCGTAACTGGACAGATGCAGCGACAGGTGGAGGATCACTTGTAATGGCTAATGATATCACTTCGAAAAAGTTAACTAGCAAGCATCAATCATTTTCTCAAGAATCCGGGTGGGGACACGGTTCTGACCTGTGGTTTAGATATGCCAATTACGCCGTTGGTGGTGCTACGGGGGGAATACCCTACGGTACTGTACACAAATGTTCACTTACGACTATGAAAAATGAGGTGAAGGCTTTCGAGAAAGATTTCTCATTACAAGGTATAAATAATGAAAACTTTCTTTTTATTGTTTGGTTTGGCGCTAACGACCTTTACACGGCAGGTTTTCCTGCCACCGAGATGCACAAAGTGGCAATTAAAATTGCTCATAAGCGTAGAGAAGAATTAGTTAAAATTGTTGGTTCAAGTAATGCACACTTTATTTATATAAATATGGGACTTCCATTATCGGCTGCGAGTTATCAGGCGATGGTTAGTTCTGCCAAAGCGAAATATCAAACGTCTATCAACGAGAAGAAAGCTAAACGTATTTATGATGAAGTTAGGAGACAAATTAATAACTTTGCAAGTGGGGCAATGTTATTTAACCACACACTAAGAGAGATTACTGAAACCAGAATCGATGTCAAACCTGTATGAAAAGTTACATTTATCAGAAGGGTTGCAAGAAGTTGGAACCAGCAATCAATTTATCGATAGCTGTAATTACGATATTATTATGGGTCATAACAGTAGAGTGTCTACTTCAGATAAAGCTAATCCGACAGATCGTGTCTATCGCGTGGTATGTCAAAAAATTTGTGAGTCACTGTGGGAAAGAGGTTACACTTTTGGCACGCTTCCGGTAACCAAGGGTTCTGATCAGACTTACTTTTGTACTCGGCTTTGATTGAGCTAGCATCAAAAAATTAAGCCATAACCAATAGAAAAGCCCACGCAATTTGCGTGGGCTTTTAGTGTTTTTGCGGTCTTTATAGATTGTGTTGAGATGTCATAAAGCCGGCCAGAATGGATCAAACATTAAACAAAAAGTTCATTACATCGCCATCTTGCACAATATAATCTTTCCCCTCGGCGCGCATTTTGCCGGCTTCTTTGGCGCCTTGCTCGCCGTTATAGTGAATAAAATCGGCAAATGAAATTGTCTGGGCGCGGATAAAACCTTTTTCAAAATCGGTATGAATTTTACCGGCAGCTTGTGGTGCGGTGGCACCAACAGGGATGGTCCAGGCTCGAACTTCTTTGACCCCGGCAGTGAAGTAAGTTTGTAAATTAAGTAACTTATAACCGGCTCGGATCACACGATTTAGTCCCGGTTCTTCAATACCTAACTCAGCCATAAATTCGTCGCGTTCATCTTCATCCAGTTCGGCTATATCGGCTTCAACGGCCGCACATACTGGCACCACCACCGAGCCCTCTTTTTCAGCAATGGCCAGCACTGCATCTAGGGGGCGATTGTTGTTAAAACCATCTTCACTCACATTAGCAATATACATAGTTGGTTTGAGGGTTAAAAAGCTGAGATAGCGGATGGCGGCTTTTTCTTCTTTACTTAACGCTAGAGTTCGTAGCATCTCGGCGTTTTCAAGATGCGGTAAACATTTTGTCAAAATGTCTAATTCAATTTTTGCTTCTTTGTCGCCACCTTTAGCTTTTTTCTGAATGCGATGAATAGCGCGCTCACAGGTATCTAAGTCAGCTAATGCCAATTCAGTATTAATTGTATCAATATCTGCTAGTGGATCAACCTGGCCGGCAACATGGATGATGTTATCATTGTCGAAACAGCGAACAACATGGCCGATCGCTTCAGTTTCACGGATGTTAGTTAAAAATTGATTGCCTAAACCTTCGTCTTTAGATGCGCCTTTTACCAGTCCGGCAATGTCGACAAACTCCATTGTTGTCGGTAGTACTAGCTGTGGTTTGACAATTTGCGCCAATTGATCAAGACGAGGATCGGGCATCGGTACTACACCGGTATTAGGCTCAATAGTACAAAAAGGAAAGTTTGCTGCCTCGATGCCGGCTTTGGTCAGCGCATTAAAAAGCGTTGATTTTCCTACATTGGGCAGACCAACGATACCGCATTTAAATCCCATAAATATGTTACCTTAGTTTTTATCTGTTCAATCGCGTATCGCTAATTGATAAATATGAATGAATTTATCGATGATTATACACGTAACAGTTAGCTTGCCGAAGATATGAGGTAATAGTATTAACTCTATGCCTTAAAAGCGTGCAACTGATTTACTGCTTTATTAACGCCTTCATTAAGCAGGCTCGGTGTACAACGTATTGCTTCATCAATGGTATCATCGATTAATTTTTGTTCCCGGAGGGTGGGTTTATTCAACACAAAGCCGACAACTTTATTTTTATCACCGGGATGACCAATACCAATGCGTAAACGATAAAAATTAGGGTTGTTACCTAGTTTATTTTGAATATCTTTAAGACCATTATGTCCGCCATTGCTGCCGCCTAATTTTATTTTGGCAGTGCCTGGCATTAAATCTAATTCGTCATGGGCGACAAGAATTTCAGCTGGCTTGATACGATAAAAACTGGCTAATGCTAACACTGATTTTCCACTAAGATTCATATATGTTGTCGGTATCAGTAAGCGAACATCATTATTTGCCAAGTTGATCCTGGCGGTATGACAAAAAAATTTACTTTCTTCTTTTAGTAATTGATTATGTTGTTTGGCTAATAATTCGACATACCAGGCGCCTGCATTATGCCGAGTTAACGCGTATTCAGAACCTGGGTTAGCCAGACCGACGATCAGTTTTATGTTACTCACCATATTCTTTCACTATTGAGCGGTTTTAATTAAAGAACATAGCTTACCTTTTCTGACAACCGACTACAAAAAGTTAAATTTGATGACAGTAGAATAGGTTGATCAGGTTAGCTGCATAATGGCTACTATTGTTTCAATAAAAATAGTTTGATGTATAGATTTGTGAATAAAATATTATCTAATGTGATCATTTCCTCAATCTGAGTCGGAAAACTATTACTATAATATAGCAAAGGAGTAGGTATTTTTATTATTCAATATTGTACATAGTGATAAGTATTTTGGAGGGTATGATATGAAAAGAAAACAGTCTTTTTGATTAGGTAATTGCTTGATGGTAACTGGCATGGCAATTATGGTGATCAGTATTGCATATAATATTTTCAATCATGTTTTTCAATTAACTCTACCCGAATATTTAGCAGAAATATCACTGATTAGTCTTTTTATTGGTGCTTTGATTTGGTTAGCTGGTGCCAGAGTGAGTGGTCATGAGGGCATTGCTGATCGTTATTGGTGGCTGCGAAATTTTGACGAGCGCCATCGTCGATAATCTATCTTAAAGTAAAGAAAAACCCCGTGATAAATATCAAAGGGTTTTCGGTAGTACTAAGTTAATAAATGCTGCAGCAAAAAATTTAACTGAGCGTAATTTATTATTTAGTGTTCAAACATCGCTGAGATTGACTCTTCGTTGCTGATCCTGCGAATGGCTTCAGCCAACATGCCTGATAGCGTTAATGAGCGAACCTTATTGAGCTGTTTGATTTCAGCTGATAAGGGAATAGTGTCACAAACAACCACCTCATCAATGACTGAATCTTTAATATTAGCGACGGCATTACCGGAAAATATGGGATGGGTAGCATATGCAAAGACCCGTTTAGCGCCTCGTTCCTTAAGTGCTTCAGCGGCTTTACACAAGGTACCACCGGTATCTATCATATCATCAACCAGTACACAGTCTCGATTGGCAACATCACCAATGATATGCATAACTTGGGAAACGTTTGCGCGTGGCCGACGTTTATCAATAATGGCCATATCGGTATCATTTAATAATTTGGCAATGGCGCGGGCGCGTACTACTCCGCCTATATCTGGTGAAACGACGATCGGATGGTCTAGATTTTGTTGTAGCATATCTTCTAACAAAATCGGACTACCAAAAACGTTATCTACCGGCACATCAAAAAACCCCTGGATTTGCTCGGCATGCAGATCGACAGTTAAGACCCGGTCAACACCGACACTGGAAAGAAAATCGGCCACTACTTTAGCGGTAATAGGCACACGTGCTGAACGTACACGGCGATCTTGACGTGCATAACCAAAATAGGGAATGACAGCGGTGATCCGACCAGCAGATGCACGGTGTAGTGCATCAACCATGACAACAAGCTCCATTAAATTGTCGTTTGTTGGGGCACACGTTGATTGTATGATGAAAATATCACCACCACGGACATTTTCATTAATTTGTACACTAACCTCACCATCACTAAAACGACCAACCGCAGCGTCGCCAAGGCTCATATACAGTCGGTTGGCAACACGTTGAGCAAGTTCCGGTGTAGCATTACCAGCAAAAAGCTTCATATCAGGCACGTAAAAAACCTCAGGCTTGCGTCTATAAAGATATTATCGACCAAAAAATATTATTATTGATGCTCTCGATATCTGGAAATCCCAGCGCGGAATGTATGCAAAGGAGACTGCTTAACGCCTTGCGCAACGAAACCCTGCACCCACTCTGGGGCTTTATTTAACACCTTACGGGCAGCAGCTTCAGTTTCGAATTCAGCAAAAACGCAAGCACCTGTGCCGGTAAGGCGTGATGATGTATATTCTAGCAGCCATGAAATAAGCTCTTCAACCTCAGGGAAACGTTTTCTTGCGATTGGTTCACAATCATTTGCGTATGGCCCTTGTAACAATGCGCTTAATGAGCGTTTTGCTGAATTACGTTTTAATTCCGGATCAGCAAAAATTTGTTGGGTAGCAATATTTATTCCAGGGTGGGCCACTAAATACCATTTTTCTGCAGGACTGGCTGGCAAAAGTTGATCACCGATGCCTTGCGCGAAAGCGGCATGACCTATTACGAATACCGTAACATCGGCGCCGAGCTGACGGCCAAGCTCGGCTAGGGTATTATCATCAATACGAGTTTGCCAATGGTGATTTAAGGCAATCAATGTGGTTGCTGCATTAGAAGAGCCACCGCCTAAACCACCACCGGTGGGTAATCTTTTCTTAACATAAATATCGGCACCTTGATGACTATCAGCGCGATCTACTGCAATGCAATAGCGTTGTAATAAGCGCGCTGCTTTAACAATAAGGTTATTTTCTGCTGACAGATTAGTAAAGGGTGTAAGCAGCCTAATTTGATTATCTTCACGTGGTTTGATGGTAATTTCATCACCATAGTTAAGAAATTGGAACAGAGTCTGAAGTTGATGGTAACCATCAGCTCGCCGGCCGGTAATATAGAGAAATAAGTTAAGTTTTGCTGGAGAGGGCCAGGTTAATGTCATTAGTTTAGCGTCCAACTGTCCATTTTTAACTTAATACGTTGTTTACCTTGTGTTAATTCAATCCGGCTAGGTAGTTTAGGCTGACTATCCTGATGATAAGCAAGGTAGTTCAAATGCCAGGTTTCGCCATTTTGCCTATATTCGATGGTTTTTAACAGCCCATTTTCGTCTAGTGTGAATGATGTGGCATTAGTGGGTAAACCGATTAACCAATAGGGCAGGTTTTCAATCGTAATTTCCATACCTGTTAATTGATAAATCATCTGTGCTGGATGATGGTTGACATATTTTTTACCTTCTCTATCCATTAGCTGGGTAACGCCAGGGGTTACATTGAGCTCTAATTCTGTTGTTCCTAATGGATTGGTCAGTAACAGGCGGTAATTAGACAGCGTATATTGTTGCCAAAAGAATTTGGCATAGGTTTTATTATCTGGGACAATATAGGCAAAAGCACCACGGGTTTGAAATTTTGTCAACTTGGCCAGTTGCTGCTGGTGGTTTATCCATAATGGATTGGTTATTGAGCCGTTTTTTTCAGTTGTTAATTGTTGATTGAATGTACAGGCGGTCAAAAAAACAGCAATTAGTGGGATAAATTTGTAATAATAGTGACGTAAACTGGCAAACTGCTTGGCAATGAGTATCATTAAATATTTCCTATTCACACAAGTGGTATTAATTTGTTGATATCGATCAGAAAATTATTAAGGTAAATGTAACTACAATTGGGAAAAAATGCCCGAATTATTCATTTGCTTAGTTTAACATCTTTAATTGCCTAGTTGCATAAAGTAGAATACTACCTCAAAATTTCCTTGTTAAAGTTATTGGTTTTATTTTTGTGTGCTTAACAGATGTTTAGAAACCATTTAGTTACTTGATTTAGTGAATATGACATTACTTGCACTCGGTATAAACCATAAAACCGCGCCTATAACGTTACGTGAACGGTTAATTTTTGGGCCGGAAAGAATTGAACACGCACTGGATAATTTACTTCAGCAGCCACTTGTTCATAGTGGCGTTGTGCTCTCTACATGTAACCGTACTGAGCTTTATCTATGCGTTGATTCACAAGAATCCCTACAAGATCAATTCATTGATTGGTTATGTAACTATCATCGTTTAAATTTAAATGATATTAAAACAAGTATTTATTGGCACCAAGATAATGCTGCTGTTAGCCACTTAATGCGTGTTGCCAGTGGATTAGATTCATTAGTCTTAGGTGAGCCGCAAATTTTAGGTCAAGTTAAACAAGCATTTTCTAAATCTCAGCACTATACAAAGTTATCTAGTGAGTTGGAGCGTTTATTTAAACGCTCATTTTCAGTTGCTAAACGTATTCGTACGGAAACCGAAATTGGTGCTAATGCGGTTTCGGTTGCTTTTGTCGCTTGTACGCTAGCTCGTCAGATTTTTGAATCACTGTCTGAATTGCATATTTTACTGGTAGGTGCCGGCGAGACTATCGAACTGGCTGCGCGCTATCTGCGTGAACATCATGCTAAGCATTTGATGATCGCTAACCGAACTCGAGAACGCGCTGCACGTTTTGCTAATCAAGTGGGTGCGGAAGTTATCACTTTAGCTGAAATTGATACCCGTTTAGCCGCCGCGGATATTGTGATTAGTTCTACTGCTAGGCCTTTACCGATCATTGGTAAAGGGATGGTTGAAAGGGCAATGAAAGTCCGCCGTAATAAGCCGATGTTGCTGATTGATATTGCTGTTCCGCGAGATATTGAACCTAATGTTGACAGATTAAATAATATTTATCTCTATAGCGTTGATGATTTGCATGCGATTGTGCAACACAATGTCGAACAACGGAAAATGGAGGCAGTTCAGGCTGAGCTTATTGTTGAGCAAGAAAGTGCTTATTTTATGGATTGGTTGCGTTCTCAGTCATCAGTCAATACAATTCGTGATTATCGTGGTCAGGCAGAGCAAATTAGGGCTGAAATGGCAGAAAAAGCACTTGCTTCACTGCGAAATGGTGCAGATAGCGAGCAAGTGATCAATCAATTGACCTATCAGTTAATGAATCGCCTGATCCACACACCAACCAAATCACTCCAGCAAGCAGCGACAGATGGTGATATTCACCGTCTTAATATTTTAAAAGATAGCTTAGGAGTGGAGCAAAATTAAACTACCTTTAGGAAGGTCTCACATAACGAATGAAGTCTTCAATAATTGCTAAGTTAGAAGCATTGCAGGAACGCTACGAAGAAATTCAAGCACACCTGGTTGATGCTGAAGTGATCGCAGATCAAGAGCGTTTCCGGGCGTTGTCTAAGGAGTATGCGCAGTTAACAGATGTAACCAAATGCTTTCAGTTATGGCGCACTGTTCAGCAAGATATTGAGACGGCTGAAATATTATTGCATGATCCTGAAATGCGCGAGATGGCTCAGGACGAATTAAAAGAAGCGAAAAAGCGTAATGAGGAATTTGAACAACAATTACAGATTTTATTGTTACCAAAAGATCCCGATGATGAAAAAAATTGCTTTTTAGAAATTCGGGCCGGTACCGGTGGTGATGAGGCGGCAATATTTGCCGGTGATCTTTTTAGAATGTATAGCCGCTATGCTGAATCCCGTCGCTGGAGAATTGAAGTTATGAATGCCAGTGAAGGAGAACACGGTGGTTACAAAGAAATTATCGCCAAAGTTTCTGGTGATAGTGTGTATGGCCGTCTAAAGTTTGAGTCAGGGGGACATCGTGTCCAGCGCGTACCGGAGACTGAATCTCAAGGGCGTATTCATACATCTGCTTGTACAGTAGCCATTCTGGCTGAAATTCCAGCAACAGAGCTACCGGATATCAACCCTAGTGACTTAAGAATTGATACTTTTCGTTCATCAGGCGCTGGCGGACAGCATGTTAATACCACTGACTCCGCGATCCGTATTACCCATATTCCAACTGGAATTGTGGTCGAGTGTCAGGATGAACGTTCTCAGCATAAAAATAAAGCCAAAGCGCTGTCAGTTTTAGCTGCCCGTATTCGTGCATCGGAAGTGCAAAAACGCCGTGAAGCAGAAGCGTCTGAGCGCCGTAATTTACTCGGCTCAGGTGATCGTTCCGATAGGATCAGAACTTATAATTTTCCCCAAGGCCGCATTACTGATAATCGTATCAATTTAACTCTCTATCGTTTAGATGAAGTGATAGAGGGAAAATTAGATATGTTAATTCAACAGATTATTAACGAATATCAAGCAGATCAACTCTCTGCTTTATCAGAGCAGGATTAATGAATTATCAGCATTGGTTATCCTATGCGGCTAATAAACTTTGCCATAGTGATAGCGCTAAACGTGATGCTGAAATTTTGTTGCAATATATAACCGGCAAAACACGGACTTTCCTTATTGCATTTGGCGAAACAGAATTAACCGTTAAGCAACAACAACAGCTTGAACATCTATTAGCTCGTCGGGCTAAGTGTGAGCCTATCGCCTATTTAGTAGAAGAAAAAGAGTTTTGGTCGTTACCAATGAAAGTTTCACCTGTTACGTTAATACCTCGTGCGGATACAGAGTGCTTAGTTGAGCGAGCATTACAATTATTACCAGAAAAGCAAGCATTAAAAATATTAGATTTGGGGACGGGTACCGGTGCGGTGGCGTTAGCTTTAGCATCAGAATGTCCACAAGCGCAGATAGTTGGTATCGATATTAGTGATGCGGCAATTACGCTAGCCCAACTTAATGCAAATAATTTGGTAATTAATAATGTCCAATTTTGCAAAAGTAATTGGTTTAGTTCACTACCTATTCAGCAATTTGATATGATTGTCAGTAATCCACCTTATATTGATGAATGTGATCCACATTTACAACAAGGTGATGTGCGTTTTGAACCTAAAACAGCATTAATATCGGTTAATCATGGGTTGGCTGATATTCAATTGATAATTGAACAATCGCGTAACTATTTAGCTAATAAGGGATGGCTTTTACTCGAACACGGGTGGTTGCAGGGAAGGCAAGTAAGGCAGTTATTTTCCTGTCATCATTATCAACAGGTAGTAACTTTTCAGGATTATGGTGGTAATGATCGTATTACAGTAGGTCAATGGAAATGTGATGAAAACCATAGCTGATTTTGAATTTAATAAAGCACCACTGAGCGAAGGTATTATACTTGTTTCACGGATTATTCGGCCAGATTTTCCTGTTGAACAAGTCAATGCACAACTTAGGCTTCTGGTTTCCGAAGCAAGACAAACAATACAAGCTGGTGATGATATAGAAACGGAAGTATCTATATTACTAAAGTTGTTTTATCGAGACTGGCTTTTTAGCTGTGTAACGGGGGTTTATTCGCTTTCTGAGGCCCTTTGGCTGGATAAAGTGCTAATAGCAAGACAGGGGGCACCTGTTTCATTGGGGACAATTTTTTTGCATGTTGCCACTGAATTGCAGTTGCCGGTGATACCGATTATTTTTCTGACTCAGCTTATTCTATGTGTTCGCCGAGAAGATGGTACTTATTGGTATATTAACCCGATAAATGGTGAAACGCTCACCGAGCAGATGCTTGATTTATGGGTCAAGGGAACAATTAGCCCTTTTGCTCATTTGACGCGAAAAGACATAGAAGAAACTGCGCATAGAATTATCATACGAAAAATGTTTGATACAATAAAAGCAGCGTTGATGGAAGAAAAAAAAATGGAACAAGCGCTAAGAGTTTGTGAAACATTATTAATTTTTGATCCGAAAGATCCTTATGAAATACGTGATAGAGGACTTATTTTTGCTCATCTTGAATGTAATCATGTTGCCATTTCTGATTTAAATTATTTTGTTGAGCAATGTCCAGAAGATCCTGTTTCTGAAATGATAAAAATGCAAATCTATTCAATAGAAGGGCAGCAGATTATATTGCATTGATCATTAAAAATCGTCACTAATTTGCTGTCATAGAAAGGGTAAAAGCATGCAATATAAAGTAGTCGCCATTGATGATATCAAAGTGGCAAATAATCTACAATTTGTATTATTCGGTGGTATGAATGTGCTTGAATCGCGCGATTTGGCAATGAAGATTTGCGAACATTATGTCACCGTAACGGACAAGCTTAACATTCCTTATGTTTTTAAGGCTTCCTTCGACAAAGCGAACCGTTCTTCGATTCATTCTTATCGCGGCCCTGGGCTTGAAGAAGGAATGAAAATTTTTCAAGAAATCAAACAAACATTTGGCGTTAAAGTAATTACGGATGTTCATGAGCCAGCGCAAGCGACACCGGTTGCTGAGGTGGTTGACGTTATTCAACTACCGGCTTTTTTAGCCCGGCAAACTGACCTGGTTAAAGCGATGGCCAAAACCGGTGCAGTCATTAATGTTAAAAAACCCCAATTTGTAAGCCCTGGACAAATGGGAAATATTGTTGAGAAATTTAAAGAAGCAGGTAATGAAAAAGTTATTCTCTGTGATCGTGGGGTAAACTTTGGTTATGATAATTTGGTTGTCGATATGTTAGGCTTCAATGTCATGATGAATGTATCAAAGGGTTCTCCGGTTATTTTTGACGTTACTCATGCATTGCAATGTCGTGATCCTTTTGGTTCTGCTTCCGGCGGTCGCCGTGCACAGGTTGCTGAGTTGGCGAGAGCGGGTATGGCAGTCGGTTTAGCGGGATTATTTCTGGAAGCACATCCTGATCCGGCTAACGCAAAATGTGATGGGCCATCAGCACTGCCATTAGCAAAATTAGCGCCATTTCTTGAACAGGTTAAAGCTATCGATGATTTGGTGAAAAGCTTTGCCCAATTAGATACCGCTAATGAATTGTTATTTTATGCAGTTAAATGATGTTGTTACTATGTTTGGCGCTGATCTTCAGCGCCGCTATGGTGAAAACATTCATAAGATCAGTTTGCACGGTGGTTTTAATTGCCCTAATCGTGATGGCTCCTTAGGACGTGGCGGCTGTACCTTTTGCAATGTTGCTTCTTTTTCCGATGAGCAGCAACAGCCATTTTCCATCCAGCAACAGATAGCGCAAAAAGTAAAAACAATCCATCTTGCTCAACGTTATCTGGCTTATTTTCAAGCTTATACCAATACTTATGTTGAAGTTTCAATTTTAAAGGCGTTATATCAACAGGCATTAAATCAGGCTAATATTGTTGGACTTTGTGTCGGTACGCGACCAGATTGTGTTTCGCAACCAGTATTGGATTTATTAGTAGAATATCAGCAGCAAGGATATGAAATCTGGTTGGAACTAGGTTTACAAACATCCCATAATAAAACCCTAAAAAAGATCAATCGAGGCCATAATTTTGCCAGTTATCAAAAAATTGCTCAGATTGCCGGCAAAAAGGGATTAAATGTTTGTGTTCACCTAATTGTTGGCCTACCAGGTGAAACAGCTAGCGAAAATCTGCAAACAATATCTCGTGTTATTGATACTGGTGTTGATGGTATTAAATTGCATCCATTACATATTGTTGATGGTAGTATAATGGCGAAGGCTTGGTGTGCTGGGCGTTTGTTATCACTTGAGTTAACTGAGTACGTGGAAATGGCCGGAGAAATGATCCGTCACACACCAAAAAATATTATTTATCATCGTATTTGTGCCAATGCGCGTCGGCCGACTGTACTCGCGCCAGATTGGTGTGCAAATCGTTGGTTAGGCATGAATGCGTTATATCAATATCTCTGTCAGTATGGCGGCCAGGGCTCTGCAATTTAAGTTTGTGGAGGGAACTAAAATAGGTTGTTGGCAGATATTTTATATGGCGGAGAGGGAGGGATTCGAACCCTCGATACGTTTTCACGTATACACACTTTCCAGGCGTGCTCCTTCAGCCACTCGGACACCTCACCGGTTATCATTTTAATATAGTAGGATACTAGAATGATGGGGCGCTACTATAGGAAAAAGCAGACTAACCGTCAATAATATATTGCAACTTTTGTCTTTTTTTGCAGTTAATAAGATAAATAAAGAACAATTTGTTGAAAATATATTCGATATTACCGCCAAGGTTTTATTGTCCTTACTAACAAGTAAAATTATTACATGCATAGCATAAGTTGGAAAAAATAATGAATGAATTTTCCGTGATTTGCCGAATACTAGGAACATTGTTTAATCGTTCCCCAGAGGATCCTATTACTAAACCTTTATTTGAATTGATTAGTCAAAATCAATTGAAATTATCTTGGCCTTTAGAACAAGATGAATTATTAACGCAACTAGCCGTTAGTAGCCAGGATTTAGCGTTAGTAATTAAAGATTTTAAGCAATTGTTTCTTGATCCTACCTCAGCTATTGCTAACGGCATTAGTCAATATAGTGAAATATCAGCAACGGCAGTTAATGAATTTTTAGTGGCAAATGGAATACCATTATCAGCGGAAAAAGCTGATCGTTTTGCAGCTTTATTATTGGCAGCATCTTGGTTGGAGGATAATGCAGCGCAGGATCCGCTATTAACACAAATTCAATTATTTGATCAGTTTATTTTACCTGAGAGTGAATCATTTTTTAGCCAAGTGGAAACCCATGCAGTAAGTGATTTTTATCTTACTCTCGTTATGATAACGCATGAAGCTTTAGTTGCATTGAGAGAGGAGCTGGCTGACGTTTAGTGACGCTGTAACTTATTCTTTAAATCTAACAGGCGAGTACATAGCGCCTGTTATTTCCTATTGACTACTAAGTTATTTATTCTACTAATGGAATAACTAACTTACCAGGTTTGACTTCAAGTCCTTTAGCGATTTTCTTGGCCAATGCTTCTGCTTTACTTTTTTCTGGTTGCAATAAATAGACAGGATTTTTTTCAAAATAGGCTGTTAAGGAGTTATTAACAATCGGCAGTATTGTGGTAATTGTACTGGCCATTTTTTCCGGTGTAATTTTTTGATCAGAGATTGTCAATTCTTTTAAATAGATAGCACCGGTAGCTACGTCAAAATAGGGCAGTGAAGTGATAGCTAAAGAGACTTCTGCATGTGTTGAACCTAATAGTGTTTCAAGCTTAATTTTAGCTACTCCCGTTAAGGTAATTTTATTCGGTTCAGTCCGACCAATTTGAGTAGCAAGATTGGCTAGATCGATACTAGCATCAGCAAGTCCGGCAATACCTATTTTTTTACTATAGTGGGTATGTTTGCTGAGATAGTTATTAATGGTATCTTCACTAATACTGACTTCGGTTAATTTATCGCATCCGGCTATCACTCCAGATAGTAACAATAGTGCTCCGACAAAAAAGTGCTTCATGTTTTGTTTTTCTCCTGTAATTTTGGTAGCAAGATTGTACACAACTATTTATCGTTATAAATGATAGTTTTTTTCTGCTGATGAAATTGTTGGTGCAAAGCCCATAAGGATAATAATCCTATTATGGTTAACAGATGCCAAGGTAGTGCCGGTACACCCCACCAATGTCCGATATCATATAGCCAGCCACCACCGATAAAGCCTATTGCACCACCTAAAGCATGGCCTAATCGGCTAAAACCCATATAACTACCACGAGCATGAGGATCTGCCAGTGATGCGCTCAATGTTTCACGTGCTGGTTCAGCAGTGATGGTACCTAAATAAAACAGACTAATCAGGGTAAAAAGTAGCGTCAGTGAATGGGTAAAACCAATAGGAAGCATGGCCAGGCTCATCAGAAGTAAACCGGTCATTAACCGTTGTTCGAGGCGAAAATCCTTTTCACTTCAACGGGCGATGGGATAAAGTAAAGTTAAAGAGATAATGGCTTCAATGGCATACATCCATTTAATAGCCGTTGGTGAGCCGGCTATCTCATTAACGACAATCGGAAACATTAACATAACTTGTACGTATAAAATGAAATAGCCAGTCAGAGTAAGCACATATTTTAAAAAACGTTGATCGCTAAAAACTTTACCCATCCCGGTACGAATATATATCCGGCTAGCCGAGATACGGTAAGCAGGCAACAGCCAGGCGTTTGAAATGGCTGCGATAATGAAAATTATCGTACCTGCCCAACAAACAAACTGAAAATCATACAGTAAAAGCCAGCCAACGAGCAGGGCTCCGAGAACAGCGCCGGCACTATCTTGCGTTAATAATAATGAATAAAAACGACCTCGTTCATGTGGTTTGGTCAGTTTAATGACTAAGGCGGTACTAGGAGGATCAAATAAAGTCCCGCCTAGGGCTGACAGAACGCAAGATAGCCAAAAAATCCATGGAACGGTAGGGTAGCCATGGCCATTAAAGCGAAACCGATAGCACGTAATAACATGCCTAGCACTATCATTGGCTTAGCGCCGAAACGATCGGCTATAGCACCGCCAAAAATGCCTAAACCTTGTTGAAATAATTGTCTAAGGGCAAGGGCAAAACCAACCACCAAGCCAGGCCAACCTAATTGCTCAACAAAGTGGATCGATATCAGTGGAAAGACGACAAAAAAACCCAACACGACTAACATATTATCGAGTAAAAGAAAATATTTACCGAGGTTTCGCGCTTGCGTTACCGGAGACATTGAACACCATTTGGCATCATACAGGGATATTTTGTAAATATAATACTAGTAAATTAGATATACTTACTATTGTAAAAACAAAATATATTTATATTCAGCACCCAAATATTCTGGAGTTGGCCGCGATGTTTGGATATCGAACCAGAAAGCCTGAATGTTATTCTGTTACTGAACGTTTGCTCCTACTGTTAGCTTGTGAAACCGATGCTTATCGTCTGGCTGATTATTATTGCCGGAATGAAAATTTTTTAAAGCCATGAGAGCCTATTCGTGATAGCAGTTATTATCAGCCTGCTGCCTGGAGTAAACGTTTGTATATTATGGCAGAAATGCATCGTCGTAAAAGTGCTTTTCATTTTATATTATTAGATAAACGGCAAACTGAAGTTATTGGTGTAATTAATTTCAGTAATATTATTATAGGGGCTTTTAAAGCTTGTTATCTGGGTTATTCAATCAGTGAAATGTGGCAAGGAAAGGGCTTGATGTATGAAGCATTAATGCCAACGATTAATGTTATGCAAGAACAGCAGCAGATGCATAGAATTATGGCAAATTATATGCCGCATAATCATCGCAGTGGTAATTTACTGAAAAAGATAGGTTTTAAGCCAGAGGGATATGCAAAAGCTTATTTACAAATTAATGGTGAATGGCAGGATCATATTTTAATGTCACTCATTACAAAAAATAATCAGAGTTGAATTATTTTATATAAAAACAGAATACTAAGTGGACAAAAATCAACAAATTTAGACTTACTTTTAATATATTAAATTTTACTTGTTAATCATAATTTGCTTACTATTTTTTATCTTTAAAGAAGGCATTAATATGATCGGGGGCTTTGTTGAATAAATCAGAATTAGCCGACAGGATGGCTCCCTCTGCTACACCTGTTATCCGATCCTGACGCTGTGTGGCATACCCAACAACGTCATACGGTTCAGCGCTTTGACCATCACCATTGCTTCACCTACCTGAACCTCATAGTCACGCAGCCTCAGATGGCCACCCAGCAAAGTTTTTATGCGGAACATCGCTGTTTCTGCCACTGAACGCCGGTGATAACCCACTTTCTTTTTCCACATATCATTACTCCTGCTCAGACGATGATTCGCCACCGCATGGTTACGTTCATGGTACTTGTCCGGCCAGTATTTCGCTCCGCTTCGCGGCGGGATAAGGGGCCTGATTTTCTTTCTTAGCAACGCATCGTGGCAGTAACAGGCGTCATAAGCACCGTCTGCTGACACTTCCCTGATTTTCCGGTGGGTTTGGTTAATCAGGCCCGGCAGTGCCTGCGCATCTGTCGTTCCGCTGAGCGATAAGTCGGCACAGATAATCTCATGATTCACACTGTCTGCTGCCAGATGAAGCTTGCGCCACACTCTTCGTCTGTCAGCCCCATGCTGCCTGACTTTCCATTCACCTTCGCCAAAGACCTTCAGACCGGTACTGTCGATGACCAGATGCGAGATTTCACCACGCGGTGGCGTTTTTATGCTGATGTTGACGCTCTTTGCTCGTCTGCTGACCAGCGAGTAGTCCGGACAGCACAGCGGCTAAGACATGAGTTTAAAAATCGAATCAACGAAGCCCTGTAATGCCAGGAGCGACAGGTTAAACACACGCTTCATCATCAGGACAGTGGTAACAGCCATATCGCTGTAGTAAAGCGGCCGGCCACGACCTTCAGGCGAAGAACTGTCAGTCCATCCAGCGATGGCCGACTTATCAAGCCAGACCGTCAGGGAACCACGTTGTCTGAGTGCCTTGTTGTACGCGGGCCAGTTGGTAATTTTAAACTTTTGCTTTGCCATGGGGACCTGATGTTGAAACGAATTTAGCGATCAGCTACGCCAATCACCTAAAAGTTCGATTTATTCAACAAAGCCATGATCGGGACAAGTCACGAATCATCAACCGTTTGTGGGCTTTGTTGAATAAATCAGAATTAGCCGCCAGGATGGCTCCCTCTGCTACAGCTGTTATCCGATCCTGACGCTGTGTGGCATACCCAACAACGTCATACGGTTCAGCGCTTTGACCATCGCCATTGCTTCACCTACCTGAGCCTCATAGTCACGCAGCCTCAGATGGCCACCCAGCAAAGTTTTTATGCGGAACATCGCTGTTTCTGCCACTGAACGCCGGTGATAACCCACTTTCTTTTTCCACATATCATTACTCCTGCTCAGACGCTGATTCGCCACCGCATGGTTACGTTCATGGTACTTGTCCGGCCAGTATTTCGCTCCGCTTCGCGGCGGGATAAGGGGCCTGATTTTCTTTCTTAGCAACGCATCGTGGCAGTAACAGGCGTCATAAGCACCGTCTGCTGACACTTCCCTGATTTTCCGGTGGGTTTGGTTAATCAGGCCCGGCAGTGCCTGCGCATCTGTCGTTCCGCTGAGCGATAAGTCGGCACAGATAATCTCATGAGTCACACTGTCTGCTGCCAGATGAAGCTTGCGCCACACTCTTCGTCTGTCAGCCCCATGCTGCCTGACTTTCCATTCACCTTCGCCAAAGACCTTCAGACCGGTACTGTCGATGACCAGATGCGAGATTTCACCACGCGTTGGCGTTTTTATGCTGATGTTGACGCTCTTTGCTCGTCTGCTGACCAGCGAGTAGTCCGGACAGCACAGCGGCAAAGACATGAGTTTAAAAATCGAATCAACGAAGCCCTGTAATGCCCGGAGCGACAGGTTAAACACACGCTTCATCATCAGGACAGTGGTAACAGCCATATCGCTGTAGTAAAGCGGCCGGCCACGACCTTCAGGCGAAGAACTGTCAGTCCATCCAGCGATGGCCGACTCATCAAGCCAGACCGTCAGGGAACCGCGTTGTCTGAGTGCCTTGTTGTACGCGGGCCAGTTGGTAATTTTAAACTTTTGCTTTGCCATGGGGACCTGATGTTGAAACGAATTTAGCGATCAGCTCCGCCAATCACCTAAAAGTTCGATTTATTCAACAAAGCCCCGTTTGTGACTAAAATTGGTCGTATTGAAGATTTGTTTTACTGCCATTTAGATATACATACGAACAATGTTCTGGCAAATGTTAAACAATAAGGTAAAAGCTCGATTAAATGATATTATTGTAAAAAACAACGAAATGTTTGGTTTTAATTATTACCAGCAAAATCCATATGAAGAAAAAATATTGCTGGAAAGTAGAAAAGGTTATTGTGGTGAATGTTGCGATGAAGTATTAAAACATATTAATAATAATTATTATGAAAAAGTTAACCCAACAAAAGAACACTTTTTTGTTTTAAGTAAGGATCAAGCTGAAATTATTGAACTATCTTATAAGCAAATGTTTTTTAACGCAAATGCATTAGAAATGGAGTTTGATAGAATCAATGACATTCTAAAAATATTTCCTGATGTCTTTGTTGTAATAAAAATGATTTTAATAATATGATAATGCTAATTTGTGATATTTTAAACATTAGTAAACCACAGCCCCTTCAATACTGTAATATATCAGATACAACGCGCCAATCGGATGATAAATACATGTTTCGACGAGAATCAATCTCAAAGCCCGAAAGCATAATTTACCAGACTCACTTTGTTTAACGGGTAATTAAAACATCGTTGGAAAAGCTGAGCTACATCGCTTTGCTTTGGCAAAAATAGTTATTCTAATTCATGGTCATGCTCACAGGTCGCTGATACACTTTATCAATCTATTATGGCCATCATTAATAAAAATATTGCATGAATTTACTAAAATCGTTAGCAGCGATAAGCTCTATGACTATGTTTTCCCGCATCTTAGGATTTATTCGTGATGCGATTATCGCTCGTTTTTTTGGTGCTGGAGCGGCGACAGACGCTTTTTTTGTTGCTTTTCGATTACCAAATCTTTTGCGCCGAATTTTTGCCGAAGGCGCATTTTCCCAAGCATTTGTCCCTATCTTAGCAGAATATAAAAACCAGCAAGGTGATGAGGCTACTCGCACTTTTATTGCGTATGTTTCCGGTTTATTAACATTAATTTTGGCCATCGTTACATTGGCAGGAATATTAGCGGCACCATGGATTATTTATATTACGGCCCCCGGTTTTACTGATACAGCGGATAAATTTGATTTAACCGTTCGTTTATTGAGAATCACTTTTCCTTATATTTTATTGATCTCTTTAGTATCGTTGGCTGGTGCTATTTTAAATACTTGGAACCGTTTTTCTGTTCCTGCTTTTGCGCCTACTTTACTTAATATCAGTATGATTATATCAGTACTGTTTTTGGCGCCATATTGTGAACCACCTATTATAGCGTTAGGGTGGGGAATTTTTGCCGGTGGTATTTTACAGTTGCTGTATCAATTACCTTATTTACAAAAAATTGGCATGTTAGTTTTACCGCGTATCTCTTTTCGCAATAGCGGTGTGTGGCGAGTATTGAAGTTAATGGGGCCGGCAATTATTGGTGTTTCTGTAAGCCAGATTTCATTAATTATTAATACTATTTTTGCCTCATTTTTACAATCATGCTCTGTCTCGTGGATGTATTATGCTGACCGATTGATGGAGCTCCCTACCGGTGTTTTAGGAGTAGCACTTGGTACTATTTTATTACCTTCGATGGCGAAGAGTTTTTCAACCGGTGATCATAAAGAATATCAGCGCCTAATGGACTGGGGGTTACGGCTTTGCTTTTTATTAGCGCTACCATGTGCGATTGCGCTGGCTATTCTAGCCGAACCGTTGACAGTATCGCTTTTTCAGTATGGCAATTTTACCGCCTACGATGCGGTAATGACTCAACGGGCATTAATTGCTTACTGTGTCGGCTTAATGGGGTTAATTGTAGTTAAGGTATTAGCGCCAGGGTTCTATTCGAGACAGGATATTAAAACACCGGTTAAAATCGCGATTATTACCTTAATTTTGACACAATTAATGAACCTTGTCTTTATTGGTTCGCTCAAACATGCAGGATTGGCCTTATCAATTGGCTTAGCGGCATGCTTTAATGCTTTGATGCTGTATTGGCAGTTACGTCGCCAGGCAATTTTTTCTCCCTTAGCTGGTTGGGGAAAATTTTTGCTCAAGTTAATCGCCGCTTTAATTGTTATGGTAGCGGTATTGTTGTTGCTATTAAATTTTATGACGCCATGGGAGCAGGGAAATATGCTGATGAGGATCACGCGGTTGTTACTGGTGGTTTTTGCCGGTGCAATGAGTTACTTTGCTGCGTTGTTTATTTTTGGTTTTCGTTTACGAGATTTTTCACAGCGGGCTATTTAATACAAATAAATCTGGTTAAGTGATCATTTGTTGGATGAAAAAGCGTAACCGCGCTTTTTCATTACCAATCGAAGCAGGCTGGCTGACTTTACAATTTGAAAACGGTATTGTGAATAAACAGAATTGGTGCGTCCGAGTGGACTCGAACCACCGACCCCCACCATGTCAAGGTGGTGCTCTAACCAACTGCGCTACGGACGCAATAAAAATTGCTATGGCGATAATGTGGAAAAGAATATTAACGGGCAGTTGCCATTCTGGCAAGGGAAAAAATGCAATTTTACGTCTAACTGCTCGTATTTAATGCTATTTAGCATAAAAGCGCAATTTTTCATTTTTTATACCTTATACCCGTTTGACAACATAGCTATCGAGAGGAATGTCGTAATACAAATTCGTTTGGCTGACGTTGAAGCCATAATATGCGAGAAAGTATCATGATAGCTGATGCCGTTAAGCCAATAATAAAACCGATCCAAAAACCTTTTGGTCCCAGATGCGGCACAATAAAGTCAGTTAAACCAAGTAGATAACCTGTTGGTAGGCCGAGCAGCCAGTAAGCAATGAAAGTGATAAAGAAAATTGAACGGGTATCTTTATAACCGCGTAATATACCGGCGCCAATGACTTGAATAGCATCGGAAATCTGATAGATAGCAGCGAATAACATCAATTGTGAAGCCAATAGGACGACTTCCGGATTGCGATTATACATTAATGCGATCTGCTCTCTAAGTGACACTGTCACAATTGCGGTGCAGCAAGCTATCGTTAAACCTACCATAATGCTGGCATAGGCGGATATTTTTGCCTTTTCCGTTGAAGCGCTACCTAAATTATAACCGACCCGGATCGTTGCTGCGATACCAAGAGAAATAGGAAACATAAACATTAACGAACTAAAATTTAAAGCTACCTGGTGTCCTGCGACAGCGATAATACCTAATGGCGCGACCAGTAAGGCGACAATAGCAAACAGAGTGACTTCGAAGAAATAGGCTAGACCAATAGGTAAACCTAACGCGAACAGGCGCTTTAATAAAGAGAAGTCAGGTAATGCAAACTGTTTATTATCACGGATATCACGTTGTGAAGGAGTATGGCGTATATACCAGCGCATCAAAAGAAACATAGCCCAATATACCGAGGCAGTGGCTACCCCACAGCCGACGCCACCAAGAGCTGGTGCCCCAAAATGGCCATAGATAAAAAGATAGTTGATAGGTATGTTAATAAATAAACCAAGGAAACCAATAAACATGCCGGGTTTTGTTTTAGATAACCCATCGCACTGACTACGTAAAACTTGATAAAAAAGATAACCTGGTGCTCCCCACAGAATAGCACGCAGAAACCGCACCGCTTTATTTGCCAGTTCAGGATCAATATTAGGCATATTATTTATAATATGGTGAGCATTATAAATAACAGCCATGACCAAAAGTGATAAAAAGAAAGCTAGCCATAAGCCTTGTTGTATATGATTGCCGATAACTTGGCGTCGGCCTGAACCATTTAATTGCGCTACCACTGGTGTTAAAGCCATTAATAAGCCGTGGCCAAACAAAATAGCAGGTAACCAGATAGACGTTCCTACCGCAACGGCTGACATATCTATTTCACTGACTTTTCCAGCCATTACTGTATCGACAAAACCCATTGCGGTTTGTGAGAATTGAGCAAGAATAATTGGAATACCTAATGCTAATAGGCTGTGTGCCTCTTTAAAATATTTATTCACCCACCATATACCTTATTGAAAATGAATAGAAAACGAAAAGAATTGAACCCTTAAAAATTTGCTTATTGTATCGATTTGGTGAAGTTATAGCTATAAATAGATAGAAAGCTGCCATATTTATTGTTTCTAGAGTGCTTATCTAGCATAATTAGCGTAGAATGAGTTTTAATCTTTTATTAAAATTTGGAACTCAATATATGTATACAGGCATTGTGAAAGGAAAAGGAACACTAGTTGCGGTGGAAGATAGCGTTAATTTTCGTACTTATACTGTACAATTTCCCACTGAATTACTCGCAGATTTAGAAACAGGTGCTTCTGTTGCTAATAATGGATGCTGTTTAACTGTTACCCATATTGATGGCGATAAGGTGAGTTTTGATTTAATGAAGGAGACTTTGCGACTGACAAACTTAGGCAGTTTAAAATTAGGCGATATGATTAATTTAGAAAGATCAGCAAAATATGGTGATGAAATTGGTGGCCATGTTATGTCGGGTCACATCATTACTACTGCCGAAGTAGCCAAAATTTTTAAAGCTGAAAATAATCTCCAAATTTGGTTTTATGTGCATGATAAACAATTAATGAAATATATTTTGCATAAGGGCTTTATCGGCGTTGATGGAATTAGCTTAACTGTAGGAGATGTGGTCAATAATCGTTTTTGTGTCCATCTGATCCCGGAAACCATTGCGCGCACCACAATTGCAGAAAAGCGTCTTGGAGAAAAGGTTAATATTGAAATTGATGCCCATACCCAAGCGGTAGTTGATACTGTTGAGCGACTGATGGCCCAAAAAATATAATCATAGAGCGTATTTTAAATAGTCGTCACGCTATTTTAATTAGGTTAAGTAATAGCTAAAACAAGAAAAAGGATTTGATAAACAATCGACCAAGGTTTCTTCTTATTAGAAAAGCGTTAATGTCAAAAGTGGTTTCCTATGTCTAATTTACTTATCTGTAACTAAGTGATATCTGCAAATAAGCTCTTCGATAAACATCAAATCACTTCACTCAAAATGGCTCGCCAATACAAATTGGCTAATTGTTTTATCTTTCCTTTCCTGGCTCAGGCTATTGCTCATTCAAAAGC
This sequence comes from Arsenophonus endosymbiont of Aphis craccivora, assembly GCF_013460135.1. Classification (GTDB taxonomy): domain Bacteria; phylum Pseudomonadota; class Gammaproteobacteria; order Enterobacterales; family Enterobacteriaceae; genus Arsenophonus; species Arsenophonus nilaparvatae. The sequence continues at coordinate 614,653 of NZ_CP038155.1, forward strand.
GTCTTTATAGAAGAAGTATGACTGAGCTATTGAATGAAATTGTCAAATAACTGCTATTTCATTTTCTCCATAACCAATTGATAGTGATTGTAAATTCCCTCATTAAGCAAGCTAATGCAAAAAAAACAATAGAATTTATCATTGAGATAGAAAACCATAAGCAACGCTAATGACAATAGTGTGACAAAAAGAAAAACAATAATTCAAAAAGGTAACGTGAACGCATTCAGCAACGGATACTAAAGTGGTGTGGTTTTATCATAATTTTGAGTTATAGCGTGAATATTTTAATCTATACAAATTATTTGAGGTTATAATGAAGATAAAAATTGTCCTTGATTTGGTAGAATTTATCGAGTTTTTAGGCGTTGATTTAGCATTTAGTAAAGAAATAGCTAAGCAGATAACTGGTGATAGCTCTCGCTATGTGGTCGTAATTATGGGGACGCGTCTCGGAGAATTCAGCTCATTTTATTTACAAAAAAATTTTAGCAATATAGATTTATTTTATATTGGTCTGGAGGCAGATAAAGTAAGAAATAACCTTCCTTCTAATGCGATTGTTTTTAAAAGTGACATTCAATGCTTTACTGAAACTTTGCTTAGTGCACTTCAGAATAAGGTGATTCATAAACCAGCTGTTCAATACCCAGCGCTGATGGTTGAATTTGTTGATTATATTATTAAAGATAATAATGATTCTGATAAAGTTATCCATCCATTAGCGGTTATGAATATTATTCAGCATGTCTCAATTAATAAGAATAACTGTTACATAGCTGCTGACGCTGGAAACTCATTTTGTTGGGCAAGTAACTACCTGACATTTTCCCAATCTGGGCGTTATCGGCTAGGAACTGCATTTGCGGCTATGGGGCATTATGCCTGTGGATTAGTTGGTATTGCAGCTGGTTTTAAAGAGTGTGCGATTGGGATTATTGGTGATGGTGCTATGTTAATGACAAATGAAGTCAGCACAGCAGTGCACTATCATCTTCCTGCCATGTGGTTGGTGATGAATGACAGCAGCTATAATATGTGCCGTCAAGGGCTGGAAATGTTAAATAGCGACCCGCTCGATTGTGATAGACCAGTGACTGATTTTGCCTTGTTTGGTCGTGCGTTAGGGGCAGATGGCTATCAGGCCAATAATTCTCGACAATTAGAGGATGCTATTGTTGAGGCGATCAAAAATAGAAACCCAGCAGTAATTGATGTCAGAATTGATAAAAATGCGGTTCCCCCGCTTAAAGATAGGCATGAAACGATTAAAGGATTTATAAATGATTAATAATATTTCGTTAATTTCCTGTGCTGGCGCATTACCAAATCAGCAGCTAAGCATATTGAGAGAAAATAATAAAAAGACAATACTTTCAACAAATGACAATTATTTACCAGGTAAACGTAGTTTATGGCGACTGGATGAGAAGGGCGCGGTAACTAAATGAATGGTAAATTGCTTATCTAAAGCTCTAGACCAGGTGAATATGAATATCAATCAGCTCGATTGTATTATTATTAATCTGGTTTGGCCTGGGAACATCCTGTATGAAGAAGTTATTGCTATTGTTCAGCAGTTAAATATTGTTTGTCCGGTTATTCCTGTCAATTTGGGCACGTCTGGTGGAATGACTGCACTTGAGTTAGGTTGGAGCCAGTTTTCTAATGCAAAGTATAGGCAAGTAGCAGTACTCGCTTCCTGTAATTATGCTCATAGGTTTTCTGCTGAAGACCCAGTAAGTTCTTTATTAAGCGATGGTGCTGCCTGCGCTATCCTTGGTTACGATTCAGGTATTTCCCTTGTCCATAGTAAGACAATTCAAACCTATGATTATGATCCATTAATATTTATTGATAATCATTTCGAATCTATCAAGGGATCTGGCAGATCTATATTTTCTAAACTGCCTAAAACAATTTTTAATAGCTGCTATCAATTGTGTCGCGATGTTGGTAAAGATATTAGTGATATTCGATATTTTCACATTTATGATCCAACGTCTTGGGTCGCTGAGGTAGCAGCAAAAGTACTTCATGTAAGTGAAGATAAAATTTTAACCCTATTTGATAAATATGGTGGTTTGGGGCCTGCGCAAAATTTTTTCGCACTGATAGAATTGAATACGAGTTCAGATCTTTTTCCTGAGGATTTGATTATTCTGTTCGGATTTGGGCCCTCATCCACATCAACTTCTTTCCTATTGAGTTGGAGGTAAATTCCTACCGCTATTGATTTTATCTCAGTTTAAAATAACAGCTTAATATTTTGTTTTATACCTTAAGATGGATGATATTGTAATTTTAAGCCGACCAATCTTCGTTGAAATGGGAAAGTTGGACTTTCCCATTTGATCAATGAATAAAATTTTACTCATGACTAGAATATACGCTGTCAGTTGACGTCAGAGATTCTCACATGGGTTTGTTTAAAAAATTTTCTTACTGTTCGAAGGCTCCCGACTTGGTATTAATTGAAGCTTTTCTATTTTGCAGCCAGTAACCAATTAACAGAGGAATAATAGTGGCAACTATAACACCGCTTGTTGCTAATAAAGGATTGTCAATGAGGCTAGATACTGCCAGACTTGCGGCAAAACATAAACCAAGCTGGAGAGTATTTTGTAAAGCGGCGGCTTTACCACTGTCTTTATGAAAGACACTTAATGCATTTGATACCACAATAGGATAGCAAGCTCCGTTCATCGCCGCCATACAACAGAAAGGCAGTAATAGAGCAAATAAATTAGGTTGTGAATAGATAGCAAGGATAAAAATGACAAATACACTTATTCCATAACCGATAAGAATAATTGGTAGCAAGATTTGGTTTTTTATTTTGGCTATTAAATAACGCCCACGATAGCTAAGGCAAAAAATATCATTTGCCAGTTGTTACCAGTTAGAAGCCAGGCACCTAACAGGGGAGCTAATGCCGGCGACAGTGCAACTAAAGGCATGATGGTAGCAAAGACCCGTTTAGCATATTGACCGCTAAAACGATCGATGACCAAAGCTTGCCAAATTAATGCGGTTGAGCAAACTCCAACACCTTGAATAAATCGCACAATAAGTAATTGTGTGCCGTTAGTGATCCACAGTGTTGCCAAACAACTAATAATAAATAGAGACAAGCCAATTAATAAAACCGGTTTTCTACCAATACGGTCGGAAAGCGGCCCCCAACTAAGTTGCGCAAAGGCAAAGCCACATAAAAATAGGCTAAGACTTGCACTAATGGTATTTGCTGAGGTGTTGAGTTGCTGTTGCATTATACGAAAAGCCGGTAAGTACATATCAATGGCCAAAAAGCCGAGCATACTTAAACCAGCAAGAAAAGCATAAAGCCAAAATTGGCTTGATTGGTGTTATTTTTATTCATATGGTATCAATAAATTAAATAATATTTAACATCGCTATTTATTGTATAAGAGATGAATTTTTGTTGTGAAGCGTTATTATTTGCATATTGTTATCAAATATTTTGATAGGTGAAGGGCTATGTGGTCAGAGTATTCCCTGGAAGTAATTGATGCCGTTGAGAGAACGGGCAGTTTTAGTGCAGCGGCCACCAAGTTACATAGAGTTCCCTCTGCGGTCAGTTATACCGTAAAGCAACTGGAGTTGTGGTTTGCGGTTCCTTTATTTGAACGGCGTTATCGTGATGTTGTACTTACTGATGCTGGTAAATTCTTCGTTAAAAATGAGCGTAATATTATTAAAACAATGCGTGAAACTCGTCATCAGTGTCAACAAATTGCAAATGGCTGGCATGGACAATTTAGTATTGCCATTGATCGGGTAGTTAAACCAGATAGGATATTGCAATTAATATTAGATTTTTATCGCCATTTTTCTGATATCGAACTTTTTATTCAGCAGGAAGTTTATAATGGTGTATGGGAGGCATTAGTCGATGGCCGAGTGGATATAGCAATTGGTGCAACCCGTGCGTCACCGATTGGCGATAGATATAGTTTCCGTGATATGGGATTTATGCCCTGGTCATGTGTTGTCAGTATCAATCATCCTTTAGCACACATAAGCGGGCTAATTAGCGATCAACAATTACGTCTCTATCCCAGTTTATGCTTAGAATATACTTCTCGCTACTTACCAAAACGAGATACTTGGGCATTAGATAACCAAAAAAGGCTTATTGTGCCAGATTGGGAAAGTGGTTTAGCATGCTTAAAAAATGGATTATGTTTAGGATTTGCGCCTAAACATCGGGTAGAGCAACTTTGCCTCAAAAATGAATTAAAGACATTGCAGATTAAGCAACCCTTACCTGATAGTTCGTGCTGTATCATATGGAATGAAGAAAAACGTTCCCCGACATTGAGTTGGCTACTGGATTATTTAGGTAATAGCGAAACACTCAATGCTGAATGGTTAACTGATTGATAGCGTTTAAATCCGGGGATCATCTTCGGTAGTCAATAAATGGACCATCGACAACTGAACGACGTTCAATAAGCTCTGGGTGTATTTCAATCGTTTGCGCATCTTGGCGTTTATTAATAATGCGATCAAGCAGCATGGTAAAGGCCATTTGACCTAGACGTTCTTTGGGCTGATGAATGGTAGTTAATGCTGGGGTAAAAAAACGCGCATTACGCACATTGTCGTAGCCAATAATAGATATATCTTGTGGCACTCGAATTCCTAATTCATTTGCAGCGCTGATAGCCCCCATCGCCATAATATCACCGCCACAGAACATGGCAGTCGGTTTTTGTTGGTGACTTAATATTTGTTTCATCGCCTCGTAGCCGGAAGCTGGTTCGAAATCATCCTCGACAATCCATTCGTTATGTGGTTGGATGTTAGCTTCCTGCATGGCATTGAGAAAACCTTGCCGCCGGCCATTGCAGGTATTGCGTTTTAATGGTCCAGAGATAATACCTAAATCACGATGACCTCGTTCGATAAGATAACGCCCGGCAAGATAGCCACCATAAACTGCATTATCAATGATGACATCGGTAAAATCACCATGGGCTTGCCCCCAATCCATCACCACCATTGGAATATTGCGGTATTTCTCTAACATCTGGAGTAGTTGGTTGGGGTATTCTGAGCACATGACAAGTAAACCATCAACCCGTTTTTGCGCTAACATTTGTAAATAGGCTTGTTGCTTATTTAGGTTGTTGTGCGAATTGCATAGGATCAATGTATATCCTTGGCTAAAACAGTTGTTTTCTACTGATTCAATGACTTCTGCAAAGTAAGGGGCTTCATTAGATGTGGCTAATAAGCCAATGGATTTAGTATGATTAACTTTCAAACTACGAGCAACTGCACTGGGAGAGTAATTAAGTGTTTTAATGGCTGCCCTGACGATCGTTTTTGTCTCTTCGGCGACAAAACGGGTATTGTTAATTACATGTGATACGGTGGTAGTTGAGACACCCGCAAGCTTTGCCACATCCTTAATTGTTGCCATGATTATAAAGACTCCTGAGTTATTCCCAATTCCTTTACTATTGTTTAAAAATTACTGTTATTGATCTATAAAAATAGATAATTAAGTTATCAGTAAACTGATCATTTTGTCTTATTTGCAGTAAAAACAAAAGTATTAATCAATCTTTACTAGATGATATAATAGAAAATAGCTTTTATTGTTGTATGATATTATGACATTTAATGATTTTTCATTAATTAATTTATGACTAAGACAGTGAGAATAGTGAGGTGAGGTTATGGATACCGATTTTAAATATGGTTTATGTACTGCGATAGTTGCATTATTAATGATCGTATCGTTTGTTTCTTTTATTTTATGAGCATCATATTGGATGATCTGTCTGCATTTTATCGCTACAATATTTTGTCTTAAGCTGCATCATGGACAGCAGGCTGCACTACTGGCAGCCTATAGTCTAATAAGGGATTACATTTTTTCTACTGTTGCAATCCCTAATGTGTCTAAACCAATTTTTAAGGTTTTTTGCGTCAGTAATGCTAGTTTTAATCGACTTTCTTTTGATGCGTTATTTTCTGCACCTAAAATTGGGCAATGTTCATAAAAACTAGAAAATAAACCTGCCAGATCATATAAGTAAGCACACATAATATGGGGTAAACCGTCGCGAGCAACGGTTAGTATTGTTTCTTCAAATTGTAATAAACGAGTCGCTAAGGCTTGTTCATACTGATTTGCTAAAATCACCGGCTCGCTTAGTGCTGTTGGATTAATATTAGCCCGTTTAAAAATGGAGGCCGCACGGGTATAAGCATATTGCATATAAGGCGCGGTATTACCTTCAAACGCTAACATATTGTCCCAGTCAAAAATATAATCAGTGGTACGATTTTTCGATAGATCGGCATATTTTACTGCACCAATACCCACCGCCTGACTAATTAATTGTAACTCGTTTTCTGGCATAGTTGGATTTTTTTGCCGGATAAGATCACTGGCACGCTCAATTGCCTCATCAAGTAAATCGGCGAGCCGGATCGTTCCGCCGGTTCGAGTTTTAAACGGTTTACCATCTTTACCTAGCATCATACCGAACATATGATGCTCTAATGACATTGTATCGGGAATATAGCCGGCTTTACGCACAATAGCCCAAGCTTGCATCAGATGTTGATGTTGTCGTGAATCTATATAATATAACACCCGATCAGCGTGTAACATTTCATGACGATATTTAGCGCAGGCAATATCTGTTGTCGTATAAAGATAACCACCATCTTTTTTCTGGATGATAACCCCCATGGCATCACCGTCTTTATTCTTAAATTCATCCAGATAGACAACCATAGCGCCATCACTTTTAACGGCTAACTTTTTAGCTGTTAAATCAGCGACAATATCAGGCAGCATATTATTATATAAGCTTTCACCCATCACATCGTCTTCTGTCAGTGTGACATTTAAACGATGATAGGTGTGTTGATTTTGCGCCATGGTAATATCGACCAATTTGCGCCACATTTTCCGACAATATTCATCACCAGATTGTAGTTTAACCACATAATTACGTGCAAGTTCAGCAAAATTTTCATCTTCATCATAATGTTTTTTAGCTTCACGATAGAAAGTCTCAAGATCAGCTAAAGCCATATCGGTAGCATTTTCTTGTTGAACTTTTTCCAAGTACGCAATTAGCATACCGAACTGGGTACCCCAATCGCCGATATGGTTAGCACGTATTACTTTATGACCTAAAAACTCTAATATACGAGCAACAGCATCGCCAATGATAGTAGAACGTAAATGACCAACATGCATCTGCTTTGCTACATTGGGAGCGGAATAGTCAATAATGACGGTTTGTGGCGTAACGGTGCTAATTGCCAATTTTTCATGTTGCAAGGTAAGTTCAATTTGTTCGGCTATCCATTGCTTATCAAGAAAAATATTAATAAAACCGGGTCCTGCTATTTCAACTTTACTGGCAATATTTTCCAGATTTAGTAGCGGCAGCATTTTTTCAGCTAATTGACGTGGAGGAATGCCGATTTTTTTAGCTGCAGACATGACACCATTAGCTTGGTAATCACCGAATTGGGCTTTTGTTGAAGGGCGGATATGAGCCTCACTACCTTTAGGAGCCCTTGCGGCAATTAATGCATTACTAATTTTTTCTGAAAGAAGATCATGAATATTCACCTGATTACCTTAATGATGAAGATAGCTGTCGTATTCAACTTAGTCAGATACAGCTATGAAGATCGTGATAAAAATAGCTGTCTTTATACCATAATTAGCTATTCACATGCTACTATCAACTATTTGATCGATAACTCTATTGTAAAAATAATATCAGATAGGATCGCTTTTTATCATCTTGCTAAATGACAATAGAGGATTTTTGATTTATCTAACTTTAAAAAATTACACGGCTGCTAAAATTGCAATTTTGATTAGAAATATTAATTTAAAAAAAGGCTATGTTAAGTCTCTTTATTTTCCAGATTAAAATTTATCTTCATGAAAAGTTAAAAATATATTGAAAATTTATTATCAAAAGTTAATGGTCTTTTATAATAAAATATTATCCTTTTCCATTAAAATTAATTACTTGTCTCAATTACTGTTTGAAAAACTGGTATTTTATTTGCAGAATAGTATGCTTATTAATTGATAATTAAAAATAGAAATAACAATAATTAATCAGAGGTGGCAGTATTATGATAACCCTGGAAATTTGCTGCTATGAAGCTGAATGTGCGCTAATTGCGGAAAAATGTGGCGCAGATCGTATTGAACTTTGTTCCAGTCCAGCTGAAGGTGGATTAATGCCTAGTTATGGTTGTTTAAAACAGACTAAAGATACGATAAAGATCCCCGTTCATCCAATTGTACGTCCTAGATGAGGGGATTTTTGTTACAGCGATAGTGAGTTTGAAACTATTAAACATGATGTTAAATTTATCAGGCAGTTAGGTTTTCCTGGTGTGGTATATGGCATATTGAATCGAGAAGGGCATATTGATATACCGCGTATGCGTATTTTAAAAGCATTATCTAGTAAAACTCCAAATGGGCCGATAATCATGGCGGGTGCTGGGGTGAAATTGTCAAATTTGCAGAAATTTATTGATGCAGGTTTACCGGAAGTACATACATCTGCTGGGAGAGTAATGCCATCGACTATGAACTACCGCAAAGCAGGGGTAACGATGAGATCCAATATGGATATGGATGAATTTACTCATTATTGTGTAGATAGTGATGTGGTGGAAGCAATGAAAAATTTATTAGCGATTGCTAATAATGACTGATTATAAGTTTAGTGCAATGACGGTATTCAAGACCGTCAAGTTTACCTTTTTTTGGCAACTAAAGTTGCGCGTAGAGGAGCCGGATAACCTTCAACTGTCAAATGTATGTTATTTGGGTCAAAAAAATTTGCTAATGATTCGGTTTCCATCCAGGCTGTTTTTCGCTGTTCTTGTACGGTTGTTACTGTTTGATCAACAATATGCACATCGCAAAAGCCACACTTTTCTAGCCAGATTTTAATCATTTTGGCTGAGGGAATAAAATAAACATTACGCATTTGAGCATAACGTTCTTCAGGTATTAAGCATTGGTTTTCATCACCTTCAATAACTAAACTTTCCAGTACTAGCTCACCACCGGAAACTAATTGATTTTTTAGCTGATAGAGATGATCTAACGGTGAACGCCGATGATAAAGTACACCCATTGAAAATACAGTATCAAAGGCAGCTAGAGTCGGTAGTTGTTCGATACCTAGAGGCAATAGATGTGCTTGTTGATTATTGCCAATTAATTTACGTATGGCTTCAAACTGACATAAAAATAGTTGGGTAGGATCAATACCGATGACAGTTTTTGCGCCTTCACCAACCATTCTCCACATGTGATAGCCATTACCGCAGCCGACATCAAGTACCTGTTTATCTGTTAATGGTGAAAGATGAGGCAGTATACGTTGCCATTTCCAGTCCGAACGCCATTCGCAATCAATATTAATATCGTAAAGGGAAAATGGGCCTTTACGCCAGGGCATTAGGCTTTTTAGCAGTAAAGTGATCCGTTGCTTATCTTTTAAACAAAGTGGTAACTTATTTTTGGCTATTACTGCTGTTTTTAGATCTAAGTGAGCGGGTGTCATAGCGGGCAGATTTTGCACTATTTTTTGCCAACAATTAAATTGCCCATGTTGAGTGGTTTTTTTCCATTGTTCAATTTGGCATGGCAGCGTTTCTAACCAATGGCTAAGTGATCCTACGGCGATTTGTTGATAAAAATGGCCAAAATCTATCATCAAACTTGTTCCTTGATAGCGAGTAGTGAACCGAAATTAAAACATTGAAACCATAAGTCACAATGATTAAACCCAGCTGCGAGCAAACGTGATTTATGTTTGCTAATCGAGTCAGTTAACATGCTATTTTCTAGCATATTGCGTTTTTGACTTATCTCTAATTCACTATAGCCATTGGCACGCTTGAAATCATAATGCATATTAAACAGTAAATTGCCAATTTTCTCGTCGCTAAAATTAAATTTTTCTGATAACACTAAGACACCACCAGGATTTAGTCCTTGGTAGATCCGGTTAATTAATTGTTGTCGAACGTTTGGCGCAATAAATTGTAAGGTAAAATTTAATACCACCATTGAGGCATTTTGTATGTTGATATCGAGAATATCGCCTTTAATGATTTCAACCGGCGTATTCGCTTTGTAAGCATCAACATTTCGTTGGCAACGCTCAATCATGGCCGCTGAATTATCAATAGCAATTATTTTACAATTTTTAGCCTCAATATTACGACGAATTGATAATGTCGCTGCGCCTAAAGAACAGCCCAGATCATAAATAGTGCTATTGGGTGTGACGAAACGTGTCGCGAGCATACCAATCATAGTAATAATATTTGAATAGCCAGGAACAGAACGTTTGATCATATCAGGAAAGACTTCGGCAACTTTTTCATCAAATTGCCAATTACCTAAATTGGCAATAGGAGTGGCAAATAAGGTGTCTTTCTGTTGATCTAAAATTTGGCTGGACATAACCTGTGAATTAATTAAATAGCAAACGGTGATTCATTCTAACAGATTTTATGTTAGGACATAAATTAAAACTCATTAACATGGCAAAGCGTAGAATGATGACCATGTTAATGAAATAAACCTTGTATTAAAGATCAAACGAAAAAATTTGTATCCAAGGCAAATAATAAATGTTAACCAGGATCATCAAAATCATAGAACTATAAGTCGTTATTTGGCCAAAATGGCGCCAAGTTCGTTCTCTATGTTTTAGGCCAAAGTAATGAAAAATTCTGGCGATGATAAAAATTAACCCACAAAGATGAATAGCCCAAACGGGTGCACCATTCATCTCCATCATCAATAATAACAGCATAGAGATAGGAATATACTCAATCGCATTACTCTGAACGCGTAATGCTGTTTGTAATTCACAAAAACCACCATCACCGTAAGTAACTTGATACTGAGTTCTGAGTTTAATGACTTCCAAAGATAACTTAAACAATATTAAAGCACTAAATACAATGTACAGAGAACTAACCATTTTTTTCCCCAATTTTATTAGGCAAAACAGTGAAATAATGATACATCTCAAAACTTCAACAGTTACCATACATATAGTATTTAAATCAATAAAAAGCTTTCAGATTGCGAATACGTTAAAAGTTATCTGGCCAATATGATAAGGCGTACTTATTTCCCAGTAGAAATTTCTTTATAATAGCGATATTTTTTGATTATATTTAAATTAATAGCACTAAAACGGCTAGTGCAAGCGACTCTGTATGATGAGTAAAAGGATATCGTATGCGGACAAATTATTGTGGGCAATTAGGTGTTGCTCACGTCGGACAAAAAGTGACTCTCTGTGGCTGGGTTAACCGCCAGCGTAATTTAGGGAAATTAATTTTTGTCGATATGAGAGATCGCGAAGGTTTAGTTCAAGTTGTTTTTGTGCAGGAAAATCATGCCGAACTTTTTCCCCAAGCGTCACAGTTACGCAACGAATTTTGTATCCAGATCACAGGTATGGTACGAGAACGTGAACAAATCAATAAAGAGATACCGACCGGTGAGATTGAAATTGTTGCACAAGCATTGACGATTATTAATCGTTCTGAACCATTACCGATAGATAGCAATCAACAAAATGCCGAAGAAATAAGATTAAAATATCGTTATCTTGATTTAAGGCGGCCGGAAATGGCAACGCGCTTAAGAGAGCGAGCCAACATTACTAGTTTTGTGCGTCTTTTTATGGATGCAGAAGGTTTTGTTGATATTGAAACGCCCATTTTGACCAAAGCAACACCAGAAGGTGCGCGTGATTATCTTGTTCCAAGTCGCGTTCATAAAGGTGAGTTTTATGCTCTGCCGCAATCACCACAACTTTTTAAACAATTATTGATGATGTCGGGCTTTGATCGCTATTATCAGATAGTAAAATGTTTCCGTGATGAAGATTTACGAGCTGATCGCCAGCCTGAATTTACTCAGATCGACGTAGAAACCTCTTTTATGACTGCTGAGCAAGTTCGTGAAGTGATGGAGCGTTTGATCCGTCAATTGTGGCAGGAAAATAAAGGTATTGAGTTAGGCACTTTTCCGGTAATGACTTTTGCTGAGGCCATGCAACGTTATGGTTCAGATAAACCAGACTTACGAAATCCATTAGAATTGGTTGATATTGCTGCTTTGGTCAATGCCGTTGAATTTACAGTTTTTGCTGAAGCTGCCAATGATCAAAAAGGTCGTGTGGCTGCACTTTGTGTTCCAGGCGGGGCCACATTAACGCGTAAACAACTTGATGGTTATACTGAATTTGTTGCTATTTACGGCGCCAAAGGATTAGCTTGGATGAAGGTTAATTCGCTGACTGAAGGCCAGGTAGATATTCAAAGCCCGATAGCTAAGTTTTTACCACCATCGGTGATTGATAATTTGTTAGCACGTACCCAAGCTAAAGCGGGTGATATTTTGTTATTTGGTGCTGGTAAACAAAATGTTATCAATGATGCAATGGGAGCGTTACGGTTGAAAGTAGGGCGTGATTTAGCACTCACACAAAATAATACCTGGAAACCGTTATGGATTGTTGATTTTCCAATGTTTGAAGAGGATGAAAATGGTGAGCTTCATGCTATGCATCATCCTTTTACTGCACCGAAAGATTTTACCCCGGAGCAACTACAAGCCAATCCTCTAGCGGCCGTCGCTAATGCCTATGATATGGTCATTAATGGTTATGAAGTTGGTGGCGGTTCAGTGCGTATCCACCATAATAAGATGCAACAAGCTGTTTTTGAAATTCTTAATATTAGCCAATTAGATCAGCAAGATAAATTTGGCTTCTTGCTTGAGGCATTACAATATGGAACACCTCCACATGCCGGTTTAGCATTTGGTTTAGATAGACTTGTTATGTTATTAACGGGAACAGAAAATATTCGCGATGTGATTGCGTTTCCAAAAACAACCGCAGCAGCTTGTTTGATGACCAATGCACCCAGTGTGGCCAATCCGGCCGCATTAGCGGAATTAGCGATAAATGTTGCTCCAAAAACTAAATAGATACTATGCAATATAAACGGCCGGAATCAGTATTAGTTGTAGTTTATGTGCAATCGAGTCGCCAAGTATTGATGCTACAGCGGCGTGATGATCCTGATTTTTGGCAATCAGTTACCGGTAGTCTTGAGGATAACGAAACACCAAGAGAGACGGCATTGCGTGAAGTTAAAGAAGAGATAGGCATTGATATTATCGAACAGCATTTGACGTTAGTTGATCTGCAACACAGTCTCTATTTTGATATTTTTTTAAAATTTCGCCACCGCTATGCTCCGGGTATAACTCAATGCAAAGAGCATTGGTTTTCTTTGGCCTTACCGCAAGAGCAGGATTTTTTATTGAAAGAACATTTGGCTTTTCGTTGGTTACCTGCTGTTCAGGCAGCAGCATTGACCAAGTCATGGAGTAACCGTCAGGCGATTGAACAATTTGTTCTAAAATGATTTTTATTGACGTATTTTGGGAGATATTTCATGGCAGGTCATAGTAAATGGGCCAATACTAAACATCGAAAAGCGGCGCAAGATGCTAAACGTGGTAAAATTTTTACTAAAATTATTCGTGAACTGGTAACAGCGGCTCGTTTAGGTGGCGGTGACGCTGCATCAAACCCACGATTGCGTGCGGCTATTGATAAGGCATTATCTAATAATATGACGCGAGATACGTTAAATCGAGCAATCGCACGTGGTGTAGGTAGTGATGACAATGATAATCTAGAAACGATAATTTATGAAGGCTATGGCCCAGGCGGTACGGCTGTTATGGTTGAATGCTTAAGTGATAATCGTAATCGTACAGTTTCTGATGTCCGCCACGCCTTTACTAAGTGCGGTGGTAATTTAGGTACCGATGGTTCGGTTGCTTATTTATTTACTAAACGTGGCGTGATCTCATATGCACCAGGCATTGATGAAGATAATTTAATGGAAGCGGTATTAGAAGCGGGTGCAGATGATGTCGAATCTTATGATGATGGTGCCATCGATGTTTATACTACGCTGGAAAGCTTTGGTGATGTAAAAGATGCTTTAGATGCGGCCGGTTTTAAGGCTGAAGCCGCCGAGGTGACAATGATCCCGTCAACCAAAGCAAATTTAGATGCTGACACTGCACCTAAACTTTTACGTTTAATCGATATGCTGGAAGATTCTGATGATGTACAAGAAGTATATCATAATGGGGAAATTTCAGATGAAGTTGCGGCTCAGCTATAATTAAATCAACTTTTTATATTAAGAGATAGCATGCTGATTATCAGTATGCTTTTTCTTTGCATGTTTAACCTACTCAGTGAGTCAAGAATATGGCAATTATTCTTGGGATTGATCCTGGTTCGCGTATTACCGGTTATGGTGTTATTCGTCAACAAGTTCGACAGTTGATCTATATAGGTAGTGGCTGTATACGTACTCAGGCAGACGATCTGCCAACACGCTTACAACGTATTTATGCAGGTGTCACTGAAATCATTACCCAATATCGACCGGACAGTTTTGCTATCGAACAGGTGTTTATGGCAAAAAATGCCGATTCTGCTCTAAAATTAGGTCAAGCGAGAGGCGTGGCGATTTTAGCTGCAGTTAATAATCAATTACCAGTTTTTGAATATGCGGCGCGACAAGTAAAACAATCCGTTGTTGGCACGGGAGCGGCGGAAAAAAAACAAGTTCAGCATATGGTCTGCTCAATATTGAAATTGTTATCGCATCCTCAAGCTGATGCTGCTGATGCTTTAGCTATTGCGATCACGCATTGTCATTTTAATCAAAATTTGGCTCGAATAGGTGAGCCAGAACTATCATTGGCTAAAAGACGATTGCGTTAATAACTGGATATAAATCCAGTATTTTTTATAATATAAGCATTAGCAGAATAACCTAAAAGAGGAAATCGATGTGATTGGTCGCTTGCGAGGCACTATTTTGGAAAAACAGCCGCCTATTGTTTTACTCGAACTAAATGGTGTAGGTTATGAAGTTTATATGCCAATGACCTGTTTTTATGAATTACCAGAAATTGGTCAGGAAGTGATCTTATGGACTCAATTTATCGTGCGTGAAGATGCGCAGCTACTATATGGCTTCAATGATAAGCAAGAAAGGGCATTATTTCGTGAGTTAATTAAGGTTAATGGGGTAGGTCCTAAATTAGCGCTGGCCATTTTATCCGGTATGTCAGCTTATCAATTTGTTTCTGCGATAGAACAAGAAGCGATTTCTAGCTTGGTAAAATTACCGGGTGTTGGCAAAAAAACCGCAGAACGGCTGGTGGTTGAAATGAAAGACCGCTTTAAAGGACTTAATGGCGATCTATTTAATAATAGTGTGATAGATTTACCTGGCTCATCAGCGGCAAAACAAAATAGTCATGATATTGAAGCAGAGGCAGTTTCGGCATTAATTTCTTTAGGCTATAAACCACAAGATGCGAGCCGTATGATCGGCAGAGTTGCTAATGGAGCTACTAACTGTGAAGCATTGATCCGCGAAGCATTGCGAGCTGCATTATAAATAATAAGTAAGGACCAAACCTATGATTGAGGCTGATCGTTTAGTTTCTGCTGAGAATTTACCTGATGAAGACGTGATTGATCGCGCTATTCGACCAAAACTCCTTACTGAATATGTCGGGCAACCTCAGGTTTGCCAACAGATGGAAATCTTTATCCAGGCAGCTAAATTACGAGCTGAAGCACTTGATCACTTGCTGATTTTTGGTCCACCTGGGCTTGGTAAAACGACATTAGCGGGTATTGTGGCGAATGAATTGGGCGCAAATTTACGTACCATCTCCGGCCCAGTGTTAGAAAAGGCAGGGGATTTAGCGGCAATGCTAACTAATTTAGAACCGCATGATGTACTCTTTATTGATGAAATACATCGTTTATCGCCAGTTGTAGAAGAGATCCTTTATCCGGCAATGGAAGATTACCAACTGGATATAATGATAGGAGAAGGGCCTGCTGCGCGTTCAATTAAAATTGATCTACCTCCTTTTACTCTAGTTGGTGCAACAACCAGAGCCGGCTCACTGACATCCCCGCTTAGAGATCGTTTTGGTATTGTTCAGCGTCTTGAATTTTATAATGTCGATGATTTACAGACGATTGTATTACGTAGTGCTTACTTTATGGGGTTAGAAATTTCTGATGCCGGTGCGAGACAAATTGCGATGCGCTCACGGGGAACGCCGCGGATAACTAATCGTTTATTACGGCGAGTAAGAGATTTTGCCCAAGTTAAAGGCGATGGTATTATTGATGGCGACATCGCTTCACAGGCATTAGATATGCTTAATGTTGATTCAGCCGGTTTTGACTATCTGGATCGTAAGTTATTGATCGCTATTATTGATAAATTTATGGGGGGACCGGTAGGATTAGACAATGTGGCTGCTGCAATTGGTGAAGAAAGGGAAACCATAGAGGATGTTCTTGAACCTTTCCTGATTCAACAAGGCTTTATTCAGCGTACTCCCCGTGGTCGAATTGCGACTGATCATGCCTACCGCCATTTTGGGGTTAATAAAGATCATGATGATGCTAATTAAGTTTATTAATGGGGTTAAATTTATTGCTTGTAATTCGCTAACATAATCATGCTAATTATTTTCAATGCAGCTTAATACCGGGTTAGGTTGCTATTTATAATATATGAATAAATAATAATTTATTTATGATTCTTGTTTGTTATTTTTATTAACCATTTTTATTATCAATGAACTTCTTATTTAATTAATACATTATTATTTTTATTGATGTTTTTGCCGTGGTTAAATAATAATTTTACGGTAGTTTTCATTATGTCTACTAACTATTTTTTAATAAATAAAATTAGCTAATTACGGAATAAAATGAATGAAAATAACATTATTATTATCAATGTTATCATTAGCAATGTTAGTATTGATTAGTATTATAAGTTTTGCCAGAGCAAATACTCTCCTCAATCCTATGCATGGTTATATCGATTTTCCTACTAGTCGAGCTTATCTGTGTTCGTTAGGTAAAAATGGGCTTTGTTGAATAAATCAGAATTAGCCGCCAGGATGGCTCCCTCTGCTACAGCTGTTATCCGATCCTGACGCTGTGTGGCATACCCAACAACGTCATACGGTTCAGCGCTTTGACCATCGCCATTGCTTCACCTACCTGAGCCTCATAGTCACGCAGGCTCAGATGGCCACCCAGCAAAGTTTTTATGCGGAACATCGCTGTTTCTGCCACTGAACGCCGGTGATAACCCACTTTCTTTTTCCACATATCATTACTCCTGCTCAGACGCTGATTCGCCACCGCATGGTTACGTTCATGGTAATTGTCCGGCCAGTATTTCGCTCCGCTTCGCGGCGGGATAAGGGGCCTGACTTTCTTTCTTAGCAACGCGTCGTGGCAGTAACAGGCGTCATAAGCACCGTCTGCTGACACTTCCCTGATTTTCCGGTGGGTTTGGTTAATCAGGCCCGGCAGTGCCTGCGCATCTGTCG
The DNA here is from genome assembly GCF_013460135.1 of Arsenophonus endosymbiont of Aphis craccivora. Taxonomy (GTDB): domain Bacteria; phylum Pseudomonadota; class Gammaproteobacteria; order Enterobacterales; family Enterobacteriaceae; genus Arsenophonus; species Arsenophonus nilaparvatae. The sequence goes on from NZ_CP038155.1 coordinate 632,210, forward strand.
TTCCGCTGAGCGATAAGTCGGCACAGATAATCTCATGAGTCACACTGTCTGCTGCCAGATGAAGCTTGCGCCACACTCTTCGTCTGTCAGCCCCATGCTGCCTGACTTTCCATTCACCTTCGCCAAAGACCTTCAGACCGGTACTGTCGATGACCAGATGCGAGATTTCACCACGCGTTGGCGTTTTTATGCTGATGTTGACGCTCTTTGCTCGTCTGCTGACCAGCGAGTAGTCCGGACAGCACAGCGGCAAAGACATGAGTTTAAAAATCGAATCAACGAAGCCCTGTAATGCCCGTAGCGACAGGTTAAACACACGCTTCATCATCAGGACAGTGGTAACAGCCATATCGCTGTAGTAAAGCGGCCGGCCACGACCTTCAGGCGAAGAACTGTCAGTCCATCCAGCGATGGCCGACTCATCAAGCCAGACCGTCAGGGAACCGCGTTGTCTGAGTGCCTTGTTGTACGCGGGCCAGTTGGTAATTTTAAACTTTTGCTTTGCCATGGGGACCTGATGTTAAAACGAATTTAGCGATCAGCTCCGCCAATCACCTAAAAGTTCGATTTATTCAACAAAGCCTAAAGCGATATAATTTCCTACAAATTTAGCGATAACAAGCAGGAGAATTAAAAAACTGGCAATTAATAAAGCACTACTTACCATTTAAAAATCCTCCGCATGAGTAAGCGCATAAATCAAATAGAGAAATAATATTCCAATTAGAATGATCCCTGTGATAGAAAAGATGGACACAGTTTGTCTCCTCATGATTTTAATGTACTAAGCTTAAGTCTTTCAATGCAAAGAATCTGATAAAAAGTCTACTCATAGTGTAAAAATAGTATAAAAATACCAATATAATAGTTTGTCTGTTATTACTATTATCGCTATTTTTTGTTACAATAAATAAACCATAGTTAATATAATGTTTATTTATTGTAATAATGACTGCTTTTTTATTGTTTAATAAGCAAATAAATTACGATATAAAGACAAGTGCTGATAAAAACAGCAAAAAAGTGGTCTGATGAGTAGTAATACTGGTTTTTATCAGATAAAATTTTCATTCATTACATAATATATCTCAATTGTTTATATCAATTGATAACTTTATAAGGAGGATCTTTATGTCTGAGTATCGTCAATACCCTTGGCATCAAGTTCTCATGCGTCGTGTTGGTGTTGTATTATTAGGCATTGTGGCTTTTCCTATCATGATTTTTCGACATGATCGTAGCCGCTTTTATAGTTACCTACACCGCATGTGGCTAAAGACTAGTTATAAACCCGTTTGGTTGGCCAGCGCTGAAGATACCGAATTGATGAAGTAATTAATTGATTAAAAAATAAAACGTCCTATTACTGGTTGTGATAGGGCGTTTTTGTTTTAAGTCGTTGTGAAACATCTTTTTAAGTTTAATATTTAATAAAATAAATCAGTTTTACAAATAGGATAGTAAGTAATGCATAATATTGAATTAGAACAACTAATCAATACGCACTTGAATATTTATGAATATCAAGATTATGGGCCCAATGGGCTTCAGGTGGAAGGGCGCTCAGAGGTAAAAAAAATCGTGACCGGTGTGACTGCATCGCAAGCGTTACTTGATGAAGCGGTAAAATTAGCTGCAGATGCGATTATTGTTCATCATGGTTATTTTTGGAAAAATGAAGCCGCTATTATTCTTAATATGAAGCGTCATCGATTAAAAACATTGCTTTGCAATGATATTAACCTTTATGGTTATCATTTGCCCCTTGATGCCCATCCCATTTTGGGAAATAACGCGCAGTTGGGGAATATCATGGGGGTTCGGTTTGAAAAGCTTATTTCGCCTTTATTGCCAATGGGTAGTTTTGCTCAACCGATAACGGCTGATGATTTAATGTCGCGTTTAACCAATAAGTTAGCTCGTCAACCCTTGTATTGTGGTGATAATGGCCCAAAAGAGATCAGTACCATTGCCTGGTGTACAGGGGGCGGACAAAATTTTATTCAACAAGCCGCCGAGGCAGGTGTTGATGCTTTTGTGACAGGTGAAGTTTCTGAGCAAACGATCCATATTGCCAGAGAAATGGGGATCCATTTTTATGCCGCAGGTCATCATGCAACGGAGCGATTTGGCGTTAAACTGTTAGGTGAATGGCTGCAAAAAGATTATGGATTTGAGGTGACTTTTATCGATATAGCCAATCCTGCCTAATTTTTGTAAGGATAAACACCAAGCCAGCTAAAAAGTATTAAAACCAAGGGTTATCACCAAACTGTGTCTTGTATTCTATATGATGATTGTTTATGCAAAATAAAATAGTAAGACATAGTTTATTTATCAATAATAATTAACTATTTTTTGGTGAAATCGCTATGAAAATCTCTTTGTTTATAGCAGGTATATAATTGACGGTGACGTGCTATTTTTAATTCTTCATCATGCATTTCGTTCCAGTGAGCAATCCAACCAATTGTACGAGCAATAGCAAAAATAACCGTAAACATGGTTGTTGGGATCCCTATTGCTTTTAAAATGATGCCAGAATAGAAATCTACATTGGGATAAAGTTTTTTCTCAATAAAATATGGGTCATTTAGGGCTATATGTTCTAACTGCTTGGCGACTTCTAATATATTATCATTTAATTTAAGTTCTTTAAGTATTTCATCGCAGGTCTGTTTCATCACAGTGGCGCGGGGATCATAATTTTTATAAACCCGATGGCCAAATCCCATTAAACGGAAGGGATCATCTTTGTCTTTTGCCCGTTTGATAAATTTAGGAATATTTTCGACAGTTTGAATCTCTTCTAGCATTCGTAAACAGGCTTCATTGGCACCACCGTGAGCCGGTCCCCAAAGAGAGGCGATTCCAGCAGCAATACAAGCAAATGGAGTATCGCCAGAAGAACCAGAAGTTCTTACTGTTGAAGTTGATGCATTTTGTTCATGATCAGCATGCAGAATAAAAATGCGATCCATGGCCCGTTCTATGATTGGATTAACCTGATATTTTTCACAAGGTGTAGCAAACATCATATGAAGGAAATTCGCAGAATAAGAGAGGGAATTTTTTGGGTAAATAAAAGGTTGACCAATAGAGTATTTATAACACATTGCTGCAACGGTAGGCATTTTTGATAGTACCCTAAATGCCGCTATTTCACGATGACGCGGATTATTAACATCCAATGAGTCGTGATAGAAAGCCGCTTACACCACAAAGGATTGCCATTGGATTATAATCACGACGGAAACCTTGCAAAAGCCGAGTAATTTGATCGTGTATCATTGTATGTTCAGTGACAATTTTTTTAAAGTTGTCATAGTAGTTTTGTGAAGGTTTTTCACCGTAAAGTAGTATATAACAAACTTCTAAATAAGTAGAATTGGTAGCCAATTGATCATAGGATATCCGCGGTGCAAAAGAATACCTTTATCTCCATCTATATAGGTAATTTTAGACTCGCAGGATGCGGTTGAGGTAAAGCCAGGATCTTAGGTAAAATAACCTTTGGAGCCTAATCCTCGGACATCAATTACATCGATCCCAAGTGTAGGGTTTAGTACTTCAAGCTCTATTTTTTCTGCATCTTTATCGACTAATTCTATAGTCTTTTTTGCTTTGCCTGCCATTACGGGTCTCCTTAGCGCTAAAACGCAATTTCCGACAACCATGAAAGCATGATAAAACGCTTAGAAATTGCATGATATTTAATTTATTAAAAGGCTTGAATCATGTTTTTAACGAAGTTTTTATCTAATAAAATTTTTTATTAACAATTCATAATCTATTCTGTTCCTTATATATTTTAAATTATACCAACAATAACATTAGGTTTTTTATGGATAACAATCTAGCATGTTTATTTTACATAATTTCTTCTTTTGTGTGGCGATAATCACTAATTAATTCAACTTAATCATATGTAAGATAAATGTTTGTTTCTTGTCAAATTACATTATCAATTTAATGACCGATGTTTAAATCGTGATCACACTCACTGTTCAAGCTAAATCTCTCCAAACCTAATGTGTTGTAATTGTAATGGGCATGTGAAGGTCATATACTGCAAATGAGGTCTCCGGATTACCTTGTGGTAGGAGTACCCAGCGTTAATGAGTAACAACTTTTGCCAATATGTTAGGGATTAATTTATAAGCTGAGTTGTGCTTTGTTATCACGATCGCTGTTTGATTTCTGCTCCAGGTCCCGAGGTAGGAAAACAATAAAGAGCTGTGTGGGCATAAATTGTGAAAAAACAAAGACCTATCAATCTTTAATTGCAAACAATTCATTTTCCGATTACTGCAATAGCTTCAATTTTACATCGTGTCTCTGGCGTTATTACCTTTATTGCGGTCGGTATTTTGTTATGGCTGCTGGGATTATCGCTTTCTTCACTGGAAGGTTTTCAATATGCTACTGAAATTATGGGTAGCTTTTTTATAAAATTCATTATTTGGGGTGTCTTGACTGCACTAATATATCATATTTGTGGCGGTATTCGTCATATGCTAATGGATTTTGGTTTTATCGATGAGAGTTTGTCTGTGGGACGTATTTCAGCGATAGTTGCGTTTATTATCACCGCTATTTTGTCGATCTTAGCGGGGATTTTTGTATGGTAGTTCATGCATCAACATTAGGCCGCACTGGCACACAAGATTGGCTACTACTTCGTGCGTCTGCCATTATTATTGCCCTTTATACGTTTTATATTGTTAGTTTTATAGTCACAACTGATTTAAATTATACTGTTTGGCGGACTTTTTTTGCTTTTCCAATAACAAAAATTTTTACTATTTTAACGCTCATTTCCATATTAGTACATGCCTGGATAGGTTTATGGCAAGTATTAACCGATTATGTTAAGTCAATCGCCTTGCGATTATCATTACAACTATTTTTTATTGTTATATTAATGACTTATTTAATTTATGGAACAATAGTAGTGTGGGGAGCGTAAATGAAATCACCAGTAAGAGAGTTTGATGCCGTTGTTATTGGTGCTGGTGGCGCTGGGATGCGAGCTGCGTTGCAAATTTCTCAGTTAGGTTTGTCATGTGCATTAATTTCTAAAGTTTTCCTGACACGTTCACACACCGTATCTGCTCAGGGAGAGATCACCGTTGCGTTAGGTAATACGCATGAAGATGATTGGCAATGGCATATGTATGATACTGTCAAGGGCTCTGATTATATAGGTGATCAAAATGCCATCGAATACATGTGCAAAACCGGACCTGAGGCCATACTAGAACTTGAGCATATGGGGTTACCATTTTCACGTTTAGACGACGGTCGTATTTATCAACGTCCATTTGGTGGCCAGTCAAAAAATTTTGGTGGTGAGCAAGCCGCTCAAACCGCGGCGGCGGCAGATAGAACTGGCCATGCCCTTTTGCATACTCTTTATCAACAGAATTTAAAAAACCATACCAAGATTTTCTCCGAATGGTATTCACTTGACTTAGTTAAAAATCAGAATGGTGACATAGTCGGTTGTACCGCATTATGTATGGAATCCGGTGAGGTCGTTTACTTTAAAGCTAAAGCTACTATTCTTGCGACAGGTGGAGCGGGAAGAATTTATCAATCAACATCTAATGCCCATATTAATACCGGTGACGGTGTTGGCATGGCTGTCAGGGCAGGTGTGCCATTGCAGGATATGGAAATGTGGCAATTTCATCCAACTGGAATTGCTGGTGCGGGTGTATTAGTGACAGATGGATGTCGGGGAGAGGGCGGCTATTTACTTAATAAAGATGGCGAGCGCTTTATGGAGCCGTTATGCGCCTAATGCAAAAGATTTGGCTGGCCGCGATGTTGTTGCTCGCTCAATTATGATAGAGATCCTTGAAGGAAGGGGATGTGATGGCCCCTGGAGACCACATGTTAAATTAAAACTGGATAATTTAGGTAAAGAAGTGTTGGAATCACGATTACCCGGTATTCTCGAATTATCCAGGACTTTTGCTCATGTTGATCCGGTTAAAGAACCGATTCCTGTTATCCCTACTTGTCATTATATGATGGGTGGGATCACAACTAAAGTAACCGGACAGGCATTGATGATTAATGAAAAAGGTGAAGATGTTGTGATCCCGGGATTATTTTCTGTTGGTGAAATAGCTTGTGTTTCCGTTCATGGAGCAAACCGTTTGGGCGGAAATTCATTGCTTGATTTTGTGGTATTCGGGCGTTCTGCCGGTTTACATCTGAAAGAATCTTTACTGGAACAAGGCTCAATGCGTGATGCTAGCGAATCTGATATTGATGCGGCCTTAATGCGTTTAAATCGCTGGGATAATACACAAAGCGGTGAGGATCCGGTAGAAATTCGCAAAGCATTACAAGCCTGTATGCAACATAATTTTTCCGTTTTTCGTGAGGGCGATGCGATGGCTAAGGGCTTAGAAGAATTAAAGGTAATTCGTGAACGTTTGAAAAATGCCCGTTTGGATGATACTTCACGCGAATTTAATACCCAACGCATTGAATGTTTAGAGCTGGATAATTTGGTAGAAACAGCGTTTGCAACGGCAGAAGCGGCAAATTTTCGTACTGAAAGTCGGGGAGCACATAGTCGTTTTGACCACCCTGGTCGTGATGATACAAATTGGTTATGTCATACGCTATATTTACCACAGTCTGGAACTATGACTCGCCTAGCAGTCAATATGCAACCTGAGTTACGTGATCCCTTCCCACCTAAAATACGTACTTATTAATGCGTGGCGTTAATAGTGTTGCGGAGAAAGTAGATTATGAAAATTGAATTTTCCATTTATCGTTACAATCCAGACGTCGATAATATGCCACGTATGCAATACTACAGTTTGGAGATCGCTAAAGGGCGTGACATGATGTTGCTGGATGCTTTAATCCAACTAAAAGAAAAAGATCCTACTTTAGCATTTCGTCGTTCTTGTCGTGAAGGCGTTTGTGGTTCTGATGGATTAAATATGAATGGTAAAAATGGCTTGGCCTGCATTACTCCACTATCAGCTTTGTGTCGTGATAAAAAAAAGGTTGTTGTGCGCCAATTGCCAGGCTTACCGGTTGTTCGAGATTTAATTGTTGATATGGCTCAATTTTATACTCAATATGAAAAAATTCGGCCTTACCTTATCAATGATGGCAAGAATTCACCAGCTCGTGAGTATTTACAGACTCCTGCACAACGAGAAAAATTGGATAGCTTATATGAGTGTATTCTTTGTGCTTGCTGTTCAACCTCATGTCCATCATTTTGGTGGAATCCGGATAAATTTATTGGTCATGCCGGTTTATTAGCTGCTTATCGTTTTTTAATCGATAGTCGGGATACCGAAACCGATAACAGATTAGATAATTTAAATGACGCTTTTAGTGTATTTCGCTGTCATAGCATTATGAATTGTGTCAGTGTTTGCCCAAAAGGTTTAAATCCAACTAAAGCTATTGGGCACATTAAATCGATGTTATTAAAGCGTAGTGCATAGCTTTGGCAAAAATTACCGTAATCAAAATGTTACGGGAAATAAAAAATGGAAAACTATTATTTAAAATTGATATTTATTTTATGTGGTAAATGACAGAAGAACCTGTAAAAACCGGTTGCGGTTTTTACAGGTTCTTATAAATAAGGGGAATTTAATTAAGCGCTCCTTTATTAATAATCGTGCATAGAACACGTTCAAAGAATCTTTATTGAAACCGTCTATATAAAAAGCGGTACTGTTAACTACGACGAAAACTAAAGCCTATAAGCTTAAGGGATCACAATGCACAACGGCGTAATGAAGGACTGGCTAGATTCAAGTTTTCTAGTTGGTGCAAATCAGTCTTATATCGAACAGCTTTATGAAGACTACTTAATTGACCCTAATTCCGTTAATGCAGACTGGCGAGACTTTTTTAATAAACTACCAGGTGCAAGCTCCAACGGTGAATACTCCCATTCTCAAACACGTGAATATTTTCGTTCATTGGCGAAAGATTCTACACGTTATCAAACTTCGGTTAGTGATCCTTCTTTGGATGAGAAGCAAGTTAAAGTCCTCCAATTAATAAACGCCTTTCGTTTTAGAGGACATCAAAATGCCAATCTTGATCCATTAGAGCTTTGGAAACAAGAAACTGTACCTGATTTAGATCCTTCATTTCATGATTTAATCAATGCTGATTTTGAAAAAACGTTCAATGTTGGTTCTTTTGCTATTTGCCAGGAAACAATGAAATTAAGTGAGCTGTATACTGCACTGAAGCGTATTTATTGCACTTCAATTGGTGCCGAATACATGCATATTACTAATACTGAAGAAAAACGTTGGATCCAACAGCACCTAGAACTGGCAACGCCAGTTAGTCAACAATTTAGCAAACAAGAAAAGATCCGCTTCTTATCAGAATTAACTTCAGCTGAAGGATTAGAGCGCTATCTTGGGGCAAAATTTCCTGGCGCAAAACGTTTTTCCCTTGAAGGGGGTGATTCTCTCATTCCCATGTTAAAAGATTTGATCCGTTATGCAGGTCATCAGGATACGCGTGAAGTCGTATTGGGAATGGCGCATCGTGGGCGATTAAATGTTTTAGTTAACATTTTAGGTAAGCAACCAAAAGAGCTGTTTGATGAGTTTGCAGGTAAGCATAAAGATCATTTAGGTACTGGTGATGTTAAATATCATCAGGGCTTTTCTGCTGATTTTAAAACAGAAGGTGCTTTGGTTCATTTAGCCTTGGCTTTTAATCCATCACATTTAGAAATAGTTAGTCCAGTAGTCATCGGTTCTGTTCGTGCTCGTCGTGATCGTTTAGATGAAGTTCGTAGTAATATGGTACTGCCCATTACTATCCATGGTGATGCAGCGGTAACAGGCCAGGGAGTTGTTCAGGAAATGCTGAACATGTCTCAGGCTCGTGGTTATGAGGTTGGCGGTACATTGCGGATCGTGGTTAATAATCAGATAGGTTTTACCACATCCAATCCGAAAGATGCACGTTCAACACAATATTGCACTGATATCATGAAAATGGTGCAAGCACCTATTTTTCATGTTAATGCCGATGATCCAGAAGCGGGTGCTTTTGTTACTCGATTGGCATTAGATTTTCGCAATAAATTTAAACGCGATGTGGTCATTGATTTAGTTTGCTATCGTCGCCATGGTCATAATGAGGCGGATGAGCCGAGTGCTACCCAACCAATAATGTATCAAAAAATTAAAAAACATGCGACACCGCGTAAAATTTATGCGGATAAATTGATAGCGGAAAAGACAGTTACTAGCGACGAAGTAACAGAAATGGTTAATCTTTACCGTGATAAGTTAGATCACGGTGATTGTGTTGTTGATGAATGGCGTCCAATGGGAACTGACTATTCGGTCTGGAAACCCTATTTAAATCATGAATGGAATGATGCTTACCCTGCTAAAGTTAAGAAGAAACGACTACAAGACTTAGCTAAACGTTTAAGTACTATTCCGGCAGAGATTGTCATGCATCCTCGGGTTGAAAAAATTTACAGTGATCGCCTGGCAATGGCGAACGGTAAAAAATTGCTCGATTGGGGAGCAGCAGAAACTTTGGCTTATGCAACATTAGTTGATGAAGGGATACAAGTTCGTTTATCAGGTGAAGATGCCGGCCGAGGTACTTTTTTTCATCGTCATGCCGTTATTCATAATCAAACTAATGGTTCAGTTTACGTCCCTCTGGCTAATATACGTGAAAATCAAGGAATATTTGACGTCTGGGATTCCGTGTTGTCTGAAGAAGCGGTACTTGCTTTTGAATATGGTTATGCATCAGCCGAGCCACAGGTTTTGACTATTTGGGAAGCTCAGTTTGGTGATTTTGCTAATGTAGCGCAAGTAGTTATCGATCAGTTTATTAGTTCTGGTGAACAGAAATGGGGGCGATTGTGTGGATTGGTGATGCTGTTACCCCATGGTTATGAAGGACAAGGTCCGGAGCACTCCTCAGCCCGTTTAGAGCGTTATTTACAATTATGTGCGGAACAAAATATGCAAGTCTGTGTTCCGTCTACTCCAGCTCAGGTCTATCATATGCTCCGTCGTCAGATACTTAGTAATATGCGACGTCCATTGATTGTTATGTCACCCAAATCATTACTGCGTCATCCTCTTGCGGTTTCTAGTTTGGAAGAGTTAGCAAATGGTGAATTCCAGCCGATAATTAATGAAATTGATCCCATAGATGCGAAAAAGGTCAAACGTGTCGTTTTATGTTCAGGTAAAGTTTATTATGATCTACTTGAACAACGTCGTGAAAACAAACAAAAAAATATCGCTATCGTTCGTATTGAACAATTATATCCATTTCCCCATAAAGATTTAGAAACTACGCTCAAGCCTTATGCGCATGTTCGCGATTTTGTCTGGTGTCAAGAGGAACCTCTCAATCAGGGGGCATGGTACTGTAGTCAGCATAATATTCGGGAAGCAATTCCAAAAGGTTCATTATTAAGTTATGCGGGAAGATCCGCATCTGCTTCACCAGCCGTAGGCTACGCGTCTGTTCATCAAGAACAGCAAAAAGCATTGGTTGATGATGCACTAAAAATAAATAAATTAAAGGATAGAAAATGAGTAACATAGAAATTCTTGTTCCTGATCTTCCTGAATCTGTTGCAGATGCTACAGTTGCACCTTGGCACAAGAAACCAGGTGATCGGGTAGAGCGTGATGAAGTGTTAGTGGAAATTGAAACGGATAAAGTTGTACTTGAAGTACCAGCAGCAGATTCAGGTATTCTGGAATCAATTTTAGAAGAAGAGGGAGCTACTGTTTTATCAAAACAGCTATTGGGTCGCATACATCTTAGTGATAGTACCGGGATTCCGGCTGAGGTAAAAGAGACTACTGAGTCGGCACCAGCCAAACGCCAGACTGCTAGCCTTGAGGAAGAGAGTCATAGTGCACTAACACCGGCTGTCCGTCGTTTAATTGCAGAACATGATTTAAACCCGAGCAATATCAAAGGTAGCGGCGTAGGTGGGCGTATAACGCGTGATGATGTTGAGAAATATATTCAAAACCAATCAACAGCAAGCGAAAATAGACCGATTAAGCAACAGAATGACGCATCTACAACGCCATCATCAACTTCTTCTCATCGAAGTAAAAAACGGGTACCAATGACGCGTTTGCGTAAGCGTATAGCAGAGCGTTTACTGGAGTCAAAAAATAATGCTGCCATGTTGACTACCTTTAATGAAGTTAACATGAAGCCTGTTTTTGATTTGCGTAAACATTATGGTGAAAGCTTTGAAAAGCGGCATGGTGTGCGTTTGGGTTTTATGTCTTTCTATGTGAAAGCAGTTGTTGAAGTCTTAAAGCGTTATCCTGAAGTGAACGCATCGATTGATGGTTCAGATGTGCTTTATCATAGTTATTTTGACATTAGTATTGCTGTTTCCACACCTAGGGGTTTAGTTACACCAGTATTACGTGATGCAGATGCGCTTAGCATGGCAGAAATTGAAAAGCGTATTAAAGAGTTGGCAGTTAAGGGGCGTGACGGCAAATTAACGGTTGAAGAATTGACCGGTGGAAACTTCACTATTACTAACGGTGGTGTTTTTGGCTCTTTAATGTCAACTCCGATCATTAATCCGCCGCAAAGTGCAATTTTAGGTATGCACGCAATCAAAGATCGGCCGATGGCAGTTGATGGTAAAATCGAAATCTTGCCAATGATGTATTTAGCACTTTCTTATGATCACCGTTTAATTGATGGACGTGAGTCTGTTAGCTTCTTGGTGACAATAAAGGACATGTTGGAAGATCCGGCTCGTTTATTGTTAGACGTCTAGATAACCAATTTAGAGTGAAGTTATTTACTCAGTCTGGAGCAAAGCTTGGTTAATTTTTTATTGACCAATGTTTAAATAAAAATATATAGAGAATTGTGAACTCTCTGTCAGGCTAAATTATGGATAGTGCATCATGAACTTACACGAATATCAGGCAAAACAACTGCTTGCGCATTATGGTTTGCCAGTACCGACAGGTTATGCTTGTGAAACAGCAAAAGAGGCAGAAGAAGCAACAACAAAATTGGGTAATAGTCCTTGGGTTGTAAAGTGCCAGGTACATGCTGGTGGTCGAGGCAAAGCGGGTGGCGTAAAAGTTGTTAATAATCGCGACGAAATCAGGTTATTTGCTGAAAAGTGGTTAGGAAAACGCTTAGTGACTTACCAAACCGATTCCCATGGACAGCCCGTTAATCAAATTTTGGGAGAAGAAGCAACGGATATTGATAAAGAGCTTTATTTAGGTGCGGTGATAGATCGCGCCTCTAGTCGAATTGTCTTTATGGCATCGACTGAAGGTGGGGTCGAAATTGAAAAAGTTGCAGCAGAGACACCAGAACTTATTCATAAGGCTATTATTGATCCATTAACCGGCCCTATGCCTTATCAAGGACGCGAGCTTGCTTTTAAGCTAGGTTTGAGCGGCAAACAAGTCCAGCAGTTTACCCAAATATTTATCGGATTAGCGACAATTTTTCTCGAGCGTGATCTGGCTTTAATCGAGATTAATCCTCTCGTGATAACTAAGCAAGGGGATTTAATCTGTCTGGATGGCAAGCTTAGTGTGGATAGCAATGCACTATATCGCCAAGTAGAATTAAAGGAGATGCGTGATATTTCTCAGGAAGATCCCCGTGAAGCCCATGCGTCGGAGTGGGAATTAAACTATGTTGCTTTAGATGGCAATATTGGTTGTATGGTTAATGGTGCCGGTTTAGCTATGGGAACCATGGACATTGTGAAGTTACATGGCGGTTCTCCAGCTAATTTTCTTGATGTGGGTGGTGGTGCAACTAAAGAACGTGTAGCAGAAGCATTTAAAATTATCTTATCTGATGAAAATGTTAAAGCTGTTTTGGTCAATATTTTTGGTGGTATTGTTCGCTGCGATTTGATTGCTGAAGGTATTATTGGAGCAGTTAAAGAAATTGGGGTAACAGTCCCGGTCATTGTTCGTCTTGAAGGCAATAATGCTGAGCTTGGTGCGCAAAAGTTAGCGGATAGTGGCCTAAAAATTACTGCTGCAACCAGCTTGACCGATGCGGCAGAAAAAGCAGTAGCAGCAGCGGAGGCGAAATAAGTAATGTCTATTTTAATTGATAAAAATACTAAAGTTATCTGCCAGGGATTTACAGGTATCCAAGGAACTTTTCATTCAGAGCAGGCAATTGCTTATGGGACAAAAATGGTCGGTGGTGTAACGCCAGGTAAAGGTGGAACAACACATTTAGGATTACCTGTTTTCAATACAGTCCGTGAAGCTGTACAAGCAACAGGTGCAACCGCATCGGTTATTTATGTTCCTGCTCCATTTTGTAAAGATTCGATTCTTGAAGCTATCAATAGTGGTATCAAACTGATTATTACCATTACCGAAGGGATCCCCACGTTAGATATGCTAACGGTGAAAGCAAAGCTAGATGAAACTGGGGTAAAAATGATAGGACCGAACTGTCCAGGTATTATTACCCCGGGTGAATGTAAGATTGGTATCCAACCTGGACATATTCATAAACCGGGTAAAGTAGGTATTGTATCGCGCTCTGGTACATTAACTTATGAAGCCGTTAAGCAGACAACTGATGCAGGATTAGGGCAATCTACTTGTGTTGGTATTGGTGGTGATCCTATTCCGGGTTCAAATTTTATTGATATATTGAAACTATTCCAGGCAGATCCCCAAACTGAAGCTATCGTTATGATTGGTGAAATTGGTGGTACAGCGGAGGAAGAAGCGGCCACTTATATTAAACAACATATAACAAAACCAGTTGTTGCTTATATTGCCGGCGTAACAGCACCAAAAGGTAAGCGTATGGGGCATGCTGGCGCCATCATTGCTGGTGGCAAAGGTACTGCGGATGAAAAGTTTGATGCATTAGAAGCAGCAAGTGTAAAAACTGTTCGTAGCTTAGCTGAGATTGGTGAAGCTATTAAGCAATTAGTGACTAGTAAATAACCTGATTTCGACTATGATTAGTAAAATCCACTCATAGATAGTGGCTTTTTTTATGTTTAGGCAGTGAGTAATGCTGGTAAACTTGATTTTTTCGATATTAAAAGTGGCATTATGTGGATTAAAAATATCCTGTTGATGGTTTTTTTAATAGCGTTTTGGCGAGTTTTCCCAAGTCAACAACAAGTACATGGTTAAAATGAATTATTGCCTATTTTCTTGGCATGAACAAAACAATAAACAGCTATTTAATATATTGATGACTTTAATAAAAATTGATTTAAATCAAACAATAAAATAGGTTTTATTTATTTTTTCGATGAAATTGATCGTTGAGCAAATTTAGTCAGTATTTAAATGTAGCGGTATGTTGATTTAATTGCAAAATTTCAATCTTAATCGTATTAAATCTATTTATTATAAGTGTATATAAGCGTACTATTATTAAGATGTTTGTTGTATTTTGATAAATTTTTTATCGTTATTTTAAGATGTATAAAGCTGGTAGTTATGAGGCTTTCATCTTTTGCATTATGAAAGTCAGGTCGCCGCAAGTCGGTGTCTTCCTGCTAGGAGCAAGGAGTCAAGATGTTTGATATTGTCGAACTGTCCCGGTTACAGTTTGCCTTAACTGCAATGTATCATTTCCTGTTTGTACCATTAACACTTGGTATGTCGTTTTTACTAGCGATAATGGAAACGGTGTATGTCATTTCAGGTAAACAGATATATAAAGATATGACAAAATTCTGGGGTAAGTTATTTGCTATTAACTTTGCCTTAGGTGTTGCAACGGGTTTGACCATGGAGTTCCAATTCGGGACTAACTGGTCATATTATTCACATTATGTTGGTGATATTTTTGGTGCGCCATTGGCAATTGAAGGATTAATGGCGTTCTTCCTGGAGTCAACATTTGTTGGTTTATTTCTTTTTGGCTGGGATCGTTTCAGTAAAACCCAACATTTAGCTAGCACATGGTTGGTTGCGTTAGGTTCTAATTTCTCTGCGCTGTGGATCTTAGTTGCTAATGGTTGGATGCAAAACCCGATTGCGTCTGATTTTAACTTTGAAAGCATGCGGATGGAAATGCTCAGTTTTTCAGAATTAGTTTTAAATCCCGTGGCACAAGTTAAATTTGTTCATACTGTTGCCGCTGGCTATTGTACAGGTGCCATGTTCGTCTTAGGTATCAGTGCTTATTACTTACTTAGAGGCCGTGATCGACCTTTTGCTAAACGCTCTTTCGCAATAGCGGCAAGCTTTGGTATTGCTTCAGTACTATCTGTTATTGTTTTGGGTGATGAATCTGGCTATGAAATGGGTGATGTTCAGAAGACCAAGTTAGCCGCCATTGAAGCTGAATGGAAAACCCAACCGCCGCCGGCTTCATTTAATCTTATTGCTGTGCCAAATATCGAAAAAATGAAAAATGAATTCGCAGTAGAAATTCCATGGTTAATGGGAATTATCACTACCCGTTCTATTGATACCCCGGTTTTGGGTTTAAAAGATTTAATGGCGCAACATGAAGTTAGTATCCGCAATGGTATGAATGCCTATGCTCTGTTAAAAAAATTACAAGCTGGTGATAATGATCCTGCTATACGAAAAGCATTTGATGCGAATAAAAAAGATCTTGGTTATGGATTGTTGTTAAAACGCTATACACCTAATGTTATTGATGCCAGCGAAGAACATATTAAAGCGGCCGCTAAAGATAGTATTCCTAAAGTCTGGCCTCTATTCTGGGCATTTCGCATTATGGTGGCTTGCGGTTTATTAATGTTACTTATTTTTGCTTTATCATTCTGGTCTGTTATTCGTAACCGCATTGGTGAGAAAAAATGGCTTTTACGTTTAGCCATGTTTGGTATTCCATTACCATGGATTGCCGTTGAAGCAGGTTGGTTTGTTGCTGAATATGGTCGTCAACCGTGGGCAATTGGTGAAATTTTACCGACAGCGGTTGCACATTCATCATTAAGTAGTGCAGATCTACTTTTCTCGATGGGGCTAATATGTGGTCTGTATACTTTGTTCTTGGTTATTGAATTGTTCCTAATGTTCAAATTTGCACGTAAAGGGCCGAGTAGTCTTAAAACAGGTCGTTATCATTATGAGCAACAAAATATTTCAGCCCAAGACGCTTAGTAAACAGGAGTCCATTCATGTTTGATTATGAAGTTCTAAGATTTATATGGTGGCTACTGATTGGTGTGTTGCTGATCGGTTTTGCCGTGACCGATGGTTTTGATATGGGTGTTGGTATCTTATTGCCATTTATGGGAAAAACTGATACTGAGCGTCGGATCATGATCAATTCAATCGCACCTCATTGGGATGGTAATCAGGTTTGGTTAGTAACTGCTGGTGGTGCACTATTTGCGGCTTGGCCGATGGTTTACGCTGCGGCATTCTCAGGTTTTTATGTTGCCATGATATTAGTCTTGGCTGCACTATTTTTCAGACCGGTAGGTTTTGATTATCGTTCTAAGCTTGAAAATTCCAAATGGCGCAATATGTGGGATCGTGGCATATTTATTGGTAGCTTTGTTCCTCCGTTGATCATTGGTGTTGCTTTTGGTAATTTGCTACAGGGCGTTCCTTTTACAGTTAATGACCTATTGTATTTGAATTATACCGGGACTTTCTTTGGTTTACTCAATCTTTATGGCTTATTAGCAGGCATTATTTCTATTATGATGATAATCACCCAGGGCACGACTTATCTCCAAATGCGCACGCTAGGTGAATTACATCTACGTTCACGTAATATCACTTATATCACCGCCTTTTTCACATTAATTACTTTTGCTGGAGCTGGTTTTTGGTTGATATATGGAATTGATGGTTATGCGATTAAAAGTACAATCGATACCTACGCTGTTTCTAATCAGTTACACAAAGAAGTAGCAAAAGAAGCAGGGGCATGGTTGGTTAATTTTAATAATAATCCAGGACTATGGTCATTACCGGCACTTGGCTTATTTTTTCCAATACTGACTATCCTATTCACCAAGCTTGATAAAGCAGGATGGGCATTTTTATTTTCATCACTGACAATTGCTTGTATTATTTTAACTTTCGGTATTAGTATGTTCCCATTCATTATGCCTTCAAATATACAGCCTAATGCCAGTTTGACTATTTGGGATGCCACGTCGAGCTTATTTACATTGCAAGTGATGACAGTTGTTGCTATCATTTTTGTGCCAATTATATTGGTGTATACTACCTGGTGTTATTACAAAATGTTTGGTCGAATTGACAAAGCGCATATTGAAAATAACAAACATTCATTATATTAAGGAGCGAATGGCATGTGGTATTTTGCTTGGATTTTAGGAACGCTTCTTGCCTGTAGTTTCGCTGTCATTGCAGCTCTGGCTATCGAACAGGTTGAGGCTAATGCGGCCAACAAAGCTAAACATACTGGATAATGATAATGGTAGATAAAATCTACTCATCAATGCATAAGGGTCCGTTTCGGATCCTTATTCTCTTTATGGCATTTGCCATGGCTTTTTGTGTGATCTGGGATCCAACCTTATTTGCCTCAAATACCAGTTCTATTGCTATATGGCAGGGGTTATTGCTTATTTTGGCAACATGTAGTGGGATAATTTTTGGTATTGGGTTTTTACCTAAAAATGCGTTTTGGCGTTATCTTTTTCATCCTTTACCTGCTGTTTTAATCCTAGCTTGTGGACTATTTTATTTCTTTCGTATTAGTTTCATTTCATAAGATAAGTTTATATTTCACTATTTTTTTGTAACTTTATTTATAAATCATTCCAATAGATGATTCACTTAAGTATAGTGACGGGTAATTTATTGATAGCAAGGGGAGTAAAAATATGCTGTTTTGCTGGCCTATCCGTATTTATTATGAGGATACTGATGCGGGAGGTGTAGTTTATCATGCTCGTTATGCGCATTTTTTTGAACGTGCGAGAACGGAAATGTTGCGAGAAAAAGGATTTAAACAGCAGAAATTACGAAAAGAAAATTTAGCTTTTGTCTTACGTAAAATGACAATTGACTATTTACACCCCGCTAAATTGGATAATTTATTGACCGTTGAAACCACAATTAGCTATGTTCAACTTACATCATTGGCTTTTTTTCAACGGTTAATTAATCAGCAAGGGAAAGAAATTTGCACAGCAGAAATAGTTATTGTTTCAATTGATACATTTAAAATGAAGCCAACTAGGCTTCCTGGAGTCTATTGTCGCGGAGTTTAAGCAGTGACTGACATGAATATATTAGATTTATTCTTAAAAGCGAGTTTTTTGGTTCAACTTATCATGTTGATTCTAATAGGATTCTCTATTGCTTCTTGGGCAATTATTATTCAACGAAGCAAAATTTTAAATGCCGCAACCCGAGAAACGGAAGCTTTTGAGGATCGTTTTTGGTCTGGTATTGAGCTATCGCGTCTCTATAAAGAATGTCAGGATCGGCGTGATGCATTAACTGGAGCAGAACAGATTTTCTATTCTGGATTTAAAGAGTTTGCTCGTTTACGTCAAGCCAATCTTCATACACCAGAAGCGGTAATGAATGGTGCTTCTAGAGCTATGCGAATATCGATGAATCGTGAGTTAGAATCATTAGAGACGCATATTCCCTTGTTAGGTACTGTAGGATCAATAAGCCCCTATATTGGATTATTTGGTACCGTTTGGGGAATTATGCATGCTTTCATTGCATTAGTAGGCTCGGTTAAACAGGCAACATTACAAATGGTAGCCCCGGGTATTGCTGAAGCGTTAATTGCAACGTCAATCGGCTTGTTTGCTGCAATTCCAGCTGTGATGGCATATAACCGACTAAACCAGCGGGTCAATAAATTGGATCAAAGTTATGACAATTTTATGGAAGAATTTTTAGCCATCCTGCATCGTCAAGCTTTTGCTTCTGAAAAGCAATAAATACGGAGAACAGAAAGATGGCACGGACTCGACATAGGCGTGAACTGAAATCTGAAATTAACATCGTTCCTTTATTGGATGTACTGTTAGTATTGTTATTGATTTTTATGGTAACGGCGCCGATTATCTCACAAAGTGTGAAAGTGGAATTACCCGATGCGACTCAATCAAAAATTGTGTCAGGTAGTGATAATCCACCGATTATTCTTGAAGTCTCTGGAGTAGGGCAATACAGTGTCATTATTGATGGTCATCGAGAAGAGCTTTTACCGCCAGAACAGATTGCAGCAATAACAAAAGCCGCATTGGCAAAAAATCCGCAGGCCATTTTTGTAATTGGTGGCGCTAAAGATGTACCATACGAAGAAGTTATTAAAGCGCTGAATATACTTCATCAAGCTGGCATCAAATCGGTTGGTTTTATGACTCAGCCTATTTGATGTAATTGCATAATTACGTGTTTGGAAATCTGTTGTGATAAAGACAAAAGAGCAAAAAAATAAATTGAGTTGCTCTGTGGTACTCTCTATTATATTCCACGTTTTGTTATTTGGTTTTATTATTTTGGGTTCATTGGATGAAATTATTAAGCTTGGTGGCGGTGGTCAAGGCGGTGAAGTGGTTGATGCGATCATGGTTGATCCCAGCGTAGTAATAGAACAGTATAACCAGCTACAACGGCAGCAAAATAGTGCCAAACACGCCGATACTGAGCGAAAAAAACGTCTTCAACAGCAAGAAGAAGAACTCCGAAAACAGCAGGAAGAAGAACAAAAACGCTTAAAAATGGTTGAAGAGGAGCGTATAAAAATAGCAAGAGAAGCCGAGCAGCAACGCAAGCAAGCAGAAGACGCGGCGCAGAAAGCCAAGAAGCAACAGAAAATTGCTGAAGAAGCGGCGGCTAAAGCTAAAGCAGAACAAGAACGGCTAATAAAAGAGCAGGCAGAGGCAAAAGAAAAAGCCGAAAAAGCCGCTAAGGCGCTGGCAGCTAAGAAAAAAGCAGATGCGGCTAAACAGGCTGCTACGGTTGACTCTCTGCTTGGTGGATTAACTGCCCAACAACCAACTCAGCAAATGGGAGGTGCAGCAGCAGCGGGTCAAGGAGGAAATAGAAAAAGCGGGGCATCCAGTTCGGATGTGGCTAATTATGCAGGTAAGATCAAAGCCGCAATTGAAAGCAAATTTTATGATGCTGATATTTATCGTGGTAAAACATGCGAATTAAGCATAAAACTCGCTCCTGACGGCATGTTAATTAGTATTGCAGCTAAAAGTAATACAGCAAATGATCAACCACTCTGTGAAGCAGCGATACGTGCAGCCAAAACAGCGACAATGCCTAAACCGCCTAGTCGTAGTATTTATGATGCATTTAATGAACAGGGAAGTACTTTAGTATTCCAGCCTTCGTTAATGAATGTTATGAATAGCATAAGGCTAGTAAAATTAACAAAAGTTTTTCAGTTATCTGGTTTTGTGCATTCACCTTTGTTAATATTCAAATTAATTATTACGGACGTGAATACGTGATAAGGGAGAAAAAATGAAGCAGGCATTTAAATTATTGTTAGGCTTTCTAATATTATGGGCGGTATCTGCTCAGGCAGAAATTCGGATTGAAATTACCCGAGGTATCAATACTGCACAGCCTATTGCTATTGTGCCTTTTAAATGGACTGGAACTGGTACTTTACCAGATGATGTAGGACAAATTGTTGCTGCAGATTTACGCAATAGCGGTAAATTTAATCCTATTGATCCCAGTCATATGCCTCAACAACCAACTACCGCATCGGAAGTCACACCGAATGTTTGGACGGCATTAGGTATTAATGCAGTTGTTGTTGGTCAGTTACAACCGGCTGCTGATGGTCAGTACATTATTAGTTATCAACTGGTTGATGTGGTGAATTCTCCTGGCGCAGTATTGACGCAAAACCAATTAAAAGTGGCATCCACATGGCTACGCTATGCGGCACATACTATTAGTGATGAAGTCTTTGCCAAATTAACCGGTATTCGAGGTGCATTTCGTACACGTATCGCTTACGTGGTTAAAACTAATGGTGGAAAGTTTCCTTATGAATTAAGGGTATCAGATTATGATGGTTATAATCAATTCACTGTCCACCGCTCGCCTGAACCGCTGATGTCGCCAGCTTGGTCGGCTAATGGTGAAAAATTAGCTTATGTAACCTTTGAAAGTGGTAGTTCAGCATTAGTTATGCAAACGTTAGCGACAGGCGAAGTCCGCCAGATTGCTGCTTTCCCGCGTCATAATGGTGCTCCTACCTTTTCCCCCGATGGAAGTAAGCTTGCTTTTGCCCTGTCAAAGAGCGGAAGTTTAAATCTTTATGTAATGGACTTGGCCAGTGGTCAAACTCGCCAAATAACAGATGGTCGTAGTAACAATACTGAACCTAGTTGGATGCCAGACAGCCAAACACTGATTTATACTTCTGATCAAGCCGGGCGTCCACAAATATACAAACTAAATATTCATGGTGGTGTGCCAGAGCGTATTACTTGGGAAGGCAACCAAAACCAGGATCCAAGCGTCAGCCCTGATGGTAAATTTATGGTAATGGTCAACTCTAGTAATGGTAAACAGCACATTGCTAAACAGGATCTGGCAACGGGTAACGTTGAATATTTGACGGATACGTTTCTAGATGAAACGCCGAGTATCGCACTTAATGGTACTATGGTAATTTATAGTGCCTCACAAGGGTTAGGTACTGTATTACACTTGGTGTCAACGGATGGGCGTTTCAAAGCGCGTTTGCCGGAGACTAATGGAAAGGTTAAATTTCCTGCCTGGTCGCCGTATTTGTGATGCATAATAATCAGTATGGCAATAATAATTAAAGGATCGAACAAGATGCAATTGAATACAGTGCTTAAAGGGCTAATGTTAGTGTTACCTATGATAGCTGTTGCAGCATGTAGCTCAAAAAAGGGCAATGACAAAACGGGTGCTGAAAACAATGTAGCATATAGCAATTCTAGCTTGAGAGCTGAGCAACTTGCTAGTCAGCAAATGCAAGAATTGCAAAGTAACAACATTGTTTACTTTGGTTTTGATAAGTATGATGTTACCCCAGAATATGCACAGCTGTTAGATCAACATGCAACATTCCTACGCGGTAACCCTTCAGTGAAGATTACTGTGGAAGGGCATACCGATGAAAAGGGTACACCAGAGTATAATATTGCACTTGGTGAGCGCCGTGCTAATGCTGTGAAAATATATTTGCAGAGTAAAGGCGTAAACGGTGAGCAAATTGCTATCGTATCTTATGGTAAGGAAAAAACGGCTATACAAGGTAATGACGAATCGGCATATGCCAAAAACCGTCGTGCGATACTTGTGTATTAAGAGTATTATATGAACAGTAACTTCAGACATCTTTATTTGAGTCTGTCGTTCTTGGTTGGCGTAGCGGCTCCAGTAGTCGCTACCGCCCAAGCGCCAATCATTAATGTCGGCTCAGGCTCTACAAGTGATCGTCTAATGCAAATTGAGACAGCGGTCAATTCTCAAGGGCAGTTATTATATCAAATTCAGCAGCAGTTATCTGATGCTCAGCGTGACATTGATACATTGCGTGGTCAAATTCAGGAAAACCAATATCAATTAAGTCAAGTTATTGAGCGGCAAAAAGATCTCTATACGCAGTTGGATGCATTGACGACTGGTGCAAATAAAGTCAAGGCAAGTACAGACAGTAGTAATAGTAATAATGCTGTTGTCACTGCTAAACCAGCAAATGAAAAAGCTGAGTATGATGAAGCCGTTGCGCTTGCAATAAAGAGCAAATCTAAACAGCAGATTGCACAGGCAATTAGTTCTTTTCAGCATTTTATCAAAACTGACCCTAAATCTAATTATCAGCCTAATGCGAATTATTGGCTTGGACAATTAAATTATAATCAGGGAAACAAAGATGATGCGGTTTTTTATTTTGCTACCGTTGTTAAAAATTACCCTAATTCAGCCAAAGGGGCAGAATCCCTTTATAAAGTAGGGTTACTGATGCAAGAAAAAGGGCAAAATGATACAGCACGTGTTGTTTATCAACAGGTGATTAAAGCGTATCCTAGTAGCCCTAGCGCGAAATTGGCAGAAAAGAAATTAGCGTCACTCTAATGAATAACCACGAAGTATTTATTACTATCTATTTCGGGGATAATTGTATGATTAATAAACATTTAAATGCTTTCGGTAAAAAAAACATTGCACCCTTAGCAAAAATAAGTAATATACTCCGCCATCACCTCAGGTAACTTCAGATGGGTCGTTAGCTCAGTCGGTAGAGCAGTTGACTTTTAATCAATTGGTCACAGGTTCGAATCCTGTACGACCCACCATCTAACAATATCTTGTTACTTTCCAAAGAAACAGAAATAACATATAGCACTGTGAGTACAGGATGAGAAGCTGTGTAGGTTCGAGCCGAGCGAAGCGAGACAGCGTTGTGCTAAGTACAACGACCCACATGGCGAGGCCGTAGGCCGAGTTATTCTGTACGACCCACCATCGAAAGATATTTGGACTATTTCTGTCAAAAGCTAATTTCATGTTATCTGTCTTATTTTACTGTACATACAGAATATAGATGAAAAATAGTATTCTTCTTTATTACAACCAAATGGAAAAATAGGTTATTGAGAACAATTTGATAGTAAAAATTAAGCGACAAAATTTTAAATATTGATTATCTTGTTTAGTATGCGAAACAAAATTAGCAAATACATAGTTGTTTTGCTAAAAAATATCATTTAAAACATTAAATACTAAACATAAGAGTGCAAAATGCCTAATTTTATCGATTTCAATTTAGCTAGCTACTCATTTCCTGTTAAATCAGTGCCTTTGACGGATAATGAAAAAAACATTGTAAACGGTCTATTAAGCTATTGTTGGAAAAAAGAAATGCGGTTATAGTCGCGCATTATTATACCGATCCTGATGTTCAAGCTCTGGCCGAAGAAACTGGTGGGTGTGTAGCAGATTCACTGGAAATGGCACGTTTTGGCTCACGACATTCTGCATCGACTTTAATTGTCGCTGGCGTTAGATTTATGGGTGAAACGGCTAAGATCTTAAATCCTGAAAAGACAATATTAATGCCTACATTGAAAGCGGAGTGCTCATTAGACTTAGGTTGTCCTGCAAAGCCTTTTGCTGAATTTTGTGATCAACACCCAGAGCGAACGGTGGTTGTTTATGCCAATACTTATGCGGCGGTTAAGGCTAGAGCTGACTGGGTTGTAACTTCCAGTATTGCAGTTGAATTAATTGACTATTTAGATAGTCAATGGCAAAAAATTATCTGGGCGCCGGATCGTCATTTAGGTAATTATGTACAAAGAAAAACCGGGGCAGATATGCTTTGCTGGCAAGCTGCTTGTATTGTACATGATGAATTAAAAATTCAAGCCTTGCAGAAAATGAAAATGTTGTATCCTAATGCGGCAATATTAGCGCATCCAGAATCCCCTGCAGCGGTTGTTGATTTAGCGGATGCAGTTGGCTCAACCGGTCAATTGATTCAAGCTGCACAAAACTTGCCTAATCAGCAAATAATTGTGGCAACGGATAAAAGTATTTTTTATAAAATGCAGCAAGCATGTCCAGAGAAATCATTTTATATTGCACCAATGGCAGGTGAAGGTGCGTCCTGCCGGACTTGTGCACATTGTCCTTGGATGGCAATGAATAGCTTAAAAACTATAGAACAAGGACTAAAAAAAGAGGGTAAATTACATGAAATATCGATTAATGATGAATTAAGAGAGAGAGCATTAAAGCCTTTAGAGCGGATGTTGTCGTTTGCTGCTAACATTAAGTAGCTGAATTATAAGTGTTAATAGGGTAATAGGAATGGACTTTTTCAATACTAGTAATACTATGGTACATATTGCTCTTGGCAGCAATGGTTATAATTTATCTTATATTGAAGCCGTGGCAACAGTAGCTGGATTTTTATGTATCTGGCTTGCCAGTCAGGAAAAAATTATCAATTATCTTTTTGGTCTAATAAACGTTACATTATTTGCGGTTATCTTTTTTCAAATACAATTGTATGCAAGCTTGTTGTTACAAATTTTCTTTTTCGCAGCGAATACCTATGGTTGGTACGCTTGGAGTCGAGTAGATGCTTATCATGAAGCAAGTCTTAAGATCCGCTGGATGAGTTTTTCTAAAGTAGTGGTAACTCTATTTATCGCCATTATTTTAACGCTGCTATTAAGTTTTAACATTGATAAAGTGTTTATTTTTCTTGCCCACGTCACTTGGGACATTGCTCATTTATTAGGTTTTTATCTTGAACCTGTACAAATAGAACCCAATGCATTCCCTTTTTGGGATTCAACCATGATGGTATTATCAAGTATGTCGATGATATTAATGACACGAAAGTATGCTGAAAGCTGGTTACTGTGGATTATTATCAATGTTATTAGTGTTGTTATTTTCTACTTACAAGGTGTTTTAGCAATGTCATTTGAATATTTGATGCTACTTGGTATTTCAATCAATGGTTTTCGCCTTTGGGCTCGGTCAGCTAAAGAAAATGGTTCAATATTTTTAGCAGGTTAATAGTTATTTACATTGGTGTAACAGTATGATTTTAAAAATATTAACAATTTTTATATCATATTATATATTGCCATTAAATATTTATAATATAAGTATGAGTACATATTTACACTGGCTTTGTTGAATAAATCGAACTTTTAGGTGATTGGCGGAGCTGATCGCTAAATTCTTTTCAACATCAGGTCCCCATGGCAAAGCAAAAGTTTAAAATTACCAACTGGCCAGCGTACAACAAGGCACTCAGACAACGCGGTTCCCTGACGGTCTGGCTTGATGAGTCGGCCATCGCTGGATGGACTGACAGTTCTTCGCCTGAAGGTCGTGGCCGGCCGCTTTACTACAGCGATATGGCTGTTACCACTGTCCTGATGATGAAGCGTGTGTTTAACCTGTCGCTCCGGGCATTACAGGGCTTCGTTGATTCGATTTTTAAACTCATGTCTTTGCCGCTGTGCTGTCCGGACTACTCGCTGGTCAGCAGACGAGCAAAGAGCGTCAACATCAGCATAAAAACGCCAACGCGTGGTGAAATCTCGCATCTGGTCATCGACAGTACCGGTCTGAAGGTCTTTGGCGAAGGTGAATGGAAAGTCAGGCAGCATGGGGCTGACAGACGAAGAGTGTGGCGCAAGCTTCATCTGGCAGCAGACAGTGTGACTCATGAGATTATCTGTGCCGACTTATCGCTCAGCGGAACGACAGATGCGCAGGCACTGCCGGGCCTGATTAACCAAACCCACTGGAAAATCAGGCCTTATCCCGCCGCGAAGCGGAGCGAAATACTGGCCGGACAAGTACCATGAACGTAACCATGCGGTGGCGAATCAGCGTCTGAGCAGGAGTGATGATATGTGGAAAAAGAAAGTGGGTTATCACGGGCGTTCAGTGGCAGAAACAGCGATGTTCCGCATAAAAACTTTGCTGGGTGGCCATCTGAGGCTGCGTGACTATGAGGCTCAGGTAGGTGAAGCAATGGCGATGGTCAAAGCGCTGAACCGTATGACGTTGTTGGGTATGCCACACAGCGTCAGGATCGGATAACAGCTGTAGCAGAGGGAGCCATCCTGGCGGCTAATTCTGATTTATTCAACAAAGCCATTTACACTTTTATCACTAGAGGTTAAATTGAGTTCATCTTTTATTTTTAGAGAATATACTGGCTAAAGAGCTATACATTGAGTAGAAAAGATGACTTATAAGAATGATGACATCAGAATTAAACAGATTAAAGAGTTATTACCTCCAGTTGCCTTATTAGAAAAATTTCCGGCAACAGATAAAGCCGCTTTGACAGTTCAAACAGCTCGTGAATCAATACATCAAATTCTAACTGGTAAGGATGATAGACTTTTGGTCGTTATTGGCCCATGTTCAATTCATGACCATAAAGCAGCCATTGAATATGCCCAAAAACTAAAAAAAATTCATGATGAATTGAAGAATGAGTTAGAAATTGTCATGCGTGTTTATTTTGAAAAACCGCGTACTACTGTTGGCTGGAAAGGTTTAATTAATGATCCTTTTATGGATAACAGTTTTGATATTAATCAAGGATTGCGTATTGCACGTAATTTATTGGTAACTATTAATGATTTAGCTTTACCAACTGCCGGTGAATTTCTTGATATGATCACTCCGCAATATGTTGCAGATCTTACTAGTTGGGGAGCAATTGGTGCACGTACTACTGAATCTCAGGTACATCGTGAATTAGCATCTGGTCTTTCTTGCCCGGTAGGTTTTAAAAATGGTACCGACGGAACAATAAAAGTGGCTATTGATGCAATTAATGCTGCTAAAGCTGCTCACTGTTTTTTATCGGTTACCAAATGGGGCAAATGGGGCAAATGGGGCATTCAGCAATTGTAAATACTACCGGTAATGACGATTGCCATATTATTTTGCGCGGCGGTAAAAAGCCTAACTATAGTGAATCAGATATACAAGACGTTAAAGATAATTTGCAAAAATCAGGCTTATCAGCCCAAATTATGATTGATTTTAGTCATGCAAATTGTTGTAAGCAATATAAAAAGCAGCTTGAAGTGGCTGAAAATGTTGCTAATCAAATACTTCAAGGTGAAAAAGCAATCATTGGAGTGATGATTGAAAGTCATCTTTTAGAGGAAATCAAGATATAACTACCGATAAACCGCTAGCGTATGGCAAAAGTGTGACAGACGCTTGTATTGGTTGGCAAGATAGTGAAAAATTATTATATCATTTAGCAGACGCGGTTCGGATCCGTCGTGAAAAGAGCAACTAATTAATGCTTAATAAGGCCACAAAGTGGCCTTATACTTATAAAGTTTAATTTGATTATTTCGTTGACATTGATTAGCAACCGCGGCTGCTTTAGCGGCTATTTCAGCTTGATCACCAAGATAGTAATGCTTAATCGGTTGCATATTTTCATCAAATTCATAGACCAATGGAACGGCGGTTGGAATATTAAGTTCAAGGATCTCGTCTGCACTCATCTTGTCCAGATGTTTGACTAATGCTCGTAATGAGTTACCGTGAGCAGCAATGATGACTTTTTCACCTTTAGCAACTCTTGGTTTAATCACCTCTTCCCAATAGGGGACAACACGTTCAATTGTGGTAGAGAGACTTTCAGTGACAGGGAGCTCTGAAGGGTTCAAATTTGCATAACGAGGATCATTACCGGGGTAACGAGGGTCATCTTTGGTTAATTCTGGTGGTGTAATTTCAAAACCACGGCGCCATAGTTTAACTTGATCGTCACCATATTTTGCTGCAGTTTCTGCTTTATCTAAACCTTGCAGAGCACCATAATGACGTTCATTGAGCCGCCAATTTTTTTCGACGGTTAGCCATTGTTGATCTATTTGGTCTAGAATATTCCACAAGGTGTGAATAGCGCGTTTTAAAACGGATGTATAAGCATAATCAAAAACAAAACCTTCTTTTTTTAATAGCTGGCCTGCATCTGTTGCTTCTTCGCGGCCCTTATCGGAAAGTTCAACATCAGTCCAACCAGTGAATCGGTTTTCTTTATTCCATTCGCTTTCGCCGTGTCTTACTAGAACCAGCTTAGTTACTGCCATAGTTTAAACTCCTATTAGTACATTCATTAAAATCGATCTGAATTATTATATTATCCGTGCAACTGAATACCAATACAACTGATGGTAGTTTTTAAATTGCTGGGTAAGATCTATACTGATTTAACCTGTCTGTCATTAGATTAGCGGCTTAACACCGCAAAATAGCCTATTTTGCTATTATATAAATAAACATTATTTAAGTATCTTGATATTCAACTAATATTAGCTGGATAATTTTGAAATTAAAGAATGAATGCTAATTACATAGGTAAATAATAGAATTGTCTTGATATTAAGGTTTCTTAGGCTTTGTTGAATAAATCAGAATTAGCCGCCAGGATGGCTCCCTCTGCTACAGCTGTTATCCGATCCTGACGCTGTGTGGCATACCCAACAACGTCATACGGTTCAGCGCTTTGACCATCGCCATTGCTTCACCTACCTGAGCCTCATAGTCACGCAGCCTCAGATGGCCACCCAGCAAAGTTTTTATGCGGAACATCGCTGTTTCTGCCACTGAACGCCGGTGATAACCCACTTTCTTTTTCCACATATCATTACTCCTGCTCAGACGCTGATTCGCCACCGCATGGTTACGTTCATGGTACTTGTCCGGCTAGTATTTCGCTCCGCTTCGCGGCGGGATAAGGGGCCTGATTTTCTTTCTTAGCAACGCATCGTGGCAGTAACAGGCGTCATAAGCACCGTCTGCTGACACTTCCCTGATTTTCCGGTGGGTTTGGTTAATCAGGCCCGGCAGTGCCTGCGCATCTGTCGTTCCGCTGAGCGATAAGTCGGCACAGATAATCTCATGAGTCACACTGTCTGCTGCCAGATGAAGCTTGCGCCACACTCTTCGTCTGTCAGCCCCATGCTGCCTGACTTTCCATTCACCTTCGCCAAAGACCTTCAGACCGGTACTGTCGATGACCAGATGCGAGATTTCACCACGCGTTGGCGTTTTTATGCTGATGTTGACGCTCTTTGCTCGTCTGCTGACCAGCGAGTAGTCCGGACAGCACAGCGGCTAAGACATGAGTTTAAAAATCGAATCAACGAAGCCCTGTAATGCCCGGAGCGACAGGTTAAACACACGCTTCATCATCAGGACAGTGGTAACAGCCATATCGCTGTAGTAAAGCGGCCGGCCACGACCTTCAGGCGAAGAACTGTCAGTCCATCCAGCGATGGCCGACTCATCAAGCCAGACCGTCAGGGAACCGCGTTGTCTGAGTGCCTTGTTGTACGCGGGCCAGTTGGTAATTTTAAACTTTTGCTTTGACATGGGGACCTGATGTTGAAACGAATTTAGCGATCAGCTCCGCCAATCACCTAAAAGTTCGATTTATTCAACAAAGCCGAAAAAAGTAGTACTAGTTTTTTAATAAAAAAAGATAATCGTTTCGACATATAAAAGTGAATCCTTAACATTGTATTAATAATAAAGTTAAGTAAAAATGTTCACTTTTAATAAAGTAAAATATCGAATAACTATTAGCCATAGATAAACTATATTTATAAATAATATGACAGTGGTTAAATTACATTCAAATACAAATTATTTAAAAGTTCCAACAACAAGTATTCTCATCATATAGATGATTAGATTAAAGTATGAACTAAAACAAAAAAAAGAATAAATTCTATAAGTTAAGCTTGTAGTGAGTGAAATGATATATATAAATATTAAAACAGCAAATCGTTTCAACCGATCATAAATCAAACATTAATAGATATTGGCTATCAATTATCAACTTATGATCGTTTTCTCCAATGAATTAAATTAATAAAAATCAATGAGATATAAAAAATGAAAACATTTAGATACATATTTAATTATAGTTTAACTATACAGAGATTATAAAATTACATATTATGTGCTTTAAAACTAATATAGAAAATAAAATTAAATGATATTGCAAAATAACTCATTATAAATACAAACAAATAAAAACAACTTAATAACAAATTGACTTTGAATATTCTCTACAGCTAGCAGATATTGAATATAAAGATTTACACTCTAAACCTTGATAATTGTTAAACGAATATTCGATTTAATTGATTTGGAAACATACTTAATATATGGAAATATAACATATCAATTGGTATTTCTTATTATACTAATTGCTTTATTCTATTTTGTGCCTGAAACTAACGGAGAAGTTTCTCTTATAAAAGGAAAATTGGAGCCAAATGGCTCCATTTTTTTATCTATTGTTACAAATATAAATATACCCACATAATTTAAAAATAGTTATATATTATTCCTGGAATCTATTATTAATAATTTATTTACCTCTATATTTATATATAAACCACCAAATTAAATAATTGATTTATTTACGTTCATCTTTTTTATTAATTAATTATATAAATAATTAACATATATTTTACTTATTTTACTTATTTTACTTATTTTACTTATTTTACTTATTTTACTTATTTTACTTATTTTACTTATTTTACTTATTTTACTTATTTTACTTATTTTACTTATTTTACTTATTTTACTTATTTTACCAAATAATTTTATTTTAACGAAAAGTAATAATTATTATAACTTAATATTTTGTCATCATAGATAAAAAACAATTTCTTTAATAAGAAACCGGCTTTGTTGAATAAATCGAACTTTTAGGTGATTGGCGGATCTGATCGCTAAATTCGTTTCAACATCAGGTCCCCATGTCAAAGCAAAAGTTTAAAATTACCAACTGGCCCGCGTACAACAAGGCACTCAGACAACGCGGTTCCCTGACGGTCTGGCTTGATGAGTCGGCCATCGCTGGATGGACTGACAGTTCTTCGCCTGAAGGTCGTGGCCGGCCGCTTTACTACAGCGATATGGCTGTTACCACTGTCCTGATGATGAAGCGTGTGTTTAACCTGTCGCTCCGGGCATTACAGGGCTTCGTTGATTCGATTTTTAAACTCATGTCTTTGCCGCTGTGCTGTCCGGACTACTCGCTGGTCAGCAGACGAGCAAAGAGCGTCAACATCAGCATAAAAACGCCAACGCGTGGTGAAATCTCGCATCTGGTCATCGACAGTACCGGTCTGAAGGTCTTTGGCGAAGGTGAAAGGAAAGTCAGGCAGCATGGGGCTGACAGACGAAGAGTGTGGAGCAAGCTTCATCTGGCAGCAGACAGTGTGACTCATGAGATTATCTGTGCCGACTTATCGCTCAGCGGAACGACAGATGCGCAGGCACTGCCGGGCCTGATTAACCAAACCCACCGGAAAATCAGGGAAGTGTCAGCAGACGGTGCTTATGACGCCTGTTACTGCCACGACGCGTTGCTAAGAAAGAAAATCAGGCCCCTTATCCCGCCGCGAAGCGGAGCGAAATACTGGCCGGACAAGTACCATGAACGTAACCATGCGGTGGCGAATCAGCGTCTGAGCAGGAGTAATGATATGTGGAAAAAGAAAGTGGGTTATCACCGGCGTTCAGTGGCAGAAACAGCGATGTTCCGCATAAAAACTTTGCTGGGTGGCCATCTGAGGCTGCGTGACTATGAGGCTCAGGTAGGTGAAGTAATGGCGATGGTCAAAGCGCTGAACCGTATGACGTTGTTGGGTATGCCACACAGCGTCAGGATCGGATAACAGCTGTAGCAGAGGGAGCCATCCTGTCGGCTAATTCTGATTTATTCAACAAAGCCGAATAATACTACTAAATATTCTAACTATTTATTCAATCAACATATTGATATCAAAGAAACTGTATTAATTAAATTTTTTTAATTATTTTAGATATTTTGAAAAATTAAGGATATTTTTAATATCAACTCTATCAATCGTTTTCACTGAAAACCATTAATGTTATTTATAATAAAATTGTTATGTTCTTAACTGTTAGATTGAATATTAATTCATTTATATTGATTAATAATTTAATTAAAGGTAAATAGTAACGTTTCAGTTGATTAATTATATGTATAAAAAAATTAACATCGTTGCTAAAAACAAATTAAAACTATCATTTATTTTTAATTTTTAAAAATCTTTATCAAAAAATGCGACTTTCTTAAGGTTAAATATAAGCTCTTATGGACAGTTGGTGAATACTTTGTTACTTTATGGCTTTGTTGAATAAATCGAACTTTTAGGTGATTGGCGGAGCTGATCGCTAAATTCGTTTCAACATCAGGTCCCCATGTCAAAGCAAAAGTTTAAAATTACCAACTGGCCCGCGTACAACAAGGCACTCAGACAACGCGGTTTCCTGACGGTCTGGCTTGATGAGTCGGCCATCGTTGGATGGACTGACAGTTCTTCGCCTGAAGGTCGTGGCCGGCCGCTTTACTACAGCGATATGGCTGTTACCACTGTCCTGATGATGAAGCGTGTGTTTAACCTGTCGCTACGGGCATTACAGGGCTTCGTTGATTCGATTTTTAAACTCATGTCTTTGCCGCTGTGCTGTCCGGACTACTCGCTGGTCAGCAGACAAGCAAAGAGCGTCAACATCAGCATAAAAACGCCAACGCGTGGTGAAATCTCGCATCTGGTCATCGACAGTACCGGTCTGAAGGTCTTTGGCGAAGGTGAATGGAAAGTCAGGCAGCATGGGGCTGACAGACGAAGAGTGTGGCGCAAGCTTCATCTGGCAGCAGACAGTGTGACTCATGAGATTATCTGTGCCGACTTATCGCTCAGCGGAACGACAGATGCGCAGGCACTGCCGGGCCTGATTAACCAAACCCACCGGAAAATCAGGGAAGTGTCAGCAGACGGTGCTTATGACGCCTGTTACTGCCACGATGCGTTGCTAAGAAAGAAAATCAGGCCCCTTATCCCGCCGCGAAGCGGAGCGAAATACTGGCCGGACAAGTACCATGAACGTAACCATACGGTGGCGAATCATCGTCTGAGCAGGAGTAATGATATGTGGAAAAAGAAAGTGGGTTATCACCGGCGTTCAGTGGCAGAAACAGCGATGTTCCGCATAAAAACTTTGCTGGGTGGCCATCTGAGGCTGCGTGACTATGAGGCTCAGGTAGGTGAAGCAATGGCGATGGTCAAAGCGCTGAACCGTATGACGTTGTTGGGTATGCCACACAGCGTCAGGATCGGATAACAGCTGTAGCAGAGGGAGCCATCCTGTCGGCTAATTCTGATTTATTCAACAAAGCCTACTTTTTATTAATAAACCATGCGCATTATATTGATGACGGGTAATGCGTTCATTAGTGATATTGGGGCTATCTGGATGGCGATGATAATCGATTTCTCTTACGGTTAAACCTCGGTTATCAACTATTTTAATGGTCGGCTTTCCTTTCAATAATGACGATGATTGCATATTTTTCTCCATGTTTATTCACTATTATTTAGTTGCAAAAGAGAAATAAATTTTTCAGATACTTTTGTGATTAATAATCGATTGTTGTATAACAGGTTATATTTTCAGCAAATAGCGATTTAATATTATTAAGTTAACAAATATTATTTAATGGAATTATTATTTGGATGTAAAGTAATTGTTTTTGTCAATATATTAACTTCAGGTAATAACACAAGCGATTAAATCTCGAAGAAAGTTGCTTAATTGGTTGATGTAGGTTTTTTAGGATTGGGCTATTTTAGAAAATAGTACTAAAAATATTTTATTTTCGTTAAAGATAGCAAAGGTTATTGAGCGTCGTGAAATATAGCAGCTAAAGTGCGTACCCTAAAATTAGCTACCCGGCCTTGTGGCTGCCGGGTAACAAATTAGAAAGATAATTACTTTTTATATTGAATGAGAAAATATTAATTAAGGTAGTTAAATGCGGTAGTTACGCGTTTAACGCCATCTGTCTCACTGGCAATTTGCGCTGCAGCAGCTCCTTCCTGTTGAGTTAGAATACCAAGTAAAAATACCTCTCCACCTTCGGTAATAACTTTGACGGTTGATGATTTAACCGAATCACTGGTAAGAATTTGTGATTTTATTTTGGTGGTTATCCAGGTATCTTTAGAAGCCGTACCAAGATCAACCGGTGTTGCCTGACGGATCTCATTATAAACTGCTTCAACACCTTCTACTTTGGTTGCTATCTGTTTTGCTCTTTCAGCTAATGCAATATCGTGCGCTTGGCCGGTAAGCAGTATCTTACCTTCATAAGCTGTAGTAATAACACGTGCATTGCGGGTAATTTCTTGATCTTTGCTAATAGCAGCACTAACGCGGGCTTCTAATATTCCATCATCGACCTGGCGACCGACACTTCTTGGATCCGTCGCACTTTTTGTGGCGACCGCCGCTGAGCCTATTACAGCAGCCCCAATGCATCCTTGTAATAAAAGGGTACTGCATATTATGGTAATTAGAGGAAATAGTCTCATTATTACTCCTTATTACTCCTTAGTCATCTTGATGCGGAAAAAGTGTATTATCGATTAGATCACATAAACAGTTAACTGTTAATAGGTGAACTTCTTGAATTCTGATGCTTCTTTGCGAAGGTATTCGAATTTCTACATCCTGTGTGCCTAATAAACCGGCTAATTCTCCGCCATCATGGCCGGTTAAGGCCACAATCGTCATATCACGAGCGAGTGAATCTTCAACCGCTTTTATCACAAAACGACTATTGCCTTTGGTGGCAATTGTAAGAAGTACGTCACCAGATTGGCCTAATGCATGCACTTGTTTTGCATATACCTCTTCGGGTTTTTGGCCATTAGCGATCGAGATTATAATCGCATTGTCTGTGTTAAGACATAAAGCGGGCAGACTCGGACGTTCCGCTTCAAATTGATTGATCATACTGGTCGCAAAGCGTTGTGCAATAACTGCTGATCCGCCACTGCCGCAACATAAGATTTTATTACCATTTAGCAAGTCGTGAACGATCATAATCGCTGCACGAGAAATAGCATCGGGTAATGCTTCAGCAGCGGCAATTTGTGTTTGAATACTTTCGGTAAAACAGGCTTTAATTTTCTCCAACACGTTAAGACCTACTTACATATAATTAGTGGATGGCATCATAGTCACTAAAGGCATTTGGTAACCATTCAAATTGATTGCCGGTAGTAGCACAAATATCAAAACGACATAAAGCGGTTTCTATGTTTTCATTTTGTTTAAGCAGCCATAATTTTGCGGCTGCAAGTAATTTTTTTCGTTTGTTTAAAGTTACTGACATCAATGCATTACCGAAGTTATCATGGCGGCGAAAGCGTACTTCAACAAACACCCAAGTGTTTTGATCTTTCATAACTAAATCAATTTCTCCAACCGGGAAACTCACATTGCGGCTAATAAATTGCAGTCCTTGTTGTTGTAAGAATTGTTTGGCTTTATATTCGAAGTGACGTCCTTGTATCCAAGATAAATTTGGCGATTTTAGCATAGCGGATATACTTATCTATAAGCTGATGGTGTCGTTAAAATGACACTTTAGTCACTATTTTACTCTATTTTTATCTATTGGCTGATAAATTTTACTTTTAACTTACAATTTATTAAATCAATTGAACTTTGCCTTGTTTAAATTTCAACCACGGTAGGGTACGAAAAATTACGCAATTGTTACTATTTACACTTAGTTTGCTGTGGCTCCATTTAGTTCTATCTCATGTTGTTGTAATTGATTGAAATAATTGGCTAATAACCAGGCATCAATTCCCATAGCGTAAAGACGAATTAGCTAGTAATCAGCAGAGAGTCGTTGATTAGCTTGAGTTAGTAAAGTGGAATTAGCGCCGGCCAGTAAAGGGATTTCACTAAATTGTAAGCCTTCCATTTCCAGATAATAATCGGTGCTTAAATCTGTTTGATGACTACGAGAACTGGCATAAAGCGTTGGACATGTGCGACTGTCGGTTGCGATATCTATCATCGGTTTAATCAATGACAATTCATCACTTGTGGCGACAATATACACCGCATCAATCGCCTCTGCCGTATCGTTGGTATTTTGTTGTTCGGCAATTACTATTGGCGTGCCTATCATCTGTATTCCAGTACTTTGAGCAGTTCTAGCTTTTAGGCTATCAATATTACCAAAACTTTGTTTACGTACTGGGGTTTGTTTCAATTTTTGCCACTCTTGTGCAAATATATTTGCGATACGTTCCTCAAAAGGAGAAGAAGGGATCAGGATCAAGGGTACTTGTTTGCCCTCTTTTGCTATATGGCGAGCCGCATTAACCGCTTCATCTTCAGGCGACAGCGAAAAGTAACAGACATTATTTTTAAGCGGCATTTTATCATTATCTAATTCATGTAATGTCAAAAGATTTAATGGAGTATTTATTTGAATGGCTTTAAGTACATCCGGTTTTAAAAGTGGCCCGACGACTAAGGTAATGCCGTCCTGTTCAGCTTGTTGCAAGAGTGACTCAATTGACTTAGTATTGGTATCGTATACTTTAACCTGTTGATTATTAATAGGTGCATTGTCAATAACAAGCGATGGGGTTTGTGGATTGTTTTCCTGCGTGACATTATTGCTACTGCTAGTAATTGAATCAATAATACTTTGAACGGGATCACTATTTAGGCTATTTTGCTCGGATGAGCTGGTTGCGGTTGTCGGATCGATGGGTAAACCTTTTTGGGCATCAAGGAAACCTTGTAAAATCGCTTCAGCAAATATTTTACCGTTATTACTTAAAGGCAAGAATAGACCAATTTTAGGGTTGCTACTGATTGAAGATTGATGAATGATTTGTATGAGTGCTGTTGGGGAAGTTTTAACACCCGGATTGGCTGGATAGCGTATTTTCCAGTCAATTTAAATGCATTTTGTAATGCCGCCGGATCTTGGTAGTTATTATGGTATAAATCAAGCAGATCAATCCAACCTTGTAAAACATTTTCATCTGCCCTAACAGCTAATTTTTGAACTTGTTCAGCAGGCAAACTGATTAACATTTGCCAAAAATAATCAATATTTTTCTGGTGATTAACCTTATCTTTTAATAGGGGTTCTTGCTCGATATAGGCGCCAAAGCTTCAGCAGATGGTGTACCATTAGCGGCATCAATAATTGATTGATAATGGCTGATTTCAGAGCTTGCTTGTATGGTTGCATCGGCAGTTTGTTTACTTTGATCTAGTGAGGAATGACATCCTACTAACAAAAGAGAGGATAGTATCGCTATACATATCAAGCCTTTTTTAAAAAAAATTGAAGAACGCATACTTTGTCCAGTGATGTAATTATTATTGCTCAATTTTAATTGGTTATTCGGAATAAACAATAAATGAACCTAATCAAGATATAGAGGTAGAGATGGTATCAACACTATATATTGTACCAACTCCTATTGGTAATTTGGATGATATCACTCTGCGTGCATTGCAGATCCTTAAGCAGGTAGATCTTATTGCAGCGGAAGATACCCGGCGTACGGGTTTATTATTGCAGCACTTTGCTATCAATACCCGCATGATTTCCTTACATGATCATAATGAACAACAGAAAACAGATCAATTAATTCCTCAATTAAAACAGGGACTAAGTATAGCGTTAGTTTCTGATGCAGGCACACCGCTAATTAATGATCCTGGTTATCATTTGGTAAAATCTTGTCGCCAAGCAGGTATTCTGGTAGTTCCTTTGCCAGGGCCATGCGCAGCAATTACGGCCCTTTCCGCTGCCGGTATCGCCTCAGATCGCTGTTGTTATGAGGGTTTTTTGCCAGCAAAACGCAAGAGTCGACAAGAGGTATTGCAAGCGTTAACGGAGGAGTCGAGAACACTTATTTTTTATGAATCACCACATCGTTTGTTAGACACATTAGCAGATATGGTCGCTATTTGGGGCGCTGAGCGTTATGTTGTCTTAGCTCGCGAATTAACAAAAACCTGGGAATCTATTCATGGTTTGCCGGTTGGAGAACTACTTGATTGGGTAAAAGTTGATGAAAATCGTTCTCGTGGCGAAATGGTATTGGTGGTTCAGGGATATAGAACACCACAGGAGGGTGAAGTGGTTATTTCCTCAGAGGTGAAAAAAACGTTAGCGTTACTACAGCAATCATTGCCGTTAAAGAAGGCGGCGGCTATTACGGCAGAAATTTATGGTTTAAAGAAGAATGCACTATATAAATATAGTCTTGAACAGCAAGTTAGTGCTGATAGTGCAATCAAGTAGATTATCTGTTGGCCAGTTGTGATAAATAACTATACAAATTCATGTTAAATCCCTATAATTCGGCGTTAGAGTTAGCCAGACAACCGCTGCTTTATTGTTGATTACCCTAGGTAATTGTTAATAAAGGGGAGGAAAGTCCGGGCTCCATAGGGCAGGGTGCCAGATAACGTCTGGGAGGCGAAAGCCTACGACTAGTGCAACAGAGAGCAAACCGCCGATGGCTATTAAGCACAGGTAAGGGTGAAAGGGTGCGGTAAGAGCGCACCGCGCAACTGGCAACAGTTTGTGGCACGGTAAACTCCACCCGGAGCAAGGCCAAATAGGGGTTCACTACATGCGGCCCGCATCGAACCCGGGTAGGCTGCTTGAGTCAGTGCGCAAGTGCTGGCCTAGATGAATGGTTGTCCACGACAGAACCCGGCTTATCGGCTGACTCTAACACATTAAAAACCCCATTGTGAGTAAAATTACAATGGGGTTTTACTTTTAGGCTACTTAGAGTGCAATAAAATTGATAAACCGATTATTTATTATCAATAGCGTCTATAAACATTGCTTAGTCATTTCACGTGATTTTTTAACGTCATCAGGACTGGTATTACCGGTTGCTTTATCGATGATAGAGCTATAAATATGAGGAATAATTTTCTTTACACCAGCATTTAATGCAATTTTGAGAATTTCGGTGTAATTGTTTAAGTCGATACCGCCAGTTGGTTCAAGATAAAAATCAAAGCTAGCACAATCTTCTGCAACAACTTGATATTATTCGCGATATTTTAACCCTTCCATATTAAAAAATTTTACAGACCTTGCGCCCATATCTTTTAACATTGCACTTGCCGTTTCAACAGGAACAATGGCGTCTGGATAATTTGAACTTAGCGGCCCGGTAGAAATTTTTACTTTAACCACTTCACCAGTTGGCGAAATAAGCGCATTAACAATAGTCTGATCTTGCCCTAATAATGCACGACTGGTTGCGGCACCAGTAAATACCTGGTTTACATGTTGCGGCTGAATGACTTTAGCAATCTGCGAAACCATATTAGATTGATTAGGATCGCCTGTACCTAAACCGACAGACAGTGCATTATCAATTTCATCAGCATATTTAGCCATATCGTCAATAGCACTATTTAAGTCAGCATAGTTTTTTGACAGCACGCCAACCACGACATAAGTTTCAGCGGCTTGATAAATCTCTTTAGCATTTTGGTGAGAGCCTGCCAGAACATTCAGACAAACACGATCATGATAGAAATTAGGGGTTAATTGTTTTTCCATTATTTGACTCCAGTAACAACTTGGCGTATGCGTGATACAATTGTTTTCAGTTGTTCGTTAGTAACACTGCGGATATCAGCTTCAACTTTTCCTTCGTTGGCTTTATATTCGCGAAAATAGATAGCGGTATCGCCCTGTTTCAATTCTGCCATCATGGCATAAGTAGTTTTACCAATGGCTTTCTGATCGAAGCTGATTTCTGCCCGAGCAATATCACGGCCAGCGGCATCCCAAACGATTTGGGCTTTGACGCCTTTGATTTTGTTAAGATCATCGATAAACTAAGACATCCTCTCAACCATTTGTGTGCCGGTCTCTTTTTTGGCAGTTAGGTAGAGTTCAATCGCTAATGTTAGACCTAAAATACCCTCTTTACCGACTTTCATCGCACGACCAATGCCGCTACTTTGTTGTTTAACCCATTCAACGTATTGATGTTTGCCAATAACTAGTCCGCTAGTTGGGCCTTCAATCGCTTTCGCGCCACTGTAGATCACTAGATCAGCGCCATCTTGATAATAAGTCACTAAATCTTCTTCTGCAGCTGCATCGACTATTAAAGGGATTTGATGTTTTTTAGCAACCTGTGCCGCTTCTTTTACCGTTAGCATACTTTTTTGTACGCAGTGATGCGATTTAACATAAAGAATAGCTGCGGTTTGGTCAGTAATTTTGGCTGCACTACACTCATTAGCATAACCGGCTTCGACGATTTCACCGCCACCAAGTGTAACCATGGTGTAAACTGGTGCACCAAAATTAACGTTATGTCCTTTTGGCATGACAATTTCACGGGCTACAGGTTGAGGTGAAGTGTGAAGGTTATAAAGTAAATCAGCATTGTCTTTTACTATCACAGCAGCGACGGATTGCGCAATGCCGGCTGATGCGCAAGAAACAACCACTGCATTTTCTACCTTCAGTAGCTTGGCAATATACTGGCCGGTTTTATTTACCAGATCTTTAATTTCAAAGTAATAATTAAGTCCATAGCCGACACGCTCTGTAACTTCAGCTTTAGGCGTTGAAACGCCCAGCATTGTCATGCGCCCGGAGGCATTAATTACATTTTTGAGTTGATATGTTTCATAAATCGCTTGCATATTCAGACTCACTTTCTGTGGAAACAATTGCTTTGCCGCCAACAATGGCAACAACAGGCACACACTTATGGCTACCAAAGCGTACTTCACCTTCTGCATCAGAGAGTTCAGTACGCTCTTCTTTGAGATCAAAGATAGTGAAGTCTGTGTCCATACCGACATCCAGATAGCCTTTACCTTTTCAATGCAGTAGGTCGGCAGCTTTTTTAGTGACACAATCTATTATTTGTTGTATTGAGAATCCCATACAAAGAAATTTGGTCATCACGAAAGCCAGGCTATAAACTGGGCCATTGATACGGTTTTTATGGTAGATATCGGAACTGATGATATCGGGATAAGTACCAATACGCATAGCTTGTTCCGCGACTTTAAAGCTGAAACTTTCACCACCGTGCCCCACATCCAGGATCACCCCACGAGCAAGAGCTCGTTGAATCGATGGTTTTAAATTGCCGTTATCGTCCAGAATGCGATTAGGCTTACCATTAAAACAGTGGGTAATGATGTCGCCCTTGGTTAACAAATCTGCAATATCATCAAGATTAGGGGGATTGTTACCAATATGTACCATTAAGGGTAGCCCACTTTTTTTCTGCATTTCTTTTGCTTTGACAAGCGGGGTTATACCATTTTCACCAACCACGCTTTTACTCATGCGTGCTTTTATTCCAACAACAAACTCTGGATGATCAGCGATAGCTTTTTGTAAACTAGCTTCGTCAATTTGCTGCATGTCGGCTAATTCATTTTGGGCAATAATACCTGTTTTAGCAATATTAAGCAGTGAATAAACATTGGTTTTGACTTTACGTGTAATGGCAAAAAAGTGATCAATATCCTCAGCCCCAACACTGCCAGCATCTACTAGTGTGGTAACCCCGCAAGATGCGCCGGCTAGTTCAGGTTCATCGAAGTAAAGAGGCGATTCTGGATAGCAATGGGTATGGGCATCGATCCAACCAGCACTAATGTAAAGTTGGCATTTTAGGCAATCGTTTTAGTTGCTTGTTGTTCTTTGGCCGCATCTGGGCCAATGGCAACAATTTTGCTATCACGTACTAAGATATCAACGATCTGGCCGTTGATAAGTTTCCCTTGTTTGATAATGAGATCGTTCATAATAGCCTTCTTTATT
Organism: Arsenophonus endosymbiont of Aphis craccivora; assembly: GCF_013460135.1. Lineage (GTDB taxonomy): Bacteria > Pseudomonadota > Gammaproteobacteria > Enterobacterales > Enterobacteriaceae > Arsenophonus > Arsenophonus nilaparvatae. Next base: position 674,459 of record NZ_CP038155.1, read on the forward strand.
TTCTTGCTAATTTAAGCGGCGATAGGGAAGAAATAGCTCAGAACCATCGCGCCGAGTATTGCTCCACCGGCAATCGGTTTTTTCCAAATATAAAAAAGTAGTGAACCAATAAGTGAGCCAATACCAATTGGAATCGAAGCTGCCATGGCGGCTAAGATGATCAATGGGCCTAAAAACCGACCAGAGGTATTACCTGCACCCATCATGACATCAGCACCGAAGGTCGAATTAGTTTGTCCAACGGTAAATTTGCGGGCGAAGATAATGATACAACCAATAACGATACCTAATACTAAGCCGGTCATCAGTGATGCCCAGAAATTGGTGACTAAAAAGTCCATACCACTAGCAAGTAATAGCGCCGGTACGCCTAAACCGAGCCCAGTTTGCAACGCGCCACCAATATCCAGGATCCCTACCAGTGAGCCTTCAATGATACGAGCAAATAGAAAACTAGCACCAAATGCAGCTACTGCACCAAAAACACCGGTATCGAGACCAGAACGTAGCATCGCCACGAAGGCAACTTCATTGAAAGCACCGAAGCCATAAACGACATACATATGGGTTCCGGCAAAGATGCCGGCGGACAGTAGTCCAACAAACAGAGGAAATGACCACTCTGCATACCAAAAGTCTTTTTTATTGATTTCCGTTGTCATCATTATTCTCCACTCATGATTTGGTGGATATGTGGCAGCCAGTTTGGTGCACCAAGATGGAAAGATTCGAGTATTTTGACATCAAATCCGCGGAAGAAGGCGCTGAGTACGAACAATAAAATCACTGCTGCCATCATAGTGCGGGTAATTTTTGTCCAGCCACTATCGTCGACCCCTTTACCAATTAAGATCCCAAGTACCAGACCTGGAATGGCATTGCCCATAATAAGTTGTGCACAACCAAACAGTGTTGCCCAGAAACCAGAACGGCGACCAGCATCCATGGCGGCTAGCCAGAAGATAACCGGCATGACGATTTCGACTAATAAATTTGCTGCTGGAACTAAGACATGAATTGCCGTAGTTTGTAGTGCAGATTGAACGGCAGAAGCGGTTGTGTTCAAAAAGGCAACTACCAAGGCACCGATAATGCCACAGGCAATGGCCATTTTCTTTGGGTTATGCATCGTTTCTGCGATATTGCGGTTTTTGATGATTAAAACGGCGGTACCCCAGTTGGGTATGATTCGGTGATCAACATCTTGGGTAAATGCACCAGCAGCAACGGATGATGCCCAAGCGTTGAAGAAAAAACCTAAGCCCAATGAAAAGTGAGAAGCAGGATCGCTTTCACAGGAATTTAATTCACCTAATGTACGGAAAGCCCCCATACCTTGGACAGTGGGTGCGTGAAACATACGCGCAGCACCTGCACCGAGGCCAAAACCACATAAGCCACCGATAATTAGGTATATGCCGAGTATTTCTAACAAAGACGTTGTCTCGCCCATGACATTTTCTCCAAATCAAGATACCGATTATTTAGCGGTAAATATGATTTCTTTAACATTTAGCAAGGTGATATCTAATGAGACATCTCACACAACAGAGAAATATTCACGCTTGCGGGGTAAGAATAAGAAAAGGAATCTTTCTGTTGTTGTTTTTACTTTAGCACTGATAACGGTGATGTATTTCGGTTCGATACGTAACAGAATGTTATCAGTGTTTTTTAGTACGGTACGTTGAATTGAACTTAGTGCATCAGCAAGTGCTTTTTGGCGGGAATTCCCTTGACTATTAACACGTACAGATGTTTCCATTTTCTGTTTCATCATGCATTGCCATATCTCTTATTGAATGCTTTAACTAAACGTTCGCCCAACTCCTCTTTGTCCATAAAACCAAATCCGAGGACAATACAGCCATCTGCAATCGCTGTTTCGCCTTCTTCAATAGAACGCATCCCATAACGTGCTTTATAACCATACTTAGTCTGTGCAGTAATGGCACAGGCACCGCCACTAACACAAAATGAGATCCCTAAGTCTGCATTATGCTCTTTCATTACGTCGCCTAACTTCATATCAGCAGCAACACCGGGAATGACGGTTGCTTTACCACCGGCAGTTTCAACACCGGCAGCTACTTTTTGTCCTTTGCCTAAACGGTCACCAATAACGACATGGATCTGTTTCATATTTAATTCTCCTATTATCTTTATGAGTTAGAACGTGCTACTTCAAAATGAACTGACAGCAGATAAGCCTCTTCGTAAGCTAAACCTGGCAAGGTATTAACAACTTTCTCGGCCAAGGCAATTGATTCAGGGGATATTTCCTCAAATAGTGAGACATCCACTTCAGGTAAAGACTCACCTGTTTTGGCTCTTTCTACCATTGCTTTAACGTGAGAACGTAGCATCTGTTGTTGAACATCAGTTGTATGGGCCCCTTTAGCTTTTAGCCAGCCATCAATAATAGAAATTAATTTATTGGTGACAGTCTCTACATCCAGGTTATCTTTTGCGACATTAAAAACAATTGAGGATTGACTCATAAACTTTCGCTATCCCATTTGGAAATTAATATAAAACTGGTTTTTTGCTATTGTTAATAACTTTAGTTCTTTCCAGTATGGTTTTGGAGAGGAAACATTTCCACTTTAAACTGGCAAATATCTGGAAAAATAAAGATAAAAATAGCGAATTAATTTTAATCAAACTGGAAGTTTAACTAAATCAAAGGCTAATTTTTTATTATTTATGTTGTTATTCAACGCGTTGGAATATTATTATTTTTGTTTTATATCAGTAGATTAGGCAATGTAAAGTTGATTAATTATTTGTTTATTTAGTGAGATCGTTAAGTGGAAATAGCCTACGGAATAATAATAGATTTCTGGAAATTTGGCTTGCCAGTTTAAAGTAAACTAAAAATAAGTGACTAGCAAAAAGATAAAAAAGTTACCTGTCTTATGATAATGATCACTAAAAATCACACTTTTATTTCCACTTTTCCACTTTTCCACTTTTCCACTTTTCCACTTTTCCACTTTTCCACTTTTCCACTTTTCCACTTTTCCACTTTTCCACTTTTCCACTATTAAGTGGAAATGATTAATTAATACGACTCAAACTATCTTTAGCAATAACCTGAAAAGCATTGAAATTTCTACTATTAATTAATCTTTTAGTGGCTTTTTCGTTGACGAAAGTTACAAATAACTCATAAATAGCGATAGCTTCTTCATAGTCAGCTTTACTAATCGCCAACAGAAAAATGACATTAGCAACTTCCTTGGTTTCTGCATTCCATTTGATCCATTGAGGTGAAATAATCGTAACCACCACTGTTTTATTCGCTAATAAACCTAATGCGTGAGGTAAGGCAATTCCTTCACCCAGTAGAGTAGAGACAATTGATTCTCGTTCGAGCAGTGATGGGTAAAAATCGCTAGTGACATAACCATCGGCTTGCAGTTTTTTACAGATTTTCTTAAAAAGTGCTTCTTGGCTAATTTTTTCATTAAGTATGATGAAATAACGTTCATCAAAGAATCGTTCAATAATATAAGGTTTGGTTTGGTTGATCATCGCTAAACGCCCGACTTGCTCCAGTTGATAGGGAGTAGGAAAGGGAGCGATTTTCACCACCGGTTTATTTTTTTCTGCTATCGAATGGTGGTGATGACAAAATCTTCATCGATGTTTTCTAAGGTTTCATATTCTTGTAACGACAGCGCACGATTAAATTTTAGTTGCGGAAATTCACGCATAATTTTGGTTTCTATCACACGTACTGTTGAGTTGCCTGAATCAGTAACGATTAAAACCTGTGTTGGCCGATGATGGCTGGTACCATAATTACATTCCAAACTTACCCCAATATGAACTGCAAGATAACCAAGTTCGTCTTCACTAATTGGGCAGGGTACTGGCACTGCGTAGGGCATCGAGGGTGACATCATAAGCAAAAGGATAATATTGTTTGATATCGTCAAGTAAAGGATTTGGTGTATTAATATTAAATTGTAAACGAGTTAATAACGTGGCGAGATGGGTTGTCAAATCACGTTTTAGTTTTTCATCATTACGTAAATAGTAATTATATGAGTCGTTTATATATTGCAAAATATGAGCAAGTAGTTTGGTATGTAAGCCCGTTTTTTGATTGGGCTGTTCGTTACCAATAATACGTTGTGCTGCAAGTTGCGTACATAAGTAAGCTTGTTCTGCTTTTGATAGTGCACCACCAAGAAAGTAAATCAGCCCGTTTGAAATTTCTTTGACCGCATTTCGAATAACAGGATCCATTTCATTATTGATAAAAGTGGTTAATTCACGGCCACGAGTAATACGTAAGATAGTGGTAGCACAATTGAAAATGAGATATTGGTGGCCTTCGTTAGTCAGTAGAATATCAAAACGGCTAAGACTATTTTGCAATACTTTATCAATATAGGTTAAATCAATATTATCAAGATAAGTCAGGCTAAATTTAGCGATATCTTTATTTATGTCCTGTGAGAAACGGTGCCATAATATTTCGGTAATACAAGTACGAATCGTCCATTCATTGCCACTTAATTTTATTCTTTGATGGGGGATACCTTCGATCTGGATGTCATGTTTATGCAAATATTCTCTAACGATACTCATGTCCTGTTGTATGGTACCGCGACTAATAAACCATTTTTCAGCGATATCATCTAACTTAACTGGTAATGGTAATGGTAATGGTAATGGTAATGGTAATGGTAATGGTAATGGTAGCATTAATAGCTTTAATAATAACGCATCAACCAGATCTCTGGCTGTTCGCTGAATATTTTCATCATCGGCTATTTTTTCCGTTTTGATGGTAGCAAAAAGAGCTTCGTTATTAATTTTTAAATGATAGCCATTACCACGCTCATAAACGATGCACGCATCATAGTCTTGCAAATATTCATTTAATTCGTTGATGTCTGAACGTATGGTGCGCGTTGAAACACCAAAACGTTTAGCAAGCTCACCTTGCGATACAATTTCGCTCTGAATATTAGTAAAAATCTGGTGGATACGTTGATTTGTAAAAACCGCCACGAGTAATACCTTTCAATTAATAAAATAGAAAAGTTGTCTGTGATTGAATATGATATCCTAGTTATAAATTTGATAAAAAGGCTATCACTGACATTCAAATAAATTATATCTATTAAAACAACTGTATTTATTCTATCACTTTTATTGGCTGTCGATCTTTTTATTAAATATTTTATTGAAAGTTATCAATTTTATATTTAGTTTAAATAAATCAATATGCCACGAAAATCTGTTTGGGCAGTTAATTTTACCTTTTGTTCATGCATGAAAAATGCACCATCACTACAGTGAATATAAGCTATCTTGTGATTGTTGTTTGCTAATTTTACTATTCCTGTAATGGAATATAGATAACTATTTTTTCCTTTCAGACTAAGCGTCATACTTTGTTCTGTTTTTAAATAAATATGACTAATCCAAGTTTGTTGGCGGATTTTTAAGCTATTTTCCGAACCATTTGGTGAAGCAAGTAATGTCAACGCATCATTATTAGCGAGTTTACGTTTTTGTGGCGGGTGGCAGAAATATTCAACGCAGGCATTTATCCATAGTTGTAATTGTATTAACGGTTTTTCGTGACTAACATTGTGTTCGCTATAACTTATATGAGGTATCTGAGATAAAAGTAAACACTCATTTTCAGATTGATGAATGCGATTTCCTTCGCTATCGTGGAATTCAGCGTCGCCTTGTAAAACAAGATTAATGATATCGATATTGGGATAGGTTTTGGCCTGACAAGCGGCTTTTGGCGCAATAGTTTCTCGATTTAATACTCGCAAAGCGCCTTAATGGGTAAAATCAGGATTAAAATAGTGGCCAAAAGAGAAGGTATATTGTACTTGTAGCCAAACAAAATCAGCATGACCACACTGTTTTTGTATTCTAGGAATTATCATAGTAATTTTACCGTTCAGATAATTTATGATTAAAAATAATAATTAACTAGACGTAAAATTGTTAGCTAGTTAATCTGAGTTAAACATTCAAATTTCTTGATTGAGATCCTTTATGAGTAAAGAGCGGGCACTAATATTAGATGCATTACGCGTAATGAATGCCATTGATCGACGCGGAAGTTTTGCAGCCGCAGCTGATGAATTGGGTAAAGTTCCTTCTGCATTAAGTGATACGATGCAAAAATTAGAAGAAGAGCTTGATGTGGTGCTTTTTGATCGCTCTGGCCATCGAACACGTTTTACTGACGTTGGTCGGATGTTGTTGGAACGAGGGCGGCTATTGTTAGAAGCAGCAGATAAACTTGTTGTTGATGCTGAAGCATTGGCGCGCGGTTGGGAACCTTATCTTACCATCGTTTGTGAAGTATTGATCCCCGTCTCAACGCTTTTTCCTTTAGTTGATAAATTGGCACAAAAATCTGAAACTCAACTCTCTTTATTGACTGAAGTATTAGCGGGTGCATGGTAGTGTTTAGAAACAGGTAAAGCAGATATTGTTATTGCGCCTGATTTGCATTTTCGCTCTTCACCTGAAATTAATAGTCGTCTACTTGGTACTATTAATAATGTTTATGTTGCCAGTCCAGAGCATCCTATTCATCAAGAGCCAGAGCCACTTTCCGACATGACTCGGATCAAATATCGTAGGATTGCCATTTCAGATACCGCTAAACAACGGCCAGTCTTAACGGTACAGTTGTTAGATAAACAGCAGAGATTAACAGTAAGTTCAATCGATGAAAAACGTCGCGCTTTATTAGCGGGCTTAGGTGTTGCAACCATGCCATATACGTTGGTTGAAAAATATATTAAAGCAGGACGATTAATGGTCGTAGGATCAGAGTATAGTCAAGAGACTAATATTATTATGGCCTGGCATCGTGGCAAAATTGGTGAAGCTAAATTTTGGTGCTTACGCCAGATCCCCCAATTGTTTAATAGTGATCACTATTCTTTTCAGTTATCGTAAAAATATTCGGTTAAATTTTACTTATGGGCGATGGTAAAATGATCGCCCAAGCTTTAACTATTACCATTTTTTATTTAACCAGTGATCAATACTAAATTTGCCTGGTCCGAGAATGGCTAATAGCATATAGCCGCCAGCAATAGAAAGATCTTTTAAAAACATTAATTGGTTATCGCCTTCGGCAAATTTGAAGTGAAAAATAAAAGCGGTTAATAGACTAAAAGCAACGGTAAAAATAGCTATGGTTCGGGTTAAAAAAACCAATAGTATGGCAATCACACCGCTAAACTCTAATATAATAGTCAATGGTAGTAAAAATGCATGGACCCCCATCGCATGCATATATTGCTGAGTTTCGATATAGCCGTTACAAAGCTTACCATATCCGGCAAAAATAAATAACAGTGGCATCAGAATACGCGCCACTAGGATAGTGATATTATCTATGTTTTTCATATTCATCTCTCTTAAAGCATCATATTTAAAGTAATAGTTTTTAATCTGTAGTGGGCAGTTTGACTGCTAGGCAAGAGTAGTTAATTGCTGTTTTATTTATAGTAAAGCCTACATTATTAAAAATACTAGCTAAGAAAATTCAATCTATTATGCAAAAAAATTGAATGAATTAATCGAGAATAGTTTTTGTCTAAAAGGAGTGAATTGTTATTATCAATTCGTAAATGGATTATGCTTTTTTGGCTATAAATGTTTGTATGGTTTTTGATATCCCCCAAACACCGATAGCTCGTCGACTGAGTCGATAAAGTTTTTTAGGATGACGGATATTATAGAGTGCAATTAAGGAGAAACTAGCAATGAGCAGTGGTTTGAAAACTAACATTTTTTGCCAGGTACGATCATAAGATGCAGTAATTGTTAACCAAGGTTCAGACGTAGCTGATAACGCATTACGCTGCTGCTGAACCTTGGTTAACAATTACTGCTTTTTTAATACCAGTTGTTTACGTTTACTCAGTTTCATCTTCATTCTGTTTTAACTGTTTGATATCCTGTTTTAATTGTTCACGGGTTGCCGCTAATAGAATCTTGCTAAGGGCTATTTTTAATGTCCAGCAAGTACCTAATAACGCTAGGATAAGTCAAACAGCGGTTGTAATCGCAACGACTTGTATACTATAGGCTGGATCAACCATGAGAAAAATTAATACCAGCAAACTCATAAGGCCAAATGCGATCAATAGTAATATGGTGTCGGCTAATAAAATCAGTTGGACAAAGGTCTGCTTTTCTTGTTCGAGTTCGACGGCAACAAGTTGCAACCTTGTCTCAACCATATTAATAAGAATAGAACCTATCCGTTGTAAGGTGCTTAGCAAGCCTTTAGCCGGTCCATCTGGATGTTGATTTTCTCGCATATTAACGTTTAGCCAGTAAAATGCCTAATACCAGCCAGACAGCGGCACCAACACCTGTCCATGGATTTTAATGTACATAATCATCAGCACGGCCAGCAACTTCCTTAGTTTGATGAATAATTTTACCGCTTAGATCACTCAGTTTTTGGCGAGAATCATCTAACGCTTTTTCTGCTTTACGGCGAATTTTGTAAATTTCTGCTTTGGATTTATTTTCTGTATTGTGCAAAACTTCTTCCAAAGAATCCGCTAATGATTTTAATTCTGTACGCAGGTTTTCGTTATTTTTCATAATGTTAACCTCTCTCAATAAATAATGTTAATTTTTATCACTCTTATTCTTTGAGAATAGTAAAAGAACCAATAAAATCAATCTATATCTCATTTAAGGTAATTTAAAATTTGTTATATTGAAATATAAAAATAATTATACTGGTATGAAAATTTGATAAATGGTTTGACCGAAAGCTATGCTGTTACCAGGAAAGTAGGCAACAGCATAAGTTAGCTTGGATTTAGGGATTACGGCGCTTAAATTTTTTCTTTAGTACTACGGCTATACTGCCTATTAGGCCAATAAAAAGCAAAACAAGCGGGATCAGCATCACAATACTCATGATTTGGTGTTCGTAGTATTGAAAGAGTGGGCTTTTACCGAATACATAACCAATAGTAGTTAAAATCAATACCCAAAGTAATCCACTAAGCCAATTAAAAAACTGGAAGCGTTTATCAGGTAAACCGGATAGGCCGGCGATGGTAGGTAGGATGGTCCTGATAAAAGCAAGAAAGCGGCCAATAAGCAGCGCTGCCAAGCCATGGCGATAAAACAGGCCATAAGCACTTTGGTGATAATGTTCAGGGAAATGAGAAAGCCAGCTTTGCACAATTTTATTATTTCCTAGCCATTTACCCTGAAGATAGCCTACCCAGCAACCCAAACTGGCACCTGCGGTTAAGATAATAACTGTCAATGGATAATTGATAGTGTCTTTAGCTATTAGGACGCCTACTAGAATGAGTAAACTGTCACCGGGTAAAAAAGCGGCAGGTAATATTCCATTTTCCAAAAATAATATTATAAATAATATAATGTAGATAGCCCATACTAATGAAGGATTCATTAGCATATTGTAATCTTGATGCCAGAGTGCAAAAAAAAGTTCTTTAACTAATTCCATCAAGAGTTTCCTAAATACCGTGATCTTTAAACCTAATTGGTAGTTATTACCTATTATCCCTTATTAGAGATAATGTGAACCTAGTTAAAAGGGTTGTAGCATAAGCCTAAATATTAAATTCAGATATAAGCATAATATATTAGACTAGTGTAATACTCTAACAAAATCATAAATAACTAAATAGCAAATTTTTCGTTGCAATTGACTCTCTATGTAATATTTTATTTTTTTACAATTCATGAAGTACATTTACCTATATCTTGTATTTTGCTAGCAGATCTTTTATTGTAATAGCTAGTAAAGGGGAGTAACTTCTTTAGCCGGTCTATCGTCATTACGGTGTTATGCACCCGGTAACCGGGCATCACAGGTGGATATCAAAGTAGCTTTTGTGTTGTAAGTGAGACCTTGCCAGCGGGCAAGGTTTACTTATAATTTAAATTAGTGGAATAGAAACCTATGAAGACTAAAATGGATTATAACGGCTGAGCCTTCTGTAGGAATCGGCCGTTTTTCGTTTCTAGGAGCTAAAATGCATTCTGTTGGTACTCCCGTATTATGGGCAATCTTTACTGTTGTTATTGCGATTATGTTACTTATTGATATTTCTTTACAGGGTAAGCATCCGGGAAGAGAAATAACAGTAAGACAGGCTGTTGTATGGAGTTTTATTTGGATTAGTTTGGCATTATTGTTTGCCTTAGGTTTATGGTTTTATTTTAAACAGACAACTAGCCTAACGATTGCTAATCGCCAAACAATGGCTTTTTTGACCGGTTATTTACTGGAAAAAGCGTTAGCTGTTGATAATGTATTTGTTTGGTTAATGTTATTTAATTATTTTTCAATCCCAGTCAATTTACAGCGCCGAGTTCTTATCTATGGTGTCTTGGGTGCGATAGTATTGCGTACTATCATGATCTTTACAGGTAGTTGGCTAGTCTCTCAGTTTCACTGGGTTTTGTATCTCTTTGGCATTTTTCTATTATTTACTGGTATAAAAATGTTTTTTGTTAAAGAAAATGATCAATCGATTGATAAAAAACCACTAGTAAAATGGGTCGGTTCTCATTTACGCATGACAGATACTTTACATGGCGAGCGTTTTTTTATTTGTCAACAAGGTATTTTATTTGCTACTCCGTTGATTATTATATTAATTTTAGTTGAGATTAGTGACATTATTTTCGCCGTCGATAGCATTCCTGCCATTTTTGCAGTAACCACGGATCCTTTTATTGTCTTGATTTCAAATCTATTTGCGATTTTAGGTTTGCGAGCGATGTATTTTGTTTTATCAGGTATTGCTGAAAAATTCTCTATGCTAAAGTACGGGCTATCTATTATCTTAATTTTCATTGGTATAAAAATGTTATTAATGGATATTTTTCATATTCCAACCGCTGTATCCCTAAGTATTGTTGCGGGGATTTTAACATTAACGATGTTCATTAATCATATTGTTAATAAATGCAAAAAAATCATTTAATTACTAAATAAATATATTTAAATATTATATGGAAGTGGATTGAAAAAGCACCTGTGGTCAAAGTCAGGAAACCCGTTAGTCGGCGGATCCGCTGGTTAACACAAGATGAGGCATCTACATTGATTAAATGTATGCCTGAAAGTTTTCGACACATCGTCATCTTCGCGCTGGCCACAGGGCTACGCCGCTCAAATATCATCGATCTTGAGTGGTCACAAGTGGACATGCAACGGAAGGTTGCCTGGATATACCCGGAAAATGCCAAAGCCGGAAGAGCGATAGGCGTTGCACTCAATGATACTGCTTGTAAGGTTTTGAGAGACCAGATAGGCCGCCACAACCGTTATGTCTTTGTCCATACTAAAGCGAAACATACAGCAGGAGGAGGAAAAACACCCGAAGTCAGGAAACTGCGCGTAGATGATAATTCAGCGTGGAAGACCGGCCTAAAGCGCTCAGGTATAAAAGATTTCAGATTTCATGATCTACGTCACACATGGGCAAGCTGGTTAGTACAGGCAGGCGTACCCTTGTCCGCTTTACAAGAAATGGGTGGCTGGGAATCTATCGAAATGGTACGTCGTTACGCACACCTTTCGCCCAGCCACCTGACTGAGCATGCCAAGAAAATTGACGAGGCGTTGGCAAACGATGTCACTAATCTGGCACTTTTAAATAATTCCTAAGAGACAAAGCCACGTAACCTATTGATTTTATTGGTGCGCCCTGTAGGATTCGAACCTACGACCTACGGCTTAGAAGGCCGTTGCTCTATCCAGCTGAGCTAAGGGCGCTTAGAAAAACGCTTATTCAATAATAAAATAATGTCGTTGGATTATACGGTTGCTGAGCACTGAGTCAACGTCTTTTCAATGACAAATTATCTATCTGCTCATTTTCTGACTACTAATAAAACTGACAGCATCGCTTTCTTCTGACAAAATAGCAGTATCACAATGTTTTTATGGATTAATGAAATAAATGTCAGCAAAAATTATTGACGGAAAAATGATTTCCGAAACAATCAAACAGGAAATTGCCGAAAAAGTTAAATTGAGACTTTCACTAGGCAAGCGAGCTCCCGGACTTGCAGTCATTTTAGTAGGTAATGATCCGGCTTCACAGATCTACGTAAACAGTAAACGTCGTACTTGTGAAGCAGTTGGTTTTGTTTCTCGCTCATATGATTTAGCGGAAAAAACCACTGAGTCTGAACTTTTACAATTAATTGATCAACTTAATAATGACAAGGCAATTGATGGCATCCTGGTTCAATTACCACTGCCCAGAACTATTGACTATATCAAGATACTAGCGCATATACATCCAGAAAAAGATGTTGACGGTTTTCATCCTTATAACATAGGCCGTCTTTGCCAACGAGCCCCAAGACTACGCCCTTGTACACCTCGCGGCATTATTACCTTACTTGAGCGCTACCAAATTAATCTACTTGGTTTAAATGCAGTTATTGTTGGTGCTTCAAATATCGTAGGTCTCCCAATGAGCCTGGAATTGTTACTTGCTGGTTGTACAACTACTGTCACCCACCGCTTTACTACTAATTTACGTCAACATATAGAGCAGGCTGATTTATTAGTTGTCGCTGTTGGTAAACCAAATTTTATTCCCGGTGAATGGATAAAACCTGGTGCCATTATTATGGATGTGGGAATTAATCGGCTTGAAAATGGCACAGTTACTGGCGATGTCTGCTATCAAGAAGCACAACAACGCGCTAGCTGGATCACTCCTGTGCCTGGTGGCGTTGGCCAAATGACAGTGGCAACACTTATGCAAAATACCTTACAAGCTTGTGAAGAATATCATGATATTCAAAATACTAACCAGTAGGCGATAAAATGGAAACCTTTCATCTAAATGGGCAGCCTTATATTCAATTATGTGATTTATTGAAATTGCAAGGTTGGGTGGATAGGCGGCGCCGCAGCCAAAGCACTTATCGCCCAAGGTGATGTAAAAGTTGATGGTGAAATTGAAACCAGTAAACGCTGTAAAATTAACAAAAATAATATTGTCACTTTAATTAATAACAGCGTAATAGTTAAAGAGTAATCATCAATTATAAAAAAATATTTAACAATGCCACTTATAACGGGGGCTAAGCTTCTGCTTAATTTTTACTCATTTTTAAGTAATGATTTATAGCTTTTAAAGCTAATGAGTGAATATTTCATAATATTATTCTTATCAGGTAACAATAGTAAAATTTTCTTCTGTCTCTGGAGCAGAAATTATTCTGGCTAACTTTCTAATATTTTAAAGGTACAAGAACATCTTATATTTTGACATTGATAATAAGATTACTTAGTTTTGTTAGTTCAGTAACGGCTCGTTCTAGTATGAGCGGTATTTTTACAAACAGGGCAACAAATCATATACACCTCCTAAAACTTAAGATTGAGTAATTTATATAGAGGTAAAATGATCTGTTTTCGTTATAAATCTCTACCTTGTACTTCAGTACTAGCGCTATTTAAATCAATATCCATTGAAAATGGAACATCAACTCGTTATACCAAGGTTAGATAGCAACAACCATCTATTTTTTGTTATTTTTTGTTGATTATTTGATATTTAAATATATTTACCACTACCTACATCACCACTCGCTTTTCTTTTTTAAGCCGCAACGCGTCGTTTTATCCTTTTTGTTGTGTGGTTGACGACAGATTTTTGTAACGTTAAAAATTTGTTTTTTTATTGTTAGATTAAAGATTCCTATAAAGATAAGGAGATTAACTTAAATCATGGACATACTAAGAGACAGAGTTATTACTAGTTGTTGGACGCTAGCTGATGCACTTAAGGTTCATTTCGATGATCCAACAACAACGCAACCCAAGGTCAATATTGACTTCCCCGTTATGAGTGAAAAGTTGTTTATCTGGGATACCATGCCATTACGAGATCTTGAAGGCAATATTGTATCAGTGGATGGTTGGTCGATTATTTTTACTCTCACGGCAGTGAAACAACCCGACCGATTTAAAGACAAAAATGGTAATTACGATATTGTTAAAGACTGGAATGATCGACATGGCCGAGCCCGCATGTGCTTTTGGTACGCCAGAAATAGTAAGAGTTGGCAATACGGTGGCCGAGTAATGAATGATGGCGTATCACCAACAGAACGTGAGTGAGCCGGTACTCCTATTTTACTAAATGATAACGGTGACATTGATCTTTATTATACCTGTGTTACACCTGGCGCTACTATCGCTAAAGTTAGTGGTAAAGTGCAAACTGACAATAATAGTGTAAAACTAAGTGGCTTTGACAAGGTTATCCCACTTTTCTCTGCCGATGGCGTTTATTATCAGACAGAAGAACAGAATGAGTATTGGAATTTCCGCGATCCTTACCCTTTCATTGATCCCAATGATGGCAATCTTTATATGGTCTTTGAGGGTAATGTTGCCGGTGATAGAGGCTCTCATATTATTTCTAGCGCGGATATGGGCGATGTGCCGCCAGGTTTTGAGGATGTGGGCGGCGCTAAGTATAAAGTTGGTTGTATTGGTTTTGCAGTGGCAAGATACAGCACGGGAAATAATTGGGAAATACTTCCTCCATTGCTCACCGCCGTAGGTGTAAATGATCAAACAGAGCGTCCACATTTTGTATTTAAAGATGGTAAATATTATCTTTTTACCATTAGTCATCAATACACTTATGCCGATGGTTTGAAAGGCCCAGATGGTGTTTATGGTTTTGTCAGCGATTCATTATTCGGCCCTTATACACCACTTAACGGTTCTGGTTTAGTGTTAAGCAACCCATCTTCCCAACCGTTTCAGGCTTACTCACATTCTGTTATGCCTAACGGTCTTGTCACTTCATTCATCTATAACGTTCCTGGTCGTGGTGACAAGTTTCGTATCGGTGGCACCGAAGCACCGACTGTGCAAATTAAAATTGTTGGTAATAGAACTTTTGTCGTCAAACAGTTTGATTACGGCTTTATTCCACCGCTAAAAAACATAGTTGTCAGATAAATAAATTATCTTGATATAATGAAAAGTAAAAAATACGCTTGATTATTCAATTCAAATGTCAATCAATATTCTGAGTGACACCTATATAAACTAAAAGAATATTAGCAATTATGAAGAAAATATTTTTGTATGTGATTCTAATATTCCTTTATAAAATCGGTTTCTGTTATGCATTAACAAATAGTAATAAAGGTAATAATATGAAAGATACAGTACAATTAGTTACTATTGAAGAAGACGATCATAATATATTACTCAAGTCAGCAACATCTGTAGTATTCCCGCTAAATAGCAAGCAAAAAAAATTTATTTCTACTTTGCAAAAATTTTTCCATAATTTAAAAAGTCCTTTAGGAAAACCAGCCGGTTTAGCAACACCTCAAATTGGTTATCCATGGCTTTGTTGAATAAATCGAACTTTTAGGTGATTGGCGGAGCTGATCGCTAAATTCGTTTCAACATCAGGTCCCCATGGCAAAGCAAAAGTTTAAAATTACCAACTGGCCCGCGTACAACAAGGCACTCAGACAACGCGGTTCCCTGACGGTCTGGCTTGATGAGTCGGCCATCGCTGGATGGACTGACTGTTCTTCGCCTGAAGGTCGTGGCCGGCCGCTTTACTACAGCGATATGGCTGTTACCACTGTCCTGATGATGAAGCGTGTGTTTAACCTGTCGCTCCGGGCATTACAGGGCTTCGTTGATTCGATTTTTAAACTCATGTCTTTGCCGCTGTGCTGTCCGGACTACTCGCTGGTCAGCAGACGAGCAAAGAGCGTCAACATCAGCATAAAAACGCCAACGCGTGGTGAAATCTCGCATCTGGTCATCGACAGTACCGGTCTGAAGGTCTTTGGCGAAGGTGAATGGAAAGTCAGGCAGCATGGGGCTGACAGACGAAGAGTGTGGCGCAAGCTTCATCTGGCAGCAGACAGTGTGACTCATGAGATTATCTGTGCCGACTTATCGCTCAGCGGAACGACAGATGCGCAGGCACTGCCGGGCCTGATTAACCAAACCCACCGGAAAATCACGGAAGTGTCAGCAGACGGTGCTTATGACGCCTGTTACTGCCACGATGCGTTGCTAAGAAAGAAAATCAGGCCCCTTATCCCGCCGCGAAGCGGAGCGAAATACTGGCCGGACAAGTACCATGAACGTAACCATGCGGTGGCGAATCAGCGTCTGAGCAGGAGTAATGATATGTGGAAAAAGAAAGTGGGTTATCACCGGCGTTCAGTGGCAGAAACAGCGATGTTCCGCATAAAAACTTTGCTGGGTGGCCATCTGAGCCTGCGTGACTATGAGGCTCAGGTAGGTGAAGCAATGGCGATGGTCAAAGCGCTGAACCGTATGACGTTGTTGGGTATGCCACACAGCGTCAGGATCGGATAACAGCTGTAGCAGAGGGAGCCATCCTGGCGGCTAATTCTGATTTATTCAACAAAGCCGTTATCCATTTAAAATCGTAATTATTCAGATACCTCCAGAGGCAACGTAAATATGTTTATGATACTTTATCACCGACGATACTAATAAATCCGGTTTATACCACTATATTAAATGCCGGTCAAATTAAAGATTGGGAAGGTTGTTTTTCAGTACCAAATAAGATCGGCGAAGTTTATCGCTATAATGAAATACATTATGAGGCTTATACACTAGAAGATAAGAAAATAAGTGTTCACGCAAAAGGATTTTTGGATAGGCTTATTCAGCATGAAATAGATCATTTAAATGGTAAATTATATATTGATTATTTATGTAATGATTGCCGATTTGTTTCAACCTCCGACGGGCTTTGTTGAATAAATCGAACTTTTAGGTGATTGTCGGATCTGATCGCTAAATTCGTTTCAACATCAGGTCCCCATGGCAAAGCAAAAGTTTAAAATTACCAACTGGCCCGCGTACAACAAGGCACTCAGACAACGCGGTTCCCTGACGGTCTGGCTTGATGAGTCGGCCATCGCTGGATGGACTGACAGTTCTTCGCCTGAAGGTCGTGGCCGGCCGCTTTACTACAGCGATATGGCTGTTACCACTGTCCTGATGATGAAGCGTGTGTTTAACCTGTCGCTACGGGCATTACAGGGCTTCGTTGATTCGATTTTTAAACTCATGTCTTTGCCGCTGTGCTGTCCGGACTACTCGCTGGTCAGCAGACGAGCAAAGAGCGTCAACATCAGCATAAAAACGCCAACGCGTGGTGAAATCTCGCATCTGGTCATCGACAGTACCGGTCTGAAGGTCTTTGGCGAAGGTGAATGGAAAGTCAGGCAGCATGGGGCTGACAGACGAAGAGTGTGGCGCAAGCTTCATCTGGCAGCAGACAGTGTGACTCATGAGATTATCTGTGCCGACTTATCGCTCAGCGGAACGACAGATGCGCAGGCACTGCCGGGCCTTATTAACCAAACCCACCGGAAAATCAGGGAAGTGTCAGCAGACGGTGCTTATGACGCCTGTTACTGCCACGACGCGTTGCTAAGAAAGAAAATCAGGCCCCTTATCCCGCCGCGAAGCGGAGCGAAATACTGGCCGGACAAGTACCATGAACGTAACCATGCGGTGGCGAATCAGCGTCTGAGCAGGAGTAATGATATGTGGAAAAAGAAAGTGGGTTATCACCGGCGTTCAGTGGCAGAAACAGCGATGTTCCGCATAAAAACTTTACTGGGTAGCCATCTGAGCCTGCGTGACTATGAGGCTCAGGTAGGTGAAGCAATGGCGATGGTCAAAGCGCTGAACCTTATGACGTTGTTGGGTATGCCACACAGCGTCAGGATCGGATAACAGGTGTAGCAGAGGGAGCCATCCTGTCGGCTAATTCTGATTTATTCAACAAAGCCCCTCCGACGCTTTAAACATAATGAAAATAGAAAAATAAAGGTAATGTCGTATTAACAGGAAAAGCTTTGGCAAAACATGAGGCTATTTAGAAATAATTCACGCTCAATCAAATTCACTTATTAATGAAAACATGACGAATTATCAAAGCAATATTTGTTTTTAACACATTAATAATAAATTAAGCTTATAAGTTACCAAACTTAAAGAATCTCTTAAGTACCAGTGTAAATAAATTAGAATCGATACCAACTGGAATATGGGCTGATCATTCACTTGCTGCTTTACTGGATATTCAACAAACAGCCTTACGATCACAAACGAGTGTATTAATCACATAATAATATCATTAGGTAAAGAGGAGCCTATATGGATTAATAATAGAGAAATATAGTTGGCAAAACTGCCGGCTTGTAAAATTACTGGTACAGCCGGCGCTGGCGATCTCATGGTGGCTGAATTGATTTATAGTTCACTGACGAAATAAATCCTATAAAGAAACATTCCGTTTAACCACGCTATTTACACAACAAACCAAAACTTAGCTAAAAACAATCAATCTAACAACCATATATAGACTAAAATTTGAACCTGTTTTTTACTTACGACGCCATACGGTTCCTTGCGAACTATCCTCTAATATAATGCCCATTTTAGTCAGTTCATCACGCGCTGAATCAGCCTGCTCCCATAATTTGTTTTCGCGTGCATCATTACGTTGCTTAATTAATGCCTCAATTTTTTCTATGTCAGCACTGTGAGAAACTTGTGCTCGACTTTGTAAGAATTGTTCAGGATCCTGTGTTAATAACCCCAAGATATTGGCTAATTGGCGTAATTGTACTGCTAATCTATTCGCCATTGCCATATCATCGACTTTCAGTCGATTAATTTCTCTTGCCAAATCAAATAGAACTGAATAAGCCTCCGGCGTATTAAAATCATCGTTCATTGCTTGCATAAAACGCCGCTTAAATATTTCATTATCAGTAGATATAAAATTATTAGTATCAGTATCTCGTAAAGCGGTATACAGACGATCAAGCGCGGTGCGAGCCTGCTTTAAATTTTCTTCGGTAAAATTTAATTGACTACGATAATGCCCTGATAATAAGAAATAACGCACTGTTTCGGCATCATAATGTGTCAATACATCACGAATGGTAAAGAAATTATTTAATGATTTTGACATTTTCTCCCGATCTACCATAACCATTCCAGTATGCATCCAATAGTTTACATAGGGGCCATTATGGGCACAGGATGATTGAGCTATTTCATTTTCATGATGAGGAAACATCAAATCTGCCCCACCACCATGGATATCAAAATGTTCACCCAGTTGTTTACCATTCATGGCTGAACACTCTATATGCCAACCTGGTCGCCCATCTCCCCAAGGAGAAGACCAACTGGGCTCATTCGGTTTAGACATTTTCCATAGCACAAAATCTAATGGGTTACGCTTGGCATCCGTGACTTCACCCCGCGCTCCAGCTTGTAATTGCTCGAGATCTTGGCGGGATAATAGTCCATAATCAGGATCGCTATTAATAGCGAACATGATATCACCATTGTCTGCAATATAAGCATGGCCACGCTCAATTAGGCGCGCAGTCAAATCAATAATTTCTTTAATATGGTCAGTTGCTCTTGGTTCAAAATCTGGGCGCAAAATATTTAACGCATCAAAATCCTTATACATTTCAGCCAACATGCGTGATGTCAAAGCGTCGCATGTTTCATTATTTGCAGCTGCCCGTTTGATGATCTTATCATCCACATCAGTAATATTACGCACATAAGTCAGGTCATAACCAAGATAAAGCAAATAACGGCTAATCACATCAAAAGCGACAAAAGTTCTGCCATGACCAATATGACATAAATCATAAATAGTAACACCACACACGTACATGCCAATTTTGCCTGGGGTAAGTGGTCTAAACTCTTCTTTTTGACGACTTAGTGTATTATAAATTTTTAACATTGAGACTTTTTCCATCATCAGCCGGTACATGCGGTAAATGGTTTATTTTAATTACAAGATTATGCAAGAGGCCATTGCTACCAATAAACACAACTATTGGAGCCCTATATTCTGAGTTATGAAACTACAAGGCGCAAGGAAATTATTCAATATTCCACAAATACTGACGCAATTAGCCCAATATGGTATAAAATAGTTGATCTACTTTAAATTGATTACTTTGCTTTTTGATTTTTACATTACTTATAACGATTTATCAGGATAGTGATTATGGTAACTTTTCACACCAATTTAGGCGATATTGTCATTAAAACTTTTGATGAGAAATCGCCCATAACTGTAAAAAATTTTTTAAACTATTGTCGTGATGGATTTTACGATAACACGATTTTTCATCGCGTTATTAATGGATTTATGATCCAAGGTGGCGGTTTTGAACCCGGAATGCAGCAAAAAGCGACCAAGGATCCAATCAAAAATGAAGCGAATAACGGATTAAAAAATAACCGTGGTACGCTCGCGATGGCTAGAACCAATGATCCACATTCAGCCACAGCACAATTCTTTATTAATGTTGTCGACAACGACTTTCTAAATTTCCGTTCAGAACAGCAAAATGGCTGGGGTTACTGTGTTTTTGGCGAAGTAGTTGAAGGAAGGGATATTGTTGATAAAATTAAAGGAGTCGAAACAGGTCGTAGTGGCTTACATCAAGATGTACCAGTTGAAGATGTTATCATCAAACGCATAACGGTTAACGAATAATTACAAACTATGGCAATCTTATTTATTGCTGACTTACATTTAAGTGAAAAAGAGCCGGCGATCACTGCCGGTTTTCTTCATTTCTTACGCGAACAGGCGAGCCAAGCTAAGGCTTTGTACATTTTAGGTGATTTTTTTGATTATTGGATCGGTGATGATGATCCCAGCCTGCTACATGAAGCTATAGCGCAAGAACTTAAGGACCTGCAAAGTAAAGTTGTTCCCTGCTACTTTATTCATGGTAATCGTGATTTTTTACTGGGTAAGAAATTTGCTAAAGCAAGTGGCATGATTTTATTACCAGCAGAGAAAGTATTAACGCTACATGGCCATAATATCCTCATTTTACACGGTGATACACTTTGTACTGATGATATTTCCTATCAGCGTTATCGAAAACGAGTATATAATCGCTGGTTGCAACGGCTATTTCTAGGGCTTCCATTATCTACCCGCCACCGCATCGCTGAAAGAATGCGTAAGAATAGCCAATCGGCCACCCGACTTAAGCCAGAGTATATTACCGATGTTAATGAACAAACAGTAATCGAAAAATTTCTAAAATATCAAGTCGATTGGATGATCCACGGCCATACGCATCGACCTGCTATCCATGAAATTAATGTTAATGGTAAAATATTACACCGAGCGGTGTTAGGTGCCTGGGATCAAAATGGTTCAGTGATCAAAATAACGCCTAAAACTATCGAGATGCTTCATTTTCCTTTTTATTAACGTTTCCCATCTCAGCTTAATCCTGTGATGAAAAATTTAGACAAACGTTTTCCTTCTTTATCGGCCATGATATGATCTCTTTTAATTTGCCATCAATAAATGACTTAAATCCAGGAGCAACAAATTAATGATCGCTCAATTTGATGCACAGAAACCGTCACATTCTAACGCCA
Organism: Arsenophonus endosymbiont of Aphis craccivora; assembly: GCF_013460135.1. Lineage (GTDB taxonomy): Bacteria > Pseudomonadota > Gammaproteobacteria > Enterobacterales > Enterobacteriaceae > Arsenophonus > Arsenophonus nilaparvatae. The sequence goes on from NZ_CP038155.1 coordinate 695,994, forward strand.
AAATTGCCATAGTAATTGGCTCCAAAAGCGACTGGAGCACGATGAAATATGCAGCCGACATACTTTGAACTAGAACTACCCTATCAAGTAGAAATTGTTTCTGCTCATCGCACGCCAGATAAACTCTTCACCTTTGCTGAACCAGCAAAAGAAAAAGGATTGCAAATTATCATTGCCGGTGCTGTTGGAGCCGCACATTTACCCGGTATGCTAGCAGCTAAAACGTTAGTTCCTGTTTTTGGCGTTCCCGTTGTAACAGCGACACTTAATGGTATTGATAGCCTTTATTCGATTGTTCAAATGCCAAAGGGCATTCCGGTGGCTACCTTCGCAATTGGTAAAGCTGGGGCAGCCAATGCAGCATTACTGGCAGCCCAATTTCTTGCTGGTACAGATAATGAACTTTATGAGCGTTTATCAATCTGGCGTTTAAAACAAACTAATGACGTCTTAAGCAATCCCGATCCACTGGAGGTGGAATGAAATCGATTTGCGTCCTTGGTAATGGCCAGTTAGGCCGCATGTTACGCCAAGCAGGCGAGCCGTTAGGTATTAGTGTCTATCCTATCGGTATCGATGATAAATTAGAAACTATCCCCTATCAACACAGCATCATAACAACCGAAATTGAACGCTGGCCAGAAACGCCGCTTACCAGTGAATTAGCTCACCAAGCTAGCTTTATTAATCGCGATATCTTTCCGCCACTGGCCGACCGGTTGCCACAAAAGCAATTGCTAGATTCTTTAGCCTTAACGACGGCTCCCTGGCAACCTCTTACCAATCAAACACAATGGCCACAATTATTTACCGAGTTAGGCGATTTTGTTATTGTTAAATGTCGTACTGGTGGTTATGACGGCCGTGGACAATGGCGTATCACACCGGATAACCTATCAATACTGCCAGCTGAGATTTATGGCCAAGCAATTGTTGAAAAAGCCATTCCTTTTTTAGGAGAAGTTTCACTCGTCGGTGCACGTAATATAAATGGCCAATGTGTTTTTTACCCGCTAACATACAATCTGCATCAAGAGGGCATACTACGGGCAAGTATCGCTTTTCCTCAGCCAGACAAAAAATTGCAAACTCAGGCAGAATTGATGCTGTCGACCATTATGACAAAATTAAATTATGTGGGTGTGATGGCAATGGAATGTTTTATTTTAAATGATAAACTGCTAATTAACGAATGAGCGCCACGTGTTCATAATAGCTGTCACTGGACGCAAAATGGCGCATCTATTAGTCAATTTGAACTCCATCTGCGAGCCATTTCAAATCTACCAATTCCTACCCCTAATATAGACACTACGGCAGTCATGATTAATTTGATAGGTACAGCATTAAATTCTGCATGGTTGTCATTACCTTTAGTTCACCTACATTGGTATGAAAAAGACGTCCTTCCAGCGCGCAAAGTAGGCCATCTAAATTTGTGTAGTAACAATCGGCAAGCGATAAAAAACTCATTAAATACAATACAAACCTTACTTCCTAGTGAATATAACGATAGTATTGGATGGCTAAACACAAAATTAATGCATTCCCCACGACACGATGAGTGAAAATAAAAACAACTACCATGTTGAATAAGCCAGTTTATTGTTAAGCGTACTGTTTTCATGCAATAGTTGTCTGCTTAGGAGTCATAATGCCTGCACAACAACAAATATTTGGTCCTATTTACCCATGGTATATGTTAGTTTTATTGGGATTAATTTACTTCTTATCAACATCCACCACTTTCACTTCTCTAGGTGTCGTACTACCTAGCATGATTAATGAATTCAATTGGAACTGGGCAGAAGCAGTACTGGGGTTCACAATATTAGGATTAACCTGTGGTTTATCAAGCTATCTACCCACCTTAATGATCCGTAAACTGGGTCTTCGAATAACATTATTATTCGGCCTTACTATTTTTATCATTGGCTTTATATTGCCTCTATTCTACCGCCAGTTTATTTGATTACTTTTCTGGTACTGCCTTGTTAGGCATTGGCTTTACTTTTTTAGCAACGGTACCAGGTACTTATGTTATTTCGCGATTGTTTGAAAAACAATCACTCGCTTTTGGCTTCTACTTCACTATTGGTGGCTGAGGCGGTGTGGTAGGCCCTTGGATCTATTTCCTGGCAACACGTGTCTGGGGTTCAGGGCGCATACACTGGGTCATTTCAGCGCTTTGTTTGGCCATTGTTGTTTTTATTACACTATTAACCTTACGCGAAGGCCAACGTGAAATTTCACATGCCAAAACGATCGCTGACAAATTGACACAACACTCTTCAGAAACAATTTACAAAACGAAAGAAATATGGACTACCAGTGGTGACCTACGCACCTGGCAATTTTATATCATTGCCGCTAGCTATACCGCCTTTCTTTGGTGCGGTATTACCGTTAATAGCTTTGCCGTTGCCCACATTATAGAACAATGTTTTAGCGAAACAATTGCCGCAGGTTCCTTAAGTGCAATGGCGTTTATCAAAGCCTTCTCTCGCCTGGCTAGCGGTGCAGTCGGCGAGCAGCTAGAGCCAAAAAAAATTATTAATAATCAGTCTAATAATTATTATTTGTGGACTTATTGCCCTCAGTTTTGCCACAACCTGGCTGTGGCTAATCTTATTTACTATTGGTGTTGGAGTCGGTTATGGCATGACCTTTCTAGCCTCAAGTGTTTTACTGGCTAATTATTTTGGTCGAGATCCATACCTGGAGCTTTTTTCTGTAATGAACTTACTCTCTACTTGCGCCTGCTTTGCCCCATTCTTCGGCGGAATAATAAAAGATTATACAGCGAGTTTTACTCCGGCATTTTTAATTATTACTATTCCTGTTTTCATCATTTTATCACTAACATTATTCATAAAACCGCCAGTACAGCGATTACCTCAAAATTACAAATTGTAATTAAAAACAGACTTATTTTACTTATTTAGCGCTTTATCTATTGGCATGAAGAATCAATATTAATACGTAGAATGATAATTTTATTGAGATCAAAAACTATGAAAAGAGTGATTTTTATTACCGGAACCTCAAGTAGTATTGGATTATGCGCTGCCAAAATTTTGCTAACCAAAGGTTATCGAATATTAGCGGGTTGTCGTAAAGAAGACGATTTAATTACCATGAAAACACTAGGCTTTGAACCGATTAAAATCGATATGGATAATGCAGAAAGTGTAAAACAAGCAGCCCAACAAGTTATCGAATTAACTAATGGCCGATTATATGCCTTATTTAACAATGCCGGCTATGGTGTCTATGGCTCACTGAATACCATCAGTCGACAACAACTAGAGCAGCAGTTTTCCACTAATTTTTTTAGTATCCATCAGCTCACCACTCTATTGCTACCGGCCATGCTACCATATAACGAAGGGCGTATCATTCAGACCAGCTATGTGTTAGGAATTGTCTCTTCTGCTGGTCGTGGAGCCTACTCGGCCAGTAAACATGCTTTAGAGGCTTGGTCAGATGCACTTCGTCTTGAACTAAAAGGATCGGGTATAAAAGTTTGTATTATCGAACCGGGCCCAATTAAGACACGTTTTACTGACAACGTCGATCAAACCAACAAAGATAATCCGGTTGAAAATCCAACTATCACTGCAATGCTTGCATTAACGCCAGAACACGTTGTCAAACGACTACTCCATGCATTAGAGAGTCCCAAGCCTAAAATTCGCTACCCAGTAACACTATGAACTTACGCTATTGCCTTTATGAAACGTCTATTACCTGATCGGTTAATGGATAAATTTTTAACATAACAAATATCTTTTTCCCCTTGAAATAACCAAGTTTGAGCTTATTTTATAGGGATAACTGAACATAATTTAAGAGAAACATCATGCTAGCAGCTGCTTATGCCATCGACGTAAACGAATCTAATCTGCAACAAGTCATCGAACAATCAATGACGCAACCGGTTGTTTTCTATTTTTGGTCACCACAAAGCCCTCATTGCCAAACCTTAGGTACCACGCTGGATAAATTAGCGGCTGAATATGCTGGCCAATTAACGCTAGCAAAAGTCAATTGTGACACCGAGCAAATGGTTGCCGCTCAGTTTGGATTACGAGCCATTCCAACTGTCTATTTATTACAGCAAGGTCAACCGATTGATGGCTTTCAAGGACCTCAATCTGAAGAATTTATCCGCGAAATGTTAACGCATGTCCTACCAACAGCAGAAGAATTAAAAATTGCTCAAGCGACTGAATTAATGGCCGCTGGAAAAACCGCCGAAGCTTTGCCCTTGTTAAAAGAAGCCCATCAACTAGCGCCTAAAAATAGTGACATTAGCCTAACTTATGCAGAAGCATTAATTACCCTCAATCAGTTAGATGAAAGCCCGAAAATTTTGAACACCATTGCTATTCAAGATCAAGATAGCCGTTATCAAGGTTTATTAGCCCAAATTGAACTACAAAAGAAAGCCGCAGATACACCGGAAATTCAGCAACTACAAGAAACCTTCGCTCAACAGCCAGAAAATGCCGAACTAGCGGTACAACTGGCACTTAAACTACATGAAGTAAATAGAAATGAAGAAGCATTAGAAATTTTGCTAACATTTCTTAAGAAAGATTTGTCGGCAGGAGACGGTTCTGTGAAAAAAACGATGATGGATATTTTATCTGCCTTAGGCTCTAGTGATCCCTTAACAAATCGCTACCGTCATAAAATTTACTCACTACTTTACTAACATCAAACAGGAAAAACGCGATGGACTTATTTTCTTTTGGTGCCATACCCATCATTATTTTTGTTGCTATTGTCATTGTTTTAACTTGTGTGAAAACCGTGCCACAAGGTTTTCAATGGACGGTTGAACGTTTTGGCCGCTACACCCGTACACTACTACCAGGTTTACATTTCATTGTTCAGTTCATGGATAACATTGGAAGAAAAATCAACATGATGGAGCGCGTTTTCGATATTCCATCGCAAGAAGTTATTTCTAAAGATAATGCCAATGTCACTATTGATGCCGTTTGCTTTATTCAAGTTGTTGATCCCGTTCGTGCCGCATACGAAGTTAATAACCTTGAATTATCTGTAATTAATCTCACCATGACCAATATTCGTACGGTATTAGGTGCGATGGAACTAGATGAAATTTTGTCTCAACGAGATGTAATCAATGGTCGTTTACTGCATATTGTCGATGAAGCTACCAATACCTGGGGGCTTAAAATCACCCGGATTGAAATCCGTGATGTGCGGCCACCGAAAGAATTAATTAATGCCATGAATGCGTAAATGAAAGCAGAGCGAACTAAGCGCGCTGACATTCTTGAGGCTGAAGGGATACGCCAGGCAGCTATTCTAAAAGCTGAAGTTGAAAAACAGTCACAAATTTTAAAAGCAGAAGGTGAACGTCAATCAGCATTGCTACATGCTGAAGTGAGAGAGCGCGCGGCAGAAGCCGAAGCCAAAGCAACCCAAATGGTCTCTAATGCCATTGCCAATGGTGATATGCAGGCGATAAACTATTTTATTGCACAAAAATATACCGAGGCGCTAACCAATATTGGTAAAGCTGATAACAGCAAAGTGATTATGATGCCGCTTGAAGCAAGTAATTTAATGGGTGCTATTGGTGGCATCAGTGAACTATTTCAAGACAACAAAAAACGCGATAGCCAAAAAAGCAATCAAACATAACTAGCGGTATTAAACGATGCTTGAGCAAATAATTGCGCAACCAGCCTGGTTTTGGCTCTGTTTAGGTGGATTACTGTTAATTGCTGAGCTACTCGGTGCCGGCGGTTATCTACTCTGGTCTGGTGTTGCTGCCGTTATCATGGCGCTTATTACCTGGCTTATACCTGAAATGAGTTGGGATTGGCAAGGTCTATTATTTGCCATTATGATCATTCTTTCTATATTTGGTTGGCGTAAATGGCTTAGCATACGTAATAAATAAATTCCCGATGAACCTAATCAAAAGCAACATCAATTAATTGGCACACAAGCACGTTTAATCTCAGATACCAATAATGGCTATAGCAGAATACGACTGGCTGATGGTAGCTGGCGGGTTTATTGTTCTCAGCAATTATTAGCTAACACTGAAGTCGAAGTGATTGATGTCGATGGTATTACGCTAACCGTCAAACCGGTTTGGTCTAATCAACATGATGACCAACCAGATGATCAATAATCGGGCATTTTGCATTGTCATCCCCTGGACACGATGCAACCAATGAAAGCAAGCTATCACGGATCAAATTAAGTTCGGTAATGGTTTTTTCAATTTCACTAATTTTATTTAACGTCGCCGCTTTTATATCCGCACTGTGGCGACGTGGATTACGGAAAAGTTCAAGTAATTTACGACACTCTTTTAACGTAAATCCAACCTCTCTGGCTTGCTTTAATAATGTTAATTCTTCCAAGTGAGCAGGTTGATAATGGCGATAGCCATTTTCACTTCTCGCTGGCGGAGTAATTAATGACTTTTCCTCATAAAACCGAATTGTCTTGGCACTTAATCCCGTTTTCTCTGCAACTTGAGTAATATTCATTATTTCTCCTTGACCTTACCCTTACTAGAAGGTTTAACCTTTATCATAATCCAGGTTATTTCAGCCATAATGTTAGGACGTAATTAGCATTATACCAATTAATTTATTGTATGCATTAGGAGTGTCAATCATGCCTAATATCACCATTCTAGCGCTACAAGGACTGACTTGCTCCAATTGTATTAGCAAGCTAACTAAAGCGCTGGAAGCACTGCCAGACATACAACAAGTTGCCGTTACACTTAATTATGCCACAGTTACCGGTTCTGCTTCAGTACAAGATATAATTAAAACCATCGAACAAGCCGGTTACCAAGGGAAAGTGGCAACACAACCTGATATTAAACTACAGCTTACAGGGCTCAATTGCCGCAACTGTGTCAATAAAACACAACAAACATTGGAAAATATCAGTGGTGTTGCCGCAGCCATAGTAACCACTCAAACAGCTCAAATTTTTGGTACTGCCAAGCCCACAGAGCTAATTGCGGCGGTTAAATCGGCCGGCTACCAAGCGACATTGGAAACAGCAAGCAATCCTTCCATTCGCCAACAATCAGCCACACTATCACCCGAGACAACCCAAACAGTTAGCAAACAAACTGCATCAGATAGACTTGAGAAAGTAAATCTTGATAGTGAGACAATACAATTACTCATCAATGGTATGACATGTGCCAGCTGCGTTAATAAAGTACAAAAAGCGTTACTTAGTATTCCAGGCGTACAAAACGCTCAGGTTAATTTAGCCGAACGCAGTGCTCTAATCACCGGACAAGCTAAACATCACGCATTAATTCAAGCGGTGCAAAAAGCAGGTTATGACGCCGAAATCATTGACAATGAAATGGAACATCGAGAAAAACAACAGCAGCTAACCAAGGACATTATACGCAAATTTCGTTGGCAAGCCGCTTTAGCACTACTAATTGGTATCGCTGTTATGATTTGGGGCATGATTGGCAACCATATGATGTTAAGTGAAGAAAATCAATTTAGCTGGCTGCTTATTGGTATGCTCACTCTGATTATCATGGTTTTAACTGGTGGCCATTTTTATTATAACGCCTGGAGAAGTCTAAAAAATGGCAGTGCAACAATGGACACCCTGGTCGCACTTGGAACCGGTGCCGCCTGGCTATATTCAATTAGCGTTAATTTGTGGCCAGATAAATTTCCTTTCCAGGCTCGTCATCTTTATTATGAAGCCAGTCTAATGATCATTGGTTTAATTAATCTTGGCCATGCATTAGAACAAGGTGCCCGTCAAAGTTCATCAAATGCGCTAAGGCGATTACTTGATCTCACACCACCCACTGCACTGGTTATTAGTGAAAAGGGCGAAAATAGAGTGCCACTGTCACAAGTTGAACAAGGTATGGTATTACGTCTAACTACCGGTGATCGCGTTCCCGTTGACGATGAGCTGACTAGCGGTGAAATTTGGCTAGATGAATCAATGTTAACTGGGGAGGTTATTGCACAATATAGGACCGTAGGTGAAAAAGTACATGCAGGAACAGTGGTACAAGATGGTACTGCATTATTGCGGGTTTCGGCAGTCGGCCAATATACCACCTTAGCACGCATTATTAAATTAGTGCGCCAAGCACAAAGCAGTAAACCAGCAATAGGACTACTGGCTGATAAAATCGCCGCTATTTTCGTCCCTACTGTGATCATAATTGCCTTAATTGCCGGAACTATCTGGTATTTTTTTGGACCATCACCTCAAATCAGCTATGCATTAATAGTTACCACCAGCGTACTCATCATCGCCTGCCCATGTGCACTTGGTCTAGCAACGCCAATGTCAATTATTGCGGGTGTTGCTCGCGCAGCAGAATATGGCGCTCTAATACTCGATGCCGAAGCATTACAACAAGCTAGCAACCTAGACACCTTTGTTTTCGATAAAACCGGAACATTAACGCTAGGTAAACCTGAAGTCACAGAAATTCATACTTTTAATCAATTTGAACAATCCCAAGTACTAGCCATTGCTGGCGCCCTTGAGCAAGGTGCTAATCATCCATTAGCGAATGCGATTTTAGCGAAAAGCGTTGGGTTATCGTTACCAGAGGTACATCAGTTCCGCACTTTAGCCGGCGCCGGAGTGAAAGGTGAAATCGACAATAAAACAATTTTGTTAGGCACCCAGGCCCTGATGTCACAATACTCGATTAGCAGCCAACAAGTTGATCAATTAATTGCTAAACAAGCCAGTAATGGGATCACTCCGGTCTTACTGGCCATTGATAATCAATTAGCTGCATTATTTTCAATTCGAGATCCACTACGAGAAACCGCCATTAGCGCTTTACAGCGGCTACATAAGCAAAAATATCAATTGATCATGTTAACCGGTGATAATCCAATCACTGCCAATGCCATTGCTAAAGAATTGGGAATCGATCAAGTGTTTGCCGGTGTATTGCCCGATAAAAAAGCAGCCGTCATCGCACAACTACAAAAGAGTGGTCATAAAGTTGCCATGATTGGTGATGGCATTAATGACGCCCCTGCTCTAGCTCGTGCTGATGTTGGTATTGCCATTGGGAGCGGTAGTGATATTGCAATTGAAACAGCCGCTATCACATTAATTAATAATAACTTACATAGTGTTGCTGATGCGGTGCAAAGTGCCCAAGGGACTTTGCGTAATATGAAACAAAATCTGTTTGGTGCGTTTATTTACAACACACTGGGCATCCCCATCGCAGCAGGTCTATTTTATCCATTTACTGGAACCTTACTTAATCCGGTTATTGCTAGTGTCGCTATGGCATTGTCATCAATTACTGTCGTTAGTAATGCAAATCGTTTATTGCGATTTAAACCTAAGTAATAAATTATCATCCACCAGTTAACAAAACGGTGACTAAAATTCAGTTACCGTTTTTTATAAAGCATAGAAAATCTTGTACTCAATGATTAAAAACAGCTAACCTATTAAACTGGCAATGAGCAATTTTTGTGTTAAGGGAAAATGAAGAATGGTAGAGCCTGTATTATCTAGGCTAAAAAAATATTTGATTGCCAATAAGACTAAACATTATCCTTATCCTGCTTATGATGTTAGCCTGGCCGAAAATATTCATCTGCATCTCGTTGGTAGTATTCATATGGCCAGCAAAAATATGTTCCCGCTACCTCAAACTCTAATAAACAAACTCAATCAATCCGATGCTTTGATTGTTGAAGCCTACATTACTGATACCGTGCCTCCCTTAACTAACAATCCTGATATCCCTTGCCCACCGGTCAAACAACGGCTTTCACCTTTACTATATCTGAAATTTAAACATTATTGCCAAGAAATCAAACTGCACTACGAACAATTAGATGCTCTTGCTGCCTGGCAAATTGCGTTGTTCTTACAAGCCAATCAAGCGCAGAGCCTAGGATTATTTCCTCAATACGGGATAGATTATCAACTGCTGCAAGTTGCACAGCAACAGCAGAAACCGATCATTGAACTAGAAGGTGCCGCCTCCCAAATCGAGCTCCTCATGAATTTACCCAATAATGGACAATCTTTATTGGAAGATACCTTGACATATTGGCGCTCTAATGCTCGTTCGCTACAGATAATGTTGAGTTGGTGGATAAACTTCAAACCTGAGCTGAATTTAAAATTACCGAGAACATTTCGTGATGATGTTTATCAGTTATTAATGCAAGAACGTAATTTATTATGGTATCAAAAGTTAAAAAAATTGTCAGCGGGTCATTATGTAGTGGCCGTTGGCGCTTTACATTTATATGGCGACAACAACCTTGCTAACTTATTTAAACAACAAATCGATTAATTCAATTCCAGTTTTTATTTAAGCGATATTGCCAATCAAAATAATAAAATGGCAATTTAACCACCCGCTATAACATTACATAAAATAAGGTTTTTATATGACCCCCGCTATTAACTTATTGCAAAAAAAAGGAATCAAATATGTGCTACATAGCTATAAACATGATGCTCATCTACATCATTTCGGTCAAGAGGCGGTGGAAAAATTGGCGCTTGATGCCAGGCAAGTATTTAAAACGCTACTGGTAGCGTTAAATGGAAATAGCAAACAGCTCATCGTTGCTATCACAACGGTATCTGGACAACTTAATTTGAAACGCGTTGCCAGCACATTTAACGCCAAAAAAGCAGAAATGGTTGATCCTCAAATCGCCCAAAAAATAACAGGCTATTTATTAGGCGGAATTAGCCCATTAGGACAAAAAAAATGTCTGCCCACTATTATTGATGAACAAGCCAAGCAATTTGCCACTATTTATATTTCAGGTGGAAAAAGAGGACTTGAGATTGAACTTGATCCCAACGATTTAGCTCATTTATTAAATGCAATTTTTGCCAATATAAAAAGTGATAAATAATACCGAATTAATCAATGATTAATAATTTCTTTACCGGGCGCATAATCATTAACTTTTAACGGCGCATGTTTTTCAATAAAATGCTTTAATACCTCAGTGTCCACCAATCCGGAATTGACATAATTTGGATGATGGCTAATTTTCGGGTAACCATCACCACCAAAAGCAATAAAATCTAGTGTTGCCATCCGATAATGCTTTTTAATATCTAGTGGCTGACCGGCTATTTTAATATCTGTAATCGTGCCATCTTTATGACGAATTAAACTGATATTATAGAATTGGGCATAAGCCCCAGAACCGGGCGTCATACTAGCAACGGCTGCCAAATAATTGTTCACTTCCTGACCATTAAAATCAACATAGGCTACATGATTAGCAAAAGGTAAAACCTTAAATATTTGTCGATAACTGATCTCACCTCGTTCAATAGAATTACGGATCATGCCACTGCTCATAATGGCAAAGTCGGCATTTACACGTTCCACTCGCGACGCTAAAATAAGCCGTGCCAAATTAGTTTGCTCAAAACGTATTTTGTTGCGGGAACCTTGTAATCTACCATCAACAAAACCTAATTTCATATCTAATTGTTGACGGCCTTTTGTCTGAAACGGAGAAAGTAATTTTACCATATCAACATCTGGCGGAATTTCTCGTGTATAAAGAGTTAACTCTGTAGAACCATCTTCATTAAGCCGTTTCTTTTTTAAATTAATAGGAATAAGTCGATAACGGGTTAAAATAAATTTGCCATTTTTAAATTCAAAATCAGCCCGCCCAACATATTTTCCCCATTCATGAGCCTGCACAATCCAAGTTCCATTTTGACGATCTGGGATACATAATGTACCAGGCACATAATCAACTTGTTTGTAATTTGTCCTGCTGACGGACATACAAAAGGGATCTTGAGAATGACCGCCCACTATCATATCCAAATATCCAGTAGGTACACTACGCGCCATTTCAACATCACCAGGAGCATTAGAACCATGTTCACCATTGTTATAATGTCCCATATGCGTCGCTGCAATAACGATATCAGGTTTTTAATTAGCACGTAAAGATTGGATCACCGTTTTTGCTTCATTGATAGGAGAACGGAATTCTATATCGGAAAATATCCCTGGGTTACCTAACTTAACAGTATCGTCGGTAGTTAAACCAATAACGGCAATTTTAATGCCCTGTTTATTAAAAATAAGATAGGGTTTGAATAATCTCTGGCGAGTACTGGTTTGATAAATATTGGCTGACAAAAAAGGAAAAGTTGCCCATTGTTGTTGTTTGCGTAAGAGCGCCAAAGGTTTATCAAACTCATGATTACCAATTGCCATTGCGTCATAACCAATCATATTCATGCCTTTAATATCTGGTTTAGCATCTTGCAAATCGGATTCAGGCACACCTGTGTTAATATCTCCACCGGAAAGCAGTAAAACAATTCCCCTTTTTTTGCAACTTCATGGCGAATTTATGCAACTAATGTTTTTTGCGCTGCTAACCCATATTCTCCGTTTTGGTTATGCCAAAAATGACCATGATGATCATTGGTATGTAATATTGTGATAGAGTAAGTTTTATCTTTTTGCCATGCAATTGCGGTTGGACTTAATAACAACCATAAAAATAACATTATCCCACCCAGGGAATTCTTAAGTGACAATCGCATATCTGTCTCCACACTATTAAAAATTTATACCCTCTGTATTTCGTCAAATAATTTATTTTATATCCTATAAAAATAAGTCTCTATTGCTAAAGGAATAGTGGATAATGATTATTTTAATTCAGTTAATTGACTGAAAAACTTAATAAAACCATATGAAAAACATTAGATGATCGTTGGTATTGTTAGCCTAAATGGCAATAAAAATGCTCAGTCAAAAAATAATCTATCAATTCATTTTGATTTTTGCAAATTTTTTTATTTTATTAGCATAAATAACTACTATACTTGTTATTTGATACATCATTATTGCTAATTATATCCAAAATGTAAAAGTATCAACCTAATGATTCTATTGCTGAGATGATTGATAAATACCCTTTGCATTAACCTTTCGAGACAATTGACATCGTTTCAGCAGTTAAATTTATATTACACAGAAAGTGTATGGCTTTGTTGAATAAATCAGAATTAGCCGCCAGGATGGCTCCCTCTGCTACAGCTGTTATCCGATCCTGACGCTGTGTGGCATACCCAACAACGTCATACGGTTCAGCGCTTTGACCATCGCCATTGCTTCACCTACCTGAACCTCCTAGTCACGCAGGCTCAGATGGCCACCCAGCAAAGTTTTTATGCGGAACATCGCTGTTTCTGCCACTGAACGCCGGTGATAACCCACTTTCTTTTTCCACATATCATTACTCCTGCTCAGACGCTGATTCGCCACCGCATGGTTACGTTCATGGTACTTGTCCGGCCAGTATTTCGCTCCGCTTCGCGGCGGGATAAGGGGCCTGATTTTCTTTCTTAGCAACGCGTCGTGGCAGTAACAGGCGTCATAAGCACCGTCTGCTAACACTTCCCTGATTTTCCGGTGGGTTTGGTTAATCAGGCCCGGCAGTGCCTGCGCATCTGTCGTTCCGCTGAGCGATAAGTCGGCACAGATAATCTCATGAGTCACACTGTCTGCTGCCAGATGAAGCTTGCGCCACACTCTTCGTCTGTCAGCCCCATGCTGCCTGACTTTCCTTTCACCTTCGCCAAAGACCTTCAGACCGGTACTGTCGATGACCAGATGCGAGATTTCACCACGCGTTGGCGTTTTTATGCTGATGTTGACGCTCTTTGCTCGTCTGCTGACCAGCGAGTAGTCCGGACAGCACAGCGGCAAAGACATGAGTTTAAAAATCGAATCAACGAAGCCCTGTAATGCCCGGAGCGACAGGTTAAACACACGCTTCATCATCAGGACAGTGGTAACAGCCATATCGCTGTAGTAAAGCGGCCGGCCACGACCTTCAGGCGAAGAACTGTCAGTCCATCCAGCGATGGCCGACTCATCAAGCCAGACCGTCAGGGAACCGCGTTGTCTGAGTGCCTTGTTGTACGCGGGCCAGTTGGTAATTTTAAACTTTTGCTTTGCCATGGGGACCTGATGTTGAAACGAATTTAGCGATCAGCTCCGCCAATCACCTAAAAGTTCGATTTATTCAACAAAGCCCTTTTTTCGCTGACGAGTTAGCGTTTGGTTGAACAAATTTACTGGTGGCTAGCGATTGTTTGGTGGCAATGACGGAGCTAAGTGGAATAATTTTTGTTTCTGGTGGATAACAGTAGCCGGCAGCTGCACACCCTTGATATCTCACTTCAATATTGGCTTGGTCTGTGGCACTGATAATAGGAATATTAATAACTAAATTATTAAAATAAACAACTGTTTTACCAAAAAATTCATCTTCATGATATTTTCCTTTTGGTAATTGATATTTACTGAGCTTGGCATGATTGGGAAGGAATTTTGTCTGTTTTTGATAGAGATAATAGCCGGGCTGTATTTGCCAGTTCACTATCAATTTGTTGTCTTTTTGTTCAAAATCAAACACGAAGGCTTGATCAGCAGAGAGCAATTGATTCATTCCTCCTTTTTCAAAAATAGCATATGCTGCGGTTGATAAAAGGAATGTCCAACACAGTATTAGTAATAAGCTTAAAACATAAACACGTCTCTGCATAATAGATTTAAAAATAGCTGTTAAGTTTAAAATAAGATAATTATTTAACTATAACCTACTGTTTATCGATTGGAAAAGTTTTAGTGGCTAATTTGTTTAAAGAATATTGATTGTTACGATAAAAATTCAAGGACTTTAGGTCCTTGAATCAGATTTTTCTAACATTAAAGGATGATGCTACCAAACAAAAAACCGAAAAGGACAGATAGGCAAACACCAATAGTGCCAGGAATAAAAAATGGATGATTAAACACAAAGCGACAAATGCGAGTCTTACGGGTGTCATCCATTTGAACAGCGGCAACTAATGTTGGATAGGTTGGTAAAACGAAGAGACCCGAAACTGCAGCAAAAGAGGCAATGGCGGTTAATCGACTGACGTTTAAAGCAAGCGCCATTGGCATTAGCGCCTTAGCCGTTGCAGCCTGAGAGTAGAGTAGTGCAGAACAGATGAAAAATATCACCGCTAGCATCCATGAATGATCATGAATAAGTTGACCGGCAGTGGCTTTTATCCACTCCATATTAGTCTGTACAAAAGTATCTCCTAACCATGCTACGCCTAAAATACAGATACAGGCACTCATACCTGCTTTAAAGGTACTAGAATTTAAGATAGCATCTGTTTTAACATGGCAACTTAGTGTAATGAAGGTCGCTACACTTAACATAATAATCAAAATTGCATTGGTCGTATTCATTAGTGGTGTTTCAATTAGACCAAGACTGGGGCTATTAATCATGGCATAAATAACCACACATATGACACCTAGCAGAAAAAATAACACTGACTTTTTCGGGCCAGCTTTAATTTTTTTAGACTGACAACCTCTTAATTCAATTAATCCGGCGGCTAAACGTTGTTGATAAATGCGATCATTAGCCAGTTTAGAATCAAAGCACCAAGAAATAATGAATGACATAAGTAAAATAGCTAAAAAAGTTGCCGGTAAGAGAATCGCTAGTAAGCTAATGGGTTTACTAACCATAGCAGGATTTTCCATAACCGAAGCAATATAGACCACAGCAGCTGAAATCGGTGATGCAGTGATGCCGATTTGTGCCGCAACAACAGCTGTTGATAAGGGCCGGCAGGGTTTAATACCATTTTCTTTAGCAACTTCTGCAATAACCGGTAAAGTTGCCAATGAAATATTACCTGTACCTGCAAATAAAGTCAGAAAATAGGTAACGATCGGCGCTAAGATGGTAATGTATTTAGGATTTTTACGAAGTAATTTTTCTGTTTGATCAATCAAATAATCTAATCCACCGGCAATTTGCATGGCCGAGATAGCGGCGATAACAGCCATAATAATGGAAATAACATCATAGTGTATTGTTCCTGGTTTAACCCCTAAAATTGCCAGCATCAAGAAGCCAAGACCGCCAGCAAAGCCTATACCGATACTTCCTAGTCGTGCTCCCAGAAAGATGGCCAGCAGAACAATAATAAATTCTACGGCTAACATAATGTTTACTCCTTAAAGTAATTGATAATATTTTGTTTGTTTTTTGTATATGCATAAAGTAAAAGTCACGCTTCTTTGCAGAGAGCGTGCCTTAAAAATTAAGACGAATTAATTTTTATTGTTAACATGCTAATTTAGTCATCAAAGCGTTTCGCTTTATACTGAGGATTTTTTAGATTTGCAACAGAAAAAATATCGTCTAATTGTTCTTCTGTTAGTAAACCTCGCTCTAATACTACTTCTCTAACATTTTTACCTGTTTCAGCGCATATTTTACCGACGATATCGCCATTATGATGACCGATAAATGGATTAAGATAAGTGACAATGCCAATCGAATTAAAAACATATTTTTCGCATATTTCTTTATTGACGGTAATACCGTTAATACATTTTTCCAGTAAATTACGGCAAGAATTCTTCATTAATGAAATAGATTCAAAAATTGCCTGGCCGATTGCCGGCTCCATCACATTTAATTGCAATTGTCCTGCTTCCGCTGCGATAGTAACACAAGTATCGTTGCCAATAACTTTGAAGCATGCTTGATTAACCACTTCAGGGATAACAGGATTGACTTTAGCAGGCATAATAGATGAACCCGCTTGTAGTTCGGGTAGATTGATTTCTTGTAAACCAGCACGAGGGCCGGAAGAGAGTAGGCGAAGATCATTACAGATTTTTGATAGTTTAACGGCTAAGCGTTTTAAGCCTGCATGTACTGTAATATAAGCACCACAGTCGGAAGTTGCTTCAATTAAATCTTCTGCCGGAATGCAGGGCAATCCTGTTACTTCAGCTAATTTTTTTACCACCAATTCTTGATAACCGGCAGCGGTATTGACTCGGGTTCCGATTGCGGTTGCACCAAGATTGACTTCAAGTAATAATTCACTAGCGCGGTGTAAATTTTTTATTTCTTCTTTTAATAATGTAGCAAATGCATGAAATTCTTGCCCTACTGTCATAGGAACCGCATCTTGTAATTGGGTGCGACCCATTTTAAGAATATCTTTAAATTGGTTGGTTTTTTGTTCAAAACCTTCTTGAAGTAGGGTAATTGATTTAATGAGGTTAGTACTAGAGTTATAAACCGCAATTCGAAAGCCGGTTGGATAGGCATCATTAGTTGATTGACTCTTATTTAAATGGTCATTGGGATCTAAATATTGGTATTCACCTTTTTTATGTCCCATTAATTCAAGACCAATGTTAGCCAGGACTTCGTTAGTATTCATATTTAATGATGTACCGGCTCCCCCTTGAAAGACATCTACTGGAAACTGATCCATGCACTTGCCTTTATCTAAAATTTGGTCACAGGCATTAATAATCGCATCTGCTTGTTTTTGTGGAATGGTTTTTAGTTCTTTATTTGCCATTGCCGCTGCTTTTTTTACCATTACCATTCCGCGAATAAATTCGGGTACATGATTAATAGTTCGGTCGCTAATATAGAAATTCTCGATCGCACGCAATGTATGAATACCATAATAGGCTTCAGCAGGTACATCTCGTTTACCTAATAGGTCTTCTTCAGAACGGATACTTTTAGACATACAAACCTTCCTAAAATTAAATAGCGATTTACTAACTGAATATGTAATATAATAGTAAAAATTGATTATATTAACGTCAGATTTGAAATTAATAACTAAGATTTTAATTATAACCGTGATATATATTCCGAAATAGTGGTATTGTCATAAATATGGAATACTATATATGCATTTTAGTGGATTAAATATGATATGTGTGATCACATTCACATAACCCATTAAAAAAACTAAAATTTTTTATCATTAAAAAATGTATGATAGATCTGCATCATATGGGTATTATCGGCTTATAAAGCAAATATTGTGATATTCATTTTTTTGAGAAAATTTATCTTGCTAAGTCAAGAGGCTAGCGTTTTATTAGCAAATATTAGGAGAATTGTATGCGTTGGTTTCCATTCATACTTTTATGCCTGTTAATTTATATCGAAGCAGTTATTTTTGTTAGAGTTGCTGAGAGCATAGGTGTATTAACCACTTTAATATTGGTCGTTTTAACTTCATGCCTTGGAATTTCTTTAGTAAAAAGTCAGGGAATTAAGAACTTATTGTTAATCCGTCAAAAATTAGCTGACGGTGAAAATCCGGCCGAGGAGATGATGAAGAATGTGGCCTTAGTGATTGCAGGTATTCTGTTAATCATACCCGGTTTTTTTACGGATTTTTTAGGTTTGTTACTACTATTTTCTCCGATCCAAAAACTGATAGTCGTGAAGCTTATGCCGCATATTCATTTTTATTCTGCCGGGGCAGATAACGATAATTTTAACCGTTCTTCAAAAGGGCATACCTATGAAGGCGCATTTGATAGAAAATCTGATTCTCCATCAAACAGCATTAAACATGAAGACAAATTTTCTAAAAAATAAGATCATGATGATAAATAATACTAACGATTTTGTTTTTAAGTAGAAAGAAAAAATGAAAAATTTTTTGTATACCCCCTTGAACTGATTTTAATTGACCCCATTTCGTCAAAGAGGGTACTGGTGTAATAAGACATACTAGTATCATCCTTATTTACCTTATATGGATTTTATTTATAGGAGATCTATTAATGAAGATACGTCCATTGCATGATAGGGTTATCATCAAGCGCGAAGAAGTTGAAGCTAAATCTGCTGGAGGAATTGTTTTGACGGGCTCTGCTGCTGGTAAGTCAACTCGAGGCAAAGTGCTAGCTGTTGGTAACGGTCGCATTTTAGAAAATGGTGAAAATAAACCGTTAGATGTGAAAGTTGGCGATACTGTTATTTTTAACGACGGCTATGGCGTGAAGACAGAAAAGATTGATAACGACGAAGTATTGATTATGTCAGAAAGCGATATTCTGGCAATTGTTGAAAAATAATTTCTCGCTTAGATCTTCAGAATGAATGAATTTAAAGGAAAGAAACAATGGCAGCTAAAGACGTAAAATTTGGGATTGACGCCCGTGCAAAAATGCTTCGTGGAGTGAGTATTCTTGCTGATGCAGTTAAAGTTACTTTAGGTCCGAAAGGCCGTAATGTAATTCTGGATAAATCTTTCGGAGCACCTTCAATTACTAAAGATGGTGTGTCTGTTGCGCGTGAAATCGAATTAGAAGATAAATTCGAAAATATGGGTGCCCAGATGGTAAAAGAAGTTGCATCTAAGGCGAATGATGCAGCAGGCGATGGCACAACCACAGCAACAGTACTCGCTCAATCGATTGTTAGCGAAGGTTTAAAAGCGGTTGCTGCCGGCATGAACCCAATGGATTTAAAACGAGGTATTGATAAAGCGGTTTCTGCGGCAGTTGAAGAATTGAAAAAATTATCTAAACCGTGTGCTGATAATAAAGAGATTGAACAAGTCGGTACGATTTCGGCTAACTCTGATAAAACCGTCGGTGAATTAATTGCTAAAGCAATGAAAGCAGTTGGCAAAGAAGGCGTTATTACCGTTGAAGAAGGTTCCGGTTTAGAAGATGAACTAGCTACTGTTGAAGGTATGCAATTTGATCGCGGTTATTTGTCTCCTTATTTTATTAATAAGCCAGATGCGGGCTCTGTCGAATTAGAAAATGCCTATATCTTGTTAGTAGATAAAAAAGTTTCTAATATTCGTGAATTGTTACCTGCATTGGAAGCTGTCGCTAAAGCAGGCAAATCGTTGTTGATTATTGCTGAAGATGTTGAAGGTGAAGCCCTGGCGACATTGGTGGTAAACAACTTACGTGGTATTGTAAAAGTTGCTGCGGTAAAAGCCCCTGGTTTTGGTGATCGCCGTAAAGCCATGTTGCAGGATATTGCTATTCTAACCAAAGGTGCTGTTATCTCTGAAGAGATCGGTATGGAGTTGGAGAAAGCGACGCTAGAAGATTTAGGTCAAGCGAAACGTATCGTTATTAACAAAGATAACACCACTATTATTGATGGTATCGGTGAAAAAAGCACGATTAAAAGCCGTATCGAACAAATTAAGCAACAACGTGATGAAGCAACCTCCGATTATGATCGTGAAAAATTACAAGAGCGTATTGCCAAGTTATCAGGTGGTGTTGCGGTGATTAAAGTAGGTGCTGCGACTGAAGTTGAAATGAAAGAGAAACGTGCCCGTGTTGATGATGCGTTGCATGCAACTCGTGCAGCCGTAGAGGAAGGTATTGTTGCTGGCGGCGGTGTTGCTCTAGTTCGTGTTGCAGCTGCATTAGATAAGTTGAAAGGTGACAACGAAGATCAAAAAGTTGGTATTGATATCGCCCTTCGCGCGATGGAATCACCTATGCGCCAAATTGTTGAGAATGCGGGCGAAGAATCAGCTGTAGTTGTTAACAATGTTAAACAAGGTAAAGGCAACTACGGTTATAACGCTTTAACTGAAGAGTATGGCGACATGCTTGACATGGGTATTCTGGATCCAACTAAGGTTACTCGTTCGGCTTTACAATTTGCTGGCTCAATCGCCGGTCTTATGATCACAACTGAAGCTATGGTAACTGATTTACCAAAAGAAGATAAAGCTGATCTAGGTGCTGCTGCTGGTATGGGTGGTATGGGTGGTATGGGTGGTATGGGTGGTATGATGTAAGGTATTAAAATCCTAACATCGTTATCCTTATCACGAAAAGAACCCTGAGTTTAACTTTTGACTCGGGGTTTTTTATTATCAAATTTTTATCTGTTTGCAATTTGGTTTCATTAAGGGTTTGCTAGCGGCTGGTTATTGGCTTTAAGTCTATTTTTTCACATAAGATGATTTAATTTTGCGATAATATGATTTAACCGAGTATATTTACTAGAATAGGGTAAAATGTTGTTAACACGCTGGTATAAAAGATTGATGGCCAAACTATTTGGCTGGATATTATGTTGTTATTGATAATAAGCTTAATTTGGCAAAAAAATTCGGTAATGTAAGCGTTGATATTAATGTATAGCTAAAAGTAACTGAGGAACAACATGCGAATTAAAGTATTGCTTGGTGCCACACTATTTGTCTTGGCTGGCTGTTCAACAACCAATAAAATTACTACCGCGGGTGAAAAAGTTCTTTTCGTTAATGCCCAGCATGGAAGTGAATGTCGGCATTTAGGGTCGATTACCGGCGCCCAAAGTAATTGGCTTAGTGGCGTAAATAATGAGTCTAGTTCACTGCGTGGCGCAGCAAATGATTTACGCAATAAAGCTGCTGAGATGGGAGGTAATGTTATTTATGGCGCTAATAGCCCAACGGAAACGTTACTCTCGAGTTTTATTCCTACTTACAGTAAAAATGATAGGACAAGTTTATAAGTGTCCATAACGCATGCTAAGCATGATCCTGAATAATATAGGATCATGCGTTTTATCATGTAGCTAAATTGTTATTGTAATTGTAAGTCAATCGGTGTTTTACTCAATTTTCCACCTATTTCTCTGGTTAATCTCGGTACCAGATAGCCTGAGATACGGGTAAGCAGTTCTTTCATTATGATGCGAGCCTCTTCATCCGTTACCATAAAATGGGCGACACCTTGGACTTTATCTAATAGATGTAAATAATAAGGTAGTATGCCGTTTTCAAACAGTTTATTACTTAATTTAGCGAGACAGTCAGCATTATCATTCACACCGCGCAAAAGTACACTTTGATTTAATAAGGTAACACTTACCTGTTTTAACTGTTCCATCGCGCGACTAAACTCACTGTCAATTTCGTTGGCATGATTGATATGAGTCACCATAATAATCTGTAATCGAGAAATATTGAAACGTTGGCAAAGTGTTGTGGTAATGCGAGCAGGAATAACCACCGGTAATCGGCTATGGATCCTAAGACGTTTGATATGAGGGATAGTTTCTAACTGTGACATCAGCCAATCTAACTCATGATCTTTTGCCATCAAAGGATCGCCGCCTGAAAAAATAACTTCATTAAGCTCAGTATGGCGTTGAATATAATTTAATGCAGTCTGCCAATTTTGTTTGTTGCCTTTGTGTTCTTCATACGGAAAGTGACGCCGGAAGCAGTAGCGGCAATTAACGGCACAACCTCCTTTCACTAATAGTAGGACGCGATCCTGATATTTATGTAATAATCCTGGAATTGGACTATTTTGCTCATTTAACGGGTCAGTCGAAAATGTTGGCGTAAGATTAAATTCAGATTTTAGCGTATTAACTTGCCGTAAAAGGGGATCATTGGCATCACCGATCCGCATTTTTGCAATAAAAGGGTGAGGTACGCGCAGCGGAAATAAAGCACGAGCAGCACTTCCAGCACGCAATTCCGGATCATTTTGTAGTGACAGTAATCGTCGCAATTCGTCAGGATCAGTGACAGCTTCTGCAAGTTGTTGTAGCCAGACTTCTTTGGCAGGGCTTTTTTGAGTTACAATATTAAACATTTTTTGGCTATGCCATTTTTACTTAAAAAATTTAGAGGATTTCTATGGCTACCTATAGTACCAATGAATTTCGCTCAGGTCTTAAAATCACGTTAGATGGCGAGCCTTGTGCAATTGTGGAAAGCGAATTTGTCAAACCAGGCAAAGGGCAAGCGTTTGCTCGCGTACGGATCCGTAAATTAATTTCTAATAAGTTATTAGAAAAAACATTTAAGTCAACTGATTCTGTCGAAAGTGCTGATGTTATGGATCTGAACTTGACCTATCTATATAGTGATGGTGAGTTTTGGCATTTTATGAATAATGAGACTTTTGAGCAACTAGCTGCTGATGAAAAAGCGGTCGGTGATAATGCAAAATGGTTAATCGATCAAGCTGATTGCATTGTTACATTATGGAATGGACAGCCTATTGCTATCACGCCACCGAATTTTGTTGAACTGGCAGTGGTTGATACCGATCCGGGTTTAAAGGGGGATACCGCAGGTACGGGCGGAAAACCGGCAACATTAAGTACCGGTGCGGTGGTAAAAGTTCCGCTATTCGTTCAAATTGGTGAGGTAATTAAAGTTGATACCCGCTCCGGTGAATATGTTTCTCGGGTGAAATAATATTTAGCTAATCTATCGCTTTTAATTAAAGGTTGTTTGTTAACAATGAATGGAGTGATAGGAGCATTATTTTTTATTGCTAATAATAGCCTGAAAATTTCAGGCTATTATTGTTTCCGCAATATTTTCTATTATCTTAGCTATTGATTTATCTGTTTTCTATTAGCCATTAGTGATTTAGGACTTAAGTATTAATAATTCGCTGTGGATTCACAATAATGTTCTTATCATTTGCCGCTATTGCTAAGCAGGGTGTTTCACGGCTGGTTGGAGTGGCTGATTTGAGCGCGCTTCAAATCGTTCTGATTGAAAACAATGCTAAAATCACTAGCGTGATCATAAAAAAACTGGTCAATCCTGCATCGACACGATTATTAAAAACTAATTGCACTAACTGAGATTGGCTATATTGTGGCGGAATATTACCGCTGTTAATCAGCGACTGAAATTTGGTGGCAATGGCCAAAAAACCGATACTACTATTTTTACTAAATACTTTCTCCCAAGCCGCTGTCATCGTACAAATGATCAGCCAACAGGTAGGTAATAGGGTTACCTAAGCATAAATATGTCGTTTTATTTTGAATAAAACGACGGTGCAAAGCATTAACGCCATACTTGCTAGCATCTGATTGGCAATACCGAACAGTGGCCATAATGTATTGATACCGCCTAATGGATCTACTATACCTTGATAAAGAAAATATCCCCACGCTAACACACAAAGTATTGTGGCAATAACATTGGCAAGTAATGAATCGGTTCTTTTTAGCGGTGGTGATATAACATCTAATAAATCTTGCAACATAAAGCGTGCAGCTCTTGTTCCAGTATCGACAGCGGTTAAAATGAATAACGCTTCGAACAAGATCGCGAAATGGTACCAGAAAGAGACATTGAGTAAGCCGCTAAATGCACTATGTAGTAGATAAGCCATCCCAACAGCCAGGGTTGGTGCCCCACCGGCTCTTGAAATAATAGATTGTTCTCCAACTTCGTTAGCAATGTTGATTAGGGTTTCTGGTGTAATATGAAATCCCCAGCTACTGATTATTTGCGCCGCGGAAGCCACCACGTCAGAGGTTCCAACCGGCGCTAACATTGACATTGGGCTATTCATTGCAAAATAGACCGCTGGAGCGATGATGCAAGCCGCAATTAATGCCATGATAGCGACAAACGACTCTATTAGCATGCCACCGTAACCAATCAAACAGGCCTGATTTTCATTTGCTAACATTTTTGGTGTTGTACCTGATGCAATCAAAGCATGAAAGCTCGAAACGGCACCACAGGCGATGATAATAAAGAGGAAAGGAAATAGTTCACCAGACCATACTGGTCCGCTACCATCAATAAATTGGGTCAGTGCTGGCATTTGTAACGTAGGACGAGTAATGATAATGCTGATAGCCAGTCCGATAATGGTACCAATTTTTAAGAAAGTTGATAGATAATCTCGTGGCGCCAATAGTAACCATACAGGCAGCACTGCAGCGATAAAGCCATAAATGATCAGTAGCCAGGTTAGCTGAATACCATCGAAATCGAAATAATAGGCCCAACTTTCATTTTTGCTAACCCATTCACCTGAAACGATAGCAAAGATTAAGAAAGTAAAACCAATAATTGAAATTTCACCAATTTGGCCAGGACGAATATAACGGATGTACACCCCCATAAAAATGGCTAGTGGGATGGTAAAGGCTACCGTGTAAGTTCCCCAAGGGCTATGCGTTAAGGCTTTTACGACAATCATGGCCAAAACAGCAAGAATAATCACCATAATCATAAAGCAAGCAATAAGGATCGTGATCCCTGCGATATTTCCCATTTCGGTTTTTACCAATTCACCAAGTAAACGTCCATCACGGCGAACAGATACAAACAGCACCATCAGATATTGCACTGCACCAGCAAAAACAACTCCCTCTAATATCCACAGTATACCAGGCAAATAGCCCATTTGTGCAGCAAGCACTGGCCCAACTAAAGGACCCGCTCCGGCAATGTCAGAGAAATGATGACCAAATAGGATTTTTTTATTGGTTAGTACATAATCTAAGCCATCATTATAGCGAAGAGCGGGAGTCATGTGAGTCGGATCGATAGCAAGAACCTGATTGGCGATATAGCGCCCATAGTAACGATAGGCAATGAGTAGATACAAACTGCCGCAACAACAATCCATAATGCGTTAATTTGTTCACCTCGATTGAGGGCAATATAACCCAATGAAAAGGCACCTAGCAGAGCAAAAATAACCCAGCTCATAGGTTTAATAACGTTATTCATATTAGCTCCATCTAATGTTGTTATTAGTAAAAAAGTGATGATCTCCATTCTTATAATCTATTTTGCTTAAAGCTCAACTAGCTGAAACGTGCTAACCGATGAGATGTAAAAATTATTTTGCATAATTGTTAATTAGGTCACTTTCCTATTTGCTGTGAAACAGGCTAGTTGTATCGTTTTTTATTTGTAACTAATAATTATTTTCTGTAAAAGAGCATGATTAGAAATAATTAATTTTTCTATGTTTAAATGGACTATTAATTCTGTTTTATTAATTTAGTTTGAGCTGGATTAAATAGCATTTTTTATTTTTTTTTAATAAATAATAAGAATAACGCCAAATACAAGCAGTAAGCACAGAAGTTATTTTTTAATAAGAGGTATTGTTTAGTGCATCAACTTGCTATTTTTCACCAAAAAGTATCATTACTTTTTAATCATATTGGTCTTGAACCAATAGAAAAAACATCCAAACAGGAAGCTTTCAGTTTAACTATCGATAATAAATTTTACTTTTATTTGGGGTTAATTGATCAGTTTGATTGGTATATTTTTACTGATTTAGGTCATGTAAATGAGTTAACGCAAAAAAATATTACTATTTTATCTTTATTGCATTTTAATAATTTGACCCAGCTACGTTGGCAACCAATTGCCGCACTTAATGAAGAACAACATCTTATATTATGGGTGAAATTGCCTTTATATGAGATCAACACATATGAAATTATTGATACTTTTGAATTATTGCTTGAAAAATCAGAACAATGTGTAGCTGAAAAGTAATAGATTAACTTAAAAATAAGGGGTTTTATGATGCCTAATATCTTACCGATTTATAATAATTAATGCCTAATACCAATTATGCCTCAGATGAGGCATCTGGCGGCCAAAATGGGGCACAAAAAACTGAGTATCAAGGGCGTAATATTATCAAGAATAGCGAATCAGCGTCCATTTTGTTACGGCACAAACCCCATTTAGATACTGAAACGGATCTAGACAGTAATCAAACGCGGCGTCATGCTGGTATGAATTTTGAGATTGATGTAACGCCACCGGAAATTCCAGCAAAACCTACTGTGGCGGAAAAAAAGTTAACCAACCCACCGCTGCTTCCTCCTAAGCCAAAGTTAGGTGCGACAGAAACCCTGAATATACCATCAGAAAAAGCGGTTGCTGGTGCAGTATCGAGTGCGGCAAGCATAATTGGCGATGATGGTATCCTTCTCAGTAACCAACGAAATAATAAGCTTTTGCTGGCTAAGGCAACTTTAGTTAAAGCGCCGGATGGTAAGTTATTACCCGCAAATCACGTGCAAATTGCGGATCGGAATGTGGCAATGATCAGTGAGTATCCTAAAACATAATATTTAGAAAGTTATTTTAAAATGCTATCTGATAATCAAACGCCACTTCTGGTTGTCTTGGCATCAAATAAGGACATTGAGACTGGAGGCTTACCTGAATATTTTAAGCAAAGTGGAAAGTATGGGAGTGTGTCAGTTAAGGTTGAAAAGAGTGTGGAAAACAGATCTGCTGGCAAATTTAACTATGACGAGTATCAAATAGAAATTAAGGAAGGTAAGCAGTCATATCAAGTGCCTGTTATTCATATTAATAATTGGCTAGGAAAAAATAACATCAATAATGAAGGGTTAAAGGCTATCACTGATCGTATTAATCTGGCAAGCCATGATCATTCGACTGAGCTTTACCAAAAAAATAGTAAAACAGTACATGATCTCAATAAAGTATTACCAGTAATACATGGTAGTAAAGGATATGACCGCTCTGCTTTTCTGGTTGCGGCAACTCAAGTATCTAAACCTAGTAATAAATTGAGTGCTGAAAAAATTATTAACGAAATAAAAAATTCCACTAGCGCAAAAATATTAGATAAAACATCACAGCTGGACTTACTTAAGCAATTTGAAGAAACGAAGGGTAATTACATTAGTGATAAAAGATCATCCGCTAAGATGGATGAAGGTACGACTAAATTAGAAAATGCTACTGATACAGATATGCTTCCAACAAAATTAAAGAGAATGTTAAGTGATCCAGAGGTACCCGCACCGCCATTACCGCCACGTAGAATGTCAGCAGAAGACCAACAACAAACCGTTCTACTAGCTAAAGATCTATTTCAACGGTTAGCGGACAACTTTAGCGATGTCAACATAGACAAATCACAATATATTGAGAAAGTTGAGAATCAACGGTTTGGCAATATCTGGACTGCAAAAGCAACGGCTGTGACAGCCCCGAATGGTCAGCCTTTACCCGCTAATCGGGTACAAATTGCTGGTCAGAATGTCGCTAGTGCTTGCCAATATCCAAAACCAAAATCAATGGAAGATTACTTTAAGATGTTGGTGGCTAATCGTACACCTGCGCTGGTTGTATTGGCATCAGAAAAAGATATTAATCCAGAATTTGGCGAAAAATTGCCTGAATATTTTAGAAAAAGCAATCAATATGGTGATATTTCAGTCACTGCAAAGGGTACCGGTGAGGGTAAATTAGCTGACGGATTGGATTATCAGCAATATTTATTGCAAGTCACCGAAAAAGGTCAAGATGCTAAAGTTACCATACCTGTTATTCATGTTCCTAATTGGCCGGATCGAACTGCCTCTGGTAGGCTTTGTTGAATAAATCGAACTTTTAGGTGATTGGCGGAGCTGATCGCTAAATTCGTTTCAACATCAGGTCCCCATGGCAAAGCAAAAGTTTAAAATTACCAACTGGCCCGCGTACAACAAGGCACTCAGACAACGCGGTTCCCTGACGGTCTGGCTTGATGAGTCGGCCATCGCTGGATGGACTGACAGTTCTTCGCCTGAAGGTCGTGGCCGGCCGCTTTACTACAGCGATATGGCTGTTACCACTGTCCTGATGATGAAGCGTGTGTTTAACCTGTCGCTCCGGGCATTACAGGGCTTCGTTGATTCGATTTTTAAACTCATGTCTTTGCCGCTGTGCTGTCCGGACTACTCGCTGGTCAGCAGACGAGCAAAGAGCGTCAACATCAGCATAAAAACGCCAACGCGTGGTGAAATCTCGCATCTGGTCATCGACAGTACCGGTCTGAAGGTCTTTGGCGAAGGTGAATGGAAAGTCAGGCAGCATGGGGCTGACAGACGAAGAGTGTGGCGCAAGCTTCATCTGGCAGCAGACAGTGTGACTCATGAGATTATCTGTGCCGACTTATCGCTCAGCGGAACGACAGATGCGCAGGCACTGCCGGGCCTGATTAACCAAACCCACCGGAAAATCAGGGAAGTGTCAGCAGACGGTGCTTATGACGCCTGTTACTGCCACGATGCGTTGCTAAGAAAGAAAATCAGGCCCCTTATCCCGCCGCGAAGCGGAGCGAAATACTGGCCGGACAAGTACCATGAACGTAACCATGCGGTGGCGAATCAGCGTCT
The DNA here is from genome assembly GCF_013460135.1 of Arsenophonus endosymbiont of Aphis craccivora. Classification (GTDB taxonomy): domain Bacteria; phylum Pseudomonadota; class Gammaproteobacteria; order Enterobacterales; family Enterobacteriaceae; genus Arsenophonus; species Arsenophonus nilaparvatae. Next base: position 724,841 of record NZ_CP038155.1, read on the forward strand.
GAGCAGGAGTAATGATATGTGGAAAAAGAAAGTGGGTTATCACCGGCGTTCAGTGGCAGAAACAGCGATGTTCCGCATAAAAACTTTGCTGGGTGGCCATCTGAGGCTGCGTGACTATGAGGCTCAGGTAGGTGAAGCAATGGCGATGGTCAAAGCGCTGAACCGTATGACGTTGTTGGGTATGCCACACAGCGTCAGGATCGGATAACAGCTGTAGCAGAGGGAGCCATCCTGGCGGCTAATTCTGATTTATTCAACAAAGCCTATTGTCATAAAAACCTCGATAAAATTAATTAATAATAAGATTCTTATTATTAATTAATCTTATCTTTTTTATGATGTGAAAATGATATTTACCAAATTTAGTAAAAAAATAAATAATATTTTCTAAATAGTTTATTAATTTATTTTATTCTGCTTATATTTCCAATTTGCCATGTCGATTTTTTGCATAAAACACCACTAGCACCAATATATAAATAAACTAAATTCACTTATTATACATACAAATTTTACTTATGATTAGCGGAATTCAGTACTAAATTAATCAGGGCATGAATAAATATCCATGCCCCGTATTAAATATGCCATGACAAAATAAATATTTGGCTATAATAAATAACTTTAAAATTAATGTACCAGTTTTAGCCCAATAATCCCAGTAAAAATTAGCCCCAGGCTTAATAAGCGGAAGGCTTTGTTGAATAAATCAGAATTAGCCGCCAGGATGGCTCCCTCTGCTACAGCTGTTATCCGATCCTGACGCTGTGTGGCATACCCAACAACGTCATACGGTTCAGCGCTTTGACCATCGCCATTGCTTCACCTACCTGAGCCTCATAGTCACGCAGCCTCAGATGGCCACCCAGCAAAGTTTTTATGCGGAACATCGCTGTTTCTGCCACTGAACGCCGGTGATAACCCACTTTCTTTTTCCACATATCATTACTCCTGCTCAGACGATGATTCGCCACCGCATGGTTACGTTCATGGTACTTGTCCGGCCAGTATTTCGCTCCGCTTCGCGGCGGGATAAGGGGCCTGATTTTCTTTCTTAGCAACGCATCGTGGCAGTAACAGGCGTCATAAGCACCGTCTGCTGACACTTCCCTGATTTTCCGGTGGGTTTGGTTAATCAGGCCCGGCAGTGCCTGCGCATCTGTCGTTCCGCTGAGCGATAAGTCGGCACAGATAATCTCATGAGTCACACTGTCTGCTGCCAGATGAAGCTTGCGCCACACTCTTCGTCTGTCAGCCCCATGCTGCCTGACTTTCCATTCACCTTCGCCAAAGACCTTCAGACCGGTACTGTCGATGACCAGATGCGAGATTTCACCACGCGTTGGCGTTTTTATGCTGATGTTGACGCTCTTTGCTCGTCTGCTGACCAGCGAGTAGTCCGGACAGCACAGCGGCAAAGACATGAGTTTAAAAATCGAATCAACGAAGCCCTGTAATGCCCGGAGCGACAGGTTAAACACAAGCTTCATCATCAGGACAGTGGTAACAGCCATATCGCTGTAGTAAAGCGGCCGGCCACGACCTTCAGGCGAAGAACTGTCAGTCCATCCAGCGATGGCCGACTCATCAAGCCATACCGTCAGGGAACCGCGTTGTCTGAGTGCCTTGTTGTACGCGGGCCAGTTGGTAATTTTAAACTTTTGCTTTGCCATGGGGACCTGATGTTGAAACGAATTTAGCGATCAGCTCCGCCAATCACCTAAAAGTTCGATTTATTCAACAAAGCCGTGATTAATATTAACGGTTTTATCACTGGTTGATATTGCACTGGTTGGTGGGCTTTTAGTTATGGTGATGTTTTCAGGTTACGAAAACTTTATTTTAAAAATGACCGTTGATGATAAACATCAAAAATTAAGCTGGATGGGCAAAATGGATGTCAATTCCATTAAAAATAAAGTTGCCTCATCAATTGTTGCTATTTCTTCGGTTCATCTTTTACGACTGTTTATGGAAGCTGAAAAAGTAGCCGATAATACAATAATGTGGAGTGTAATTATCCATTTGGCTTTTGTTTTATCTGCCTTTGGCATGGCTTATATTGATAGAATGAGTAAAAATACCAAAAGCTAATAAATCGAGTTAAATCATTCTCCCCAGTGCTATATAACAATAGGGAAAAATTATCTCCTTTACGCCAGGGTTAGATAAACATATTCCGATAAATTACACTAAAAAATGGTCAGTTAATTTGCGTTATTTAATAATATTTAAAGCCGTTGAAATATTAAACTACTTAAAGCAAAACATTTTAATCGAAAATAGAGCCAACTAAAGAACAATTTGTGATCCAGAAACAGTAACAACTCTCGACCTTTAGGCCGAGAGGATATCAATGTAGCTTAAAATTTAACAAGTCATTGCCTGAAATAGATCTGCCTGCTGATGTGGAGTGATTGTTTTTGTTTACATGCTATTTTCCAATACAGAAGCTGGAAAAAATACGACCTAATAAGTCATCGGAGCTAAATTCCCCTGTAATTTCACTTAATGCCTGTTGAGCCAAACGAAGTTCTTCTGCTAATAACTCACCAGAGTGAGCAACCACTAACTGTTGATAACCTTGCTGTAAATGCTCTGCGGCAATATTAAGTGCTTGAATATGACGTCGTCTGGCTAAGAATACGCCTTCTATATGATGATTCAATCCAATGCTTTCTTTCAAATGTTGACGTAATAAATCAATACCTTCTTTGCGATAGGCTGACAGGCGAATAAGTGAGTAATTGCTAACTTTTGTTATTGTTACTGGTTCATTAGTAATATCGACTTTATTTCTAATCACCGTAATAGGTAAAGATTTCGGCAATCGCGCCATAAATTCCGGCCAAATCTGCTCAGGTTCAGTTGCTTCTGTAGTGGTGCTATCCACCATAAATAATATATGATCTGCTTGCTCTATTTCTTGCCAGGTTCGCTCAATACCTATTCTCTCAACTTCATCTGTCGCTTCACGTAAGCCTGCCGTGTCAATAATATGCAGAGGCATACCATCAATATGAATATGTTCACGTAATACATCTCTGGTTGTGCCAGCAACATCCGTTACAATCGCCGTTTCACGGCCAGATAGCGCGTTTAATAAGCTAGATTTCCCTGCATTCGGTCGTCCTGCAATCACAACCTTCATGCCTTCTCGTAATAAGCTACCTTGATAAGCTTGTAAACGCACACTATCCAAATGGGCTATTACCTGATTCAATTTTGTTTCTATCTTACCATCAGATAAAAAATCAATTTCTTCATCTGGAAAATCAATTGCAGCTTCAACGTAAATACGCAAGTTAGTAAGCGCTTCCACCATTTCATAAATCTGCTGTGAGAAAACACCCTGTAACGAATTTACCGCTGAACGAGCAGCCTGCTCAGTACTTGCATCGATTAGATCAGCAATAGCTTCCGCCTGAGCTAAATCCATTTTGTCATTAAGAAAGGCGCGCTCAGAAAATTCACCTGGATTAGCAATCCGGATCTCATTGATAGCTAAAATCCGTTTAAGTAATAAATCAATAATGATAGGCCCACCATGCACTTGCAATTCAAGAACATCTTCACCAGTAAATGAGTTGGGGGCAGGAAAATAGAGGGCAATTCCCTGATCTAACACTTTGCCATTGTTATCATAGAAAGGCAGGTAATCCGCATAGCGAGGTCGAGGTATTTTACCTAAAGCAATGCTGGCAACTTCAACAACTTTTGGCCCTGATATTCGCAAAATACCAACACCACCACGTCCAGGAGGGGTTGTCTGCGCAATAATTGTATCATTGGTATATATACTCATTTTACTCTCAATTCTTACCATAAATATGATTAAGGCGGTCTAATGACCGCCTTAATAAATTTTCTATTTTGTTATTTCTTTAATTGCAAATAACAAAATGCCAAAACTTATTTTTTATCGCGACTATGTAGGCCACGCTTTTCTAATCCACGATAAATAATTTGTTGCTGGATAATCGTCACCAGGTTACTAACGATATAGTATAAAACCAAACCAGAAGGAAACCACAAGAAAAATACCGTAAAAATAACCGGCATATAGGTCATAATCTTCTGTTGCATAGGATCAGTTACTGTCGTTGGCGACATTTTCTGAATAATATACATCGTCAAACCCATTAACAACGGTAGAATATAGTATGGATCCTGAGCTGATAGATCTTGGATCCAACCAATAAAGGGAGCATGGCGCAGCTCGACAGAACCCATCAACATATAATATAAAGCTAGGAAAATAGGCATCTGAATCAATAAAGGCAGACAACCACCTAACGGATTGACTTTTTCTGCTTTATAGAGAGCCATCATTTCTTGGCTCATACGTTGCTTATCATCACCAATACGTTCTTTCATCGCCGCAAGTTTGGGCTGCAACAAACGCATTTTTGCCATTGAAGTATATTGTGCTTTAGTTAATGGATACATAATCCCGCGCACAATAAAAGTAATAACAATGATGGAAAAGCCCCAGTTACCTATAAAACCATGAATAAATTTCAATAATTTAAATAACGGTTGAGAAATAAACCACAGCCAACCATAGTCCACAGTTAAATCTAAATGTGGTGCAACTGCTGCCATTTCCGATTGTAATTCAGGACCTACCCACAAGGTTGAGGTGTAATTTCCTTTACTATTAGCCGCAACTGTTATTGGCGAACTCTTATAGCCAATAATAGCAATGTCTTTATCTAAATCGATTGTATAAAAAGCGTTTTGGTTCTGATAGCCAGGTATCCATGCTGTAGCAAAATATTGCTGCAACATTGCGACCCAACCACCTTTAGTATTAACGTTTAAACTATTATCAGTAATATCACTGAAACTATATTTTTTATAATTTGTTTCATCGGAAGAATATGCTGCGCCACGATAAGTATGTAAGGCAAAATTATTACTTCCTGTATCACGCTCTTTTGGTAGTTCTGCAGTCTGTTTTAACTGACCAAAAAAAGCTGGCGTCAATGGTTTGGCACTATTATTGTCAATATTATACTCAACAGAAATATTATATTTACCACGTTTTAATAGATAGACTTTCTGATAAACCACTCCATATTTACCAGTAAAGGTAAGAGGAACACGCAGTTCATCTTGGCCATCTTGCAACACATAACTGGTTGCATTTGAGAAATATAAAGGACGCAATCCATTATTGTAGCCAGGGTTATCGGGACCATCCTGACCGATCAAGCCGCTCTGTGCTTGATAAATAAAATCTTTACTGGTTTCCAATAAACGAAACGGATCAGATGAATGTAATTCCTTAGGGTAAAGCAACAGCTCAGCCTGATCAATATCGCCGCCACGGGTATTGATGCGTAATTCAAGCACATCAGTTTTTACTGTGATAAATTTAGCTTGCTCATTACCTAGATTAGCTTGGTTATCATGACTTGGCATATCCATTTGTTTTACGATTTGGTCAGTCTTTATAGGTTGTGTTTTATCACTTTCCCATGTCTGCCAAATTAAAAACGAAACAAATAGCAAAGCGATGAATAAAAGATTTCGTTGCGAATCCATCGTTAATGTTCTCTATTATGGTCATTCTGTCTAGGTGGAACAGGATCGTTACCACCTCTATGTAAAGGATGGCATTTTAATACGCGTTTCATCATTAACCAACCACCTTTTCTCAATCCAAATCGATATAGTGCTTCGATCCCATATTGGGAACAGCTAGGGTTGAAATGGCATCGCGGCCCTAACAATGGACTTACTATCAATTGATAACCTCTTATTATCGAGATTAAGAACCGCGAGCCAAACGACAGTGACGACGCCATAATTTGCCTAATGTTTCGGTGATTTCTTGATTATCCAAATCAGCAACCCCCTTTCTTACTAATATCACAAAATCCATCGAAGGCAACTCATGATGATGTAAACGAAAATATTCTCTCATTAATCGCTTAATTCGATTGCGTTCATGTGCCCGTTTAACATTTTTTTTTGCGATAGTAAGACCTATGCGCGTGTATCCCAGCTCATTGAGGCGGCCAAGAATGGTGATTTCTGGAGAACTCGCCCGTTGTGGCTGCTGAAAGACATAATCAAAATGCCTGGGAGTTAATAATCTTAACTCCCTAGGAAAAGCAAGCATAACCACTTCGATAGGGTTATTACTTTGAAGAAACGGTCAGACGAACGCGGCCTTTAGCACGACGACGAGCCAAAACCTGACGACCATTTTTAGTGGCCATACGAGCACGGAAACCGTGAGAACGGTTACGTTTTAGTACGGACGGTTGAAAAGTGCGTTTCATAGCGGTTTCTACCTAACTTAACAAAATAGTTATTATTAATTCAGTAAATTCGTGGGTTACCAGTGGAACAAACAATACTGATATATCCAATCGTAACAACACCAATATAGCAAAGAGGCAGGATTGTAATAAAATATCTAGCATTACGCAATGCGGGAGAAAAATTCAACGCTTTTCTCCACCATTAGCTACGATAAAACTTAAACAAATACCCTACTTTTCTTTCTTACCAAGCACTGCCAGAAAACTGGAAAAATGATGATATCACACAAAAGGTACAAAATTATACGGCTTCTCATGGAAATCTCAAGGATCATTAAAAGATCAAAAAATTATTTGGCTCAAAATAGAGACTAATCGTCTAGTTTGATCTAAAGTTATCTGTTACTAGGTGTTATGTATATCTAATATATGTGCTAGTATTCTTTTTACTTCCTTATTCATTTTATACATCTTGATCCTAAATTTAATCCTGTGGATAAAAAGTGCTAAAACTGTGTAAAAGAGTGAGGATCTTATTCAAATTTTGCGTTATGATCTATTATAGTGTACTTAGATCATAGCTTGTACAAGATGATTTTGTTTATCACGCAAATTTTCGGTAAATCTTTTCTGGGGTATTAACAATTTTTATTACCTATTAAATTTAATAATTTTCCATTGGTCTTGTTTTAGGGGAGTCCGTCGTGTCATTTTCACTTTGGCAGCAATGTCTTGCCCGATTGCAGGATGAGTTACCTGCCACAGAATTCAGTATGTGGATACGCCCTCTCCAGGCAGAATTGAGTGATAATACATTAGCACTCTATGCTCCTAACCGTTTTGTATTAGATTGGGTAAGAGATAAATACATCAATAATATTAATGAATTGTTGAGTGATTTTTGTGGTTCTGATGTGCCTGCATTGAAATTTGAAATGGGTAATAAACCGCAAATAACCGCAAGCGGTACCTCAACGCATACCGTAGCAAATAAAACTATTTCGACGCCAATAAATTCAACAGTACGCCCTAGTTGGGATAAAACACAAGTTCAACCTGAAATCGCCTATCGTTCAAATGTGAACCCTAAGCATACATTTAATAACTTTGTCGAAGGTAAATCAAACCAACTTGCTCGTGCCGCTGCCAGCCAAGTAGCCGACAATCCTGGCGGAGCTTATAACCCGCTTTTTCTTTATGGTGGTACAGGATTAGGTAAAACTCACCTGCTTCATGCTGTAGGTAATAACATCATGGCGCATAAAGCGAATGCAAAAGTGGTTTATATGCATTCTGAGCGTTTTGTCCAAGATATGGTAAAAGCATTACAAAATAATGCGATTGAAGATTTTAAACGTTATTATCGCTCGGTAGATGCATTATTAATTGATGACATTCAGTTTTTTGCTAATAAAGAGCGCTCTCAAGAAGAATTTTTTCATACCTTTAATGCGTTACTCGAAGGTAACCAGCAAATCATTCTGACCTCAGATCGCTATTCTAAAGAAATTAATGGAGTTGAAGATCGACTAAAATCTCGTTTTGGTTGGGGATTGACGGTTGCGATTGAACCACCAGAATTGGAAACCCGTGTTGCTATTTTGATGAAAAAAGCGGACGAAAATCAGATGCAACTACCTGATGAAGTCGCTTTCTTTATTGCCAAACGCTTGCGTTCAAATGTTAGAGAGCTGGAAGGGGCGTTGAATCGGGTTATCGCCAATGCTAACTTTACTGGTCGCGCAATTACCATTGATTTTGTTCGTGAAGCATTACACGATCTACTCGCATTACAAGAAAAACTGGTCACTATTGATAATATTCAAAAAACCGTTGCTGAATATTATAAAATTAAAGTTGCTGACTTGTTATCCAAGCGCCGTTCCCGTTCTGTGGCGCGCCCGAGGCAAATGGCAATGGCATTAGCAAAAGAGCTGACAAACCATAGTTTGCCTGAAATTGGCGATGCTTTTGGTGGACGAGATCATACAACCGTAGTCCATGCTTGTCGAAAAATCGAGCAATTACGGGAGGAAAGTCACAACATCAAAGAGGATTTTTCTAACTTAATCAGAACATTATCATCCTAATGCTATGAAATTTACTATTGAACGTGAACAATTACTCAAACCACTACAACAAGTTAGTGGTCCACTTGGTGGGCGGCCTACATTACCTATTTTAGGTAATTTATTACTGCAAGTCAGTGAAAAAACACTTTCATTAACAGGTACCGATCTAGAAGTAGAAATGGTCGCAAAAGTGACACTAACACAACCAGGTGAAAATGGTTCAATCACGGTACCTGCCCGTAAATTTTTCGATATCTGGCGTGGGTTACCCGATGGCTCAGAAATCAAAGTTACTCTTGAAGGAGAGCGTCTACTGGTGCGTTCCGGTCGTAGCCGTTTTTCGCTTTCGACTCTGCCTGCCACTGATTTTCCAAACCTAGACGATTGGCAAAGTGAAGTCGAATTTGAACTCCCTCAAACGACGTTAAAACGCCTAATTGAAGCTACCCAGTTTTCAATGGCACACCAAGATGTACGCTATTATCTTAATGGCATGCTATTTGAAACTGAAGGTAAAGAATTACGCACTGTCGCTACCGATGGCCATCGTTTAGCGGTCTGTTCACTCAATATTAATATTGATGAGAATTTACCAACTCATGCAGTAATTGTTCCTCGCAAAGGGGTATTAGAATTTATGCGATTACTGGATAGTAGCGACGAGTCACTTAAGTTACAGATTGGTAGTAATAATATCCGAGCTCATGTTGGTGATTTTATTTTCACCTCAAAACTAGTTGATGGTCGTTTTCCTGATTACCGACGTGTTCTACCCAAAAATCCAGATAAAACATTGACCGCGGATTGTAATAAACTTAAACAAGCATTTTCACGAGCTGCAATTTTATCAAATGAAAAATTTCGCGGTGTACGCCTCTATATCAGCGAAAATCAACTTAAAATTACCGCAAACAATCCAGAACAGGAAGAATCAGAAGAAATTGTTGATGTTAATTATAAAAGCTCGATGATAGAAATTGGTTTTAACGTCAGTTATATCCTCGATGTTTTAAATACACTAAAATGTGAACAGGTTAATTTGTTGTTGACTGATTCAAATTCAAGCGTACAAATTGAAGATATAGCTAGTAATGCGGCAGCTTATGTTGTTATGCCAATGCGTCTGTAATATCTAAATTCTATGATGCTTTCGCGTTTACTTATCCGCGACTTTCGTAATATAGAAAGTGCGGATCTACCATTAGCAACCGGTTTTAATTTTTTAATTGGGCCAAATGGCAGCGGAAAAACAAGTATTCTTGAAGCGATCTATACATTAGGACATGGTAGGGCTTTTCGTAGCATTCAAGTAGCACGTGTCATTCGTCATCAACAACATAATTTTGTTTTACATGGTCGTCTTGTTCATATAGAGCCATAATCACGTGAACTGACTTTGGGATTAAGTAAAGATCGTAACGGTGAAAGTAAAGTTCGCATTGATGGCAATGATGGGCATAAAATTGCTGAATTAGCTAAATTATTACCAATGCAACTAATAACTCCTGAAGGTTTTACCTTATTAAATGGTGGCCCTAAATATCGTCGAGCTTTTCTTGATTGGGGATGTTTCCACAATGAACCTCAGTTTTTTGCTGCCTGGTCTGATTTAAAACGGCTATTAAAGCAACGTAATGCAGCATTACGCCAAGTAACAAGTTATAATGAGCTGCGTCATTGGGATTATGAACTGATCCCTCTGGCCCATAAAATAAGTGAATGGCGAGCCAGCTATATTGCAGGAATTACGAAAGATATTGAAAACACCTGTAAACAGTTCTTATCTGAATTTTCACTTAGCATCTCATTTCAGCGAGGATGGGATAAAGAAACCGATTATTCAGATATATTAGTAAGGCAATTTGAACGTGACCTAATGCTTACCTATACCGCATTAGGGCCACATAAAGCTGACTTACGGATCCGCGTAGAAGGAATTGCCGTTGAAGATATCCTATCGCGCGGGCAGTTAAAATTATTAATTTGCGCATTAAAATTAGCACAAGGTGAATATTTCACCCGACAGAGTGGGCAAAGATGCTTATATCTGTTAGACGATTTTGCTTATGAGTTAGATAAGGATCGCCGTCACTTATTAGCCAAACGGCTTAAAGCGACGCAAGCTCAGGTCTTTGTTAGCGCGATTACCATCGCGCAAGTTAAAGATATGTTAGATGGAAATAGCAGGATGTTTTGCGTAAAACATGGCAAAATAGAAGTTCAACCATAGGATCAGAAATTAGCGAGAAACGTTGATGTCGAATACATATGACTCCTCAAGTATCAAGGTATTAAAAGGGCTAGACGCGGTGCGTAAGCGCCCAGGCATGTATATCGGTGATACCGACGATGGTACAGGCCTTCATCACATGGTCTTCGAGGTTGTCGACAACGCTATCGACGAAGCCTTGGCAGGGTATTGTAGCGATATTATTGTAACCATACATACCGATAACTCCATCTCTGTTATCGATAATGGACGTGGTATTCCAACCGATATTCATGAAGAAGAAGGTGTATCTGCCGCAGAAGTCATCATGACCGTTCTTCATGCTGGCGGCAAATTTGACGATAATTCCTATAAAGTTTCCGGTGGCTTACATGGGGTCGGTGTTTCTGTTGTTAATGCCTTATCAGAAAAATTAGAGCTAGCTATCCGTCGCGAGGGAAAAGTACATGAACAGACTTACCAATTAGGTGTTCCACAAGCACCTTTATCGATTGTCGGAGAAACTGATGAGCGGGGAACCTATATCCGTTTCTGGCCAAGTTTGGACACATTTAAAACCGTTACCGAATTTGAATACGATATTTTGGCAAAACGGTTACTGGAGCTCTCTTTTCTTAATTCAGGTATATCCATTCGTTTAATTGATAAACGTGATAATAAAGAAGATCATTTTCATTATGAAGGTGGAATTAAAGCTTTTGTAGAATACTTAAGTCGGAATAAAACCCCAATCCATCCGAGTGTTTTCTATTTTTCGGCGGACAAAGAGGGTATTAATGTAGAAATATCCATGCAATGGAATGACGGTTTCCAAGAAAATGTTTATTGTTTCACCAACAACATTCCTCAACGTGATGGAGGAACCCATCTGGTTGGTTTCCGTACCGCCATGACACGTACACTGAACAATTACATGGATAAAGAAGGTTATCAGAAAAAATCCAAAGTTAGTGCTACTGGTGATGATGCCCGTGAAGGTTTAATTGCTGTCGTTTCTGTTAAAGTTCCCGATCCAAAATTTTCGTCACAAACAAAAGATAAGCTAGTTTCTTCCGAAGTAAAAACCGTTGTTGAAACTTTAATGAATGAGAAACTGGTCGAATATCTATTAGAAAATCCTAATGACGCCAAAATCGTTGTTAGCAAAATCATTGACGCCGCCCGTGCCCGCGAGGCTGCCCGTAAAGCACGCGAAATGACGCGCCGTAAAGGTGCCCTTGATTTAGCAGGATTACCCGGTAAATTAGCAGACTGCCAGGAGCGTGATCCGGCTTTATCAGAACTTTATTTAGTGGAGGGTGATTCCGCAGGCGGCTCTGCCAAACAGGGGCGTAACCGAAAAAATCAGGCAATTTTACCGTTAAAAGGTAAAATTCTTAATGTTGAAAAAGCGCGTTTCGACAAAATGCTCTCCTCACAGGAAGTAGCCACCTTAATAACTGCTTTAGGTTGTGGTATTGGCCGTGATGAATATGATCCTGATAAATTACGTTATCATAGCATTATTATCATGACCGATGCCGATGTCGACGGCTCCCATATACGGACATTGTTATTAACTTTCTTCTATCGTCAGATGCCAGAAATTATTGAACGAGGCCATGTCTATATTGCTCAGCCACCTTTATATAAAGTAAAAAAAGGTAAGCAAGAACAATATATTAAAGATGATGAGGCGATGAACGAATATTTCATTTCAATCGCATTAGACAACACCTCGCTCTATACTAGCCCTCATGCCCCGGCATTGAAAGGTGAGCCATTGGAGAAGTTAATCATTGAATATAATGCTGCTCAAAAAATTATCAAACGTTTAGAGCGTGTCTATCCACTAGCTTTATTAAATAATCTTATTTATCAGCCTACCTTGGTAGAAGATGACTTGAAAGATAAATCCAAGATAGAAAATTGGATCAACATGCTAGTTAAGCGCCTAACCGATAATGAAGAACATGGTAGTACTTATAGCTATCATATTAATGAAAATAGTGAACGCCAATTATTTGAACCGGTTTTACGTATAAGAACCCATGGCGTTGATACCGATTACAATCTAGATTTCGATTTCATTCATGGTATTGAATATACACGCATAACTAAAATTGGTCAGCTAATAGGAGATCTGATTGAGGATGGTGCGTATGTGGAAAGAGGAGAGCGTCGCCAGACTATTTCTTTCTTTGAAGATGCATTGAACTGGTTATCAAAAGAATCACTCCGTGGCTTGATGGTACAACGCTATAAAGGATTAGGCGAAATGAATCCAGAGCAATTATGGGAAACAACGATGAACCCAGATACCCGCCGTATGATGCGTGTTACCGTTAAAGATGCCATCGCAACTGACCAACTGTTTACCACACTAATGGGTGATGCGGTTGAACCACGTAGAGCTTTTATTGAAGAAAACGCATTAAAAGCAGAAAATATAGACATTTAATGTCAAATGGCAAAACAAAAGCCCCATATCTAAATTGGGGCTTTTTATTATAGATAACTATATAATATTTTTAACATACGGCGTAAAGGCTCTGCAGCTCCCCATAATAGCTGATCACCAATCGTAAAAGCGGATAAATATTCTGGCCCCATATTTAATGTACGCAAGCGTCCAACCGGAACATTTAAGGTGCCTGTTACTGCCGCAGGCGTTAACTCTTGAATAGTTAATTCACGCTCATTAGGAATAACGCGAACCCAATCATTATGTGCGGACAAAATTTGCTCAACATCCTCAATCGCAACATTTTTTTGCAATTTTATGGTAAATGCCTGGCTATGGCAGCGTAATGCTCCAATACGAACACATAAACCATCGACAGGAATAACATGACTAGAGTTATTTAAAATTTTATTAGTTTCAGCCTGCCCTTTCCATTCCTCACGACTTTGACCATTGGGCAATTGTTTATCTATCCAGGGGATCAAACTACCGGCCAATGGCGCGCCAAAGGCTTCTGGGCTCATCTTTCCACTACGGGTGAAGTCAGTTACTTTTTTCTCAATCGATAAAATAGCCGCCGCGGGATTTTGCAGTTCATTAGCAACCTGTGCATGTAACTCACCCATTTGCACTAATAATTCACGCATATTACGCGCACCTGCGCCAGAAGCCGCCTGATAGGTTGCGACCGAAACCCACTCAATCAGGTTCTCAGCAAATAAGCCAGCTAAAGCCATTAGCATCAAACTGACCGTGCAATTGCCACCAACAAAGGTTTTTATCCCTTCATTTAAACACTGATCAATATATTGACGATTAACAGGATCAAGAATAATAATGCTATCCTCTTTCATCCGTAAGGAAGAGGCGGCATCTATCCAGTAACCTGACCAACCAGTCGCACGCAGTTTAGGGTAAATTTGATCGGTATAATCTCCACCCTGACAGCTAATTATTACCTCTAATTCCTTTAATCCATCAAGATCAAAAGCATCTAGCAGTGTTGATTGATGTTGACCATATTTTGGTGCCAATTCACCATGTTGAGAGGTAGTAAAAAAAACAGGATTGATATTATTAAAATCACCTTCTTCCACCATTCGTTGCAGCAGTACAGAACCAACCATACCTCGCCAACCAATAAATCCGACATTTTTCATTTTTGTTATATCCAATCTTAATGTTGTTGCTAAGTAAAGTCGTCGCCATTTATAAACAATAATCGCAAATTGAAATCATTTATGCCATTTTTTAAAGCTGATTATTTAATAAATAAAAATCTATTTATAACTGATAAAACAAAACACCCAATATTAAGGGTGTTTTACTTAAAATAACGGTCAATAACTTTACTGCGCTGATCTATTCCAACGGGATTTAAGATATTTTACTGCCTCTGCCGTTTGCGGAGACTGAAGGAGCCCCTCTCTAAATAGGATCTCACCTTTTATTTCAGGTAATTCATCATTAAGATCGAGTTGTCTTTTTAGCTCCGGGACACCGCCGTCAAGAGACCAATCAGGCTCTGTTTGAGATGGCACTCCAACTTTATATAATGCCACCCCAATATACAATTTAGTGTTAGTCGATCTCACCACATCAGCCCACCATTTTGCAATCACATCATATTTGACAATTTCGCGGGCAAAAGGCCAGTAAATTTGCGGGGCTATATAATCTAATAAACCTTCTTTTACCCATAATCCGGTATCAGCATAGGCTCTGTCATAAGTAGGCCCACCAGCTTTAGTATCCGAGCCTCGTGGATCATCGGAAATATTTCGCCATACACCGCCTGGACTGATGCCAAATTCAATAGTGGGTTTTAACGAACGGATTTTTGAAGAAACCTCTCGAATCAACAACAAGGTATTATTTCTTCTCCAACTGGCTTTATCTAAAAATCCCTGACCGTATCGTTGAAACGTTGCCTCATCATTGAGTTTGGAGGAAGGAGTTTCATAATAGAAATAATCATCAAACTGTATGCCATCAATATCATAGTTTTTAACTAATTCAGCAACAATACTGGTGATCCAATTACGAACTTCTGGTAAGCCTGGATCAAGTACAAAACGGTCGTAGGCAGTTCGTATCCAATCTTTATGTAAAACATAAACGCTAGTAGGCGGAGAATTAAGTGTCTTTTGCAGTGAAGTAATGGTTTCTGGTTGCGTATCCATTGAAACCCGGTAGGGATTTAGCCAAGCATGTATTTTTAAATTTCTTTTGTGCGCCTCAGCAATAATAAACGCCAACGGATCATAACCTGGGTCTTTACCGACTACACCGGTAAGCACGTCAGACCAAGGGAGAATATGAGAATGATAAAGCACAGTACCATCTGGTTTTACCTGAAAAAAAATGGTGTTAATGCCTAGCTTCACCAAATTATCCAGTTTATCCGTTAACTCTTTTTTCTGTACTTCAATTCTGAGCTTTTCTGAATCAAGGTTAACTGAAGAAAGAGAAGGCCAATCAAGCCGAGATACGGTCGTTAACCATACACCACGTACTGGTATATCTTGTTTAATCGTGGCCTTTTGCTCATCAGCTACTTTTTTATTATTACAACCAACAACTAAAAACAAGCAAAATAACGAAGTAATAAACCACTTTCTCCCCTTTAATTGCAATAGCATCCTTGATTCCTTATTTTGTTTACAGTTAGGGATTGATAAGCTGTGATTATTGTTTAATTGATGGTGTTATATTAATCAATTTATTAAATATTAAAATATTTATTTTTCAGGTAATCAATTACCAAAATAACTTAACTGAATAATCAATTTTTAGCTTGCTATCCTTTAATATTATTAAAAAAATACGCTAGAATGGAGCGTATTTTTTAGCATAGCAATATGTAATCAAAGGTAAAAATAAAAAAGCTATCTTAGTCTATTATATACAATAATTTATTGACAATAGCCTAAATATCACGCTTTATACAGACCTCACTCGACGGTCACAGATTTAGCTAAATTTCTTGGTTGATCAACATCCGTGCCTTTTATTAGCGCAACATGATAAGATAATAATTGTAGTGGAACGGTATAAAAAATCGGGGCAATTAGCTCTTCAACATGTGGTAATGGAATAATTTTCATATTTTCACTGTCAATAAAACCCGCGTCTTTATCAGCAAAAACATAAAGTAAGCCGCCACGAGCACGGACTTCTTCAATATTGGATTTTAGCTTGTCGAGTAATTCATTATTTGGCGCAATAATAATTACTGGCATATCGGCATCAATCAGTGCTAATGGGCCATGCTTCAACTCACCCGCTGCATAAGCTTCGGCATGAATATAAGAAATCTCTTTTAGCTTTAATGCACCTTCAACAGCTATCGGAAATTGATCACCTCGGCCAAGAAAAAGAGCATGATTTTTATCAGAAAAATCCTCTGCTAAATCTTCAATCATTTTTTCTTGCGATAACATACTGTCAATACGAGCAGGTAATGCATGTAATGCCTGAACAATGTCTTTCTCAAGAGTAATGTTTTTATCCTGCAAGCGAATCAGATAAGCAACTAATAATAATAAAACCGTCAATTGGGTAGTAAACGCTTTGGTGGATGCTACGCCAATTTCTGCACCAGCTTTTGTCATTAATGCAAAATCTGATTCACGGACTAAAGATGAGCCTAAAACATTACATATTGCCAACGATGCCAGATAACCAAGCTGTTTCGATAATCTTAATGCTGCTAAGGTATCCGCTGTTTCACCCGATTGAGAAAGGGTGATCAATAAGCTATTTTTACGTCTCGCTGGTTTGCGATAACGGAATTCAGAAGCAATTTCCACATCACATGGTATACCTGCTAAAGATTCAAGCCAGTAACGGGCAACCATTCCGGCATTATATGAAGTCCCACAAGCAACAATTTGAATATGTTCAACCTGAGATAATAGATTTTGGGCTTTTTTATCTAATTCACTAAAAATAACACTATCATGCTGATCAACGCTCCCTTCGAGGGTATTTTTTATTGCTAAAGGCTGCTCATAGATCTCTTTTTGCATATAGTGGCGATAAATTCCTTTTTCACCAGCATCATACTGAATATTGGATTCTATTTGTTCTCGTTCAACTTCTGAGCCTTGTTGATCAAAAATACGCACTGTCCGACGAGTCACTTCAGCAATATCACCTTCCTCTAAATAGATAAAGCGACGTGTAACCGGCAAAAGCGCTAATTGATCGGATGCTAGAAAATTTTCACCAACACCTAAACCTATAATTAATGGGCTACCCGAACGCGCAGCCACTAGCAATCCAGGAGTACGGCTATCCATAATAACGGTACCGTAAGCGCCTTTTAATTGGGGGATAACACGCTGTACCACTTCTAGCAAGGTACCACCTTTTTGTAATTCCCAATGTGTTAAATGGGCTATAACTTCGGTGTCAGTTTCTGAAGTAAAAACATATTTTTGCTTTTTAAGTTGTTCACGTAGTTGTTGATAATTTTCAATAATCCCATTATGAACGACCGCAATATATTCAGATGTATGCGGATGGGCATTTTTTTTGCTTGGCTGACCATGCGTCGCCCAACGAGTATGCGCAATGCCTGTGCCACCAATTACAGCATGTTTTTCCACTTCATCTGCCAGGATCTGAACTTTACCCGTTTCACGTAATCGTGTCAGATTGGTTTTATCATCAACCACGGCTAAACCGGCAGAGTCATAACCCCGGTACTCCAGTCGACGAAGCCCTTCAATAAGAATTTCAGCTATATCGCGTTGTGCTACTGCACCAACAATTCCACACATCGGTTTTCATTCCAAAATAGAAGAGCATACAGCTCTTATGCTGTCGTAACCTGATTAATATATTCGGTTTTACCGTTCCCAAAGCCTGTAGATATTGGGTTTATTATTTATAAAATAGATGATTAATCATCACTATTTATTTTGCGACTATTTTTTCTTTATTGGACGCTGCCAATTGACAATATGCCGCTGTTTAACACGGCTAATAACAAGTTCATTTTCCTTAACATCATTAGTAAGCGTAGTTCCAGCACCAATAGTTGCCCCGTTAGCAATGGTAACCGGTGCAATTATTTGCGTATCTGAGCCAACAAAAACATTATCACCAATGATTGTTTTAAATTTATTAGCCCCATCATAATTACAAGTTATTGTTCCTGCGCCAATATTAACATCTCCACCAATTTCGGCGTCACCTAGATAACTTAAATGCCCTGCTTTAGAACCCGCACCTAAAGCGGTGTTTTTAACCTCAACAAAATTACCAATATGCACTTTATCTGCCAGTCTAGTCCCTGGACGTAAACGAGCAAAAGGGCCAATTGTACAGGCGGTAGATAATTCTGAATCTTCTATAACTGAATAAGCACTAATAATTGAATTATCATCTATCGTACAATTTTTTAATATACATCCGGCATGAATATGCACATTATTACCCAGTACAACATCCCCTTCAATAATAACATTAGTATCAATAATTACATTACGCCCGTACTTTAATGTACCACGCAAATCAAAACGAGCAGGGTCAATAATCATAACACCTGCCAATAATAATTTTTCTGCCTGTTCTTGTTGATAAATACGTTCAAGCGCCGAAAGCTGTAAACAGTTATTCACCCCTTCCATTTCACTCAATTTGGTAGGATGAACTGCATTTATTTTACAGCCTTCTTCATGCGCCAATGAAATGATATCGGTAACATAATATTCATTTTGAGCATTGTTATTATTAAGTTTTTTCAGCCATCGCTTTAAATCAGCACCATTAGCAACTAGTATACCGGTATTAATTTCGTTAATTTTAGCTTGATTTTCCGTTGTATCTTTTTGCTCAACAATGCCAATTACTTCACCTTTTTGACGAATAATACGCCCGTAACCTGTCGGTTCATTAACGATTGCCGTCAATAACCCTATTCCTCCGTCAGGCTTAGCTTCTAATAATCGTTCAAGTGTTTCTTTTGTGATCAGTGTAGAATCACCATAAAGCATCAGGATATCTTCATCATCAGCAAAATAAGGTGCTGCTTGCTGCATTGCATGTCCTGTTCCTAATTGCTCTGCCTGTAAGATCCAATTAATAGGTTGATTAGCTAAAACTAATTTAATTAAATCAGCACCATGACCATAAACTAAATGAATATTAGATGCCCCAAGTGATAATGATGTGTCGATAACATGCTGCACCATTGGTTTTCCTGCCAGTGGATGTAAAACTTTTGGTAAGTCAGAATACATGCGGGTACCTTTACCCGCCGCGAGGATCACAACACTTTTTGCGTTCATAGACATAAAACCTAATAACTCCATCAGTTAGGTAAAAGTAAAACTATTTATTGAACAAATTACTACATATTTCGTTCAAATAAAAAAGCTTACTATCTATATAAAAGAAAAGGAGCGAAACATAAATAAATTGTCTCACTCCCTGTATTTACCTAATTTTTATAAAAATAGCTGTAAAGTTTAAATAAATTCTTAGGATTATATCATTTTTTCATCAGCTCGATGACACGTAATTTAGCAATTGCCTTCGCTAACTCTGCTGATGCTTGAGCATAATCGACATCACCATGTGCTTTACGAATATGCTCTTCCGCTTTATGCTTAGATTCTAATGCCTTAGCTTCATCCAAATCCTTGCCACGGATTGCTGTATCAGCCAATACGATAACACCATTTGGTTGAACTTCAAGAATACCACCAGAAAGATAGATTAGTTCTTCTTCACCAAACTGTTTGGTAATACGTATCATGCCAGGCTTAATGGCAGTTAGCAGCGGTGTATGTTGAGGATAAATCCCCAGCTCCCCTTCGCTGCCTGTCACCTGGATTTTCTGGACAAGGCCGTCAAACATCTGCTTTTCAGCACTTACCACAACCAGATGGTATGTCATTGCAGCCATATCAACCTCCCATCAGCGACATTATAAATTTTTCGCTTTTTCTACCGCTTCTTCGATAGTACCTACCATATAAAACGCTTGCTCAGGCAGATGATCATAATCACCATTCAAAATACCTTTAAAGCCACGGATAGTATCTTTTAAAGCAACAAATTTTCCCGGTGAACCAGTAAAAACTTCAGCCACAAAGAATGGTTGAGATAGGAAACGCTGGATTTTACGAGCGCGCGCAACAACCAATTTATCTTCTTCAGACAGCTCATCCATTCCCAGAATAGCAATGATATCTTTCAATTCTTGATAACGCTGCAAAATAGACTGAACACAACGTGCTACGTCGTAGTGCTCTTGCCCTACAACTAATGGATCAAGCTGACGACTAGTTGAATCCAATGGATCAACAGCAGGATAAATACCTAATGACGCAATTTGACGACTAAGAACGACCGTTGCATCCAAATGAGCAAAAGTAGTTGCTGGAGAGGGATCCGTCAAATCATCGGCAGGAACATATACCGCCTGAACTGACGTTATTGAACCAGCTTTAGTTGATGTAATACGCTCCTGCAATACACCCATTTCTTCCGCTAAGGTCGGTTGATAACCCACTGCCGAAGGCATACGACCAAGCAGGGCCGAAACTTCTGTTCCTGCTAATGTATAGCGATAGATGTTATCGATAAATAACAATACATCTCGCCCTTCATCACGAAACTTCTCTGCAATTGTCAATCCTGTTAAAGCAACACGTAGACGGTTTCCTGGCGGTTCATTCATTTGACCATAAACCAGAGAAACTTTATCCAATACATTTGAATCTGTCATTTCGTGATAGAAATCATTACCTTCACGAGTCCGCTCGCCGACGCCTGCAAAGACCGAATAACCAGAATGCTCAATCGCAATATTACGAATAAGCTCCATCATGTTTACTGTTTTACCAACACCAGCACCACCAAATAATCCTACTTTCCCAGCTTTAGCAAATGGGCAAATAAGATCCATAACTTTGATACCAGTTTCGAGCAATTCTGTTGAATTAGATAACTCTTCATAACTAGGGGCGGCACGATGAATAGCCCAACGTTCTTCTTCACCGATCTCACCTTTCATATCGATAGTATCACCTAATACATTCATGATGCGCCCTAATGTCGCTTTACCGACTGGCACTTCAATTGGGTGAGCTAAATCAACAGCGTCTAAACCACGTTTTAAACCATCAGAAGTCCCCATCGCGATGCAGCGAACAACTCCGCCACCCAACTGCTGCTGAACTTCTAAAATTAGTTTTTCTTTACCATTCATTACCTCAAGCGCGTCGTACACTTTGGGTACCGCATCTTGAGGAAATTCGACATCCACTACGGCGCCGATTACCTGGATAATCTTTCCAGTAGCCATCTTGAATCCTCTACGTAATTCGTAAACCTAGCCATTAAACTGCGGCAGCTCCCGAAACTATTTCGGTAAGTTCCTGAGTAATGCTGGCTTGACGAGCCTTATTGTAAACCAACTGCAACTCCTTGATCAGGTTACCACCATTATCAGTAGCTGCTTTCATTGCTACCATTCGAGCAGCCTGTTCACTAGCTAAGTTTTCAACGACGCTCTGATAAACCTGTGATTCGATATAACGACGCAACAGGGTATCCAGTAGTATCTTGGGATCAGGTTCATACAAATAATCCCAAGATTTCTTTTTCAATGTTTCATCATCACCCGCAGGTAGAGGCAATAATTGAGTAATCGTTGGTACTTGAGTCATGGTATTAACAAATTTGTTAGTTACAACATACAACTTATCTAGACGCCCTTCATCATATGCTTCTAACATAATTTTCACGGGTCCAATAAGATCAGACAGAGAAGGATCATCTCCCATCCCGGTTACCTGAGCAACAATATTACCACCAACCGAATTAAAGAATGAAACTGCTTTAGAACCAATTAATGCCAGATCAATCTGGACACTTTTATCAGTCCATGTTTTCATTTCTGTCAGTAATTTTTTAAATAAATTAATATTTAAGCCACCACATAAACCACGGTCAGTTGAAACAATTAAATAACCAATACGTTTAACATGACGCTCTTTAAGATATGGATGTTTATATTCCAAATTACCTAATGCTAAGTGACCAATTACACTACGCATAGTTTCTGCATAAGGACGACTAGCTGCCATACGCTCTTGTGTTTTGCGCATTTTGGATGCAGCAACCATCTCCATCGCTTTAGTGATCTTTTGTGTATTTTGAACACTACCGATCTTAGAACGTATCTCTTTTGCACCCGCCATTTCAGCTCCTCCTTATTAACCAAACGGTCTCAATAAAGGCCGAATAGAATTACCAGGATTGAGTTGCTTTAAAAGAATCGAGCAAGGCATTTAACTTAGCTTCGATTTCATCGTTATATTTACCTGTCTGATCAATTTCTTTCAGCAAGATAGAATGCTCACGAGTAGCATAAGCCAGCAATGACGTCTCAAAATCACCAATTTTTGCTAATTCAACATCTTCCAGATAACCACGTTCAGCAGCAAATAAAGATAACGCCTGCTGCGCAACTGACATTGGTGCATACTGTTTCTGTTTCAACAATTCAGTAACTTTCTGTCCATGATTAAGCTGCTTACGTGTCGCATCATCTAAATCAGAAGCAAATTGTGAAAATGCAGCTAACTCGCGATACTGCGCCAATGCGGTACGAATGCCCCCAGATAATTTCTTGATAATCTTAGTCTGAGCCGCACCACCTACACGTGATACTGATATTCCTGGGTTAACTGCCGGGCGAATACCCGCATTAAATAAGTTAGATTCCAAGAAAATTTGTCCATCAGTGATTGAAATTACATTAGTAGGTACAAATGCAGAGACATCACCAGCTTGCGTTTCAATAATCGGTAATGCTGTTAATGAACCCGTTTTACCTTTGATTTCTCCACTAGTAAATTTTTCAACATATTCAGCATTAACACGGGCAGCACGCTCAAGTAAACGAGAATGAAGATAAAAAACATCACCTGGATAGGCTTCACGTCCAGGAGGACGCCGTAACAATAGCGAAATTTGTCGATAAGCAACCGCTTGTTTAGAGATATCATCATAAATAATTAGCGCATCTTCGCCACGATCTCTAAAATATTCACCCAATGCACAGCCAGCATAAGGCGCAAGGTATTGCAATGCAGCAGATTCAGATGCAGTAGCAACAACAACTATCGTATTTTCGAGTGCTCCATGCTCTTCAAGCTTGCGAACCACATTAGCAATAGTTGAGGCTTTTTGCCCAATTGCTACATAAATACATTTTATTTCCGAATCACGCTGATTAATAATGGCATCAACAGCTAATGCGGTTTTACCGGTTTGGCGATCACCGATGATTAACTCACGTTGACCACGCCCAATAGGGATCATAGCATCAACGGATTTGTATCCTGTTTGTACAGGTTGATCAACTGATTGACGATCAATAACGCCAGGGGCGATAACTTCAACGGCAGAGAAACCATCATGATCAACAGGCCCTTTACCATCAATTGGCTCACCAAAGGTATTAACAACTCGCCCAAGTAATCCTCTACCTACTGGTACTTCAAGAATACGACCTGTACACTTTACTTTCATACCTTCGGCTAAGTCGGCATATGGTCCCATGACAACGGCACCAACTGAGTCACGCTCTAAATTGAGCGCAATAGCATAACGATTACCAGGTAGTGCTATCATCTCACCTTGCATAACTTCAGCTAAACCGTGAATACGAATGATCCCATCATTAACAGAAACAATTGTACCTTCATTGTGAGCTTCACTCACTACATCAAACTGAGCAATACGTTGCTTGATCAGTTCACTGATTTCGGTGGAATTCAGTTGCATATGCTCCAATCCCCTTAAGACTGCAATACGTCAGTTAAACGCTCAATACGACCACGCACGCTACCATCAATAACCAGGTCTCCGGCGCGGATAATGACTCCTGCGATAACAGACTTATCAATTTTGCAATTCAGCTTAACTTTACGTGACAGACGTTTTTCCATCGCTGCAGAAATTTTAAATTGCTGTTTTTCATTTAGCTCAGTGGCAGAAATGACCTCAATATCAACGGTTGACTCCAGAAAAGCGCGTAATTGTATGAATTGCTTCAAAACTTCTGGTAACGTACTTAGACGCCCGTTTTCAGCCATAATGCGAATTAGATGTCTAACATGTTCATCGATTTCATCACCACAAATAGTGATAAATGTTTTCGCTAATGTTTCTGGTGCTATTGAACCAGAAAGCAGCTCACCTATTTGTTGATTACTGGTAGCTTCAGCAATAAAACTGAGCATATTTTGCCATTTATCAACAAGTTGGTTTTCTACAGCAAAATCAAAAGCTGCTTTGGCATAGGGGCGAGCAACCGTAGTAATTTCAGACATGCCCCTTTCCTCCTTTACAGTTCGTTGACCAATTTATCAACGATGTCGCTATTAGCAGCTACATCAACGGAACGTTCAATTATTTTTTCTGCACCTGAAATTGCTAACATAGCAACTTGTTTACGCAACTCTTCACGTGCACGCTTACGCTCAGCATCAATTTCGATTTGCGCTTGAGCAACGATCTTGTTACGTTCAGCTTCAGCCTCTACTTTTGCTTCTTCAATCATTTGAACTCGTTGTTTATTAGCTTGTTCAATAATGATTTGTGCTTCTGCTTTTGCTTTTCTCAGTCTTTCGGTCGCATCAGCTTTCGCCAAGTCCAAGTTTTTTTTAGCTCGTTCTGCAGAAGATAAACCGTCAGCAATTTCTGTTTGACGTTTTTCAATCGCCGCCATAATTGGAGGCCATACATACTTCATACAAAACAAAACAAACAGGACAAATGCAATAGCCTGGCCTAGGATTGTCGCATTAAGATTCATCGCACAATACCTCTTTAAAAATTAACATATTAATGTTCTTTCCCATTTGGCTTGTGTTATCAAGCAACTGCAAACATCACATATAGCCCCAGACCAACAGCAATCATCGGAATGGCATCAACTAAGCCCATAACAATAAAGAACTGCGTACGTAATAGAGGAATCAAATCTGGCTGACGAGCTGCGCCTTCTAAGAATTTTCCCCCTAGGATGCCAATACCAATTGCAGCACCAATTGCTGCTAATCCCATCATTACAGCGGCAGCCATGTACAGCAGATCCATATTTAGGTTTTCCATGACAGTCTCCAGTTTGTTTCAGTTAAATAAAAATTTATTAATAAGTTGAAATTAATGTTCTTCTGACGCCATCGATAAATAAACGATAGTTAGAACCATAAAAATAAAGGCTTGCAACGTAATAATCAGTATATCGAAAATCGCCCAGGATAGGTTAAGTATCCACTGTGACCACCAAGGTAACAAAGCCGCAATAAGAATGAAGATCAATTCACCTGCATACATATTACCGAATAACCGTAAACCTAGAGATACCGGTTTAGACAGCAGGCTAACACCTTCTAGAATCAAATTAATGGGAATAAAAATAGGATGATTGAATGGTTGTAAAGTTAATTCTTTCGTAAACCCACTTAATCCTTTCATTTTGATACTGTAGAAAATGATCAAGATAAATACACCAATCGCCATTGACATAGTAATGCTTACATCTGCGGTTGGAACAACACGCAATGCTGGCAATCCCAGGTAATGTTCTCCAATATAGGGAAGTAAATCTATTGGTAACAAATCCATGGTATTCATTAATAACACCCAAACAAACACCGTAAAAGCTAAAGGTGCAATGAATTTGCTCTTACCATGATACATATCACGAACGGTATCATCGACAAAACCGATGACCATTTCTATTGCAGTTTGTAACTTACCAGGTACGCCGCTGGTTGCATTAACAGCAATTTTTCTAAAGAGCCACAAAAAAATAATTCCAAGGACAACTGAGAAAAAAAGCGAGTCAATATTTAACGTCCAAAACGTCGGATCATTGTTATTATGGGGATCAACTAATTTGAAGGTACGCAGGTCCAACTGAAGATTATTTAGATGGTGTCCTATGTAACTTCCCGCAGTCATCACTTCTCCTGATGCAGACATTATGTCTTTTACCCTTTTGTTGTTTAAAAATGCTCACTATCTAATTACAGCTGGTGTAATGATGTGAATAATCAACATAGCTAAATAGGTCAAACCTAATGGTACAAATGCTGCTTTAAATATACCTAAAGCAATTACCAATACAGTTATTGCTATAATAACTTTTACTCCCTCACCAATGGTAAAAAACCATGCAATGTTAATAGGAACAGCTTTTTTAACTGCCTTTTGATAACGTATTAACAGCATAAATAAAGCATTAGGTAACCAACATGCGAATCCACCCGCAAAAGCAGATAAGCCCCATTCTACACTATTCATGTAGAAAGCTATACTGAGGACCACAAGCTCCATTAACTGAAATAACAACAGTTTTAAAGCAATTTTACCGTTGTAGAGGGAAACAGACATGACTCTTATATTCTCCCAGTATTTTAAACCTTAAATTGCTGAGTGCGTATAAAACTGCCTTTGCGCGAGAGAGTGTCAAGAGACAAAAACTTGCAAATTATACGACCCCTAAAAATGAATTCAATCAATAAGTAGCGAAAACGTGAACAAATATTTAAAATTTTCGATCCAACACAAAAATAAACAAAATAATGTCAATTTAATTACTATTATTTAATTATATTAAATTTTAAAATATGATCTTTGTCACCTTTTAATATGGTTATTAATTTACTTAAAAAGAAATAAGTAAAAAAAATTGAAAAATCAAAGATAAAAAATCAAAGATAAAATATTAATTATTTCTTTATTAAAAATAAAGAGGAGAAATACTTGTAGATAATCTTATATAACTAATTAATAATATAATATATCAATAAATTTATTATCGTTTTTTTGTTATTTAAATGTAACAATAAAGTTAATATACTTTCTGTTTAAAATTTTGATATAAAAATAATGGTAACATTTGAAAATTTATTTTTTATGACTAAAAAATGTCACTTTTTTTGATCAAAAACAATATTAGTTGAATCCTAAAATCACTAAATATCGCTGTTCATCGAGTTCTGGTACATCCAACGAAATAATTTTATTTATCTTAAAATTAGAAGAAAAAGTTAATATTTCATTTGCAGAAAGTATACCTTTAAGTGCGTAAAACTGTCCTCCATTTTTCTTCGGAAGATGTTGACACCATGAAAGCATATTCTGTAATGAAGCAAATGCTCGGCTAATTATGCCATCAAATTTTTCTACTGGTTGGTACTGTTCAACTCGTTTTTGAATAGCTCGATGTTATTAAGCATCAATTCATGTTGTATTTGTCGCAAAAAAATAACCCGTTTTCCTAAACTATCTAATAGTGTGAAATGATCATTGGGGCGAACAATAGCAAGGGGTATACCAGGTAATCCTGGGCCTGTACCCACATCAATAAATCGTTTACCGATAAGATATTTGTCAACAATAATACTATCTAAAATGGCTTTGTTGAATAAATCAGAATTAGCCGACAGGATGGCTCCCTCTGCTACAGCTGTTATCCGATCCTGACGCTGTGTGGCATACCCAACAACGTCATACGGTTCAGCGCTTTGACCATCGCCATTGCTTCACCTACCTGAGCCTCATAGTCACGCAGCCTCAGATGGCCACCCAGCAAAGTTTTTATGCGGAACATCGCTGTTTCTGCCACTGAACGCCGGTGATAACCCACTTTCTTTTTCCACATATCATTACTCCTGCTCAGACGCTGATTCGCCACCGCATGGTTACGTTCATGGTACTTGTCCGGCCAGTATTTCGCTCCGCTTCGCGGCGGGATAAGGGGCCTGATTTTCTTTCTTAGCAACGCGTCGTGGCAGTAACAGGCGTCATAAGCACCGTCTGCTAACACTTCCCTGATTTTCCGGTGGGTTTGGTTAATCAGGCCCGGCAGTGCCTGCGCATCTGTCGTTCCGCTGAGCGATAAGTCGGCACAGATAATCTCATGAGTCACACTGTCTGCTGCCAGATGAAGCTTGCGCCACACTCTTCGTCTGTCAGCCCCATGCTGCCTGACTTTCCTTTCACCTTCGCCAAAGACCTTCAGACCGGTACTGTCGATGACCAGATGCGAGATTTCACCACGCGTTGGCGTTTTTATGCTGATGTTGACGCTCTTTGCTCGTCTGCTGACCAGCGAGTAGTCCGGACAGCACAGCGGCTAAGACATGAGTTTAAAAATCGAATCAACGAAGCCCTGTAATGCCAGGAGCGACAGGTTAAACACACGCTTCATCATCAGGACAGTGGTAACAGCCATATCGCTGTAGTAAAGCGGCCGGCCACGACCTTCAGGCGAAGAACTGTCAGTCCATCCAGCGATGGCCGACTCATCAAGCCAGACCGTCAGGGAACCGCGTTGTCTGAGTGCCTTGTTGTACGCGGGCCAGTTGGTAATTTTAAACTTTTGCTTTGCCATGGGGACCTGATGTTGAAACGAATTTAGCGATCAGCTCCGCCAATCACCTAAAAGTTCGATTTATTCAACAAAGCCACCTAAAATATGACGAACAACCATTTGTTCTGGTGATCTAACTGATGTTAAATTATATATTTTATTCCATTTATTTAATAACTCAATATAGACAATTAGCTGTTGTATTTGTTGATCGGTCAAAATAATATCTGTTTTATCTAATAAATTTTTAAAATAGGTTAGGCTTTGTTGAATAAATCGAACTTTTAGGTGATTGGCGGAGCTGATCGCTAAATTCGTTTCAACATCAGGTCCCCATGGCAAAGCAAAAGTTTAAAATTACCAACTGGCCCGCGTACAACAAGGCACTCAGACAACGCGGTTCCCTGACGGTCTGGCTTGATGAGTCGGCCATCGCTGGATGGACTGACAGTTCTTCGCCTGAAGGTCGTGGCCGGCCGCTTTACTACAGCGATATGGCTGTTACCACTGTCCTGATGATGAAGCGTGTGTTTAACCTGTCGCTCCGGGCATTACAGGGCTTCGTTGATTCGATTTTTAAACTCATGTCTTTGCCGCTGTGCTGTCCGGACTACTCGCTGGTCAGCAGACGAGCAAAGAGCGTCAACATCAGCATAAAAACGCCAACGCGTGGTGAAATCTCGCATCTGGTCATCGACAGTACCGGTCTGAAGGTCTTTGGCGAAGGTGAATGGAAAGTCAGGCAGCATGGGGCTGACAGACGAAGAGTGTGGCGCAAGCTTCATCTGGCAGCAGACAGTGTGACTCATGAGATTATCTGTGCCGACTTATCGCTCAGCGGAACGACAGATGCGCAGGCACTGCCGGGCCTGATTAACCAAACCCACCGGAAAATCAGGGAAGTGTCAGCAGACGGTGCTTATGACGCCTGTTACCGCCACGATGCGTTGCTAAGAAAGAAAATCAGGCCCCTTATCCCGCCGCGAAGCGGAGCGAAATACTGGCCGGACAAGTACCATGAACGTAACCATACGGTGGCGAATCAGCGTCTGAGCAGGAGTAATGATATGTGGAAAAAGAAAGTGGGTTATCACCGGCGTTCAGTGGCAGAAACAGCGATGTTCCGCATAAAAACTTTGCTGGGTGGCCATCTGAGGCTGCGTGACTATGAGGCTCAGGTAGGTGAAGCAATGGCGATGGTCAAAGCGCTGAACCGTATGACGTTGTTGGGTATGCCACACAGCGTCAGGATCGGATAACAGCTGTAGCAGAGGGAGCCATCCTGGCGGCTAATTCTGATTTATTCAACAAAGCCAATAGGTTATTAAGTTCATTTTAAGCACTCCGACGTAATAAACCTTGTTTTTTTAACCAGACTAATAATATTGATATTGCGGCTGGCGTAATACCTGATATACGCGACGCTTGGCCAATAGAACTAGGTTTATGATCATTAAGCTTTGCAATAACCTCATTAGAAAGACCGGTTATTTGCTTGTAATCTAAATTGGTCGGTAAAGCAGTATATTCATTACGCAGCTGTCTCTCTATTTCTTCTTGTTGACGAGTAATATAACCTTCATACTTTACTTGAATTTCAACTTGACTTGTGACTTGCGGATCATCAATTGCAGGTGAAAAATAGTTTAACGAAGTAAGTAATTTATAACTCATTTCTGGGCGACGAAGTAAATCTTCGCCGTTCGCTTCTTTTGAAAGCGGAACAGTTAATATCTCATTAAGATCACCAATTTTATCTGAATTAGGATGTAACCAAAGGTTACGTAACCTTTGACGTTCTTGTTCAATTAATTCAACTTTATGACAAAATTTTTGCCAACGGTTTTCATCGATTAAACCAAGTTCGTACCCTTTTTCGGTTAAACGAAGATCAGCGTTGTCTTCTCGTAGCATAAGGCGATATTCTGCTCGTGAAGTAAACATTCGATAGGGTTCTTTAGTGCCTAAGGTACAAAGATCATCAACTAAAACACCAATGTAGGCTTGATCACGACGAGGGAACCATCCCTCTTGTTCAAAAGCATAACGAGCTGCGTTAAGTCCAGCTAGTAGACCTTGAGCTGC
The DNA here is from genome assembly GCF_013460135.1 of Arsenophonus endosymbiont of Aphis craccivora. Lineage (GTDB taxonomy): Bacteria > Pseudomonadota > Gammaproteobacteria > Enterobacterales > Enterobacteriaceae > Arsenophonus > Arsenophonus nilaparvatae. Next base: position 755,361 of record NZ_CP038155.1, read on the forward strand.
TGCTTCTTCATAACCAGTTGTTCCATTAATCTGACCTGCAAAACATAGCCCTTTGATACATTTGCTTTCTAAAGTTGGCTTTAAATCTCGGGGATCAAAGAAATCGTATTCAATCGCATATCCGGGTCGAATAATACGCGCATTTTCTAGACCTTTCATCGAATGTATAATTTGCATTTGTACATCAAAAGGTAAACTAGTAGAAATTCCATTAGGATAAATTTCATTACTGGTTAGCCCTTCTGGTTCAAGGAAGATTTGATGTGCAGAACGATCTGCAAACCGCATAACTTTATCTTCAATAGAGGGACAGTATCGGGGACCTATTCCTTCAATAATTCCTCCATACATAGGACTACGATCTAAATTATCGCGGATCACTTGGTGAGTTTTTTCATTCGTATAAGTGATGTAGCAAGGTAATTGTTGAGGATGTTGTTCAGCTGATCCGACAAAAGAGAAAACAGGGGTGGGATCATCACCAAATTGTGGTGCTAATTGGGAAAAATCGATAGTTCTTGCGTCAATTCTAGGGGGTGTACCTGTTTTAAGTCGATCTACTCGTAAAGGTAGTTCTCTTAATCTATGTGATAGGCTAATAGCAGGAGGATCACCAGCCCTACCACCACTATAATTTTCTAATCCTATGTGAATTTTACCGTCAAGAAAGGTACCTACGGTCAATACGACAGACTTTGCGTGAAATTTTAATCCCATTTTGGTTATCACGCCAATAACTTGATCGTTTTTTACGATCAGGTCTTCAACAGCTTGTTGAAAGATCATTAAGTTATTTTGATTTTCTAGCGCAGTCCTAATCGCTTGCTTATAAAGTACTCGATCAGTTTGAACTCTGGTTGCTTGTACTGCTGGACCTTTACTTGCATTAAGCGTTCTAAATTGGATCCCGGCATTATCTGTTGCAATAGCCATAATACCACCTAAGGCATCAATTTCTTTAACCAGATGTCCTTTACCTATTCCACCGATAGCTGGATTGCATGACAGTTGGCCCAACGTATCAATATTATGGGTTAGAAGTAAAGTTTGACGTCCCATACGAGCAGCAGCCATAGCTGCTTCAGTACCAGCGTGGCCTCCACCAATAATAATGACATCAAATTGTTCTGGGTAAAACATGTATAAACCTTAGTATTAAGTATGACTTGTGAAGTGAATTTTACTCGAGTTTTGCTAAGAGGCAAGTTATATGATCTTTGCCTAATATAAATAAGATTTTTTTATTTAAAGATCTCTTTATTAGATCTTTTATTATGATCGCGATCTTCTGTGGATAAGTGCAAATACCGTAAGAAGATCATTATCTTGTGTATGATCTTTAGCTGTGAATGATAAGTGATCCTACTCCGTATAAGCTGGGATTAACATGGCTAGTTATCCACAACCAAGTTTGCCATTCAAGCTTATTCTATGGATAACTACGGGTTATTCCCTGCTTTTTCGCAAAGTTATCCACATTCATTTGGCTTTTATTTATCCAAATCGATAATTTTATCTTTCCACTTTTCGATCCAAATTTCTGCAAGATCTTCTGGCACTTCATGTTCCAAAATATCAATCTCCAATGTTTCTACAACTCGTTTTGCATTATGATCCTTTAGCAGTTGATCTAATTTATGGATTGCACAACAAAAAGTATCATATTCTTTGCTACATATCCCAATCGCACCATAATTAAGCTGGCTAAGATCAGTTTTTTCTTCGCTGATCTCTTTTGCTAGAGGTTGTATATTTTCAGGCAAATCACCTGTTCCATTGGTAGAGCATACAATTAACCAAATACCTTTTGTTGGTAGCTTTTTTAACGATGGGCCGTATGTGACTTCAGTGTCAAAGCCATATTTCTCCAATATTTCAGCGATATGCTCAGCAACATATTCAGCGCTGCCCATAGTGCTACCTGTAATCAATGTTACTTTTGTCATGATGAAACCCATTATTTAAAACAATGCCTATTGTATGCTGTGAATGAGTTGGGATCTACCTGTGGATAATATGGTTATTCCATTTTTATGGATTGATAGTACGCATTATTGGATTTTGTAAAGAGATCAAGGTTTCAGTAGATTGGATCTCATCAATTGTCTGTATCTTATTAATAAGTATGTCTTGTAATGCATCAATGGATCGACACATTACCTTGATAAATATACTATATTGTCCAGTTGTATAGTAAACTTCGACCACCTCGTCTAATTCATCAAGTTTTTTCAGCGCAGTATGGTAGTCTTTCGCGCTTTTTAAAATAATGCCAATAAAGCAACAGACATCAAAACCTAGTTGCTTCACATTAATATCTACATGTGTCCCTACAATAATCCCAGCTTGTTTCATTTTTTCGATTCGGACATGTATTGTACCATGACTTACGGCAAATTTTTTAGCTATTTCAGCGTAGGGGATCCGTGCATTTCTCAGTAATTCATTAAGTATGTCACGATCCAGATTATCGATTTGATAATTTTCAACCATTTTAAAACACCATTTTTAACGATTATTTATTTTTAAAGGCTTTATTTTGAATATTATAAATCATAATGACTTTTTTTTATTAAGTATATTGAATTTATGACCAGTTTTATTGCTTAATCTATATAACAAAGCAAATAATGCTACAGATTATGGGGTAAAAAAAATGGAAAAGTCATTCATCGAAAAACAACAACAAATTAGTTTTGTTAAATCTTATTTTTCGCGTTTATTAGAAAAAGAATTAGCTTTAATTGAAGTTCAAGCACCTATCTTAAGTCGTCTCGGTGATGGGATTCAAGATAACCTGTCAGGCCATGAAAAAGCAGTACAAGTCAAAGTAAAATCGATGCCAGATTCTGTTTTTGAAGTTGTACATTCATTGGCTAAATGGAAACGTAAAACGTTAGGTCGTTTTGATTTTAAACCCGGACAAGGGCTTTATACCCATATGAAAGCATTGCGTCCTGATGAAGATCGTCTGACACCTATTCATTCTGTATTTGTAGATCAGTGGGATTGGGAAAAAGTAATACTTAAGGATGAGTGCTCTCTTGATTATTTAAAACAGACAGTCATTAAAATTTATCAAGCAATAAAAGAAACAGAAAAAGCGGTTAGTACAGAATGTGGTTTAGCACCATTTTTACCTGAGCAAATTCATTTTGTTCATAGTGAAGAATTATTACAACGCTACCCTGATCTTGATGCTAAAGGAAGAGAACGTGAAATAGCTAAAGAATTAGGTGCAGTTTTTCTTATTGGTATTGGCGGAAAACTATCGCATGGCCTTGCTCACGATGTACGTGCTCCTGATTATGATGATTGGACAACACCTAACAGTGAGGGTTATGCCGGTTTAAACGGTGATATTATTGTTTGGAACCCTATATTGCAGGATGCATTTGAAATTTCTTCTATGGGCATCCGTGTTGATACAGAAGCGCTTACAAACCAATTAGCAATTACCGGTGATGAAGATAGAATGTCTTTTGAATGGCATCAAGCATTGGTAAAAGATCAAATGCCACAAACAATAGGTGGTGGGATTGGACAATCTCGTTTAGTGATGTTATTACTTCAGAAAAAGCATATTGGCCAAGTTCAATGTAGTGTATGGTCGCCGGAAAGCCATGCAGTTATTGCGGATATGTTGTAATTAGTTCCAATAGCGTAATAATCGACTTTTTAGCCCGGTATCAAAGTGCCAGATATAATCGAAAATATTTAGGATACCTGGTTTTCCATATTTAGATAATGTAACAGCGTGAAAACGATGCTGTTGCGTTTGATGAACTTTTATTATTTTTACTAAATTATCAGGTAACCGTTGAGCAATAAAATCTGAAATCACAACCACATCTGAATATTTCCATTGCTGTTGTTGCATTTTTTCTAAACATTTATTTAAACAGGCAGCCAAATCGGTTCCCCCACTAAATGTTTGATTAAGAAATTGCATTAATTGCTCTAATCCATCATTGCTTAATAAATCATAATCAATAACTTCCATTGAAAATAAAATAATGTGATACTGACGGTTGTCAATCATGGCTATTTTCATTAAAGCGAGGCAGAAAGCTTTAGCACAATTTTCATTAAATTTTCCCATTGAACCTGAAGTGTCTATACATACAATAAATGGCCCTTTTGGTTGTTGTTCATCGTGATGTTTGACAGTTGGACGTAATATTTTTCGTTGCTGCCAATTATCGCCTTGTAACCGGTAGGTAAGTAACTGTTTTTTGACTAATTTACGATAAAATTCAAATTCGAGTTCTTCTAATCCCAGCAATGCTAATTCACTAGGTAGAAGACGTAAAATATCATTACCGTGGTTTATCCCTCTAATTTGCTCGGTTAATTGGTCAGGGATTTTTTCCAATGAGATTATTGATTCTAATATTTGCTGCTGTTTTTTTTGAGATTTCAACGAATTGCTTCTGCCTAAAAGTTCTGCTAATTTTTCTAATTCAGGTTGTTGTTGTAAAAAATGGCTATACTGAATTAATCATTGAATATTATTGCAGGATTGGGTTAAAGCGCCTTTACTCATATCCCATAATTTACCAGCAGACTGATTATTTTGATTAAACGTTTCTGTTAAATTTCAAGTTAATTTCAATCGTTGCTCTAATTCAGCCAATAACTGTTCTTTTTCTTGCTCTAATAATAATTTATTAAACGTTGTTACTTCAAAAATAAGATTAAGGCGCCAGCGTTAAATAAATAGAGATTGTCCAGCGTAATCATGAGATATTTTTCCCAGTAAATAATGCGCTTCTTGCTCAAAAGGGCTTTGTTGAATAAATCTAACTTTTAGGTGATTGGCGGAGCTGATCGCTAAATTCGTTTCAACATCAGGTCCCCATGGCAAAGCAAAAGTTTAAAATTACCAACTGGCCCGCGTACAACAAGGCACTCAGACAACGCGGTTCCCTGACGGTCTGGCTTGATGAGTCGGCCATCGCTGGATGGACTGACAGTTCTTCGCCTGAAGGTCGTGGCCGGCCGCTTTACTACAGCGATATGGCTGTTACCACTGTCCTGATGATGAAGCTTGTGTTTAACCTGTCGCTCCGGGCATTACAGGGCTTCGTTGATTCGATTTTTAAACTCATGTCTTTGCCGCTGTGCTGTCCGGACTACTCGCTGGTCAGCAGACGAGCAAAGAGCGTCAACATCAGCATAAAAACGCCAACGCGTGGTGAAATCTCGCATCTGGTCATCGACAGTACCGGTCTGAAGGTCTTTGGCGAAGGTGAATGGAAAGTCAGGCAGCATGGGGCTGACAGACGAAGAGTGTGGCGCAAGCTTCATCTGGCAGCAGACAGTGTGACTCATGAGATTATCTGTGCCGACTTATCGCTCAGCGGAACGACAGATGCGCAGGCACTGCCGGGCCTGATTAACCAAACCCACCGGAAAATCAGGGAAGTGTCAGCAGACGGTGCTTATGACGCCTGTTACTGCCACGATGCGTTGCTAAGAAAGAAAATCAGGCCCCTTATCCCGCCGCGAAGCGGAGCGAAATACTGGCCGGACAAGTACCATGAACGTAACCATGCGGTGGCGAATCAGCGTCTGAGCAGGAGTAATGATATGTGGAAAAAGAAAGTGGGTTATCACCGGCGTTCAGTGGCAGAAACAGCGATGTTCCGCATAAAAACTTTGCTGGGTGGCCATCTGAGGCTGCGTGACTATGAGGCTCAGGTAGGTGAAGCAATGGTGATGGTCAAAGCGCTGAACCGTATGACGTTGTTGGGTATGCCACACAGCGTCAGGATCGGATAACAGCTGTAGCAGAGGGAGCCATCCTGGCGGCTAATTCTGATTTATTCAACAAAGCCTGTTGTACATCGAACAGGCCCAAGGCTTCTTGCAGTAAAATCACAGGATTGATTAGGATTTTATGGCGCTCAAGTATGCGTCTCCAGCCCAGATAATGCGTAAGGTACCTGGTGGCGACCCCATGAAACGAGCGCATCCAGTTTTTCAGTCTGCTGTCGTAGGCGTTAACATTCTGAATATGAAAAGGTCCATTGACCCTGCGCGTCTGCCTGAGGTTTACCGGGCAATGTGGTATTCCCTGTTCCCGGGCCACGTGGGCATAGATCTTCGTACTGTCGGTGCAAAGAATCGCATCCGCGTCGATCAAGGGCGCTAACCGCTCTCCGACATGCCGAATGTCAAGTTTATCCAGCTGGAAGTCGGCATGTTGACCGCTACGATCCTGAACCACCAGTACGGGGATCTGCTCGGCGGATATCCCACGCAACCTGGCTTTTCCTCCCCGTTTTCGCGGAGGTCGTGGAAGTCCCCTCTTCCCTTTGAACGACTCAAGGAAGAAGGTTTCATCAGCTTCGACGATACCGGACGCATGAACTGCCTGATGTCCGGCAATCTGCTTCAGAAATCAGTGTCGCCAGCGGAACGCCGTATCCTTGTTTATGCCACAGCCTGTTGCGGCCTTGCGTACACTCAGACTCTGAATCAACATATCAGCATAATCCAGCCAAAGATGCCGCTTTCGTAACCGGGCCATTGGCGTACCTGTCAGTGGATTACAGGTTTTACCACAGTATTTGCAGCGATAGCGGGGAAGACCACTACTGAATCCCCACGGTCGTAATGCCCACAGATGGCAATGTGGGCAGTTATTCGGTGTAGTTCTCAACACATCCGGGAGAGGTTTGTCTACTGAAAGAGAGGCTTTCACCTGCTCCCGCTGCTCATTATTAAGGCTGGAAAGCTTGGAAATCCAGCGATCAAACTGAATCGCGTCCATGATGTATACCTATCGTCGGAAGAAATCATGATCAGTTTAGCCCACAACCACACTTTACGCAGACATAGCCTTAACAATTGCTATTTTTTCTGCTTTTTGTAGAAAAAAAGAGCAAACGACTAAAGTTTACAAATTATTGCTTGCTAGCTGCGTAAAACTGCCTATAATGCGCCCCCACTGAGTCAGTATAGAACGAATCAATTGAATTAAATTTTCTTGACGCATGGTAAAGAAAAGTAGAAATAACTACTTGACTTTACAGGTGAAAAGCGTAATATACGCCACCTCGCGGCCTAGGTCGCACGCTCTTTAACAATTAATCAGACAATCTGTGTGGGCACTCGCAAGACATCATCAAAAAATATTTGATTTTAAAGTCTTGAAGAGTGACAAACAGTTAATTCATATATGAACTAATATGCAGTAACGTTATTTTGGACGGCAGCGGCGAAGGTGGTCAAACATCGGCAAAGCGGGTTGAACAAAAGGGCGTTACGGTCAGTAAAACATTCTTTGAGCATCAAGCTTTTAATTGAAGAGTTTGATCATGGCTCAGATTGAACGCTGGCGGCAGGCCTAACACATGCAAGTCGAGCGGCAGCGGAAGGAAGCTTGCTTCCTTGCCGGCGAGCGGCGGACGGGTGAGTAAGGTATGGGGATCTGGCCGAAGGCGGGGGATAACCACTGGAAACGGTGGCTAATACCGCATAATCTCTAAGGAGCAAAGTGGGGGACCGTTCTGGCCTCACACCTGCGGATGAACCCATATGAGATTAGCTAGTAGGTGGGGTAATGGCTCACCTAGGCGACGATCTCTAGCTGGTCTGAGAGGATGATCAGCCACACTGGGACTGAGACACGGCCCAGACTCCTACGGGAGGCAGCAGTGGGGAATATTGCACAATGGGCGCAAGCCTGATGCAGCCATGCCGCGTGTATGAAGAAGGCCTTCGGGTTGTAAAGTACTTTCAGTCGTGAGGAAGGTGTTAAGGTTAATAACCTTAGCAATTGACGTTAGCGACAGAAGAAGCACCGGCTAACTCCGTGCCAGCAGCCGCGGTAATACGGAGGGTGCGAGCGTTAATCGGAATTACTGGGCGTAAAGGGCACGCAGGCGGTTAATTAAGTTGGATGTGAAATCCCCGGGCTTAACCTGGGAATGGCATTCAAGACTGGTTAGCTAGAGTCGTGTAGAGGGGGGTAGAATTCCATGTGTAGCGGTGAAATGCGTAGAGATGTGGAGGAATACCGGTGGCGAAGGCGGCCCCCTGGACAAAGACTGACGCTCATGTGCGAAAGCGTGGGGAGCAAACAGGATTAGATACCCTGGTAGTCCACGCTGTAAACGATGTCGATTTGGAGGTTGTGGTCATAAACTGTGGCCTCCGGAGCTAACGCGTTAAATCGACCGCCTGGGGAGTACGGCCGCAAGGTTAAAACTCAAATGAATTGACGGGGGCCCGCACAAGCGGTGGAGCATGTGGTTTAATTCGATGCAACGCGAAGAACCTTACCTACTCTTGACATCCAGCGAATCCTTTAGAGATAGAGGAGTGCCTTCGGGAACGCTGAGACAGGTGCTGCATGGCTGTCGTCAGCTCGTGTTGTGAAATGTTGGGTTAAGTCCCGCAACGAGCGCAACCCTTATCCTTTGTTGCCAGCGAGTAGTGTCGGGAACTCAAAGGAGACTGCCGGTGATAAACCGGAGGAAGGTTGGGATGACGTCAAGTCATCATGGCCCTTACGAGTAGGGCTACACACGTGCTACAATGGCGTATACAGAGAGAGGCGAGCCAGCGATGGGAAGCGGAACTCAGAAAGTACGTCGAAGTCCGGATTGGAGTCTGCAACTCGACTCCATGAAGTCGGAATCGCTAGTAATCGCGGATCAGCATGTCGCGGTGAATACGTTCCCGGGCCTTGTACACACCGCCCGTCACACCATGGGAGTGGGTTGCAAAAGAAGTAGGTAGCTTAACCTTTTTGGATGGCGCTTACCACTTTGTGATTCATGACTGGGGTGAAGTCGTAACAAGGTAACCGTAGGGGAACCTGCGGTTGGATCACCTCCTTACCTAGATAGATGGAATGTGAGTGTTCACACAGATTGTCTGATGAAATAGCGCGTAAAGCCAATCTAAGATTGACTGAAGAGCTTGAAGTCCCCTTCGTCTAGAGGCCTAGGACATCGCCCTTTCACGGCGGTAACAGGGGTTCGAATCCCCTAGGGGACGCCACTTTAGTGATTTAGAAAGGCGGTGCATCACACTTTTAGTTTTGTGTACTTTTTGTGCTTTACGCAATAATGATTAAACCAATTTAGTGAGTTGGTTTACCAATTATGCTCTTTAACAATCTGGAACAAGCTGAAAATTGAAACACACATTATTAAAAAAATAGTGTGGAGAACTCTCAAAACTCCAATCAGTTGGGTTTTTGTTGTCATGATGAAGAGTTATGAGCGAGCAGTCAGCAATTCGAGGCGGCCAGCGCACAGCAAGCGCAGCGTACTAAAGTACGTGAGCATTGCGCGCAATGCCCAACACAGAATTGGTGGACGCTCATCCATAACCCAACAAAAAGACAGTAGAAGACCCCTTCGGGTTGTGAGGTTAAGCGAATGAAGCGTACACGGTGGATGCCTAGGCAGTCAGAGGCGATGAAGGACGTGCTAATCTGCGAAAAGCGTCGGTAAGCTGATATGAAGCGTATTAGCCGGCGATGTCCGAATGGGGAAACCCAGTGCATTAATGCACTATCGTTTGATGAATTCATAGTCAAACGAGGCGAACCGGGGGAACTGAAACATCTCAGTATCCCGAGGAAAAGAAATCAACCGAGATTCCCCCAGTAGCGGCGAGCGAACGGGGAGCAGCCCAGAGTCAACATCAATATTTACCGCAGGAGAAGGGTCTGGAAAGGCCAGCAATAAAGGGTGATAGCCCCGTATCTGAAACGGTAAGTGTTGTGAACTCGAAGAGTAAGGCGGGACACGTGTTATCCTGTCTGAATATGGGGGGACCATCCTCCAAGGCTAAATACTACTGACTGACCGATAGTAAACCAGTACCGTGAGGGAAAGGCGAAAAGAACCCCGGCGAGGGGAGTGAAATAGAACCTGAAACCGTGTACGTACAAGCAGTGGGAGCACCCGACAGGGTGTGACTGCGTACCTTTTGTATAATGGGTCAGCGACTTATATTCTGTAGCAAGGTTAACCGTATAGGGGAGCCGTAGGGAAACCGAGTCTGAACTGGGCGTTAAGTTGCAGGGTATAGACCCGAAACCCGGTGATCTAGCCATGGGCAGGTTGAAGGTTGGGTAACACTAACTGGAGGACCGAACCGACTAATGTTGAAAAATTAGCGGATGACTTGTGGCTGGGGGTGAAAGGCCAATCAAACCGGGAGATAGCTGGTTCTCCCCGAAAGCTATTTAGGTAGCGCCTCGTGCATTCATCTTCGGGGGTAGAGCACTGTTTCGGCTAGGGGGTCATCCCGACTTACCAACCCGATGCAAACTACGAATACCGAAGAATGTTATCACGGGAGACATACGGCGGGTGCTAACGTCCGTCGTGAAGAGGGAAACAACCCAGACCGCCAGCTAAGGTCCCGAAGTCATGGTTAAGTGGGAAACGAAGTGGGAAGGCTTAGACAGCCAGGATGTTGGCTTAGAAGCAGCCATCATTTAAAGAAAGCGTAATAGCTCACTGGTCGAGTCGGCCTGCACGGAAGATGTAACGGGGCTAAACCATGCACCGAAGCTGCGGCAGCGACATTTAGATGTTGTTGGGTAGGGGAGCGTTCTGTAAGCCGTAGAAGGTGGACTGAGAGGTCTGCTGGAGGTATCAGAAGTGCGAATGCTGACATAAGTAACGATAAAGCGGGTAAAAAACCCGCTCGCCGAAAGACCAAGGTTTCCTGTCCAACGTTAATCGGGGCAGGGTAAGTCGACCCCTAAGGCGAGGCTGAAAAGCGTAGTCGATGGGAAACGGGTTAATATTCCCGTACTAATGGTTACTGCGAAGGGGGGACGGAGAAGGCTAGGCTATCCGGGCGACGGTTGTCCCGGTTTAAGCGAGTAGGTGGGTAGTGCAGGCAAATCCGCACTGCTACAACACTGAGACGTGATGACGAGCCACCAAGGTGGTGAAGTAGTTGATGCCCAGCTTCCAGGAAAAGCCTCTAAGCGATAGGTAATCATTAATCGTACCCAAAACCGACACAGGTGGTTAGGTAGAGAATACTCAGGCGCTTGAGAGAACTCGGGTGAAGGAACTAGGCAAAATGGTGCCGTAACTTCGGGAGAAGGCACGCTGGCATTAGGTGAAGGGTCTAGCATCCGGAGCTGAAGCCAGTCGAAGATACCAGCTGGCTGCAACTGTTTATTAAAAACACAGCACTGTGCAAACACGAAAGTGGACGTATACGGTGTGACGCCTGCCCGGTGCTGGAAGGTTAATTGATGGGGTAAGCAGTAAGGCGAAGCTCTTGATCGAAGCCCCAGTAAACGGCGGCCGTAACTATAACGGTCCTAAGGTAGCGAAATTCCTTGTCGGGTAAGTTCCGACCTGCACGAATGGCGTAATGATGGCCAGGCTGTCTCCACCCGAGACTCAGTGAAATTGAACTCGCTGTGAAGATGCAGTGTACCCGCGGCAAGACGGAAAGACCCCGTGAACCTTTACTATAGCTTGACACTGAACATTGAGCCTTGATGTGTAGGATAGGTGGGAGGCTTTGAAGTGTGGACGGCAGTCTGCATGGAGCCAACGTTGAAATACCACCCTTTAATGTTTGATGTTCTAACTTAGGCCCGTAATCCGGGCTGAGGACAGTGTCTGGTGGGTAGTTTGACTGGGGCGGTCTCCTCCCAAAGCGTAACGGAGGAGCACGAAGGTTGGCTAATCACGGTCGGACATCGTGAGGTTAGTGCAAAGGCATAAGCCAGCTTGACTGCGAGCGTGACGGCGCGAGCAGGTACGAAAGTAGGTCTTAGTGATCCGGTGGTTCTGAATGGAAGGGCCATCGCTCAACGGATAAAAGGTACTCCGGGGATAACAGGCTGATACCGCCCAAGAGTTCATATCGACGGCGGTGTTTGGCACCTCGATGTCGGCTCATCACATCCTGGGGCTGAAGTAGGTCCCAAGGGTATGGCTGTTCGCCATTTAAAGTGGTACGCGAGCTGGGTTTAGAACGTCGTGAGACAGTTCGGTCCCTATCTGTCGTGGGCGAAGGAAGATTGAGGGGGGCTGCTCCTAGTACGAGAGGACCGGAGTGGACGCACCACTGGTGTACAGGTTGTCATGCCAATGGCATCGCCTGGTAGCTAAGTGCGGAAGAGATAACCGCTGAAAGCATCTAAGCGGGAAACTGGCCTCAAGATGAGTCTTCCCTGACAGTAATGTCCTATAAGGGGTGTTCGAGACGAGGACGTAGATAGGCTGGATGTGTAAGCGTAGCGATACGTTGAGCTAACCAGTACTAATGACCCGAGAGGCTTAACCTGACAACACCGAAGGTGTTTTGAGAGAGAGAATTTTAGCTTGTTTTGAGATTGAATCTGGTCGGATTTTGCTGAAGGCCGAGGTATGTTCGCTACTGAGGTAGGTGAGCAGACTATAAGGCAGCGAAATAAGACGGGATAAATAGAACAGAATTTGCCTGGCGGCACTAGCGCGGTGGTCCCACCTGACCCCATGCCGAACTCAGAAGTGAAACGCCGTAGCGCCGATGGTAGTGTGGGGTATCCCCATGTGAGAGTAGGGAGCTGCCAGACTTTAATTTAATAATAATGGGAAAGACCGTTAGTGAAATGAATCGGGTGGTGCGGTAGTTCAGTTGGTTAGAATACCGGCCTGTCACGCAGGGGGCGCGGGTTCGAGCACCGTCAGCACCGCCACCTATTAGGGGCGTAGTTCAATTGGTAGAGCACCGGTCTCCAAAACCGGGTGTTGGGAGTTCGAGTCTCTCCGCCCCTGCCATTTACGGCTTTATAGATAATATTATTAAATATTAAAAACCCAGTTTAACAGACTGGGTTTTTTTATAAGCCGCCCAAAGCCATTTTAATTTCTAGTTATTAAAATTGATGTATTTCTGTCCTATCATATTATTTTTGGTAAATATTAGATATAAAAAGACCAGGATCGTTTTTGTACTTTTAGCCATAATAGATATTTTTTGTTACTGATAGGTCATGTTACTAAAAGTTTATATTTTACTTATTCATAATTAGTTATTCTTAATAGGTATTTTTGCTAATTTATCAATAAACGTCTCTTTTCCATTATTTTGTAACCAAATAGCATAAATTGGTTTGCTATAGACAACTTTCGATAGTGTTTTTAATTCATGATATTGATTAAGCCAATGAATTGGTAAAACAGAGGCAGATTTTGTTGGGTATAATAGCTCCCGCGCAAGATTAGCCGATGTTGTAAGTAGTGTTGGCGAATTTTCAACTAAAGATGATTTTTCAGTGGTATTGAAATCAGGACTCCATTCAAGTTTGATGTAATTGAATCTCGACAGAGTTAAATTTTTTTTATGTGTCATTAATTGTAATTTTATTTCACCAATAATGGTGCTTGCAAATTCATCCATTTTTGGCGGTTCGATTGCAATAAGTAAATCAAGTTCGCGTGAATGAAGCTGTTTTACTAAAGATTGTCGCGTGGATATTCTGCATTCAAGATGAAGCTCTTTGTGTTTTTGATAGATAAGTTGTATCCAATTTGTTAAGCATCCTTCCCATAGAGATATTGTTGAGCCTATTGAAAATTCTGTGTGTAATGATTGATGAGAAATTTCTTTTTTAGCTTGTAGCCAGGTATTTATTAACGATTCAGCGTAGGGAATCAAACGTTCGCCTGCGGCAGTTAAACGAATATTATTGCGATGACGGGCAAATAAAATAGTACCTAATTGCGTTTCTAATTGACGTATTCGAAAACTTACCGCTGATTGTGTAAGGTATAATGATTCGGCTGCTCGACCAAAATGTCGGGTTTTACTAACTTCTAAAAAAGTTTTTAATAATTCAGTATCCACAGCAAACTCCAAAATTTTTAATCTTAAAGATTTAAATGTTTTGTTTTACAGAATGCAATTGCTAACTAATACTCCGCGCCATAATGAGTGTGACATTAGAGAGGTAGGAGTGTGTTAGATGGCAGAAAGCTTTATCACGACTAATCGTTTTTTTGATAATAAAAATTATCCTCGAGGTTTTTCTCGTCATGGTGATTTCACCATTAAAGAAGCTCAGTTGTTAGAATGTTGCGGTCAAGCTTTCAATGAACTTGATTTAGGTAAGCGTCAACCTCAGACAGAAGAAGAAAAACTTTTTGTTGCTATGTGTCGCGGTGAACGCGAACCTGTAACACCAGAAGAAAAAGTATGGTCTAAGTATATGACTCGTATTAGCCGACCTAAGCGTTTTCATACCTTATCTGGAGGTAAACCACAACTGGATCCCTCAGAAGACTATACCGATACTGATGATTAATATCATCATAGTTCTAAAAAAAGGGGTTTTAATACCCCTTAATTATTCAATTTGTTTTTGATGTTTTAAATCGGCAATGGTCCGTGAGACCTTCAGTATACGATGCCAAGCTCTGATTGAGAGGCCAAGTTTATTTAATGTTGTTTCTAAAAAAAGGGTGTCATTTGGTTTTAGTTTACAAAAAAGTGCGGCTTCTTTGCTATTTAGTTTTGCATTAATTTTACCTGAACGTTCAATTTGTTGCTTTCTTGCCTGTATTACACGTTGTTTTATATCGAAACTGGTTTTATTTGTAGGTGTAGAGTGGCTTAAAGTACCTAGCGGTAACAGAGGTACCTCTATAGAGAGATCAAAACGATCTAAGAATGGTCCAGACATCTTTGCTAAATAACGGAGGATCTGTTTTGGGCTGGCTTGGTTATATATGCCTTTATAGTGGCCCATAGCGATGGGATTTAAGGCGGCAATAAGTTGAATATTGGCTTGGAAATTAACTTTAGCTTTTGCACGTGAAATTATTATTTCTCCAGACTCTAGCGGTTCCCTAAGTGAGTCGAGCACTTTTCGTTCAAATTTGGCGAGTTCATCAAGAAATAAAATGCCATTATCGGCTAAGGATATTTCTCCCGGTTTGGGTAAGCTTCCTCCACCAATTAATTCTGCCATAGAAGCACTGTGATGAGGTGCTCTAAATGGCCGTGTAAGCCATTTTTCGTTATCAAATGAGAATCACATAAACTTTTTATTGACGCTACCTCTAGCGCTTCTTGATTAGTGAGATCAGGCAGGATAGTAATAAGGCGGTTGGCAAGCATGGTTTTACCTGTGCCTGGTGGGCCAAGTAGTAAAAGGTTATGTCCTCCTGCGGCGGTTATCTCTAATGCGCGCTTGGCATGTTGTTGGCCAATAATATCATTGATATCTGTTATATTAGAGTGTTATGGTTGGTGATAGGTGTTTCTTGATTGTGAGATAAAGTATTTTGATCATGTAAGAAATGACAAACAGCTAATAGATGTTCACACAAATAGACACTTTCTGTTGGTAACAAATTTAATTCATTTGTGTTTTCTAGGGAAGTGATCAATTTACGCTGATTTTTTAATGCTGCTTGTGCCGCTGTTATTACCCCTGTTATTCGACGAATTTGACTAGAAAGTGCTAATTAGCCAAGGAATTCGAATTGATTTAATTGTATTTATGTAATTTGTTCCGATGCCGCTAAGATGGAGAGTGCGATAGCTAGATCATAACGTCCGCCTTCTTTTGGCAAATCGGCAGGCGCTAAATTGATAGTTATTCTTTTAGATGGATACTGAAAACCACTATTAATTAAAGCACTTCTGACACGATCACTCGCTTCTTAGACGGCTGTTTCTGGCAACCCTACTAGGGTGAGTCCAAGTAGCCCATTACTAATATGTGCCTCAACTGTTACCCGTGGGGCATTCATACCGATTGAAGCTCTGGTGTAAATAACCGCTAGTGCCATATTTACTCCCTAAAATGTCATGTCACTATTTTCTTAGTTAGTAAATTAGGTAAAACTAGCTTTTGGTGAATATGGGAAGGTTGTTAGAAAAGTAGCCGAAATTTTTACTTTTGTGGTAATTTTTTAGGACAGCGCTGCCATTTTTGATGATGAAAATTGGCCATTAATTGTCTGTATTACAATTTCTGACATTAATTAATAATCTGTGGTTTATCATTTTATAATTAGATGGCTTTTTGGTTAAATTTTTTGTATTAACTGCATTTAATGGTTCTTTATTTCAATTATTTTCTGTTTTTAATGGAATTATTTTATGCTGAGGTTTACTTATTGATTTTAATCGTAATTTTTTATTTTTCGATAAAAAAATAAAATAAGTATTGTCAAATAAGTGTCAACGTGTTAATTCTAAATAAATTATCAAGATCAAAGAACGGATATTATGACGAAGGTGTTTGCCCTAATAATTAACCTAATTATTGTGAGCGTGGTGGTGATTATCCCACCGTGCGGGGCAGCACTTGGAAGAAGAAAGGCAGAATAACTAGCCAGATTTCACAAGAACCCCGCGCCTTTCGGTGCGGGGTTTTTTTTAGCTTTAAATTTTAGTTGTCGATGAGAGTTTAGAAAAATAAACCAATAAATTAGGTTGCTGGAGTAGAACAATGAATGGAGCACAATGGTTAGTTCATGCATTAATTACCCAAGGGGTTGAACAGATTTTTGGTTATCCAGAGGGGGCCATTATGCCTGTTTATGACGCTTTGTATGATAGTGATTTAGAACATCGCTTATGTCGCCATGAGCAAGGTGCTGTTATGGCTGCTATTGGTTATGCAAGAGCAACGAATAAACCAGGAGTCTGTATTGCAACATCAGGGCCAGGAGCAACCAATTTGATCACTGGTTTAGCCGATGCATTATTAGATTCAGTGCCTATCGTTGCCATAACAGGACAGGTTGCTTTGGAGCTTATTGGCACAGATGCCTTTCAGGAAGTTGATGTTTTAAGTCTTTCTTTAGCTTTTACAAAACACAGTTTCTTAGTTGATTCTGTTGATATGTTGCCACAGGTTATTACTGGGGCTGTCAGTATTGCAACAACGGGTCGTCCAAGCCCAGTTTTTATTGATATTCCCAAAGATATACAGTTGCAGACAACTCATTCGCTGCCTTATTTGATGCCAGTTGAACAAAAACCATTTTATTCTGCTTATCAATTAGCTACTGCATGTGAAATTATGGAGCAAGCGAAACCACCTATTTTGTATGTGGGTGTAGGTGTTGGTATGTCAGGGGCGGTCGCTGAGTTGAGTGATTTTATTGCTATCTCAGGATTACCTACAGTTTCTACATTAAAGGGGCTCGGTGCTGTCACAGCAGATGATCCGCAGTATTTGGGAATGTTGGGTATGCATGGCAGTAAAGCGGCAAATTTTGCTGTGCAGGAATGTGATCTATTGTTGGCGGTTGGCGCCAGGTTTGATGATCGTGTGACTGGTAAATTGAATACATTTGCCCCTAATGCCAAAGTCATCCATTTAGATATAGATCATGCTGAATTGAATAAATTGCGTCAGGCGCATGTTTGTTTGCTCGGTGATGCAAAACTATTATTACCGCGATTAGCTAGACCATTAAATATTGCCTCATGGCAAGCCAAAGTCAGCGCGTTGAAAAAAGAGTATGAATGGAATTATAACCATACAGGGGATGCTATCGATGCCCCTGCTATGTTAAAACAAATCTCAGAACGTATGCATGTTGACACCATTGTTACAACAGATGTTGGGCAACATCAGATGTGGACGGCACAGCATATGGCATTTCGAGCTCCAGAGAATTTTATTACCTCAAGTGGATTAGGTTCAATGGGATTTGGTATTCCAGCTGCAATCGGCGCTCAGTTAGCCCTCCCTAATGCAGCGGTTATTTGTATTTCAGGTGATGGTTCTTTTATGATGAATATTCAGGAATTAGCCACCATAAAACGCAAACAATTACCGATCAAAATTGTGCTTATCGATAACCAACGTTTGGGCATGGTACGTCAGTGGCAAGAGTTATTTTTTCAACAACGCTACAGTGAAACTCAGTTAACGGATAATCCAGATTTTATCGCATTAGCCGCATCATTCGATATTGCCGGTCAGCGTATTACGCATACTTCAGAAATTAATGACGCACTTGATAGATTATTCAGTCATGCAGGCCCCTATTTGCTACAAGTATCTGTTGATGAATTAGAAAATGTTTGGCCATTGGTTCCTCCTGGTGCCAGCAATGAAAAAATGATGGAGAAACCCTGATGAGAGAATATCAATTAAATATTGAAGCGCGCTTTCGGCCAGAGGTCTTAGAGCGCATTTTGCGGGTGACCCGTCATCGCGGTTTTCAGGTTAATGCAATAAGCATGAGTCAGGTATTAGGTGGAAATAACGTCAGCATTGAAATAACGGTTAATAGTCAGCGTCCACTAAACCTACTTTGTTCCCAGTTAATTAAATTGGCAAATGTTTTTGATATTGAAATCAAGCAACAAGCTGCCAAACAATCAATCGTAATATAAGGTAAAAAAATGACAAAAAAAGCAGATTATATTTGGTTTAATGGATAAATGGTGCCCTGGGCGGAGGCAAAGATACATGTCATGTCTCACTCTTTACATTATGGTACTTCGGTTTTTGAAGGTATTCGCTGTTATCACTCTCATCAAGGGCCAGTAATTTTTCGCCATCGTGAGCATATGCAGCGTTTACATGATTCAGCCAAAATTTATCGCATGCCTTTAAGCCAAAGTGTTGATGAGTTGATGGCAGCTTGTCGCGAAACGATTGGTAAAAATAAGTTGGTTAGTGCCTATATTAGACCACTTGTTTTTATTGGTGATGTTGGTATGGGAGTTAATCCGCCACCAGGTTACAAAACGGATGTCATTATTTCGGCTTTTCCTTGGGGAACTTATCTCGGTGAAAAAGCACTCGAACAAGGTATTGATGCGATGGTTTCGTCCTGGCATCGCGCCGCACCCAATACCATCCCGACTGCGGCTAAAGCCGGTGGTAATTATCTATCCTCTTTACTGGTAGGTAGTGAAGCTCGACGCCATGGCTATCAGGAAGGAATAGCGTTAGATGTTAGTGGTTATATTTCCGAAGGGGCGAGTGAGAACCTATTTGAAGTTAAAAATAACGTACTTTTTACACCGCCATTTACCTCATCGGCACTACCCGGCATCACACGTGATGCGATTATTAAGTTGGCCACTGAATTGGGATTTGAAGTCCGTGAACAGATGTTATCACGTGAATCGTTGTATCTGGCTGATGAAATTTTTATGACCGGCACAGCGGCTGAAATTACGCCAGTTCGTAGCGTTGATGGAATACAAGTCGGAGCCGGTCATTGTGGCCCAGTAACCAAGCGTATCCAGCAGGCTTTTTTCGGTTTATTTGATGGTTCGACAAAAGACAAATGTGATTGGTTAGAGCCTGTCAATAGTTAGTTCAAATTAATAGATGTTGATTGGCGGCTAGTTATCGTCAATTTTTATACCAAGGGAGCAAAAATGCCAGAATATCGTTCTGCTACAACGGTCAATGGTCGTAATATGGCCGGTGCAAGGGCACTTTGGCGGGCAACAGGAATGACTGACTCTGATTTTGGTAAGCCAATTATTGCTGTTGTCAATTCATTTACTCAATTTGTCCCCGGTCATGTGCATCTGCGTGATCTTGGTCAGTTAGTGGCTAAACAAATAGAAGCCGTTGGTGGTGTGGCAAAAGAGTTTAATACCATCGCTGTTGATGATGGTATTGCTATGGGGCATGGTTGTATGCTGTATTCGTTGCCCTCCCGCGAGCTTATTGCTGATTACGTTGAATATATGGTTAATGATCATTGTGCCGATGCGATGGTTTGTATTTCTAATTGTGACAAAATCACACCAGGAATGCTGATGGCCGCGTTGCGTTTAAATATTCCGGTTGTTTTTGTATCGGGTGGTCCGATGGAGGCAGGCAAAACCAAACTTTCTGCTCAAATTATTAAACTAGATTTGGTCGATGCTATGATCAAAAGTGCAGATCCGGCTGTCAGTGATAAAGAAAGCGAACAAATTGAACGTTCAGCCTGCCCGACTTGCGGTTCATGTTCAGGCATGTTTACCGCTAATTCAATGAACTGTTTGACGGAGGTATTAGGATTATCTTTGCCTGGCAATGGTTCTTTACTGGCAACGCATCGCGATCGTACACAGTTATTCTTGGCCGCGGGTAAACGTATTGTTGAGATCACGAAAAAATATTATGAACAGGATGATGACAGTGTTTTACCACGCAATATTGCCAGCAAAGCTGCATTTGAAAATGCGATGACCCTTGATATTGCCATGGGCGGATCGACTAATACGGTATTACATCTATTAGCAGCAGCGCAGGAAGCCGAGGTTGATTTCACTATGGCAGACATTGATCGGTTATCACGTAAAGTACCGCATTTGTGTAAAGTAACACCGAGCATTGCCAAATATCATATGGAAGATGTTCATCGAGCCGGTGGGGTGATCGCTATTTTAGGTGAATTAGATCGCGCACAATTACTTAATCGTCAGGTAAAAAATATTCTTGGTTTGAACGTCACTCAAATGTTAGCGCATTATGATGTCATATTGACGCAAGATGATGCGGTGAAACAGATGTATGCCGCAGGGGCGGCTGGTATTCGCACTACTCAAGCATTTTCACAAACATGTCGTTGGCCATCTTTAGAGCTCGATCGTCAAACAGGTTGTATTCGCAATTTAGCCCATGCATATAGTCAGGATGGAGGGCTGGCGGTTTTATTTGTCAACCTGGCTGAAGATGGTTGTATTGTCAAAACCGCAGGTGTTGATGAAAATTGTCTGATATTCCTGCTCGCAAGATTGCCTTAAATATCGATAGGGAAATATTGCATCAACGTAAGCAATCTGAATTACAGCGTGGTGAAAAAGCATGGACGCCACGCAAGCGTGAACGTAAAGTTTCTTTTGCTCTACGCGCTTATGCTGCATTAGCAACAAGTGCAGATAAGGGGGCGGTGCGTGATAAAGCGAAGCTGGGGGAATAAAATGGCGCTTTCTTCTTTGACAAGTTCACCATCGGCAGAGGATTATTTAACTGCGGCGTTAAAAGCGCCAGTTTATCAAGTAGCACAAATCACCCCATTACAGGAGATGAAAAAAATTTCCGAACGGTTTGATAATGTCATTTTGGTTAAGCGTGAAGATCTTCAATTAATGCATAGTTTTAAGCTACGTGGTGCTTATAACATGATTGCGGGTTTGTCAGCACAGCAGCGAGCTAATGGTGTCATTACCGCTTCGGCCGGTAATCATGCTCAAGGTGTTGCGTTATCGGCTAGTCGGATAGGGATCCCGGCATTAATTGTGATGCCATTAGCCACTGCTGATATTAAAGTTGATGCTGTTCGGCGGTTGCAGGCTGAAGTGCTGTTATATGGGGTAAATTTTGAGGAGGCGAAAGCTAAAGCGATTGAAATTGCTCATCAGGAGGGATACACCTATGTGCCACCTTTTGATCATCCGGCAGTGATCGCGGGTCAAGCAACAATAGCGATGGACTTGCTACAACAAGCTCCTCACCTTGATCGTATTTTTGTGCCGGTTGGTGGAGGAGGATTGATTGCCGGTGTAGCGATCTTGATCAAACAATTAATGCCTGAAATTAAAATTATTGCTGTTGAGGCAGAAGATGCCGCTTGTCTTAAGGCCGCTTTAGCCGCCGGGTATCCGGTAGATTTACCCAGTGTTGGCTTATTTGCTAAGGGGGTGGCCGTTAAGCGGATTGGCGATGAAAGTTTTCGGCTGTGTCAAAAATATGTCGATGATATTATTACGGTCAATAGTGATAATATTTGTGCTGCGATTAAAGATTTATTCGAAGAGGTTCGTGCTATCGCCGAGCCAGCAGGGGCAGTGGCATTAGCCGGTTTAAAGAAATATGTTGAGCAGCATGACATAAAAGGTGAACGTTTAGCGCATATTTTAACGGGTGCTAATATCAATTTTCATGGTTTACGTTATGTTTCAGAGCGTTGTGAATTAGGCGAACAACGAGAAGCATTATTCGCTGTCACCCTCCCTGAGCAACAAGGGAGTTTTTTGCGTTTCTGCCAAGTATTGGGTAAGCGTAGTGTTACTGAATTTAATTATCGCTATAGCGACATAAATTCAGAGCAAGCGCGTATTTTTGTTGGTGTCCGGTTGAGTTATGGGGTTGACGAATCTGCTGATATTGTTGCTGACTTACAACAAGCGGATTATGACGTTACCGATCTTTCCAATGATGAAATGGCTAGGCTCCATGTGCGTTATATGGTGGGTGGACGTCCGTCAAAGCCACTGAATGAACGGCTATTAAGTTTTGTCTTTCCAGAGTCACCTGGCGCGCTACTTAAGTTTTTGCAAACATTAGGTAGCTATTGGAATATTACCCTTTTCCATTATCGCAGTCATGGCACTGATTATTGGCGTGTTTTAGCGGCATTTGAACTATCCGGTTCTGAAGCCCTTTTTTGAGAAACATCTCGCTGCATTGGGTTATGAATATTATGATGAAACCAATAATCCTTCATTCCAATTCTTTTTAGCGCCGCATAGTCAGTTATTGACTGCGCATATTGGCAACAGTCAGCAACTGCCAGAATGCTCGAATTAATGGTTCATTAAGACGTTTATTTAAAACACAAACGCCAAAATCAAAAGGTTCAACGGGCAAAATAGGGTCAAGTTGTAGAATACGATGGCGGATCGATTCTGGGCTATTATCGACCACAACCTTTGGTATTAATGCAATACCACAACCTAGCGCAACCATTGATACTATAGCTTCATGGCCTTACACGGTAGCATAAATTAACGGATTATTAATAGCTTGGTGTTGAAACCAAAGTGCAATTCTTTGGCGGGCAGGTCCGTGCTCTGGCAAGATAAAGGGAATTTGTTGCCAGTTCGGCTGTGGTTGCGTAATTTGTTGACGGATCGTTCCAGCTAATGATGGGGCAATTAAAACCAACGGAATTTCACCTAATTTGTTAAATAAAATATTATCAGGTAGTTTTTCAGGTTTACCGGCAATCGCCAAATCGGCAGCTTGGCTGGCAACTTTATTGACTGCATCCGCGGCGTTGCCAGTGGTTAATTGAATTTCGATTAAAGGATTTTCTAATCTAAAGTTATCCAGGAGCTTAGGTAAGTGACTATAGGCGGCAGTGATTGAGCAAAATAGGCGTAATTCACCGGTCAATAAGGCACTCTGTTGGTTAAGTGAATGACGAAGTTGCTGATATTCAAACAGTGTTTGCTGGGCAAATGGTTTAAATTGTTTTCCTGCTTCGGTGAGGCGTACGGTTCTATTATCACGCATAAATAAAATGTGACCAAAACTTTCTTCCAGACGTTGTATTTGGCGAGATAATGTAGATGGACTGATATGCATTGCATTAGCAGTGCGTCCGAAGTGACAGCTATCAGCTAGATGTAAAAATAACTTTAGATCGCGAATCTTCATCACGCCTTCTGTGATAAAAAGTGACACACTGATGTTGCAACTTTTGCAATATAATATTTTAAATATATCAATTTACGCAATGTTTTTGATCGAATATAGTGATCATATAAACGCTTCTTTGTTAAATAATCTGAGAATAAAAAAATAGAAAATGTACAATAAATTACTGAAATTATGAAGAAAATTAATCGATGGCTAATTATTTTAATACCTTAGATCTGCGCCAACAATTATTGCAATTAAGTAAGTGTCGTTTTATGGCCCGTGATGAATTTGTTGATGGAACCAGTTATTTAAAAGATAAAAAAATTGTGATTGTTGGCTGTGGTGCGCAAGGTCTAAACCAGGGATTGAATATGCGTGATTCAGGTCTGGATATTGCCTATGCATTGCGCAAAGAAGAGATTGAAGAAAAGAGCCTTTCATGGTGTCAGGCGGTAGAAAATGGTTTTACTGTTGGTAGTTACGAAACATTAATTCCACAAGCGGATTTAGTCATTAATTTAACCACAGATAAACAACATTCTGCTGTGATACAAGCCATTCAACCATTAATGAAACCAGGTGCAGCATTAGGTTACTCACATGGTTTCAATATCGTTGAGGTAGGTGAACAGATCCGCCAGGATATTACCGTTATTATGGTTGCGCCGAAATGCCTGGGAACCGAAGTACGTGAAGAGTATCTGCGTGGTTTTGGCGTACCAACGTTGATTGCCGTTCATCCGGAAAATGATCCGCAAGGTGAAGGAATAGCCATTGCGAAAGCATGGGCTGCTGCGACAGGAGGTCATCGCGCGGGTGTTCTGGAATCCTCTTTTGTTGCCGAAGTAAAATCAGATCTGATGGGTGAACAAACCATCTTGTGTGGCATGCTTCAGGCTGTCTCCTTGCTTTGTTATGACAAAATGGTTGCAGACGGTATTGAGCCGGGTTATGCAGGAAAATTATTACAATATGGTTGGGAAACGATCACCGAAGCCTTAAAGCACGGCGGTATTACACTGATGATGGATCGTTTATCTAATTCAGCTAAATTGCGGGCATTTGCATTATCTGAACAGCTAAAAGAAATCATGGCGCCATTATTTCAACTACATATGGACGACATTATGTCCGGCAAATTTTCATCTACCATGATGGCAGATTGGAATAATAATGATAAAAATTTACTGTCTTGGCGGGCAGAAACCAGGAAAACAGAGTTTGAAAATTATCCAGAATATAATGGGAAAATTTTAGAGCAGGATTATTTTGACCATGGTCTTTTATTAGTTGCGATGACTAAAGCCGGGGTTGAATTAGCCTATGAAACTATGCTGCAAGCCGGTATTATTGCGGAGTCTGCTTATTATGAATCATTACATGAATTACCATTGATTGCGAATACCATTGCGCGGAAACGTTTATATGAGATGAATGTCGTGATTTCCGATACTGCAGAATATGGTAATTATCTATTCTCTTTTGCTGCAATACCTTTACTCAAGGATTTTATGGCAACTTTACAGCCAGGTGACTTAGCGAAAAATATGGCCGCTAGCCACATTGATAATAGGCAATTGCGGGATATCAATGCAGCGATCCGTAGTCATCCCATTGAGGTCATAGGTAATAAACTGCGTAATTATATGACTGATATGAAAGGTATTGCTTCTGTTGCATAATGTAAACGGTAAATTTTATCTACCGCGCTATTGATAGGCTAAAAATATAGCTACGCAATTTTTAAGTTTCTCCATTATACGATTGAAGTTAGAGAGCACATACTAAGTTAGAGTGTAATTCAAACGGACACAGATTTTTCGCGTGCCATAATAATGCAAACCACTATCGGGTATTGCTATATACCCGTATTTGGTGGGAGTTTCAAACCGAAATATCTGCCGATAGAGTCAGTACTCGAGTGGAAAGGGAATATAAAGCGATATGATACAATATTCACTGCCTATGATTAATGCATTAATCATTAACACCATGAACAGTAAAAAAATAACGACATTAGCATTAACGATGGAGCAATAAATAGTAGAAAGTAAAAAAGAGAAGAACAAGATAGACAAACTTTTATCTAGGCCGGTAAATTATTTACATAAGTAATTTAATGTTAGTTATATCATTCATCTTTCCTATGATGTTGATTTGGAATTCATCGACTCCATCACCATCATGATCCAACATTAATTTTGTTAGATTTTCTTGTTCACTGTAACTAAATAACATTTCATTTTTTCTATGAGTAAAATGATCGACTAATTGAATAGCAACAAAATTATCATCAGAGTCTATGTTAAGTGTGGAAATATCAATTTTGTCTTTACCCATCTCAAAATCAGTAATGGTATCTGTCGATTCAGACAAAGAATCATCTAGTGACAAGTAGTTAAAAGTATCATTACCCTCACCACCAGTTAATCTATCAGCGCCTTTATCGCCGTATAAATTATCATTACCACTATCTCCAAATAGGTGATCGTTACCACTACCACCAAATCATTGGTCATCACCACTATCTCCAAATAGGTGATCGTTACCACTACCACCAAATCATTGGTCATCACCACTACCTCCGGATAGGTGATCATTGCCACAACCGCCGAATAAAATATCGTTCCCCTTACCACCGGATAATTTATCATCGCCGTTATTACCAAATAACGTATCGTTACTATCACTACCGTATAGATCATCGTTTTTGTCAGTACCATAGCACATTGAATTATTTGGCATATAAGAATTTCCTTTATTTAGTTGTATCTGATTAGATTAGAAATTTAGGCTAAAAGTACTCATAGCTTTTACTGCATTTGTGCAGATTTTTGAAATTTTTGATTTTTTTAAAAGATGGTTAGTGGGTAGTTGTCATAAATACTCCCATTTTTAAGCAGTAACTACAATGATAGTTGTGCACTCATAGTTAGTTCAAATATACTAGAGAGTTTAGCCTGGAGTAAATCAACGACAATCAAACCCTAACTAATTGTTTTAAAGTTTTTTTATTAACGTTATGAAATAGCTTTGGAAAAGTTACCCTAATTCGTCATGATTCGAGGGTAGAACAACTTTATCTCTGATATGGGTTTTCAGCAATTATATTTTTATCACCCAATAGCGGGTTTTTTTATGACATTTTTCACTGATTTTCTTTCTGATACAATTTTAGCTTATGATGAATAATGACAAATACTCAGTTAATACGCTATGCGATTAAATTACAATCAACAACAAGCGGTTGAATATGTTGACGGTTCCTGTTTAGTGGTGGCTGGCGCGGGCTCAGGAAAAACTCGCGTTATTACCAATAAAATAGCCTACTTAATTCGTCATCGTGGATATTTACCACGTCAGGTAATGGCAGTCACTTTTACCAATAAAGCCGCCAGAGAGATGAAAGAACGGGTAGGACAAACGCTAGGAAAAAAAGAAACCAGAGGATTAATTATTTCAACTTTTCATACCCTAGGATTGGAAATTATTAAACGGGAACATAGTGCATTAGGCATAAAAGCCAATTTTTCATTGTTTGATGAACACGATCAAATGGCCTTGCTAAAAGAGCTAACCTTTGATTTATTAGCAGATGATAAAGATCTGTTACGCCAATTAGCGTCAACAATTTCTAACTGGAAAAGTGATTTATTAACTGCCAGACAAGTTATGGCGCAGGTAAAATCGGAAAAAGATCAGCTGTTTGCTGAATGTTATCAGCGCTATGAATTACATTTATCGAGCTGCAATGTGCTGGATTTTGATGATTTAATTACTAAACCAACTCGCTTGCTCGATGAGAATGAAGAAGTGCGTTCGCGTTGGCAGCAAAAGATCCGTTATATGCTTGTGGATGAATATCAAGATACCAATACTAGCCAATATCAACTGGTTAAATTGTTAGTGGGTAAACGTGGACGTTTTACCGTTGTTGGTGATGATGATCAATCTATTTATTCCTGGCGTGGTGCTCAACCACAAAATTTAGCGTTACTAAAAAACGACTTCCCTCAGCTTAATGTGATCAAACTGGAGCAAAATTATCGCTCTTCTGGCCGGATTTTGAAAGCCGCTAATATATTGATTGCTAATAATCCACATGTTTTTGATAAAAAGTTATTTTCTGAATTGGGTTATGGTGAAGCGCTAAAAGTTATCACGGCTAACAATGAAGATCATGAGGCAGAACGTGTGATCGGCGAATTGGTTGCCCACCATTTTATCAATAAAACCCAATATAAAGATTATGCTATTTTATATCGTGGTAACCACCAATCACGACTATTTGAAAAATTATTGTTACAAAATCGTATTCCTTACCGTATTTCAGGTGGCACTTCATTTTTTTCACGGGCAGAAATTAAAGATATATTGGCTTATTTGCGGATCCTCACTAATCCAGATGATGATAGTGCATTTCTCCGTATTGTTAATACACCGAAACGTGAAATTGGGCCAAAAACCATCCAAAAATTGGGTGAATGGGCAATTTTGCGCCAAAAAAGCCTGTTTAATGCTAGCTTTGATGTCGGCCTTGAACAAACTTTAACCGGTCGTGGTTTGACAGCATTGCAACATTTTACCCATTGGTTAGCCAATATTGCCAAACGTGCTGAACGCGAGCCACTACTTGCCGTCAGAGATCTACTGCATGACATTGATTATGAAAGCTGGTTATACGAGACATCAACTAGTAGCAAAGCGGCTGAGATGCGGATGAAAAATGTTAACCAACTGTTTGGTTGGATGGATGAAATGGTTAATGGCAACGATATCGATGAGGCGATGACCTTATCGCAGGTTGTCTCGCGCTTTACATTGAGGGATATGATGGAGCGTGGAGAAACGACAGAAGATTTAGATCAGGTACAATTAATGACTCTGCATGCCTCAAAAGGACTAGAGTTTCCTTACGTTTTTTTAGTTGGTATGGAAGAGGGGTTGTTACCCCATCAAACCAGTATTGATGAAGATAATATCTATGAAGAACGCCGTCTTGCTTATGTAGGGATAACCCGTGCTCAACGAGCGTTATTTTTTACTCATTGTCGGGAGCGACGTCAATATGGTGAACTTATTCGACCAGAAATTAGTCGTTTTTTACATGAGTTACCTCAAGATGATTTGCTCTGGGAACAAAATAAAAAGATAGTTACTGCAGAACAGCGAATGGAAAAAGGACAGTCTGCGATTGCTGATATCAGAGCGAGATTGGGGTTAAATAAAAAATAAATTTTACTAACTAAAAAAGATTGAGTTTATTGAGTTAATTCAGTTTGTCCTTCTAGTATCAAAGGCCAATTGATATTACTTTGCCATTGAATTTCTTGCTGTAAATTTTCATAACAAAGTGGATGTTCCAATAACCATTGATGAGGTAATGTTAGGATCAGGGTTTCTTTATTTGCTCTAAGCCTTAATAACGGTATGGTATTGTAACGACTAGGAAGAGTAAAAATAATCGCTAGTCTCAAAAGGCGACAAAGAAGAATAGCATGTTGGAGGGGAATCGCGTTTTGTTGAGTCAATTCCGCTAACTCAATTGGGCCAGTTTGATTTTTTAGCAACGCCGCTAACAAGCGTTTTTGCGTAAGCGTATAACCTGGCATATCAAGATGGCTGATCAGATAATGGGCATGGTTAGTAGCATGACGAGCGTAAATACTTAAGCCAATTTCATTTAGAGCGCTGGCACCTTTTAATAGCTCATCAACTTGGTGATTATCACGATAAAAGTTTTTCTTTAATTGTGAATAAAAATATTCGGTTAGCCTTTTTACTCGATTAGCCTGCTCAATATCAACTTGAAAACGATTTTGAATATTAGCGAGTGTAACTACACGTATATTCTGTTTTGCAGGCAGATCAAGCATGTTATAGATTAATCCTTCACGCAATGCTCCACCTGCTAATATCATATGATCGATTTTTAATTCTACAAATATGGCGATTAGAATAGCTAAACCACTGGGAAAAACTAGCGCACTTTCTAGTGTTAACCCCTTGATTTCCAACTCTTCTAATTTTCCTGAGGTGATTGCCACTTTTTTTAATAATTGTAATTTATCTAGCGTAATACGTTCATCCATGCCAGCGGCCTGCATAATTTCTTGAATCGCCTGTATTGTACCTGAAGCGCCGACACAAATTTGCCAACTTTGCTCAATAAGTTGGTTCGCGATAGGTTTAATGATCTTATGCGCGGTAGTTTCAGCTTGCGCAAAATTTTCTTCGGTTAGATTACGATCTTTAAAATAGTGTTCAAGCCAGGTAACGCAACCCATATTAAGGCTAACAAGTTGATTATGTTTAACATTGGTACCGGTAATGATTTCAGTACTACCACCCCCAATATCTATCACTAGTCGTTTATCTGAACCGCCAGTGGTATATGCTACTCCCTGATAAATGAGTTGAGCTTCTTCTTCTCCAGTAATGATTCTGATGGGATGCCCTAGAATATTTTCTCCTTGATTAATAAAGAGGTCGGCATTCTTAGCTAGACGAAGTGTTGCTGTAGCAACAATTTGTACTTGTTCAGTAGGAATATCTTGTAAATACTCGGAAAAAAGATGCAGACATTGCCAGCCACGATCCATGGCTTGTTGAGATAAATAGTTATTTTCATCGAGACCCGCGGCCAGTCTGACTTTACGATTGATGCGAGCAAGGGTCTGTACATAACCAGAAATTTCTCGTACTACTAACATATGAAAGCTGTTAGAACCAAGATCGATTGCTGCATAAAGCGATGATTTTAACATAATATTTATTAGCTCGGACGTTTACGATTGTTGCGTGAATTATTCTGTCGGCTTTGGCTATTATTGTTACGACGTGTTCCATTAGTACGTGAACGACGACGTGGTTTTGGTGTAGGTAAATCTTGTAATAATGCTTCACTGTTGTATTTGCTGACAGGGATTTGATGCTGAATATACTCCTCAATAGCAGGTAGATTTAAAGAATACTCTTCACAAGCCAGACTAATTGAATGACCACTCTCACCGGCGCGGCCGGTACGACCAATACGATGAACATAATCTTCACAATCATCAGGTAGATCATAATTAAATACATGAGTGACAGATGGGATATGTAAACCTCTGGCGGCAACATCTGTTGCAACTAAGATATCTAAATGGCCTTGAGTAAACTGTTCAAGAATGTGTAGCCGTTTTTTTTGTGCTACATCGCCAGTTAATAAGCCAACGCGGTGACCATCAGCAGCAAGATGAGCCCAGATATCTTCACAGCGATGTTTGGTATTAGCAAAAATTATACATCTTTCGGGCCACTCTTCCTCGATTAACGTTTGTAACAGACGCATTTTTTCTTCGTTAGAAGGATAGAAAAGTTCTTCTTTAATGCGATGACCTGTTTTTTGTTGAGGTTCTACCTCAATATATGCGGGTTGATTCATTTGTTCAAATGCCAGTTCTTGAACACGATAAGAAAGTGTTGCGGAAAATAGTAAATTCAAGCGTTGAGTGGCGGGTGGCATTCGACGAAATAGCCAACTAATATCTTTAATAAAACCAAGATCATACATACGGTCAGCTTCATCAAGTACAACCACTTGAATGAGACCTAAATGAACGTGGCCTTGTTTGGTATAATCGATTAAACGCCCGGTCGTACCGATAAGAATATCTACACCCGACTGGAGCACATGCAGTTGTTCGTCGTAGCCATCACCACCATAAGCTAAACCCATTTTTAAGCCCGTTATAGCGGCTAATTCTTTTGCATCAGTATATATCTGAACCGCTAATTCTCGTGTAGGAGCCATAATTAGCGCTCTGGGTTGGTTAACCTGTCGTTCTGAATTTGTTGGATGTGTTAGTAAATAATGAAATGTTGAGGTAAGAAAAGCCAATGTCTTACCCGTTCCTGTTTGTGCCTGCCCCGCAACATCACGGCCTTCGACAGTAAAAGACAATGTTGACGCTTGTATCGGCGTACAGTTATGAAAGCCATTTTTATTAAGGGCTTCAATAACTTTAGGGTGTAAGGCGAAGTCTATAAACTTCTTGTCTGTCAAATGTGTTTTACTCATAGTGTGTTAGAATATCAGTTAACGGTTGCTTTATGAAAGAAGATTGTTTGAAATAAAGCAAACATGGTTAAATTAATGTTAGACTGAAACAGCATAAAAATTTTATCCTTGGAGTATCGCAATGAGCGACAAAATTATTCATCTATCTGATGGAGATTTTAATACAAAAGCCCTAGGGGCAGCAAAGCCAGTATTAGTTGATTTTTGGGCAGAATGGTGTGGCCCTTGTAAAATGATTGCTCCCATTTTAGACGAAATTGCTGATGAATATGCAGCTAAATTGATTATTGGAAAATTGAATGTTGACGATAATCCTGAAACAGCGACTAAATATGGTATTCGTAGCATTCCTACTTTAGCACTTTTTAAAGACGGTGAGCTGATTAATAAGCAAGTTGGTCTTTTGTCTAAAACTCAATTAAAAGAATTTTTAGACAAAAATATCTAATTTCCCGTAAAATATTAACAACAGACGTTTAGTAGGCTCATATTTTTCTCAATTTGCTATTAGACGTCTGCTTTTTATACAATTCATAGCTAGACGTCTGCTTTGAAGCATGGTAATTTAGCGTCACTACTTAATATGATACGCGTTTTTATCTTAATGTGTACATATTGAATATGTTATTGTATAGACATATTTGTTATCTCTGGATAATCTATATCCTACAATGGTTTGAATTCCATTGACTCTCATAGAAATAATTCTTTTAGACAGACATGTTCCATTTGTTATTTGCTTGGTGCTGTTGTGTAGGGCCTAAGAAGTAAAAAGTAAGATTTTCTCATCAACTTTGAGATGAATTCTTATAGTCTTATTCTGTCTTTGCTGTATAAAGAATGTTATCTAAGGTAGTAAATTAACAAATTACTGCGACTACATGAATTTATATCCTAATGAAATTGATATATTCATCAAGAATGGTTAAGGTTTTTGTATTTTTATTTAAATAGGCACTTAGAGATTGCTATACTATTTATTGTTCATAGTTCAAAAAATATACCCCGAGTTTAAGAACCCACCATTATGAATCTTACCGAATTAAAAAATACGCCGGTATCTGAATTGATTACTCTTGGCGAAAGTATGTGGCTAGAGAACCTAGCCCGCATGAGAAAACAGGATATTATTTTCTCGATTTTGAAGCAGCATGCGAAAAGTGGAGAGGATATTTTTGGTGATGGCGTGCTAGAAATTTTGCAGGATGGATTTGGATTCCTTCGTTCTGCTGACAGCTCTTATCTAGCAGGTCCTGATGATATTTATGTTTCTCCTAGTCAGATTCGTCGCTTTAATCTACGAACCGGAGATACCATATCAGGAAAAATTCGTCCTCCTAAGGAAGGCGAACGCTATTTTGCCCTACTAAAAGTTAATGAAGTCAATTTTGATAAACCTGAAAACGCCCGTAGTAAAATCCTGTTTGAAAACCTAACACCGCTGCATGCTAATAACCGTCTACGTATGGAGCGAGGCAATGGTTCAACAGAAGATTTGACTGCTCGTGTTCTGGATTTGGCCGCACCGATTGGGCGTGGGCAGCGTGGTTTAATTGTTGCTCCACCAAAAGCAGGTAAAACCATGTTATTGCAGAATATTGCAGCTAATATTGCCAATAATTATCCAGACTGTGTTTTGATGGTGTTGCTAATTGATGAGCGACCAGAAGAAGTGACCGAAATGCAGCGCCTGGTTAAAGGTGAGGTCATTGCATCAACCTTTGATGAACCTGCATCTCGTCATGTTCAGGTTGCTGAAATGGTAATAGAAAAAGCTAAGCGCTTAGTTGAACACAAAAAAGATGTCATCATTCTTTTAGATTCGATTACGCGTCTTGCTCGTGCTTACAACACAGTGGTTCCTTCCTCTGGAAAAGTATTGACTGGTGGGGTGGATGCAAATGCTTTGCACCGTCCGAAACGTTTTTTTGGTGCTGCACGTCATGTAGAAGAAGGTGGAAGCCTAACGATAATTGCTACAGCATTAGTTGATACCGGTTCCAAAATGGATGAAGTAATCTACGAGGAGTTTAAAGGCACCGGCAATATGGAGCTACATTTGTCGCGGAAAATAGCGGAAAAACGTGTTTTCCCGGCGATTGATTATAATCGTTCTGGTACTCGTAAGGAAGAATTATTGACCTTACCGGATGAGTTACAGAAGATGTGGATATTGCGTAAAATTATTCATCCTATGGGTGAAATTGATGCAATGGAATTTTTAATTAATAAATTAGCAATGACGAAAACGAACGATGAATTTTTCGATTTTATGAAGCGTTCTTAAATTGCTGTTTGTTTAATGAGTTATTGAAAAGCGCCACTTTTATGTGGCGTTTTATTTTGTGCGTTTTTGTTATCCAATAGCATCTGTTTTGGTATAAATTTTGCTTACTAATAAGCAGTGCAAGATGATGGAAATGTTTCGTTATTGTTACATATACGCTAACTTAAAGTACATTTATAGTCTATACATGGAAATGGGTGCAGTGGATGATTTCTAAAAAAATTATAAGAGAGTAAATATTGTGCACACACTAAATTTACTAATCGACGTTTTTTGGGTTTTCTTGTTTTCTCTGATTTTCATATTTATAGCGAGAAAAGTGGCAAAAAGATTTGGTCTAGTAGATGAACCTAATCATCGAAAAAAACACCAAGGAGAAATTCCTTTGGTTGGTGGTATTGCGGTTTTTTTTGGTATCGGTTTGGCATTCATGATTACGCCCGAATATATTCCTCATAAATGGTTGTATTTGATTTGTGCTGGGGTTTTGGTATTTGTTGGAGTATTGGATGATCGCTTTGATATTAGTGTTAAAATTCGAGCAACTATTCAAGCTATTGTTGCGTTGGTCATGATTTATTTTGCTGGTCTAAAGTTAGATAATTTAGGTTATGCTTTTGGGCCATGGCATGTAACGTTGGGGCCTTTAAGCTATTTAATGACATTATTTGCTGTTTGGGGCGCAGTCAATGCTTTTAACATGGTTGATGGTATTGATGGTCTGCTTGGTGGGCTTTCTTGTGTCTCCTTTGCTGCATTAGGCATTTTGCTTTATCAAAATGGCAATATGGCATTAGCTTTTTGGTGTTTTGCTGTTATTGGTGCCATTCTCCCTTATATATTCCTGAATTTAGGTTTATTAGGAAAGCGTTATAAAGTTTTTATGGGGGATGCGGGTAGTACATTAATTGGTTTTACTATTCTTTGGTTGCTGTTGATTTCGACACAAGGTGAGCAACCGTCGATTAAACCAGTGACTGCCCTTTGGATTATTGCTATTCCTCTGATGGATATGATTGCCATTATGTATCGGCGTCTACGTAAAGGAATGAGTCCTTTTTCACCAGATAGACAACATATTCATCATTTAATTATGCGTTCAGGTTTTACCTCAAGTCAGGCTTTTATCTTGATTACAGTGTCGGCAGCTATTTTAGCAGAGGTAGGTATGATCGGTGAACGTTCAAATTTTATTCCTGAATGGGTGATATTGGCATTATTTTTGCTTATATTTGCTATCTATGGCTACTGTATTAAAGGTGCTTGGAAAGTGGCGCGTTTTGTGAAACGTGTTAAACGTCGGATGCAACGTATAGCAAAATAAATAAACAAATGTTTAAAGGAGTTTCATACCAGTGACAAAATCAGAAACACAACCCCAACATAATTCTCACTCACAGTCTCTTGAATATGAGCTAGATATTAGAAGTTTATTTTATGCGCTATGGCAAGGAAAAATATGGATTATCTCTTTAGCATTTATTTTTGCAGCTGTTGCATTGATCGTTTCTTACATGATGCAACAAAAATGGAGTGCTAATGCTGTCACTGATTTACCTACAATTAGTAATTTAGGTGCATATTATTCCCAGCAGCAATTTTTGCGAAATTTGGATTCGCATATTAATGAAACACAGGATAATCAGTTGCCAACAATTTCGAATCAGGTTTATCAAGAATTTACTACTCAAGTAGGTTCTTATGATACCAGGCGAGAGTTTTGGTTAAATAGTGATTACTATAAAACCCGCATGGAAGGAAATGCTAAGGCTGATGATGCATTACTTGATGAATTAATTGATGATATTCAATTCACTCCCCAAGATGATAATAAGATACTTCATGATAATGTAAAATTAGTTGCTGAAACGGCTACTGATGCAAACAGGTTACTACGTGAATATATTTCTTTTGCCAACAAACGAGCTAGTTTTAATCTTAATGAACAGATTAAAGGCGCGTGGGCAGCAAAGGCACAGTCTTTAAAAGCATTAATTAAACGCCAGGAAATGGTCGCAAAGGCAAATTATGAACGGCGTTTAAATAACCTAAAGCAATCTTTCAAAGTTGCGCAAAAGCAAGGTATTTCACGTAACAAAGTTGATGTCCCCATCGATCAGCTGCCTGATTCAGAAATGTTTCTATTAGGTACTTCATTATTACAATCACAAATTGAGACATTACAGGCAACAGGGCCTAATTATGATGAAAGCTATGATCAAAATATAGCGATGTTAACGACATTAAATGTAGAACCAGCTCTTGAGAATAATTTTCAAACTTATCGCTATTTAAGAACACCAGAAGATCCCGTTAAACGTGATAGCCCTCGTCGAGCATTAATTATGGTCATTTGGGGAATGATTGGTGCCTTAAGTGGAATAGGTATTGTGTTGTTAAGGCGTAATACCTAATTATTTGCTAAACATATTGCAATAGATGACTTCAACAAACTATTGATATGTTGAAGGTAAAATCATTATTGATGATACATCTCATTAGTAGATGAGGTTAAAATAAAAAGAGAGTCACTGTGAAAGTGTTGACTGTGTTTGGTACTCGTCCTGAAGCCATAAAAATGGCTCCACTGGTACATGCTTTGACAAACGATAAGGCTTTTGAGTCGAAAGTTTGCGTAACTGCTCAACATAGAGAAATGTTGGATCAGGTATTGCATCTTTTTGAGATAACACCTGATTATGATTTAGATATTATGACACCGGGACAAGATTTAACGGATATTACCTGTCGTATTCTTGAAGGAATAAAACCCGTATTGTTATCTTTTAAACCCGATGTGGTATTGGTTCATGGTGATACTGCTACCACGATGGCAACCAGCCTGGCTGCTTTTTATCAGCGTATTCTGGTTGGTCATGTTGAAGCAGGATTGCGTACTGGTAACTTATATTCTCCCTGGCCGGAAGAAGCCAATCGTAAAATTGCCAGCCATCTGGCAACGTATCACTTTGCGCCTACCGAGTATTCACGAAAAAATTTACAGCATGAATCGATCCCTGCTAATCGTATTTTTGTTACTGGTAACACTGTAATCGATGCGTTGTTTTGGGTGCGTGATAAAGTTATCAATGATGCCACAATACGAACAAGCCTTGCCGCGCAATACCCTTTTCTTGACCAAAATAAAAAGATGCTACTGGTTACAGGGCATAGGCGGGAAAGTTTTGGTAGCGGATTTGAACGTATTTGTCATGCATTAGCTGAAATTGCCAAAAATCATGCTGATGTTCAAGTTGTCTATCCGGTTCATCTTAATCCTAATGTCAGTGAACCAGTGCAACGCATTTTGCAGGGTATTAATAATATAAACCTGATTGATCCACAGGATTATTTACCTTTTATTTATTTAATGAATAACGCTTATTTGATCCTGACAGATTCAGGGGGTATTCAAGAAGAGGGGCCAGCTTTAGGTAAGCCAGTATTAGTGATGCGTGATACTACTGAGCGAACTGAAGCGGTTGAAGCTGGTACGGTACGTTTAGTGGGTACGCAAACAGAAAATATTGTTCAAGCGGTAACACAATTACTTACGGATGACCATGCTTATCAGAAAATGAGCCGGGCGCATAATCCTTATGGTGATGGTAAAGCATGCCAGCGAATTCTTGAAGCGTTGAAGACAAATCAGGTGACATTATGAGTTTTGAAACTATTTCTGTTATTGGTTTAGGTTATATCGGTTTACCGACTGCTGCCGCTTTCGCTGCTCGGCAGAAAAAAGTAATTGGGGTTGATGTTAATCAACATGCGGTCGATACGATTAATCAAGGTAAAATTCATATTGTTGAACCCGATTTAGATAAAACGGTAAAAACAGACGTAGAAGCTGGCTATTTAAAAGCGTTTACTACACCGCAAAGGGCAGATGCGTTTTTAATTGCGGTTCCTACACCGTTTAAAGATGATCATCAGCCTGATCTCTCTTATGTCATGGCAGCGGCAGAATCAATAGCGCCATTATTGAAAAAAGGCGATTTGATTATTCTAGAGTCTACCTCTCCAACTGGAGCGACTGAGCAAATGGCACAGCGGCTAGCAGCTATGCGAGCTGATCTGACATTTCCACAGCAACAGGGTGAAAACTCAGATATTGATATTGCTTATTGCCCTGAGCGGGTTTTACCGGGCAAAGTCATGGTTGAGCTGATCAAAAATGATCGGGTAATCGGCGGCATGACGATGAAATCATCCCAACGGGCCAGTGAGTTATATCGTATTTTCCTTACCGGTGAATGTGTGATCACCAATGCCAAAACGGCAGAAATGTGTAAATTGACAGAAAATAGTTTTCGCGATGTAAATATTGCTTTTGCCAATGAACTCTCTTTTATTTGCGCAGAACAAGGGATTAATGTTTGGGAGTTGATTAATTTGGCCAATCGTCACCCGCGGGTCAATATTTTACAGCCAGGTCCAGGTGTTGGAGGCCATTGTATTGCCGTCGATCCTTGGTTCATTGTTGCTCAGAATCCAAAGCAATCTCGTTTGATCCAGACAGCCCGTTTGGTTAATGACAGCAAGCCAATTTGGGTGGTCGATCAGGTCAAGAAAGTATTAGCTGATTGTTTAACCGAAACAGGCAAACGGGCAAATGAAATTAAAATTTCCTGCTTCGGTTTAACCTTTAAACCTGATATTGATGATTTACGAGAAAGCCCCGCTATGCAAATCACTAAAATGATTGCAGATTGGCATACTGGTACCACTTATGTAGTAGAACCTAATATTAATGAATTGCCAAATGTACTGAAAGGTCTTTGTCAATTGATCTCTACTGAAGTTGCCGCTGCTAATGCAGATATTATTTTGTTACTGGTTGATCATAAACAATTTAAGGCGATTAAGGGTGAACAAATCCGACAAAAATGGGTAGTTGATACCAAAGGAGTTTGGCGTTGAAACGTATTTTAATTACTGGTGGGGCTGGATTTATTGGTTCGGCAGTTGTTCGTTATATCATTGAGCATACTAACGATAGTGTGCTAGTGGTTGATAATTTGACTTATGCTGGTAATCTGGAATCGTTAGCGTCAGTGAGAGAAAGTACTCGCTATGCTTTTGCCCAAATAAATATTTGTGATCGATCGGCAATTGATGAAATTTTTCAGCGATATCAACCTGATGCCATTATGCATTTAGCGGCAGAAAGTCATGTTGATCGCTCGATCGATGGGCCAGCCGCCTTTATCGAAACCAATATTGTCGGTACTTATCTTTTATTGGAGGCTGCTCGCAATTATTGGAATCATTTGAACTCACAGAAAAAACAGTCATTTCGTTTCCATCATATTTCTACCGATGAAGTTTATGGCGATCTGCATACCACTGAGGGGCTATTTACCGAAACAACCCCTTATGCACCGAGTAGCCCTTACTCAGCTTCGAAGGCTTCCAGTGACCATTTAGTTAGAGCCTGGCAGCGTACTTATGGCTTACCGACCTTGGTGACCAATTGCTCAAATAATTATGGCCCTTATCACTTTCCTGAAAAATTAATTCCTTTGATGATCTTGAACGCAATAGCTGGTAAATCATTGCCTGTTTATGGTCAAGGTGAACAGATACGTGATTGGCTGTATGTTGAAGATCATGCCCGTGCATTACACTTAGTCATTAGTCAAGCCGATGCAGGTAAAACTTATAATATTGGTGGCCATAATGAACGTAACAATATTGATGTAGTAAAGACAATTTGCTGCTTGCTGGAAGAGTTACGTCCGGTTAAGCCTGAAGGCGTGACTCACTATTGTGATTTAATTACCTATGTCGCGGATCGTCCAGGCCATGATGTCCGTTATGCCATTGATGCTAGCAAGATAGAACAAGAGTTAGGATGGAAGCCACAAGAGACCTTTGAATCAGGTATTCGTAAAACCATTGAATGGTATTTGAACAATGAAACCTGGGGGCGCCATGTGCAAGACGGTTCATATGCAGGTGAACGTCTAGGCATCGCGACAAAATAGGAAACGAGGAGAGGTGATGAAAGGCATTGTTTTGGCTGGTGGCTCAGGAACCCGTTTGTACCCTATTACACGAGGAGTTTCTAAACAACTGTTACCTATTTATGATAAGCCGATGATTTACTATCCGCTTTCGGTACTGATGTTGGCAGGTATCCGAGCAATATTGATTATTTCCACGCCTGAAGATCTGCCTAATTATCCAAGGTTACTTGGCGATGGTGATGCCTTCGGTGTTCATTTCAGTTATGCCGCACAACCTTCGCCGGACGGATTAGCGCAGGCGTTTTTGATCGGTGAAAGTTTTATAGGTGATGATGCTTGCTGTTTGATATTAGGTGACAATATTTATTTTGGGCAGGCTTTTAGCGATAAATTGCAATCTGTGGTGGCTCGTCAGTCGAGAGCAACAATTTTTGCGTATCAGGTGATTGATCCTGAACGTTTTGGCGTAGTTGAATTTGATGAAAAGTTCAAAGTACTGTCTATTGAAGAAAAACCTCAGCAACCTAAATCTAACTGGGCGGTTACTGGCCTTTATTTTTATGATAATCAAGTAATTGACTTTGCTAAAAAAATTAAACCTTCGCTACGTGGAGAACTTGAGATCACCTGTCTGAATCAAATGTATCTTGAGCGTGGAGAACTAAATGTTGAGCTGTTAGGCCGCGGATTTGCCTGGTTAGATACTGGCACCCATGACAGTTTGATTGAAGCGAGTATGTTTGTGCAAACCGTTGAGAAAAGGCAGGGATTTAAAATCGCTTGTCTGGAAGAAATAGCATGGCGTAACGGTTGGTTGACGAATGAACAGGTTAGAAAATCAGCGGAAAAACTGGCGAAAACCGGGTATGGGCAATATTTACAGGATTTGCTGCATGTCTATCCACGCCAATATTGAAATACTCAGTTGGGAAAGTGCTTGCTTTAAGCGTAAAACGGCCAAGTTACATTTTGCATCCGATGCGCCAATTGTCTCATTAGATCAACTAGCTGACTACGATATTGTGCAAGCTAAAATTGCTACCGCTGATACTAAACTGATTGATGCAATATTGGCGATGGGTTTTTGGCTGGTAGAAAGTGAAATCGATTTTTGTCTAAATATTGCTAGTAGGGCAAAAAAGCATAGTTTAGATCTAGCTGTGGCGACGGAACAGGATATTGAAATATTGAAAAGTATTGCGGCTAAGGCTTTTTCATATAGTCGTTTTCGCCCGCCCTGGTATCGATTAACAGATAATGCCCGTTTTTATTCTGTTTGGCTTGAAAAAGCAGTTAAGGGTACTTTTGATGATCTTTGTTTATTAGTTAATGATAAGCAAGGAAATATTCAAGGCTTTGTCACCATAAGGAAACTGCCAACTGAAAAAGAGGCGCGTATTGGTTTATTAGCCACCGCTCCAGCCCATCAGGGCAAAGGGGTTGGTAAACAATTACTAGCAGCCGCCTGTCAATGGTGTGAGCAGCAAGGGGTAGAGCGATTAAGGATAGCGACTCAAATCAGCAATATTTTTGCTATGCGTCTCTATTCACAAATGGGTGCACAAATTGAAAGCACAGCTTATTGGTTATATCGAGGACGACATGATCCCATTTAATAAACCACCGGTTATTGGTACTGAATTAAGTTACATGCAAGAAGCCATGCAGAGTGGCAAATTATGTGGTTATGGGCACTTTACTCAGCGTTGTGAAGAGTGGATGGAAAAGCATTTCCACTGTCCGAAAGTGCTGTTGACACCTTCTTGTACCGCCTCTTTGGAAATGTCGGCGATTTTGCTTGATATTAAACCTGGTGATGAAGTCATTATGCCAAGTTTTACCTTTGTTTCTACTGCTAATGCTTTTGTGCTAAGTGGCGCCACGATTGTCTTTATCGATATACGGCCTGATACCATGAATATGGATGAGACTAAAATTGAAGCGGCGATCACGGCCAAAACTCGCGCTATTGTCCCTGTTCACTATGCTGGTGTGGCTTGTGAGATGGATACCATTATGGCATTGGCAGAAAAACACCATATCTATGTTGTTGAAGACGCGGCTCAAGGTGTTATGTCCACTTATAAGGGGAAAGCGCTTGGAACGATAGGGCATATTGGTTGTTATAGTTTTCATGAAACAAAAAATTACTCTTCCGGTGGTGAGGGGGGAACGATACTGATTAATGAACCGTCACTTATCGAGCGAGCAGAAATTGTGCGGGAAAAAGGCACGGATCGTAGTCAATTTTTCCGTGGCCAAGTTGATAAATATACTTGGCGAGACATTGGTTCTAGTTACTTAATGTCAGATCTACAAGCGGCTTATTTATGGGCGCAATTGGAGCAAGCGAATAAAATTAATCAGCGTAGGCTAGCTTTATGGAAAAACTATTATCAGGCGCTTAAACCTTTCGCTGAAGTAGGTAAATTAGATTTGTCGGTTATACCGGCAGATCTAGAACATAATGCCCATATGTTCTATATCAAATTAAAAGATATTGAACAAAGAACCGCGTTTAATAAGCATATGCAAGCAGCAAATATTTTGTCAGTATTTCATTATGTTGCTTTACACTCTAGTCCAGCAGGTCATAAATTTGGCCGTTTTCATGGTGATGATTGTTATACGACGAAGGAAAGTGATCGTTTAGTTCGTTTACCGATGTTTTATAATCTTACCGATGAAGAGCAGCAACAAGTGATAAATCAAATCCAATGTTTTTTTGCTGAATATGTCATTAGCTAAAGCGTCTGTTTGGACAGCTATTTCAACCTTAATAAAAATTGGGGCTGGGTTAGTGGTTATCAAATTATTGGCAGTCACTTTTGGTACAAGCGGTGTTGGTCAGGCGGGAAATTTCCGTCAACTAATTACTGTACTTGGTGTTTTATCTGGTGCAGGGATCTTCAATGGCGTAACTAAATATGTCGCTGAATATCATCAGACACCAACAAAACTAGGTGCTGTATTAGGTACCTCATCATTAATTATTTTGGGTTTTTCAACCCTATTAGCGTTTATTTTTTTACTATTTAGCTCATTTATCAGTCTGGCGCTATTTGGTCATACCCATTATCAAATGGTTATTTGTGCCTTAGGATTGATACAAATGGGGATCGCTTATGCGAATTACTTTTTGGCGATACTAAAAGGTTACCGTGATGCGAAAGGTAATGCACTATCGATTATCGTTGGTAGCTTAGCAGGTGTGATTGCTTACTATTTTTGTTTTAGATTAAATGGTTATCACGGGGCGCTAATAGGATTGGCTTTAGTTCCTGCATTAATTGTTGTACCAGCCGCGATCATGATCTTACGTCATAAACAGCTGAATTGGTCATATTTTAAACCAAGGTGGAATAGTACCATTGGTCATCACTTAGCTAAATTCACCTTAATGGCGTTAATAACCTCAGTCACGTTGCCGGTTGCTTATATTATGATGAGAAATTTATTGGCTAAGCGTTATAGTTGGGATGAAGTGGGCATTTGGCAGGCAGTGAGTAGTATTTCAGATGCCTATTTACAGTTTATTACCGCATCTTTTACCGTTTATTTATTGCCAACTTTAGCTAAATTGCATCATAGAGATGAGATTAGTGCAGAAATTTTTAAAGCTTTGAAGTTTGTTTTACCGGCGGTTGCGTTAGCCAGTTTTACCGTATGGCTATTACGAGATCTGGCAATTTGGCTGCTTTTTTCCGATAAGTTTATTGCAATGCGCGATCTCTTTGCTTGGCAGTTGATTGGTGATGTATTGAAAGTAGGCGCTTATGTATTTGGTTATTTAGTTATTGCTAAGGCCGCATTACGGTTTTACATTTTAACGGAGGTGACTCAATTTGCGCTGTTAACAGGGTTTGCTTATTGGTTAATACCAGCTTACGGCGCGTTAGGTGCTGCCCAGGCTTATATGGCAACTTATATTGTTTATTTTATGCTTTGTAGTGGCATATTCTATCTTTACAGCAGGCGCACATGAAAACCTTAATCCATGTATTAGGCTCTGATATCCCACATCATAACCAGACAGTGTTAGCATTTTTTAATGATGTTTTATTTTCGTCAATACCATCACCAGAAAAAAGACAGTTTATGGTTGTTAGCCGTGACATCAATCTAGCATCACGCTATCCACGACTACACATTAACCAATTTGATAATAAAAAAGCGATTGCTAAAGTTATCGCTATACAAGCAAAAGCAGATAGAAATTGCCAATTCTTTTTTCATGGTCAATTTAATGTATCAATTTGGTTGGCATTATTGTTTGGCAAGATACGTCGACAACAATTTTTATGGCATATTTGGGGAGCTGATCTCTATGAAGACTCAGCTGCATTGAAATTTAAATTATTTTATTATTTTCGGCGGCTGGCATTTAAACGGGTAGGGCATGTTTTTGCTACCCGAGGGGACTTAAATTATTTTTCTCAGTTAAATCCAGCTATACCAACATCACTACTCTATTTTCCAACCAAAATGGATCCAGCCTTAACCGTCTATGAAAAATCTATTAATCAAACGGATAAAGTGACAATTTTGGTTGGTAACTCAGGTGATAAATCCAATCGACATATTGAAGCTTTGCAGGCTATTAAAAAGCAGTTTGCTTTTCAGCCGGTCGAAATTTTTTTTCCTATGGGATATCCCGCTAATAATCAAGTATATATTGCCGAAGTGGCCCAAGCGGCCGAAAATTATTTTCCTAATGGAGAAGTGACAATTATTAAGGAAAAAATGGCTTTTGATGATTATCTCACTTTACTGCGTTGTTGTGATTTAGGTTACTTTATTTTCAAACGACAGCAAGGTATAGGCACATTGTGCTTATTAATTCAGTTTGGCATTCCTTTTATTATTAGCCGGCAAAATTACTTTTGGCAGGATCTTATTGAGCAGTCTGTACCTTTTCTATTTTATGATGATCAATTAGATGAACTGCAACTGGATACCCTGCGACAGAAAATGATGTTAACGGATAGAAGCCAAATGGCTTTTTTCAACCCTAATTTTATTAAAGGATGGCAAGCTGCATTAACATTGATAGGAGAGCAGTAATGACTATGATGGAATTTGGTGGCCTATCGATTGTCTATTTTATCTCTCTGATATTAATTTTGGCACTAACATATCGTGAATTTCGACGAGTACGCTTCAATTTTAATATCTTTTTCTCTCTACTTTATTTATTAACATTCTACTTTGGTTTTCCATTAACGGGATTACTTGTTTTTCAATTTGATGTTAATGTGGTATCAACCAATGCATT
Organism: Arsenophonus endosymbiont of Aphis craccivora; assembly: GCF_013460135.1. GTDB lineage: Bacteria > Pseudomonadota > Gammaproteobacteria > Enterobacterales > Enterobacteriaceae > Arsenophonus > Arsenophonus nilaparvatae. The sequence goes on from NZ_CP038155.1 coordinate 800,298, forward strand.
ATTGAATGCGCTGCTATCATCCATCAGGTTTTATATTGTTTATTATATCGCTTACAAAACCCGCTTGCGAACGGGTGTCCAACAATCTGAACAGTCGTTATTCACTATGAATGGGGTAGAAACGCGGCTAACTTGTCTCTTGTTGATGCTCATTGCTATAGTGACAGTAGCAATATTTTTCTTACAAAATGGTTTTTTACTGTTTCGTTTACAGTCTTATAGTCAGATTTTTTCTAGTGGAGTTTCAAGTGTAGCATTAAAACGTTTTTTTTATTTGTTCATTCCGGCAATGTTAATTGTCTATTTTTTAAAGCCGACCCAGTACCGCTGGTTATTTTTTCTCTTTAGCACAGTTGCTTTTGGGGTACTCACTTATCTGGTTGTCGGTGGAACACGGGCTAATATTATTATCGCCTTTGCGCTTTTCCTATTTATCGGTATCGTCCGTGGCTGGATTAATTTATGGATGCTAATTATCGCTGGTGTTATTAGCATTATTGGTATGTTTTGGTTAGCATTAAAGCGTTATGGATTAGATGTTAGTGGTGCGGAAGCTTTTTATACTTTTCTCTATTTAACGCGTGATACCTTTTCGCCATGGGAAAATTTGGCTCTGTTACTTGATAACTATGACAAAATCGAATTCCAAGGATTAGCGCCTATTGTACGTGATTTTTATGTTTTTATTCCCACTTGGATATGGCCTGAACGACCTGATACGGTATTGAATTCAGCCAATTATTTTACCTGGCAAGTGCTTAATAATCACTCTGGTTTAGCTATATCGCCCACATTAATTGGTTCTTTAGTGGTTATGGGTGGGGTTATTTTTATTCCTATCGGTGCAATTGGCGTTGGCTTGATTATTAAATGGTTTGATTGTCTTTATGAAAAAAGTAAGATTGAAATTAATCATTATAAAGCCGTTATTCTGCAAGTTTTCTGTTTTGGCGCTATTTTTAATATTATTGTCCTGGTTCGTGAAGGTATAGACTCTTTTGTATCGCGGGTGGTGTTTTTTGGCTTGGTATTTGTGCTTTGTTTGTTTGTTGCCAAACTGGTTTATTGGTTATTTGCCAAAGCCGGTTTAATTCGCATATATACCACGAATGATTGTAAAAAATAAGCTAAATAATAGCTTACTGGAGTAATGTATGAAGCAACAAGTGATCCTGAAATATGATATTCGAGGTCATCTTATTTGGGGTTTTCATGATATAACCCATTTCATTAATTACCTATTTTCAGATCAAGAAGTTAAGCATGGAACATTGGTAGCTATCAATGCGGAAAAAGTCCTAACTGCAGAGCAAGAACGTGATTTAAATGCGTTGCTAGCTGAAGCAGAATATCTCTATGCTGATGGAATCAGTATTGTCAGAGCGATTCGTCGTAAATACCCACAAGCAAAAGTTTCACGTATTGCGGGTGCTGATTTGTGGGAAGCATTGATGGCAATTGCAGGTCAAAAAGCTGTACCTGTGTTTTTGCTTGGTGGAAAAGCGGAAATTCTTAAACAGACTGAAAATAAGCTTCGTACTCAGTGGCAGGTGAATATTGTTGATAGCCAGGAAGGTTATTTTAAGCCGGAACAACGTGAAATATTATTTGAGCGCATCAAGGCTAGTGGAGCAAAAATTGTTACGGTAGCAATGGGTTCACCAAGGCAAGAAATTTTTATCCGGGATTGCCGGCAAGTATATCCAGATGCACTTTATATGGGAATAGGTGGTACTTACGATGTTTTTACCGGACATGTAAAACGAGCACCTAAATTATGGCAACAATTAGGATTGGAATGGTTATATAGATTGCTTTCTCAACCGAGTCGTATCAAACGACAGATAAAATTATTACGCTTTCTGGGTTACTATTATAGTGGCAAGCTGTAGTTTTTTATTTGTTTATTATTTCTATCGTAAAGGTTCGTTTTGACAGTAGTAAATTTCAATTCCATCTGCTATGCCTTCTTTTAAATAGGGTTTTGGGCTGACAACTGTTTTTTCATTGTTGAGCAATTAACACTATTTTGATTACATTTATAAATTTTTATTTCGTTATTATTAAAAACATGTTTTCATTACGGCACTATTATCTGTCATTTTGACCATGAAGGTCATATGGTATTAAGTGATTATTGAAAGGGCAGGAAATTGCTATGGGGAAACCGGAACAAGGTCTCAGTCGTGGCCTTGAAGCGATGCATATTGAACTTATTGCATTAGGTGGAACAATTGGTGTTGGTTTATTTATGGGTTCTGCCAGTACGTTAAAGTGGGCAGGACCTTCTGTATTACTGGCTTATATTGTTGCTGGATTATTTGTTTTTTTTATTATGCGTTCAATGGGAGAAATGCTGTTTCTTGAACCTGTTACTGGCGCTTTTGCCTCGTTTGGTTATAAATATTTGAGCCCTTATTGGGGATGTTTAACGGCATGGGGTTATTGGTTCATGTGTGTCGCTGTTGGTATATCAGAGATCACAGCGATTGGTGTCTACGCGGAATTCTGGTTTCCTGAGGTTCCACAATGGATTGTTGCGTTGATTGCAGTTGTACTTGTTGCATTAGCTAATCTGGCCGCAGTACGTTTGTACGGTGAATTGGAATTCTGGTTTGCTATGATTAAGGTTACCACGATTATTGTGATGATCTTGATTGGATTAGGGTTGATTTTTGTTGGTATTGGCAATAACTTTGAACCGATTGGTTTAGCCAATTTGACTGAGCATGGTGGGTTTTTTGCCGGTGGCTGGCAAGGCTTTTTATTTGCGCTGTGTATTGTTGTTGCCTCTTATCAAGGCGTTGAATTAGTTGGTATTACTGCGGGAGAAGCAAAAAATCCGCAGGTCACATTAAAGAAAGCTATTAATAATATTTTATGGCGAATTTTGATTTTTTATGTCGGTGCTATTTTTATTGTTGTAACGTTATTTCCTTGGACAGAGATTGGTCAAAATGGTAGTCCATTTGTGCTAATGTTTGCAAAAGTAGGTATTGTATCGGCAGCTGCGGTAATTAATTTTGTGGTACTTACAGCGGCATTATCAGGCTGTAATAGTGGCATGTATAGTGGCGGGCGTATGATTTATGCTTTAGCACAGAATGGTCAACTGCCAAAATCTTTACTGAAAGTGACCGCAAATGGTGTGCCTGCACGATGTCTTATGCTAACAATTTTATGCCTTATTGTTGGCTCAGGTCTCAACTATATTATCCCTGATCCACAAGCGGTTTTTGTATATGTTTATAGTGCAAGTGTATTACCTGGAATGATACCCTGGTTTGTTATTTTATTGAGTCAATTGCGTTTTCGGCAAGTGCATCAACAGCAATTAGCCCAACATACTTTCAAATCAGTATTATTTCCTTACGTGAATTATTTGACCCTGTTTTTTTTGGCATGTGTACTTGTTGGCATGGCAATTAATCCAGATACGCGTTTATCATTAATTGTTGGCGGCGTGTTTTTATTGATTGTTTCTGTGATCTATTTTTTGAATCGTCTTTTCCGTCATAAAACAATGAAAAAATGATTAGCAATAACCTGTTTTACTGATTGAAAAATGATGGTAAGGTTAATTTTATGATTGAAATGGATAAAGCATAAGCAAATAATCTTTTTATTTCAAAAATCACTGGACAGCATGCTATTAAATCCGTACTATCCTCACCCGCAACGGCGTTAAGCGCCCGTAGCTCAGCTGGATAGAGCGCTGCCCTCCGGAGGCAGAGGTCTCAGGTTCGAATCCTGTCGGGCGCGCCATTTAATGCGTGCTCTGCTACGGTGTAGTAGATTAATATTGTATACAATGAATTTAATTTTTAAAGATTTTATGGTGGCTATAGCTCAGTTGGTAGAGCACCGGATTGTGATTCCGGTTGTCGTGGGTTCGAATCCCATTAGTCACCCCATATATGTTTTATGCTGTTTGCGAGGGTGTCGGAATTGGTAGACGCGCTAGCTTCAGGTGTTAGTATCCTTACGGATGTGGGGGTTCAAGTCCCCCCTTTCGCACCATAATATAAATAAGTTTTAAAAATTACATAAAAAACATCGTTAAATAGAGATTTTTTTCGGCGAGTAGCGCAGCCTGGTAGCGCAACTGGTTTGGGACCAGTGGGTCGGAGGTTCGAATCCTCTCTCGCCGACCAAATTTTAAAGAAACCCTGCAATTTATAGCAGGGTTTTTTCTTTTGTGTGCCCAGTATGGGCGCATTCCTGCGAGTGAAAGTTTTGTCATAAGCGTATCATAGCAAATTAAGTGAAGTGCAATTACATGCCAGCGACCAAATATGGGAGTAAGCGTGTAGCGTAAGTCATGAGCTCATGCATAGCAGGCGCAGCCAAGCAAGCGGAATGGACTAAAAACTACAAGACTTTCATTATCAAGGCGAAATAGTATAAATGCGGTGATTGTGTGATGAAGAATAATGCGTTTTTACTTGGTGGAGATTTCACCTAACGCCTCAAAGGGTGGCAAGTCGGAGTGAGAAGCCAGTAGAGAGCGTAATAAGCGGCTAATAAAGCGCTATGCTAATTATACCATTATATTTAGTAAACAAATAAGTGTGAATAAGTTAGTTTATACGCGTTATCTGTCAACATCGGCTTCCCCATTTTTATAGCGAAAAAATAGCATAATTGTATTTAAGATTTTGTTTTTTATCTATTTTTAAAAGTTTGGCGTGTTTTAACAACAAAGCTAGTAATCAATGTCTCAATATAGAGACATTTTATTTCATGAAAAATAAAGAAAAAATATAAATATTGCTATAACGTCTCTAATAAGAGACAGTTTGATAATGTGTATCGTGAATTGTGGCAATTAAAGTAAATAAAATTATTTTGTTAAAAGGCAAACAATAGTTAATTGGTGAATATTTATTCAATAATGGGCGCAAAAATATTATCTTTGAGTAAAAAGTAATATTTGGCATGAATTATGCTCTAAGATAGAGTGTAGATGCTCATCCTGCTTCTTGTGATAGCTTTCAGCTTCATAACCTATTGGATGACGCAGAGCCAATTTGATGTGCCTATTGTCCACGTTATCGATGCATAATATCATATCCATCACCAACCGGCCGCAACGTTGAGTGAGGCACAATCCGTCTGTAGATCTGATTGTATTTTGACACCTATCTTTTGATAGGTGTTTTTTGATTTTGTTAATTATTTAGCAAAGCTAAAATTTTATTCAACAGGTAATTATTAAATAGTATTATTGATGCTATTTGATCCAAATGTTTTACGTTAAAAATGTCAAATCAATCGATAAAGGTAAAAAAAGCCTCCATAAGTTAGAGGCGGAATCCAAACAATAGAGAATAGGGAGTCATCAATTTTCATGCTTTAATGAAAAAAATAAGCCATGTTGGCGAATTTGTGCTGCTTCTTCCACTTTATGTTGTTTATCTAAAGCATCAGCAAGCCAAGCAAAGTCGTGAGCATCATGACGTTGTGCTAAAGCAGACTTAAAATATTTTTCCGCTTCTTGCCATTCGCCATGCTGTAATGCAAGTTGACCTAATGTACTATTTAGTAAGGGAGTGGCACCACCTGACTGTTTTATTAGATTGGTCAGGATTTTATTCATTGCTTTGCTATCGCTAATTTGTAAACGAGGAACCAGCAATAAAAGATGCTCATCATATTGTTGTTTTAAGCCTGTAATAATAATTTTTTCTGCTGCTTCGCTATCGTCGCATTCAATAAGGCGAGCAGCAACGATCGATTGTAGTACCGGATCATGACGTATTTTACGTCCTTGAGACTGCCACCAATCTTTTAAATTTTCGCTGCCACCTTCAGCCATATATTGATTAATCAAACCTTTATAGGCGTCTTTACTTAATTTATCGATCTCTTCTGCACTATATAACTTTTCTTTTTGCATAATAGGCACAAGTTCAATAAGCGCTTGATAAGCTCCTGAACGTTGATAGGCTTGTTCTGCCATTCTTAAGACTTCAGGGTGTCGTGGTGCCTGATCCAGTAATTTATCAACACCGTGGCGTGCTGCATGAATTTTACCTTCAGCAAGTTGTATACGCAAGCGTGTAATATCAACAGGAAGTTGATGGTTACCCGCGACTTCTGCTGCGCGCTCAAGATATTGATTGGTACGATACTCATCACCACGTTGTTGAGCGGCTTCTGCTGCCAGCAGATAGTTAACAACCGGTTGTTCTGCATAGTCAGCATGACCTGTCAGTAGTTTTTCGACTTGTGAAAAATCACCTTCCGCTAATTTTAGTAATGCTTTTTGTGTTTGACTGTGCGCTTTATGATATTTACGGCCTTTTAGCCAATTATGGGTAAATGATGAGGTACCGCGAATACGACGATAGCACCAGCCAAGCAAACAGAAAATAAATTGTAAAATAATAAAACAGATGACTAAACCGGTTACACTGGTTTCAATATCGTAGTTGTTGGTTTGGATCAGTACATAACCTTGGTGCCCGGCGACAATGGGACCAATAATGATGCCAGCAATCAGTACAATAAACAGGATCAGTACTTTTATCATGCCGTTCCCTCCTGGGCGGTTTTATTGCTAGGTTTTACCGCTTCTTCTGTTGTAGCAGGGGGAACTATTTTTATGTCATGATTTGTTCTCTTTTCGTTGGTTGGTTGCGTTTTTTGCGGTTTCGGTGTTGGAGAAGAAGGGATTTGCCCTTGAATACGTTTTTGCAACGCTTTATCGAGTAGTAGTAAACTTTTTAACTCGCTGGGAATATCCATTGTAATCGGTTGATCAATCAGTTTATCGACTTCGGTAAGGAAGGCTTTTGTTGCCGCGTCGTTGGTATTAAAGTAAATTCGAATCCAGGTTGAAACTGGCTCTAAAGATTGTTTATAAATTTGCGCTTGATGACGAGGTACGGCTTGGGCGGCAATAAGTAGTTGTGCTCGAATATTGGCGCGTAGGTAAATGTCCTGATTTGGTGCAATTAAAGGAGTTTCATGAGAATCCCTACGACGAATAGTAATAAAATTTTTACTAAAACTTTTCCAACTTTGACTAAGATTTTGTTTCCAATCAGCAATATTATTGGAAAGTTCCGTGCTATCCTCATCCATGGGGTTACCATCTGGAGCACTATCATTTATGCGTAAATTATCGATATCACTGCTCAGTTGATTAAGCTTTAAAATAATTCCGTCATAATCAATTTGGGTAATGGCTGATAGCCCACTGATATCATTATTAAGCGTTTTTCGGATCTCAATTAAATTAGGATCATTCATTTCTGCTAGACTTGCATCAGCACTTTTTAATAAGGCAATCGCAGTAACGGGATCATAGTCATTCCAAAGTTTTCGGCCAGCCATTTTGGCTAAGAAATCAGCTTGGGCAAGTAACCAGCGTTTCACATCTGTACTTGAAAGTGTTGTGATTTGTGCTTGTAATTCTTCGACGCGTTGTTCAAGTTGTTGCTCATATTCTTTTTTATCTAACTGGCTAATACGCTGGGATTCAACCAATTGGTTAATTTGCTGTTTTTCTGTTTCTTGTTGACGTAGTAATTCATTTATTTGTTGTTGTAATTCACTGCTTTCATTGACTATTTGTTGATGTTTTAGATGAAGATAATAATAGAAGCCACCACCGAGTATGATAATAAGAACGATAGTAATTATACTACCAAACAGACCAGAACGCTTTTGCCTATGGGGGTTACCATTTTTGGCGGTAGATTGCGTTGCTGTTTTTGAGGCATTTGATGGGTTTTCATTCACCTCATTCGGTTTATTCTGTTCCGTCATAATTAATATCTCAATATCGGTTTACATTAATGCCTGAATTAAAGCATCATTATTAGCACTTTTGGCTACTTTGACTGATTGCCATCCTAATTGGTAAGCAGTACTGGCCAAACGTTCACTGACAATAATCAAGTGGCGAGAAAGCAACCAAGGTTTAACATCATCTGTAATTAAGTTAAATAATAAATGTAACATTTCGCCACTGGTAACAATAATTGTTTTAATATTTGCCTGCCGCCATTGAAACTGGAAAGTTTGTCGATCATATTTTATTGGTTGACGTTGATAACACTCACAATAATCAATATGACTTCCGCGCGATTTTAACGTTGCGGCGAGTAGTTCACGTCCACCGTTACCCCGCAATAACAAAGATTTTTTGCCTAATATTGATTGTAAATCAGGTAATCCAATTAATGTCTCACTAGTTTCACCAGCTTGAGATAGTTGAATAGGCAAATTAGTTAATCGGTGAAAAGTCGATGCTGTTGAGTGCCCTATACCATAATAGGATAGCGTATCAGGCCATTTTCGTCCTGCTAAATAAAGTGCTGAATTAGCATGCCATACCGCATTTGGCGATAAGAAAAAAACCTGATCACCATTAGTTAGCCTGGCTAATTTAGTCGGCAGAAGGGCTAGTTCATTACCTGGCATAATTTCAATCAGAGGAGCATGAAATGCCATTTTTCCTAATGACCTAATACGTTGAACAAGTTTTTCACCGCTGGGGTTTGGTCTGGTGACCAATATACTCATCGAGAAAATGCTCATGGCGAAATTTTGTTAAGAATTCGTTTGGCACCTTTATTGAGTAACTCCTCCGCAAGTTCAATACTCGCTTGTTGAGCGTCTTCAGGGGTAAAATATCTTTCTGCACGAATAATTTGACTACCATCGGGTGCACCAACTAGCGCTCTAAGCCAAATTTGTTTATTTTGCCAAATAGCATAACTACCTATTGGGACTTGGCAGCCACCTTCCAATCGATTGTTGACGGCTCGTTCTGCTTGAATACAGATAGCAGTATCATGATGATGTAATGACGCTAGAAAATGTTGTGTGTGATAGTCATCTAGACGGCATTCAATACCAATTGCGCCTTGCCCAACTGCTGGTAATGACTGCTCTGGTGGCAGTGGCATACGTATGCGTGTTTCTAAACTTAGACGTTTTAAGCCAGCTGCAGCAAGAATAATACCATCGTATTCACCATTATCTAATTTACTCAACCGTGTTCCGACATTACCACGCAGATCTCGAATAACCAAGTGGGGATAAGTATGACGTAGTTGGCATTGGCGGCGTAGGCTTGATGTTCCTATAATACTCCCAGCTGGAAGCGCATCAAGGGAATCGTACTGATTGGATACAAAAGCATCACGAGGATCTCCTCTCTGGCAAATAGCCATTAATCCTAAGTTATTAGGAAAAGTTGCGTGAATATCTTTTATAGAATGAACAGCAATATCAGCTCGGTTTTTTAGTAGTGCATTTTCTAATTCTTTGACAAAAAGTCCTTTGCCACCAATTTTAGCCAAGGGAGTATCAAGTAGGATATCACCTTGAGTACTCATGGGAATAAGTTCAATCGTTAGTGTTGGATGATGCTTTTCTAATTGTGTTTTTATGAAAATCGCTTGCCACATTGCTAATGGACTTTTCCTTGTTGCGATACGCAGTGTTTGTGTTGACATATTTTTATTTTTCTTAGGTAATTAGATTATGAGTGAATTATAAAGGAAAGGTAGACAGTTTTAACATTTTGGTAAGTGTTTTTCCAGTTGTAGTTGAACACTTAATAAATATAGCTAATGCATAGTTCAATTTGTAAACAGGAAAAAGTGGTTTACAACAGTTGCAACGTGATTTTTTGTTATTGGATTAAAGCAAATAAATACATATTCAATTAATTTTTTTATATTTATCTGAATATTTATTAATGGAGGTAATTATAAAAGTTTGATAAGAAAATTTAACCAATTGTTTCCTTTTTTTATACAGATCATCTATTTGAAATTCTTAGAAACGAAAAAGATTTTTTAGGTAAAAGAATGGAAAGCATATAGTGTGAAAAATAAACAGTTAATGTAGGTGTAATGTACTTTACCCTTTTGGTACAAAATGTTAAATTGATCACGTTTCTAGCAACCTATTCAAAAAGCTTATCGCTGTTATCGTTCCCCAATACCCAAGGAACCAATGGCTGAGTTAAGGTTATTTATTTTTTAAAGTTAATTCAGGCAAAACTTTTGTATCTTTATATTGAGACACTAAAGCAAAGATTGGATGCAATCAATCAATTACGACTGGAACGAGCATCATCTTCTATGAATGAAGCGTTCAAGCATGTATATGGATTGCTGCCAGTTTTATTAAATTATCATCATCCCATGTTACCTGGTTATATAGAAGGTAATGTACCTGCTGGTGTCTGTTTTTTTGCGCCTGATGCTCAGCAAATTAATTGGTTAAAGCATTTTGAGGCATATCTTTTTTGTGAACTATCTTCACAACAAACCAATGGTGAATTGCCTATTACAGGTATTTATTCCATGGGAAGTACATCATCAATCGGGCAAAGTGATGTTTCTGATTTAGATATTTGGGTATGTCATCAATCATGGTTAGATCAAGAAGAAAGACAACTGCTACAAAAAAAATGTACGTTAATTGAGCAATGGGCGTCCTCGCTTGGTATAGATGTTACTTTCTTTTTAATTGATGAAAATCGTTTTCGCCACCATACGAGTGGTAGTTTGAGCGATGAAGATTGCGGAACAACACAACATATATTGCTATTGGATGAATTTTATCGTACAGCGGTTCGTATGGCTGGGAAACGTTTGCTATGGATGATGGTACCCGCAGAAGAAGAAGCCAATTATGATGAATATGTTTTATTTTTGTACGCGCGGGGAGTATTAACGCCAAATGAGTGGTTGGATTTAGGCGGCTTAGGTGAATTATCGGCTGAAGAGTATTTTGGTGCTAGCTTGTGGCAATTGTATAAAAGTGTTGATTCTCCTTATAAAGCGGTGCTGAAAAGTATTTTACTGGAAGCTTATTCCTGGAATTATCCGCATGGTATGTTGCTGGCAATGGAATTTAAGAAACGTTTGCATGCCGGGGAAATTGTTTCCTATGGTCTGGATGCCTATTGTTTAATGTTAGAACGCGTTACCCGTTATTTAATGAAAATCGGTGATTTTAAACGCCTTGATTTGATTCGTCGCTGTTTTTACCTCAAAGTTTGTGAAAAATTGTCTGATGAAAATAGTACCTCGGTGAGTGGTATTTGGCGCAGGCAGGTGTTATCACAGCTTGTTACTTCATGGGAGTGGAATACAGAGCGATTAAACTTCCTCGACAAACGAAATTATTGGAAAATAGCGCAGGTTCGAGATGCACATAATGAATTACTTGACACCATGATGCAAAGTTATCGTAATCTTATTCGCTTTGCTCGTCGTAATAATTTACGGATTAGTGCAAGCCCACAAGATATTGGTGTGTTGACGAGGAAATTGTATGCCGCCTTTGAAGTATTACCTGGCAAAGTCACTTTAGTTAATCCGCAAATTTCACCAGATCTATCTGAAAGTCATCTCACTTTTATTTATGTTCCTGCTGGGCGCGCCAATCGCAGTGGTTGGTACTTATATAATAAGGCGCCAACTATTGATTCTATCATTGGACACCAACCTTTAGAATATAACCGTTATCTTAGTAAATTAGTGGCATGGACTTACTTCAATGGTTTATTGACAGAACAATCCCATATTTATATTCATAATGGTGGTTCACAATGTGATGAGAATAAATTACATCAATTTATTAATGATATAACCACAAATTTTCCTATTCGATTACTAGCACCCACACCAAAAGCTTTATATAGTCCCTGTGAAATTCGCCATTTAGCCATTATTGTTAATTTAGAGACAGATCCGACAGCGGTGTTTTCTGATCAAATTATTCATTTTGATTTACGTAAATTAGACATATTCAGTTTTGGTGATCCACCGCAATGCTTAGTGAGTAGTATTGATCTACTGTATCGTAACTCTTGGAATGAGGTAAGAACACTGCATTTCTCCGGTGAGCAATCTATGTTGGAAGCATTAAAAACGATCCTGGGCAAAATGCATCAAGATGCTGAACTGCCAGATGTGGTTGAAGTTTTCTGCTATAGCCAACATATGAGAGGGTTGATCTGTACACGTGTTCAACAGCTGGTTTCAGAATGTATTGAATTACGTCTATCAAGCAGTTGTAATGACTCAGGACGTTTTAAGGCACTACGTATTGCAGGTAAGACTTGGGGATTATTTTTTGAGCGTTTGAATGTTTCAGTGCAGAAATTGGAAAATGCAGTCGAATTTTATGGTGCAATCTCTAATAATAAATTACATGGTTTGCCGATAAAATTGGATATCAAAGAAACTTATCATTTACCTTTAGTTGTTGATGGTTATGCCAGTGAAGGGATTGTACAATTCTTCTTTGAGGATACAGAAGAGAATCATGGTTTTAATATCTATATTTTAGATGAAAAAAACCGGGTGGAAATTTATTCACACTGTGAAGGAAACAAAGAAGAACTTGTTAGGGATGTTAGCCGTTTTTACTCATCCTCACATTATCGTTCTACCTACCGTGCAAGTTTAGTCAATTTCAATTTACCGCAATTTTATCAGATAATAAAAGTAGAAGATAAAAATCAAGTCATTCCTTATTTGTCTGGCTCATTTTCAAACTCACCGTTCAATGAGAATGTCTGTCGAGAAGAATCAGGTATTAGTTTTTCTATACATTAATAATAAAGAATGATATTTGTTTTTTCGCAGTTAGAGATCCAATGAAAATGGTTCACCACTTTGTTCACTAATAGCATAGGCTAATATTTGGATAAAATTTTTATTACTGCAAGTACAATACCAATTGTCTGTTTTATAGTTAAAGTGGTAACCACCTGACCGTGTAGCTAGCCATATTTGATGGAGTGGTTCTTGGCGGTTGATAATAATTTTACTATCATTTTCGAAGGTTAGTGTCATAATACCGCCATGGGTTTCGCAATCGATATCATTATTACCATCATACTGATCAAGTTGTTCTTCTATTTTATTCATCACTTTATCAACCAGTTGATGAAATTCTGTGTCTGTCATCGTCAATTTCCTATTTGCTTTTCTACGCCTAACTGCGATTATAGATTATAAAGGATAATGATTTAAACATGCAGGCGTTAACATAATGAAAAAATTACTTTGGCTATTTATGACATCGATATTTTTAACCTTACTTTCTGCTTGTGGTTTGAAAGGGCCACTCTATTTTCCAGCAAAAGCAACAGCGGAGCAAAAGACTGAAAGTACGATATCGTCTAAAGAGACAGAACATCAATCGATACAGACCGAAACATTGCAAAAATCGAGTAATGATAAAATAGCCAATTGATTAAGATGGAGTAGAAAATGCAATTCTCCAAAATGCATGGTTTGGGTAACGATTTTATGGTGGTAGATGCCGTTACTCAGAATGTTTATTTTTCTCCTGAACTTATTTGTCGTTTATCAGATCGACATAAGGGAATTGGATTTGATCAGCTTTTAGTTGTTGAAGCACCTTATGATCCCGATCTTGATTTTCATTATCGTATTTTTAATGCCGATGGTAGTGAAGTGGCTCAATGTGGTAATGGTGCCCGTTGTTTTGCTCGTTTTGTTCGCCTTAAAAAACTGACCAATAAACGCGATATCAAGGTAAGTACTCAATCTGGCAGGTTGACATTATCAGTAGCAGAAAATGAAGATGTTTGTGTCAATATGGGAGTTCCTGAGTTTGAGCCAAATAAAGTACCATTTAAAGCGCAAAAAGCTGAGAAAACTTATATAATTAGAACTCAGCAACAAACAATATTATGTGGCGTGGTTTCTATCGGCAACCCTCATTGTGTATTACAGGTTGAAAATATTGACACGGCTGAAGTTGCTTTATTAGGGTCGATGCTTGAAAAGCATGAACGTTTTCCTGAGCGAGCTAATATAGGATTTATGCAGGTTATTGATCATGAACACATTCGATTACGTGTACATGAACGTGGTGTAGGAGAAACACAGGCTTGTGGAAGTGGTGCCTGTGCTGCTGTTGCTATAGGTATTCAGCAGGGTTTATTAAAAAAAAATGTCCTTGTTGATTTACCTGGTGGCATGCTAAAAATTCGTTGGAATGGACTTGGTAATCCACTGTTGATGACAGGCCCTGCGACACATGTTTATGATGGTGTTATTCATTTCTAAGTTTTGTTTGGTTAAGAGGTCTTTTATTATGGATAAAAAAGAAGCAGCAGTTGATCCTCAACCTCTGTTAGATGATCAGACAGTCGTAAAATATCTAAACAGCAATCCTCATTTTTTTATTCGCAATGCTGCTGCTGTTGAACAGATACGGGTTCCTCATCCGGTTTCATTAGTTGAATGGTCGATGAAACGTCAACGAGTTTATATCCAAAATCTGGAACAGGATATGCAACTATTGGTTGAGCAGGCGCGCAATAATGAAATACTATTTAATCGACTGTTAAAATTGGTTATTCAGCTATCAACGGCAGATGATTTTGCCGATTTTCAGCGACATTTATATGCCTGGTCAAGAAGTTTTGGTTTGAGCGGTGCTTATATTCGCTTGTTTAGTGATTGTTGGCAGCTAGGCATACCAATGGATGCGCAAAAAGTTATGATTTCTCGTCAGGCATTTGAGCCTGTTCGTATTCATCGATTTGGTGAAAAAAATCATTATCTTGGTACGTTAAATAATCCAGAAATATTATTATTAATGCCAGATGCAAATCATGTCGGTTCGGTGGCTATTTCTTTATTAGGTCTTTATGGTAATTTAGGGATGGTGATTTTTAGTAGCCGCGATACTCAGCATTATCAAAAAGGGATGGGAACGACAATGCTTGACCACTTAGCCAAATTATTGCCCGATTTGCTGTTACGCTGGGTAACTCGTGCATGAATTCAACACGGCAAAGCTTGCAGCAGCGAATTGACGACTTTTTGCGTTACTTACGTGTAGAACGGCAGCTAAGCCCCGTGACGGTTATTCATTATCAACGCCAATTAGTCATGTTAATGGACATGGCTATAAATATGAACATCAATGATTGGACGCAATTAGAAACATCACATGTTCGTATGATGGTTGCAAAATGTCGCCGACAAGGATCACAGGCAGCGACTCTCGCTTTACGTCTTTCGTCATTAAGAAGTTTTTTAAATTGGTTAGTTGAGCAGGGCATATTAACCGCTAATCCAGCTAAAACCGTTAGAACGCCGAAAAATAAACTCCATTTACCAAAAAATATCGATGTAGATGAAGTCAATCAGTTGTTAAATATTGATTTAGCAGATCCGCTATCCGTACGTGATAGAACTATGTTGGAAGTGATGTATGGCGCAGGATTGCGTTTATCGGAACTGGTTAATTTGAATTGCCAACATCTGGATTTACCTAATGGTGAAGTTTGGGTTATGGGAAAAGGTAGTAAAGAACGGAAGATACCATTAGGACGTATTGCTGTAGAATGGTTAATCCGTTGGCTTGAGATGCGCCAGCAATATGTTAAGCAAGACAAAGCTGTTTTTATCTCAATCCAAAGAGGACAACGTATTTCCGCTCGGAATGTACAAAAGCGTTTTGCATTATGGGGAATTCGTCAGAAGGTTAGAAGTCATATTCATCCTCATAAACTTCGTCACTCTTTTGCCACTCATATCCTGGAATCAAGTGGCGATTTAAGGGCAGTTCAAGAGTTACTAGGACATGCTAATCTTTCTACCACTCAAGTTTATACTCAACTAGATTTTCAGCAGTTAGCCAAGGTTTATGATGTGGCTCATCCAAGGGCAAAAAGGGAGAAACCTTGAATGCATGTTTATCGGCAATTAACTTCTATTGCAGCGATTACCTTTGATTTGGATGATACACTGTATGATAATCGCCCTGTTATTGCTAAAACTGAACAGGAATTATTAAATTTTATTCGTTGCTATGACGATCGCTTTAATAAACTTCAATTTGCCGATTTGAAAAACTATCAAACGTTAATTGTTAATCAATATCCTAAAATTTATCATGATGTTACACAGTGGCGTTGGTTAGCAGTCAAGGCGTTACTTTGTCAGTATGGTTACGATCTAGAAGGATCTGCTGGTGGTGCTGACGATATAATGGCACACTTTTCTTATTGGCGTAGTCAAATCCTAGTCCCAGACGTGACCCATAAAATCTTGTCTACCTTAGCCGAAAAATTCCCACTAGCGGTTATTACTAATGGCAATGCAGATCCGTATGCTTGTGGATTAGGCGATTATTTTCAATTTTTTTTAAAAGCGGGACCAGATGGACGCGCTAAACCGTTTAGTGATATGTATTATCTTGCTGCGCAGAAATTTAATATTGTAGTGGATAAAGTTTTACATGTCGGTGATGATTTAACAACCGATATTCAAGGTGCTTTACACAGTGGCATGCAAGCTTGTTGGATCAATACTAATAGTAGCAACTTACTAGCCACCAATGAGAATGACATATTACCTCATATTGAGATCACCGGTTTAGCTTCACTCATTGCGCTGATATAATCTTCTCATCTGGTTAAAAACACAGTAGTGATTTATTGACTGCTCTCTTAATTTAATGGTAACCATGAACGCCTCATATTTACTTGAAAACTTAAATAATAAGCAACGAGAAGCTGTTGCTGATCCTCGAACGAATATGTTAATACTTGCTGGCGCAGGTAGTGGTAAAACACGGGTACTGGTTCATCGAATTGCCTGGTTACTGACGTTTGATAAGGTTTCGCCTTTCTCGATTATGGCGGTGACATTTACCAATAAAGCAGCGGCTGAAATGCGTCATCGTATTAATGCGTTATTAGGTAGCGATCAAGGCGGTATGTGGGTAGGAACTTTTCATGGCCTGGCGCATCGTATATTGCGGGCTCACTATTTGGATGCCAATTTACCGCAAGATTTCCAAATCTTAGATAGTGATGATCAATATCGTTTATTGCGTAGAATTATCAAGGCCATCAATCTGGATGAGAGTAAGTGGCCACCACGTCAGGCTATGTGGTACATCAATGCAAAAAAAGATGAAGGCTTGCGGCCACAGCATATTGAAAGTTATGGCAATCCAACAGAGGCGACGTGGCTGCGAGTTTATCAGGCTTATCAGGAAGCGTGTGATCGGGCTGGATTAGTTGATTTTGCTGAACTTTTATTGCGTGCCCATGAAATGTGGCTGAAGAAACCGCATATACTACAACATTATCGTGAAAGTTTTACCAATATTCTGGTTGATGAATTTCAAGATACCAACAGTATCCAGTATGCCTGGATACGTATTTTGGCCGGTGATACTGGCAAGGTGATGATTGTTGGTGATGACGATCAGTCAATTTATGGTTGGCGTGGCGCACAGGTAGAAAATATTCAACGTTTCTTGCAAGATTTTCCGGCGGCGGAAACTATTCGGCTAGAACAGAATTATCGTTCGACTAACAATATTTTGCAGTCGGCTAATGCACTGATTGCCAATAATAATAACCGGTTAGGAAAAAATCTCTGGACAGAAGGGGCTGATGGTGAACCTATTTCGCTTTATTGTGGCTTCAACGAGTTAGATGAAGCGCGTTATGTTGTTAGTCGCATTAAACAATTGCATGAGAAAGGTGGCTCTTTAAAGCAGTGCGCAATTCTTTATCGCAGCAATGCACAATCACGAGTGCTTGAAGAAGCCTTATTACAGTCTTCAATGCCTTATCGTATTTATGGTGGCCAACGCTTTTTTGAGCGACAGGAAATTAAAGATGCGCTCTCTTATTTACGTTTGGTTGCTAACCGTAATGATGATGCATCATTTGAGCGAGTTGTTAATACACCAACTCGAGGTATCGGCGAACGAACTTTAGACACTGTTCGTCAGGCCGCGCGTGAAAAACAACTCACGCTTTGGGAAAGTTGTGAATATTTATTAGCTGAAAAAGTACTTGGAGGTCGGGCGGCCGGGGCGATTGAACGGTTTCTTGAGCTAATTGATGCATTAGCTAAAGAAACGACGGATATGCCGTTACATGTTCAAACTGATCGCGTGATCCGCGACTCAGGTCTGCGGTCGATGTACCAGCAAGAAAAAGGCGAAAAAGCGCAAGCGCGGATTGAAAACCTTGAGGAGTTAGTCACTGCTACTCGTCAATTTAGTTATCAAGAAGAAGATCAAGATTTAATGCCACTGCAAGCATTTTTGTCTCATGCTGCGTTGGAATCCGGTGAAGGGCAGGCGGAGTTACATCAAGATGCCGTTCAGTTAATGACTCTACATTCGGCAAAAGGTTTAGAATTTCCATTGGTTTTTATTGTTGGTATGGAAGAAGGTATGTTTCCAAGCCAAAGGAGTGCGGAAGATAGCGGAGGGCTGGCAGAAGAAAGGCGATTGGCTTATGTTGGATTGACACGAGCGATGGAGAAATTGACGCTGACTTATGCGGAAAGCCGTCGATTATATGGTAAAGAAGTCTACCATCGTCCTTCGCGTTTTATTTCCGAATTACCGACTGAATGTATTGAAGAAGTCCGTTTGCGTGCAACGGTTTCTCGCCCTATTAGTCATCAGCGACTTGGTACCCCAATTAATCGAAATGATAGTGGCTATGCATTAGGCCAACGGGTTCGTCATCCTAAGTTTGGTGAAGGAACTATTATTAATTTGGAAGGTGATGGTGAGCGTTGCCGCTTGCAGATAGCTTTTCAGGGCGAAGGGATCAAATGGTTGGTTGCAGCTTATGCTAAATTAGAGTTGCAATAAAGAATGCTTGAAGTATGGGAATTTTTGTTACTAATTAACTGGCTATTATTTTGCTATTTGGGGTTCTGAAGGAGGCGCCATAATATGCTGCTGGCATTTAAATTAGACAACCACCGTTTGTCTCGCCTTGAGCTTGATGAAGGTGAAAAACTAACCGATGCGGTATGGGTTGATTTAATGGAGCCTGATGAAAAAGAACGGCAAACAGTGCAAACTGAATTGAAACAATTATTAGTAACCTCATTTTAATTAACCGATATTGAAGCATCGGCTCGTTTTTTTGAGGATGAGGATGGTTTACATATTCATTCATTTTTTTATTATCAAGATAGTGATGAACATGTTAGTAATTCGACGGTTGCTTTCACTTTTCGTGATGGCCGTTTATATACCTTACGGGAGAGTGATCTGCCGGCTTTTCGTTTGTATCGTATGCGTTCAAGAAGTCAAAAGCTGATCGATGCTAATGCTTATGAATTATTTTTAGATTTATTTGAAACCAAAATTGAACAACTTGCTGATGTAATAGAAAATATTTATAGCGTATTGGAATCGTTAAGCAGGATTATTTTGGAAGGCAAACAAGGTGATGAACTCGATAGCGCACTTTCTAATTTAGCGGAATAAGAAGATATTGGCTGGAAAGTGCGGTTGTGTTTGATGGATAGTCAACGAGCATTAAATTTTTTGATCCGCCGAGCAAGATTGCCGGCAGGTCAATTAGAGCAAGCGAGAGACATTTTACGTGATATTGAATCACTGCTACCTCATAATGAATCACTATTTCAAAAAGTAAATTTTCTTATGCAAGCGGCAATGGGTTTTATTAATATTGAGCAGAGTCGAATTATTAAAATTTTCTCCGTTGTTTCTGTGGTCTTTTTACCGCCGACGCTGGTGGCGTCCAGTTACGGTATGAATTTTGAAGGCTTTGTTGAATAAATCAGAATTAGCCGCCAGGATGGCTCCCTCTGCTACAGCTGTTATCCGATCCTGACGCTGTGTGGCATACCCAACAACGTCATACGGTTCAGCGCTTTGACCATCGCCATTGCTTCACCTACCTGAGCCTCATAGTCACGCAGCCTCAGATGGCCACCCAGCAAAGTTTTTATGCGGAACATCGCTGTTTCTGCCACTGAACGCCGGTGATAACCCACTTTCTTTTTCCACATATCATTACTCCTGCTCAGACGCTGATTCGCCACCGCATGGTTACGTTCATGGTACTTGTCCGGCCAGTATTTCGCTCCGCTTCGCGGCGGGATAAGGGGCCTGATTTTCTTTCTTAGCAACGCGTCGTGGCAGTAACAGGCGTCATAAGCACCGTCTGCTGACACTTCCCTGATTTTCCGGTGGGTTTGGTTAATCAGGCCCGGCAGTGCCTGCGCATCTGTCGTTCCGCTGAGCGATAAGTCGGCACAGATAATCTCATGATTCACACTGTCTGCTGCCAGATGAAGCTTGCGCCACACTCTTCGTCTGTCAGCCCCATGCTGCCTGACTTTCCATTCACCTTCGCCAAAGACCTTCAGACCGGTACTGTCGATGACCAGATGCGAGATTTCACCACGCGTTGGCGTTTTTATGCTGATGTTGACGCTCTTTGCTCGTCTGCTGACCAGCGAGTAGTCCGGACAGCACAGCGGCAAAGACATGAGTTTAAAAATCGAATCAACGAAGCCCTGTAATGCCCGTAGCGACAGGTTAAACACACGCTTCATCATCAGGACAGTGGTAACAGCCATATCGCTGTAGTAAAGCGGCCGGCCACGACCTTCAGGCGAAGAACTGTCAGTCCATCCAGCGATGGCCGACTCATCAAGCCATACCGTCAGGGAACCGCGTTGTCTGAGTGCCTTGTTGTACGCGGGCCAGTTGGTAATTTTAAACTTTTGCTTTGCCATGGGGACCTGATGTTGAAACGAATTTAGCGATCAGCTCCGCCAATCACCTAAAAGTTCGATTTATTCAACAAAGCCAATTTTGAATTTATGCCTGAATTAGGCTGGCGTTTTGGCTATCCGGCAGCAATTATATTGATGATTATTGCCGGGCTGGCACCTTATCTTTATTTTAAACGTAAGAATTGGCTTTGAATTTATCAGATAAATAAAGATAACTTGAGTAAAGTAGAAAGGCCAGCTTAATAACATAAGCTTCATATAGCGTTTATTTAAAATAGATTTTTATTATGGTCTTAGCTTGATTATTTATATTTAACCCATGAAACAAGTGGCTATGCCTGTTGCGATATGTTTATTTTCGTTATTATGCAATTCGGCCCGGTCAACAGAAATCTTATTACCAGTGCGAATGATTTTTCCATTTGCAATAAATTTTTTACCACGACCTGGACGCAAGTAATTATATTTAAATTGATGGTCGCAAAGGCTGATAAACGGTATTTGAGCGCTTCTTTTGACAATGAAGTTATTCGACTTAATGCATTACAAAAGCAAATTACACTGCTAGCAACATCTAACACTTCAGCAATTGCACCACCATGTAGGATTTGTTGTTCAAAGTTTCCTATCAATTGTGAGTTGTTGTTAAAAATTAACTTGATCTGGGTGTTATCAAAGAATAACAACTCAAGACCTAATAATTGGTTGAATTGCATTTGAAGATATTTTCCAATTATAGTTTCTGTGCATCGTCCAATGTAAGGGCAGGCTTATTCATAAATATTCTCTTAATTATTAGATATTATGTTAATCAACGATTGTTATTATGCAAAGGTTGGCAATTTTTCTATGATTATGCTTTATGAATAGGTAAAAATAAATGGTTATTTGGCATAATAAATAGTGACTTTTTTCTTCTAACCTCTTTATTTTATAGCGGAAATTAATAGGATGCTGTAATTCTTATCAGAGTCAGGTAGCATATATTTATTTACCGCTTTTTATCAAAATTGATTAGTCACGTTTATTAAGGATACCAGTGTCTACTGCGGAAATTATCAATATTACATCCCCGGCTCGGCAAGTGTTACAGCAGATTTTTGGTTATCAGCAATTTCGGCCAGGCCAAGAACAAATTATTAATACTATACTTACAAATCAAGATTGTTTGGTCGTTATGCCAACCGGCGGAGGAAAATCTCTCTGTTATCAAATACCCGCTTTAATTTTACCTGGCTTAACCATAGTAGTGTCTCCACTGATTTCATTAATGAAAGATCAAGTTGATTAGCTTTCTCAGTATGGTATTGAAGCCAGTTATCTTAATTCAAGCCAAACCGGGCTTTGTTGAATAAATCGAACTTTTAGGTGATTGGCGAAGCTGATCGCTAAATTCGTTTCAACATCAGGTCCCCATGGCAAAGCAAAAGTTTAAAATTACCAACTGGCCCGCGTACAACAAGGCACTCAGACAACGCGGTTCCCTGACGGTCTGGCTTGATGAGTCGGCCATCGCTGGATGGACTGACAGTTCTTCGCCTGAAGGTCGTGGCCGGCCGCTTTACTACAGCGATATGGCTGTTACCACTGTCCTGATGATGAAGCGTGTGTTTAACCTGTCGCTCCGGGCATTACAGGGCTTCGTTGATTCGATTTTTAAACTCATGTCTTTGCCGCTGTGCTGTCCGGACTACTCGCTGGTCAGCAGACGAGCAAAGAGCGTCAACATCAGCATAAAAACGCCAACGCGTGGTGAAATCTCGCATCTGGTCATCGACAGTACCGGTCTGAAGGTCTTTGGCGAAGGTGAATGGAAAGTCAGGCAGCATGGGGCTGACAGACGAAGAGTGTGGCGCAAGCTTCATCTGGCAGCAGACAGTGTGAATCATGAGATTATCTGTGCCGACTTATCGCTCAGCGGAACGACAGATGCGCAGGCACTGCCGGGCCTGATTAACCAAAACCACCGGAAAATCAGGGAAGTGTCAGCAGACGGTGCTTATGACGCCTATTACTGCCAAGATGCGTTGCTAAGAAAGAAAATCAGGCCCCTTATCCCGCCGCGAAGCGGAGCGAAATACTGGCCGGACAAGTACCATGAACGTAACCATGCGGTGGCGAATCAGCGTCTGAGCAGGAGTAATGATATGTGGAAAAAGAAAGTGGGTTATCAACGGCGTTCAGTGGCAGAAACAGCGATGTTCCGCATAAAAACTTTGCTGGGTGGCCATCTGAGGCTGCGTGACTATGAGGCTCAGGTAGGTGAAGCAATGGCGATGGTCAAAGCGCTGAACCGTATGACGTTGTTGGGTATGCCACACAGCGTCAGGATCGGATAACAGCTGTAGCAGAGGGAGCCATCCTGGCGGCTAATTCTGATTTATTCAACAAAGCCGCCAAACCGGGCAACAGCAAAAGCAGGTAATTGAGCATTGTCGGCAAGGCAACATAAAATTACTTTATATTGCCCCAGAGCGGTTGGTTATGGATAATTTTCTTGATCAATTGTCGAAATTAAATCCGGTTTTATTGGCTGTCGATGAAGCTTATTGTATTTCACAGTGGGGACATGATTTTCGCCCTGAATATCGAGTATTAGGGCAATTGCGGCGTCGTTTTCCAAAGTTACCAGTTATTGCCTTAACGGCTACTGCCGATCAAACAACGCGTAATGATATTATTGACGGGCTTGAACTGTGTGAACCACTTGTCCATATCAGTAGCTTCGATCGACCTAATATTCGTTATACTTTAGTAGAAAAATACAAGCCTCTTGATCAGCTTTGGTTTTTTATTAAAGGACAAAAGGGTAACAGCGGTATTGTTTATTGCAATAGCCGTAGTAAAGTTGAAGAGACAGCTGAGCGATTGTATAAACGGGGTTTGAGTGCGGCGGCCTATCATGCGGGTCTTGATAATACACAACGCGCAAAAGTACAGGATGCTTTTCAAAAAGATGACTTTCAAGTGGTGGTTGCAACGGTGGCATTTGGTATGGGAATTAATAAATCTAATGTCCGTTTTGTCGTCCATTTTGATATTACCCGTAATATAGAATCTTATTATCAAGAAACCGGTAGAGCTGGACGCGATGGCTTAGCTGCAGAAGCCATTTTATTTTATGATCCCGCTGATTTATCTTGGTTGCGTCGTTGTTTGGCGGAAAAGCCTGCCGGAAAATTACAAGAGATTGAGCGGCATAAAATAAATGCCATGAGTGCTTTTGCCGAGACACAAACCTGTCGCAGTCTAGTATTGTTAAATTATTTTGGTGAAAATCGGCAGCAACCTGGTGGTAACTGCGATATCTGTTTAGATCCACCGAAACGGTATGATGGCCTAATTGATGCTCAGAAAGTACTTTCTTGTATTTATCTGACAGGGCAGCGTTTTGGTATCGGCTATATTGTTGACATTTTGCGCGGCGCAAATCATCAACGTATACGTGAATTTGATCATGATAAGTTGCCAGTTTATGGCTTGGGTAAAGAACAGAGTCATGAGCATTTGGTGAGTGTGTGTCGGCAACTTATTCATATGGGTTTAGTGAACCAAAATATTGCTCATTTTTCAGCATTACAATTGACAGAAGCAGCTAGGCCGATATTGCGATGCGAGGTACCATTACAATTGGCTGTTGCTAGAGTTTTATCGAAAAAAAGCCGTAATCAGCAAAATAAAAACTACCAAGGTCATTATGATAAAAAATTATTTGCTAAATTACGTCAATTAAGAAAAGTGATTGCTAATGAAGAAAATATTCCACCTTTTGTGGTTTTTAACGATGCCACTTTAATAGAGATGGCGGAGCGATGCCCTGTCGGGCCGAATGAACTACTGTTGATTAATGGTGTAGGTCAAAGAAAATTAGCACGATTTGGTGAGGCATTTATGACATTGATTCGCGATCATCTGGCAGATTTTGAATGAGTTTAGGAGTAATTATGACGCCTGACATGCTAAAAGCGAGTTGGCTGACACGTGAATCTCAGTTTTTAGCGTTTGCTAATGGTCCGCTTTTAGATTTTTGGAAGATGCATGATGAAGCAGAATTTATTGGCGTTGATAATATTCCTATTCGTTATGTAAAAATTTGTTCTGCTCAGCATGATAAAGCGATTGTTATTTTGCCAGGGCGTAGTGAAAGCTATGTAAAATATCCTGAAGTCGCTTATGATCTTTATCATCTTGGTTATGATATTTTTATCATAGATCATCGTGGACAAGGCCTTTCGGGAAGAATGTTGGCCGATCCGCAAAAGGGGCACGTCGAAAAATTTACTGATTATATTGATGATTTTGAATCTTTTATTTCTCTTGAGATCAAGTCACGACACTATTCACGTTGTTATGCACTATCCCATTCAATGGGAGGGGCTATTCTTGCGGGTTATTTGCTGAGAGATAGTCTGACATTTAATGCTGCGGTTTTATGTGCTCCAATGATAGGCATTAATTTACCGGTTTCACGTTGGTTGGCACATTTTATCATTCAATGTGCTGAGGCGAGATCCAACACCCGTGATGATTATGCAGTATCAACCGGTAAATGGCAGCCATTACCCTTTATTATTAATGTATTGACCCATAGTTATGAACGTTATCGGCGTTATTTACGTTATTATGCCGATTATCCTGAATTACGTCTTGGTGGTCCAACTTATCATTGGATTGGGGAGAGTCTGCAGTTTGGTGATAGCTTAATTGAAAAAGCGGCAGATATTGCGGTTCCGCTGATGGTATTAGAAGCGAGTGAAGATAAGGTCGTTAGTAATCGGGACATCCAGAGATTTTGTGTCGCTCGGCAAAAAATGCAGATGGGAAGAGAGGAAAAGCTACCTTTAATTATTGAAGGAGCAGACCATGAAATATTATTTGAAAACGATGCATTACGTGCTATGGCACTTAATGCAATTTTTGATTTTTTTGATCAACATTGATTAACCAAGGAAAAACAATGACGTATTCTGTTGTTGCTTCAGATTTAGATGGTACTTTACTGTCTCCTGACCACACTTTACCCCTTTATACAAAAGAAACGTTAAAATTATTAGCAGAAAAAAATATTCATTTCATTTTTGCTACGGGTCGCCACTATATTGATGTTGATCAGATCCGTAATGGGTTAGGGATTAATGCTTATATGATTACATCTAATGGCGCTAGGGTACATAACACCAATGGAGAGCTGATTTTAACGCATAATCTTGATCCTGATATTGTTCATGAGCTCTGTTTAATGGAGTTTGATCATCCAAATATTGGCTTTGTTGAATAAATCGAACTTTTAGGTGATTGGCGGAGCTGATCGCTAAATTCGTTTCAACATCAGGTCCCCATGGCAAAGCAAAAGTTTAAAATTACCAACTGGCCCGCGTACAACAAGGCACTCAGACAACGCGGTTCCCTGACGGTCTGGCTTGATGAGTCGGCCATCGCTGGATGGACTGACAGTTCTTCGCCTGAAGGTCGTGGCCGGCCGCTTTACTACAGCGATATGGCTGTTACCACTGTCCTGATGATGAAGCGTGTGTTTAACCTGTCGCTCCGGGCATTACAGGGCTTCGTTGATTCGATTTTTAAACTCATGTCTTTGCCGCTGTGCTGTCCGGACTACTCGCTGGTCAGCAGACGAGCAAAGAGCGTCAACATCAGCATAAAAACGCCAACGCGTGGTGAAATCTCGCATCTGGTCATCGACAGTACCGGTCTGAAGGTCTTTGGCGAAGGTGAATGGAAAGTCAGGCAGCATGGGGCTGACAGACGAAGAGTGTGGCGCAAGCTTCATCTGGCAGCAGACAGTGTGACTCATGAGATTATCTGTGCCGACTTATCGCTCAGCGGAACGACAGATGCGCAGGCACTGCCGGGCCTGATTAACCAAACCCACCGGAAAATCAGGGAAGTGTTAGCAGACGGTGCTTATGACGCCTGTTACTGCCAAGACGCGTTGCTAAGAAAGAAAATCAGGCCCCTTATCCCGCCGCGAAGCGGAGCGAAATACTGGCCGGACAAGTACCATGAACGTAACCATGCGGTGGCGAATCAGCGTCTGAGCAGGAGTAATGATATGTGGAAAAAGAAAGTGGGTTATCACCGGCGTTCAGTGGCAGAAACAGCGATGTTCCGCATAAAAACTTTGCTGGGTGGCCATCTGAGGCTGCGTGACTATGAGGCTCAGGTAGGTGAAGCAATGGCGATGGTCAAAGCGCTGAACCGTATGACGTTGTTGGGTATGCCACACAGCGTCAGGATCGGATAACAGCTGTAGCAGAGGGAGCCATCCTGTCGGCTAATTCTGATTTATTCAACAAAGCCTATTTTCTTATGACTAAATTTTATCTTAATGTGCTGGATATTGCGCCAAAACCCGATAGTTTAAAAACGGATAATATTTTACAGTTAGCACTAAGAACACGAATTAAACTGTTTTATCGACCACAAAATATTAGCCAAACGTCACAGAGTGTCATTGAGCATATAAAAATAAGTAAGGCTGGAGGATCAGTTGTTATTGATAACCCAACCGGCCATTTTTTTACTCTGGCTGCATTTTATAACCCGACAAATAAAAATAATATTTTATCTAAAACTGTTATGCTCTCACCTTTCTCACAACAAACCGTGGAAAATAAAAGTCATACTATTTTAGGTAATGAGATTTTGTTGGAATATATTAATGATGAGGGTAAATTTGTTAATCAAGTGAAAAAAATCAAATAATATTAAACGGCTGGTATTTCGTTATTTAAGCTAACTACTGCTAAA
The DNA here is from genome assembly GCF_013460135.1 of Arsenophonus endosymbiont of Aphis craccivora. GTDB lineage: Bacteria > Pseudomonadota > Gammaproteobacteria > Enterobacterales > Enterobacteriaceae > Arsenophonus > Arsenophonus nilaparvatae. The sequence goes on from NZ_CP038155.1 coordinate 827,630, forward strand.
TGCGATTATCGAATGTCAGCATATTTTCTATGTTGGTTTTGATTAATATAATTTGTCTGTTTAATAGCTAGCGTTAGATTGTTGTTGCCAGAGATGGGCAGCAACGAGCGCTTTCCAGGGAGAATATTGTGCTAACCATTTTTCTGTCTCTTTTGCACTTATTCTCTCACTGCAATTTAATAAATACTGAAGATTACGTTGGACGGCGACATCACCATGTAGAGAACCGTTCAAATCATTGAAGCCGCGCAGCAAGGAATAACTGATTGTCCATGGACCAATTCCTTTTATTTCACTCAAATTTTGCGTCCATGTTGCCAGATTATTTTCATCTACTGGAAGATTTAATAGGTGATGGTTATTTTTTAACATATTGCATAATGCAATAAGGGTTTTTGCTTTACCGATAGAGAATCCACATATTCTTAGTTTCTGTTCATCATCAGCATGGATCGCATAAAAAGAAGGAAAACACCAAATTCCTGACGAGTGTTGTTTACCAAAAGCATGAATAAATCGACGGCGAATAGCAATTGCAGCAGCGATGCTAATTTGTTGCCCTATAATTGCCCAAGTAATTGCTTCAAATGCTGTTGCTACTTGATAAACCCTTAAACCTTGTTGACGAGAAATTAAATTACCAATAACTGGATGGTTATGGTATTTATCTTCAAAAAGCTCAACGGGTTGATATAAACCTAGCATATTTTTTGCTAGTTTTTCGAGCTGCTGCTCAGTGATAATGGCAGCTGGATTATCCGTTTGCAGAGAAACCAAAATGCTATTTTTATTTAATATAAACGTTAACTCAGTCGGCTGGCCACAGCATGTAATTCCTTTTCTTAATTGGTTATTGGTAATAATTTCTGCCACATTTTGCTTATCTCGTGAGTGATAGGCAAGAAAGTCTTGGTAATGATAATTGTTTGGTAAATGAATAATGGTTTTTTTGTCTAGCATTTTGTTATGGTTATTTAATTTTAAACTTAGTGAACAGTTGGCGTTTAATTTGATAAAAAATAGTAACATAAAAGCTAGTACATTAAAGGCAAGAATTTCCGTATCTAATTCTGTCATCAGCGAGCTGAAAACTAAAAATTGACCTTTAAAACCCAAATTTCGCGGGGCGATACTAAGGAAAGTAGCATTGGGATGGAATTGGCCTATCGGTTCGGTGTATTGCTGGCTGAACAGCGTGATCCCGATAATGTTGATTTAATGCGTAGTTTGGCGGGTAACCGTTACGATTTTGTCGATCGTAATTACAATATTGTTATGCAATATCGCAAGCAAGAACTGTTATCCATTTCTTTGCCAGAAAGTACTGATGGCGAAGCAGCGCAGACCATGCCGGTCACGGTTAATAAAGCCAAATCTGGCTTAAAACAAGTTAGCTGGCAAGCGCCAGAATTAGTTGCTAAAGGAGGTAACATTCAAATTGTGTCACCGACTTCAATTAACTTAACCTTGCCAGCTTATATTTTCCAAAAACAGGCAAAAATCGCTCAATCTTACCGCGTCTCAGCAGTGGCTGTTGATAATGAAGGTAATCAATCTAATACCGCAGTTATGATGATCAATGTCTCGCCATCACAAGATACCATTCGAGCAATGACATTAACGCCAAATAATACCCAGGTAGCCAATAATAGTGATACTTATGTTGCCACTGCATTATTACAGAATAAAAAACATCAAGCACTCCCCGGTAGAGCCATTACTTTTACCATTGATGGATTCAAATCTAGTGGGGTAACACTGTTTGATATGGATGGCAATCAAGGTAATAGTTTGACGGTGATAACTGATAGCAAAGGTAAGGCTAATGTTCATATTAAGAGTAAGGTGGTTGGCACCGGAACATTAACGGCGGCGATGAAAAATGGCAATAGAAATACTATTCCTGTTAGTTTTGCGCCTGATATCGCCACCGCCAAAGTTGAAAGTGTTACATTAATTGGTAATGAAACGAATAAAGCGGCTGATGGTATAAGTCTGTTTACTTTCGAGGCATTAGTGACCGTTCAATTCAATAATCCGGTACCCAATGTTAATGTTAATTGGGCATATGATAGAGGTAATACCGCTATCTTATCGGCAGAGCAGAGCCAAACTAATGAGAATGGACGAGCGATGATTACTATGACCAGTAGGGTTGTGGTGGATAATGTTACGGTTAGTGCTCATTATAATAATCCCGCTAACAAAATAGCGGCGAATAAAGCGGTAAACTTTATTTACATTTTGGATACCGCTAAGGTCGGTAGCGTTACCTTAGAAGATAGTGAAACACAAAAAATAGCTGATAATAATAGCTTCTTTACCTTTACCGCCCAATTGATTGATGGTAACGATAATCCGATTAAGCAAAAAGGTTTAGATGTTAATTGGTCACATAATAAAGATAATGAAGTTAAATTAGCGGCAAAAAGTCAAACCGATGAAAACGGGCGAGCTTCTGTTGTGTTGTATAGTACGACAGCAGCAATAAAAGGCGTAGTTGTTAGTGCAAGATTTGGTTCAACCAAAAGAGTCGATGCTGATCGGGAAGTGGCCTTTATTGCTGATTAAAATTCAATCAGAGTAAAGAGTGTGACACTCAATGATCAAAGCGATAGTAAATTAGCTAATGGTCATAACAAATTCACATTTACTGCTTTGGTATTATACGGCAATGATAATCCAGCTAGACAACGGACGGTGAAATGGGCGCATAATAAGAATGACGAAGTAACACTGTCGGCAACAACCAGTGAAACAGATGAAAATGGTCGCACGACGATTATGTTACACAGCACCAACACTGCGGTGAATAATATTATTGTCAATGCAAGCTATGGCACTTCTGCACCAATAAATGCGCAACCAGTTGAGTTTTATGCTGATACCAATACCGCTCAAGTGGGTAGTGTCACATTAGTCGATAGTGAAGTTAACAAAGTCGCTGATGGCAACAATTACTTTACCTTTGATGCTCAATTAGTCGACAAATATGGTCATCCGCTTAAAAAAGCGGGTCTGAATATCGAATGGTCACACAATAAAGAGCAACAAATCACTTTATCCGCTGCATCAACCACGACCAATGATAGTGGAATTGCCTCGGTTACTTTGAAAAGTAGTAAGATTGCGGTAGATGATATCATAGTTTATGCCAAATATAGGGTACCTCCATTAAAACCAGCTGATAAGAAAGTGAATTTTGTTGGTGATATTAAAACCGCTAAAGTGGGCAAGATCATATTAAATGATGCTGACAATAATAAGATCGCTGATGGTAAGAATGGCTTTGAGTTTAGCACTCAACTAGTTGACCATAATGGTAACCCGGTTAAGCAAGCAGGATTAGTCATTAAATGGCGAAAAGAAAAGGGTACTATCGTTAGCTTGCCTGCAAGCAGTGAAACAGATAGTGATGGGCGTGCGACTATTACGCTTAAAAGTAGCAAAAAAGCAGTGAATGATGTGGTGATCTATGCGCAATATGCAACAAGTGGTGAAGAAAAATCCGAAGCGGTGAATTTTATTGCTAATATTAACACCGCTAAAATAAAAGCAGTCATATTAGATGACAAGGTAATTGATAAAGAGGCAGATGGCCTCAATGATTTTACCTTTAAGGCACAACTGGTTGATGAATTTGATAATCCTATTAAGGTGGCGGATCTGGATATCAGCTGGTTGCTGGATGATGATAAAGCTGAAGATGCTCATTTATCGGCAGCATCAAGTCAAACAGATAAAAACGGCTTTGCCAGTATAAAACTCAAAAGCACTACTAAAGCAGTGGATAATGTGGTCGTCAGCGCCCAATATGGTACTGCGGCTAAAATAAATGCAAACACAACCTTTAACTTTATAGCCGATATTGCTACGGCTAGAGTTGGTAGTGTGACATTAGTCGATGATATCGTTCGTAAGGTTGCCGATGGTAAAAACCATTTTACCTTTAAAGCGCAGCTGGTTGATCAACATGAAAACCCGGTTAAAGTGCCAAATTTAGATGTTAACTGGCAGCATGACATGAATGGTAATTATGTTATCTTACCGGCTAGCAGTAAAACTAATAGTTATGGGCAAGCAACGATAGAACTAAAAAGTACCAAGACAGCAGTAAATAATATTACAGTCAGTGCACGGTATGATTCCAGTGAGAAAAAAGATGCCGATAAGCTAGTTAATTTTATCCAGGTTTCTTTTAAACAGCTTACAATTAATGGCACATATTTTGACCTGAATGCAGGAATTCCGACTATTGGCTTCCAGGGTGCGACATTTGACATCATTACTAATGGTGCACCTGTTAATGAATTCAATTGGCAGAGTAGTGAAAGTTGGGTTTCCGTTAAAAATGGAAAAATAACTTTTAGTGGCGATGCTAGCAATAATTCAAAAACAGTCATTATCACGGCAACCCATAGTTCTGGTGGTGAGCCAGTTCAATATGAATTTACACTTAAAAAATGGCATTTATATAGCCAACAAGAGATGAATTGGAATGATGCTAAAGACTGGTGTGCTAATAATGGATTGACACTGACCAACTGTTGCACAACTCAGTGCTGGTACAGTTTGTACGAGGTATTGATTCACTTTGGAGTGAATGGGGTGACGTACGTTTATATAATTGGAATTATCATATGTACTGGACATCTGAAACATCAGGTAACAATGTTAAAGCGGCTGGTATGGTCAGTGGTTATATAAATAACAGTGGTGAAGGTAAGAACAATCGATTCTTTTTTACCTGTGTTCTCCATCTTTGATGAACGTTAATTAAACGCTGATCCCATTTAGCGAATATTAAGTTACTGCTAATAGAGGTTTATGTGCTGAGTGTATTGGTACATAAAGCTCTTAATTATTAGAACCATCATGGTGTTGGCCAGACAAGATAAATTTAAGCGAGTGGGTTTTTGATAAGTCGATTGAAAGGGACTTTAATTCGTCATCATCTATGACTGACCCGATCCTGCTGATGACTAGCTAGAACCGGGTTTGAATTACGGCAAGTAAAAATTAGCTGGCTTTTTTCGCTGCCGCAGCGGCGTTGACAATAGTAGCAAAAGCATCGGCTTTCAGCGATGCGCCGCCAACTAATGCGCCATCAATATCGGGTTGACTGAAAAGCTCGGCAGCATTGCTGGCATTCACTGAGCCGCCATACTGAATAATCACTTGTTCGGCAATGGCCGGATCTTGTTTGGCAATATGGTCACGAATAAATTTATGTACCGCTTGCGCCTGGGCGGGAGTGGCTGATTTACCGGTGCCAATTGCCCAAATCGGTTCATAAGCGATAACACTATTTTCAAATGCGCTGGCACCTAAGCTATTTAATACCGCCTCGATTTGACGGGCGCAGACTTGTTCAGTTTTGCCGGCGCTATTTTCTTCTTCAGATTCACCAATACAAAGTACTGGTGTTAGTCCTTGCGATTTTAACACGGCAAATTTGCGAGCGATAAATTCATCGCTTTCTTGATGATAAGTTCTACGTTCAGAGTGACCGATAATAATATATTTTGCGCCAATATCTTTTAGCATTTCCGCTGAGGTATCACCGGTAAAAGCGCCAGACAGATTGACATCAACATCTTGTGCGCCAAGTGCTATCTTGCTACCGGTTAAAGCTTGTTTTGCTTGCGCCAGGTAAAGCGCTGGTGGGGCAATTGAGACATCACAGCCTGTGACATTATTTAATTCGTTACGCAAATTTCCAATCAGTTCTTCAACCATTTTTGTACTGCCATTGAGTTTCCAGTTCCCCATGACTAATGGATGCCGCATGTTTTCCTCCAACTAAAAATATTTATTAATAAATGAGATAAAGACAATTGATCATTATTCAGTTTATGCAAAAGGATAGTATAAAGATGCTATGACTAAATCACTTTGTTTTTCGTCATTCATGTGTGATGTTATCATCATTTAGTGAAAGCTTAACCGGTTCAATAGCGAAAGTAATCATGTTATCTTTACTTTTTACTAAAATATAACGGATAGCGCCTACTATCGTTTCATCACTCTGCACTTGGTTATGTTGTTCTAACATACTATCTAATACCGCGGTTAATTGATGTGTGTTATTAATTGAAGTGGGTTTTTCGAAGTGATTAATAATTGCCATAATATAACGTTCGAATAATTGTCGATTAATTTTATAGCTGTTTGCCTCTTTTGGTGGCAGTAATGTTAGCTGTAAACTTTTAATTTTTTCACTTCCTCGTTCAAGTACAGCGGAGGAGTAAATTTTGCTGTTAATTCGACTGGCTGCACGCATATAAGGTAAGCTAATATCCTTGCTTTTGATCACTTTAAATTCATGTATTGGATAGCTGGGATTATCCTGATTATATTTTTGCCGAAATACGGGAATAGTTTCATTGAATAAGGCTGCATCGGGCGATAAATAAGCAACCGAAACCTCTGTTTCAGGCATAATTGGTAATTCTTTTGCCAGCATCGGCAACAGTGGCAATAATGCAATAAATAGTAATACTAACTCAAATTTGCGATTGTAAATTTTCATCATCGTTACTCGTCAGTATGAATTTTTTCATAAAGGATCCATTAGGATAAGATAAATGACATTACAACAATGGGCACTCTCATTTAAAGGACTAATTGGTCGAAAACCATTTTGGCTTGGTATGGTTATTTTGTTTTTATTAATGGTCATGATATTTAGTTTGCAAACTTTTTTGTTATTTTCTCCTTATATTTTACTGTTATTAGTCATTTTGTTGCTCTACCCATTGGCGACAATTTTTACTAAACGTCTACATGATCGTGGTAAATCTGGTGGCTGGTTGTTGTTATTATTAAATCTGGTGGCTGGTTGTTGTTATTATTGTTGGCTTTTGTGCTATTTTCTATTGACGTTAGTTTATTCACACCTTTTTGGCAGTGGGGGATTGGACGATTTCTACCTTTATTTATTGTTACCATATTATTTTTAGATTGTGGTAGTTTTAAAGGTCAGGATAAAGCAAATCGTTATGGTAAAAAAACTGAACAAGTTGACTATCTCAGCTGATTAATTTTTATTTACCTCGGCTTACCAATATTGTTCACTGGTAATGTGCCCCGCTTTACGGCGTAAGTGTTTATCCATCCCTCTTTGTATTTTTAGTAGTTGTTGGGTATTTTTAACCATTTGTGGATTACCGCAAAGCATAACATGGCTCGTTGTGGGATCAATTTTTGCCTTTACTGCTTGTTCTAGCTGTCCGCTTTCAATTAGTGCTGGAATACGGCCGGTGAGTGAGCCAGTTTTGTTTTCGCGACTGACAATAGTTTGGATCTTCAATTTTCCATGATATTTTTTCTCAAGAGCTTTCATTAATGGTAAGTAACTCAGATCTTCCGCGTAACGTACCGCATGTACCAGGATAATTTGTTTAAATCGGGCTAAATTTTCGCCAAATTGCAAAATGGATAAAAAAGGCCCAATAGCGTTACCTGTTGATAGCATCCAAAGCGTTTCACAATCAGGTAGTTCTTCTAACACAAAAAAACCTGCTGCCTCTTCAGTGACATAGATAGGATCACCGGGTTTCAATGCTGCAAGGTGTGGGCTGAGTTTTCCTTCCGGTACGGTGACTAGATAGAATTCTAATTGATTATCATTGGGTGCGTTAACATAAGAATAGGCGCGTTGGATACGCTGGCCATTGATTTCTAGCGCAAGTTTAGCATATTGCCCCGCAATAAACGGTTTAATTGGCGCTTCGAGGATCAAACTAAATAAGGCATCTGTCCATTTATGGTTTTTAATAATTTTTCCTGTTACCCAATTCGCCATACTACTGGCCTCCCCATGTGTCAAATAAAGCGTTAATGTTTGGTCATATTATGTCAAATCTAGGCAAAACCATTATCGATAATGTGTTTTAACTATTCAGTTAAATTATGACTCTTTCATTATTATATAAAATTGTACAGTTATGTTTACAAAATCAGTCAATTAGATTCGGTTAGTGGAAAAAATAATTTAATCGGTTAACTCGAATTTTTTTTATAATTTGTTAGATTAATTGATATTAACATACAGATTTGATGTGGCTGTTTTTCTTTAAGCCTAAGATATTGTAACCTTTTTTAATACATTGATTATTAGATAAAATGAGAAAATTAGAACACTTCAATTTGCTATTAATGCTCATTGTTTTAATTGCTGTCGGGCAGATGACGCAGACAATTTATGTCCCCGTTATTGCAGAAATTGCTGCCTATTTCGCTGAACCTGATGTTGCGGTGCAAAGCGTAATGGCAGCGTATCTGCTATTTTATGGGCCTATATCCGATCATGTCGGTCGTCGCCCGGTTATTTTAGTCGGTTTAATTATTTATTTGATCGCAACCATAATCGCAATTTCCGCACCTTCATTAAAGATCTTGATTATTGCCAGTGCACTGCAAGGTTTAGGTGTCGGTGTTGCCGGCGTGATGGCAAGAACTATGCCGCGTGATCTCTATATCGGAACCGTATTGCGTTATGCCAATAGCATATTGAATATGGGAATATTAGTTAGTCCGTTACTGGCACCGATGATTGGCGGTGGTATTGCCTATTTTTTCGGCTGGCATGCAACTTATATTTTCCTGTTTTTATTGGGTAGTTTTGTCTTGATCAGTATGTGGAAATGGTTGCCTGAAACTTGCCCGCCCGCATCTGAAAAAATAAATATGCTTTCTGCTTATTATTCGTTGCTATCAAATCCTACCTTTGATGCTTACCTAGTCATATTAATTGGTGGACTGGCGGGTGTTGTGGTATTTGAATCAAGTAGTGGTGTATTGTTGGGGGGAGTATTAGGTTTAAATAGTATTACCGTCAGTATTCTATTTATTTTGCCTATTCCTGCGGCATTTTTGGGTGCTTGGTATGCCGGGCGCGAAGGAAAAACTTTTTATCAGTTAATGTGGCATGCCGTTTTTTGTTGTGTTTCTGCGGCTATTATCATGTGGTTACCAGGTTGGTTTGGATTTATGAATGTGTGGTCACTGTTGATCCCTGCCGGACTTTTTTTCTTTGGGGCAGGTATGTTATTTCCATTAGCTACCACCGGAGCAATGGAGCCTTTCCCTTATTTAGCGGGTGCCGCCGGTGCACTGGTTGGCGGTTTGCAAAATGTAGGTTCAGGTGTGGCGGCTTGGTTGTCAGACCATTTACCCCAAACTGGACAATTCAGTTTGGGGATGTTGATGTTTGCTATGTCTATACTTATTTTATTATGCTGGTTACCTCTGGCATATAAAATGGATAAAAATTAACACCTATTTAATAAATATATTTAGATAATAAAATTAGCTGAATATGGGTTTTGTTACGCAATCGCTATATGATTTTTGTTGGTGAGACAAGCGCTCTTCAAGCAATCTAGAGGTGATTATTCCTTATATACTGTGAGAAAAACGCTGATCTGTCAGTAATTCAGCTAATATAAGGTTGCCCTTTTCTGCTATGTCGCTTGATTTTGATGCTTTGTTATTTCTGCTGTCAGCGACTTGTTCCCTAATTGATGGTGTGACCATTATAGGCTCTTGGTTATTGGTCATATTTGCCAGCTCTGTTTCACTATTTTCACAGTTATAAAGGATCTGTTCTTCGATATCTACAATCAAATGATTGGGATTGATTAATTGGATTGGCGTAAAACTGTCGGATGGTTTGGTTACAGTTGCTGCTGGATCCTTTGTTAACTGTAAGGGCTTAGGTAACAATGCGATGGGGTAGCTTTCTGACGAATTAATCGGCATGGCAATTAAATTTTCTTTTGCTATCGGCTGATAATTTTCTTGCCCTACTGGGCGCCAGGTTAATTCTATAGTGTCCCAATATTGATCACCAACCGCGTGGCTATTGGTGCTCCAGAACAGCCAAATAGGAGAATGTTTACCTGCTTCCAGATAGATTGTTTGATTATCACGATAGTCTAGCGTGTGAAATCGGTTTTTGTGTTGGATATAAACCCGTCCCATATCATCGGCTTTAAATTTTAACTGATAATGATTGGTTTCAGTTGGTGCCAGAAAGCCAGAAAAAATCCACAACGTGGGTTTCAATTTTTTGCCGTTTAACACGTTAGACTTAAAATCAGCATCAAATTGGCCAAATTTTTCTTTTCCCATCCAATAATTAGGAGAATCTCCTTGCCACCGTTTGGCATAAAGAGGAGCGTTATTTAACCACTGTTTTTTATTTAGTAGTGTATTAAATTGAGATTGCGTCAGACTTCTGTTGCCTAAATCTAGCTGACTGAGATCATAAATGCTTAAATTTAATCCACCATGTTGCGACCGATCGGGAACCTGATAATGGTGTTGAAAAGTTTGGCTTGATCCTGATGGGTAATTTATGGTTGCGGAAAAGATTGTTGCGCCATGGCCGATTAATTGGCCGCGATGATTAATAACTTTCGGATCAGAGGAATGCCAGTTAATCGTCCCTTGTTGAAAAGATTGAGGTAGTGCTAATGATTCTGTTGCAAGGGTTTTTGTCTGTTGATAAGGGGTAGTAAATAGGTGTGAATAGGCAATATCTTCTTGGGGAAGAGATAGCGGAAAAATTTGCTTTTTGAGTACTTTTCCGTCTAACCATTCGGCTTTTAATGCACTGGCGGGGTGATATTTTGTCAGTGTGGCTGTGCCATTTGCATAAATTAATGAGTCCCCTTCTGTAATTGACCAGCGAATTGCTTTACCTTGCCAATAGTTCACTAAACGTAGTGGGTGTGAAATGCTAAATTCGCTAAGCTGATCAAATAGTGTGTTAGCAAGCGCATCAGGATTAGTATAACGATAAACAGAACGATTACTTAATTGACCTGAGGGGGCTTCAAGGATCTCGAAACGTACCAGTTCACCTTTGTTAGCACTATGCAAACTTAGCGATTGTACTGAGGTTGCCGGTATTTGCAGCAACTCGGTCAAAAATCCTTGCTCTGGGGCGTCAGTTATTTTCAATGCATATGGGTAATGTTTCTGTAATGGGCGCCCTTTTGCAGTGAGAAAATTGTGGTAAGGCTGAGGGAGGTTACCCTGGGTTGTAAAAACCTTTAGCTGATTCTGTGGATGGGGTTCGGTATTCGGTTTCAGTGTTTGGCCGTTATGTTGAACCAGATGGCCGGTGATCCAGTAAACAGGTTTATTATGCTGGTAAGCGAGGCTTTCTTCTTCGATATTATACTGTTGATGATTATTCTTTGTCACTGTAACCCACTGCTGAAGAGTTTTATCCCATACTTGATAGAAACCGTCTACGGCAAAGCCACCATCTTCGCTATCTACACCCGTTATCTGATTGGGATACCATTGATATTGCTGTTCGACAAATTGATAATTTTTCGCAGTATTATGATCAGAAAAAAATGAAAACACCTGTCCAGGTAATAGTGAACCGTTACCACCGTGCATCGGATCGGTATTAGGATAGTAATTATTGTTATTATCAATAGAAAAGTTTGGCAAATATTGTTGAGTAACTTGATCATAACCCCAACTTGCCTGATAGCCTCATTTATAAGGATAGTTGGGATCGTTTATGCTATTAGGGCGGCCTATAGCGTGGCCGATTTCATGAATAAAAATACCAGCGCTCGCGCTACCACCACCTTGCTGTCCGCCACCTAGACCACCATAGTGATTAGGAAAAAAGGCGACATAGCTTATTTCGTTATCACCGATATTAGCTTGCCGTAAATGTTTAGCTGAATTATAGCTGGTTGCAATAGCACCTTTAAATCCGCCATTATCGGCGTGAGGATCACTGCCTGGCTCGTTTTTGTTGCCAGTATAAACAGCAGGAAATCCATCTTCAAAAGAAGAAAACTGTTCAAATGCGACACTAGGGTAAGAATAAAGAGTGAGTTTTTTAATGGGCAATTTAGCCACTATTTCATTACCCCATTGATCTATGTTGTCGTTAATAACCCCATCATTGCCGGTATGATGAGCTATTCGCATGATACGCAGAGTTAAATTTAGATCAGCTCCAACTTTAGGTCGAAATGCAAATGTTTTTTCTTGATAATGAGGTAAATCAAGCGGTTTGCCATTGGCTGTCAAAGTAATCGAAATCCCCGGTTTTATCCATTCTTCTTTGAGTGGTGCTATATAACTATCTTGATCGTTATGACTCCTTTGGCTAGCAAGATTATCCTGACTGGGTAAATCAAGTGATGTGGGTAGCTTTTTATCACCGGTTAATAGAATACGACCTAATTCATAACCATCAGCATCATGAACGATTGCGGTAAAATCTGGTGCCGGCGCGCCAGAGATGCTACTGGCATTAAGTTTAATTAATGCCCAGCGATTCTGGACAAGTTGTAAATAAGGATCTTTAGGACGAAACACATGGGTTTGAGCAATAAAAACATCATGTAACTTAAAATCAGCAGGAATAGGCTGGTGATTAGCAATAGGTTCCTGATAATCAGGTGTTTTGAGCGTGAAGGTTTTAACGGTTGGAAAAAAAGGAATGGGTGCCTGATCATGTTGCAAAATGACGGCAATAGGACGACTGATATTACCAGCCCGATCGATTGCTTGAAGATGAAATTGATCCATAACCTCGAAAACTATCATCGTAGGCTGGATGATATTCCCATTGCCCAGTTGTGCTATCTATTTGTGATGTGCCGAAATGCGGGACTGCCAGTAATTGCCATGACCATCCTTGATGTGCGATTGACTGTGGTAATTGACCACGGATAACGCCAAGTTTGGCTTGGGTAGGATAGTTATTAGGTGTGGCAATGCCTGACATTTTTATTAACTGATCATAACTGAGATGGGTTTGTAACACAAACTCAGTTATCGGGCGACCTTGATGATCATTGATTACCAGCTGTTGATAGTCGCTATCCCATTTAATCTGGATATCATCATTACCCATTAATTTATTAAGTCTATTTTCTAATATTTTTACTAACTGTTGATTATCAAATTTAGAAGGGAGTGCTAAGTTAATATCGGTATAAAAAAGAGGTGCATTTTTCATTGTTCCATTTAAGGCAAAAGAAAAATGGGTTATGCGATAGCGTTGTGAAGCATCGTAAGAAAGGTGATAATCAGTGTGGCCAAAGGGTGATAGCGTTTGCGATAAAATAATTGGCGTGATAGCGGCGGTTTAACCTAGCACTAGTGTTTCGACTGTTCTTTTGTGTGGATCGGTAATAATCAGCTGGCGATCATAGTAAATCACTTGCACACCCTTGTGTTCAGGTAAATTACGATTGATGTGCTCCTCCATTGCAGCAGCAAGTGTAGTACCTGAGGTGATATTTTCCAGTAGCATATAGGCAATATCTAAGACCAGATGACCAGCACTATCTTGCATGCGGATAGAAAAGACCTTGGCTTGACTTGCTACTTGATCGGTAAAATTGAGCATTTGATAAGCAAAAATTATTTTTTGTTGGCCAAAATGCCACTTTTGGTTAGTAAGATTATTTAATGATATTGGTGGCTCTTCAGATGGAGTGGCAGAAGACGTTGTTTGATGTTTTTTAACCAGATTTTGCTTGTCAATGAGCTCAGCTACAGTGAGCTTCTGCTGCCATAGAGGATCATCTCCTTCACCATATATCGTTATTTCAATTGAATTATATGGATTAATTTCGTTTGTGATAGGCAGATTTAATTGCCAATTACCTTGCTCATCATATTTGGCGTGATAATATTGATTACAATATTTGATCTGAATAAAAACTAGATTAGTTTGTGTGTTTATAGGTAATGCTCGATCGGTGGATATTTCACTTTCTAATGTAGTGGAGGTTATATTTTTACATTGATTGTGATTGTTATTAAATTTTTCAAATGAAGTCTGGCAAACTAAAATATTACCCGACAAATTTATATATTGATTTTTTTATACAATAATAAGTTTTTTATATTTACATGTAATTTATTATGGTTTTTTGAAGTAATAAAAGAATTGTTAGTCATAATTTATTTTTTTCTGTTATTTAATTAATAATCAATCTGACACATCGAAAATTGATATTCATCAATATATTGCAAAATTTCCTTAATGGCTAACGGTAAAATAGAAAAAATTAAAGAGAAAATTAATAGCTTAGTCATGTGCTCTTTCTTTTCTCGAGGCTTTGTTGAATAAATCGAACTTTTAGGTGATTGGCGGAGCTGATCGCTAAATTCGTTTCAACATCAGGTCCCCATGGCAAAGCAAAAGTTTAAAATTACCAACTGGCCCGCGTACAACAAGGCACTCAGACAACGCGGTTCCCTGACGGTCTGGCTTGATGAGTCGGCCATCGCTGGATGGACTGACAGTTCTTCGCCTGAAGGTCGTGGCCGGCCGCTTTACTACAGCGATATGGCTGTTACCACTGTCCTGATGATGAAGCGTGTGTTTAACCTGTCGCTCCTGGCATTACAGGGCTTCGTTGATTCGATTTTTAAACTCATGTCTTTGCCGCTGTGCTGTCCGGACTACTCGCTGGTCAGCAGACGAGCAAAGAGCGTCAACATCAGCATAAAAACGCCAACGCGTGGTGAAATCTCGCATCTGGTCATCGACAGTACCGGTCTGAAGGTCTTTGGCGAAGGTGAATGGAAAGTCAGGCAGCATGGGGCTGACAGACGAAGAGTGTGGCGCAAGCTTCATCTGGCAGCAGACAGTGTGACTCATGAGATTATCTGTGCCGACTTATCGCTCAGCGGAACGACAGATGCGCAGTCACTGCCGGGCCTGATTAACCAAACCCACCGGAAAATCAGGGAAGTGTCAGCAGACGGTGCTTATGACGCCTGTTACTGCCACGACGCGTTGCTAAGAAAGAAAATCAGGCCCCTTATCCCGCCGCGAAGCGGAGCGAAATACTGGCCGGACAAGTACCATGAACGTAACCATGCGGTGGCGAATCAGCGTCTGAGCAGGAGTAATGATATGTGGAAAAAGAAAGTGGGTTATCACCGGCGTTCAGTGGCAGAAACAGCGATGTTCCGCATAAAAACTTTGCTGGGTGGCCATCTGAGGCTGCGTGACTATGAGGCTCAGGTAGGTGAAGCAATGGCGATGGTCAAAGCGCTGAACCGTATGACGTTGTTGGGTATGCCACACAGCGTCAGGATCGGATAACAGCTGTAGCAGAGGGAGCCATCCTGTCGGCTAATTCTGATTTATTCAACAAAGCCGATAACATATTAACGCACTCTATTCTATCGACTAACCAACACAAGATACAGTAGTATATATTAACATTAACGACTAGTTACATAATTAAGGGATCTATGCCAGAACTACCTGAAGTTGAAACCAGCCGACGTGGAATTGAACCCTACTTGGTTGGTAATAAAATACAATATAGCATAGTACGGAATAGTAAATTACGCTGGCCGGTAGCGACAGAAATTGTATATATCGCCAATGAATCAGTAATCAGTGTTAAACGGCGCGCTAAATATTTACTCATTCATCTCCAGCATGGTTGGATAATCATTCACTTGGGTATGTCAGGTAGTATACGCATCTTAACCAAGCAACAATTAGCCGAAAAACACGATCATATCGACTTGATTCTAGCCGATGGCAAAATATTGCGTTATACCGATCCCAGACGTTTTGGTGCCTGGTTATGGACTAATGACCTGGCTAATTGCTCTGTACTTTCCCATCTAGGGCCGGAACCACTTTCTATCGATTTTAGCGCCGATTATCTTTATCAACGAGCAAAAAATAAAAAAACCGCCATCAAACCTTGGTTAATGGATAATAAAGTCGTCGTCGGTGTAGGCAATATTTATGCTAATGAGGCACTATTTGCTGCCAAAATTCTGCCAACCAGAGCTGCACATTCATTGACAAAAAAAGAGATCAGCAATTTAGTTATTCAAATTAAACAAGTTCTTCAACGTTCAATAGAACAGGGTGGAACAACATTGAAAGATTTTTTACAGTCAGATGGCAAACCGGGTTACTTTGCTCAACAACTGTTTGTTTATGGTAAAAAAGATCAAGCTTGTACCCATTGCGGTCAACTGATTGAATCAATAAAACTAGGGCAACGCAGTACTTTTTTCTGTCATAGTTGCCAAAAATAAACTGAAGTATAACTAGTTTTTATTGTTCAATTTTTTGCAACATTGCTTTAGCTATTGGTTCTGGTATAAAAGATGAAATATCACCGCCATGGCGGGCAACATCTTTAATCAAAGAAGAAGAAACAAACGACAACTTCGGAGAAGGTAATAAAAAGATGGTTTCTAGATCAGCCATTAGATGACTATTCATATTAGCCAACTGACATTCATATTCAAAATCTGACACGGTTCGCACACCTCTAATCAAAATATTAGCTTGGTGTTTTTGCGCAAAATTTACCGTGAGCCCACAAAACCCGATTACTTCAACGTTAGTTAAATGTTTTGTCTGTTCTTTAGCAAACAAAATACGTTCATCGAGGGTAAACATCGGATTTTTACGCGAACTATCAGCAATAGCCAATATTAGCTGTTCAAATATTAAGGCAGCGCGCTCTATAATATCCAAGTGGCCGTAAGTTATAGGATCAAAAGTACCAGGGTAAATTGCTTTTTTTTTCATAAAGTTATTTTCACTAATAACGAACAACTGAACACATATTATCGTATTGTTTAAGCATATTGAACAATTATGTTGACAAAATAAATCTCTATCATTGATAAGAATAGCTACAATGTATGATCTTTTAAAAATAAATGATAATTACTATCATATTTTTAGTTAATCACTAGTTTAATTTTAATTAACGGACAAAATATTAAAAAATTTTATCTTTAATGATGAATAAAAACGCTATTTAAATACATATTCATTGCACTTTCTTATGTGCAATATGCTACTATATTGCTAATCTCAACCAGTCAATGTGATAGAATGTTATTACGTCTATATCAAATACTTATTTACCTTATTCAACCTATTATTTGGTTACGTTTATTGTGGCGTAGTCACAAATCTCCCGCTTATCGCAAACGTTGGGGTGAACGATATGGTTTTTGTAATGGTAAGGTAATTCCCGGCGGGATATTATTACATTCTGTTTCAGTAGGCGAAACCTTAGCCGCGGTTCCATTAGTTAGAGCATTGCGCCATCACTATCCAACACTACCAATTACCGTTACTACCATGACCCCAACTGGTTCGGAGCGTGTTTTATCTGCATTTGGTGATGATGTTCAGCATGTCTATTTACCCTACGATTTGGCAGGATCTGTACGCCGTTTCCTTAATCATGCGGATCCTAAATTAACCATAATTATGGAAACAGAACTTTGGCCAAATCTTATTATTCAATTAAGACAACGTAAAATCCCATTAGTTATTGCTAACGCCCGTCTGTCTGAACGATCAGCGGCACGTTATCAAAAATTAGCTTATTTTATCAAAAAGTTATTGCAAAAAATTACCTTAATCGCAGCACAAAACCAAGAAGATGGCGAACGTTTTATTAAATTGGGTTTAGCAAGAAAAAAATTGAATGTTACAGGTAGTCTAAAGTTTGATATTTCTGTCACCCCTGAATTGGCTGTAAAAGCCATAACATTACGTCGACAATGGGCTCCGCACCGCCCGGTTTGGATTGCTACCAGTACCCATGAAGGAGAAGAGTCAATTATTTTACAGGCTCATACTAAACTATTAAAACAATTTCCCGACTTATTGCTGATCCTTGTTCCTCGCCACCCGGAACGCTTTGCACTAGCAAAAGCGTTAACCCAAAAAGCTAAACTACGCTATATTTGCCGTAGTGAAAATCGCGTTCCCAATACGGATACTCAAGTTATTATTGGTGATACCATGGGTGAACTGATGCTACTCTATGGTATTGCTGATCTGGCCTTTGTCGGCGGCAGTTTAGTTGAAAAAGGCGGGCATAATCCTTTGGAAGCAGCAGCACATGCCCTGCCTGTTTTAATGGGGCCTTATACTTTCAATTTCAAAGATATTTGTACCAAACTAAAACAAGCCGATGGTCTTATTCCGGTTAATGATAGTAAATCCTTAACCGTTACTGTTTCCCATTTGCTTAAAGATGAAGATTATCGTCTATACCATGGTCGTCAAGCAGCAGAAGTTTTACATGAGAATCAAGGGGCATTGCAAAAATTACTAAAGCTACTGGAACCCTACCTGCCACCAGTAACACACTAAATACGAATATTATTGAATATCGCTAAAACCCATAGCGAAATAGCACTTATGATAATTCACTAAACAATATAACTTAACAAATACTACATATTTTGTCTTTTCTTCATTATAGTGTTACTGGTTTAATTCAAATAAATGGGATCCTTACCCTCCAATTTTATAACTAACGATGAAAAATAATATGCCTTTATCTAGCTCAAATTCAAAAATATTGCTCTATCTGTGGGTATCGATTTATGCAATTTTATGGAGTTGTGGAAGTTATTTTTTAGATCCAACCGTACCTTACGATGCTGTTGAAGCAGTTAACTGTGGAATGAACGGTGAATGTGGCTCCCCAAAAACCCTTGGTTTGTTGGTGCCGTTATGTGGCCCGCCATCTACTTAAACCTTTCCTACAGTTTTTATTGGTATTTTATTCACTTTGTTGGTATAGCCATTGGTATGATAGGGGTATGGCAACTGGCTTACCGCCTCAGTCACAAAATTGAATTGGCTTGGTTTGCATTATTGATACTAAATTTATCAGGCATCATTAATTTTGATATCATTCCTTATAATGATAACTATATTTTGGTCACTCTATGGCCATGGGTGCTACTCTTTTTCCTGCGTGCTGTTTATGATCATCCTAAATGGTGGCTTGCTTTTGTACTGGTATCTGGCTTGGCAACCATGGGTAAGTATTCAACATTGGCCCTGGTTGGCACGGTTTTTTTATTAACCCTTTTCGTGCCTAAGGTGCGCAAAAGTTATCAACAACCCCTTTTTTATATTGCAATTGCACTTTGGTTTGCATTGATCTTGCCTAATTTGTTCTGGCTATTAGAAAATGATTTTTCTGCCTTTAAATGGGTTGATTCACAAATCGAACAAGGCTTTAACCTGCATGTGGTCAGCTCAATATTATCTGTTTTCTACCCGTTAGTTATTGCTACCATAATTCTCTATCTATTAGGTGGTAAAATAGGCTGGCCTAAAGAGCAACCCACTCAATTAGTTAATTTTATTTTACTCCTTCCCTTGGCCGTAATTTTTGGTTGGTTTTTGTTTCATGATGGAGGGCGGATGACCTAATGGTTACAACCATTTATGATGATTGCGGCGCCATTATTTATTGGCTCTATCTCCATTTCGCCCAAGAAATCTCTACGAAAGACATTTTTTGGTTTAATTATCATTGGCGGCCTGATCTTTTTAGGTTACTGCCTGGTATTAAATTATAATATCCGTGGCGCTGGCCAGAAAATGATCGGTATTAAAGCACTCACGGCATAAGGACAACAGCGCTGGCGGCAAAAATATGGTCAACCATTAAAATATGTTGGTGGCGAAGATAACCTTTATCAATGGTTTATTATCTATGCTTCTGATAGGCCACACACTATCCAGCCTGGGGATAGCAGTGAAGATCAGCCACCGAATGTTTATTATCGCGATATTACGGCAGAAACACTTAAAAAACATGGTGCTTTATTATTAGGGCGAAAAGGTAAAGATTGCAGCCAAGAAAATTTTACTCGGATGTCAAAACATTGGCCACAATTTACCATTAAAAAAGAAGCCATTATTTACCAATCAGAACCCAACGCTGATCCGCAATCAATGTTCTTGGGATTTATTGCGCCAGAAAAAAATTATCATTAGAAATAGAGTGACAATGAAATAGGAAGAAAATTTTCATTGTCACAAAATTGATACCTATATTTGTATCAACCTGACAATTTTACTAAAGCTAACTTAAGTTTAACGGAGTAAATTGCCTTGCTCGGTTGTGCCTTATCTGTCAACAAATAGATAGATAAAAATTTTCACTATTTATTGTCTATTATTAAAACTAATCGTTGGTAGATTTCATTCGGTTTAATTGTCGCCATATTGCCATCAGCTGAAACAATTGCTTCTTGTGCTTCACCATAACCGCCAATTAATCCCGGATCGGTAGGGCCATAGAGGGTAATATTCGGTTTGCTCAGTGCAGCGGTTAAATGGCTTAATCCTGTATCAACAGAGACGACTGCTTTGGCTGCGACAATTTGTTGAGCTAATTTGTCTAATGACAGCTTAGGCAATACCTCAACATGCTTAACACCAGCGGCCAGCCTCAGGGCACGTTGATGTTCCAGATTGGTTCCCCACGGTAATTTAACTGTTAAGCCTTTAGCTGCTACAGCGGTGATCAATTGTCGCCAATGGGACTCAGGCCAATGTTTCTCATCCCGTGTGGTGGCATGGAAAACAATAATATAAGGATCGTTTTCTTTTGCCAAAGCCGGTGGCGAAAAAGAGGCTGCAATACCATAATCACCGACAATAGTCGGTTTACTATAATGTAAACTATCAGCAAATAATTGTCGGATACGTTCAACCGCATGCAGCTGTTTATTGACACTATAGCGACAATCATAAAATAGGCTTGCTATAAGCTCGCGAGCACTTTTCCAATCATAACCATGACTTACACCACTAGCTAACCGTGTGATCAAAAAAGCACTTTTCAATAATCCTTGTGCATCGATCACAGCATCATATTCTTGCTGTTGCAATTGGGCACGAAAAACGGCTCTTTGCTGCCTGACAGATTTTGCCAACCAGTTTTTTCGCCAGCGTCGAATAGCTACCGGAATAACTCGCTTAACAGCATGATGCCAGCGTGGAATTTCGACAAAATTGTCTTCAACAACCCAATCAAACTGAATATCAGGATAGAGCATAACTGCATCAGTCAGTGCAGGTAAAGTATGCAATACATCACCCATCGATGAGGTTTTAACAATCAACACTTTCATGGCTATTGGCTCTCCGCCAATAACTGAGTTAATGCGGTGAACACGCATTCGGGTTTTATATCAATCAAACTTTGATGATAGCCACTTTCTGTACTACCTTTCCTCACCTTATGATAACCGGTTATTAAACGGATAATTTCTACTCGATTTGACAATGGTGGCGTAAAATCAGGACTACTTGGCCCATAAAGTGCTACCAAAGGCCGATTTAATGCTGCCGCAATATGCATTAACCCGGAATCATTGGTCACCACAGCTCGACAAGATGCCAGTAGATTAACTGCCTGCTCAAGGGTTGTTTTACCTGCCAGATTAAAACAATGCTGCCGACAATCTGCAGAAAGTGACTGTCGAATATCTTCACCGATACGACTATCTTTTTGCGAGCCAAAGATTAAAATTTTATAACCATGGGCAGCAAATAATAATTGCGCCAACTCAGCATAATGATAAGCTGGCCAGCGTTTAGCTGGGCTAAATTCTGCACCTGGACAAAAACCGATAATCGGTAACTGTTCTGGAATATGAAAAATGCGTTTACTCTGGACAATCTCTGTTTCTGTCACCGCAAGTTGCGGCCATAAAATAGGCTTGGGGATCTCATCGGCGTTGTTAACAGTGCCTTTTTGATAAGCTAAAGCCACATAACGCTGAACCATTTGTGGAAAAGCGGCTTTATCTAATAGGCGAATATCATTCAGCAACCAATAACGCATCTCACCGCGCCATCCTGTCCGTATTGGTATTTTGGCAAAAAAAGGCACCAGCGCAGATTTAAAAGAGTTGGGTAAAATATAGGCTTGATTATAACTCTGAGTACGTAAATGAATACCAAGCTGACGACGTACACTTATAGCTAAACGACCATGGCCCAAAGGCATCGATATGGCCTGCCTGACTTCAGGCATTTTGTTTAATAGTGGCCGACACCAATCAGGTGCCATAACATCAATTTCTGCGTCTGGGTGTAGGGTCTTCAAAGTACGGTAAAGACTCTGCGACATCATCATATCGCCTACCCATGACGGGCCAACTACCAGTATCTTCATACTATTTCCATTTAATCATTGCCATTTAACCATTGCATATAGTCAGCAACCCCTTCCGCCACAGTTTTGAACGGTTTATCGTAACCCGTATCACGTAATTTGGTGAGATCTGCTTCGGTAAATGCCTGATAACAACCTTTCAATTTATCAGGAAAGGCAATATATTCCACTGCCAGTTTTTTTTCCTGATGAAAAGCGATTACCGCATCAGCTACCGCCTGAAAAGAGTCCGCCTTACCGGTACCGCAGTTAAATATGCCGGAGATTTTATTTTGCCAACACCATAAATTAACCACAGCAACATCACTGACATGAATAAAATCACGTTTGAATTTTTCACTACCGGCAAAAAGTTTTGGCCTTTGCCCTTGATTGATTTGGCTATTTAAATGGAAAGCGACACTGGCCATGCTCCCCTTATGCCACTCACGCGGACCATAAACATTAAAATAACGGAAGCCACAAACTTGTGAAGTAATTTGTGGTAAAAGCCCACGAACATATTGATCAAATAAAAACTTGGAATAACCATATACATTTAATGGTTTTTCATATTGCCGCTCTTCAATAAAATGATCACTGCGCCCACCATAAGTTGCAGCCGAAGAAGCATACAAAAACGCAATATCTCGTTCAATACAGTAATGAAGTAACTCTTTCGAATATTCATAGTTATTATTCATCATATACTGACCATTCCACTCAGTGGTAGATGAACAAGCGCCTTCATGAAAAACTGCGTCAACTTCACCAATATTATCACCAGCCATTATACTGGCAATAAAATCTTCTTTGTCGATATAATCTGCAATATCTAAATCGACTAAATTAACAAATTTAGCGCCATTTTTAAGATTATCGACCACCAGAATGTCGCTACGCCCTATATCATTCAGTGCTTTAACAATATTGCTGCCAATAAAACCAGCCCCACCCGTGACTATGATCATTGGATTTACCTCTACTCAATCGATCTAATCGTTGCTTATATTATGTGATAATAACATTTATCCCACGTTAACCACAGTAACTCATCTAATTTATCCAAATAGAATAACTAACCAGAAGCAACAAAACGGTTGCACTCCTCAATCTATTCGTCAATTAACTACTCTATTAAAATAAATTACAGCAGAACGTGTCAGCACAATTTTCACTTAATTTATTAAAGATATAGAAAAAAATATTATGACGAATTTTTTCACATGAACAAAATAATGTGTCATTGTCGTCAGCTATTATTTTATTAGGATGATGAAAATTTAGCCAAACAGTGGCTTTCTCTGTTCAGTAAATAGTTTTTTTAAGTCAGGATCATGATACATCGCATCGACAAAATATATCATTAAATCAATACCCGATAATGCTTTTGTGACTGATGATATTTCGCAGTAACCGCTGACAACTTTCGGCAATGCCAAGGGTCGCACCGGAACTTTCTCTGGATTTTGTCTAATCGTTTGACTTGCCAATTTATCTTTTATGTTATTGTTAAGTAGAGTACTAACCGCCACGAGTTCAATATCATCAGGTAACTTAAATAATGTTTGTTGTAACACATCAATGGTAGCAGGATAAGGGTGACCAATAACAATACTGCTACCATGCTTACGGACAAATGAAATGGCATGGGCAAACTGTTTACGAATTTGTACTTCTGTTTTTATATCATCTAAAAAAACGTTGCGACGTAAGGTTGGCAACGTAAAAACTTTAGCCGCTTCATTGACCCTAGTGTTTGCTATCGTCACACTATCGAGAAAATAGAGATCATAATGCGAAAGCACGCGCATAACATTTATCATAGCCGCTAAATCAGCCGTCATCGCACTGCCCATATGATTATTCATACCTTTGGCGTGAGGTACTCGCTTAATCGCAACAACGAGATGCTGCTCTATTTCACTGGCACTCATCTCAGGCGTTAAGGTATTTTTTTCCAGTGGTTGATGGCTAATCGGCTTCATCGGCATGTGAATTAAAATTTCTCGCCCTTGTTGATAAGCTTTTTCGGCCATTTCTCTGCCATAAGGGGAGTCTGGTAAAATGGCAATCGAAAGTGCCACCGGCAAAGCTAATACCTGATTGTCTTCCGTTTTACGATAACCAATATCATCAATCACAATGGCTAATTTGCCAGCATTGACTTGTCCGCTTACAAGTAACAATAGAAGCATGATTATCAAAACCATCCGCTGTTGCACTGTTATCTCCCTAACCAAGGCTGTGGATTTAAGGTTTTACCTTGACGACGGATCTCAAAATAGAGTGAGGAACGTTGCTGTCCACCACTACTACCCACTAACGCAACAGGCTGACCTGAACGAACCTGTTGACCAACATTCACCAATGCACTCTGGGTATAACCATATAAACTCATATCTCCCTGACCATGATCAATAACCACCACCAAACCATAGCCTTGTAGCCAATCAGTCAGTAAAACACGGCCGGCAGAAATGGCTTTAACCTCTGTTCCTTCAGCGGCATTGATTACCATACCCTTCCAGCGTAATTCATCGGAAATACTGTCACCATAGTGATGAAGGATCTGGCCATGAACCGGCCACTGAGCCTGACCAACAGGACGGCCTAAACCGCCAGTACGCGCCATCAGAGCCCGCTCATCTTCAGTTGGACGATAAGTGGTTCCTTTTTGCTGTGCCTGCCGTTGTTTTGCTCGTATACGTGCCGCCTCTTTCGCTTCCCTTTCCGCTCTAACTTTTGCCTCTCGTTCAGCTCTGGCAATTTTACTACACAACAGTGTTTCGTTACGTTTCATCACCGCCAAACTTTTTTGCTCCGCTTTTAAAGTCGATTCCAACGATATCAGAGTTTTCTTTCTAGCATCCTGCGCCGAATCTAGCGTTTTCTTTTCTTGATCTTGTTTGGCTAAGTTTTTTTTCTGTGCCAATTGCGTTTGCTGCTTTTGTTGTTTCTGCTCAGCAAGTAAGGTCGTTGTTTGCTGCAATTTAATAATCGTTTGCTCTCTGGCTGCATTTAAGTAGCTATAATAGGCTAAAATACGCTCTTCTCTTTGTCCTTGTTCACCTTTAAATAACAATTCAATCCCTTTTTGCTGGCCTAATCGAAACGCGGCATCGAGCTGCTTAGCTAATAATGTTTCATGGAGCTGTTTTTGCTGTTGTAAACTGCTAATATTTTCATTTAATTGCGTTAGTTCTTTTGCTAACTGCGAAAGTTTTTTCCGTGTTTCATGTAATGCTCGTCCAGCAGCAGCAATATTTTTTTCCTGATTTTTCAATTGATCAAGTAAATGATTTCTTTCAGCTTGCTGCTGTTTAACACTTTTCTCTTTTTCTGCAATATTTGATAACAGATCTTTCAGTTTTACTTTATTGTCACTGATGGGATTGGCTGTGGTAATCCATGGCCAGATAAGAAATAGCGAGACACAGAGTAACGACTTAACCACTACTCTCTTTAGTAGAGCCAAAAGGATTAGGATTAAACCATATCGGCTGGTATTGTTCATCTTAGTTCAGCATCCTGAAACAATATCACTTAAAATTATTGGCAATTAATATAATTAGTAAACATTTCTGCTTCTTTTAGGATAATACTGAAAAAACTTAATTTCTTCATTTATACAACAAATTATAAAATAACTATAGGTTATTATTAATATTACTTTCATTCAGCTACTTTTTAAGTGGTATCAATATCACTGATATCGCTGGCAAATATCGCCGGTATGAACACTAATTTGCAAAAAAACCTAGTCATTTTTGCAAATTGGCTGTAATTGCGCAGCGACAAAGGTATACTTTGCAACCTAGATCTATCTATTACTAACTACGGGAGTAATTACCCCACATGATGCAAGAAATCATGCAATTTATTAGCCTACATCCAATACTCAGTCTGGCCTGTATCGCTTTGCTGATCGCTGTAATTATCTTAACCTTTAAGGGTTTGTTTGCTAAAACAAAAAATATCACCCGTGCCCAAGCGATACAATTGATTAATAAAGAAGAAGCGATCAGTATTGATTTACGTTCCCGTGACGATTTTCGTAAAGGACACATTATTGATTCAATTAACCTGACGCCATCAGAGATTAAAGACAATAATATCGGAGAATTGGAAAAACATAAGCAAAAACCCATTATTGTTGTCTCAGCAAATGGCATGGAAGCATCTAAACCAGCTGAACAACTGGTGCAATATGGTTTTGAACG
Organism: Arsenophonus endosymbiont of Aphis craccivora; assembly: GCF_013460135.1. Taxonomy (GTDB): domain Bacteria; phylum Pseudomonadota; class Gammaproteobacteria; order Enterobacterales; family Enterobacteriaceae; genus Arsenophonus; species Arsenophonus nilaparvatae. The sequence continues at coordinate 853,839 of NZ_CP038155.1, forward strand.
TGTCTTTATTCTAAAAGAAGGAATTACCGGCTGGTCTAGCGAAAATTTACCTCTAGCCCGCGGCAAAAAGTAATTCATCGGACACATCAGCAATTATGTTTATACAATTCAATATCATAAGGAAATTTAAAAGGTAATTAACATTATGTCAGAACAAAGTCATGAAGAGATGGTATTCCAGATCCAACGAATTTATACTAAAGATATCTCATTTGAAACACCAAGTGCCCCCAATATTTTTCAGCAAGAGTGGCAACCAGAAGTCAAATTAGATTTAGACACCTCGTCTAGTGAATTAGCTGAACATGTTTATGAAGTTATCTTACGGGTCACGGTTACCGCCAGCGTCGCTGAAGAAACCGCTTTCCTGTGCGAAGTGCAACAAGCCGGCATTTTCTCTATTGATGGTATCGAAGAAAGCCAAAGGGCGCATTGTTTAGGCGCTTATTGCCCAAATATTTTATTGCCCTATGCGCGTGAATGTATTACCAATTTAGTTAGCCGTGGAACTTTTCCTCAACTAAACTTAGCGCCTGTTAACTTTGATGCATTGTTTATGAACTATCTACAACAACAGCATACTGCCGAAACTGAAAATTCGGCAGATCATCAGGAAGCTTAATGAACACTGTTGCGATGACAGTTATCGGTGCCGGCTCTTATGGCACCGCATTAGCCATTACACTTGCCCGTAATGGCCACCACGTTTTGCTTTGGGGACATGATCCTCAGCACATTAAAAAATTACAACAAGAGCGCTGCAACCAAGAATTTTTACCCGACGTTCCATTCCCAGACAATTTGTTACCTGAAGTTTCCCTGAAGACGGCAATAACCGCAAGCCACAATATATTGATCGTCGTTCCAAGCCATGCATTTAATCAAGTTTTACAAAATATCCAACCTTACTTAACGCAACATTCACGCATTATTTGGGCAACAAAAGGGCTCGAACACGGGACTGGACGCCTGTTACAAGACGTTGCCCGCGAAACGTTCGGAGATAAAATTCAGCTAGCTGTTCTTTCCGGCCCAACTTTTGCCAAAGAACTGGCTGCCGGCTTACCAACTGCTATTGCGGTAGCCGCTTCTAATGCAGAATTTAGTGAAGAGCTACAGCAACTTTTCCATTGCGGTAAGAGTTTTCGAGTGTATAAAAATCCAGATATGATCGGTGTGCAGTTAGGTGGTACGGTCAAAAATGTCATTGCGATTGGTGCCGGCATGTCCGATGGTATCGGATTTGGCGCCAATGCTCGCACAGCGTTGATCACCCGAGGATTAGCTGAAATCAGCCGCTTAGGCATCGCTATGGGTGCTCAATCCTCTACATTTATGGGAATGGCTGGTTTAGGTGATTTGGTTTTGACTTGTACCGACAACCAATCGCGTAATCGTCGCTTTGGCATGTTGCTCGGCCAAGGCATGCAGACTAAAGAAGCTGAAAAGCAGATTGGTCAGGTGGTTGAAGGTTACTTAAATACCAAAGAAGTCCGTGCATTAGCGCAACGTGTTGGTGTAGATATGCCAATTACCGAGCAAATATATCAGGTTCTGTACGGTAATAAAAATGTACTCGAAGCGGCAAATACATTACTTAGCCGCGCAACCAAAGACGAAACTAATGATACACGTGCTTCTTGATCATTAAAAATAGTAGAGTGTGAATATGTCTCGACAGCAACTTGAGGAAATTTGGACGATAATAAAGCAAGAGGGTGAAATTTTAGCCAACTGTGAACCAATATTAGCCAGCTTTTTTCATGCGACATTACTTAAACATGATAATCTTGGTAATGCGTTAAGTTATATCCTAGCAAACAAGTTAGCTACCCCGATTATGCCAGCGATTGCCGTTCGAGAGATTATTCAAGATGCTTATAAAAATGATAAACAAATGATCGCTTATGCCGCTCGTGATCTAAAAGCCATCGTGCAAGGTTATCCGGTAGTCGACAAATATTCAATCCCGTTATTATATTTCAAGGGCTTTCATGCTTTACAGGCTTATCGTATCGGCCACTGGTTATGGAAAGTGGATCGCACGACATTAGCAACTTATCTGCAAAGCCAAATCTCTGTCTCTTTTGGGGTTGATATCCATCCCGCGGCTAGTATTGGTTACGGTATTATGCTTGATCACGCAACAGGTATCGTTATAGGCGAAACGGCGGTAGTTGAAAATGACGTTTCGATACTGCAATCAGTCACCCTTGGTGGAACCGGCAAAACAGGTGGAGATCGTCATCCTAAAGTTCGTGAAGGGGTGATGATCGGGGCGGTAGCAAAAATTTTAGGCAATATAGACATTGGCAAGGGCGCTAAAATTGGCGCGGGTTCAGTAGTGCTACACCATGTACCACCTCATACTACCGTGGCAGGAGTACCAGAGCGCAAAGTGGGAACACCGACAGCAAAAAACCTTCACTAGATATGGATCAAAACTTTAGCAACTCAATCCATGGTTTTGGTGAGGGTATCTAACCATGCCATCAACCGGTGGTTAATAAAATTACTCACGCAACAGTGCACCGGAGTAATCCAACTGGCGCCATGCTTCCAATACCACCACTGCAACAGAATTGGACAAATTCATACTGCGGCTATCTGCTAACATTGGGATACGGATCTTTTGACTAGTTGGTAATTCATCAAGAACATATGCAGGTAAACCGCGGGTCTCCGGCCCAAACATTAAATAATCCCCCGGCCGATACGTTACGCTGCTATGGCTTGGCTTTCCTTTGGTTGTCAAAGCAAATAAACGGTTAGCAGATGCTGTCTGACAATGCGCGTTGGACAAAGCAATACTAGTTAGAAAAGCAAAATAATCATGATGACGCTGAATATCGGCAAACTCATGATAATCTAACCCTGCCCGCCGTAACCGTTTATCGTCCCAGGTAAAACCCAATGGTTCAATGAGATGTAACTGACAGCCAGTATTCGCGCATAGACGAATAATATTACCGGTATTCGGTGGAATTGCAGGTTCAAATAAAACGATGTTTAACATACAGCCCTCAACAATAAGTACTGTATTCTAACACAATCATTGTCACTGTTAACGCTTTCAATTGTGCCAAATTAAGCAAACAGAATTTTTTATTAATCTAATGATTTTTTAAACTCAAACTGAACGGTATTTTCTATCCCCTTTGCCAAGGTTACCGGCGGTTCAAATCCCGTATCAGCGATGTTATTAGATTTAAATTGAGTGCGAGCACAGAATGTTTTAACCCGAATACTGCTTATAGGAAAATTTTTACCCGTTATTTTAGCGAGCAAATCAAAACAATAACCCGCCAAAAGGCCCAACGAATAAGGAATACGGAGATTGGATTTCTGTTTTTGCAATGCCAGACAAATAATTTCGGTTAACTGATCCATGGTGAAAGCAGGTTTATCAACATAATTAAAGATATGACGGCCAGCTTTTAATTTAGTAACAAAATATAAAAAGGCAGCAACATTTTCCACATACGCCATCGATTTCTGATTATTGCCAGAACCAATCATCAAAAACTGCCCGGCAGCAATTTGTCTAAAAAGGTTATAAACATTACCGCGATTACCCTCACCGAAAACTACTGTCGGTCGAATAGCCACTAATGTCCGTTGGCTATCTTTAGCATGCCAGTCATCATAGACACCTTCCGCCGCCAACTTCGATTTACCATAATCATTAAAAGGCTGAAATTTACCATCTTCACCAGTTTCCTGCTCAACAAAACCCTAAACCGCCACCGAAGAAGTAAAAATAATATGTTTAATATCTAGCTGCTCAGCAACCTGACAAACATTTTTCGCGCCATCCACATTAACTTCATAATAGAGACTGATAGGATGCACATTATCCTGATGTTGCGCCGCTAGATTAATAATAATGGAAGTGTCTTTTAATGGCTCCAGGCTTTGTTGAATAAATCAGAATTAGCCGCCAGGATGGCTCCCTCTGCTACACCTGTTATCCGATCCTGACGCTGTGTGGCATACCCAACAACGTCATACGGTTCAGCGCTTTGACCATCGCCATTACTTCACCTACCTGAGCCTCATAGTCACGCCGGCTCAGATGGCCACCCAGCAAAGTTTTTATGCGGAACATCGCTGTTTCTGCCACTGAACGCCGTTGATAACCCACTTTCTTTTTCCACATATCATTACTCCTGCTCAGACGCTGATTCGCCACCGCATGGTTACGTTCATGGTGCTTGTCCGGCCAGTATTTCGCTCCGCTTCGCGGCGGGATAAGGGGCCTGATTTTCTTTCTTAGCAACGCATCGTGGCAGTAACAGGCGTCATAAGCACCGTCTGCTGACACTTCCCTGATTTTCCGGTGGGTTTGGTTAATCAGGCCCGGCAGTGCCTGCGCATCTGTCGTTCCGCTGAGCGATAAGTCGGCACAGATAATCTCATGAGTCACACTGTCTGCTGCCAGATGAAGCTTGCGCCACACTCTTCGTCTGTCAGCCCCATGCTGCCTGACTTTCCTTTCACCTTCGCCAAAGACCTTCAGACCGGTACTGTCGATGACCAGATGCGAGATTTCACCACGCGTTGGCGTTTTTATGCTGATGTTGACGCTCTTTGCTCGTCTGCTGACCAGCGAGTAGTCCGGACAGCACAGCGGCAAAGACATGAGTTTAAAAATCGAATCAACGAAGCCCTGTAATGCCCGGAGCGACAGGTTAAACACACGCTTCATCATCAGGACAGTGGTAACAGCCATATCGCTGTAGTAAAGCGGCCGGCCACGACCTTCAGGCGAAGAACTGTCAGTCCATCCAGCGATGGCCGACTCATCAAGCCAGACCGTCAGGGAACCGCGTTGTCTGAGTGCCTTGTTGTACGCGGGCCAGTTGGTAATTTTAAACTTTTGCTTTGCCATGGGGACCTGATGTTGAAACGAATTTAGCGATCAGCTCCGCCAATCACCTAAAAGTTCGATTTATTCAACAAAGCCATGGCTCCAATAAAGTTTCTACTTTAGTGGCATCACCAAATAGCCATTTGTCTGGATGTTCCTGGCTTTTATTAATATCAACGATTTTACACTCAATTTATTGAGCTTTTAATTGATTAGCAAGACGGGTACCGATAAAACCGGAGCCACCGAGGATTGTTAGCATAAATATCCTTCTACTTTCTTAATCTTTTATATATTTTGGACAAAATAAAGGTTGGTAGTAGTCTACAATAAGAAGCCTAATTTTCATAAAAAACATAACTTTTAGTTGTTAAGCATATCAATATAATTCTAAGTAGTTATAAATCCAATATCGTTGAAAACATCAATTAATGTAATTACAAAACTTTTTACTTAAAGCAATTAACGTCCATGAAGCGATAACCATAATTGCAATCTTAGTCCGCCTAATGGGCTATCAGAAGCTTTTACCCACCCTTTATGGTGAAAAACCGCTGTTGCGACAATAGCTAGCCCTAAACCTGTACCGCCTGATTGCCTATCTCGCGCTTCATCAGTTCGATAGAAGGGACGAAAGATTTTTTCCCGATCCTCCTTTGATACGCCTGGGCCATCATCATCTACCGTGATCAAAATACCTTGATTTTCTTCTTTAAATGCAACTTCAATACGATTATGGGAATACCGTAAGGCATTACGAACAATATTTTCTAACGCGCTACCCAATGCAGGAGGATTACAATAAATTGTCCAAGTACCAGGAGAAGCCGTTACATTAAGTGTTTTATTCATCTGTTCAGCTTCAAACGTAGCATTGTCCAAAATATCATTCCAAAGATCGGTAACTTTAATATTTTGTCTCAATATTTCATTCTTATGTTGGCTATGAGACAGTACCAACAAATCATTAATCATACCATCAAGGCGCAATGTTTCAGTTTCAATCCGTTCTAATTCTTTGCTCTCCCCATGTCGGCGGCGTAATAATGCGGTGGCTAATTGAAGACGTGTTAACGGGGTGCGTAACTCATGGGAAATATCAGAAATCATCCGTTGTTGCGCACTAACCATTCCTTCTAGCGCACTAATCATCTGATTAAAGCTGTTTCCTACCGCCAAAAACTCCTGCGGACCAGATTCCAATTCAGGGTGTTGACGTAAATTACCATTAGCAACATCATCTGCTGCCATTTTCAATTTTCTGGCAGGTTTTGCTAAACTCCATGCTAACCATAATAACAAGGGAGCACTAATTAGCATTGTTGCAACTAACAACAAAAAAGGCCTATCAAAAAGCAAGCTAATAAAATCAGATTGTGGACTACTGGCTGGACGAACCAAATAAAGTTGGTAATGATCTTCCCCATCACGAATAGAAAATGGCCCTAACATTTCGACTCGACCATATTTTTTCTTTTTCGGCTGATCAGCATTATCTGATTGCCCAATAAAATTACGAATTACCTGCATTTCATTGGGCATAGCGCCAATAACCCGTCCTTCACTGGTTACCATGATAAGATGCTGATCTGGCGGAGCCAACTTTTGAATGGCGTTAGAAAGCCGGCGCCACCACATAAGATCATTAATTGGGTCGCCAGCTAATTCAGCTTCTATGTGCTGTTCTAACATAAGACCTTGACGGTACTCGCTTTTCAACAGCGGTGTAATTTGCCTTGAATCAAGCTTTGGTACCATCAATACCAACATCAATACTAAAGCCAGCGTAAACCAAAAAATGGCAAATATCCTGGCTGTCAAACTATTTATCATGTTGCTGAAACCATCAAATACCCTCGTCCACGTAAGGTTTTAAACCAAGGTAATCCATCTGTCCGCTCAGGTAATTTACGCCGCAAATTTGAGATATGCATGTCAATAGCACGATCGAAAGGGGTTAAACGTTTCCCTAAAACCTCTTGGCTAAGATGTTCACGAGAAATAACCTGACCAAGATGTTGTGCTAATAAATAAAGTAAAGTGAATTCTGTTCCAGTAAGATCAAGCACCTTGCCATTAAAACTCGCTTCTTGTCGTCCTGGGTTTAACTGTAAACCATCTACCTGACAAATTGACGAATTAAGATTATCCTGACTTTGCTCACTCCAATTTGAACGTCTCAGTAAGGCTCGTATACGTGCAACTAATTCACGATCATTAAATGGTTTAGGTAAATAATCATCTGCACCTAATTCCAAACCAAGAACACGATCCAAATCACTGCCACGAGCGGTTAACATAATCACCGGAATTTGATATTGTCTACGTATCTCTTTTAATGTATCAATACCATTTTTCTTGGGCATCATGATATCAAGTAACAATAGATCAATTGTTGAATCGAGAAGCGTTAATGCTTGCTCGCCATCATAGGCGATGATCACACTAAAGCCTTCCATTTCAAGTAATTCTTTTAACAGCGAAGTCAGTTCGCGGTCATCATCAACAAGTAAGATTTTATGCATTAGTCATATCCTCCAAGAGCAAAATACGACAAGAATCGCCGCGATGCCATGACTTTACGTTCTTTTACACGCTCTGACGCTAGTTTTCAACCACACGGATATAGTTAGATAATATTAACATTTTTATTCAAAGAGGGCGGGAGTAAATTATTAATGCGTCACTGGGCAATGATAACTTTTACATCATCGCTATTTATTGTTGGCTCAACAGCGGCTTTAGCCGAAGCAGCAGATGTTAGTATAGCAACATCATAATCTGCCGAAAAAATACAGGCTGTAAAATATGATAGCCATATTTCTAAGCGTAACATAACAAGAGATAGACTATGCAATCCCTATGATATATTTATCCCCTTAATTAAAGGTATTACATTAAGCGAAAGACAACGCCAGCAAATGCGTGACTTGATGGCTTCACAACGACAACAAAGCTTTAAAAATAGAGTTTCGCGACAAGAACGTGAAATTTTACATAATTTGATGACAGCAGATATTTTTGATGATGTTGCTTTTCGCGTAACAGCAAAAAAACTGGCACAAGACATTGTTGAACAACAAGTTGAAATAGCTCGCATATATAACCAATTTTATAAATTATTAACACACGAGCAAAAAATAATACTGGAGAAGCAACATCAAAAACAGCTCTCTCTAGCAAGATATTAAATATTTCGTAATAAGCCTAGTAATAAGTAGCAAGTAATCATTGAAGTTTTTCCTTGCCATAGACACCATCCCTGTCTTTGTTGCCCTCTTTTATGGAGGGCTTTTTTCTATGTTAGAGAAAACTAATTTTTAGATTTAATAGGCTTTGTTGAATAAATCAGAATTAGCCGACAGGATGGCTCCCTCTGCTACACCTATTATCCGATCCTGACGCTGTGTGGCATACCCAACAACGTCATACGGTTCAGCGCTTTGACCATCGCCATTGCTTCACCTACCTGAGCCTCATAGTCACGCAGCCTCAGATGGCCACCCAGCAAAGTTTTTATGCGGAACATCGCTGTTTCTGCCACTGAACGCCGGTGATAACCCACTTTCTTTTTCCACATATCATTACTCCTGCTCAGACGCTGATTCGCCACTGCATGGTTACGTTCATGGTACTTGTCCGGCCAGTATTTCGCTCCGCTTCGCGGCGGGACAAGGGGCCTGATTTTCTTTCTTAGCAACGCATCGTGGCAGTAACAGGCGTCATAAGCACCGTCTGCTGACACTTCCCTGATTTTCCGGTGGGTTTGGTTAATCAGGCCCGGCAGTGCCTGCGCATCTGTCGTTCCGCTGAGCGATAAGTCGGCACAGATAATCTCATGAGTCACACTGTCTGCTGCCAGATGAAGCTTGCGCCACACTCTTCGTCTGTCAGCCCCATGCTGCCTGACTTTCCATTCACCTTCGCCAAAGACCTTCAGACCGGTACTGTCGATGACCAGATGCGAGATTTCACCACGCGTTGGCGTTTTTATGCTGATGTTTACGCTCTTTGCTCGTCTGCTGACCAGCGAGTAGTCCGGACAGCACAGCGGCAAAGACATGAGTTTAAAAATCGAATCAACGAAGCCCTGTAATGCCCGGAGCGACAGGTTAAACACACGCTTCATCATCAGGACAGTGGTAACAGCCATATCGCTGTAGTAAAGCGGCCGGCCACGACCTTCAGGCGAAGAACTGTCAGTCCATCCAGCGATGGCCGACTCATCAAGCCAGACCGTCAGGGAACCGCGTTGTCTGAGTGCCTTGTTGTACGCGGGCCAGTTGGTAATTTTAAACTTTTGCTTTGCCATGGGGACCTGATGTTGAAACGAATTTAGCGATCAGCTCCGCCAATCACCTAAAAGTTCGATTTATTCAACAAAGCCAATAAAATTGTGCGCGTTTATTTCTGAAAACATAGCCCAGGGTACGAATATTGTCACCCTCGACAACCTCATCAAACCAGGCGCCTGATTGATACGCCGCCTCTTCATTGAATGGTGATTCGCTTCCTTTAAACAGGGTAACAACGGTTTTTTTCCCTCGAAAGCGGCCGTAATCTGTCAACGAAGTCCAGCGCCGAGGCCATCAGCGTTCCAAAGGAAGTGATCTGCGCCCTGCCTAATGGCTAATTCCGTCGCCCAATCAGCACCCTCGTTAACATCCATTCGTAAGCCTTCTGATATATGCTTCACCACTGAACCGTGGCGCATTGCATAGCCTTTCGCATCTGTGCCGGTATCTGATGGGTCATGTGCGGCAATAATTGCCCCTTTCCCCTTCCAGCCAAGCACCTTATGTGCATCGATAGCCGCTTCCAGCCATTCGCGTTTGGTGATAGCCCTCTCACTCGCACTGACGGGCTCACCTAACCAGATATGACGGTAAAGCGTTGGATTACGGTGTTTACATTCTTCCATTTCTAATCTGAGTACGTCAGGAAAATGCTGGTTATCAGTGTAATTGGCGGTCAGTAGGCAGATATCATCCGGGGGATTGACAACAAATCGCTGGTAAGTATCATCAAGAATATTTTTAGGATTGAAGTTCACCCATATTTCAGAATTGGGTTTTCGAATGGTCGGGATCAGAATATCCCAACTCTCTTTCGTCACAGCCTCGGCTTCCTCAACCCAGCAAATATCAATCCCTTCTAATGACTTAATCTTTGTTGGCTTGTTCTTGATGCCATAAAACATGAATTCAGCGTGAGTGCCTAGATGCCGAATCATGAAGAGCTGGATTTCAAATTCGGCACCATACCCTTCACGCTCAATCGTGTCTTCAAGTAATCGGATGACCGAGTCGCGAATACTGTTCTGCAACTCACGCGCGCAAAGTATACGAACCGTCTGGCGTCTTGCCGCCTCAATGAGCAACCGCGCTATCGCCCATTACTTACCGCTCCCTCGCCCACCTTTAGCGACCTTGTAGCGATGCGCTTCAATGAAAGGTTCAAAGACAGGGTTAATCATTGTCATGTCCCAAATAGTGTACTCATAGGGGATGTTTCAATTTTGATAGCCCCTCCCGCTTTACCCGTAAGAGCGGTTTCTTGTTTTTCTGCGTAGCCGTGATTAGATAACATTAACTTAACAATCGTTGGGTTAAATTCACCGGTAAGCCCTGTATTTATCAGACTATTTTCCTGGATAGTTTTTATGGACGCTAACGTGCCCGAAAAATCGCTATTTTCTTTGGCGTATTCCTGTGCGATAGACCGTCTTATCCCTAAATAACAGGCTAAACCTGCCACACTGGGCACAACATCCCCCACGGTTTTGTATTCCCCCATCAAATAGGCTGTGGCCTTTTCGAGGCTCACGGTTAACTTGCTTGGACGTCCAATTTTATTTTTACTCACCATCACTTAGTCTCTAGATTGACTGTAAATATCATCAGAGAAAAATTTCCCTGATGTTTCGCCCAGAACTTTTGGTTCTTTCTTCAAAAAATCATTGTGCTATAACTTGCGATACTTTTTACAGGGAAATGATAGTCCCTCTATTTGGGCTGCTTTTCATTTTTGCATATCATTTTTCTTTTCTTCAATTCGCCTTATCGCCGCTTTATCTTGGTTACACATCTCGAGAGCCAGCAGCAGTTGCTCATTGAGTATCAGGCTATCGACCCAGGTCATGTGTTACGATATCACCGGCAGAGCGCAATCATCGAGGAGCGTGGCGGGAATGGGTGCTGGAGGCACGGGAAGATATTTTATCGGCGTGTGCACGCAACCGGTTAACAGCGGCAGTAGGCACAGGCAGACGAGCACAGCGTTCAGGGGTAATTGCTTTTTGTATCTCAACAATTTGCGGCTGCGATTCGTGTATCGCCTGTTGGTGCGCATCCTGGGTGGCTCCCGCTATGGTGTTAACAATATCAACCGCCTGCGCATAGTGGGTAAACTGTGCTCGTGCTTCATCACGCTCGGCGATTAGTGATTGGTTGGCCAGTTTTAGGCGGACGTTTTCGACATATTGAAACCTGACCACGATGGAAAGTGCTGTTATCGTGGCAACTAATCCAGCTGTGAGAAGCAGTTTCCAATACATAACGTTAATCCGATAGACAAAGCTCACGCTCTATCGCCCGGCGATTAACCAGCCCTTTTGATACCTTGCCTTCGTCATATTGCCATCGCCGCTTTCAGGTCACGCTCCAGCAAAGCCTGACATTCCTCGTCTGTGTAGTGTTTACCCGGAATAATCGCTTTCCCGGTATGCCCGTAGCACACCGTTAACACGTCACCCCCATCTTTATAGGGTTTATGTCTTAAGCCTTCAAAATATGTTACCATCGTCGAGGCCAACAACACCGCACTACCGCCCATCGCCATCAGGATTTTTTTCAGTATCTTCATAATGCCGCGCTTTGAGTTTGTATTCCTTTTTGCGGTAGTACACGTTGATAAGAAATGTCCCGATTGTGCAGACAATACCGGTTACCGCCACCCATTGTTCAAGCGTAAAGAAACCTAAAACGGTCGTCATCAGACTTGAGAGATAGGCCGTCGGGGTTGCGTATTTTTCAGACATACTTAGTGACATTTATTGTGATTATTTCATTAGCAAGGATTAATAAATTTTAGAGTTTTCAAAAAAGATTTTCTATTGTGAAGAATGAAGCAGTAGCATCCATCATCCCCAAATTAAAAAATTGACGGTAAATTTCATCTAACGATGAGTAACAGAATGCTTGAATAACATGAACACTATTATCATTAAGAAGAGCCGAATAACTTGTAGCATTCATATCAAATATATCGATAACTTCCATACGTCCATTCAATGGCCGAAGCCCCTCAGGTAAACCCTTTATATACCTTGCTTTATCCTCGTTTAACATATGGATATCTCTAAGCGCTGGATTTCTAACAATTTCATTAGAGTTCTTGAATTTACCCCAATTATTCCCACGTATCTCACCATGACTGCCACTAACAATAACAATATTACGGTCATCGTTCGTGTTTTTCAGTAAAAATTCCAGTATTTCATCAGTACTGGTCCGATCTACCTTAGTATCAGAACCAAATTTAAGAGCGCCGTCAACATCAAATATTCTGTAGTGGGGTTTTAAACCTACGCCTTCCATTTCGGGAAAACGTATCTGTTCTCTAACAAAAAATGGATAATCAAGCTGAGTTACAGTAAAATTAGAGGCACTACCTGAAGAACCGCTTCTCAGTTTATTAACCTCTTTAGTATTTCTTAATCCAGCCTTACTCACAGAATTTGCTTTCGCAAAGCCAGCAGCCATTCCCGCTAACCACGTGGCGAGCGATACCCAGCCTAAAGTAGCTGAAGCCTCTGGATTGGAATCTTCCATTGCACCACTCACTATTCCGGTGATATCCGATGCAATACCCAACCCGCCAATAATCAATAATGACGCAGATGCAGAACTAATTGCCGCCATAACACCACCGGCTGCCGCAATAGAAGCGCCTGCCGTGAACACTGCGAAGCCAATCCCAATGATTCCTGCCACAATCCCCGTAATCGCCTGCCAACTGAGATGGCCTGACGGGTCGGTATGATTGATGGGGTCACCGGCACAGTAAGCATAATGGTTAATGCCGCCTGCACCGAATGGACTTAAGCTGTCCTGACAGTTAAAGCGCATTAACACCGGATTATAAGCTCGGTAGCCGTTGCCTAAATGATACGTACCACTGACAGGGTCAACCCGCTCACCATTAAAACCAGGCAGCCTATCGCTCGGTTTACCACTGCCGTAAGGTGACCAGACGTGGAGCTCACCTTCGGCAGAGGTCCCCGCCTCTTCAGACCATAGCAGGCTGTCGTTTTTGTCTCCCGCCGTTAGCGTCAATCCCTTATCGTCACTCACGCCCAAACAGGTTAGTTATTAATTTTTGAATAAACCATTCCAATTATGACCGGTTTTAACCAACCGGGTTGCTTTGTTTGTTGACGTGTTAACTTCATTGACCCATTCAGCCCCACGATAATAAAGTTCCCTGACGTCATTGTTGCCCGCGTGGCGCGTAATCAAACGGTTCAAGGCATCGTACCTGTAGGTCCCTGTGCGGTGGATTGTCTCATCACTTACGCCCGTTAGACGTCCCATCACGTCATAGGTCAGGGTTCGACCCGCTTCATCGCGGGTCATCCGGTCTTCAGCGTCATAGCTTAAGTTGATGGTCTTCGGATAGTTATCGTGCGTATTAGTTAGCGTTGTCAGCTGGGTCGTGTCGCTCGCGTTCTGATAACTATAGGTCGCCGTGGTGGTACTGCGGTCAACAAAGGTGGTCTTGACGGAAGTGAGGTTATTAAGGGCATCATAGCGGTACGTTTGCGCGCTCATCCGATGGCCATATGCATCCACCGTTAGGCTGTCTCCAGAGGCTGTGTAGCGAATCAGTCGGTTACGGTTGTCATAACCATACTGCTCTTCACGGCAGGTTAGGCAATTTTTCTGTGTCGTGCGTGCAGCGAGTAGACAGTTTTTCAGCCACGTTTGTGATAACATCAGTGTGGTACCGCGTTTGTCCGTGATGGTACGCGTGATTTCACGCCCAAAAATGTCATAGTTGAACGCAGTCGCTAAAGACGAGGTAGAAGCCTTATCACGCACTGGCTGGCTATTTAATCGACCCAATGCATCATAAGTTAGGTTAACCGTTAAGCTATCATCGGTAATGCGGGTGACGCGACCGTGTGCATCCATGCTGTACTGGGTTTGTTTACCAGTAATATCAGTATAGGAAACTGGAGCACCTTTTAGCGTATACTTATACTTTGCCTTGCGGTTCTGTGCATTATGTAAAAATGCCTCTTCCTTCAACTGGCCGGCCTTTGACCAGGTGTTTTCAAGCTTGGCGCTGGCTTCCTGAGCGTTCAGTAATTTTCCGGTTTGCTTGTCATAGTTGAATATTTGGCGAATACCCTCAGCCTTTATACTGCATATACTGCATATACTGCATATACTGCATATACTGCATATACTGCATATACTGCATATACTGCATATACTGCATATACTGCTAACGGCATTACCTAACTCTGGAATATAGGTGTATTTCACTGCTTTCCCCGATGGCAGGGTAATAGTTGAGGGCGTGGGCGAGACACCCTGATAGCGATAGGCAGTCTTGCGGCCTCCGCTGACACGTTGCGTGACCCTGCCTAGACTATCAAAGGTTTGCGTACCCAGGAACCAAGTCCGGGAACCCCCTTGGATATCCAAGCCGGTGACGCTAATGGAAGCCACTGCATTGCCGGTAAGGTGAGGGGCATACGTCCGGCTAACGACGGTACCGTCAGGCAATGCTTGGGTTAATACCCGACCATATTCATCATAGGTTCTTTGTGTAATCTGACCCAGCTCGTCCTGTTCTTCGAGTAACTGCCCTAGGCCATCCCACTGATAAGTGGATTCGCTATATTTTGCCCAGGTGAGGTCTTTGACGATTTTATTAAGCGGAAGCTGACTGATTTTATCTAACGTGCTGGTCACGCTAGCGCTAGTCAGCGCTGTGTTACACCGGTACTGCTTTGGCTGTAAACGGTCTGCGTGAGCGCAATTGGGTCTGTCTGTTGCAGCGATTTTTTACCGTCAGAGAACGAGACCGCTTTCTTTTCTCCCCATCCGCCATAGGTAATCTCGGAGGTTAACGGGTAAGCCGTCTGGCTTCCGGTTAACCAATCCTTGACGGTACCGGAGCTAACCTCACCTAACTGATTATGTTGACAGCTAAAGGTGGCATACCACCGCGCCGTCTCGGTATCAAAGGTGTCTTGACGGAGTGCACGTCCCGCACCGTCAAAAGACGTTTTATGTTTATTTCCCCACGCATCCGTTTCGATTGAATAAGGCCCTGCCGGATGAACCCGATATTCCCAGGTGCTGGTGTTGGTATACACTGAATCAGGACAGAGTGTCCGACGTATTATCCGTCCCAGTTTATCGTAAGCATAATGGGTTTCTATCCCTTGGGCAGAGGTTTCAGACAACACATTGCCTGTGCTGATGTGTCTAACGGTGGTGTTTGTTGCCGTTAGCCCGTCGTGGCCTGTGAACGCGTGATGCTCAGTGACAGCCTGCTCCGTCATGGTGTAAGTTAATAGCTGGCTATACGTAAACGTTTTTTCTTGACGGATATCGGGTGTTAAAGTGATAGTTTTGCGATGAAGACACCCATATATCGGGCGTGAATGCTTATCAGCATAATAGGTATTCTCCGTCAGGCTACGTTTATTTCCCGTGGTTTGCTTGACCGTTTTTTGCACCACAGCATAGCCGTTACCTGTTATTGTCTCTAATGCCGCTAACGGCTGCCACGTGTACTGGGTCATATTCTTCGGTTCACGACCGCTCTTTTGCAACGGGGTGAGCGATTGGCTTTTAACATACCGGGTAAAGCCATACGGGTCCGCCGGACAGTTACTGCCCTCTCCTTCGGCAGGGTAATAGGTGTACTCACTGATTGTCCCATCCGGCGCTTCCTGACGAACAGGATTGCCGAATTCATCAAATTGATAACGTGTCACCACCGCGCGAGAAGCGGTACCCCCTTTTTCGCCAGGTTCGGACCACGTCTCTTTTTTCGTCTTCGGCAAAGCATGCTGAGTCGGTTGGTCATCAAATTTAACCCCCGCTTTTGCGTAATACTGGGTCTCACTGAGATGAGTTTTGCCTTCCCGCACCGTTTTTTCAGACGCAAGCAGATGATAGGCGTTGTAGCGGCGGGTTACCTGACAAAGAATATGGCCGTCCGCATCCAACCGTTGCTCGGTAGAGCCGTACTGATAATCAGGCAGAAAGAAGTTCAACATCTGGTCTTTATCTGGCTGCCACAGATTAAAGCCCGCATCTTTCCCTAAATAGTTTTTTTGCGTATACGTCCAGTTGGTCACACTGGGCGGCTGTTCCCCACCCGGAATAACGGTGTGCCGATGGACACAGGGAAGGGGGGAAGGTTGGCAATCTCCGGGAATGCCATACTGTCAGCCGTTTGGGTATGGTAACTGACTGTTTCTGTTAGGCCGGTGGGCGAATGCACGGCGGTAATCGCCCGGTAACGGGCTTGGGACCCAATATCGTCGTAGTCAAAACCAGACCAATGCGGGGTCAACCGCATCACTGGTAACGCTTTTTAGCCTGTCGTTGATGAACTCAAAGATTATTTTGTAGCTGAGATCCACACTATCCGGCAAATGAGTGAAACGCGTGAAGTCTGAGTTTTTATCCGGGTAGACCACTGCGCAAAGAATATGACCATCGTCATCGGTCACTTGGGTCAAGCTGGCGGGAGAAAACTGCGAGTCCCAGCTGAGGTGTAGCCTTCGTCCTTCAGCGGAGGCAATCTGCGTCGGAACATAAATTTCACCGCTACGTAGCGATAAACGCTCTATTAGACCCGATTTGTGAATGACCTGATAGGTATTTTTATCCGCTTTTTTAAAGACAAAGGTTTTCAGCTTTTGCTGTTTTACCCTACCATTACTGTCAACGCGGTACTCCTCACCCGTAGACAGCAAGAGTTGGCCGGTATTGTTATCGTATTGCGATAAGTTCAACCGAAAACCAATACCAAATCCCGTCGGATTTGCCGTTGATAAGGGCGAGTACATCAGGGTAAGCGAGAGTGCAGGGCCCGTCAGCCCATTCGCATGAATATTGGCCAAAGGAAGCCGCAGATTAAACAATCCAGTCCGTGGGTCGACGCTGCCCTGAACGGCGCTGATAAAATTACCGGCGCTGGTATAGTGTGAAGATGAGCTCATAATGATTTTGGTTTCCTAAGCAGGATGAGCAGGATTTACGCAGAGAGGGGTTGTATGCAAAAATAGGTTTTATTACTTTAACAGCATCATGTTAATTTAAAAAATCAGCATTGTGATTTTTGATAGCATGACATTATTATTACGCGTAAATTATGATGAGGTTATATCATAACCGACTAATGGGCTACATGACTCAATGCTGAAAAGAAATAAAGAACATTTATCGGCTATGACGTTACTGTTATTTATCGCTTCACTAGACGATGCCGGGGATATCAAAGTGATCCGTATCGTTAAATGTCAGGGTAATCGTTCCCTCATTGCCGTAAAAGTCAGTCACTCTAACCTCTGGGTGGTAAATGAGATTATGCCAGAAGAGTGGAGAGCAGTTAGCGGAAGGCATCGTAAATTTATATAACAAATAACTAGTGCTTTCTAACATTACACTGCCGCCAATGTTAATCTGATTTTTTGCATTATACCAAAGATTAATTTGATAATCATTAAAATTCTCTCCGCGACCTATTACAGCGCAAGGATAATGCGGCCCTTGAATAATATTGAAGCAACTTACATTCTCATCTGGCACAAATGTATGCTCAGCCCAAACAAAGTAACTATTACTTACATCATAGTTCGTAACTGTGGTATAAATTATTTTGTGTTTTTTGAATTGCCCACCCATCGCAGGATGAATTTCAACAAATTTTCTTTTGCAGGTGCCATCATGGTGCTCTTTAAAAATTGGTTTCCCGAAACGTGAGGCCCAAGGTACGCTATTATTAATGTCCTCAAAACTTCCCTCGGTAATACGTATGTTATTGCGGTTGCTATAATTAATTTTCGGGTGCGAAATTATAGTTAAATACATTTTTTCAGCGCCAGAGGGAATATCTGCAGTAGTAAAGTGTTTTCCGTTATCCGTATCGACACTGACGGCGATACGTTTTGTGTTTATACCATCGGTGTAAACATACAGAATAATAATGGCCGTGCCATCTTCTCCAGTCGTTAGTCTCTTACTACGGTGTGAGCCTGGCTGAAGCTCTACACTGTACTCATTTTCCACCTCCGTAAAACACCAACCACTGTTACCTTTACTACTGAGTTTTTTATCAGATTCAGCAAAACATAAATTCAATATAGAAATCCACGTCTCGTTAGAAAATTTAAGCGGGTTCCCGTCTTTATTGACCGCTTTGGCTGTAATTTCAATGGGCAGCTGATTTCTCCCGTTGGCATATATGCTAGGTGATAGATTTCCAGAAACAGCTTGTATTTTTAGTGTACTAAGGATATCGATGTCATTTGGATTATCATATTGCGTTATTTCATCAGTCATTTTTATTTACCAACAATAGGTGTATCAAAAGTAAAATATAGTTTTTTTGAAAAGTATTACTGCGCCGTACACATGTATCAGCGTGGTAATTTCAATATTAATTTATGTTTTCAGATTTGAATTTTATTAAACGGATATTTCTATGAAGTGGACTTCGGGGTAGCAAAACTGCTGAATCCTTTATGCCTTGCGATGGAACTGTTAGCGCACTACCTTGATTTATTCAATCAAGCTAAATCAACCACTCATAGCACATTAACAAACTTTTTGCGGACCGCACTAATCCTTTTTTCACTTTTTTGTGGCGAATAAATTTTAACCTCCTGGTCCATGTCTAATCGCACGGCGAGCAGCGATAAACAACCGTCAATAAAGCCTTCTGCAATCAGTAATTTTGCCCGTATCAGCCTCTCATCCACTCGACGTCGGCGAGCGATGGCCCGCTTCGAATAGCCCTTGACGTAATACGCAATAATTAAACTTAGTTCTTCAGGCTGGCGTACTTTTTGCAATTGCGAAACGCAATTATCGATAATAAGACCATCCTTATCTGAGCACGAAGGGCGCATAGACGGGCGTAATGGGAGCAATCCCTTAAAACCGGCAGCTATCGGCGACCAGTCTATCCCGGTGTTGTTATCACGGGCCCATGTTCCCCATCGCTCTAACACTTGTTGAATATCTCTGCGCATCGTATTTTACCCTCAGTCTTACTCTACTTGCTTTATTCGAAATATTTTAGGTGGTGAATTTGTCAGTTCACTGGTAGTAGCAACCAGCATGCCGATTACCCGCACGGCCGTCGTCCCAATGGAGAAGTATTTTCTCTATGTCTCTGCTCATGTTATTTTCGCTCCTGTTGTGAACGGGAATATTTTTACCGTTCGTAGGCGTAACAACCTGCAACGAAATGTAACAACCTAAACCCGTTAGGTTGTTACACCATTTATTTTATTAATATCAATGGGTTAAATTTAGTGTAACAACCCAGTGCTTATACGTTGTTGCAGGTTGTTACGCCTTTCCCAAACCCGACAAACTTTTCCATCAACACGACGCAGAACTTGTTTAAAATTGCAATTTTGCAAAACATTACCAATGCGCATTTGTTCACGTCGCGATATATTTTTCGGTTCCAGGTTCAGAGCTGCACGCAAAATATCCGCTGACCGTAAAAATTGCCGTGACCGTGGTTTTTGTCAGGTCATTAAATCCGGTTCATCTAACCAACGCTCGATAATTTCCTGCCACGCATCTTTGATGAAATATTTTTCATGCACCTGATTAGCTAGTTGCTCTGCTTCTTTAAATTGAATCCATTTTTTGGTAAATAGCTCTCGTGCTTCCGCCCAAAACTGAATCACATCCTTTTTGATACCTTCTAAATCCATTTTCCCAACTTCAATCGGCAACCAACGCCGATTACCGGTTTTGTCGCCTAAAAATTCGTCTTCATTTGTCGTACCAATACTAAATGAGCGTCTGGGAAATTGTGTGGCGAATTCTTTAAACTTGGGGATCCACTTTTCATGTGTACGCGTGACAAAGGCTTTGATGGATTCCAGTTCTCTCTATGCGCTAGGGGCGTTACATCAGTTTGACCTTGTTTATGATTTTAAAACAGTTCATCTTTTTATTCATCAGCCAAGACTTAACCATCTGTCCGAGTGGGCGCTATCGGTTGAGGAGTTAAAAGACTTTGGTGACCTGGCTAGATTGAGAGTGCAAAAAGCCATTGAGATGGCAACCCTTGCCGAGCGCAACGGGCTTGATGCGCTACCAGATAATGCCTTTTCACCAGGCATCAAGCAATGCCAGTTCTGCAAAGCAAAAGGCGGATTGTGTTTTGCCCAGGCGCAGTTTGTCCATAATGAAGTCAGAGGCGATTTTGTCGATCTAATCCAACCTCTAGCACCCCAACTGAGTGATGCCCCAAAACACATTACGCTACTAACGACTGCGCAAATGGCAAAACTCTACCAGCATGTCGATTTGATAGAGAGTTTTTGTAAAGCCCTGCGAAATCTGGTCGCCGAGGCATTACATATTGGGCAATCGGTACCTGGCTTTAAACTGGTTGCTGGCAAACAAGATAATCGCACTTGGTGTGATGAGCATGAAGCCGAAGTGCTGTTAAAAAATGCCAAACTTAAACAGGAGCAAATCTACCACAAGAAAATTATCAGCCCAAGACAGGCTGAAAAACTGCTTAAAAAAGACAAACCGAGTCGCTGGGCAAAACTGGAAGCGCTTATTGCGCGAGCAGACGGTAAACCCGTTATCGCACAGGAATCTGACCCAAGACCTTCCATGATTACTAACCCCTTAAACGACTTTGACGATGTGACCGAAGCGGCACTCGTTGATAAATCCATTTAATCAAAAGGTAACTTTATGAAAATCAAATTAAAGAATGTACGTCTGGCTTTTCCTGATTTATTTGAACCTTCTCAGTTTAGTGGTCAGAGCGAATACAAATACCGTGCCACTTTCCTTATCGCCAAAAGTCGTACTGATTTGATTGAAGAAATCAAAGCCGGTATCAAACACGTGATTGGCGAAAAATGGGGCAACAAGGATATCGAAAAAATCTATAACAGCATTTGCAATAATCCTAACCGTTTTTGCTTACGCGATGGCGACAATAAAGAATACGACGGCTATGCCGGAAACCTGTATATCAGCGCCAACAATAAATCCCGCCCATTAGTTATTGACCGTAACACCTCCCTGTTAACCGCACAGGATGGTCGTCCCTACTCTGGCTGCTACGTGAACGCCACCGTTGAATTTTACGCTTATGACAATAACGGTAAAGGCGTTTCAGCATCATTAAGAGGCGTTCAGTTTTTCCGTGATGGTGATGCGTTTGCAGGCGGAAGTGTGGCCTCTGTTGAAGAGTTTGACGACCTTAGCATGGCTGAGGAAGAAGAGCTATTGGCAAGTTAAACACCAGGGAACTACCGCGGCCTGAGGTAGTGGAACAATCAGGCATCTATTAAAAATATGAGTAATTTTTACTCAATTTATCTTAAGGAAAATTTGATATGTAAAGTGTAAATAACCCGAGGAGTCTAAAAAATGAAATTAGATAATATGAGTGAAACCATTGCACTTACTAATCCAAGTAACAACCACCATTATCTACTTAAACTGGAACAACCCGTTTACGCCGATGAAGAAACCAAAACATTAATCAATATGGTTCAGCTACTGGCAGAAGAAAACAAATACCTGAGAAAAGAGAATAGGCGATTGGCAAAAAGCCATCGGTAAAATGGTGTGCTATTCAGGGTTCGAACCTGCGACCGATGGATTAAGAGTCTACTGCTCTACCCACTGAGCTAATAACTTAATGGTAATTATAGTGCAGGCATCAAGAAAGCTTTAACCACCAGAGAAAGGATACCTAAAATACCAGCACCTAACATCCAGCGTATTAATTTTTGTTCAGCACGAATGCCTGACATCTCAAGTTGTAGGTCTTTGCGGGTTATCTCCATATCTTTACGGACATTGGTTATTTCAGCCGATAAGTCTTTACGAACTTCTATTATTTGGGCAGTTAAATCTTTACGTACATCTTCTAAATCACGTTTAGTCGCAATATCCGCAACCTCATGTGATTTTCGCACAACGAGTGAGATAGCCCTAGCTTGTTCTCTGGAAATGCCAGCATCTTCAAGCGCTTCTGAGGCTTGTAATGTATCAAATGAAACCTGAGTCATAGGGAATCCTCCTTTTTTGGTAAGTATAACGGGTTTAGGCTGCAATATGCAAAATCTTTCATCAATTTAACTATTGAGGATACCTTTATGTCAAATTTAATAAATGTGCCAAATGTCACGCTTTCCAACAACGAAACGGTTGACTCGCAACAATTACTGCTAATGGTCAACGAAACACGAAAAGAACATGGCGAACCACCAATTAGAAACAACAAATTTATTGCAAAGGTCAAAGATGAACTTGAAGGAGAGACCTACACAAAAAGTGTAGGTCAAAAAAACGGCGCTGATATTGAAATTATCGAAATGACGCTTAAGCAAGCGCTCCGCGTTGCCGCGCGTGAATCGAAAGCCGTTCGCCGTTCACTGATTGATAAACTGGAGCAGCAAAGTAAACCACAAAGCGCCAATGAAATTATTGCAGCAATGGCATTGGCTAACGTTGCACAGGAACGCCGTTTAAAAAGTATCGATCAGGTTGTACAGGTGTCGGAAGAAATCGAGCATATCAAACAAGGCACAATACCCGAGGGTTTCCAAGGCTATAGCTATCTTAAAACAAAATATGGCTTGAGCGATGCAAAATGTCGCCAGTTAGTGATGGCGTGGAATGTGCCTTATAAAAAAGTGCCCCATGTTTCACCAGGCGGACAGATTACCCAGATGTCGGTAGTTGAGGAAGAAGCATTTAAATACGCTTTGGCCAAGGCGCTGCTTGAGTCTGAGAAACGCGGCAGTCAGTGGTATCACTCTAAAATGGGGCGTTTTTCCGTAACCGCCTGATAAGGATGGATTCTGCAAAATTTACTATTTTGCGATTTAGAAACCTACAGCGATATACCGATTAATTGTGGCACGCATCGCTATGCTGAAAATGCAGAAATATTACTTTTTGCCTATGCTTATAATCATGAAACCGTAAAGGTGTGGGATGTGACGCAAGATAAAACGATGCCAAAGGATTTAAAAGCCTATCTTGATGACTCTGCGATTTTAACTGTCTGGCATAATGGGGGGGTGTTTGATACGGTAATTTTAAGCAAAGTGTTAAATATTGACTTACCGTTATCCCGTGTTCACGACACGCTTGTGCAAGCCCTGGCACATGGCCTAACCGGTGCGCTTGGTTCGCTTTGCGATATCTTCAACGTCAATAGCGATAAAGCCAAAGACAAATAAGGTAAAGCACTTATCTCTTTATTTTGCAAACCGCGCCCTAAAAACAGCAAAATACAACACGCCACGGCGTTAACACATTTCGAAGAATGGCAACGGTTTAAAACTTACGCAGGTTCAGATATTTTAGCCATGCGCGAGATTTATCAACATTTACCGCGTTGGAATATGAATTTTAATGAAACAACGTTGTGGCAGTTAGACCAAAAGATTAATCGCCGTGGGATGTGTATGGACGTTGAGTTGGCCAAAAGCGCCCTAACCACCGTTGAAAACGGGCAAAAACGGTTATCAACCGACACTCAACAATTAACGGATAACGCTGTACAGACCGCAACACAACGCGACGCTTTGCTACAACATATCGTTTCGGCATTTGGCATCACATTACCGGATATGCAAGCCAGCACGCTACAGCGCCGCATTAATGACCCTGATATTCCACCGGCTTTGCGCGAACTGCTGTCAGTCCGTCTCCAGTCGTGCACAACCAGCACCAGGAAATACAAAGCTCTGCTAAAATCGGTAAGCGCAGATGGACGACTTCGAGGAACCAAGCAATTTTGTGGCGTCTCACGCACTGGACGCTGGGCGGGGCGGATTTTTCAACCGGATAATCGCCAACGACCCACGCTTAACCAAAAGACCCTTGATAACGGCATTGAAGCCTTAAAAGCCGGTTGCGCCGAACTCATTTGTGGTGACATTATGCAACTGACCAGTTCTGCGCTAAGAGGATGTATTATTGCCCCGCAGGGTAAGAAGCTGGTTATTTCTGACCTGTCAAACATTGAAGGATGCATGTTAGCATGGCTGGTGGGGGAAAACTGGAAAGTCAACGCTTTTAGCGAATTTGATAACGGCAAAGGCAATGACCTCTATAAACTCGCCTACGCGCTCGCATTTAATTTTTTACCTGAGAACGTCACTAAATCTCAACGACAAATCGGTAAGGTGATGGAGTGAGGCTTAGGCTATAGCGGTGGGGTTGCGGCATTCCTAACGTTCGCCCTCGCCTACGGTCTGGATTTAGATGAATGGAGGAAGCCTCATTACCTAATATACCGCCTGGCGTTAAGCGAGAGGCGATGCGCTGGTATCAAAAATCCGTTGAAACGGATAAAGCTTATGGCCTCAGCAAAAAAGTCTTTGTTACCTGCGATGCCCTTAAGCGCATGTGGCGCAATGCCCATCCGCAAACCGTATCATTCTGGTACGACATTGAAGAGGCAGTAAAACAGGCCATTCATTCACCAGGGATAGTGTTTAAGTGCCGTAAACTTAGCGTTCGTTGCGATAAAGGCTGGCTCAGGATTTGTTTACCTTCAGGGCGTAGTATTTGCTACCCTTCTGCGCGAACAGAGAATTGGACAAATCACCTACATGGGAACTAACCCCTATAGCCGTAAATGGGAAAGGCTAAACACCTACGGGGGCAAAATTATTGAAAATATATGTCAGAGCACTGCACGGGATGTATTGGCCTATAACATGCCAACTATTGAAAAGGCAGGTTATGAGATTGTCTTAACCGTCCATGATGAAATTATCAGCGAAGCGCCCGATACCCCAGAATTTTCCGCCGAGGGATTAAGTAAATTGTTAAGTTTTAATCCGGATTGGGCTTTTGATTTACCGCTTAGTGCTAATGGCTTTGAGACTTATCGCTATCGCAAGGAATAAAATAACACACAGGATAAAATAAACACCATGGCCTTTAGAAAAAACGACAGCCCACTTTATTTTAAGGCGGCACAAGATGCGGTACACCTTGAGCAGTCAGGCCAATACCATGACGCCGCACGCGCATGGTCACAGGCAAACCGACTGGCGCGTAATCTCAATAACCGTATCTGGAGTGAGAACCGCGCCGATTTTTGCCTTATGCAAATTAAAAGGATGTATTCATGCGGTTAATCAGGGAAGACAGCATCGAAAAACATTTGGTAAGTGAAGTGCGAAAAATCGGTGGGATTGCCTATAAATTTGTTTCACCCGGGCGACGAGGCGTACCTGACCGATTAGTCGCACTGCCCAATGGCAACATTATTTTTGTGGAATGCAAAGCACCAGGCGAAAAGCCCACTCCCTACCAGTTACGCGAACACGCACGGCTTTTTGCCCTAGGCCATCAGGTAATCGTACTGGATAGTCAAGATCTAAGCAGCATCTTACCACCTTATGAGTTGTAGGGTGCCTTTTAACCCGTTTTATAATTAAAGTTACGATCGTTGCCGCTGCACCAACGATAGTTAACATGACACCGCTTAGTTTTATTAAAAGACTATTAATTAACGCTTCAACATCTTTGCGAACTAGTGTTATTTCAGAAGATAAGTCTTTACGTACATCTTCTAAATCTCTTTTGGTCGCTACGTCAGCAACCTCATGTGACTTACGTACAGCAATAGAAATTGCTTTTGCCTGCTCTTTTGGCAAGCCTGCATTCTCTAATGTTTCAACAAATTCTTGTGTATCAAATGCAACCTGACCCATACGAAAAATCCTCCCGTGTTTAGGTAAAAATAACGGGGTTGAGGGTGCAATCTGCAAAATCTTTCACGTTAATACCTTTATTTGTTTAATTACGGAGAAATATTTTTATGTCAAAATTAGTTGTTATTGAAAATACCGTTGTACGCCAAGACGCTTTCGGGCGTTATTGTCTGAATGCTTTGCACCGGGCAGCAGTTGCTCAGGGTAAAGCAACAGAATCGCAACGGCCTTCTGTGTTTCTCAGAAGCAAGGGTATCAGCGCTTTTGTACAAAAAGTAATCGAAGCATCTCGGAGTGCTTCGGTCAATATCATCAAAGGTGGCCTTGAATATGGCAGCTGGGCAGTTGAAATTATCGCCATCCGCTATGCAGCATGGATAGACCCCTATTTTGAAGTTCAGGTCTACGAGCGGTTTAGGGATTCGGTAAAAAGCAATAACAGCATACTTGTCGAAAAAGTACAAGCTGGATTAGCAATGCTGGCATTCTGCAAACAAGAATTGCGTATCGCACCTTCTGGTATGCTTGGTGGAATGAAAAAGCTACAGTCATCGCTTGGTATGCCGGATATATTGCCAGCTTACGCTGTTGATGCACCAGGAGGGAGTTTAACAGGTTCAAGTGAAGTGACGCACTCTTTTACGGAACTTTTACAACTACATGGCAAACCTTACAGCCTACCATCTGGCTTTAAGCGTCTACAATTATTAGGTATTGTTGAGCGTAAATCACGTCCAAGTAGCAAACATCCTGATAAGGAAAAATTATTCTGGTCACTGACGGAAAAAGGATTACAGTTTGGAAAAAACCTAACCGATCCAAACCATCCCTGTCAGACTCAGCCCCATTTTTATGACAGCCAGTTCCCTAGGTTATTAGGTGTCATGATAAACGGGATTGCGGCAGCATAATAAAATATTGACCTTTAAAATCACTATTGACGAAAGAAGAAATCATGCGCTATAGTTTATCCGCATCTGCAAAATCAGATGTTGGGATTGACCTACTACTGTAACTACAAAGGCGCATAGCACGCCGAAAGCGTGTTTTTTTTATACGTCAGTCCTCCATATTAAGAATCAATGGTGGGCTGGATGGGGGAGCCGAAAGGCTCGCCGGGATCCTTTGTAGCCGGTAAGGTCAACCTCGTCCAGTTCGCCACCCAAGATTGACCTCAAAGGTGGTGATTGTCCTAAACCTACAAAGGAAATCATTACTATGAATACTCTAGTTTTCCGAAATACCGTTCTTGAAAATATTTCCCATAACGGGCAAATATGGTTTACTTCTGCTGAAATTGCTAAAGCACTGGAATATACAGAAACAGATGCGGTAACAAAAATTTTGAATCGCAATAAAGATGAGTTTTCGGAATGTATGACAACGACGGTCAATTTTGGCGTCGTTAGAAAAACGGGAAAGGTAAGAATGCCAGTTCGTATTTTCTCCCTACGTGGCGCTCATCTTGTTGCCATGTTTGCTCGTACGCCAGTAGCAAAAGAGATTAGAAAATGGGTGCTGGATATCCTCGATAAGCAAGTTGTTAATCATAATCCTCATTATCAACCACAACCACAACCAAAAGCCGTAGAGCGTTTTAGCCATTCAGACACTCGTAACCTAACGCATTTAGTTTGGTGTATGAAAAATGGCTTCCGGTTTGAGCGTTCATGGAGTAATGCGGTGTGGCTGGCACTACGCGAAGTAACTGGCACACCATCCCCTGAACGTTTTCAGGTAGCGCATATCACCTTAATGGCTGACGAATGTCGTCGTATTTACTATATCACTGAGTCACTACGCCAGATTATCAATGACGCAGAAAAGCATACGATCAAACGACTTTTACGTAAGCGTGAGAATATCGATACCGTGTTAGCGGAGATCAAACAGCTTTTTGAACAATTTCACCATCAACAAATCGGGCTAATCACCGCACGCACTGACCACTGGTACGAAAGTGAGTTAACCCATTTCATAAAACGTCACTAATTAATCTTAACGCCCCTTTTTATAGGGGCAATTTTTCATCAATTTAACTATTGAGGTATATCCTTATGTCAAATTTAATCAACATCGAAACAAAAAACATCAACGGCGCATTAATCCAGACGGTAAATGCCCGTGATCTACATCAATTTCTACAAGTTGGTGGCTTTGTTGAATAAATCAGAATTAGCCGACAGGATGGCTCCCTCTGCTACACCTACACCTGTTAT
Organism: Arsenophonus endosymbiont of Aphis craccivora; assembly: GCF_013460135.1. Lineage (GTDB taxonomy): Bacteria > Pseudomonadota > Gammaproteobacteria > Enterobacterales > Enterobacteriaceae > Arsenophonus > Arsenophonus nilaparvatae. Next base: position 881,923 of record NZ_CP038155.1, read on the forward strand.
CCGATCCTGAAGCTGTGTGGCATACCCAACAACGTCATACGGTTCAGCGCTTTGACCATCGCCATTGCTTCACCTACCTGAGCCTCATAGTCACGCAGGCTCAGATGGCCACCCAGCAAAGTTTTTATGCGGAACATCGCTGTTTCTGCCACTGAACGCCGGTGATAACCCACTTTCTTTTTCCACATATCATTACTCCTGCTCAGACGCTGATTCGCCACCGCATGGTTACGTTCATGGTACTTGTCCGGCCAGTATTTCGCTCCGCTTCGCGGCGGGATAAGGGGCCTGATTTTCTTTCTTAGCAACGCATCGTGGCAGTAACAGGCGTCATAAGCACCGTCTGCTGACACTTCCGTGATTTTCCGGTGGGTTTGGTTAATCAGGCCCGGCAGTGCCTGCGCATCTGTCGTTCCGCTGAGCGATAAGTCGGCACAGATAATCTCATGAGTCACACTGTCTGCTGCCAGATGAAGCTTGCGCCACACTCTTCGTCTGTCAGCCCCATGCTGCCTGACTTTCCATTCACCTTCGCCAAAGACCTTCAGACCGGTACTGTCGATGACCAGATGCGAGATTTCACCACGCGTTGGCGTTTTTATGCTGATGTTGACGCTCTTTGCTAGTCTGCTGACCAGCGAGTAGTCCGGACAGCACAGCGGCAAAGACATGAGTTTAAAAATCGAATCAACGAAGCCCTGTAATGCCCGGAGCGACAGGTTAAACACACGCTTCATCATCAGGACAGTGGTAACAGCCATATCGCTGTAGTAAAGCGGCCGGCCACGACCTTCAGGCGAAGAACTGTCAGTCCATCCAGCGATGGCCGACTCATCAAGCCAGACCGTCAGGGAACCGCGTTGTCTGAGTGCCTTGTTGTACGCGGGCCAGTTGGTAATTTTAAACTTTTGCTTTGCCATGGGGACCTGATGTTGAAACGAATTTAGCGATCAGCTCCGCCAATCACCTAAAAGTTCGATTTATTCAACAAAGCCAATCGTTACTTCATATTAAAACTCAAATTTGGATCTATTACCGTATAGGTTTGTTGGTAAGTTAGCTTATTTTCAGCAATATTTGATAGCTCTATGGCAATATCTTGCTGAGTAACTAATCCTATTTGAGGGAGTTGAATACGTTGGTGATTGCCGGTAGCAGGTAAATTAAGCAGGCCACCAGGCCGAAGGACAGTGTAATCTAATGAACTTGTTTTTAGGTAGCACTCAACCATTGATTTATGGCGAATTGACATACCAAATAGCGCCTTAGCTTTAGATGAGAGATATTTCCAACCATCACCGCAGCCAACAGAGGTCACCAATAATAAGCGCCGCATATTTAACGTTTCGGCCGATTTAATAATATTAAGATTACCAGTTAGATCAGCGCTCTTACCGCCTATAGTACTAAATATAATGCTGTTATTAGAAATATCAGCCAATGTATTTTTTATGTCGCTATATTGGCAAGCATCTCCTTCAATAACTTGCGAGCCTATTTGTGTTAGTCGTGTTTTATATTTTGCATTAAGAATAAAAACGATGACTTGATGAACTTGCTGAAGACCATATTGTACAAGATGATAACCAATTCCTTTACCTGCGCCAAAAACAATCCATTGAGACATATTTATTCCTACTTTAATAATAAAGAATACATATTTTACTAAAAGTACTCTGATATTAAACGCGAATAAGTAAGTTTTAGTTAAAATTCAGAATAAAAAAATGCCCTAATTAGGGCATTTTTTATTGGTTATTATTTGGGTTTAAACATATTGGATGTGGCTATATTTGTGGCAACATGACCACCGGCACCATTTTTACCATGGAAAGCTATCGCAGGTCGTACGTAAGCTTTAATTTCCAAACCGCTTTCAATAATTTCCGGCGCCGGTGCTTTTGTGGTCGGCGCATGGGAATAGCCTATTTTTTTTACTAATTTTATCGCAGCCGTTTCTTCTTTTCGATGACTTGCCTTTTTTGCAATGACATCGGTCACAGAAGATATATTTGGCTGAACATGGCTATAATTTTCATCCGATGAGTCGGTTGCTTTTTCCTGACTGATTTCATCGACTGAATATTCATCCTTTTTAATCTCATTGGCTATGAAAAGTTCATCATTAACCGATTGCCCATTTTGTAGCTGATCGGTTGCTCCACTATCTACTAGCGTTTCTACAACCACATTAGTGTTGTTTTCAGGCATTACTTTCGCTTCAATAAGTGGTTGACAGGCTTTTTCGTTTTGTTCAGTACCTTGAGTATTTATGGGAATAAGCAATACTTCGGCTGAGGGTAGTAAGCTTTTTTCCATCGTTGATTGAGCCGCTTCACTAATTGGCACTGTTTTTTCTTCTGCTTCAACTTTATCGATGATGTCATTACCGTTAATTGGATTGGCAGAAGATGCTGTTTTTTCATTAAATGTCATCATATTTTTACTATTTGATGACACTTCGTTCAATTCATTTAACTTAATCGGGTATTGGATCCAGACTTTACCCGAAGATAATTCAGGCGAAGCAACCGCCATTTTTAATGGTACTAATGATTTGCTTTGATTTTCATCACGATAACGACGACGGCGTTGCCCGCTAACGCGTAGGTGGCGAGGAGATCGTCTTGATCGCCGCGGAATGATCGTTTCTTGTCGTTCATTAGCATAATTGGTAGCTGCTTCTTGAGATTCAACCTGTTCGGTGACATGCGGCATATAGGTTTTTTGCTCCGCAGGCAGAATCGGTTCGGCAGTGAACAAACCAGGCTTATCCTCTGTGCTATTGGCAATAGGAAACTTAATATCTTGATATTCTTTATCAATAGATAATTTTTGCTGCTCAGTCGCACTATTTGCAACCCGTATTGATTGAGCTAGTTGACGCTGTTGACGGCGAGGAGAGGTAACGACCGTTCTTTCCGTTTCAGCCTCTTTCTTGTCAAGTGGTTGTGTTTTAGTTTCAAGTTGCAGCTGGCGTTTTTCTTCCTGACGACGACGTTCAGCTCGCTGCTCGCGACGCTGTTGTTGAGTTTCACGTGCTGCGCTCTCTTGAGTATCATTAAAATGACTTTTCTGATTACGGCTTTTACGTGATTGTTGCTCATCGGTATGTCCACGATTTTGACGGTTATCGATATTGTAATTCTGTTCACGGCGTTGAGTTGGCCGACGATTATTACGCCGCTCACTATTACGTCGCTTATCATTACCACTTTTCGATTTTTTTTCTGCTTTTTCGATTGGTTGCGCTGATTCGGTAAATAATTTTTTCAAGAATGAGGTAATTCTATTAAACAGACTTGTCGAAGTTTGCTTGTTGGTTAATTTACTCTGTTTACTTGATTTGCCCTTAGCAACCCCGGCATTTTTTGTATCTGCTTGAGATTGAAGAGCAAAAGTAGAAATAGCGGGTTGTTCAGGTAACTTTTTCTCACTGGCGGCATCATCTATTAGATTATTGGTTTCAGCTTCGTGATATTGAGCGAGATAGTAACTTAATGCTGAAACTTCTTCACCCTTACGAATGCGGACCACATTAAAATGCGGTGATTGCATCTGATCGTTAGGAACAATAATGACACGTATATTGTGTTGCCGACGTTCAATTTCATTGACAGACTGGCGTTTTTCATTCAATAGATAAGAAGCAATTGGTACCGGTACAATAGCATGTACTTCATGGGTATTTTCTTTTAATGCTTCTTCTTCGATCAAACGTAAAATAGAGAGTGAAAGTGATTCATTATCACGAATTGTTCCTGTTCCACTACAACGAGGGCAAACGTGATGACTGGATTCACCAAGTGACGGACTCAAACGTTGGCGTGACATTTCAAGTAGACCAAATCGTGATATCCGAGCGATTTGGATACGTGCTCTGTCTTGGCGTACGGCTTCACGCAGACGATTTTCAACTTCACGCTGATGGCGGACGGGTGTCATATCAATAAAATCGATAACAATTAGTCCACCTAAATCCCGTAACCGTAATTGACGGGCAATTTCATCAGCAGCTTCTAAATTGGTGTTGAATGCGGTTTCTTCAATATCGCCACCACGGGTTGAACGTGATGAATTGATATCGATAGCCGTTAATGCCTCAGTGGTATCGATAACCAGTGCACCACCAGACGGTAAACGAACCTCACGTTGAAAAGCCGACTCGATCTGTGATTCGATTTGATAGTGGCTAAAGAGTGGAACATCTCCACTGTAATATTTGATTTTACTTGCAAAATCACCACGACCAATCGCTTCAATATGATGACGAGCCATTTCGACAATTTTCGCATTATCAATCACGATTTCACCAATATCAGGGCGCAGGTAATCACGAAACGCCCGCACAATGACGTTACTTTCTTGATGAATAAGGAAAGGCGCTGATCGGTTTTCTGCAGCTTTTTTTATGGCTTGCCAATGTTTAAGACGATATTGTAGATCTTGCTGTAGCGCTTCCGCTGATTTACCTACACCAGCAGTACGGACAATTAATCCCATACCATTGGGTATTTCTAATGAGGATAATGCCTCTTTCAGTTCTGTGCGATCTTCACCCTCAATACGTCGTGATATTCCACCTGCGCGAGGGTTATTTGGCATTAAAACAAGATAGCTACCAGCTAAACTAATAAAAGTCGTTAGCGCGGCCCCTTTATTTCCTCGCTCTTCTTTATCAACTTGGATAATAACTTCCTGGCCTTCTTTTAAAACATCCTTTATGTTTGGGCGACCGTGGGGTTGATAATGGCTAGGGAAGTATTCACGAGCAATTTCTTTAATCGGGAGAAAGCCGTGCCTTTCTGAGCCATAGTCAACAAATGCTGCTTCTAGACTAGGTTCTATACGGGTAATTTTGCCTTTGTAAATATTTGCTTTTTTTTGTTCGTGTCCGGGATTTTCAATATCTAGGTCATAAAGACGTTGCCCATCAACAAGAACAACGCGCAACTCTTCTTGTTGAGTTGCGTTAATTAACATTCTTTTCATTATCAATACTCATTATTCTACTAAGTCAAAAAAGTTGCTACTAAAAATGGTTACTCTTGACCGATGGTTTCGTGACTTTTACAAAATCGTCAACCTCGCGGTTGTCGGTTGTATTGAAACGCAATTTTTCGGTGAAGCTACGTTTAAATAAAATGCTGCATTCTTAAATTAGTACTGTTGCTGAATTTATCCGTTCAATGTACAGTTTAGCTAATCCAGTAAACCTTTGTTCACAATTCAATAATTTATTTTTGATTTTACACACCGTCTTACACCATTGCTGCGTTTATGTGTTATCAAAATAGATCTATCTCAAATTACGCCAACGCTTGTTTTAATAAACATTATGGCAACTGTCAATTATTCCATTGCTTATGGGTAGATATCAAGATAACGTTTGCTGTTTATTGCGTTTTTATATGGAAAAATGTGAAAAAAATGCATTTGACAACGGAATTGACAAAGTTTAAGAAAAAAAGGCTAAAACAATGTATCATAATATTTGGTCGCAATATTTAACAAGTTAAAATGTTAACAAAATGTTATAATTAGATAATGAAAATACAGAATCAGGTCCAATTTGTTACTATCGATAATGATGAAGCAGGTCAACGTATTGATAATTTTTTATTGACACGTTTAAAAGGTGTTCCTAATAGTATGATTTACCGGATTATTCGCAAGGGTGAAGTAAGAATAAATAGCGGTAGAATCAAACCTGAATATAAAATTCAAGCAGGCGATTTAATCAGGATCCCACCCGTTCGGCTGGCAGAAAAGCAACAGAATGTTATTTCGGCTAAATTGGATAAGGTAGCTGCACTCACTGATTATATACTTTACGAAGATGAGCATCTGCTTGTTTTGAATAAACCTTCCGGTATGGCTGTTCATGGTGGCAGTGGGGTAAATTTTGGTGTTATTGAAGCTTTACGCGCATTACGTCCTGAAGCACGTTTTTTGGAACTTGTCCATAGGTTAGATCGCGAAACATCGGGTGTTTTACTGATAGCGAAAAAACGTTCGGCTCTTAGGCTATTACACCAACAGTTACGTCTGAAACAAATGCAAAAAAAGTATGTTGCGTTAGTGAAAGGGCAATGGCCGTCGCATATTAAAGTTGTTCAGGCCCCTTTATTAAAAAATATTTTACAAAGTGGCGAACGGATAGTAAAAGTCAGTGCTGATGGTAAACATTCAGAAACCCATTTTAAAATTGAAGAGCGTTTTTCTAATGCTACGTTAGTCAATGCCAGTCCAATAACAGGGCGAACACATCAGATCAGAGTACATGCACAATATGCAAAGCATCCTATAGCATTTGATAACCGTTATGGTGATCGCGATTTTGATCAACAGTTAACGATTACCGGTTTGAAACGATTTTTTTTACATGCTAGCTCATTAATGTTTATCCATCCGGCCAGTGGGGAAAAATTAACTTTCAATGCCCCTTTAGATCAACAACTTAAAAGCTGTTTGGCAATATTACGTAAGCAATAATGCATCGCTAATCAAATTAGTAAACCAGCTTGCATTATAAACTGGTTTTCTTTTTGTATGCTGTAAGATAGTTAATTGAGAGGGTTGATACCGTGAGCACGTAACATATTGATTAAAATAATTAAAGGTAAACCGATTAAAGTATTAGGATCCCGTCCAACAAGTTTTTCAAATAATGTGATGCCTAATCCTTCTAACATAAAAGCCCCTGCGCATTGATAAGGCTGTTCTTTTGTAAGATAGTTTTCAATTTGTGTATTTGTTAAATGGCGAAAATAAACAGTGAAAAGTTCACATCTAGAATTGTATTTTCTGCTTTCACTATCAAATAAACAGAGTCCGGTATAAAAGATAATTTTTTTGCCGGAGGCTTGCTTCAGTTGCTTGGTTGCTTTGCTATGAGTTAGTGGTTTTCCTATTATTTGATTTTCCAGGATACAGACTTGATCTGCACCTATTATTAAATGTGTAGGATATTTAGTTACTAATGATTTTGCTTTTTCAATGGCTAAGCGAGTTACGAGAAAAGTTGCTGATTCATTGATTAATGGGGTTTCATCTATATTAGGCGCATCAGCAATAAAAGGTAAGTCTAATTTTTGTAGTAGATGATAACGTGAAGATGACATTGACGCCAATACAATTGATTTCATAAAATATCTAAAATCCATAGCCAAATGAGGTGAGACATTTTAAACTAAATAGAGCTTAAATAGCGAATGTTTGGTGGAAAAATAAGCAAAAGAAGCCTTTTACTTTGACTATGTCTCATTACAAAGATAATATGCGCGCCTTATGCAAAAGGTAAAATTACCCTTAACGATTGATGCGCATCGCGCAGCACAAAAAAACTGGATTATTCAGGATATTATTCACCTGAACAGGTTTTGCGTGTCGTAGAATCAGTAGTAAGTATAGATAGCGATGTAACTAGTGAGCTATCGTTTGCAATAGATAATCAACATTTAGTTGTCATAAGAGGCGATTATGATATTGATGTCACGTTAAAATGTGAACGTTGTGGTAAAAATTTTAACCACCATGTTCATGTAACTTATTGTTTTAGTCCTGTCATTGATGATGAGAGGATTGCGTTATTACCTGAAGAGTATGAGCCAATCATTATTGACCAATTTGGTGAAATAGATTTGCTAGCAATGATTGAAGATGAAATAATCCTCTCTTTGCCGGCGATCCCGGTTCATAACTCTGAACGCTGTGAAGTGTCCGACGCGAATATGGTTTTTGGTGAGTTGCCTAACGAGGCAGAAAAGCCAAATCCCTTTGCCGTATTAGCTAGTTTAAAAAAAAGTACTTAAGGAGTAAGGTCAATGGCCGTACAACAAAATAAACCCACTCGTTCTAAACGTGGTATGCGTCGCTCACATGATGCATTGACAACTGCCGAAGTATCAGTAGATAAAAATTCTGGTGAAACCCATTTGCGTCATCATGTGACTGCTGATGGCTATTACCGTGGTCGCAAGGTTATTAATAAATAGTTGTTGTGTTAATTATTAAACGATTAATGCCTTGGCTAATTTAACCTTAGCATTAGATGCGATGTGTGGGGATAATGGTCCTCGCATTATTGTGCCTGCTGCATTGCAGGCACTCGTTTCTAACCCACAGTTAAGATTATTACTGGTTGGTGTTCCAGAAATTTTAAACCCATTGCTTGCAGATCAGTGTGCTGAGCTGCGTGATCGTTTGCAAATTATTCCTGCTGAATATGCTATTGCTAATGATATTAAGCCATTACAAGCAATCAGGCAAAGTAAAGGCTCGTCAATGCGGATTGCTTTAGAATTAGTGAAGTCTGGTCAGGCGCAAGCGTGTATTAGTGCTGGAAATACTGGTGTACTTATGGGGTTAGCAAAACTCATATTGAAGACAATAAATGGTATTGAAAGGCCAGCGTTGACAACGATTTTGCCAAATCAAGAACATGGTAAAACCGTTGTACTTGATTTAGGCGCTAATGTTAACTGCGATAGTCAAATGTTAGTACAATTTGCCGTGATGGGAGCAGTAATGGCTGAAGAGGTTGCTAATATAAGCAATCCACGCGTAGCATTATTAAATATTGGTGAAGAAGAAAATAAGGGTTTAGATAATATCCGCGAAGCCGCCTCAATATTAAAAGCAACACCTTCTATTAATTATATGGGTTATCTAGAAGGTAATGAGTTATTGACGGGTAAAGCTGATGTATTCGTTTGTGACGGCTTCGCAGGTAATGTAACGTTGAAAACAATGGAAGGTGTGATACGCGTTATTTTATCTTTAGTAAAATCTTCAACTACAGAAAATAAGATCTCATCGTGGCTGATGAAGTTGATTAAACCGTGGTTACAGAAACGTATCTCAAAACGTTTTGGGCACCTGGATCCTGATCAATATAATGGTGCTTCACTTTTAGGATTACACGGCATTGTAATTAAAAGTCATGGAGCGGCAAACCAAAAAGCATTTAAAGCTGCAATTGAACAGGCGATTCAGGCGGTAGAGAAGCAAATTCCTGATAGAATTGCGACTCGCTTGAATACCTTACTACCCAAGAGTGATTAAAGCAAAATGTATACAAAAATCTTAGGTACTGGCAGTTATTTGCCTGTACAGATTCGTACGAATGCTGATTTAGAGAAAATGGTAGATACTTCTGATGAATGGATAACTACCAGAACAGGAATTAAAGAACGCCGCATCGTAACAGAAGAAGATAATGTATCTACAATGGGTGATAAAGCTGCGCGAGAAGCGTTAGAAATGGCTGGCATCGCAGCTAATGAAATTGATTTAATCATTGTAGCAACAACTTCTTCGACCCATGCTTTTCCAAGTGCGGCATGCCAAATCCAACAAATATTAGGCATTAAAAACTGTGCCGCATTTGATGTTGCTGCTGCATGTGCTGGCTTCACTTATGCCCTGAGTATTAGTGATCAGTTCATTAGAACAGGGATGGCGAAGAAGGCATTAGTTATTGGTTCTGATGTATTATCAAGAGTATTAGATCCGAATGATCGTAGTACACTTATTTTATTTGGTGATGCAGCAGGTGCAATCGTTGTCGGCGGTTCACCAGAGCCAGGAATTTTGTCGACCCATTTACATGCCGATGGTAATTATGGTGATTTATTAACTTTACGCCATCAAGAGCATAGTAAATGCTCAGAGCCAACTTATGTCACAATGGCGGGTAATGAGGTTTTTAAGATCGCGGTGAGTGAATTAGCTAATGTAGTGGGTGAAACATTAGAAAAAAATGCACTAGATAAATCAAAATTGGATTGGTTAGTCCCGCATCAAGCTAATTTACGGATTATTCAAGCAACAGCAAAAAAGCTGGCAATGCCAATGGATAAAGTCGTTATTACGCTGGATAGACACGGTAATACTTCAGCAGCATCAGTACCGACAGCGTTTGATGAAGCAGTCAGAGATGGCCGCATACAGCGAGGGCAAATGGTATTGCTTGAAGCATTTGGTGGTGGTTTTACTTGGGGCTCAGCGCTGATCCGTTTTTAAATTATACAGGAAAATAAAAATGTCTAATTTTGCAATGATCTTTCCTGGCCAAGGTTCTCAATCTCTTGGCATGTTAGCTGATCTAGCAAAAGAGTTTGCAGTAGTAGAGGAAACGTTTGCTGAGTCTTCTAATGTCTTAGGATATGATTTATGGGATTTGGTCCAAAGTGGCTCAGAAGCAGAATTAAATAAAACTTGGAAAACACAGCCAGCACTTTTATCCGCATCTGTGGCAATTTTTCGAGTATGGCAGGAAAAAAAAGGCAAAATGCCTACACTAATGGCAGGCCATAGTTTAGGTGAATATTCTGCATTGGTCTGTGCCGATGTCATCGATTTTAAATCCGCTGTCAAATTGGTAGAACTACGCGGGCAATTGATGCAAGAGTCTGTGCCGGCAGGGATGGGGGCTATGTATGCAATTATTGGTTTGGATAATGAATCAGTATTAGCATCTTGTCAGCAAGCTGAACAAGGCCAAGTGGTTTCTGCAGTTAATTTTAATTCGCCAGGTCATGTTGTTATTGCCGGTGAAAAAAGTGCTGTTGAGAGAGCGGCAGCATTATGTAAAGCTGCTGGTGCAAAACGTACTTTACCGTTGGCTGTCAGTGTACCTTCACATTGTGTATTGATGCAGCCTGCTGCAAAAAAATTAGTGCAAGCATTAGAAGAAGTTGTATTTAATAAGCCTAATATTGCTGTTGTAAATAATGTTGATGTTAAAATTGAAAATTCGGTAGAGGGTATTCGACAGGCTTTAGTCAGGCAGCTGTATAATCCTGTACGCTGGGTTGAAACCATCGAATTCATGGCTGAGCAAGGGATCGTGCAACTATTAGAAATAGGGCCAGGTAAAGTATTGACTGGTTTAACTAAGCGCATTGTGAGTACGATTAATTCGGTAGCGATTAATGATACGGCATCATTAAACGCTGCGTTGATAAATAATTGAGGAAAACATGAGTTTTGATGGAAAAATAGCCTTGGTAACTGGGGCAAGTCGTGGTATCGGGCGATCAATAGCTGAACTACTGGCTGAACGTGGTGCGAAAGTAGTTGGTACTGCTACAAGCAAAGAAGGTGCCGAGGCGATTAGTAGCTATCTTGGTGATAAAGGTAAAGGTTATGTCTTGAATGTGACAGACCCTGAATCTATTGATAGTACTCTATCTAAAATTCGTGCAGAATTTGGTGAAATTGATATTTTAGTTAATAATGCAGGTATTACCAGTGATGATCTATTGCTGCGAATGAAAAAAGAAGAGTGGGATAGAGTTATTGATACAAACTTAACTTCGATCTTTAGTCTATCCAAAGCTATAATGCGTTCAATGATGAAAAAACGTTATGGTCGCATTATCTCTGTAGGCTCAGTAATTGGCACATTGGGTAATATTGGACAGGCAAATTATGCAGCGGCTAAAGCAGGTGTTATCGCTTTTAGTAAATCATTAGCACGTGAAGTAGCTACCCGCGGTATTACGGTGAATGTTGTTTCACCTGGTTTCATAGAAACCGATATGACTCGAGCATTGACAGATGAACAGCAAGCAGGCATTTTAGCTAATGTTCCTGTAGGGCGGCTCGGTGATGCAAAAGAAATTGCCAGTGCTGTAGCATTTTTAGCTTCTGATGAAGCAGCTTACATCACGGGTGAAACATTACATGTCAATGGTGGCATGTGTATGATTTAAAAACCAATAAATCATTTGCATGGTTAATGCTAAAATAGCATATAATAATGCGAAATCAGGTTCGAATAGCCAGGATTGGGTTGTGCCTTTCCTGTATCTAAACTACGAAAACCATCGTGAAAGCGAGTTTTAATAGGAATTTAAATAGTATGAGCACTAAAGACCAAGGTGTTGCCAACAACAGTATTGAAAGCCGTGTTAAAAAAATAATTGCTGAGCAGTTAGGTGGTGTTAAAGAAGATGAAGTTGCAAATAATTCTTCATTTGTTGAGGATTTAGGTGCGGATTCTCTTGACACTGTTGAACTAGTCATGGCATTAGAAGAAGAGTTTGATACCGAAATTCCTGATGAAGACGCGGAAAAAATCACGACAGTGCAAGCAGCTATTGATTATATTAATAGCCATAGCTCATAAGCCGTAAATTTAATTATAGAGAGCTTTTATGCACATATTCAGGCGGTCGATCGACCGCCTATATTTTCACCGAAACTTATTCCTTTTTCTGGAGGATATACGTGTCTAAACGTCGAGTAGTTGTGACTGGACTCGGCATGTTATCTCCTGTCGGCAACACAGTTGAGTCATCTTGGAATGCTGTATGTGCTGGACAGAGTGGCATCAGCCTTATCGAGCATTTTAACACTGAAAACCATACAACCAAGTTCTCGGGTCTAGTTAAAAATTTTAATCATAACGATTATGGTATTTCGGCTAAAGATGCGCGCAAGATGGATCTTTTTATTCAATATGGGCTTGCTGCTGTTAAACAATCTATCGAAGATGCAGGTATAAAAATCACAGGAAAAAATGCGCATCGCATTGGCGCAGCAATTGGTTCTGGTATTGGCGGATTAGGACTAATCCAGGAAAACTGTGATGTTTTACTGACTAATGGTCCGCGTAAAGTAAGTCCTTTTTTTGTTCCTTCAACTATTATCAATATGGTGGCTGGACACTTAAGTATTATTTATGGCTTTAAGGTACCAACTATCTCTATTGCTACCGCTTGTACTTCTGGGGTGCATAACATTGGTCATGCAGCGCGGATTATTGCTTATGGTGACGCGGATATCATGCTGGCGGGTGGCGCAGAAAAAGCAAGTACATCTTTAGGTATTGCTGGATTTGGCTCTCTCAAAGCCTTATCAAGACGTAATGACGAACCTGAGCGATCAAGCCGACCTTGGGATCAGGAGCGAGATGGTTTTGTATTAGGCGATGGAGCGGGTATTTTGGTGCTGGAAGAGTATGAGCATGCTAAAGCTCGAGGCGCCAAAATCTATGCTGAATTTGCGGGGTTTGGTATGAGTAGTGATGCCTATCATATGACGTCACCACCAGAGAATGGTGAAGGTGCGGCACTGGCCATGACAAATGCGTTACAGGATGCAGGTATAAACGCAGAAAAAATAGGTTACATTAATGCTCATGGTACATCAACACCGGTAGGAGATATTGCTGAAGCGCGAGCAGTTGCATTAATTTACCTAGAGCAGAGTAAAATATTGGTTAGCTCGACTAAATCGATGACCGGTCATTTATTAGGCGCAGCAGGTGCAATTGAATCTATTTTTACGATTCTGTCGTTAAGAGATCAACTTATTCCTCCAACAATTAACCTTGAAAATCTCGATAGTGAATTAGACGAATTAGTGAATACAGGACGGCTAGATTTTATACCGGATCAGACACGTAAAGTTGAAGATATGCAGTATGCATTATGCAATTCTTTTGGTTTTGGCGGCACAAATGGTTCGATTATTTTTCGTAAAGTCAATTAATTGATATTTTCTTATAAAGAGGCCTCAATCTAACTTAAGTTAAGGCTTTTTTATTGATTATAAATGATGGATGTCAAATAAACTGTAGCGATAAGTAGCAGGTATTCAGTTTGATTAAGAAGTTAACGCAATGATATGTTGGATTAATGGTGAACAGCAAAATAATATTTCGGTAATGGATAGAGCTGTTCAATTTGGTGATGGCTGTTTTACAACAATTCGCGTGGTTGGACATCAACCAGCCTTATTGTCACACCACATTTATCGATTACAAAAAGGGGTTACACAACTACTTTTACCTACACCAGATTGGCAAAAATTGGCTGCTGATATAAATAAAATAGCGCTATTGAATAAAAAGGATTTAGCGGTGATTAAAGTTATCATTAGTCGTGGTGAAGGCGGGCGAGGATATAGCATAGCAGGCCTCAACAAAGCAACAGTCATTATTTCGTTAACTGATTATCCAGCTATTTATTTAAATCAACAGCAAACAGGTATTAATTTAGCATTGAGTAAAATCCCCGTAAATAGTAACTGTTATTTGGCCGGCATTAAACATTTAAATCGATTAGAACAAATATTAATAAAACAGCAAATTGAATTATTAAATGTTGATGAAGCTATTGTGACGGATACTAATGGCATATTGATTGGATGTTGCGCAGCAAATATGTTTTTACGGAAAGGAAAACAAATTTACACGCCCAATTTAAATCACGCTGGTGTTGAAGGTGTAATGCGCAAACAGGTTATTGCGAGTTTATCTGATACTGATTATGAACTTTTCTATATCAGCGACTATCCTAATATATTGGCACAGAGCGATGAGGTAATCATTACTAATGCTTTAATGCCCATATTATCGGTTAAGCGTATTATAACGCAGCCTAAGCAACCCGTATGGAACTATTATTCTCGTGAATTATTCGATTTTCTTATGCCATATTGTTTGAGGTTAACTTAATTTTGTGATTAATATTAGATTAACGTTTATAGTGTAATATTAGGAAATGAATGGTAAATGAAGTATGCAAGAAGAATATTGTGGTTGATTATTTTTTTATTAATATTGAGTGGCTGTATTCTTTATACATTTTACCGTCAGATACAAAATTACGCTGATACAGCGATTAATATTCATGAAACAACTATTTTTACTTTGCCAGCAGGTACAGGGCGAGCCGGATTAGCATCATTGTTAGCAGAGCAGAAAATAATAAATTCGGCGAATAATTTTCAATGGTTACTAAGATTAGAACCACAATTCGCACAATTTAAAGCGGGAACCTATCGATTAAATCCTGGCATTTCTTTGCGAGCAATGTTAGCAATGTTTTATGCTGGTAAAGAAGCGCAATTTAGCTTGCTGTTTATTGAAGGCTCTCGTTTTGAAGACTGGAAAAAAGCATTACATCAAGCGCCTTATTTAAAGCAGACTATTGAAAATCAGTCTGCTGATAAACTAGCGCAGCAATTAGGGTTACCGCCAGGTCAATCACTAGAGGGATGGTTTTATCCAGCTACTTACTATTATACCGCAGAAATGAATGATATTGACATATTGAAGCGTGCGCATCACAGAATGTTAACGGCTGTTGAATATGAATGGCAGGGACGAGCGTCAAATTTGCCGTATAAAACGCCATATCAAATGTTAATTATGGCTTCAATTATTGAAAAAGAAACCGGCATTGATATAGAGAGAACTAAAGTGGCATCGGTATTTATTAATCGTTTAAAGAAAAAAATGCGGTTGCAAACGGATCCTACTGTTATATATGGTTTAGGCGATAAATATCGGGGGGTGCTTTATCGTAGTGACTTAGATAAGCCAAGTCCTTATAACACTTATTTGATTGTTGGGTTGCCTTCTTCGCCAATTGCTATGCCAGGTATAGCTTCAATTAAAGCAGCGGCTCATCCTGATGAAACCGATTATTTTTATTTTGTAGCCACAGGTAATGGTGGGCATACTGTTACTATCAATATTAATGATCATAATCAGGCCGTTAAACATTATCGTCAGACAAAAGATAAAAATGAATGAAAAGTCGTTATATAGTTATTGAAGGTCTCGAAGGTGCAGGAAAAACTACCGCGATAAAAACAGTTGTAGAAACTCTCGCTAAGATAGGAATTACTGAGATTGATTTTACCCGTGAGCCGGGAGGAACGCCGCTAGCAGAAAAATTGCGACAATTAATTAAACATGGTATTGCCGAAGAAAAAGTCACTGATAAAGCGGAGTTACTAATGCTTTATGCCGCGCGTATTCAATTAATTGAAAATGTTATCAAGCCTGCTCTTGCAAAGGGAATGTGGGTGATTGGGGATCGCCATGATCTCTCATCACAAGCATATCAAGGTGGAGGACGTGGGCTTTCTGCCGAATTGATGCAAGTATTGCGCAATACGATATTGGATGATTTTCGACCTGATCTAACACTATATCTTGATATAGAACCCACTCTTGGCTTGCAGCGAGCGCGGGATCGTGGTGAACTAGATCGGATAGAAAAAGAGTCATTGGACTTTTTTGAACGAACCCGTCAGCGCTATCTTGAATTAGCTGCGGAAGATGACACAATTATCACAATTGATGCTAACAAATCACTAGAAGAGGTGCAAAAAACCATTCGCCAGACATTGTCGAATTGGTTGGTAGCGCAAGGCAAGTAGAATGAACTGGTATCCATGGTTAAATCATGCCTATAGACAGATAATTGCTTTCCATCAGAACAAGCAAGGACATCATGCATTGCTATTACATGCTAATGCTGGAATGGGAAGTGATTCACTCATTTATGCTATTAGCCGCTGGCTGATGTGCCAACAACCAGTGGGTATGAAAAGCTGTGGTAGCTGTCATAGCTGTCATAGCTGTCATAGCTGTCAACTGATGTTAGCAGGGACACATCCTGACTGGCATAAAATTACCGCTGAAAAAGGTAAAAATACGATAGGTATTGAAAGTATTCGTTGTTTAACTGACTTTTTAGTTAGCCATGCACAGCAAGGTGGTGCGAAAGTTATTTGGTTTCCTGCGGTGGAAGCACTAACAGAAGCGGCTAGCAACGCATTATTGAAAACTTTAGAAGAGCCGACAGACAAAACCTATTTTTTTTTAGAGTGTCGAGATCCAGCTTCATTGCTAGCCACGTTACGTAGTCGATGTTTTTATTATTACCTTTCAGTACCTGAGTGTAAAACCGCGATCTCATGGTTACAAAAACAAAAAATATCGTTAGCGCAAGTTGATATTGAAACGGCAATAAAACTGAATGCAGGTGCGCCTCTTGCCGCTTTGACACTGTTACAACCGGATAATTGGTTGAAAAGAAAGCAATTTTGCCAATCATTAATTCAGCATTTATCAACAAAGACACTTTTAAACTGGTTACCTGAATTGGATCAGCCAAACGCTTCCTGTCGGATCAGCTGGCTGATAAGCCTATTGTTGGATGCAGTAAAATATCAACAGCAAGCAGGTAATTATTGTGTCAATCAAGATCAGTCACCATTAATTACTAAATTGGCTGGCATCAACTCTGTAGACATCTTATTGAAGAGCGCTACTGAATGGCAAAATTGTCGCCATCAATTAATGTCAGTGATGGGGTTGAATCAGGAACTACGATTGACATCTCAGTTAATCAACTGGCAAAACACAATTCATCACCATAATTAAAAGAGTTTATTATGTTTTTAGTGGATTCACACTGTCATCTCGATTGTTTAGATTATAAGAATAAACATAAAGATATCGATGATGTTATCGTAAAAGCAGCGGCTAATGAGGTAAAATATATTTTAGCTGTTGCAACAACCCTACCAGGCTTTATTAACATGAAAAAACAGATTGGTCAGCGTGACAATGTGGCCTTTTCTTTTGGCATACATCCGCTTGATCTCAATCAAGGTAATGATTTTGATGAGCTGGCACGTTTAGCGTCAGGCGATGAAGTTGTTGCGTTAGGTGAAACCGGTTTGGATTATCACTACCAAAGTGAAAATGCTAAATTGCAACAAACATCTTTCCGTCAACATATTCGTATAGGTTGTCAATTAAAAAAACCTGTTATTGTCCATACACGAGCAGCCCAGCAAGACACATTAGCGATATTGAAAGAAGAACAGGTGGATAATTGCGGTGGGGTTTTACACTGTTTCACGGAAGATGAGCAGATGGCTAAAGCATTATTAGATTTAGGGCTTTATATCTCATTTTCCGGTATAGTGACATTTCGTAATGCCGCACAGATCCGCCAGGCTGCGCGTATGGTGCCTTTAGATCGTATTTTAATTGAAACTGATGCTCCTTACCTAGCGCCTGTTCCCCATCGCGGCCAAGAAAATCAACCCGCTTATGTAAGAGATGTAGCACAGTTTTTAGCCCAATTGAAAGGTATAGATATTGAAGAAATTGCGCGAGCTACAACACAAAATTTTTGTGATCTTTTTCATTTAACCATTAAACGTGATTAAGACACTTGCATCTTCATAAAAATTTAAAGGATGACATTATGGCAGCAGAAACGATTTTTAGTAAAATTATTCGCCGCGAAATCCCCGCTGATATTGTTTATCAAGATGATTTAGTGACGGCGTTTAGGGATATTGAACCACAGGCTCCGGTCCATATTTTAATTATTCCTAATATTTTGATCGCCACTATCAATGATGTAAAACCTGAGCATGAACAAACGTTAGGCCACATGATTACGGTTGCGGCAAAGATTGCTAAGCAGGAAAACATTGCTGATGATGGTTACCGTTTAATTATGAATTGTAACCAACATTCCGGCCAGGAAGTTTTCCATATTCATATGCATTTAGTGGGAGGTCATCCTTTAGGGCCGTTATTAACAAAAAAGATAGATAGATAAATTTTGTACCGTTATTTTGTTGATTTTTTATTAGAAAGACAAAAGTAATTTTTTGGTTAATATTTAATTATAAAGCAATTTAAATTGGTATTTTGGCGCAGGCTTTGTTATTCAGTTTACCTTGCAATTAAAGGTACACAGGAGAAGAGTAAATGAGACGTATTTTTCAACTTATAGTTGTGACATTCATATTAGTTGGTTGTTCATCGATAACGAGTAAAAAACCAGCACCTGTTATTACAATCGAACCGACTGAGCCTACCGAACAACCAACAACACCAACGTCTCCAGATACTGTACCGCAGCTACCAAAGGTAAAAACAGTAGATTGGTCAACAGCCGTGATTCCTTTAGCCCATCAATTGGTACAAGCTCAAGGGGTTGAGTCAGGCAAGGTGTTATTAATTGATTCAATAAAAAATAATACCAATATGTCAATTCAATCAATGCAAGCAACCGATGCGATTATTGAGGCGGTTAATAACCAAAATGTATTCAAATTAGTTCCACAAGATGTGGTGGCAAATGCACGTAAAGCACTGGGCTTATATCAGGAAGACAGTTTAGTTACGCGGAGTAAGGCTATCGGCCTAGCGCGTTATGTGCAAGCTGACTATGTGCTTTATTCGGTCATTTCGGGCAATCAGCAGCAAAGTGAAATTGAAATGCAGCTAATGGCAGCACAAACGGGTGAGATCCTCTGGTCGGGATCAAATCGCATTGAATAAAAAGAAAACACTTATTAACTTGTTATTACAAAAATATCCAGCAATAACTAGTGATAAGTGGCGAATTAAGGCGTTATCAGGAGCGAGCGGTGGAAGTTTTTACGCTGAAGCAACTGTCAATATTAAATTGATTGCGCGTTTTGCCGGAAAAGATCAGCGTTTATTAGGTATTAACCGGCAAAAAGAGCGTAAAATATTACACCAGCTTACTCAATTTGTTGCTGCTCCGAAGGTACTGGAAGATGATAATGACTGGTTACTATTAGAATGGATGGAAGGTAAGGCAGTTATTGATACCGCATATTCTTTACTGGAATTATATCAACCATTAAGTCGGATACTCGCATCATTACATTCATCTCCATTATCTGGTTATTCACTGCATCTAAAACAACATTTAGCCAGTTACTGGTATCAAATTGATCGGCGCAGACTATCAGCTAATTGGTTAAAGTTGCATCATTTTTTTCAACATGCCTGCCAACCTAAAACCAGTAAAAAAGTACTTGCCCATCTTGATATTCATAGTGGAAACGTTTTATTAACTGATAACGGAACTTTGAGACTTTTGGATTGGGAGTATGCCGCTGATTGTGATTTGGCATTTGCGCTGGCAACGTTATTCGCGACAAATAGTTGGGAAGAAAATGTACAAAGTCAGTTTTTGCAACACTATTGTCAGCAATTGCATGCTTATAATGATTTTTATAAATTAAACCAGCAAGTGCTGTTATGGCAGCCTTGGGTTAATTATATGAGAATGATGTGGTATGAGGTCCGATGAATGCAGACAAAAGATCCACAATACATAGCGCTGGCTTAGCCTATTAGAATATGGTTTGGTTTGATCTGATAATAAATAGTAATTCAAAAAATGTATGAAGAGGATAATTTATGGGGCTAATTTAATCGAGTACCAAACATCGATAAAGCCATTATTTCGGTCCACTGTCATAATGATTTAGGTATGGCGGTAGCAAATTCTATTACTGCAATTCAAGCCGGTGCTCGACAAGTAGAAGGAACGATTAATGGTTTAGGAGAACGCGCTGGCAACTGGGCCTTAGAAGAAATTATTATGCCAATTAAAGTGCGCCAAAAAATGTTGGCCGTCACAACAAATATTAATCATCAAGAAATTTACCGTACCAGCCAATTAGTCAGCAAGTTATGTAATGCCCCTCTCACTGCTAATAAAGCGATCGTTGGCAGTAATGCTTTCTCACATTATTCAGGTATCCATCAAGATGGTGTACTAAAGAATCGAGAAACTTATGAAATTATGACACCAGCATCCATTGGCTTAAGGGAAACGCAATTAAATCTGACTTCTCGTTCTGGCCGAGCGGCGGTAAGGCACCGAATGACAGAGATGGGATATCAAGATACAAATTACAATTTAGAACGTTTGTATGAAGCATTTTTGCACTTAGCTGATAAAAAAGGCCAGATCTTCGACTATGACCTGGAAGCTTTAGCTTTTATAAATCAACAACAAGAGCCTGAATTTTTCCGTTTAGCCTATTTCAGTATCCAATCTGGCTCAAATCTACTAGCCACAGCCACGATAAAAATAATATGTGGCGATAAGGAAAAATCTAATGCAGCAACAGGCAATGGTTCGGTGGATGCGATTTATCAGGCCATTAATAAAATAGCAAAATATCCAATTAAACTGATTTCCTACCAGTTATCCGCTAAAGGTCATGGCAATGAAGCTTTAGGTCAAGTTGATATCGTTGCAGAATGCTTTGGCCGACGTTTTCATAGTATCGGCCTGGAAACCGATATTGTCGAATCGTCGGCTATGGCAATGATCAATGTGTTAAATAACATTTGGCGCGCAGAATTAGTGAAAAAACAAAAAAATCACAGCAATACAGAGGTAGTGCAATAATATGGCTAGTAATTATAATATTGCTGTCTTACCAGGGGATGGTATTGGCCCTGAAGTTATGGCACAAGCCTTAAAGGTATTAGCTGCTATTGGCCAACAGTTTAATTTGACCATCGTAACACATAAATATTATGTCGGCGGAATTGCTATTGATCGCCATGGTCAGCTGCAACACTTTCAGGTTGCCAACAAGCGGATGCGATACTCTTTGGTTCAGTTGGTGGCACGCAATGGGAACACCTGCCGCCTGCTAGTCAGCCTGAGCGTGGCGCATTATTACCCTTACGTAAACATTTTCAGTTATTTAGTAACCTACGACCCGCTAGTCTATATCCTAGTTTAAATAACTTCTGTCCATTACGGGCGGATATTGCCGCAAAAGGTTTTGATATTCTTTGTGTGCGTGAATTAACCGGTGGGATCTATTTTGGTCATCCTAAAAGACGTGTTGGGTCTGGTATTGATGAAAAAGCCTTTGATACCGAGATTTATCATCGTTTTGAAATAGAACGCATTGCGCATATCGCTTTTCAGGCAGCACGTAAACGAAGCTATAAATTAACATCAATAGACAAAGCTAATGTATTGCAAAGTTCGATTTTATGGCGAGAAGTTGTCAATGATATTGCCAAAATTTATCCCAATGTCGAAATCAATCATATGTATATCGATAATGCCACTATGCAGCTCATCAAAGATCCTGCTCAATTTGATGTTCTGCTCTGCTCTAATATTTTTGGCGATATTATTTCCGATGAATGTGCAATGATTACCGGTTCAATGGGGCTGTTACCTTCCGACAGTTTAAATCAACAAAATTTTGGCTTATACGAACCAGTTGGCGGCTCAGCACCGGATATCGCTGGTAAAAATATTGCTAATCCAATTGCGCAAATCTTATCTGTAGCGCTATTGATGCGTTATAGCCTGCACCAACCACATATTGCTGATGCGATAGAAAATGCCGTCAATAAAACCTTATTGCAAGGTTATCGAACTCAGGACTTGGCATTAGATAAGCAATTTGTCAGTACCGATGAAATGGGCAGTATTATTGCCAGTCATATTATGCAAGAGGTTTAGATTATGGCGAGAACTTTATATCAAAAATTGTACGATGCACACATTGTCCATGAAACGGAAAATGAAACACCATTAATTTATATCGATAGCCATTTACTGCATGAAGTCACTTCGCCTCAAGCATTTGATGGATTGAGAGCACATAACCGCTCGGTCAGACAACCCAATAAAACTTTTGCTACCATGGATCACAATGTCTCTACTCAGACTAAAGACATTAATGCTAGTGCTGAGATGGCTCGCATTCAAATGCAAACCTTGATAAAAAATTGTCAACAATTTGCTATTACTCTTTACGATTTAAAACACCCTTTCCAAGGTATTGTCCACGTTATTGGGCCAGAACAAGGCATAACTTTACCTGGCATGACTATCGTATGCGGTGATTCCCACACAGCAACTCATGGTGCATTTGGCGCATTAGCTTTTGGTATTGGCACATCCGAAGTTAAGCATGTCTTGGCCAAGCAAACCTTAAAACAAGCTCGAGCTAAAATCATGAAAATTGAGGTCATTGGTAAACTAGCTAATGGCATCACAGCAAAAGATATGGTACTGGCGATGATTGGCAAAATCGGTAGTGCCGGTGGCACCGGTTATGTTATTGAATTTTGCGGCGAAGCAATTGAAAACTTAACTATGGAAGGCCGAATGACTGTCTGCAATATGGCAATTGAAATGGGTGCTAAGGCGGGTATTATTGCGCCTGATGAAACCACTGTTAATGATATTAAAGGCCGACAATTTGCACCAAGCACAGAACAGTGGCAACAAGCCGTTAGTTATTGGAAAACGCTGAAGACTGATCCCGGTGCTCATTATGATGCGATCAAAACTATCTATGCTGATGAAAGCGCCCCTCAGGTTACCTGGGGAACTAACCCTAGGCAAGTAATTGCGATCGATAGCCCCATACCGTCATCAGATCAATTGCGCGATCCCACTGAATATGCTTCTACAGAGAAAGCATTAAATTATATGGACTTACAAGCTGGGAGCAAATTGACCGACATTAAGATTGATAAGGTATTTATCGGTTCTTGCACTAATTAGCGTATTGAAGATTTGCGTTCTGCTGCAGCTATCGCGCAAGGCAAAAAAGTGGCCCCTAATGTACAAGCAATTGTTGTTCCTGGTTCAGAGCCAGTAAAAGCACAAGCTGAGCACGAAGGTTTAGACAAAATATTTATCGATGCGGGTTTTGAATGGCGTTTACCTGGTTGCTCTATGTGCTTAGCAATGAATAACGATCGCCTTGCTCCTGGCGAACGTTGTGCCTCCACCAGCAACCGTAATTTTGAAGGACGGCAAGGCCGTGGCGGTCTAACTCATTTAGTCAGCCCAGCAATGGCAGCCACGGCGGCTATTTACGGCCATTTTGTCGATGTACGTAAGATCGATAATAATCAAATAAAACAGGAATTGGCAAAATGAAAAAGTTTATCCAACACACCGGCTTAGTGGCTGCTTTAGATGTTGCCAATATTGATACTGATGTGATTATTCCAAAACAATTTTTACAAAAAGTCACTTGAATCGGTTTTGGTCAACACCTTTTCCACGATTGGCGTTTCCTGGACGATAACGGGCAACAACCTAATCCGGATTTTGTCCTTAATAAACCACGTTACCAAAGTGCCACTATTTTATTAGTCCGTGAAAATTTCGGTTGTGGATCATCGCTCGAACATGCGCCGTGGGCATTAACAGATTAGGGCTTTTGCGCCGTTATTGCGCCAAGTTTTGCCGATATTTTCTATAACAATGCCTTTAACAACCAATTATTACCAATTAAATTAAATGAAGAAGAAATTAACCAGTTATTTAACTATGTTGAACAATATGAGGGTTGTCAATTCACCATTGATTTGACGACCCAAACAGTCATTGCTTGGGATAAAACTTATTTTTTAGCATTGATAATTTTCATCGTTATTGCTTGATAAATGGGTTAGCTAATATTGGATTGACTTTACAATGGCTTTGTTGAATAAATCGAACTTTTAGGTGATTGGCGGAGCTGATCGCTAAATTCGTTTCAACATCAGGTCCCCATGTCAAAGCAAAAGTTTAAAATTACCAACTGGCCCGCGTACAACAAGGCACTCAGACAACGCGGTTCCCTGACGGTCTGGCTTGATGAGTCGGCCATCGCTGGATGGACTGACAGTTCTTCGCCTGAAGGTCGTGGCCGGCCGCTTTACTACAGCGATATGGCTGTTACCACTGTCCTGATGATGAAGCGTGTGTTTAACCTGTCGCTCCGGGCATTACAGGGCTTCGTTGATTCGATTTTTAAACTCATGTCTTTGCCGCTGTGCTGTCCGGACTACTCGCTGGTCAGCAGACGAGCAAAGAGCGTCAACATCAGCATAAAAACGCCAACGCGTGGTGAAATCTCGCATCTGGTCATCGACAGTACCGGTCTGAAGGTCTTTGGCGAAGGTGAAAGGAAAGTCAGGCAGCATGGGGCTGACAGACGAAGAGTGTGGCGCAAGCTTCATCTGGCAGCAGACAGTGTGACTCATGAGATTATCTGTGCCGACTTATCGCTCAGCGGAACGACAGATGCGCAGGCACTGCCGGGCCTTATTAACCAAACCCACCGGAAAATCAGGGAAGTGTCAGCAGACGGTGCTTATGACGCCTGTTACTGCCACGATGCGTTGCTAAGAAAGAAAATCAGGCCCCTTATCCCGCCGCGAAGCGGAGCGAAATACTGGCCGGATAAGTACCATGAACGTAACCATGCGGTGGCGAATCAGCGTCTGAGCAGGAGTAATGATATGTGGAAAAAGAAAGTGGGTTATCACCGGCGTTCAGTGGCAGAAACAGCGATGTTCCGCATAAAAACTTTGCTGGGTGGCCATCTGAGGCTGCGTGACTATGAGGCTCAGGTAGGTGAAGCAATGGCGATGGTCAAAGCGCTGAACCGTATGACGTTGTTGGGTATGCCACACAGCGTCAGGATCGGATAACAGCTGTAGCAGAGGGAGCCATCCTGGCGGCTAATTCTGATTTATTCAACAAAGCCCTTTACAATATGAAAAGTTCATTACCAGTTATGAAGAGCAGCAACCACTATTTTTGCGATAAAAGTTCAAATAACAGGCACTGCCTCACTATGTAGGCAAAGCCTGATGATTTTTCTTTTTATTTAAATTAATTAAAATGTTAGAAAAGGTGATGACATTCTATTTAATTAGATGCCTAAATCTTATATTGCGTTTTATTTACTGAAAAATAATTTAATTTATCTATTAATAATGAAAATTATCCACATGTAGGGCTATATTTATTAATTTATTCACCTTTTCTGTGGATATCCATGTGAAAAAAGCTAGAGTAAACAGGGTATAATTTCATAAGTTTTTCAATCGATAGATTTCGAAATAAAAAATTAATAGTTTTTTTTCATAGAGATAAATCGATTTAATCGATTAAACATAGCTCAAAGCAGAACAGATAGCTAACCATCAAAACAGGATGAACAAAGATCCAGCAATATCCATTTTATCCACAGGATACGCTGTTTTGTTAAACAAGCTAACAGCTCTTTTTAACATAAACCATCCTGTCAAGACTGTAAATTAAACCAGTAAAGGCTTTTTATTAGAGTTATCCAGTAAAATTGTGGATAACTATAGCTGAGATCCTGTTTATTACCGATTCGATTAAATTCATAACAGAAAAAAAATATATCGACCATGGATAAAATGATTTGATTATCAATGGATTGTTCTTATTTACTCGATCTATGTTAAAATTTTCACTGTGTGTACAAATTTAACTGGCTATTTTTTATACAGGCGTGATTTATGCAATTTTCTCCCCTGCCCACTTATGATGAACAAAGTTTACTGAGTAAAGCCAAAAGCCTAGCGGGTTATACCATGGCTGAACTGGCTTATCAGGCAGGTATCGCAGTCCCCCACGACCTTAGATTTGCTAAAGGTTGGGTAGGTCAGTTATTAGAATATTGTTTAGGCGCAAATGCTGGTAGCAAAGCAGAACAAGATTTTGCTCATCTTGGTATTGAACTTAAAACCATCCCTATTAACCGCTATGGTGAGCCATTAGAAACAACCTTCGTTTGTGTGGCAGCTTTAACCGGTAATAGTGGAGTAACCTGGCTTTCAAGTCATGTACGTCATAAGCTATCACGGGTTTTATGGATACCCATTGAAGGTGAGCGCCAAATCCCATTAGCTAAACGAAGAGTTGCTTCACCCTTATTGTGGAGTCCCAATCCCATTGAAGAGCAGCTGCTTAAAACAGATTGGGAAGAATTAATGGATATGATCGTATTAGGTCAGGTTGAAAACATCACCGCACGCCATGGCCAGGTACTACAAATCCGCCCTAAAGCTGCAAATAATAAGGCTTTGACAGAAGGGATAGGTAGATACGGCCAGCCAATAATGACGCTACCGCGTGGATTTTATCTGAAGAAAAATTTTACTGCTCCAATACTGGCCCGCCATTTTGATTTACCAACGCATAAATAACAACTTAACTCAGCTATCTGCCGAGTGTGGTCTTTATAATGACAATTTACGAAAAAAATGTTCAATTCGTTGATGGGACTTTTCAAAAGACGCGCGACGAATATTGTGCATTTCTTGCCAACGTACATTGAGTGGTACATGGTAACCTTCATTTTTGGCGGCTTGAATAAATTCATCCAGTGCCTCTACTGAATCCAGTACCGTTATTTTGGCATATTTTCCAATCACTTTAGGCAAAAATAGCGTTACCGGAAAATTGTCAGCCAACTCCGATGACTCATTATAAACATATGCACCATGATGAATCAGCTTATGCTGTTTATCACGACCTAGCGCACAGTGAATATCATCAGCTAACCACTCAGCACGAGAATTTGTTGTTCCTTGTATGGGATCATTACGTTTATATGATGTAATGTTATCAAACGCACCAAAATCACGGAAATGAGTAGAGACTAGTAATAAATCATAATCAGGGACAAAAAATTCTTGTATTTCCGGTTCACTTAACACATAAATCGGTTTCCCGGCTATTTCTATTCGATAGTGGTTATGATTATTAGATTGAGGAATAGCTTCAAATTGATATTCCTGCCCAGTTGGGGAGCGTGCTAATAAAATCATGCGATCGCCACGTGAGCGAAATGACTCAAGACAACCTAACTCGATCAGTTCGTTGATCCTATCGCTAGTTATAGTCAAAGGCACACCAATTGCTTCACCATTTTGTATATTTTTACTGATCAAAGCATTGTATTTTTGCACCTGTTCTGACTGTCCAACAAGCTGACTAAAATTTTGATCAACACAAATAAATCCGGCTTGTGGACCCCAATCGGCAGTTTTCCCTTTAATCATAAGCGGCTTAGTGGGATAACCGGCTTCAATTAAAGAGGTCGCATATGGACTAATGGGTCGAATACCATAAATGAGATTTTTTTGAATCGCATAGTTAGAAAGGGTTTTTAAATGCGTTGCTGGAATACCACTTTTTGGTTGGTTTTTCTGACAACTAGTGGAAGGAACAGGTTGTTCCGCCATTTGTCTAGGATAGGCAGCATTTAATATTAAATTATTAGATATACGATGCATTTATACTTTGTTCCTGCCATTTAAAAAGTGATATTTTACCTATTTTATTGCATAAAAAAACAGTCACATAACTTACTTTAATAAGTAAAAAATAAATTCAGATTGATTGCATGTCTTAACTAATATTCATTCAATTTGATAGATAATTAGTTGACTTTAGCGCAAATAAAAATGTGCCATTTATGGCACATTTTTGTTGCAAAATTATATAGATTAGTTAACGCTTTTTGCTAGCCTGAATATAAAGCATATCCAGTGCGATGGTAGCCGCCGCTAAGGCAGTAATTTGTGAATGATCATAAGCCGGAGCAACTTCCACAATATCCATGCCAACAATATTCAATGGTTGTAAAGCTCGCAACAACTTTAAGGCAAGATCACTGGTTAACCCTCCGACAACCGGCGTTCCTGTACCTGGCGCAAAGGCAGGATCCAAACAATCAATGTCAAAGTTCAAATAAACCGGTAATTCACCCACTGTCGATTTTATCTGAGCAATAATATCTTCCAGCGGTGCGTCATTCACATAAGCTGCATCCAACACTGTACAGCCATTGTGCTTATCATATTCGGTCCGAATACCAATCTGAATTGAGTGTGTGGCATCAATTAATCCTTCATTTGGCGCATGGTAAAACATGGTACCATGATCAACTTGACTGCCATTACTATAAGTATCGGTATGAGCGTCAAAATAAACCAACGCCATGGGGCCAAAATGCTTTGCGTGTGCACGCAGTAAAGGTAACGTGACAAAGTGATCACCACCAAAGGTTAAACATCTTTTGCCGGATACCAATAACTTTTCGATATGTGCCTGCAACTTATCGCTCATATCCTGTGCATCACCAAAAGCAAATACCAGATCTCCGCAATCAACTACTTTTAACTGATCGTTGAGATCAAACTGCCATGGCCAACGTTTACCCTCCCATTCCAGGTTTGCTGATACCTGTCGAATAGCAGCCGGCCCATGACGGCTGCCCGCCCGACCTGATGTCGCCATATCAAAGGGAACACCTGTGATCACCCATTGTGCATCACTATCATAAGGTGAAAAATGGAGTGGAAAACGCATGAAACCAAAGGCATTAGAAACCAAAGAGTTATCTTCTTGATTATTTAATGTATTATTGATCATATAATTTATCTCAAACTGTTTATTAGTGAATAACTTTCACTATTAAGACTACTGCGCTTCTGCCTGGCATCCTCCCTGTCTTAAAGGACGAGATTGACGATGCACCGGTTAAGATTTATTCCCTTATCGCTCAATAACCTTGGCTAACTTATATTGACTCACCTTCTAAATAGGTATAACCATATAATCCTGTTTCAAATTCAGCCAGAAACTGCTCCTTTAAACTTTTCGTCAAATCTTTACTATTGACTTGATCACGAAAAAGCGTCAATAACATGTTAGGATCAAGCTTGACGTAATGGAGCATATCCGCCACCGAATCTCCCTATTCACTTTGTAAATACCTGACTTCACCTGAATTATCAATATAGACGTCAATCGCTGCTGTATCGCCAAACAAATTATGCATATTGCCTAATATTTCTTGATAAGCACCGACCATAAAAAAGTCTATCATCGGCGGCTCTTCCAGATCATAATTAGGCATCGGCATAGTAGCAGCGATAACATCACCATCGATATAGTGATCAATAATAACATCCGAATCACAGGTAATATCTAATAAAACCGCCCGCCGTTCTAATGGCGCATTTCATCCTTGAATCGGTAATACTGGAAAAAGTTGGTCAATCCCCCAGGCATCAGGCATCAGGCATCAGGCATAGATTGAAATAACGAAAAGTTAACATATAACTTATCAGCCATCCGCTCTTGTAACTCATCGATAATCGGACGAGGAGCTCGATTACTGGGATCTAAATCCTGCTGAATACACGACGACAAATATTAAGATAAAGCTCTTCAGCCCAAGCACGATCTGTCAAATTTAACATGCCATGGGCATATTGGGTATGCACATCATATAACGAAAGTTGACTATCATGCAGCCATTCACGTAATGAACGGCTATTTCCCTGTTGCATTTCATTCCATGTCTCCCACAGGGAAATCAGCAATAATTCGGTATCTTTCGGTGGTGGCGTGATCTTAGTAAATTCATTACGTTCAACACCAATTATATTGGAAACTAATACGGTATGATGTGCGGTTAACGCTCGACCAGATTCAGTGATCACCGTTGGATGCTCTAACCCATGTTCATCACAAGCTTCACCTATCGCCCAGATAACATTATTGGCGTATTCGTTTAAACCATAGTTGACAGAACAATCTGATTGCGACCTAGTCCCCTCATAATCAACCCCAAGACCACCACCAACCTCAAAACATTCAATTTTGACACCTAATTTATGTAACTCAACATAAAAACGAGCCGCCTCTCTAGCGCCTGTGGCAATATCGCGAATATTAGACATCTGAGAACCTAAATGGAAATGTAATAATTGCAAACTTTCCAGGCGCCCTTCACTTCTTAATGTATCAATCAACTGCAAAACCTGAGCCGCGGCCAACCCAAATTTTGATTTCTCACCACCACTCGCTTGCCATTTACCCGAACCTTGTGACGCCAAACGTGCTCGTACTCCCAACCGAGGAATAACATCTAACCTTTTAGCTTCATCCAAAACTAGGGCAAATTCAGTCATTTTTTCAATCACTAAGTAAACTTTATGGCCAAGCTTTTAGCCGATCAACTCTAAACGAATATATTCCCGATCTTTATAGCCATTACAAACAATCACTGATTTCGTCATACCTGCATGCGCTAATACAGCGATTAATTCTGCTTTGGAGCCGGCTTCTAAACCTCAAGGTTCTCCTGATCTCACTAAAGTTTCAATCACTCGCCACTGCTGATTTACCTTAATTGGGTAGACAAGAAAGTAATCACCTTGATAGCCATAATCACGACGCGCCCGTTCAAATGCAGCATTAATTGACCGCAATCGATGTGGTAAAATTTGCGGAAAACAAAACAGGGCCGGCAAACGCAGATGTTGCTGTTCCTCCTGTACTTTTTCAACTAAAGCGGCTAAATCAATTTTCGCGTCTGGTTGGGCAAGATTAGGACACATAGTAATATTACCTTGTTCATTAACCTGGTAATAGCCGCCTCCCCAATATGCAATATTATAAGTTTGTTGCATTTTACGCGCGATATTGTTATTCATACTTATCTCCTGAAATGGAGTATGAGCTTCACTTTTTCCTCAACATATACTATCTAATGAGATAATATTCTGTGCAAATTTTAAAATTTCCAGGAAACAGCAATAACTCTTATTTTATTAAAAAAGGATTCATGACAACTCAGCAATCATTCTGTTATTTAATAGTTGCAAAACAACTTATCAATGAATGATTTTAGTCTGTCTCGAGTACGACCTATAATTTCGACTAGAAGCCATAATATAGAGAAAGGAAATAGAAGCGGCTACACAGACATTAAGCTGTGATGATTGGTAATTTGCTATTTGCTGATAATGGAACATTACCCATTCACCTCAAAACATGGTTATAACATTCAGCCTCAGAACGGCTTTGTTGAATAAATCGAACTTTTAGGTGATTGGCGGAGCTGATCGCTAAATTCGTTTCAACATCAGGTCCCCATGGCAAAGCAAAAGTTTAAAATTACCAACTGGCCCGCGTACAACAAGGCACTCAGACAACGCGGTTCCCTGACGGTCTGGCTTGATGAGTCGGCCATCGCTGAATGGACTGACAGTTCTTCGCCTGAAGGTCGTGGCCGGCCGCTTTACTACAGCGATATGGCTGTTACCACTGTCCTGATGATGAAGCGTGTGTTTAACCTGTCGCTCCGGGCATTACAGGGCTTCGTTGATTCGATTTTTAAACTCATGTCTTTGCCGCTGTGCTGTCCGGACTACTAGCTGGTCAGCAGACGAGCAAAGAGCGTCAACATCAGCATAAAAACGCCAACGCGTGGTGAAATCTCGCATCTGGTCATCGACAGTACCGGTCTGAAGGTCTTTGGCGAAGGTGAATGGAAAGTCAGGCAGCATGGGGCTGACAGACGAAGAGTGTGGCGCAAGCTTCATCTGGCAGCAGACAGTGTGACTCATGAGATTATCTGTGCCGACTTATCGCTCAGCGGAACGACAGATGCGCAGGCACTGCCGGGCCTGATTAACCAAACCCACCGGAAAATCACGGAAGTGTCAGCAGACGGTGCTTATGACGCCTGTTACTGCCACGACGCGTTGCTAAGAAAGAAAATCAGGCCCCTTATCCCGCCTCGAAGCGGAGCGAAATACTGGCCGGACAAGCACCATGAACGTAACCATGCGGTGGCGAATCAGCGTCTGAGCAGGAGTAATGATATGTGGAAAAAGAAAGTGGGTTATCACCGGCGTTCAGTGGCAGAAACAGCGATGTTCCGCATAAAAACTTTGCTGGGTGGCCATCTGAGGCTGCGTGACTATGAGGCTCAGGTAGGTGAAGCAATGGCGATGGTCAAAGCGCTGAACCGTATGACGTTGTTGGGTATGCCACACAGCGTCAGGATCGGATAACAGCTGTAGCAGAGGGAGCCATCCTGGCGGCTAATTCTGATTTATTCAACAAAGCCCCTCAGAACGTAACCATTTTAAATTGAGAAGTAGTATCAATACCGATACTACCGCATAACGCCTGATGAGAAAAAAGGTTCATCAGTTATCGCGCTGTTTATACCTTTATTATAAGAAAAATCCAAAATCAAATTGAATAAAACATCAACATATTTATCTATATCTAGCAAATCAGATTTTTGCCATCAACAAAGATAAAAAACAGCTAGCAATAGCGCAAAATTAACATTATAATAGACGTCTGGATGGTAATACATCTAATTCAGTTTCTCCGAATTTTTAAGGTAATAAAACATCTATGACCACACATCTTTTCACTTCTGAATCAGTATCAGAAGGTCATCCTGATAAAATTGCAGATCAAATTTCAGACGCAGTTCTTGATGCAATTATTGAACAGGATCCAAAAGCACGCGTTGCATGTGAAACCTATGTAAAAACAGGTATGGTAATGGTTGGCGGTGAAATTACGACCAGCGCCTGGGTAGATATTGAAGAAATTACGCGGCGCACGATACGCGAAATTGGCTATACCAGCTCCAATATGGGTTTTGATGCCAATTCCTGTGCTGTTATCAGTGCAATTGGCAAACAATCTCCTGATATTAATCAAGGAGTCGATCGTGCAAATCCTTTAGAACAAGGCGCAGGCGATCAAGGGATCATGTTTGGGTACGCTAATAACGAAACCGATGTTCTTATGCCAGCGCCAATTACTTATGCTCACCGCTTAGTCGAACGCCAAGCAGAAGTGCGAAAAAATGGTACTTTGCCCTGGTTACGTCCAGATGCTAAAAGCCAAATCACTTTCAAATATGAAAATAATAAAATAGTGGGCATTGATACTATTGTCTTATCTACTCAGCATGCTGAAGAAATTAGCAAAGACACCTTATCAGAAGCGGTAATGGAAGAAATTATTAAGCCCGTATTACCGACAGAATGGTTACAGAAAAATACTAACTATTTTATTAATCCAACAGGTCGTTTTGTTATAGGCGGTCCAATGGGTGATTGTGGTTTAACTGGCCGTAAAATTATTGTCGATACTTACGGTGGCATGGCTCGCCATGGTGGCGGGGCTTTTTCTGGCAAAGATCCGTCTAAAGTCGATCGTTCTGCTGCCTATGTAGCGCGCTACGTAGCAAAGAATATTGTTGCCGCGGGACTTGCTGATCGCTGTGAAATTCAAATTTCTTATGCGATTGGTATCGCTGAACCGACATCCATCATGATCGAAACTTTCGGTACTGAAAAAATAGCCAATGAAACGCTGGTTCATTTAGTGCATAAAATCTTTGACTTACGTCCTTATGGTCTAGTCAAAATGCTCAATTTATTACAGCCTATTTACCGTCAAACTGCAGCGTATGGACATTTTGGCCGTCCTCAATTCCCATGGGAAAAAACGGATAAAGTTGCTGAACTTCGCGCAGCCGTCGGTTTTAATTAACTAATCGTCGATTTTATCTTGTTAAAACAGCAAAGGGACAGTTAGATAACTTTCCCTTTTGTTATTTTAGAACTATGCAAAAATAGCAATTAGTTATTAAAATTTTTTAACGATTATTTAAAAAATACCATAATAAATTAATTACTTTTGTTCTAAGCTCACGCTTAGCCCATTTAACCATATTAATAGTATGAAATCACATCGAGTACCTATCGCTTTACAACAGATTGTCATGCGAGTATTGCGCAACAAACTGGCTACAGCGAGTACCAAATTAGGAAAAACCTTTACAGAACCGTTGATTAATTACCGACAACGAGGAACCATCGCTGGTAGTGCTCACCTGGAGGCGTGGGAAATACGTCTTAACCCCATTTTTCTGATTGAAAATGGTGAAATTTTTATCAATCAAGTTATTCCACATGAGTTAGCCCATTTATTGGTATATCACTGTTTTGGTAAAACAGCCCCTCATGGTAAAGAATGGAAATGGATGATGGCAATAATCCTTGATGCTCCACCACAGAGAACACATCAGTTTGCATTAACCTCAATTCATAAGCAGACTTTTCATTACCATTGCAAGTGCGACCTATCTCATCAATTAACCCTACGGCGGCACAACAAAATCCAACTCGGGAAAGGGGAGTATATTTGCAAAAAATGTGGTCAATATCTTGTTTGGCAAAATCAATAGGAGAGCGAATCACTCTCCTTTGTTGATCAAGCTAAATCAGTCATAAGCATCTTAGCAATTTCAAAGTAAATAATTAATCCTGTGCCATCAATAAAAGTTGCAGTAAAGGGAGCAGAAACAATCGCAGGATCAATATTAAATCGTTTCAGTACCATTGGAATAATCGAAGAAACAATCGCACTCCACACAGTAATTGCCATCATAGTCAAACCGCCAACCAGGGTAACTTGATAGCCTACGTTCAAGATCCAGGCACGAAATATGCCAACACAACCTATCGTTAGTGCCACTAAAAATGATATAGATATCTCTTTTTTAAGCACAGCACCTAAATTACGTAAACTGACTTCCCCTAATGCCATTGCTCGCACTAAAGTAGCAGTTATCTGAGTACCACTATTACCGCCGGTGACAATTAATAAAGGAATAAAGAAAGCTAATGAAATGGCAGATTCCAACTGATCAGAAAAAGCTTTCAATACTGAACCTGTATAAGCTTCAGCCACAAATAGCATCAATAACCAAACAACACGTTTACGCCATAATGTTATTGGGCTGGTTGACATATAAGGCACTTCTAAAGGTAGCGTGGCGCCTTGTAGATGTGCATCGTGGGTATTCTCATCCTCAATTAATTCAGCGATGTCTTGAGCACGTAATACCCCTTTTAGTTTAGAAAACTCCACAACCGGAATAGAATCAACATCACAATGATTGAGAAGAGCAAACACTTCTTCTCGTGATTGATCTGGTGAAACAGAAAAAAAATCACATTGCATAATATCTGATACAAATAATTCATCTGATGAGGTTAATAATGTTTTCATTAATAACACACCATTCAGATATTTATTTTTATCAATTACATAAAGATAAGTCGGGATTTAATCGCCGGTAATTATATTAGCCAGATTATTTTTAATAGCGGCAACAGAATCATTCATAGAAACTGCAATATAAGATTGGCTCATATATGCACTAACTTTCACTTCATCAAATTTATTATGATGTTACTCATTGAAATTTTCTGTAGGACTATTGGCCGGACACACCACATTGGGAGCCGTTTTTTGTAGGGATGTTAACTTCATTTTCGAAACCCTATCACTGTTATAAACTGCAAACAGTTCTCAATATAATGGCAAAACTAGATGCGAGAATATTAAGATATCTCAACGTATCAGTTTTAGCACTATACAACGTATCCTGAAAATAGCATGAAGTTACATGGGGATACACCTTGACTCGATATATCCTGTCCTGATTTTGGGCGTCTCTCGACGTCGTCAGATCAGCAACCTATGTTTGTATAGGAGCCTCGCCTAACGAGATACTGCACCGCGCTTAATATTAAAAAATAATATTAACTCGGGCGGATTATAATGAAGATAAATAGCTTTTCCAATTATAGCATTACATATAGTTTAGCTTTTGTTTAAGTTGATAAATAATAAAATCAATCGGCAGAGTTAATAAACAAAAATAATATTTAAAATCGTAAGTTATTTAAGGCTTTGTTGAATAAATCAGAATTAGCCGCCAGGATGGCTCCCTCTGCTACACCTATTATCCGATCCTGACGCTGTGTGGCATACCCAACAACGTCATACGGTTCAGCGCTTTGACCATCGCCATTGCTTCACCTACCTGAGCCTCATAGTCACGCAGCCTCAGATGGCCACCCAGCAAAGTTTTTATGCGGAACATCGCTGTTTCTGCCACTGAACGCCGGTGATAACCCACTTTCTTTTTCCACATATCATTACTCCTGCTCAGACGCTGATTCGCCACCGCATGGTTACGTTCATGGTACTTGTCCGGCCAGTATTTCGCTCCGCTTCGCGGCGGGATAAGGGGCCTGATTTTCTTTCTTAGCAACGCATCGTGGTAGTAACAGGCGTCATAAGCACCGTCTGCTGACACTTCCCTGATTTTCCGGTGGGTTTGGTTAATCAGGCCCGGCAGTGCCTGCGCATCTGTCGTTCCGCTGAGCGATAAGTCGGCACAGATAATCTCATGAGTCACACTGTCTGCTGCCAGATGAAGCTTGCGCCACACTCTTCGTCTGTCAGCCCCATGCTGCCTGACTTTCCATTCACCTTCGCCAAAGACCTTCAGACCGGTACTGTCGATGACCAGATGCGAGATTTCACCACGCGTTGGCGTTTTTATGCTGATGTTGACGCTCTTTGCTCGTCTGCTGACCAGCGAGTAGTCCGGACAGCACAGCGGCAAAGACATGAGTTTAAAAATCGAATAAACGAAGCCCTGTAATGCCCGGAGCGACAGGTTAAACACACGCTTCATCATCAGGACAGTGGTAACAGCCATATCGCTGTAGTAAAGCGGCCGGCCACGACCTTCAGGCGAAGAACTGTCAGTCCATCCAGCGATGGCCGACTCATCAAGCCAGACCGTCAGGGAACCGCGTTGTCTGAGTGCCTTGTTGTACGCGGGCCAGTTGGTAATTTTAAACTTTTGCTTTGCCATGGGGACCTGATGTTGAAACGAATTTAGCGATCAGCTCCGCCAATCACCTAAAAGTTCGATTTATTCAACAAAGCCTGTCTTTATATGAAACAAAAACATAAAATATTTACAACAAATTAAATTACTTAAAATTAACAAAAACAAAACAAGAGAAGAGGATGAGTAGCATGAAAATAAGGCGTATTGCATTGTTAATGTTAGTATTTCCCGTCACTAATATTGCCAACGCAGCTGAAATATATAATCAAGATAGAAATAAGCTAGATCTTTACGGAAAAATTGATGTGAGAAATCATATTGGTAAAGGTAAAAGTGGCGGAGATGATTCAAGAGTTCGGGTTGGAATTAAAGGCAGCACCGAAATTTCCGATAACCTTACTGGATTTGGTCAATTTGAATGGGAAACAATGGTTAATAAAACAGAGGATAACCATATCGATAAAAATCGATTAGCCTACGTTGGAATTAATCATAAATATTTAGGTTCTATTGATTACGGCCGTAATTATGGCGTGCTATATCATATTGACGGCTGGATTGATGTCCTGCCAATATTTTTGGATGATGGCATATCAATGCCGGATAATTATATGAACGGTAGAAATAGAAATTTACTTACCTATCGCAACAATAATTTATTTGGCTATATTGATGGATTAAACATTGCATTACAATATCAAGGAAAAAATACGGATAATAATAACTCAGGTGTAAGTACAGCCAAGCAAAATAACGGTGACGGCTACGGTCTATCAGTGATTTATAATACTGATTTTGGACTAAGTTTTGGCGGCAGTTATAGTAATTCACACAATGTCAATAATGACACGGTTAATTACTATGCCAATGGCACACGCGCAGAAACTTGGAGTATTGGTGCGAAATATAATGCCAATAACGTCTATCTGGCATCAACTTATATTGAAACACGTAATACGACACCTTTTGGCTCGACAAATACCAACATTGCACCTAAAACAGAAACTTGTGAAATTGTCGCTCAATATACATTTGATTATGGTTTGAAACCATCATTAGCTTATATTCAGGCTCGATGGAAAGGTCTTGGAGAATATGGAAATAATTACTTAAATAAATTCATATCACTAGGCTCATTCTACTATTTTAATAAAAAATTTGCTGCACTGTTAGATTATAAAATTAATTTATTAAATAAGAATAAATTTACTGAAAATTACGGCATTAGCACTGATAATGTTTTAGGCATAGGCTTAGTCTATTATTTTTAATTATATTTAATATGGCTTTGTTGAATAAATCGAACTTTTAGGTGATTGGCGGATCTGATCGCTAAATTCGTTTCAACATCAGGTCCCCATGGGCTTTGTTGAATAAATCAGAATTAGCCGACAGGATGGCTCCCTCTGCTACACCTGTTATCCGATCCTGACGCTGTGTGGCATACCCAACAACGTCATACGGTTCAGCGCTTTGACCATCGCCATTACTTCACCTACCTGAGCCTCATAGTCACGCCGGCTCAGATGGCCACCCAGCAAAGTTTTTATGCGGAACATCGCTGTTTCTGCCACTGAACGCCGGTGATAACCCACTTTCTTTTTCCACATATCATTACTCCTGCTCAGACGCTGATTCGCCACCGCATGGTTACGTTCATGGTACTTGTCCGGCCAGTATTTCGCTCCGCTTCGCGGCGGGATAAGGGGCCTGATTTTCTTTCTTAGCAACGCGTCGTGGCAGTAACAGGCGTCATAAGCACCGTCTGCTGACACTTCCCTGATTTTCCGGTGGTTTTGGTTAATCAGGCCCGGCAGTGCCTGCGCATCTGTCGTTCCGCTGAGCGATAAGTCGGCACAGATAATCTCATGAGTCACACTGTCTGCTGCCAGATGAAGCTTGCGCCACACTCTTCGTCTGTCAGCCCCATGCTGCCTGACTTTCCATTCACCTTCGCCAAAGACCTTCAGACCGGTACTGTCGATGACCAGATGCGAGATTTCACCACGCGTTGGCGTTTTTATGCTGATGTTGACGCTCTTTGCTCGTCTGCTGACCAGCGAGTAGTCCGGACAGCACAGCGGCAAAGACATGAGTTTAAAAATCGAATCAACGAAGCCCTGTAATGCCCGGAGCGACAGGTTAAACACACGCTTCATCATCAGGACAGTGGTAACAGCCATATCGCTGTAGTAAAGCGGCCGGCCACGACCTTCAGGCGAAGAACTGTCAGTCCATCCAGCGATGGCCGACTCATCAAGCCAGACCGTCAGGGAACCGCGTTGTCTGAGTGCCTTGTTGTACGCGGGCCAGTTGGTAATTTTAAACTTTTGCTTTGCCATGGGGACCTGATGTTGAAACGAATTTAGCGATCAGCTCCGCCAATCACCTAAAAGTTCGATTTATTCAACAAAGCCTATTAAGTATTAAAATTTTTGAGCATCGTTGATAATTATAAAGCGCTTGTTTTTTTATTGGCAACATATCAACTTTTGCTGGAAAAAATCCTCTTTCTAGAAACCAGTGAGTACTTCGGGTTGTTAATACAAAAAGTTTTTCTAAATTTAAATTGTTGGCTTGTAGAGTAATGTGTTTAAGCAGTTTTTCACCCCTTGATAAATTAAGATAATCAGGATGTACAGCCAGGCAAGCCATTTCTCCAGACTTTTCTTCTAAATAGTCATAAAGTGCTACGCAAGCGATGATCATATTTTCTCGCTCGATGATAGTAAATTTGTCAATTTCTATTTCTAATTGCTCACGTGAACGGCAAATTAATATTCCTTGCTGTTCCAACGGTTGAATTAATTCTAATATTTCTGCTATATCATTGATATTAGCTAGACGAATTTGTTCACAATTTTCCATGATAATTTGGCTACCGATACCTTCATGAGAGAAAAGTTCTTGTAATAAAGCACCATTCTCTTGATAGCTTATCAAATAGCTACGACGAACACCTTGCCGGCATGCTTTAATTGCGCTATATAAAAAATGCAGTATGTCAGAATGATTATTTGGCTGTTTTTCCAATTCAGCAATATACTTTTCAGCTTCATTCGGCGAGAGTTCCGATAATCTATTGCCATTTTTATCACTAATTCCTTGTGAAGAGCAAAATCCAATTAATTTTTCTGCTTTTAATTTTATTGCCAATTGTGTTGCGATTGTTTCTGTAGACAAATTAAAACTTTCTCCGGTGACCGAAACAGCAATTGGGCTAATTAATACAATGTAGCAGTTTTTTACATGATGGTTGATGGATACTTCATCGATTCTTCGTATACCTCCGCTATGGCAGTAATCAACACCATCGTCAATCCCTAAAGGTTGAGCAATAATAAAATTACCACTGACGACATTTATATGGGCACTTTGCAATGGCGTATTGTTGAGACTAAT
This sequence comes from Arsenophonus endosymbiont of Aphis craccivora, assembly GCF_013460135.1. GTDB lineage: Bacteria > Pseudomonadota > Gammaproteobacteria > Enterobacterales > Enterobacteriaceae > Arsenophonus > Arsenophonus nilaparvatae. The sequence goes on from NZ_CP038155.1 coordinate 922,279, forward strand.
TGATAACAGAGCAGTAATATCTAATTGTAATGTCACCGATATAAGGTATTTGCATCAGTGACGCAAATATTTTTATGGTAGATTATAGGATATTGTTGGTTTATGAGTTTTTTATCTATCTGTGGGCGTATGCCGGCTTTGTTGAATAAATCAGAATTAGCCGCCAGGATGGCTCCCTCTGCTACAGCTGTTATCCGATCCTGACGCTGTGTGGCATACCCAACAACGTCATACGGTTCAGCGCTTTGACCATCGCCATTGCTTCACCTACCTGAGCCTCATAGTCACGCAGCCTCAGATGGCCACCCAGCAAAGTTTTTATGCGGAACATCGCTGTTTCTGCCACTGAACGCCGGTGATAACCCACTTTCTTTTTCCACATATCATTACTCCTGCTCAGACGCTGATTCGCCACCGCATGGTTACGTTCATGGTACTTGTCCGGCCAGTATTTCGCTCCGCTTCGCGGCGGGATAAGGGGCCTGATTTTCTTTCTTAGCAACGCATCGTGGCAGTAACAGGCGTCATAAGCACCGTCTGCTGACACTTCCCTGATTTTCCGGTGGGTTTGGTTAATCAGGCCCGGCAGTGCCTGCGCATCTGTCGTTCCGCTGAGCGATAAGTCGGCACAGATAATCTCATGAGTCACACTGTCTGCTGCCAGATGAAGCTTGCGCCACACTCTTCGTCTGTCAGCCCCATGCTGCCTGACTTTCCATTCACCTTCGCCAAAGACCTTCAGACCGGTACTGTCGATGACCAGATGCGAGATTTCACCACGCGGTGGCGTTTTTATGCTGATGTTGACGCTCTTTGCTCGTCTGCTGACCAGCTAGTAGTCCGGACAGCACAGCGGCTAAGACATGAGTTTAAAAATCGAATCAACGAAGCCCTGTAATGCCCGTAGCGACAGGTTAAACACACGCTTCATCATCAGGACAGTGGTAACAGCCATATCGCTGTAGTAAAGCGGCCGGCCACGACCTTCAGGCGAAGAACTGTCAGTCCATCCAGCGATGGCCGACTCATCAAGCCAGACCGTCAGGGAACCGCGTTGTCTGAGTGCCTTGTTGTACGCGGGCCAGTTGGTAATTTTAAACTTTTGCTTTGCCATGGGGACCTGATGTTGAAACGAATTTAGCGATCAGCTCCGCCAATCACCTAAAAGTTCGATTTATTCAACAAAGCCGCGTATGCCATAAACAATAACTAGCCGAATACCTAGACTGTGTAATAAACCGATATCGCTAATGATATGAGCAAAATTTTATCTGCGATAGCGTTACCGTTTAATGTAATAACAAAGGTTTTATCGCGATGTATATTAATATAGGGAACAGAGTGGCGAAATTTATTAACTAAATCAGTACGACGTCCTTTCATATGTTCCTCATATAAATGACTGTTCTTAATGAAAGTATTTTTATGATTTTTGACACCAAATAGCAAGAAGAAATGCATGAAAAATCATCATTATTGCTTCAGAATATATTAGTAGCTAATTATTCATAAAGAGCAATTTATTAATGACAGCTCATTAATGATTGGTTAAAGTTTTCTATAGTTATTTTTTTGTTGTTGATAATATTGAGCGGTTTATAATTATTTGATGCTTTAAGTGGATTTTTCGATGGATCATTCAAATCACGGTTTTTCAAGACGACGTCTTCTGCAAGGTGCAGTGGCTACTATGCTGTTAAGTATTAGTCCATTCGGGCTAGCTTCATCTTCCAGTATAGTTGCTATTCGTATCTGGCCTGCCTCTAATTATACCCGAGTAACGTTAGAATCGAATATTGCTTTAAAATATCGTCAATTTGCTTTATCTGGGCCTGATCGTATTGTTGTTGATTTAGAAAATATGCAGTTAAATAGTGTGTTGCAGGGCATTAGCCAGCAAATCAGTTCACGTGATCCTTATTTAAAATTAGTCAGAGTAGGCCAATTTGATCAAAAAACGGTTCGCTTAGTTTTTGAAGTAAAAACTCATGTTGAACCACAAATGTTTACTATTGCGCCTGTTGCTGGTTTTAAACATCGTTTAGTGGTTGATTTTTATCCTGCTTCAGGTGTTTACACTGATGATGATCCGTTGTTAGCGCTATTAGAAGATTATAACAAAGGTAAATTGGATAATACGTTGCCGGTTAAAGCGAAAAAACCAGCGGGTAAAGCCGGGAGAGATAGGCCAATTATCATCATGATCGATCCTGGTCATGGTGGAGAAGATCCTGGTGCTATAGGAAAATATAAAACGCGGGAAAAAGATATAGTATTGCAAATTGCACGTAGATTAAAAATATTAATTAATCGTGAACCTAAGATGAAAGTTTATATGACTCGTAATGAAGATGTTGTTATTCCTTTAAAAGTGCGAGTTGCAAAAGCGCGGAAAATGCAAGCTGATTTATTTGTTTCTATTCACGCTGATGCCTTTACTAATCGTAAGGCGAGAGGTTCCTCAGTATTTGCATTATCGACCAAAGGAGCAACCAGTAATACCGCCCGTTATTTAGCTCAAACACAGAATGAGGCCGATCTGGTTGGTGGTGTCAGTGTCAGTAACAGTGGTGATAAATATCTTGATCACACCATGTTTGATTTAGTTCAGACGGCGACTATTAATGATAGTTTGAAATTTGGGATAGAAGTGCTTAAACGGATAGGTAACGTTAACAAATTACATAAAAACATTGTTGATCAAGCTGGTTTTGCGGTATTAAAGGCACCAGACATCCCGTCAATTCTAGTTGAAACTGCTTTTATCAGTAATATTGAAGAAGAGCGAAAACTAAAGACAGCAAAATTCCAACAGCAGATGGCAGAATCCATTTTTCGGGGTATTAAAGCTTATTTCGACAACGGCGGAAAACTGGCTTTGCGTTAAGTGAGTTAATTAGATAGATAATAGTCCTGTAGGGAAACTAATTTGATATTTAATGAAAGGTGGTTGCGGGGGTCGGATTTGAACCGACGACCTTCGGGTTATGAGCCCGACGAGCTACCAAGCTGCTCCATCCCGCGTCCGATAGCGGCTCACTATACTCAGGATCAGATCCGATGCAAGTTTTTTTCTTAAATATTGCGATATTTTTTTATATTTTGTACATAAAAGAGACTTGATGATTGTTTTTTGTTCTTTTATGCAAATTAGCCATCATGATTATTGATATACTTTGTCAGCAAAAAATCGATAGCGAAATATGTAATCAACAAACATAAATTCATAACTTTTTTAATGGTCATATAAAAATAGTTATTTAATGATTAGCTTAAATCAGTAAAATATTTTATCGGAAATTATCTTATCAAATGGGGTAGTGTATAATTTATTGCTAATTTAAAAATACAGAATAAGATGCAATTCAGTTGATAAGTATGATAAAGATAATATGCTCTAGTCGTTATCACATGATTGACTATGCCATGCAGATGAATAGATAACGAATTAGTTTTTGTTATCATAATAGATTAATCAGGATTTGAATTAATAAATTAGTTTCTTTTTTATTATTGGTGAACACGCTATTTTTGTTAGCTAAGGTTAGACATGCAATTACTTCTTTCAGATGCTTGGTTGCGGCGCTTCGCAGGTATTGGCCGCCTCTATGGTCAAAAAGCATTAATGCTTTTTGCTCGTTCTCACATTTGTGTTGTTGGTATTGGCGGCGTAGGCTCATGGGCAGCGGAAGCATTAGCAAGAACCGGGATCGGCACTATTACTCTGATTGATCTGGATGATGTGTGCGTGACAAATATTAATCGACAATTGCATGCATTAAGCAACACTATTGGTCAATCAAAAGTTGAAGTGATGAAATCACGTATTTTGCAAATTAACCCTGAGTGTCAAGTTAATATTATTGATGATTTTGTCTCGGCCAGCAATCTAGCTGAGTTGATATCTATTCAATTTGATTATGTGATTGATGCTATTGATAGCATGCGGCCTAAAGCTGCTTTATTAGCTTATTGTCGCCGTCATAAAATACCTGTCGTCACAACTGGAGGGGCTGGTGGGCAACTTGATCCGACACAGATCCAAGTCAAAGATTTAGCAAAAACGATCCATGATCCCTTAGCAGCAAAATTACGTGAAAGATTAAAAAGTGATTTTAAAATAGTTAAAAATAGTAATAGTAAAGGTACATTGGGTATTGACTGTGTTTTCTCAACCGAACAGTTAGTGTACCCACAAAGTGATGGAACCGTTTGTAAGGCTAAAAGTAATGCCGGAGGAACAATGCGTATGGATTGCGCCGCTGGTTTGGGTGCGGCAACGATGGTAACTGCTAGTTTTGGTTTTATTGCTGTTTCTCATGTATTAAAAAAATTGCAGCGTAAAATGATAGCTAGCTAAAAAGTATGAAATAATTTTTTTAATTATTAGCGATCAAAGCTCGTGTTGGGCAATTTAGCGAGTTGATTTTCAGTCTAATCTGTTAAGGCAATAGCGTAATTTTCAGCTTGTTGCCAATTAATGGCTTTAATCCAGTCTATAACAGTGTTGAACGCTAACACTCCGGCAATATTTGGCGTACCTGCTTCAAATCGATACAGATACCTAATCCTATTGGGTCATACAGTTTATGGGCTGAGAAGACAAAAAAATCAATGTCTAAAGCTTGTACATCAATACCACGATGCACAATACCTTGTGTACCATCAATCATGACTAAAATATTATGTTGATAAGCTAGCCTAGTGATAGCCTGAATATCGGGTTATTCACCGGTAACATTCGACATTTAGCTAATGGCAATGATCCGAGTTTTTGTGTTAATAAGTGTTGTTAGGTGTTTAATTTACAGTTGTTTAAGTTCTTATAATGGCCATTTAACGACTTGAGCACCAGTCTGTTCAGCCATTATCAACCATGGGATCAAATTGGCATGATGTTCAATTTCGCTAACAATTATTTCGTCATTAGGTTGCAGGCGAGCGCGAAAATAGCCTTGTGTAATAAAATTAATCGATTCAGTACTACCTTTTGTCCAAATAATTTCCTCGGCTTGATTGGCATTGATCAGTTCAGCAACTTTCTTGCCAGTTTGTTCATAAATATGTGTTGTTGTTTGTGCTGTAGGATTTTGGCATAGATCAACGGAGGTATTAATATGTTATTAGTAATCAACCGTGGCCGCGATCATACTCTTGGGCTTAAGGGCTATTGCTGCGCTGTTTAGAAAAATAGTTTTGTCTTGTTGTTGAGTAGCAGGAAAATATTGGCGAAATTGTGTTATAGAAAATGTTTTTGTCATGAAAACGGCTTTGTTGAATAAATCAGAATTAGCCGCCAGGATGGCTCCCTCTGCTACAGCTGTTATCCGATCCTGACGCTGTGTGGCATACCCAACAACGTCATACGGTTCAGCGCTTTGACCATCGCCATTGCTTCACCTACCTGAGCCTCATAGTCACGCAGCCTCAGATGGCCACCCAGCAAAGTTTTTATGCGGAACATCGCTGTTTCTGCCACTGAACGCCGGTGATAACCCACTTTCTTTTTCCACATATCATTACTCCTGCTCAGACGCTGATTCGCCACCGCATGGTTACGTTCATGGTACTTGTCCGGCCAGTATTTCGCTCCGCTTCGCGGCGGGATAAGGGGCCTGATTTTCTTTCTTAGCAACGCATCGTGGCAGTAACAGGCGTGATAAGCACCGTCTGCTGACACTTCCCTGATTTTCCGGTGGGTTTGGTTAATAAGGCCCGGCAGTGCCTGCGCATCTGTCGTTCCGCTTAGCGATAAGTCGGCACAGATAATCTCATGAGTCACACTGTCTGCTGCCAGATGAAGCTTGCGCCACACTCTTCGTCTGTCAGCCCCATGCTGCCTGACTTTCCATTCACCTTCGCCAAAGACCTTCAGACCGGTACTGTCGATGACCAGATGCGAGATTTCACCACGCGTTGGCGTTTTTATGCTGATGTTGACGCTCTTTGCTCGTCTGCTGACCAGCGAGTAGTCCGGACAGCACAGCGGCAAAGACATGAGTTTAAAAATCGAATAAACGAAGCCCTGTAATGCCCGGAGCGACAGGTTAAACACACGCTTCATCATCAGGACAGTGGTAACAGCCATATCGCTGTAGTAAAGCGGCCGGCCACGACCTTCAGGCGAAGAACTGTCAGTCCATCCAGCGATGGCCGACTCATCAAGCCAGACCGTCAGGGAACCGCGTTGTCTGAGTGCCTTGTTGTACGCGGGCCAGTTGGTAATTTTAAACTTTTGCTTTGCCATGGGGACCTGATGTTGAAACGAATTTAGCGATCAGCTCCGCCAATCACCTAAAAGTTCGATTTATTCAACAAAGCCTATTTAGTCTTCAACAAAAAATAACTAAATAGCCAGACTACTATTTGATATTACACAGAAAAATATTGCTATATGCAGATTAAAGCAAAATAAATACAAATAATTATCAACATTAATTTAATTTTAATTAACAAAGTTGCATTATATTTCCCAAAATTAAAATATATATCACTAAAATTTAATTATTTTATTTTAATCTACTATTAAGATCACATTTTTATATCAATCAACTGACTTTCATTTTTTTATTTTGCCAACCTAGGCTTATATTTTTTCGTTTAGTAAATCAAAAAACATTTTATTCGTGAACAAACTCATAAAAACAAAAATTACCATTAGATAAATATATCTGTTTTTATCTAAAGTTATATGCAAATTGAAACGATTCAGCTTGCATAAAATAAAACCTAAAATAGCTTTTGTGGTTTGACTGTATAAAAACTGCAGCGTTCACTCATTTATGTGAATAGGAGAAAACATGTTTGATGTGCCTAAAAAAGATATCCATTTAGCACAAATTGCCGATCATAAACAACATGCCATCGCACAAGTTGCCCAAGCATTGATCAATGCGGGTTACGTTACGCCAGATTATCTAATCGGTATGCAAAAAAGGGAAAATCAAGCGTCAACTTATTTAGGCAATGGTATTGCGATTCCTCATGGTACCGTAGAAACGCTCCATAATGTATTACAGACAGGTGTACAAGTATTTCAGTTTCCACAGGGCATAGATTGGGATAATGGCCACAAAGCTTATATTGTCATCGGCATCGCCGCTAAATCAGAGGAACATTTAACATTATTACGACAACTGACACATATTCTAAGTGATGAAAATATTGCCAAGCGATTGGCAACCACGACATCAATAGACACAATATATAATATATTGCTTGCCCAAGAGTCGATTGATGACTTCATTTTCAACGCTTCCATGATCTCTTTAGATGTTGATACCGACCATATCATGACACTACAAGCGTTAAATATTAATCACTTACAGGATGCAAATGCCAGCAATAATGATTTTATCGTTGATGTGATCACTAATCCACCGCTTTATTTAGGCCAAGGTATCTGGCTGAGTGATAGTAAAAAAGGTAATCTAAAAACAGCAATGGCCATTGCACGCCCTAAAGAGCCTTTATCTTATCAAGATCATCAACTTTGCCTACTTATCACGCTATCATGCAAAGATAATCTAGCTAATAATACTTTAAATCACCTGGCCAATTTATTGATCGATAAAAAAATAGCGAAATTATTACAAGCATCAAATGCCGTACAAGTATTTAGCTTGCTAACGACTGAAACAAACGAAGAAAAAGAGACACTATCCGTGGAGTTTACGTTAAACAATAAACATGGATTACATGCACGCCCAAGTTCACAATTAGTTAATACAATAAAAAAATTTAATAGCAAAGTCACTATTACTAATTTGGATGGAAGCGGAATTCCCGCCAATGGCCATAATATAATGAGTGTCATTGGATTAGTTGCACGTCAAAATCATCGTATCCAATTTAAGATCAGTGGCCCTGACGCCCAAGCAACCTTACATGCTATTGAACAGGTCATTAGCGCTAATATGGATGAGGAAATTGCATGAAAAGTAAGGTTGCTACCATTACATTAAATCCCGCCTATGATTTAGTCGGTATGCTAGACAATATTGAAAAAGGTGCCGTTAACTTAGTTAAAACCCATGGATTATATCCAGCAGGTAAAGGCATTAATGTTGCTAATACATTAAAAAATCTAAATATTAATGTCACTGTTGGTGGTTTTTTAGGGAAAGAAAATTTAACCGGTTTCCAACAGGATTTTAAGGAACGCGGGATCATAAATCGTTTTCATGTCATCGAAGGTAGAACTCGAATTAATTTCAAATTGACAGAAAAAAATAGTGTAGTTAGTGATTTTAATTTTTCCGGTTTTGAAGTCAACAAACAGGATTGGCAGCATTTTGCTCAAGATTCACTGAGCTGGTTAAGCCAATTTGATATGGTATGTGTAAGTGGTAGTTTACCCAAAGGTATCGATTTAGATGATTTTACTGACTGGATGAAACAGCTACGTGATCAATGTATGTGCGTCATATTTGATAGTAGCCGAGAAGCATTGATTGCTGGTTTAAAAGCCAATCCTTGGTTGGTAAAACCAAATCGACATGAATTAGAAAGCTGGATTGGCCACCCCTTACCTAGCTATCAAGAAATTGCCAAAGCAGCACAGCAATTACGCACTCAAGGCATTGCTCACGTTGTCATTTCCTTGGGTGAAGAAGGTGCAATGTGGGTCAACTCGTCCGGTGCCTGGTTAGCCGCGCCACCGAAATGCCAGGTCGTTAGTACAGTTGGCGCAGGTGATGCCATGGTAGGCGGTTTAATCTATGGCTTAATGATGCAAAAAACCAGTGAGCATACATTGCGTTTAGCAACCGCTATCAGTGCCATATCAGTCAGCCAAGGTAATGTTAGGGGCATGGATCGGCAACAACTGACAAAAATGATGAACCGTGTTGAGCTGATCCCATTTCAAATATAAGGAATATCCTGATGAAAACAATTGCTATTGTCCATTCACCAGAAATGCCACCAAGAACCTATCTTGCTAAGCAAATATTATGTCAACAGATATAACAACAATCCTTAAAATTAACGGATAATATTGCAGAAGCGGAACTAATTATTGTTATTGGTGAAAATATATCTAATGAATACCAATTAACTGGTAAAAAAGTTTTTTTACTGATGAAGCACAGACAATATGTAAGTCAGAAAAAATTCTCTCTATAGCCAAAAAAGCAGCGATTAGTGTGGAAAAGGTCAATTTTAGCAAACCAGCGGCGGCAAAAAATCAGCGTGTTTTAGCCGTGACTGCTTGTCCTACTCGGGTAGCTCATACTTTTATGGCAGCAGAAGCCTTAGAAATTGAAGCTAAAAAGCGCGGCTGGCAAATCAAAGTAGAAACACGTGGTTCGGTAGGAACAGGCAATGAAATTAGCTCAGCAGAGATTAATAACGCCGATTTTATTATTGCTGCTACAGATATTGAAGTTGATTTAACGAAATTTGCCGGTAAACGTATTTATCATACCTCAACAAGTGCCGCCTTAAAAAGAACAGCACAAGAAATGGATAATGCATTAACTACAGCTGAATATTATCAACCTCACAAAGTAAAAAATAGCTCAGACAAGTTAACTGAGAAAACAGCAACTCAAGGCATCTATCGTAATCTACTTACTGGTGTTTCTTACATGTTCCCCATGGTAGTAGCCGGTGGGCTTTGTATCGCTCTCTCTTTTATGTTTGGTTTAGATGCAGCCGAACAACCAGGCACATTAGCTGCTGCATTAATGCAAATTAGTAAACACACTGCTTTAGCCCTCATGGTACCGATTTTATCTGGTTATATAGCTTACTCGATTGCCGATAGAACTGGCTTAACGCCTGGATTAGTTGGTGGCATGCTAGCGGTTAGCACCAATGCCGGTTTTCTTGGTGGTATTATTGCCGGTTTTCTGGCTGGCTATGTCGCCAAATTACTCAATCAACACTTTCCATTACCTAAAAGTATGGTGTCCCTAAAACCAATCTTAATCGTGCCATTGTTCGCCACATTAATAACTGGCTTAGTCATGATCTATATTATCGGTAATCCCGTTTCCTGGGTAATGACAGCTCTTACCGAATGGCTAACCAACATAGGTACAACTAATGCGGTGATCTTAGGTGTTATTTTAAGGTGCGATGATGTGTACAGATATGGGAGGACCAGTTAATAAAGCTTCTTATGCATTTGGTGTCGCGTTATTAAGTGCCCAAACTTATGGACCTATGGCAGCCATTATGGCGGCTGGTATGGTGCCCCCTTTAGCAATGGGCCTTGCAACATTATTTGCTCGTCATAAATTTTCATCTAATGAACGTGAAGGCGGCAAAGCAGAGTTCATATTAGGTCTATGCTTTATTTCTGAAGGCGATATTTCCTTTGCTGCTCGTGATCCGATGCGGGTATTACCTATCTGTATGCTCGGCGGGGCAATTACCGGTGCATTATCGATGTATTTTCATGTAACGCTAATGGCGCCGCATGGTGGGCTGTTTGTTATGTTGATCCCTGGGGTGGTACAACCAATTATTGCTTATCGGTTAGCAATTATCAGTGGGACTTTAATCAGCGCAATATTATATGCGTACTTAAAAAGATCAGAAGTCGACGCTTCATTGAATAAAAAAATACTCAACTAATTATTTTGTCATTAACAAAAAATATATTGTTAATGACAAAAATAATCATTAATCGATATTCAAACTAAACAAAGAATATTGTAGTATCAATCTTACTTACCGGTTCAGGCTCTGTACTAATTTTGATGCCAAATGTCTTAAAATAAATAGATGTCTGATTGCTGACTAAATAGAGATCTCATTTATTTGATATTGATTGTCACTAGCAGCCAATTTACCATTCAACCAGCCACTCACTAACATATGTACATGAGTTAAATCTTTATTTACTCATAAATCACTAAATTTAAATTTAAATTTAGTAAAAATAATCCTATTCTATCAGCAATTAAATCATGTTGATTTACGCTAATATAGATAGATTATATTATTATAATATTTTCTTATTGCTGCCGAAAAGGGCTTTGTTGAATAAATCAGAATTAGCCGCCAGGATGGCTCCCTCTGCTACAGCTGTTATCCGATCCTGACGCTGGGTGGCATACCCAACAACGTCATACGGTTCAGCGCTTTGACCATCGCCATTGCTTCACCTACCTGAGCCTCATAGTCACGCAGCCTCAGATGGCCACCCAGCAAAGTTTTTATGCGGAACATCGCTGTTTCTGCCACTGAACGCCGTTGATAACCCACTTTCTTTTTCCACATATCATTACTCCTGCTCAGACGCTGATTCGCCACCGCATGGTTACGTTCATGGTACTTGTCCTGCCAGTATTTCGCTCTGCTTCGCGGCGGGATAAGGGGCCTGATTTTCTTTCTTAGCAACGCGTCGTGGCAGTAACAGGCGTCATAAGCACCGTCTGCTGACACTTCCCTGATTTTCCGGTGGGTTTGGTTAATCAGGCCCGGCAGTGCCTGCGCATCTGTCGTTCCGCTGAGCGATAAGTCGGCACAGATAATCTCATGATTCACACTGTCTGCTGCCAGATGAAGCTTGCGCCACACTCTTCGTCTGTCAGCCCCATGCTGCCTGACTTTCCATTCACCTTCGCCAAAGACCTTCAGACCGGTACTGTCGATGACCAGATGCGAGATTTCACCACGCGTTGGCGTTTTTATGCTGATGTTTACGCTCTTTGCTCGTCTGCTGACCAGCGAGTAGTCCGGACAGCACAGCGGCAAAGACATGAGTTTAAAAATCGAATCAACGAAGCCCTGTAATGCCCGGAGCGACAGGTTAAACACACGCTTCATCATCAGGACAGTGGTAACAGCCATATCGCTGTAGTAAAGCGGCCGGCCACGACCTTCAGGCGAAGAACTGTCAGTCCATCCAGCGATGGCCGACTCATCAAGCCAGACCGTCAGGGAACCGCGTTGTCTGAGTGCCTTGTTGTACGCGGGCCAGTTGGTAATTTTAAACTTTTGCTTTGCCATGGGGACCTGATGTTGAAACGAATTTAGCGATCAGCTCCGCCAATCACCTAAAAGTTCGATTTATTCAACAAAGCCTAGAAAATAGTAATACTCAATCTACTTTAATGATTTGATCTCTTTTTGATCAAACTTTTGGGTTAATTATGTTAGTTTTCAAAATTCCCCTTAGATTAAATATAATCCTTCAGTTGCCGCTAATTTATCCGTTTATTACTAGGCTTGATTGTCTTTAGCGCTTTTAATTAACCCACTAAGCTGATGCAGCTACATTGGCATAATTTGCCGCTAAACTTCCCATTAGCCAATTGGCCTAATAGATTGAAAATGATAATTGAATAGCAGTTGGTGGCAAGGCTGATTGGAAGCTAAACCGGCTACTTTAGATTGACTTGGATTATGGATGAGTATGTGTTTTTTGGTTGATAACACTTCTTCTAAAAAAATAATTATCTCTTACACAAACTGGAGCAAGATAACAATATTTTGATGTTGTAAATAAAAACTCAGTAAAGTGGTACTACATACTACTTTGTGATTAAGGTATTGAGAATATTCAAGCAAATAATATAATGGATGAATATTAACCGAAGACCGCCAAATAGTTTTACCATTCAATATATTAAATAAAATTTCTAGATGAATATTCCCATTTAATTCTTTCAAAAACAAAGATCAAACTTAACATCAGAAAAATTAGGTGTCATAGTAGAGAAATTAACGTTAAGTATCACCTTGATAAAGGATTTCTATGGCGGTCCCAACTTATGATAAATTTATTGAGCCTGTATTGTGTTTTTTAAAACATCATCCTGAAGGCGTAGCCGCGAAAGTGGTTCATGAAGGTGCAGCAGAACTTTTAGGGCTTGATGAAAACCAACGCTCTGAACTTGTTTCCAGTGGTCAACTCATTTATAAAAATCGTTCAGGTTGGGCACACGATCGACTAAAACGCGCGGGACTTTTACAAAGTTTATCACGCGGAAAATGGTGTCTAACGGATGCAGGTTTAGAATGGATTAAAAACAACCCTTTTCCTCTTAGTAAAGAGCAGATCGACCACCTTGCCTTTGATTTTATAGACGTGAGGTTAAAAACAAATCCAGATGCAGTAAAAGAAATTCGCGATGCGATAGCCATTGATTTGCTGGAAAATTTACTTCAAGTATCTTATAATCGATTTGAAGTGATCGTTTTAGATGTTCTTCACAAGCTTGGCCATGGCGGTCATCGCGATGACCTACAGCGTGTAGGTGGCACAGGAAATGCTGGCATCGATGGTATTATTTCGCTAGATAAGCTAGGACTGGAAAGAGTTTATGTACAGGCGAAACGTTGGCAAACTACTGTCGGACGCCCTGAACTACAAGCATTCTATGGAGCCCTTGCAGGGCAAAAAGCGAAACGTGGTATTTTTATTACCACCTCAGGCTATACCGCTCATGCTATCGATTTTGCCAAATCGGTTGAAGGATTAGTGCTAATTGATGGCAAGCGTTTGGTTAATTTAATGATGGATAATGAAGTTGGCGTTAGCTCACAACTAATTAAACTGCCAAAACTTGATATGGATTATTTTGAACAATAATTTTAACTATCAATTTCTTCAAAGCTTAATAAAGATGACTGTAGGTCTAACATAAAAGATATTGAAGATCACTAGCCTGCACACCATCAGGTTTTCCAGCCAGAAAGTGGAGTACTGGCTCAATAAATTTATCGTAAGTAGGAACTGCCATAGATACATCCCTGATAATGTTTTTATTAGATTGGTTATCAAACCAATCAGCTATAAATTAGTTAGTTGCTCAGCAACCAAATGTACTTGCAACTTATGAAGAAGATGAAGACGAAGATGAACATATACACCACGGTTCCCCATTTTGCTGACCAAGGGAAAATCTAATCTCCACATCATAAATCAGAAAATATCACCCCCGCCATCTAATCCAGCCGCGTTTTTATAATTTCCCATTCCGGCATAACCTGCCCCATTAGCCGATAAAAGAGCTCGCTGTGATTATGTTCGGCGATATGGCACAGCTCATGCAGGATCAGGTAATCGATGCATTCGCGCGGAGCTTTGACTAAATAGGGATTTAGTGTCAGCCGACCATTAGGTGAACAACTGCCCCATTGAGTCTGCATGGTTAAAAGGCGCAGTTGAGGACGTTCACTTACCCATAGCGCCTGCTCAAGCATCGCATCCAATCGTCTGCTAAAGACCTCTTTAGCTCGGATTTTATACCAGTGAATCAACAACTGCCGGACCTTTTCTGCGTCCCCATGGTGCGAAATGACTTCCAGTTTGCCTCGTAGCATTTTTACGCCCCGTGTACTGGCGGGCTCTTCCAAAACCTTTAACTGATATTGTTTACCCAAGTAATAGTGGCTTTCCCCACTAATATATTTGCGTGGAGTGATGTAAGCCAGCTGTTGGCGAAAATCACGCAATTGCTGATAAATCCAACTGCGACGTTTTTTCACTGCATTTAGTACTGCTTGAGCGTCGGCTCCCTCAGGGGCGGACACTATCACCCGGCAATTCGGGTGCACTTTAATTAACACGCGCTCGGTTACCTGGTGGCGGGGAATGCAGTCGAAGTAAATTCGCTCATTACCATAGAGAAAACACATTGAGCGCGGTGAACATTGAACAGACAAAACTTAAATCCCACTCAACCCGACACGGGTAATTTGCACGATCATTTCCACAATCTTTTTGGCTTGTTCCATCCCACCACCAATAACTTTGAACTCTTTAAACATCAATGGCAGCAGCTTCTTACGAATATCCGCCTCAATGTTTTGTGGATTAATCTAGTTTTCTGCAACCGAACGATCAACCAGTTGATCGAGGGTAAATGCCAACTTCACCCACTGTTCCTGTATCTGGGGGTCGGAAATGGTGAAAACCTCCGGCAAAATCTTTCTAAATACGCCAAAATAAGCCTGAGCATGATGATTACCGTAAAACGCATCGGGAATATCACTAAGCTGACGCCTCTGCACTTGCTCTTCGAACTCACGGAACAGCAAATATTGTTTCAGCGGATGGTGAAAAAGCTTTTCTGCTTCCTCAATTGCCTGACGCAACAGTTTAGAAAAAGCCTCCTGCGCGTAGGGGTCGTCATATAGTTGCTGCTCGATCATACGGGTGACGCGGGTTTTAATAATATCGGTTTCGTTGCGGGTTTTCTCCTCACTCCACTCTTCTGGTTGCTGACGTTGCCCCATTAGTCTAACTTCATACACCCCATCAGGCTCGCGGACTTCCACGCCAACCACTTGCTTATTCAACAGTTTTTTCACCTGCTCAGTGTACACGTCGTAATCAATGCGTTCACCAGCATCCTGCTGCACTAGCTGACGAAAGCTGGAGAACTGCTTCACCGTCTCCTTATAGAGACGGCGATCGTCATCACTAAAGCTCTTATCCTCAAAGAAAGTGGCAGATTGCAACGCCACCTTAAGGCAACTGGCAAACGCCGTCAGCGCTTCATAGAAATCTTCAGTACCTTAAGATGGATATCCACCAGTTCGCCGTCATGCTCTTCAATACGCGGTATCAGTACCTGGCGCAGTTGCTCAATGTCATGTTTATTCTTTACAGCCGCAAAAATCGCCCACAGGTTTTTATGCAGTTGGGGCAAACGTTTGTATTCCGTGCTCATCTGGTTGTAAAGGCCTACCAGATCGTTGATGTCGTAACCGCCCTGGGTGCGGGATGCAAGCTTCTGATATTTCTCAATCGTAGTATCCAGCTCGCTAAGAATGCCACGATAATCGATTAACAAGCCAAACTTCTTTTGCGGATGCAGACGGTTAACACGAGCAATCGCCTGGATCAGGTTGTGACCTTTTAGCGGCTTGTCGATATAGAGCACCGCATTCTTCGGCTCATCAAAGCCAGTCAGTAACTTATCGACCACAATCAACATTTTCAACGTGTCGTCTTTTTCAAAACGTTCAATAACATGCTGCGTATAAACCTGCTCATTCTGCGAACCGATATTATCTTTCCACCATTGAGTTACTTCAGGCGTGGTAGCTTCATCAACCTCAGTATTGCCTTCACGGCTATCAGGGGGACTGATGACAACCGCCGATTCAAATAGCCCGGCTTCATCAAGGTACTTTTTATATTTTATAGCAGAAGCTTTGCTGTCACAGGCCAGCTGGCCTTTTAAACCATCGTCAATGTTCTTCACGAAGTGATTGGCGATATCTAGTGCAATCAGGCTGATACGATCGTCGGTACTATAAATTTGCCCCTTTCGGGCAAACTTACGCTTAAGGTCAGTTTTTTGTTCGTCACTCAGACCCTCGGTAATAAGTTCAAACCAGCTATCAATTGCGCGTTCATTAACATCAAGATCAGGAATACGCTCTTCGTAAAGCAGTGGGGTGACCGTTTTGTCCTCTACCGCTCGCTGCATGGTATAGGCATGCACAATAGGGCCAAACTTATTGGTGGTTTTATCTTCTTTCAACAACGGCGTGCCGGTGAAGGCAACAAAGGCAGCATTAGGCAGCGCCTGCTTCATTCGGATATAATTTTCACCCCCCTGGCTACGATGGCCTTCATCAATCAATACGATGATATCCGAGCTGGTATTAACGCATTCAGGCAACCGGGTAGCGGTATTGAACTTCTGAATCAACGAAAAGATGATGCGCTCAGTCCCTTTACCAATCTGCTCCGCCAGCCGCGTGCCGGAGGTAGCGATAGCTGACGCTTTATCTCGCTTCCCTGACAGTTCGCCACCCGAAATAAAAGTGCGACTGAGTTGTTTCTCCAGATCGATACGATCAGTCACTACCACAATACGGCACTGCTTTAGAGTTTCATGTAGGATCAGCATCTTACTCAGGAAAACAATAGTGAATGATTTTCCGGAACCGGTGGTATGCCAGCTAACTCCGCCTTCACGGCCGCCATCAGGTCGATGGGTGTTGATACGTTCAAGCAGGCGCTTTATGCCAAACCCCTGCTGATAACGGGCTACCACTTTACCCACTTTTTTATCAAACAGAGTGAAGAAACGCGTCATCTCCAACAAACTAGTAGGCGACAATAGGCTGATTAACATCTGATCCTGGCCGGTGACAGCCAATTCACCATTAGAAACCAGTTGTTGATACCAGGCCACAACCTCAGCTGAACGATGACTGAACAACCTAGTGAATTGTTCAGTAGAGCACAAGCGATTCTTGATGGCATACATTTCCGCGTCGGAGATGTCTTCTTCGCGCCAGTTTGCCCAGAACTTGGCAGGCGTACCACAAGTAGCATAGCGACCCTCATGACCATTGATGGATAACAGCAACTGGCTATAGACAAACAAATGCGGAATTTCATCGTGGCGCTGATTACGCAGGCTTTGCGAAATCCCTTCATCAATAGTTAGCCCTTTTTTAGCATTGCCATCAGGCCGCTTGGCTTCAATCACAACTAGAGGAATACCATTAATACAGCAAACAATATCCGGCCTGCGTGATTAAATTCCAATGGAACGGGTGACATTGAACTCTTCAGTAAACACATAGCTATTATTGGTAGGGTTATGCCAGTCAATCAGAGCAATCGTAGGATTAGCCTTTTTACCGTCGATAAATTCAGTGACAGAAATGCCATACATCAGGTGGTTATAGAGCCGCTCATTGGCAGTGAGCAAACCTTCATTTAGTGCCGGACTATTTACTTCGGCTACCAAGTTATCGATGGATTTATCAGAAAGTGGGTAATCCCGAACGGCAAAGGTAAAAGTACGCTTCGCCAGTTGTTGGCGCAAAATTTGGCTTAATAACACTTGATCTGGCTTATTACCTCGGACAATCAGCGACGCTTCAGGTGTAAGATATGACCAGCCGAGATTAGAAAGCAATGCCAGCGCCGGGCCTTTAGCGCTGTACTCCTCCTGAAATTTTGGCGGGTGCTGTATATTCATGACTCATCCTTAGCTTTTGGTTTAGCTTGCCACTGCAATAACTCGCTGATATCCCGCTCGCCTTCAGCCTCTTTTAAACGACGCCGCTGTTCAGCAAAATGTTCATATTCAGCCTGGGCTTTGTTGTTTGCCATTTTTTTACTGATTGAGCCTTGCACCTTGCAATAAGTTGCGATCGTTCAATTGCAGAAATTGATCCAGCTTTTCCTGCCAGTCACGTAAAAATATCTGCTGCCGTCGTCGGGCCTGATCTTCGGCAAAATCCAGCCACATATTGACCACCAGGTTTAGTTCATTAATTTCATCTTGATTGAGATAATTTTTGCCGACAGTTACATCTCCTTTGCGCACTTCGCCACCCTTAAAACTGGTCAGCCCCAATGCGGAAGACTAGCATCGGCCCGCTGGTGGATAAGCTCAGCGGCCGTTTTCCCTGTACAAGCGAAATGCAGCTTATTCTGAATGGCCTGGAAAAAACGGCTGGTCTCTTTCAGTGAGGGCTGATAGTCCGCCGCCAGGGCAAAGATTTCCCGTACCCGCAAATAAACACGTCGCTCACTGGCACGAATATCACGGATGCGTTCCAGCATCTCACCAAAGTAATCGGGTATTATCGATGAGCCGAACGGCGGATTTTTCAGTCGCTCATCGTCCATAACAAAACCTTTAATCAGATATTCCTGCAAGATTTGAGTGGCCCATTGGCGAAACTGGGTACACGAGTGGAACGAACACGGTAACCGACTGCCAGTACAGCTTCAAGGTTATAGTGGTCAATCTCCCTAGCAACCTGCCGCTTACCCTATAAACGAACTATCCGGAATTTCCGGATAGTTGAAGTTTGAGCAAGTTCACCTTCAGCAAAAATGTTGACCAGATGTTCATTGATGGTGCGCACATCTTTAGCGTATAGCTCTGCCATTGTTGCCTGAGAGAGCCAGAGCGTTTCCGCTTCAAATCGGCATTCAACCCGCACACGGTCATCGTCACTTTAAAATAGCAGAAATTAACCCGCCGGGGCCAACTGTTTATCCATTATGCCGCCTCCTTTTTCACCCGGCGTTTACCGGTTAGCAGTTGCTGCATCAGGGCTTTTTTTTCTTGTTTTAGGTGGTGGAGTTTTTTTTCTAAAGTGATAGTTTTTTTTCAGACAACCTAAGGACTTTACCTATCTCATGCTGTTCCTCTATTGACGGGTATGAAATCATGACACTTCTGAACCCATCTTGAGATACTACATACCTCTGGCCACTCCCGTCTGCAAGCAATGAAACTTGCCTTCTGAACGAGGGGGTGGAAAAGGCAAATGCTTTAAAGTTTAAATCCCAAACTTCTTTAATTCTGAATCTGACTATATGATAGCTATAGCAACAGCTGTCAATATCAGTTGCAATCACAGCAGACATACCTACTTCATCCCTGGTTTCTGACGATGGAGTGAAGAATACGTCACCCTTCAGTACACTACACCCATCAACCTTAGCATATGGCGCAGTAACCCAATGATTGATGTCATTAGAGAATATGAATGTTTTCTTGAATACGTCGGTGAAATTTAACAAACGAACAGGTATTTCACCTTCTACAATTTTTTTGTCAACACCTGCACTTTTTATTTCTCCAATATCTCGGCTTTGTTGAATAAATCAGAATTAGCCGATAGGATGGCTCCCTCTGCTACAGCTGTTATCCGATCCTGACGCTGTGTGGCATACCCAACAACGTCATACGGTTCAGCGCTTTGACCATCGCCATTGCTTCACCTACCTGAGCCTCATAGTCACGCAGGCTCAGATGGCCACCCAGCAAAGTTTTTATGCGGAACATCGCTGTTTCTGCCACTGAACGCCGGTGATAACCCACTTTCTTTTTCCACATATCATTACTCCTGCTCAGACGCTGATTCGCCACCGCATGGTTACGTTCATGGTACTTGTCCGGCCAGTATTTCGCTCCGCTTCGCGGCGGGATAAGGGGCCTGATTTTCTTTCTTAGCAACGCATCGTGGCAGTAACAGGCGTCATAAGCACCGTCTGCTGACACTTCCCTGATTTTCCGGTGGGTTTGGTTAATAAGGCCCGGCAGTGCCTGCGCATCTGTCGTTCCGCTGAGCGATAAGTCGGCACAGATAATCTCATGAGTCACACTGTCTGCTGCCAGATGAAGCTTGCGCCACACTCTTCGTCTGTCAGCCCCATGCTGCCTGACTTTCCATTCACCTTCGCCAAAGACCTTCAGACCGGTACTGTCGATGACCAGATGCGAGATTTCACCACGCGTTGGCGTTTTTATGCTGATGTTGACGCTCTTTGCTCGTCTGCTGACCAGCGAGTAGTCCGGACAGCACAGCGGCAAAGACATGAGTTTAAAAATCGAATCAACGAAGCCCTGTAATGCCCGGAGCGACAGGTTAAACACACGCTTCATCATCAGGACAGTGGTAACAGCCATATCGCTGTAGTAAAGCGGCCGGCCACGACCTTCAGGCGAAGAACTGTCAGTCCATCCAGCGATGGCCGACTCATCAAGCCAGACCGTCAGGGAACCGCGTTGTCTGAGTGCCTTGTTGTACGCGGGCCAGTTGGTAATTTTAAACTTTTGCTTTGCCATGGGGACCTGATGTTGAAACGAATTTAGCGATCAGCTCCGCCAATCACCTAAAAGTTCGATTTATTCAACAAAGCCCAATATCTCCCAACCTACAACTCTTCCACTCACAATTAAACCTACTCCCATTTTTATCGAGTAGCCGTTTTTTACCTGTTAGCAATTGCTGCATCAACGCTTTTTTCTGCTGTTGACTATTGGCAAGCAGTTGCTCAGTGGTAGCAATCGCCCGATCCCAGGTAGAAAGGATTTGGGCGATTTTTTTTTGTTCAAAAAGCGGGGGACCTGGAACCTGAATTAATTTTACTATACCAGCACTTAGATTTTCTTGACCACCACTATTAGACATTTCTCGGATATGCTCATACTGACTTATCAGAAACCGATAATAATAATCAATTTCATATCCTTCCTTTAGAAGGATCGCTGCACATGCTTGGTTAGTTGTAGCCTCTATTCCTAGCTTTGCAACTTGTCCTCGCGTTTTGCCTTGACCATACATTGCCATGAGAATGGTATTTTTGGGAAAGAGTTTTGCTGATGAATTATTTAATCCATCTACTGTTATCTTCTCCGCTGTATCAATAATTGTTTTAAATTGAACTTCAGCTGTAGTAACCCAAGGGATATTACCATTACAATAGAGCACGTTTTTACGACTTGGCGTTCCCCCAGAAGAAACGGTAGCAATTCTTTCTATTATACTTAATTGCCACCCTTCAGGCACCATCACCCAGCTCCTTTAGATACTTTGCCATTTCCAGCTCCAGTTCAGCCAATTGAGCTTGCAATTGCTTACGCTCGGCACGGACTGCCATCAGATCAATTTCCTGTTCTTCTTCAAAGGTATCAACATAGCGGGTAATATTCAGGTTGTAGTCGTTGTCGCGGATCTGTTGCAGACTGGCTAGATAGGCGTATTTATCGACATTTTCGCCGTCACGATAGGTTTTAACGATTTTGGCAATATTCTCTGCGCTAAGCAGGTTCTGATTTTTACTCGCTTTAAACTCACGGCTGGCGTCGATAAACAGTACCTTATCGTCAATCTTCTGCTTTTTGAAAATCAGGATCGCGGCTGGAATACCGGTACCAAAAAATAACTTTTCCGGCAGGCCAATCACTGCATCCAGCAGGTTTTCTTCAATCAACTTTTGTCGAATTTTACCTTCACTGGAGCCACGGAACAGCACACCGTGCGGCACCACAACGCCCATTCGCCCGGTTTTCGGTTGTAGTGTTTCGATCATATGTGAAATAAAGGCATAGTCGCCTTTGGTTTTCGGCGGCAGACCACGGCGGAAACGGCCGAATTTATCGCTTTCCACATCGCTGTGCCCCCACTTATCCAGCGAGAACGGCGGGTTAGCGGTGACGATATCAAATAGCTTCAAGTTACCTTTTTTATCCAGTAGCTTAGGGTTACGAATAGTGTCACCCCATTCGATCTTGTGGTTATCCTCGCCGTGCAAAAACATGTTCATTTTCGCCAGCGACCAGGTTGAACCTATCGCTTCCTGGCCATACAACTCATACTGCTTGCTGTCGTGATTTTGTACCACTTTTCGGCCACATTTCATCAATAACGAGGCAGATCCGCAGGCCGGATCGCAAATGGTATCGCCCGGTTGCGGATCGAGTAATTCTGCCATCAAATCAGACACTTCCGGCGGGGTATAATATTCACCAGCTTTCTGACCACTATTAGCCGCGAACTTACCAATCAGGTACTCATAGGCATTACCGATGACATCCAAACCACCTATCCGGCTGGGTTTCAGGTCAAGTTCAGCACTGGCAAATTCTGCCAAAAGGTATTTCAGAATGCCGTTCTTTTGCTTCTCTTCACCCAACTTGTCGGTATTGAAAGTGATATCCTGAAATACGCTTTTTCCCGCATCTTTCAGTTTGGTACCGTTGGCTTCTTCAATCGCGTGCAGCGCCTGATCGATACGCTCACCGTTGCCTGGCTCATTGCGGTGCTGAAAAAGCGTATAAAAGCTGGCTTTCTTTGGCAGAACGAAACGCTCGTTCTTCATCATCTCTTCGATCAACTCCGGCTCATCACCATACTCAGTCTTATAGTTATCGTAATGATCCTGCCACACGTCCGAGATGTACTTGAGGAACAGCATGGTAAGAATAAAATCTTTATAAGTGTCCGGGCTGATAGTGCCGCGAAAAATGTCGCAAACGCTCCATAACACCCTATTAATACGATTCTGGTCTATCTTGTTGCTCATAATGGATTAATTCCTAAATAAATTTTGCAAAATTCCGCGTTGCAGCTTCTGACGACTGGTCTGTAGCTGATTAATCAGTTGATCTTCTTGTTCCCATGCCTGCTGTAAGCCAATGATGCTGCGCTGAGTTTCTATTGGCGGTATCGGCAGTTGCACCTTGAGCAGCGCAGATTTTGTCAGTAGCTGAATATTTGTGCCACTACGATGAAACATTTGCTGGATCTTTGGCTGATTAATGATCCAGCACAGATACTCAGGCAACACCGTTTTTGTTTTGATATTGATGATAAGAAATTGATTCGTCGCCACAACGGGCACTTTAGCGCTATAAACCACGGCAATATTGCGATTGCCGCGCGCAGCAACGACGATCTCCCCCGATTCAAGTAACGGGGTAGTAGAATTCTGCTCCCACACCACTGCTGGCAGCGCATTTGGTTCTATTTGCAAACCCTGGGTGAGATCTTTGATCTGCAAAATACGAACGTCGCCCCCTGAGCTTGGTTTTATCGCCTCGCGCAAGGTAAAGCCTGAACGGACATCGGCAATTTTCTCCAGGTTCACTAAGTTTGTCGGCATGCTTACCTCTTAGTTATTGCGCTATTTGTTGCAGCAATATGGTAATCCACGAAGCGGTCTGCTATTTACTTGGTGACGATAATCCAGGCCGACTTGAGAAAAGGCACCAGGCTCCATAGGATTGGATACGTTCGATAAGAGACGAATAGTCACGCTGCTTAGGCAAATGGTAATTAATTTGATATACTGACATAACTTCTATTTCCTTCTGGCAAGTTGGAGTTTAAGTGATCGTTACAGGTGGCCGCCTGTAGCATAACCTTGCTTAACTCTATAGAACTGCTACAGAGATAAAAATAAAACAATATTAATTATCGTGCAAACTTTTCACTGAGTCAAGAAAATAAACGCAGTAGAACCTCTATAGCTTAACACTAATTTAGATTAAGGAACAAAAAATAACAGCGGCCGCTAATCTTGTGACAAAGTAACCACAATCACTAATTAAGGCATCTAACAAAATTGGGTTAGAATCATTAATGATATAAATTAAGAAATAAGCTTATCAATATTCTACGGAATAACCTTTTTTTCCGAACCACATCTAGATAATCCCTGTACCACTACAGCATAAGGCTACGATTCCCAGATACTCAGCATTATGAATATACAAACACTATTGCAGCAAGACATATACTCACACAGACGTTAATATCGGTTGAACTAGATTGATAGACATTGATTAAAAAAACAAAAAAGCCTTGCAGATACTGGAATTTAAAACACAAAAAAAGACATCATCTGATGTCCATAAATGTTTTATGGTGTCAAAGGCCGGACTCATACACATAACTCAACCTCATGATTTAAAATAATTAATAATAAAAGCGATGATGTTATACCAACACAGATACCAACACATAATTTCATTGATTTTCGGCATCGAACCCTGACGAGCATGACTTGGTTAAGATGCCGATCCTATTACTTATCATCTTCCTCGACAGACTCCAAAGCATCAAGCGCAATTCGGACCATCGCAATAGAACCAATACGGATAAAAGCATCTTCCCCATCTTCGTCGGTTAACTGATAGCGCTCTGTTGATTCTGGTTCTAACTCCAGAATGTCAAAAAATGCATTCAATTGACCAACATCTTCAATTCCGTCGTCCTACGATACCTCGGATTCACAGCATAGCTCAATGACTGGGCCGCCGTTCGCCATGGTAACATGGACATTTCCATAACGTCCTTCATTTGCATCGTCACCCTCTTCATCAGGGATAGGTGGAAAACCATCAAACAAAAATTGGTGGAAAATCACTTCTCGAGTATTTAAGGCATAACGATGCTGCTCAGAGTCGAAAACAAAAAAATGCTCACGGCCTGGCACTGCGCTTTCCTGAAAATAAGAGTAAAAACGACGCTTATCAGCCGAGGAAATAGGTAACAGTAAATAATCTTGCTGCCCTTGTAGCCAGAGTTTCACCCACCAAAAGCAATCATCCATTTCAATACCAATAGCGGCAATATTTTCCAGCTCATCGTCACTACGACTACTTTGATTGCGCAATTTCTTCAGCAAGTTATCGCTATCGGGAAAAACAACGATCAACGGCTTCTTTAAGACGGCGCTGATCGCTTGCGCCAGCCCCAACTTGGCCGCAACTTTCCCTGTTTCAATACTCTGAATCTGCTGTTGGCTGGTACCAACCATATCTGCTAATTCACGTTGAGTGATTTATAGTTGGGTACGGAGTTCTTTGATTTTGTTTTGCAAGATGAAATACCTCCTACTTAGAAATAATAGATGCCATTAAAACACATTAATGAGTAAAAAAACACAAAAATGAGTTAAATATCGGTAAGCAATACTCGTTAACGTAAAAGCACTTCCTCATCGTTCTTCTTTTGTATGCCAGCAATCTACGATGTAGATGGCAGTGTCACGGAGCTCGTAGTGAACCTAGTAGTCATTGAATAACACTTTTCCAATTTCCACCTCTGCTTATAAAAACATCATATTTCATTTTGCTGGCAACACCCCGGATAGTGCTTCTCCACGATATCATTCATCTTTTCGACCAGATCCAAACGCTTAAACGCGATGTGCCCACTCTCCTTCTGGAAATAACGAATAGTGAAGAGATCGTCCTCAAACATCTGCGCACGAGGGTTATCACGAATAAAACCCATAAGGATAAACTCCAAGTGCGAGCATCTTTTGCTTACCGCCAAAGCGGTACTGTAAACGCCAGTATTTTGAGACATTCGGATGGACGAGAAGATGCATACCACTGCCCAATCAGCTTGTCTTGCTTATCCGTTGGCTTGGCTATTCTGACTTTGATATCTGTTAGTGCCATGCTTATCTCCTCCCTGTTGGTATAAGCATTATCGAACAGAAAATGCCATCATCTGTAGGTAGATGTGCGTTGAAGTCGGTTGACCTAGAGAGAGTTAATATAACGGAAAAAATGGGTAACTACTGGATTCAAAACACAAAAAAAGACATCACCTGATGTTCAGAAATGTTTTATGGTGCCGAAGGCCGGACTCGAACCGGCACACCCGAAGGAGGTTGATTTTGAATCAACTGCGTCTACCGATTTCGCCACTTCGGCATTGAGGGAGAATCGCGGAAAACGGCCTATTATACTTGTCATCTCGTCAGGCGCAACTGTTATTGTTCAACAATGACGTTAAGTGCTTAAAAAGCAATCATCTATCTGCTTCAGGCAAGCTTTGGTTGCTGGCTGTCAGATAGTGCTCAAACTGTTGTTGTAGCGTTTTAACGAAGTTTTCTTTCAGTTCAGTGATGAAGGCTATTTGTTGCTGGTTGCTGGCGGCGATCTGTTTATCTGCAATGATACTTTTCATCATCTCGGTAACACTTTTTTCCGGCGATAAGTAAAGAATTTCATTACCCATTTCTAGCATTATGCAATTTTGTTGGTGGCTAGTGAGTTTGATATTGCTAAATTTGTCTGACCAATGCTCAGATAATGTGGTTGCCAGCTTTTCCGGTAGGTAAATTTTGCTTTGCTGCTGGAGGTCAACTTTGGCCACTAAATTACCCAGTATCTGCTCAATCACCGGTTCTGTTAATAGAAATTGAATTAATGTTTGCTCTATTTGTGTAATTATATCGTTATAAAGGTTGTGGTTGATGGTTTGGTATGCCTGAATAAATAAGGCAAGCGCAGTAGATGTCTGGCTGATCCCTTGGCAATAACCGTGGATTTTAGCCTGGCTAAATATTTGTTCTTTTTCTGCTTGCGCAGCAATAATTATTTTCTTCGCCTGTTTTTTGGCCTGGCTTATCAGTATTTGATGATAATCATAGCTCTGTTTGGACTTAGCGCGGATCAAGACATTATCTATCGCTTGAGTCAATAATTTTTCAGGTCGTGTAGTAGATAAGAATCTAGTCAACCAGTTAACCACTCTACAAAAAAAATTACTCAACAAGTCAATAGTGTGATTGAAAACGAACAAAAAAAGACCACCAGTCAAAATCAATCTGGTAAAGATATACCTATCCTTACTCCACCGGCAGATAATCTTTTATCTAACGCAGATAATAATGCCTAACTTCTGTTACTGATGAAACAATATCAACAACTTATCGGTAAAAATGAGATTAAAAATCTACGCGAAAATCTAACCCAGTGGAAAATTCAAGCCCAATTGAATAATCAGATTCAACAAGCTAAAAAAGTGGAACAAATCTACCTGAAAATTGAAAAAAACCTCAGCCAGTATCGAGATGATTTTATCGACAGCTGGCTACATGTCGCCAAAAAGTTACATGAACAAACCGAGGCTGATACTAATGCACTGGCCAATCTGTTTGAAAATCAAGGACTCAGCGAACAGTTTAGGCAGGCTATTGCAGGAAAAAATAGACTCACTGACCGGCAAGAGATGAGCAACCTGTTAGAGCAAGAGTTTCCATGGCTTAATTTAGATTTAACTAATATCACACTTTCAGTTGATGAACTCAAGCAAAAAAACTCGCCATCACGCAATTCCTCCAATGCATTGAACGTAATCGTCTGAAACCTATCGTTAGCGATAGCACCAGCCAAACCGATAAAAAATGGCGTGATAATGGTGTTATCCATACCGAATGGTATAACACTGTTCGCTACTAGATGGATGAGGATAAACGGAAATTATATTCTATCTCAGTCGCCCAAGGCGCTTACAAAAGCCTGGTGCAAGATACCGAACATCAGCGTGTTCGACTGGCTGATCTCAAAAACGACACTAACATCGTTAACCAACTTGATGAAGCAGAAAAAAGCCTATTCAGTTTAAAACTAGCTAGCTTTAAAACCTTAATCGAGCTGGAATCACAGCATTTGCCAAGCAGCGCCAAACTCACTTATCTAATGGCCAAAATGCGTGAATTGCTCGGTTCCCTCACCCTAGAAAGTATGAATAGTCAACGGGAAATTTTGCAAGAAATGCAACGAATGACTGAAATTCAGGCAGAAAAACGAGCGCAGGATATTGATGAAAAAATCCGTAAAGCAGAAGAAGCGCGTAAATGGTTGGCGATTGGCAGCCAAATTTTTTCCTGGCTAATTGCCGCGGTTGGGGTGGTCGCCGCCGTCTTTACCTGTGGCGCTAGCCGCAGTCGGCATCGCCTTACTCGCTGCTGATACCATCACCCATGCAGCAGGAGGCGGCTCCTTTATGAATAAAGCATTAGCGCAAGTCGGTGAGTTGATGATGAAAATAGCGCAAGAGATCTCCAACTTTTTATGCAATATCGCAATTAGCGAAGCTAAATTACGGGGAGCATCAGAAAGTGAAATCGCCGAGCTGAAAAAACAGATCAAGGAAATAACCGACATTGTCGCTACCATTATCGTTACAGTAACAATGGTTGCTGCCGCCATTGGCTAAGCGAAATTAGCCAGTGTAGCCGGTAAAATTATCGCTGACAAGCTTAAACGTGCCCTAAATCACTTGCTGGACAAAATGATCAATAATCTATTAACTAACTTAGCACGTATGGTAAGCAACAACACCAGCAAAATGATTGCTATCGCTATCAAACAAGCATTCAATAACTTGCTGGATAAAACCATTAATAATGCATTAATTCATACCATGAAAAATAAATTAGCCCAACATATCAGTGCCTCAGCGATGCAAAAAAGTCTGCTTGGCCTTTCCGTTACCAATGCCAGCACAAATGCTGCCTTAAATCTCCACGCCACTGATCTGGAAGTCGATGTTATTAAACGATTAGGTGATTTGACCGTCATTAATCAAATAATGGCTCAACTGGATAAACTGCTTAGCCAAGTGATGGATAACTTTGCCAAAGAGATGGAAACGATCGCTGAGTTAATGCGTAAAATAGGCGAAATTTGCAGCCAAAGCCTGCATACCGGTAAATATATTACTCATAATTTAAACACTATTGTATAAAAAGGACTTAACCATGACAACTATTACTCCTTCAGTAACTAAAAATTTTATTCCGTCATTAGCGGTAAAGTATGCTAAAAACGCGACGTAATCTAATCAAGTTTCTGACAAATTAGTCTCTCAGCATTTAGCTAACAAAACAGCACAGCTACAGATTGAACAGACAACCAAAGAGCACATCAACCAAATCAATTTACCGCTACTTACACCATCAACAGTGGAAAAAGATGAGCAAGCGTTAATCGATCGTTTAACAAAATTATTGCCTACAGTAATGAATTTATTAGGAATTACTGATGTGCAATTGCTATTGTTATTGAACAAAATATCAGCTACATTAAGAGAACTTAACGCCAAAAGCCGTAACAACGGAGACCAACTAAAAATCACCACCCTACAATCCAGCGAAAAAGTCAAAGATAGTAAGTACACCGAAGCCGGTTCACTATTGACAAGTGCTATCGCGGGTAGCTCTTTAAGTCTGGGAATGACAATCGCCGGTGCATGGATCAGTTATAAAGGGTTGTCGCAAACCACCACCCACAATGTTGGCACCCTACAAAATAGCTCCCTGTTAGCTGGAAATGCCATTAGCAGCTTATCAAACCCAATCAGCCAAATTGCGCAACAACCTCTAGCTTCTGGACAAGTCAAAGAACAGGGTAACCAACGTATTTTAGAAACTGAGCAACAAATGAATAATGCCACCGGAGAGACCCATCAGCGGGAAGAAAATATCAATGACGAGGTAAAAAACAAACTGATACAAATTCTTAATAAAATGATCGAATATAGTCAACAAACTGTATACACTATTTCAGGCAATATTAGAGCTTAATATAATGTTTACTTAATAATCGATGATTGAAACGAGAATTTTTATGGTCACAGCAATAAATTATTCCACGTCACATGCTGCCGGGTTTTCGTCTAGTATAGAGCACAAAAACACTGTGTCTGCATTTATCAAAACCTATACTCAACCTATTCTACCGGCAAGTTTGACTATTTTACCGCCTGAAATAATAAAAGATCATCTCATTTACCTTAAGCCAGATGATAAATTGCAAAACCAACAAAATTTATATTTTTATGTCATAGAGAGATCACTCAACGATATAAAAAATGGCAATAGAGAGATAGACAATGGGATTCAAAATGGCTTTGTTGAATAAATCAGAATTAGCCGACAGGATGGCTCCCTCTGCTACACCTGTTATCCGATCCTGACGCTGTGTGGCATACCCAACAACGTCATACGGTTCAGCGCTTTGACCATCGCCATTGCTTCACCTACCTGAGCCTCATAGTCACGCAGCCTCAGATGGCCACCCAGCAAAGTTTTTATGCGGAACATCGCTGTTTCTGCCACTGAACGCCGGTGATAACCCACTTTCTTTTTCCACATATCATTACTCCTGCTCAGACGCTGATTCGCCACCGCATGGTTACGTTCATGGTACTTGTCCGGCCAGTATTTCGCTCCGCTTCGCGGCGGGATAAGGGGCCTGATTTTCTTTCTTAGCAACGCGTCGTGGCAGTAACAGGCGTCATAAGCACCGTCTGCTGACACTTCCCTGATTTTCCGGTGGGTTTGGTTAATCAGGCCCGGCAGTGCCTGCGCATCTGTCGTTCCGCTGAGCGATAAGTCGGCACAGATAATCTCATGATTCACACTGTCTGCTGCCAGATGAAGCTTGCGCCACACTCTTCGTCTGTCAGCCCCATGCTGCCTGACTTTCCATTCACCTTCGCCAAAGACCTTCAGACCGGTACTGTCGATGACCAGATGCGAGATTTCACCACGCGTTGGCGTTTTTATGCTGATTTTGACGCTCTTTGCTCGTCTGCTGACCAGCGAGTAGTCCGGACAGCACAGCGGCAAAGACATGAGTTTAAAAATCGAATCAACGAAGCCCTGTAATGCCCGGAGCGACAGGTTAAACACACGCTTCATCATCAGGACAGTGGTAACAGCCATATCGCTGTAGTAAAGCGGCCGGCCACGACCTTCAGGCGAAGAACTGTCAGTCCATCCAGCGATGGCCGACTCATCAAGCCAGACCGTCAGGGAACCGCGTTGTCTGAGTGCCTTGTTGTACGCGGGCCAGTTGGTAATTTTAAACTTTTGCTTTGCCATGGGGACCTGATGTTGAAACGAATTTAGCGATCAGATCCGCCAATCACCTAAAAGTTCGATTTATTCAACAAAGCCAGAAAATTATGAAAAAAGAATGGTATACCGCGAAAGAACTCGCTGCTTTTTTAATTTGGTTCGAAGCTTATAAACAATTAACAAAAAAAGAGCGTGAAAAGATTATTAAATTTATTTTACGGGAAGGATTGGAAAAGTTAATTGGTTATATCAATTGTTGTGAAGCGATATTGGTGGAATAAGATAACTCTGGAACAGGATATGAGCTGTTCCAGAGAAGTTTTTATTACGAGGGGCGTTGAATGGAAATGCAAGCCAAGCTGATTAGAGCATCTTTATAAGATGTATCAGGTAAGATATCGAGAGCTTTAATTGCTTTATCAGCTTCCTCTCTAGCTAGGCTGCGGGTATATTCAAGAGAGCCACAGCGTTTCATGGTAATTAATATGATACTGAGTAAATGGCGCCCATTACCTTTTTCTATTGAGTTACGAATAAGTGCAGATTCTTCTGCGGTGCCTTTTTTCATTGCATGAAGTAGAGGTAGTGTTAGTTTTCCTTCATCCAAATCATCGCCAATATTTTTGCCAATAGTGGTGCTATCCGCGTCATAATCCAGAAGATCATCAATCAGTTGGAAGGCAGTACCAAGATAACGGCCATAATCTCGTAAGGCTTGCTGTTGGATTTCATTGGCACCTGATACGATCGCTGATGCGTGTGTCGCTGCTTCAAATAGGCGTGCAGTTTTACTATATATTATTTTCATATAGGTACTTTCGGTGATGTCTGGATTATTACAATTGATTAATTGTGAAACCTCACCTTCTGCGATGATATTTGTTGCATCAGACATCAGCTTTAAAACAGGCATAGAATCAAGCTCTGTCATCATTTGAAATGATCGGGTATAAATGAAGTCTCCGACTAATACACTAGCAGCATTACCAAAAACAGCATTTGCTGTTTTTTTACCGCGCCGCAAGGTGGACTCATCAACGACATCATCATGTAGTAGTGTTGCGGTATGAATAAATTCAACCAATGCTGCTACATTAATGTGTTTTTCTCCTTGATATCCTAAAGCCCTTCCAACCAGGATAGCAATCATGGGCCGAATTTTTTTTCCACCACCGCTAATAATATAGTGGCCCAGCTTATTAATGAGATGGACATCTGAATTTAATTGATTCAAGATTGTTTTATTAACCGCTTCCATGTCTTTTGCGGTTAGATTGATAATTGATTCTAAATTCATTTTATAAATTTGATTTTACCTAAACATAATATTTAGTCAAATGATTTCGTACTGTTAATCTGCCGCTAATTGTACTGTAAAATTAATTACAAATGAACGGCTAAGGAATAAATACACTTCAGAAAGTAGATTTTTTATTATTAGATTGAATTCTAGGCTTGTCTTCTGATGCTTTTTTGCGTAGAATTTGCGCCCTATTGTGAATATTTATAAAATGCACTCTGAAATCAAATATGCTAAGGGAGTGTGTTAAGCGGAGTTTATATGTACGCGGTTTTCCAAAGTGGTGGTAAACAACACCGAGTCAGCGAAGGCCAAACAGTTCGCTTGGAAAAGCTAGACATTGCGACAGGTGAAACTGTTGAGTTCGATCAAGTATTGATGATCGCCGACGGTGATGATATTAAAATCGGTTCTCCTGTCGTTGAAGGCATCAAAGTTAAAGCTGAAGTTATTGCGCATGGTCGCGGTGAGAAAATTAAAATTGTTAAATTTCGTCGCCGTAAACATAGCCGTAAACAACAGGGCCACCGTCAGTGGTTTACTGATGTTAAGATCACTGTTATTGCTTAAGAATTAGGAGATCAGATTAATGGCACATAAAAAGGCTGGCGGCTCAACGCGTAATGGTCGCGATTCCGAAGCAAAACGCCTAGGTGTGAAACGTTTTGGTGGTGAATCTGTGTTGGCAGGTAGCATTATTGTTCGTCAGCGTGGTACGAAATTCCATGCTGGTAGTAATGTTGGTTGTGGTCGCGATCATACCCTATTTGCATTGGCTGACGGAAAAGTTAAATTTGAAATTAAAGGACCAAAAAATCGTAAATATATCAGTATCGAAACTGAATAAGTTTTTTTGATCTTTAAATAGCGTTTAAAAAAGCCCTGCAATGTTGCGGGGCTTTTTATATTACCTTATGTGATACCATCTCTGGGTAAAACTACCATCTAGCGTATAATGTCTAGTATGCGGAGAAAAGATAATGAAATTTGTTGATGAAGCCAAAATATTAGTTACAGCTGGCGATGGTGGCAATGGCTGCGTTAGCTTCCGCCGTGAAAAATATATCCCTAAGGGCGGGCCTGATGGTGGAGATGGTGGAGATGGTGGAGATGTTTATATGTTGGCTGATGAAAATCTTAATACGTTGATCGATTATCGATTTGAAACAATCTTCCAGGCTGAGCGGGGACAGAATGGTCAAAGTCGTGATTGTACTGGCAAACGTGGTCAAGATAAGACCATTAAAGTCCCGGTTGGCACGCGAATACGTGATTTTTTAACCAGAGAAATCGTTGGTGATATGACGCGTCACGGGCAACGTTTAATGGTTGTGAAAGGTGGATTTCATGGTTTAGGTAATACCCGATTTAAATCATCAGTCAACCGTGCTCCCCGTCAAAAAACGATGGGAACGAAAGGTGAAACAAGAGAATTGCTACTTGAATTGATGTTATTGGCTGATGTAGGCATGCTAGGTATGCCGAATGCTGGTAAATCGACTTTCATTCGCTCAGTCTCGGCGGCAAAACCCAAAGTTGCTGATTATCCATTTACTACTTTGGTGCCGAGTTTGGGCGTAGTACGCATGGATAGTGAGCAAAGCTTTGTTATTGCTGATATCCCTGGCTTAATTGAGGGAGCGGCAGAAGGAACAGGTCTTGGCATTCGTTTCTTAAAGCATTTGGAACGTTGCACGATACTTCTGCATCTTATTGATATTTGCCCTATTGATGGTTCTGATCCGGCTCAAAATGCCAAAATAATTGATGCGGAACTGGAAAAATATAGTGAGAAATTAGCACAAAAACCGCGGTGGTTAGTTTTTAACAAAGTTGATCTTTTGACCCCAGAAGAGGCTAATGACCGTATAAAAGCCATTATTGAAGCATTAGGATGGCAAGATAAGTATTATCAGATTTCTGCGGTAAATCAGTTAGGTGTTAAAACACTTTGTTGGGATATTATGACGTTTATCCAAGCCCATCCTCAAAATATATCGGTAGATACTCGTTCCCCACTTTTTGCGCGATAAAAGAGAGATTTGTACCTGCAGGTAGATAATTAATATAGTTTTCAATTGGCGCTGATAGCGGCTGATTGCATATGAAAAGTAGGTTAAATAACCAATATGATCTTCCAATTTTTTTTAAAAAAGCCATAAGTGCTGTATATAAAAGTAGACATAATAGACATACTAAAGTGTAATGCAGAAAAAAGTAAACGGTGACCTAGCATTAAGTGTGCGTTAGAATGGTTAATGAAATGATAGAATAATAAAGTTATAAATTAATAGTTAACAAGGTTTGCCCCCTTTTTTGTTTGCCCAGAATGTTGTTTTGTCAGAAGTGCTAATTTGCTTTAATAACAGAAAAATCAGGAAGATATTTAATTTTTATTTAGGAAAGAATCAGAGGCATTTATTAATGAAACAGATTCCAATGACGGTACGTGGCGCAGACAAGCTGCGTAAAGAGTTAGAATTTTTAAAGAATATTCGCCGTCCTGAAATTATTGCTGCTATTGCAGAAGCACGTGAACATGGTGATTTGAAAGAAAATGCAGAATATCATGCAGCGCGTGAGCAGCAAGGGTTTTGCGAAGGGCGTATCCAAGAAATTGAGGCTAAATTGTCTCATGCGCAAGTTATTGATGTAACAAAAATGAAAAATGAGGGCCGTGTAATATTCGGCGCGACAGTTACCGTATTTAATGTAACGACAAATGAAGATCAGATTTATCGTATTGTGGGTGATGATGAAGCCGACATCAAAGAAAATCTCATTTCTGTTAATTCACCAATAGCTCGAGGCCTGATCGGTAAGACTATGGATGATGTAGAAGTTATCAACACCCCTGGCGGTGAAGTTGAATATGAAATTTTACGAGTGGAATATATTTGATTTTCATTTTATCTTAAAGTGTTATGTTCTTGAGTTAATTCAAAAGTAAAAGAGGCCAAAGCGGCCTTTTTTACCCTGAAGTGGGATGGCATTTTGGTATAAATGTAGAAAACTTATTTAGGTAAAATGATTTTGCGTGCTTCATAAGGGCGATCGAGTATCAAAATTTTACCAATAATTTGCACATTGATAGCATCAGTTTCTCGAACAATAGCGTTAGCTATCAAATTTTTGCTTTCGCGATCTTCGCTCGCTATCTTGATTTTAATAAGTTCATGATATGACAAAGATTGTTCGATTTCAGCTAAAACACCTTCAGTTAAACCATTGTTACCTATCATTACAACAGGGTTTAGATGATGAGCAAGGCTTGTTATATATTGTATTTGCTTTTTATTAAGAGTCATTGTTTTTTGCTTTAGTGGGATTGAAAACGGTACATTCTACCGCCATCTTTTAGTTATCACCATAAATTCTATAATTTTGGTATATCGAAAATGGCAGAGATCAGTGTTATTTTATAAGTATAGTTGGAAAAACAATGGCTAATAAAAAGCGTTCAGCAAGCTCTAGTCGTTGGTTGCAGGAACATTTTAGTGATAAATACGTTCTTCAAGCACAAAAAAAAGGGTTTCGCTCGCGTGCATGGTTTAAATTGGATGAGATCCAGCAGAGTGATAAAATATTTAAACTTGGTATGACCGTTGTTGATTTAGGGGCAGCGCCTGGTGGTTGGTCTCAATATGCAGTAAGCAAAGTTGGCCAGACGGGGCGGGTTATTGCATGTGATTTATTACTAATGGATCCCATCGTAGGTGTTGATTTCTTACAAGGAGATTTTCGGGATGAGCAGATATTGAAGGCATTACTTGAACGAGTTGGTGATAAAAAAGTCCAGGTTGTTATGTCTGATATGGCTCCCAATATGAGTGGGACACCTGCGGTCGATATTCCTCGATCCATGTATCTGGTTGAGCTAGCGTTGGATATGTGTCGCGATGTACTGGCTACTGGGGGAAGTTTTATTGTTAAAGTATTTCAGGGAGAAGGCTTTGATGAATATCTGAGGGAAATTCGCTCTCTATTTTTGAAAGTTAAAATTCGTAAACCAGATGCTTCACTGTCACGTTCACGTGAAGTGTACATTGTAGCGACAGGACGCAAAATATAGTACCCTGTACGTTATTTATTTAACATAGTTGTAATGAAGAGGTTCATCCCTTGAGTGACATGGCGAAAAACCTGATTCTCTGGGTAGTCATTGCGGTAGTCCTGATGTCTCTATTCCAGAGTTTTGGTCCTAGCGATTCGAATAGTCGCAGGGTGGATTATTCTACCTTTATGAATGAGTTAACTCAGGATCAGATACGTGAAGTGCGGATTTCTGATCGTGAAATTAGTGTTAAGAAAACGGATAACAGTCGTTATACGACTTATATTCCAGTGAGAGAGGATCCAAGATTGTTGGATACCTTGCTTGAAAGGCATGTCACCGTCATTGGTGAACCACCTCAAGAGCAAAGTTTCTTAGCGACTATTTTCATTTCCTGGTTCCCAATGCTATTACTAATTGGGGTTTGGATCTTTTTTATGCGTCAGATGCAAGGAGGAGGTGGCAAAGGTGCTATGTCCTTTGGTAAGAGTAAGGCGCGCATGCTGACAGAAGATCAAATTAAAACCACTTTTGCTGATGTTGCCGGTTGTGATGAAGCGAAAGAAGAAGTTGGTGAGCTAGTTGAATATTTGCGTGAACCTGGTCGTTTTCAAAAATTAGGTGGTAGGATTCCTAAGGGAATTCTGATGGTAGGGCCACCGGGAACAGGTAAAACTTTATTGGCAAAAGCCATTGCAGGTGAAGCAAAAGTTCCCTTTTTTACTATCTCCGGTTCAGATTTCGTAGAAATGTTCGTTGGTGTTGGTGCTTCTCGAGTTCGTGATATGTTTGAACAAGCAAAGAAAGCCGCGCCTTGTATCATATTTATTGACGAAATCGATGCGGTTGGCCGCCAACGTGGCGCAGGTTTGGGAGGAGGGCACGATGAACGTGAACAAACTCTTAACCAAATGTTGGTAGAGATGGATGGATTTGAAGGTAATGAAGGTATTATTGTTATTGCCGCTACCAACCGTCCAGATGTGTTAGATCCGGCATTATTGCGTCCTGGACGTTTTGATCGGCAGGTTGTTGTGGGTTTACCTGATGTACGTGGTCGTGAGCAGATTTTGAAGGTTCATATGCGCCGTGTACCTTTAGATCCTAGTGTTGATGCTTCAGTATTGGCACGAGGCACACCTGGTTTTTCTGGTGCTGATTTAGCTAATTTAGTTAATGAAGCCGCCCTTTTTGCAGCACGCGGAAAGAAGCGTGTTGTCACGATGGTGGAATTCGACAAGGCAAAAGACAAGCTCATGATGGGTGCTGAACGTCGCTCTATGGTGATGACAGAGGAACAAAAAGAATCTACGGCTTATCATGAGGCTGGCCATGCGATTATAGGACGTATTGTTCCAGAACATGATCCTGTTCATAAAGTGACAATTATCCCACGAGGTCGTGCGTTAGGTGTCACATTCTTCTTGCCAGAAGGTGATCAAATTAGTGCGAGTCGGCAAAAGCTAGAAAGTCAAATTTCTACGCTTTATGGCGGCAGATTAGCTGAAGAAATTATTTACGGTTCAGAAAAGGTATCTACTGGCGCGTCAAACGACATTAAATTAGCAACTAATCTTGCTCGTAATATGGTGACGCAATGGGGTTTTTCTGAGAAATTAGGGCCATTGCTCTATGCCGAAGAAGAAGGTGAGGTTTTCCTGGGCCGCTCGGTTGCTAAAGCTAATCATATGTCAGACGAAACTGCGCGAGCAATTGATGAAGAGATCAAGGCAATTATTGATCGTAATTATAAACGAGCTCGTCAGATTTTGAATGAACACATGGATATTTTGCATGCGATGAAGGATGCATTGATGAAATATGAAACCATTGATGCAACTCAAATTGATGATTTGATGAATCTCCGTCCAGTTAGAGCTCCAGCTGGCTGGGATGATAATGATAGTAATCCTACTACAACATCCTCATCACAAGGAGAGCCAGAAAAGAATATTTCTGCCGCTCAGGGTGAAGATAATGTGCAAGAAAATGATAATGGAAGTAACACAGAGAATCGTTAATGATCATTGGTTCTCTATGTGAAATGAATAAATGATTGAAACCCCATGACAACCTGGGGTTTTGTTTGGTTGAGTAAGGTGATTATGAAAATTACTGCCCGAAAAATAGAGCTTGATCTTAATTGTCCTGTTGTTATGGGAATATTAAATGTTACTCCAGACTCTTTTTCTGATGGTGGTATATACAATCGTTATGACTATGCGCTCAAGCATGTAGCTAGTATGGTTAACCATGGTGCGGCAATTATCGATATTGGTGGTGAATCAACCCGTCCGGGTGCTAACGAAGTCCGTCTACAGCAAGAACTTGATCGAGTTATCCCAATAATCGAAGCAGTAACTGACCGTTTTGATGTTTGGGTTTCTGTTGATACATCTAAAGCTGTTGTCATGACAGAGGCAGCTAGAGCAGGTGCGCATATTATTAATGATGTTAGGTCGTTACATGAACCGGGTGCATTAGAAGCTGCGGCTGAAACAGGATTATCGATCTGTATTATGCATATGTTAGGTCAACCTAAGACAATGCAACAAACACCCGATTATAAAAATGTGGTTGTAGAAGTAAAGCAGTATTTATCAGATGAAATTGAACGCTGTGAAGCGGCTGGCATTGCGAAAAATCGTTTGATTATTGATCCAGGTTTCGGTTTTGGTAAAAACTTGGTGCATAATTATCAATTATTAGCGAAATTGAATGAATTTCATGCTCTCGGAGTGCCACTACTAGTGGGTATGTCACGTAAATCTATGATTGGTGAACTATTAGATGTACCACTAGAGGAACGGCTTATTGGCGGTATCGCATGCGCAGTTATCGCAGCTATGCAGGGAGCACAGATTATTCGTGCTCATGATGTAAAAGAAACTGTACAGGCTATGAAGATTGTTCAAGCAACCCTTTCAGTAAAGGAAACAGATGATTATGAGTAATCGCAAATATTTTGGCACCGATGGTATTCGTGGCAAAGTAGGAGAAAACCCAATTACCCCTGATTTTGTTTTGAAATTGGGTTGGGCAGCGGGTAAGGTTTTAGCGCGTCATGGTTCTCGTAAAATAATCATAGGTAAAGATACACGCATTTCAGGTTATATGCTGGAGTCATCTTTAGAAGCTGGTCTTGCAGCAGCGGGGTTATCAGCTGCATTTACAGGTCCTATGCCTACACCAGCGATTGCTTATTTAACACGCACATACCGTGCTGAAGCGGGCATTGTTATTTCTGCTTCCCATAATCCCTATTATGATAATGGTATT
Organism: Arsenophonus endosymbiont of Aphis craccivora; assembly: GCF_013460135.1. Taxonomy (GTDB): domain Bacteria; phylum Pseudomonadota; class Gammaproteobacteria; order Enterobacterales; family Enterobacteriaceae; genus Arsenophonus; species Arsenophonus nilaparvatae. The sequence goes on from NZ_CP038155.1 coordinate 961,759, forward strand.
AAATTCTTTTCGATTGATGGCACTAAATTACCTGATGATGTAGAAGAAGCAATAGAAGCTGAGATGGAAAAACCACTTACTTGTGTTGAGTCTGCCGAATTAGGACGAGCGAGTCGCATTGTTGATGCTGCTGGGCGTTATATAGAGTATTGCAAAGGGACGTTTCCCAGTGACCAAAGTTTAAGTGGATTAAAAATAGTTTTAGATTGTGCTAATGGCGCAACCTATCATATTGCCCCGAATGTTTTAACTGAGCTTGGTGCGGAAGTCATCGCAATCGGCTGTGAACCAAATGGACTGAATATTAATGAGGGCTGTGGCGCGACTGATGTTACGCTATTGCAAAAACGTGTGGTAACAGAAAAAGCGGATATTGGTTTTGCTTTTGATGGTGATGGAGATCGGGTAATAATGGTTGATCATCGTGGTAATAGAATAGATGGTGATCAAATTCTTTATATTATTGCGCGTGATGCACTTCGACAAGCTCAATTGCACGGTGGAGTTGTTGGCACTTTAATGAGTAATATGGGATTAGAATTAGCCCTGCAACAGTTGGATATACCTTTTATCAGGGCAAAAGTTGGCGATCGTTATGTTCTCGAAAAATTACAAGAGCAAGGATGGCGGCTTGGTGCTGAAAATTCAGGCCATATTATTTTGTTAGATAAAACGACAACAGGTGATGGAATTATTGCTGGTTTACAAGTTCTAAGTGCGATGCTCCGTAATAATATGAGCCTTTATGATCTCTGTTGTGAGATTAAATTGATGCCTCAAGTATTAATAAATGTGCGTTTTTCCGGTAGCCATAATCCATTGGCCACAGAAGAAGTTTTAAATGTGGTAAACCAAGTGGAAAAAGAACTAGCAGGTAGAGGACGGGTTTTATTGCGTAAATCAGGTACCGAGCCTTTAATTCGTATCATGGTGGAAGGTGAGAATGAAAAGCAGGTTACCGCCATGGCTAATCGCATTGCTGAAGTTGTCAAGCAAGTGAAATAGGTCATAATATTTTTATAAAAGATCATATGGTTGTATAAGTATTGTGTCGTTTTTCGTCAACTGGCTTTGGAGAACAACTTTTGTTGTTTTTTTCTACAAATAGTACGATGAGATAAAAATAATCTTGCTTGTCAGCTAAGTTTTGGTTAGTATTCAAAACAGATTACTTAAAGTAACGACTTAAGGAGCAAGTTGCAGTAGATAGGTTTTTCCGAACTTTATTGTCAAATAGGTAGTTAGCTATGTACATAACCCTTTTGGTTATCTTTTTATTAGTCTCAATTGCGCTGATTGGTATGGTCATGCTGCAACAAGGGAAAGGTGCTGATATGGGAGCTTCATTTGGTGCAGGTGCTTCTGCAACATTATTTGGTTCATCAGGATCAGGTAATTTTATGACGCGGATGACGGCTATCTTTGCAACATTATTCTTTGTTATCAGTTTAATTTTAGGGAATTTAACTGCTAATCAAAGTGTGACTGGAAGCAAATGGGAAAACATTGGTGAACCTGTTAAAGTTGAGAAACCAGTGGGAGTTCCTACAGCGCCTGTAGCCCCAGCCCCAACAAGTGATATCCCTCATTGATTAAGCAAAAGTTTGTGTAGTGAGGCGGTTTTATTAAAAAATTGTCTTACTGGTGTGCCGAGGTGGTGAAATTGGTATACACGCTACCTTGAGGTGGTAGTGCCTATAAAACGGGCGTACGGGTTCAAGTCCCGTTCTCGGCACCATTTTAAAAGATAGCTTGCGTTTCGCATATTATAAGCGTAAAATTTGCGTAATTTACGAACGCGGGATGGAGCAGCTTGGTAGCTCGGCGGGCTCATAACCCGAAGGTCGTCGGTTCAAATCCGGCTCCCGCAACCACTTCTTAGCATATGATCTATTTCAGGCGTCTTATTGGATTATTTTCGTTTGGAAGAGTGCTGAGTCAGGGGTTAAACCTACTTGCAGTGTATAGGGTCCAGTTGCATAAAGCCCCGGTTTTCGGGGTTTTTTGTTATTTAAAACAGAATTACTGGGCTTTTAGCCCTTTTTTTATGTCTGGGGGTGGGGTTTGTCCACGTTAGAGCAAAAATTAATATCGATGATTTCAGTGCCGGTAGAAGCTCTAGGTTTTGAATTTGTTGGTCTGGAGTTTATTCGAGCACGGGTTTCGACATTACGCGTTTATATTGATAACGAAAATGGTATTACCGTTGATGATTGTGCCGAAGTTAGCCACCAGGTCAGTGCAGTTCTGGATGTTGAAGATCCGCTCTCAGAGCTCTATAACCTGGAGATATCTTCACCAGGACTTGAGCGTCCACTCTTTACTGTTGCACACTATCAGCATTTTATTGGTAAAGAATTGAATTTAATATTAAGAATAGCAATGCAGAACCGTCGTAAATGGCGAGGTATAATTAAAGCTGTTGATGACGAAATGATTACGGTTACTGTGGATGGCAAGGACGAAGTGTTTGCACTAAAAAACATCCAGAAAGCTAACCTGGTACCCCACTTTTAATAAAGTTCAATGAGGCACCTAGGATGAATAAAGAAATTCTGGCTGTTGTGGAAGCGGTTTCTAATGAAAAATCGCTTCCTCGCGAAAAAATCTTTGAAGCGCTTGAAACCGCATTAGCAACAGCTACTAAGAAAAAATATGAACCAGAGATTGATGTTCGCGTTAATATTGATCGTAAAACGGGAGATTTTGATACATTTCGTCGTTGGTTGGTGGTTGAAGAAGTTACACAGCCGACACGGGAAATTACTTTAGATGCGGCAAAATTTGAAGACTCAGAGATGAATTTAGGTGATTATGTAGAGGATCAAATAGAGTCTGTTACCTTTGACCGCATTACCACTCAAACTGCAAAACAGGTTATTGTTCAAAAGGTACGTGAAGCTGAGAGAGCGATGGTTGTCGAGCAATTTCGTGATCAGCAAGGTGAAATCATTACCGGGGTGGTAAAAAAAGTCAATCGTGAAAATATTACCTTGGATTTAGGTAATAATGCCGAAGCGGTAATTTTACGGGAAGATATGTTACCACGTGAAAACTTTCGATCAGGTGACCGTGTGCGTGGTGTCTTGTATGATGTACGCCCAGAAGCGCCTGGAGAGCAGCTATTTGTTAGCCGTTCTCGTCCTGAAATGTTAGTAGAATTATTTCGCATAGAAGTACCGGAAATCGGTGAAGAAATTATTGAAATTAAAGCCGCTGCTCGTGATCCAGGATCGCGGGCAAAAATTGCCGTAAAAACGAATGATAAACGCATCGATCCAGTAGGCGCTTGTGTTGGGATGCGTGGTGCAAGGGTGCAAGCAGTATCAAGCGAACTTGGAGGAGAGCGTATTGATATTGTTTTGTGGGATGATAATCCTGCACAATTTGTGATTAATGCGATGGCGCCAGCTGACGTTGCCTCTATTGTCGTTGATGAAGATAAATGTACGATGGATGTTGCCGTTGAAAGTAGTAATTTGGCTCAGGCAATTGGCCGCAATGGACAAAATGTTCGCTTAGCTTCCCAGTTACTGAAAAAGCATCGTGTAGATGACAGATGGGAATTGAATGTAATGACCGCGGAAGAACTTGAAGCTAAACATCAAGCAGAGGCACATGCATCTCTTGATTCTTTTGTTAAGCACCTTGATATTGATGAAGAATTCGCTACTGCTCTCGTTGAAGAAGGTTTTTCTACATTAGAAGAATTAGCTTATGTACCAATCAACGAACTATTAGAAATTGAAAGTCTTGATGAGACAACGATTGAAATTTTGCGTGAAAGAGCGAAAGCAGCGCTGACGACATTAGAATTGGCTCAAAAAGAGAGTATGGGGGATAATCAGCCAACTGAGGATCTGTTAAATCTACCAGGTATGAATCATGCTTTAGCAATGAACCTAGCTGCTCATGGTATTTGTACATTGGAAGATCTTGCCGAGCAGGGGATCGACGATCTGAGAGATATTCAAGAAGGGCTGAATGATGAACAGGCTGGTGAAATTATTATGGCTGCGCGCAATATTTGCTGGTTTGGCAACGATCCAAAATAATTTGTAGCAGGAAAGAACAGAATGGCAGATAAAACTGTAAAATCATTGGCAGCAGAGATTCAAACTTCAGTTGAACGCCTGGTACAGCAGTTTGCTGGTGCCGGGATAAAGAAAACTGAAAATGATGCTGTTACTCAAAATGAAAAAGAAACTTTACTTGCATACTTAAATCGTGAAGATGGGACGACAGGTAACCAGACTGGCAAATTAACACTACAGCGAAAAACTCGCAGCACACTAAGTGTGACGAGTACTGGCGGAAAAAGTAAATCAGTCAACATTGAGGTCCGTAAAAAGCGCACATATGTTGACCGCGATGCCTTGGAAAAAGCGAAAGCTGAAGAACAAGTGAAGCATGAAGCGGAAGAGCAAGCAAAGCGCGAAGCAGCGGAAAAAGCGAAAGTGAAACAAAGTAAAAATAATCCCAAAACAGCTAAATCCAGTCAAGATTCGGCTGCTTATACTGAAAAACAGCGTCGCGAAGATGAGGCAGCAGAGCTTAAACGTAAAGCTGAAGAAGAGATGCGACGTAAGGTTGAAGCGGAAGCTAAACGCGTTGCCGAAGAAGCTCGTCGTATGGCAGAGGAAAACTCCAATCGTTGGAGTAGTAATGACGAAACGGAAGATAATGCAGATTATCATACTACGACTTCTCGTCATGCTCGTGAAGCAGAAGATGAAAATGATGCCCAAGAAGAAGGCCGTCGCGCCCGAAATCGAGCTGGAAAGGCTACTCGGCAGAAAAAAAATAATAAACATTCTGAAAAAGCTGATCGCGAAGAAGAGCGAGCGGTTGGTCGTACGAATAAAACCAAAGGTAAACAGAAAAAAACCAGTTCATTACAGCAGAGCTTCACAAAACCGGTTGCGGTTATTAACCGTGATGTTGTGATTGGCGAAACCATCTCGGTTGCTGAATTAGCGAATAAGATGGCAGTCAAAGGCTCACAAGTTGTCAAGACCATGATGAAAATGGGCGCTATGGTGACCATCAATCAGGTTGTTGATCAAGAAACAGCGCAACTTGTGGCAGAGGAAATGGGGCATAAAGTTATTTTACGGCGTGAAAATGAGCTGGAAGAAGCGATTTTAAATGATCGTGATACCGGTGAAGCAGTTGCAGAACCTCGGGCGCCAGTCGTAACCATCATGGGACATGTTGACCATGGTAAAACTTCATTACTTGACTATATTCGTTCAACTAAAGTTGCATCGGGTGAAGCTGGCGGCATTACGCAGCACATAGGTGCCTATCATGTTGAAACAGATAAAGGCATGATTACCTTCTTAGATACACCAGGACATGCTGCATTTACTTCAATGCGTGCTCGCGGTGCTAAAGCAACGGATATTGTTGTTTTGGTCGTTGCGGCGGATGATGGTGTGATGCCTCAGACGATAGAAGCTATTCAGCATGCCAAGGCCGCTAATGTGCCGGTTGTCGTTGCAGTTAATAAAATTGATAAACACGAAGCTGATCCTGATCGCGTCAAAAATGAGCTGTCGCAATATGGTGTTGTGGCTGAAGAGTGGGGTGGCGAAAATCAATTTATCAATGTATCTGCCAAAAAAGGGACAGGTATTGATGAATTATTAGAAGCTATATTATTACAAGCTGAAGTATTAGAACTCAAAGCGGTTCGTACTGGAATGGCAAGTTGTGTTGTTATCGAGTCTTATTTGGACAAAGGTCGCGGTTCGGTTGCGACGATTTTAGTTCAGGAAGGCACCCTTAATAAAGGTGACATTGTATTATGTGGTTTTGAGTATGGCCGTATTCGTGCAATGCGTAATGAATTAGGTGAAGATATTCAGTCTGCAGGGCCATCGATTCCGGTTGAAATTCTGGGGTTATCAAATGTACCTTCAGCAGGCGATGAAGCAACGGTCGTCCGTGATGAAAAGAAAGCGCGTGAGGTTGCACTTTATCGTCAAGGTAAATTCCGAGAAGTAAAATTGGCACGCCAGCAGAAGTCAAAACTAGAAAACATGTTTGCTAATATAGAATATGGTAAGATTTCTGAGTTAAATATTGTATTAAAAACCGATGTACAAGGTAGCTGTGAAGCCATTACTGATTCGTTGCAAAAATTATCAACTGATGAAGTGAAAGTGAAAATTATTGGTTCAGGTGTAGGTGGTATTACAGAAACCGATGTTACATTGGCTGCTGCTTCTCATGCAATTATCATTGGTTTCAATGTCCGCGCCGATGCTGCAGCAAGAAGCATTGTTGAAAGTGAAAATTTGGATCTACGCTATTATTCGGTTATTTATAGTCTTATCGATGAGATCAAACAGGCGATGAGTGGTATGTTGGCGCCTGAATATAAACAGCAAATTATCGGATTAGCCGAAGTCCGTGATGTGTTTAAATCACCTAAGTTTGTGGCCATTGCTGGTTGTATGGTTGTTGAAGGCATAATCAAGCGTAATAACCCTATCCGTGTATTGCGGGATAATGTGGTTATTTATGAAGGTGAATTGGAATCATTACGTCGCTTTAAAGATGATGTCAACGAAGTACGCAATGGCATGGAGTGTGGTATTGGTGTGAAGAATTATAATGATGTACGTGTAGGTGATATGATAGAAGTATTTGAAATCATTGAAGTGAAACGTTCTATTGATAATTAATGCCTGCTTTATTGATGCTTATTAAAAGGCCATAACATCAGTTATGGCCTTTTAGTTAAAGAGTTATAGATAACCATTTAGATCGGGTATATTGGTTATCGATTGTTGCGAGGGGATTAATTCTATTATGATAAATAATAGTTAATATTTATTTTATATAAAAATCAAATAGATATAAGTATTGAATTTTATTTTTCTAATATATATCATAATAATTAATGGTCATTATATTTTAGTTTTACCCTTGTGAGGAGATATCATAATGGCAAGAGAGTTTGGTCGTGCTCAGCGTGTTGCCCAGGAAATACAAAAAGAGATCGCCATTATTCTTCATCGAGAAATTAAAGATCCACGTGTTAAAATGGCTACTGTCTCAGGGGTGGAAGTTTCTTGTGATTTGGCTTATGCCAAAGTGTTCGTGACTTTTTTAAACATATCAGCAAAAGAACATGAAACAGATATGGTTAAAAATGGTATTAAAGTATTGAATGGTGATATGGCGAAACATATTCGTTCTTTGTTGGGTAAAGCGATGCGTTTACGTATTGTTCCTGAATTAACTTTTTTTTATGATAGCTCTTTGGTGGAAGGTATGCGTATGTCTAATTTAGTTAGCAACGTGATCCGTGATGATGAAAAGCGCCGTCATACTACAAAAGATGATAAAGAGAGGAAGTAATGAGGCATCGTCGTGGTCGTGAGGTTCACGGAGTATTGTTATTAGATAAACCGGCAGAACTTTCATCTAATGACGCTTTGCAGAAAGTACGTCGTTTATTTAATGCAAAAAAAGCCGGTCATACAGGAGCACTCGATCCTTTAGCAACCGGCATGTTACCGATTTGTTTGGGGGAAGCAACTAAATTTTCACAATTTTTGCTTGATTCTGATAAACGCTATCGGGTTATTGCTCGTTTAGGGCAGCGTACTGATACTTCAGATGCGCATGGTAAAATAATTTGTCAACGCCCTATCGAAATAACACAACTGCAACTTGATAAGGCACTAGATAAATTTCGTGGTAATTTAATCCAAATACCGTCTATGTATTCTGCGCTTAAATATCAGGGTAAGCCACTTTATGAATATGCCCGTAAGGGGATTACTATTGAACGTGAAGGCCGACAAATTACTGTTTATGATTTACAATTTGAGCGCTGGCAAGAGAATGAACTGGAATTAACAATTCATTGTTCTAAAGGAACTTATATACGAACTATTATTGATGATTTAGGTGAATTGTTGGGTTGTGGTGCTCATGTGATTTATCTAAGGCGCTTACAGGTAGCTAGTTATCCCAGTGAACGTATGGTAACAATAGAACAATTATATACGCTTAAGCAGCAAGTGGAATTAGGGACAACTTCTCTGGAGGCACAATTAGATCCTTTATTATTACCAATGGATACAGCAGTTAATCATTTTCCTGAAATCAATATTTCATCGATTGTTGCAAGCTATTTTAAACAAGGGCAAGCGGTTGTTGTTGCTAACCATCGGCTTTCCGAAGGTAATAAAGTTCGCGTAACAGAAGGTGATATGCATAAATTTATTGGTATCGCTGAGATCGATGAACAAAATATGATAGCACCTCGTCGTTTAGTGGTGGAAAGTGTTTGATAGGATTTAGATGTAATCTTGCGTTATGAGTAATTGAAGCGTAAAATAAGTGAGCATTTGTTTGGGAAGGCTGAATTAGAGATTGGCTTTCGTTATGTTTAATGGAAAATTTGGAGTTATTTATGTCTCTAAGTACTGAAGCGAAAGCGCAAATTATCTCAGACTATGGCCGTGATAAAAATGACACGGGTTCTAGTGAAGTTCAAGTTGCTCTATTGACTGCGGAGATCAATCATTTGCAAGGTCACTTTGCAGAGCACAAGAAAGATCACCACAGCCGTCGAGGGCTGTTGCGTATGGTTGCTCAGCGTCGTAAGCTATTGAACTATCTTAAGGGTAAAGATGTTGCTCGTTATACCACACTTATTGAGCGCTTAGGATTACGTCGCTGATTAGTTGGTTTCAAAAGAAAAGGGGCCTACTGGCCCCTTTTCTGCTAGAAAGCGGAAAAAATTTTTAGAATTGGTTTACACTTACAAAATGATTTTAGGAAATAGATTTTTGTCAATTTATTTCTAAATAATGTGAGCTTCTTTAGCTACAACCGGTTCGCGCGGCTAATGAGAATACTGAATATTTTTACTTATTTTGTGAATATCAGTATTCTCATTAGTCGCGAGGATGTAGCAAGAAAGGAAATATTGGTGTTGTTATATAAATAAACAGCTATTAAAAGGGTATTATTTTGCTTAATCCTATTGTTCGTAAATTTCAATATGGCCAGCATACCGTCACTATCGAAACGGGTATGATGGCGCGTCAGGCGACTGCTGCAGTTATGTTTAATATGGATGATACAGCCGTATTTGTCACTGTTGTTGGGCAGAAAAAAGTGACAGAAGGGCAGGATTTCTTTCCACTGACAGTTAACTATCAGGAGCGATCTTATGCTGCCGGCAGAATCCCCGGTAGTTTTTTTCGTCGTGAGGGTCGTCCTGGTGAAGGTGAAACACTGATAGCCCGGCTGATTGATCGTCCACTTCGTCCCTTGTTTCCAGAGGGATTTGTCAATGAAATACAAATTATTGCTACGGTTGTATCCATTAATCCGCAAGTGAATCCAGATATTGTTGCTATGATCGGCGCTTCTGCTGCATTATCTATATCGGGTATTCCATTTAATGGTCCAATTGGTGCAGCTCGTGTTGGTTATATTGATGACCAGTATGTTTTAAATCCCACCGTTGATGAATTGAATAGCAGTCGCTTAGATTTAGTTGTCGCAGGTACGTCGAGTGCGGTACTAATGGTAGAGTCTGAAGCTGATTTATTGACGGAAGAGCAAATGCTTGGTGCGGTTGTTTTTGGTCACGAGCAACAGCAAATCGTGATTGATAATATTAATGCCTTGGTAGCCGAAACAGGTAAAGAAAAATGGGATTGGCAGCCTGAAGCGATTAATGAAGAATTACATAATCGTATTGCTCAATTAGCTGAAGAGCGGTTAGGTGATGCTTATCGTATTACTGAAAAACAAGAGCGTTACACTAACGTTGATGCAATTAAAGAAGATGTCGCTAATGCGCTTTTGGCGGAAAATGAATCTTTAGATGTTGCTGAGATAAACGACATTCTTTCCGGTTTAGAGAAAAAAGTTGTCCGTACTCGGGTATTAAAAGGTGAACCGCGGATTGATGGGCGAGAAAAAGATATGGTACGTGCACTTGATGTCCGTACGGGTGTATTACCTCGTACCCATGGTTCAGCATTATTTACGCGCGGAGAAACGCAGGCGTTGGTCACGGCAACTCTTGGTACTGAACGTGATGCGCAAGTTATTGACGAGCTGATGGGTGAATATACCGATCGTTTTCTATTCCATTATAATTTCCCTCCTTATTCAGTAGGTGAGACAGGCATGGTCGGTTCACCAAAAAGGCGTGAAATTGGCCATGGGCGTTTGGCTAAGCGTGGAGTATTGGCGGTGATGCCGAATCAGTCAGAGTTTCCCTATACTGTACGTGTAGTGTCTGAAATCACTGAATCTAATGGATCTTCTTCTATGGCTTCCGTCTGTGGGGCATCACTAGCATTAATGGATGCCGGTGTTCCAATTAAGGCAGCGGTAGCAGGTATTGCAATGGGATTAGTGAAAGAAAACGATGATTTTGTTGTGCTTTCCGATATCTTGGGTGATGAAGATCATTTAGGCGATATGGATTTTAAAGTCGCGGGTAGTCGTGAAGGTATTAGTGCTCTGCAAATGGATATCAAGATCGAGGGCATTACGCGTGAAATTATGCAAGTTGCGTTAAACCAGGCAAAAGGGGCTCGTGTACACATTTTAAGTGTTATGGAAGAGGCTATTAATGTCCCTCGTGAAGAGATTTCTGAGTTTGCGCCACGTATTCATACTATGCAAATCAATCCTGATAAGATCAAAGATGTAATAGGTAAAGGTGGTTCTGTCATTAGAGCATTGACTGAAGAAACCGGTACTACGATTGAAATTGATGATGATGGTACCGTAAAAATTGCTGCAACCGATAGTTCTAAAGCAGAAGCGGCTATTCGTAGTATTGGAGATATTACCGCAGAAGTTGCAGTTGGTCGTATCTATCAGGGCAAAGTCACACGTATCGTTGACTTTGGTGCTTTTGTTGCTATTGGTGGTGGTAAAGAAGGGCTGGTGCATATCTCTCAGATAGCAGAAAAACGAGTTGAAAAAGTTACTGATTACTTACAGTTAGGTCAGGAAGTGCCAGTCAAAGTATTGGAAATTGATCGGCAGGGTCGTATTCGCCTTAGTATTAAAGAGGCGGTTTCTGCTGAAAAGCCGTCTGAAACAGAAACACAGATTTCTGCAGAATAATTTGACGTAAGGCTCGGTGTCCTGTAAAAAGAGCACCTACTCAGTGTTTTTAATAGCTGAGTCTCCGGTAATTGTGGGGATTGACGGGATATATTGATTAGTTTCTGTCTTTGGGAGAAGAAAATGAATTCTTTTCTGCGCTGGCTTTATACTGCTGCTATTGTTTTTATTGTCGGTTGCAGCAGTGAAAACTGGCGTAAAAATGAAGTCTTTGCTGTCCCATTGCAACCCAAATTGCAACAAGAAGTAATATTGGCTCGTATGGAGCAGATCCTTGCGAGCCGGTCGTTGTCCGATGATGAATATGCACAGCTTTTATATGAACGCGGTGTGTTGTATGATAGTCTCGGATTGAGGGCGTTAGCGCGCAATGATTTTACCATGGCGCTAGCTATACGTCCTGATATTCCGGAAGTTTTTAATTTTCTGGGAATATATTTTACACAGGCAGGCAATTTTGATGCTGCCTATGAAGCGTTTGATTCTGTTTTAGAGCTTGATCCAACTTACAATTTCGCGCGCATGAATCGGGGTATTGCACTGTATTATGGTGGGAGATATCGATTGGCGCAGGGTGATCTGCTGGCATATTATCGACAAGATACAAATGATCCTTTCCGCAGCTTATGGCTTTATTTAGTGGAGAAAGAGATAAAACCAAAAATGGCGCAAGCCAATTTCTTATCTCGTTATAACCAAGCGGAAAAAGGGCAATGGGGCTGGAATATAGTTGAATTCTATTTAGGTAAAATCAGTGAAAAAACATTGATGGTTCGTCTGAAAGAGAATTCAACAGATAACACTTCGCTCGCTGAGCATCTTAGTGAAACTAACTTCTATTTAGGTAAATATTACCTAAGTCTGGGGGATAATGATAACGCTATAGCGTTATTCAAGCTTACGGTAGCTAGCAATGCACATAGCTTTGTTGAGCACCGCTATGCTCTTTTGGAACTGGATTTGTTAGGTCAGGCACAAGACGACCTTTCAGAATCAGGCTAACAGTAGCGACGAACATATCATCACTGCTTTTTTAAGTCTTCATCGATTGTGATGAGGGCTTGTTGTTCGTTTAATAACATAATTTGAGCCAGTTCACATTTTAAATGAAAATGACAGAAATTTTTTTCGCAGAGTTATGTAAACTGGCCGCCATAATAAATGAGGCACTTTTGCATGACTAATGAGACTGAAATCTCTTTTGCTGATTTAGGTTTATCAACACCGATTCTTTCTGCACTAAATGACCTTGGTTATGAAAAACCATCGCCAATCCAGCAGCAATGTATCCCCTATTTATTAGATGGGTGTGACGTATTAGGTATGGCACAAACCGGTAGTGGTAAAACCGCCGCTTTTAGTTTACCGCTATTACATAATATAGATATCACATTGAAAGCCCCTCAAATCTTAGTGTTGGCACCAACGCGTGAGTTAGCCGTACAAGTTGCGGAAGCCATGGGTGAATTCTCCAAACACATGCGTTCAGTAAATGTAGTCGCACTTTATGGTGGGCAGCGTTACGATTCGCAACTACGCGCACTAAGGCAAGGCCCACAAATTGTAGTAGGAACTCCTGGTCGCTTATTAGATCACTTGAAACGAGGGACGCTAAATTTATCCCATTTACGTGGCTTGGTTCTTGATGAAGCGGACGAAATGTTACGTATGGGGTTCATTGAAGACGTTGAAAATATCATGAGTCAAATCCCAACCGAGCATCAAACGGCACTATTTTCTGCCACAATGCCGGAAGCGATCCGTCGTATTACTCGTCGTTTTATGAAATCACCAAAAGAGATCAGCATTCAATCCAGTGTGACGACGCGTCCAGACATTACCCAAAGTTATTGGTCTGTCTATGGCATGCGTAAAAATGAAGCATTAGTTCGTTTTTTGGAGGCTGAAGATTTTGATGCGGCAATTATTTTTGTACGCACTAAAAATGCCACATTAGAGGTTGCTGAAGCGCTTGAACGTAGTGGCTATAATAGCTCGGCTCTAAATGGCGATATGAATCAAGCTCTACGTGAGCAAACTTTAGAGCGTTTGAAAGATGGCCGTCTTGATATATTAATTGCCACCGATGTCGCAGCACGCGGTCTAGATGTTGAACGTATTAGTTTAGTTGTTAATTATGACATACCGATGGATGCAGAATCTTATGTGCATCGAATTGGTCGTACCGGTCGAGCAGGTCGTGCTGGGCGTGCTATTTTGTTTGTCGATAATCGTGAACGTCGACTACTACGCAATATTGAACGTACCATGAAGCAGCCAATTGCCGAAGTTGAGTTACCAAGTTCTACGCTGTTAAGTGAACGTCGCCAAGCTAAATTTGCTGAAAATATTCAAAAGCAATTAGAAAGCGGTGATTTAGAAAAATATCGTGCATTACTGGCTAAATTAGTTGTTGATGATGATCTGGATATGGAAACCTTAGCTTCCGCACTATTAAAAATGGCGCAAGGTGATCGGCCGCTAATATTGCCACCTGATCCTGTTCGTCGTGCAAAACGTGAATTTAATTCACGTGATGAGCGTCGTCGCAGTAACGGCACTTCTGAACGTAGTCCGCGTCGCGAGCGTCGTGATGTCGGTGATATGGAATTGTACCGTATTGAAGTTGGTCGTGATGATGGCGTTGAAGTTCGCCACATTGTCGGTGCAATTGCTAACGAAGCAGATATTAGTAGTCGTTATATTGGTAATATTAAATTGTTTGCTTCACACTCAACAATAGAGTTACCAAAAGGTATGCCAAATGAATTACTTAATCATTTGACACGTACACGTATTTTGAATAAGCCAATGCAAATGCAATTGTTAGGTGAAGCACAACCGTTTGAACGTCGTGGTAACGGTGTGCAGCGTAATGGTGGTGAATTACGTGAGCGAGGACGTCGCTTTGGTAATGAACGTCGTAGTGAGCGTGAACAGTTCAGTGGTCGTAACGAAGGGAATAATAACGCTGGATTACGCCGTCGTAGCAATCACAATATCTAATGTAATAGGATTATTGTCCTATTTAGCGCCAAAAGCTGAATTCAATTGAATTCAGCTTTTTGTTTATTAAAAGGTTATCAACCGAATTAGCATAATCCTAACGCTTCTTTAAAGACTTTCAGGTAGCGACGGCTGATCGGAATATGCTGATCATTACTTAATACCAGTTTTGCCTGATTATTTTCAGTAAAAATAATTTCTTTTAGTTGGGCCATATTGATCAAGTATTGGCGGTGGCAACGAACCAATGTGGTACGCATTTCGATAGTGCGTAGTGTCAGTTCGGTAAATCCTTCTTGATTTTTGTTGTTCATAACATATACACCATTCATACGAGATGTAATGTAGAGCACTTCGCCAAGGGGTATCAACCAAATACGATTATGGCCTACACATGGAATGTATTTAAGGGAGATATTACTCGACAATTGTTCAATATTCTGTTTTTGTCGATAGTGATGTAACCGCTGAAGGGTTTTTGATAAACGGTTTTTTTCTAACGGTTTTAGCAAATAGTCAAAAACATGCTCCTCAAAAGCTTGAATAGCGTCTTCGTCGAAAGCGGTAACAAATATAATATAAGGCCGATGTTGCGGACCGAGCATTTGTACCATTTCAAGTCCTGTAATGCGAGGCATTTGAATATCAAGGAAAACAACATTCGGTTTTTTATGATGAATAACCCTGAGCGCTTCAATGGCATTAGAGCATTAGCTAATAATATCAATATTGGCTTCCTGCTCTAATAGGTAACGTAAATTCTCGCGTGCAAGAGGTTCGTCATCAACAATTACAATCTTCATTGTTAAGTCGCCTGGTTTGTTACGTTAATATCGGTGATACACAGCCTGACACAAGTAAATTGTTCTGGTTGGCAGAAGATATTGATACCATATTGTTCACCGTAGTGGAGTTTCAGACGCTTATCTACCAGCTTTATGCCTAATCCATCATTGATTTCCGCAGGTTGATATAATCCTGCATTATCTTTAATTTCAATATAAATATGCCCATGTTGTTGAAAGGCACGAAGGCTAATTCGGCCAGTATTTAATAAATGTGCGGTTCCATGTTTGATCGCATTTTCAACTAGAGGTTGTAGTGAAAACGTCGGTAATTTAGTGACTTGCAATTTTGGCGGGATCTGGATTTTAATTTGCAGATGCTCACCAAAACACGCTTTTTCAATTTGTAAGTAAGTGTTTACATGTTCAATTTCTGCATACAATGTTGTTATCGTTTCAGGGCGTTTTAAATTTTTACGCAAGAAGATAGAGAGTGAGTTTATCAGTTCAGTAGCTTGTTTGCGGTCGTTACGTATCACGGCTTGTAGGGTATTGAGTGTATTAAATAAAAAATGAGGATTAACTTGTGCATGAAGCAATTTTATTTCTGACTTTAACAAAGATTGTTTATTTCGTTCATATTGGCCGGATAGAGTTTGGGCGGATATGAGGCTAGCAATAGCCTCTCCTAAAGTAAGATTAATTGAACTAAATAATCGATTTTTTCCTCATAAAGCTTAATGGTACCAATAACTTGTTGATTTTCTGCTCGTAACGGGATCACTAAAACTGAACCAATTTTACAGTTGATACTCATTGAGCATTGATAGGGTTCTTCATTTCTGTCTGCGTATACCACCTGATTATTTTTAATCGCACGCATTGTTGGTTTAGAAGTAAGTTTAGCGCCGGCAATATGATGATCAGAGCCAATGCCAACAAAAGCGAGAATTTTTTCTGTATCAGTGATTGCAACTGCACCAATTTGTAATTGTTGATAAATAATCTTAGCAACATGCATACTATTATGAGTATTAAATCCTTGGCGCAATATTCCTTCGGTATGAGCCGCAATTTTTAACGCTTGGGTAGAAAGGGCCGTGGTATATTTTTCAATAATAGCGCGCCTATCCAACAAAATACGAATAAATATCGCTGCACCTATACTATTGCTAATAATCATCGGCAGGGCAATATTTTTAACCAGGGCGATAGCGTTAGCAAAGGGTTTTGTTCGTAATAAAATGATTAACATTTGCAGAATTACAACTAAAAAAGTCACACTGGCAGCAGTATAGGGATTAAACAGCTTGTTGATTTGCATCTGTTTTATGTAATAACGATGTACCAATCCGCCAATTAAACCCTCCATAATCGTTGACAGCATGCAACTAGTTGCTGTTGCACCACCGAGTGAATAACGGTGTATTCCGCCGGTAATACCAACCAATATTCCCACACTGTGACCGCCGAGGAAACCGCTTAATACGGTACCGATGGCGCGAGTGTTAGCAATTGCATCACCAATATATAACCCCAAATAGCTACCGATAATTGAACAAGCAGCAAAGATAACATAACACATCAGCTTATGAGAGGTAAAAATCGTGACTTTTAATAATGGAATAATGAGCGTGGTTTTACTAAGTATCCAGGCGATAATTAAATAAACACACATTTGTTGGAGTAATAACAGTAATAAATCAAAGGCATACATAGTTAATCCAGTAAAAAATACATTTCATGGTATCGCATAACTGAATGAGCAAGACTAAAATTGAATGGTTACTAGTCAAAATATGAGTAGGATAAAGATTAGATTGTACAATAGTAAAGGTATACCGTCTGTTTTGTGCGATTTAGAGCACGAATTTATTAACAACTTACATTTTAAAAGCGCATACTGAATTGTTTGTTAATTGCAAACAGTATAGTTGTATGTGAAATAGTTAAGGTATGTTATAGTTAATATGAAAAGAAGAATCTCATTTTTAGTGCTACTGATGCTGATCGTTGTTGCGATTGCTGTATTGCTTTATACACAGAATAAGCACATTTTGTTACAAGGAGAAGTTGATGCACCTGAAGTCATCGTTACCTCTAAAGCTAGAGGACGTGTAATTGAGCGTCATATTGAACGCGGTGACATGGTACAAAAAGGACAATTGTTGATCACCTTGGAAAGCGCGGAATTGCAAGCGCAACTAGCGGCATTGAAGGCAGTACGTGATCAAGCTAAAGCGCAACTTGATTGATCTTTAAATGGTACTCGCGAAGAGACGATCAGTAATGTTCAAGCTGTATTAAAACAGGCCCAATCCCAATATACCAATGCAAATAACGAATATATCCGACTGAATAATTTATCGGGTAAAGGCTATGTTTCGGCTAATGAGTTAGATAAAGCACGGCCGGCGAAAGATGTCGCTTTCCATCAGGTAAATAGCGCTCAGGCGCAATTAGATGAAGCTAAAAATGGTGATCGCATTGAATTGCGGAATAAATATGCCGCTGCATTACGGCAAACCGAGCAACAAATGATTGAGTTGCAGGTGCAAGTTGATGATTTACTTGTTAAAGCACCGGTTGATGGTGAAGTTGGCCCCATACCGGCCGAAGTTGGCGAATTATTTAATGCCAATAGCCCACTGCTGACACTTGTTTGTTTGCCACAGGCCTACTTTATTTATAATTTACGCGAAGATATTATGGCCTACGTTCGTAAAGGCGATAAGGTATCGATACGTGTTCCTGCTTTACAGGACAAAATTATTGTAGCGGAAATACGCTATATTGCACCAATGGGCGACTATGCAACTAAACGCGCAACACGTGCAACTGGAGACTTTGATTTAAGGACATTTGAAGTACGCTTTTATCCACTAGAGCCTATTGATGGATTGCGTCCTGGGATGAGCGCACTGTGGGCTTGGGATAAATAGATGTTTTTTATGACAATAAAAGCAATATGGGCTAACTTTAGTTTTGCTTGTAATCAAGAAATACAGATTGCTGTTCGTAGCCCGATCCTACATTGGTTAAGTTGGATATTTCCATTACTTCTATTTATATTAGTAAGCGATAACTTTTCTGAAGGAACCTTGTTAAATCTTCCGGGTTCAGTGGTTGATCATGACCATAGCCTATTATCAAATAAGTTAATTCGTAATTTAAATGCAGCGCCACATGCTGATATTAAAGAGATTGATGGCACAATCAATACTTCGTTATTACGTTTAGGCAGTGCTAAAGATTATGCTTTGCTCTACATTCCCTCTCATTTTGAAAAGGATGTTCTTACGGGTCGGCAACCGACAGTCAGAATGTATTATAATGCCTTATTTTATGCCTCTGGCAGTTATGCCATCCAAGATTTTAGCGGGGTAATCGCTCAACTGAATGCACAATTCCGTCCAATATTAGCTTCATCAATGGGACGTAGTATACCTCCTTTGGCCATAGTTACCCTCTCTTATGACAGTCTGTTTAACCCTAGTGGAAACTATATCTATTATCAGCAATTTGCTGCTACTATCCATATGTTACAGTTGTTTGTTATCACTTGTACTATCTATATTATGTCGCGTGGCACGGCATTATTAACCAACAAAACATTTACCAGTGCATTATTAGGCAAATTAGCGCCTTACACCCTGTTTTTTACCACATTATTATTAATTGAAATTGCTGCTCTCTCTTTTTTCTTTGACGCTCAAATTACCGGTAACCCGTTTTACCTTTTGCTGATGGGCTTTTTTTATGTCATTGCCGTCCAGAGTGTCGGTATGTTGTTATTCGTTTTTACCAAAAGTATTTTTACTGCCTATAGTTTGATCGGCATGTTGGTTAGTCTGGCATTAGCTTTTTCCGGTTTTGCCATGCCAATAATGGCAATGGCTTGGCCCGCACAGATTGTAGCAAATATTCAACCACTTACTCATGTACTAAATGTGATGTTTGATATTTTTTTGCGAGATGTTTCTTTGCTACGCGTCATGCAAGTCTGTTTAATATTACTAATTTACCCTGCTATTTGTGCCTTTTTGATCCGTAATCGCCTGTTAACAAGGCTAAGAATGCAGGAGGCATTTTGATAAAGCTATATTTTCGGACTTTTTATCGGGTATTACTTGGCATGTTGGCAAAGCCTATGTGGTTATTGTTGTTGATTTCGTTATCGATTATGAGTCTGGTTTATATTCGGCCAGTACTGTGGGATTTGCCGGTAGCAATTATTAATCAAGATCATAGTTCTGCTAGCCGCTTACTGATGAACCGACTGGATACGATACCAAAAATAAAATTACACAGTTATGATGATTTTGCCAGAGCAAGGGCTGATATGCGTGAACGGAAATTGTTTGCCATTATTCTTATTCCTATCGATTTTGAAAAGAGTTTACTCAATGGTAAAAATATTACGGTACCCGTTTATGGTGATGGTACTAATTGACTTGCCAGCGGCCAAATACAGCAAGAAATTTCCTCTGCTTATATTCAGTTGTTAAACGAATATAATACTCAACGGCTAAGAAATGCAGGGTTTACTGATCAACAGGCCAGTACATTATTAACACCCATTAAAGGAATAACAGAACCTTTATTCAATCCGGGCCCGAGTTTTGCTGCGATTGTTTTTCCAGGTTTATTGGTCATGTTATTACAACACTCATTGTTAGTCGCTTGTGTGAAAGCCTATATTGACGTTCACAGAGCGGCAAACGGCAAAATTTCATCCGCTGTTTATCTGGGGGCATGGTCAGCGTTGCTACCCATTTGGTTATTCCTATCGGCCATCTTTTTTGCACTTTGGCCTTGGGTATTGGGTTACCGACAAGAAGCACCACTTTATCAGCTTGTGATCGTCACCTTACCATTCTTATTGGCGGTTTTAGGATTAAGTAAGTTTGTTACCGAATTTTTACGTAGTGTCGAAATGATTTATCTAACACTGGCTTTTCTAACCACGCCGGTATTTTATATTTCAGTCGCTATTTGGGCATTACAAGCAATGCCGGATTGGGTAAGAATGGTTGCTTATTCCTTACCTTCAACATGTGCAATAAAAACGATAGCGGGTATTAACCAACTTGATTTAAGTTTATCTGACGTAGGTATTGATATCTTGATGATGCTAATGTTAGGCACAATTTATGCGTTACTTGGCATATTGATCAATATGTTACGTAGTGGCGAACTGCGCCAGTTCAGCCACCATTTGCGTTGTTTATTGAAAAGAAAAAAACGTTATTAATTTTTATGGTATAAGCGATAAACCGGCTGCGTGCCGCCAAAAGCCGTTACAGTTTGTATCATTAGTTAATGTTAGTGGATACTGACCTTGCTGATTAGCTCTAAATTGTTCGAAAATACTGAGTGAATCTAGATTTTCAGCGGAGATCCGCACTATATCGACTAATCCGACCATTGACGTTTGTTCATTGCCTAGATTATAGCAGTAGCCACTTTGCGTCTGGGTACCATTTAGGGTAAAGAGTAATTTCTTTTCCTGCGAAAAGACTTTTCTACCCTGTGGATATTTTTCACAACAAGTATCACAGTTATCTTTATGGCGATTTTCTGAGCGGGCAGTAAAACAGCGAGCTGACAGTGCTAGTGGTAGATGTCCATAACCAAATACTTCGACTTCAAAATTGTGGCGAAATCCTAGCTGTTCACATTGATAAAGCAGATATTGTAACCAATCACGAGAAAGTTCAATCGGTAAGCACCAACGTATCATTCCTTGGCGATAAAGCAGGCGTAAGGTATAGGCATTGTAGCAATTGAGTCCATATCCTGCCATAAAGGGTATTTTTTGCTCAATAAGCTTATTAACGACACCGAAATCGTGTGCTTCAACTAAAAATTCACCATTATCGACCAATTTAGCTATTTGTCGAAGCTCGGCCGCGTTTTGCAATAAAGATAAACTAGAGATTACTACTTGTTTACCGTGTAAAGTTATTTCTTTTGCCAGTTCAAGCCAGTCTGCTGCTTGCATTTCTCGACGCTTACTACAAACCGTTTCACCAAGATAAATAATATCTGCGCTACTGTTCATCGCTTGTTGATAAAACTGAATTAATGTTTCTTTTGACCAATAATAAAGTACTGAACCTAAGGAATATTTCATTTTTCGTCTTATCCTATTGCCATTTACGATGATAAGCACCTAATGTGGTCTGTTTACCTTCAGAGAGATTTTCCAATACATTGCTCCAGTTTTGATTGGTAATGAATTTTTTAGGATCATTTTTGCAATAATCAATAGCTTGCCGCCAGATATGGGTAACGTCGCCAACATAAGTTGGGCTTCGCTGGCGGCCTTCGATTTTGACAGCGGCAATATCTGCCAGCATCAATTCTGGTAACAATTCCAACGTATTTAGGCTAGTAGGCTCTTCTAATACATGTTTTTTCCATTGAGACAGTATCTTCCTTTACAAAGAGTTGGGTAACTAGCATTTTCATTATTTGAATAGCAATCGATTAAAATGTTATTTAAGCGCGACTCCATACCTTGGTCGGTTTGTTGCCAGCGTACAAATCTGGCTGGAGAACAAGCCCCCACGGTATTGGGTGATTCTCCTGTCAGATAAGAAGAAAGATAACAGCGTCCTTCCGCCATGATGCAAAGGCTGCCGAAAGCAAAAACTTCCAATGCTACCGGGCTGGTTTTGCCTAACTGTTTAACTTGATGTAATGATAGAACACGAGGAAGCACTATTCGTTGGACAGCGAAATTACGGTGATAAAATTGAATCGCTGCAATATTTGTCACTGAAGCTTGAACGGAAACATGACGTTCAATATGGGGATATTTATTGGCCGCATATTCTAAGATAGCCAGATCAACCAGGATCAGCGCATCAACACCGATTTGCGCAGCCATATCAACAGCGGATAGCCAGCGATTAAAACCATTGGGGTGAGCAAAAGTATTGATAGCAACATGTAATTTGCAATTATGATCATAAACGTATTTGACGGCTTCAACCAATTTTTTTTCGCTAAAATTTAAACCAGCAAAATGACGTGCATTAGTGTCATCTTTAAAACCAATATAGACCGCATCAGCTCCATTATCGACAGCTACTTTTAAGGCAGGCAGGTTGCCTGCCGGACATAATAATTCCATTGATGATCCTAGCGTATAGTTAGATGTCTATCGATTGTAGTCAAGGTGTAATATGGTTGTTTTGACTTAAACCAGATTACTTTCTTTTGTGAATTGATTTTGCTGGATGGAGCATAAAATTGAACGGACTTAATCTATTGTTGGTTAAATTTTGATGTGGATTCAAGGATATTAATTAATAATTTGGCAGAATTGATGATTATCATTAATGCTTAAAAATATATCATAAAAGTGTAAGAGGAATTTGCAACGTGTTAAAAAAAATTCGCCAGCAAATTATCCAACAAGGGCCTAAATTGATGCGTTTACCATTAAAAGCTACGCCTTTTATATTAGAGCGTCAAATTCTGGAGCAATTACTAAGTTGGCAATTTCAGCAGGCATTAAACGATGGCGAACTGGATTTTTTGCAGAATAAATGGCTAAGAGTTGAGGTGCAAGATGTACAACTTGTTTGGTATATTAGCCTGCAGGCAGGTAAAATCATAGTTAGTAAGGATCAACAAGCAGATGTCAGTTTTTGTAGTGATGCGAATGATTTAATTTTAATTGCCGCGCGTAAATAAGATCCTTATACCTTATTTTTCCAACGTCGATTGCATATCGAAGGTGATACAGAGCTTGGTTTGTATGTAAAAAACCTTTTAGATGCATTTGAGTTAGAGACCATGCCGGCAATTTTACGTTTTGGTTTATTGCAATTAGCCGATTTGATTAAACTAGTATAAAATAAAAATATTGATTATAAAGAGCGTGCATTATCATGCTAATTCGAGTTGAAATTCCTATTGATGCGCCAGGTATTGATCAATTATTACGTCAAACTTTTTCCACCGATGCTGAGGCTGATTTGGTGCAGAAATTGCGTCAGGACGGTTTATTGGTATTGGGAATGGTGGCGACTGATGATACAGGAAAAATTATTGGCTATATCGGTTTTACGTTAGTAGATGTCAACGGTGATAAGGAGTGTCAATGGGTGGGGTTAGCTCCATTAGCTGTTGATAGCGCTTATCAGCGACAAGGTATTGGGGCAAAATTGGTTTGTGAGGGATTAGATAGTCTAAACGAATGTGGTTATAAAGCGGTAGTAGTGTTGGATGATCCGGACTATTACCGTCGTTTTGGTTTTACTAAGGCTTTACCGCATACATTAACATGTAAATGGCCTGGAATGGAGGCCTATTTTCAAGTTTATGCGTTAGATAATGGTAATTTAGCCGATTATTCAGGATTGGTTAAGTTTTCGTCTTATTTTGATGATTGCTAATTTGGCAAGATAACCAACCAGATCTAAAGGTTGGTCTGCGACAAGTTGTTCTTTTTGTGCTTTGGTTAATTGTTTTATTTGATATTCTAAGGACAATGCATCTGAATGACTTGTTAGTTGGCATTGGTAGACTAATAAAAGAGGGGGGGTTACCTCTTAAAGCTTTAGCACCTTTGCCTCAGAGAGGTTTTTGTAGGCGGCGCTCGATATCTGTGGTGATAACAGTATAAAGCGTATTTTGTCCATTTTTTATCAAGTAAATTGACCAATGCTTTTTCATCATATTGGTTTGATTAAATT
This sequence comes from Arsenophonus endosymbiont of Aphis craccivora, assembly GCF_013460135.1. Lineage (GTDB taxonomy): Bacteria > Pseudomonadota > Gammaproteobacteria > Enterobacterales > Enterobacteriaceae > Arsenophonus > Arsenophonus nilaparvatae. The sequence continues at coordinate 985,385 of NZ_CP038155.1, forward strand.
AGGTTTTAGTTAATTTTATAGAAAAAATAAGTCAATGTTCTATACTGATTTTGTGGTGATTATGTGCCCTGTAAGGTGTGTAAACACTATTTTAACAAAATTAAAAGAATTATTTTTTATATGTTATTCATTTTTTTTGAAAGACAGCAACAAAAAAAACTAATCCAAAATTTTAACTAGTGCCTATACTATGATCTATATCACAGGAATAACCAATAATATTTCTGAATGATAATAATCAATTAAGGAGTTTATGATGAAAAAATTACCAGCTGCTTTAATTTTGGTTTTAGGTGCGTTGTCATGCGGTGCAATCGCTGATGAGGCAAAACAAGTCATGCAATTTCCTACCCAGTAGCCAATGGATGTTGTCTCTGTTGTTGTGGTAGAAACGCCTACTAGTGCCGTTGAGCAGTTAGCTAAAGAAGATACCAAAAAAGGGGCAACTACTAGCTATTATGTTACCTTTTTAGCCTATACACAAAATAAAGTACAAGCTAATGCTCGCATCTATGGTAACAGTCAAGCTACTTCTCCAGCCTATAGATAATTGGTAGTATAAATTATCGGATGATGATAGCGCTTTAATTTTTGATAAAAACACGCTGAAGAGTTATTCTCAGCGTGTTTTTACTTAAGTATATATATTACGACTATGTTAGCTGATCAATCATCATTAGCTATTATGCAACAATATCTTTCGCGTCAGCATGTTTTTTCGCTATTTACCTCTTTTCAGTCAGATGTCTGGCCTGCCATTTGTTTTTATACCTTTAACTCCCAAACGATGTCGTTATATTTTTTGACTGAAACCAGTACTTGCCATGGGCAACTGATGCTTAAAAACCCGTTTGTGGCTGGCACTATTTGTTGTCAAAATAAAACAGTGGCCAACATACAAGGAATACAATTTATCGGTAAAGTCGATTATCTAACCGGTAAAGAAGAAAAGCAAGCCAGGCAAGATTATAATCGACGATTTCCAGTCGCTATGGCAGCCAGTATCCCTATTTGGCAATTATCTTTACAACAGATCAAAATGGTCAATAATAAGTTAGGTTTTGGCACTAAACAGGTCTGGCATCGTGATAGTTAATTCAGTCTATGGATCACTTGATTATGACTACCTCGCCATAATAGATTGGGGTCATAGCGCGCTTGAATAAATTTACCATCAACTAATACATCAAGATAGTTAACCACGGCTCGTTGATTATCAGTTAATTGGTTAAGGGTATAACCGGTCCACAACCAAATATCTTTATCTGGGCATTCGCGTTTAATGCGTTTAACCAGTTGTAAAATCGTCTCTACATTTTGTGGATGTAATGGGTCGCCGCCAGAGAGGGAAAGTCCCTGACGAACGAGCCTTTGGTCTTGCAAATCAGTGATGATTTGATTTTCTATTGCTTGGGTAAACGGTTTACCCGAATCAATTTTCCAGGTGCTTTTGTTGTAACAACCTTTGCATTGATGGAGACAGCCCGCAACAAATAACGTACAACGTGTTCCTGGGCCATTGACCACATCAACCGGGTAATATCGATGATAATTCATAATCATTATCCAAGTTGACCATTTTTCAAATGTTTAACGCGTCGTTTGACTTCTTCTTGTTTACCGCTATTGAATGGTCTAGCATCGGGACTGCCAAGATAACCACAAACGCGACGAATAACCGAAACGCGGGTTGGATCATGATTGTCGCAAGATGGGCAGACGAATCCTTTACTGGTACAGGCAAATTCACCTGCAAAACCACATTCATAACACTCGTCAATTGGGGTATTGGTGCCATAATAGGGGATATGGTGGTAACTGTAATCCCAGACATCTTCTAATGCTTTTAAGTTATGCTGTAAGTTTGGATATTCACCGTAGCAGATAAAGCCGCCATTGGCTAAAGCTGGGTAAGGAGCTTCAAAATCAATTTTATCGTAGGGATTGACTTGTTTTTCGACATCCAGATGAAAACTATTGGTACAGTATCTTTTATCAGTAACCCCCTCAATTAAACCGAATTCAGCCACATCTAAGCGACAAAATCGGTCACATAAATTCTCACTGGGGGTACTATATAAGCTAAATCCATAGCCGGTTTCAGCTTTCCAGTGATCTGTCGCTGCACGTAGCTGCTTAATGATCTGATAGGATTTTTGTCGCAGAGTTTGATCATCAAAAACATGTTGTTGCGTACCATAAAGTGCATTGATTGTTTCATGCAGGCCGATATAACCTAAAGAGATCGATGCACGACCACGTTTAAATATTTCAGCAATATTGTCTTCTGCTTGTAAACGAACGCCACAAGCACCTTCCATATAAAGAATTGGGGCGACACGCGCTTTGACATTTTCCAGTCTGGCGATACGCGTCATCAGTGCTTTTTTGGTAATTGCCAATCTGTTCTCCAATATTTGGTAAAATCGTTGTTCGTCACCTTTGGCCTCAATTGCTATCCGGGGCAAGTTAATACTGATCACACCGAGATTATTACGTCCTTCATGAATAGCTTGACCTTGCTCTTCATAAACGCCCAAGAAACTGCGGCAACCCATCGGTGTTTTGAAAGAGCCGGTGACGTTTACCACCTTCTCGTAGTTAAGAATATCTGGATACATCCGTTTACTGGCACATTCAAGTGTAAGCTGTTTAATGTCGTAGTTGGGATCGCCATATTGGTGATTGACACCCTTACGGATAGCAAAAAATCATTTTGGAAATACCGCGGTTTTACGATTTTTACCTAATCCAGCTAAACGATTTTGTAAGATAGATTTTTGGATTAACCGTGACTCGTTTGAGGTTCCTAAGCCAAATCCAAAGGTAACAAAAGGTGTTTGGCCATTTGCAGTGTGAAGTGTATTGACTTCATATTCTAGTGATTGAAAAGCGTCATAACACTCTTTTTCTGTTCTGCTCTCAGCATAGGCAAATTGGTCGGCAATTTGCCATTCTTTGGCAATTTTTAAGTTTTTTTTATAGCTCGCCTGAACAAATGGAGCCAGCACTTCATCGATACGATTAATAGTAGTACCACCATAAATATGGCTGGCCACTTGGGCTATAATTTGTGCTGTGACGGCGGTGTCGGTTGAAATTGATTTTGGTGGCTCAATTTCAGCATTTCCCATTTTAAAACCTTTGGTTAACATGCCTTGCAAATCGATAAGCATACAGTTAAACATTGGAAAAATGGTGAGTAATCCAGATCATGATAGTGAATTTCACCACGTTCATGCGCCATAACGACATCACGCGGTAAAATATGTTGCTTAGCATAATTTTTAGCAAAAATACCTGCTAATAAATCGCGTTGAGTTGGAATAACCTTACTGTCCTTATTCGCATTCTCATTAAGTAACGAAACATTACTTTGCTCAATTAAGCCGCGAATTTCGTGAGTGAGACGGCTACGTTGTTCTCTGGCAATGTCCCGTTCATGGCGATATTAAATGTAATTTCTGGCCAGATCGTTATAAAGACCAGCCATCAGTTGATTTGCAACTGCATCTTGAATTTCATGAATATCAACGGTTTGGCGGTTGCCTAATTGTTGTTCGACGACTGAGGAGACAACTGCACAATATTGATCATCGCAAATCCCAGTGGCAGTGGCTGCACGCATGACGGCTTCTTGGATCCGATTTTTATCAAAAACGACCTGACAACCATCGCGTTTAATAACTACTGTTTTCACAATAGGCTCCTCCAATTATTATCCACAACTTAATCACAATTAATTAGGTAGCATTAAATTGTGGATAACTTGTCTATAAATTCTATATATAGTGCTTTTAAGTACATTAAAGTACAATATATAGTATCTGGAGGTTATTTAGCAGGGCTTTTATTGATCTAAAACAAAGAAGTTTGATGTTGTTTGCTTTTTAGCTAAATGTTAATAACAGCAGAGAGGTTTAAGTTGCTAATTATTTAAAAATCTTTATAGAAAAAGTTTCTATAAAGATTTGGTTAAGTAAATGGTTAAATCATAAGCGTTAGCTAAGTTTGATTAGGCATAATATCAAAGTTAGGGGTTTTTATTAACGAATAGCTATCGCTTCAATTTCAATACCAACATCTTTTGGTAAGCGAGCAACTTCGACGCAAGAACGAGCAGGATAAGGCGCATTATGTTGGTTAAAAAACGCTTCATAAGTGGCATTTACGCTCGCAAAATCATTCATATCTTTAACAAAAACGGTAGTTTTAACAATATTAGCCACACTGAGCCCCGCTTTTTCTACGATAGCCTGAATATTTTTCAGTGACTGTGTTGTTTGGGCAATTATGTCTTCAGCTATTTCACCGGTTTTCGGATCAATCGGAATTTGGCCGGATGTAATAAGCATGTTGCCAAGATCAATACCTTGCACATAAGGGCCGATAGCTGCTGGTGCATTTTCAGTTTTAATTTCGTATGACATAAGTTGTTATTTACCTTGTAGTCTAAAAGTTAATTATAAATTTACTACCACCACTATTCTAGTGGTCGACATGAATGAGAGGGTTATATAATACTGCATTACATATTATTAATTACCGCATGTCGATCAAAGGTTTTTTCACAATATTTGCATGTCAGAATGACTTCATTATGTCGCTGCTTAATGATAAAACTGCTACTGACCGGTTCATTATTGCTAATGCAGTTACTGTTAGGACAGATCAAAACTGCATCAATTTGCTCAGGTAAGGTAATTGATAGCTTTTTTTCCACTTTATAGTCTTTAATACAGTTAACCGTGGCATGGGGAGCATACATTGCCAGTTCGTTTGCTTGTTCAGGGGTGAGAAAGGTATTTTCAATTTTAATCAGATCTTTTTTACCTAAGTGATTAGAAGGTAGATTTAAACCTATGGTAATACGCTGATCAGTTTGCGTTAATTTAAACAACGAAAGTAATTTAAAACCCATTTGGGCAGGAATATGGTCGATAACGGTGCCACAGCTAATTGCTTCTACTTGTAATTTGTGGTTATTTGCCATAATTGAATGCCTCAGAAATTAATGGTTTTATTTAAGATCAGTGCTAGAAGTGCTTGTCGTGCATAAATACCATTACCGGCTTGCTGAAAATAGTAAGCATGTGATGTTTTATCAACATCTGTAGTAATTTCGTCCATGCGTGGTAGAGGATGTAAAACTTTCATGCCAGGTTTAGCGACAGCTAATTCATGGCTGTTTAAAATGAATTGGGCTTTAACATTGGCATATTCAGAAGGATCTAAACGTTCTTTTTGCACTCGAGTTATATAGAGAATGTCCAGTTTTGGCAAGACCGCCTCTATGTTGTCATGTAAACTATAAGTTACCCCTTTTTCTTCTAGCAGCTGAAGGATATGAGCTGGCATCGATAAAGCTTCAGGTGCAATAAAATAGAGATGATTATTATCAAACTTCGATAATGCTTGGGTTAATGAATGAACGGTTCGGCCATATTTTAGGTCACCAACCATCGCAATATGCAAATTATTTAAGCTGACTTGGCTCTCTTGAATGGTGAATAGATCGAGTAATGTCTGGGTAGGATGTTGGTTGGCACCATCACCGGCATTGATCACCGGAATTTTTCCTGAAAATTGAGCCGCTAAACGTGATGCACCCTCTTGTGGATGACGAATAACAATGGCATCAACATATTGACTAATAACCGATATCGTATCGGCCAAGGTTTCGCCTTTTTTACCTAACGAAGTATTATTACTGTCGGAAAAACCCACCACCGCAGCACCTAAGCGGTGAATGGCTGTTTCGAATGAAAAGCGTGTACGGGTGGAAGCTTCAAAGAAACAACTGGCAATCACTTTATGTTTTAGCAGATTCGGTTGGGGATGTTGTTTTAGTGATGTAGCAACTTCAAGTACAGTGAGTAGATCTTCACGCTTTAAATCATTAATCGAGATTATGTCTCGAAGATACAACGGATTAACCATCGTGTTGTTCCTCCTTTCTTTGTGCCATATCTAAGTATTGTTATGCCAAAAAAAAGCCCCTCATTGAGGGGCTTGAATAAATAGGGTCAATTGAGGAGGAAATGCAATAACTAAATAGCCCAATGGCAGCAATGCATATATTGATTCTTTTAAGCATTGGTTATGCATTTCTTCTCCCACAAAAATTTTGTGGCATTATACGCCGCTCTGTCAGTATAGCAAGTGATTACAGAAAGAAAATTGAAAAAATGGTTAAAAATATAATGCATTGAATTCAGAAAAATTTTTGCGCGGTAATAAAATAATTGTTACTGAACCTACTGAGGAATATTTTAGCAACATTAAACCTACAATTCTTAGCTGCCAATAATCAAATGGGTGGTCTATTTTTCGTTATCTGCTAATCGAAAATCAATTTTTTTGTTGATATTCACTTAAATAATCATACCAGAGTTGCTTTTTATTAAATAGAACTCGGTAACTTTACTTATTTTTTTATATTGAACTTATATTCAAATCATGATCATAAAAAATCCAAATCAATCTGAATATAAATTTCTTTGTTGTAATAGTAGCTCTCCTTCGTTGGCTATGGGAGAATGCAAAAGTTACTGTCATATTAATACAGAGGGCGCGCGACATGGTTAATAAAAAAGTACTAGGAGAGCAGCACGCAGATACCAGTTTGGATGTTGAAAATGTAGCGACGGATAGCAGTGATCCTAATGTGTTTTATGAAATAGAGCAGTACCTTTCAGCTGAAGAGTTGACGTCTTTTAAAAAAGCATTATCAGAACAGCAAATTTCCACAGAAAATTTGTTACTGGAGCAAAAAGCAGTTGCAGAGCAGCGAGCAGAGACGCATTCAATCATCGAAGAATTATTGGTAGATGGTAGTGATCCGAATGCTTTGTATGAAATAGAACATCACTTTTCGGCCAAAGACTTTAAGTTATTGGAAAAAGCGGCAATAGTGGCATTTAAATTGGGTTATGAAGTGCATGATGCTGAAGAGCTAGAAATTGAAGATGGTACAGTACTGATGTGTTGTGATGTCTATCGAGATAGCGCGCTTGATGCAGAATTAATTGATAAGCAAGTCGTACAATTGATGATGTTAACTGAGAAAATTGGCATTAACTACGATGGTTGGGGTACTTTCTTTGAAGATCCTAATTATGATGATGCGGAAGAAAAAGACGTTGAATCGAAGGCATTACACTAGAATCAAATTGTTAGAATAGAAAGGACAGGGATTATAAATCAGCTGATGATGCATATTGAGTTGAGTAAGTAGGGTGGTTAGAGTAAATTTGTCAGTTAACAACACTGCTACATAAAGTAGCAATGTTGTTTCTTATTTAAAGTGAGCTAATAGTTACTTTTTGATTAGTCAGTTTTTGTTTTGCTGCTAACTGTCCCGCCAGGCGCTCACGCTCTTTTTTAACAACAGCAGCAGGCGCTCGGCCGACAAAACTATCGTTAGCTAACTTGTTTTCAATCGCCTCTATCTCTTTGGTTAATTTATCCAGCTCTTTATCTAGCCGCGCTAGTTCGGTATCTTTATCGACTAAATCTGCCATTGGGATCAACACTTCTGCACCATCTATCAGTTTAGTTACAGCAAGTGGTGTTGGTTGCTGTTCATCCAAAATAGTAATAGAACTAAGGCGGGCCATTGCTTGAATAAAATTCAGATTTTCTGTAATACGCCGTTTGGTTGCATGATTAGCACCACGTAGTAGCAGATCTAATGGCTTACCGGGTGAGATATTCATTGCTGCCCGAATGTTACGTATGGCAATAATCAGTTCTTTGATCCATTCCAGATCATAACGCGCTTCTTCATCAACTTTGGCTGGTTCAAAGATTGGGAAAGGCTGTAACATAATAGTGTCTTGTTGGATGCCTTTAATTACTTTCACCCGTTGCCAAATCGTCTCGGTAATAAATGGAATAATAGGATGTGCCAGCCGTAATAGGCTTTCCAGTATTTCAATCAAGGTATAACGTTTGGCACGAATTTCTGTCTCATTTACTTTATGGATAGCCGGCTTAGACAGTTCTAAGTACCAATCGCAGAACTGGTTCCAGGTAAACTCATACAAAATATTGGCAGCGATATCAAAACGATAAGTATCCAATGCTTCACGATACAATTTTACCGTTTGGTTAAATTCTGCCATGATCCAGCGATCAGCCAGCGAAAAAGTCATTTCCCCACCATGCTGACCACAATCTAGACCTTCTGTATTCATCAGGACATAACGACTGGCATTCCAAAGTTTATTACAAAAATTGCGATAACCAGTAAGACGTTTCATATCCCAATTGATGTCTCGCCCGGTCGATGCTAATGCTGCAAGCGTAAAGCGTAAAGCGTCAGTACCATGCGCTTCGATGCCTTGCGGATATTCTTGACGGGTACGTTTAGCAATTTTTTCAGCTAATTGGGGTTGCATCATATTGCCAGTACGTTTTGTCAGTAAATCTTCCAGCGAGATACCATCGATCATATCCAATGGATCGATGACATTGCCTTTGGATTTTGACATTTTTTGCCCTTCTTCATCGCGGATCAGGCCTGTCATATAGACGGTTTTAAAAGGAATTTGCCCTTGGCCATTTTCATCTTTGATGAAATACATCGTCAGCATGATCATGCGTGCTATCCAGAAAAAGATAATATCAAAGCCACTAACCAACACATCCGTTGGATAGAAAGTTTTTAACGCCTCGCTATTTTCTGGCCAGCCTAATGTTGAAAAGGTCCACAGACCAGAAGAGAACCAGGTATCTAATACATCTTCATCTTGATGTAGGCTAATATCAGCGCTGAGGTTGTTATCTCGACGAACTTCCTCTTCGTTATGTCCGACATAGACGTTACCGTTTTTATCATACCAGGCGGGTATTCTATGTCCCCACCATAATTGGCGTGAAATACACCAATCTTGAATATCCTTCATCCAGGAAAAATACATATTCTCATACTGTTTAGGTACAAACTGAATACGGCAATCTTTTACCGCCGCAATGGCTTGCTCTGCTAATGTTAGGGTACGAACATACCATTGATCTGTCAGAATGGGTTCAATAACAACACCGCCACGATCGCCATAAGGGATGGTCAGTTGATGCGGCTTTACGGCAACTAATAATCCTAATTTTTCTAATTCGTTGACCATCGCTTTACGGGCAGCAAAACGTTCTATTCCCTGATAGTTTGCAGGGATTGTTGTGGTATAAATAGTGCTAGGGTTGCCTGCGTTGTCGAATACTTCAGCTTGTTGGCGGATATGGCCATTGAAATCGAAAATATTGATCATTGGCAACTGATGACGTTTTCCCACTTCATAGTCGTTAAAATCGTGTGCTGGTGTGATCTTCACACAGCCGGTGCCTTTTTCCATATCGGCGTGTTCATCACCGACGATAGGAATACGGCGATTAACCAATGGCAGTATAATTTGTTTGCCGATTAAATCCTTATAGCGCGGATCAGCGGGATTAACTGCAACACCCGTATCACCAAGCATGGTTTCTGGTCGAGTCGTGGCAACAACCAGATAATCTTGGCCTTCGGCAGTTTTTACCCCATCAGCAAGGGGATAACGTAAATGCCACATAAAACCGTTAACTTCTCGATTTTCAACTTCTAAATCGGAAATAGCGGTATGTAGCTTAGGATCCCAGTTAACTAATCGTTTGCCGCGATAAATAAGATCATCTTGATAGAGCAGAATAAATGCTTCTTTTACTGCTTTCGAGAGGCCTTCATCCATGGTAAAGCGTTCACGTTGCCAATCAACAGAGTCACCCAGTCGTCGCATTTGCTGAGAAATATTACCGCCAGACTCGGCTTTCCATTGCCAAATTTTTTCAATAAACGCTTCTCTGCCATAGTCATGACGAGTGTTATTCTCTTCTACATCAATTTTGCGCTCAACAACCATTTGAGTGGCGATCCCCGCGTGATCTGTGCCACTTTGCCATAGGGTATTTTTCCCTTGCATGCGCTGGTAGCGAATTAAGGTATCCATGATCGTTTGCTGAAAAGCATGCCCCATATGCAGGTTACCCGTGACATTAGGCGGCGGGATCACGATACAAAAACTCTCTTTGCTGTTATCACCGTGTGGTGCAAAATAGCCGTTTTTTTCCCAGTGTGCATATAAAGGTTGTTCAATTGCAGCTGGCTGATAAGTTTTTTCGAGTGATGGCTCAGACTGAGTTTGATTTGCGGGTTTCTTTTCCATCTTGCTTCGTTATTTATTAAGTGGTTGGAGGTGGTGCCATGATCAAATTAAAACCCATACTGCGATAAGTTTTGTATCGTTCACGTGCCAACTGTTTCAAATTTTCATCAATGGGTACAAAGTCTATCACTTCATGGAAGGCTGTGGCAAAGTTTGCAAATGTTGATTGTAGATTTATCAATATATATCTTGCTGAGCTACCACGTTTTGTTGGCCAACAAAGCTCAACCGGCGCGCCATAGCGAGGGCCCTCACCGGCTAAATTGTGTGGGACAAATTGATAAGGTTCTATTTGCCAAAGTATTTCATCCAATTTTTCGGCTTGTATTTGATCCTCACAAGCAATTAAAACACGTTTACCCATCCGCCAGTTTTCTGCTGCTAGCTGACAGGCTAACCATTCATGACTTTCAAGTTCTGCTTGTGAAGATAGCTGCGCTATTAAATAGAAAGTTGCTTTTTTCATCGCATTACTATTATAGAAAAAGGGTATTGCTTACAACACCCTATTATAAATTCACTGGTGCGATTATTCGTCACAGTTTATATAAGCACGATTTAACAGAAATTGAGCAAGTAAAGCCACCGGGCGGCCTGTTGCTCCTTTTGCTTGTCCTGATTGCCAAGCTGTTCCTGCAATATCTAAATGTGCCCAGTGATATTTAGTAGCAAAATGTTCCAGGAAACAGCCAGCGGTAATTGCACCACCCGAACGGCCGCCTATATTGGCAAGATCTGCAAAATTTGATTCTAACTGCTCAGAGAACTCTTCAGCCAGAGGCAGTCGCCATGCTTTATCGCCTGCTTGCTTAGCGGCATTCAGTAATTCATGTGCTAAGGGATTATGGTTTGACATTAATCCACTATAGTGATTACCAAGTGCAATAATACAGGCTCCGGTTAAAGTTGCAACATCAATTACCAAATCAGGATCAAAACGTTCTACATAAGTTAGTGTGTCACAAAGAACCAATCTTCCTTCCGCATCAGTATTAAGAACTTCTACTGTCTGCCCTGACATGGTGGTTAAAATATCACCAGGGCGATAAGCTTTACCGCTCGGCATGTTTTCACAGCCGGCCAACACTGCGGTGACGTTAATCGGCAGTTTTAGTTCAGCAACAAAGCGCATAACGCCATAAACAGTTGCGGCTCCACACATATCGTATTTCATTTCATCCATGCCATCGGATGGTTTAATAGAAATCCCACCAGAGTCAAAAGTTAATCCTTTACCGACCAACACAATCGGTTTAGCCGTTGGATCGTCACTTCCTTTATATTGCATGATCGACATTAGCGATTCGTTTTGTGAGCCTTGGCCTACGGCTAAATAGGCATTCATCGCCAGTTCTTTCATCTGTTCTTCGCCGATCACTTTGGTGGTAAGATTTTCATAATCATCGGCTAATTGACGTGCTTGTGAGGCTAAATAGGCTGCATTGCAAATATTGGGCGGCATGTTAGCCAGATCTTTGGTTGACTTTATACCCAGCGCGACAGCCAGGCCGTGTTGAATAGCGCGCTCGCCATTAGGTAAATCACGGCGTTTTGGAACATTGAAGACAATTTTACGTAATGGAGGTCGTGGCTCGCTCTTATTGCTTTTAAGTTGGTTAAATACATATAATGTTTCTTTTGCAGTTTCTACTGCCTGGCGAACTTTCCAATAATTATTGCTGCTTTTTACATGCAATTCAGTTAGAAAGCAGACGGCTTCCATTGAGCCGGTTTCATTCAAGGTATTAATTGTTTTTTGGATAATCTGTTTATATTGACGCTCATCGAGTTCACGTTCTTTTCCGCATCCAACTAACAGAATGCGTTCAGATAATATATTAGGAACATGGTGAAGTAATAGCATTTGGCCAACTTTACCTTCCAGTTCTCCGCGGCGTAGTAAGGCACTGATATAGCCGTCACTGATCGTATCCAGTTGTTCGGCTATAGGGGATAAGCGGCGAGGTTCAAATACCCCAACAATGATACAGGCGCTACGCTGTTTCTCTGGGCTACCGCTTTTTACACTAAACTCCATGCATTCTCCTGAATTTTAAAGACAAAGATTAATACTATCGCTAAAATTAACGAACAGTATAAATTTACCTTATGAAATAGCAGCTTTATGTTAAACTAACCGAATGGTTTACGGATAGTAATAGGTAACGATTAAGCATATTCTGTTTGGTGATCGAATAGTTAATGCTTCATTTATCATCATGATACATTGTAACCATTAAGAAAACCAAAATATTGTACGTAACTGTAACTATACGACGAAGTTAGCTATTTTGCTGCAAAAAAAAATTTTTTCACAGGTGTAATTAGTGTGATTATAATTCGATACTTAGTTAATGAAACGCTGAAAAGTCAAGTTGCAATACTTTTTATCCTGATTTTAATTTTTTTTAGTCAAAAAACAATCAATATATTAAGTTCAGCGGTTCAGGGAAATATTCCTTCCGATTTAGTTTTTCCTCTTCTGGGGCTTGGAATTCCTGAAATGGCACAATTGATTTTTCCATTAAGTCTGTTTCTTGGCCTGTTAATGACCTACAGCAAACTCTATATCGATAGTGAAATTACTGTCATGCATGCCTGTGGCTTAGGTAAACGGGTATTAGTGACAGCGGCTTTAATTTTGGCATTGTTTACCGCTCTGGTTGCGGCAATAAATGTAGCCTTGATGTTACCCTGGTCGGCAAAATATCAAGAGCAAGCATTAGCCGATGCGAAAGCCAATCCTGGTTTGGCCAGTATGGTTGAGGGACAATTTAAAACCACTAAGGATCAAAATATTGTTCTTTATATTAGTGATATAAAAGGCAAAAATTTTACTGATGTTTTTATGGCGCAATTACGCCCGATTAATAACCAACGTCCTTCCGTGGTGATTTCTGAAAGTGGACGTATCCGAGAGGATCAAAACGGTAATCAAATTGTGGTATTAGATAAGGGAACCCGCTATGAAGGTACAGCACTATTACGTGATTTTCGTATAACGGATTTGAAAGATTATCAGGCGGTAATCGATCATAAAGAAACCGCAGTTACAGACGATAAAATCGAGCAAAAGGATATGTTGCAATTGTGGCGTGCTACAGATGCTAAATCAAAATCAGAATTTCACTGGCGCTTAACATTAGTCGTTTCGGTACTTATTATGGCCTTGATGGTTGTGCCACTAAGTGAAGTTAATCCCAGACAGGGACGAGTCTTAAGTATGTTACCTGCGATGTTGCTTTATTTAATTTTCTTTTTATTACAAAGTACCCTGCACTCTAATGCTGAGAAAGGTGAAATTGATCCCAGAATAACAATGTGGCTGGTTAATGGGGCTTTTTTGCTATTAGCTATCATATTGAATATTTGGGATACCCTTTCGATGCGTCGAATACGTGCTAAGTTCTTTAAAGGAGTCGCCTGATGTTTGGTGTATTAGATAAATATATTGGGCGTACTATTCTCTCCTCAATCCTAATGACCCTTTTTATGTTGGTTTCATTATCGGGCATTATTAAATTTGTTGAGCAATTAAGAAAAGTCGGTGATGGTGACTATACCACCTGGAGTGCCGGAATTTTTACTTTATTAACCGTTCCGAGAGATATTGAAGTATTTTTTCCGATGGCAGCACTGTTAGGCGCATTACTTGGATTGGGAACCCTGGCAACCCGTAGTGAATTGGTAGTGATGCAGGCGGCTGGTTTTTCTCGCTTACAGGTTGCGATGTCAGTGATGAAGACCGCGATCCCTTTAGTAATTTTGACGATGGTTATTGGTGAATGGGTTACGCCTGCAGCAGAGCAGTGGGCAAGTAACTATCGGGCTGAAAAAATTGTCGGTCGATCGCTAATGGTGACAGATCGTGGATTATGGGCTAAAGATGGTAATAATTTTATTCATATTCAACGCGTTATCGATCAAAATGACATAAAAGAAATTTCCATCTACCAAATTGATGCGCAGAAAAAACTGCAAGCTGTCATTTTTGCCGCTTCAGGTCGCTATAATTCTGATACTCACCAGTGGCAATTGTCACAAGTAGATAAGTCATTGATTAATAATGAAAAAGAAATTACTGGTTCTCAGAGTTTATTGATGGATTGGAAAACCAACCTAAGCCCAGAAAAATTAGGGGTAGTTTCTCTGGAACCTGATTCGTTAGCAATCAGGGGCCTGTATAAATATGTTAAATATCTTAAGGAGAGTGGGCAAGAAGCATCAGTCTATCAACTAAGTATGTGGAAGAAAATTCTGTCACCACTTTCTGTTGCTGTTATGATGTTAATGGCACTATCATTTATTTTTGGCCCGCTGCGCAGTGTCGCAATGGGGGTAAGGGTATTGATCGGTATCTCAGGGGGATTTATTTTCTATCTGCTAAATGATGGCTTTGGTAACCTAAGTTTAGTCTATGGTGTTCCTCCTCTGATAGCAGCAATGTTACCTAGTGTATTATTTCTGGGATTTAGCATTTTATTATTAATGCGACGCCAATAATTAGTTTTGACAGCATGGTTAGGTATATTTTCAATGCACTACCATGCTGATAAAAAATTTATTTCTTATTATTTGGCTTAACCATGCATCAGGGCTTTCTAGCAGTTTTTTGACCAGATTTGCCGCAAAATCTTGTTTGGTTGGCTGGAAAGGATTGTTATTGTGATTTATGGTTAACGCGGCAGTTAAATCATTAACTACTTCGGTTAACCCACTAAATTTACTGACTTTTTTGCGTGAAATAACGGCAAATATACCAATACGTTGTTGTGGGATCATGGTCATATAGGTATTAAAACCACCACCGCCACCAGTTTTTTGATAGATACCGGGAATGCCATCGTGCGGATTCATATAAACCCATCCAAGGCCAATACCATCTGCATGGCCAGCGACGTCCATACCTTTAATGTCGGTAAGCATATCGCGAGCAAAATAGATCGCTTGTTCACGTTGAGCGGTTTGTTTACTTACTTGCGTATTGGTTGACAGAAATTGTTGCATCCATCTTTGCATATCAGCTGGCGTTGAATAAACCCCTCCACTACCGGCGGCAGATAAGGTACTAATACATGGACTGGATTTATAACCTACCATTAGGCGAGAACATTGATTGGTAGTTGGTGTAAAGGTGGTATCATACATTTCGGCTGGTAAGGTAATTTTTTCGGCAAATAATTGCTTATAAGATTTTCCTGCCGCTTTTGCCAGGGCATCGGCTAATAGATCATAAGCCAGATTAGAATAAGCAGCTTTGGTTCCTGGTAAGCATTTAATTTTTGCCTTTTTGAGCCATGTCCAACGGTTTGATTGGGTTGGCCAAACAAATACCGGCCGGCCGATTTTACCGCCAGGTTGCTCTCTTGGTAAACCACTGGTATGACTCGCTAGGTGATATAATCGAATAGGCTGTTTGCCATGATAAATAGGAATATGAGTACCGAAATAGCTGTAGTTTTGTAGGGGATCAGTAATACGTAATTTTTTATCCGCTTCTAATTTGATCATGACTTCACTGGTCATTAGTTTGGTTAATGAAGCAATGCGGATCAGTGAATTAGGGCCCGGCTTTTGTCGCGCTCCGGGCGCAGTTTCACCGTAATAGCGGGTCACTATCTGATCATTATCGATGACAACGATTGCCATCCCTTGTGGATTTGTTTCAGCAAAAATTTGGCTAGCAAAACGATCAACCAAATCAGTGGTTTTTTCTGTAGCGGGTTGATGACGATTAAGAATTTCTAGTGCTGTTGGTGAAATTGATGAAGCTTTGTTTCTGTTGTCGATGACGAGCAACCAGTGAGCGATAAAAATAGTGTCAAGGCTGAAAAGAATTTTAGGCAAAATAGTTGCATTCTTAATAAACCAGTATCAATAAATTTTTATAAACAATCGCCTGATAAATACTTAATTTTTCATTAACTACTTCATCAGCCAGCAGGAAAAAATAGATTATGCTATCGATGCTAAACGAATTATATAATATAACTCTCTAATTATAGAAAAATTGTGAATATAAGCTACAAAACTATTTTCTAATGTTTTATTGACAGCACAAAAATCTAATTCTTATAGTGGTTAATATTGAATCGATAAAAGAAAAGAGTAGCCATAACACACTACTCTTTATTATTTAATTGGAAGCTGGTAAGGGATTAACGTAAAAAACTTTTCGCACTATCTAACATAGCATTGATGGTACTGCTTAAAATTTTAACGAAGTTATCATAGTTAGCATTGGCGGCATTATAGCGTTGTGACATTTCATCTAGCATGGCTTGATAATCTTTTGTAGTGGTATCAATGGCGGTATTAATCAGATTGAAACGAGCCTGGGAGATCTCAAGATTATCTCTAGTTGGTTGTTGCAGATTTTTCACTATTTCTATAACACGTTCTAGTGGCTTGATATCAATTTTAATTTTAATTGTAATACCTTGGGTTAAACTATTGGCATTGATTTGATCCAAATTGGGTGCTTCAATTAAAGTGCCAGTAACTTTTTGTTCAAATGATTGGGGCGATAGCTTTGCATCAGTGCCAATGCTTGTGCTTCGGTGTAACGCACATCGCTGTCATCGCCAACTTTTTGATAATCTCCATCCGCATGTTGAATAAATTTAATTTCTTGTTGATAGATGATCCCGTCGGGCTCTTGCGATAATTTAGTTTTCAATTGTTGGAAATCATCCAATATTTTTTGCTGTTTAAGAGTGATAAAGTTATCTTTTGAGCTTTCGTTAACATAGTTACTGACTTCGGAAAGTAAGCCACTAATTTCCTGGAATTTTTCCATACTATTTTTAAACACATCGCGGCTTTGTTGAATAAATCAGAATTAGCCGCCAGGATGGCTCCCTCTGCTACACCTGTTATCCGATCCTGACGCTGTGTGGCATACCCAACAACGTCATAAGGTTCAGCGCTTTGACCATCGCCATTGCTTCACCTACCTGAGCCTCATAGTCACGCAGGCTCAGATGGCCACCCAGTAAAGTTTTTAAGAAGAGAGCCTCACTATATTTCTTAAAATATCTTTAAAATCTCTCTATTTTTTGTAATCAAGTTCAAAAAAGAGATTTTTAAGAAAAAAATAAGAAACTATTAAAGAAAAAAATGTTATTTTATTTCTAATAACAAGTTCTAGTTCGAAATACATGTCAGAACTATCTGTTATTTATACCACTAAGACAGCAATATATTTAATAGAAAAAGGATTAAAAATGATTTCACAGAAATCTGATTGGCATCCTGCGGATATTATTGCAGCGCTAAGAAAACGCGGAACAACATTAGCAGCTATATCAAGACAAGCAGGTTTAAGCTCTTCAACACTAGCCAATGCATTATCTCGGCCCTGGCCAAAAGGAGAATGGATAATTGCGAACTTTTTAAACCTTCATCCTTCTGAAATATGGCCAAGCCGTTATTACGATTTCAATACAGGAGAATTAGTAGAACGAAATATTCGTCGGCCTACTAATAAAAATAACGAATAAATTATAAAAAAACCGCAGACTCATATCTGCGATTTATTATTTAATGAAGTTAATAATATTATTTATTAATAAAATCTTCGCCTAATTTAATATCTTTATTGAGTGTCTCTAACATATTTTCCAATTTATTTTTTTCAAATTTATTCATAATATTAATAGGTAATCTTTCTTCAATCCCATTTTTACCTAAACGTATTGGCTTAGCAAAAAAACGAGCATATGCACCATCACTTTCCACATATGCACACTCGATTATATTTTCTTTACCATTTAAAGCATCAATTAATGATAAACCAAAACGTGCAGCGGCTTGGCCCATAGAAAGTGTCGCTGATCCGCCACCAGCTTTTGCTTCAACAACTTCAGTGCCGGCATTTTGAATACGCTTGGTTAGCTCCTCAGCTTCCTGCTCGGTAAAGCTAACATTGGCAATTTGAGAGAGTAGCGGTAGGATCGTTACGCCAGAATGACCACCAATAACCTTCACTTCGATTTCTTGAGGCTTTTTACCTTTTAATTCAGCAACAAAAGTATTAGAACGAATAATATCTAAGGTTGTTACCCCAAATAATCGATTTCTATCATACACGCCGGCCTTTTTTAATACTTCTGCTGCTATCGGAACAGTAGTATTAACAGGATTAGTAATAATAACAATTAACGCCTTAGGACAGCTCTGAGCAACTTTTTCAATCAGATTACGAACGATACCGGCATTGATATTAAACAAATCTGAGCGCTCCATACCTGGTTTCCTGGCAACACCTGCCGAAATTAATACTACATCAGCACCGTCAAGTGCGGGTGTCGGATCTTCACCAGCAAAACCAATTACCTTTACATCTGTTGGAATATGGCTTAAATCTTTAGCAACACCAGGGGTCACAGGAGCAATATCATAAAGAGAAAGCTCTGAGCCTGATGGAAGCTGGTTTTTAAGAAGAAGTGCAAGTGCTTGGCCGATACCACCTGCTGCTCCAAGAATAGCTAATTTCATGCTGATACTCCTTTATATGATGACACTTCAAAATGGCTTAAAAACTTTCAACCTATTACATACGTTATTCATAACACAGTCTATTAATTACGATTAATTCTTGTTAATAAATAAATCTTGTAAATTTTTTCTTTCATTTTAAATAAAATTCTTATCTACTAATGCGATAAGGGGCACTTTTTTAATATTGCTTAGGTAGCAGCATAATTTAGAGACACGACTGCCATTTTTTACAAATAACATTATTTTTTAAACAATAATTTATCGCTAATTTCCACAAAGTAGGCAAATAACTGACTAATAATTTTTATTATTGCTATTTTTATTATTTTCATAGCACCAGGCTAGAACTGCTTGTTGCATAAAAATTCACCTTTATACATAATACCGCTCTACTTAACGTCTTGAAAAAGGTGATTTATGTATGTTTCGTCTAAACAAGAAGATCTAGTGAAAGCTTTTAAAGCTTTGCTCAAGAAAGAAAAATTTAGCTCCCAAAGTGAGATCGTTATAGCACTTCAAGAGCAAGGCTTTGAAAATATAAACCAGTCAACAATTTCTAGAATGCTGACAAAGTTTGGTACGGTGCGTAACCGTAATGCTAAAATGGAAATGGTTTATTGCCTACCTGCTGAACTGGTTGTTCCCACAACAACTAGCCCGCTAAAAAATTTGGGATTAGATGTTAACTACAATCAATCAATTGTGGTTATTCGTACTAGTCCTGGCGCTGCACAGCTCATTGCTAGTTTATTAGATTCGTTAGGAACTTCAGAAGGAATTTTAGGTAGTATCGCCGGCGATACTACCATTTTTTCTACCCCAACTTTGGGATTTTCCACCGAACAACTTTATGAAGCCATCTTGAATTTGTTTGAACAAGAGTTGTAAAAGCCAAAGTTATCGCGCTGATCAGCGCGATAATATGAAATGAATCGTTCTCTTGATCAGTAAAAATAATCCAACTATTAATTTTGGCCTAATTTGGCTAAACTGCACGCACACAAGGAACACGATTTCTTACAAAATCTCTATAAAATTAGACTCAGTACCTTGGTCATGAAAACATTAGACGAATTTATCGTTGAAAAACAACATGATTTTCCTCATGATACGGGTGAACTTACCGCATTATTATCAGCAATTAAATTAGGTGCAAAAATCATTCACCGCGATATTAATAAAGCCGGTTTGGTGGATATTTTAGGCGCAAGTGTGGTGCCTCTAATATTCAAGGCGAAGTTCAAATGAAACTTGACCTATAAGCTAATGAAAAATTAAAAGCCGCTTTGAAAGAGCTAGGAGAGGTTGCTGGCATTGCTTCCGAAGAAGAAGACGAAATCGTAATTTTCGCTGGTGATCGGGCAGAAAATGCCAAATATGTTGTGCTAATGGATCCATTAGATGGTTCATCAAATATCGATGTAAATGTTTCCGTTGGAACTATTTTCTCTATTTACCGCCGTATTACACCAATTGGCCAATCGGTTACTAAAGCAGATTTTTTACAACCGGGCCATCAACAAGTCGCGGCCGGCTACGTTGTCTATGGTTCTTCAACCATGCTGGTTTACACAACCGGTTATGGTGTGCATGCCTTTACCTATGATCCTTCTCTGGGCGTCTTCTTTTTATCTCACGAAAAAGTGATGTTTCCACGGCTTTGTTGAATAAATCAGAATTAGCCGCCAGGATGGCTCCCTCTGCTACAGCTGTTATCCGATCCTGACGCTGTGTGGCATACCCAACAACGTCATACGGTTCAGCGCTTTGACCATCGCCATTGCTTCACCTACCTGAGCCTCATAGTCACGCAGGCTCAGATGGCCACCCAGCAAAGTTTTTATGCGGAACATCGCTGTTTCTGCCACTGAACGCCGGTGATAACCCACTTTCTTTTTCCACATATCATTACTCCTGCTCAGACGCTGATTCGCCACCGCATGGTTACGTTCATGGTACTTGTCCGGCCAGTATTTCGCTCCGCTTCGCGGCGGGATAAGGGGCCTGATTTTCTTTCTTAGCAACGCATCGTGGCAGTAACAGGCGTCATAAGCACCGTCTGCTGACACTTCCCTGATTTTCCGGTGGTTTTGGTTAATCAGGCCCGGCAGTGCCTGCGCATCTGTCGTTCCGCTGAGCGATAAGTCGGCACAGATAATCTCATGAGTCACACTGTCTGCTGCCAGATGAAGCTTGCGCCACACTCTTCGTCTGTCAGCCCCATGCTGCCTGACTTTCCATTCACCTTCGCCAAAGACCTTCAGACCGGTACTGTCGATGACCAGATGCGAGATTTCACCACGCGTTGGCGTTTTTATGCTGATGTTGACGCTCTTTGCTCGTCTGCTGACCAGCGAGTAGTCCGGACAGCACAGCGGCAAAGACATGAGTTTAAAAATCGAATCAACGAAGCCCTGTAATGCCCGGAGCGACAGGTTAAACACACGCTTCATCATCAGGACAGTGGTAACAGCCATATCGCTGTAGTAAAGCGGCCGGCCACGACCTTCAGGCGAAGAACTGTCAGTCCATCCAGCGATGGCCGACTCATCAAGCCAGACCGTCAGGGAACCACGTTGTCTGAGTGCCTTGTTGTACGCGGGCCAGTTGGTAATTTTAAACTTTTGCTTTGCCATGGGGACCTGATGTTGAAACGAATTTAGCGATCAGCTCCGCCAATCACCTAAAAGTTCGATTTATTCAACAAAGCCGACCCGCCGTGTAATTGGCGTAGCAGAAAGGCCGCCGCTAAGAGAAACCATTCCATTAAGTTTTCAGCATCTGTTTGCTATGTTTGGGGCGACAGTATTAGTCCCCATTTTATTTCACATCAATCCTGCAACCGTTCTATTGTTTAATGGTATTGGTACACTACTCTATTTGATTATTTGTCGAGGACGTATTCCTGCTTATCTGGGCTCAAGTTTTGCTTTTATTTCACCAGTGTTATTGTTATTACCGCTAGGTTATGAGTTAGCATTGGGTGGATTTATTATTTGTGGGCTACTTTTTTGTTTTGTTTAGTCCCACTGATTGTAAAAATAGCAGGTAGAAATTGGATCAATATTATTTTCCCCCTGCGGCAATGGGCGCGATTGTTGCGGTTATTGGTCTGGAATGAGCGCAAACGGCGGCTGGCATGGCAGGGCTTTTACCTAAAGCGGATATTCCAGTTGGTTCAAGCAGTTTGATTATTTCAGTGGTGACGTTGATCGTGAACATTCTATGTTCGGTAGTTTTTCGTGGCTTTTTAGCGATTATTCCTATTTTGCTTGGTGTGATTGTCGGCTATTTACTTGCATTTTTAATGGGAAAAGTGGATTTAACTCCAGTTATTACCGATCCATGGTTTTCATTACCAACATTTTATTCTCCACGATTTGAGTGGTTTGCTATTTTGACTGCAGCGCTAGTTGTTATTGCGGAACATGTAGGTCATTTGGTTGTGACTGCGAATATTGTTGGGCGGGATTTATTAAAATATCCTGGTTTACACCGTTCAATGTTTGCTAATGGTTTATCAACTACCATTTCAGGATTTTTTGGTTCAACACCGAATACCACCTATGGTGAAAATATCGGTGTGATGGTGATAACTAAAGTATATAGCACCTGGGTAATTGGTGGTGCGGCAATTCAGCTTATTCCTGTTCCTGTGATGGGGGCGTTTCGCTATTACTTTATGGTGTTATAGCGGCATCAGGTATCCGAGTGTTAATTGATTCTCGGGTAGATTATAATAAACCACAAAATCTAATATTGACTTCCGTTATTCTGATTATTGGGGTAAGTGGTGCGACTATCCATATTGGTGCTGCTGAGTTGAAGGGGATGGCGCTTGCTACCATTATCGGTATTATTATGTCGTTAGTTTTTCGCCTGATGAATATTATTCGTCCGGAAAAAACTTATATAACTACTAAGCTTTGAGTCGGTAGAGACGATTAAAAAATAGCTAATTTTTACTGGAATAATAGGTAAATTATTAGTTCCATCGGATGATATTGTTTAAGTTCATCTAATTACAACTTTTGTGTTAAGCTGTATGTGTTTTCTTATCTATACAGAAAGAGGTGCTTCTGAATACGCCGTCGCAGCTTTCATTAGCTTTATCCACGCCTGATGATGAAACCTTTGCCAGTTTTATTACTGGCGAAAATGGTATTTTATTAACGGCTATCAAATCTGCTATCAATCAATCCCATAGCAGCTATATTTATTTTTGGTCTCAGCAAGAAGGTAGTGGAAAAAGTCATTTATTACACGCTGCATGTAGTGAATTGTCACAAAAAGGCGAGGCAGTTGGTTATGTTCCTCTGGATAAACGTAGCTATTTTGTCCCTGATGTTTTAGACGGTATGGAACATTTAGCTCTGGTTTGCATTGATAATGCTCATTGTATTGCCGATGATGAAGAGTGGGAA
The DNA here is from genome assembly GCF_013460135.1 of Arsenophonus endosymbiont of Aphis craccivora. Lineage (GTDB taxonomy): Bacteria > Pseudomonadota > Gammaproteobacteria > Enterobacterales > Enterobacteriaceae > Arsenophonus > Arsenophonus nilaparvatae. Next base: position 1,008,510 of record NZ_CP038155.1, read on the forward strand.
ATAGCACTTTTTAATTTATATAATCGTATCTTGGAAAACGGCAAAAGCTGTTTATTGATAACCGGTGATAGGCCGCCTAGGTTGATTGATTTAGCATTACCTGATTTAGCATCCAGACTTGATTGGGGACAGATCTATAGACTTCATTCACTGAGTGATGAAGATAAGATCCAGGCACTGCAATTACGCGCTAAATTACGCGGTTTCGAGTTATCTGAAGAGGTTAGTCGTTTTGTTTTAAAGCGTTTGGATAGGAAAACCCGCACATTATTTACTATGTTAGATGAGTTAGATCATGCTTCGATTGTTGCTCAACGTAAACTGACTATTCCCTTTGTTAAGGATATTCTTAAACTTTAATTTAAGAGGTAAACTTATTTTACCTCTTAAAGATACACGGTTATTTAAATAGCTTTTTTACTTGTTCTGGTGGACGTCCTAGCTGAGCATGGTTATCAACGACAACGATAGGTCGCTCAATCAATATATTGGGTTATCATGCATTGCTTGCAGTAAGATATCATCTGATAACGAGCTGTCAGATAAATTAAGTGTTTGATAAATTGTTTCGTTGCTTCTCATTAATTGACGCGGTTCAGTGAAACCCAGTTGTGAAAGTAAAGTTTTCAAGTTATTAATACTTGGTGGTGTTTTAAGATATTCAATAATGCGTGGTTTAACCCCCATATCTTCTAAAAGCTGTAGGGTTTGTCGACTTTTTGAACACCGAGGGTTATGGTAAATCGTCACTTGTTGAGACATAAGGTAATATCCTTAGCGTTTTTGTAATTGTTTATCACGTGTTTGTAACTGGCGTAGTGTATCAATACGGGCATCATATCTTGCTTGATCATAACTACCGGTTTTTGTTAGCCGACTGGCATCGGTAAGATATTGAATGGCAGTACCATAATTACTACGCAAAGCCATAGCTTCTGCATAATCTGCTAACTGTTCACTACGCTTACCTTGCTTAGCTGAAACTTCTGCCAACAAAGTCCAACCATTTAAGTCATTGGGGTTATCGAAGGTGTATTTACGCAATAATTGACTGCCTTGATCATACTGATTATTAGCAATATAGGCATTTGCCAGATTAATTTGTAGAATTGGGTCATTTGGTGTTTTGGTTAGTGCATTTTGTAAACGAGAAATAGCCTTTAGTGGCTGATTTAACCCTATATCTATATCGGTCATTAGATCAATAAACCAGGGATTAGCAGGTTGCTTAGCCAAAAGTAAGCGCACAATGTTGCTAGCAGCCTGATATTTTTTATCTTCATTAAATTGTAGCGCGTGACCATAATCAGCCGCCATTCTTTCTTTAGTATCACCTTGGCTATACTGAGATAAAATTTGTTCAAGGTTCGGTTTTTGCCCGTCTGTATACATGGCAAGAATGCGTACCCGAGCTAGCATAAAATCCAATGATGGTGGGAGATCCACTTTCGGATATTGATTTGAACGATTTAGTGCATCCGCTAAACGACTATCTGGTAATGGATGGGTTAATAGCATCTCAGGTGGTTTTGACATATACCGGCTCTGATCGGCTAAAATTTGCATAAAATCAGACATGGCGCGCGGATCGAATCCGGCGCGACGTAAAGTCTGTATACCAATTCGGTCAGCTTCTTGTTCGTTAGATTGAGTAAAGCTTATTATACCTTGTTGCACACCGGCTAATGTTCCTGTCAGTGCCGCAATACCTGCTTGTGGATTAGCCATCACTAACAGTGCTGAACCAATGGCGCCTATCCAGGCCAATGGTGCGTTCCGTTCACGATCTTCTAGCATACGGGCAAGATGTCTTTGTGTTACATGAGAAATTTCATGGGTGATCACTGAGGCCAGCTGACTTTCATTTTGGCTATAACGAAACAGGGCAGAATGGAGAACGACGTTGCCACCAAAATAAGCGTAAGCATTAATATTAGGATTATTTATCAGGTAAAAATGGAACGGAGTTTTTACTGAGTGGGCATTTTTTACTAAGCGCATGCCAATATGATTAATATATTGGTTTAACATGGGATCGTAAATAAGTGGTGTGCTAGCACGTAATTGGCTAGTTAGTGCGTCACCAATGACGATCTCTTGATTAATAGTTAGTGTACCACCTGCTGTGGTACCAATATCGGGCAAATTATCTTCAATAGCGGTATAAACAGGCTTCATAGTAACTGCTAACATTATTGTTATTACAATAGTAATGAGTGGTTTAGTAAATTTTGTATTCATAAACCGGAAGTATCCCTTACGATTGATTATATTGTTAAATGATATTTTTTATGATAGCAAAGCTTACTGGATAATCTGTCAATTGGTATAATTTCGTGGATTAAAAGACTAATTTACCACATTCAGGAGTGAATATATGCTGGAGATGTTTTTGCAATGGTATCGTCGAAGATTTTCAGATCCTCAGGTCGTTGCATTGTTTATCAGCCTGATTATCGGTTTTTGTATCATATTCTTTTTTCATGATATTTTAGCTCCTTTATTAGTTGCTATTGTGTTGGCTTATTTACTTGAATGGCCAACCCAACAACTGGGTAATTTAGGCTTATCAAGGCTGATGGCGTCGTCCATTGTACTGACAATATTTATGGGTATTAGTGCCATGGTTTTTTTAATTATTGTGCCCATTGTCTGGCAGCAAGGCATGAATTTATTATTTGATTTACCTTCAATGGTAAATAGCTTTAATGAATATGCCAAAGCATTGACTGAACGCTATCCCGCTTTAGTTGATGCCGGTATTATTGATATGATAGCGGATAATTTACGCGGTCGTTTATCGACTTTAGGTGACTCTGTGGTTAAGTATTCTGTTGCTTCGTTTATTGGTATTATTACCATAGCAATATATCTGGTTTTAGTACCGCTAATGGTATTTTTTCTACTGAAAGATAAGACTAAAATAATACGTGGTTTACAACGTATTTTACCACGTGATCGGTTATTGGTAGGACAAGTTTGGCAGGAAATGAACCAACAGATCACTAACTATATCCGTGGTAAAGTTATTGAAATGGTTATTGTTGGTATCTGTACTTATATCGCCTTTGTTTTTTTAGGTTTGCGCTACTCGCTATTTTTGTCAGTACTAGTCGGTATTTCTGTCTTGATCCCCTATATTGGTGCGGTGGTGGTTACCATCCCAGTAGTTTTAGTTGCTTTGTTTCAATGGGGTATTGGACCTGACTTTTGGACTTTACTAATCGCTTATTTAATTGTTCAAGGGCTTGATGGCAATTTATTGGTGCCCATTTTATTCTCTGAAGCGGTTAATTTGCATCCGTTAGTTATTATTTTATCTGTCGTAGTATTTGGTGGGCTTTGGGGTTTTTGGGGGGTATTTTTTGCCATTCCATTGGCAACTTTAATTAAAGCCGTTATGCATGTGTGGCCGGAAGATAATCTCGTAACTGAAAAATAATTTTTTAATTGTTAATTGCCACCAAAACAGGCAGGGGCAATTAACAATCGATTTTAATCACGGATGAGTATTAAGATAATTCAGTACAATTTGGTGATGATCACTAGTTTTAAATTTGTCAAACACATGTTCAATATCACCTTTTGCATTAATCAGAAAACTGATGCGATGAATGCCATTAAACGTTTTTCCCATAAATTGTTTTGCTCCCCATACACCGAATTTTTCCGCTACCTCATGCTTATGATCCGATAGTAATGTAAAATTTAGCATCTCTTTTTCAGTGAAACGTAATAACTTTTCTGCTTTATCAGTACTTATACCAAAAACTTCAACACCCATTTGTTTTAATTTATCCATTTCGTCACGTAATCCACAAGCTTGTATTGTACAGCCAGGAGTCATTGCTTTAGGATAAAAATAAATCAAAATTCGTTGACCAAGATAATCAGATAAATTGATTATTTCGCCATCTTGGTCAGGAAGGCTAAATTGGGGGGCCTTATCACCGGCTTTCAATGGGCTCATTAGATTCTCTCCGTTTAATTCTATATGTTATTGCGATTTGCTGATAATGCTAATTGTACATTGGACATTTAATTTTGTGCACAATTGTTTAAATCTATTTTTGTTAATTCACTCATTATCACCAATAAAACTTTGGGCATTCATATCAATTTCAAGTTGTTGATCATATTTGTTTGTTGCTGGTTGTATTTTTGCAACCAGTTTGGATAGGTTGAAGTTGGCTTTGTTGAATAAATCGAACTTTTAGGTGATTGGCGGAGCTGATCGCTAAATTCGTTTCAACATCAGGTCCCCATGGCAAAGCAAAAGTTTAAAATTACCAACTGGCCCGCGTACAACAAGGCACTCAGACAACGCGGTTCCCTGACGGTCTGGCTTGATGAGTCGGCCATCGCTGGATGGACTGACAGTTCTTCGCCTGAAGGTCGTGGCCGGCCGCTTTACTACAGCGATATGGCTGTTACCACTGTCCTGATGATGAAGCGTGTGTTTAACCTGTCGCTCCGGGCATTACAGGGCTTCGTTGATTCGATTTTTAAACTCATGTCTTTGCCGCTGTGCTGTCCGGACTACTCGCTGGTCAGCAGACGAGCAAAGAGCGTCAACATCAGCATAAAAACGCCAACGCGTGGTGAAATCTCGCATCTGGTCATCGACAGTACCGGTCTGAAGGTCTTTGGCGAAGGTGAATGGAAAGTCAGGCAGCATGGGGCTGACAGACGAAGAGTGTGGCGCAAGCTTCATCTGGCAGCAGACAGTGTGACTCATGAGATTATCTGTGCCGACTTATCGCTCAGCGGAACGACAGATGCGCAGGCACTGCCGGGCCTGATTAACCAAACCCACCGGAAAATCACGGAAGTGTCAGCAGACGGTGCTTATGACGCCTGTTACTGCCACGATGCGTTGCTAAGAAAGAAAATCAGGCCCCTTATCCCGCCGCGAAGCGGAGCGAAATACTGGCCGGATAAGTACCATGAACGTAACCATGCGGTGGCGAATCAGCGTCTGAGCAGGAGTAATGATATGTGGAAAAAGAAAGTGGGTTATCACCGGCGTTCAGTGGCAGAAACAGCGATGTTCCGCATAAAAACTTTGCTGGGTGGCCATCTGAGCCTGCGTGACTATGAGGCTCAGGTAGGTGAAGCAATGGCGATGGTCAAAGCGCTGAACCGTATGACGTTGTTGGGTATGCCACACAGCGTCAGGATCGGATAACAGCTGTAGCAGAGGGAGCCATCCTGGCGGCTAATTCTGATTTATTCAACAAAGCCGTTGAAGTTATGAGTGATAAATAAACAAGTAAATTGTTCAACTATAGCGGGAGCGACATTAACAATAACATTGGCAATTATTATTGAAAAATATTCTTTATAAACGCCAGAAGTGGTTTTTTGCATAATAGATAATAATTTTAATTCAGTATCATGCTTAAGCAACATTGCTGCTATCAAAGAAATTGATTGCCTGCTATCTGATAACATCGTAATAAAGAAGAATTGTTTGCCAAATATAGCAATAAAGCTATCTTCAATATTACATTGACATTTGTTGACCAGTTGGATAACGGTATTACTCTTACCGGGATGATCTGCAACAAGTACAATAATAATGATTGATTGTTGTTCACTATGTGGCCAGTCGTTTTCCTTATGAATTTATGATTTCTGAATATCTTATGGTAACCATAAAAAAAAGCTTCTGCCAAGATAAAAAAACAAATATATCAGTATAATAAGTTTACATACTGAGTAGTGATAAAATGATATTTGATGGAATGAAATATTCACATTTTTGCTAATTTTATAATTTTAAAAGATTTATTTGCTGATAAAATAATAAATTGAACGAGAAAAATAAACTGGAAATATGATGATAATCATTATGTATTTTTCTTAAAACAGAGTGGTTATTAATAAATTTCATTAAATTTTGGGTATAAGAAGGTTTTTTTCTTTAGACTGAAAAAGTACCATAATGTTAATGTCTCATTTAGGAAAAAGGTTATGGTTAATAATTCTATTAAATATCGGAATTTTTTGCGTGGCAGTCTTGCTGCGATTGTTACCCCAATGGATATAAAAGGGCAAATAGATAAACCCAGTCTGAAAAAACTGATTGATTATCATGTTAATAATGGCACAACTGCGATTGTATCTGTTGGTACAACTGGAGAAACAGCAACACTTGATCATAGTGAGCACTTGGATGTGGTATTGACGACATTAGAGTATGCTGATGGCAGAATTCCGATTATTGCAGGCAGTGGCGCAAATGCTACAAAACAAGCTATTGCATTAACTAAATCTTTGGAAAAAACCGGGGTTGTTGCCTGTTTGGCGGTAACACCATACTATAACAAACCTTCACAAGAAGGACTTTATCAGCATTTTAAAGCGATTGCCAAACAGACAGATTTACCACAAATCTTATACAATGTTCCTTCGCGCACCGGTTGTGATTTATTGCCCGAGACAGTTGCCAGATTAGCAAAGTTAGGTAATATTGTTGCCCTTAAGGAAGCTAGTGGTGATTTAAGTCGTGTGAATCGCATTCGCAGATTAATTAATGATGAAAATTTTATTTTGCTTAGCGGTGATGATGCAACTGCGTTAGAATTTATGCAATTAGGTGGGCAGGGGGTAATTTCAGTAACAGCCAATATTGCCGCCAAATTAATGGCTGAAATATGCAAATTAGCATTATCAGAAAAGTATGCCGAAGCGCATAAGTTAAATTATCGACTAAGTGAATTGCATCATCAATTATTTATTGAGCCTAATCCGATTCCAGTTAAATGGGCTTGCTATCAGTTAGGACTTATTAATTCTGATAAATTGCGCTTACCGATGACACCATTAACACTGACCGGTCAGATAGCGGTACAAAAGGCGCTAAAGATCGCTGATTTACAAAAAATTTAGGGAAAGTTAATGGCAACAATATTGCACAAATCAAAGGCTATTAAGCTTGCAGGGCTGTCACTCGCTATATTTTTGGTAGCCTGCACGAGCAATCAACGTTATAAGCGTCAAGTCAGTGGTGACGAATCATATTTAAATACACTTCCGTTAAAAAATTTGACGATTCCTCAAGGTATATCGTTACCGTTACAAAACGGTGAATATGATATTCCGCCAGCTAATCAAAATGGTGCTGTAGGTAAAGCATTAGATATTCGTCCTCCTATTCAAGCACTTTCGTTACTTAGTGATACCCATACCGAAAATAGCCTAACCGCGAGTCGTTTATTTTTAACTAATACAGCTGAAAACAGCGCCCTTTGGTCGCAAATTAACGCTATTTTGCAACAAAAAATGATTAAAGTGAGGCAAAAAAATGATCCTGACCACTCCTTGATTACCGATTGGATTACCTGGCCGCGAGTAGATGAAGATATTGCGATACAAACCAGACAGAAAATTCAGCTGAACCCACAAAATAATCAAATAGTCATCATGGTAACTAATGAAGGTATAAAGCAGGGTGAAGATAGCATCACCGATCAGGCAGAAATACAGCGCTATAATATTTTAATGTTAAATGAGTTGATTGATTCAATAAATAAGCTGCGTAGTACCGCAACCAGTTCTGGTGCCCAAGATTGTTATGCCATTATTGATGTGCAAACGGGTAGTGATAGCAGTGGCTTACCTCAAATAATTGTACGTGCGCCTTATGATGTTGTTTGGGATAGATTACCCTCTGTGCTTGAAAGCATTGGTATACAAGTTGGTGACCGTAGTCGTTCTACCGGATCAATTACCCTCACTTTTAATGGTATGAGTGATAGTGATTGGCAAGCGATTGGCGTCGATAATCCAACCATGACAAAAGGGGATTATAAATTACAAGTTGGCGATATGAATAATCGTAGTAGTCTACAATTTATGGCGGTAAAAGGGACAACCTTAACACAAAAACAAAATGATGAAATGGTCTCGGCATTAAAAGCGGCGTTTAGTAAAGTGAGTAGTAATTAGTTAATAAAACTAGGTTTATTACAATTAGCTATAACATTGCTTATATAAATGATGGATGGTTGGTAGTGATTTATTCACTATGGATCATCTGTTTTTTTGTTTTACTCGGTCAGTTTTTAGGCTAATTAAAATGTTTCCAGTAAAGTAATTTAATTAACATAAATAACCGCTAATCTGTTATTCTCCTTTTCCTAACAAAGTAAACGTTTGCGTCTTGCGTTAACGCCATATTTAAGCGTTTTTTTATTAAAATGATCAAATTTCGGAGTAAATAAAATGCAAAAAAAAGCTGAGTTGTATCGTGGAAAAGAGAAAACCGTATATTTTACGGATGATCCTAATTTATTAGTATTAGAATTCCGCAATGATACATCGGCACTAGATGGTGAGCGTATAGAGCAGTTTGAACGTAAAGGAATGATAAATAATAAATTTAATTATTTCATTATGCAACAACTGGAGCAAACCGGCATTCCAACCCAAATGGAACGATTACTGTCAGATACTGAATCATTAGTAAAAAAATTAACCATGATCCCGGTTGAATGGGTTATTCGTAATCGAGCAGCTGGTTCTTTAGTTAAACGGCTTGGTATCGAAGAGGGTAGGTTGCTTGAGCCACCTATCTTTGATTTGTTTTTGAAAAATGATACGCAGCATGATCCAATGATTAATGAATCTTACTGGCTTTGTTGAATAAATCAGAATTAGCCGCCAGGATGGCTCCCTCTGCTACACCTGTTATCCGATCCTGACGCTGTGTGGCATACCCAACAACGTCATACGGTTCAGCGCTTTGACCATCGCCATTGCTTCACCTACCTGAGCCTCATAGTCACGCAGGCTCAGATGGCCACCCAGCAAAGTTTTTATGCGGAACATCGCTGTTTCTGCCACTGAACGCCGGTGATAACCCACTTTCTTTTTCCACATATCATTACTCCTGCTCAGACGCTGATTCGCCACCGCATGGTTACGTTCATGGTACTTATCCGGCCAGTATTTCGCTCCGCTTCGCAGCGGGATAAGGGGCCTGATTTTCTTTCTTAGCAACGCATCGTGGCAGTAACAGGCGTCATAAGCACCGTCTGCTGACACTTCCCTGATTTTCCGGTGGGTTTGGTTAATCAGGCCCGGCAGTGCCTGCGCATCTGTCGTTCCGCTGAGCGATAAGTCGGCACAGATAATCTCATGAGTCACACTGTCTGCTGCCAGATGAAGCTTGCGCCACACTCTTCGTCTGTCAGCCCCATGCTGCCTAACTTTCCATTCACCTTCGCCAAAGACCTTCAGACCGGTACTGTCGATGACCAGATGCGAGATTTCACCACGCGTTGGCGTTTTTATGCTGATGTTGACGCTCTTTGCTCGTCGGCTGACCAGCGAGTAGTCCGGACAGCACAGCGGCAAAGACATGAGTTTAAAAATCGAATCAACGAAGCCCTGTAATGCCCGTAGCGACAGGTTAAACACACGCTTCATCATCAGGACAGTGGTAACAGCCATATCGCTGTAGTAAAGCGGCCGGCCACGACCTTCAGGCGAAGAACTGTCAGTCCATCCAGCGATGGCCGACTCATCAAGCCAGACCGTCAGGGAACCGCGTTGTCTGAGTGCCTTGTTGTACGCGGGCCAGTTGGTAATTTTAAACTTTTGCTTTGCCATGGGGACCTGATGTTGAAACGAATTTAGCGATCAGCTCCGCCAATCACCTAAAAGTTCGATTTATTCAACAAAGCCCAACAAAGTATGAGTCGTACTGACGCGAATAAACTTTCGGTTAAGCTTGAATTGCAAGCTGACTGTTTTGCTGGTGTATGGGGCAATAAAATGGATGAGCAAGGTCTGCTAGAAGAAGGCGATTTACAACAAGCATTAGCGGCGGCCCAGGCAATCGGTGATGATCGTTTACAGCAACAAAGCCAAGGACGTATTGTACCCGATAGTTTTACCCATGGTACCTCTGAGCAGCGTTATACTTGGTTTAAAAAAGCTATGATAGCGGTGATTTTAAAAGTTGTAATACTTTTGGCGCACTATAGCGCGATAAAAGTTGCCTCGAGTTTGCATAATTTTAACGGCTAATAGGCTCTATTATTTATTTTGATCAGTCATGATTTATTGATAGGATAAATTAATTATATATTTTTATTGGTAAATAATTTTATGGGTAATTTTGATTCAACATTACTTATTTTATTAGTGTTGGCTGGCTTAGGAATAATTAGTCATAACATGACGGTGGCATTGGCAATGCTATTTTTGTTAGTTGTTCGCATGACGCCGCTTAATAATTTTTTCCCTTGGGTTGAAAAATATGGCTTAACCATCGGTATTTTGATTTTAACTATTGGTGTAATGGCCCCTATCGCCAGTGGCAAGATCTCGCCGCAAGATGTTATTAACTCTTTTTTTAACTGGAAATCGTTGTTGGCGATTGTGATTGGCATTTTGGTCTCTTGGCTTGGCAGTAGAGGCGTCTCTTTGATGTCTAATCAACCGTCAACAGTTGCCGGATTATTGGTTGGTACAGTGATAGGCGTTGCTGTTTTCCGTGGTGTTCCAGTTGGTCCATTAATAGCAGCAGGTCTTCTCTCGTTACTAATTGGCAAGTTTTAGTGACTATTGCAAGCCTGATTAATTTACAATCTCAGTTACGCATTCAGGGGCAACGCCGCTTACTCGTGCTAAGCGGTAATAGCAACTGGATCATTGAACAGCTAATTGCACTTAGGCAGGGGATAATTTGCGATTGGCCAACCATTTCACCACATTGGCCTGATGATATACCACCACAAAATGCGGTGTCACTATTAGTACAAGAGTTCTTACATGGTGTTTTTGATGCCACTAAGGGTTTTCATACTGAAGCATTACTGATGTTGGCAGGGACATTAAAAGCGGGTAGTTATCTCATTCTTTGCCTGCCTGAGTGGGGGACTTGGTTTCAACAGCCAGATCAAGATAGTCAACGCTGGAATGAAGTGGCGTCGACAATAGCAGTGCCAAATTTTGTCTGTTGGTTAAAGTATCATCTACAACATGATGCTAATGTTTTGCTATGGTGTGAAGGTAAACCTTTTACCGCTGATAAGCTACCACAATTAACTGCCTGGTATCAGCCGAATAGACAACCAACGATTGAACAACAAAGAATTTTGCAGCGCCTGCTAGCTGTTAAGGTGGTAGTTTGGGCATTAGTTGCCCCGCGTGGCCGTGGAAAAGCTGCGTTAGCAGGTATGTTAATTGAACGTTGGCAGGGGGAATGTTGGGTTTGTGCGCCGGCAAAATTAGCGTCAATGGTATTAACACACTATACCGACAAAAAAATTCGCTATTGGTCAATTGACCATTTATTGGCTGATTGTCGATTACAAAAACCACGTAAGGTTGATTGGTTAATTATTGATGAAGCGGCGATGATCCCGATTGCGCAACTAAATCAATTAACGCACTATTTTCCACGTTTACTCTTTACTACCACTGTTGATGGCTATGAAGGTACAGGGCGCGGATTTTTGCTAAAACTTTGTGCGCAATTAGCTCAATGTCACATTTTGACTTTAACCACGCCGATCCGCTGGGCATCAAATGATCCGTTGGAGAATTGGTTAAATAATAGCTTGTTATTAAAAGAATATATACCAAAATCAACGAAGCTAGCTAAATTAAATAACCAACACATGGTGTTGTTACCTATATCACAGTCTTCATTAATTGAAAAACCAAAATTATTATCAGCAATATATGGTTTACTGACTAATGCGCATTATCGTACCTCACCGCTTGATTTAAGACGATTATTGGATGCGCAAGGGATGCATTTATTGGTTGCACAGCAAAAGGAAAATTTGTTAGCTGTGTTATGGTTAGTGGATGAAGGTGGATTATCTGCGTCGCTTGCCCATGAGGTATGGGCTGGACGGCGTCAACGTTGCTGCAGCTTTTCGTCGTCAGGGTGTGGCAACAAAATTACTCAGTTTTTATAAGCAGCAGGCGATGGAAGAGGGGTAAGATTTTCTTTCTGTCAGCTTTGGCTATTGTGAGCAGTTGCAGTCATTATGGCAGCAAAATGGTTTTCATTTAGTCAGAGTTGGCAGCCGTAAAGAAGCGACCAGTGGATATTATACCGCTATGGCGGTATTGCCTTTATCAACAGCGGCTAAACAATTGGTGTCACGGGCGCAATATTTGTTAAAGCAAGACGCTTTTTATATCAATCAGCTAACCGATTTAGCACTAACAGCAACTAGCGATGATCAATTAAATGATGAAGATTGGCAGGTGTTGCTTATGGTAATAGAAGTTTTTCAGCTAGCTATCCAGAAATCCGACGGTTATTAATGCAGTCGTCACTGGTTTTAACAGCGACTAGAATTCACTGTGAACATACTTTATCTATTGAGATATGCTGTCAGCAGTTAAACTTGACGGGTCAAAAAATGTGGTTAAAACAGATACGCAACGATATTGCTGCGGCATGATCAGAATTGGACTGGCAGCGAGCAGAAAAACTTAAATCATGGGTTAATGCTTCTTTTGCTTAGGCCAGTCATCTTCATCATCCCATTTGTCGTTAAAATCACGGTGAGGAGGAAGTTTTGGTTTGTTATCTAAAAAACGTTTAGGATCGATTTTTTGCATCTGTTTGACGGCACTCCAAATGATACCAATCAGAAGCAAAATAATAATAATCCACCAGTAATCAGTTATCCAATGCATAGCTGTTTTTCCATTAGCAAATGTAGTAAATAAAGTATACTCTTTTTTCCTTTATCGTATAACTATTATAGATTTAAGTATGAGTTTACAACGAATTTTACTCATTATTGTCGGCTGGTTTAGTATTATCTTAGCGATATTGGGTATACTTTTGCCATTATTACCCACTACCCCTTTTTTGTTATTAGCCGCCTGGTGTTTTTCTCGCTCATCACCACGTTTTCATTACTGGTTACTTCATAACTCATGGTTTGGTAAATATATTCGTCATTGGCAACAACATAAAGCGCTGCCTAAAGGGGTTAAAATTAAGATAATTGTTATTATTTTATTTAGTTTTATTTTTTCGCTTTGGTTTGTAGAAAGTTGGTGGATCAGTGGGACACTCCTCATTATCTTAGAGATATTGCTCGCTTATCTATTAAGGTTGCCACAAAGCGATGGGGGAAAAAATTAACCCAATTTATTATTTAGCTAATGATATAGCTAGTGAATTTAAATTTTGGGTTCATAATAATATTTTTTGCATAATTTCCTGATAAACGAGACTTAATTTCTGAAGATCAGCAACACTAACACATTCATCAACTTTATGAATGGTTGCATTTAAAGGGCCTAATTCAACAATTTGTGCCCCCATTTTAGCAATAAAGCGGCCATCTGATGTTCCTCCATCAGTTGATAACTGAGGTTGATAGCCGCAATATTGTTCTATCACCTGGCTGACAATATTAATTAATTTACCTTTTTCTGTTAAAAATGGATGGCCGGATAATGACCACTCAATTTTATAATCGAGTTGATATTTTTCTAGTATTGCTTCAACTTGGTGGCGAATTTGTTGCTCGGTGAGTTCGTTGCTAAAGCGAAAATTGAATTGTATGATTAACTGGCCAGGAATAATATTGTTACTACCAGTACCAGCATGAATATTGGAAATCTGCATGCTGGTGGAAGTAAAATACGCATTGCCTGCATCCCATTTTTTATTAACTAGTTCATGTAAAAAAGCTAATGAACTATGTATTGGATTATTGGCTAAATGGGGGTAAGCAATGTGCCCTTGCGTTCCTTCGATGGTGATTTTGGCGGTGAGTGATCCTCGACGACCATTTTTGATAATATCACCAATTTTAATCTGGCTAGATGGTTCACCAATTATGCAATAACCAATTTGTTCATTGCGTATCATTAATTCATCAACCACTTTTACCGTTCCGTTAGTGGCTTTAGCCTCTTCGTCAGAGGTAATTAAGAAGGCCAATCGGCCAGAATGGTTGGGAAAATCGCTAATAAATCTTTCGGCGGCAATAATCATTGCCGCAAGGGAACCTTTCATATCGGCTGCTCCTCGGCCATAGAGCAGTCCGTTATTTAATGTTGGTGTAAAGGGACGATAACGCCAATTGTCAGTTGCACCTGGCGGAACAACATCGGTATGTCCAGCAAAAGCTAGCGTTTCACCTTGTTCGCCATGATATGCCCATAGATTGGTGGTATCGTCAAAGGGCATGACTTCAATTGAAAAACCAAGTTTTTTCAATCTATTAATTAAAATTGTTTGACAGCCATTATCATCGGGGCTAACAGAGGGTTGTTGAATAAGTTGTTGCGCAAGCTTAAGAACAGGACAAATCATAGTTAGCCTCTGTGATGAATAAATTGTTGGTATTGGTCTATAGAAAAACCGAGTAGATAATGGTTACCAGTAGTTGTTAATAATGGGCGTTTAATAATTGCTGGATATTTTAGCATTAACTCTTTAGCACTAGCGACATCAATAATATTCGCTTTTTGCTCATCGGACAATTTTTTCCAGGTTGTACCACGTTTATTGATCAAGGCTTTCCAGCCTAAGTAGGCTTTGTTGAATAAATCGAACTTTTAGGTGATTGGCGGAGCTGATCGCTAAATTCGTTTCAACATCAGGTCCCCATGGCAAAGCAAAAGTTTAAAATTACCAACTGGCCCACGTACAACAAGGCACTCAGACAACGAGGTTCCCTGACGGTCTGGCTTGATGAGTCGGCCATCGCTGGATGGACTGACAGTTCTTCGCCTGAAGGTCGTGGCCGGCCGCTTTACTACAGCGATATGGCTGTTACCACTGTCCTGATGATGAAGCGTGTGTTTAACCTGTCGCTCCGGGCATTACAGGGCTTCGTTGATTCGATTTTTAAACTCATGTCTTTGCCGCTGTGCTGTCCGGACTACTCGCTGGTCAGCAGACGAGCAAAGAGCGTCAACATCAGCATAAAAACGCCAACGCGTGGTGAAATCTCGCATCTGGTCATCGACAGTACCGGTCTGAAGGTCTTTGGCGAAGGTGAATGGAAAGTCAGGCAGCATGGGGCTGACAGACGAAGAGTGTGGCGCAAGCTTCATCTGGCAGCAGACAGTGTGACTCATGAGATTATCTGTGCCGACTTATCGCTCAACGGAACGACAGATGAGCAGGCACTGCCGGGCCTGATTAACCAAACCCACCGGAAAATCAGGGAAGTGTCAGCAGACGGTGCTTATGACGCCTGTTACTGCCACCATGCGTTGCTAAGAAAGAAAATCAGGCCCCTTATCCCGCCGCGAAGCGGAGCGAAATACTGGCCGGACAAGTACCATTAACGTAACCATGCGGTGGCGAATCAGCGTCTGAGCAGGAGTAATGATATGTGGAAAAAGAAAGTGGGTTATCACTGGCGTTCAGTGGCAGAAACAGCGATGTTCCGCATAAAAACTTTGCTGGGTGGCCATCTGAGCCTGCGTGACTATGAGGCTCAGGTAGGTGAAGCAATGGCGATGGTCAAAGCGCTGAACCGTATGACGTTGTTGGGTATGCCACACAGCGTCAGGATCGGATAACAGCTGTAGCAGAGGGAGCCATCCTGTCGGCTAATTCTGATTTATTCAACAAAGCCTATTTTTGCCTGATTATATTGCTGGTAGTAGAGTCAAGTTAACTTTATCTGATTTACGACTTGATTTAATCATCCCTGATGATGGGTTACAAAATATTCCAAGGGGTTATGTTGATCCTAACTTATTGGATGCTGGTAGTTCTATTTTTTTCTTAACTATATTGGAAATTATTATCATATTAATAATGATAATAATGTCAAAGATCAAGATATTGCTTATCTCTCTTTTAATGGTGGTATGAATTTGGATGTATGGCAATATCGGCAACAGTCGAATTACACTTATTCACGACAAGCAGGGTCTCACTGGAGTAATATCCGTAGTTATTTGCAACGACCTCTTCCCACGATTACGGTGATGTTGTCATTAGGTCAATTGGTTACAAAATGAAAATTTTTTTCTGGGTTGAATTTTAATGGACTAGCTCTTGCTAGTGATGAGCGGACTTTACCTGATTCCTTGCGTGGTTATGCGCCGGTTGTACGGGGAGTCGCTAATACAACTGCAACTGTAACTATCAAGCAAAATGGTAATCAAATTTATGAAAAGACAGTATCACCGGGTGCTTTTTCGATTACCGACCTCTACCCTACCAGTTATAACGGTGATCTTGATGTTGAAATTACCTAGACAGACGGCTCAGGCGCCGTTTTAGTGTGCCATTTTCAGCGGTTCCGGAATCTCTTCGCCCCGGTAGCTATCGCTATAATTTTTATTTCTGGCGAACACGTAATATTGGTCAGGATTCAGTGTTTGCTGATGCTATTTATCAGTATGGTTTGAGTAATATTCTCTCTGTCAGTTCAGGTTTGCGGCTTGCTGATAAATATCAGGCTATTATGTTAGGTGGTGTATATGGCAGTCGATTTGGCGCATTAGGGTTTAATACCACTTATTCTAATTCAGTTGTTGCTATCAATAATCAATCTGCTGATCGTTCTGAACGCCTTCAGGGCTGGATGGCTAATCTGTCTTATAGCCGCACTTTTAATATAACCAATACCACAATTTCATTGGCTGGTTATCGTTATTCGACAGAGGGTTATCGGGAGCTTGCAGATATTTTAGGCATTCGTGAAGCTGTTACTCGAGGCACTCAATGGAGCTCTTCAACTTATAGACAACTTAATCGGCTTGAGCTGACCTTAAGTCAACAATTAGGTGAATTTGGTAATCTATTGCTTTCAGGTTCAATGCAAAATTATCGTGATAACCGGCCGCGCGATAGCCAGTTGCAATTAGGTTACAATAAAGCGTTTGATAATGGCTTAACAATGAATGTTGTCGTTGCTAAGCAGCAGTTGGCTGAATTAAATGAACATTTAGGCAAAGAAGAAACCTCTACCTCTGTTTCCTTTTCTTTTCCATTGGGTAGTCAATATGCTAGTTATACGCCGACAGTAAGTAGCAGCTATACCCATGGTGGAAATATCGGTGATCAATACCAGGTAATGTTGTCAGGAACAGCAAATGAACAACAAAGCCTAAATTATAGTATTGGTTCTAGTTATGTTAGGCAGTATGACCAATCTACCGTTAATGGAAGCTTGCAAAAACGTTTTTCCAATATGAATTTGGGTGTTAATGCGTCTAAGGGCAAAAACTATTGGCAGGTTGGCGCTAATGCTCAGGGAGCTTTAGCACTTCATAGTGGCGGGATAACTTTTGGCCCCTATCTGGGCGATACTTTTGTTTTAGTTGAAGCTAAGGGGGCGTCTGGTGCCTCTGTCTTGAATGCTCAAGGAAAAGTAATTGACGATAATGGTTACGCATTGGTCCCATCTATAACACAATATCGTTACAATAAAATTATTATTGATCCACAGGGAATGGCGGAAAATTTTGAATGAAACGAGAACGAAAAACCAGTTGCGCCGTACGCCGGTGCTGCTGTTAAAGTCATGTTTAAAACCCGTGCAGGTTATGCCTTATTGATTAAAGCACAGTTAGCTGATCATGCTGCTCTCCCTATTGGTACTGAAGTTTTTGACCAAGAAAATAATGTGATTGGCATGGTTGGTCAAAATAATCAAATGTATGTCAGAACGGAACAAGATTCCGGTACCTTACTATTAAAATGTGGTGAGGCGGTTTCCGAACACTGTTATCTAGATTACTCGCGTATGGGTCATGCATCAGATAAACAGCCTATTACAAAATTAACAGCTATGTGCGTTCAACGTTAACTAGCAGCTGGAGTAAGATGATGAAATATATTTCTTATTGGTTAAGAACAGGTTTATTAATCGCGACCCTTTTTACTATATCGTTATTAGCAAGCGCAAATTGTAAAATAACCGGTGTTTCTCAAACTGAGGATAATCGTTCCGCTCAGATGCTTTTTGGTCGGATCAATCTTACTGATACTTATTTTCAGCCGGTTGGTTCGTTACTCGCTTCTATTGTTGTTCCTCCAACCGCTTATACTTTTGGTGGAGCTAATGCTTCCTCGGTATTGTGGATCTGTGACGAGGCCGATCTGCCTCAGCTTTATTTTTTGGTGGCAACAAATGGTGATGATAGAGTCGGTGGATTTCATGAAACTGGTCTTATTGATGGATTGCCTGATGTATATGCATCCTGGCTTGCGTATGTTGGTATAAAACAAACCATGGCAGGTGTTGTTGTACAACGTAATTGGAAAAGGGTTCCACTTACTACTTATTTATTGGTTAAAGGAACGCAACCAGGGAAAGGTCAAATACATATTCGATTACAAGATATTCCGCCAATGCAAGTGGAACTTTATCGAGTCAGTACAATTCCACCCAGCAATGCGGTTTCGAATTATTGTAGTGGGTTAGGTACAAGAGGTTTAGGTTATGCGAGTGCAACAGGAACAAATTACCAATGTACCCAACCGAATGCTTATATTCAATTTGTTGGCCCGGGAATTGTACATGACAACGAAGGGGAAGATTCTGCCCATAATTTTCGCTTTTGGGGGGTAGATAATGGTTTTGGCTACGGTTTGCGGCAGTCTATTACGTTGAGTAATAATGCCACTTGTGTAGCAAAACATGCTACACCATTAGTGCTTTTCCCTACTATTTCTAGCCAAGAATTATTGGCAGGTGGTACCAGAGAAGCTGATATTTCTGTCCAAATCGAATGTAGTGATAATGTGAACTCAGGTACGACAAGTGGGCAAACAGCAATTGGAATTCAAGTTTCGCCAGGTGCTTATCGCGCTGCGCAAGGGTTAAATTTGATTAATGCTCAAGGTGGTGTAATGGCACTCGTTTCAGATAATTATGGACTTGATGCTACATTAGCAACCGGGGTTGGTATTACTTTGCGTAATAGTGTTACTCAACAATCGATGGTATTTGTTGCTCAACCTGGTATTACTGGTATCGGGCCCAGTGGAGAAAATATTGGCTGGTATCCTGTGCTTAGAGATGCTAAAAATCTGGGTCCTTCAGTTTCTGGTTATACACATTACTTACACTCATACACCGTGGTACTACAGCAATTACCAGATCAAGTTATTAAACCAGGAAAAATACATGCTACCGCGTATGTATTGGTAAAAGTACAATGAAGCGACTAACAGTTGTTGTAGCATGTTTATCACTATTCTGGCTGATACCAGGTAAAGCTGGGATCATGGCCAATATGACCCGAATTATTTACCATCAGGGTGATAAAGAACGTTCTGTTTTGTTAGCCAATACTAATAAATACCCGGTTATTGTGCAGAGTTGGGTGGATCATGGTGAAGCAGATCCACAAGCAGAAACACCTTTTGTGGTGCTTGCTTCAATTTTTCATCTGCCAGCGCAAAAAATCCAGGCTATTAGAATTGTTTATAATGGTGATCATCTGCCGGATGATAGAGAGTCAGTTTTTTGGTTAAATTTGAATGAAATACCGCCTAATTTACATCATCAAGCGTTAAATCAGAATAATGCTAAAGTTAGCCTGGCAATGAATAAACAATTAAAATTGTTTTATCGCCCGAAAAAATGGGCTGATTTTCCCGCCAAGCTGGCAGATAAAATAACTTTTACCCTGCAACAAAAAGATCAAGAATGGGTCTTGATCTGCAAAAATTCATCACCTTTTCATATTTCCTTTTCTCAAATCGTTTTTGACAGTCAGCATCAGCGTGATCCGATTAAACAACAGATTGATATGATGACGCCTCCATTTTCAGAGCATATATATCGATTTGAACAACCATTTTCTCAGCACAATGGACAGATAATCTTTTCATATCTGAATGATGCCGGTTTTTCTGTGCGAGAAGTAACCACTCTGCAAACACCTTAGTTTGCTCACCTAGATTAATAGTTAAAAACTATAAATCCGAATTTTTTTGGCCTATTAGCTTTTATTTAACAAAAGAGCATCTGCTGTTTGCCGGCTGTTGTTTGGGTTTTATCGGTTGATTAGTTTGCTCCTGTTGCGTAACAATATAATTAAGGCCCAATATTTCACTGGTGTATCGGCGGATCTGGTTAAGTAATGTTGGATTTTGTTCTAAATACTGACCATAGGATGGAATGATTTCATGTAATTTGGCATTCCACTGATTTTTTACTTTATCAGGAAACGCCTTCTCTAATAAATTTAACATAATATAAGGCGAGGTTGATGCGCCAGGTGAAGCGCCAAGCAGACCAAAGACGGTTTTATCATCAGAGATAAAAGTTTCCGTGCCGAACTGTAGTGTGACGGGTTTATTTTTGGCATTTTTTATGATTTGTACGCGTTGCCCAGCGATTACTAATTGCCAATCTGCTTTTTTGGCGTTTGGGTAATATTCTAACAAAGATTGATAACGTTCTTCATCATTTAACATTAATTGACTGACTAAATATCTCACTAAATCTAAGTGTTTGATGCCAATGGCAATGATGGGAATTATATTACTGTCATTGGTAGCAGCAAAAAGATCTAGTTGACTACCATATTTGAGAAATTTATTAGCATAAGTCGCAAAAGGTCCGAATAGAACATATTTTTTACCGCCCAAATAGCGTGTATCGATATGGGGAACTGACATAGGGGGAGCGCCAAGTGCTGGTTTTCCATAAACTTTTGCGGTATGTCTGTTGACTACCTCAGGGTTATCGGTAACAAGAAATTCACCACCAACAGGAAATCCGGCATACTGTTTTGCTTCTTCTAACCCTGTGTATTGTAGTAATTTAATCGTTGCACCACCTGCACCAATAAAGATTAAGCGAGTTTTTATATGACTATCTTCGCCGGTTGTGAGGTTTTTAAAACCGACACTCCAAGTGCCATCATCATTACGACTAATTGCGTTCACTTCAGCTTTGGTCTGTAACTTAAAGTTTGGATGTTTGAGCAGATTGGCAACTAACTGACGGGTTATTTCACCATAGTTTACATCAGCGCCAATATCCATTCGTGTTGCTGCAACGGGTTGTTTTGCATCTCGCCCTTCTATAATAAGTGGTGCCCACGATTTCATTTCCTCCGCAGAGGTAGAATATTTCATGCCATAAAACATAGGATTTTTGATCATAGCTGCATAGCGTTTTGCTAAGAAATTAATGTCATCTTTTCCCCAAACAAAGGCAATGTGTGGAACAGGATTTATAAAAGTTTGGGATTGGTGGAGAACCAGGTGTTTTAGTTGGTAAGCCCAGAATTGTTTGGAAATTTCAAATTGATGGGCAATTTCTATTGCTTGAGTGATATCAATTTGCCCATCTTTTTCAGATGTATAGTTCATTTCCATGAAGCCTGAATGACCGGTACCTGCATTATTCCAGCCATCAGATGTGTCACCCGCGATCCTATCTAGTCGCTCATACATGCGGATTTGCCAATCTGGTTGCAATTCTGCTAAATATGTAGCTAGTGTCGCACTCGTAATACCAGCGCCGATAAGCACAATATTAACAGTAGGTTCATTGGTTGAAGTATTGATCGTGTTTGAAGCTGTTGGCCTAAATAAATAAATTAAAAAAATAATTACTAACAGACCAATAATCCCAGCTGTATATTTTAATGATCTCTTCATATGAAAATGCACCTTAATTATCGATGAATCATATCAAACATAAGAACTAATTATGGTATTCTGTTGCTCACTCCGCAATAATTTGATGGTTAATTACATAATATGTTGTTTATTATAAAATATTATTGTTTTTTAATTGTTAAATATTATTAACGGTTTAATTTTTTATAAAAAATACTTATAATTAGGTATAAAAAAATACTTTTTGTGTTCTAAAAATAGGTAACAAAAGATAAAAAGTGATAATACTGCTTAAAAGTTAGTATTTAATGGTGATAAAATAGGCAAAACAAGGGTTAATAGGCTTTGTTGAATAAATCGAACTTTTAGGTGATTGGCGGAGCTGATCGCTAAATTCGTTTCAACATCAGGTCCCCATGGCAAAGCAAAAGTTTAAAATTACCAACTGGCCCGCGTACAACAAGGCACTCAGACAACGCGGTTCCCTGACGGTCTGGCTTGATGAGTCGGCCATCGCTGGATGGACTGACAGTTCTTCGCCTGAAGGTCGTGGCCGGCCGCTTTACTACAGCGATATGGCTGTTACCACTGTCCTGATGATGAAGCGTGTGTTTAACCTGTCGCTCCGGGCATTACAGGGCTTCGTTGATTCGATTTTTAAACTCATGTCTTTGCCGCTGTGCTGTCCGGACTACTCGCTGGTCAGCAGACGAGCAAAGAGCGTCAACATCAGCATAAAAACGCCAACGCGCGGTGAAATCTCGCATCTGGTCATCGACAGTACCGGTCTGAAGGTCTTTGGCGAAGGTGAATGGAAAGTCAGGCAGCATGGGGCTGACAGACGAAGAGTGTGGCGCAAGCTTCATCTGGCAGCAGACAGTGTGAATCATGAGATTATCTGTGCCGACTTATCGCTCAGCGGAACGACAGATGCGCAGGCACTGCCGGGCCTGATTAACCAAACCCACCGGAAAATCAGGGAAGTGTCAGCAGACGGTGCTTATGACGCCTGTTACTGCCACGATGCGTTGCTAAGAAAGAAAATCAGGCCCCTTATCCCGCCGCGAAGCGGAGCGAAATACTGGCCGGACAAGTACCATGAACGTAACCATGCGGTGGCGAATCAGCGTCTGAGCAGGAGTAATGATATGTGGAAAAAGAAAGTGGGTTATCACCGGCGTTCAGTGGCAGAAACAGCGATGTTCCGCATAAAAACTTTGCTGGGTGGCCATCTGAGGCTGCGTGACTATGAGGCTCAGGTAGGTGAAGCAATGGCGATGGTCAAAGCGCTGAACCGTATGACGTTGTTGGGTATGCCACACAGCGTCAGGATCGGATAACAGCTGTAGCAGAGGGAGCCATCCTGGCGGCTAATTCTGATTTATTCAACAAAGCCGGGTTAATACTGTTATTAATCAAACTTTAATTGGTAAATTGTTTTTTCATAGTTACTTTATTATTAATATAAATAATATCCATGATAATTAAATAAATTTTTTATTATTATTTTTTGAAGGCCTTGGTGTAGATGTAGAGGAGTAAAATGATGGAACTTTTGATTGGTGTATTGGTTACGATTGGAATAGGTCGTTATATTATTAAAGGCTATTCGGCCACTGGTGTTTTAATGATAGGCGGAATATTGCTGCTTATTATCAGCGCAATTATGGGGGAAAATATATTACCGAATGATGTGCCAGTTACGGGTTGGAAAACCACCGATATTTTAGAATATATCAAATATCTACTGATGAACCGTGGTGGTGATTTAGGGATGATGATTATGATCTTATGTGGTTTTGCTGCTTATATGACTCATATCGGGGCTAATGATGTTGTGGTTAAAATAGCATCTAAGCCATTACAAATGATTAATTCTCCCTATGCATTAATGGTTGCAGCCTATATTGTTGCTTGCGTAATGTCACTGGCTGTGTCTTCAGCAGCGGGATTAGGGGTCTTATTGATGGCGACCCTATTTCCGATTATGGTGAATGTCGGCATTAGTCGCGGCGCCGCTGCAGCAATCTGTGCCTCACCTGCGGCAATAATTTTGGCTCCTACATCAGGTGATGTTGTGTTAGCAGCGAAAGCATCAGGCATGCCACTAATTGATTTTGCTTTTAAAACCACCTTTACCGATTTCGATTATTGCTATTATTGCTATGGCGATTAGCCACTTTTTTTGGCAGCGCTATCTCGACAGACGTGAGCAGGTAAAAACCGAAAAGCTTGATGTTAATGAAATTAAGACCAATGCGCCTGACTATTATGCTATTTTACCTTTTACACCGATTATTGGGGTTTTAATTTTTGATGGTAAATGGGCACCTCAATTACATATTATTACAATTATTGTTGGCTGTATTATTCTAACGAGTCTGATTGAATTTGTGCGCT
Source organism: Arsenophonus endosymbiont of Aphis craccivora (assembly GCF_013460135.1). Taxonomy (GTDB): domain Bacteria; phylum Pseudomonadota; class Gammaproteobacteria; order Enterobacterales; family Enterobacteriaceae; genus Arsenophonus; species Arsenophonus nilaparvatae. The sequence goes on from NZ_CP038155.1 coordinate 1,032,463, forward strand.
GTTTTAAAGTAAAAACGGTGTTTGATGGGTTAGATGTTTGTTATCGTGGTATGGCTGATGCATTTGTCTCAGTTGTCGTACTGCTGGTGGCAGCCGGGGTATTTGCGCAAGGATTAAGTACTATTGGTTTTATTTCCTCGTTGATGAATTTGTCACAATCTTTTGGTTCTGGCGCTATAATGATGATGATTGTGCTGGTGGTGATTACTATGTTGGCGGCGATGACAACCGGTTCCGGTAATGCGCCATTTTACTCTTTTGTTGAATTGATCCCACGTTTAGCCAGCCAAATGGGAATTAATCCAACTTACTTGGTGATCCCTATGTTACAGGCCTCTAATCTTGGTCGAACAATGTCACCTGTATCCGGCGTGGTGGTTGCGGTGTCTGGGATGGCAAAAATTTCGCCTTTTGAGGTAGTTAAACGTACGTCTATTCCAGTTTTAGTTGGACTATTGGTTGTTATTATTGCGACTGAAATTTTAGTTCCAGTTCATCCTATATGAATTTTCCCTTTTACATCAAATCCGGAACGATGGCTGTAATCATGTTCCGGCTTTGATGAACAGGTATGTTGGCCATATTTTAACCTCATGTTTAGGGTTGATATTTATCATTAATTATCACTTTCCTGATGGACCGTTTAATCACTAATGTAAATTCTCTCTGCAAGGTAATTAATCATGTTTTTGGTAGCAGAATTGATAGTTGGCGCAATTTTGGGGTTAATTATTAGCTTAACGGGTGTTGGTGGGGGAGTTGTTGTATTACCGGTTTTAACCTATTTTTTTGGTATGGATGCCTTGTCTGCTGTTGCAGCCGCCAATTTTCTCTCTATGTTGATGAAAATCTCATCTTCTTATATACATTTTCGTTTAGGCAATGTTCCGATTAAAAGTGCCATGGTTGTGTTAGCTATTATGATACCTGCCACAGCATTGACAAGTGATCTGGTAAGTTATTTGAGCCAATTACAAAGTTATCAACAGCAAGTTGAGTTAGGCATTAATATACTTATTGTAGTCGCTATTATTTATTACCTTTTTCTGCTTATTTATCGGATATTTTTTTCATTTTCAATCAACCAGTTTGAAAGAAATAATACTATTGATATCAAGTCATTATTCTTGCCGGCTATCAGTGCTGGCGTAGTGCTTGGTGCTACCGGAGTAGGTGGTGTTGTTGTTGTATTACCGCTATTGCTACGCTATCTAAAATTATCTATCAAACAAGCGATTGGCACCGCGATTTTTATAACAACTATTTTGTCAGGTTCATCAGCAATTGCTTATATGCGCAATGGACATACTCACATTATTCTTGCGCTTACCCTATGCATAGGATCATTAATGACTATTCCGTTAGCCAAATATTTAATGTTGCGTTTATCTGATCGTGTTTTGCAGTATCTAACCCTGTTATTTATTTTATCTAGTGCCATTATGATGAGTATAAAGTTCTGGCATTATTTTTAGCGACCAAAAATATAAGAACCCATCGTTTGTGGAATTTCAACACTCTGAAACATAAGCAATCCGGCAATAACTAACACTATTCCACCGATTAACATTATTCCTAAACTCCAGTAAGGATTGACATTAAACCCTTGCCATTTCGAAAACCGAATAGCTAAATGGCTAGCGCTATGGACTAGTAAAGCAATTCCGCTAATAGTGATTGCAGTTCCTAAGGCCATCATTAGCGCGGCGATAATCCCCCAAGAATAAACACCGACTACATAAGAAAAAAGTAGAACAATTAATGCGCCAGAGCAGGGACGTGCTCCCATCGCGGCTATAACTGCAAGTTGGGTTCGCCAATTGCCTTGTAATTCATCATCAGACAATACGTGTTTGTGGCCACAATTGCAGTCATGAGCATGTTGATGTTGGTTAGGCGAATGGATTTTAGTAAATTGAAAGGGGGCTTGACGAGATTGTTTAAATACTTTTCTTAGTCGGGAGATTGCTTTTAGACATAGTTACAGACCAAGAAAAAAGACTAAGCCATAGCTTATTTGTTCTAACCAGAAGCGACTTAGATGTCAGTGTCGGCTAGATAGCTGGAATAAGCCAAGAACAATGGATGTTAAAACAATAGCAATAGAGCCCTGTAATAATGATGCTAATAGCGTTAGGGTAAGGCTTTTTTTTAGTCTTGAAGAGTGGGTGGCAATATAGGTGGTAATAATGATTTTGCCATACCCTGGTCCCAAGGCATGTAATAAACCATAACAAAAGCTAAAGCCAACGAGTAATAATCCTGCTTCAGTTGGTGAGCTCGCCACTCGCATCAGGAGAGAAGAAAGATGTTGATTAAGTTCTCGTTGCCAATTTACCGCTAGTTGTAAACCAAAATGCCAATATTTGAACAAATAAAATGACAATATGCCAAAAAAAGGACTAAATAATCCGATTACTAGATAGTACTTTTTATTAAGTAAATTGATTGCTGGCTTGCTGGGCATTATTGACATGTTATGTTTACCTTTTGCGCAAATTGTTGGCCGAGACTAAGGTCTTCTTGCGGTGTTTCTGCTTTATCAAGAGAGAGGGCATAATCGATTATCGATGCGCTGGGCTTAGGTGTTATAAGCTGAATTTGGCATTGGATTGAGGTATTAGTTGATGAAATTTTTGCTTTGTTGCTATAGGTCATATCAACATAATAATTTGGGTCATAAGTCATTATGGTTAATGTCTTACCAGTTAGAGTTTCTGGCTTAGCTAATTTTAGAGTAAAAGAGAGCACGGCTTGGTTCCCTTTGCGCGATAGGTGATAGTCTTTTGGGTAAAAGGAAAATTTTATTAATTTATTTTTATAATATAGGGAGGTAAAATAGTGTTGTTTAATAACATTAGCCATTACTTCAGCACTTAATTGTTTCCACACTGTATAACTTTCTTTTGCTTGTTGTGCATCATAGAGTAAATCGGCTGATGTAATGGCATCCATAACCCAAGTCATTTTCATGGCAATGAGATTACCATCTTTTATTTGTAATTCATTTTGCATATTAATAAAACTGTGGGGATGAGCAAAAACGGTTATTGAATAGCATAATGTTAACGCCATTAATAGATTTTGTAGCAAAATTTTCACTATAGCTATTGATTTGTAAGGGTGCATTTGAGTCATCAAATAGGATATTTTGATTAACCGAAAATAGCATATCTATGCTATCAATTTTCTTTGATAATTAAATGTTACTTTGCTATTTAATCGGTTAAAAGGTTTATTACTTATATTTACTCAGATTTTTTGCAATCTTGGCTCATATTTCATTGATAATAAATTTATTGTTATTTAAACCCTCCATTTTTGTTATAAATAGATTAATTAATCGCTTTATTCGATCAATTATTATCAATTGATAGTTTTTGTAAATCATAAATGTTTGTATCGATCGTTTTAAACGATTGGAAGTCATTTGAATTAATATGTTAAAAATAAAAGAACAAGGAAGAAGCTTAACAATACATGGATGTATTTATAAATACTAAAATTAGTATCTACAAAGTGAAGTGATAGAGAAAAATTATATTTACCTGTTTAGGGCTATTTTTAATTCAAATTGGTGACTACCTAATTAGTCACCTTTGTATAGCTGAAGCTTATTTTGAACAGGTAGCTAATTTAAAAAATTTTTAGTTGTTTGCCGGTACTTCAGATGAATGATGAGTTGATATTTTCCATTCTTTTCCATCCCAGACGTAGGTAAATGTATAACGAGCTGAAACAGTGGATTTATCTTTAAAAGTAAAAGTATAAGTACCGATATCGATTGCCTTATTACAACCAATACGAATAGTTCGACCATCAATTTTTCCTACAGGCTTTTTGGGGCTTTGTTGAATAAATCGAACTTTTAGGTGATTGGCGGAGCTGATCGCTAAATTCGTTTCAACATCAGGTCCCCATGTCAAAGCAAAAGTTTAAAATTACCAACTGGCCCGCGTACAACAAGGCACTCAGACAACGCGGTTCCCTGACGGTCTGGCTTGATGAGTCGGCCATCGCTGGATGGACTGACAGTTCTTCGCCTGAAGGTCGTGGCCGGCCGCTTTACTACAGCGATATGGCTGTTACCACTGTCCTGATGATGAAGCGTGTGTTTAACCTGTCGCTCCGGGCATTACAGGGCTTCGTTGATTCGATTTTTAAACTCATGTCTTTGCCGCTGTGCTGTCCGGACTACTCGCTGGTCAGCAGACGAGAAAAGAGCGTCAACATCAGCATAAAAACGCCAACGCGTGGTGAAATCTCGCATCTGGTCATCGACAGTACCGGTCTGAAGGTCTTTGGCGAAGGTGAATGGAAAGTCAGGCAGCATGGGGCTGACAGACGAAGAGTGTGGCGCAAGCTTCATCTGGCAGCAGACAGTGTGACTCATGAGATTATCTGTGCCGACTTATCGCTCAGCGGAACGACAGATGCGCAGGCACTGCCGGGCCTTATTAACCAAACCCACCGGAAAATCAGGGAAGTGTCAGCAGACGGTGCTTATGACGCCTGTTACTGCCACGATGCGTTGCTAAGAAAGAAAATCAGGCCCCTTATCCCGCCGCGAAGCGGAGCGAAATACTGGCCGGACAAGTACCATGAACGTAACCATGCGGTGGCGAATCAGCGTCTGAGCAGGAGTAATGATATGTGGAAAAAGAAAGTGGGTTATCACCGGCGTTCAGTGGCAGAAACAGCGATGTTCCGCATAAAAACTTTGCTGGGTGGCCATCTGAGGCTGCGTGACTATGAGGCTCAGGTAGGTGAAGCAATGGCGATGGTCAAAGCGCTGAACCGTATGACGTTGTTGGGTATGCCACACAGCGTCAGGATCGGATAACAGCTGTAGCAGAGGGAGCCATCCTGGCGGCTAATTCTGATTTATTCAACAAAGCCGCTTTTTGGCTAAAAAGTGTTTGAAATAGTCGGTACGCTCAGCATCCGTTAAACGAACTTGACTTGATATAGTTGGTAATAGTACTGCATCATCGAGATAGTTTGCCGAAACCTTTTTCGCATCGCCACCTTTTTAATGAATCATTCCAGCGCTCAAATAAACCAGCAATTTGTTGTTGATCTACCTTTACACATTTGGGAGCTGTCTCTAGAGCGAATGTATAACTAGAGAGTAAAGTTAGTGGAATAATTAAAAAACTCAGTTTTCTCATAAATGTCTCGCTATTAAGTATTATTTTTTTATGATGTTTTAGAATGATTATTATTTCATATGGAAATAATTTTTCCTATATTTAGTAACCTATTTCAGTAATAGCCAGAACCGGTAAAAAAATTAAAATTTCCACTGAAACTTTTTTCATGCTGGTATTTAAAAAGTTCATTTTATAAATCAATTTCATATAGTTAACTGGAATTGTTTTTTGCCGATGTTGATTAAGGCACAATTAAAGATTAGGTTAATCAATAGGATTAGTACAATGGTTACTTTAACTAATAGCGGTTTTTATTGTTAGTTACCCAACGTTTTAGTTATCAATCTTTCATTAGTTTAAACCGGTGGAATTCGTGGTTAGTAATCCGTATCTGACAGTTAATAATATAGATGAACTGGAACGAACGTTTGCTAAGCCGTCTATCAATTAACCTAGCCAATGCTTATCACAAACAATAAAGCCAGATGTTTTGAAACTATCTGGCTTTTTTTATTAGATTAACTTTTGATTAGAGTTTGATGATAGCAATAATAGCAATCACACTAATAATGGCAGCCGCACCATAAAAAATCCATTTACCGGCTGGAATCGCTATTTTTAGATCATGCATGCCATGATGAAGTCGATGCAGTCCACACCAGATAGGTAAAATGATCATTAATAGCAAAAAAATACGGCCAATAAAGCTTTGGCAAAATGTCAGAATGCGTTCATAACTTAACATTTCTGGTGCTAAACCTAGAGGAATAAAAATTGCTAGCAAAAGAATAATAACCGGAGAGATAATTGCACTCCACATACCACCAGCACCAAATAATCCCCAAAAAATAGGTTCATCAGAACGTTTAGGAGGTTGCTTCATCATTGTTCTCCTTAAATTATATTAGCGCTATAGCTAAGATAATGATTGTTGCTAGAAAAGTAATACCCCAAAGTAATTTTATAATGATTTCTTGGGCTATTTTTTTATTTTTTATCATGATATTAACAGCTTTAGGCGCCAGTTCGAACCAGGTTTTTGTATGGAATAAAGTGGCTATTAAAGTGAAAATATTAATTAATAAAACGATTGGATTATGCATAAAGGTAACATAATTAAACCAGCTTTCAGGCCCTGCTGTTAACGAAAATAGGCCATAAAGCACGACTAAACTAAACCAAATTTGAGGGATGGCGGTTGCTTACCGAATAACATAAAAACAATAAAATCCAATCTGTTGCCACCAATTTGATGACATTTCGCGTACATAAGGCTTACGTTTTGTCGTCATTTTTTCTTCCTTATCTTGGTTTCAACATAGCAATAATAAAATCTTCTGCGCTTGCGGCTTTTCCTTGCTGAATAGCAGCGGCAGGATCGACATGTTTAGGACATACTTCAGAGCAGTAACCGACAAATGTACAGCTCCATACACCATTATCGCTATTTAATAATGGCATGCGCTCTTTTTTGCCTTTATCGCGGCTATCAAGGTTATAACGTTCTGCCTGTGTGATTGCAGCAGGGCCAATAAATTCTGGATTAAGGCCAAATTGAGGGCAAGCTGCATAACACAGGCCACAATTAATACAGCCAGAGAATTGATGATATTTAGCCATTTGACTAGGGGTTTGTTTATTGGGACCATCACTAACTTTACGATTATTACCAATAATATAGGGTTTAATAGCTTCAAGACTCTCAATAAAATGGGTCATATCTACCACTAAATCTCTTTCGATAGGAAAATTGCCTAATGCTTCTACTTTTAAGCCATCGGTATAGTCCCGTAAAAAAGTCTTGCAGGCTAATTTAGGCATCTGGTTAACCATCATACCGCAAGAGCCACATATTGCCATACGACAAAACCAACGGTATGAGAGCTCAGGTGCTAAGTGGTCTTTAACATAACCGAGAGCATCTAGTAAAGAGGTCTGTTCATCATAAGGTACTTCATAAGTAACAGAATAGGGGACATCGTCAGTTTTAGGATTATAGCGCATGATTTCCATTTTCAGTTTTTTCATCTTAGCCATTCACCTGCTCCTTCTTTGCTTGCTCTTGTGCTGTTGCTTCACCACCATAAACTCGCTTAGCTGGCGCTAATTTGGTAATTTTCACATCGCGATAAGCAATATTTGGGGCGCCTTGTGAGTTATAATAGGCAAGAGAATGTTTTAGAAAATTAACATCATCACGGACAGTACAACCCTCATCCAGACGCTGATGAGCACCACGCGATTCTTTGCGATAGAAAGCAGAATGAGCCATACATTCCGCTACATCTAGACTAAAGCATAATTCGATAGTGTAGAGCAGTTGAGTATTAAAGACGCTGCTATGGTCTGTAATTTCAATATGTTTAAAGCGTTCTTTAAGTTCAGCCAGTTTATCCATGGTTTTTTGCATTAATTCAGGTGTACGATAGATGCCACAACCTTACTCCATTGCTATCCCCATTTCATCACGGATGTTAGCCCAATTCTCTTTACCTTTTTGGTTGATCAGTTTGGTTAAATTGGTTTCAACTTCACGCGCTTTTAATTCAATGGCGTTATTATTGGCTGGAGAGACTTCAGTGTCATATTTAGCCGCTTCAATGCCAGCTAATCGCCCAAAAACGACTAATTCTGCTAAAGAGTTAGAACCCAGACGGTTTGCACCATGTAAGCCAACTGACGAACATTCGCCCACAGCAAACAGACCTTTAATTGATGTTTCACATTTCTGATTCGTTTCAATTCCCCCCATTGTATAATGTGCGGTTGGGCGAACAGGGATAGGATCAGTAACGGGATCGACGCCGACATAAGCTTTGGCTAATTCACAAATAAAGGGTAGGCGTTCATGTAGTTTCGCAGCGCCCAAATGGCGTAAGTCAAGATGCACGACATCACCGCGTGATGACTTTATTGTGCTACCTGCACGCCACTCATGCCAAAAAGCTTGAGAAACCTTGTCTCGAGGGCCTAATTCCATATATTTATTTTCTGGTTTACCTAGAGGGGTTTCAGGCCCTAAACCATAATCTTGTAGATAACGATAGCCATCTTTGTTGATGAGGATCCCGCCTTCACCTCTACAACCTTCAGTCATAAGTATTCCAGAACCTGGCAAGCCAGTCGGATGGTATTGGACAAATTCCATATCACGTAATGGAATGCCATGCCGTAATACAATACCCATACCGTCACCGGTAACAATTCCGCCGTTAGTATTATAACGGTAAACACGGCCGGCTCCACCGGTGGCCATAATAACGGCTTTTGCGTTAATTTGAATATGAGTGCCCTCCATCATATGGATAGCGATTAGGCCATGTACTCTTCCTTCATCAACCAGAATGTCTAACACAACATGTTCATCAAATCGCTGGATTTGTGGGTATTTGAGAGATGTTTGAAATAGAGTATGCAACATATGGAAGCCTGTTTTATCAGCAGCAAACCAAGTGCGCTCGATTTTCATTCCTCCAAAGCGACGGACATTCACTGTACCATCTTTTTTACGACTCCATGGGCATCCCCATAATTCCAGTTGTGTCATTTCGGTTGGACAATGTTTCACAAAATATTCAACCACATCTTGTTCACATAACCAATCTCCCCCTGAAACTGTATCATTAAAGTGATAATCATAGGTATCATGGGATTGAGCAATTGCAGCTGCGCCACCTTCTGCAGCGACAGTATAACTGCGCATGGGATAGACTTTTGAAACTAAAGCAATTTTTAGATTGGGATTAGCTTCAGTAGCAGCAATTGCTGCCCTCAAACCAGCTCCATCAGCGCCTATTATGACTAAATCAGCATTAAAGGTTTGCACACTATGCTTCTCCATTACTAATTGAAAATAAACTTCATGTTGTTACGGCATTGTTATTTAATTATGATTAATAATTAACAATAAATTATTATTTCGCAATTTATAACAAATTGGGCTTTGTTGAATAAATCAGAATTAGCCGCCAGGATGGCTCCCTCTGCTACAGCTGTTATCCGATCCTGACGCTGTGTGGCATACCCAACAACGTCATACGGTTCAGCGCTTTGACCATCGCCATTGCTTCACCTACCTGAGCCTCATAGTCACGCAGCCTCAGATGGCCACCCAGCAAAGTTTTTATGCGGAACATCGCTGTTTCTGCCACTGAACGCCGGTGATAACCCACTTTCTTTTTCCACATATCATTACTCCTGCTCAGACGCTGATTCGCCACCGCATGGTTACGTTCATGGTACTTGTCCGGCCAGTATTTCGCTCCGCTTCGCGGCGGGATAAGGGGCCTGATTTTCCGGTGGGTTTGGTTAATCAGGCCCGGCAGTGCCTGCGCATCTGTCGTTCCGCTGAGCGATAAGTCGGCACAGATAATCTCATGATTCACACTGTCTGCTGCCAGATGAAGCTTGCGCCACACTCTTCGTCTGTCAGCCCCATGCTGCCTGACTTTCCTTTCACCTTCGCCAAAGACCTTCAGACCGGTACTGTCGATGACCAGATGCGAGATTTCACCACGCGTTGGCGTTTTTATGCTGATGTTGACGCTCTTTGCTCGTCTGCTGACCAGCGAGTAGTCCGGACAGCACAGCGGCAAAGACATGAGTTTAAAAATCGAATCAACGAAGCCCTGTAATGCCCGTAGCGACAGGTTAAACACACGCTTCATCATCAGGACAGTGGTAACAGCCATATCGCTGTAGTAAAGCGGCCGGCCACGACCTTCAGGCGAAGAACTGTCAGTCCATCCAGCGATGGCCGACTCATCAAGCCAGACCGTCAGGGAACCGCGTTGTCTGAGTGCCTTGTTGTACGCGGGCCAGTTGGTAATTTTAAACTTTTGCTTTGACATGGGGACCTGATGTTGAAACGAATTTAGCGATCAGCTCCGCCAATCACCTAAAAGTTCGATTTATTCAACAAAGCCCCTTTCATCTGCTGTAGCTGGCGATGATTGATGGTTAGTAAATTTGTTTACTAAGTATTGTCCTTGCTGAATATTAATTACTGGCAATCGACTTGTTTTAGTAAAATATTCATACGCGGGTTGCTGTTGTCGCCAGAAGGTATAGTAACGTGAATTACGATGGCGATTCATATTGTTAGAAGTCATTTTAAATGGATATATATTGACTTGTATTTCATATTGACCATTTTGTAATGCATTTTCCACATAACGATAGATTTCATTTATATAGCTATCAGTCATCGCGTAGCAGTCAATTGATTTACAGCCACCATGTACCATCAAACAAGCGCCAGTATAGCCATGAGCCTGGTCGTATTTATTGGGACAACCTAAATTACAAGCGCGATAATATTTGCTATCAGGTTTTAATTGTGAGCGTGTGATGCGATAAAACCCTTCTGTACTCTTTAAGTCACCTTCTCTTTTCTTAGGTCCTAATCCACCAGAGAAATTACATATTGGATAACTTTTAAATAGTGAAAATAAGCCTTTTTCATTTTTAGTATAGAGTTCTAGCACTCTTTCTTCTTTGAAAATTTGAATAAATATTGAATTATTTAAATATTTTTTGCCGTTATTACTGCTATCTGATGGGTAATATAGCTTTGTCGCTGAGTAGCTATTATTGATAAAAAATGACAGAGAAAAGATCCCTATGCTAATAAAAAAAGAGAGTTTCATAAGCTTCCATATAAAAGTGATGTATTGTACAAAAAAAATACACAAATATTAATCATATATTTGTATTGTAGTTTTTTATAGGCTTTGTTGAATAAATCAGAATTAGCCGACAGGATGGCTCCCTCTGCTACACCTGTTATCCGATCCTGACGCTGTGTGGCATACCCAACAACGTCATACGGTTCAGCGCTTTGACCATCGCCATTGCTTCACCTACCTGAGCCTCATAGTCACGCAGGCTCAGATGGCCACCCAGCAAAGTTTTTATGCGGAACATCGCTGTTTCTGCCACTGAACGCCGGTGATAACCCACTTTCTTTTTCCACATATCATTACTCCTGCTCAGACGCTGATTCGCCACCGCATGGTTACGTTCATGGTACTTGTCCGGCCAGTATTTCGCTCCGCTTCGCGGCGGGATAAGGGGCCTGATTTTCTTTCTTAGCAACGCGTCGTGGCAGTAACAGGCGTCATAAGCACCGTCTGCTAACACTTCCCTGATTTTCCGGTGGGTTTGGTTAATCAGGCCCGGCAGTGCCTGCGCATCTGTCGTTCCGCTGAGCGATAAGTCGGCACAGATAATCTCATGAGTCACACTGTCTGCTGCCAGATGAAGCTTGCGCCACACTCTTCGTCTGTCAGCCCCATGCTGCCTGACTTTCCATTCACCTTCGCCAAAGACCTTCAGACCGGTACTGTCGATGACCAGATGCGAGATTTCACCACGCGTTGGCGTTTTTATGCTGATGTTGACGCTCTTTGCTCGTCTGCTGACCAGCGAGTAGTCCGGACAGCACAGCGGCAAAGACATGAGTTTAAAAATCGAATCAACGAAGCCCTGTAATGCCCGGAGCGACAGGTTAAACACACGCTTCATCATCAGGACAGTGGTAACAGCCATATCGCTGTAGTAAAGCGGCCGGCCACGACCTTCAGGCGAAGAACTGTCAGTCCATCCAGCGATGGCCGACTCATCAAGCCAGACCGTCAGGGAACCGCGTTGTCTGAGTGCCTTGTTGTACGCGGGCCAGTTGGTAATTTTAAACTTTTGCTTTGCCATGGGGACCTGATGTTGAAACGAATTTAGCGATCAGCTCCGCCAATCACCTAAAAGTTCGATTTATTCAACAAAGCCTTTTTTATATTAAAAATTAATAATTTTGTCTCCTGTCATTTTTGTCTTATTTTGGCAAAAATACTGACATTCTTCGAAAAAAATGATTTATAAGATCGTTTTTTGCGAAGTGTGCTCAATATATTAAACAATTTATTCTTATGTGCTTGAACTAAATCACTTGTTCTATCAGACAGAAAGCGAGGGAACTGATAAAATCATCTGCGTTAAAATAATAGGTAAATTGTAATTAATTAGTTTATATTCATTAGCTGGCTTGTTTCAATTATTCAACAGCCTTTTGATTATTGGTTGCTATCTGATTTCATTTGCAATCGTTAGCTTAGGGTTTAACTGATAAACTTGTGCAATTCTTATGATTAAAATTAAAAAAGGACTCGACCTCCCGATTGCAGGAGTGACCGCTCAAGTAGTAGAGGATGGCCCTGTTATTCATCATGTAGCAGTATTGGGTGAAGAGTATATAGGGATGCGTCCTTCAATGTTGGTGAAGGAATGTGAGCAAGTTAAAAAGGGGCAAATTCTTTTCGAAGATAAGAAAAATCCAGGCGTATTTTTCACCAGCCAGGCTTGTGGCACTATCATAAAAATCAATTGAGGTGAACGCCGAGTTCTTCAATCTATTGTTATTGAAATTAATGGCGATGAGCAAATCGTATTTAACCGCTATGATAATAATCAAATCGATACATTAACGTATCAACAAGTAGAAGCTAACTTCCTTCAGTCAGGTTTGTGGACAGCATTGCGAACGCATCCTTTTAGCCATACTCCAGTGCCAGGTACTAGCCCAAAAGCAATTTTTGTTACTGCGATGGATACGCGTCCACTGGCGGCTGATCCCTTGTTGATTATTGCAGCGGAGGAAACGGCTTTCAATCAATAATTGTTTGAAAGTATTGACTAAATTAACAGAAGGAAAAATTTATTTATGCCATGGAAACGGCAACTTAGTCAAGTTAACTTATAATGAAAAAATTATTTATAAGCAATTTATTGGACCACATCCTGCAGGGTTAGTCGGTACCCATATCCATTTTCTAGAGCCGGTAAGTATAGAGAAAACTGTTTGGTATTTAAATTATCAAGATGTGATTGCGATTGGTAAACTTTTTACAACGGGTCATCTTTATTCGGATCGCGTTATCTTAATTGCTGGGCATCAAGTTAAAAAACCACGTTTAGTTCGTACTTGTTTAGGCGCTGATCTCTATGAGTTAACTGATGGTGAAATAAAAATAGGCGAAAATAGGATTATTTCAAGGTCAATCTTGTGGGGCAATAAATGTGATGATACTCGGGGTGGGAAGATTCCATAATCAAGTTTCGGTATTGAGTGAAGGACGTGAAAAAGAGTTATTTGGATGGATTGCGCCTGGAATAAATAAGTTTACTATCACCCGTACAACACTTGGCCATTTCCTGAAAAATAAACAGTTTAATTTCACCACCACGACCAATGGTAGTGAACGTTCTATCGTTCCTATTGGTAATTATGAACGTATTATGCCACTTGATATTATGATCACTCATTTATTACGAGATCTGCTTGTTGGTGATTTAGCCAGCTCACAGCAACTTGGTTGTTTGGAAATGGATGAAGAAGATTTGGAGCTGTGCACCTATGTATGCCCAGCCAAATATGAGTATGGTCCTGTACTACGTGAGGTATTGGCCAGAATTGAGCAATAAGGTTAACTACATGGGCTTAAAAAATTTATTTGAAAAGTATGAACGTCATTTTGAACACGGTGGAAAACTAGAAAAATACTATGTGCTCTATGAGGCTGTGGCAACTATTTTTTATACTCCGGTAACCATCACACATGGGAGTTACCATGTTCGTGATAGTATTGACCTAAAACGAATGATGATTTTAGTCTGGCTGTCGGTTTTTCCAGCCATGTTTTGGGACATGTATAATGTCGGTGCACAAGCGATCCCAGCTCTTTATCAATTACATAGTGAAGCTGAGTTGCAAAAGATCCTTGTTTCTGATTGGCACTATATAGTTGCTCAATTTTTGGGCGCTTCATTAACACCAGAGAGGCAGGCTGGGTAAGTAAAATATTGCTTGGGTCGGTATATTTTTTACCTATCTATATGGTTATTTTTTTGGTTGGTGGTTTTTGGGAAGTATTATTTTCGCTGCTCCGTGGTCATGAAATCAACGAAGGTTTTTTTGTCTCTTCTATTCTGTTTGCCCTGATTGTGCCGCCTACTATACCGCTTTGGCAGGCGGCATTAGGTATTACGTTTGGTATTGTTGTGGCGAAAGAAATTTTTGGTGGTACTGGGCGTAATTTTTTAAATCCAGCATTAGCTGGGCGCGCATTTCTATTTTTTGCTTATCCTGCGCAAATTTCAGGTGATTTAGTTTGGACTGCGACAGATGGTTATTCTGGCGCTACGCCATTATCACAATGGGCTAGGGGCGGAGATCATGCACTAATAAATAATTTGACACATCAGCCTGTTACCTGGATGGATGCTTTTTTGGGCAATATTCCAGGCTCAATTGGTGAAGTTTCAACATTAATGATCTTAATCGGTGGAGAATTGATTATTTTTTGCCGAATAGCTTCATGGCGTATCGTTGCCGGTGTACTGATAGGCATGATGGTAATGTCTTATCTATTTAATGTTATTGGATCAACGACTAATCCTTTATTTGCGATGCCTTGGTTACTGGCATTTGGTACTAGGCGGTTTTGCTTTTGGCATGATGTTTATGGCGACTGATACCGTTTCGGCTTCTTTTACCAACAAAGGTAAATGGGCATACGGAATATTGATCGGTGTAATGTGTGTTCTCATCAGAGTCATTAATCCTGCTTATCCGGAAGGGATGATGTTGGCAATTTTGTTTGCTAACTTATTTGCGCCTCTGTTTGATTATCTGGTAGTTCAGGCAAATATTAAACGGAGAAAAGCCCGTGGCTAACAATAAAATAAAAAATCCAAAAGATAGCAGCGGCAGAACATTTCTTGTGGTATTTATTCTGTGTTTAGTGTGTTCAGTAGTTGTATCTGGTGCAGCGGTAGGTTTGAAATCTAAACAGCAAGCGCAAATATTATTAGATAAGCAACGTAATATTCTTGATGTTGCTGGTTTACTCAAACCAAAAATGTCAGCTGAAGAGATACAATCTCTTTATAATACTCGTATGAGCGCTAAGATTTTGGATTTCAACACAACTGAAATATCAAATAGTAATGGCAACTTCGATCTTAATAGTCAGCTACGTAATGATGAAACCCGAATTGCATTATCTCCTGAACAGGATGTTGCTAAGATCCGTTATAGAGCCAACTCGGCAGAAATTTATTTAGTCAACGATGATAATGGAAAAACCATCGCACTGGTTACCGGTTTATGGTTCTGGTTTATGGTCGGTAATGTATGCTTTTATCGCTGTTGATATAGATGGAACGACATCACGAGGTATAACTTATTATTCTCATGGTGAAACGCCAGGTCTAGGTGGAGAGGTAGATAATTTACAATGGTGCGCCCAATGGATTGGTAAAAAACTTTATAATCAACAAGGGAAACCGGCGATAAAAATTGTGCGTGGTGGAGCATTAGATGGTCCCTCTAGTATCGATGGCCTATCAGGGGCAACACTGACATCAAACGGTATCCAGAATATGTTTGATTTCTGGTTGGGTAATAATGGTTTTGGCCCATTTCTGAATAAAGTACGCAAAGGAGAGTTAAATCATGGCTGATAGTAAAGAGATTAAACTCGTGCTAATTGGACCTTTATTGGATAACAATCCTATTACATTGCAAGTTCTAGGTGTTTGTTCGGCTTTGGCGGTAACGACTAAATTAGAAACCGCCCTTGTGATGGCCATTGCTGTGACTTTAGTCACTGGTTTTTCTAGTTTTTTTATCTCATTGATCCGTCATTATATTCCTAATAGTGTGCGAATTATTGCTCAAATGACAATCATAGCTTCTGTAGTTATCGTTGTAGATCAAAGCCTGCGCGCTTACGCTTATGAAGTTTCTAAGCAACTTCCAGTATTTGTCGGTTTAATTATTACTAATTGTATCGTCATGGGACGTGCTGAAGCTTATGCAATGAAATCACCACCAATTGAAAGTTTTATGGATGGTATTGGTAATTGTTTGTGATATGGTGCTATTTTAATTTTAGTTGGTTTTCTAAGAGAACTATTTGGTTCAGGTAAACTATTCGGTATTACTATTCTGCAATCGGTTCAGAATGGTGGTTTGTATCAGCCAAATGGCTTGTTCCTGCTTGCACCAAGCGCGTTTTTCATCATAAGTATGTTGATTTGGGGACTGGGGACTGCGCACATTGAAACCTTCACAGGTTGAAAAGGAGTAACTGACGCAATGGAACATTATATCAGCTTGTTTGTTCGAGCTGTGTTTATTGAAAACATGGCTCTTGCCTTTTTTCTGGGGATGTGTACATTTTTGGCGGTTTCTAAAAATGTCAAAACAGCCTTTGGAGTAGGAATTGCAGTTACTGTTGTTCTGGGTATTTCAGTACCTGCGAATAATTTAGTTTATAATTTCATTCTACGTGATGGTGCCCTGATAGAAGGCGTTGATTTAATTTTTTAAACTTCATTACTTTTATCGGTGTAATTGCGGCATTAGTACAAATTCTAGAAATGATTTTGGATCGTTATTTTCCCGTCCTTTATAACGCATTAGGTATTTTTCTACCACTAATAACCGTTAATTGTGCGATTTTTGGTGGTGTCTCGTTTATGGCTCAGCGCGAATATCATTTTAGTGAATCTATTGTTTATGGATTTGGTTCAGGATTGGGATGGATGCTGGCCATTGTTTTAGTGGCATCTATTCGTGAGAAAATGAAATATGCAGATATCCCATCGGGTTTAAAAGGTGTAGGGATCACCTTTGTCACTACTGGTTTGATGGCATTGGGTTTTATGTCTTTTTCCGGTGTACAGTTATAAGGGTGAAAATAATTCATGGATATTATTATTCTTGGTGTAGCAATGTTTACCATAATTGTGTTAATTCTAACGGCAATGATTTTATTTGCCAAATCTAAGTTAGTAAACACAGGGGATGTAAAAATTGAAGTTAATGGTGACCCTGAAAAGAGTTTTGCTGCGCCAGCAGGTGACAAGCTATTAAATATGTTGTCCAGTCAGGGAATTTTTGTTTCATCTGCCTGTGGTGGCGGTGGTTCTTGTGGCCAATGTCGGGTGACAATCAAGCATGGTGGCGGTGATATCCTGCCGACTGAACTTGCCCATATTAATAAGCGTGAAGCTAGAGCTGGATGTCGTTTGGCTTGCCAGGTTAATGTAAAACATGATCTAGCAATCGAATTACCTGAGGAAATTTTTGGTGTAAAAAACTGGGCATGTGAAGTTATTTCGAATGAAAATAAAGCGACTTTCATTAAAGAATTAAAATTGAAAATTCCAGCAGGAGAAGTTGTCCCATTTCGGGCAGGTGGCTTTATTCAGTTCGAATGTCCTCCACATAAAGTTTCTTATGCTGATTTTGATGTATCTGATGAGTATCGTGAAGATTGGGATAAATTCAATTTATTTCGTTATCTTTCTGAAGTAAAACAGCAGACAGTAAGAGTTTATTCGATGGCAAATTATCCAGAAGAGCATGGGATAATCATGCTAAATGTCAGGATAGCAACACCTCCGCCGAAAGCTGCCGATTTACCTCCGGGTATTATGTCTTCATACATTTGGTCATTAACACCAGGCAACAAAGTCACTATTTCTGGGCCATTTGGTGAATTTTTTGCTAAAGAAACCAATGCGGAAATGATTTTTATTGGTGGTGGTGCGGGTATGGCACCAATGAGGTCACATATTTTTGATCAATGAAAGCGTTTAAAATCTAAACGAAAAATCAGCTTTTGGTATGGGGCCTCGTTCAAAACGTGAATTATTTTATGTTGAAGATTTTGATCAATTAGCTGCTGCTAATGAAAATTTTACCTGGCATGTTGCGCTATCAGATGCAATACCTGAAGATAACTGGCAAGGGTATACTGGTTTTATTCATAACGTTTTATATGAAAACTATTTGAAAGATCACCCAGCGCCAGAGGATTGTGAGTTTTATATGTGTGGTCCTCCTGTGATGAACGCCGCAGTTATTAAGATGCTTAAAGATTTAGGTGTTGAAGATGAAAATATTTTATTAGATGATTTTGGTGGTTGATTGTTTGATTGTTTCCGGTATTTTAACTTTTTGTGTCATCATTGAGTTAATATGGACTTAATATGCTTAAAAAAATTTTATGCTAAAAAATAAATTATTCAATTTGATTATTACCTTATCTACTATTTTCATGCTTTGTGGTTGTTTTGAGACAGAGCAAAAGAGTATTCAAGGGCAAACGATGGGAACTTACTATGTTGTTAAGTATGTTAGTGAATCATCTCATCCTTTTTGGGAAATATTGCGTGACGATATTGATAGCCGTTTAGAAGAAGTTAACTATCAAATGTCAACTTACCGCCCTAAATCTGAATTAAGCCAATTTAATCAATTTCAACATGTAAATACGCCATTTCCTGTTTCGTTAGCCATGATGACAGTGATTAAAGAAGCAATTCATATTAATAAATTAACCAATGGTGCGCTCGATATTACTATCGGACCATTGGTTAATTTATGGGGATTTGGCCCGGAAGGAAGGATAACCAAAGCACCACCGGAAGAGACGCTGCAGTTGCGCCGGCAATGGATTGGTATTGATAAACTTGCGATTAGAGGTAATAGCCTGATAAAAAAAATACCTCAGCTCTATATAGATCTGTCAGCTATCGCTAAGGGTTACGGCGTTGATGTTATAGCAGAATATTTAGAGTCACAAAATATTGATAATTATATGGTCGACATTGGTGGTGAAGTCCGCACCAAAGGCCATAACGGTAAAGGTGTAGCGTGGCGTATTGCGATTGAAAAACCTTCGGATAAAGGGCTAGAACAGTCGGTACAAGAAATTATTGAACCTGGAAATATGTCAGTTGCTACCTCTGGTGACTATCGTAATTATTTTGAACAAGATGGAGTTTATTATTCACATACTATTGATCCGAAGACCGGTAGACCGATTATTCATAATTTGATTTCTATTACTGTTATCGCCCCGACTTGCATGATGGCAGATGGTTTATCTACTGGTCTAAATGTGTTGGGGGCTGAAAAAGGAATGGAGTTAGCTGAACGTTTAAATTTACCGGTTTTCATGGTCGTTACGACTAAGAAAGGTTTCGAAGAACGTTATAGTTCAGCATTTAAACCTTATTTAGTAAAAAAAATGTAGAGGAGTCATTATGTTAAAAATATTTATCGCTACTTTGGTTTTTTTCCTGCTTGCTTTTATTGCTATGTCACTTGGCTATATTATTAAACGCAAGCAACTTCAAGGAAGTTGTGGTGGATTAAGTAATATAGGCATTGAAAAAGTTTGTGATTGCCCGGAGCCATGTGAGCTTCGCAAGAAACGTATAGCAATGGAAAAGCGTCAAAAGCATCAGCAGATTAACAACCGTATTATTTAATAAAAAATCTCGTTATTAATACTAATAACGAGATTATTAATATTTTGATTTTTTTATTATCTTATATCTTTAAAATATTTAGGTGAATCGACCATAACTTCATCTGCACCTAGTTCTTTAGCCAGTTTATAATCAGCTTCATCTTTTATGCCAAATAAAACGATATGTGCACCACCGCTGGCGCGGAAACATTTCATTGCTTCATGATCCCAAACTAAATCTGAGGATGAGCGAGCTTCACCAAGAGTATATTTTTCCACAACTTCTACTTTACGTCGCAGTTCCAGTCCATACCAGCGCTGAGTATTAACTTTTTTATCAATCACACAATGATGATTCATGGTAATATTTGCTAGAATATCACGCGTTTCATCACGACTTTCAAAACGTTGTACATGATCAGATAAAGCATTCAAGAAAGCTTGGTTGGTGGAATAAAAGCGAGTACGTAGAAACGCTTTTTTTTCTTTTAACAATTTTTCAATTGCTTTTGCTTGTTCGTAAGGATCGGCATCGGGAGATTTTAGATCGATATAGAAATCGGTCGCTGGAAACTGTTGCAGTACTTGCTTCAAGGTCGGAATGGCTTTGTTGAATAAATCAGAATTAGCCGCCAGGATGGCTCCCTCTGCTACAGCTGTTATCCGATCCTGACGCTGTGTGGCATACCCAACAACGTCATACGGTTCAGCGCTTTGACCATCGCCATTGCTTCACCTACCTGAGCCTCATAGTCACGCAGCCTCAGATGGCCACCCAGCAAAGTTTTTATGCGGAACATCGCTGTTTCTGCCACTGAACGCCGGTGATAACCCACTTTCTTTTTCCACATATCATTACTCCTGCTCAGATGCTGATTCGCCACCGCATGGTTACGTTCATGGTACTTGTCCGGCCAGTATTTCGCTCCGCTTCGCGGCGGGATAAGGGGCCTGATTTTCTTTCTTAGCAACGCATCGTGGCAGTAACAGGCGTCATAAGCACCGTCTGCTGACACTTCCGTGATTTTCCGGTGGGTTTGGTTAATCAGGCCCGGCAGTGACTGCGCATCTGTCGTTCCGCTGAGCGATAAGTCGGCACAGATAATCTCATGAGTCACACTGTCTGCTGCCAGATGAAGCTTGCGCCACACTCTTCGTCTGTCAGCCCCATGCTGCCTGACTTTCCATTCACCTTCGCCAAAGACCTTCAGACCGGTACTGTCGATGACCAGATGCGAGATTTCACCACGCGTTGGCGTTTTTATGCTGATGTTGACGCTCTTTGCTCGTCTGCTGACCAGCGAGTAGTCCGGACAGCACAGCGGCAAAGACATGAGTTTAAAAATCGAATCAACGAAGCCCTGTAATGCCCGGAGCGACAGGTTAAACACACGCTTCATCATCAGGACAGTGGTAACAGCCATATCGCTGTAGTAAAGCGGCCGGCCACGACCTTCAGGCGAAGAACTGTCAGTCCATCCAGCGATGGCCGACTCATCAAGCCAGACCGTCAGGGAACCGCGTTGTCTGAGTGCCTTGTTGTACGCGGGCCAGTTGGTAATTTTAAACTTTTGCTTTGCCATGGGGACCTGATGTTGAAACGAATTTAGCGATCAGCTCCGCCAATCACCTAAAAGTTCGATTTATTCAACAAAGCCAAGTTTAATATGGAACATTTGGTGATATTAATGGACTCAAGTAATATTTAAATGATATAGATAATATATTATTCAATGAAAAAAAATAGCGATGTCCACATTAAGCATCACTATTACTATTTTTTGTTATATATAGTTTATCTGATATGTCTATATAAATTTTAATGATATCCAATAAAACAAACCAGAAAGTATAATAGAAATAGGTAATGTAAATAACCAAGCCAGTAATATATTTTTAATTGTTTTAGCTTGTACACCACCATCAACAACCATTGTACCGGCTACCGCAGAAGATAAAACTTGTGTTGTTGATACAGGCATACCAGTATAACTTGCAACACCAATGGAAATTGCCGCAGTAACTTGAGCAGAAACACCTTGCGCATAAGTCATACCTTTTTTACCAATTTTTTCACCAATCGTTATAGCAACACGTTGCCAACCAATCATAGTACCGACAGAAAGCGCCAAAGCAACGGCAATAATAATCCACAGTGGCGCATACTCCACTGTATTAAGCAAATCGTTACTCAAGTTACGCAGAAAACGAGCATCCGAAGAGGACGTCTCTGGTAGTTTAGCTACATCTAATGCTGTATCAGATAAACACATTAATAATCGGCGCATTTGATTACGTTGTTCAGGTTTTAGTGCTGAATAACTTTGAATATCCGTCAACATCAGTGATGTCTGTTTTAGCACAGTAATAGGACGTGAATTATCACAATGGAATTTCTCATCTAAAATTTCCAATTCCGACTCATGTTGTGACTTATTAACAATATGTTTTACCGCTGACTGATGCTCTTCATAATAATATTGTAGATGCACTATCGCGTCATGGGTACGAGTGATATCATAACCACTGGCATTCATATTAAGCACAAACCCGGCAGGCGCCACGCCAATTAACACTAGCATAATAAGACCAATACCCTTCTGACCATCATTAGCACCATGAGAAAAACTGACGCCAACGGCAGATAAAATCAATGCAGTACGTGTCCAAAAAGGGGGTTTTCTTTTACCATATTTCTTCTCTCGCTCAGCTGGTGTTAAATGAATACGACGACGTTTTTTCGTACCACTCCAATAACGGCGTAAAAAGAAAATTAGCAATCCAGCTATAACAAAACCAATAGCAGGAGAAATGATGAGGGAAAGAAAGATTTCAATGACTTTTGGAATGTTCAATGCATCCACTATAGAGGAGTCTGTCACTAATGCATTGGTTAAACCAACACCAATAATGGCACCTATTAATGTATGTGAACTAGAAGCCGGTAACCCCAAATACCAGGTACCCAAATTCCAAATAATGGCCGCCAATAGCATGGAAAAAACCATTGCCAGGCCATGAGCAGAACTTACATTCAAGAGAAGATCTGTTGGCAACAAATGCACAATAGCATAAGCAACACTCAAGCCACCTAAAATAACGCCAAAAAAGTTAAAAACACCAGCCATAACAACCGCAAATTGAGCTCGCATTGTTCGAGTATAGATAACCGTTGCTACTGCATTTGCGGTATCATGGAAACCATTAATTGCTTCGTAAAATAGCACAAATAATAGCGCTAGTATTAATAACAGACCGGTGTAAAAATCCAAACCAGTAAATAAATGTAGCATAAACCTTAAGCCCATTTGTTGAATATGAACTCAATGCATTATCAGTGACAAACGTTAGCGGTGGAAGCAAAATTTACATCTTTTTTGACTTTAATTGACAAAAAAAACAAAAAAAACAAAAATATTCTTTACTTTCATTAAGTTAATAAAATCAAGAATATGTAGATTTATAGTGCTTACTAACATTTGTCCACACACATTTAAATCGTAATAAATATTTTACGCTATTTAATAAAAAACGCGCTATTTGTATTATTAATAAATATCTTTTCAGATAAAAGAGAAATTTTGTGGAAAAATTTGACGTAATCATTATAGGTGCAGGAGCGGCCGGTCTATTTTGTGCAGCCAATGCAGGCCAAAAAGGGTTAAAAGTACTTATATTGGATAATGGCAAAAAAGCGGGTAGAAAAATTTTAATGTTTGGTGGCGGACTATGCAACTTCACCAATCTTTATATTGATCCTAATGCTTATATATCTACTAATCCCCATTTTTGTAAGTCAGCACTGGCTCGCTTTACGCAATGGGATTTTATTGAGTTAGTACAAAAACATCATATTCCTTATCATGAAAAAACATTAGGTCAACTTTTTTGTGACAATAGCGCACAAGATATTGTCGATTTACTATTAACTGAATGTAAAGTAGCTGGCGTTAGTTTACTCTTGCAAAGCGAAATCACTCAGATAAAAAAAATAGATAATAAATTTTTAGTGTATGTTAATGAAAAAATTATTAGTTCAAACGCACTAATTGTTGCTAGCGGTGGCCTTTCAATGCCTAAATTGGGGGCAACTCCTTTTGGTTATCGTATAGCTGAGCAATTTGGCCATACCATCCAACCGACGCGAGCAGCTTTAGTGCCTTTCACATTACATAAGGAGCTGCTTGACGTTTTACACACACTTTCTGGCATTGCTATTCCAGTAAAAATCAGTTCACAAAATGCCATGACATTCCAAGAAAATCTTCTGTTTACACATAGAGGATTATCAGGCCCAGCTATTTTGCAAATCTCAAGTTACTGGCAACCTGGGGAGCATATAAGTATTAATTTATTTCCCAATATTAATCTTATCGATTGTTTAATCCATGAACAAACCATTCATCCTAATCTGTCGTTAAAAAACTTATTAACAAAATATGTACCTAAACGACTTATCGAGACATTACAAGTATTAAAAAAAATCCCAGATAACTCGTTAAAACAGCTTAATATGAAACAGGCTTTGTTGAATAAATCGAACTTTTAGGTGATTGGCGGAGCTGATCGCTAAATTCGTTTCAACATCAGGTCCCCATGGCAAAGCAAAAGTTTAAAATTACCAACTGGCCCGCGTACAACAAGGCACTCAGACAACGCGGTTCCCTGACGGTCTGGCTTGATGAGTCGGCCATCGCTGGATGGACTGACAGTTCTTCGCCTGAAGGTCGTGGCCGGCCGCTTTACTACAGCGATATGGCTGTTACCACTGTCCTGATGATGAAGCGTGTGTTTAACCTGTCGCTCCGGGCATTACAGGGCTTCGTTTATTCGATTTTTAAACTCATGTCTTTGCCGCTGTGCTGTCCGGACTACTCGCTGGTCAGCCGACGAGCAAAGAGCGTCAACATCAGCATAAAAACGCCAACGCGTGGTGAAATCTCGCATCTGGTCATCGACAGTACCGATCTGAAGGTCTTTGGCGAAGGTGAATGGAAAGTTAGGCAGCATGGGGCTGACAGACGAAGAGTGTGGCGCAAGCTTCATCTGGCAGCAGACAGTGTGACTCATGAGATTATCTGTGCCGACTTATCGCTCAGCGGAACGACAGATGCGCAGGCACTGCCGGGCCTGATTAACCAAACCCACCGGAAAATCAGGGAAGTGTCAGCAGACGGTGCTTATGACGCCTGTTACTGCCACGATGCGTTGCTAAGAAAGAAAATCAGGCCCCTTATCCCGCCGCGAAGCGGAGCGAAATACTGGCCGGACAAGTACCATGAACGTAACCATGCGGTGGCGAATCAGCGTCTGAGCAGGAGTAATGATATGTGGAAAAAGAAAGTGGGTTATCACCGGCGTTCAGTGGCAGAAACAGCGATGTTCCGCATAAAAACTTTGCTGGGTGGCCATCTGAGCCTGCGTGACTATGAGGCTCAGGTAGGTGAAGCAATGGCGATGGTCAAAGCGCTGAACCGTATGACGTTGTTGGGTATGCCACACAGCGTCAGGATCGGATAACAGCTGTAGCAGAGGGAGCCATCCTGGCGGCTAATTCTGATTTATTCAACAAAGCCTATGAAACAGATAAATACGATTGCGTAAATGCTACACAACTGTCAGATACAACCAAATAGCACAGAAGGTTATCGTACCGCAGAAGTCAATCTTGTAGGCGTTGATACAAATAGTATTTCCTCAAAAACGATGGAATCAGAAAAAGTAGCCGTACTCTACTTTATTGGTGAAGTGGTTGATGTCACTGGTGGGTTAGGCGGATATAACTTTCAATGGGCATGGAGTTCAGCTTGGGCGTGTGTTCAACACCTTACAAAATCATAACTATCTCGTTATAGTTAAATTTTTAATATTGTCAGCTAAAGTGATCTAGCCATTTGCTATCAACGATAAAACCAATTGTTTTTAAATTTTGAATTAAATATCATATAAATATATTATAATTATCAATATATTATCATAATGAATGATTTTTTTACATTTATATTAAAAAAATCACTTTACAAATGATAGCGATAACCATTATCATTAAAATACTTTCAGATGAACCTTTCTGGAATCATATGAAAGGACGACATTGCTCACATTGCTTCCAGTGTTTACTTATGCCAGCCTAGCGCTGGCACTTTTTTAACTTTTATCAATTTTTAACAAAATGTTTTAATAGACCTCACTCCTGACTTATATCCTATCCGCTCTAACAGAACCGCAAAACGATAGAGAAAATTTAAGCAAAATTTTGCCATTCCTTTTCAGTTCATGAAATTCACAACTAAATAAAAAGTGCATAGTTTTTATTATATTCTATGCACTTTTTATTTTACTATTGACAACTATTATTGAAAATTACAGCTCAGGGCCAGCTTTCACAAGTGCTGACCCAACTGTGGTATCAGTATATTTTTCAAAGTTATTAATAAATCGCTTAGCCAAATCTTTAGCTTTAAATTCCCATTGGCTGTTATCTGTATAAGTATGACGAGGATCCAGAATATTGTTATCAACTCCTGGCAAATTGGTAGGTACAGCTAAATTAAAAATGGGTAAATTTATGGTTTCTGCTTTATCTATATCCCCATTTAAGATCGCATCGATAATTGCACGAGTATCTTTGATCGAAATACGTTTAGCCGTTCCATTCCAACCGGTATTAACCAGATATGCTTTTGCACCAGCCGCTTTCATTCGCTTACCTAATACTTCAGCATATTGAGTAGGATGTAATGTCAGAAAAGCCGCGCCAAAACAGGCTGAAAAAGTTGGCGTTGGTTCAGTTATACCGCGCTCAGTGCCCGCTAATTTAGCGGTAAAACCCGACAAAAAGTGGTACTCAGTTTGTTCAGGCGTCAAACAAGATACCGGCGGCAAAACACCAAATGCATCAGCTGTCAAAAAAATAACTTTTGTCGCATGGCCTGCTTTTGAAATCGGTTTAACAATATTATTAATATGATAAATAGAATAAGAAACGCGGGTATTTTCTGTTTTGGCTCCATCATTAAAATCAACAGAGCCATCAGTCAAAACAGTGACATTTTCTAATAATGCATCGCGTTTGATCGCATGATAAATATCAGGCTCTGCCGCTTCAGACAAATGTATGGTCTTAGCATAACAACCACCTTCAAAATTAAACACACCATCATCATCCCATCCGTGTTCATCATCACCAATTAATTTACGTTTAGGATCGGTCGAAAGAGTTGTTTTTCCGGTGCCCGACAAACCAAAGAAGATAGCCACATCACCTTTTTCACCAACATTAGCGGAGCAATGCATTGACGCAATTCCTTTTAATGGCAGCAAATAATTCATGATCGAAAACAATCCTTTCTTCATTTCACCGCCATACCAAGTACCGCCAATCAGTTGCATACGCTCAGTCAAATTAAACGCCACAAAATTTTCTGAGTTTAAGCCTTGAGCCTGCCAGTTGGGATTAGTACATTTTGCGCCATTCATTACAACAAAATCTGGTTGAAAATCAATCAATTCTTGTTCAGTAGGTCGAATAAACATATTTTTGACAAAATGTGCCTGCCAGGCAACTTCGGTAATAAAACGCACTTTCAAACGGGTATCTGCATTTGCACCGCAAAAAGCGTCAATGATAAATAAACGCTTACCTGACAATTGGTTAGTCACCAAATCTTTTAATGATTGCCAAACCGCTTCGGTCATCGGTTTGTTATCATTTTTTCCTTTACCTTGATCCGCCCACCAAACAGTATCCTTAGAAACGTTATCACGAACGATATACTTATCCTTTGGTGATCTACCAGTAAAAATACCGGTATCAACCGCTACTGCGCCTAAGTTGGTTTCAATCCCACGTTCATAGCCTTTTAAAGAAGGTTTTGTTTCTTCTGCAAATAGTTGTTCATATCCTGGGTTATAAACGATTTCAGTTACTTGATGAATACCATATCTAGCTATCTCTTCTGGAGTAATCTTTTTTTTTGCACTCATTAATTTATGCTCCTAAATGAATATTAACCTTAATTTTTACTCGAAATTAACAGCGATAAAAATCAATAAATTTTATCTAAACTATTTTCTGAACTAAAAATGCGATCTAGAGCAAAATCAACGCTACAGTAAAAAATGTATTTATATCCTTTATTACGGTATAAAATAAGCAATACTGACTCAATGAATTTGCTGTTTTTTAATTCGCTTCAATTCCTCTATATATTGTTTATTAAACAGATAGACAGCCCCACAAAATTCACATTCAATATCAATTTCACCACGTTCATGCAATATATGCTCAATATCTTCATCACAAAGAGATAGCAAAATGTTTTCACAACGCTTTTTTGAACAACTGCAATGAAAGGCGACTAGCTGTGGATCATATAATGTCACATCTTCTTCATGATAAAGACGATGAAGAATTTCCTTTGGCTCTAAAGTTAATAGTTCCTCGCCCTTAATCGTAGCGGTTAATTGCACCAGATGATCAAATTGATGCTGACTTTCAATACCAGCAGAGGGCAATACCTGCAATAATATTCCACCAGCAGCAGGCTCACCATTTATTTCACCTGAATGAATGAATAAACGTGTCTGCAACTGTTCTGCTTGTTTAAAATAATCATGGCTTTGTTGAATAAATCGAACTTTTAGGTGATTGGCGGAGCTGATCGCTAAATTCGTTTCAACATCAGGTCCGCATGGCAAAGCAAAAGTTTAAAATTACCAACTGGCCCGCGTACAACAAGGCACTCAGACAACGCGGTTCCCTGACGGTCTGGCTTGATGAGTCGGCCATCGCTGGATGGACTGACAGTTCTTCGCCTGAAGGTCGTGGCCGGCCGCTTTACTACAGCGATATGGCTGTTACCACTGTCCTGATGATGAAGCGTGTGTTTAACCTGTCGCTCCGGGCATTACAGGGCTTCGTTGATTCGATTTTTAAACTCATGTCTTTGCCGCTGTGCTGTCCGGACTACTCGCTGGTCAGCAGACGAGCAAAGAGCGTCAACATCAGCATAAAAACGCCAACGCGTGGTGAAATCTCGCATCTGGTCATCGACAGTACCGGTCTGAAGGTCTTTGGCGAAGGTGAATGGAAAGTCAGGCAGCATGGGGCTGACAGACGAAGAGTGTGGCGCAAGCTTCATCTGGCAGCAGACAGTGTGACTCATGAGATTATCTGTGCCGACTTATCGCTCAGCGGAACGACAGATGCGCAGGCACTGCCGGGCCTGATTAACCAAACCCACCGGAAAATCAGGGAAGTGTCAGCAGACGGTGCTTATGACGCCTGTTACTGCCACGATGCGTTGCTAAGAAAGAAAATCAGGCCCCTTATCCCGCCGCGAAGCGGAGCGAAATACTGGCCGGACAAGTACCATGAACGTAACCATACGGTGGCGAATCAGCGTCTGAGCAGGAGTAATGATATGTGGAAAAAGAAAGTGGGTTATCACCGGCGTTCAGTGGCAGAAACAGCGATGTTCCGCATAAAAACTTTGCTGGGTGGCCATCTGAGGCTGCGTGACTATGAGGCTCAGGTAGGTGAAGCAATGGCAATGGTCAAAGCGCTGAACCGTATGACGTTGTTGGGTATGCCACACAGCGTCAGGATCGGATAACAGGTGTAGCAGAGGGAGCCATCCTGTCGGCTAATTCTGATTTATTCAACAAAGCCTTGCCGATATTGAAAAGGGTATTTATGCTACCGCAACCGCATCGGGTGTCGCTGCAACATTACTAGTATTAAATTTGCTACCACAAAACTCTCATATTATTGCCATGCAAGGGGTCTATGGCGGTACTTACCGTATATTTGAAAAGTTAATCAAAGAAACAAGTGGTCATCAAGTTGATTACATTGATCTCAATAATCTCCAACTCGTCAAACAACATTTACGCAATAATACCCGTCTGATTTGGATAGAAAGCCCTACTAATCCGCTATTAGAACTTGTTGATATCAGTAAAATTTGTCAGTTGGCAAAAGAAAATAACATCATAACCTGTGTCGATAATACTTTTGCTACCGCCTGGAATCAAAAACCCCTTGAATTAGGCGCTGATATTGTCATGTTGTCTACCAGTAAATACATAGGCGGACACTCAGACTTAATCGGTGGCGCCGCTATCACTAATCAATCTACAATAGCCGATAAAATTGATGGTATTAAAACAACCATCGGTGCTATTGCTTCACCTTTTGATGCTTATCTTGCATTAAGGGGATTAAAAACTTTAGATCTTCGCATGACAAGACAATGCGCTAATGCACTGACAATTGCCAAGTTTTTAAATAATCATCGTAATATCACAAAAGTATACTATCCAGGGCTATCAGATAATCCCCAGTATCATATTTGTCAGACACAAATGAAAACTGGTGGCGCTGTTGTTACCATTAACATTAATGGCAATCGAGATAACGTAAAAAATATTATCAGCAAATTGCAATATTTTGTTCTGGCCGAGTCATTAGGTGGTGTTGAAAGCATGGTAAATCATTCAGCAACAATGTCCCATGCCGCTATGACTGAAGATGAAAGAGTCAAAATGGGCATTTACAATACAACATTACGTCTATCCGTAGGGATAGAAGATATTAACGATCTACTTAACGATTTAGAGAAAGCACTTAATTTTTAATATTAAGCTAGAGACAGGGTATCGCAATGAATGACTACGGAATTTGGACAGTAATTACGCCGCTTATCACTATTATACTCGCGATAATAACACGTCAAGTGATCTTATCATTATTGATAGGTATTTTAGTTGGTTATACCGTTATTAACGATCACAATATTTTGTTAGGCATTCAAGCAACACTAACAGGAATTATTGCTACTTTTGCCTCCCCCGGCAATACACAAACTATTATTTTTATTTTGTTAATTGGCGGAATTATGCGGTTAATTAGCGTCACCGGCGGTGTTAGAAGTTTAGTATATTTACTAACCAATAAAACGCGTTTAATAAAAAATAAAAAAGCAATTCAACTGATAGCCATGTTTATTTCAATAATCATTTTTATTGAAAGTTCTATTAATCAATTAGTCGCTGGTGCTTCCACTAAAAATATTGCTAGATATTATGGTGTTTCCGCAGAAAAAATGGCCTATATTATTCAAACCTCTGGTGTCTCTGTATGTTCTTCTGTCATGATCAATGGTTGGGGAGCAGCCATGATGGGGGTTATTGGCGTACAAATCTCTAAAGGTTTTATTTCTGGCGAACCATTCGAAATTCTTGCTACCGCTATGCCATATAATATTATGGCTTGGTTATCACTAGCTTCAGTACTATTTTATATCCTCACCGATTATTCATGGGGGCCGATGAAAATAGCTGAACAAAAAGCGATTGCCAATCAACATCGATCTCATCAGCCATCTTCCATTACTGATGAGGAAGTCATTGATCATCCAGCAACCAACACTGTATTGAACTTTTTTATTCCTATTCTGGCAACGGTTTTAATGGTACCTATCGCTCTATATATCACCGGTAATGGCGAGTTCACTAAAGGCAGTGGCTCAACCTCAGTTTACTGGGCAGTTATATTTGGTACTTTAGTCTCTTTTATCTGGTTTTTAGCCCGCCATATTTTGACGATCGAAAGTTTCTTTAAGGAAATTTATATCGGTTACGCCAGCATGATCAAAATTAGCTCAGTGATGATTTTAGCTTTTTTAATGGGCAATGTTTCTGCCGATCTTAATACTGGTGCTTATATTGCACAAATTTCTTCAGGCGTGTTGCCGGCAGGGTTTTCGATAGCTTTCATTTTCTTAATCAGCGCTATCATGTCATTAGCAACCGGCACTTCATGGGGAACTTTTGCTATTATGATCACAATTGGCGTGCAATTAGCGCTTTCCGTTAATATGCCTACCGAATTAATGATCGGAGCAGCAATTACCGGCTCGATTTTTGGTGATATGACTTCGCCAATTTCTAGCGACGCCATCGTTGCTTCAATGGCGACTGATTGCGATCATATTGAACATATCAGAACCCAGATGCCTTATGCTATTGTTACCGCAATAATCGTATTAATTATTTATCTCTATTTAGGATTCAGCCAATAAGACAAAATGGCATGCATAGAGAAAAAGCGCTATCAATAAAGATGTAAGATGAATTAATAGCATTTATAATACGATGCAAATATTATTATTAAAAAAATTATATGATTCATTATAATTTATGTAACAATAGCAAGGAGAAGGTGTGCAATACCAACAGCCTATTCGTCGTTTAAGGCGATTACGTCAAACAGAAACAGTTCGCGCTTTATTTAAAGAAACAATTTTAACGCTAAATGATCTTATATTGCCCATTTTCGTGGAAGAAGAAATTAAAGATTCTCAGCCTATTGCAACTATGCCTGGGGTTTTTCGTATCCCGGAACACAAATTACCTTATGAAATCGAACGGATCGCTAAAGCCGGGCTCAAGTCAGTGATGTTATTTGGTATTTCCCATCATCTTGACGAAACAGGTAGCGATAGCTGGCAAGAGAATGGTTTAGTTGCCCGTATGTCAAAAGCCTGCAAGGATAGCGTACCCGATATGCTAGTCATGTCAGATACTTGTTTTTGTGAATACACCTCCCACGGCCACTGTGGTGTTTTAGGTAGCAATGGCGTTGATAATGACGCAACATTACTCAACCTCGGCCGACAAGCAGTCACTGCGGCAAATGCTGGTGCTGATTTTATCGCGCCCTCTGCCGCAATGGACGGGCAAGTCAGGGCAATTCGTGAGGCGCTGGATAAAGCAGGTGTTACTAACACCGGTATTATGTCCTATTCAACCAAATTTGCATCTAACCTTTATGGCCCTTTTCGCGAAGCGGCAGGTTCTTGCTTAATTGGTGATCGCAAAAGTTATCAAATGGATCCAATGAATCGTCATGAAGCAATTAGAGAATCATTGATAGATGAGCAAGAAGGCGCTGACGTTTTAATGATAAAACCTGCTGGTGCTTATCTCGATATTATTCGTGATATTCGTGAGCGAACTGAACTGCCATTAGCAGCTTACCAGGTCAGCGGTGAATATGCCCAAATTAAATTTGCTGCTCAAGCAGGCGCGATTAATGAAATCGATGTTGCGCTAGAAACATTAGGTGCCATCAAACGTGCCGGTGCTAATCTGATTTTGAGCTATTTTGCGTTAGATTTAGCAGAAAAAGAGTGTCTTTAATCAATTTAGGTTGACAAAAATTGTCAGATGCTAGCGATTCTGAATTAATTGATAAATCACTATACCAAGGTAAGTTACCAATAAGGTACTAACCACATGAATTAAGATTTCCAAAAATCCATGATAGTAGCGCTGTTGCTGAAAGGAGAGCATAACTTCCAATGAAAAGGTAGAAAAAGTTGATAAACCACCACAAAAACCGGTCATTACCATCAATCGCCACTCAGGTGATAGGGTATAATGGTTAGCAAAATAAGCAAAAGCAAGACCTAATATAAAACTAGCAATAACATTTGACAGATAAGTCCCTAATGGTACAAGTGCAATTAATGGATTTAATTTGGTTGACAAAAGCCAACGTGAGATACCACCAAGCGCAGAGCCTATTGAGATCGCCAAAAAGATTTTAATCATAAATTTATTTCATCCAATAGAACACATCATCAGCAATATTTTGTGCCATTTTTTCTATAGTAGCAATCGCCTTGATATAACAAATAATTAATAGTAAATAATACAATAATAATTTATTAGTATTCCCAATAGCTGGAAATTATGCCACCCTACCGCCTAAATTCACTTCTTTGATCGCATTAATCGTGATAAGTTAAAATGACTTAAAGTGTATACCCCAATATAGTTATCTCTTTTCATTTGCTACCATAACTTTTGCGTTTCCCGTTGGCAACAGTGGTCAATTAGCGCTTAAGCATAAAACTTAATGATTAAAAGTAGAGGCATTAATTAAAGCGTAAAAATACCATTATGGTTGCATTAATACCCATCAATGAAAATGAAAGTATAGTGATAAACAGATAGATATTTTACTTAATAGTGGTGTAATGGTAGATGCCTAGCCGTCACTACCCTAGATATTAACGCTGTCGCTAACTTAACTAATATTATAAGCGTGATGTTCAATGATAATAAAAAGCAAAATTGTTGGTTGTTTATACCATTATTACTGTTAGATGCATTCCCTTTAACGCCAAAACTATACTAAATCAATTTTCTATCAAGTTGTTTTAAAAATATATTTTCAACTGCTTAAGCTCAAGTATAGTATAAACGTGCATATAAAATGCAAATTTAACGGAGTTAACATGTTTTGTGTGCAATGTGAGCAAACAATGTGCAGTTGAGCTAGCAATGGCTGTATTTATACTCGTGGTGTATGTGGTAAAACAGCTGAAACATCTGATTTACAAGATCTATTGATCGCTGAGCTACAGAGTCTATCGGCATGGACAGTTAAAGCTTATCAAAACGGTATCATTGATCATCAAGCCAACCACTTTTCACCGCGCATCCTTTTTTCTACTTTAACTAATGTAAATTTTGACTCTTCGCTTATCATTGCCTATACACGTGAAGCAATAGCCAAACGTGAGGCACTGAAAATCCAATGCTTAGCTAAAGATCCAACGATTATTATAAATCATCCAATGGCCGAACTGCAGTTATTCAGTGACGATCCTAGCGAGTTACAGTATCAAGCAGCAGAGTACGCGCTACATAAAGATAAAGAGGTGATTGGTGAAAATATTCTTGGTTTACGTCTGCTTTGTCTGTACGGTTTGAAAGGTGCTGCGGCTTATATGGAGCATGCCAGAGTTCTCGGTCAATACAATAACGATATTTACTACCAATACCATAAAATTATGGCATGGTTAGGTAGCCTGCCATCTGATATGGATGCCTTATTGCAATGTGCAATGGAAATTGGTCAGATGAATTTTAAAGTAATGGGCATTTTAGATGCCGGTGCAACTGACACTTATGGCCACCCAATACCCACTCAAGTTAACGTAAAACCCATTGCAGGTAAATGTATTCTAGTGTCTGGCCATGATCTGAAAGATCTACACAACTTATTGCAACAGACTGCAGGTACAGGTATTAATATTTTCACCCATGGTGAAATGTTACCAGCACACGGCTACCCAGCAATACATAAGTTCAAACATCTGGCCGGTAACTATGGAGGTGGCTGGCAGGATCAACAAATCGAGTTTGCCAAGTTCCCCGGCCCCATTATTATGACATCAAATTGTATTATCGATCCATTTGTTGGCAACTATTCCGATCGTATCTGGAGCCGCAGTATTGTTGGATGGCCAGAGATAAACCATTTGAAAGGTAACAATTTTAGCCCCGTGATTGCTATGGCACAGCAGATGGCTGGATTCCCATATAGTGAAATTGAACATAAGATTACAGTTGGTTTTGGTCGCCACACTCTGCTGGATGCAACAGATACACTAATTGAGTTAATCAACAGTAAAAAATTACGCCATATCTTTCTAGTAGCTGGTTGTGATGGAGCGCGCGCTAATCGTAGCTATTTCACCAATTTTGCCACTCATGTGCCAAATGATTGTATAATTCTAACTTTAGCTTGTGGTAAATATCGTTTTAATAAATTGGATTTTGGTGAAATAGCAGGCTTACCACGCTTAATCGATGTTGGTCAATGTAATGACGCTTATGGTGCAATTATTCTTGCCACCAAGCTGGCGAAAAAATTATCGTGTAACGTGAATGATCTACCACTATCACTGGTTTTTTCCTGGTTTGAGCAAAAAGCGATTGCTATTTTACTCACCTTGCTGTCACTTGGCATAACTAATATCATAATTTGCCCAACGACACCCGCTTTCTTGACGCCAGATTTGCTCACTATCTTCGAGAAAAAATTTGGTTTAAGAAAAATCACTAATGTGGAGCAGGATATGCGGCAATTGCTGTCTGCATAAGAATAAAAGATATCAATAGATACAATTAATGCCAGGGAACGGCAGCGGGCCGCACCTTTGTTTAACGCTAGCGCCTTCAATTCCTTACCAATGGCGGTAACTTTATTGTTTTCACTGGCTTTGTTGAATAAATCGAACTTTTAGGTGATTGGCGGAGCTGATCGCTAAATTCGTTTCAACATCAGGTCCCCATGGCAAAGCAAAAGTTTAAAATTACCAACTGGCCCGCGTACAACAAGGCACTCAGACAACGCGGTTCCCTGACGGTCTGGCTTGATGAGTCGGCCATCGCTGGATGGACTGACAGTTCTTCGCCTGAAGGTCGTGGCCGGCCGCTTTACTACAGCGATATGGCTGTTACCACTGTCCTGATGATGAAGCGTGTGTTTAACCTGTCGCTCCGGGCATTACAGGGCTTCGTTGATTCGATTTTTAAACTCATGTCTTTGCCGCTGTGCTGTCCGGACTACTCGCTGGTCAGCAGACGAGCAAAGAGCGTCAACATCAGCATAAAAACGCCAACGCGTGGTGAAATCTCGCATCTGGTCATCGACAGTACCGGTCTGAAGGTCTTTGGCGAAGGTGAATGGAAAGTCAGGCAGCATGGGGCTGACAGACGAAGAGTGTGGCGCAAGCTTCATCTGGCAGCAGACAGTGTGACTCATGAGATTATCTGTGCCGACTTATCGCTCAGCGGAACGACAGATGCGCAGGCACTGCCGGGCCTGATTAACCAAACCCACCGGAAAATCAGGGAAGTGTCAGCAGACGGTGCTTATGACGCCTGTTACTGCCACGATGCGTTGCTAAGAAAGAAAATCAGGCCCCTTATCCCGCCGCGAAGCGGAGCGAAATACTGGCCGGACAAGTACCATGAACGTAACCATGCGGTGGCGAATCAGCGTCTGAGCAGGAGTAATGATATGTGGAAAAAGAAAGTGGGTTATCACCGGCGTTCAGTGGCAGAAACAGCGATGTTCCGCATAAAAACTTTGCTGGGTGGCCATCTGAGGCTGCGTGACTATGAGGCTCAGGTAGGTGAAGCAATGGCGATGGTCAAAGCGCTGAACCGTATGACGTTGTTGGGTATGCCACACAGCGTCAGGATCGGATAACAGCTGTAGCAGAGGGAGCCATCATGGCGGCTAATTCTGATTTATTCAACAAAGCCCTGTAGAAAAATAGAGAAAAAAGACAAGCAACCAGATAAAGGCTACTAAGTTATTTTTTTTATTTGGTGAAGAATTAAACATATAATTTATGCTCATCAATTTTGGTTTTTTTAACATAAGTTTTTATGTCTTATTTTCATTATCAGCTATTTTGGTGGCTGATAATTTTTTGAACATTAATCTAAATAGAAATAATTGCAACAAAAATATTGTTACCTTTAAGCAATTGTTTGGAATATGTTGCCAGTTTTTTGGTTGGAAAAATTATATTTTAATTTGACTAACACCATAGTCAATTATTTTTGTTTTTTATAATAAATATAAAAAATACTGTAATAATAACAATAGTAAGTTTTTTTTGTGACAAAATAAATAAAATTCAATCTTCTTTTTGCATCTTTTATCTGTTTTGCCGAAAGTATTAACTAAACGATTTATTGGGTTAATTTGGGGAATTAAATATCTTGATAGCTTAAATTTAATATTGATAATTAGTGTTTAGAAAAATTTATATTTAACTAGAGAGATTGTAATAAAGAATTAAACCGGCGAAATAGAATATTATTGAATAATAATTATTTGTGTAAAATAGATTTATTAATAAAAAATATTTTATTGTGAAATTTATAATAAAAAAATTTATTAAAAGATTAATAATAATGTAAGTGAAAACGGCTTTGTTGAATAAATCAGAATTAGCCGCCAGGATGGCTCCCTCTGCTACAGCTGTTATCCGATCCTGACGCTGGGTGGCATACCCAACAACGTCATACGGTTCAGCGCTTTGACCATCGCCATTGCTTCACCTACCTGAGCCTCATAGTCACGCAGCCTCAGATGGCCACCCAGCAAAGTTTTTATGCGGAACATCGCTGTTTCTGCCACTGAACGCCGGTGATAACCCACTTTCTTTTTCCACATATCATTACTCCTGCTCAGACGCTGATTCGCCACCGCATGGTTACGTTAATGGTACTTGTCCGGCCAGTATTTCGCTCCGCTTCGCGGCGGGATAAGGGGCCTGATTTTCCGGTGGGTTTGGTTAATCAGGCCCGGCAGTGCCTGCGCATCTGTCGTTCCGCTGAGCGATAAGTCGGCACAGATAATCTCATGAGTCACACTGTCTGCTGCCAGATGAAGCTTGCGCCACACTCTTCGTCTGTCAGCCCCATGCTGCCTGACTTTCCATTCACCTTCGCCAAAGACCTTCAGACCGGTACTGTCGATGACCAGATGCGAGATTTCACCACGCGTTGGCGTTTTTATGCTGATGTTGACGCTCTTTGCTCGTCTGCTGACCAGCGAGTAGTCCGGACAGCACAGCGGCAAAGACATGAGTTTAAAAATCGAATCAACGAAGCCCTGTAATGCCCGGAGCGACAGGTTAAACACACGCTTCATCATCAGGACAGTGGTAACAGTCATATCGCTGTAGTAAAGCGGCCGGCCACGACCTTCAGGCGAAGAACTGTCAGTCCATCCAGCGATGGCCGACTCATCAAGCCAGACCGTCAGGGAACCGCGTTGTCTGAGTGCCTTGTTGTACGCGGGCCAGTTGGTAATTTTAAACTTTTGCTTTGCCATGGGGACCTGATGTTGAAACGAATTTAGCGATCAGCTCCGCCAATCACCTAAAAGTTCGATTTATTCAACAAAGCCTTTCTACAGTTATTCAAATCATTATTGTAACAACCGGTCAAAGTAATACCATTGGTCTAAGAGATTCCCTTTTATACAGCACTCTTTGGCTCATTCCTGCACTGTTTTTTTCTCGCCATATCAAATTGGTTGCCGCCATTATAGGCATTTTTCTCTGGCTATCTTCTGCCATCGCCTTGGCATATTATATTGTTTATGGCCAACAGTGTTCACAAAGTGTCATGTTTATCATGTTTGAAACAAACACACATGAAGCAAGTGAATTCTTAACCCAATATTTAAGTATTAAAGTTATCGCAAGCCTATTGGTTTATACACTTATCGCTATTTTTTTTATGGACACGCATAAAACCTATTCATATTTCCGTTTCGGCCAAAGTTATATTGACAACAATTATTATCGGTATTCTTTTTGGTGCCCCTTTTTACAAAAAAGTCATCAAATCAAACGGTGATCTTGATGATCTAATGCCATATTTAAATGCCAGGATGGCTTATGCTGCTCCTTGGCAATTTATTAGCGGTTATTTTCTTTATCAAAATCAGCTTACTAATATGGAAGCTATGTTAACCCACAATGCTAAAATACCCCCTTTAAAAAATTTGATTGATAATAATGGCGCTACTCCAAGAACATTAGTGTTAGTCATTGGTGAATCGACAAGTCGAAACCGTATGAGTTTATATGGATATGGCCGCCAAACAACACCACAATTAAGCGCATTAAAAGCACAATATCCAAATAATTTCAAAGTATTCAACGATGTAGTTACCTCACGCCCTTACACTATCGAAGTGTTACAACAAGCATTAACTTTTGCCGATCAATTACACCCAGAACTTTATAAAACAGCTCCTTCGTTAATGAATATGATGAAGCAAGCGGGTTATAAAACTTTCTGGATCACCAATCAGCAAACCATAACTCAGCGTAATACGATGTTAACCGCATTTTCGCGCCAGACAGATAAACAATATTATCTAAACAACGATATGGCGTAAAGTTCACGACAATATGACACATCAGTATTAGCACCATTCAATGAAGTCTTAAAAGATCCAGCAGAAAAGAAATTCATCATTGTCCATTTACTTGGCACCCATATGAAATATGCCTATTGTTACCCTAAAGATGAGGGAATATTTGATAATAAAATAGATACTATGCCCACCAATTTGGCTAAAAGTGATCAAGCCGATTATAACGACTATGATAGTGCACAACACTTCAACGATAAGGTAGTGGCAACACTAATCAGAGATTTTGCTGCATCTAACGAAAACGGTTTCTTGGTCTATTTTTCTGATCATGGCGAAGAGGTTTTTGACACACCGCCACCCCATATTTTAGGTCGTAATGAAGCAGCACCAACCCGTCCTATGTATGAGATCCCTTTTATTATCTGGCAATCAACCCAATGGATTAATACTCACCAACGCCATTTAGATACCATGGTAAATAGGCCCTAGGCTTTGTTGAATAAATCAGAATTAGCCGCCAGGATGTCTCCCTCTGCTACAGCTGTTATCCGATCCTGACGCTGTGTGGCATACCCAACAACGTCATACGGTTCAGCGCTTTGACCATCGCCATTGCTTCACCTACCTGAGCCTCATAGTCACGCAGGCTCAGATGGCCACCCAGCAAAGTTTTTATGCGGAACATCGCTGTTTCTGCCACTGAACGCCGTTGATAACCCACTTTCTTTTTCCACATATCATTACTCCTGCTCAGACGCTGATTCGCCACCGCATGGTTACGTTCATGGTACTTGTCCGGCAAGTATTGCGCTCCGCTTCGCGGCGGGATAAGGGGCCTGATTTTCTTTCTTAGCAACGCGTCGTGGCAGTAACAGGCGTCATAAGCACCGTCTGCTAACACTTCCCTGATTTTCCGGTGGGTTTGGTTAATCAGGCCCGGCAGTGCCTGCGCATCTGTCGTTCCGCTGAGCGATAAGTCGGCACAGATAATCTCATGAGTCACACTGTCTGCTGCCAGATGAAGCTTGCGCCACACTCTTCGTCTGTCAGCCCCATGCTGCCTGACTTTCCATTCACCTTCGCCAAAGACCTTCAGACCGGTACTGTCGATGACCAGATGCGAGATTTCACCACGCGTTGGCGTTTTTATGCTGATGTTGACGCTCTTTTCTCGTCTGCTGACCAGCGAGTAGTCCGGACAGCACAGCGGCTAAGACATGAGTTTAAAAATCGAATCAACGAAGCCCTGTAATGCCCGGAGCGACAGGTTAAACACACGCTTCATCATCAGGACAGTGGTAACAGCCATATCGCTGTAGTAAAGCGGCCGGCCACGACCTTCAGGCGAAGAACTGTCAGTCCATCCAGCGATGGCCGACTCATCAAGCCAGACCGTCAGGGAACCGCGTTGTCTGAGTGCCTTGTTGTACGCGGGCCAGTTGGTAATTTTAAACTTTTGCTTTGCCATGGGGACCTGATGTTGAAACGAATTTAGCGATCAGCTCCGCCAATCACCTAAAAGTTCGATTTATTCAACAAAGCCTAGGCCCTATAGTATTATGCATTTGATTCACACTTGGTCAGATTTAGCCGGGCTTGATTATGATGGATTGGATGTCAGTAAAAGTGTCATTAACAAAGATTTTCAACCTTCTCCCCGTTATATTGGTGATCCTTATAACAAACAGCAACCACTAAAAACATATGATCAACTAAAAAAATAGTCCTTTCATTTATTCCTCTCCCCGGGTTAATTCTTAGGGGAGAGTTACACCATTAATCATAAAATTTATAGATACAAATCATATCTGATAACCAGTTTTAAACTGGCCAGTTTTCAAACAATTCGTTAGTAACGTACTTTTGTTTAAGATATCAATTAATCAATAACTAAAAAGCTAAATTATTAGTTAAAAATGGGCTTTGTTGAATAAATCAGAATTAGCCGCCAGGATGGCTCCCTCTGCTACAGCTGTTATCCGATCCTGACGCTGTGTGGCATACCCAACAACGTCATACGGTTCAGCGCTTTGACCATCGCCATTGCTTCACCTACCTGAGCCTCATAGTCACGCAGGCTCAGATGGCCACCCAGCAAAGTTTTTATGCGGAACATCGCTGTTTCTGCCACTGAACGCCGTTGATAACCCACTTTCTTTTTCCACATATCATTACTCCTGCTCAGACGCTGATTCGCCACCGCATGGTTACGTTCATGGTACTTGTCCGGCCAGTATTTCGCTCCGCTTCGCGGCGGGATAAGGGGCCTGATTTTCTTTCTTAGCAACGCATCGTGGCAGTAACAGGCGTCATAAGCACCGTCTGCTGACACTTCCCTGATTTTCCGGTGGTTTTGGTTAATCAGGCCCGGCAGTGCCTGCGCATCTGTCGTTCCGCTGAGCGATAAGTCGGCACAGATAATCTCATGATTCACACTGTCTGCTGCCAGATGAAGCTTGCGCCACACTCTTCGTCTGTCAGCCCCATGCTGCCTGACTTTCCATTCACCTTCGCCAAAGACCTTCAGACCGGTACTGTCGATGACCAGATGCGAGATTTCACCACGCGTTGGCGTTTTTATGCTGATGTTGACGCTCTTTGCTCGTCTGCTGACCAGCGAGTAGTCCGGACAGCACAGCGGCAAAGACATGAGTTTAA
This sequence comes from Arsenophonus endosymbiont of Aphis craccivora, assembly GCF_013460135.1. GTDB lineage: Bacteria > Pseudomonadota > Gammaproteobacteria > Enterobacterales > Enterobacteriaceae > Arsenophonus > Arsenophonus nilaparvatae. The sequence continues at coordinate 1,074,369 of NZ_CP038155.1, forward strand.
AAATCGAATCAACGAAGCCCTGTAATGCCCGGAGCGACAGGTTAAACACACGCTTCATCATCAGGACAGTGGTAACAGCCATATCGCTGTAGTAAAGCGGCCGGCCACGACCTTCAGGCGAAGAACTGTCAGTCCATCCAGCGATGGCCGACTCATCAAGCCAGACCGTCAGGGAACCGCGTTGTCTGAGTGCCTTGTTGTACGCGGGCCAGTTGGTAATTTTAAACTTTTGCTTTGCCATGGGGACCTGATGTTGAAACGAATTTAGCGATCAGCTCCGCCAATCACCTAAAAGTTCGATTTATTCAACAAAGCCTTAAAAATGATAAAAAAAGTCGAATAGCCACTATTACTAGAACATTTTATTAATTAAATAAACTAATAATATCCGCTTGTTAAGTCACAAAATTTAAAATTATTCATTAAATTATATGGTTTGTTCACTTTAATACTGTTATGGTTATCATTCTACACTGTAGTATTGCAGACAAAATAAAAATACTAACGTGCCTAATAATAAATAACGTAAATCATTTTTGACATAAAATGTAACACTTAATTAAATAACAAATAATCAATATAAACATTCATTTAACTTGATACTAAACATGTATCTATACCAGGATATTGTATCAATTTCGATAAAAACAAATCGATATTATTTCTCATTTTAAATACATTTATTTAACACAATTAAAGGAAAGGATAACTTAGGTAATAACACTGAAATACTAATTCAGGGCTTGTTAAATAATATGAGATCTAATACCGGCCTGACTAAAACGGAATCATTATGAAATCGAAAAGTTTAACCACTTGGATTATTGTAGGCCTGATCGCCGGGATAATAGTTGGATTTGCATTAAATTCATTCACCAATCCAGAAATAACCGCCAGCTACGCCAAAAATATTTCGATCATTACAGATATTTTTTTGCGTTTGATTAAAATGATTATTGCACCATTAATTATTTCAACCTTGATCGTCGGGATCGCCAAAATGGGTGACGCCAAAACCTTAGGGCGTGTTTTCTCAAAAACATTGTTACTGTTCATGGTTGCTTCTTTCATTTCAATTACCATTGGCCTGGTTATTGTTAATATTCTTACACCAGGAGTAGGTATCAATTTCGTGGCAGAGACCAATTCAACGGTGACAAATATCGAACCAACCACTTTTTCTTTCCACAATTTTATTTCCCATGCTATACCTACTAGTATCATTGATGCGATGTCGCGTAATGAGATTTTACAGATTGTAATTTTCTCAATTTTTATGGGATGCAGCATATCTGCCATAGGTAAAAAAGGTGAACCGATTATTAAAATTCTAGATTCACTGGTTTACGTAATGTTGAAGCTGACAAGCTATGTTATGCTTTTTGCCCCTATTACTGTTTTTGCTGCTATCTCAGCCCTGATTGCTGAACGCGGATTGAGTGTACTGATCAATACTAGCATTTTTATGGGAGAATTTTACTTTACTCTAGCGTTACTCTGGGTGATCTTAATTGGGGTATCCGTGTTAATCGTTGGCCCATGCATTTTACGCTTAGTCAAAAACATCATGGAACCGGCTTTACTCGCTTTCACCACCTCAAGTTCTGAAGCGGCTTTTCCGGGTACTTTAGAAAAACTGGAACAGTTTGGTATTTCTAATAAGATTGCTAGCTTTGTTTTACCAATTGGTTACTCATTCAACCTTGTTGGTTCAATGGCTTATTGTTCATTTGCAGTTATCTTTATCGGTCAAGCATGTAATATCCATTTAAGTATGGGTGAACAAATCACTATGTTGTTGATTTTGATGCTGACATCTAAAGGTATGGCTGGTATACCACGGGCATCGTTGGTCGTTATTGCAGCGACACTAAGCCAATTTAATATTCCAGAAGCCGGCTTAATTTTATTAATGGGTATTGATCCTTTCTTAGATATGGGACGTTCAGCAACGAATGTCATGAGTAATGCCATGGGATCGGCACTGGTTGGTCGCTGGGAAGGTGAACACTATGGCGACGGTTGCCGAGGCACACCGAAAGAAAAATCTGATAATCTTTTTACTGATAAAATTAGTTTGAAATCTTAATAATAGATAATATTCCAGCCAAATAGCACAACAAGACGCGCCTGTAGGCGCGACTTATTTACTTAAGATATAATATGCTTGATTGATTTTAAGTATTTAATTAATTCAACTTAAGAAGGATTAGCCATTTTCATTTTTAGCTGGCTAACAGATAAAATTGGTTGGCCAGCAACAAGTCATCCCTTTTCGGATGTTGAAGTTGCTGCTTATTTAACATATGTATCAATTCGATATTTGTAAACAAAGTTTGGGTACACTGCAATGATTTGAATACCAGTATAGCTGGTATTCGTCGCTTAATATGTCGATGTTCCGTTTTTACCCGAATGGTTAATTATTTATTCTATTCAACAGTAATATCTTTAACCGTATAATATTCTATTAGTTTTGTTAAAATTGATATCTCACTTATACCTAAAACATCTTTTTTGTCAAAACTTACGTCGGATAATAAAAAACCCTATGGTTCACCATAGGGTTGAGAACTAGGAAAATAAAATAGCGTTTAATTACAGCACATTGATACAGTTTAACTCTTTGTTTAACTCTTTATATGCAAGTTCTAAACGCTCAATCATGGAAGTCTGACCCGCACGCATCCAAACACGAGGGTCATAATATTTTTTATTAGGTTTATCTTCACCTTCTGGATTACCCAGTTGGCTTTGTAGATAACCTTCATTTTTCTTATAATAATTCAAAATGCCTTCCCAGGTCGCCCACTGGGTGTCAGTATCAATATTCATTTTTACCACACCATAACTGACCGCTTCTTTAATTTCTTCAGCAGTAGAGCCTGAACCTCCATGGAAAACAAAATTCAGATTATTTTCCGCTGGCAAATTAAATTTCTGCGCAACGTACTGTTGTGAGTTGTGTAGAATTTTTGGTGTTAATTGAACGTTGCCTGGCTTATAAACACCATGCACATTACCGAAAGATGCCGCAATAGTAAATCGATGACTAATTTTACTCAATTGCTCATAAGCATAAGCGACATCTTCAGGCTGTGTATAAAGCGATGAGCTATCTAAGCCAGTGTTATCGACACCATCTTCCTCACCACCAGTGCAACCTAACTCAATTTCTAATGTCATGCCCATTTTGCTCATCCAATGCAAATATTGAGAGCAAATTTCAATATTTTCCGCCAATGACTCTTCAGACAAATCGATCATATGCGATGAAAACAGTGGCTTACCGGTGGTTTTATAATATTCCTCGCCAGCATCTAGCAAGCCATCAATCCATGGCAGTAGTTTACGTGCACAATGATCAGTGTGTAAGATAACAGCGACACCATAATGTTTTGCCATTTGATGCACATGATGAGCACCTGATATTGCGCCTAAAATCGCAGCTTGTTGACCTTCTGCTTTGAGACCTTTACCAGCGATAAACGCAGCACCACCGTTAGAAAATTGGACAATTACCGGAGAACGAACTTTAGCAGCGGTTTCCAAAACAGCATTAATCGAATCTGTACCGACACAATTGACTGCCGGCAACGCAAATTTATGTTCTTTTGCAACGGCAAAAACTTTTTGCACATCATCGCCGGTAATAACACCTGGTTTTACAAAATCAAAAATCTTAGACATGAGATAAAATCCTATTATTGGACAGGTGAACAGTGCTACCTGTCATTTTCTTCAGATATAATTACTGTTTTGCTCGTTCTTCTAACACAACAACTGCAGGTAATTTTTTACCTTCCACCAATTCAAGAAAAGCACCACCGCCAGTAGAAATATAAGAAATTTTATCCGCAATACCAAACAGATCAATCGCCGCTAATGTATCACCACCACCTGCTATAGAAAAAGCTTCACTTTCTGCAATTGCTTGGGCAATCACTGCGGTGCCGTGGCGAAAATTAGGGAACTCGAAAACCCCAACTGGACCATTCCATAAAATCGTTTTTGCTTTTTTAAGAATACCCGCCAAACGTTCAGCCGTTTCATCGCCTAAGTCCAAAATCTGCTCATAATCTTTAACATCATTGACAGATTTCATTACCGCATCGGCTGTTTCAGAAAATTCAGTCGCTACACGAACATCAGTAGGTACAGGAATATCGCAAGTAGATAATAATTTTTCTGCTTCTGTGATCAAGTCATCTTCATATAAAGAACGGCCGACTTTATGACCTTCAGCTGCGATAAAGGTATTGGCAATACCGCCTCCCACAATAATTTGGTCGGCAATTTTTGCTAAAGAATCCAAAACAGTTAATTTAGTCGAAACTTTTGAACCACCAACGATTGCAACCATTGGCCGAGCAGGCTCTTTCAATGCTTTACCTAATGCGTCCAACTCAGCAAATAACAGCGGCCCTGCGCATGCTATAGGAGCAAATTTTGCCACACCATGGGTTGATGCCTGAGCACGGTGCGCCGTACCAAATGCATCCATTACATAGATGTCACAAAGTGCAGCATATTGCTTAGATAAATTTTCATCATCCTTTTTTTCACCCCGGTTGAAGCGTACATTCTCAAGAACCACCAGCTCGCCATTAGCAACTTCAACTCCATTTAAATAATCTTTTACTAAACGAACAGGATAGTCGAGCTTATCTGCTAAATAGTCTACAACGGGTTTCAATGAAAATTCCTCATTATACTCACCTCCAATCGGTCGACCTAAATGAGACGTTACCATTACCTTTGCGCCTTGCTTGAAAGCGATTTCAATCGTCGGTAAAGAAGCACAGATCCGTGCATCAGAGGTAACTTTGCCATCTTTGACAGGAACGTTTAGGTCAGCCCGGATGAATACTTTTTTACCAGCCAGATCTAAATCGGTCATCTTAATTACAGATATGGTGAATCCTCTCGTTGATTCTCTAAATTATTAATCTTCTGCTGTGTATGGAGAGCAATATTCCCCATACTGTCTGTCAACAGATAGATTTGTTGAAACCAGTAGCAGCCATTGCTAATGTCGTATCAAGCATACGATTGGCAAAACCCCACTCATTATCGCACCAAACTAAAATCTTAATTAGGTGTTGCCCACTAACTCGTGTTTGCGTACCATCTACAATAGCACTATGTGGGTCATGATTAAAATCTGTTGATACTAACGGCAATTCAGTATAATCAACTATACCACGAAATGAACCTTCTGCTGCTTGTTGCACCAGCTGATTGACTTTAGCTACCGTTACTTTAGATCTTACCGTCACACTGAGGTCGATCGCCGTTACATTGATAGTTGGTACGCGAACCGATATCGCTTCAAAATGATCTTTGAATTTTGGAAATATTCGTGTGATCCCAGCAGCCAAGTTGGTATAAACAGGAATAATAGATTGGCTAGCGGCCCGTGTACGACGTAGATCTTGATGATAAGCATCAATAACCGGCTGATCATTCATTGCAGCGTGAATCGTTGTCACTGTACCAGACTCAATATCCAAAGCATCATCTAATATTTTAATCACAGGAATAATACAATTTGTGGTACAAGATGCGTTTGATACCAGTTGATCGCTATTTTTCAAACTGGTTTCATTAACCCCATAAACAATAGTTGCATCAAGATCAGTACTTCCTGGATGAGAAAATAGCACCTTTTTTGCGCCATTTGATAAATGCGCAGAGCCATCGACCTTTGAACCATAAACACCGGTACAATCGAGTACTACATCAATATCCAATGCTCGCCATGGTAGTTTTTCAATCTCAGATTGATGAAAAAGATGAATACTGTCATTACCTACAACTAACAAATCGTTATTCAGGCGCACATCATAAGCAAATCGGCCATGACTAGAATCATACTTTAATAAATGCGCTATTCCTTCCGAAGTAGCAATTTCATTAATTGCAACAACAGCAATTTGAGCTCGGTGATCTGATTCATAAAGCGCTCTTAATATGCTACGCCCTATTCGCCCAAAACCATTAATTGCCACTCTAACTACCATACTCTTCCTTCAATATAACAACTGCTTTGTTAATAGCTAAGAATACCGATAATGACAGCTTTTGTAAAGAGCGTATCTAATCATATAAAGCTGATCAATACGCTCATATCATTTTCATCAATTACGGCAATAAAGCTTTAGCCTTCTCTATCACATTTTCCACACTAAAACCAAACTCTTTAAATAAAGCCTCTGCCGGTGCTGACTCACCAAAAGTATGCATACCAACAACCCCACCGGTTGTGCCAACATATTTGTACCAATAATCAGCAATACCCGCCTCAACAGCTAATCGTGCAGTAACTGAAGAGGGTAATACAGACTCACGATAAGCGGCGTCCTGTTTATCAAAAGTATCCGTTGATGGCATAGAAACCACTCGTACTTGATAGCCTTCGGCAGTCAATTTTTCATAAGCATTAACCGCTAATCCAACCTCAGAGCCAGTTGCAATCAAAATAAGCGCGGGTGTTTTTTCGCTATCTTTGAGCACATAAGCCCCTTTAATAATATTGGCTAACTGTTTAGTATCACGTGGTTGCTGTTCAAGATTTTGACGGGAAAAAATCAACGCACTTGGCCCCTCATTACGCTCAATCGCATACTGCCAGGCAATGGCCGATTCAACCTGATCACAAGGACGCCAAGTACTTATATTAGGCGTCAGGCGCAAACTGGCTAATTGCTCAACAGGTTGATGGGTTGGACCATCCTCACCCAGACCAATAGAATCATGAGTATAGACAAAAATACTGCTAATTGTCATTAACGCAGCCATGCGTACTGCATTACGCGCATACTCAACAAACATTAAAAAGGTTGCACCATAGGGTATAAAACCACCATGCAAGGCAATACCATTCATAATAGCCGACATACCAAATTCACGTACACCATAGTGAATATAATTACCTGCTGGAGAATCTTTTATTGACTTAGACACTGACCACATAGTTAAATTACTGGGAGCTAAATCAGCGGAGCCGCCTAAAAGTTCAGGCAATATCTTACCGAAAACCTCCAACGTATTTTGTGAGGCTTTACGGCTGGCAATATTAGCAGGATTGCGTTGTAATTCCGTCACCAAATCATTTGCAACAGCTTGCCAATTAGTCGGTAATTCACCTTTGGTCCGACGGATAAACTCTTCGGCAAGTTGCGGGAAAGCCCGTTGATACTCAGCAAATTTTTCACGCCAGGTAGCTTCTTTTTGCTGACCAATTTCGCGGGCATCCCAGGCTTGATAAATATCTGCTGGTATTTCAAAAGGTGGATATGACCAATCTAGTGCTGCCCGGGTTTCAGCGATCTCAGTTTCACCTAATGGTGAACCATGCGCTTCTTCGGAACCAGCCTTATGGGGCGAGCCATAACCAATTATCGTTTTGCAGATTAATAGAGAGGGCTTATCGGTAACCTTACGGGCTTGTTCTATTGCTGACTTGATTTGTTCAGGATCATGTCCATCAATACCTTTGATAACATGCCAATGATAAGCGGCAAAACGTTCAGCAGTATTATCTGTAAACCAACCTTCCACCTCACCATCGATTGAAATGCCATTATCATCATAAAAAGCAATCAATTTACCTAATTTCAATGTTCCAGCCAACGAACAAGCTTCATGTGAAATGCCTTCCATCATGCAACCATCACCCATAAATACATAGGTATAATGATCAACAATAGTATGGTCTGGACGATTAAATTGAGCAGCTAACGTTCGTTCGGCAATAGCAAAACCTACAGCATTTGCAATTCCTTGTCCCAGCGGGCCAGTCGTGGTTTCAACACCTGGCGTATAACCATATTCGGGATGTCCTGGTGTTTTGGAATGAAGTTGGCGAAAATTTTTTAATTCTTTGATCGGTAAATCATAACCGGTAAGATGCAGCAAGCTATAAAGTAGCATAGAACCATGGCCATTAGATAATACAAAACGGTCACGATCTACCCAGTCAGGATCAGCAGGATTATGATCCAGATAGTCACGCCAGAGTACTTCAGCAATATCCGCCATTCCCATTGGCGCACCTGGATGCCCTGATTTTGCTTTCTGTACCGCATCTATACTGAGGAAACGGATAGCATTAGCAAGGATTTTACGAGTGATCATTGTTTACTCCAAATCGAATAAATAGCAAATTTGATACTGATTTTCTCAAGGTAGTTTTGCCATCTTAACAGTTAAAATCTAATCTAGGTATCTGCACTAAATAATCAGCGGTAACAAAATTTTAATCAATAGCAAAATAATTAAAAATAAGTGAATGAAACAATAATAACAATCACTGTTTGTGCTATAGCGAAAATCAAAACACGAATATCATAATTTTTTCTAAGCAAAAAGGCTGTGAGATTGGATATGATTTTCTGGCAAAAAGAATGATTATTATCTTAAAATACAGAAAACCCCGAGGCTTATACTCAGGGTTTTATAATATTGGCGGTGCGGACGGGACTTGAACCCGCGACCCACGGCGTGACAGGCCGTTATTCTAACCAACTGAACTACCGCACCACGGTATAATCGATTTAAGAACGGCCATGATCTTACGAATCAGCAATCTATACGTCAATATTTTTTAGAAAAAAAATCACTATTTGCGCATTTTTTCAGCTAAAAGTGTAACAATGCTTAATGTTTAACCTGATCCTTTTCGCAATCATCGGAACGCCAAAGTGAAATCTTTCCACTTTTATTTTCAATCAGATCCAGTTTTGCTTCATGACCAGTAATTTCTTCTTGATTAGCATAAATCACGGTTAATCCCATTGCTGAGCGTTCTATTCGTTTAATATCATCGGTATAGGTTTCACTACCTGGCTCTGAATCAACTGAAAAAGCTAACGAGGTTTGTCCTCCGGTCATTGCCATATAGACTTCGGCCAAGATCTCTGCATCGAGCAAGGCGCCATGGAGTGTACGCTTTGAATTATCGATATGATAGCGATCACATAAAGCATCAAGATTATTCCGTTTTCCCGGAAACAGCTTTCTGGCCAATACCAAGCTATCAGTGATCTGACAAAAGTTTGCTGTCGGTGGAATATCTCTATTTAACTTGGAAAACTCATAATCCATAAACCCAATATCAAAAGGGGCATTGTGTATGATTAACTCAGCGCCGCGAATAAAATCTAAAAATTCATCGGCTATTTCAGCAAAAGTTGGTTTATCTTGTAAAAACTCATCACTAATCCCATGAACTTCGAAAGCTTCAGGATCAACTAATCGTGCTGGTTTTATATAAACATGGAAATGACGACCAGTTAAGCGGCGATTGATCACTTCTACCGCGCCAATTTCAATAATATTATGTCCTTCATCATGGATCCCTAGCTTATTCATACCAGTAGTTTCCGTATCAAGAACAATTTGTCGTGTAATCACAGTGCTCATAGTGCCTTTTTATGTCAGACTTAGGGTTATAAATCACGAATAAAATGAGTTTATCAGAAATGACGAAACAGGTAGAAATTTTCACCGATGGTTCTTGCTTAGGCAATCCAGGCCCAGGCGGTTATGGTATTTTACTGCGTTATAATAAACATGAAAAAACATTAAGCAAAGGGTATTTTCGTACCACCAATAATCGTATGGAATTAATGGCTGCCATTATTGGTTTGGAAACGCTTAAACAACCCTGCCAGGTTATTCTAACGACTGATAGTCAATATGTCCGTCAGTGTATCACCCAATGGATCCACAACTGGAAAAATCGCCAATGGCGACGCGCAGATAAATCACCTGTTTTGAATGTTGATTTATGGCAACGATTAGACGCAGCAATTTCTCGACACCAAATAGAATGGCACTGGGTCAAAGGCCATGCTGGACATGCAGAAAATGAGCGATGCGATGAATTAGCAAGAAATGCGGCAAATTCACCAACAGAAGAGGATAGCGGCTACCAAACGGAACAAAATTAATGACGTTTGCGCCAACACTTAACAAACCCCATTGTATTACCTATTTTCATGCGGGTTCGCATAAATTTTATGGGTGTTGGCGTCAACGGTAATGTTCTTTTACGGGCAATGATAAGATTGATACAACCGGCAAATTGCAAATTTCTATTGATAAAATGATCAGGGTTTATCCAGGGTATAATTTGAAAACTTTGTCGCTGCAGTACTTCGTAATTCAATAAGCTCAACCAATCAAGTTGACGCCAGGTAGAAAACATATGACTACGATATGGTTGCCGCTTACGCAAAAGAGGAATACATTTCCCTAACCCTAGCAAACTAAAAGGATTAAAATTAGATAAAATTAGCCAACCATCATCAACCAAAACCCTATCAGCTGCACGCAATAACCAATGTGGGTTAGTACTGTAAGATAGTTGTTGTATTAAAAGACAGGCATCGATCGATTTGTCCTCGAAAGGCATTTCATTAGGATCACCTAATAATTGACAGTTACTTCCAGCTATATTCATGCTAAATTGATGGGTAATCAGCGATGCTTGGGTATCAATCTGTAAACTCAATTGGCCAATTTTTAATAAATGGAAACCAAATATTTTTGGCCACCATGGTTGTAGCTGCTGGTTCAATGCAATACGATAATATTCTCCCCATGGAATGTCTTCCCAGGAGTCAGGCATTTTAGATCGTTGAGCAATACGAGCTGACTTCATTGTAATATCCTTCTAACCCTTTAGTTATGAGGCATTATTATATTATGGAGCTTATCAGAATTCCTTCCTTAGTTGATAATTATATATGGCTATTAATCTATCAAGGTAACTGTATTATTGTCGATCCTGGTACTGCTAAGCCAGTGCAGCAATTTTTACAACAAAATGCTATAAAACCGGTCGCTATTTTACTTACTCACCACCATCATGATCACGTCGATGGCGTCAAAGAATTACAAAAATATTATCCCGAATTAGTCGTCTATGGTCCAATGGAAACCAGTAGCAAAGGAGCAACATGTATCATAAAAGGTGGAGAGCAGCTAAATTTTGCCGGCTTTTCATGGCAAATTTTTGCCGTACCTGGACATACTTTAGGACATGTTGCTTACTATCAAAAACCATATCTATTTTGCGGTGATACCCTATTTTCTGGTGGTTGTGGCCGTATTTTTGAAGGAACAGCTGAACAAATGTATCATTCGCTTGAAACGCTTAAAGCTTTACATGATGAGAAGTTAGTCTGTTGCGCACATGAATATACCGCTGCGAATATGGTATTTGCCAGTTATTTGCTACCCCACGATGAAGCAATAAAAGCTTATACTTTTGCCGTGAACCAAAAACGAGCCCAAAAACAATCCACACTGCCATCACAACTTAAAGTAGAAAAAAAGATCAATATCTTCTTAAAATATGACGATCCTTACTTACAAAAAGTATTGGGGTTTTCTCCTGCTACTTGTTCAAATTGTGATGTATTTGCCAAAATTCGCAAACTAAAAGATCGCTTTTAAATTGATGGTTGTCATTAGCTAACGAGATCAGTATCATTCCCTCTTTATTAAACAATTGAATAAATAACAACCTAGGATAGGTTACATTAATGAAGACAAAAGCGATACTATTCGCCTATGTTCTGCTTGTTGGTTGTCACATGACACCCAATGAGCAAACACCAGATCCGTCTTCAGCCAATCAAGATATTGAAACTACCACTTGGGAATCAACCTATTTAATAGAAAATGATTTGTGGGGTTATATTAGTAATGAGCTGAAAATGGATATTCCTGATAATGCCAGGATCAGAAATCAAATCAAATCTTATTTGGCCAAAGAAAGCTATTTGCGGAATGTGACATTACGCGCAGAGCCTTACATGTACTGGATTGTTGAAAAAATTGATCAACGCCACCTGCCAATGGAGCTTGCCCTGGTTCCTATCGTTGAAAGTGCTTTTAATCCCCATGCAACCTCACAGGCTCAGGCTACAGGTTTATGGCAGATTATTCCATTGACTGGTCAGTCATATGGATTAAAACAAAATAAATGGGTTGATGAACGCAGAGATGTCGCTGCCTCGACTAGTGCAGCACTAAATTTACTTGAACGATTAAATAACCTATTCGACGGTGATTGGCCTCTAACACTTGCTGCTTATAATTGTGGCGAAGGTTGTGTGCTTAATGCCATCAAGAAAAATGAAGAGCTGGGATTACCTACTAATTATTGGTCGTTATCACTCCCCAAAGAAACAATGAATTATGTACCAAAAATTTTGGCTCTCAGTAATATATTACGCAATAGCGAACAATATGCATTGCAATTACCAACAACCAATAAAAATAATGCACTTACCCAGGTTAATATAGGCGAACAAATTACCTTACCTCAAGCAGCTAGACTTTCTGGACTGCCATTAACCGCTCTTAAAGCCTATAATCCAAATTTAAAACATAATATAACACCTCCAGCCGGTCCCTATACTATTATGCTACCAACAGATAAAGCGGATCTGCTTAAGGATGCGCTTTCTGATCAAGACGTATTAAATAGTATTCGCCTTGCTGTTGCCAACAATAATAAACAGATATTAGCTAGACAGCGTTCTATCACTAATTACAAAGTTAAACGCGGTGACTCCTTATCGATTATTGCCAAACGTTTTAATACCACAACCGATAAGCTTAAGTCACTCAATGGCATGAAAACAGCCAACTTGCGGATCGGGCAAACATTAAAAATTAGCGGTAAAAATAGTTATCGTGCACCAACTATGATTGCTAAAAATAGCACTTCATCAGGCAAGAAAGTTAAAGTAAATATCAAGACCTACAAAGTCCGTCAAGGTGATTCCTATTACAGTATTGCTAAACGCCACGGCATCGATCTTAAAGATCTGATGAATTGGAACTCTAGCGTTAGAATAGCAGATTTAAAACCGGGCATAACGCTGACTATTCACCTCTAATAATATTATGGTAAAATAGCCCTTCGCGCGAAAGATCTGATTAATACGATTTAACATCCCCGGACGATTTGCATGAATATGCAATAAACAATTAGTATCGTCAGTATGAATAGGTAATGAAACTTCAGGGACATTGACCGCCGATAAAGTAGAACCATTATCAGAATATTTTGCTAACTTATTAGCCACTTCAGAACCAATATTTTCCTGTGCTTCTTGCGTTGAGCCACCAATATGAGGGGTTAAAATAACATTATCAAAACCTATTAACGGTGAGCTGAAAGGATCACCATTACTGGCTGGTTCTTTAGGAAATACATCAATTGCAGCACCTGAGATATGCTGACTTTTCAACGCCTCAGCTAAGGCCGGGATATCAACTACGCTACCACGTGAAGTATTGATCAAAATCGCGCCGGGTTTCATCAAGGTTAGTTGTTCTTTGCCAAACATATTCTTAGTACTCGCTGTTTCAGGAACATGTAAGCTAATAACATCACTCATATTGAGTAATTCGGTCATAGTAGGAACTTGGCAAGCATTACCTAGCGGTCACTTATTTGCAATATCATAGAAATAAACATTCATTCCAATATTTTCAGCTAAGATACCTAATTGAGTACCAATATGACCATAACCAATGATAACTAATTTCTTACCGCGTGCTTCATAGCTTCCTTTGGCTTGTTTATTCCATATTCCACGATGGGCTTTCATGCTCGCTTCTGGAATACGACGTAAAAGCAATAGTAATTCGCCAAGTACCATTTCTGCCACAGAGCGTGTATTGGAAAATGGCGCATTAAAAACTGGAATGCCCCGCTTAGCCGCAGCCTGCATATCAACTTGATTGGTGCCAATGCAAAAGCAACCGACTGCAATCAATTTTTCAGCCACGGCTAAAACCTGTTCGCTAAGATAGGTACGGGAACGAATACCGATAAAGTGGACATCAGGGATCACTGCGATGAATTCTTCTGTTGATAATGCACCTTCATGATATTCAATATTGTCATAGCCTGCTGCCCGCAGATTATTAATTGAACTTTGATGCACACCCTCTAAAAGCAAAAATTTAATTTTCTGTTTTTGTAAAGATACATTAACCATTTACCCCATCCTATCATTAAGATTACGGCTATCACCTATTTTGTCATACAAACATAACAAAAATTTTCCCAGTAGCAATACTATCATTTACCCAAGCAACGAAATAAATCTCAACTAAAACGCTATAACGAACAAAAAGGAAATTAAAGAGGCAAAAATAAGATTTTTATCATACTAAATCAATTATTATGATATAACTCACTAAATTTGAGAGTAAAAAAATATAAATTTAATATAGGCAATAAGTACTACCTTAATAGGCCGGTCAGCACTTTAAAAACCACCAAATAATTAGCTGTTAGCCGTTAATTTTTTTACTCCAGCTGATGTTGCCAGCAAAATAATATCTGCTGGGCGATTGGCAAATAACCCTACCGTTACTACACCGGCAATCGCATTAATTTTATTTTCAAGCTCTATCGGATCTAGGATCTCTAAATTGTGAACATCAAGAATGACATTACCATTATCAGTAACCACATTTTGCCGATATTCTGGCATGCCTCCTAACCTTACCAATTGACGAGCGACATAAGCGCGCGCCATCGGAATTACTTCAACAGGTAATGGAAATTTACCTAAAATATCCACTTGCTTAGATTTATCAGCTATAGTGATAAATTGCTTAGCCATCGCAGCGATGACTTTTTCACGCGTCAAGGCAGCGCCACCCCCTTTGATCATCATTAGATCTGGATTAAATTCATCAGCACCATCAATATCAATATCAATACCATCCACATCATTACTATCAAGAATAGGAATGGCTAACGCGGTTAATTTGTCTGTAGAAGCAACCGAACTTGAGACTGCACCTTTAATTAAATGTTTTTGTGTCGCTAAGCCATCAATAAAATGCGCAACGGTAGAGCCTGTTCCAACACCAACCACCATATCTGGTTTGATATATTCCAAAGCAGCCCAGCCGACCATTTTTTTTAATTCATCCTGTGTCATAATTAGTTGCCCTATTATTTTTTATTGCTAAAACCTACTAATTAATTAGTATAACGAAATTTGCCCGGCTATCGATTGGAAAAATATTGCATAGTAAGATATAGAATAACATCTGAATTGAATTTTAAAGAGATTTTTTCGTGATTAAACGCCCTGACTATCGAGCACTACAAGCATTGGATACTGTGATCCGTGAACGCGGCTTTGAGCGCGCTGCGCAAAAGTTATGTATCACTCAATCTGCCGTTTCCCAACGAATTAAGCAGCTTGAGAACCTATTTGGTCAACCATTATGAGTGAGGAATATCCCTCCTCAACCGACTGAGCAAGGACAAAAACAACTCTCGCTATTACATCAAGTGGAATTACTAGAAGAGCAATGGCTTGGTGACGAAAGTAATGGCACAACCCCGTTTTTACTATCAGTGGCAGTCAATGCTGATAGTTTAGCAACCTGGTTCCTGCCGGCTCTTAATCCAGTACTACATGACAGCCCTATTCGTATTAATATTCAAGTCGAAGATGAAACCCGGACTCAAGAGCTGCTACGTAGAGGAGAGGTCGTTGGCGCGATTAGTATTCAACCAGAGCCTTTACCTGGCTGCCTGGTAGATAAATTGGGTGCACTGGATTATGTATTTGTGTCCTCACCTACTTTTGCTGAGCGTTATTTCCCTACTGGGGTAACAAAAGCCTCACTGTTAAGGGCACCTGCTGTCGCTTTTGATCATCTAGATGATATGCATCCAGCTTTTGTGCAACAGAATTTTAACCTATCTCCGGGTAGTGTTCCTTGCCATATTGTGAATTCCTCAGAGGCATTTGTTCAACTTGCTAAGCAAGGCTCAACCTGTTGTATGATCCCACATTTACAAATTATTGATGAATTAAATTCAGGTGAACTAGTCGACCTCACGCCCGGACTATGTCAGCGTAGAATGCTATACTGGCACCGCCTTTCGCCTGAAAGCAGGACAATGAGAAAGGTAACTGACGCCCTGGTAAAAACTGGACGCCAGATATTAAAACAAACAGATAATGATAATGTGGCAAATAACAATTAACGTTTCAATTCAAAAACAACATCAACTTGATCGGTAAAATCAATACTCTGTTGTTCGTAAGTTTGATTGCTATCACTGGCAGCAGCAGCCACCATTTGGTTCATAGCCTTCATTCTTGTCATTGGATAAGGGGTTGCATCAGGTGCTCGATAATTAATACTATAAACTTTGCCTAATTTAACATTAAATCCTGCTGCTAACGCTTCTGCTTGCACTTTAGCATTGTCAATTGCTTTATTACGAGCTTCATCACGATAGTGTTTAGGATCCTTAACACAAAATTGCACCGAATTAATTTCATTTAAACCAGCTGCTAATGCACCATCCAATAAAGTATTCAATTGATCTAGTTTATATAGTTTAACTTCTACTGAACGTTCTGCAGTATAACCGACTATTTTAGATTTTTCGGCCCTTTTATCATATTCATATTTCGGTTGAGTCGTGATATTTGCCGCATTGATATAGCCACTTTCTATCCCTTTATCCTTGAGAAAGTCAAAATATTGCTTAACACGTGCGTCAACCGCCGTTTTAGCTGAGGCAGCATTTTTTTCAGTTACAGCAACATTAATTAGTAAAGTGACCATATCTGGTGTGGCTTTAATCGTTGCATTACCTGAGGTCACGATATGTGGCCCATTAGGTCAGGAGTTAGATTGAGCAAGTAATGGTAATGAACTGACTGACATCATCGCTAAAAATATAATTGAACTAAGCTTCACGAGACCTCCTGCACATAATTAATCAACTCTAGATAGACTATTTGCTAGCCAATAATCGTTTATTCTTAACATAATAGAATATTAAAAAGCATAATAGGAAGGTTAATCATAATGAATAATTTTAATCAACACTAACTAATGCAAATTTAAATAGCGAGATTTTACTGACCAATAAAAATATTGGTGTGAAAGCTAATTCACACCAAAATAATTGGCTAGCTATTTTTGGTTTGATATAAATGAACATCCATTTGTGGAAAAGGTATACCAATATTATGTGCATCTAACTGTTTTTTAAAATTTTCCATCAAGTCCCAATAGACATTCCATCCATCAGCATTAGTCGTCCAAACACGTACGACAAAATTAAGAGAAGAAGGTGCCATTTCATGTAAACGGATAGTAACACCTTTATCATGCTGAATACGCTCATCTGCCGCAATAACATCACCTAACACTTTTTTAACCTTATCAATATCCGCATTATAGCCGACACCCACCATAATTTGAGTACGCCGATTAGGTTCACGAGAAGTGTTTATAATATTGTCGTTAATCACTTTGCTATTGGGTATAACAACAATGCGATCATCAGCCGTACGTAATGAAGTTGAAAAAATCTGGACATGCTCAACGGTTCCTTCCACTGCACCTAAAATCACATATTCTCCAGCTCGCAGTGGCCTAAAAATAACCAATAACACACCAGCAGCAAAATTAGATAAAGAACCCTGTAAAGCTAAACCAATCGCCAAACCGGCAGCACCTAAAACAGCAATAACGGAGGCAGTTTGCACACCTAACTTACTTAATACTGCTATTAAGGTAAATGCAATAATGCCATAACGAACAATTGCTGATAAAAAATCTCTGACCGTCTTATCTATACCGCGTAATGACATTAATCGATTAGTGATGTGACTCATCCATTTAGCAACAATCAAACCAGCAAATAAAATCACTAATGCAAAAACGATATTTACCGCATACTGAATTAACAAATCCTGATGATTAATAAGCCAACTCGTTGCCTGATCGATCGTTTCTACCACACCATTTGCATCCATCTCAATCCCCCTCGAGAAAATAAATTAATTACTAATCATATATCCGAAACTGTATAATTTTAGATATAACATTGACAAAATAAAACAGCGATTTTGTTATCTTTTAATCGATAATGTTTAATAAAATAAAGTTACGATAGTTTTCCAGCATTTTAATAAAATCATCTAAACCACAAAATGCAATACTCTCGTTATCGTAATAACACATCCCTTCTTCTAAATCTTCTGTTTGAAAATGTAACTGGTTAGCTCGTATCATGATCTCTTTATCATCCATGAACAATGTAAATTCACGTCCGATTTTTTTCCATTGACGCCCGCTGCCTTTAATAGAATGATAACCTGCCTGAATCTGCTCTAACTGACATAAATCACCTTTAATTTCCTCATTCAACCAATAACCCATTCAACCAATAACCAATTGCTTCATGATCCATTGAAAATCGAGCAATGATATGGCCAGTGACATCCTGTTGAAATTCATAATCCATACCTGATCTCCGTCCTGTTCCTCGAGTGTATTTTTTATTTATATCAGTCTAAATATTATCATTACCATAAAAATACTTTATTTTAACAATAATATAAATACCCTATTACATATAGAGGTGGCTATTTAAAAATTGGCGATTAATAAGTAATATTGTTTCAGCCACTAAAGAGACGAGACTTAGCTAATTTTAGGCTTTGTTGAATAAATCGAACTTTTAGGTGATTGGCGGAGCTGATCGCTAAATTCGTTTCAACATCAGGTCCCCATGGCAAAGCAAAAGTTTAAAATTACCAACTGGCCCGCGTACAACAAGGCACTCAGACAACGCGGTTCCCTGACGGTCTGGCTTGATGAGTCGGCCATCGCTGGATGGACTGACAGTTCTTCGCCTGAAGGTCGTGGCCGGCCGCTTTACTACAGCGATATGGCTGTTACCACTGTCCTGATGATGAAGCGTGTGTTTAACCTGTCGCTACGGGCATTACAGGGCTTCGTTGATTCGATTTTTAAACTCATGTCTTTGCCGCTGTGCTGTCCGGACTACTCGCTGGTCAGCAGACGAGCAAAGAGCGTCAACATCAGCATAAAAACGCCAACGCGTGGTGAAATCTCGCATCTGGTCATCGACAGTACCGGTCTGAAGGTCTTTGGCGAAGGTGAATGGAAAGTCAGGCAGCATGGGGCTGACAGACGAAGAGTGTGGCGCAAGCTTCATCTGGCAGCAGACAGTGTGACTCATGAGATTATCTGTGCCGACTTATCGCTCAGCGGAACGACAGATGCGCAGGCACTGCCGGGCCTGATTAACCAAACCCACCGGAAAATCAGGGAAGTGTCAGCAGACGGTGCTTATGACGCCTGTTACTGCCACGATGCGTTGCTAAGAAAGAAAATCAGGCCCCTTATCCCGCCGCGAAGCGGAGCGAAATACTGGCCGGACAAGTACCATGAACGTAACCATGCGGTGGCGAATCAGCGTCTGAGCAGGAGTAATGATATGTGGAAAAAGAAAGTGGGTTATCACCGGCGTTCAGTGGCAGAAACAGCGATGTTCCGCATAAAAACTTTGCTGGGTGGCCATCTGAGCCTGCGTGACTATGAGGCTCAGGTAGGTGAAGCAATGGCGATGGTCAAAGCGCTGAACCGTATGACGTTGTTGGGTATGCCACACAGCGTCAGGATCGGATAACAGCTGTAGCAGAGGGAGCCATCCTGTCGGCTAATTCTGATTTATTCAACAAAGCCCTAATTTTATGTAACAACGCCATTTTTAAGAGAGTTTATAGTTATATTGTCTTGTAAGCATATTTCTAAATATGTAACCTTAAATTATAGCCGTTCAAAAATTATTTTCTTCGTAAAATGGGTAGATGATGGCTGTAATTCTCTACAGTTGGAATTTAATATTTAATAAAAGGATTTAAGTTATGGATGTTAAAGAAATTAATGATAAATTAGATAAAATTATAACCCAAGCATATCAAGATGATAGAATTAATAACGAAGAAGTTCAGAATATTCGTGACATTGCCGATCTTGTTTTTGAAAAAATTGTCATTGAAGCGGCTAACACTGGTAAAAATAATTCCATAACAGCATTCCAGAAATCATGCGATGTAACGGTTCAATTAATGCAAGATTCTTTTTTTAAATTGAAAAAAGAAAATCTTAACAGCAGTCAAAAAGATCTAGTTAAAACAGCATTTAATGCACAACTTACTTACATAAAAGCAAATTTTGATCGCTTTTTTAATTCCCTTTAACAAATATAATCTGAAGTTGTCTGGTAAATAATCAATTTTCTAAATAATAGATACAAATTCTAAAGAGGCATAAATTTTTCAGATAGCAGATAGATGAATCTAAACGCTATACACGGCTTTGTTGAATAAATCGAACTTTTAGGTGATTGGCGGAGCTGATCGCTAAATTCGTTTCAACATCAGGTCCCCATGGCAAAGCAAAAGTTTAAAATTACCAACTGGCCCGCGTACAACAAGGCACTCAGACAACGCGGTTCCCTGACGGTCTGGCTTGATGAGTCGGCCATCGCTGGATGGACTGACAGTTCTTCGCCTGAAGGTCGTGGCCGGTCTCTTTACTACAGCGATATGGCTGTTACCACTGTCCTGATGATGAAGCGTGTGTTTAACCTGTCGCTCCGGGCATTACAGGGCTTCGTTGATTCGATTTTTAAACTCATGTCTTTGCCGCTGTGCTGTCCGGACTACTCGCTGGTCAGCAGACGAGCAAAGAGCGTCAACATCAGCATAAAAACGCCAACGCGTGGTGAAATCTCGCATCTGGTCATCGACAGTACCGGTCTGAAGGTCTTTGGCGAAGGTGAAAGGAAAGTCAGGCAGCATGGGGCTGACAGACGAAGAGTGTGGCGCAAGCTTCATCTGGCAGCAGACAGTGTGAATCATGAGATTATCTGTGCCGACTTATCGCTCAGCGGAACGACAGATGCGCAGGCACTGCCGGGCCTGATTAACCAAACCCACCGGAAAATCAGGGAAGTGTCAGCAGACGGTGCTTATGACGCCTGTTACTGCCACGATGCGTTGCTAAGAAAGAAAATCAGGCCCCTTATCCCGCCGCGCGAAGCGGAGCGAAATACCGGCCGGACAAGTACCATGAACGTAACCATGCGGTGGCGAATCAGCGTCTGAGCAGGAGTAATGATATGTGGAAAAAGAAAGTGGGTTATCACCGGCGTTCAGTGGCAGAAACAGCGATGTTCCGCATAAAAACTTTGTTGGGTGACCATCTGAGCCTGCGTGACTATGAGGCTCAGGTAGGTGAAGCAATGGCGATGGTCAAAGCGCTGAACCGTATGACGTTGTTGGGTATGCCACACAGCGTCAGGATCGGATAACAGCTGTAGCAGAGGGAGCCATCCTGGCGGCTAATTCTGATTTATTCAACAAAGCCGCTATACACTATCTCTGACTAATTACAGCAAGAAATAGGGTATATGAAAAATTATTGTTTTAAACGGTGGACTGGATGATTATTGTTTCTGCTTTTTTTGTATATTGAGGCAGTAAGTCAAAATTTAAGTATTGGTAAATATTTTGATTATTATTCCCCATGCCATTAATCAATTGCAGATACTCTTCTACCGTTGGTAAGTATCCCAATAATGAATCAACTGCTGCCAACTCTGCTGAAGCAAGAAAAACCCTTGCGCCAGTTCCTAGTCGATTAGGGAAATTACGGGTAGAGGTTGAAACCACAGTTGCTCCATCCAGAACACGTGCCTGATTACCCATACATAGTGAGCAACCAGGAATTTCAATCCGTGCCCCACTTTTACCAAAAATATTGTAATAACCTTCTTCGATTAGCTTAGCAGCATCCATTTTAGTCGGCGGAGCAATCCATAAACGGGTGGGAATTTGTCCTTTATATTGCTCTAGAAGCTCACCTGCTGCACGGAAATGACCAATATTAGTCATACAGGAGCCAATGAAAACTTCATCAATTTTTTCATTCGCCACGGAAGATAATAAACGTGCATCATCTGGATCATTTGGTGCACATAAAATGGGTTCGATTATTTCATTTAAATTAATTTCAATAACTGCTGCATAATCTGCATCAGCATCAGCCGTTAATAGTTGCGGATCAGCCAACCATTTATTCATTGAACTAATGCGACGTTCGAGAGTACGGCGATCACCATATCCATTCGCAATCATCCATTTCAATAATACAATGTTAGATTGTAGATATTCGATAATGGGCTCTTTATCTAACTTGATAGTACAACCCGCAGCTGAGCGTTCTGCCGAGGCATCCGCTAATTCAAACGCTTGTTCAACTTTTAATTGGGGTAAGCCTTCAATTTCTAATATTCGGCCTGAGAAAATATTTTTCTTAACTCGTTTTTCAACCGTCAATAAATCCTGTTGGATCGCATAGTAAGGGATAGCATGAACTAAATCACGTAAAGTAATACCTGGCTGCATTTGACCTTTAAAGCGGACTAATACCGATTCAGGAATATCTAAAGGCATAACACCGGTCGCCGCAGCAAAAGCAACTAATCCGGAACCAGCAGGAAATGAAATACCGATAGGAAAACTCGTGTGTGAATCACCACCCGTTCCCACTGTATCCGGCAACAGCATCCTGTTTAACCAAGAATGAATAATACCATCACCGGGACGCAAAGAAACACAGCCACGATCCATAACAAAATCAGGTAAAGTATCATGGGTGGTTACATCGATAGGCTTTGGATAAGCGGCAGTATGACACAATGACTGCATAACCAAATCGGCTGAAAAACCTAAACAAGCTAAATCCTTAAGCTCATCTCGGGTCATTGGTCCTGTAGTGTCCTGCTAACCAACCGACGTCATCTTCGGTTCACAATATTCACCAGGACGAATTCCAAGCTTATTACAAGCACGACCAACCATTTTTTGTGACAGGGTAAAACCTCGGCCACTTTGTATAACTGATTTTACCTGGCGAAATACTTCAATCGCAGGCAAGCCCAAAGACTCCCGCGCTCTTGCTGTCAGTCCACGGCCTATAATCAGCGCAATCCGGCCGCCGGATCGAACTTCATCAAGTAAAACGTCGGTTTTTAATGCAAAAGTTGTTAATAAGGCATTAGTGGCATGACAGCTAATTTCTCCTTTATAGGGATAAATATCAATCACATCTCCCATATTCAGTGAAGTCACATCAACTTCAATCGGCAGGGCGCCCGCATCTTGCATCGTATTAAAAAATATTGGTGCAATTTTTCCACCCAAAACAATGCCGCCATTACGTTTATTTGGTACAAAAGGAATATCTTTGCCCATAAACCATATTACTGAATTGGCTGCTGATTTTCGCGAAGAGCCTGTACCGACAACATCACCAACATAAGCTAATGGGAAACCTTTTTTACACAATGTTTCAATCTGTTTGATAGGCCCAATGACACCAAGCTCATCGGGTATAATTCCATCACGGGTATTTTTAAGCATTGCCTGTGCATGTAAAGGAATATCTGGTCGTGACCAGGCATCAGGTGCTGGTGATAAATCATCAGTATTGGTTTCCCCCGTTACCTTAAAGACAGTTACAGTCAGTTTCTCTGCTAATGCAGGTTTATCAAGAAACCATTCGGCATTTGCCCATGAATCTATAACTTGGCGCGCATATTGGTTGCCCATATTTGCTTTTTCTTCTACGTCATAGAAGTTATCAAACATTAACAAAGTATGGGACAATGCTTTGGCTGCTATTGGTGCCAACTGTTCATCATCCAGCGCATCAATTAATGGGGAGATATTATAGCCACCCTGCATAGTGCCTAATAACTCTGTCGCTTTTGCTGGTGTAAGTAAGGGGGAATATGTTTTTCCTTTAGTAATAGCAGCTAAGAAGTCAGCTTTCACGTAAGCAGCTTCATCAACACCCGGAGGAATAGGATTACTTAACAGATCTAATAGGAAATTTTTTTCAGTTTCAGGTGTGGTTTTTATTAGTTCAACTAATTTATCAACTTGGGTAGCATTTAGTGGCTTGGGTATTATTCCTTGTACTGCACGTTCAGCTACATGCTCACGGTACTCTTTTAGCACGACGTTCTCCTCAATTGATTTTAATTTATATACCTGGCTGTCTACATCTCAAATAAAAAATGAAGGGCCTGGTCAGAGGAATTGGCTTGACATAATTTTACTTCTATCAATTATGCCCAGTATGGAACATCCAGAATAACAGAATTTAATTATACTGTTAATTTATGTACATACCTCCAACATTCATCAGAGTCAATAAATATTGCTGCGGTTTTTTGATCTCATGTATTGCTATTCTAGGTAAAAAATTTTATCCATTAGTAGCAAAAATGGTTTGTTTTTTATAGACAATTGCAATAACTAGTTAATTTTATTAAATAATAAACATTTCAATTGAATAAAATATTATTCTTACTTTTCAAGCAAAAAATAGCTCCCTTATTTAAATCAAATAAAGGAGCTAGTAATAAGTCGAATAATGCTTACAACAAATTTATTTTACGAGAATAACATAAATTACTTTTTCTTTGCTTTTGGATTAGGCAAATCAGTAATACTTCCCTCAAATATTTCAGCTGCCATACCGATTGATTCGTATAATGTCGGGTGAGCATGAATAGTCAATGCAATGTCTTCTGCATCACACCCCATTTCAATTGCTAAGCCAATTTCACCTAGTAATTCGCCACCATTAACACCGACAACCGCCCCACCAATAACGCGGTGGGTTTCCTTATCAAAAATAAGCTTAGTCATACCCTCTGAACAATCAGATGCAATAGCACGACCAGAAGCAGCCCATGGGAAAGTGGCTACTTCATAACTGATACCTTTTTCTTTAGCTTCTTTTTCTGTCAAACCAACCCAAGCAACTTCAGCCTCAGTATAAGCAATTGAAGGAATGACTTTTGGATCAAAATAGTGTTTCAAACCAGAAATCACTTCAGCCGCCACATGACCCTCATGAACACCTTTATGAGCCAGCATTGGCTGACCGACAATGTCACCAATCGCATAAATATGGGGCACATTGGTACGCATCTGTTTATCTGTGTGGATAAAACCTCTCTCATCTACTTCTACTCCGGCTTTACCCGCATCAATTAATTTACCATTCGGTACACGACCAATTGCCACTAAAACAGCATCATAACATTGTGGTTTGGCCGGTGCCTTCTTGCCTTCCATCGTTACATAGATACCATCTTTTTTGGCTTCCACCGCAGTCACTTTCGTCTCGAGCATTAAATTAAACTTCTTACTTATCTGTTTAGTAAAAAGCTTAACAATGTCCTTATCTGCTGCAGGAATAACCTGATCGAACATTTCAACCACATCAATTTCCGATCCTAATGCATGATAAACAGTACCCATTTCTAAACCGATGATACCGCCGCCCATCACTAACATACGCTTGGGTACTTTTGTTAGTTGCAAAGCATCAGTAGAATCCCATACTCGCGGGTCGTCATGAGGAATAAATGGAAGCTGGATCGGATGTGAACCTGCAGCAATAATAGCATTGTCAAAGTTTATGGTTGTTGTTTCTTTTTTACCTTCAACAACCAATGTATTAGCACCGGTAAATCTACCTAATCCATTAACAACTTTAACTTTACGACCCTTTGCCATCCCTGCCAAACCAGTTGTTAATTGGCCAATAACCTTTTCTTTCCACAGCCGTACTTTATCAATATCTGTTTTCGGTTCGCCAAATACGATCCCATGTGCCGCC
Organism: Arsenophonus endosymbiont of Aphis craccivora; assembly: GCF_013460135.1. Taxonomy (GTDB): domain Bacteria; phylum Pseudomonadota; class Gammaproteobacteria; order Enterobacterales; family Enterobacteriaceae; genus Arsenophonus; species Arsenophonus nilaparvatae. The sequence continues at coordinate 1,099,971 of NZ_CP038155.1, forward strand.
AATGCCTTCGCTTCTTCAATAACTTTTGCAACATGCAATAATGCTTTGGAAGGAATACAACCGACATTAAGGCAAACACCGCCTAATGTATCATAACGCTCGACTAAAACCGTTTCTAAACCAAGATCTGCACAGCGAAAAGCTGCTGAATAACCCGCAGGTCCCGCTCCTAGAACCACTACTTGGGTGTTAATTTCAGTACTCATCATGACCTCTTACTTTTGTTGTCCGGCGGGTCAGACGAAAAAATTTATAACCACCGAGACGTGTGTACTAAAGGCAGTTTATAGAATTGTTAACATCCTTGAAAGTGCTCTAACGTGACATAACTCTCAACCTATAGGACGAATTAGAAAAAATTCTGTAATTACTAATAATAAAACAGACCGACATTCAGTCGGTCTATAAATTACATAACCAAACGGCGAATATCACTCATTAACTGTGCAATACGAGTGGCAAAACGAGCGCCATCTGCACCATCGATGACACGATGATCAAAGGAGAGTGACATAGGTAATATCAGACGTGAAATAAATTCACTGCCATTCCATACTGGCTTCATAGATGAGCGAGATAACCCCATAATAGCCACTTCTGGCGCATTAATAATTGGTGTAAAACTTGTTGTACCGATACCACCTAAGCTAGAAATAGTAAAGCTGCCACCTTGCATATCAGACGCGGTCAACTTGCCGGCACGTGCTTTCTTCGATACTTCCATCAATTCTTTGGAAAGCTCGATAATACCTTTCTTATTAACATCGCGAATAACAGGCACAACCAAACCATTTGGGGTATCAACGGCAATACCAATATGAACATATTTTTTCAATGTTAATCGCTGAGCATCGGCAGAAATTGAACTATTGAAACGAGGCATTTCTTCTAATGCTCGAGCAACCGCTTTCATGACAAAAACTAATGGTGTAATTTTTACTCCCGTTTGCAACTTTTCTATCTCTTTATTTTGCTGCTTACGGAAAGCTTCTACTTCGGTAATATCAGCATCTTCCATGACAGTCACATGCGGGATCATTACCCAGTTACGACTCAAATTAGCGCTAGATATCTTTTGAATGCGGCCAAGTTCAACTTCTTCAACTTCACCCAATTTACTAAAATCAACTTTTGGCCATGGTAGCATGCCTGGCAAACCACCCGCAGTAGTCGCTCCAGCTTCAGAACGTTTTACCGCCTCTTTGACATAAGTCTGAACGTCCTCACGCAGAATGCGACCTTTACGCCCTGTTCCATTTACCTTAGCCAAATTAACACCAAATGCACGCGCTAAACGGCGAATAAGCGGTGTTGCATGCACATACGCATCATTTTCAATAAATTCATTTTTAGTCTCAGAAACATTACTTGCCTGTGCTGTAGATGATACTTGAGGGGGTTCAGAAGGCGAGGCCTCTGATTTTTTCGCTATTTCAGCGTTGCTAGTTTCCGCACTGGCAGCTGGCGAAGCTGCGGTGGCATCAACCGCAAAAATCATAATTAGTGAACCGGTTTTAACTTTATCGCCTTTAGCAATTTTGATCTCTTTAACTTCGCCGGCAAAAGGCGCTGGCACTTCCATCGATGCCTTTTCACCTTCTACAGTAATTAGCGATTGCTCAACGGAGATTTTATCACCAACGTTAACCATTATATCGGTAACTTCAACTTCATCATTACCAATATCCGGTACAATAACTTCCGTTAATTCACTTTTTGCTTGACCCACATCTTTGCTATCTGCTTTATCCGTGTTTGCATCAGAGGTTGTTTTAGCGCTAGCTTCTGTTACTTTTTCCACTGTATCAAAAACCATAATCAACTTACCGGTTGTGACTTTGTCACCAACTGCGACTTTAATTTCTTTTACAACACCAGCCTGTGGTGACGGAACTTCCATTGACGCCTTTTCACCTTCTACGGTAATTAACGACTGCTCAACATCAACTTTGTCGCCCACTTTTACCATAATTTCGGTAACTTCAACTGCACCAATATCAGGAACGTTAATTTCAATAGACATTGATTTTACCTCTTATGCCAAACGCGGGTTAATTTTTTCTGGGTTGATGTTGTATTTTTTGATGGCTTCATTAACCCATTTTACATCCATTTCACCACGTTTAGCTAATTCACCCAACGCTGCTACTACCACATAGGAAGTATCAACCTCAAAATGATGACGGAGGTTTTCACGGCTATCTGAACGACCAAAACCATCAGTACCCAAAACACGATAATCACGTGCAGGAATGTAGGAACGAATTTGTTCTGCAAATAATTTCATATAATCTGTTGATGCAACTGCCGGAGCATCATTCATGATTTGAGCAACATAAGGTACACGAGGTTTATCAGATGGATGTAACATATTCCAACGCTCACAATCCTGTCCTTCACGAGCTAATTCGGTAAATGACGTTACACTATAAACATCGGAAGCAATACCATACTCACTAGACAAAATTTTTGCAGCTTCGCGAACATGGCGCATCATTGAACCCGATCCCAACAATTGAATTTTGCCTTTTTCGCCTTTTAGTGACTCCAGTTTATAGATACCTTTACGAATACCTTCCTCAACACCAGTAGGCATCGCTGGCATATGATAATTTTCGTTCAAGGTAGTAATATAGTAGTAAACATTTTCTTGTTTCTCACCATACATACGAACTAAACCATCATGCATAATAACAGCAACTTCATAAGCATAAGCTGGATCATAAGAGATACAGTTAGGTATGGTTAGTGACTGGATATGGCTATGCCCATCTTCATGCTGCAAGCCTTCACCATTCAATGTGGTACGTCCTGAGGTTCCGCCAATTAGGAAGCCACGCGCTTGCTGGTCTCCAGCTGCCCATAACAGATCACCAATCCGCTGAAAGCCGAACATGGAGTAATAAATATAAAATGGGATCATCGGCAGATTATTTGTGCTATACGATGTAGCAGCAGCTAACCAAGAAGCGCCGGCACCCAATTCGTTGATGCCTTCTTGAAGAATTTGACCTTTTTCGTCTTCTTTGTAGTAAGCAACTTGTTCACGATCTTGAGGGGTGTACTGTTGTCCATTTGGACTATAGATCCCAATTTGACGGAATAAACCTTCCATACCAAAAGTACGTGCTTCATCAGCAATAATTGACACTAGGCGATCTTTAAGTGAGTTATTTTTTAACATTACATTCAAAGCACGTACAAATGCGATCGTAGTAGAGATCTCTTTATTTTGCTCTGCTAATAATTGGCCAAAATCTTCTAGGCTAGGAATATCCAATTTTTCATCAAATGTAAGATTTCGTGCAGGTAAATATCCACATAATCCCTTACGACGCTCATGCAGATATTTATATTCAGCTGAATCTTCTTTAAAAGTAATAAAAGGTAATTTTTCTACTTGATCATCCGCTACCGGCACATTAAAGCGATCACGGAAATAACGAACCCCTTCTAGGTTCATTTTTTTCACCTGATGGGCAATATTTTTACCTTCAGCAGTATCGCCCATGCCGTAGCCTTTAACTGTTTGAGCTAAAATGACTGTTGGCTTGCCTTTAGTCTCTTGCGCTTTTTTAAAAGCGGCATAAACTTTTTTCGGATCATGACCACCACGGTTTAACGACCAGATTTCATCATCGGTCATATCCTTGACTAGTGCACTTGTCTCAGGGTAACGATTGAAAAAGTGTTCACGGACATAAGCGCCATCTTTAGACTTAAATGTTTGATAATCACCATCCAAAGTTTCATTCATCAACTGAATTAGTTTACCTGAAGTATCCTTACGCAATAATTCATCCCATCGGCCACCCCACAGGACTTTAATGACCTGCCATCCAGCACCGCTAAAGATACCTGCTAATTCATTAACAATCTTACCATTACCAGTAACTGGCCCATCAAGGCGTTGTAAGTTACAGTTGATCACAAAAACCAGGTTATCTAACTTTTCACGAGTCGCAATTGTGATAGCACCTTTAGATTCAGGTTCATCCATTTCACCGTCACCAAGGAAAGCATAAACTGTCTGATCTGCGGTATCCTTTAAACCTCGGTGTTGTAAGTATTTTAAGAATTTTGCTTGATAAATAGCACCTATTGGACCTAATCCCATCGACACCGTAGGAAATTGCCAAAATTCAGGCATCAATTTAGGATGAGGATAAGAGGAAAGACCTTTGCCACCAATTTCTTGCCGGAAATTGTCCATTTGCTCTTCAGTGAGGCGACCTTCCAAAAATGCGCGTGCATAAATACCAGGCGAAATATGTCCTTGGAAATAAACTAAATCTCCACCATTTTTATTGTTTTTTGCCTGGAAGAAGTGATTAAAACAGACTTCATATAAAGTTGCAGAAGACTGGAAAGATGCCATATGACCACCTAACTCCAGATCTTTTTTAGAAGCTCGTAAAACTGCCATTACAGCATTCCAACGAATCGCAGAGCGAATACGACGCTCTAAATCCATGTTGCCTGGATAATCAGGCTCATCCTCTACGGAAATAGTGTTGATATAATCACAGTTTCCAGAACCAGCTGCGATATTAACGCCGCCCTTGCGTGCTTGTTGTAATACTTGATCAATAAGATACTGAGCACGATCAACACCTTCTTCACGGATGACCGATTCGATCGCCTGTAACCAGTCGCGAGTTTCGATCGGATCCACGTCATTCTTCGACATATCTGACATGGTCTATTCCTTATCTATTATCTGTTTCTAATGTAGTTACTGAGCCATTTTTTGAACATATTTACTAAACCAGAAAGAAGAACAAAAGATAGTCACTATTGCCGCAACTTTGTCTCTAATAAATCAGAGCGGTAATGCAGACGCAGCAACAAAAAAATCTGCACTACTAAATTAAATTTTGATATTGTTTTATTCGACGTAAAGAACGCTCACGACTGATGTCCAGCAAAATCTCCTCAATAAATGCTAAATGACGATGTGAAGCTTCCTGTGCTTTTTCAGGTTCACGCGCGATAATAGCTTCAAAAATTTGAGTTCTATGTTTACTTACTGCTGCGTGCATTTCTTGACGGGTATATAAGCACTCAAAATTTTGTCTAATATTCTGCTCTAACAATGGAACCATACAACGAAGTATATGAAGTAATACCACATTATGAGCCGCTTCAGTAACAACCAGCTGATATTGCAAAACAGCCTCAACTTCAGCATTAACATCCCCACGCTCTTCAATATCCTGAATTTGTAAATGACTGATCTTAATCCGAGACAGATCCTCATCGGTTCCTCTTAAAGCAGCATAATAAGCAGCAATACCTTCAAGTGCATGAAGTGTTTCTAAAAGATCAAATTGTGATTCCATATGCCCAGATAATAACTGGGTAAGCGGATCACTAAAGCTTTGCCATAGATTTGTTTGGACGAACGTCCCCCCTCCTTGTCGGCGAAGAAGAAAACCTTTTGCTTCAAGCCTCTGAATCGCCTCACGCAAAGAAGGACGAGAAACATCAAATTGCTTAGCCAACTCAAGTTCAGGTAGCAATTTTTCTCCGGGGCGCAATATTCCTTCAAGGATTAAATGCTCAAGGCGATGTTCAATGACATCAGATAATTTAGGTTGGCGAATTTTGCTATAAACCATATTTACAATAGGCCACTTATATTTTGCGTAAATACTTATTTAACACTACCAAAGTCAATTGGTAATACCAATTTATCCTAGATGTACATAAAGTAAGGCTTTGTTGAATAAATCAGAATTAGCCGCCAGGATGGCTCCCTCTGCTACAGCTGTTATCCGATCCTGACGCTGTGTGGCATACCCAACAACGTCATACGGTTCAGCGCTTTGACCATCGCCATTGCTTCACCTACCTGAGCCTCATAGTCACGCAGCCTCAGATGGCCACCCAGCAAAGTTTTTATGCGGAACATCGCTGTTTCTGCCACTGAACGCCGGTGATAACCCACTTTCTTTTTCCACATATCATTACTCCTGCTCAGACGCTGATTCGCCACCGCATGGTTACGTTCATGGTACTTGTCCGGCCAGTATTTCGCTCCGCTTCGCGGCGGGATAAGGGGCCTGATTTTCTTTCTTAGCAACGCATCGTGGCAGTAACAGGCGTCATAAGCACCGTCTGCTGACACTTCCCTGATTTTCCGGTGGGTTTGGTTAATCAGGCCCGGCAGTGCCTGCGCATCTGTCGTTCCGCTGAGCGATAAGTCGGCACAGATAATCTCATGAGTCACACTGTCTGCTGCCAGATGAAGCTTGCGCCACACTCTTCGTCTGTCAGCCCCATGCTGCCTGACTTTCCTTTCACCTTCGCCAAAGACCTTCAGACCGGTACTGTCGATGACCAGATGCGATATTTCACCACGCGTTGGCGTTTTTATGCTGATGTTGACGCTCTTTGCTCGTCTGCTGACCAGCGAGTAGTCCGGACAGCACAGCGGCAAAGACATGAGTTTAAAAATCGAATCAACGAAGCCCTGTAATGCCCGTAGCGACAGGTTAAACACACGCTTCATCATCAGGACAGTGGTAACAGCCATATCGCTGTAGTAAAGCGGCCGGCCACGACCTTCAGGCGAAGAACTGTCAGTCCATCCAGCGATGGCCGACTCATCAAGCCAGACCGTCAGGGAACCGCGTTGTCTGAGTGCCTTGTTGTACGCTGGCCAGTTGGTAATTTTAAACTTTTGCTTTGCCATGGGGAACTGATGTTGAAACGAATTTAGCGATCAGATCCGCCAATCACCTAAAAGTTCGATTTATTCAACAAAGCCATAAAGTAACAAAGTATTCACCAACTGTCCATAAGAGCTTATATTTAACCTTAAGAAAGTCGCATTTTTTGATAAAGATTTTTAAAAATTAAAAATAAATGATAGTTTTAATTTGTTTTTAGCAACGATGTTAATTTTTTTATACATATAATTAATCAACTGAAACGTTACTATTTACCTTTAATTAAATTATTAATCAATATAAATGAATTAATATTCAATCTAACAGTTAAGAACATAACAATTTTATTATAAATAACATTAATGGTTTTCAGTGAAAACGAGGCTTTGTTGAATAAATCGAACTTTTAGGTGATTGGCGGAGCTGATCGCTAAATTCGTTTCAACATCAGGTCCCCATGGCAAAGCAAAAGTTTAAAATTACCAACTGGCCCGCGTACAACAAGGCACTCAGACAACGCGGTTCCCTGACGGTCTGGCTTGATGAGTCGGCCATCGCTGGATGGACTGACAGTTCTTCGCCTGAAGGTCGTGGCCGGCCGCTTTACTACAGCGATATGGCTGTTACCACTGTCCTGATGATGAAGCGTGTGTTTAACCTGTCGCTCCGGGCATTACAGGGCTTCGTTGATTCGATTTTTAAACTCATGTCTTTGCCGCTGTGCTGTCCGGACTACTCGCTGGTCAGCAGACGAGCAAAGAGCGTCAACATCAGCATAAAAACGCCAACGCGTGGTGAAATCTCGCATCTGGTCATCGACAGTACCGGTCTGAAGGTCTTTGGCGAAGGTGAATGGAAAGTCAGGCAGCATGGGGCTGACAGACGAAGAGTGTGGCGCAAGCTTCATCTGGCAGCAGACAGTGTGACTCATGAGATTATCTGTGCCGACTTATCGCTCAGCGGAACGACAGATGCGCAGGCACTGCCGGGCCTGATTAACCAAAACCACCGGAAAATCAGGGAAGTGTCAGCAGACGGTGCTTATGACGCCTGTTACTGCCACGATGCGTTGCTAAGAAAGAAAATCAGGCCCCTTATCCCGCCGCGAAGCGGAGCGAAATACTGGCCGGACAAGTACCATGAACGTAACCATGCGGTGGCGAATCAGCGTCTGAGCAGGAGTAATGATATGTGGAAAAAGAAAGTGGGTTATCAACGGCGTTCAGTGGCAGAAACAGCGATGTTCCGCATAAAAACTTTGCTGGGTGGCCATCTGAGGCTGCGTGACTATGAGGCTCAGGTAGGTGAAGCAATGGCGATGGTCAAAGCGCTGAACCGTATGACGTTGTTGGGTATGCCACACAGCGTCAGGATCGGATAACAGCTGTAGCAGAGGGAGCCATCCTGGCGGCTAATTCTGATTTATTCAACAAAGCCATTAATATGGCGATGAATGTTACCGCTTCAAAATAGAAAAGAAAAATTTAATAGGCAATATATAATAATCAATAATTTAATTAGTTAATCCAATGATAATAATTATTTTTAATTATAATTCAATATGTTAAATTTAATTAATACTATTTTATTTTTATTCCTAAAATTAAATCTGATTTTAATATTTTTATATTTAATAAATTAAAGCCAGTGATTAAATAATCACTGGCTTTAATAGAATTATTGATTGTAATTAAATTCAGTTAACGACTTACTGCTGCAAAAGCCTTAGCAATACGCTGAACATTATGTTCATTAACACCCGCCATACAAATACGCCCAGTACTACCCAGATATATGGCAAATTCCTCACGTAGACGCTTAACCTGTTCTGCGCTAAAATCGGTGTAACTAAACATACCATGCTGCTTTAATAGGTGATCAAAGTTTTTTTCAGGTAACGCATTTTCCAAATTGCTAACGAGCATTTTCCGCATCTCAAAGATGCGCCGACGCATCGATTCTACCTCACTTAACCATTCAGCGCGTAATGTGTCATTTGTTAAAACATGTTCAACAATTTTTGCTCCATTTGATGGTGGGCTCGAATAGAAACGACGCACACCCGCCTTTAGTTGGCCAAATACCCGCTCACACTCCGGTTGATTTTGACAAATAATCGATAGACCGCCAACCCGATCACCATACAGACCAAAAATCTTGGAAAATGAATTACTGACAAATACCGGTAATCCGGCCTGAGCCATAGTGCGAATAGCATAAACATCCTCATCCATACTTTTAGCAAATCCTTGATAAGCCATATCAAGAAAGGGAATAAGGCGCCGCTCTTTAGCCACTTTGGTTATTTGATCCCACTGTTGCGGTGTTAAATCAGAACCGGTTGGATTATGACAACATGGATGCATTAAGATAATGCTTTTTTCTGGCAGCTGTTTGAATGTTGCCAGCATTTCAGCAAATTTTATCCCTTTGGTCTCGGCATCAAAATAGGGGTAATAATGGACGTTAATTCCTGAACCCATGAAGATAGAAGCATGATTTTCCCAGGTAGGATCACTACACCAAACCTCTGACTCAGGGAAATAACGATGTAAAAAATCGGCTCCCAGTTTTAACGCCCCTGAGCCACCAATAGTCTGTATTGTTGCAATTCGTTGTTCTTTAATTAGTGGGCTATTAGCGCCAAAAAGCAGTTTTTGAATCGCTAACAGGTAGTTATGTAGTCCTTCCATCGGTAAATATAGGGAGGCTATAGCAGGAAATTGATTAAGCTTGATTTTCGCTTTACCGACAGTGCCAAGTTGGGGAGTATTACCCTTGCCGTCATAATAAAGGCCAATGCTAAGGTTAATTTTATTTTCACGCGGATCTTTATTAAATTCATCCATCAACGACAGGATAGGATCACCGGCAAAAGCATCAACATTCTGAAACACTTAAAATTCTCTCCACTATCATCATATCTATTTTTTTATTAAATAACCGACAACAAATTTATTTGTCCAGGTATTCCATTGCCACCCGTGAGGTTAGCTTGGTCAGTAATTCATAATCACTGACACCAGTATATGCTGCCACCTCTTCAACAGGCAATAGATCTCCCCATATAATTGCTTCATCGCCGACCTTATCGTTGGTTTCAATTCCTAAATCGACTGAAATTATATCCATGGAGACTCTACCTACAATCGGCACTTTGCGCACATTTATTAATACTGGTGTGCCTGACGGGGCATTACGGGGATAACCATCGCCATAACCAATTGCCACTACACCAAGATTGGTATCCTGCTCACTAACCCAAACTCCACCATAACCGACCGGCTCTCCGGCTTTATGTTGACGAATAGCAATTAGATTAGATTTGAGGGTCATCGCTGGCAGGAGACCAAAATCTTTGCCTTGTTTACCTTCTTGTGGTGAAGCGCCATACATCATGATGCCAGGACGCACCCAATCAAAATGTGATGTTTGCCATAGTAGAATACCGGCAGATGCCGCGATCGATTTTTCTCCTGGTTTATCTTTTATAAAAGCATTAAAACAAGCCAATTGCTGCTCTGTCGCCGCGGGTAAACCAGGCTCATCAGCACGACTAAAATGACTCATAATATTGATAGGCTTTTGAATATTTTGACATGCCATCAAGCGCGTATAAGATATTTTCGCCTCTTCAGGTCTGAACCCCAAACGGTGCATACCGGTATCAAGTTTCATCCAAACTTTTATCGGCTTTTCTAATTTAATCTGTTCTAATGTTTCAAGTTGTTCAATACTCTGTACAACAACATCAATCTCATGCCTGGTGATAATAGGTAATTCAGCTAGCTCAAAAAAACCTTCTAATAATAAGATGGGGTTGTTGATGCCATTTTCACGTAATGCGATTGCTTCGCTAATACGAGCAACACCAAAGCTATCAGCCAGATCTTTAACTGTGTGCGCTGTTTCTAGTAAACCATGCCCATAAGCATTAGCTTTAACGACAGCAATTATGCGGCTATGAGGCGCAATTTCCCGAACTCGTTGTAAATTGTGACTCAGAGCGCGGCGGTGAATGACAGCGGTTGCCGCTTTCATTTTACTCTCCGTATTAACGTATTAAAATTAAATAGATAGATTATTTGTCGTGGTAGATTGGCCCAGCATAGTTATCAAAACGTGACCATTGTCCATTGAAAGTCAGACGTACTGTTCCAATAGGGCCATTACGCTGCTTACCGATAATAATTTCTGCTACCCCTTTAAGATCTGAATTATCGTTATAAACCTCATCTCGATAAATAAACATAATTAAATCGGCATCCTGCTCAATGGAGCCGGATTCCCGTAAATCTGAATTAACCGGTTTCTTATCCGCTCTTTGTTCCAGGCTACGATTAAGTTGTGACAATGCGATCACAGGTACTTGTAACTCTTTTGCCAATGATTTAAGCGAACGGGAAATTTCGGCAATCTCAAGTGTACGATTATCAGACAGGGAAGGAACTCGCATAAGCTGAAGATAATCGATCATAATTAGACTTAAACCACCATGTTCACGGTAAACCCGGCGAGCACGTGAACGAACTTCTGTCGGTGTTAACCCAGCGGAGTCATCAATATACATATTGCGTTTTTCCATCAACAACCCCATGGTACTGGAAATACGCGCCCAATCTTCGTCATCAAGTTGGCCAGTTCGAATACGAGTTTGATCAACACGAGATAAAGAAGCTAACATACGCATCATGATTTGATTAGCCGGCATTTCCAAACTAAAAATCAAAACCGGTTTTTCTTCTATCATGGCCGCATGTTCACATAAATTCATCGCAAAAGTTGTTTTACCCATGGAAGGACGAGCTGCTACGATAATCAGATCAGAGTTTTGTAATCCTGCCGTTTTTCGATCCAGATCCTGGTAGCCGGTAGAGACACCGGTTACGCCATCATGAGGATTCTGATATAACTGTTCAATTTTTTCCACCGTCTCAGACAGGATCTCTTCAATCCCTTTAGGACCGTCATCTTTATTAGCACGAGTTTCTGCAATTTGAAAAACACGTGATTCAGCTAAATCCAGTAACTCTTCGCTGCTGCGACCTTGAGGATCATAACCCGCATCAGCGATCTCATTTGCCACCGCAATCATGTCACGCACAACAGCACGTTCGCGCACAATATCTGCATAAGCGTTAATGTTGGCAGCACTTGGGGTATTTTTAGCTAATTCTGCTAAATAGGCAAAACCACCGACGCTATCCAATTCGCCTTGCTGTTCTAACGATGCAGATAAAGTAATTAAATCAATTGGTCTACTCTGTTCAAGCAGACGTTGCATTTCAGCAAAAATTGTGCGGTGTGGTCGGCTAAAAAAATCTGCGTTGGTCACGCGTTCTGAGACATGATCCCAACGCTCGTTATCCAACATTAATCCACCCAGTACCGATTGCTCAGCTTCTAAGGAGTGAGGTGGCATTTTTAGCCCCTCTATTTGACGATCTTTCTGACCAATAAATACGGTTTCTGCGGAATACTTCTTCGCCATAGCACTTTCTTTACCCATTAATCAATAGAGTCGCTCATCAGTATATGCTATTTACTGCTATTTCGTGACAATTTGATTATTTAATGTGAGATAAAACCTCAACGATTCTTTACTGTTATCTTTTACAGAAAATCTGAAAATGTTGCAATGTTCCTCAATCAAACATAGCAAAATATTGGCAATAAATCTGAACTTTCCGAAAAATATTGCAATCATGGCTAATAAGCGACTAGTTAAACATAACCATTAACCAACTGCACTTTCAGATTGTTTTATTCGCGAATATTTAAATAGCTTATTAATTCTTTAATAAGGAAACCTTTTAATTAAACGGAGTTTAATTGCTATGAATAGTTATCAAGAGATCAATACATTTATTAATCATGTTTATGGCGAAAACCGCTTTTCTAATGATGAATTTCAAACTATTTTTCATTATGCCAATCATAAATTTGACACTCTTCTGACACAATTTGATAAAAATCAGGAATTAGCCGATTTTCAGCAATCAATTAATCATGCCGTACAATTGATGCAAAACAGTCTGGAAAAAGTGGGCCAAAACGGGGACATAGAATGCGAACAAAAAAATAAAATAAAAGTCGTTTTTATTAGTCAAATGCTCTATTTATTCGCTAATTTTGATCGCGCGTTTAGCTCTCTTTAATTAAACACACCCAGGTATGGCATAGATAAAATAACCTGGGTTAGTCAATTATTTACCGGTAATAAACTCGAGTGCCTGCTTAACCACGGTTACATCGGCGCCTTTTTTATGGGCATTTTCACTCAAATGACGGCGCCACTGGCGAGCGCCCGGAATAGCTTGAAATATTCCCAACATATGACGAGTAATATGACCTAAATAAGTTCCCTGTTTCAACTCTCGCTCAATATAAGGATACATTGCTTGTACTGCAACAATCGGATCAATAACCAGATTACTTTGATCAAAAAATTCAACATCAACCTGAGTTAATAATGCAGGATTTTGATAAGCTTCCCTCCCTATCATAACACCATCAAGATGGTGTAAATGCTGTTTAGCCTGATTAATGCTTTTGATACCTCCATTAACCACAATGGTTAACTGAGGAAAATCTTTTTTCAATTGATAAACGCGTAAATAGTCTAAAGGTGGTATTTCCCGATTCTGTTTTGGACTTAACCCCGATAGCCAAGCTTTACGAGCATGAATGATAAATAAACCACATTGACTCTCTGCCACAATTTTATCAATAAAATCGGTTAAAAACGCATAACTATCGTCATCATCAACGCCAATACGGGTTTTTACTGTTATCGGGATCGTAGTAGCATCCTGCATTGCTTTTATACAATCCGCTACTAGTGCGCCTTCACGCATCAAACATGCACCAAAACGGCCATTTTGGACCCGATCTGAAGGACAGCCAATATTTAAATTAACCTCATAATAACCGCTTTGCTGAGCCATTTTTGCACAATCGGCCAAGGCCGCAGGCTCATTACCACCCAACTGCAAAGCAACTGGATGTTCCTCTTCACTATAAGCCAGATAATCACCTTTACCATAAATAAGCGCACCAGTTGTCACCATTTCTGTATAAAGTAACGCTTCTTTAGTTAATAAACGGTGAAAATAACGGCAATGACGATCTGTCCAATCAAGCATTGGCGCCACGCTAAAAAGGTGGTGGTTAAAATTGCCTATCGATGCCGTTAATTCGTTACCTGGCGTTAATTTTGTGTTAGTTGTGTTATCGTGCATTTTTCGGTTTTTTGGTATGTTGTTTTTTATTACAACTAAATAGCATTACTCGTTTTTAACAGCCATTATAGCGAGAATTTATTTGTATGCTGCCTATTATACCATAGAGAAACACCCTGGTGTGGGATGGCTTCACTCACAACAAAAAACTACCAGACAGCCATGACTTCAAGCCAATAGTTTCAATTGAAAATGGTAATTAGTGAGAGTTAAAAATTAAATGATAAGCAATTGATAACCACCGTAGAGGCTTTGTTGAATAAATCGAACTTTTAGGTGATTGGCGGAGCTGATCGCTAAATTCGTTTCAACATCAGGTCCCCATGGCAAAGCAAAAGTTTAAAATTACCAACTGGCCCGCGTACAACAAGGCACTCAGACAACGCGGTTCCCTGACGGTCTGGCTTGATGAGTCGGCCATCGCTGGATGGACTGACAGTTCTTCGCCTGAAGGTCGTGGCCGGCCGCTTTACTACAGCGATATGGCTGTTACCACTGTCCTGATGATGAAGCGTGTGTTTAACCTGTCGCTCCGGGCATTACAGGGCTTCGTTGATTCGATTTTTAAACTCATGTCTTTGCCGCTGTGCTGTCCGGACTACTCGCTGGTCAGCAGACGAGCAAAGAGCGTCAACATCAGCATAAAAACGCCAACGCGTGGTGAAATCTCGCATCTGGTCATCGACAGTACCGGTCTGAAGGTCTTTGGCGAAGGTGAATGGAAAGTCAGGCAGCATGGGGCTGACAGACGAAGAGTGTGGCGCAAGCTTCATCTGGCAGCAGACAGTGTGACTCATGAGATTATCTGTGCCGACTTATCGCTCAGCGGAACGACAGATGCGCAGGCACTGCCGGGCCTGATTAACCAAACCCACCGGAAAATCAGGGAAGTGTTAGCAGACGGTGCTTATGACGCCTGTTACTGCCACGACGCGTTGCTAAGAAAGAAAATCAGGCCCCTTATCCCGCCGCGAAGCGGAGCGAAATACTGGCCGGATAAGTACCATGAACGTAACCATGCGGTGGCGAATCAGCGTCTGAGCAGGAGTAATGATATGTGGAAAAAGAAAGTGGGTTATCACCGGCGTTCAGTGGCAGAAACAGCGATGTTCCGCATAAAAACTTTGCTGGGTGGCCATCTGAGGCTGCGTGACTATGAGGCTCAGGTAGGTGAAGCAATGGCGATGGTCAAAGCGCTGAACCGTATGACGTTGTTGGGTATGCCACACAGCGTCAGGATCGGATAACAGCTGTAGCAGAGGGAGCCATCCTGTCGGCTAATTCTGATTTATTCAACAAAGCCCACCGTAGACTCAATAGCGTTCATCACAAAAATTAGATTATATACTCATGCATTCTCTGATGAGATCATAGAAAAATTGGTTAATTGAATTGATACTCCTGCTTAGCTGATAGTTTTAACACCAGCTGTGTGAAAACTTATATAAAAAATTAAAAAAATTCTATTTGTGACAATTTATTGCATTTACAAAAATGTAATTGCTTTATGGATAATAAAATTAATATTGTTACTTTTTTGTTGCTTATGCTTTAATGGTAAATTATGAATTTATTATTTAAGACATTAACTATTGTCTCACTTTTAGGACTTAGCTCTCTTTCTTTAGCAGATAAAAACAATGAGACTATATCAGGAGATACGAATTACCCAGATTTAACTGCCGCAAATTTAGGTAGAACGAATTTAATTAAAGCAAATTTAACCGCAACAAATTTAGCTACAACAGATTTAACTAAAGTAGATTTAACTGCCGCAAATCTAGGTGTAACACATTTAACTGAAACAGATTTAAGTACAGAAATTTTAACTGAAATAGAAAATGGAAAAATTCTCGCTGAAGCAGGTTTTGATGCCAACTGATGTTACGCCACTAACAAAAATCATACATTCTATAGTATTGACAAATAGAAATTAAGAAAAAGGTTTTTAGCTCCGTTCCTTAGTGAAACACTTAAATAAACCAAGCATACCTCTTCAAACCAAGCATACCTCTTCACATTAAGAAGAGGTTAATAAGATAATTATCTATACTTTATTCAAAGTAAATTAAGATAATAATTGGCATAACGATAATTATAACTACAGAGATACTGATTTATTCTTTTACTTTATAATCTGTCTTAACCGCTTCCTTAACCCAGAAACCAAGCTTCTAAGGTTTCAAGTTAACTCCTGAGACAAAATCATTTACACTAAATCAACTATTAATTTAATAGATTTTGCATCTTTGATAGTGGATTTCACTAGAAATGTTATTAATTTAATTATAATCATTTTAATTAAATTAATGGTTAATTAAATGTTAAATATTAGTGTATTGTTAATAGTGATTTTCATTTATTTTAGGAGGATAAATTATGAGATCATTATGCAAAATCTTTTCGATTATCGCTGCTCTAGGATTTAGTTTTATTACGATAGCCAATGATAATAACACCACAAGTCTAGGTTATGTTATTGTTCCAACACCTAAAGGTGATGTAAAAGCAGAATCTTGGTCTAATCAAAAGAAAAACGGTGATATAGATCTTTGTTGGCACGATCCTAACAAAGGGCCAAGTTGTTTTGATTATGGTACTCGTGAAGTATATGAAACCCCTAACAAAATATCTAACTAAATACAGATATAACTGTTTTAATCTTTAAAAAAGTAAATAAAACTCATCCTTCAGTGCTGTAAGCTAAAAACATTTGATTGTTTTACCAAAGCAACTGCGATCAATATTAGCAATGGTGGAATAACGTGAGCCGAAGAGATGGGTTTTAAGATCAACTAAATTGGGGCTTTGTTGAATAAATCGAACTTTTAGGTGATTGGCGGAGCTGATCGCTAAATTCGTTTCAACATCAGGTCCCCATGGCAAAGCAAAAGTTTAAAATTACCAACTGGCCCGCGTACAACAAGGCACTCAGACAACGCGGTTCCCTGACGGTCTGGCTTGATGAGTCGGCCATCGCTGGATGGACTGACAGTTCTTCGCCTGAAGGTCGTGGCCGGCCGCTTTACTACAGCGATATGGCTGTTACCACTGTCCTGATGATGAAGCGTGTGTTTAACCTGTCGCTCCGGGCATTACAGGGCTTCGTTGATTCGATTTTTAAACTCATGTCTTAGCCGCTGTGCTGTCCGGACTACTAGCTGGTCAGCAGACGAGCAAAGAGCGTCAACATCAGCATAAAAACGCCAACGCGTGGTGAAATCTCGCATCTGGTCATCGACAGTACCGGTCTGAAGGTCTTTGGCGAAGGTGAAAGGAAAGTCAGGCAGCATGGGGCTGACAGACGAAGAGTGTGGCGCAAGCTTCATCTGGCAGCAGACAGTGTGACTCATGAGATTATCTGTGCCGACTTATCGCTCAGCGGAACGACAGATGCGCAGTCACTGCCGGGCCTGATTAACCAAACCCACCGGAAAATCAGGGAAGTGTCAGCAGACGGTGCTTATGACGCCTGTTACTGCCACGACGCGTTGCTAAGAAAGAAAATCAGGCCCCTTATCCCGCCGCGAAGCGGAGCGAAATACTGGCCGGACAAGTACCATGAACGTAACCATGCGGTGGCGAATCAGCGTCTGAGCAGGAGTAATGATATGTGGAAAAAGAAAGTGGGTTATCACCGGCGTTCAGTGGCAGAAACAGCGATGTTCCGCATAAAAACTTTGCTGGGTGGCCATCTGAGCCTGCGTGACTATGAGGCTCAGGTAGGTGAAGCAATGGCGATGGTCAAAGCGCTGAACCGTATGACGTTGTTGGGTATGCCACACAGCGTCAGGATCGGATAACAGGTGTAGCAGAGGGAGCCATCCTGTCGGCTAATTCTGATTTATTCAACAAAGCCATGCTAAATATGATAATGTCTTTGGCTGATAAAAAACATGGCTAATTTTGAAGTAGCTAATGCATACAAGGTTGATGTTTAAGCTGTAAAATTGTTTGCGATAGCTGGAGTTGATTTATTGCAGCAAATAATATCGCCATAATCAAACTTAATAATAAATTCTCCCATGACAAAAATACACCTACAGGTTCAGGTAATTGATTGGTTATGCATAGTAAAAATATAATATAAAATAAATTTTAATATAAATTTAGTAAATAGAGATATAATAAGATTTTTAACATAAAAATTTTGATTATTAGCTAATTATGACGAGAATAAATGTAATCCCACCTAGTGAATTATGCGATCAGCACTTGTTAGCTGAACATAGAGAATTAACTCGTATACCAAATTATATTGTTAAAAAAGAAGGCAATGTTACATTGTCTAAGTTAACTTCATATACCTTAGGAAAGGGACATGTCATATTTTTGAGGGATAAATTGCTATTTTTGCATTGGCGATATACATCACTACATCAGGAATGTCTTAAGCGGGGATTTTCTGTTATCAATAAATGGCCTGAAGAGGTGAAAACCTATTCTCATTTATGGAAAAATTATCAAATTACTGAGCTAGACATTATGATTAATAAGGCTCGGATCGATGAAAGAATGCCATTAAAACCACGATTCACGCCTTATAAAAAATGATACTATTAACAAAAAATTGAATTAGGCTTGATATTAATTTTTTTCTATAAATAGGCTTTGTTGAATAAATCGAACTTTTAGGTGATTGGCGGATCTGATCGCTAAATTCGTTTCAACATCAGTTCCCCATGGCAAAGCAAAAGTTTAAAATTACCAACTGGCCAGCGTACAACAAGGCACTCAGACAACGCGGTTCCCTGACGGTCTGGCTTGATGAGTCGGCCATCGCTGGATGGACTGACAGTTCTTCGCCTGAAGGTCGTGGCCGGCCGCTTTACTACAGCGATATGGCTGTTACCACTGTCCTGATGATGAAGCGTGTGTTTAACCTGTCGCTACGGGCATTACAGGGCTTCGTTGATTCGATTTTTAAACTCATGTCTTTGCCGCTGTGCTGTCCGGACTACTCGCTGGTCAGCAGACGAGCAAAGAGCGTCAACATCAGCATAAAAACGCCAACGCTTGGTGAAATATCGCATCTGGTCATCGACAGTACCGGTCTGAAAGTCTTTGGCGAAGGTGAATGGAAAGTCAGGCAGCATGGGGCTGACAGACGAAGAGTGTGGCGCAAGCTTCATCTGGCAGCAGACAGTGTGACTCATGAGATTATCTGTGCCGACTTATCGCTCAGCGGAACGACAGATGCGCAGGCACTGCCGGGCCTGATTAACCAAAACCACCGGAAAATCAGGGAAGTGTCAGCAGACGGTGCTTATGACGCCTGTTACTGCCAAGATGCGTTGCTAAGAAAGAAAATCAGGCCCCTTATCCCGCTGCGAAGCGGAGCGAAATACTAGCCGGACAAGTACCATGAACGTAACCATGCGGTGGCGAATCAGCGTCTGAGCAGGAGTAATGATATGTGGAAAAAGAAAGTGGGTTATCACCGGCGTTCAGTGGCAGAAACAGCGATGTTCCGCATAAAAACTTTGCTGGGTGGCCATCTGAGGCTGCGTAACTATGAGGTTCAGGTAGGTGAAGCAATGGCGATGGTCAAAGCGCTGAACCGTACGCTGAACCGTATGACGTTGTTGGGTATGCCACACAGCGTCAGGATCGGATAACAGGTGTAGCAGAGGGAGCCATCCTGGCGGCTAATTCTGATTTATTCAACAAAGCCTATTTTTTATTAAAAGAGTGAAATTTATACAAATAAAAGGGTTGTTTTTAAAAAAGGTTTAGTATTATTTATTAGTGTATTTGATTTATTGGACAGTTTTTATTAATACAGATAAGGGGAAATGTTTTGACGGAACTGATAGACAATTTTAATAATATTCTCTGGAGTGGTGTATTAATCTATTTATTGCTTGGAGTAGGTATCTATTTTACGTTAGGCACTGGTCTTATTCAATTCCGCCATTTTGGGCATATGTTTACTATACTGAAGAATAGTAATAAATCGGATAGTTCAGGTATATCTTCCTTTCAAGCTTTATGTACAAGTCTTGCAGCCAGAGTTGGAACTGGAAATCTAACGGGTTTTGCTATTGCATTAACTGCTGGAGGACCAGGTGCTATTTTTTGGATGTGGCTTGTTGCTTTAATTGGTATGGCAACCTCTTTTGCTGAGAGCACCTTGGCACAATTATATAAGACAAAAGATGATCAAGGGAATTATCGTGTCGGCCCCGCCTACTATATGGAAAAGGGCCTTAAAATGCGTTGGATGGGGGTAATTTTTTCTATCTTTCTCATTATCGCTTTTGGCCTAGTATTCAATTCTTTTCAAGCTAATTCAATTGCACAGGCAACAGCAGTAGCTTTTGGTTTTAACCCTCTTTACGTAGGAATTGTGCTTGCAATAATTTGTGGCATTATTATTTTTGGTGGTATACGTTCAATTGCTCTAGTGGCAGAATTCGTTGTTCCTATAATGGCAATCGCTTATTTGATATTAGCATTTTGGGTAATGAGCAATAATATTGAACGTTTACCAGATGTTTTTTTACTAATTATTAAACATGCTTTTGGTTTACAGGAAGCAGTTGGCGGTGTAGTTGGTTATGGGGTTGCGCAAGCGATGACACAAGGGATAGGCTCAGCGCCGAATGCTGCAGCTACTGCTTCACCTTATCCACCTCATCCGGCATCGCAAGGATATGTACAAATGATAGGTGTTTTTATGGACACTTTAGTGATCTGTAGCGCAACAGCAATTATTATTATCTCTTCTGGTGCATTAGATAGCGCTGATGCCACTATTAGTGGAATTGAATTAACACAGCGAGCTTTTTCTTCAGCTGTTGGCGATTGTGGTGCAATTTTCATTGCAATAGCTATTTTCTTCTTTGCTTTTACTTCAATTATTGCAAATTATGCATATGCAGAAAGTAATATGGTATTTTTAGAAAATAACCATACTGCTGGATTGTATATTCTCAGACTTGCTACTTTGGGAATGGTTATTTTTGGCTCAATGGCATAAATGCCCTTAGTTTGTAAATTAGCTGATCTCTCGATGGGTTTTGATGGCGTTAACAAATATAATTGCAATATTGATGCTTTCAGGTATCGCGTTTAAACTTACTAAAGATTACAATCAACAACGAAAAGCTGGCAAATTACCCACATTTGATATAGATGCTTATCCTGAGATTAAAAAACAGGTAGAAGATGGTATTGGGAAAATGACAATTTAAAGTAATGGAATGAACGAGAAATTAACAGTTAGTTAATATAATAAAAACCTTCCTATAAGAAGGTTTTTATCGCTATATCCATCTAAATCTTTATTTACTTTTTTATTAATAAATCTATTTGAGTAAAAATTAAAATGGAATAATCTAATGCAGTAGTTTGATAAAATAAAATAGTATATTTTTTATAATATCATTATCTGTCAAACGCTGGTTTATTCCGTATTGTATTATAGTTAATTTTATAATATTAGTGTCGATTTATTATTGTCCAAGAATTGGTATATTTTTGTGGCTTTGTTGAATAAATCGAACTTTTAGGTGATTGGCGGATCTGATCGCTAAATTCGTTTCAACATCAGGTCCCCATGGCAAAGCAAAAGTTTAAAATTACCAACTGGCCCGCGTACAACAAGGCACTCAGACAACGCGGTTCCCTGACGGTCTGGCTTGATGAGTCGGCCATCGCTGGATGGACTGACAGTTCTTCGCCTGAAGGTCGTGGCCGGCCGCTTTACTACAGCGATATGGCTGTTACCACTGTCCTGATGATGAAGCGTGTGTTTAACCTGTCGCTACGGGCATTACAGGGCTTCGTTGATTCGATTTTTAAACTCATGTCTTTGCCGCTGTGCTGTCCGGACTACTCGCTGGTCAGCAGACGAGCAAAGAGCGTCAACATCAGCATAAAAACGCCAACGCGTGGTGAAATCTCGCATCTGGTCATCGACAGTACCGGTCTGAAGGTCTTTGGCGAAGGTGAATGGAAAGTCAGGCAGCATGGGGCTGACAGACGAAGAGTGTGGCGCAAGCTTCATCTGGCAGCAGACAGTGTGACTCATGAGATTATCTGTGCCGACTTATCGCTCAGCGGAACGACAGATGCGCAGGCACTGCCGGGCCTGATTAACCAAACCCACCGGAAAATCAGGGAAGTGTTAGCAGACGGTGCTTATGACGCCTGTTACTGCCACGACGCGTTGCTAAGAAAGAAAATCAGGCCCCTTATCCCGCCGCGAAGCGGAGCGAAATACTGGCCGGATAAGTACCATGAACGTAACCATGCGGTGGCGAATCAGCGTCTGAGCAGGAGTAATGATATGTGGAAAAAGAAAGTGGGTTATCACCGGCGTTCAGTGGCAGAAACAGCGATGTTCCGCATAAAAACTTTGCTGGGTGGCCATCTGAGGCTGCGTGACTATGAGGCTCAGGTAGGTGAAGCAATGGCGATGGTCAAAGCGCTGAACCGTATGACGTTGTTGGGTATGCCACACAGCGTCAGGATCGGATAACAGCTGTAGCAGAGGGAGCCATCCTGGCGGCTAATTCTGATTTATTCAACAAAGCCTATTTTTGTTCGAATTTTATATATTTTTTATATTTATAGTTTATTACATATTTATTATTATAAATAGTATGGTAATTATTTGTACTTAAGAGAGAGCTCATATTGAGCATTAATAAAAGATGCTAAATTAAAATAAAGTAGCGGTAGATTTATGTCATTTTACCTTAGCATCTAAAATTACCCTCCTTTTTAATGGATTATTGATTACAGTTTTGGTTAGTTAACACCTGTTTGATTAACCTATTATTTCCACTGGTTAACTATTTGATGACTTTTGGTAAATTAAATGTAGTGGTTCCTTGATGTCTAATTTAATATTAGGGTTTTGCCGAAAATCGTAAGGTGTGATACCAAATTCTTTACGAAACATATAGGTGAAATGAGATTGCGAGCCAAAGCCAAAATCCAACGCAATATCAAAAATGGCTTTGGAACTATTTCTCAGAAGATTAACGGCCTTGGCAAGTCTACGTTGTCGAATGTATTTACCAAGTGAAATTCCGGTGATCTCTTTAAAAATTTTTTGCATATGCCAAAGAGAATAACCTGAGTAGGCGGCAAGCTCTTCCAGGTAGATTATTCTTCCTATGTGTTCTTCGATCCATTTACTTAATTCGTAAACAAGTGCTAAGTGGGTATCTTGTAGCATTGTGATATCATACTAGTTATTGGTTAAAGAAGTATACACAACTTTTTTTAGGGATGACAAAGTCCTAAAGCTTAATGTTTAAATAATTTATATAAAAATTTATGTTAATCTTTAAAAAAGATCAGTTTATCTCTTTAAGTGGGTATTTAAGCCATTTTTTATCTATAATAATTTTTTTTAACTTTTACAGGGCTTTGTTGAATAAATCGAACTTTTAGGTGATTGGCGGAGCTGATCGCTAAATTCGTTTCAACATCAGGTCCCCATGGCAAAGCAAAAGTTTAAAATTACCAACTGGCCCGCGTACAACAAGGCACTCAGACAACGCGGTTCCCTGACGGTCTTGCTTGATGAGTCGGCCATCGCTGGATGGACTGACAGTTCTTCGCCTGAAGGTCGTGGCCGGCCGCTTTACTACAGCGATATGACTGTTACCACTGTCCTGATGATGAAGCGTGTGTTTAACCTGTCGCTCCGGGCATTACAGGGCTTCGTTGATTCGATTTTTAAACTCATGTCTTTGCCGCTATGCTGTCCGGACTACTCGCTGGTCAGCAGACGAGCAAAGAGCGTCAACATCAGCATAAAAACGCCAACGCGTGGTGAAATCTCGCATCTGGTCATCGACAGTACCGGTCTGAAGGTCTTTGGCGAAGGTGAATGGAAAGTCAGGCAGCATGGGGCTGACAGACGAAGAGTGTGGCGCAAGCTTCATCTGGCAGCAGACAGTGTGACTCATGAGATTATCTGTGCCGACTTATCGCTCAGCGGAACGACAGATGCGCAGGCACTGCCGGGCCTGATTAACCAAACCCACCGGAAAATCAGGGAAGTGTCAGCAGACGGTGCTTATGACGCCTGTTACTGCCACGATGCGTTGCTAAGAAAGAAAATCAGGCCCCTTATCCCGCCGCGAAGCGGAGCGAAATACTGGCCGGACAAGTACCATGAACGTAACCATACGGTGGCGAATCAGCGTCTGAGCAGGAGTAATGATATGTGGAAAAAGAAAGTGGGTTATCACCGGCGTTCAGTGGCAGAAACAGCGATGTTCCGCATAAAAACTTTGCTGGGTGGCCATCTGAGGCTGCGTGACTATGAGGCTCAGGTAGGTGAAGCAATGGTGATGGTCAAAGCGCTGAACCGTATGACGTTGTTGGGTATGCCACACAGCGTCAGGATCGGATAACAGGTGTAGCAGAGGGAGCCATCCTGTCGGCTAATTCTGATTTATTCAACAAAGCCCTTTTACAGCTAACTGACAAACAGCATGTAGCATAAATTAATAAAAAGATTTTATTGATTTCAGCAATGACGCTATGGTTACTTTAGTAAGTGACTTGATTTTTATACAGTGACATATTAATTGTTTTTTATCATGTGGTATTAAAAATATGAAAAGGGTTAGATATTGAAAATAAAAAAAATAGTAATTGCGACACTGATCGTTTTACTCTGCTTATTTTTATATTTAGTCGCATTAGACAGTTTTTGTGACCAGGATCAAAATGGTGGGAATTTCACCATCGGCATCTTTAAAATAACTGGTTATTTGCCATTTTAACTAAAATTAATAGGGTTTTAATCTTATTTAATGATTTAATATAGGCTTAAAGAAAAATTAATGTTTTAATTAACAGTTTTGACATGCGCTTTAATTAAGGCTTGCATCGATAAAAATATTAGGAAATTAGAATAAAATGAAGGTTAATTATGGCGGAAGAAGTTGGGCAAACGCTTAAGCGTGGGTTAAAAAACAGACATATTCAATTGATTGTACTTGGTGGGGCTGTTGGAACAGGCCTTTTTTTAGGAATTGCACAAACTATAAACATGGCAGGGCCATCTGTTTTATTAGGTTATGCAATTGGTGGATTTATTGCTTTCCTGATTATGCGTCAATTAGGAGAGATGATTGTCGAAGAACCTGTAGCTGGTTCTTTTAGTCACTTTGCTTATAAATATTGGGGCCCTTTTGCTGGTTTTTTATCTGGCTGGAACTATTGGGCAATGTTTATCTTGGTTGGTATGGCTGAGCTGACTGCAGCAGGTATTTATGTCCAATATTGGTGGGATATCCCAACCTGGATTTCAGCTGCAATCTTTTTTATCGCTATCAATCTTATCAATTTGACCAATGTACGTTTATATGGTGAAACAGAATTTTGGTTTGCAATAATCAAGGTGTTCGCAATTATTGCGATGATTATTTTTGGCTGCTATCTGTTAATCAGTGGAAAAGGTGGCCCACAAGCATCGGTATCAAATCTTTGGCAATATGGAGGATTCTTTCCTAATGGGATTGCTGGATTGGTAATGGCGATGGCAGTTATTATGTTTTCTTTTGGTGGATTAGAGCTCGTTGGCATAACAGCGGAGGAAGCGGAAAATCCAACGCAAAGTATTCCTAAAGCGACTAATCAAGTTGTTTATCGTATTTTAATTTTTTATATTGGTTCTTTATTTGTATTGCTCTCACTGTATCCTTGGATAAATGTAGTTAGTGGTGAAAGCCCGTTTGTGCTTATTTTTCATGACATAGGCGATAAATTTGTTTCTAATTCTTTGAATATTGTCGTTTTAATTGCAGCATTATCAGTTTATAACAGTGGAGTATATAGTAATAGTCGTATGCTTTATGGTTTAGCAAAACAAGGTAACGCCCCACATTTTTTGAATATCGTGACTAAGCGTGGTGTGCCTATTGTCTCAATTGCTATTTCAGCTTTAGCAACATCAGGTGGTATTTTAATTAATTATTTATTAGATGGTAAAGCGCTAGAATTACTAATGTCATTGGTTGTGACAACCTTAGTAATTAATTGGATTATGATTTGTATATCTAATTTAAAATTTAGAGCGGTAAAAATAAAAGAAGGTATTAAACCTAAATTCAAAGCATTATGGTATCCATTTGGTAATTATCTCTGTTTAATTTTTTTGTTTCTTATTTTGGTTATCATTTTACTGACTGATGGAATTCGTATTTCAGTTATTCTTATGCCATTTTGGGTTCTGTTTTTATGGATAGGATTTTTACTCACAAAATTTAGAAAACAAAATCGAGCAAATTGATAAAATAGTCACTAATTACCCTGGTTTAAACTAGGGTATAAGTATAACACTTAAAAATTTATTGCCATTGCCAGCGTATCCAAGCAAAAAATACATTACCGTTATTATATGTTCCAGGAACATATGTTGCTTGGATTGAGAATTGTTTATATTCAATAGAAGCAATCGGAAGTGGTAATTGGATCGGTATATACCAATATTCATTTCTGGCCGTAACGCTTAGTGTAAAACCTGCTCCTATACGAAATTCATCAAGCTCACTTGGTCGCCAAATTTTTTGAAATCCATATCCGACTATGGGTTGTACTTTATTATGGGAATCAGCAAAAGCCATAGCATAGATAGAATGCCAATTTCTATTTTGATCAAAGCGGTATTTTCCAATACCTAATCCCCAAGGAGTTTCAGTATATCCAGAAATTTTTTTATTATCATAAGTTAATCGATTATGCCAAATTAAAAAAGTAGATAAATTTCGTACTGATTAGAATTCCAAGTTTTATTAATATTATAAGTGAATCTTTCGCTAAGAGAGAAAGGTTTATTACTTTTTGTGGCTTTGTTGAATAAATCAGAATTAGCCGACAGGATGGCTCCCTCTGCTACACCTGTTATCCGATCCTGACGCTGTGTGGCATACCCAACAACGTCATAAGGTTCAGCGCTTTGACCATCGCCATTGCTTTACCTACCTGAGCCTCATAGTCACGCAGGCTCAGATGGCCACCCAGCAAAGTTTTTATGCGGAACATCGCTGTTTCTGCCACTGAACGCCGGTGATAACCCACTTTCTTTTTCCACATATCATTACTCCTGCTCAGACGCTGATTCGCCACCGCATGGTTACGTTCATGGTACTTGTCAGGCCAGTATTTCGCTCCGCTTCGCGGCGGGATAAGGGGCCTGATTTTCTTTCTTAGCAACGCATCGTGGCAGTAACAGGCGTCATAAGCACCGTCTGCTGACACTTCCCTGATTTTCCGGTGGTTTTGGTTAATCAGGCCCGGCAGTGCCTGCGCATCTGTCGTTCCGCTGAGCGATAAGTCGGCACAGATAATCTCATGAGTCACACTGTCTGCTGCCAGATGAAGCTTGCGCCACACTCTTCGTCTGTCAGCCCCATGCTGCCTGACTTTCCATTCACCTTCGCCAAAGACCTTCAGACCGGTACTGTCGATGACCAGATGCGAGATTTCACCACGCGTTGGCGTTTTTATGCTGATGTTGACGCTCTTTGCTCGTCTGCTGACCAGCGAGTAGTCCGGACAGCATAGCGGCAAAGACATGAGTTTAAAAATCGAATCAACGAAGCCCTGTAATGCCCGGAGCGACAGGTTAAACACACGCTTCATCATCAGGACAGTGGTAACAGCCATATCGCTGTAGTAAAGCGGCCGGCCACGACCTTCAGGCGAAGAACTGTCAGTCCATCCAGCGATGGCCGACTCATCAAGCAAGACCGTCAGGGAACCGCGTTGTCTGAGTGCCTTGTTGTACGCGGGCCAGTTGGTAATTTTAAACTTTTGCTTTGCCATGGGGACCTGATGTTGAAACGAATTTAGCGATCAGATCCGCCAATCACCTAAAAGTTCGATTTATTCAACAAAGCCATCGCACATTTAAACAAGTTTTATATATCTCAGCTAATTAAAATTAAAATTAAAAGAATCGATAATCGTAAATTCAAGTTAGTTTTGAGATAAGTAAAACCACTCAATCAGAATTATATTTTTCGCAAAAAAAATTAATAGGATTTTCATGATAAAATAAAATATTTTGATTCTCCATATTGAAAATACAATCTAAATGCTTTTAACTACAAAAACTAACCCTAATTGATAAATATTCGACAATAATTTATATTTCTAGAAATTTACAGGATATGCAATGTAACTAACAAAAATATTTAATAAATAACAACATAGCTACATCACTCGCTTAATCAAGGTCAGCTATTTCCGTTTGCTTACTCTGTTTTTTTAAGTATTTTACATATTAGATGGTGTTTTTAATCAATGAAATCTATTCACCTATATAAATTATTGTTACTGATAACAACTTTTGCTCTTCCATATTCTGGTTTTGCACAAGAGCGGCCATTATTATCAATTACGGTAAATGAGTCTTCTTACCAACAGCAACGCGATGACGATCTATCTCGGCCAGCGGTCCCGTATTTTGCCAATTTGGGGTAATGAAGCTCGTGCTCGTGGTTATGCTCTCCCTGAACCATTTGGTATTGGCTACGGCTATATGAATTTACGGCAGGACGTAGTAGTAGATAAAATTAATTTTATCTCACCGAAAATCCCACAACTATCTAACCGAGTAATAATAGATGCCGGCCATACCCGCGAGAAAAATGAATCGCATATGTTAAAATTAGATACTTGGCTATTTCCTTTTTTAAATATTTATGGCGTTTATGGCAAAACCAAGGGTTCCTCGAAAACCAAATTAGCTAGCGTTTATTTCGGGGACGCTGAACTAGATTTCGCACGAAATATGCCTTTCGTATTAGATTTTGAAGGAAAAACCTACGGTGGTGGAGCTGTTCTTGCCGGTGGATATAAGCAATTCTTTGCTACCTTAGATGCTAATTATACGCGCACAAACCTTGATATTTTAGATGGTGAGATCAGTGCATTAGTTATCACTCCGCGCATCGGTTACGAGTTTACTTTTCAGCCCTTATTATCAGGTCAAGGCAATACCAAAGTACAAGTGTGGGTAGGTGCAATGTATCAGGATATCACTCAACGCTTTAAAGGTAATATTAATAAACTGAATTTACCTGAGGAATTCGCCGGATTAATCAAATTGCTTGATGATCCTAATATGAAATTTGATGTTAAACAACATTTAGCACACAAATGGAATAGCACGATAGGCGCTAGAATAGAAATTACTCGTAATTTTAATATTTTATCTGAAGTGGGATTTAATAATCGCAATAGTTTCTATATCTCGGGCGAATTACGTTTTTAAATAAAATAGCATTATCCATTAAGTTGATTAATTTATGTACTTCTGGCCTATACCATCAATTTTAAAAAAAGTTAGTTCAGCTAAACGGTACGGATTACAGTATGTGAAAGGCTGGAGGTTGAATTTGAAATTTTTTATTAAGATCTTCAGTCGTTGCCTTTTCTTAATTAGTTGCAAAGAAAATACGGCAACTTCAATAACCATTGAACCAGTACTCACAACAGAAACTCACGAAGAGGCCCACAGGATTTGGCCTGTTATGCAATCAATAGCACCACCGCAAGGCTTAAGACCGTGTTGTGCTTTTGGTTATAATCTCAAAGTTAAGCTTTGGCAAATACCAATCCCTTTTTATCAAATTGATAATATTGTTGAAGCTAACAAACTAGGTGAACATCATTATAATGATAGCTTTTGGGCAACATTGACAGTACTTAGCGGGTTGAGTAAAGAAAAATTAGGCCTTATTTATACTGAAAAAGGCGGGTTTATTGACATTGCCCATGTAAAAGATACTGCAGATTATACCCTATATCTTTTTACTGAAATTTTTGCTCATCTAGGAGAAAATTATCAAATTCAACTAGATGATGAATTAGCTGCCTGGCACGAAATCGCTCAAAGTTATTGCTATGAATCTGTACCTGGTATTTCTGAAGGTATTTCAGCTTTTTCTCCTGAAGATCTCTATTCCAACCTGTTAGGTGCCCGTATTGCCCTTACATTGATTTTACAAGGTCAGGCCAGTTGAGTGACTCAATTTAGTGTAGACATGGCTAAAACATTACCATTATCATTATCATTAAAAGACTTAGGCGCTTACGCTAAAAACGAAACCAAACAAATGTTCGATCAAATAGATAATCAATGGTGGAATAGCAAAATGAATGTCCCTGAAAAATTTCTGGTCCTAAAACGAGACTATGAAACCAGTAGTACACGTATGCCAGTCATGCCGCCAAAAAATATCCAACACGGACACAAATTGTCCCTTCCTCAGAATTATAAACACTATAAGCTATCCCAATTTGCGCAACTACAGCTGTGGCCAACAAAATATTCTACTGCCTTACCAGCTAAAAATGGTTATTGGACACGTGAAGACTTTCCACAAATAGCAAAATTTACTGAAATTCGCGATAATTTGGAATTAAAGAAGCAATAAAATCATTAATTTTTGCTAAAAATATAGTAATCCCATATGTAATTAATTAAATAAATTTAACCATATTAATATAGATATAAATATAACTTATTGTAAAATAATGATAAATGTTTTTTTAATTAAAATTAACAAATTTAAACTAACATTTAATTAATAAATAGCCAATAATAAGTAGCACTTGTTAACTTTATCTGCTAGGATTTGTGCAATTTTTGTTCAACTTGAAACGAGGAGAAGCGCCATGCCCTCTCGAACGATGAGGACTAACGCCGTCTTCGCTTTCTTGGTGTTATTGTTTTCAACTAGTTTTAGTTATTCATCAACCAGTATGAGTTTGTCTCTAAAAGAGTATTATCACAAACCTGTGCAGACAAAAAAACTAACTCGTCTGCCTGATATGCGAAAATACCCATCAGGAGCTACTCGCAAGAAAGCGTTTTTAAAACGCGATTGTCCCAATAATTGAAAAGTACAACTACAAGATCATGCAAGATCGCCAGTGGTTATTATCCAAACGTTACAATAAAAATTGGAACGCTGCTGATAAACAACGATTAAATCAAATTTGTACCAGTTATAATATACCATGCAGTTCACCTGTTAGTTTAAACTGGAACAAGTTGCTAAGTCGTGTTGATATTATTCCTACCCACTTAGTTGTTACCCAAGCAGCAACAGAATCAGGGTGGGGAGCTTCTGGCTTAGCCCAGAAAAATAATAATTTGTTTGGCATGAAATGCGGTCGTAAATGTACCTACAGTCCAGGTACCATCAAAGGCTATGCGGTTTATTCATCTGTCGATGCATCTGTCAATGCATACTTAAGAAATTTGAATACCAATAATGCCTATCAATTATTACACAATTCACGTGCACAGCAGCGTAGTACTCAGAATTCATTAAGTACCAGTGTATTAATTGATAATCTGAAAAACTACTCACAACTTGGAGATAAATATAATCGTTATTTACAAAATATGTTCTCAAGTAACGAAGAGTTAATCACCCAAGTTCAGCAAAATATGCCAAAGCATATTTAATCAACTTGCTGTAATAATTGCTAAAAATCCTAATGTTCCTGCCATACCTTCTTGCATTGTTTCTATGATTTTTTTAACCGGCATACCAGAAAATAATCCTGCTAAAATAGAAACCACCATCAACGCAATGAACGCATGTAATCTTGCATACATAACCAGAAACAACAATAAAAAGACAGCCCCTGCGGCAGTCAATGTCAATACAAGCATATTTAATGTTTCAGGTATAGGCGTGTTCATCTATTTTTTTTAGTAATAATTTTCTCAATTAATTTTACTGTATTATCAATAACTTCAGCTAATGGTGGCTTAATATCGATGACATACACATCTTTTTCATCATTACTAGGTACTTCCAAAGTATCAAACTGCGAGACCAACATATTTGGTTTGAAAAAATGATTTTTACGCTTTTTTAATCGGTCTTCTATTAATTTAAAGTCTCCTGCAAGGTAAAGAAATGACAAATGTTGGTTTCCGTCTCTTAAAATATCTCGATATTTTTTTTCAACGCGGAACAAACAATCAAAGAAACCTTATTTGTTCTCTGCATAGCAAAAATAGCATTACTCAATGCCTTAAGACAAGGCAGTCGATCAGAATCATTCACCACATAGCCATCCGACATCTTTCTAATATTGGCACATGGATGCAAAAAATCACCATCTAAAAACGCAGCTCCTATTTTTTGAGCGATCCCACTCGCAACTGCTGATTTACCACTACCTGATACCCCCATAAGTATAAAAACATGGTGTATTTTTTTACTCTCACGCATTATTAACTCCTTTAAAAATCAAGCAATATATAAAATGTTACTGATAATTTTCAGTTATAAAAAATAATATAATAGAATTGTGATAAGAATCTCAGTAAAGAGGGAGGCGTGAGCGCAAGTAAAATTTGTTATCCATTTTATCACCCTTAATTTAAATAGAAATAACTTCTATTAATTCACTAGATAATCAAAATTAATAATCTTAATTTCTACTCAATATTTATTCCATTTTCCAATTAAGTATCAGTGTATCGCAACAGGAAATAAAAAAGAATTATTACAAAATAGTAAAAGATATTATTTATTTTAGAACTATGGTAGATATCAAAAAGTATAAATATGATAATATCATTATTATAATGATCTTCACCTTAGGATAATTCATGACAAAGCAAGATCAGGAAAAAATACTGTCCCAGGCAAAAAAAATATGCCAAGCGCGTAATGTACGTTTAACACCCCAAAGAGAAGAGGTATTAAGCCTTATAGCAGCCCAACCTTGTGCTATTAGTGCTTATGATTTGCTTGATTTACTTATACTTTCTGAACCTCAAGCTAAACCGCCGACTATTTATCGTGGCCTGGAGTTTCTCTTAGAACAAGGTTTTATACACAAGATAGAATCAACAAATAGCTATGTTATTTGTCATCATTTTGAGGATCCTAAACATACCTCAGTTATGCTAATTTGTGATAATTGCGGTAGTGTTGCCGAAAGTAATGGCCAAGCGGTAGAAACTGCTATTTTAAAATTAGCCAAACAGACTGGTTTCCAGTTGTCCCATACCGTTGTTGAAAGCCATGGGTTATGTTTACCCTGCAACAAAATTGAGAAAAAACAGTGTCAAAGCTAAGGTATTATTAGGCTTAAATAGTGATATAAAAGCCGGCGGCTCATACAACCGGCATTTATTAAAAAAGCAATAAAAATTTAAAAATAGTTTGCTTAATACCCATCAATCAAAAAATCAAACAAACTAGGAAATAATATTATATTCAATAAATTAAGCTGAATTTACTTAAAAAATTAATTAGAGATAAAAGCGCAAAAAGTTTGACTAAAATGAGTTACTACTACGAATAATACCAACAGCTAGTCCTTCAATAGTTAAGGTTTGTGTCCGCAAATCCACAATAATTGGCTCAAATTCACGATTTTCAGCAATTAATTCAACTTTACTACCCACTTGCTTGAAGCGTTTAACCGTCACTTCATCATCAATCCGCGCTACAACGATTTGTCCATTATGTACCTGCTGGGTTTTATGTACAGCAAGTAAATCCCCATCAATAATTCCAATATTTTTCATGGACATGCCATTAACACGCAATAAAAAATCAGCACTAGGTCTAAAAATAGTAGCATCAATCCGATAATGACTCTCGATATGTTCTTGAGCAAGTAAGGGTTCTCCTGCCGCCACCCGACCAATAAGTAGTAATCCTTCATCCTCATGTTCTTCTTGCAGTAGCCGGATACCGCGAGACGCACCAGAAACAATTTCTATCACTCCTTTTCGCACCAACGCCTTTAAGTGTTCCTCTGCTGCATTTGGTGAACGAAAACCTAAACTTGATGCAATTTCAGCGCGTGTCGGCGGCATACCCGTTTGCGAAATGTGTTCACGCACTAGATCATAGACCTGCTGCTGCCTCAACGTTAATTCTTTCATTTCGCCCCCTATTTATTCGCATCCACACATTGTAACTGTAAGTATATACAGGTATATTAAGATTTAAAATCAATAAATGTGTAAAACCCTATTTTTTATAACTAGCTCACGAAATAATGATTACCAATTACAACTGACCAAATAAAAATTGCTAAACAAATTGCAATAAAAACCGCCGCCGAGCCGATATCTTTCGCTTTAGCAGAAAGCTCATGCAATTCTGTACAAATTCGATAAACCACTGCTTCAATCGCACTATTTAATAATTCAACAATAGCTATCAATACCATTGAGCTAATAAGTAATAACCGTTCAATCCATTGCACATCAAGTAAAAAAGCCACAATAATGGCAATAATCACCATAATTGCTTCTTGTCTAAAAGCGGCTTCACGCTTCCAGGCTGCTCTTAACCCTTTCAGCGAATAACTAGTTGCTTTAATAATTCGGGTTAAGCCGGTTGTTTAATTTGCCATAAAATTTACTCTCTAGGTTTAGATAAATGTGGGATTTAATATAATTATTATCTTTTAAACAGATATTAATTACTATTTCTGATATGCTTTGGTAGGATTCAAACAAGAGGTTATCGCTCATCTATGTCATTTTGGCGTACAATTTACTATAATCTATTAGATTTACCAATGAAATTGTTGGTAAAAAGTAAGCTCATACCAGCAGATCCAATTAAAGAATTGCGTCTTGATACGACACATCCTTTTCTATATGTATTACCTTATCATTCTAAAACAGATTTATTGACCTTACGGCAACAATGTTGTTCTATTGGCTTACCTGATCCACTCGATCCGATTGAAATAGACGAAATTAAATTACCTGCCTATGTCTTTATCGATGATGGCCCGCGTGTATTTCGTTATTATTCGCCAGATCCACGTAAAGATTCAGTAAAAACATTTACTGCTTATCTTGATCTTCATTGCCATAATCCCGAGCTACACATTCAGATGCTACCCGTATCAGTAATGTTCGGTCGAGCGCCTGGTCGAGAAGGCCACTCGCCAGCGCCTCCGTTACGTTTACTGAATGGTATCCAAAAATTCTTTGCCGTTATCTGGTTAGGACGTGACAGTTTTGTTCGTTTTTCTCCCACTGTCTCTTTACGCCAAATGGCTGGCGAATATGGTACTGATACAATTATCGCCAATAAACTTGCCCGAGTAGCTCGAATTCACTATTCACGGCAACGATTAGCTGCGGTTGGCCCCAAACTCCCTGTACGCCACGATCTATTCAATAAACTGTTAACTTCAAAAGCGATAGAAAAAGCAGTTGAAGATGAAGCTAAAGCAAAAAAAATATCCCTTGAGAAGGCAAAACATAATGCGATTGCCATGATGGAAGAAATTGCCGCTAATTTTTCCTATGAAGCGATCCGCATTACTGACCGCGTACTTAGTTGGACATGGAATCGACTCTATCAAGGAATTAATGTGCAACACGCCGAACGTGTGCGCCAATTAGCACAAGATGGTCATGAAATTGTCTATATTCCTTCTCATCGTAGTCACATGGATTATCTATTATTATCTTATGTGCTTTATCATCAAGGTTTAGTTCCGCCTCATATCGCTGCAGGTATCAACCTTAATTTTTGGCCGGCTGGGCCAATTTTTCGTCACTTAGGTGCTTTTTTCATTCGTCGCTCTTTCAAAGGCAATAAACTTTACTCGACCATATTTCGTGAATATCTCAGCGAATTATTTGCGCGTGGTTACTCAATTGAATATTTTGTTGAAGGTGGCCGCTCTCGAACAGGCCGACTACTGGAACCAAAGACTGGTACGCTGTCAATGACCCTGCAAGCAATGCTACGAGGTGATTCACGTCCAATTACCATTGTTCCAATCTACATAGGTTATGAACATGTATTAGAAGTTGCGACCTACGCTAAGGAACTAAAAGGGGCGGCAAAAGAGAAAGAAGGGTTTTTCGCAATGTTAAAAGGTCTACGCAAATTACGTAAACTAGGGCAAGGTTATGTTAACTTTGGTCAACCGATTGCACTAACTCAATATTTAAACAAACATGTTCCCGAGTGGCGTCAATCTATCGATGCTATTGAGCCCCAGCGTCCAACTTGGTTAAATTCAACCGTGACTCGGTTAGCTCATAAAATCATGGTTAGAATTAACAACGCTGCTGCGGCTAATGCAGTCAATTTATGTTCAACTGCTTTGTTAGCTTCTCGCCAACGTGCATTAACCCGTGAACAATTAATTGAACAAATCGAATGTTACCTCCAACTATTAAGAAATGTGCCTTATAGCGATGATAGCACGACACCCAGCAAAACTGCTGAGCAACTATTAGAAGACGCCTTGCAATTGGATAAGTTTGAAGTCGAGCATGACAGCATGGGCGATATTGTAGTATTACCTCGAGAAAATGCTGTCTTGATGACTTATTATCGAAATAATATTATGCATTTGTTGGTTTTGCCTTCTTTGGTAGCCAATATCGTATTACATAATGAAAGTGTTCAACGCCAGGAAATTGGTGATCAAATTGCACTCATTTATCCATTCTTAAAAGCAGAACTGTTCATGCGCTATAGCATAGAAGAATTACCTGAATATATCGATATTCTGCTGAATGAATTGGCGCGTCCACAACTAATATTATTAACAGTACAGGGTGTTGTAACTATCAATCCAGCTCGTATTCGCCCTCTTCAGCTTTTAGCTGCTGGTATCAAAGAAACTCTACAACGCTATGCAATTACACTTTCACTACTGAGTACGATACCTGAAATTAGCCGAGGAATATTAGAAAAAGAGAGCCGTATTCTTGCTCAACGTCTATCTGTACTACATGGTATCAACGCGCCTGAATTCTTTGATAAGGCGGTTTTCTCCACACTGGTAAATACATTAAAGCAGGAAGGTTATATTAATAGAGAAGAAGATACGATTATCATCGCCAATGCACAACGGCTTTATCGTATTATCGCTAAATTAATATCTCCAGAAGTGTGCTTAACTATTGATAGTGTCAAACACGTTACTGAAAAGCCATTACCTAAATAAATCATCTTTATATTAGTATAGTAACGTAAAACGGATTTAGACTAAAATCGACCAACATTATAAAGGATAATCATTCGAGATTATCCTTTATAATTAAAAATAATTTAATAAGATGCCAATAAATAAAACCAACCCCACATACTTGTTATTCATAAATGCTTTAAAAAATAATATTGGTTGTCGATTGGCTATTAGTTTTTGTTGATAGGTAAATAAGCCTAATACCAATATCAAACTAACAAAATAAAACCCACCCAAATCTAGCAGTTGCCCTATATAAAATAACACCAGCACCATAGCTAATTGTAAAATGCCAATAATTAATTTATCAAAACCGGCAAAAATAATTGCGGTTGATTTTACACCAATTTTTATATCATCATTGCGATCAACCATCGCATACTGGGTATCATAAACAATAGACCAAATAATATTAACCAGAAATAATAACCAACATTCTAAAGGTAAGGACTCACTAACTGCTGCATATGCCATTGGAATTGACCAACCAAACGCAGCACCCAATACAATCTGCGGAAAATGGCTAAATCGTTTGATAAATGGATAAATCCAAGCTAATAGCAACCCAATCACCGATAACCAAATTGCCATTTTATTTAAGGTCAACACTAATATAAAAGCGATGACGATCAATGAAAAAAATAGTGTCTTAGCTTCTTTTTCTGTTACATCACCATTTGGCAGGGGACGTTCCTTGGTTCTTGCAACATAACCATCAAATTTTCGATCCGCAAAATCATTGATAACACAACCAGCTGCACGCATCAAAAAAACACCCGCAGTAAAAACTAATAAAATAAAAAGATCTGGTAACCCCCGGCTTGCTAACCATAATGCCCAATAAGTAGGACATAGTAATAATAAAATACCTATCGGTTTATCAATTCGCATTAAACGAAAATAGGCGCGCCATTTATTCAATTTCAACGTTGTTTGCCCTGCCAATCTATTTATCTCCCTATTATTTTGTATAGATAGGTGAATCTGGCAAAAAAAGTTCTGTTAATAATAAAGATTTAGCCGATAATCTTAACAATGAACGCCTTACCCAACAATTATTCTGTATACCTAGATTAATATAATCACGAGTCAAATTATTTCCACTAAATAGGTATTTTCCCAATGGCACACTGCCTAAATTTATTAGCTCACTTTCATGGCCAGTTAATGTCTCTTCTGGAATAACCGTCCGCCCATATAACCATGGACAACCATCGCCCAAAAGCACCACTTCACGTAACCAATAACGTTGACTATTAGGCAAAAGTTTAGCTTCTTCGTACTGACTATCTAACAGAATAAAACCTTCTTGATACAGTTTTACGGTGACTTGCTGGCAATAACGCGCAAGACGCTCAGTCATTGAACCTAATTCGGTTAACCAATTATATATTGGATTCTGTACGGTAACTTATTGCGTCGAAAACCAATGAATCGGTTGATTGCAGAAAAGTGACTGATTGATATGGCTTATCTTTACAGTTACGCCCATAGAATACTTCTCTCACTCTATATTGAGATTTAAAATACAAGATAGCATGCTAATAATGAATAGAATGATAGGATCTGCTAATTTGTATAAAAAGTTATCTCTGATTGCAAAATTTTTATTAATTTTGCAATCTTTATATTAGCAAGAAGTGATCTATCTGGCAGGTTATTCATTGTCACCAAAACCTGCTGTTACAAGCTTTGGTGATAAAATTATTGTCGCCAGCTTTTAAAACAATTAATCAAGCCATTGGTAGAGGTGTCATGGCTGTTAATTTGATCTTCAGTTGCCAGCTCGGGCAAAATGCGACCAGCTAATTGCTTACCAAGTTCGACCCCCCATTGGTCAAAACTAAAAATATTCAATATAGCACCTTGCACAAAAATCTTGTGTTCATACATCGCAATCAAAGCGCCTAGCGTATATGGCGCAATTTGATCAACAAGGATAGAGTTAGTTGGGCGATTACCTTGGAAAACTTTATAAAGTGCCACATTAGCCATTTTAGCCGGATCTTGACCTGCCGCTTTAAATTCTTCGTCCACTTCAAGCCGATTTTTACCAAATGCTAACGCTTCTGTTTGGGCAAAAAAATTAGACATTAATTTATTATGGTGATCACTTAATGGATTATGGCTTATCGCTGGTGCAATGAAATCACAAGGGATAAGTTTGGTACCCTGATGGATTAATTGATAAAATGCATGCTGACCATTAGTACCTGGTTCACCCCAAATAATGGGCCCAGTTTGATAATTCACTTTTTCGCCATTACGATCAACATACTTGCCATTTGATTCCATGTTGCCTTGTTGAAAATAAGCCGCAAATCGATGTAAATATTGATCATAAGGTAAAATGGCTTCAGTCTCAGTAGCAAAAAAATTATTATACCAAATCCCGATTAACGCCAATATCACCGGAATATTATGCTCAAAAGGTGTCTGTGCAAAATGTTGATCCATTGCATGAGCACCACTTAGTAATTGTTCAAAATTATTAAATCCGATGGATAAAACAATCGACAGGCCAATAGCTGAACACAATGAATAACGACCGCCAACCCAATCCCAGAATTCGAACATATTTTGTGTATCGATGCCAAATTTGGCCACTTGTTGCTCATTGGTTGATAAAGCGACAAAATGTTTGGCAATCTGTGTTTCATCCGCGGCAGCAGCTAAAAACCATTTTCTGGCTGTATGAGCATTAGTCATTGTCTCCTGGGTGGTAAAAGTTTTAGAGGCAATCAAAAATAATGTTGTTTCAGGTTTAATTTTTTGCAATGTTTCAGCAATATGGCTGCCATCTATATTGGAAACAAAATGCATATTTAAATGGTTTTTGTAAGGCCTGAGTGCTTCGGTTACCATATATGGCCCAAGATCAGAGCCTCCAATACCAATATTAACAACATCTGTTATTGCCTGGCCGGTATAACCTTTCCAATCACCATTAATGACTCGTTCACTGAAACAACGCATTTTGTCTATCACAGCATTAACTTGTGGCATAATATCAACACCATCAAGCTTTATCGGACTATTGCTACGATTACGTAAAGCAATATGCAAAACAGCTCTATCTTCTGTTCTATTAATTTTCTCTCCAGAAAACATGCTGTTAATTGCGGCGCTTAGCTTTGTCTCTTTTGCTAAATCTAGTAATTTAAGCAAGGTATTTTCAGTTATTCGATTTTTAGAAAAATCAACCAAGATCTGTTCATTAAAAGTGAGTGAAAAATTAGCAAAACGATCAGCATCATTAGCAAAAAGATCACGCAGATGGATATCTTTTACTGATTGATAATGTTGTTCTAATTCGTGCCATGCTGCGGTTAAACTTGGATTAATGTTTTCCATTGAAATACTCTCTATCTTTCTTCAACTCAGATTTACAACTACCAATGATTGGATAGTAACTCATTCTCCCCACCAATTTAACTTCTTTTAATGCCTTCCACTGGCCAATTTAATCGTATCTGTTCAATTGATCGAATATTGATAAAATCAATAATTTTTTGGTAATTATAAAAATTATTGATTTCGCTAAAAATAAATTGACCTTCAGACAATAACTCGATAATGGTAGATTACTTGTTCACCTTTCAAATACATGGAGATAGTATTATGAGTGCAGTGTCTACCGCCTCTGCAAATAAAAAATTTCATATTGCCAAATTTGGTGGCACCAGTGTCGCTAATTTTAAGACCATGTATAAAAGCGCGGATATCGTTATTGCTAATAAAAATGTGCGAATTGTTGTGCTTTCAGCTTCATCAGGCATTACCAATCTGCTGATCAAACTTACTGAGACGTGTAATGACAATAGACGTAAGGCGCTATTAAAACAAATTCGTCAGCACCAATACACGATAATCAATTGTCTAGACAACCCTTTTAGCATTCAACCAATAATTGATCACTTACTGGCAAGACTTACTGCTTTATCCGCAGTCACGACCCAACAACCCCTTACCGCACCACACATTGATGAAATTGTCAGTTATGGTGAACTAATGTCAAGCTACTTATTTGTCGAAATCCTACGACAACGGGGGGTGATCGCAACCTGGTTTGATGTTCGTAATATTATGCAGACCAATGATAAATTTGGTAAAGCCGAACCCAATCAGCAACAATTAAAGCGACTAGCTAATAAATATCTACTACCTAAACTGCAAGAAAACCTGATTGTAACTCAAGGTTTTATTGGTCAGGATGAAGCCGGTCGCACAACAACATTGGGGCGAGGAGGTAGCGATTACACCGCTGCGCTGATTGCTGAAGCGTTATCCTTTGACCAGGTTGATATCTGGACAGATGTTGCCGGTATCTATACGACCGATCCTCGTATTGTTGCTAGTGCCAAATCGATTAGCGCTATCACTTTTAATGAAGCCGCAGAAATGGCTGTATTCGGCGCTAAAATATTACATTCAGCAACATTATTACCCGCTATCCGAGCAGGCATTCCCGTATTTGTTGGTTCAAGCCAAATACCAGAAAAGAGTGGCACCTATATCTGCGCCAGCACCAAGAAATTACCTCAATTTCGAGCGCTGACCATAAGGAGAAAACAGACGCTTCTCACTTTGCATAGTCTAAATATGCTTCCCGCTCGCGGATTTCTTGCTGAGGTATTCACACTATTATCACAACATCATATTTCTGTCGACCTCATTACTACATCCGAAGTTAGCATTGCTTTAACCTTGGATACAACCGGCTCTACCACTACCAAAAGAAACCTATTAACTGACACTTTAATGACAGAATTAGCCAAATTATGTCGTGTAGATGTTGAGGAGGGGTTAGCACTAGTTGCCATTATTGGTAATAACTTATCGCAAATAGATGGTCTGGGAAGTCACATTTTTAGCGCGCTAGCAACTCATAATATCCGTATGATATGTTACGGAGCCAGTAGTCATAATATTTGTCTACTGGTCTCTGATAAAGAAGCTGAGACGATTATCCAAATACTGCATAAAAATCTTTTTGAATAACCGAAATATAATTACCGCTTAAAATGACTAATGCTAAATGACGCAGTGAGACTTATTTTTACCAATGCAAAGTTTTAGTCATATTTTTTTGATAATTTC
The DNA here is from genome assembly GCF_013460135.1 of Arsenophonus endosymbiont of Aphis craccivora. GTDB lineage: Bacteria > Pseudomonadota > Gammaproteobacteria > Enterobacterales > Enterobacteriaceae > Arsenophonus > Arsenophonus nilaparvatae. Next base: position 1,141,966 of record NZ_CP038155.1, read on the forward strand.
AAATCTGTCGGCTTCACAACCAAGCTGGTTTGTAATCGTGTAAGATTTTCTTTCGCAAGACTATTATTAAGTTTTGCCGCAGTTGCAAACCACATAATGGCACGGAAAATATTTTTCTTTATACCCTCGCCTGTGGCATATAATACCGCTAAATTATTTTGTGCATCGGTTTCTTGTTTATAAACCGAAGACAAAAACAGTTCACTAGCTTTTTGTGGATTTTTTTCAGTGCCTATGCCATATAAATAAAAAAGTCCCAACTGGTTTTTTGCTTGTTGTATTTTCTGCGCGGCTTTCTGCATTAAGCTAAATGCTTTTTTAGGTTGCTTATTAATACCTTGACCAGCCAAATAGATTTTTGCCAGTCGGTATTGCGCTTCAGCTTCACCTCTATTTGCCATGATCCGATACAATTCCGCAGCCTTAGTAAGATCTTTTTTTATACTGATGCCTTTTTCATAATAATAAGCAACTTTCATACTTGCATCAGCATAGCCAGCATCCGCTAATACCACTGCCTGGCTATAATAGCATTCTGCTCAACTCCATAGCCATGTTGATAAAATTCGGCAAGACGATACTGTGCATCAACATGTCCTTGCTCTGCGGCTCGTTTGTACCAATAAAAAACCTGATAATTATTTTTCTCTAAATATTTACCATCATCATAAATAAATCCCATATTATATTGCGCAATAGCATCACCATTATATGCTGCGCACCGATACAATTCAATGGCATAAGCCGGATTTTTCTTAACGCTATAACCTTTCTCATAAATCTGCGCTAAATTATTCAATGCACCTAAATCACCTAAATCACCTAAATCACCTAAATCACCTAAATCACCTAAATCACCTAAATCACCTAAATCACCTAAATCACCTAAATCACCTAAATCACCTAAATCACCTAAATCAGCACTTTTCTCATACAACTCTCTTGATTTCTGATAGTCTTGATTAACACCAAACCCATTCTGGTATAAATATCCCAAAACAAACTGAGCATAAGCTTCCTGCTGCAAAGCGGCTTTGTCATACCAATTTTTCGCTTGTTTATAGTCTTTATCAACCCCTAACCCAACGCTATACATATAACCCAAACCAGATTGAGCGTAAGGATCACCTTTGTTTGCGCCACGCTGCAACCAGATTACCGCAGCTTTATAATTTTTTTCTTTGATTAATCACGCCCATATAATAAAAGGCATCGCTATTGCCTTTTACAATCGCTTTTTCAAACCAAAAATTGGCTTTTCCAACGTCTTCTTGTATATCTTTTGAGCCATAAAGATAAGTTATCGCAACATGCATTATGGCATTCATCTCACCTTGAGATGCTTTTTTTAATTGTTGGCTAAACGAATCGTTTTTTTATTGTTCAACCGATTGCGTATTATTTGATATATTCATGTCAATTTGTGGCAAGACATCGCTGTTTGCCATTGGAAAATTCAATAATATCAACCAAGTTATAAATAATTTTTTTTCATTTAGTCTACTATCCAAATATTAACTTGAACCCAAAACACTAGGAAGAAAACTATATTATAAAACAGAGAATGTTAATAATATTTTTACATTTTTAAAGGCTTTGTTGAATAAATCGAACTTTTAGGTGATTGGCGGAGCTGATCGCTAAATTCGTTTCAACATCAGGTCCCCATGGCAAAGCAAAAGTTTAAAATTACCAACTGGCCCGCGTACAACAAGGCACTCAGACAACGCGGTTCCCTGACGGTCTGGCTTGATGAGTCGGCCATCGCTGGATGGACTGACAGTTCTTCGCCTGAAGGTCGTGGCCGGCCGCTTTACTACAGCGATATGGCTGTTACCACTGTCCTGATGATGAAGCGTGTGTTTAATCTGTCGCTCCGGGCATTACAGGGCTTCGTTGATTCGATTTTTAAACTCATGTCTTTGCCGCTGTGCTGTCCGGACTACTCGCTGGTCAGCAGACGAGCAAAGAGCGTCAACATCAGCATAAAAACGCCAACGCGTGGTGAAATCTCGCATCTGGTCATCGACAGTACCGGTCTGAAGGTCTTTGGCGAAGGTGAATGGAAAGTTAGGCAGCATGGGGCTGACAGACGAAGAGTGTGGCGCAAGCTTCATCTGGCAGCAGACAGTGTGACTCATGAGATTATCTGTGCCGACTTATCGCTCAGCGGAACGACAGATGCGCAGGCACTGCCGGGCCTGATTAACCAAACCCACCGGAAAATCAGGGAAGTGTCAGCAGACGGTGCTTATGACGCCTGTTACTGCCACGACGCGTTGCTAAGAAAGAAAATCAGGCCCCTTATCCCGCCGCGAAACGGAGCGAAATACTGGCCGGACAAGTACCATGAACGTAACCATGCGGTGGCGAATCAGCGTCTGAGCAGGAGTAATGATATGTGGAAAAAGAAAGTGGGTTATCACCGGCGTTCAGTGGCAGAAACAGCGATGTTCCGCATAAAAACTTTGCTGGGTGGCCATCTGAGGCTGCGTGACTATGAGGCTCAGGTAGGTGAAGCAATGGCGATGGTCAAAGCGCTGAACCGTATGACGTTGTTGGGTATGCCACACAGCGTCAGGATCGGATAACAGCTGTAGCAGAGGGAGCCATCCTGTCGGCTAATTCTGATTTATTCAACAAAGCCCGTTTTAATATAACTAAAAATATAATCCCAACGACCACAATTAAGCCCAACAATATGATTACGCAGATAATAAAGAATTTCGTCCATCTGAAAGACAGCTGGTAGTGTCTCAATAAGTACAGTTGCTTTAATTGTACCAATGGATAATCCGTATCGCTCTTCGGTATAGCTAAATACTTCATTCCACCATTGATCCTCTTTATAAGATTCTAATTTGGGAATATAAAAATAAGGGCCACTCCCTTTTTCCAATAGCTTTTTATAGTTATGAAAGAAATAAAGTGCAAAATCCAATAATGCCCCTGGAATTGCTTTTCCTCGATATAAAATATGTTTTTCAGGTAAATGTAAGCCTCGCACACGAACCATCAAAACAGCCGGATCAGACTTTAATTGATAAACTTTGCCTTGCTTATTAATAAATGAAATAGTGCCATTAACCGCATCACGTAAATTAATGTGTACTTCAATCAATTTTTCCCAAGCAGGTGAAAGTGAGTCATCAAAATCAGCCATAAAGACTTTTACATTAGCATTCAAAGCATTAATAATCATTTTACGTTCTACTGGACCGGTTATTTCAACTCGACGATCAAGTAAATCTGCAGGAATACCTTGTATTTTCCAATCATCCTTCCTAATTGAAATCGTTTCTGGCATAAAATCAGGTAAAATACCTTGATCAATCTGCAACTGTCGCTCAACTCTAGCATTAAGTAAAACATCACAAGGTCCAGCAAACTGCTCAACTAAATCTGTTAAAAAATCAATTGCAGCTGGTGTCAAAAGTTGCTTTTCTGGTGCGCCAAACGGTTGCAAAAAAGTTAATTCATTGATCACTGTCTGCTGATCCATGGAGCATCTCCTTTAATATAAGGTACACTTGCTAAAGACTATCTCAAAATCAGCAAAAATCAAAAATCCTTCCATTTTCCAAAAAAAGTTATTTTATTGAAAATAAAGAATTTATTTCAAATATAATAACGATAATTAACTTAATTTAAGACAACGAAAATGTTGCATATTTGTTATATAAATATGCATTTAATTGATTAAATGTAATATTACAAGAAGAAATAAGGGGAAAAACATTCTAGCCTAGTTTTTTTCTTTTTTCTCGATTCATAGCAAATCAAAAAATTTATAAATAAAATTTTACAATAAATAAACTAAACCGTTTTACGATATAACTAGCCAAACGTCAAAAAGCCACCCTGGGGTGGCTTTCTTAACATAATTAAAGTCTGGCAGCTCCCTACTCTCACATGGGGATACCCCACACTACCATCGGCGCTACGGCATTTCACTTCTGAGTTCGGCATGGGGTCAGGTGGGACCACCGCGCTATTACCGCCAGACAAATTCTTTTCTATTTATCCCGTCTTATTTCGCTGCCTTATAGTCTGCTCACCTACCTCAGTAGCGAACATACCTCGGCCTTCAGCAAAATCCGACCAGATTCAATCTCAAAACAAGCTAAAATTCTCTCTCTCAAAACACCTTCGGTGTTGTCAGGTTAAGCCTCTCGGGTCATTAGTACTGGTTAGCTCAACGTATCGCTACGCTTACACATCCAGCCTATCTACGTCCTCGTCTCGAACACCCCTTATAGGACATTACTGTCAGGGAAGACTCATCTTGAGGCCAGTTTCCCGCTTAGATGCTTTCAGCGGTTATCTCTTCCGCACTTAGCTACCAGGCGATGCCATTGGCATGACAACCTGTACACCAGTGGTGCGTCCACTCCGGTCCTCTCGTACTAGGAGCAGCCCCCCTCAATCTTCCTTCGCCCACGACAGATAGGGACCGAACTGTCTCACGACGTTCTAAACCCAGCTCGCGTACCACTTTAAATGGCGAACAGCCATACCCTTGGGACCTACTTCAGCCCCAGGATGTGATGAGCCGACATCGAGGTGCCAAACACCGCCGTCGATATGAACTCTTGGGCGGTATCAGCCTGTTATCCCCGGAGTACCTTTTATCCGTTGAGCGATGGCCCTTCCATTCAGAACCACCGGATCACTAAGACCTACTTTCGTACCTGCTCGCGCCGTCACGCTCGCAGTCAAGCTGGCTTATGTCTTTGCACTAACCTCACGATGTCCGACCGTGATTAGCCAACCTTCGTGCTCCTCCGTTACGCTTTGGGAGGAGACCGCCCCAGTCAAACTACCCACCAGACACTGTCCTCAGCCCGGATTACGGGCCTAAGTTAGAACATCAAACATTAAAGGGTGGTATTTCAACGTTGGCTCCATGCAGACTGCCGTCCACACTTCAAAGCCTCCCACCTATCCTACACATCAAGGCTCAATGTTCAGTGTCAAGCTATAGTAAAGGTTCACGGGGTCTTTCCGTCTTGCCGCGGGTACACTGCATCTTCACAGCGAGTTCAATTTCACTGAGTCTCGGGTGGAGACAGCCTGGCCATCATTACGCCATTCGTGCAGGTCGGAACTTACCCGACAAGGAATTTCGCTACCTTAGGACCGTTATAGTTACGGCCGCCGTTTACTGGGGCTTCGATCAAGAGCTTCGCCTTACTGCTTACCCCATCAATTAACCTTCCAGCACCGGGCAGGCGTCACACCGTATACGTCCACTTTCGTGTTTGCACAGTGCTGTGTTTTTAATAAACAGTTGCAGCCAGCTGGTATCTTCGACTGGCTTCAGCTCCGGATGCTAGACCCTTCACCTAATGCCAGCGTGCCTTCTCCCGAAGTTACGGCACCATTTTGCCTAGTTCCTTCACCCGAGTTCTCTCAAGCGCCTGAGTATTCTCTACCTAACCACCTGTGTCGGTTTTGGGTACGATTAATGATTACCTATCGCTTAGAGGCTTTTCCTGGAAGCTGGGCATCAACTACTTCACCACCTTGGTGGCTCGTCATCACGTCTCAGTGTTGTAGCAGTGCGGATTTGCCTGCACTACCCACCTACTCGCTTAAACCGGGACAACCGTCGCCCGGATAGCCTAGCCTTCTCCGTCCCCCCTTCGCAGTAACCATTAGTACGGGAATATTAACCCGTTTCCCATCGACTACGCTTTTCAGCCTCGCCTTAGGGGTCGACTTACCCTGCCCCGATTAACGTTGGACAGGAAACCTTGGTCTTTCGGCGAGCGGGTTTTTTACCCGCTTTATCGTTACTTATGTCAGCATTCGCACTTCTGATACCTCCAGCAGACCTCTCAGTCCACCTTCTACGGCTTACAGAACGCTCCCCTACCCAACAACATCTAAATGTCGCTGCCGCAGCTTCGGTGCATGGTTTAGCCCCGTTACATCTTCCGTGCAGGCCGACTCGACCAGTGAGCTATTACGCTTTCTTTAAATGATGGCTGCTTCTAAGCCAACATCCTGGCTGTCTAAGCCTTCCCACTTCGTTTCCCACTTAACCATGACTTCGGGACCTTAGCTGGCGGTCTGGGTTGTTTCCCTCTTCACGACGGACGTTAGCACCCGCCGTATGTCTCCCGTGATAACATTCTTCGGTATTCGTAGTTTGCATCGGGTTGGTAAGTCGGGATGACCCCCTAGCCGAAACAGTGCTCTACCCCCGAAGATGAATGCACGAGGCGCTACCTAAATAGCTTTCGGGGAGAACCAGCTATCTCCCGGTTTGATTGGCCTTTCACCCCCAGCCACAAGTCATCCGCTAATTTTTCAACATTAGTCGGTTCGGTCCTCCAGTTAGTGTTACCCAACCTTCAACCTGCCCATGGCTAGATCACCGGGTTTCGGGTCTATACCCTGCAACTTAACGCCCAGTTCAGACTCGGTTTCCCTACGGCTCCCCTATACGGTTAACCTTGCTACAGAATATAAGTCGCTGACCCATTATACAAAAGGTACGCAGTCACACCCTGTCGGGTGCTCCCACTGCTTGTACGTACACGGTTTCAGGTTCTATTTCACTCCCCTCGCCGGGGTTCTTTTCGCCTTTCCCTCACGGTACTGGTTTACTATCGGTCAGTCAGTAGTATTTAGCCTTGGAGGATGGTCCCCCCATATTCAGACAGGATAACACGTGTCCCGCCTTACTCTTCGAGTTCACAACACTTACCGTTTCAGATACGGGGCTATCACCCTTTATTGCTGGCCTTTCCAGACCCTTCTCCTGCGGTAAATATTGATGTTGACTCTGGGCTGCTCCCCGTTCGCTCGCCGCTACTGGGGGAATCTCGGTTGATTTCTTTTCCTCGGGATACTGAGATGTTTCAGTTCCCCCGGTTCGCCTCGTTTGACTATGAATTCATCAAACGATAGTGCATTAATGCACTGGGTTTCCCCATTCGGACATCGCCGGCTAATACGCTTCATATCAGCTTACCGACGCTTTTCGCAGATTAGCACGTCCTTCATCGCCTCTGACTGCCTAGGCATCCACCGTGTACGCTTCATTCGCTTAACCTCACAACCCGAAGGGGTCTTCTACTGTCTTTTTGTTGGGTTATGGATGAGCGTCCACCAATTCTGTGTTGGGCATTGCGCGCAATGCTCACGTACTTTAGTACGCTGCGCTTGCTGTGCGCTGGCCGCCTCGAATTGCTGACTGCTCGCTCATAACTCTTCATCATGACAACAAAAACCCAACTGATTGGAGTTTTGAGAGTTCTCCACACTATTTTTTTAATAATGTGTGTTTCAATTTTCAGCTTGTTCCAGATTGTTAAAGAGCATAATTATTCGCAGCATACTGTTGCCAGCCTGCTCTGAATAACTTTTTTTCTATTTTTATCTTGCAATATGGTGGAGCTAAGCGGGATCGAACCGCTGACCTCCTGCGTGCAAAGCAGGCGCTCTCCCAGCTGAGCTATAGCCCCATTAAGATTGTCGTATCATTACACCTTACTGCTAACCTTGCCTTTCAGCCACTTCCGTCAGCAATGTTGGTAGGCCTGAGTGGACTTGAACCACCGACCTCACCCTTATCAGGGGTGCGCTCTAACCACCTGAGCTACAAGCCTAATGATACACATCAGACAATCTGTGTGAACACTCACATTCCATCTATCTAGGTAAGGAGGTGATCCAACCGCAGGTTCCCCTACGGTTACCTTGTTACGACTTCACCCCAGTCATGAATCACAAAGTGGTAAGCGCCATCCAAAAAGGTTAAGCTACCTACTTCTTTTGCAACCCACTCCCATGGTGTGACGGGCGGTGTGTACAAGGCCCGGGAACGTATTCACCGCGACATGCTGATCCGCGATTACTAGCGATTCCGACTTCATGGAGTCGAGTTGCAGACTCCAATCCGGACTTCGACGTACTTTCTGAGTTCCGCTTCCCATCGCTGGCTCGCCTCTCTCTGTATACGCCATTGTAGCACGTGTGTAGCCCTACTCGTAAGGGCCATGATGACTTGACGTCATCCCAACCTTCCTCCGGTTTATCACCGGCAGTCTCCTTTGAGTTCCCGACACTACTCGCTGGCAACAAAGGATAAGGGTTGCGCTCGTTGCGGGACTTAACCCAACATTTCACAACACGAGCTGACGACAGCCATGCAGCACCTGTCTCAGCGTTCCCGAAGGCACTCCTCTATCTCTAAAGGATTCGCTGGATGTCAAGAGTAGGTAAGGTTCTTCGCGTTGCATCGAATTAAACCACATGCTCCACCGCTTGTGCGGGCCCCCGTCAATTCATTTGAGTTTTAACCTTGCGGCCGTACTCCCCAGGCGGTCGATTTAACGCGTTAGCTCCGGAGGCCACAGTTTATGACCACAACCTCCAAATCGACATCGTTTACAGCGTGGACTACCAGGGTATCTAATCCTGTTTGCTCCCCACGCTTTCGCACATGAGCGTCAGTCTTTGTCCAGGGGGCCGCCTTCGCCACCGGTATTCCTCCACATCTCTACGCATTTCACCGCTACACATGGAATTCTACCCCCCTCTACACGACTCTAGCTAACCAGTCTTGAATGCCATTCCCAGGTTAAGCCCGGGGATTTCACATCCAACTTAATTAACCGCCTGCGTGCCCTTTACGCCCAGTAATTCCGATTAACGCTCGCACCCTCCGTATTACCGCGGCTGCTGGCACGGAGTTAGCCGGTGCTTCTTCTGTCGCTAACGTCAATTGCTAAGGTTATTAACCTTAACACCTTCCTCACGACTGAAAGTACTTTACAACCCGAAGGCCTTCTTCATACACGCGGCATGGCTGCATCAGGCTTGCGCCCATTGTGCAATATTCCCCACTGCTGCCTCCCGTAGGAGTCTGGGCCGTGTCTCAGTCCCAGTGTGGCTGATCATCCTCTCAGACCAGCTAGAGATCGTCGCCTAGGTGAGCCATTACCCCACCTACTAGCTAATCTCATATGGGTTCATCCGCAGGTGTGAGGCCAGAACGGTCCCCCACTTTGCTCCTTAGAGATTATGCGGTATTAGCCACCGTTTCCAGTGGTTATCCCCCGCCTTCGGCCAGATCCCCATACCTTACTCACCCGTCCGCCGCTCGCCGGCAAGGAAGCAAGCTTCCTTCCGCTGCCGCTCGACTTGCATGTGTTAGGCCTGCCGCCAGCGTTCAATCTGAGCCATGATCAAACTCTTCAATTAAAAGCTTGATGCTCAAAGAATGTTTTACTGACCGTAACGCCCTTTTGTTCAACCCGCTTTGCCGATGTTTGACCACCTTCGCCGCTGCCGTCCAAAATAACGTTACTGCATATTAGTTCATATATGAATTAACTGTTTGTCACTCTTCAAGACTTTAAAATCAAATATTTTTTGATGATGTCTTGCGAGTGCCCACACAGATTGTCTGATTAATTGTTAAAGAGCGTGCGACCTAGGCCGCGAGGTGGCGTATATTACGCTTTTCACCTGTAAAGTCAAGTAGTTATTTCTACTTTTCTTTACCATGCGTCAAGAAAATTCAATTCAATTGATTCGTTCTATACTGACTCAGTGGGGGCGCATTATAGGCAGTTTTACGCAGCTAGCAAGCAATAATTTGTAAACTTTAGTCGTTTGCTCTTTTTTTCTACAAAAATATCTTATTTATGTTTGAGTGAGCTATGAATCTAAATTTTAAATTTATTCATTAGAATTATTTAGAAACAATTGCCTCGCGTAAAGTTATATAAGTAATGATTCATTAGATATCTGTTAGTGCTATAATTTTCTAAAATAAATAAAAGATAATCTATTTTACAATCTGATTTATTTCGGTTTACCTTATTTTTTAGGTTATTTAATGTTAAAAACAATACAAAATATGTTTGGCTTACCAGTCATAGCAGCTATGGCCTTTTTTAGGCTTTGTTGAATAAATCGAACTTTTAGGTGATTGGCGGAGCTGATCGCTAAATTCGTTTCAACATCAGGTCCCCATGGCAAAGCAAAAGTTTAAAATTACCAACTGGCCCGCGTACAACAAGGCACTCAGACAACGCGGTTCCCTGACGGTCTGGCTTGATGAGTCGGCCATCGCTGGATGGACTGACAGTTCTTCGCCTGAAGGTCGTGGCCGGCCGCTTTACTACAGCGATATGGCTGTTACCACTGTCCTGATGATGAAGCGTGTGTTTAACCTGTCGCTCCGGGCATTACAGGGCTTCGTTGATTCGATTTTTAAACTCATGTCTTTGCCGCTGTGCTGTCCGGACTACTCGCTGGTCAGCAGACGAGCAAAGAGCGTCAACATCAGCATAAAAACGCCAACGCGTGGTGAAATCTCGCATCTGGTCATCGACAGTACCGGTCTGAAGGTCTTTGGCGAAGGTGAATGGAAAGTCAGGCAGCATGGGGCTGACAGACGAAGAGTGTGGCGCAAGCTTCATCTGGCAGCAGACAGTGTGACTCATGAGATTATCTGTGCCGACTTATCGCTCAGCGGAACGACAGATGCGCAGGCACTGCCGGGCCTGATTAACCAAACCCACCGGAAAATCAGGGAAGTGTCAGCAGACGGTGCTTATGACGCCTGTTACTGCCACGATGCGTTGCTAAGAAAGAAAATCAGGCCCCTTATCCCGCCGCGAAGCGGAGCGAAATACTGGCCGGACAAGTACCATGAACGTAACCATGCGGTGGCGAATCAGCGTCTGAGCAGGAGTAATGATATGTGGAAAAAGAAAGTGGGTTATCAACGGCGTTCAGTGGCAGAAACAGCGATGTTCCGCATAAAAACTTTGCTGGGTGGCCATCTGAGCCTGCGTGACTATGAGGCTCAGGTAGGTGAAGCAATGGCGATGGTCAAAGCGCTGAACCGTATGACGTTGTTGGGTATGCCACACAGCGTCAGGATCGGATAACAGCTGTAGCAGAGGGAGCCATCCTGTCGGCTAATTCTGATTTATTCAACAAAGCCCCCTAACGCTAAACCTACTGACTGGGATCCAACAGTATTTTTTACCAATAACATGAATAAGGTTACATTAATTAGGTATTAATTTTATAACAGTGATATTTTCAGGATCCCTGTTTTGCTATATGAAAACTGCTTATCTGAATACCTTTTTATTAGCAATCGACGGATATGTTATTCCTCTTCCGACAATGAGTAAGGCAAAGGCTGAATAGTGAGCTGACTATTGGTTTCGCCAACCAGCCGAAAAATACTCTCTTTAGGCATATCATTATTCATGACAACTTGCACACTAATAAAACCTTTTGTCATGGTAACAGCAGCTAATACTGTTCCAGTGCGCCGCCAGTTATCACCTATTTTCCATTCGATAGCATCTCCAGTTTTTGGCAGCGTATTTGCTGTCCCGGTTAACCAAAACATGGCACGCTTATTGGCGCCGCGATATTTTGCTCGAGCGACCGTTTCCTGCCCGCTATAGCAGCCTTTCTGAAAACTAATACTTGCGGGTAATGCTTGTAGATTAACGGCTTGAGGAATAAATTGTTCGCTATTCTCAACATCAATATTAGCAATGCCAGCGGCAATATCAAACGCTAACCATTGCTGACTATCACTATGTTGGGGGAAATGTTTTGTTAGTTCAGCAGCAGTTGCGCTATCAGTAACAATTAAAAAACGTTCAAACGGTAAACTAAAGTGCAGTAAAGTCGTCTGCCCTAGATGAATAACGGGCTTTTCCTTATCGGGTAATAGAGAAAAGTGGCTGCTCAATGCGTCACGAACTTCTTGGCCGGCAGCACCTAACAGCACAGTATTGTGCTGCTGGCTGAGTGTTATTTGCGAGAAAACCGCGTATTTTTTCAGTTCAGTAAGTTGTTTTGCTGCCACGCTAGTGCGTAAAATATAGCCAAAGCCTTGGTTATAATGAAATAAACGTAGTGTGCTCCACATTTTTCCTTTGGCATCACAGTGGGCGGTGAATATATGTTGTTGTGAAGTTAATGTAGCAATATCCGCGGTTAATTGACCCTGTAGATATTTTTCAGCATCAACCCCTGTTGCTGTGATGAAACTCCAATCATTAAGTGACATTAACGTTAAGGGTAATTGATGGTCTATTTCACAAGTTGCTGGTGTAAATCTATTTAGGCTTGTCATGTGTTCATCCGCTAGTAACCTGGATAAGAGTAGTTATAATGGTAAAATAGCTAACAGAAACAGCAAGTAATATTATCAAAATTAACTAACAAAATTAATGTCGAATCATTTATCTATATAAAGTTTTTAGTTAGTGGTTAGTTGTGGTTTTTACAAAAATGTTACTTAAATCATTTCGATATTGATGAGAATTTGCTACGCTAAATTCTATATGGAATCAAAAATTATTCACAAAGTTTTTAAGGTTATTTTATCGTATGGATATCGATAATAAACCCAGGATCCACTGGGCTTGTCGCAGAGGAATGCGTGAGTTGGACATCGCCATTATGCTTTTTTTGAGTATGAATATGATTCACTCACAGAGGATGAGAAATGTCTGTTTGTTCGTTTACTAGAGTGTGCAGATCCTGATTTGTTCAACTGGTTGATGAATCATGGACGTCCTGATGATGGTCTTTATCATATGATTCAATTGATACAGAGTAGAAATAAACAACGTGGTTCTTTGGAAATTTAATATCACTGTTTCGTGGCTGACACAGCTTTTTTCAACAGGTGTTCATGTGGGAATTGGCTTGGTAGTTTTCTTTTCATCTTTGCCGCCGAATAATCTGGTCACTTGGTTGATAGCGACCTTATTAATTGTGGCAAGTTGGGTAAGGAGTCAAAAAAATATAACTCGTTGTAAAGGTAGTTTAGCTTTACTTAATGGTAATAAGATACAGTGGAAGAAAAGTGAATGGCTGATTGTTAAAAAACCTTGATTGTGCTTATTGGGTATAAAACTTACTCTTCGTTCATTGCAATGTAATAAGCGGATTCGCTTATGGATTGCTTCAGATAGTATGCCAGAAGAGGAGTGGCGCAATTTAAATCAATTGTTGTTGCAGTACCCTGATATTTGATATGAAATAGAAGCCTTATTATAAGGCTTCTATTTCATTTAATATTTGCATACACCACTGTTCTATCCGTTCATCCGAATTGGTTGGTTTCATCGAGCGCTAGTACGACAAATTGGCTACCATCAGTGGTTAATGGTTTAAGGCTACTAAAGGTATATCCTGTTGTAGGCCAAAAGCAGACAAATTTTACATTCATCCGTAATAGCTGCTCATAAAGCATACATAGTGCGTCAAGAAACCAGTCACTATAATCGATTTGATCGCCTCAACCATATAGGGATACAAATTTGCCGGCTAAATTTAACGAACAGAGTTCATCCCAAATTGCTTGCCAGTCTTCTTGTAGTTCGCCGAAATCCCAAGTAGGAATACCTAAAATCAGAATTTGGTAATTTTCCATTAATTGCGGCGAAATATCTTTAAGGTTATATAAATCAACTAATTCTGCGCCTAGATTATACTGGATTTTTTCTGCAACCATTTCGGTGTAGCAGGTACTGGAACCATAAAAAAGACCAATTTTCATTTTGCAACTTGTTGTCATTTTGCGAGTAATAATAGAGTATTATAGCAGAAAAACATTAAAAAAATATTATAATTCAGTTAATTAAGGTTAATTTATAGGTTGAACTATAAGTCATATTATTTCATTAACGTTAATTAATATGGCTTTTTTTTTGATATGCCTCATATTATCATCAATAAAGATAGAAAATAATTATTTTTAACCTATTCTCTAATTAGTCCTTGCAATTTCTACGCCTTATTTGTTCATTCTATTCTTGTTAGATAGATACTTTCCCTGGTGTTGTGTTTGATATGTTTGCCAGTTAAAACTGGCTTTTTTTTATGCTATTTTCTATTTTTTATAATATTTAATATTATTTCTTTCAGATAATGGGATAAAAAACCAGATCTTAATCAGTCTAAAAGATAAATGTCGCGATCTGGTTTTAAGTTAATTTGCTAAAAAATTATCACATGGCAAGATATTATATTATTAGTGATCATGTTTAGCGCTTATTTATTGTAAACGCCTTTGTAGTGTACTAATTGCTCGGCGTACATTAGGTAATGGACCAATATTTATCCATTTATTACTAGTTTGATTGTATCCTTGCGGTGTGCCTGTTTCGATTAACAGTGAACGCATGTCTTTTGGTTTAATAACCTCACCAATATATTGTTTATACCATGATTGGATCGCCACAACAGCGGAAGCAACAATCGGCGTAGCAGATGATGTCCCCGAAAAAGTATGGGTATAATTATTATGCTCACCGGTATTGTAGAGATCGTTATAGCCGGTTGTGACAACATTTAGCCCCCAGCCTTACACATGTATCATGCTGCCATAAGTGGTGAAATCAGTGGGGATCCAGTATTTTTTATCACCTGCACCAACACGAATTGCACCGTTATCACCATCGTCATTACGATTTCTATATTCACTGTATAATTGATGATCTAAATCTTCAGCGCCATTGCCAGCCGCCATAATGACAATAATGCCGGCATCAGTGGCTTCTTTTGTGATATCCCAAACCGCTTTTTGGTAATCGGCTGGGACATATTTATTACGTGGCCCCATTGATTGTAATTCATAAATAAATACGTCTCCCGCCCTTAAGTATTTTAATGCTTTAGCAATTCCATTAACTCGTCCTGCTGGCGCTTCTGAAACACCATAAAAAGTATCTGCTCCATGCACTAATCCTTTTATACCCAATCCCATATCTTTGGCATACATTATTCCAGCAACTGCGGTGCCATGTTCATTTTTAAGTGGATACTCAGGTGATAGATTTATAAAACTTTTTCTTTGTAAATTAACATGCTCAAAATCAAATCCACCTTCTATATCGGCGCAGCGGATCCCTTGACCAACGGCTTTGTTGAATAAATCAGAATTAGCCGCCAGGATGGCTCCCTCTGCTACACCTGTTATCCGATCCTGACGCTGTGTGGCATACCCAACAACGTCATACGGTTCAGCGCTTTGACCATCGCCATTGCTTCACCTACCTGAGCCTCATAGTCACGCAGCCTCAGATGGCCACCCAGCAAAGTTTTTATGCGGAACATTGCTGTTTCTGCCACTGAACGCCGGTGATAACCCACTTTCTTTTTCCACATATCATTACTCCTGCTCAGACGCTGATTCGCCACCGCATGGTTACGTTCATGGTACTTGTCCGGCCAGTATTTCGCTCCGCTTCGCGGCGGGATAAGGGGCCTGATTTTCTTTCTTAGCAACGCGTCGTGGCAGTAACAGGCGTCATAAGCACCGTCTGCTGACACTTCCCTGATTTTCCGGTGGGTTTGGTTAATCAGGCCCGGCAGTGCCTGCGCATCTGTCGTTCCGCTGAGCGATAAGTCGGCACAGATAATCTCATGATTCACACTGTCTGCTGCCAGATGAAGCTTGCGCCACACTCTTCGTCTGTCAGCCCCATGCTGCCTGACTTTCCATTCACCTTCGCCAAAGACCTTCAGACCGGTACTGTCGATGACCAGATGCGAGATTTCACCACGCGTTGGCGTTTTTATGCTGATGTTGACGCTCTTTGCTCGTCTGCTGACCAGCGAGTAGTCCGGACAGCACAGCGGCAAAGACATGAGTTTAAAAATCGAATCAACGAAGCCCTGTAATGCCCGGAGTGACAGGTTAAACACACGCTTCATCATCAGGACAGTGGTAACAGCCATATCGCTGTAGTAAAGCGGCCGGCCACGACCTTCAGGCGAAGAACTGTCAGTCCATCCAGCGATGGCCGACTCATCAAGCCATACCGTCAGGGAACCGCGTTGTCTGAGTGCCTTGTTGTACGCGGGCCAGTTGGTAATTTTAAACTTTTGCTTTGCCATGGGGACCTGATGTTGAAACGAATTTAGCGATCAGCTCCGCCAATCACCTAAAAGTTCGATTTATTCAACAAAGCCATTTAATTCATAAAGAAACAATATTCATAAATGTGAAGATGACATTGTGGCAGAAAGCATTTTTTGAGGCATAATATGGTGCAATTAATTTACTAGGAGTGCTGTTGTGTCAACTGAAAAAAATAGAGACAGTCATCCGTTGATAGAACAATTTCTCGATACTGTTTGGCTTGAGCACAATTTAGCCGCTAATACGCTTTCTTCTTACCGTACTGATTTACAAGCATTAGTTAATTGGTTATCGCGCCATGGTAATGATCTGCTTACGGTGGAGATCATGGATTTACAATCTTTTCTGGCAGAACGCGTAGAGGGCGGTTATAAAGCTACCAGTTCTGCTCGTTTACTGAGTGCCATGCGACGCTTATTTCAGTATTTCTATCGTGAGAAACTGCGCACCGATGATCCGACGGCACAATTGTCGGCACCTAAATTGCCGAAACTGCTTCCTAAAGATCTCAATGAGAAAAAAGTTGAAGATTTACTGTATGCACCTATCACTAATGATCCGATTGAATTAAGAGATAAAACGATGCTTGAGGTGCTTTATGCATGTGGGCTACGTGTTTCTGAACTGGTTGGGCTAACATTAACAGATATTAGTTTACGTCAGGGTGTTATTCGGGTAGTGGGAAAAGGTAATAAAGAACGATTGGTACCCTTGGGTGAAGAGGCTATTTATTGGTTGGAAACTTATTTAACCGAAAGTCGTCCAATTTTACTTAATGGATTGACTAATGATGTATTATTTCCGAGTAAAAGAGGTACACAAATGACACGTCAGACTTTTTGGCATCGGATTAAACATTATGCAGCAATTGCTGGAATTGATAGTGAAAAAATTTCTCCTCACGTATTAAGACATGCTTTTGCCACCCATTTGCTGAATCATGGAGCAGATCTCCGTGTAGTACAAATGTTACTTGGACATAGTGATCTTTCTACCACCCAGATCTATACCCATGTTGCCACAGAGCGTTTAAGGCAATTGCACCAACAACATCATCCTCGAGGTTGATTGAGGATCAAGAAAATTCTAAATGAAAAAAAATATCGTATGGTTACTTGGTCTTCTGGCCGCAATGTCACATTCTGCATTGGCTGATGATGTGGCAATTAAAAGAACATTGAATAAAATGGGCATAGAAACTGAGAATATCCCTCCGTCACCTATTGTAGGTTTAAGTACAGTAATTACTAGCCAAGGTCTGGTTTATGTGACTGAAGACGGTAAGTATTTATTAGAAGGACCGATTTATGATTTAAGTGGTCCAATGCTAGTTAATGTTACAAATCAGATTTTGGCAAAGAAAATAGAAGCAATGAGTGACCAGATGATCATATTTAAAGCACCAGAGGAAAAATATGTTGTCACCGTTTTTACCGATGTTACATGTGGTTATTGCAAGAAATTTCATCAAGATATAGCAGAATATAATACAAAGGGTATCACCATACGTTATTTGGCATTCCCTCGTAATGGCCTTTACCACGAATTAGCTAAAACAATGACATCTATTTGGTGTAGTGCTGATCGACAAAAAGCATTAATAGACGCTTTTAAAGGCGAAACGATTTCTCCGATTGAAAAATGCAAAACAGTCGATATTGCCGCTCAATTTAATATCGGTCATATGCTTGGTATCAATGGGACACCCGCTATGGTGTTAGAAGATGGCACAGTAATACCTGGTTATATGACGGCAGATGATTTAGTTAAAGGGTTAGAAAAACTTAAGAAAAAATCATAATGAGTTAACAATAAATATGAAAATACAGCTTCGTCGCCGACCGAAAGCAGATGATAGCCACCTTCCTGCTCATTTGTCTCCGGTATTACGCCGTTTGTACGCTATGAGAGGTGTGTTATCAGAAAATGAGTTAGAAACAGGTGCAAAAGGATTGCTTAATTACCAATCACTTAATGGTATTGAAACAGCGGTTCAGTTATTAATCACTGCTCTGAATGAACATTGGCGAATTATAGTGGTCGGTGATTTCGACGCCGATGGTGCAACCAGTACGGCATTGACACTGCGAGCGCTGGGTGCGATGGGATATCGTCATTTTGATTATTTGGTTCCTAACCGATTTGAAGATGGCTATGGGCTTAGCCCGCAGGTTGTTGATCAAGCAATTAAAAGAAAAGCGCAACTTATTATTACCGTTGATAATGGTATATCTTCCTATGAAGGCGTTGCTGTTGCTCAACGACACGGTATAAAAGTGATTATTACCGACCACCATTTACCAGGAGAAACCCTGCCTTGTGCAGAAGCAATTATTAACCCTAATTTAGCTGATTGTCACTTTCCATCAAAAGCATTAGCGGGGGTTGGTGTCAGTTTTTATTTGATGTCAGCATTACGTGCTGCGTTGCGCCAGACTGGTTGGTTTGAGCAACAAGCACGTAAGATGCCTAATCTGGCTGAATTATTAGATTTGGTTGCATTAGGTACGGTAGCCGATGTTGTTCCCTTGGATAGTAATAATCGTATTTTAGTCTATCAAGGTTTAAACCGTATTCGGGCGGGACGAAGCTGTGTCGGGATCAAAGCCTTGATTGAAGTTTCCAAACGTGATGTTAGTCGTCTGGTTGCTAATGATTTAGGTTTCTCAATTGGGCCACGGCTTAATGCAGCGGGAAGATTAGATGATATGTCAATCGGTGTAGAACTGTTATTGACTGATGATATCGTTCACGCTAGAAAATTGGCTAATGAATTAGATAGTTTAAATCGTACCCGCCGCGAAATTGAACAGGATATGCAGCAAGAAGCTTGGCAGATTTTTGAGCAAATAGAAGAAAAACGTCATCAAATACCCAGTGGTCTTGCACTTTATCATCCTGAATGGCATCAGGGAGTAGTAGGAATATTGGCTTCTCGGATCAAAGAACGATTTCATCGTCCGGTTATTGCTTTCGCGCCGGCTGGTGAAGGGATTTTGAATGGGTCAGGGCGTTCCATCTATGGTTTGCATTTACGGGATGCCCTTGAACGCTTAGATACGCTTAATCCGGGATTAATTTTAAAGTTTGGTGGCCATGCTATGGCGGCAGGATTAACGCTGGAGGAGCAGAAGTTTACTCAGTTTCAAGAGAACTTTGCTAATCTGATGGCAGAACTACTGGATAACGATATGCTTGAAGGGATTATTTGGAGTGATGGTGAACTAAATAATGAAGAGTTGTCATTGGATATTGCTGAACTAATTAGAAATGGTGGGCCATGGGGACAGGCTTTTCCAGAGCCAATTTTTGATGGCAAATTTCACCTACTACAACAACGTCTCGTCGGTGATTGTCATCTAAAAGTGATGTTAGAACCACTGGCTGGTGGTCCGATGATAGATGGCATCGCCTTTAATATTGATACCGCTTATTGGCCTGACAATAGTATTAAAATGGTCGAATTGGCTTATAAACTAGATGTGAATGAGTATCGTGGTAATCGTAACATCCAGTTACTCATTCAGCATTTATGGCCTTGCGAATAGTATTTAGCCTATTTTGACCATCAACAGTGGTAGGTATAGTTATGATTTCCCTTATTATAATCACTATTTTTCTGCCACTAATTGCAACTAGTTAGATTTCAAGCATTATTCTTATAGTGGCATTTACTGACTAAAAGCGGCTATTTGGTTGGTAAAATGAGTTATCATGAAGCATATTGACTGAAAAACTATCATCCAGCAATCAGATCCGCTACAATAGGCGTTTTATATTTTTATGACTTTTAATGAAAATAACATAAATAAGATATAAGGGTATGTTTGAAATTAATCCAATAAAAAATCAAATTCAGGATCTGTCTGAGCGGACGAAGATCTTGAGGGGGTATCTTTGACTATGATGCCAAGAAAGAACGTTTGGAAGAAGTAAATGCAGAACTTGAGCAGCCTGATGTGTGGAACGAACCAGAGCGAGCCCAAGCATTGGGTAAGGAGCGTTCTTCTCTTGAAGCAATAGTAGAAACTATTGATGCCTTGATCCAAGGTTTAGACGATGTATCTGGTTTGCTCGATTTGGCAATTGAAGCTGATGATGAAGAAACTTTTCATGAGGCGGTCGCGGAGTTAACGCAGCTAGAAGGAAAACTGGGACAATTAGAGTTTCGTCGTATGTTTTCAGGGCAGTATGACAGTGCTAATTGTTATCTTGATTTACAGGCAGGCTCAGGGGGAACTGAGGCGCAAGATTGGGCTAGCATGTTGATGCGCATGTATCTTCGTTGGGCAGAATCAAAAGGTTTTAAAACAGAAATTATTGAAGCGTCAGATGGTGATGTTGCAGGCTTAAAATCTGCCACGATAAAGATTATTGGTGAGTATGCTTTTGGTTGGTTACGGACTGAAACCGGTGTTCATCGATTAGTGCGTAAAAGTCCTTTTGATTCTGGTGGTCGCCGCCATACCTCATTTAGCTCAGCGTTTATTTATCCTGAAGTAGATGATGATATAGATATTGAAATCAATCCGGCGGATTTACGCATTGATGTTTATCGGGCGTCAGGGGCTGGAGGCCAACATGTTAATAAAACAGAGTCAGCGGTACGTATAACCCATATTCCAACTGGCATTGTTACCCAATGTCAGAATGACCGTTCTCAACATAAGAATAAAGATCAGGCATTGAAGCAACTACAAGCAAAATTATATGAACTAGATATGCAAAAGAAAAATGCCGATAAACAAGCATTAGAAGAAAATAAATCTGATATTGGCTGGGGTAGCCAAATTCGTTCTTATGTGCTGGATAATTCTCGAATTAAAGATCTACGAACCGGTGTTGAAAATCGCAATACCCAAGCTGTGCTGGATGGTGATCTGGACAAATTCATTGAAGCAAGCTTAAAAGCTGGCCTATGAGGAAAAAAGATGTCTCAACAACAACAGGGTACTGAGCGGTCCTTTGATTTAAATAATGAATTAAAAACTCGGCGTGAAAAACTGGCCGGATTGCGTGGTAATGGCATTGCTTTTCCTAATGATTTTCGCCGTGAGTATTTATCTGGCGATTTGCATGGTAAATATGATGAGAACCATGCGGAAGAACTTACTGCACTGAATATTGACGTCTCTGTTGCCGGCCGAATGATCACACGCCGTATCATGGGTAAAGCCTCTTTTGCGACTTTACAAGATATGGGCGGTCGGATTCAGATTTATGTTTCTCGCGATGACTTACCAGAAGGTATTTATAACGAACAGTTTAAGAAATGGGATCTGGGTGATATTCTTGGTGTTAAGGGTAAATTATTTAAGACCCAAACAGGTGAGTTAACCATCCATGCGCATGAAGTCTATTTATTAACCAAAGCATTACGACCTCTGCCAGATAAATTCCATGGGCTGGCAGATCAGGAAACGCGTTATCGCCAACGTGACCTCGATCTTATTGCGAATGAACAATCGCGCCAGACTTTTATTACGCGTTCACGTGTGTTGTCGGCTTTACGTAACTTCATGGTTAGTAAAGATTTCATGGAAGTCGAAACACCCATGATGCAGGTTATACCGGGTGGTGCAGCGGCACGTCCATTTATTACTCATCATAATGCGTTAGATATTGATATGTATCTGCGTATTGCGCCAGAACTTTATTTGAAACGTTTAGTTGTTGGCGGATTCGAGCGAGTTTTTGAAATTAATCGTAATTTTCGTAATGAAGGCATTTCGCCGCGGCATAATCCAGAGTTTACCATGATGGAACTGTATATGGCTTATGCTGATTATAAAGATCTTATTGTGTTAACCGAAGAGTTATTTAAAACGGTAACGCAAGAAGTATTAGGTACAACCCAGGTAACATATGGTGAGCATTCATTTGATTTCGGGCAGTCTTTTAGCAAAATGACGATGAAAGAAGCGATAGTCAAATATCGGGCCGAAACTGATCCGGCTGATTTGGATGATCTGGCTAAAGCGACAATCATCGCAAAATCACTCAATATAGAGGTAGAAAAAGGCTGGGGATTAGGCCGTCTGCAGTGTGAGATTTTTGAGGCAGTGGCGGAAAGCCATTTGATCCAACCGACATTTATTACTGAATATCCGGCAGAAGTTTCTCCGTTGGCTCGTCGTAATGATAATAATCCATTTATTACCGATCGATTTGAATTCTTTATTGGTGGTCGTGAAATTGGTAATGGTTTTTCTGAGCTAAATGATGCAGAAGATCAAGCTGAACGCTTTGCTGAGCAGGTTCGTCAGAAAGATGAGGGTGATGATGAAGCCATGTTTTATGATGAGGATTATATCAATGCACTGGAGCATGGATTACCACCAACGGCTGGTTTAGGTATTGGTATTGATCGGATGATCATGATATTAACCAATAGTCATACAATTCGTGATGTCATTCTGTTTCCAGCATTACGGCCTGGTAAATAGTTTAGCAAATTGGATAAATAGTGCCTGGCTTCAGCCAGGCACTGCTATTATTTGTCGCCAATATAGTATTTAACGCTTGCCTGCTTATTGAAATAGCTTGCCTCATTAGGGTTGTTTGTCGTCAGTATAATATTTAACGCCGATGCGGATAATCTCCCGCCCTTGTGTGCGCCGATGTTTATTGGTATCACGCAGAGAATAGATACAACCGCAGTATTCTTGTTGATAAAATTGTTCGCGCTTACTAATTTCCACCATTCTTGCGGAACCACCTTGTTTACGCCAGTTATAGTCCCAATAAGTTAGGCCATCGTAATGGCTGGCGGCACGCTTACCGCAATCATTGATCTGTTGCATATTCTTCCAACGAGAAATACCTAATGAACTGGAGATAATGCTAAAATCATGCTCGGCAGCATAAAGAGCGGTACGCTCAAATCGCATATCAAAACACATAGTGCAACGAATTCCACGCTCAGGTTCTTGCTCCATCCCCTTGGCACGTGCAAACCAGTTATAACTATCATAATCAGCATCAACAAACGGCACATTATGCTGCTCGGCAAAACGAATATTTTCGTTTTTTCGGCTCTCATATTCTCGTTGTGGGTGAATATTTGGATTATAGAAAAAAATAGTATAATTAATACCTGAAGCACTTAGTGCTTCCATTACTTCACCTGAGCAAGGAGCGCAACAAGAATGCAGTAATAATTTATTTGCGCCATTAGGCAGCGTTAGTTTAGGACGGGTAAATTTATCCATGGTTGCAAATTTTTATAGTAATCGATAATAGGGCTAATAATAACAGCAAGCGAGAGATATATAATAGTCTTTTTATTTTTTGGGTCAAATTTGTTTGCGATGGACGCCGAGAAGGTTTATTGCCGTTTATAATCGATAAAAATACCCACTATATTTTACTTAAAGTAATTTTACATCGATTTAGATTGATATAAAAATTTATTTTATTAGATATTAATATAATATTGGATAATTTTTCATTGTGGTATTAACTAATATAAATAGTTAGTTAAAGTAAAACTTTTTTATATCAAATATTGCAATAAGATAATATTTCAATCAATAAAAAATATAGCAGAAAATATGGTAAATAAAATTTAGCAACTGTTATTTAGTATAAAAACTCCTACTAAACAACAGTGTTAGCTAGTCGTAAATAAATAGAGAAATTTTATGAAGAAATTGAATGTTATAAATTAAATTTTAAGCTGGAGAAAATATTGAAGCATTTGTTAAATATTTTAATAATAGAATTTTTGGTTAAGAAATTCACCTTTTATCTGTTTTTATATCACTAAATGATGCTTTAGTTGCTTGCTGTTAGTCATATAAACCAACAACTGCCAACCAGTTCACACTTTCTTGATATGGTTTTTGCTGTAATAAGCCATGTTACATGCTTTAGGACTTGATTTTTGCAAAATAAAATAATTAAGCAGTCAATAGGAGTTTATTGCATGAGAGCATTGAGCGTTATTATATTGAGTATATTTATGTCATTATGGGCTTTGTTGAATGTTGAATAAATCAGAATTAGCCGACAGGATGGCTCCCTCTGCTACACCTGTTATCCGATCCTGACGCTGTGTGGCATACCCAACAACGTCATACGGTTCAGCGCTTTGACCATCGCCATTGCTTCACCTACCTGAGCCTCATGTCACGCAGCCTCAGATGGCCACCCAGCAAAGTTTTTATTAAGTTGAAGAAAATTGATGTATTTCTGTCTATTGTAATTTTTTCTTCTCATCTAATTATGGTTAGTGTGGTGTAATATTGCGCTAATTCAAGAGCAAAGCAATGACACCGTTTTTATTTATAATGAGTAAGCAGCGAGTATGTCTACATCTATTGAAGTATTTGCTCATCATTGGGCTTTTGCAATATATCTTATCGGTGCTCTTGGTCTGTGTTCCTTAATGTTACTGGGTGCTTATTACCTCGGTGGTAGATCCCAAGCCAGAGCAAAGCATATCCCTTATGAATCCGGCATTAATTCTGTTGGTAGTGCCCGTTTGCGTATATAAGCCAAATTTTACTTGGTTGCAATGTTTTTTGTTATTTTCGATGTTGAAGCGTTATTCCTTTATGCGTGGGCAGTCTCTATTACAGAAAGTGGTTGGTTAGGCTTTATTGAGGCAAGTATTTTTATTTTGGTGCTATTGGTGGGTTTATTCTACTTGGTTCGTATTGGGGCACTTAATTGGACGCCAGAGCGTTCACGTCGCCATGTTGCAAAACCGAGTGAAATAATTAAAACTAAAAATCGTCACCCCTAGTAAAATTGAGGCATTCAAAGATGTATTATACGCTAACTCGCATTGACTTAAATGGTGAGAATGACCGTTATACCTTGCAAACACAGCAAGTTGTCGGGGATCCATTAGAGCAGCATGTTCATCGTAGTGTTTATATGGGTAAATTAGAGCATGCTTTACATAATATGGTGAATTGGGGCAGAAAGAATTCTCTCTGGCCGTACAATTTTGGACTTTCTTGTTGCTATGTTGAAATGGTGACTTCTTTCACTGCGGTGCATGATGTCGCCCGATTTGGTGCTGAGGTACTAAGGGCATCATCGCGACATGCTGATTTTATGGTTGTTGCCGGAACCTGTTTTACTAAGATGGCACCTGTTATTCAACGACTTTATGATCAGATGTTAGCGCCTAAATGGGTAATTTCTATGGGGGCATGTGCTAACTCTGTTGGTATGTACGATATTTATTCTGTTGTACAGGGGGTTGATAAATTTCTTCCTGTTGATGTCTATATACCAGGTTGTGTCCACCACGTCCTGAAGCTTATATGCAAGCTTTATTATTATTACAAGCATCGATTGGTAAAGAACGTCGTCCATTATCGTGGGTGGTCGGCGATCAGGGTGTTTATCGCGCCAATATGCAATCTGAAAAAGAGCGTAAGCGTGGTGAAAGAATAGCGGTCAAAACGCTACGAACACCCGATGAAATATAAGGCTTAAAAATATAAGCTATTCAGCGTAACAGAAGCAATGTGTTGCGGTCGTAATAAACCTGATCAAGCGTTGTGGTGCATAATGATAACAGATCAGATAACGCAAGAGAGTGTCAGGCCGGCATGGCAAACTTATGATCATTGTGATGATCCAATAATTTTGACACTGAGTAACCAATTCAGTCCAGATGCTTTCACCATTCAATCAACTCGTACCGGAATGTTGGTTATATGGATCAAACGTGAACAACTTCTTGCCGTAATAGAGTTTTTGAAAAAACAGCCTAAAACTTATGTAATGCTGTTTGACTTACATGGGGTTGATGAGCGGCAACGAGTATATCTGCAAGGTTTGCCTGAAGCGGATTTTTCCGTTTTTTACCATCTTATTTCTATTGAGCGTAACCGCGATATTATGTTGAAAGTGGCGCTTAGTGAGAAAGATCTTAATATTCCCTCTATCGTTTCTTTATTTCCCAATGCTAATTGGTATGAACGTGAAGTATGGGATATGTTTGGCATAATATTTAATGGCCATCCGAATTTGCGACGGTTATTAATGCCAATGACCTGGGAAGGACATCCGTTATGTAAAGATTATCCGGCCAGGGCCACTGAATTTGACCCTTTTGTTTTAACCCAACAAAAGCTTGATTTAGAGATGGAGTCACTGACCTTTAAACCCGAAGAATGGGGAATGGCGAGGGGCAACGAACATGAAGATTTTATGTTCTTGAATCTGGGCCCCAATAATCCCTCATCTCACGGAGCCTTTCGCATTGTACTGCAACTAGATGGTGAAGAGATTCTCGACTGTGTACCGGATATTGGTTACCATCATCGAGGTGCAGAGAAAATGGGCGAGCGCCAATCTTGGCACAGTTATATTCCCTATACTGACCGCATTGAGTATTTAGGTGGCTGTATTAACGCAATGCCTTATGTATTAGCGGTAGAAAAACTAGCAGGAATTGACGTTCCTGATCGAGTTAAGACTATCCGCGTTATGTTGTCAGAGTTATTCCGTATTAACAGCCATTTACTCTATATCAGTACCTTTATTCAGGATGTCGGTGCCATGACGCCGGTTTTTTTTGCGTTTACCGATCGTCAGAAAATTTATGACATTGTTGAAGCGATCACCGGTTTTCGTATGCATCCAGCTTGGTTTCGGATCGGGGGTGTTGCTCATGATTTACCGAAAGGCTGGCAAAAACTATTGCAGGAGTTCCTTGACTGGATGCCAAAGCGATTGGATTCATATGTCAAGGCAGCATTGCACAATATAGTATTCTTAAAGGGCGTTCAGTTGGTGTCGCTGCTTACACGACTAAAGAAGCATTAGATTGGGGGGTCACTGGCGCCGGATTACGCGCGACGGGCCTTAATTTCGATATTCGTAAATGGCGACCCTATTCAGGTTATGAAAACTTTGAATTTGAAGTTCCTATCGGCAACAATGGCGATTGTTATGATCGAGTGATGTTAAAAGTGGAAGAACTGCGGCAAAGCCTGCGGATTCTTAAGCAATGCTGAAATAATATGCCTGCAGGACCATTTAAAGCCGATCATCCCCTAACTACTCCACCACCGAAGGAACGCACTTTACAGCATATTGAAACCATGATTAATCATTTTTTACAAGTTTCATGGGGGCCAGTTATGCCCGAAAATGAGGCTTTTCAGATGATTGAAGCAAAAAAAGGGATCAATAGTTACTATCTGACCAGTGATGGTAATACTATGAGTTATCGCACCCGCGTTCGTACACCAAGTTTTGCCCATTTACAGCAAATTACTGCTGTGATCAGAGGCAGCCTGGTGTCTGATCTTATTGTCTACCTTGGTAGCATTGATTTTGTCATGTCAGATGTGGATCGTTAATGATGCAAGATGAATTTAATCCCAATCAACAGCAAAAGCGGCTCGATGTCGCTAACATGGTAGAATATCACACCAAACATGATTTTGCCTTGACGACAGAAGAGCGAGAAGAGATCGAGCAAGAAAAACATCACTATGAAGATGCCAGAGCCGCTTCAATTGAAGCATTAAAAATTGTACAAAAAAACGCGGTTGGGTGGAAGACGGTGCTATTTATGCAATTGCCTATCTGTTAGGTATTCCGGCTAGTGATGTAGAAGGAGTGGCCACCTTCTACAGTCAAATTTATCGCCAACCTGTTGGGCGCCATATTATTCGTTATTGTGACAGTGTGGTTTGTCATATTACCGGTTATCAAGGTATTGAGGCTGCAATTATCAAATTATTAAAGATTGCGCCCGGCCAAACAACTACTGATGGCCGGTTTACCTTATTACCAACTTGTTGTCTGGGTAACTGTGATAAAAGTCCGACTATGATGATTGATGAGGATACCCATAGTCATGTAAAGCCATCTGATATTCAACGGCTATTGGAGCAGTATCCATGACAACACAGCGACAAATTACCCGTAGTGCGCAGACACATCTATTAACCTGGCGGTTACGTGAAGATCAGCAGCCGGTCTGGTTAGAGGAATACTTAAGTAAAAATGGTTACCAAGGTGCTAAAAACGCCCTAAAAAGTATGTCGCCAGATCAAGTTGTTAGCTTAGTTAAAGATGCTGGTCTTAAAGGTCGCGGTGGTGCTGGTTTTTCTACCGGCCTCAAATGGAGCTTGATGCCGAAAGATGACAGCATGAATATCCGTTATTTACTTTGCAATGCTGATGAAATGGAGCCTGGAACCTATAAAGATCATCTTTTAATGGAACAGCTACCGCATTTGTTGATCGAGGGAATGTTAATTGGCGCCTTTGCATTAAAAGCGTACCGTGGATATATTTTCCTGCGTGGTGAATATATCGAAGCTGCTAAACATTTGCGGAAAGCGATTGAGGAAGCGAAAGCAGCGGGTTTATTAGGTAAGAATATTCTGGGTACGGATTTTAATTTTGAGCTTTTTGTGCATACCGGTGCTGTGCGCTATATTTGTGGTGAAGAAACAGCGCTGATTAAATCCCTTGAAGGGCGCAGGGCAAATCCGCGCTCAAAACCTCCTTTTCCGGCAACATCCGGTGCCTGGGGTAAGCCGACTTGTGTCAATAATGTGGAAACACTTTGTAACGTGCCTGCGATTATTGAACATGGTAAAGAGTGGTATCTCGGCCTTAGCGAAGGTAAAAGTAAAGATGCCGGAACTAAGCTGATGGGATTTTCCGGGCGGGTTAATAATCCAGGGTTGTGGGAATTACCTTTTGGTATTACTGCTCACGAGATCCTGGAAGATTATGCCGGTGGAATGTGTAAAGGTTTAACGCTTAAAGCCTGGCAACCAGGCGGGGCTGGTACCGACTTTCTAACCGAAGCGCATCTCGATTTAGCAATGGATTTCGACAGTATCGCTAAAGCAGGTAGCCGTCTGGTTACCGGGCTTGCCATGGCGGTTGATAATGAAATTAATATGGTTTCTTTAACTCGCAATTTAGAGCAATTTTTTGCTCGCGAATCCTGTGGCTGGTGTACACCGTGTCGGGATGGCTTAACCTGGAGTGTGAAAATTCTACAGGCGTTAGAGAGTGGTGAAGGACAACCAGGCGATATTGAGACATTAGAGCAACTTTGTCGCTTTCTTGGGCCAGGTAAAACTTTTTGTGCTCATGCACCTGGTGCGGTAGAACCTTTACAGAGTGCTATCAAATATTTTCGTGCTGAATTTGAAGCGGGCATCAGCCAACAGAATTTTACCAACTTGAGTCCAATTACTGGCATTCAACCAAATTTGTTAAAGCAGCGTTGGTGATAACTTATGCTAAGCTGAATAAAAACATATTTAAGTCGACTGAATTTTTGATTAACGCCTGCTGAAAAAGCAGGCCATTAGGAAGCATGCTGACTATGGCTACAATATATGTAGACGGCAAACGATATGATGTAAATGGGGCTGAAACACTATTGCCGGCCTGTCTCTCTCTGGGCCTGGATATCCCTTACTTTTGCTGGCACCCAGCGTTAGGAAGTGTTGGTGCTTGCCGTCAATGCGCAGTTAAGCAATATCAAAATGCTGACGACACACGTGGTCGTCTGGTAATGTCTTGCATGAAACCGGCTTCTGATGGAACCTATATTTCCATCGATGATGATGAAGCCAAACAGTTTCGTGCAAGTGTTGTTGAGTGGTTGATGACAAATCATCCACATGATTGCCCAGTTTGTGAAGAAGGCGGCAATTGCCATTTACAAGATATAACGGTGATGACTAGTCATACAATGCGTAAATATCGTTTTACCAAAAGAACACATCATAATCAGGATCTAGGTCCATTCATTGGTCACGAAATGAATCGTTGTATCGCTTGCTCTAGTTGTGTTCGTTATTACAAAGATTATGCTGATGGCACCGATCTGGGGGTTTATAGCGCCCATAATCATGTCTATTTTGGCCGGGTGGAAGACGGTACGCTAGAGAGTGAATTTGCTGGCAATTTAGTTGAGATCTGCCCAACTGGGGTTTTTACTGATACAACCCATTCTGAACGTTACAATCGCAAGTGGGATATGCAATTTGCGACAGGTATATGTCAACAGTGTAGTATTGGTTGTAATACAAGACCAGGTGAACGTTATGGTGAATTACGCCGGATTGAAAACCGTTATAATGGGGTGGTAAATCACTATTTTTTATGTGATCGTGGCCGCTTTGGTTACGGTTATGTTAATCGCAAAGATCGACCTCGTCAGCCTCAATTAGTTAAAAAAGCAAAACGACACACTATTTCGTTGATAGAGGCGATGCAAACGGGCGCCAAAATTTTACGCCAAGCAATAAAGACTATCGGTATTGGGTCACAAAGAGCTAGTATCGAGAGCAATTATGCATTACGGGCACTGGTTGGCGAAGAAAATTTTTATTCAGGTATATCGACAGCAGAACAACGTCATCTCGAACTAATGGTTAATATTCTGCAAAAAGGAGGCGTCTATACGCCGACATTGCGTGAAATTGAAAATTATGACGCAGTGCTGGTTTTGGGGGAGGATTTAACCCAAACTGGAGCTCGTATAGCATTAGCGGTTCGTCAGGCGGTTAAAGGTAAAGCAAGGGCAATGGCTGAAGCACAAAAAGTGGCAGATTGGCAAATTGCCGCCGTGTTAAATATTGGCCAACAGGCTAAATACCCATTATTTATCACTAATATTGATGATAGCCGTTTAGATGATGGTGCTGCATTAAATTATCGCGCGCCGGTTGATGATCAAGCTGGCTTTGGCTTTGCTATTGCCCATGCTTTGGACAGCAAAGCGCCAGCGGTGGATGATTTGCCAGCGGATATTAAAGCAAATGTTGAATTAGTTGCTGCAGCGTTATTGCAGGCCAAAAAGCCACTTATTATTAGTGGTAGTAATTCTGGTAGTGAAGCACTTATCCAGGCCTCAGCTAATATTGCTTTTTCATTAAAAGCGAAAAATGTCGAAGTTGGAATTAGCTATATTGCAGCTGAAGCTAATAGCTTTGGCTTGGCTTTAATGAATGCTCAATCGTTAGATATCGCAATGGAGCGTCTTTCATCCGGTGAAGTTGATACTGCGGTAGTAATGGAGAATGATCTTTATCGGCATAGTGATGTTGATAGTGTTAATAATGCTCTGAAAAAGCTGAATAAATTTATTGTTGCGGATCATCAACATACTACTATTATGGATCAGGCGGATCTGATTTTACCAGCTGCCAGCTTTGCTGAAAGCAGTGGAACATTAATTAATAATGAAGGTCGAGCGCAACGTTATTTTCAGGTGTTTGATCCGACTTATTACCAACCTAATATTGCCATTAATGAAAGTTGGCGTTGGTTACATTCATTGCAGGCAGAGCTCAAAACACGTCAAATCGATTGGTCACAAGTAGATCATGTTATACAGGCCTGTATAACCGCTATGCCGCAGTTTGCGGCTATTGTCGATGCGGCACCTAATGCCACATTCCGTATCCATGGACAAAAATTAGCCCGTTCGCCCCAGCGTTATAGTGGACGTACCTCAATATTGGCTGATATAGAGGTCAGTGAACCTGGTCAACCATGTGACATTGATACGCCATTTGCTTTTTCGATGGAAGGTAATAATAGCCCCACCGCTATTCGCCAGCAAATTCCGTTTGCATGGTCGCCAGGCTGGAATTCACCTCAAGCGTGGACTAAGTTTCAAGCTGAAGTCGGTGGCCATTTACGTTTTGGCGATCCGGGGATCCGATTATTTGATTCAACTGATAGTCACTTAGATTATTTTACTGCTATTCCGCTTGCCTGGCAGCGGCAGGATAATCAATGGACGATTGCACCTTACTATCATTTATTTGGTAGCAATGAAACCTCACAGCGAGCTGAAGCAATACAACAACGTATGCCAGAAGCTTACATTATGCTCAATATTCAGGATGCTGAACACCTGGTTGTTAAAGCTGGGACAGTGCTTGAATTCAGTTATGGTGGGCAAATTTATCGATTGCCAGTTCGTCTCAGTTATCATTTGGCGCCAGGACAGATTGGTTTACCTTTAGGTATGCCTGTGATTGCACCAACGATGGCAGGTATGGCGGTGAAAAATTTACGGAGGGCGACATAATGACCCTATTTTCTGCTGAAGTCACCGCATCGATTATTGCTGTTCTACAAGCAATAGTTGTTTTGCTGGTGGTGGTTATTTGCGGCGCTTTAATGAGTTTTGGCGAACGTCGTTTATTGGCACTGTTCCAGAATCGTTATGGACCTAATCGGGTAGGTTGGGGAGGCTCATTACAGATTGCTGCTGATATGATTAAAATGTTATTTAAAGAAGATTGGATCCCACAATTTTCAGATAAGCGCATTTTTATGTTGGCACCAGTAATTGCCTTTTGTTCCATGTTATTGGTATTTGCCATTATTCCGGTTAGCGCAACTTGGTATGTTGCCGATCTTAATATATGTCTGCTGTTTTTTTCATGATGGCTGGCTTAGCGGTTTATTCGGTACTGTTTGCAGGTTGGTCAAGTAATAATAAATACTCTTTATTAGGCGCGATGCGCGCCTCAGCTCAGACGTTAAGTTATGAAGTTTTTCTCGGCCTTTCATTAATGGGGATCGTTGCCCGAGCTGGCTCCTTTAACTTAATTGATATTGTCAATTCGCAAGCTGGATTATGGAATATTATTCCACACTTTTTCGGCTTTTTAACCTTTGTCATCTCGGGTGTTGCTGTTTGTCACCGGCATCCATTTGATCAACCTGAATCAGAACAAGAACTGGCCGATGGCTATCATATTGAATATTCCGGTATGAAATTTGGTCTGTTTTTCGTCGGCTAATATATCAGTATTGTCACCGTTTCTGCATTAATTGTGACCTTATTTTTCGGCGGCTGGCTTGGCCCATTTTTACCTGGCTTTATTTGGTTTGCATTAAAAACAGCTTTCTTCATGGTGATGTTTATTCTTGTTCGCGCCTCATTACCACGTCCGCGTTATGATCAAGTGATGGCTTTTGGTTGGAAAGTGTGTTTGCCATTGACGTTGATCAATCTGTTAGCAACCGCAGCAGTTATTCTATGTAACGCTTAATAAGGGAGGATTGAGCCATGACATTAAAAGAGTTAGTGGTTGGTTTGGCCACCCAGATACGTAGTATTTGTATGATCGGGCTACATGCTTTTCATAAATGTGAAACGAAAATCTACCCGGAGGAGCAGGTTTATGTACCTCCTCGTTATCGCGGGCGTGTTGTATTGACCCGAGATCCTGACGGTAAAGAACGTTGTGTGGCTTGTAATTTATGTGCGGTAGTTTGTCCGGTTGGCTGCATTTCATTACAAAAAGCGGAACAGCCAGATGGCCGTTGGTATCCAGAACTTTTCCAGATCAATTTTTCCCGTTGTATTTTCTGCGGTTTATGTGAAGAGGCTTGTCCGACTACCGCTATTCAACTAACGCCTGATTTTGAAATGGGGGAATATAAACGCCAAGATTTGGTCTATGAAAAACAAGATTTGTTGATTTCAGGTCCAGGTAAATACCCAGATTATAATTTTTATCACAAAACGGGTATGGCGATTAGTGGTAAAGATAAAGGTGAAGCGGATAATAAAGCTAAGCCTATTAATGTTAAAGATTTGTTGCCATAAGGAGCGATGTTTATGGAATTTGCATTTTATGTCGCTGGATTGGTGGCTATTTTGGCAACGCTTAGGGTAATAACACATACCAATCCAGTACATGCGCTGTTGTATCTGATCGTTTCTCTGTTAGCTTTATCGATCGTTTTCTTCTCGGTTGGTTCTTATTTTGCCGGTGCCTTAGAGATTATCGTCTATGCCGGGGCTATTATGGTGCTGTTTGTGTTTGTGGTCATTATGGCTTTGTTGAATAAATCGAACTTTTAGGTGATTGGCGGAGCTGATCGCTAAATTCGTTTCAACATCAGGTCCCCATGGCAAAGCAAAAGTTTAAAATTACCAACTGGCCCGCGTACAACAAGGCACTCAGACAACGCGGTTCCCTGACGGTCTGGCTTGATGAGTCGGCCATCGCTGGATGGACTGACAGTTCTTCGCCTGAAGGTCGTGGCCGGCCGCTTTACTACAGCGATATGGCTGTTACCACTGTCCTGATGATGAAGCGTGTGTTTAACCTGTCACTCCGGGCATTACAGGGCTTCGTTGATTCGATTTTTAAACTCATGTCTTAGCCGCTGTGCTGTCCGGACTACTAGCTGGTCAGCAGACGAGCAAAGAGCGTCAACATCAGCATAAAAACGCCACCGCGTGGTGAAATCTCGCATCTGGTCATCGACAGTACCGGTCTGAAGGTCTTTGGCGAAGGTGAATGGAAAGTCAGGCAGCATGGGGCTGACAGACGAAGAGTGTGGCGCAAGCTTCATCTGGCAGCAGACAGTGTGAATCATGAGATTATCTGTGCCGACTTATCGCTCAGCGGAACGACAGATGCGCAGGCACTGCCGGGCCTGATTAACCAAACCCACCGGAAAATCAGGGAAGTGTCAGCAGACGGTGCTTATGACGCCTGTTACTGCCACGACGCGTTGCTAAGAAAGAAAATCAGGCCCCTTATCCCGCCGCGAAGCGGAGCGAAATACTGGCCGGACAAGTACCATGAACGTAACCATGCGGTGGCGAATCAGCGTCTGAGCAGGAGTAATGATATGTGGAAAAAGAAAGTGGGTTATCACCGGCGTTCAGTGGCAGAAACAGCGATGTTCCGCATAAAAACTTTGCTGGGTGGCCATCTGAGGCTGCGTGACTATGAGGCTCAGGTAGGTGAAGCAATGGCGATAGTCAAAGCGCTGAACCGTATGACGTTGTTGGGTATGCCATACAGCGTCAGGATCTGATAACAGGTGTAGCAGAGGGAGCCATCCTGTCGGCTAATTCTGATTTATTCAACAAAGCCGGTCATTATGCTTAATTTAGGTAAATCAGTCGTTGATCAGGAGCGTGCCTGGCTACAACCAAAAGCATGGATTGGCCCAGCTATCCTTTCAGCAATTTTACTTAGCGTGATTATCTATGCCATTGTTTCAATAAAACATAGACAGATAAAAGGTCAGATGATTAGTGCTAAGGAGGTTGGTATGAGGTTATTTGGTCCTTACGTATTGGCCGTTGAACTGATTTCTTTACTGTTATTGGCGGGTCTTGTCGTGGCATTTCATATTGGGCGTGAAAAGCGGCTTAACTCTCTGGATAGTCATTCGGATGTTGAGGAACAAGTATGATCCTTCTGCAACACGGTTTAATTTTAGCGGCAATTTGATTTGTTTTAGGTTTAAGTTGTCTGCTGATCCGGCGCAATCTTCTCTTTATGTTAATTGGATTAGAAATAATGAT
Organism: Arsenophonus endosymbiont of Aphis craccivora; assembly: GCF_013460135.1. GTDB lineage: Bacteria > Pseudomonadota > Gammaproteobacteria > Enterobacterales > Enterobacteriaceae > Arsenophonus > Arsenophonus nilaparvatae. Next base: position 1,177,203 of record NZ_CP038155.1, read on the forward strand.
TAACTCAACCGCATTGGCTTTTGTGGTGGCGGGTAGTGATTGGGGACAAGCTGATTGCCAAGTCATGTATATTCTAACGATTAGCTTGGCTGCCGCGGAAGCAAGTATAGGATTGGCGTTGTTATTACAACTTCATCGTCATCGCCAGAACCTTAATATTGATGAAGTCAGTGAGATGCGCGGATGAATTTACTCTATTTAACCATTCTGCTGCCACTATTGGGATTTCTACTACTCGCATTCTCTCGCGGACGTTTGTCGGAAAATGTGTCCGCTATCATCGGGGTTGGTTCGGTAGGGTTGGCAGCACTGGTAACATTTTGGCTAGCGATTGATTTTTGCGCTAATAATGCTGACGGTGGTTATGCTGATCGTCAAATATTGTGGCACTGGATAGCAGTAGGCGACTTGAACATCCCAATTACACTGGTATTTGACGGTTTATCGTTAACCATGTTGGCAGTTGTGACTGGCGTCGGCTTTTTAATTCATCTATACGCTTCTTGGTATATGCGTGGTGAAGAAGGTTATTCTCGTTTTTTTGCTTATACCAATTTGTTTATTGCCAGTATGGTTGTTTTAGTTTTGGCTGATAACATGATGCTAATGTACCTGGGTTGGGAAGGCGTCGGGTTATGTAGTTACTTGCTAATCGGTTTTTATTACACCAATCCAGAAAATGGCAAAGCAGCCATGAAGGCTTTTTTTGTCACGCGGATTGGTGATGTATTTTTAGCTATTGACATGTTTATTCTCTATAACCAATTTGGCACCCTTAATTTCCATCAATTGAGCATACTGGTACCACAACAAATTAGTGCAGGCTCTTCGCTGATTAATTGGGCTACGCTTATGATCCTTGGCGGTGCGGTCGGTAAATCTGCTCAGTTGCCTTTGCAGACCTGGTTAGCCGATGCAATGGCGGGGCCAACTCCAGTATCTGCGCTTATTCATGCCGCAACAATGGTAACTGCTGAAGTTTATTTAATCGCACGCACGCATAGCCTATTTTTGATGGCGCCGGAAATATTGCACTTAGTCGCTATTATTGGTGCAGTCACCCTAATATTGGCTGGATTTGCGGCCTTAGTACAAACAGATATCAAGCGCGTATTAGCTTATTCGACGATGAGTCAAATAGGTTATATGTTTTTAGCTTTAGGTGTTCAGGCTTGGGATGCGGCTATTTTTCATTTAATGACCCACGCTTTCTTTAAAGCTTTACTCTTTTTATCCGCTGGCTCAGTGATTGTTGCCTGTCACCATGAACAAAATATATTCAAGATGGGTGGTTTACGTAAAACGTTACCTTTTGTTTATGGTTGTTTTTTAATCGGCGGTGGCGCGCTAGCGGCAATACCACTAGTTACTGCCGGTTTTTATAGCAAATACGATATCTTATGGGGAGCAGCCCTTCAAGGAGAAACAGTTTTACTCTGGGCTGGTATAGTTGGTGCATTTATGACCGCACTTTATACCTTCCGTATGATTTTTATTGTCTTCCATGGCAAAAAACAGACATCAGCTCAAACTGTCGGTGGTATTAGTCATACTCTGCCGTTAGCGGTATTAGCAGTTTTATCTACGGTTATTGGTGCACAGATTGTTCAACCGTTAGCGGGCATATTTCCTGTCAATGAAACAATCAATGAGTCGGGTAAAGTGAGGCTGGAAATAATTTCAGCAATTGTTGCATTATTGGGGTTGGAACTGGCGGTATTCCTCTATATAGGCAAACGTAAGGTTGTTAAATCAATTGCTAAAAGCGCAGCAGGGCGTTTCTTTACTATTTGGTGGTATCAGGCTTGGGGATTTGACCAACTCTATAACCTTATTTTTGTAAAACCATTTAAAGCAATTGCTCAATTATTGGCAAATGATCCTGTCAATTCATTAATGAATATTCCCGCTGTGATGTCACGTTGGGGCAATAAAGGCTTAACTTTAAGCCAGAATGGGCAGATCCGTTGGTATTTGGCTTCTATGGGGTTAGGGGCAGTGTTGATGTTAGCACTGTTACTTCTGGTTTAATTAAGGGACACATTGCGCCATGCTATTACCTTGGCTAATACTTCGCCCCTTCATCGGTGGTGTATGTTGGCTGTCCGAACGATTCAATAAAGGGGCACCACGCTATTTGGCACTGCTTGTGATGGGGTTAACTCTGCTCCTCTCTGTATTACTTTGGTTGCAGGGAAATTATTCGTTGCCTGATACGTTGGTATTACCCCAATGGCAGGCGATCTTTTTCATGCCATGGATCACGCCATTAGGTATTAATATTGCCCTAGCCATTGATGGTTTATCATTACTAATGATAGTGCTAACGGCTATTATGGGGATTTTTTCCATATTGAGTTCGTGGAGTGAAAATCAACCTAATCAGGGTGCTTATCACTTCCATTTGATGTGGATTTTAGCCGGCGTGATGGGAATTTTCATGGCGGTGGATCTGTTTTTGTTTTTTTTCTTCTGGGAAATGATGTTGATCCCGATGTATTTCCTAATTGCTAATTGGGGACATAAAGGCTCAGAAGAACGTGTACATGTTAATGCTGCAACTAAGTTTTTTATTTATACCCAAGCAAGTGGCTTGATTATGTTGCTGGCGATTGTGGCATTGGCATTGATTCATTATCAATCATCGGGTCATTGGTCATTTGCCTATCACGATCTGTTAAATACCAAAATGTCAGCGCTGACACAGTATTTATTGATGCTGGGGTTTTTTATTGCCTTTGCGGTAAAAATGCCTTTGGTACCTTTTCATGGATGGATGGCAGACGCGCAGGAACAATACCCAACGGCCGGCTCCGTTGATATTTCAGGTATCATGCTGAAAACGGCCGCTTATGGTTTATTGCGTTTCACTTTACCGCTATTTCCTGAAGCATCGATTCAATTTACCCCTATCGCCATGACGTTAGGTGTGATTAGTATATTTTATGGTGCATGGTTAGCATTTAAATAGACAGATATCAAACGTCTGGTGGCTTATAGTAGTTTGTCGCATATGGGGTTTGTTACCGTCGCCATTTATGCAGGCTCCATTCTTGCTTACCAAGGAGCTATGTTACAGATGATAGCCAATGGCTTATCAGGTGCGGCTTTGATCATTATTAGTGGTCAACTTTATGAACGCACCGGAACACGTGATATGCGCATGATGGGCGGATTATGGAAACGGATCATGTGGCTGCCTGCGCTATCACTATTTTTTGCGGTTGCAACCTTAGGAATGCAGGGTACCGGAAATTTTGTCGGTGAGTTTATGATCCTATTTGGTACTTTTGGCCAATTCAAATTGGTGACCATTATTATGGTATTCGGTGTGGTATTTGCATCTATTTATGCACTTTGGATGATGCAACAAGTTTATTATGGTACTGCAAAATCGGAAAAAGTACTGCCTGCTTTAAATGGTCGCGAGGTGTTGGTTTTATTGACATTAGCACTGTTATTAGTTGTATTAGGTTTTTATCCGCAACCGGTGTTAGATACTTCAAAAAATGTGATGGAATCACTCCACAGTTTATATTCCATTTCATTTTCAACATTAAGGCCATAATTCGTCATGACCATAACTTTTGAACAATTGATCGCATTGTCACCACTTTTGATCGTTGGGCTATTAGTGGTGATTGTGATGTTATCCATTGCCTGGCAACGCCATCATTTAATCAATGTCACATTAACAATAACCGGTTTTATTATTGCCCTGCTATCTTGCTTGTTAATTGGAGATAGGTTGCCGATTGAAGTGACGCCATTAATCTATGTCGATAAATATTCACTTTTCTATAGCATACTGATTTTGATTGCCGGTATTGGCACAGCAATTTATGCCTATCGATGGCTTGCAGGGTATCTGGATAATAAAGAAGAGTTTTATTTATTACTAAGTATTGCGGTAACGGGCGTGATTCTGTTATCAATGGCTAATCATTTAGCAACCTTATTTATTGGTATTGAATTGATTTCATTGCCATTATTTGGCTTGGTTGGTTATGCCTGTACTCAGAAGCGTTCATTAGAAGCTAGCATTAAATATATGTTACTATCCGCCGCTGCTTCTGCATTTTTATTGTTCGGTATGGCATTACTTTATGCTGAATCAGGCAGTTTAGCCTTTGCCAAATTAGGTTCAAGCCTAAATGAGCATATTATTCACTATCCAGTCCTTATGGTTGGTTTAGGTATGATGTTGGTTGGTATTGGTTTTAAACTCTCTTTTGTCCCATTCCAATTATGGACGCCGGATGTTTATCAAGGTGCGCCTGCACCAGTTGCGACATTTTTGGCAACTGCCAGCAAGATCGCTATTTTTGCGGTTTTAATGCGTCTACTGATGACATCGCCCCTAGCAGAAAGTCAGGCATTATTGTCAGTACTCAGCGTTATTGCCATTGCTTTTATACTGTTTGGTAATTTGATGGCTATTTCACAACAGAGTATTAAGCGTCTGTTAGGCTACTCATCTATTGCCCATATGGGATATTTGCTACTACCGTTAATTGCTGTACAGACTGATAGTGTTGCAGCACAAATTACAGTGTCAATCTACTTTATTGGCTATTTATTCGCTAATTTAGGGGCTTTTGGCGTGGTAAGTATTCTATCCAGTCCTTATTGTGGCGATGATAAAGACGATATTAGTGTTTATCGGGGATTATATTGGCGCCAACCGGTTCTAGCGATTATTTTGACTATCATGATGTTGTCGTTAGCTGGCATACCGATTACTTTAGGTTTTATTGGTAAATTTTATCTCATCATTAGCGCTATCAATGCTGAGCTGTGGTGGCTAACGGCTGCCGTTATTGTCGGTAGTGCGATGGGTTTATACTATTATTTACGTTTTATGGCCAGTCTATATAGCCGTCAGCCAATAACAAATAATCAATCTGACAAACAGTCAAATGTTAATTTAGCAACTTTATTTGCGCTCTTGGGTGCTGTTATTACAATTTTATTGGGAATATGGCCACAACCATTGTTTGAGATTGCGGTTGCTGCCTTGGCGGCATAAATATCAGTATACGTTAATAACCCAGCGCTAATATCTCTGGGTTTTTTACGCTCAATGTTATCAAAAGTGAAAAAACTAACCAATGGTTTGCTAAAGATACAAATAGCAGAATAAATACGAGGTTAGCCAATTGGCTTGATAAAATGATTTATTGGATGGCAAGTCAAGAGGATAGTAATAGTGGTTAATATTACCGAGTTTATGGCAAGTGTTCATCAATTTTTATCTGAACAACAAATCGATGCAGGAAGTGTGCGACAATATGAATTCCCTTTACCCGCTGATATCACATTTCCTGCTTTAGATTGGTTAGCCAGTCAGCAATTTTATCCTCAATTTTATTGGTATCATCGCGATGGTCATGAAGAAGCGGTTTTACTCGGTGAGGTAAAACATTTTAGCAACATTGCTGATGCTGAACAATTTTTACAGCAACAAACAGCAATACCAACCATGCTTATCTGGGGATTGAACGCTTGGCAGCCACTGCCGGATAAGGAATATTATGCCGATTTTGTTGGTAATGATAGCTATTTTGTTTTACCACGAATTGAGTTTTGTCATTGTCAGGAAAAGTGGATATTGGCTATCAATATTATTGATCAACAAGATCTGCCAGATGCCCTGCAATTTTTATCCAAATTGCAATCAGTCAAACCCATCTTGCCTATTAATAGCCGTATTAAGCGAATTCAACACCTTCCTGAATATCAACAATCGCACGATTTAACCACTCAGGCAGTAGAACTGATCAATAGTGGGGGTATGGATAAAGTTGTGATTGCCCGTCAAACGGATATTCAATTAACCAAACCGTTAAATCCGGCAAGTCTACTGTCGGCAAGTAAAGCGGTTAATGGTAAATGTTATCATTTTATGATGTCCTTTAACGCTCAACATACCTTTTTATCATCAACTCCTGAGCGACTTTATTATCGTAAATTTCAACAACTTTACACTGAAGCATTAGCTGGAACAGTAGTTAATTCATCAGACCCCATAGTCAGAAAAACCAATTCCGATTGGTTAATGCATGATGATAACAATCAACATGAAAATTTACTGGTGGTGGAAGATATTTGCCAAAGATTGCACAATAATAGTGAAAAAATTGATGTTTCCCCACCTGATATTATTTTATGACGTAAAATTCAGCATTTGCGTCGTCTTATTCATGTCACGTTACATCATGCTAGCGATAGCGACTGTCTATACCGTTTACAGCCAACCGCTGCGGTTGCCGGTGTACCGAGGAAAATAGCCAAGAATTTTTTACAGCAAAATGAGCCTATTTGCCGCGGTTGGTACGCAGGTAGTGCCGGTTATTTATCACTAAATCAAAGTGAATTTGTGGTTTCTTTGCGTTGTGCACATATCAATTATGATCATCTTCGGCTTTATGCCGGCGCCGGTATTGTTAAGGATTCAGATCCGCAGCAAGAATGGCTTGAAGTCGAAAATAAGGCCGCAGGTTTACAAACATTGCTAAATAGAGAAATATTTTGTTGTGAAAGTTGATATTAACAACAAAAATAATTTTTTAGCGTCATTTTATTGAACTGGAATAAGGAAAATCACGTAATTTTACTTAAAATTGTTATTATTTTATTTCTTATTTCTGCTTTAAGTAATATATGTCGCATAGTGTTTTTAACCGTCAATGGGCGGAAGTCATTTTGGAAGCATTAACCAGACATGGTTTAAGTCATGTTTGTATTGCGCCAGGCTCTCGCTCTACGCCATTGACATTGGCAGCTGCGGCACATAGTAAATTAGTTTGCCATACTCACTATGATGAGCGAGGGTTGGGCTATTTTGCTTTAGGCTTATCTAAAGTTATTAGTAAACCGGTGGCGGTTATTGTTACTTCTGGTACCGCAGTAGCTAACTTATATCCTGCTTTAATAGAAGCCGGCTTGACCGGTGAAAATATCATTTTTTTAACCGCCGATAGACCTGCTGAATTAATTGATTGTGGTGCTAATCAGGCTATACGACAAACGGCTATTTTTGCTGATCATCCAGCACAAACATTAGCATTGCCTAACCCAACACAAGCTATCAATGCACAATGGTTGGTGAGCACTATTGACAATGCGATGAATAATCTTTCTCACGGCACTTTGCATATCAATTGCCCATTTGCTGAACCTTTATATGGTTACAGCTCAGCACAAATTGACTGGTAAAATTCACTGGCTAGTTGGTGGCAATCTTCGACACCCTGGTTGATAGGTTCCAGATCCAGCTCACTAGCATTAGTTGTTGATTGGCATATTTGGCGACAAAAAAAAGGTCTCGTGATTGCGGGCAGAATGCGGCCTGATGAGGGAAAAAAAGTTGTCCAGTGAGCAGAAATGCTAGGCTGGCCAGTTATTAGTGATGTTTTATCACAAACTGGGCAACCTTTACCATGCGCTGATCTCTGGCTATCCGCAACAGAGGCAAAAAACATTCTGCAAAATGTAGAGCTAGTCGTCCAGTTTGGCTCAAGTTTAACCAGTAAACGTTTATTAGAGTGGCAAGCACAATGCCAACCAGAGGAATATTGGATTATTGATAGCATTCCCGGTCGTTTGGATCCGACTCATCATCGTGGTAGGCGGTTGGTTGGTACCGTATCTTACTGGTTAATTGCGCATCCGCCAATTAGCTGTTTGCCTTGGGCGCATGTATTGACAGAAATTGTCAATAACGTTCATAGCACGGTTAGTAAACAGTTTGCTCAACAATTTTCAGAGGCCGCTATTGCTCATCAACTTGCACATTTGTTACCGACAGATGGGCAACTTTTTGTTGGTAATAGTTTGATTGTCAGATTAATTGATGCTCTAGGCCAATTACCGACTAGTTATCCAATTTATAGCAATCGTGGAGCAAGTGGTATTGATGGTTTGATTGCTACGCTAGCCGGTGTGCAAGCTGCCAATGCAAAACCCACATTGGGGATTATCGGCGATATTTCAGCGCTTTATGACTTAAATAGTCTAAATTTATTACGTGCTTGCGTGACGCCCATGGTGTTGATTGTGGTGAATAATAATGGTGGCCAAATATTCTCTATGTTACCTCCTCCTGAGATGGAAAGAGAACGTTTTTATTGCCTGACTCATCATCTGCAATTTAAGCATGCGGCCGCTATGTTTGGACTATCTTACGCCTCACCATCAAATTGGCTTCAGTTGAAAGATACCATCAACAATTATTGGCAGCAGGGCCGCAGGGCGTTGATGATCGAATTGTTAGTAGCCGGTGATGAAGGCGCGAGAACACTCAATCAGCTTGTTAACCAGATGATGGAATTATAATGCTATATACGCGAAGATATCATGAAAAATGTGCTGGAACATGGTTAGTTTGGTTACATGGTCTACTTGGAAACGGCAGTGAATGGCTACCTATTATAGAAAAATGCGTTAATCGTCCGTTACTTACAATTGACTTACCGGGACATGGGCGCTCACCTCATATTCAATTAACCGATTTTTCTCACGTAAATCGGCTAATTGAGCAGGCTATTGGGGCTAATCAAATTGATAGTTACTATCTAATCGGCTATTCGTTGGGTGGCAGAATTGCTATGTATTACGCCTGTCAGTTTCAACCCACTAAATTAAAAGGCTTGATTGTTGAGGGGGCTAATGTTGGTTTAACACAGCCAACGGATCGCCTGCTACGTATAAAGCATGATCAGTCTTGGGCAAAACGCTTTCGATGTGAGCCAATGGATAGTGTCTTATCTGACTGGTATCAGCAAGCCGTTTTTGATGATTTATCTACCCAACAACGGCAACAATTAATTACTGAACGCAGCAATAACCGTGGTGAATATGTAGCTCATTGATTGGAAACGACTTCACTAGGTAAACAACCTTTTTTAGTCAATAAATTATTACAGCGAAACTACCCGTTCAGCTACCTCTGTGGTGAGTATGACGAAAAATTTTGCTCTATCTCACAACAATTTTCGTTACCACTTATCCGGATACCTGGAGCTGGGCATAATGCCCATCGTAGTAATCCAGTCGCTTATGCTACAGCAGTGGAGCGTTTTTTAACATTTTCTGACGGAAGGAATTGAATATGCAATGTCTGAATGAAGAACAACTTTATGCTGTTGCTCAATGGCATGATTATTCAGCCCAATTTGAAGATATTCTTTATCATAAAATCAAAGATGGAATTGCTAAAATTACAATCAATCGTCCACATGTTCGTAATGCATTTCGGCCACAAACCGTCAAAGAGATGATCAAGGCGTTATCCGACGCCCGTTACGATAATGCGATAGGTTGCATCATTTTAACCGGCCAGAGTGAGAAAGCCTTTTGTGCCGGTGGTGATCAGAAAATTCGTGGTGATTACGGTGGTTATCGAGATGATAATGGTGTTCACCACTTAAATATTTTAGATTTTCAACGGCAAATGAGGACCTGTCCAAAGCCGATTGTTGCTATGGTTGCAGGTTATGCGATTGGCGGTGGGCATGTATTACATATGATGTGTAACCATTGCTGCTGACAATGCCATATTTGGTCAAACGGGGCCTAAGGTTGGCTCATTTGATGGTGGTTGGGGAGCGTCCTATATGGCACGCATCGTTGGACAAAAAAAAGTACGCGAAATTTGGTTCTTATGCCGTCAATATGATGCACGGTCAGCACTAGAGATGGGATTGGTAAATCAGGTTGTGCCTTATGCTAAATTGGAGCGTGAAACGGTAGGCTGGTGTCGTGAGATATTAAAAAATAGCCCAATGGCACTACGCTGTCTGAAAGCAGCGCTTAATGCGGATTGTGACGGCCAGGCCGGTTTACAAGAGTTAGCCGGTAATGCAACCATGTTATTTTACATGACCGAAGAAGGGCAGGAAGGGAGAAATGCTTTCAATGAAAAACGGCAACCTGATTTTTCAAGCTTTGAGCGTAATCCATAATGCGTAAGGCGGCAATATATCAATTTAGTCTACCTATGGAAGCAGGGATCGTATTAAGCCAGCCAATCGCAGTAGAATTGATTTTATTGAAGAGCCTTGTAAAACCATGCTTGACTAATTAGCGTTTGCTCAACAAACGGGGATCGCTACTGCTTGGGATGAAAGTATGCGCGAACCTAATTTTAAACTTGAAAAACAGCCAGGTGTTAGCGCCATTGTTCTTAAACCTACCTTACTGGGTAGCTTAAATCACTGTAAGCAACTTATTGATGACGCCAGGGCTGTGGGATTAAATAGTGTAATTAGTTCAAGTCTTGAAAGTAGTTTTGGTCTAACACAATTAGCTAGAATAGCAAGCTGGTTAACACCAGAAACCGTTCCCGGATTAGATACCTTGTCTTTGTTCCAGACTCAACTGGTTCGTCAATGGCCTGAAAGTTCATTGCCATTAATCGGATTAAATGAATTATAACTAATATGGCAGAATAAATGATATTTAATCAATGGCCTTGGATCTATTGGGCAGAAAAATCGCCTGCTGACATTGCACTGATAACTGAGCATAGACAATATAGTTGGCGGCAATTGGTAGCAAAAATTAAGTGCGTTGCCGACAATCTCCACCGTCAGTTGCTTGCTCCCGAGTCGATGATCGTCATGCTAAGAGGAAAAAATAGTTTTTCTATGCTGTTATGTCAGCTGGCATTACTGCAGTTGGGGGCGCGTATTTTGCCCCTCAATCCACAACTGCCAGAGAGCACAGTAGTAGAATTAATTACCGGTTTGTCGGTTGATTATATGATTGATTTTACTGAACAACCGTTGTTTTTGCCGAAGGTAAAATTGTTATACTATCGCGCAGTAATAGCAAAATCGGTTAATCTTCAACATGGTGTTACTGGCCCGCTACCTTTTATGCCATCGCTGCCGGCAACATTAATATTAACTTCTGGTTCAACCGGAATGGCGAAAGCGGTGGTGCATAATATTACTGCTCATCTCAATAGTGCTAAAGGTGTGCTTTCGTTATTAGCGTTTGAACGTGAGGATTGTTGGTTACTTTCTTTACCTCTTTTTCACGTCTCAGGTCAGGGGATTGTTTGGCGGTGGTTATATCGAGGAGCAAGATTAGCAATAAAAGCAACCATTTCATTACCACATGCATTACAGCAATGCAGCCACGCTTCTTTAGTACCCACTCAATTATGGCGTTTATTGAAGATAAAAGAGGTTGAGCAAAAATTCAGTTTACAAAATGTGTTATTAGGCGGTGCGATGATCCCGCATGAGCTAGTCACTACGGCTAAGCAGCATGGCATCCGTTGTTGGCTCGGCTATGGTATGACAGAAACAGCCTCCACGCTTTTCGCGAAACAAGCAGATAGTACTCTAGGCGTCGGTTTACCTTTAATCGGCAAGTCTCTTCGCTTAGTGAATAATGAAATTCATATTCAGGCTGATAGTTTGGCATTAGGCTATTGGTGGCAGGGTAAAATCTTACCCTTAGCATTATAGTTAATGGTTGGTTTGTTAGCCGTGATAAAGGTACTTTTTCGGGTGGAGAATGGCGGATCTTAGGTCGATTGGATAATCAATTTTTTAGTGGCGGGGAAGGTATTCAACCCGAAGATATCGAATCGATATTGAATAGTCATCCTGATATTAAACAGAGTTTTGTCATTCCAATAGCTGATAAAGAATTTAGTCACCGTCCAGTTGCGGTCATTTAGTCTGATAATCAACAACTGGTAACCAGCTTAAGTCAGTGGTTAAATCATCGGTTAGCGGCCTTTCAACGACCTATTGCTTATTCTTTATTGCCCCTAGTATGTTAATCGATAATGCCGGCATTAAGCGTTCACGCCGCAATATAAAGCAATGGCTTTTGCAGCATCATAATGATAATAAAGTGGATTAAGATAATCTGGTGCTGGCTTTAAGGCGATAATAGATAGTAATGTATATCCTTGGCTAAATACAATTTTTAGACTGCATCAGCGTAAAAATGATCCGGAGAGGTTTTACTCTCTCCGTTTGCTAGCAAGCAATTTTATTTATGCTGTTTTTTTCGCCATTTTTCTAATGCTTTTTCAACCCCTTCACCATATTTAGGGTGTATCTTGCTAAATAGCGCAACCTGCCGCTGCTGGGTTTCAATTGAAGCTTCAACTAATTTACTGGCAATTCTGTCAAACATACGTTTATGTTCGTGTTTACTGAGCAATTTATAAAGTGATCTTGGCTGACTGTAATAATCTTCATCTTCCCGATGATTCCAGTGATCGGCTGTTCCACATAGTGTCAACGGTGGTTCTTTGAATTGAGGTTGTTCTTGAAATTGGCCCGCACTATTTGGTTCGTAAGTAACCCCATTGCCACTATTACCATCCACTCTCATTGCACCATCACGGTGGTAGTTATGAAATGGACAGTTAGCCTGTGGTTTATTTACTGGGATCTGAAAATTATTGACGCCTAACCGATAACGATGCGCGTCGCCATAAGAGAATCACCGGCCTTGTAACATTTTATCCGGCGAAAAACTAATACCTGGCACGATATTCTCTAGGCTAAAGGCGGCTTGTTCCACATCAGAAAAATAATTATCAGGATTGCGGTTTAATTCAAACTCACCAACATCTATTAATGGGCAATCTTTATGTCGCCATACTTTGGTCAAATCAAATGGGTTGTAAGGCAGTTTAGCGGCATCGGCTTCATGCATCACTTGGATTTGCAATTTCCAACGTGGATAATTTTGGCTGTTAATGGCATTAAACAGATCACGTTGTGAACTTGCACGATCTTTAGCGATAATTTGTTCCGCTGCGGCATCCATCAAATTTTCAATACCTTGTTGGCAACGAAAATGAAATTTAACCCAGAATCGCTGATTTTTTTCATTAATAAAACTATAGGTATGACTGCATATGACGGTAGGATTTAGGTATACCTCGGTCACTCATATCAATAGTTAATTGATGAAGAGATTCGGGCAAATGCGAGAAAAAATCCCATTTATAAGCAGGGTGACGTAAATTAGTGTCCGGATCACGTTTTACCACATGATTAAGATCAGGAAATTTTAATGGATCACGTAAATAAAAAACCGGTTGATTGTTACCCACTAAATCTAAATTACCTTCTTCAGTGTAAAACTTTAAGGCAAAGCCACGAATATCTCGCTCTGCATCAGCAGCTCCCCGTTCGCCGGCCACGGTAGAAAAACGGATAAATAATTTGGTTTCCTTACCTATTTCAGAGAAGATTTTTGCCCGTGTATATTGGCTAATATCATGGGTAACGGTAAAAGTACCAAATGCCCCAGAGCCCTTGGCATGCATACGGCGTTCAGGAATAACTTCACGATCAAAGTGAGCCAATTTTTCTAAAAACCAAACATCTTGTAATAACATCGGGCCTCTAGGGCCTGCGGTGATAACATTATTATTATCAACGACGGGTGAGCCTGCAGCAGTAGTAAGACCTTCTTTTTTCTCCATTACTCATCTCCAGTTTTAGTTGAAATAGATAGAAAATGTAGTTAAAAACAATTAGCCGGTGTTACATAATTTTTATTAATCTTATTAAAGTCATATCAAATAGATTATCTAAGCTAATAAAGTATATAGCCAATCAAAAATACATATTGCTGCGATATATCAGGCAAAAAATGTTTTTTACAAAATAATAATAATTCGAAAGAAAATGAAATATATTGTTGATATTTTAGTAACCAGAATAATTAGTAGCTTAGGATAACTATTTTAATGAAAAAATTTTTATTACCGGTAACAGTTGGATGTTTTTTATTCTCAGGTCATTCTAATGCCGCTTCTGTCAGTGCACAAGTAGGAAAAGATTTTACTGAACTAGCGGCTGGCATTGGCAGCAAAGGGGCAGGGTTAGTCATAAATGGCAATTGGGCACGTAGCGATCATGACGGTCAGGTAGTTAGCTTAGGGGCAATTTTTGGCTTACCTTTAGGGCCGTTTAGCGCTTATATTGGTGGAAAAGCTTATTATTTATCACCACAAGATAATAATAACGGTTTTGCCTTTGCGGCTGGTGTTGGTGCCAATTGGCAAATTATGCCATCGTTGGCTTTATATGAGGAAGTTTATGGCTCACCGCGTGATTTCACTTCGGGCAATTATGCTTATCAGGAAGCGGATGTGGGCATTAAATATGAAGTGATTAAACCATTAGCGATTCATTTTGGTTATCGTTTTATGACACTGTAAGGCAAGAGTCAGCATCCTAACAATACCATTGCAGATGGTTTTTATCTGGGTGCAGGCGTCAGTTTCTAGCTGCTTAATTGTTCGCACCATATGAATTATGGTGCTTTACTTTTTCTTTATGTTAAAAGTGTTATCCAACAGCAGGTAACATACCACTAACAATACCAATCTGAATTAAAATCACGGCAACACCACAAGTTAGCACTATTAGTAATGCGGGAGTTCCACCTTTAACCCGATAACGATTAGTTTTATTTGCTTCGATTTTTCTGACGCGCATCACCATCAAAGTTGGCAGAATGAGTGCTAAAATCGATAAAGCAACGGCTGCATAGGTTAAGGCTTGAACAAAACTGCTGAAAAATAGCGCGCAAACCAGTGGTGGCAGGAAGGTTAATAATCCACTCTGCAAGCGACCAAATGACGTATTTTTACGTTTAAACATATCGGCCAAATAGTCAAACAAACCCAGCGTAACACCTAAAAAAGAGGTCGCCAACGCCAGATCCATGAATAGGTTAACAGCAATATTTACTTGTGAAGTGGCGACGATATCATTAATTGCACTCAGTAATCCGTTTAAACCCGACCGGTTGGCTAATATACCGATAAAGTTGGTTTGTGGGATAGCTCCTAAGGTGGCTATCTGCCATAAAATATAAGCGAATAGAGGGATAGCACTACCAATAATAAAAATTTTACGTAATTTATTGATATTACCATCCATATAGCTTACCAGGCTCGGAATACTACCGTGAAAGCCAAATGAAGTAAAAATGACTGGGATCGCTGATAAGACTAATCCTTTTTCTACTGGCATAGCGGTAAGATTAATATTTTCTACGTGGGGCATCATGACGATTAGCATGATGAGCAGAAAAACAATTTTTGCGATAAACAAAATGCGATTTATCAAATCTACTGAATGAGTGCCAATACAGACAATCGTACCGCCAATAATGGTGAATAAAATAATTGCAGAATTGATGCTAATATTTATACCTGTCCAAGATGAAAGGCTATTAGCGATCAAAACTCCTGCGCCACCGATATAAGCGGTCGCTAATGAATACATCAGTAGTAGCATGCTTAAACTGGTTATCACTCTTCCAGGTAAACCAAGATAACGTTTGGCAATAGAGCATAAACCTAAATGTGCGGGGTTGTATTGATATACTTCGACTAATAATAACGCGGTATAACTCATTAAAGCCCATAACCCAATTAGCATAAGTGCAATCATGGGAAAACCAACGCCTGATGCGGCAAGCGGCATTGCCAACATACCGGCACCGATTGTTGTGCCAGCAACAATTAAAATACTACCCAGTGTGAGATTTTTCACAAGTGATCCTGAGCCTTATAGCGCTAAATTTAATATGGGGACAGAGTAAATGATTGATTATTATGTGTCAAATTAATATTACATTTTATGGAATTTTATGTTTACATTATCAGTCTGAACAGTAGTTAATTGAATGATGATCAGGCATAATATAAAAATTTGATTAGAGAGTGATAGTTAAGCTAGTTATATACCAATCATTGGAATTTAGTTATGAAAGAGAATATTTACGATCAGGATGATTTTTTTATTGCCTATAGCCAGTTTCCTCGTTCTGTTGATGGATTAAATGCCGCTGGTGAATGGCCAGTATTACAAAGTTTATTACCTAATTTTCAAGGTAAATCAGTTTTAGATTTGGGCTGTGGTTACGGTTGGCATTGTTTATATGCAGCAGAGCATGGCGCGAGAAAAGTGATTGGTACAGATATTTCGCAGAAAATGTTAAAGGTAGCAAAAGAAAAAAATCGCTTTCCTGATATCATTGAATATCGGCAACAAGCGATATAGGATATTCAGTTTGCTAATGCTAGCTTTGATCTGGTTGTCAGTTCGCTAGCATTACATTATGTCGCTGATTTGGCTCAAGTATGCCATAAAATCTACGCTTGTTTAACTGAGAAAGGCCAGTTTATATTTTCAATCGAGCACCCAGTTTTTACTGCTCATGGTTCACAAGATTGGTGTTATAATAGTTCAGGCTATAAGCTCCATTGGCCAGTTGATAACTATTTTAACGAAAGTGCGCGTTATGCAGAATTTCTCGGTCACAAAGTGACTAAGTATCATAAAACCTTAACAACTTATTTAACCAGTTTATTAACAGCTGGATTTTCTATTGCGCGACTCATTGAGCCTCAGCCGGCTGATTAATTGATGGCATGAGAGATTAGATAAGACGTCCGATGATGTTACTGGTGGTTGTTGAAAAAGCGTAAACAGTCTTAATGTTAGCGCCAGCTGGTGTTATTGATTGATATCAATATCGGTGATAGGCCGGCAACTACAGGCTAATATCTCATCTTTATCAATGAAAGCTATTGGTTTATGACGATATCCCACTTTTCCTTTTCGCAGACGAACCCGGCAGGCACCACAAAAGCCTTCCCGACATTGAAATTCAATTTGAATTTTACTCTGTTCCAGAGCATCAAGTAGACTAGTATGTTGTTCGGAATGAAAAGGGATCATTATACCCTGTGCGTTGCGCAGGGTAATTTTATAGCTTGCCATAACGGTTATAACTCAAAGTTGCCCAATTCATCGGTATCGACCTGAGCATCAATTTGCCCTACCAAGTAAGAACTCACTTCTACTTCTTGTGGGGCCACCTGAACGTTATCAGAAACTAGCCAGGCGTTGATCCATGGGATTGGATTAGAACGCGTTTTGAAGGGTAATTTTAATCCAACCGCTTGCATGCGAATATTGGTAATATATTCGATGTATGGACATAGAATATCTTTATTAAGACCGATCATAGAACCATTTGAGAAGAGATATTCTGCCCACTCCTTTTCCTGTTCGGCGGCTTGTACAAACAATTTGTAACATGCTTCTTCACACTCTTTGGCAATGATGGCCATTTCAGGATCATCTTGACCAGAACGCATCAGGTTTAACATATGTTGGGTGCCGGTGAGATGCAACGCTTCATCACGGGCAATCAATTTAATAATTTTAGCGTTTCCTTCCATCAATTCACGTTCAGCAAAGGCAAATGAACAAGCGAAGCTGACATAAAAACGAATCGCTTCTAATGCATTAACGCTCATCAAACATAAATAGAGCTGCTTTTTCAAATTGTGTAAAGAAATAATGACATTTTTGCCATTAATTGTATGATTGCCCTCACCTAACATATGGTAATAGCTGGTCATCTCAATTAAATCGTCATAATAAGTAGAAATATCTTTTGCCCGCTTTAAAATTTCGTCATTAGTTACGATATCGTCAAAAATAATTGATGGGTCATTCACAATATTACGAATAATATGAGTATAAGAGCGCGAATGAATAGTTTCTGCAAATGACCAGGTTTCTATCCAGGTTTCAAGTTCAGGAATTGAAATAAGGGGCAGTAGTGCCACGTTAGGGCTACGTCCTTGAATAGAATCTAATAGTGTTTGATATTTTAAATTACTGATAAAAATGTGTTTTTCATGTTTAGGTAGCGCTTGATAATCAATACGATCACGAGAAACATCAATTTCTTCTGGGCGCCAGAAAAAAGAGAGTTGTTTTTCAATTAGCTGCTCGAAAATAGGATATTTTTGCTGATCATAACGGGCAACGTTGACAGGCTGTCCAAAGAACATCGGTTCGTGCAATTGATCGTTTTTGGTTTGCGAAAATGTTGTATATTGGTATTCCATACGTCCTCACGTTAAATCTTACAAGCGCCGCCATCACAATCGCTGTCAGCTGATTCAATCACCTCTTCAAGATCGGCTTGGCTATCCTCTGCACCATCTCGGGTATTATGGTAATAAAGCGTTTTTAACCCATATTTATAAGCGAGTAACAAATCTTTCAGTAATTGATTCATTGGAACTTTATTATTTGGGAAGCGGGTTGGATCATAATTCGTATTAGCCGAAATTGATTGATCAATAAATTTTTGCATAATACCAACCAACTGCAAGTAACCGTCATTGTTGGGCATTTGCCATAACAGTTCATAATCATCTTTCAGGCGTTCGTATTCAGGTACAACTTGACGCAAAATACCATCTTTGGATGCTTTAATACTGATATAGCCTCGTGGTGGTTCAATGCCATTGGTAGCATTGGATATTTGCGAAGAAGTTTCTGATGGCATCAAGGCGGAAAGCGTTGAGTTACGCAAACCATATTGCTTGATATCTTTGCGTAAAGTTTGCCAATCATAATGTAGCGGTTCAGATGTTAGTGCATCTAATGATTTTTTATAACTATCAATCGGTAAAATACCTTTTGCATAAGTAGTTTCGTTCAACCATGGGCAAGCACCTTGCTCTTTTGCCAGTTCATTGGATGCTTTCAATAAATAATATTGGATCGCTTCAAAGGTTTTGTGGGTCAGATTATTGGCACTACCATCGGAGTAGTGAACGCCATGTTTAGCTAAATAATAAGCATAATTTATGACGCCAATACCTAAAGTACGACGACCCATAGAGCCTTTTTGCGCTGCAACAATCGGATAGTTTTGATAATCGAGCAGTGAATCTAATGCACGCACCGCTAATACCGCCAACTCTTCCAATTCTTCCAATGAGGTAATGGCACCCAAATTAAAGGCGGAAAGAGTACAGAGAGCAATTTCACCATTTTTGTCGTTAACATCATTTAAGGGCCTGGTTGGCAAGGCGATTTCCAGACAGAGGTTTGATTGACGAATTGGCGCAACTGTAGCATCAAATGGACTATGGGTGTTACAGTGGTCGACATTTTGAATATAAATACGTCCGGTTGACGCTCGCTCTTGCATCATAAGTGAAAATAGATCGAGCGCTTTAACGCGTTTTTGGCGTATGTTTGCGTCTTGCTCATATTTTAAATATAAACGTTCAAATTCGTTTTGATCAGCAAAAAATGCTTCATATAAGCCGGGCACATCAGAAGGGCTAAAGAGGGTAATTTCTTTACCTTTGATAAGGCGTTCATACATCAGTTTGTTAATTTGTACGCCATAGTCCAGGTGACGAACACGATTACCTTCAACGCCACGGTTATTTTTCAATACTAATAGGCTTTCAACCTCTAAATGCCAGAGCGGATAAAATAGCGTAGCGGCACCACCACGTACGCCACCTTGAGAACAAGATTTTACCGCAGTTTGAAAATGTTTATAGAACGGGATACAGCCTGTATGAAACGCTTCACCTCCCCGAATTGGACTACCTAGTGCGCGAATATGGCCGGCATTAATACCAATACCGGCACGCTGAGAAACATATTTTACAATCGCGCTAGAAGTGGCATTAATTGAATCAAGGCTATCGCCACATTCAATTAATACGCAAGAACTAAATTGGCGGGTTGGGGTGCGTACCCCCGCCATAATCGGGGTAGGTAGTGAAATTTTGAAAGTTGAGATTGCATCATAAAAACGATGAATATAGTTTAACCGCGTCTCTTTTGGATAGCGTGAAAAAAGGCAAGCTGAAATAAGGATATAGAGAAACTGGGCACTTTCATAAATTTCACCGCTTACCCGGTTTTGTACTAAGTATTTGCCTTCTAATTGCTTAACTGCCGCATAGGAAAAATTCATGTCACGCCAGTGATCCAGAAAACTATCCATCTGCTCGAATTCTTCAGCTGTATAATCTGTCAGCAGATGCTTATCATATTTACCTATTTTAACCATATGCAAAACATGCTGATATAGTGCTGGTGGTTCAAATTGGCCATATGCTTTTTTGCGTAGATGGAAAATAGCTAATCGAGCTGCAAGATATTGGTAATCGGGTGTATCAGCTGAAATAAGATCTGCCGCCGCTTTGATCATGGTTTCGTGAATATCGGACGTTTTAATACCATCATAAAACTGGATCTGAGAACGTAGCTCTACTTGTGAAATGGATACATCTTTTAGACCTTCAGCCGCCCAGGTAATGACTTTATGGATTTTATCAAGATCAATGCGCTCTTTATGTCCATCACGTTTAGTGACTAACAGACTTTGGTTCATGGGTAGATACACCTAAAGTTAACTAGCTAAATATTTATCGATCACTGCACTCAATGGTTAATAATAAAATACAAAACGGTGGGCTGTTAATAGCATATTATGTTTGTATTTTGAACTAAAATGGAGAGCAGTAAACACAATATATAGTGTTTGATTGCGTTTATACTAACAAGATAATGGCATTTGCTACTTTTATCAAGTCTATAAAAAATGGGGTTTTTAGCAATAATCGAGCGCTAAATTTTGTTAATTGGCCGATAACTCTGTGTGATAATATAAGAATATTATAATTTATGTTACCGGCAATGGTGAAAAATAAATTTAATAATGACCTACTGACTGCTGCTTTCTTCAGCAAATGTTAACAATTATTTGCATTTGACAAGTGCAACATATAATTAACATCAACATTCGAGCCTAACGAAAATTTGTTGCTGATCGGATTATAATGTAATCCGATCATATGCTGTTCTTGTAAAGAGGTTTTATCTATCCAACTGAGTAGCTCTGAAGGTCGAATAAATTTTTTTACATCATGAGTACCTTTGGGAACTATTTTTAAAATATGCTCAGCGGCAATAATTGCCAATAACCAGGCTTTTTTATTACGATTAATAGTAGAAAAAAATACATGACCGCCCGGTTTGACTAATTTTGCGCATGATTGAACGACAGACTCGGGATCGGGCACATGTTCCAACATTTCCATACAGGTAACGATATCATAAGTTTTAGGGTATTTTTCGGCATGACTCTCAGCGGTTTCCTGTAGATAGTTGATCTGCATATTGCTTTCTAATGCATGGAGCTTTGCGACTTCCAGCGGCTCTGCGGCCATATCAATTCCTGTCACCAGGGCGCCTTCTTTAGCCATACTTTCTGATAAAATTCCGCCTCCGCAGCCAATATCGAGTACTTTTTTACCAAACAGACCATTAGCCTGTTGTAGGATATAGTTTAAACGTAATGTATTAATCCGATGAAGAGGTTGGAATTCACTCGTTTCATCCCACCAACGAGTCGCAACAGAGCTAAATTTGTCGATTTCAGCTAGATCAACATTTGCCTCGCTGAGCGAATTCTTGTTATTCATCAGAAAATTTACTCCTTAATTTTTTTATTAACATAGACTGTATAATGGCATTAGGTCATTATACATGTTTTATTGATCATTATGCGTTTCCTGTTTTTATAAAATGGCGATTTTGTGGTATAATTTTACTCCTTAATGAATAAGGAGTATGAGGGACATTGGCTCCATGAGTGACATAGCAAGAGAAATTACCCCGGTCAATATCGAAGAGGAGCTGAAAAGCTCTTATTTGGATTATGCGATGTCTGTAATTGTTGGACGCGCCCTTCCAGATGTACGAGATGGATTAAAGCCTGTTCACCGTCGCGTATTATATGCGATGAATGTATTGGGCAATGATTGGAATAAACCGTACAAAAAATCAGCCCGTGTAGTCGGTGACGTCATTGGTAAATACCATCCTCATGGCGATAGCGCTGTTTATGATGCGATAGTACGTCTTGCACAACCTTTTTCAATGCGTTATATGCTAGTTGATGGGCAAGGTAATTTTGGCTCTGTTGATGGCGACTCTGCTGCAGCTATGCGTTATACCGAAGTACGCATGGCAAAAATTGCCCATGAATTGTTGGCAGATTTAGATAAAGAAACCGTTGATTTGATTCCTAACTATGATGGTACAGAGCAGATCCCTGATGTTATGCCAACGCGGGTGCTAAACTTGCTGGTTAACGGCTCTTCAGGTATCGCTGTTGGTATGGCTACCAATATTCCACCTCATAACCTTAGTGAAGTCATTGATGGCTGTCTGGCTTATATCAATGATGAAAATATTAGTATTGAAGGATTACTGGAGTATATTCCAGGTCCTGATTTTCCAACCGCTGCGATTATTAATGGTCGCCGCGGTATCATCGACGCATATCGGACGGGACGTGGTAAAGTCTATATCCGTGCACGAGCTAACGTTGAAGTTGATGATAAAAGTGGTCGTGAAACAATTATTTTCAATGAGATCCCTTATCAGGTTAATAAAGCTCGTTTAATTGAAAAAATTGCAGAATTGGTTAAAGATAAGCGTGTTGAGGGGATTAGTGCATTACGTGATGAATCTGATAAAGATGGCATGCGTATTGTTATTGAAGTAAAACGAGATGCAGTGGCGGAAGTGGTACTGAATAATTTGTATTCCCTCACTCAACTTCAAGTCTCATTTGGCATTAATATGGTTGCCTTATGTGATGGCCAGCCTAGACTTTTAAACTTAAAAGAAATTCTTGAAGCTTTTGTTCGCCATCGTAGAGAAGTGGTCACTCGACGGACTATTTTTGAATTGCGTAAAGCGCGTGAACGGGCTCATATTTTGGAAGCTCTCGCCGTCGCATTAGCAAATATTGATCCAATAATTGAACTGATCCGCCAAGCATCAACGCCTCATGAAGCGAAATTGGCTTTGATTGCTCGTCCTTGGCAATTAGGTAATGTTTCTGCCATGTTATCCAATGCAGGTGATAACGCTGCTCGCCATGAATGGCTTGAACCCGAATACGGTGTGCGCGATGGTCAATATTATTTGACTGAAACGCAAGCTCAGGCAATTCTTGATTTGCGTTTGCAAAAATTAACTAGCTTAGAACATGACAAAATATTGGATGAATATAGTGAGCTGCTAAAACTGATTGGCGCATTGCTATATATATTAACCAGCCCAGAACGGTTAATGGAAGTTATCCGTGAAGAGCTGGAAGCTGTTAAAGATCAGTATCGTGATGTCCGTCGCACCGAAATTACTGAAAATAGCGCGGATATTAATATCGAAGATTTAATTACCCAGGAAGATGTGGTCGTCACCTTATCACATCAGGGGTATGTTAAATATCAGCCACTATCTGATTACGAAGCACAGCGACGTGGGGGTAAAGGTAAGTCGGCTGCGCGTATTAAAGAAGAAGATTTTATTGAGCGTTTGTTAGTTGCCAATACCCATGACACAATTCTATGCTTCTCTAGCCGTGGCCGCCTCTATTGGATGAAAGTTTACCAATTACCCGAAGCTAGCCGTGGCGCACGTGGACGACCAATAGTCAATTTATTACCGTTAGAACAGAATGAACGTATTACCGCAATTTTGCCGGTACGTGAATTTGATGATGGTCATTATGTATTTATGGCAACCGCGAGTGGTACAGTTAAAAAGACATCACTAAAAGATTTTAGTCGTCCCAGAAGCGCCGGCATTATTGCAGTTAATCTTAATGATGGCGATGAGCTGATTGGCGTTGATTTGACTGCTGGTAAAAATGAGGTAATGCTTTTCTCTGCTGGTGGTAAAGTTGTTCGTTTTGCGGAAAATGCGGTTCGTCCTATGGGACGTACAGCAACGGGTGTTCGAGGTATTAAGCTACAAGCTGGCGATAAGGTCGTTTCGCTGATTGTACCCCGTGGTGAAGGTAATATTTTAACCGTTACAGAAAATGGTTATGGAAAACGAACCGAGCAGAGTGAATACCCACCAAAATCTCGAGCTACTCAAGGTGTTATTTCCATTAAGGTTAGTGAACGTAATGGTAATGTGGTCGGAGCAATTCAGGTAGAAAAAACTGATCAAATCATGATGATCACGGATGCTGGTACCTTGGTGCGTACCCGAGTTGTAGAGGTTAGCATTGTCGGTAGAAATACTCAGGGTGTCACTTTGATTCGTACTGCTGAAGATGAAAAAGTAGTTGGTTTACAACGCGTTGTTGATCCTGAAGAAGAGGAAGATGATAACCAAACGTTAACAGAAGATACAATCAGCGTAAAAGTAGAGCCTGATATCAATAACGTAAAAACTATTTCGCTTAATGAGTGATAAATTAGTTTTGTCTGAGCGGGCACAGTAGGTGCCCATTTTTACACTTTATGTCAATTCATTATTAGTGATAACTTTTTATTATTCCGCTTATCGTATATGCTTTACCATTGATACACTTCTTTTATAGTTAGGACAGTGTTTGAGATATATATCTTCATTTAGAACGTCATTGAAAATTTCTCGCTATTTGTTCCGTACTCTCGGCGTCATGCTGTGGGCAATGGGAGCTGTAATCACACTTTTTTATCTATTTAATATCTTTAATGAAGTTAAATCTGATATACATCAACAGTATTCATCTACTTATGACAGTATGGTTGAATATGTGCCTTATATGGATAAAACCCTGCGATCAATCCAATATATGATAGATAGCCATATCGAAAAATTAGCGCAAGATCCTAATTATACGCCTGTCTTGCCAAAACAACTTAATTTCACCTACTTACCCCTAACGGCAGATGCTGATTGTAGCAAATTGCATGAAACATCAAAGATTTACTTAGTCGCATTTAATCAATTATTCTCTTTTTGGCGAAATAATATTGTGCCACCACAAGGTTTAAAAACGGTTTTTATTGTTGGCCCAGAAAGTAACTGCATGATTGATTTGGCTATCCGAAACAGTATTACCAGTCTTCAATCGTTTAAAAAAATCATCCATGAAAATATGCGGACTTATATGAGCTTGAGGGCACAAGGCAGAGAGCAAAATATTTATTGGATCACACCAGCGTCGGGAACTGATAATGGCTCTTTCTACATATTAGCGCCTATTTATGATAAAGGGACTTTGATTGGTCTAATTGGTTTAGAACGTTCAATACGCTTGGAGCAATTTAATTTACGCTATGAAAGGCCAATTATTACCTTCGTTTTAAATGCAAATAATAGATTAGTATTACATTTTTCTTATGATAGTAATTTAAGATCTGATGATTATGTTTATCAGTTAGAAAACTTTCATTTTGGCTATGATAATGATTTTAGTCGATTAATTTATAAAAACCGCTTACTACCTTCGTTATTAAGTGTTGTTTTTTCTGTACCTATTAGTGATATTCTTAATGAATTTAAGCTGTCAATTATAAACGGCATTCTGTTAAATATAATCTCATTTATTTTAATTACTTTTTTGATCTGGCTATTAGAAAGGAAGATGTTATTACCAGCAGAAGATAATGCCATTCGTTTAGAAGAACATGAGCAATTTAATCATAAAATAGTGGCGTCGGCGCCGGTTGGTATCATTATTTTACGTCTTGTTGATGGTGTTAATATATTGAGTAATGAACTGGCCCATGATTATTTTCGATTATTAAGCCATGATGATAAAACCCGCATCGTATCAATTATTCAAGATAAATCTAGTAGTTATATTGATGTTGTTACTACCAGTCATACCCATTTACAAATAAGTTATGTTATTTCTCGTTATCAAAATAAGGAAGTGGCCATTTGTGTTTTGGTTGATATTAGTGCCCGTGTTCAGATGGAAAAATCTTTACATAATATGGCGCAGGCATCAGAGCAGGCCAACCAAGCCAAATCTATGTTTTTAGCAACCGTTAGCCATGAATTACGAACACCACTTTATGGCATCATTGGTAATTTAGAGTTATTGCAATCTTATGAATTGCCGATTCAAGCTGATCGCCTTTTGACGACAATGGATCACTCTTCATCATTATTATTAAAAATAATTAATGATATTTTAGATTTTTCAAAAATTGAATCTAAGCAACTTAATATTGATCCAGCACCGTTTAATTGTCGTGAGGTTTTCTCATTTATTATTTCTAATTATATTCCGCTGATAGGTAAAAAGGGTCTTTCGATTTATTACTATATTGATCCTAATGTGCCCGATATTATTAATGCCGATTCGGTTCGAGTACAGCAAATTGTTTCTAATATTCTCAGTAATGCGATTAAATTTACAAAAACTGGTTTTATTCTGTTAAATATTTTCATAAGAGATTTTTATATTTATATTGAAATTAGGGATACTGGGATTGGTATGCCTGATAATATATTAATGCAACTTTTTGATCCTTTTTTTCAGATTAAAGTTAATAATGAGAGTTTTTCCCAGGGCACTGGTTTGGGGTTACCTATTTGTGAAAAATTAATTAACTTAATGGATGGCGATATTGAAGTTGACAGCCAGGTTGGTATAGGTAGTAGTTTTACCGTTAGGCTACCTTTGTTTGATAGTGAATATGTGGTTTGTCTCCACCCAGAATATCGGCAAAATTTTCGTATCGGTCTGTATTTTTTAAATCATTACCTGCGAGATTATCTACAAACTTATTTAGACTACAATGGCTTTAAGATAACGACAGTTTGCAATGAACACCATAAAGATAAAATATATGATTTGATTATTACTGATTATGAAGGCTTGGTGGCTGAAAGCAAATTTACACTTAGGCTATTTTCAACTTTTATCGGTGAACCCCAGGAAAATGCGAAAAATGATTGGTTTCATAATACTTACCAACTTGATAAATTAGATGGTTTTATTGATCAATTAGTGATGGAAAATGGTGAGCAAGAGGTTGTTAATCCATCTTCAATAATGTCGCTACCAGATAAAAAATTATGTTTTCTAACGGTATTGATTGTTGATGATCATCCAATTAATCGGAGTTTACTGGCTGATCAGCTGAAATCAATAGGCTTTAATATAGTACTTGCTGAAGATGGGCTAATCGCTTTGGATTATGTTCGACAAAATAATATAGATATCGTTTTGACAGATGTAAATATGCCTAATCTCGATGGCTATGGTTTGACAAAGTTAATTAGAGAAGAAGGTTATGCGATACCGATTGTTGCTTTAACGGCTAATGCCATGGCAGAAGAAAAGCAGCGTTGCTTAAGTGTAGGAATGGATGACTGTCTATCCAAACCGGTTACATTAAAAAAATTAAATCAATCGCTATTGAAGTGTTGCGATGTTAGTATATTAGCAACACAAGAAAATAATGATTAGATACTATTTTAATATTCAAATGATTATTAATTTATAAAAACAGGATGGAAAACCGATTAACCTTATTCATGGCTTTGTTGAATAAATCAGAATTAGCCGCCAGGATGGCTCCCTCTGCTACAGCTGTTATCCGATCCTGACGCTGTGTGGCATACCCAACAACGTCATACGGTTCAGCGCTTTGACCATCGCCATTGCTTCACCTACCTGAGCCTCATAGTCACGCAGCCTCAGATGGCCACCCAGCAAAGTTTTTATGCGGAACATCGCTGTTTCTGCCACTGAACGCCGGTGATAACCCACTTTCTTTTTCCACATATCATTACTCCTGCTCAGACGCTGATTCGCCACCGCATAGTTACGTTCATGGTACTTGTCCGGCCAGTATTTCGCTCCGCTTCGCGGCGGGATAAGGGGCCTGATTTTCTTTCTTAGCAACGCATCGTGGCAGTAACAGGCGTCATAAGCACCGTCTGCTGACACTTCCCTGATTTTCCGGTGGGTTTGGTTAATCAGGCCCGGCAGTGCCTGCGCATCTGTCGTTCCGCTGAGCGATAAGTCGGCACAGATAATCTCATGAGTCACACTGTCTGCTGCCAGATGAAGCTTGCGCCACACTCTTCGTCTGTCAGCCCCATGCTGCCTGACTTTCCATTCACCTTCGCCAAAGACCTTCAGACCGGTACTGTCGATGACCAGATGCGAGATTTCACCACGCGTTGGCGTTTTTATGCTGATGTTGACGCTCTTTGCTCGTCTGCTGACCAGCGAGTAGTCCGAACAGCACAGCGGCTAAGACATGAGTTTAAAAATCGAATCAACGAAGCCCTGTAATGCCCGGAGCGACAGGTTAAACACACGCTTCATCATCAGGACAGTGGTAACAGCCATATCGCTGTAGTAAAGCGGCCGGCCACGACCTTCAGGCGAAGAACTGTCAGTCCATCCAGCGATGGCCGACTCATCAAGCCAGACCGTCAGGGAACCGCGTTGTCTGAGTGCCTTGTTGTACGCGGGCCAGTTGGTAATTTTAAACTTTTGCTTTGCCATGGGGACCTGATGTTGAAACGAATTTAGCGATCAGCTCCGCCAATCACCTAAAAGTTCGATTTATTCAACAAAGCCCTTATTCATTGCACATAAGATTAGGATCAATCAGTTTTTTATTTGTATCATATTACTAGTTAATTTCTTTCTCAATTGTGACTGAAGAAAGATAATTTAATAATGCTATATCATTTTCAACACCGAGTTTTAACATAGCCGACTTTTTGTGGCTACTAATTGTTTTAATACTTCGATTAAGTTTTTTTGCAATTTCGGTGACTAAAAAACCTTCCGCAAATAGGCGCAACACTTCACTTTCTTTTGGCGATAAACGTTTATCGCCATAACCATTCGCATTAACTTTCTCCAATAATTTCGATACATTTTCAGGAGTGAATTTTTTTCCTTTTTGTAAAGCTGATAATGCCTTTGGTAAGTCAGCAGGAGCGCCTTGTTTCAATACGATGCCTTCGATATCTAAATCTAACACAGCACTGAGTATTGCGGGATTATTATTCATGGTAAGGACTATTATTGATAGGTTAGGGTAGTGGCGTTTAATGTATTTAATTAATGTAATTCCATCACCGTATTTATCACCGGGCATCGAAAGATCAGTAATTAGAATATCTGCTTTAAGTTTGGCTATATTATTGATAAGAGATGTGGAATCTTCAAATTGACCAACCAAATTAATTCCCTCGATTTGCTCAAGAGATTTTCGTATACCAAATAGTACAATAGGATGATCATCAGCGATAATGACATTAAGGTTATTCATTTTATTGGTTGCCCTCTGGCATTAGTTTTTTGATAAAGATATCAATATCTCTAATGCTATTTAAAATCTCCAATTCATTATTATCTGCTATGTGCTGTTCTAATTGCTCACATGCTTTTTTAAGAAGCTCAAAGTTCAGCATAGCAAAAACACCTTTTAGTCTATGTGCTATATCTTCTAGTTTTTTTAAGTTACCTTTTTCTTGGTTAGTATACAGCTTATTAATATCTATAGGTACTGTAGTAAGGAATAAATTAAGATAGTCACTATCAGAAAGCTCTTTTTTATAATCCTCAAGGATTATAAGGTTTGAAGTATTGTTATGATTGATGATAGTAAATATTGATTTATCGGTTGATTCTTGCTCCGCAATCAAATTATCTTCGATTAAGATATAAATTGCATTAATAAGTTCATCATTAAAATTGAAATTACATTTTATCAAATTTTGTTTTACTACTCTATAATTAATAATATTATCAACAAGGTAAATTGTCGGTTTATTATATTCTGTTTTATGATCAGTTATAAATAAATCATAGGATGAATGACAATTATTTTTAGCCATATCAGAATAATTAGCGCCATAAGTCATTAAATGCTGCTGGATAATTTTATGAATTTCAGGATTTCTAATATCAAGAAGTATATTAATACCATCAAGAAGTGGTAATGACTTGGAACTTTGTTCATTTTCTAATTCTAAGGGCAATGTCACTGTATAATGAGAACCGATTCCAACTTTACTTTTTATGAAAAATTCACCTTTCATACGGTAACATAGCTGATGACATAGATAAAATGTCATTCCTGAATTGGATAGGGTTCCGTCATTATTTGTTGAACTAGCAAAAGGCATGTGGATATTTGCCAGATCCATAGCATTAAGTCCTATACCGCTATCAATGATCTCGAGGGATAGTCGTTTAGTTGCATAGTTTAATATGACAGTAATTTTGCCAAAATTAGTTGTATTGATTGAATAACTCAATAGAAGTGAAATTATTTTAAATAAAGCGTTATTATTTGTGGTGATGTGTTGTTCATAATTTAAATTATTATGATAGTAAAGTGAAAGACCTTTGTTGATAAGCAGTGATGTTTTTTCTTTTAGTATTTTATTCATCATCTCAGCGATTGAGACAGGTTTAAATTCATTTGGTTGCTCTAATTTCCATTCACCAGATTCAATGGTATTAAGTAAAGTGATATTATCTATCCAGTTAACAATATAATGTGTTCTAATTAATAATTCATTAATTAAATATTTTATGTTGTGCTCATCAGAGGTTTGTTTGATTTGGTTAATAAGACTATTAATTTCTATAATGGGAGTATGGATCTCTTTACACATGTTAGACAACATCGAGCGTCGGACTTGAATATTTTTTTCATGCTCATGTTTAGCCATTAGTAATTTTTTATTTGTTAGTGCTTCTTTATCTTGATCATGAATAAAAAACATATAAGTATTATCTAATAATTGATTATTAAGTAATTTTATTTCATAAATAGTATCTTCAATTGAAATTTGAATAGCCCCATGATGCTGGATTGCCATGTCACGAATACGTATCAAGTCCATATGGGGTAAAAGTAATTCAGCTATTCCATTACTCATAATTTTGCGATTGGTTGTGAAATTATAAAGTAGAAAACCAATAGGAATATTTGAAATAATATAGTTGCTAATTGTGTTTGTAATTTGTATCTCGTGAAACATATTTTGGTTAGGGGCAACAAAACGTGTCCTGATATACAAGCTGCCAACAATAGAGATGGTTGTAAAAAAACAAATGGCGATTATGGCCCACAAATTATTATATAAAAGATCCCACAAGATATCTTTAATTGGTAATTGATATACTAGCCGGTAAGTTGTTCCAGGAATGGGTTGGGTAAATTTTAGTGAGAGACCATTAAATTTAATATCAACTAGGTTTCCATTGTTGTGTATTATGTCATTTGAAAAGGTAATTGATAAGTATTCAGGATTAATATTTTTTGAGAGTAATAAATTTATGGGTAATTCAAAAGTTATAATGGTAGTCAATTGGCCTGGTGAGTTGAACATTGTGCGGTAAGTATAATAGTATGAATTATCAGGGCGTGTAAGATGAATATTTGACAAGCTTTCTCGTTTGTCTATAGCCGATGATAATGTCAACATCTCAGAGCGTTTTTCTTCTGCGGTTAAAGTTAAATAACTCTCTTTATAGCGAATCTCTGGTTTTAATATCGAATGGGTAGTTACCAGCAAAAGTGTATTATCAGGACCATTGAGATAGTACATCGAGCTGTATTCATGTTTAGCTCCCCAGATTATGCCCATATAGTTAGATAGTTTATAGGCCCGATTAATATTAGTATTATTTTGCCTGCCAAAAATAATGGCATCGACATGACGCTCGTAGTTATTGATCCAAAAAATATCAGGGCGCAATTTTATGGGTAAGGGGGTATCACTCTTAGTTTCATCCCCGCCATCGTTTGCAATGTAATAGAGTTGATTTGCGTAATAACGGTAATCTTCAATTTCATATTCAAGTTGTTTAGTGATGTTACTGAGCGCATTTTGACTATTATTGATCCAATTATGAAAGTAATTGTAGGCAAATAGAAATAACAATAATACAAGCGAGCTGATAAACATTATACAAAAGCGGGTTAGTGATGAAAGTTGTAAGGTTGGTTGTTTATAATCCATTGGTAGAAGAGGCGCCTTTTTATTAAACATGAAGAAAAAAATTAGTATGTTGATTACTATTTAAACAATTCTGTCTTATTATTTTAACAGGTAATTTCGGATAGTATAATTTTAATGATCAAACTTTGAGCAAACGATGAAAAAAATAGTATTTTTTTATATTAAGGTCTAGACAAGGTCATCACATTTCGCCATACTTCCGCGCCATGGAAGGATGGCCGAGCGGTCGAAGGCAGCGGTCTTGAAAACCGCCGATGGGAAACCATCCTAGAGTTCGAATCTCTATCCTTCCGCCAAATTCGCCGGCTTAGCTCAGGTGGTAGAGCAACTTACTTGTAATCAGTAGGTCACAAGTTACACTCCGGTAGCCGGCACCAATTAAGTCAAAAGCTACTCAGTTTATCCCACAGTGCTTTTTAGGTAAGTGGGATATTTATGGGGTGCTTCTATAGCATAAGTTCCTATTTATTGCCGCTGTTCTATTGAGTAAACAGACATACCTGTGAAACGTTTGGTTTGATTTCAATTTAATCCACATTAGTAAAAATAGTATTTGCTGTCTAAAATAGCTGCTCAATCTCTTAAAATAATGTAAATGAAATTTTTAATATTTTAATTTTATTTTAGGAAGCATATTAAACAATTCTTATTTTTAACCTTGTCACAATAGCGGTATGTTCAAAAGTAATATTGTTATGATCAATTGTAGTTATTTCACGGTTTGTTTTAGTGCGTAGCTTTGATATTTATATCCCCATAATCGACAATACCATTTTCATCAAAGCATAATTTTTCTTCAATTTTGTCATCATAATGACATACCGTAACCAGGCCATTGTGGTTATATATATTCATCCGCGACTTTATCGTTAGTGCTCTCATGAGCAAAAGAATATGATTGAATAAGAGAGGCTTTGTTGAATAAATCAGAATTAGCCGCCAGGATGGCTCCCTCTGCTACAGCTGTTATCCGATCCTGACGCTGTGTGGCATACCCAACAACGTCATACGGTTCAGCGCTTTGACCATCGCCATTGCTTCACCTACCTGAGCCTCATAGTCACGCAGCCTCAGATGGCCACCCAGCAAAGTTTTTATGCGGAACATCGCTGTTTCTGCCACTGAACGCCGGTGATAACCCACTTTCTTTTTCCACATATCATTACTCCTGCTCAGACGCTGATTCGCCACCGCATGGTTACGTTCATGGTACTTGTCCGGCCAGTATTTCGCTCCGCTTCGCGGCGGGATAAGGGGCCTGATTTTCTTTCTTAGCAACGCGTCGTGGCAGTAACAGGCGTCATAAGCACCGTCTGCTGACACTTCCCTGATTTTCCGGTGGGTTTGGTTAATCAGGCCCGGCAGTGCCTGCGCATCTGTCGTTCCGCTGAGCGATAAGTCGGCACAGATAATCTCATGATTCACACTGTCTGCTGCCAGATGAAGCTTGCGCCACACTCTTCGTCTGTCAGCCCCATGCTGCCTGACTTTCCATTCACCTTCGCCAAAGACCTTCAGACCGGTACTGTCGATGACCAGATGCGAGATTTCACCACGCGTTGGCGTTTTTATGCTGATGTTGACGCTCTTTGCTCGTCTGCTGACCAGCGAGTAGTCCGGACAGCACAGCGGCAAAGACATGAGTTTAAAAATCGAATCAACGAAGCCCTGTAATGCCCGTAGCGACAGGTTAAACACACGCTTCATCATCAGGACAGTGGTAACAGCCATATCGCTGTAGTAAAGCGGCCGGCCACGACCTTCAGGCGAAGAACTGTCAGTCCATCCAGCGATGGCCGACTCATCAAGCCAGACCGTCAGGGAACCGCGTTGTCTGAGTGCCTTGTTGTACGCTGGCCAGTTGGTAATTTTAAACTTTTGCTTTGACATGGGGACCTGATGTTGAAACGAATTCGCTGTTTTTACTGAAATGAATATCAATGCCCTAAAATTAGGACATCTTTTTCATTGCTGTAGAGCATTTTTTTCGCTAAAATGCCGCCCGCTTGATTAGCAATCACTAACAAGTTTTTATTATCGGATCTGCCACTGGGTCGCCTGTTGCAGAGTCTTTTTATATTATGAGAACAAATCATGCTAACGATTAATGCAGAAATACGCAAAGAGCAGGGTAAGGGTGCGAGCCGCCGCCTGCGTAAAGACAACAAATTACCGGCTATCGTCTATGGTTGTGATCAGGAACCCGTTTGTATTGAACTCAGCCATGATGAAATTATCAACCAAGAAAGCAAGCCAGAGTTTTATGAAGTATTAACACTGGTGGTTGATGGGAAAAAAACCAAAGTTAAAGTACAAGCGGTTCAACGTCATCCGTTTAAGCCTAAACTAACCCATATCGATTTCTTGCGGGTTTAATTACGCAAAATGGCGCTTTTTTACCAAGCCAATTATCAATAACGCCGCTTTTGCGGCGTTATTTGTTTTTACCATCATTAACGGCTTTTCTTGCCACGCCCTAATTGCTCACGTAAGTTTGGTGGTGTACCTTTAATTGTTAACGTATCCGTTGCCGGATCCCAAAAAACACGCTCATCAAGTAACAAAGCATCAAAGTTAATGGTCAAGCCACCACCACTACCTGAATATTTGGTTAATTGTTTGAGAGTCGTACGATCTGGTGGAAAACTTTCTGCCAATTGATAACCATTTTGTTGCGTAAATTCAGCAAAATTTTGCTCTCCTAAAGCAGGCAACTCTTTTGATAAACACTTTAATTCAATTTCTTCTCCGGCCTGTTGTTGCTCATTACAATAGCGATAAACTTGCTGGCGATATTCTTGTGTGGCGGCCTGGTTTAACTCAGACGAATCACAATAATCATTCACGGCTTGCAGTAATCCTTTATTCTGTATTTTAGCATTCATACCTTCGCTAGCTGACATAAAATCCATAAAAAAATCAGATACTTTACGCCCGACGCGGCCCTTTAAAAAAGTTAAATAACGTTCAGAAGCGGGATTTCTTTCCCATTCTGTCAAGTCTATGCGAGCAACAATATCAACATGCGGAATATCAAGATAATGAGTAGTATTCAATTCCAGATTATCATTAACAAACATACTATTGCAGCTATTTAATACAGCTATCAATAAGTAATCTACCGCCGAATAACGATATTGACAAAACAGTACCACCCCACCTTCTGCAAACGGATATTTTGCCAATTCATCCCGCAAACGAATAGTAGCCGCACGGCTAAATCCCAAAAAGTTTTCATCTCCCTTTCTCAAAGCCACTAATGCTTCAGCTAATTCGCTCGCTTGATTAAAAGTGGCAAAGGCTTTACTTTTAGCGCCATAAATCCGATGCAATACTGCCATCATTTCTTGCACTATATTATCCGTGCCTAATAAAGAATCACGCAGCACAACCTCTAGTGTTTGTTCATCACGTTTTATCAACTGATGTAAAGCAATCTGGCAAATATCCAGACTCATCATTTACTCCTTATTTTCTTTATGGCATAAAGATCAACGGTATTCAGACATCGATAACTTTTTCCGGCGGCTAAATTGATATCTATTGATATAACATTTTTGTATTATGGGCATATAATAAGATTTGTAACTTATGGAAACCGGTCAATTTAAAATGTTACTAAATGAAATTATCCAGTTAAATTAGACAAAACAGCTACAGCAAAAAACACAATAATACGCTAAAATATAAAGCTTTATTCATTCAGGCTTTTTATTATGCCACAATCATCCCATTATAGTGATGAGCAAATTGAACATCTACTCCTAGAATTAGTCAAAGTATTAGAAAAATATCAAGCTCCAACTGATCTATCATTGATAGTATTAGGTAACATGGTGACAAACTTAATTAATACAACTGTTACACTGACTCAGCGTAAAACTATTGCAGAATCTTTCGCTCAGGCGTTACTTGCTTCTGTTAATGAAGAGAAAATTCACTAATTTAGCAGATAAAATATTACATGGTGACCAACTCTCGAAACTATCGTGAAAAAGTCTCCCAAATGATAAGCTGGGGACACTGGTTTACGTTATTCAATATAGTACTCAGTTTAGTATTAAGTAGCCGATATCTGTTTGTTTTTGATTGGCCGGGTACGTTATTCGGCCGTATTTATGCTATTGTTAGCTGGCTTGGGCATTTTAGCTTTGTTATTTTTGCCTGTTATCTTTTAATCATCTTTCTTATTACTTTCATTATTGGTTCACAGCGACTGCTAAGATTTCTATACACCATCCTTACCACCACAATACTGACTTTTCTCATTTTTGATATTGCGTTTTTTTCGCGCTATAACCTCCATTTAACACCACTACTATGGGAGTTATTAATAAATCCTAAAAACGGCGAAATGGCGAGAGAATGGCCGTTGCTGTTTATTTGTGTGCCTATCATTTTTTTTATTGAGATGTTATTTGCTACCTGGAGTTGGCAAAAATTACGCAGCCTAAACCGTCAACGAGTCACTAAACCCTTGGCAGGTATCTTCATCACAGCATTTGTTGCTTCCCATTTAATGTATATTTGGGCTGATGCAAATTTTTATCGCCCAATAACTATGCAGCGAGCTAACTATCCCCTATCTCACCCAATGACAGCGAGAAAATTTCTTGAACGCTATGGTTATCTCGATCCAGTGGAATATCAACGCAAGATACAACAAGAAGGCAACCCTTCAGCACTGTCTATTGAATATCCACTCAAACCACTTAGCTATCAAAAACAAGCACCAAAGTATAATTTATTACTACTGGTCGTTAATAATCTTAACTATCAAGATACAACTGAAGGTATGCCAGCATTGAATACTGTTAAATCAATCAGTACGCAATTTAATCAACATCTCAGTACAGGTATCCAAAACCAACGGGCGCTATTTAGCCTATTCTACGGTTTATCGCCTAGTTATTTAGATAGTATACTTAATAGCAGAAAACTTTCCGCCCTAATTGAAGCATTAAAATATCAAAACTATCAATTTGGTCTGTTTTCATCGAATGGTTTTAGCTCACCATTATTTCGTCATGCAATTCTGGCAGATTATTCGTTACCAGAAAATGCTGCCGGTAATGATTATCAAACTACCAATGAATGGGTAAAATGGTTAGATAGCATAGAAAACCAGACTCGGTGGTTTTCTTTTCTTAATCTTAATGGTTTTGATAATCATAAATCGCAAAGTAATAATAAGTTACAATTAGATCATGAGATTAAACGCATAATTGATGCGCTAAAACAAAAAAATATGTTAAACAATACCGTTGTAGTCATTACGGCAAACCATAGTAGCAATCCAGAAACTCATGAAACAACAAAATGGTTCACTAACGGTAAATTTAATCTTAAACAAATGAAGGTGCCTTTATGGGTATATTGGCCTAATACCCCACCACAGCAAATTAATAAGCTAACCAGTCATCAAGATATTATGACCACCTTAATGCAGCGTTTACTTTATGTTGATAATTCACCAGAAGACTATTCTCAAGGAGAAGATCTTTTTACCCCTAAACGTAACCAACCCTGGGTTTTATCAGGTGATAAACAAGTACTAATTATTAACTTTACTAATAAAACGCTTTACCTTAATCAAAATGGTGAGGTTTATATCTTTGATGATAAAGGCAATAAAATAACAGATGAAAAACCTGATTTAACTCAACTGCTAAGAGCTTTTGCCGAATCTACCCGTTTTAATACTAATTAATGCTTAAAAATCAAGCGGTCGTAGTACTTGCTATTGATTTTAACCAAAAAAACGGTAGTATAGCGAGCCTATATCGGCATGTAGCGCAGCCTGGTAGCGCACCGTCATGGGGTGTCGGGGGTCGGAGGTTCAAATCCTCTCATGCCGACCAAGATTTACTAAGAAAACCAATCAGTTATGATTGGTTTTTTTGTGCTTGAAATGCACCGATGGTAAAATTGGAGTAAGATGATCGATAATTATTGGTGGTTTTCTGCTCTTTCATTGGTCTATCGCATCAAAGACTTCATATAAATCAATTTTCAAAATTTATAATTAAATAAAATAGCGTTTAAATTAATACTGCCTAATTTGAAAGTAAAATGGAAAAGATAACATTTTTCCTTATGGTAGCTTCTTTGGTTTCTTATTCAGCTAATCAAAAACTGATATAAGGGGAATTACCAAAGCTGATAGGACCACTAGTTATGTCCAAGTTACCTATTTTTCTTCAGTGCTCAATTAAATTGTTGATCCCTATTGTTCATTATTAGTATCTGGCTTTCATGTATGGTAAACAATTTAGACAGGCTTTGTTGAATAAATCGAACTTTTAGGTGATTGGCGGAGCTGATCGCTAAATTCGTTTCAACATCAGGTCCCCATGGCAAAGCAAAAGTTTAAAATTACCAACTGGCCCGCGTACAACAAGGCACTCAGACAACGCGGTTCCCTGACGGTCTGGCTTGATGAGTCGGCCATCGCTGGATGGACTGACAGTTCTTCGCCTGAAGGTCGTGGCCGGCCGCTTTACTACAGCGATATGGCTGTTACCACTGTCCTGATGATGAAGCGTGTGTTTAACCTGTCGCTCCGGGCATTACAGGGCTTCGTTGATTCGATTTTTAAACTCATGTCTTTGCCGCTGTGCTGTCCGGACTACTCGCTGGTCAGCAGACGAGCAAAGAGCGTCAACATCAGCATAAAAACGCCAACGCGTGGTGAAATC
The DNA here is from genome assembly GCF_013460135.1 of Arsenophonus endosymbiont of Aphis craccivora. Classification (GTDB taxonomy): domain Bacteria; phylum Pseudomonadota; class Gammaproteobacteria; order Enterobacterales; family Enterobacteriaceae; genus Arsenophonus; species Arsenophonus nilaparvatae. The sequence goes on from NZ_CP038155.1 coordinate 1,215,556, forward strand.
TCGCATCTGGTCATCGACAGTACCGGTCTGAAGGTCTTTGGCGAAGGTGAATGGAAAGTCAGGCAGCATGGGGCTGACAGACGAAGAGTGTGGCGCAAGCTTCATCTGGCAGCAGACAGTGTGAATCATGAGATTATCTGTGCCGACTTATCGCTCAGCGGAACGACAGATGCGCAGGCACTGCCGGGCCTGATTAACCAAAACCACCGGAAAATCAGGGAAGTGTCAGCAGACGGTGCTTATGACGCCTGTTACTGCCACGATGCGTTGCTAAGAAAGAAAATCAGGCCCCTTATCCCGCCGCGAAGCGGAGCGAAATACTGGCCGGACAAGTACCATGAACGTAACCATGCGGTGGCGAATCAGCGTCTGAGCAGGAGTAATGATATGTGGAAAAAGAAAGTGGGTTATCAACGGCGTTCAGTGGCAGAAACAGCGATGTTCCGCATAAAAACTTTGCTGGGTGGCCATCTGAGGCTGCGTGACTATGAGGCTCAGGTAGGTGAAGCAATGGCGATGGTCAAAGCGCTGAACCGTATGACGTTGTTGGGTATGCCACACAGCTTCAGGATCGGATAACAGCTGTAGCAGAGGGAGCCATCCTGGCGGCTAATTCTGATTTATTCAACAAAGCCGTAGTGATCATAAATAGCTTTTGCTTTTACATTTAATTCCTCTGAATGAGTTTCATATATAGCTTGGGAAATAGTCTGTATAAAGGCTGAATTATAATTAAAAAATAAATCAGGATAATTTTGGAAAGTATCTATCATTAAATTAATAACAGAGTCTTTTTGTAATGACATCGGCCAATCATTAAATTTGCCAATATAGTTAATACAAACACTTTTTAGCCAATTTGAAATTTCAGTATCTGCATAATAGGGTTGTTCAACTAAAATATCGATTAATGACACTTCAATGGTAGAAGTATCAACTTTCTGTTTTGTTAATGATGAAATAATTTGCTTTATCATGTCTATTTTTGCAACATCATACATTTTATCAATGCTAGCTATCTGCATTAATACACTATTTGTCTCTCGATTATTTATATGATTTAAACATCGATCCAGGTGATATTGATCCCACTTAAAATCTATCAATAAAATGATTGCTTTATCCAATACGATCGAATTGAGGTCTAAATTAATTAACTACTCCAAAGATATCGTCGCACCAGTTAAATTGCTGTTAGTAAAATTAATATTTGTTAGATTGGCTTTTTTTAAATTAGCATCCGTGAGATTCGCATCAGTCAAATCTGCGCCCCATAAATCAGTATTTAGTAAAATCGCATTGGTCAAATCTACATTTTGCATATTAGCGCAACGAAAATGAGCTCGCGTTAAATTTGCACCTATTAATTTAGCATTTGTTAATATTGAACTTTCACCATTAGTGCGTTCTAAATTAGCGTTAGTCAAATTAGCATCAGTTAAATCAATATGGTACAACTGAGAGTTTGACAAATTTGCGGTTGTTAAATCAACCCTTGACATAACGCTACATAATAACAATGTTTGCGACAAATTTGCTGACATTAATTTAGCATGGGTTAAATCAGCATATTTTAGTTGAGCTTCGCTCAAATTAGCCATGGCTAAATTACAGAATTTTAAATCAGCATTATTGAGATTTGCGCCTTGCAAATCCGCATTAGATATATTCGCATCTGCCAGAACCGACCGGTCTAAAAGAGCATTATTTAATTTGGCATTACTTAAATCTGCTTTGCTTAAATCAGCTCCAAATAAATTACTACCTTGTAAATAGGCATTTTTCATTTTAACCGCGATTAGCCTACTACGTACTACGCATTAAGTTCACGTGACTAAGATCAATTTCTGCTGGTAACTGTATGCCCGTCAAATCAATTTTAGCTAACTCAAAATAATCACCGGCTTCTCTTATTTGTAATTTCTCCATTAAACTGGCTAATTTTTTATTTTGCCAATCTTGTCTATCAGCTAAACTACAATCTAAAGCTAATTTTTCTGTTAAAATTGCCAAATTGGTTGTTATTTTAGCCTGCTCTTCCGTAATAAGATCAGGCTAAAAAGAGGAAAATATTTTATTTTCATCTTTTGAGAGGCTTTGTTGAATAAATCAGAATTAGCCGCCAGGATGGCTCCCTCTGCTACAGCTGTTATCCGATCCTGAAGCTGTGTGGCATACCCAACAACGTCATACGGTTCAGCGCTTTGACCATCGCCATTGCTTCACCTACCTGAGCCTCATAGTCACGCAGCCTCAGATGGCCACCCAGCAAAGTTTTTATGCGGAACATCGCTGTTTCTGCCACTGAACGCCGTTGATAACCCACTTTCTTTTTCCACATATCATTACTCCTGCTCAGACGCTGATTCGCCACCGCATGGTTACGTTCATGGTACTTGTCCGGCCAGTATTTCGCTCCGCTTCGCGGCGGGATAAGGGGCCTGATTTTCTTTCTTAGCAACGCATCGTGGCAGTAACAGGCGTCATAAGCACCGTCTGCTGACACTTCCCTGATTTTCCGGTGGGTTTGGTTAATCAGGCCCGGCAGTGCCTGCGCATCTGTCGTTCCGCTGAGCGATAAGTCGGCACAGATAATCTCATGAGTCACACTGTCTGCTGCCAGATGAAGCTTGCGCCACACTCTTCGTCTGTCAGCCCCATGCTGCCTGACTTTCCATTCACCTTCGCCAAAGACCTTCAGACCGGTACTGTCGATGACCAGATGCGAGATTTCACCACGCGTTGGCGTTTTTATGCTGATGTTGACGCTCTTTGCTCGTCTGCTGACCAGCGAGTAGTCCGGACAGCACAGCGGCTAAGACATGAGTTTAAAAATCGAATCAACGAAGCCCTGTAATGCCCGTAGCGACAGGTTAAACACACGCTTCATCATCAGGACAGTGGTAACAGCCATATCGCTGTAGTAAAGCGGCCGGCCACGACCTTCAGGCGAAGAACTGTCAGTCCATCCAGCGATGGCCGACTCATCAAGCCAGACCGTCAGGGAACCGCGTTGTCTGAGTGCCTTGTTGTACGCGGGCCAGTTGGTAATTTTAAACTTTTGCTTTGACATGGGGACCTGATGTTGAAACGAATTTAGCGATCAGCTCCGCCAATCACCTAAAAGTTCGATTTATTCAACAAAGCCCTTTTGAGATCCTAAACATATTAACCTCTATGATGTTGAATTCTCGATTGTTGCCAATAGTGTATCGCTTAAAACACCATCTTATTAATTTTCTTTAGGGCAATATTTATTGATAGTAACTTGAAGAAATGGTTTTATTTTTTATTAATGACAATACAATATTCTGCGCTATTTAAAATGATAAACTTTTATCATTTTTTTGCTTTTAAATTCCGCTTTCAATAGCAAGCTAATTTTTTAACACCGTTCAATTTTATCGTGTATATATGCGACGTTAAAATAACCACCATTTAAGAATAAAAAATCCATAAAAAACTAATAATTATGAAATTATCACTGCATAACTTATTTTTACAAATAATTTCCAGCAAACATACTTTGTCTTCAAGCAGCAAAAATCACAGAAAAATGCGAAAAAATCAGCTACATTGATAGACAATACCCATAAAAAGGTAAATATCTATGAGCCAGCGTGGACTCGACGCATTATTGCGACCTAAATCCATTGCAGTTATTGGTGCCTCAGAACAACCAGAACGAGCGGGTTCCGTTATTATAAAGAATCTACTTTCTAGTGGCTTTACAGGCCCGATCCTGCCGGTTACACCAAATAAAAATGCGGTAATGGGAATACTCACTTACCCTACGATTGATAAATTACCATTCTCACCAGACTTAGCTGTTATCTGCACAAATTCAGACAGAAATTTAACCTGCCTAAAGCAACTGGGAAAAATGGGGTGTAAAGCGGCCATTATCCTCTCATCACCACCCTCTCAGTTTGTAAAACTTAAAGCATTAACTCAGGAGTACAATATAAGACTATTGAGACACAATAGTTTGGGGATCCTTGCCCCCTGGCAGCAACTAAATGCCAGCTTTTCACCAATTCCAATTCTAAAAGGCAAACTGGCTTTCATTTCACAATCTGCAGCAGTTTCTAATATTATTCTGGACTGGGCACAACAACGTAAAATTGGCTTTTCTTACTTTATCGCTCTGGGAAACAGTTTAGACATTGATATCGATGATCTACTTGATTTTCTTGCCAGAGAGAATAAAACTAGCGCCATCTTACTCTATATAGAACATATACAACAGGCACGGAGATTCCTTTCAGCGGCTCGCAGTGCATCACGTAATAAACCCATTCTGGTTGTTAAAAGCGGGCGTACCCAACAAGCCCAATATTTACTAGGTGAAGTACAAAGTTTTGATGCTGCTTATGACGCAGCTATTCAACGGGCAGGATTACTTCGAGTACAAGATACCCATGAAATGTTTTCTGCTGTAGAAACACTCAGTCACATGTCTCCTCTAAAGGGAGACAGACTTTCTATTATTAGTAATGGTAACGGACCTGCCGCAATGGCACTCGATGAGCTTTTTCGGCGCAAAGGAAAACTGGCAATTCTTAATGCTAATACTCAACAAAAAATTCAAGCCATTTTTCCCCAATCTTTACTCGAACCAAAATCCAATTAATATCGGTGATGATGCAACCATAGAATGTTACATCAAAATCCTAAATATTATGTTAGATAGCCAGGATCATGATGCTATATTACTTATTCATTCACCTAGTACCATTGCCAACAGTTTATTTACTGCTGAAAGGATTATTTAAACCATTCAATCACATCCCCGCAGCAAGTGGATAACCATATTCACTAACTGGTGTGGCGAATATTTATCACAAGATGCACGTAAACGTTTTAGTGAAGCGAGTATTCCAACTTATCGAACACCAGTTGGATTAACGGCTAACACAACAAAAGCCCATGCATTAATCCAAAAAGCACTAAAAAAAGGGATCACCCAACTTGATACACACGAAGTGGAACCCATTTTACGCGCATATGGCTTAAAAATTTTACCTACCTGGATAGCTCATAACAGTGATCAGGCAATCACTATCGCTGAAAGAATTGGCTATCCTGTTGTTTTAAAATTACGCTCTGCAGATATTCCTCACAAATCTGATATTCAAGGCTTTATGCTCTATTTACGTAATGCCCAAGAGGTAGCAGATGCTAGCCAGGGAATTTTTGATCGCGCGGCGCAACACTTTCCTAACGCCATGATCCAAGGTTTATTAGTACAAAGTATGGCAAATAAAGCAGGCGCTCTAGAGTTAAAAATAGCCATTGAACAAGATCCTATTTTTGGTCCTTTGATCTTATTAGGTGATGGAGATATCGAATGGCAGCCATAAACCCATGCTGCGGTGGCAATCCCTCCTCTTAACATGACATTAGCCAGATATTTAGTTATTCAAGCAATTAAAAATCACAAAATAAAATCAACCAATTCATCCCATCAATTGAATATTGATGGTCTCTGCCAATTACTCGTCCGCGTTTCAAACTTACTAATAGATTGCCCGCAAATTGTACGACTAAATATTCACCCACTTTTAGCATGTGATGAAGAATTCACTTTACTGGATGTTGCTATGGAACTCTGTCCAATAGTCGGTGATCCTAAAGCAAGATTAGCAATTAGACCCTATACTAATGAATTAGAAGAAATTATCTCTCTTAAAAATGGCATAAAATGTCAACTTAGACCTATCCTGCCAGAAGACGAACATTTACTCAAAGATTTTATTGCTCAGGTAACAAAAGAAGATCTTTATTATCGTTATTTTAGTGAAATTAGCGAATTTACCCATGATGCCTTAGCGAATATGACACAAATCGATTATGACCGAGAAATGGCCTTTATCGCTATTAAAAAAAATTCCGAGATTATTGGCGTGGTTCGTGTGGTAGAATATCCTGACAATCAGCAAGCAGAATTTGCCGTTTTAGTACGTTCTGATATGAAAGGTAATACACTTGGATATCAGTTAATGGACAAAATTATTAGATATAGCCGTAGTCGAGGCACTCGACGACTTACTGCAATCACCATGCCTGAAAATCAAAAAATGCTACAGTTAGCACAAAAATTAGGTTTTAGTCTCAATATTCAATTTGAAGATAGTATTGTCAATCTTGATCTAACTCTATGAAGAAAAGAATCTTATAACTAAATAAATAGAACTAATAATGCAATAAATAGTGGCTGAACAATCGGTCAACATAGCTAGGATTAATAGATACAAAAAATTAAACTAATGGTATCATGAATCACCAATTTTCAATAAACCTAAACCAGAGTATGTAATCTACTCCTTTAATAAAAAAGAGAAAATTTACACTGTGATGTTGTCCAAATTAAAAAAAGCAAAGCATCAACAATATCTTGAGCAATTAGCAAAATTACCTCAGTCTGCTGCTGGAGTTGTCACCCTATACCAAACAGAAAGTTTTCGAAAAGCTCTGTTGGACAAAATTGCAAACGCTCAACGGTATATTTATATTACTGCACTTTACTTCGAACATGATGATGCAGGACGAGACATACTAAATGCGCTTTATCAAGCAAAAATGGTACGACCAGAATTAGATATCAAAATAATGGTTGACTGGCATCGTGCTCAACGTGGTCGCATTGGTGCAGATGCCAGCGCAACTAATGCAGATTGGTATTATCAAATGGCAATGGCACACCCAGGATCAGAAATCGCTATTTTTGGTATCCCGGTCAACACACGTGAAGCATTAGGTGTTTTACATCTAAAAGGTTTTATCTTCGATGATACGGTTATTTATAGCGGCGCCAGTATTAATGATGTCTATCTCCAGCAACACCAACGTTATCGTTACGATCGTTATCATATATTAGATAATGCGCAATTAGCTGCAATTATGAAAAGTTTTATCGACCAAAGTTTGCTATCTTCACCAGCCATCCAGCGTATAGATCAAGCTCATCGTCCCCGCAATACTCAAATTAAAAGTTTAATTAAACAATTTCGCCATAGCTTAAAAAGTTGTCACTATCAATTGCAAAATAATGCCACAAATGAAGAGTTAGCAGTAACTCCATTAATCGGTTTAGGCAAAAAAAACGAATTAAATAAAACTATTACGCATTTAATGAACAGTACAGAAAAGAAAATTACTATCTGTACACCCTATTTTAATTTACCCACTATTTTAACGCGTATAATTAGTAAATTACTGCGTGATGACGGCAAACAAATTGAAATTATCATTGGCGATAAAACGGCTAATGACTTTTACATTCCACCAGAAGAACCTTTTAAAATTATCAGTGCATTACCTTATTTATATGAAATTAACCTACGCCGTTTTATCTGTAGGTTACAACGCTTTGTAGATAACCAGCAATTAACTATTAGATTATGGAAAGACGGAGAAAATAGCTATCATTTAAAAGGAATTTGGATAGATAATAACTGGCAATTAATAACCGGTAATAATCTCAATCCTCGTGCATGGGTACTGGATTTAGAGAATGCAATATTAATTCATGATCCCCAAAAAGTTTTGTTACAGCAAAAAAACAAAGAATTAAAATGTATAACAACTAATACTCATATTGTAAGTCACTATCAAGAGCTTGAAAATATCCAGCGCTATCCAGTAAAAATTAAAAAATTTATTCGCCGTTTACGCAGGATCCGCGTTGATAGGCTAATACGTCGCATTCTGTAATAGGTTAGCTCAATTTCCAACTACAAAATAATAAACTTTTTTGAATCAATGTGTTATCAATAATTAAAACGTCAAAAAGCCACCCTGGGGTGGCTTTCTTAACATAATTAAAGTCTGGCAGCTCCCTACTCTCACATGGGGATACCCCACACTACCATCGGCGCTACGGCATTTCACTTCTGAGTTCGGCATGGGGTCAGGTGGGACCACCGCGCTATTACCGCCAGACAAATTCTTTTCTATTTATCCCGTCTTATTTCGCTGCCTTATAGTCTGCTCACCTACCTAAGTAGCGAACATACCTCGGCCTTCAGCAAAATCCGACCAGATTCAATCTCAAAACAAGCTAAAATTCTCTCTCTCAAAACACCTTCGGTGTTGTCAGGTTAAGCCTCTCGGGTCATTAGTACTGGTTAGCTCAACGTATCGCTACGCTTACACATCCAGCCTATCTACGTCCTCGTCTCGAACACCCCTTATAGGACATTACTGTCAGGGAAGACTCATCTTGAGGCCAGTTTCCCGCTTAGATGCTTTCAGCGGTTATCTCTTCCGCACTTAGCTACCAGGCGATGCCATTGGCATGACAACCTGTACACCAGTGGTGCGTCCACTCCGGTCCTCTCGTACTAGGAGCAGCCCCCCTCAATCTTCCTTCGCCCACGACAGATAGGGACCGAACTGTCTCACGACGTTCTAAACCCAGCTCGCGTACCACTTTAAATGGCGAACAGCCATACCCTTGGGACCTACTTCAGCCCCAGGATGTGATGAGCCGACATCGAGGTGCCAAACACCGCCGTCGATATGAACTCTTGGGCGGTATCAGCCTGTTATCCCCGGAGTACCTTTTATCCGTTGAGCGATGGCCCTTCCATTCAGAACCACCGGATCACTAAGACCTACTTTCGTACCTGCTCGCGCCGTCACGCTCGCAGTCAAGCTGGCTTATGCCTTTGCACTAACCTCACGATGTCCGACCGTGATTAGCCAACCTTCGTGCTCCTCCGTTACGCTTTGGGAGGAGACCGCCCCAGTCAAACTACCCACCAGACACTGTCCTCAGCCCGGATTACGGGCCTAAGTTAGAACATCAAACATTAAAGGGTGGTATTTCAACGTTGGCTCCATGCAGACTGCCGTCCACACTTCAAAGCCTCCCACCTATCCTACACATCAAGGCTCAATGTTCAGTGTCAAGCTATAGTAAAGGTTCACGGGGTCTTTCCGTCTTGCCGCGGGTACACTGCATCTTCACAGCGAGTTCAATTTCACTGAGTCTCGGGTGGAGACAGCCTGGCCATCATTACGCCATTCGTGCAGGTCGGAACTTACCCGACAAGGAATTTCGCTACCTTAGGACCGTTATAGTTACGGCCGCCGTTTACTGGGGCTTCGATCAAGAGCTTCGCCTTACTGCTTACCCCATCAATTAACCTTCCAGCACCGGGCAGGCGTCACACCGTATACGTCCACTTTCGTGTTTGCACAGTGCTGTGTTTTTAATAAACAGTTGCAGCCAGCTGGTATCTTCGACTGGCTTCAGCTCCGGATGCTAGACCCTTCACCTAATGCCAGCGTGCCTTCTCCCGAAGTTACGGCACCATTTTGCCTAGTTCCTTCACCCGAGTTCTCTCAAGCGCCTGAGTATTCTCTACCTAACCACCTGTGTCGGTTTTGGGTACGATTAATGATTACCTATCGCTTAGAGGCTTTTCCTGGAAGCTGGGCATCAACTACTTCACCACCTTGGTGGCTCGTCATCACGTCTCAGTGTTGTAGCAGTGCGGATTTGCCTGCACTACCCACCTACTCGCTTAAACCGGGACAACCGTCGCCCGGATAGCCTAGCCTTCTCCGTCCCCCCTTCGCAGTAACCATTAGTACGGGAATATTAACCCGTTTCCCATCGACTACGCTTTTCAGCCTCGCCTTAGGGGTCGACTTACCCTGCCCCGATTAACGTTGGACAGGAAACCTTGGTCTTTCGGCGAGCGGGTTTTTTACCCGCTTTATCGTTACTTATGTCAGCATTCGCACTTCTGATACCTCCAGCAGACCTCTCAGTCCACCTTCTACGGCTTACAGAACGCTCCCCTACCCAACAACATCTAAATGTCGCTGCCGCAGCTTCGGTGCATGGTTTAGCCCCGTTACATCTTCCGTGCAGGCCGACTCGACCAGTGAGCTATTACGCTTTCTTTAAATGATGGCTGCTTCTAAGCCAACATCCTGGCTGTCTAAGCCTTCCCACTTCGTTTCCCACTTAACCATGACTTCGGGACCTTAGCTGGCGGTCTGGGTTGTTTCCCTCTTCACGACGGACGTTAGCACCCGCCGTATGTCTCCCGTGATAACATTCTTCGGTATTCGTAGTTTGCATCGGGTTGGTAAGTCGGGATGACCCCCTAGCCGAAACAGTGCTCTACCCCCGAAGATGAATGCACGAGGCGCTACCTAAATAGCTTTCGGGGAGAACCAGCTATCTCCCGGTTTGATTGGCCTTTCACCCCCAGCCACAAGTCATCCGCTAATTTTTCAACATTAGTCGGTTCGGTCCTCCAGTTAGTGTTACCCAACCTTCAACCTGCCCATGGCTAGATCACCGGGTTTCGGGTCTATACCCTGCAACTTAACGCCCAGTTCAGACTCGGTTTCCCTACGGCTCCCCTATACGGTTAACCTTGCTACAGAATATAAGTCGCTGACCCATTATACAAAAGGTACGCAGTCACACCCTGTCGGGTGCTCCCACTGCTTGTACGTACACGGTTTCAGGTTCTATTTCACTCCCCTCGCCGGGGTTCTTTTCGCCTTTCCCTCACGGTACTGGTTTACTATCGGTCAGTCAGTAGTATTTAGCCTTGGAGGATGGTCCCCCCATATTCAGACAGGATAACACGTGTCCCGCCTTACTCTTCGAGTTCACAACACTTACCGTTTCAGATACGGGGCTATCACCCTTTATTGCTGGCCTTTCCAGACCCTTCTCCTGCGGTAAATATTGATGTTGACTCTGGGCTGCTCCCCGTTCGCTCGCCGCTACTGGGGGAATCTCGGTTGATTTCTTTTCCTCGGGATACTGAGATGTTTCAGTTCCCCCGGTTCGCCTCGTTTGACTATGAATTCATCAAACGATAGTGCATTAATGCACTGGGTTTCCCCATTCGGACATCGCCGGCTAATACGCTTCATATCAGCTTACCGACGCTTTTCGCAGATTAGCACGTCCTTCATCGCCTCTGACTGCCTAGGCATCCACCGTGTACGCTTCATTCGCTTAACCTCACAACCCGAAGGGGTCTTCTACTGTCTTTTTGTTGGGTTATGGATGAGCGTCCACCAATTCTGTGTTGGGCATTGCGCGCAATGCTCACGTACTTTAGTACGCTGCGCTTGCTGTGCGCTGGCCGCCTCGAATTGCTGACTGCTCGCTCATAACTCTTCATCATGACAACAAAAACCCAACTGATTGGAGTTTTGAGAGTTCTCCACACTATTTTTTTAATAATGTGTGTTTCAATTTTCAGCTTGTTCCAGATTGTTAAAGAGCATAATTGGTAAACCAACTCACTAAATTGGTTTAATCATTATTGCGTAAAGCACAAAAAGTACACAAAACTAAAAGTGTGATGCACCGCCTTTCTAAATCACTAAAGTGGCGTCCCCTAGGGGATTCGAACCCCTGTTACCGCCGTGAAAGGGCGATGTCCTAGGCCTCTAGACGAAGGGGACTTCAAGCTCTTCAGTCAATCTTAGATTGGCTTTACGCGCTATTTCATCAGACAATCTGTGTGAACACTCACATTCCATCTATCTAGGTAAGGAGGTGATCCAACCGCAGGTTCCCCTACGGTTACCTTGTTACGACTTCACCCCAGTCATGAATCACAAAGTGGTAAGCGCCATCCAAAAAGGTTAAGCTACCTACTTCTTTTGCAACCCACTCCCATGGTGTGACGGGCGGTGTGTACAAGGCCCGGGAACGTATTCACCGCGACATGCTGATCCGCGATTACTAGCGATTCCGACTTCATGGAGTCGAGTTGCAGACTCCAATCCGGACTTCGACGTACTTTCTGAGTTCCGCTTCCCATCGCTGGCTCGCCTCTCTCTGTATACGCCATTGTAGCACGTGTGTAGCCCTACTCGTAAGGGCCATGATGACTTGACGTCATCCCAACCTTCCTCCGGTTTATCACCGGCAGTCTCCTTTGAGTTCCCGACACTACTCGCTGGCAACAAAGGATAAGGGTTGCGCTCGTTGCGGGACTTAACCCAACATTTCACAACACGAGCTGACGACAGCCATGCAGCACCTGTCTCAGCGTTCCCGAAGGCACTCCTCTATCTCTAAAGGATTCGCTGGATGTCAAGAGTAGGTAAGGTTCTTCGCGTTGCATCGAATTAAACCACATGCTCCACCGCTTGTGCGGGCCCCCGTCAATTCATTTGAGTTTTAACCTTGCGGCCGTACTCCCCAGGCGGTCGATTTAACGCGTTAGCTCCGGAGGCCACAGTTTATGACCACAACCTCCAAATCGACATCGTTTACAGCGTGGACTACCAGGGTATCTAATCCTGTTTGCTCCCCACGCTTTCGCACATGAGCGTCAGTCTTTGTCCAGGGGGCCGCCTTCGCCACCGGTATTCCTCCACATCTCTACGCATTTCACCGCTACACATGGAATTCTACCCCCCTCTACACGACTCTAGCTAACCAGTCTTGAATGCCATTCCCAGGTTAAGCCCGGGGATTTCACATCCAACTTAATTAACCGCCTGCGTGCCCTTTACGCCCAGTAATTCCGATTAACGCTCGCACCCTCCGTATTACCGCGGCTGCTGGCACGGAGTTAGCCGGTGCTTCTTCTGTCGCTAACGTCAATTGCTAAGGTTATTAACCTTAACACCTTCCTCACGACTGAAAGTACTTTACAACCCGAAGGCCTTCTTCATACACGCGGCATGGCTGCATCAGGCTTGCGCCCATTGTGCAATATTCCCCACTGCTGCCTCCCGTAGGAGTCTGGGCCGTGTCTCAGTCCCAGTGTGGCTGATCATCCTCTCAGACCAGCTAGAGATCGTCGCCTAGGTGAGCCATTACCCCACCTACTAGCTAATCTCATATGGGTTCATCCGCAGGTGTGAGGCCAGAACGGTCCCCCACTTTGCTCCTTAGAGATTATGCGGTATTAGCCACCGTTTCCAGTGGTTATCCCCCGCCTTCGGCCAGATCCCCATACCTTACTCACCCGTCCGCCGCTCGCCGGCAAGGAAGCAAGCTTCCTTCCGCTGCCGCTCGACTTGCATGTGTTAGGCCTGCCGCCAGCGTTCAATCTGAGCCATGATCAAACTCTTCAATTAAAAGCTTGATGCTCAAAGAATGTTTTACTGACCGTAACGCCCTTTTGTTCAACCCGCTTTGCCGATGTTTGACCACCTTCGCCGCTGCCGTCCAAAATAACGTTACTGCATATTAGTTCATATATGAATTAACTGTTTGTCACTCTTCAAGACTTTAAAATCAAATATTTTTTGATGATGTCTTGCGAGTGCCCACACAGATTGTCTGATTAATTGTTAAAGAGCGTGCGACCTAGGCCGCGAGGTGGCGTATATTACGCTTTTCACCTGTAAGGTCAAGTAGTTATTTCTACTTTTCTTTACCATGCGTCAAGAAAATTTAATTCAATTGATTCGTTCTATACTGACTCAGTGGGGGGCGGCATTATAGGCGCTTTTAAGCCGCTGGCAAGCGTTATTTAAAAAAATTTGTCTAATTGGTTTATATTTCAACAACTCGGCTTAAATAGAAATTTTTTCTAACCGATTAAAACCTTCATTTATCAGTACAGGAATAAGCTTTTCAGCTTCAACATCAATTTTAGTGCAATAGGCGATATTTTTACTTTTTGTCAAAATCAAATTTTGATGGTTATTGATTAACCAAACCGCTCGTCTGGCAATTGCAGCGCCTGAATCAATGATTCTGGTTCCGTCAAGCAGCACTTCTTTTAGTTCTGCCGATAATAACGGAAAGTGTGTACAACCGAGCACAATGGTATCAGGGGGTTCTTTCATTTTTAACCACGGTTTTACAATGCGCACTAACGCTTCTTTTGAGATTACCTGACCATGAAGTTTTTTTTCTGCTAATTCGACTAATTCTGATGAAGCGATCATCTCAACTTGACAATCAACGGCAAATCGATCGATCAGTTCTCTAGTATAGTTTCCACTAACCGTTACCTTAGTTGCTAATAATCCAATAACACCATTACGTGTTAATTTAGTTGCTGGTTTTATTGCGGGAACAACCCCAATAATTGGAAATTGGAAATGCGCTCTTAAAGCAGGCAAACTGACCGTACTTGCCGTATTACAAGCAATAATTGCTATTGCTAACGCATGTTTTTGTTGAATTTGATCGATGAAGCGAATAATACATTCAATAATAAATTCTGCACTTTTCTCTCCATAAGGAAAAGCATCATTATCAAAAGCATAAATATAGTGTAAATCTGGCAATAGCTGTCTGACTTCACGATAAACAGATAACCCACCAACACCAGAATCAAAAATTAGAATAGTTGGCCGAGCCGTTTTCGACTGAGCAGAGGTTACTTTTTTTATTTCATTTTTCATTCATTTCATCACAATAATGAACAATATGCTGATAAGAGAATTGTTAGTAAAAATAGTCATGAGTAATTATACAGTAATAATAGATTGAATGAATCCTGTGCTGTTGTAATAATTGTCCGCTGGTTTTAAGACAATATTATAACCTATTTTTATTTTTGCATTACCGTCCAATATCGAAGAACTACAACTTTACGACTCTTACTATCAATATGCAAAAAATAAGCTTTAGAAAAACCTTTGTAATTACTATCTATAAATCGTGCACCAAAGCTAGACTTCTCTTTCTCTACAATCTCACGATAGAAAATTTTTTATCAAGATGAATCTGAATACATGCTAAATAATTTGTCAATTACCCAATACAACTTGCAGTTAGCTGAAAAAATCAAATATTTAAACAGTATTATGCTGCCTTTTAATGCACCTGAACCAGAAATTTTTCGTTCTGATTTTTCCCATTATAGAATGCGCGCTGAATTTCGTCTCTGGCATGAAGGACCAGATTTATTTCATATAATGTTTGATCAAACGACTAAACAACGTATAAGAGTTGATCAATTACCTAGCGCTAGTAAATTAATTAATCAAATGATGCTTGCTTTAATTCCATTAATTAAAACTAAACCGCTTTTACGGTATAAACTCTTCCAAGTAGATTATTTATCAACATTAAGTAATAAGATTATTGTTTCATTAATTTATCATAAAAAATTGGAACAAGAATGGATTGAAGAAGCTAAACAATTACGTAGCGCTCTAATTAATCAAGGTTTTAATATACAACTTATTGGCCGCGCAGCAAAAACAAAAATTATATTAGAACAGGATCATATTGATGAGGTATTACCTATTTCAGTTAAGTCAATTATCTATCGCCAAATTGAAAATAGTTTTACCCAGCCCAATGCCGGAATAAATATCAAAATGTTAGAATGGGCGATTAATATTACTAAAAACACAAAAGGTGATTTACTGGAGCTTTATTGTGGAAACGGTAATTTTTCTATCGCACTAGCACAAAATTTTAATCGTGTTCTGGCAACCGAGATTGCAAAACCATCAGTAGCAGCAGCTCAATATAATATTGAAGCTAATAAAATTAATAATGTAAAAATTATTCGAATGTCAGCAGAAGATTTTACCCAAGCAATACGAGGTGAACGTCAGTTTAAACGCCTTGAAGGTGTTGATTTAACAAGTTATAAATGTAAGACTATTTTAATCGATCCGCCTCGCTGTGGTTTAGATGAAAAAACGCTTGAATTAGTACAAAAATATCCACGCATTCTTTATATATCCTGTAATCCTAATACACTTTGTCACAATTTAAATATACTCAATAAAACTCATAAAATTGATCGATTAGCGTTATTTGATCAATTTCCTTATACCCACCATATTGAATGCGGTGTTTTACTTGAGAAAAAACATATTTGAATGAGATAAAAACGCCATTAAAAAATATGGCGTTTTATTTTATAAGTGGCTTTGTTGAATAAATCGAACTTTTAGGTGATTGGCGGAGCTGATCGCTAAATTCGTTTCAACATCAGGTCCCCATGTCAAAGCAAAAGTTTAAAATTACCAACTGGCCCGCGTACAACAAGGCACTCAGACAACGCGGTTCCCTGACGGTCTGGCTTGATGAGTCGGCCATCGCTGGATGGACTGACTGTTCTTCGCCTGAAGGTCGTGGCCGGCCGCTTTACTACAGCGATATGGCTGTTACCACTGTCCTGATGATGAAGCGTGTGTTTAACCTGTCGCTCCGGGCATTACAGGGCTTCGTTGATTCGATTTTTAAACTCATGTCTTTGCCGCTGTGCTGTCCGGACTACTCGCTGGTCAGCAGACGAGCAAAGAGCGTCAACATCAGCATAAAAACGCCAACGCGTGGTGAAATCTCGCATCTGGTCATCGACAGTACCGGTCTGAAGGTCTTTGGCGAAGGTGAATGGAAAGTCAGGCAGCATGGGGCTGACAGACGAAGAGTGTGGCGCAAGCTTCATCTGGCAGCAGACAGTGTGACTCATGAGATTATCTGTGCCGACTTATCGCTCAGCGGAACGACAGATGCGCAGGCACTGCCGGGCCTGATTAACCAAACCCACCGGAAAATCAGGGAAGTGTCAGCAGACGGTGCTTATGACGCCTGTTACTGCCACGATGCGTTGCTAAGAAAGAAAATCAGGCCCCTTATCCCGCCGCGAAGCGGAGCGAAATACTGGCCGGACAAGTACCATGAACGTAACCATGCGGTGGCGAATCAGCGTCTGAGCAGGAGTAATGATATGTGGAAAAAGAAAGTGGGTTATCACCGGCGTTCAATGGCAGAAACAGCGATGTTCCGCATAAAAACTTTGCTGGGTGGCCATCTGAGCCTGCGTGACTATGAGGCTCAGGTAGGTGAAGCAATGGCGATGGTCAAAGCGCTGAACCGTATGACGTTGTTGGGTATGCCACACAGCGTCAGGATCGGATAACAGCTGTAGCAGAGGGAGCCATCCTGTCGGCTAATTCTGATTTATTCAACAAAGCCTACCGAATATTGTCGGTGAGTTAAAAATAAATATAAGCTAATTCCATAAAAGAATTTGTCGCTAATAGAGAGTGAGTATGAAATAAATAATATCAAACATAAATAATAAACCGATATTTTAATATGTCATTTAGACGACTATATTTAGGTCATATCGAAAATGATCTAGTAATCACTTAAATAAGCGAGTTATCTCTTCTGATGAAAAATGCAAAGATAAATAACATTGAGTTAATGTGAAAATTTTTATTAAACATTAACCAACTCTTTATACTAAAAAACCAGATATTGCTGGTTTTTTAGTATAAAAATGAATTTTAATTATTTTTTAGTCTGATGCGACGCTTGCAAATCTGCCAGATCAACTGCAATTTTCACTGTTTCATCAAGATAGGGATCTGGTAATTCATAATTTTTAGGTAAATCATCTATCGTTTTTAATGGTGCTTTCCCTTGTAGAGCAAAGCGTTCATTAATACGACTTAATTTAATTGTGTCCGCTTCTCGATTTTCCTTTTCACGCTTAACATAATTAAGCGAAATAATATTTTTACTCGCCTTCATAGCGCGATAGCGGGCAATATCTTCCTCAATATATTTAAACTCAGGATTTTTCGCTATGCGTTCCTTGTAATTAGCAATTAAATTAGCAACATATTGGCTAATATTACCGACAACACTATAGCTAGCAGGCATAATGCTATCCCAAGTTAAGGCATTATCTTCAAAATTCTCACCCGTTTCAGCTGGATCGATACCCGTTGGCATAACGATATCCGGTGTAACACCTTTGCGCTGGGTACTACCACCATTGATGCGGTAAAACTTCTGAATAGTATATTGGACAGAGCCTAAAGCCGGCCAATCTGGACGTAACATATGATCATAGACACGACTTAAAGGATGATATTGCTGAACGGTACCCTTACCAAAAGATGATTCTCCAACAATTAACGCACGACCATAATCCTGCATTGCAGCAGCAAAAATTTCTGACGCTGATGCACTAAAGCGATCAATTAATACCGTAAGTGGGCCTTTATAATAAACGACATCATCATCATCCACATCCTGACGAATTTTACCGTTGTTATCACGTACCTGAACAATTGGACCACTTGGAATAAATAAACCGGATAATGATACTGCTTCGGTTAAAGCACCACCGCCATTGCCACGTAAATCAATGACAAGTGCCGTGACATGACTTTTATCCATTTTTTGTAACTGTGTTTTAACGTCATTAGTTAATCCAACGTAAAAACCGGGAATATCAAGTACGCCAACTTTTTTCTTGCCAACATTTTTGATCGTGAGTTTCACTGCCCTATCTTCCAGTCGAATATGCTCACGAATTAATGTCACGCTATGGGGCTTGGCGCGTTTCGAATCTGAAATAACTTCAAGACGTACCTTACTACCTTTAGGTCCTTTGATAAGGGCAACAACATCATCTAGTCGCCAGCCAACAACATCTGTCATCGACTTGCCCGTTTGGCCTACACCAATAATCTTATCGCCGACCTTTAATAATTTACTTTTTGCTGCCGGACCACACGCCACCATTGAGTTGATAATAATATCATCTTCATCTTGCCGAAGTACTGCGCCTATTCCCTCCAATGACAAACTCATTTCTGAGTTAAACTGTTCGGTATTACGAGGAGAGAGATAGTTAGTATGCGGATCTATTTCTCTAGCAAAAGCATTCATAATCAACTGAAAAACATCTTCACTTTGCGTTTGCGCAAGACGTTTTAATGCAAAATTATAGCGTTTTGTTAATATTGGCTTAATTTCGCTGTCATTTTTACCTGACAACTTAAGATTCAACCAATCACATTTAACTTTTGCATTCCACAGCTTATTTAACTCCTCAACGGTTTTAGGCCAAGGCGCTTTACTTCTATCAACTTCAATAACATCGTTATTAGCAAAATCTAGCGGCATATTAAGCCGCGATAAAGCATATTGAAAACGTTCATAGCGACGCTGTTGAGCTAAATTAAATATTGCATAAAACTCATTTAGATGACCGGTTTCAAGCTGCTGTCCTACTTTGCTTTTCTCACTATCAAATTTGTCAATATCCGATTGTAAAAAAACATTATGGCTATAATCCAACAGATTTAAATAACGAGCAAAAATCTTACTAGAAAAGTTTTCATTCAAATTAAATTGGCGATAGTGAGAACGGGTAAAACGTGAAACAACTCTTTCGCTAATAATGGCATGCTGGCTTTCCTGTTGAAGCTGAGGAAGCTTCTGAGTTGTTATTAGTGTTGGAGGCGCTACAGTATCTGCGAATGACGTAGCCATTGCAGTTATACCAAACACAAAAGCCAGTTTAATATAATTATTCATGCCGTGATTGGCCTCAGTATCAGAACTTTAAATGCTCAGCGCGTACGATCATTGCCAATCCTGTCGGCAATTGTACCCGAACACCATCCTTAGCTATCTCCAGCACTGACGCATCTACGATACTTTGGCCAACCATAACCTTTAATACTTGACCAACTTTTAATGTAGAAATATCCGTTACAGACTGTAATTTGGCTAGATTGGCCATTTTACTATTATGAGTTTTTTTAGCTTGATTTTTAGAATAAGAATGATGTTTATGTTTTTTATTTATTTCCTTAGTCTTAGTCGTTGAGCGAGAAGACTCACTTTTCTTACTAGAAGTTGCCGATAAGATCTTTTCGTTGTCTACCTTCTGGACTTTCTGTTGAAATTCCCGTTTTCTTACTTTTTGCTCTGTTCGTTGAGTCTGAATACGAGCCTTTGCATCCATTAGCTGCTGACGCGCATACTCCACATGTTCTGATTCCAGATCACCACAATCATTGCCATCCAAATCAACACGTTTAGCACCTTCTTTGACACCATACAGATAACGCCAACTAGAAGTATACATTCGCAAAGCAGATCGCAATTGGGTTTTACTGATACCATCCTCTTCAGTAAGTCTTGCCACAATATCCTGAAAGATTCCAATCTTCAGTGGACGAGCCTCACCTTCAGCAATAAAGCATTGAGGAAAACGCTTAGCCAAAAAAGCAATTATTTCTTTACTACTATTCAACTTAGGTTGATTTTCCATGAAATTTCCTGATTACAACGGTTTTGCCAACCAACGCAGGCATGAACAGGCGATATTATAATAGCGTTGCAGACAATTGCCACGCAAACCAACTGTTAAATTACATTAATTTGTGGATATTTTGGTATAACACATGCTTTCAAGTGGTTACAAAGTATTACAACTAAGGCTTTAAGACCATTTTCATCCTCTTCATCAAAACGATCAAAAATAGGACTATCAATAATATCTAATACGCCAATTAACTGTCGATTGACTGCTAGCGGCAAAACTATCTCTGAACGACTGAGACTAGCGCAAGCAATGTGCCCAGTAAAAGAATGGACATTAGCAATACGCTGTACTCTATTTTCCATAAAAGCAGTCCCACAAAAACCTTTTCCTTGCGCAATACGTACACATGCGACCTTGCCATGCAAAGGGCCAAGCACAAGCGTATCATGACTTTTCAGATAAAACCCTAGCCAATTAATATTATCCAATCTTTCAAACAGCAGTGCACTCGTATTTGCAAGCGTGGCAATAAAATCATATTCACCTGCAATTAAGCTAGTTAAATCACATGAAAGATCATGATAAAAGACTTTTTTTCCCTAACATCCCGTTTGTCAAATTCTACATATACTCATCTGGTAGATAAATCACAAATATGGCAATTTTTTATCTCTCTAGGTGAACAATTCGCTATATTAATCGTTATGTTTTTTAACTTATTGTAATTTAACTGGCCGGTCAAATCACACAATAAATGAAAATTAATTCAAATTTTAGCTAATTATTAAATATGAAAAAAGTTTCAATAAAAAAATTATAAGCATTTTCAGTAATAACATATAACAACAAAACCGGCGATAATCATTTTCGGCTATCTTTTTATTCTATTAACGGCTTTGTTGAATAAATCAGAATTAGCCGACAGGATGGCTCCCTCTGCTACAGCTGTTATCCGATCCTGAAGCTGTGTGGCATACCCAACAACGTCATACGGTTCAGCGCTTTGACCATCGCCATTGCTTCACCTACCTGAGCCTCATAGTCACGCAGCCTCAGATGGCCACCCAGCAAAGTTTTTATGCGGAACATCGCTGTTTCTGCCACTGAACGCCGGTGATAACCCACTTTCTTTTTCCACATATCATTACTCCTGCTCAGACGCTGATTCGCCACCGCATGGTTACGTTCATGGTACTTATCCGGCCAGTATTTCGCTCCGCTTCGCGGCGGGATAAGGGGCCTGATTTTCTTTCTTAGCAACGCATCGTGGTAGTAACAGGCGTCATAAGCACCGTCTGCTGACACTTCCCTGATTTTCCGGTGGGTTTGGTTAATCAGGCCCGGCAGTGCCTGCGCATCTGTCGTTCCGCTGAGCGATAAGTCGGCACAGATAATCTCATGAGTCACACTGTCTGCTGCCAGATGAAGCTTGCGCCACACTCTTCGTCTGTCAGCCCCATGCTGCCTGACTTTCCTTTCACCTTCGCCAAAGACCTTCAGACCGGTACTGTCGATGACCAGATGCGAGATTTCACCACGCGTTGGCGTTTTTATGCTGATGTTGACGCTCTTTGCTCGTCTGCTGACCAGCGAGTAGTCCGGACAGCACAGCGGCAAAGACATGAGTTTAAAAATCGAATCAACGAAGCCCTGTAATGCCCGGAGCGACAGGTTAAACACACGCTTCATCATCAGGACAGTGGTAACAGCCATATCGCTGTAGTAAAGCGGCCGGCCACGACCTTCAGGCGAAGAACTGTCAGTCCATCCAGCGATGGCCGACTCATCAAGCCAGACCGTCAGGGAACCGCGTTGTCTGAGTGCCTTGTTGTACGCGGGCCAGTTGGTAATTTTAAACTTTTGCTTTGCCATGGGGACCTGATGTTGAAACGAATTTAGCGATCAGCTCCGCCAATCACCTAAAAGTTCGATTTATTCAACAAAGCCCCAATCACCTAAAAGTTCGATTTATTCAACAAAGCCTCTATTAACCTAAGCCCTATTTGTATTTAAATTAGCAATATTGATTCATCGCAATTTATTTGTAATTTAGTCGCTTATAATTTCGTCTAAGGTACATTTTTCATTAACATAAAAGTTATTTAAAACTGTTAATTTTCAATAAGTAATAGTAAAAAAGCCACCCGTTTACCACCATCCCAATAATTTTGGAAAAGCGTTCCATTTATACTATTCTAAAAACTTAAAGTATCTATAGCGATTTGTTAACATTTTAAATAATGAGTGGGGATCACAGATGAATAGAGCAAAACTAAAAATTTCCACCTACGTTATTGATGATGCACTCTTGGCTGACGCAGCTGAAAACACTATCAGTATCCCTTGTGAATCAGATACTGAATTTTGTATGCAACTTGATGGCTGGGATGAAAATACAAGCATTCCGGCAAAACTAGATAATAAACCTGTTCTTCTCTATCGCCAGTACTATGATAAAAAAAAGCATCATTGGATTATGAGAATAGTGTAGTCATATCAGAATTAAAAAAGAGACCGAGCTAATTCCAATACTCGGTCTTGGGAAATGGCTCTAGAGAGCCGTGTGCTAAAATTTGTCATAGAGACGTAACAAAATGCAATTTAATACTAGCTGTCAGTTACAAAATTAGCCAGTAATAAAAACACATTTATTACACTAAATTAACATTAATTGTTTTCATAGAATAAAATATTTACTAGCCAAAAATTAAATTTAAATTGCCCTTACTTTCTCTCAAATTCGAAATATATTCGGTATGTTTTCTTAATTTTGACAGTCACCAAAATTAATAATTTTTTAAAAAATCGGATTCGTTTAAATAAAATTACAAACAAAACTATTTCGATAGAAATTATAAGGCAAACAATAATTTTTAATTAGTTTTTACAAAGATTTTGCGCGATTTTGAGTATCGGAGTGATGTCTATTTTCTGCTGTGATAAATCTGCCGGTTTGAGTAATATAGGGCTTTGTTGAATAAATCGAACTTTTAGGTGATTGGCGGAGCTGATCGCTAAATTCGTTTCAACATCAGGTCCCCATGTCAAAGCAAAAGTTTAAAATTACCAACTGGCCCGCGTACAACAAGGCACTCAGACAACGCGGTTCCCTGACGGTCTGGCTTGATGAGTCGGCCATCGCTGGATGGACTGACAGTTCTTCGCCTGAAGGTCGTGGCCGGCCGCTTTACTACAGCGATATGGCTGTTACCACTGTCCTGATGATGAAGCGTGTGTTTAACCTGTCGCTCCGGGCATTACAGGGCTTCGTTGATTCGATTTTTAAACTCATGTCTTTGCCGCTGTGCTGTCCGGACTACTCGCTGGTCAGCAGACGAGCAAAGAGCGTCAACATCAGCATAAAAACGCCAACGCGTGGTGAAATCTCGCATCTGGTCATCGACAGTACCGGTCTGAAGGTCTTTGGCGAAGGTGAATGGAAAGTCAGGCAGCATGGGGCTGACAGACGAAGAGTGTGGCGCAAGCTTCATCTGGCAGCAGACAGTGTGACTCATGAGATTATCTGTGCCGACTTATCGCTCAGCGGAACGACAGATGCGCAGGCACTGCCGGGCCTGATTAACCAAACCCACCGGAAAATCAGGGAAGTGTCAGCAGACGGTGCTTATGACGCCTGTTACTGCCACGATGCGTTGCTAAGAAAGAAAATCAGGCCCCTTATCCCGCCGCGAAGCGGAGCGAAATACTGGCCGGACAAGTACCATGAACGTAACCATGCGGTGGCGAATCAGCGTCTGAGCAGGAGTAATGATATGTGGAAAAAGAAAGTGGGTTATCACCGGCGTTCAGTGGCAGAAACAGCGATGTTCCGCATAAAAACTTTGCTGGGTGGCCATCTGAGGCTGCGTGACTATGAGGCTCAGGTAGGTGAAGCAATGGCGATGGTCAAAGCGCTGAACCGTATGACGTTGTTGGGTATGCCACACAGCGTCAGGATCGGATAACAGCTGTAGCAGAGGGAGCCATCCTGGCGGCTAATTCTGATTTATTCAACAAAGCCCTGTAATAGCTAAACCTACGCGAGAAGTTTCACGGTATTTAGCATTCATATCTTTACCTGTTTCATACATGGTCTCGATAACTTTATATAAAGAAATTCGCGGTTCACTTGTTCTACGTAATGCCATTCTTGCCGCATTAATAGCTTTTACTGACGCAATTGCATTACGTTCAATGCAAGGGACTTGAACTTGTCCTGCAACCGGGTCACAGGTAAGACCTAAATTATGCTCCATACCAATTTCAGCGGCAATACAGACTTGTTCAGGATTACCACCCAGCAATTCCGTTAATCCAGCAGCGGCCATTGAACAGGCAACACCGACTTCACCTTGGCAGCCGACTTCAGCACCTGATATAGAGGCATTCATTTTGTAAAGAATACCAATTGTCCCTGAAGCTAAAAAGTAACGATTGTAAAGAGCCGGTGTAATAGGTTCTATACAATGATCATAGTAAGCTAACACAGCAGGAACGATGCCGCAGGCACCATTAGTGGGTGCTGTTACGACACGACCACCGGCGGCATTTTCTTCGTTGACCGCTAATGCAAACATATTGATCAGATCAACGACATCCATTGGGTCATTGGACATTTTTTGGGAAGCAGTCAGCATGCGATGTAATGCCGGCGCGCGTCGGGGGACGCGAAGAGGGCCGGGTAAAATACCTTCAGTATTAAGCCCTCTATCGATACAAGCCTGCATGGTATGCCAAATATTGGCAAAATAGTGGTCAATTTCTTCTTTCGTATGCAGCGCTAATTCGTTTTTCATCATAAGACTAGAAAAAGATAAACCGGTTTTCTTACAATGAAGTCACAGTTCAGCTGCTGAGTTATAGGCATAGGGTACTTTTTTATTAGTAGATATTTGTTGGCCAAAATGTTCTTCATCAACAATGAAGCCGCCACCTATCGAGTAATATGTTTTACTGAATATTTGCTTATCATTATTGAAAGCGGTAATGGTCATACCATTTTCATGTAATGGTAAATTATTATAATGAAAATTTATCCCGCCTTGGCGTGGAAAATCAACATAATGGCTTGTATTTGCTAAAGATAAACGTTCAGTTTGCTCAACATTGGCAATAAAATCTGCAATTGATTCAATATCAACGGTTGCTGGCAAATTACCCGCTAAACCCATAATAATAGCAATATCAGTATGATGTCCCTTTCCGGTTAATGAAAGTGAACCATAAATATCAACAGCGATACGAGTGATGGAGGAAAGTAAATTTTTTTCTACCAATTGATCGACAAATTCTTTACCCGCTTTCATTGGACCAACGGTATGAGAACTGGATGGGCCAATACCTACTTTAAACATATCGAAAACACTGATCACTAAGAACCCCTGGAAAAAGAAAAACGATAAAGTAATCACTTAAGACTACATGTTATGGTTGTAATATTACCGTGTTATAATAGATTGCCCGTTTATAGTTTTTTTTGAAATATACTAGTAGCAGTGAATAAAATGTAAAATAAAAAGATTTCTTATTTTTTGCCTATTTTAAACAAGTTTTAGGGCCAATTTATTGATAATTGTTGCAGTTAATCCCCAAATTAGATATTGATTGTATCGATAAAAGAACAGACGCTTTTTATGGCCTGCATTATTGATCATAATGGAATGATGATGAGTTAAGGCGAGGGCGTGCTTCAGTGGGACTTCAAAAATAGCGGCTACTTAGGCTTGATTTTTGTAATAAGAAACCTTTGTTGATAGTAATCCAACAATAGGCGTCACTAAATAGCCACTATGGCTTTTTATTGGCAGCATTTTTCCGAGGATCTGCACCTGATTTGGCAAAATATTAATTTCTTCATAAGATTCAAGTAAGGCCGTTTCAATTAAATTATGATCATAGGGTTCACGAGCGCCACCAGGAAAAGAAATCTGACTAGCATGAAGGCGCAAGTTATCAGTTCTTTTGGTAAATAGCAGAGTGGGTTCAGGTTTGCAAATAATGGGTAATAGTACAGCGGCACTTTTTTTTGCGCTATCGGTATTAACAGGTTGAGCATTACCAGTGGCGATAGGTAATATTAATTGAACTCGGTTAATAAAATTATCTAACATATTCATTAACATTGATTATTTTCTAATACGGGTAATATTCTACTCAGTTTATCAAAAGTCTCTTGATACTCTTTTTCGGCGGTACTATCTGCCACAATTCCACCGCCTGCCCAACAATAAAGGTTTTGATTTTCAGTTAATAAGGTACGTATGCTGATGTTTGTATCCATCGTACCGCAGAAACTGATATAACCAATTGCTCCGCAGTAACTATGGCGACGATGAGGTTCAAGCTCATCAATAATTTCCATTGAACGTATTTTAGGCGCGCCGGTAATTGAGCCGCCTGGAAAGCAGGCTTTTAATAGCTCAGTGGGATGATAGCTAGAAGGCAATTGTGCAACAATAGTGCTAACTAAATGATGAATAGCCGGAAAAGATTCAACCACAAAAAGTTCTGGTACACTGACTGTTCCTGGTATTGCAACTTTACCAATATCATTACGCAATAAATCAACTATCATTACGTTTTCAGCGCGATCTTTGGTTGATAATTGTAAACTTTTTATCTGTTTTTGATCTTCTTGGGCATCAGTCAGCCTAGGCAATGTGCCTTTGATTGGACGGGTTTGAATTGAATTGTCGTTCAGCCAAAGAAAACGTTCAGGGGATACACTGAGCACGCAATGTTGTTCTAAACGAATGAAGGCGGAGAAGGGTGCCTGATTATTTTGATTAAGTTTAAGAAACGCTTCCCATTCATTACCCTGATATTTGGCTTTAAAACGTTGCGCTAAATTAATTTGGTAACAATCACCATCGTGCAAATATTGATGAATTTGGCTAATTTTATGGTGATATTGCTGTCTTGACATGTTACTTTGCCATGGTTCACACATTTGAAACTGTTCAGTTGGTATTTTCGTTTGGTTTTCTAACCATGACAAGCGTTGTTCAACATTTTGATAACTGAGCAAAGTTACTATTTTTTTATGGTGATCAACAATTAATGCCCAAAGATAAACACCGATCGCCATATCGGGAAAGCTTAATTCTTTCTTAGCAAGTTCCGGCAGAATTTCTATTTGCCGGCCTAAATCATAGCCCCATATACCTAAAGCTCCGCCTTGGAAAGGAAGATCGCTATTCACTGTGAAAGTGAGATTCAAATGTTGCATTTCACTTTTTAATAGCTCAAATGGATCAAGTTCTGAGCTGATTTTTTCATTTTCACGGTTAATTTGCGTGATACTGTCTCTTGTTTCTAACGTGGTTACTGGATCAGCGACTACAATATCAAAACGGTTATGTGGATGGCTTGCATTACCCGAATGTAATAACATCGCCCATGGCTGGCTGGCGATAGCATTAAAATAATTTAAAGCGGCATCTAATGAATAAGGTAATTGAATTTTTTGCAGGCGCATATTTATTAGGCAACGATAAGGGTTATTAACGAATATACTACCATAAAATAACGTTTTTCATATGTCAAACTATGCTAATGTTATATTGATAATGATCTTTAAATAAAAAATGAGTAAAAAATAAATGTTTTCAGATATGCCAACGTTAAATCATCAGGAGCCACAAGAAGCTGCTGAACGTATTCATCAATTGATGGCTGATGGAATGAGTAGTTGGGAAGCGATTGCTTTAGTCGCTAAGGAGATCCGTGCAAAGCATGCGGTTAAAAAGCAAACTGATAACGACCTTAAATAAGAGAAATAACATTTTTTATGTTATTGCATATTGTTGATATGATGGATATGCCTTTACACCTCTAATTATACTTACTTTTCATAAGAAAATGTTTAGGAGTAAATGAAAGTGATGAAGATGCTTTTTATGTTGCTAGCTATGATATTATCCACGTTATTATCTTTTTCAATAACAGCTCAGGATATTGAAATTAATGAGGGAAGAACGGCTAAATTCATCAATTTTGATAATTTAAACCCGCAGCAAATTGGTGCAAAAGTGAAGAATGATTTTATTCAAACTCGCTTGCCATACTGGAATAAGGATAAAAAGTTACTTGGTGGTTCGAATGTAGTTGCATGGGTAAATAAGAATAGCATTCCAGCAATCAAACATGGTTATAGAATCCCTTTGAGCGTTAGGGGTACGAAAAAAGATGTTAGCTATCAGGTGATTGTTAATTGACAGGATGAAACCATTACTTATCAAATTAAAAGCTATTAGCGATTAATAAATTAACAGCAAAAAGTTGTCAGCATATTAACATTTATGGTTATTTTTATATTAGCCTTTTCGCGGATCGTAAGGTAATTGCTCCAGAGTATGAGAAATTTTGCGAAATAGCTTAAGCCGCTGACGAAAATGCTCTCGCAAATGCACCGCTTGCTCTGCTTCAACTCTATCGGCAATAACCGGCATATTGTATCTTTCCTTAAATGCCACACTTGCAGCGGCAAGATCAAGATTTAGTTTTTCCCTCTCCTCTTTTGCTAATTCGGCGAGATTGTAGCTCATACTCGTATTTTCGACCCCATCAAATATGATTTCTACATTAATTTTAGTAAACGAGACATAGTTTGTCTTGAATAAATATGTAACTATTTATTATTTCTATAATATTTTAATAGTGATTGTAATGAAAGTGATCTATTTTAGGCCATTATTTTGATCAAATAATGGTTAATTTTAGTTTTATTTTAATTACAACACCTTTATCATTGGTATAACTGAAGATAATAAAATTGAACTTTATTTAAAAACATAGGAAGTGTGAACAATGTTACAGCAAGAGATGGGGCATATGTAACGTTTATTTAATTATCTTAGCGATACTGGTGAAATGCCGATATTAGGTCAAATTGATGCTCCGCCTGCAGAATTTAATTCTGTAAAAGAGGTTTTTGAAAAAACCTATCAACATGAACAAAATATTACACATGAAATTAATGCTCTTGTACATATGGCATTGGAGATGAAAGACTACTCGACATTTAATTTTTTGCAGTGGTATGTTGCAGAACAACATGAAGAAGAAAAGTTATTCAAATCAATTTTGGATAAGTTTGATTTCGTTGGCGAAGATGGTAAATCACTATTTTTATTAGATAAAGAGTTGAAAGCAATGTCTAGCGCTGTGCGGCTTTGTTGAATAAATCAGAATTAGCCGACAGGATTGCTCCCTCTGCTACAGCTGTTATCCGATCCTGACGCTGTGTGGCATACCCAACAACGTCATACGGTTCAGCGCTTTGACCATCGCCATTGCTTCACCTACCTGAGCCTCATAGTCACGCAGCCTCAGATGGCCACCCAGCAAAGTTTTTATGCGGAACATCGCTGTTTCTGCCACTGAACGCCGGTGATAACCCACTTTCTTTTTCCACATATCATTACTCCTGCTCAGACGCTGATTCGCCACCGCATGGTTACGTTCATGGTACTTGTCCGGCCAGTATTTCGCTCCGCTTCGCGGCGGGATAAGGGGCCTGATTTTCTTTCTTAGCAACGCATCGTGGCAGTAACAGGCGTCATAAGCACCGTCTGCTGACACTTCCCTGATTTTCCGGTGGGTTTGGTTAATCAGGCCCGGCAGTGCCTGCGCATCTGTCGTTCCGCTGAGCGATAAGTCGGCACAGATAATCTCATGAGTCACACTGTCTGCTGCCAGATGAAGCTTGCGCCACACTCTTCGTCTGTCAGCCCCATGCTGCCTGACTTTCCATTCACCTTCGCCAAAGACCTTCAGACCGGTACTGTCGATGACCAGATGCGAGATTTCACCACGCGTTGGCGTTTTTATGCTGATTATGAGGCTCAGGTAGGTGAAGCAATGGCGATGGTCAAAGCGCTGAACCGTATGACGTTGTTGGGTATGCCACACAGCGTCAGGATCGGATAACAGCTGTAGCAGAGGGAGCCATCCTGGCGGCTAATTCTGATTTATTCAACAAAGCCATCTGACATATTATGTAAAAAATTTTCATTTAATCTTCTTGTTTATTCTAATAAATATTTTATATTAGTGACTTTAATATAATCAGTATTAGATTTTCTGATTTAATTAAATAATCTATATTTAGTTAAAAACAATTTTCTTTACTTTTTTTATATTTAATTTTATCGGCTAACTAAAAAATATTTTTTAATGAGTTAGTAATTGTTTTCAAAATGGATTTGTCAGTGTAGAATTTTTGCCAATTTTTTATACATCATGTTGTGTATGTTGGGTAGTTATAATGAAAGAGAATAATTTTTGTCAGAAAATAGCGCGGCGCAGAACCTTTGCTATCATTTCTCACCCTGATGCAGGGAAAACCACGATCACAGAAAAAGTACTGTTGTTTGGCCAAGCTATTCAAAAAGCGGGCACAGTGAAGGGGCGTGGTTCGAATCAACATGCAAAATCTGACTGGATGGAAATGGAAAAACAACGCGGGATCTCGATTACCACTTCGGTAATGCAATTTCCTTACCAAAATTGCTTGATTAATTTGCTTGATACCCCAGGGCATGAGGATTTTTCGGAAGATACTTATCGGACCTTAACGGCGGTCGATTGTTGTTTGATGGTGATTGATGCAGCTAAAGGCGTTGAAGATCGTACGCGTAAATTGATGGAAGTAACACGGTTACGTGATACACCTATTTTAACCTTTATGAACAAATTGGATCGCGATATTCGCGATCCAATGGAATTAATGGATGAGGTTGAAAGTGAATTGAGTATCGCTTGTAGCCCGATTACCTGGCCAATTGGTTGTGGCAAGTTATTTAAAGGGATTTATCATCTTTATCGTAATGAAACTATTTTATACCAGAGTGGGCAAGGGCATGCTATTCAATACGTTGTTGTTATTAAAGGATTAAATAATACCGAATTGGACAAAGTTATTGGAGACGATTTTGCTGCTCAGCTACGAGAAGAGCTTGAACTAGTAAAGGGTGCTTCTCATGAATTCAATTTAGACGCATTTTTACAAGGCAAGTTAACACCCGTCTTTTTTGGCACCGCTTTAGGTAACTTTGGTGTTGATCATATGTTAGATGGTTTGGTCAATTGGGCGCCAACTCCTATGCCTCGGCAGGCTGATAGTCGTATCGTTAATGCCGAGGAAGAAAAATTTTCTGGTTTTGTGTTCAAAATACAAGCCAATATGGATCCCAAACATCGTGATCTGGTGGCTTTTTTGCGGATTGTGTCAGGTTGTTATCAAAAGGGTATGAAACTTTATCAGGTACGAAATAAAAAAGAGGTGGTTATTTCAGATGCGCTTACTTTTATGGCCGGTGATCGTTCCCATGTTGAAGAAGCGTTTCCAGGTGATATCATTGGCTTGCATAATCATGGCACTATTCAGATTGGTGATACTTTTACCCAGGGAGAAGTGTTAAAATTTACCGGTATTCCTAATTTTGCGCCTGAACTATTCAAACGCATCCGTTTACATGATCCGTTAAAGCAGAAACAGTTACTTAAAGGATTGGTTCAGTTATCCGAAGAGGGTGCGGTTCAGGTATTTCGTCCTTTGGCCAATAATGATCTTATTGTTGGTGCTGTTGGTGTGCTTCAGTTTGATGTGGTGGTAGCGCGCTTGAAGAGTGAATATAATGTTGAAGCTATTTATGAGCCAGTAAATGTTTCAACCGCACGTTGGATCGAATGTGATGACGTAAAAAAATTAGAAGAGTTCAAACGTAAAAATGAACAAAACCTGGCTTTAGATGGTGGCGATAACCTCAGTTATATTGCCCCAACGATGGTAAATCTTAATCTAACCCGCGAACGCTACCCTGAAATTCGGTTCTGCAAAACGCGAGAGCATTAATTTATGGCATATTGATTTTTTATTATATTACCCTCACTTGTTATTAGTGGGGGTATGACTATTTTTCAATTGCTGTATTTATTGGTTTCTCCCAAATTTTTAAGCCGCTAAAAATCTCACTATTAAACCCAATAGTAGATTTTGAATAGCAGATTGTATTTAGAGGGTCTACTATCAGTTTTAAGGGGGTAAAGCAATATGGGAAGACATATATCAGTCACATTGGGTAATATTGAGCCTTTAGCCTTCGAGGATAATGCATTTGACCTCGGTAAAATAGCATGAGTCTGTGAGGGGGGTGGACAGCGTGGTATTTTTACCGCCGGTGTATTGGATGAATTTCTCCGTGTTGGTTTCAACCCATTTAACATCATGATAGGGACATCGGCAGGCGCACAAAATTTATCGGCCTATCTTTGCCAACAGCGTGGTTATGCCCGTAAGGTGATCACTGATTATACCACTAAATCTCAATTTTTTAATCCACTACGTTTTATTCGTGGTGGCCATATGATTGATTTAGATTGGCTAATTGATATTACCTCCCGTGAATTACCCCTTGATTTCTCTACTGGATTATCTTACTTAGACAGCGGGCGTCAATTTTTCATCATTGCTTGTCGCTACGAGGATTTTAGTCCGGTTTATTTTCAACCAACACAAGATAGTTGGCTAGATATTATTCGGGCGTCAAGTGCTATCCCCGGCTTTTATCGCCAGGGAGCAGTATTTAATGGGGAGCTTTATCATGATGGTGGTATAACGGCTTCAATTCCTGTTGAAGAAGCTTATCGTCGTGGGGCAAAAACAATTGTGGTAATTAGAACGGTTCCTTCGGGAATTTATTATACATCTCAATGGTTAAAGAGGATGACTCGCTGGTTGGAACACCGCAATATACGGCGGATGGATAAGATGATAAAAGTACATATTAAAAGATATCAACAGACACAAAAATTTATTGCTGCGCCACAACCAGGTATCCAAATTTTTGAAATGTATCCACCGAAACCTTTAATGAGTTGTGCATTAGGTAGCCGTGCTTCAACCTTAGAGACTGATTATCATATTGGGCGTCAATGTGGCAGCTATTTTTTAACTAGTTTAAAACACTATTTTTCTAATGATAACTTAGCATCTTACCCGTATTCTATTGAAAATAATCAGGTTGCTAATCCGGCATCTTTGTCTGCGGAGATAATTTCGAATCAACAAGATGAAGAACCAAAATCAGGTGATGAAGGATTAGCCATTGATGTTCGTTGACACCCATTGTCATTTTGATTTTTCTCCTTTTATCCATTATATTGAAGATAGCTTTTCGCGCGCGGTGAAAGCTGGCGTGACTGATATCATTGACCCGACGGTTGGTATTGAGAATTTTGAGCGAGTATATTCACTGGCACAACAATATCCGCATTTATATGCTGCATTGGGTTTTCATCCTTTGTATATTGCAGATTTTTTACTTGATCATTTTGCTAAATTAGTGGCATTATTGCAGCAAAACAGCAATAAATATGTTGCTATTGGTGAAATAGGTTTAGATTATTTTGTTACTAATTCTGCGGTTAAGCAACAACAAGCATTGCTGATCCAGCAATTACAGCTGGCTAAACAGTATAATTTACCGGTTATTCTTCATTCGCGTAAAAGTCATGATCAACTAGCTGCTTTATTAAGACGATTTGACGTGCCGAAAAAGGGGGTAACTCATGGATTTGCTGGCAGTTTGTTGCAAGCTAATGCCTTTATCCGTTTAGGTTATTTTATCGGTATTGGTGGCGTTATCACCTATCAAAGGGCTAAGAAAACCAGAGCAGTAGCTGCGCAATTGCCGCTGTCGTCATTAGTACTTGAAACTGATGCCCCTGATATGCCATTAGCTGGATTTCAGGGGCAGGTTAATCGTCCTGAAAGAATAGGTTTGGTATTTGAGGCACTATGTAACCTTCGGCAAGAGTCAGCAGAGGAAATTGCAACACAGATTTATAACAATAGTTTACAACTCTTTAATATTAAAAAAGAGCAGACTAATATGGCTAAATAATCATACCAATAAGTTATTTAATTATAATTATGGTATTTTTTAGATAATTTTTGCCGGCAATATCGCTTTTCGTAAGTGATATGTGTCGCAAAATTTATTTTTCGTGATTTTTCGTTATGATTATTTGTGATACCGACTGTCAGTTATTAATGCGAAATTGTTATAATGTCTGCGCATTAAACTGGCAGTTTATTTTTTAAACTATATAAATGTTCATTTGTTATATAATACACAGGGATATTATTCATGCAACTCATTATGAGCCTGCTAGGGATGGTAGTATTGATTTTCATCGCTATCATTTTTTCCAGTAACCGTCGGGCAATTAAATTCCGTACCGTATTTGGTGCTTTTGTTATTCAAATGGCAATTGGCGCATTTGTTCTTTATATCCCTGCCGGTAGCCGCACTTTGGAAACTGTATCAGATGCAGTCTCTAGTGTGATTGGTTATGGACAAGTTGGCATGGATTTTGTCTTTGGTGGTTTAGTCTCTAATAAAATGTTTGAACTGTTTGGCGGTGGTGGTTTTATTTTTGCCTTACGTGTCTTACCGGTCATTGTTTTCTTCTCGTCATTGATAGCCGTACTTTATTATCTTGGTATTATGCAGTTTTTTATCAAAATCTTAGGTGGACTTTTGCAATGGATATTAGGCACCTCACGTACTGAGTCACTATCAGCGACCGCTAATATTTTTGTCGGTCATACAGAGGCGCCTTTGGTTGTCAGACCCTATATTGCCACCATAACAAACTCTGAGTTATTTGCTGTTATGTGTGGAGGATTAGCTTCGGTTGCTGGCTCGGTATTGGCCGGCTATGCGCAAATGGGGGTGCCAATGGAATATCTGATCGCAGCATCTTTTATGGCAGCACCAGGGGGATTGTTATTTGCCAAATTGATGGTACCGGAGACAGAGAAAACTCACGATGCAGTGAATATGGTCAGTGTGGCGAGCGGCGAAGAACGCCCAGTTAACATTATTGATGCTGCCGCCACTGGCGCTTCTTCCGGCATGCAACTCGCTCTAAATGTCGGTGCGATGTTGCTGGCATTTGTTGCATTAATAGCGTTACTTAACGGTATTTTGTCGGTTATTGGTGGCTGGATCCATATACCAGGCTTATCATTAGAATTGATCTTAGGCTGGATCTTTGCACCAATTGCCTATTTGATTGGTATCCCCTGGCATGAAGCGACAATTGCCGGTTCTTTTATTGGACAAAAGTTAGTGGTCAATGAATTTGTTGCTTATATGAATTTTGGCGAATATTTAAAACCTGATAGTGAAGTTATTGCCGCCGGTAAGCAAGTACTTTCTGAACATACTAAAGCCATAATCTCTTTTGCATTGTGTGGTTTTGCTAATTTAGCGTCAGTAGCCATATTACTGGGTGGTTTAGGTGGAATTGCCCCGAACCGTCGTAAAGATGTTGCTCGATTAGGTTTGAAAGCGGTATTAGCCGGTTCGTTATCTAATTTGATGAGTGCCACTATTGCTGGCTTCTTTTTATCGTTAGCGACTATGTAACTTAATCTGCTTGGTATATTAAACATTGAACGATTGTTTAATCGCTAAAGCAATAATGTCAGTAGCTTTGAGAATTATATGATGGAATTAAAACTTGCTGCACAACGCGCATTAAATTTGATGGATTTAACTCTGCTAAATGATGACGATACTGATGAAAAAGTGAAGATTTTATGCCATCAAGCCAAGACTGCACAAGGAAATACTGCCGCGATATGTATTTATCCTCGCTTTATTCCATTAGCACGTAAGATGCTAACCGAACAAAAAACCCAGAATATTCGCATTGCCACGGTAACTAATTTTCCATTTGGTGGTTATGATGTTGTGATTGCTACAGCTGAAACACAAGCTGCTATTGCTTATGGGGCAGACGAAGTTGATGTTGTTTTTCCCTATCGAGCATTAATAACCGGTAATAAGCAAATTGGTTTTGACCTGGTTAAAGAGTGTAAAGAAGTTTGTTTACCGAGAGGTGTCTTACTGAAAGTTATTATTGAAGCCGGTGAATTAAAACAGCCTGATCTTATTCGACAGGCAGCAGAAATTGCTATTGCTGCCGGCGCTGATTTTGTTAAGACATCAACGGGTAAGGTTGCGATAAATGCCACCCTAGAGAATGTTGAAATTATACTTAAAGTTATTCGAGATATGGACGTTGCTAGTCAGGTGGGTTGTAAGGTAGCAGGTTGCGTTCGTACGGTAGAAGGAGCTGCCAAATATCTGGTTTTAGCCGATCGAATCATGGGAAAAGAATGGGTAAATATTCGTCATTTTCGTTTTGGGGCGTCAAGCTTATTGTCTAGTCTATTAAATACATTAGGATGCCCAATAGATAATTTTACTGGCGACTATTAATTTTTATTGATCTTTTTATGCACTGTTTTAGTAATTATTGGCTGGCAGAAAAATGAAAATGTCTATTTTAATAATCTATGAAAATGATTGTTAATAAAAGAAATTTTTAGATAATAGCATCGATTAGTATTTTGTATTTATTGACGATAGTAAATAGTTATTATGAGCTCGAATGATGGAATGCGTTATTTTTTGTTTAATAATGGATTAATTGAATTTGGACTAACCAAGGGTAGTTATGAAACGTGTATTCATTATGGTGCTTGATTCTTTTGGTATTGGCGCTACGCCGGATGCGGATAGATATGGTGATGCTGGGGCGAATACTTTAGGCCATATTGCGACCGCTTGTGCGCAAGGGAAGGCTGATAAGGGTCGTAAAGGTAAACTCTTTTTGCCCAATTTATCGCGTTTAGGGTTAGCAAAAGCCGCTGAGGGGTCATCAGGAACATTGACAATCGGCCTGGATGAAGACACTGAGATTATCGGTGCTTATGGTTATGCGAGTGAGTTATCTTCCGGCAAAGATACCCCATCAGGTCATTGGGAGATCGCCGGGGTACCGGTTTTATTTGAATGGGGATATTTTAAACAGCAAAAAAATAGTTTTCCGCAACGATTATTGGATATGTTAGTTGAAGCGGTTAATTTGCCCGGTTATCTGGGAAATTGTCACTCGTCAGGCACGGTGATCTTGGATCAATTAGGTGAAGAGCATATGAAAACAGGTAAACCTATTTTCTATACTTCAGCCGATTCAGTCTTTCAGATAGCATGTCATGAAGAGACTTTTGGGGTTAAAAATCTTTATCAGCTTTGTGAAATAGCTAGAAAGACGCTAGATGAAGGTGCTTATAATATTGGACGTGTTATTGCTCGTCCTTTTATCGGCAATAAAGCTGGCTGTTTTCAGCGTACCGGTAATCGTCGAGATTATTCAGTTGAACCACCTGCACCAACCATCCTGCAAAAGCTGGTTGAAGAAAAAGCCGGCCAGGTGGTTTCAATTGGCAAAATTGCAGATATTTATGCCAATGTCGGTATTACTAAGCAAGTGAAAGCAACCGGTATTGAAGCGCTATTTGCGGCAAGCCTTGAGGAGATCAAAAAAGCGGCCGACAATACCATTGTGTTTACTAATTTTGTTGATTTTGATTCTTCATATGGACATCGTCGTGATGTTGCGGGTTATGCGGCAGGACTAGAGTTATTTGATAGTCTTTTACCTGAAATGCTGGCATTAATTGAGAATGAGGATGTTTTGATTATTACCGCAGATCATGGTTGTGACCCGACCTGGCTAGGAACTGATCATACGCGGGAAAATATTCCTATTTTAATTTATGGTCCGAAAGTAAAACCTGGGGCACTAGGTCATCGACAGACCTTTGCTGATATTGGTCAAACCGTTGCGCAATACTTTGGTTTATCGCCAATGGAATATGGCAAAACGCTATTTTAAGTATGATGGGAAATATTTGTTCATATTCCCGATTTTATCGATACGTAATAAAAGGAAATTTATTTATGGCCACCCCACATATTAATACTGAGATGGGCGATTTTGCGGAAGTTATGCTGATGCCAGGCGATCCTCTACGCGCAAAACATATTGCAGAAAATTATTTGACCGACAGCCGTCAGGTAAATGATGTTCGTGGTATGTTAGGTTTTACTGGTAATTATCAAGGTCGTAGCATTTCTGTGATGGGGCATGGTATGGGGATCCCTTCCTGTTCAATTTACATGAAAGAGCTAATTACTGACTTTGGTGTTAAAACAATAATACGAGTAGGATCCTGTGGCGCTATTAGCCATCAAGTAAAGTTACGCGATATTATTATCGGCCTGGGAGCATGCACCGATTCTAAAGTTAATCGACTAAAATTTGATGATAATGATTTTGCGGCTATTGCGGATTATCAGCTGGTTCATAATGCTGTAACTGCGGCTAAAGCAAAGAATCTCAACGTTCTGGTAGGTAATATTTTTTCTACTGATCTTTTTTATACGCCTCAAATGCAAGTGTTTGATACAATGGAAAAATATGGCATTTTGGGGGTGGAAATGGAAGCTGCTGGTATGTATAGCATTGCTGCGGAATATGGTGTCAAAGCACTAACTATTTGTACGGTTTCTGATCATATTCGTCGAGGCGAAAAGACAACTTCAGCAGAACGGCAAACGACATTTAATGAGATGGTTGAAATTGCGTTAGAAGCAGTATTATTACTGGATTAAAAATAAATCATTAAATTTAAATCAAGCAAGAAAGCAGATTGAAATCTGCTTTCTTTTTAGCAATTTTTATTTCTTTTGCTGATTGTTTGCCGAGCGACTATTGCTTATTGATAAAAAAGGTAACTTTGGCCAGTGTATTGAAATTGATTTAGATAAAATATTAGCCAGAACAAAACCGATAGTGAGTGCTAAAAGTAACATAATCCTTAATAAATTAGCCATATTATCTATTTGTTTAGATCATATACTAAATTGATGAGCATCAATGGTTAAACGTAAAAAGCCTTTTGGTTTTTTGGTATCGAAGATTGGAACAACCAATTGATAGTTAACATAGTTGTGGCATGGAGGGTGATTAAGGGATAATCGCTCTCGTAAAGCAACTTTTTCACCTGCATGCTGAATTTTGGTTCCATCATTAAGATAAACACTTGCATCGAGAATATGTTCATTAATAGTTAATTGATTAAGAATAGCCAGGATCTGTTTATTATTAAAATTCTTACCATCACTTTGTATATAATTGGATAAGCTAAAAGCAACTTGTTCAGCATGTGTATGAGACAATTCTTGAAACTGCTCGACTCTGATTTTCTGATGTAACTTACTAAAATAACTAACCTTTTGGATTAGAATAATGAGTAAGAAGAGGCAAATTAAAATGATAACAGTTTTATGTAATCGAAACTTTAATTTCTTTTTAATCATAATCGGCTCTTTTAAACTTAGTTCATTATCATATTGCCAGAGGTTAAGATGATAGGATAGTTTGAAAAGCCGTTTTTTTGTTGGCTAATTGTCGTGATTGGATGACAGGAGTATGAATTAATGTCGACGAGTTTAACCTATTGTTATTTGCCTAATGAGATCCAAAAATGGCCTGGATTACCGCTTTCACTAAGTGGTGAAGAGGTTATGCCTTTGGATTATCGGGCTGGAGATAGTGGTTGGTTGCTTTATGGACGAGGATTGAATAAGCAATGTATCAGTCAATTTCAACCACGCTCTGGTAATGCGATTGTGATTGTTTCTTCTTGGCGTAGGCTTTGTTGAATAAATCGAACTTTTAGGTGATTGGCGGAGCTGATCGCTAAATTCGTTTCAACATCAGGTCCCCATGGCAAAGCAAAAGTTTAAAATTACCAACTGGCCCGCGTACAACAAGGCACTCAGACAACGCGGTTCCCTGACGGTCTGGCTTGATGAGTCGGCCATCGCTGGATGGACTGACAGTTCTTCGCCTGAAGGTCGTGGCCGGCCGCTTTACTACAGCGATATGGCTGTTACCACTGTCCTGATGATGAAGCGTGTGTTTAACCTGTCGCTACGGGCATTACAGGGCTTCGTTGATTCGATTTTTAAACTCATGTCTTTGCCGCTGTGCTGTCCGGACTACTCGCTGGTCAGCAGACGAGCAAAGAGCGTCAACATCAGCATAAAAACGCCAACGCGTGGTGAAATCTCGCATCTGGTCATCGACAGTACCGGTCTGAAGGTCTTTGGCGAAGGTGAAAGGAAAGTCAGGCAGCATGGGGCTGACAGACGAAGAGTGTGGCGCAAGCTTCATCTGGCAGCAGACAGTGTGACTCATGAGATTATCTGTGCCGACTTATCGCTCAGCGGAACGACAGATGCGCAGGCACTGCCGGGCCTGATTAACCAAACCCACCGGAAAATCAGGGAAGTGTCAGCAGACGGTGCTTATGACGCCTGTTACTGCCACGATGCGTTGCTAAGAAAGAAAATCAGGCCCCTTATCCCGCCGCGAAGCGGAGCGAAATACTGGCCGGACAAGTACCATGAACGTAACCATGCGGTGGCGAATCAGCGTCTGAGCAGGAGTAATGATATGTGGAAAAAGAAAGTGGGTTATCACCGGCGTTCAGTGGCAGAAACAGCGATGTTCCGCATAAAAACTTTGCTGGGTGGCCATCTGAGGCTGCGTGACTATGAGGCTCAGGTAGGTGAAGCAATGGCGATGGTCAAAGCGCTGAACCGTATGACGTTGTTGGGTATGCCACACAGCGTCAGGATCGGATAACAGCTGTAGCAGAGGGAGCCATCCTGGCGGCTAATTCTGATTTATTCAACAAAGCCCTTGGCGTATTGATGATTATCA
This sequence comes from Arsenophonus endosymbiont of Aphis craccivora, assembly GCF_013460135.1. Taxonomy (GTDB): domain Bacteria; phylum Pseudomonadota; class Gammaproteobacteria; order Enterobacterales; family Enterobacteriaceae; genus Arsenophonus; species Arsenophonus nilaparvatae. The sequence continues at coordinate 1,256,217 of NZ_CP038155.1, forward strand.
AGTCGTTCGTATCGCGGGTAGCTTAAGCGCAAAAATAAAGAAAATAGCTGAAGAGTGTGGTTTAGATGTTGTACCGCTGGGTAATATACCCCGTTTACGTGCGCCAGGCTTGTTGGTGATGGATATGTATTCAACGGCAATTCAGATCGAATGCATTGATGAAATTGCTCGTTTGGCGGGAGTTGGCCAGCAGGTTGCTGAAATTACAGAGCGCGCAATGCAAGGGGAAATTGATTTTAGTGAAAGTTTAAAAGCTCGGGTTAAGTTACTTGCTGAAGCCGACATGCAAATTTTGCAAAATGTATTAGAGCATATGCCACTGACACCAGGCTTAACCAGTATTGTCCGTAAGTGGCAGGCATTTGATTGGCATGTTGTTATTGTTTCAGGTGGATTTAATTTTTTTACTAATTATTTGAAGGAAAAATTAAAATTAACCGCTGCGGTGGCTAACAAACTTGAAATTAAAGATAACAAATTGACCGGTAAGGTGAATGGCAACATTGTGGATGCTAAAGTCAAAGCACAACCCTTCATAAAATTAGCTAGACAATTCTCTATTCCAATCGAGCAAACCGTTGCTATTGGTGATGGCGCGAATGATGTAAAAATGATCCGTAAGGCGGGATTGGGTATTGCTTATCATGCTAAATCTAAAGTACAGGACAGGGCAAAAGTAGCGATTCAACATGCAGATTTGATGGGTGTACTTTGTGTTTTAAGTGGTGGCTTAAAGCATGAAGCGCGTTAACGATCAAATCAATAAATAAAAGAGGCAATAACGGTGGCAAAAGCAATAAAAAGAGCATTTGTCTGTAATGAATGTGGTGCAGATTATCCACGCTGGCAAGGCCAATGTATCGCTTGTCATACCTGGAATACGATCACCGAGGTAAGATTAGCTGCCAGTTCTACTTCGCGAGCAGAACGCCTTAATGGTTATGCTGGTAGTGCTACAGGTAACCAAGTACAGAAATTGTCTGCCATTAGTTTAGAAGCATTGCCACGTTTTTCTACTGATTTCAAAGAATTTGATCGTGTTCTCGGTGGTGGTGTGGTACCTGGTAGCGCGATTTTAATTGGTGGTAACCCAGGTGCTGGTAAAAGTACATTGCTTTTGCAAACTATGTGTCGGCTTTCATCACAGATGAAAACTTTATACGTCACCGGTGAGGAGTCTTTACAGCAAGTGGCGATGCGAGCGCATCGATTAGGGTTACCGTCCGATAATCTCAATATGTTATCTGAAACCAGTATTGAGCAGATTTGTTTGATTGCAGAGCAGGAACAGCCAAAATTGATGGTGATTGATTCTATTCAGGTCATGCATATCGCGGATATACAGTCATCACCTGGTAGTGTGGCACAAGTCCGAGAAACTGCGGCTTATCTTACCCGATTTGCCAAAACACGAGGGATCGCCATTATCATGGTAGGGCATGTCACAAAAGATGGTTCTTTGGCCGGCCCGAAAGTGCTTGAACACTGCATTGACTGTTCGATAATGCTCGATGGTGAAGCAGATTCACGATTTCGTACCTTAAGAAGTCATAAAAATCGATTTGGTGCGGTTAATGAATTGGGTGTATTTGCCATGACAGAAAAAGGGTTAAAGGAAGTGAGTAACCCATCGGCTATTTTTCTCAGTAGAGTAGAAGAGATCACTTCGGGCAGCTCGGTGATGGTTGTTTGGGAAGGAACGCGACCATTGCTGGTGGAAATTCAGGCGCTAGTGGACTATTCAATGCTAGCTAATTCGCGACGCGTTGCTGTCGGTTTAGAGCAGAATCGATTAGCGATTTTGCTGGCTATTTTGCATCGGCATGGTGGATTACAGATGTCGGATCAAGATGTTTTTGTTAATGTTGTTGGTGGGGTTAAAGTGACGGAAACCAGTGCTGATCTTGCTTTACTCTTTTCTTTAGTATCCAGTTTCCGTAATCGTCCATTGCCGCGTGATGTTGTGGTTTTTGGTGAGGTTGGATTGGCGGGTGAAATCCGTCCAGTACCTAGTGGCCAAGAGCGGATTATTGAGGCGGCAAAACATGGTTTTAAACGAGCGATTGTTCCTTATGCTAATGTGCCCAAAAAACCATTACCCAATATGCAGTTATTTGGTGTGAAAAAACTGTCAGAGGCATTAACGGTTATGGAAAACTTTGATTAACCGGAGAAGCGATGAAACAGTTTGATTAATTTGAAACAGGCTATTAAACAAACAGGTTGTACTTTACAACAGATTGCGACTGCTTGCGGCATGACAAAAGGTTATTTAAGCCAATTAATTAATGAAAAAATTAATAATCCTAGCGCGCGCAAAATTGCCGCATTGAATCGTTTTTTAAATATTGCATATCCATTAAAGCCTAAACGTATTGGTGTGGTATTTGGTAAGTTTTATCCATTGCATACAGGCCATATTTACCTGATACAGCTTGCGTGTAGTCAAGTTGATGAATTATATGTCATTCTTTGTCATGATGAACCTCGTGTTCGGTCGCTTTTTATCGATAGTTTGATGTCACAGCAACCGACAGTAAGCGATCGGCTACGATGGTTATTACAAACTTTCAAATATCAAAAAAATATTTATATTCAGTCCTTTGATGAGCAAGGCATAGAACTATACCCACATGGCTGGCAAGTATGGAGCGAAGAAATGAAAAAATTTTTAATGGCAAAAAATATTCAACCACAATTTATTTATTCTGGCGAAGTGGATGATATTGCGCATTATAAAAAATATCTTGGTGCAGAAGTGGTGCTTATTGATCCTGAGCGCAAATTTATGAATATTAGTGGCAATCAAATTAGGCAAGCGCCATTTCGGTATTGGGAATATATTCCAACGGAAGTAAAACCATTTTTTGTGCGTAAGGTAGCCATATTAGGTGGGGAATCAAGTGGTAAATCGACTTTAGTTAATAAGCTTGCGAATATTTTTAACACCACCAGTGCATGGGAATATGGTCGTGATTATGTTTTCTCTCATTTAGGTGGCGATGAGATGGCGTTACAATATTCTGACTATGACAAGATAGCATTGGGTCATGCAAAATATATTGATTTTGCCGTTAAATATGCTAATAAAGTTGCCTTTATCGATACTGATTTCATTACCACCCAAGCTTTTTGTAAACGATATGAGGGGAAACCACATCCTTTTGTGCAAGCATTAATTGATGAATATCGTTTTGATCTGGTTATTTTATTAGAAAATAATACCCCATGGGTTGCTGATGGATTACGCAGTTTGGGTAGTGATGAGGAACGTATAACATTTCAAAATTTATTGATTGAACTACTGATTGAAAATCAAGTGGAATTTGTGGTGGTTGATTTGCCTAATTATGATGAGCGTTTTTTACGCTGTATTGAGTTGGTTCAGCAACTGCTTATGATGGATGAAAAATCTCCGAATTTTTAAATTATAAGGCTTACTTTAGCAAGCCTTATTTTATTTGGCCTATTTATTTGCTCATCTTTTTATATTTGATGCGATGAGGTTCTAGCGCATCAGCGCCCAATGTCCGTTTTTTATAATCTTCATATTCACTAAAATTACCTTCAAAGAAAGTGATTTTTCCTTCATCTTGATAATCAATAATATGAGTGGCAATACGGTCAAGAAACCAGCGATCGTGGGAAATAACTAATGCACTGCCAGGAAATTCCAGTAATGCGTTTTCTAACGCGCGTAATGTTTCGACATCCAAATCGTTAGTTGGCTCATCCAGTAGTAGCATATTACCACCAACCTGAAGTAGTTTTGCCAAGTGTAAACGGCCACGTTCACCACCAGAGAGTTCTCCAACTCGCTTACCCTGATCAACTCCTTTGAAATTAAAGCGTCCGACGTAAGCTCTACTTGGAATTTCGAAATTACCGATACGCATAATATCTTGTCCACCTGAAACCTCTTCCCACACGGTTTTATTATTGTCCATGGTGTCACGAAATTGTTCACCTGAGGCAACTTTAACGGTTTCACCTAAGGTTATTGTGCCAGAGTCAGGTTGTTCTTGACCTGAAATCATGCGAAAAAGGGTTGATTTTCCCGCGCCATTTGGGCCGATAATACCCACGATAGCCCCTTTAGGGATCGAGAAACTAAGGTTATCAATTAAAACCCGATCACCATAGGATTTATTGAGATTTTCAACCGTTAAAACTTTGTATCCTAGACGAGGCCCTGGCGGAATGAATAGCTCGCTGGTTTCATTACGTTTTTGATAGTCAACACTGTTTAACTCTTCAAAACGGGCTAAACGGGCTTTTCCTTTTGCTTGCCGGCCTTTAGGATTTTGTCGGATCCACTCAAGTTCTTTTTCGATCGATTTGCGGCGAGCCGCTTCGCTGGAAGCCTCTTGTGCTAAGCGAGTCTCTTTTTGTTCTAACCAAGAGGAATAATTACCTGCCCATGGAATACCCTCTCCACGATCAAGTTCCAGGATCCAACCTGCCACGTTATCTAAGAAGTAGCGATCGTGAGTGATAGCAACAATAGTGCCTTCGTAATCATGTAAAAACCGTTCTAACCAGGCGACGGATTCTGCATCCAAATGGTTAGTTGGTTCATCAAGTAATAGCATATCGGGTTTTTCCAGCAGTAAACGACAAATAGCTACCCGACGCCGCTCTCCACCTGAAAGTTGTTCTATTTTTGTTTCCCAGGCTGGCATGCGTAATGCATCGGCTGCACGTTCCAACTGGTTATCCAAATTGTGTCCGTCATGTGATTGCAAAATGGCTTCTAACTGGCCTTGCTCTTTTGCCAGTTTATCGAAGTCAGCATCAGGTTCAGCATAGGCCGCATAGACTTCATCAAGGCGAGTAAGAGCATTTTTTATTTCACTAACTGCCTCTTCGACTGCTTCACGTACGGTATGATCAGGATTAAGTTTTGGTTCCTGGGAGAGATAGCCAATTTTGATCCCTGGATTGGGGCGTGCCTCACCTTCAATTTCAGTATCGATACCAGCCATAATACGAAGTAATGTTGATTTACCCGCTCCATTAAGGCCAAGAACACCAATTTTGGCACCTGGAAAGAAACTAAGAGAGATATTTTTTAAGATATGTCTTTTCGGTGGGACAATTTTTCCCACTCGATGCATGGAATAGACGAACTGTGCCAATTTATTCTACCTTTTAGCTAATTGAATAATTTTAGATATCAACGGGTTGCTTATCTCATTTGAAGAAAACATTCAGGCACTTAATTAAACTCTGCCTAAATTACTATTAATAATATTAATAAGATCTAATCAAAAATTTATTGCAGATCTTTAGCATAAAGTTTTATTAAAATAAATGATTACCTTATTCACATTGTAATGAGCCATGTAATTAAGAGGGTAGTTGCTGAGTGGTTATTATACACGATCCTATTTACTAATATTAATAGTTTAATTTTTATGTAGGATATTGTTCATCAAGCGTACTGGCAATCATTTTGCAATCCTAAGGAATTATATTTTTATTATCTATTTTCTTAAATTAGTTCAGTAATTATATTTGTTTTGGATAATAATATTTTATATAGATATAGTTATCTTAGACAGGAGTAAATAATGGCGTCGAGAAAATGGTGGCCAGAGATAATATTGCTGATAATACTCTGGTTACCTTTCCATGTTCTGGGTGATTCATTAGCCGCTCAACGGCTTTGTTGAATAAATCGAACTTTTAGGTGATTGGCGGAGCTGATCGCTAAATTCGTTTCAACATCAGGTCCCCATGGCAAAGCAAAAGTTTAAAATTACCAACTGGCCCGCGTACAACAAGGCACTCAGACAACGCGGTTCCCTGACGGTCTTGCTTGATGAGTCGGCCATCGCTGGATGGACTGACAGTTCTTCGCCTGAAGGTCGTGGCCGGCCGCTTTACTACAGCGATATGACTGTTACCACTGTCCTGATGATGAAGCGTGTGTTTAACCTGTCGCTCCGGGCATTACAGGGCTTCGTTGATTCGATTTTTAAACTCATGTCTTTGCCGCTATGCTGTCCGGACTACTCGCTGGTCAGCAGACGAGCAAAGAGCGTCAACATCAGCATAAAAACGCCAACGCGTGGTGAAATCTCGCATCTGGTCATCGACAGTACCGGTCTGAAGGTCTTTGGCGAAGGTGAATGGAAAGTCAGGCAGCATGGGGCTGACAGACGAAGAGTGTGGCGCAAGCTTCATCTGGCAGCAGACAGTGTGACTCATGAGATTATCTGTGCCGACTTATCGCTCAGCGGAACGACAGATGCGCAGGCACTGCCGGGCCTGATTAACCAAACCCACCGGAAAATCAGGGAAGTGTCAGCAGACGGTGCTTATGACGCCTGTTACTGCCACGATGCGTTGCTAAGAAAGAAAATCAGGCCCCTTATCCCGCCGCGAAGCGGAGCGAAATACTGGCCGGACAAGTACCATGAACGTAACCATACGGTGGCGAATCAGCGTCTGAGCAGGAGTAATGATATGTGGAAAAAGAAAGTGGGTTATCACCGGCGTTCAGTGGCAGAAACAGCGATGTTCCGCATAAAAACTTTGCTGGGTGGCCATCTGAGGCTGCGTGACTATGAGGCTCAGGTAGGTGAAGCAATGTCGATGGTCAAAGCGCTGAACCGTATGACGTTGTTGGGTATGCCACACAGCGTCAGGATCGGATAACAGCTGTAGCAGAGGGAGCCATCCTGGCGGCTAATTCTGATTTATTCAACAAAGCCCGTCAACGTTATATTATTAATTACGTTATTATATTTTTGTAAATAATAAAATGAAGCAATGGTTATTTTTTTATTTAAATAAACATCTTGCACTGCATTAATAAGAGCTATACCTTCTTTCATCGATTTTTTTAAACGCTTTTCTACCGAGAATTAATCCCATACCACCAGCACGTTTATTGATCACTGCAGTACGAACTGACTCTTTTAAGTCATTTGAACCAGGAGCACCGCCTGAATTAATTAATCCAGCACGACCCATATAGCAATTTGCTAATTGATATCTAACTAAATCAATCGGATGATCGGTTGTTAATTGGCTATATACCCGCTCATCGGTATCACCAAAACCAACAGCCTTGTAGCCAACATTATTTTTAGCCATTTTTTGTTTAATAATGCCAGCACCAATCGTTGCCGCCAAATGGTTTGCTTGGCCAGTAAGATCGGCACTAGTATGATAATCAGTTTTTCCTTTCTGAAAAGTTGAATTGCGTAAATATGCCCATAGTACTGTCACCATACCCAGTTCGTGGGCACGTTCAAAGGCAGCGGCAATTTCTTCAATCTGACGGCGGGACTCCAATGAACCATAATAAATGGTAGCTCCAACTGCTACCTGCCCCATTTCAAAAGCTTGCTCAACACTGGCATAAAGCGTTTGATCATATTTAGTTGGATAGCTAAGTGTTTCATTGTGATTCAGTTTTACTAAAAAGGGTATTTTGTGTGCATAACGACGTGAAACTGCGGCTAAAACGCCGTAGGTGGAGGCGACACAGTTACAGCCGGCTTCAATAGCCAATTCGACAATATTTTTAGGATCGAAATAAAGTGGATTAGCCGCGAATGAGGCAGCCGCCGAATGTTCTGCGCCTTGATCTAGTGGAAGAATTGAAAGGTAGCCACTACCTGCGAGTCTGCCGTGATCAAATAGGGTTTGCATCGAGCGTAAAACTGGGTTTGGACGGTTATTATCTATCATAACGCGATCAATAAAATCGGTGCCTGGTAGGTATAATTTTTCTTGGGCGATGGTTTGGCAGCGATGCTGTAATAGATTGTCAGCTTCTGTGCCTAGCAATGTCTCGATATCGGTCATAATTTACTCCCGTTTATTGACGTTGTGATTGATTGTTATCCATTATAGTGTGAAAAACAAGCTCGATTGCTTTAGTTAAGTGAGGTGGATCGCTTCATTTTAATGTTAGTTTTAGCGTTGGTTATTAAAGTGATGGATACTATTTTATTAACTATTTATGGTTATTTATTAACAATAGTTGCTGATAACAAGAGTGGAATTTTATCGGCCAAAAAAAGAAAAAGCTAACTCAAGGGAGATTGAGTTAGCAAAGAAGGTGGTTCCTAGTCTTACTATTAATTTTTAGTTCTACATTTTTCACTAACTATCTTATAATAATGAATATCGTATTGCTGTGATCTAATACATAAAAATGGAATTTTTACTTAAATTATGTATTGTTATTATCACTATTTTTAAGGTTACTAAAATTGCTTATAACTAAAGCAAACATATTACTGTTTACTTTAGTTTTTGAACTTACTTCATTGTTTGAATCTGTTGTTTGTGATGAGGGTTTCTGCTCGTTGTGCCAGCCAAATTGCGAAGTAATAGCGCAAACTGCAGATCAACATCCTCAGGGATCGGGAGATAAACTTTATAGCCATTACCTGGTGCAACTTGAATAGGTAGGTTTTTTTTATCAAATAAGTCAGTTAAGGTAAATTGAATATTCCCTGCTGGTGTCATTAACTCTAAATTATCACCCAGACAGAATTTATTTTTCACGTCCACTTCTGCCAGCCCATCTTTGCGTTGGACGGTGAATTCACCAACAAATTGCTGGCTATCAGAAACAGAATAACCATATTCATAGGTTTGGTACGCATCATGGTTATGCCGACGTAAAAAACCTTCGGTATAACCTCGGTGAGCTAAGCCTTCTAGTGTGGTTAGTAATGAGGGATCGAAAGGTTTACCCGCAACGGCATCGTCAATCGCCCGACGATAAACCTGAGCAGTTCGAGCACAATAGTAGAAGGATTTGGTACGACCTTCAATTTTTAAAGAATGGACACCAATTTGAGTTAAGCGTTCCACATGTTCGATTGCCCGTAGATCTTTCGAATTCATAATATAGGTGCCATGCTCATCTTCAAAAGCGGTCATATATTCACCAGGACGTTTGCTTTCTTCAATTAAAAAAACTTTGTCGGTAGGCTGTCCATTACCTAATGTCGGCTGAATATTTTTTATCTTAATCGGTTGATGATGATGAACAATATTACCGATTGCGTCTTCTTTTCCTTCTTGTACTTTATATTCCCAACGGCAAGCGTTGGTACAGGTGCCTTGATTGGGATCGCGCTTATTAATATAACCAGATAGTAAGCAACGACCAGAATAGGCCATGCAAAGTGCACCGTGAACAAAAATTTCCAATTCAATATCAGGTACCTGTTGACGAATTTCGGCAATTTCCTCAATAGAGAGCTCACGAGACAAAATAATTCTGCTTAATCCCATTTGTTGCCAAAATTTTACTGTTGCCCAGTTAACAGCGTTTGCCTGGACAGAAAGATGGATCTCCATTGCTGGAAATGTTTCTCTCACTAGCATAATTAGGCCAGGATCGGACATAATTAAGGCATCTGGTTGCATTTCGATGACCGGAGTAAGATCACGAATGAAGGTTTTTAATTTAGCATTATGTGGTGCAATATTAACCACCACGTAGAAACTTTTTCCCATTTCATGGGCTTCTTTAATGCCTTTAGCTAAATTTTCATGATTAAATTCGTTATTACGAACACGTAGGCTATAGCGCGGTTGTCCTGCATAAACAGCGTCCGCGCCATAGGCAAAAGCATAACGCATGTTCTTCAGCGAACCTGCGGGAGAAAGTAATTCTGGCGTAAACATATAATTTCTCAATCTGATAACAAGTCAGTACTTATTCTTAATCGGATAAGTTTTAAGTAGCTAATTCTAACGCCTTATGTGATGAAATCCAAATCAACCGGCGAGCGGATTAGCAAAATTTAATTAAACTAATTCCCAACGATAACCTAAACGGTATACTGAGCGGATAAATTGCCGCTCTTTATCTAATTGTTGCAGCTTGCGGCGCAAGTTTTTTATATTGCTATCAATGGTGCGATCAGTAACAATTCGATAATCATCATAGAGGTTATTCAACAGTTTATCACGGGAAAAAACTTTACCCGGATGTTGGATAAATATTTTAATAATCGAAATTCCGCCGGTGTTAATTCAATGGTTTGATTTTGATAATGTATCTGATAGGCGCTTTCATCAATAATTAGCTTAAAGTCACTATTTTCTGCTGTAGTTTGTCGATAGCAACGGCGTAAAATGGTTTTAATTCTAGCGATTACTTCACGTGGGCTAAAGGGCTTACAGATATAGTCATCACCGCCAATTTCTAAGCCAACTAAGCGATCAAATTCTTCCGTTTTCGCTGTCACAATGATAATAGGGATGTCTGAAAATTGACGTAATTGACGGCAGATTGATAAGCCATCTATACCTGGCAACATAAGATCAAGTAAAATCAGATCCGGTGGAAAATGTTTTACTTGGTTAACGACACAATTACCCTCGAGTAACCAATCGCTTTGAAAACCAGCGGCCTGTAGATAATCAACTAATAATTGGCCTAACTTTGGTTCATCTTCAACAACTAAAATACGGTAGCAGTGATGATCGCAACGCATACATTTTGGCTTTTATGGTTATCATCTAATGGAAATTCTATGCTAATTTTTACGCCTCCTAAAGAGGAGGCTTGTGCGATAATTTTGCCACCATGGGCTTCAACAATATTATAACAAATGGCCAAACCGAGTCCTGAACCTCCATTGGCGCGATTACGCGAACTTTCAACCCGATAAAAACGCTCAAAAATAAAGGGATATTGATCTACTAATAAGCCTGGGGCGCTATCTTGCCAAATGAGATAAAATCGCTGTTGTGAAACATAACCTTGGATCCTCAGTGAGCCAGCTGAATGAGTATAAAGTAAACTGTTTTCCAGTAAATTATGCCATAGTTGGGCTAAACGATCAGGATCAGCATGCAAAGTTACCACACTAGGTAAAATGATATTTAACGTTATTTTTTTATCAGCAAATCTGCCGCGATAGCTATTGATAGCTAACTCAATTTGTTGTACCAAATTGATATTTTTTTTCGATAAACCAGTGAACCGCGATCAGACAGGGATAACTGATGTAAATCATTGACAAGTTTAGTTAATCTATTCGTTTCAGCTAATAAAGAATGTAATGTTGTGACCGAAAGCGGCCGGACACCATCTTTAATTGCTTCGAGCTCACCACGTAATATGGCTAATGGTATGCGTAATTAGTGAGAGATATCTGCCATATAATAACGCCGCATATGTTCATTTTTTTCTAAAGTTGAGGCTAGCTGGTTAAAATCTTTATCCAATTGACCTAGTTCATCTCGACTCGAAATTCGCACGCGAACCGCAAAATTACCGGCAGTAAGTTGGTGGTTACGTACCCTTAAGGATATGTTTGATCGGTTTGAGAAAATTTCTGGCTAATAGCAATGAGGTGATTAGCGCTACCAGCAATGAGAACATGGTCACCAGAGAACTGGTGATATGTTGTTGGCGATCAAAATTAATATCCGCTTCACGACTGATTTTATCGGCTGCATTACTAATAACCCAACCTACGATCTGGTTATGATATTTGACCGGTTTTTGAATAATATCTTGGCTGGCAGTGGGTAATATTCCACGACCTGAAAGTCTGGTCATATTATGATCCACAATCCAAACTTGAGTACGCCAGCTTTTGGTTGAAGATTGAACCAGCAGATCATTTTCTTGTTCCAGGGTATTAATGATCTGGGTTACGGCGCGGCCATTATGATGCAAAAACGTCCAATTGCCGGTTTGCTGGTACTGTTCAGTCAGTGCTTGAGCAATTAGGCTGGTACGTAATTCATTGCTTTGTCTTATATAGCCAATAAAACCTTGCTCAAAACTTAATCTAATTCCCCAGTGCATAGTAAAAACGATCAACAGACATAGGGCAAAGATAGCAAAAAAAATTTACGGGTAACCCCCCTAAACTGTACTTTCATTCAAGCCTCGCAAACAAGCGCTTTTGTTGTAGATATGTCTACAGCTTATCGAAAGCGAAATAAACCACTGGGGTGGTATAAAGTGTTAATATTTGACTAACAATTAAACCGCCAACAATGGTTATTCCTAAGGGTTGGTGTAATTCATCACCATTACCTATAGCCAGAGGTAGCATGCAGCATGCCAAAAATTGCTGCAATGGTGGTCATTAATATGGGGCGAAAACGTAATAAGCTAGCTTTAAATATGGCATCATGTGCGCTTAGTAGCCCTTCTCTTTGTGCCTGGATGGCAAAATCCAACATAATAATGGCATTTTTCTTAACTATACCAATTAATAACATAATACCTATCAATGCAATTAAACTAAAAGGGGTATTGAACAATTCTAATGCTAATAAGGCCCCTAAACCGGCAGACGGTAAAGTGGAAATAATGGTTAATGGATGGATATAGCTTTCATAAAGGATACCAAGTACAAGGTAGACCGCGACTATGGCGGCAATGATCAGAAATAATTGTGTTTTTAAGGTTTGTTGAAATATTTTAGCGGTACCTGCGAAGGTACCACGTACAGTAGACGGCACACTTAATTGGATCATGGTCATTTCTATTGCGTTAATGGCATCATTAAGGGTGTAGCCTTCATTAAGATTAAAAAAAATAGTTGATGAGGAAGATAATCCTTGATGATTAACACTTAATGGCGCATTAGTGGGTTGCCATTTGGCAAAAAAGAGAGCGGAATCGGTTTACCATGTTTATTAATCACAAACATTTTATCTAATGTACTGGTATCTTGGGTATATTCAGGTGCCACCTCCATAACAACTTTATATTGATTCATTGGCTGATAAATGGTTGATATTAGTCGCTGGCCGAATGCATCGTTAAGTAAATTGTTTGCTTCTTTAACATTAATCCCTAATTGTGCCATTTTGTCACGATCATAATTTATCGCCATTTCAGTGCCTTTATCCTCTTTGTCAGAATTAACGTCCGCGAGTTGGGGCAGTGCTGCCAGTGCTTTACGAACTTGTGGTTCCCAGTAACGTAACTCATCTAGATCATCGGCAAGAAGAGTAAATTGATAACTGGCAGTAGCCTGACGCCCACCAGCCCGAATATCTTGCACGGGTATAAGGAATAAGTTAGCACCCGGTTCATTTGCCAGTTGAGTTCGCAATCGCACAATTACTTGATTTGCCGTTTCTTTCCGCTTATTTAGGGGCTTTAAAGCAATAAACATGAAACCGCTATTCATTCTGCTGCCACCAATAAAACCGGTCACATTGTCAATGCTAGGATCCATATCCAACTGCGTCATAAAACGGGTCATTTTAGTTTTCATGGCTTGAAAAGAGATACTCTGATCGGCCCGTACATAACCTAGTAACCGGCCAGTGTCCTGTTCGGGGAAGAATGTTTTTGGGATACTGATATAAAGATAAATATTTAAACCGATAGTGGTGAGTAAAACTAACAATACATTTCGTTGATGAGCTAAAACCCAATTTAATGTGACGCTGTAACTTTGTTGTATTTTTAATAATAACCGGCCAAAGCCCCTTATCTTATGGGTACTAAATTTTTTACTTTCTTTTAATAGATAAGCACACATCATGGGGGTCAGGGTAAGTGAAACAAATAATGAGATCAAAATTGCTGTGGCTAAGGTAATGGCAAATTCATGGAAAAAACGGCCAACTAGTCCTCCCATAAAAAATAGCGGGATAAAAACGGCAATGAAAGAAATACTCATCGACAATACGGTAAAACCAACCTCACTAACACCGATAATGGCAGCTTTATGCGGTGTTAAACCGTTTTCGATGTGTCGCATAATGTTTTCAATTACCACAATGGCATCGTCGACAACAAAACCGGTCGCGACCGTTAATGCCATTAGCGATAGATTATTAAGGCTGAAACCACATAAATACATCGCTGAAAAACTACCAATTAGTGAAACGGGTACTACAATAGCGGGAATAATTGTTGCCCGGCCAGAACGTAAGCATAGGAAAACCACTAAGATCACTAAACCGATCGCAATCGTTAATGCTCGCTCAACTTCTGTCAGAGAGGCTCGAATGGTCGGGGTTCTATCTTGGGCTGGTAGCATTTTTCTAAGTTCAGGTAGCTCAGCACGAATACGATCGACGGTAGCGATAATATTGGCGACAGCCTCGCGGCGAATGACTAAAATAATAGCCGGTTTGCCAGCAGTCATGCCGGCGGGGCGAATGTCTTGTACCGAGTCTTTGCTATTAGCAACATCCTGTAGTCTAACTACTGCGTTATTATGAGAATGAATAATAATGGGTTGATAATCGGCAGCGGTTTTTAATTCATCATTGGTTTTTATTTGCCAACGTTATTGTTCATCATTTAAATAGCCAAGTGGGCGACGAACATTGGCATTATTAATCGCTTTTCTTACTGTATCTAGGGCAATGCCTTGATTAAATAGTACCGTGGGATTGAGTTCAATACGTACCGCTGGCAGTACCGCCACTAACAGAAACTTCACTGACACCGGCTATTTGGGCAAGACGTTGTGCCATCCGGGTCGAAGCGATGTCATATATTTCAGCGATTCGATAGCTACTGGAAGTTAAGGTTAGGATCATGATTGGGGCATCGGATGGATTAGTTTTGTAGTAACGTGGGCGTGAAGGCATACCGGTAGGTAGCATGCTTTGCGCTGCATTTAATGCAGCTTGGACTTCTCTAGCAGCACTATTGATGTCTTTATCAAGCTCAAATTCCCGCGTGATGTTAGTATTACCTAGCGAACTGTTGGACGTCATTTCGTTAATACCAGCAATTTGACCTAAAGCCAGCTCTAATGGTGTCGCGACTGAAGAAGCCATGGTTTCCGGTGATGAACCTGGTAGTGAAGCGGTTACTTTAATGACGGGAAAATCTATTTGTGGTAAAGGTGCGATAGGCAGTAACATAAAAGTTAAAACACCACATAGGGTAATTGCTACGCTAAGTAGGGTTGTTGCTACCGGACGTTCGATAAATAATGCGAACAATTTCACAGCAACGGCTCCTCTCCCTTTGATGCCTGATTATGGTGATGGCCAGATTTCCAATGGCTAACTAGCCGGTCAAAAAGTAAATAGATCACAGGCGTAGTAAAAAGCGTTAATATTTGACTCAAAATTAAGCCACCAACCATGCAGGTTCCTAGCGGTCGGCGTAACTCAGCGCCGACTCCGGTACTTAACATTAAAGGCAGAGCGGCCATTGTGGTCATCAAGATAGGTCTGAAGCGTAATAAACAAGCTTGATAGATAGCTTCCTCGGGTGATAAACCTTGCTCTCGCTCTGCGGCTAACTCAAAGTCAATCATCATAATGGCGTTTTTCTTGACGATGCCTATCAGTAATATGATGCCGATGACGGCAATAATATCCAGTTCATAACCGGCTATCATTAAAGCTAATAGCGCGCCAACGCCAGCAGTAGGTAGGGTAGAAAGAATGGTAATTGGGTGGATAAAACTTTCATATAAGATACCGAGAACGATATACATGGCAATAATTGCCGCTAAAATACGCCACAAAGTATTAGCCAGTGCTTTTTCAAAGGCTAATGTTGCTCCTTGAAAGTGGGTAATAATGTCATGGGGTAATTCAAGCTGATTTTCTATCTGTTTGATTGTATTGACTGCGCCTTCCAACGAGCTACCTTTAGCGACATTAAAGGAAAATGTCGCCGAAGGAAATTGGGCTAAGTGATTAATTGATAAAGGGCCATAACTCTGTTCAACTTTAGCTAATATGGTTAGCGGCACCATAGTGTTTTGGTTGCTTCGTAAACGAATATTATTTAGCGCCGCCAGACCAACACCTCCTTCAACGCCATGCTCAAGAATAACTCGGTACTGATTAGCCTGGGTATAGATTGTCGAGATCATTCGTTGGCCAAACGCATTATATAATGCGTTATCAATGGCCGACATGCTAATGCCTAAACGGCTAGCTGTGTCGCGATCAACAGTTACTTTGGCAATTAAACCTTTATCTTGCCAATCACTACTTACGTCAGTAAGTTGCTGATTGGCTTTTAAAGAGTTGAGAAGCTTGGGTAGCCAAAATGAGAGTTGTTCTATAGAAGTTGCTTTTAAAGTAAATTGCTATTGGGTGCGGGAAATCTGGTTATTAATAGTCAGATCTTGCATCGGCTGTAAAAATAACTTGATACCTGGAATCTTATTAACTGCTTGTTGTAGCCGAGTGATAATGACATCTATCCGCTCATGGCGTTGATTTAATGGTTTAAGGGTAATTTGTAATCGCGCATTATTAAGGGCTGAATTGCTACCATCAACACCGACGAAAGTGATGACATTTTCTACCGCTTGATCGGCTAATATTTGTTCCGCAATTTGTTGCTGTTTTTCTGCCATTGAGGCAAAAGAACTCGATTGTGGTGCTTCGATTACACCTTGCAATAATCCATTGTCTTGTAAGGTAAAAAAACCTTTTGGGATCATAATATAAAGCAATGCTGTTAGTATCCATGTGCTAATGGCGACAGATAGTACTAGCCATTCGTGATTGAGAATGCGTTTAAGCCAGACACCATAAATAGCAATCAATTTATCAAAAAACAGCTCACAGCCTTTTTCAAAACGATTGTATTTAGTTTTTGCTTTAGATTTGAGTAAAAGGGCACACATCATTGGTGTTAGAGTTAGGGAGACAACAGCAGAAATTAAGATAGCCACAGCCAGCGTAATGGCAAATTCCCGAAATAAGCGGCCCACGATATCACTCATAAAGAACAGTGGGATCAGCACCGCAATTAATGAAAATGTTAATGAAATAATGGTAAAACCAATTTCTCCAGCGCCTTTTAGCGCTGCTGTTAACGGTTTATCCCCTTTTTCCAGATAGCGGGAAATGTTTTCAATCACCACAATCGCATCATCGACGACAAATCCTGTTGCTACTGTTAAAGCCATCAGAGTGAGGTTATTAATTGAAAAACCGCAAAAATACATGACGGCAAAAGTACCTACCAGTGATAGGGGAACGGCGATGCTCGGAATTAAGGTTGCGATACCATTGCGCAAAAACAGATAAATAACCATCACAACTAATGCGATCGCCAGTACTAATTCAAATTGGACATCTTTAACTGAAGCACGAATTGTGGTCGTTCGATCGGTCAGAATATTAACATTGACTGCTTTCGGTAAATTTTTAACTAATTCAGGTAAGATTTTGCGAATATTATCAGTGGTTTTAATGACATTCGCACCAGGTTGGCGTTGGACATTAATCACAATTGCTGGTTTTTTATTGGCCCAAGCGCCTAATTGGGTATTTTCCGATGCTTGTGAAATGGTAGCAATATCACCTAGCCGAATTGCGCCACCTTGCTTATAAGCAATAATTAGTGAGCGATAATCTGCCAATTATTTCATTTGATCATTAGCTGAAAGCGTAATTGCCCGAGTAGGGCCATCAAGGCTGCATTTAGCTGAATTGACATTGGCATTATTAATAGCTAACAGAATAGTTTCATTATCCAGTTGCGAAGAGGCGACGGCTTATGGATTTAGTTTAATACGAACAGCCGGACGTTGCCTGCCGGCGAGGGTGACTACGCCTACGCCATCAACCTGAGAAATTTTTTGCGCTACCCGTGTTTCAACCATATCTTGCAATTCAGTGATTGGCAGGGCGTTAGTGGTCACGGCTATGGTTAAAATGGGCGGATCAGCTGGATTGACTTTATTATAAATGGGTGGATAGGGGAGATCTTTCGGTAATAGATTACTGGCCGCATTAATGGCTGCTTGCACTTCTTGTTCAGCGATATCCAGTGCTAGCGATAATTGAAAAGTTAGCGTAATTACTGAAGAGCCGCCTGCGCTTTGGGAAAACATCTGCTTTAAACCAGACATTTGACCTAGTTGGCGTTCTAATGGTGCGGTGATAGCTGATGTCATCACATCAGGACTGGCACTAGGGTAAAGGGTAACCACTTGAATCGTCGGATAATCAACTTGTGGTAAGGCAGAGACTGGCAAAAAACGGTAACCGATAATACCAACTAATAAAATGGCAACCATAAATAGCGTGGTTGCAACCGGGCGTAGAATAAATAACCTTGATGGGCCACCACTTTGTAACGGAGTATCAAACTTCATTAAGATTTCTCCGTCGTGTTAGCATAAGATGTTAATTGATCTTGTGGGGTAACCAACTGAACTTTTACTCCATCAACTAGTCGGTCAACACCATCGGTAATAACCAAAACACCAGCATCTAACCCAGCGCTAATAATGGTTTTTTGACCATCCTGCAAACCCACCGTGACTTTATATTTTTTGACTAAATTATTTTTATCTAATGTCCAGACAAAGTGACCAATACTACCCATTTGTAAAGCAGCGGTTGGGATCACTACCACATTTTTTAGCGTATTCACTTGAATTTGGATATTGATAAATTGGTTAGGAAAAAGCCTATTATCCTGATTAGCGAAACGTGCTTTCATTTTTAATGTGCCAGTTGTGCTATCTATTTGATTATCGGTACTTAATAGGTAACCGGCGGCAATTTTGGCGCTATTATTACGATCCCAGGTGATCACTGGAATTTTGGTTTTTTGCTGTTGAGCAATTTGGATCAACGGAATATCTACCTCAGGCAGGGCAAATACGGCGTCAATAGGGGTTGTTTGGGTGATGATAACGATAGGTGAAGTTGAACCGCTGGTAATATAATTACCAATATCGATCTGTTTTAAACCAACCCGACCGGTAATAGGAGCCGTGATCCTGCTATAGGTTAGTTGCAGTTTAGCGTTACTAATTGCCGCCTGATCGATTTTAACACTGCCTTCTGTTTGCTGAACCAAGGTTCGTTGCTTATCTAACTCTTGTTGAGAAATAACCTTACTGGTAGCTAATTTTTGATAACGGGCTAAATCTTGTCGGGCATTATGCAATTGCGCCTGATCTTTGAGCAATTGTCCTTCTGCCTGCGCCAGCGAGATCTGAAATGGCCGTGGATCGATTTCGGCTAATAAATCGCCTGCTTTAACTGTTTGTCCTTCAGTAAAATGTAGCGCCATTAGTTGCCCCTGCACCCGACTGGTTACCATTACGGTATTGGAGGCTTGCACTGTACCTAAGGCGGTCAAAATGTGGGGAATACTTTGTCGCACGGATAATGCCGCTTGCACCGGCGGTAGCGGCGTTTTACGCGATTTTGTTGAGCTTTGCTTTGATACTTGCGTGCTTGATAAGGCAGCTGTCGTGGGGGGGTTGCGAATGAAAATAACGCCAGACAAACACCCCGCTAAGGGATAAAAAAATAATGGCAATAGCAGATATAACAATTTTTCGGCGGTGATTATTATTGTTCATCATGTCCTTAGCATTTTTTTGTACAGGTATCAGCAGATATTTTTAATTTCATAAATAAATTATTTATACACTATAGTTTAGCGACTATTTAATATAAAAAAATGGAGGAAATGTGGAAATTGTAATAATCAGAGTGAGATAAGCATAAATTAGCTAAATGTTATATATATTTAAGATAGTTATCATTAGCAAACTTGTATATTAATGTAGCCTTAACAAATGTCTAATAACTTAAAAGAATCGTTAATCGCAATTAAATAGCGGTTTTTTACAATAATTTTTTTTCAATCGTTCATATATTACTTCTTTTTAATTATAAATTAATCAAGGAATAATTGGCTTTGTTGAATAAATCGAACTTTTAGGTGATTGGCGGAGCTGATCGCTAAATTCGTTTCAACATCAGGTCCCCATGGCAAAGCAAAAGTTTAAAATTACCAACTGGCCTGCGTACAACAAGGCACTCAGACAACGCGGTTCCCTGACGGTCTGGCTTGATGAGTCGGCCATCGCTGGATGGACTGACAGTTCTTCGCCTGAAGGTCGTGGCCGGCCGCTTTACTACAGCGATATGGCTGTTACCACTGTCCTGATGATGAAGCGTGTGTTTAACCTGTCGCTCCTGGCATTACAGGGCTTCGTTGATTCGATTTTTAAACTCATGTCTTTGCCGCTGTGCTGTCCGGACTACTCGCTGGTCAGCAGACGAGCAAAGAGCGTCAACATCAGCATAAAAACGCCAACGCTTGGTGAAATCTCGCATCTGGTCATCGACAGTACCGGTCTGAAGGTCTTTGGCGAAGGTGAATGGAAAGTCAGGCAGCATGGGGCTGACAGACGAAGAGTGTGGCGCAAGCTTCATCTGGCAGCAGACAGTGTGACTCATGAGATTATCTGTGCCGACTTATCGCTCAGCGGAACGACAGATGCGCAGGCACTGCCGGGCCTGATTAACCAAACCCACCGGAAAATCACGGAAGTGTCAGCAGACGGTGCTTATGACGCCTGTTACTGCCACGATGCGTTGCTAAGAAAGAAAATCAGGCCCCTTATCCCGCCGCGAAGCGGAGCGAAATACTGGCCTGACAAGTACCATGAACGTAACCATGCGGTGGCGAATCAGCGTCTGAGCAGGAGTAATGATATGTGGAAAAAGAAAGTGGGTTATCACCGGCGTTCAGTGGCAGAAACAGCGATGTTCCGCATAAAAACTTTGCTGGGTGGCCATCTGAGGCTGCGTGACTATGAGGCTCAGGTAGGTGAAGCAATGGCGATGGTCAAAGCGCTGAACCGTATGACGTTGTTGGGTATGCCACACAGCGTCAGGATCGGATAACAGGTGTAGGTGTAGCAGAGGGAGCCATCCTGTCGGCTAATTCTGATTTATTCAACAAAGCCCATATTAATATAAAAATAGAATATAGGTAATGCTATGAAAAATAAAAAGATTCGCTATAGCAGAAACATAATTTATTTCATCGCCAGTTATCCTCTGTTACCGGTTTTCAGTTCCACTGTCCAACCAGCGGATGAAAAAACTCAACTAACGGTTAAAAATCAAATTGCTGTCATCGATATAGCGGCACCTAATCGGGCTGGTATTTCTCATAATCGATATCAGCAATTTAATATACCGCCAGAAGGTGCGGTGCTGAACAATGCTATCCAACCAGCGAAAAGTGAACTAGCCGGCCAGCTGGCTAAAAATGGGCAGCTTGGTGAACAGACGGCCACTTTGATTATTAATGAAGTAACCGGTTCATCTTCTTCCCAACTAAATGGCAAATTGGAAATTGCAGGCAAGAAAGCGGATGTGATCATCGCTAATCCTAATGGCATCAGTTGTGATGGTTAATATTGGTGGCTTAACCTTAACTAGCGGCCGGCCGACACTGAATCAACGAGGCGCATTCGCTCATTTAAAGGTGAAAAAAGGTGATATTACCATCCGTAATAAAGGGCTCTATAGTGGTAGTGAACAGTATACTGAAATGATCAGCCGTACTGTTACTATCAATGCCAGTATTCTGAGCAAAAATATTAGCTTGCTGCTAGGCATGAATGCGATTGACTATCAGACTAGAACAGTTTCTCAAATAACTAGCACGGACCTAAAACCACAATTTGCGGTTAACATTACAGAGCCTGGTGGGATTTATGCCAATCGCATTAAAATCATTGCTACCGAACGAGACAGTGAAGTTAAGCTGGATAATATTAAAACCAGCGAAAGTGATTTATTTGTTTCCGCTAAAGGGAAACTGACGCTAGGTCATATTACCACTAACAGGCATTTAATCGCCAAAGCGCCAGCCATTATAATTCCGGCAACCAGTGAAATTTTATCTCAGCAAAAGCTATTACTTGAAAGCGATAGTCTGATTAATCAAGGTAAAGTAACGGCTAAACATTATATTCATCTATTTAGTAATGTTATCAGTAGTCAAGGTGAAATCGCTAAAATTGCAGCTTATAATAATCTCTGACTACAAAAAAATGCTCAGGGTGAACTTTAAGTAAAAGGTTTGAAAATAGCGCGGCGACTATCTCAACGCAAACCGGTGACCTGTTCCTGAAAGCTAAACAATTGATTAACTAAAGCAATAATCATGGAACAACGAATAACGCCGGATTGTAACAAGGTTAAAGCGTATGTTGTCAGGGCAAGTGGCGGTGGCCTGAATACAAGTGTCAACAAAAATCTAAAACCTAATTATCAGATTAATGGAAAACAGCGCTGGTTTGGTGAAATCGATGCTGTGTTTACGCAATTTGTTCAATTGGAGAAAACGGCCTACGCATTAGCTTTCCCTCTGATGTTTGGTCGTATTTCTGCCAGTAACCATCGCTATATTAAAAGTAATATATTAGTCAATGATAATTATTTGCACAGGAGCATATTACCGCTATTAATCAAAAACTGGGTGAAAAATTTGGCTGGGTAGGTTTTATAAAATGCGCTAGATGTATACTTTACTGTACGGATCCTTACATCAGCTGTCGCATTGGATACCTGCCAGATTATACTTATCAAGATAATGATTAGAATGACGTTTGTATCCGTTATTCTATCGATCAAGACCAATATCTTTCCTTGATACCGGCCGACAAAGCACCTGATGCATCATTTACTCTTGACATTAAGACACCTTAATACCCATTAATCAGCCTAGTGATAAGTGGCCTAGTTGGAGCCCTTACCTCATGAACCGCAGAAAGTACCTACAGTGGTGCAGATATAGGGGTGATCGCGGTGCAGAATAATCACTCTTACGATTAAAGAATTTCAGCAATTAGAGAAAGATTTAGCAGCTGGTAAAGCAACCGCAGGGGATTGTCGTTCAGTTATTCAAGAGCCCATTGATATTAGTATAAGAATTGCTAAGAACTAGTAGAAGATTGTACCGGTGGCGGTGTATTTTGCCTGACTAGGGAAAAGCTTATTACAGGGTATATTAATGAAGCCAGTGATACCCATCCATTACACATAAAAGATGAAAAGCTAAAAGATCCAAATGCGGCAGCAATAGTGAATTATCTTAATGGAATAGATTTGAAATTTTCGCAAAAAAGTATCACTGAAGGTGATAGAACCCTGCTAGTGATAGTCACAAATAGTGTAACAAAAGGAAAAGAGTAATTAATTGCAGTAGATGTATCTAGCGACTGATGCAGGGAGCTTAAATTTCACTTAAGGTGACAGACTGCTAGATCTGTACAGACATTATTTTGGTATTTAAACAGATCCGTCCTCGTCTGTCCAAGAGCCTCGGTTTACATCCAAATTTTGTAGTTCAACTATTGTCGATGATTGACTATTTTCGTTAATGTTGTTTAATTGTTTTTCTATTAATACAGAAATGTGTTCTTCTATTGCGGCAAAAGGCACCTTGATCTCCTTGAATTCTGAAATACTGGCATTGATCACTTTTATCGATTGAGAAATTGAATGATTGATATTGGCTGCTTTCGCAAGTTTGTATCGAGATTGATAGCCGTCATGAATAGCCTTTTGTAATTTATCTCGTTTAATTTTTCCAACGACAGAGCCGATAGCAAGTACAACCCCGATAGTAGCTCCGCCAGATGCTGCCATAGAAGCAATTTAGAAGGAAGCAGGTAATCCAACTAACTCAATCAGTGCCGCTGCGCCTATTTCTCCTGTAGAAACTAAATAACGTGTTGCACCAACAGTTATCGACTCTGAAACAATATTTGCGGTAATGATAGGGGCGAGCATTGTTGGTATCTCAAAATTTAATGTGTCAAAAGAGAATTTCTCAAATTTATTTTCTTCATCGTTTATTTCTTTTTGATACAATTCTTTAAGATGATTATTTAACTCAATAACATTGTTTTGGATCTCCTTAATCAATAGTGCATTTTTACTGGCATAGGTTTGGCAATCTACCGCTATTTCGTGCGCTCTGGCTTCTCTAACCGGGTTATCTGGGAAATAGGTATCGCCAGTAAATAAGCCAGGAAGATATTTTGTGTAGACACTTGGTAAAGCCATCAGCAAAATCACTCCAAAAACTCATTTTCACCTCATTCAATTGGCCATTTTTAATTTAAAAGCGTTAATTTTTGCCATTATGTTAGCAATAGTAGTTTAAGTTTTGTCAAAATTACATCTCGAGCCCCTTTGATTTTCGTTAACGCAATAAGTTTCACAAGCAACTGAACTGCAGTTTCAGTCAATAAAATAGTGCGATTAGGTTTGTTATTCAATAACATCTATTTAATACAGATTAAGCCAATTAGCCTTCATCGGTCCAAGCGCCTCTGGATTTATCGAGATTAGCCAGGGTGGTTTTGGTCAAAGAGTCGATTTCATCGAGTTCAACTTTATTTCGTTTTATGGAATTACTAATGATTTTTTCGATTTGCTCTTTAGTTACATCGGATCCTAAGGAGTCTAAGACAACTGAAATTGATGTAGTAACAACAGTAAATTTATTGATAACAATGTCGTTTGTCAGCTCAGCTTTTTTAATTGGAATCTGGGATCAATCGACTCTTTAATTTTGTCCTGCAAATTTTTCCGTTGCACCGCCCCAGTGACTGAATCCAGGATCCCTTGAACCAGCACAACCGCTGCGATCCCACCTAATACAGTGCCTACCTTAAACCATTTTGGTAGACCAACCAGTTTAATAAAGGCGGCTTCCCCGATACGACCTTGTTGTAGAAGATATGATTTTGCTGCGAGCGATAATGCTTTATTAGCTAAGCCATATGTAAGCATCGGCGTAATAACATCAGCGATACTAATTAAAATTTTGTGCGTTTTTGACTCGGGAACAAAATCGATATCATGAAATTTTATTGATGTTCCAACAACCTTGTAAGCTTTGCGTATCGCTTCATTGGCGTTATTTATTGCTATTTCATATTTAGCATGTTGTTGTGAAATACTACCGACTGCGGTGGAATTGTCCGCGACAAGTTCTGTCAGTCTCACCGCTCTTTTTTCATTATCGTGGTAAAAAAGGTTATCAAACATAATTGATAGCTCTCGTAAATTTTATGTTGGTTAGAATATTTATTGGGTTAATTGACACAGTACTTTAATTTTTTCGTATGATTTTGAGAAATGAAACTATAACCAACAGCATTATTTCATCTTTTTAACAGGTTCTGAGTCGCTGAAAAAACAGTTGTAATTTAAATCACCAGTGAAAGTAATTTTATACTTACCCTCTACAGATAGAGCAGAGTATGTTAAGCATGGCAGTTACTCCCTTAATGATTATTTGCAACCCCATTCACCATTTTCGCATCCAGTGTACTAAGGAAGGCGGTATAAAAAGTAAAAGCTGACTTTTTCCTTAAAAATTAGTGAACTGATAGTATAGAACTGATTGATAAAAAATAACAAAAATTTAACAATTTATCGCGCTGTCGCTATAAGCAAAAAAGCGGCACGTTATTTATGTATTACTGTTTTAATTCAGATCATTAATTGATTAATAATTTTTCTTTATTAAATTCATTATCACCATTTGCTAACAAGATATTTATCATATTGATGAACTTTAAATATCAATATTATATTTTGTCATATCAGTCGGTAAATGGCGTATCGAAATGTTTAATAGCGCTATTTTGTTAGTTCATTAGTGGCATCGGAAATTACGCTGTCATTATTTAAACAACAATCATCTGCAGCAGTAATAGTGGCAACTTGATCCATTATTTCGATAGGATAAGTTGGGCCAGCTGCACGATAAGCTTCCATTTCATTTATATGGTTATTTTGAAAACATGCTGTTTTTTGTGGATCATCCATTACCCAGCGTGGAAAGAATGCGTTACAGTGCAACAATAGGATCCGAAGATTTAAAATGACACTAATACTCGTGCCAGTCGGTTCTGTCCAGGATGCTTTATAAATATTTTGTCCGATCTGTACGATATAGGCAGATTGATCTTTCACGCATCGGTTACTGGCCGAGCCGCTACAGACCAGATAATCAAGGATGCTGTCATTTTTTATGTAAATTTCATGCTGCCAACCGTTTTCATAAGTATATATGAGATGTTTGCCAACCAAATTAGTTAAATCATGCTTTTCAAAATTGTTCATTTTTCACTCTCTTTTGGTGGGTGTTAACTAAAGTATTTATTAATTTTTTGACCAGAAAACGCAATTACTTAACAAGGTAATTTTTGTTTTAACAGAATCTAATAGCAACTTAATTAGCGATAGTGCAACACGGTAATAATAGCGTTTGCTAAAATTGTGCAGTAAGACGCTGTTTATATTTAACACTTGAAATTGTGGATAAAAAAGTAAGGTGAAGAAGAAAGAATCAGCCTAAGATTATTCTTGCTGAAAATTCGCTCTTATTATTAACTTTTTGTTAATAATAGAATAGATGGAGAATTTTTGCATTTATGCCATCAAAAACAGCAGCCAAACCGATTATCAGCATGGAACTAGCATAAAAAAGAATTTCTTATTATCAAATATTGCACTTTGATTATTGCTCAACAATACTGTTGAGCAATATTGTTCCCGGCAGCTGCGCCGGGCTATTTTTCAATTTTGATAGCGGAAATTACTGCTGATTAGTAACCGTGTTTTAGGATCGGTTTTAAAAATTGAGCAGTATGTGATTGCTTACATTTGACTATCTGCTCGGGTGTACCGGCAAATAAAATCTCACCACCACCAATACCGCCTTCAGGCCCCAGATCAACGATCCAGTCGGCGGTCTTAATCACATCTAAATTGTGTTCAATAATCACAATAGTATTGCCCTGATCACGGAGTTGATGTAATACATGCAACAGTTGTTGAATATCAGCAAAATGTAAACCGGTAGTCGGTTCATCCAAAATATAGAGCGTTTGGCCGGTACCGCGTTTGGAAAGTTCGCGAGATAACTTAACCCGTTGTGCTTCACCACCCGATAAGGTTGTTGCGGATTGACCTAAATGAATATAGGAAAGACCAACGTCGATCAATGTTTGCAATTTACGCGCTAACGCTGGAACCGCAGCAAAATATTCACGTGCTTCCTCAATGGTCATTTCTAATACTTCGTGAATATTTTTACCTTTATATTTGATCTCTAACGTTTCACGATTATAGCGTTTGCCCTTACAGTGATCACAGGGAACATAGACATCGGGCAGAAAATGCATCTCAACTTTGATCACGCCATCACCCTGGCAGGCTTCGCAGCGACCGCCTTTGACATTAAAACTAAACCTTCCTGGTGTATAACCCCGCGCCCGAGACTCGGGTACGCCGGCAAATAATTCACGTACTGGCGTAAATACGCCAGTGTAGGTGGCTGGATTGGAACGTGGTGTTCTGCCAATCGGGCTTTGGTCAATATCAATCACTTTATCGAAATACTGTAAACCTTCGATATCGGTGTAAGGTGCTGGAGTGGCATTAGTAGCTTTATTTAATTGACGCTGAGCAATAGGAAATAACGTATCATTAATTATAGTTGATTTACCTGAGCCGGAAACGCCGGTAATACAGGTAAATAAGCCAACAGGCAACTCCAGCGTGACATTTTTTAGATTATTACCTTGTGCACCAATCAGTTTCAGGGTTTTTTCTGCATCGATAGCTACTCGTTTGGGCGGGATGGCGATTTTACGTTCACCACTAAGGTATTTACCGGTTAATGAATCTGGATTGCTAATAATATCGTCCAGGTTGCCTTGAGCAACAATGCGTCCTCCATGTATGCCGGCGCCTGGGCCGATATCGATAATGTGATCGGCAGCACGAATCGCATCCTCATCATGTTCCACCACTATAACCGTATTGCCTAAATTACGTAAATGCAGCAGAGTCTGTAACAACCGGTCATTATCTCGTTGATGTAAACCAATTGATGGCTCATCCAATACATACATGACGCCAACTAAACCGGCACCGATTTGGCTTGCCAGCCGAATGCGCTGTGCTTCGCCACCTGATAATGTTTCAGCTGAGCGGGAAAGAGACAGGTAATTTAATCCCACATTGACCAAAAATTTTAACCGATCGTTAATCTCTTTCAGAATTTTTTCCGCAATTTGTGCCCGTTGCCCACTGAGCTGCAATGTTTGGAAAAATGTCATCGCATGGCCGATACTAAAATCGGAAATTTCAGGCAGGGTGGTATTTTCAATAAATACATAACTGGCTTCTTGCCGTAAGCGGGTGCCATGGCAAGCAATACATGGCCGATTATTGATATATTTTGCCAACTCCTCGCGCACCGCCATCGACTCGGTTTCTTTATAGCGACGCTCCATATTATGGATCACCCCTTCAAAAGGATGGCATCTGACAGTAACATCACCGCGATCGTTTTGATATTTAAATTCAATCGCTTCTTTGCCGGAACCATATAAGATCATTTGCTTGATCGATGGTTCTAACGAACTAAACGTGGCTTCAACATCAAATTTATAGTATTTAGCTAACGACTGTAGCATCTGGAAATAATAAAAATTACGGCGATCCCAACCACGAATTGCCCCGCCAGCTAAAGAAATTTCCTCATTTTGGATCACGCGTTCTGGATCGAAAAATTGTTGTACTCCGAGCCCATCACAGGAACTACAGGCACCCGCTGGATTGTTAAAAGAAAACAGGCGCGGTTCTAACTCGCTCATGCTATAACCGCAGACAGGGCAGGCAAAATTAGCGGAGAAAACTAATTCGGTTACCTGGTTGTCATCCATATCAGTGATAACTGCAGTACCACCTGATAACTCAAGCGTGGTTTCAAACGATTCAGCTAGTCGTTGTGCCAGGTCAGCGCGAACTTTAAAACGATCAACCACCACTTCAATGGTATGTTTTTTATGTAGTTCTAATTTAGGTGGATCGGATAGATCGCATACTTCACCATCAATGCGGGCGCGAATATAACCTTGGGCTGCCAGATTATCCATTAGCTTGATATGTTCACCTTTACGTTCTTTAACTACCGGTGCTAGCAACATTAGTCGCTTACCTTCAGGCAGCGCCAGGACATTATCAACCATCTGACTAACGGTCTGGGTGGCTAACGGAATATCGTGATCTGGACAGCGGGGTTCGCCGACACGGGCAAACAATAAACGTAAATAATCATGGATTTCGGTAATGGTACCTACCGTTGAACGTGGATTGTGTGAAGTGGATTTCTGTTCAATTGAAATGGCTGGTGACAGCCCTTCAATATGATCAACATCCGGTTTTTCCATTAAGGATAAAAACTGCCGAGCATAGGCAGACAGTGACTCAACATAACGGCGCTGACCTTCTGCATACAGGGTATCAAATGCCAGAGAAGATTTTCCTGAACCTGATAACCCAGTAATAACAATTAATTTATCGCGAGGAATAATTAAATTGATATTTTTTAAATTATGGGTGCGCGCACCTCTGACTTCAATGTTATCCATATACCACATCCCTGATGAGAACATATTCAAACAATAAATAAAACGTTTTATTATTACACAATTTTGGCTGAATGAATATACAGTACAGTATAGGGAGTCATATTCTGCAATTTAATAGCCAAACTTGAAAAAATTTAGCAATATTGCAGTATAATTTTCTAAGGCGTTTCGCAAAGCGCAATGGCAACGGTTTGGTGTGCATATTCAATAACGTGTTAGCATGTTAAACT
This sequence comes from Arsenophonus endosymbiont of Aphis craccivora, assembly GCF_013460135.1. Lineage (GTDB taxonomy): Bacteria > Pseudomonadota > Gammaproteobacteria > Enterobacterales > Enterobacteriaceae > Arsenophonus > Arsenophonus nilaparvatae. The sequence goes on from NZ_CP038155.1 coordinate 1,285,636, forward strand.
AGCAATATTAAAAATTAATTCATCAGGAGTAGAGAATGGCCAGCAGAGGCATTAACAAAGTCATACTTATCGGCAACTTGGGACAAGATCCTGAAATTCGTTATATGCCAAATGGTGGTGCGGTTGCGAATCTTACTCTGGCAACCTCTGAAAGTTGGCGTGATAAGCAAAGTGGTGAAATGAGGGAAAAAACAGAATGGCACCGCGTTGTGATCTTTGGCAAGCTGGCGGAAGTGGCAGGTGAATATTTGCGTAAAGGTTCACAAGTTTATATAGAAGGCTCACTACAAACTCGTAAATGGCAAGATCAAAATGGCCAGGATCGCTACTCTACCGAAGTGGTGGTGAATATTGGTGGCACCATGCAAATGTTAGGTGCGCGTGGCGGCTCACAAGAAGGCATGCCACAAAATAATCCAGCGGGTGGTTGGGGACAACCACAACAGCCGCAACAGCCACAACCAACTCAACAGTTTAGTGGTAACGAGCCAGCGCCTGCTGCCCATTCCGGTAAAACTGCTCCAGCTACAACAGCTGAGCCACCCATTGATTTCGATGATGATATACCGTTTTAAAAAATACATAGAGTTATTTGTTAAATTTCAATCTGTAAGCCCCGTGATTCTGGGTTCTCCTTTATTTATAAATGTAATATCCACTTGAGAACTTTTTGGTTATCAGCCAAGTTTGTGATAAGTGTGAAGTTAAAAGAATCGGTGAGTCACTACCGCCAAGTGTGAAGTTAAAAAAATTATTATCCTCGCTTTTGCGAGGCTTTTTGCTATTTGCTATCAAGGAGTTGATTGGTGAAGTTTTACGTTATTGATGATGCTTAGATAAAATATTTAAAAAGTTGCGATGAGAAAGTGAGAGAGATCAAAGAAAGACCGTATATTGGTGTTGTGTTTGAGGTAAATGGAATAGTTTAGTAATTAAAATAGCAAGGTTAAAAAATAAATAGATACTGGGGAAGTAGGAAATATGCCAGCCCAATATACAAAATTAGATTTTAACAGGGGTATATTGTGAGAATTGAAGAAGAATACAAAAAAATTGGCTATTTTTGGCTACCGGGCAATGAAGAAAAGAATATCCCCGGCATATTATCAATCAGCGATGGTGGAAAAATTGAGTTAGAAATCGCAGGTCTTTTCGATGAGAGTGCGAAATCTTTCCTGCAAAACATTAACATAGATAGAATAATAGGCCATGTTGAACATGATGGCCTAGTAACTCTTGATAACTGTTTTTATATTAAAAAAAGCTTCCCGTTTGGAGGTATCTCAAAATCAAAAATTTTTGTTCATCGAATGTTAAGTGGGGCAGCTTGGGATCAAAATGAGGCCGTAACATTTAATACTTTTTCCTTTGCAGTAGACTGCCTGGATGAATGGATTGGGAGCAGTGGAATAAATGTAGATCACGACTGGAAAGGCAAGACCGCAACGATTAGTTATAACCCTCCTGAAAAAATAAGCTTTATTCTTGATAATGGAATGAAGCTTGAAATTTGCTGCACATATACTCTTCCTTGTTTTCCAAGTTTAAAAGAGGCAAAGATCACTCAGAGAGATTATTTTAAGCTTGAATCAGAAGAGTTGCATGATCTGAACGACTTTAAAGCTGTTGCTTTTAAGATTACCCACCTTATGTGCTTTGCCATGGATGACGTTGTTGCTATGAAAAACGTTTCAGCAACGTCATGCGAAATACCACGTGATCTTGGAGATGGTAAACAAGACTCTGTTCCAATCAAAATCTATTATCAAAGTATTCCATATTCTGAAAAAGTACCCAAACGAGATTCGCATGACATGCTATTTAATTATGGTGCTATCAAGGATAAGGCTCATCAAGTATTCAACAATTGGATAAATGCTTATGAATATTTATCTCCTGCATTTGGTTTATATTTCTCAACTAAAATGGGTGCTCGAAAATACCTTGATGGTAAGTTTTTAGCTTTTGCACAAGGGTTGGAAATCTTTCATAGAAGCACTAGCGATGAAAAGTTAATGGAGCCAGAAGTTTTTGAGTCATTGCTATCTACCGTTCTTGCAGTGTGCCCAGATGATCATATTGACTGGTTAAAAGGCAGATTAATGCAGGGAAATGAAATTAATCTACGTAAAAGGTTAAAAAGGCTTATTGAGCCGTTTAAAGAGCATCTTGGAACAAGTGAAGAACGAAATAAGTTTATAAGAAAAATTGTAGATATGAGGAATTATTTGACTCATTACAATGAAAACTTAGAAGGTGAATTTGTTAAGGAACGCAATCTCTATATTCTCTGTTTAAAAATGGCATTTATATTAAATTTACACTTTTTGAACGTTATTGGTTTCACTGTTAATGAGGTTAAAAAAATAGTTAAAAATTGTGAACCACTGAAACGAAAATTACAAAAAAATTAATAAATAAAGCACTGGCATGCAATGGAGCTGCGCCGGTGTTTGAATTCTTAACGTCAGTTATTTGCTCTTAGCGGGTAATCAGTTTGAGTAACCATTAATTTATCTAACCCCCATTTATTATTAAGTCAATTTTACCATTGCGGATCTCACTAACCTGATTTGTGATGAATGATTTTTCATCACAATTTTAAGGGCATTAAAGTCACAACGTTTCTACATCCCCCTATCCAAACTTTTATTTTATTAAACAAATTCTTTTAATGTGACAGAACCGTTGTTTCTCCTCATTTTTCACTTAATTGTTTGATCTAAAAAGGCATTCCTTGTGTTTGCATCCTTGTATGATGCGCTGGCAATTTCGTTGTTTAAGGAGTACATAAAATGAAAGTAAAAATGAACATGAGCTTTTTGGCGCTGATCATCGGCGTTTCTTTCTCTTATGCAGCGCAGGCATTACCCAATATTACTGTCCTGGCAACCGGCGGGACTATCGCAGGCAGCGGAGATTCTCCGGTCAAAGCCAGTTACACTCCAGGAACAATCAAAGTCGATAAGCTCTTGGAACTGGTGCCATAAATAAAGCAGGTTGCCAATTTTAAAGGCGAATAGGTGGTTAATGTCCGTTCGCAAGATATGGATACCTCTGTATGGCTCAAGCTGGCGAATAAAATAAACGCGCAGTGTCAGGACACTGATGGTTTTGTTATTACTCACGGTACTGATGCCATTGAAGAAACGGCCTATTTTCTAAACCTGACGGTGAAGTGTGAGAAACCTGTTGTGCTGACGTGGGCAATGCGTTCGGTTACTCAGCTCAGCTCTGACGCACCGGCAAATTTGTATGGTGCAATTCTGACGGCAGCATCACCGGCTAGCGCCGGGCGAGGTTTATTGCTCGTGATGAATAATAAGATCCTTGATGCTCGGGATGTGACGAAGATGAACTCGGAGAATTTGGAAGAGTTTCAGTCGATCCATTATGGCGCTTTAGGAGCTATCGCCGACAGCAAAGTCATTTATACCCGCACGCCTGTGCAAAAGCACACTACCCAAACACCGTTCGACGTTAGCAAGCTAACCCAACTGCCATAGGTGGGTATTGTCTACAATTACGCTAATGCATCTATTCCTGCCAAGGCCTTTATTGCCAACGGCTATCAGGGCATTGTCAGCGCGGGCGTTGGTAATGGCAATATCTCCCATGATCTATTAAATACGCTATCTGATGCAAGTAAAAACGGTATAGTTGTGGTGCGTTCCTCACGTGTTCCTTCCGGCGCAACTGCGCGTAATGGCGAAATTAATGATGACAAATATGGCTTCGTTGCTTCCGGAACGTTAAGCACCTATAAATCACTGGTGCTACTGATGCTAGCACTGACACAAACAAAAGATCCAAACAAAAGCCAACAATATTTCATGCAGTATTAATGATGAACGGGGGCTTACGGCCCCGTTTTGCCCCATGCAGGTGTGTCTGGGAAAATTGGTCTGTCTGTTTGATAAAATAAAAAATTTGAAAGTGTGCTATAGATATGAGTGGTCATTATTGTGAACCACTGAAACGAAAGTTACCAAAATCTAACAAATTAAAGTAATTGGATGTAACGGAGTTTGAATTGTTGATGCTCGCGATTTGTTGTTAATCGGCAGACATTTTGAATTGCCCTTGATTACATAACTCTGTTAAATTGAGCAACAACATGTCCATCTAAACTTCATATATCACCGAAGCCATCTCCTCACTTGCGAATGCTTTATTAGGTTTTATCAACATAACAATTATGGTATTAATCGCTACTTAATTGGCATCAATATTTTTTTGATTATATAAATAAATGATCCTAAACGATCAGCTAAATGGAACTCTGGCTCCATAAGATCACGACCGATTGCACCGTCAGCGGTGGTCATCAGCCAGGAAGCGGTATTGTCAATCGATAATTCTGGATCAATTTGGCCATTACTGACGCCATGCCTTAGGATATCAACCAGTCGTTGTCTGACAATTCTTTCATGTTCAATAAAAGTGTTGTTAATTGCCGGGTTTCTACTGGCTTCAGCAATAATTTCCAGGCTTAGTCGGGCATAAGTTGGTTCATTATAAAGTTGTATCAGTCTGGTCATAATCGTGATAACAGTTTCGATGGTCGAATCGGTGACCTGTTCTAGCTGTAGTAGTGTGGCAAAATTGGCCTGATCTTGTAAGGCAATAGCTTCAATAATGGCATTTTTAGTTGGATAGTAATGAAATAAATTTCCGGGACTCATTCCAGCAGCTTTACATATTTCCGCCGTTGAAGTGGCATGAAAGCCTTTTTCAACAAAACAGCGGATAGCTGCGGCAATGATCTGTTTTTTCTTAGCGCGCTGTTTTTCAGTTTGTTCAGTCATATTGATCTCCACATAAGTAGACAATAATTTTTAGACCGATTACTCTATCTATTTTAAAGCCAGAAATAAAGAGCTTTTCACCGGTTAACGTTAAATAGCGGTTTATTTTAGCTAGTTACTTGTTTGTTAAACTATTTTAATAGGATAGCGTGAAGATGTATTATGTCCCGCACGAATCGCATGCACATACTTGCACTTGGATGTCATTTGGCATGTCTACAACTATTTGACCAAAAAAATTAATTGCAAGCTTACAGCAGAATTTAGCCGATATTGCATTAGCAATTGCAGAATTTGAACCGGTTAATTTATTGGTTACGCTTGAAAATTATCCCGTTGCTTGGAATTTACTTGGCAGCTCGGTGAACTATATTAAAGCACCACTTAATGATATCTGGATCAGGGATAGTGGCGCTAATTTTGTGTTGGATAAAAGTTCGGGGCAGCTGGTGGCTATCGATTTTAATTTTAATGGTTGGGGCAATAAACAGCGGTATAATTTTGATCGTCATGTTGCCACAATTATGGCGAACTACGCAGAAAGCCAATTACTTAAAGCAAATATTAACCTTGAAGGTGGTAGCATTGAAGTTAATGGCTCAGGAGTAGGAATATTTACCGAAAGTGCGATCTTAAATAGTGATCGTAATCCTAATTGTACGCGACAGCAAATAGAATATCAGTTAAAAACCTATTTAGGATTGACGGATATTATCTGGTTAAAAGGTATTAAAGGTTATGATATTACCGATGGCCATATCGATTTTTATGCTCGTTTTATTAATGACAACAGTATTATTATTAGTCTGGAAAACGATACTTATTCTTGTGATTATCGCGTTACCAGAGAGCATCAAAATAGCTTAATAGCGATGAATAAAATTAAAAATATAACCACATTAAATACGCCGCAAAATGTCAGAGTTAACCGTCAGCGCTATCCTGAATTTGCTGCCAGTTATGTTAATTATTATCTTTGGCATCAGGCAGTGATAATTCCGCAATTTGGCGATCAAAACGCTGATAGCGCTGCGGTAGAAATATTAACGGACTGGTTTCCCAACCATAAAATTGTTCCTGTTAATATTGATACCATCGATATTGGCGGTGGTGGTATTCATTGTGTGACGCAACAACAACCTAAAACCGCTATTTGATAATAGCGGTTCTCCATCATAACCATAACACTGGCTAATCAACGATCGATCTTCTTATATAGCACCAAATTCTCTTTTGTTTCATCAGGGCGATGGCCGATCCAGAATATTTCCATACCAGGGGGAGGTTCTCTGACCTCTTTTGAAAGATCGAGCAGCCACCGGCAATTAGGCGGTGTTTCATAGTGATATTGTGATTGATGTAAAATTCCGGTGTAGTAGTAAAGCATTGGCGCTTCTGATTCCCCCACTTCATGGGAGACCATACAGTCGGTAGGGAGAAATTCGCTGGCAATATGTTGTTTTAGATCGGCAAACACATTGTGATAACCTTTGGCGTAATCTATCCAGCCGATAAAAAGTGTAAAGACTAATACCCAGATAACAGTGAGTCCCAGACACCATATTTGAGCCGCTTTTAAAGCTGGCCGGTCGGCCAAAAAACATTTTTTAAACAACCAGATCAACGTAATGGTTAACGCAAATAAAAAAGCCATCCAAGAAAAGTTCGGCTGATAGCCACTTGGCAACCATTGGCTAAAAATTGCCAGCAATTGGTGGTGTTTAGTCGAAAAAGATAACCCGTAACCAATCCATACCAGAGGGATGAGTAGGGAAAACAAAATTTGGCTGAAGTAATAACCAATTTTATAAACCAATTTTATATAACAGCGATGGTAATAGACAAAAACAGTAAGAAACCGAATAGCGTTTTTATATCTGTTTTGGATAAAGGGTTGTTATTTATTATTGCCATGAAATTAGATTAGTTAATTAAATAAATACCGTTGTCATTAAGACCAGCAATGACTTATGTTTATAACAGGTTGATAATATTTTAAATCAAACTTTAACTATCATGGCCAAAATAAATTTGGCCCAGGGGGGCGGCGGTTCAATTTTCTGCATGATAAATTCAATACAATCTTTTGCATAATTTTGCAGTGCATAAGAAAGATCTTCTTGACTTAATTTGGATAGATTACGAGTATCATTACCAAAATCAATGGGGTTGAATTTTCCTGTTTCACTATCCCACAAAATGTTATTTTTTTGTAAATCTGAGTGAAAAATATTTTTTTCTGTCAGCTCAGTTAACATATGATTAAATTTTTTAATTGCTTCTGCTGGAAATGAATCAACCTGACTTAATGGTTTCCCGGCAATCTTTTTTATCCTGACAAATAAATTCTGCTCATCATCGTGATAAATTTTGGCGGTGTTTTCACCATAGTAATGGCTTTGTTGAATAAATCAGAATTAGCCGACAGGATGGCTCCCTCTGCTACACCTGTTATCCGATCCTGACGCTGTGTGGCATACCCAACAACGTCCATAGTAATGACAAAAAAAATGCGATCGATTTTTCAATTGATTTAATGTCACTGTCACGTTGACAGTCATATTTTTCATAATATTTTTTTATCACATAATTTTCATCATGGTCTTGATAAACTTCACCGTCACAGCCTGCGTTGATAGTTTGATTAGCAAAATAACATAAGGTATGATAATTTCCGGCTTTATCTAAAACGCGAGTTTCAATGGGTGGTATTTCATAGGGTAGTATTTTATATCGCTCCGCCCATAGTGGTATTTGCTCCCATTCAATGTAATGCCTAGCAAACTCCAATGGGCTATGAAAACTGTTTGGCGGAAAAAGTCATATCTGGCGAGTAATTGTTGTGCCCACCTTCTGTTTTCCTCATTATCGATCCCACCTAAACTTTCAATAAGAAGATCTTATGCTGTCAAATTTCTACTGGCAGATGTAGTGGGTAAATTTGTATAGTAATTGGTGTTTGTCGTGGTGGAACTGGCGGGTGGAGTAAGCCTATATAATTAATCCTATTTGGAGTCTTTCAGTTGGATTGATAAGAATGCATATAATTGAAAATTAAATTATTATAATTATTTTTTGTAAGATTAAAAATAATAAAAATGTAAATAAAAAATATGATTTGTAAATTTCTCCCCAAATGTTCAGTTTTGCTTTATTTAAGGAATGGTCAACAATACCAAGTTCATTACAGTGATCACCAAGTGACGCTGATGATGGATTGATGTACAGCACATTTTGATAGTCCGTCTGTCGACTACACCATCACTTCACAATGTAGAAGGCATAGGCTGTTGTTTATCTTTAAACAGCAGAAAAAAAGTATGCTGGGATAGAAGCCTGATATAGCACATTGTATATTGATAAATAATATTTTTAATTACTCAATGTTGATTTCATTCAATAAAATCTTTTTGCCTGACAAAATAATATCATTATCTTATCCACAATAGGGTGCTACTTTTTGTTGCCTTATCATAAAAAATAAACAGAAAAATTGCCTGGTTTTGCATAACAATAAAATGGCGCTAATTATCTTTGTGGTGAAAAATGCTTGATTATTTCCTTAGGATCACCAGGGCTTTGTTGAATAAATCGAACTTTTAGGTGATTGGCGGAGCTGATCGCTAAATTCGTTTCAACATCAGGTCCCCATGGCAAAGCAAAAGTTTAAAATTACCAACTGGCCCGCGTACAACAAGGCACTCAGACAACGCGGTTCCCTGACGGTCTGGCTTGATGAGTCGGCCATCGCTGGATGGACTGACAGTTCTTCGCCTGAAGGTCGTGGCCGGCCTCTTTACTACAGCGATATGGCTGTTACCACTGTCCTGATGATGAAGCGTGTGTTTAACCTGTCGCTCCGGGCATTACAGGGCTTCGTTGATTCGATTTTTAAACTCATGTCTTTGCCGCTGTGCTGTCCGGACTACTCGCTGGTCAGCAGACGAGCAAAGAGCGTCAACATCAGCATAAAAACGCCAACGCGTGGTGAAATCTCGCATCTGGTCATCGACAGTACCGGTCTGAAGGTCTTTGGCGAAGGTGAATGGAAAGTCAGGCAGCATGGGGCTGACAGACGAAGAGTGTGGCGCAAGCTTCATCTGGCAGCAGACAGTGTGACTCATGAGATTATCTGTGCCGACTTATCGCTCAGCGGAACGACAGATGCGCAGGCACTGCCGGGCCTGATTAACCAAACCCACCGGAAAATCAGGGAAGTGTCAGCAGACGGTGCTTATGACGCCTGTTACTGCCACGACGCGTTGCTAAGAAAGAAAATCAGGCCCCTTATCCCGCCGCGAAGCGGAGCGAAATACTAGCCGGACAAGTACCATGAACGTAACCATGCGGTGGCGAATCAGCGTCTGAGCAGGAGTAATGATATGTGGAAAAAGAAAGTGGGTTATCACCGGCGTTCAGTGGCAGAAACAGCGATGTTCCGCATAAAAACTTTGCTGGGTGGCCATCTGAGGCTGCGTGACTATGAGGCTCAGGTAGGTGAAGCAATGGCGATGGTCAAAGCGCTGAACCGTATGACGTTGTTGGGTATGCCACACAGCGTCAGGATCGGATAACAGCTGTAGCAGAGGGAGCCATCCTGGCGGCTAATTCTGATTTATTCAACAAAGCCGATCACCAGATAATTGCGTTTCTAAAATCTCTTTTTTTCTTTTTATGAAGCCAAACGATTGCGTATAATTGCAATGGCTTATTTTTTTGACGCAATCGTTTTCTTTCATAGTTGAAAGTTATCTTGAATTTCTAAACAGAGGATCAACATGCCTGCTAGGCAAACTCCTTCGAATTGCAAACTAAATCATTTTTTTAAAATACAGCAACGAGGCTCAACAATTCGTCGCGAGATTATTGCAGGTCTCACCACATTTTTGGCCATGGTTTACTCTGTTATTGTGGTACCTGGTATGTTAGGTCAAGCCGGTTTCCCACCCACAGCAGTTTTTATTGCAACCTGCCTGGTAGCAGGATTTGGCTCATTATTGATGGGGTTATGGGCTAATTTACCTATGGCTATCGGTTGTGCTATTTCATTAACCGCATTTAGTCTGGTTCTTAGTCAGCAAGTGAGCATTCCTGTTGCTTTAGGTGCCGTTTTTTTAATGGGATGTTTATTTACTTTTATTTCTATTACTGGTGTACGTAGTTTTATTCTACGCAGTATGCCAAAAGGGATTGCTCAGGGGACAGGTATAGGTATCGGGCTGTTTTTGCTTTTGATAGCCGCCAATGGTATTGGTTTGGTGGTAAAAAATGAGCAGGCCGGTTTGCCGGTTGCGCTTGGACAATTTACTTCTTTTCCTGTGATCATGTAACTGATTGGTTTAGCGGTTATTTTTGGTTTGGAAAGAAGAAAAACGCCAGGGGAGGTATTAATGGTGATCATTGTGATTTCTATTATTGGCTTAATTTTCGATCCGCAAGTGAAATACCAAGGTTTCTTTAAATTACCAACCCTGGGTGAAGACGGTTTATCGTTATTGTTTAGTATGGATATTGTTGGCGCATTACAGCCAGTTGTTTTACCCAGTTTATTTGCCTTGGTTATGACAGCTATTTTTGATGCCACAGGAACAATCCGTGCAGTAGCCGGTCAAGCTCAACTGTTGGACAAAAATGGTCAAATTATTGATGGTGGTAAAGCGTTAACCGCAGATTCAGTTAGCAGTATTTTTGCCGGTGTCATTGGCGCTTCACCAGCAGCAGTTTACATTGAATCGGCAGCGGGTACGGCAGCGGGTGGCAAAACAGGATTAACTGCGGTAGTAGTTGGCTTGTTGTTTTTGGTAATTTTATTTTTGTCCCCTTTATCTTATTTAGTACCATCTTATGCAATGGCCCCAGCATTGATGTATGTTGGTTTGTTAATGCTGAGTAATGTTGCTCAACTGGACTTTAATGACTTCATTGATGCCGTTTCCGGTTTATTGTGTGCAGTATTCATTGTCTTAACCTGTAATATTGTCACTGGTATCATGCTTGGTTTTACTGGCTTAGTGATTGGCCGCATTTGTGCCGGAGAGTGGCGTAAATTAAATATTGGTACCGTTCTGATCGCAATAATATTAGTCGCTTTTTACATGAGTGGCTTAGCTATTTAAGTTTATAGACGTTGATGTTAATTCCAACGTAAAATGGAATATAAAGTTAACTGATACGATTAATCTTAAAGTCAAAAATATTGTCACTGATAGTTTGTTGTTAAGGATAGAATATGGCGAACTACAGTAGTTTTACGACGGTTAGTTCATTTTTTCTCTAGCATAGTCTTATTTTATAATCAATATCTGTTAAGCATAATACTTTGCTCGGCTTATAACTCAGGCTTATCAGGCTTATCAGGCTTATCAGGCTTATCATGCTTATCATGCTTGGCTTACAGTTACCAGGTATCAGGGAAACCTCTGTTATTCAAGCTGAGCTTGATCCTAGTGTTGAAACTTGGATGCTATTTGTTGCCGTTTTCATTATTTATACCGATTTATTATTGTTAAGGTTTAGTTGGTTATGGTTGATAACGCGATTTAGTCGGTTGTTATTAAAAAAACGGCCGTTGCAATTTGCTTCTTATACTTATCGTGAATTGTGGTTGGCATCATTTGCTGGAGTACGTTGAGCAATCACCTTGGCAGGTGTCCTTTCCATACCGCTATTTCTTACCGATGGTACCACTTTTCCCGCTCGCTATCAGTTAGTTTTTATTGCCGCTGGGGTTATTATGCTATCGATTTTTATTGGCGTGCTTGCTTTGCCGCTTTTATTGCATAACTTTAAAGTGGGTGACAAACTGGCAGATATTAATGAGATGCGAATGGCAAAAGCGGCGATGGCGGAAGTGGCTATTGTCAGCTTAAATAAAATGGAAGAGCGCCTTTCGGCCGATGCTCAAGAAGCGCTAGATCCTGACGTTATTAATGAAGTTGCTTCCCGTGTTACTGGTTATCTGCGTCGTAGAACCGCCGGTCAGGATGAAATGGAGCATAATTTGTTAATAGAAGATTTAGAGCGTCGTTTTCGTTTAACGGCGTTACGAGCCGAGCGGGCAGAGTTATATCACTTACGTGCAACGAAAGAGATCAGTAATGAAACCCACTATTATTAGATCTTGATTTGATGGAAGCTTTGTTGATTGATAAAGAGCATTAATCTACTAAGAGACAGACCATGGGATTGTTAGTTATTACGACGCTGCTGTGGGCAGCGTCTTTTAGTTTAATCGGCGAATATTTAGCAGGCCAAGTTGATAGTTGGTTTGCTGTTTTAGTCCGGGTTGCTCTGGCGACAATGGTTTTTTTAACTTTTCTACGCTGGAGTGGATTGTCGTTGAAAATTATTTTACTTTATATGCTAGTCGGTGCTTTTCAGTTAGGTATCATGTATCTATTTGTTTTTCAATCATATAATTATCTTAGCGTCGTTGAATTTTTACTCTTCACAGTGTTAACCCCGCTTTATATAACGTTATTTTATGATCTATTGGAAAGGCAGCATCTACGCTGGGGATATTTGTTGAGTGCAATGCTGGCAGTGATTGGAGCTGCTATCATTCGTTATGATCATTTGAGCGGATCTTTTTGGCTAGGTTTACTTTATGTGCAATTGGCGAATATTTCCTTTGCGATTGGCCAAGTTTGTTACAAAAGAATGATGGAAATTTCTCCTATTCCACAGCGGCAAGCCTTTTCTTGGTTCTATATCGGAGCCTTTACTATAGCACTATTCGGTTGGATGATATTCGGTGATGTTAGTAAATTACCCACCACAAAAATACAGTGGGGTGTTTTAATTTGGTTGGGAGTGGGCGCTTCTGGTATTGGCTACTTTATGTGGAATTATGGCGCGACGCAGGTAGATGATGGTACGTTGGACATTATGAATAATATGTTGGTACCAGCCGGATTATTGGTCAATTTTGTTGTCTGGCAACAGCATCGCGATTGGCTTAGCTTTATTTTAGGTAGCAGTCTACTGTTGTTATCTCTTTGGGTACATTGGCATTGGCTCTATCGATCAACTTTAAGCAAGATAGATTGAACGCCAACAATTGGATCCATAGTGACGGAAATGGTCGCCGCTAATTAAACGAAATTTGCCCATCGTAACAGGGATGGGCAATAATGATTAGCTACCAAAAAATTTATCTTTTAGTAGTTTAAGACCAATCGACGTTAAATCTAATTTTTCCGGTATTTTACCATCTGGGGTGGCTTTGTTGAATAAATCAGAATTAGCCGACAGGATGGCTCCCTCTGCTACAGCTGTTATCCGATCCTGACGCTGTGTGGCATACCCAACAACGTCATACGGTTCAGCGCTTTGACCATCGCCATTGCTTCACCTACCTGAGCCTCATAGTCACGCAGCCTCAGATGGCCACCCAGCAAAGTTTTTATGCGGAACATCGCTGTTTCTGCCACTGAACGCCGGTGATAACCCACTTTCTTTTTCCACATATCATTACTCCTGCTCAGACGCTGATTCGCCACCGCATGGTTACGTTCATGGTACTTGTCCGGCCAGTATTTCGCTCCGCTTCGCGGCGGGATAAGGGGCCTGATTTTCTTTCTTAGCAACGCATCGTGGCAGTAACAGGCGTCATAAGCACCGTCTGCTGACACTTCCCTGATTTTCCGGTGGGTTTGGTTAATCAGGCCCGGCAGTGCCTGCGCATCTGTCGTTCCGCTGAGCGATAAGTCGGCACAGATAATCTCATGAGTCACACTGTCTGCTGCCAGATGAAGCTTGCGCCACACTCTTCGTCTGTCAGCCCCATGCTGCCTGACTTTCCATTCACCTTCGCCAAAGACCTTCAGACCGGTACTGTCGATGACCAGATGAAGCTTGCGCCACACTCTTCGTCTGTCAGCCCCATGCTGCCTGACTTTCCATTCACCTTCGCCAAAGACCTTCAGACCGGTACTGTCGATGACCAGATGCGAGATTTCACCACGCGTTGGCGTTTTTATGCTGATGTTGACGCTCTTTGCTCGTCTGCTGACCAGCGAGTAGTCCGGACAGCACAGCGGCAAAGACATGAGTTTAAAAATCGAATCAACGAAGCCCTGTAATGCCCGGAGCGACAGGTTAAACACACGCTTCATCATCAGGACAGTGGTAACAGCCATATCGCTGTAGTAAAGCGGCCGGCCACGACCTTCAGGCGAAGAACTGTCAGTCCATCCAGCGATGGCCGACTCATCAAGCCAGACCGTCAGGGAACCGCGTTGTCTGAGTGCCTTGTTGTACGCGGGCCAGTTGGTAATTTTAAACTTTTGCTTTGCCATGGGGACCTGATGTTGAAACGAATTTAGCGATCAGCTCCGCCAATCACCTAAAAGTTCGATTTATTCAACAAAGCCATCTGGGGTTGCTGTATTAACTAATTTAGGCAAATACTCTGCGATTAATGAAGACGTTTGTTCTGAATTTAAACCGACTTTACTGGCTAAGGCAGAAATATTACTTGTACCAAATATTGAGCTAATTTGCTCCATACTTACGGGTAAGTTCTCCCCTGAGCCTATCCAGGATTGAATAATTCCTCCAAATCCTTGTTGCTCAAATTTATTAATTAAGCCCCGAATGCCACCTTGTGTTTCAATCCAGCTTAAAATATTTTTATATTGATTAAATTTTCACCACCAACCATATCGGTAAGTTGATCTAAAAATCCCATGATAACCCCCTTGCAACATCAAAATTGGTTAAACGATTGGTATCTTCCAACCTTTAAATTCTACAAGGTTAGAAATTATTAAAATCTTTGCTAGTCATACGTTAATAATAGTGAGTGATAAGCTAAAAATACAATAAAAGACTTAAAAGATTTACCGGATCCTTTTAATTAATCAAGTGATTTTTATTTATTAAAAATACGATATGATCAAGCTAGCATAAATAATTTGATCATATTTTTGTGTAAAAGCAGCTTTTCATTATTGCTTTAAATGATCCCTATCATTAAAAGGTTATCATTTTATTATTAAATTAATGGATTAAATAAATTAAAAATACAGTATGGTGTAATTATGTCTGATGTTTTTCACTTGGGATTAACTAAAAATGACTTACAAGGTGCAACGCTTGCTATTGTGCCTGGCGATCCAAATCGGGTAGAAAAAATTGCCAAATTAATGGATAACCCGGTATATCTGGCTTCGTTACGTGAATTTACCTCATGGCGTGCTGAACTTAATGGCAAGTCGATTATTATTTGTTCAACCGGTCTTGGTGGCCCCTCGACTTCTATTGCTGTTGAAGAATTAGCACAATTAGGCATACGTACTTTTCTTCGTATCGGTACTACCGGTGCAATTCAAAAAAATATCAATGTCGGTGATGTACTTATTACTATATTACTACTGGCGCAGTACGTCTAGATGGTGCTAGCTTACATTTTGCGCCTTTAGAATATCCTGCGGTAGCTGATTGTAATTGTACCAATGCGCTTTATGATGCAGCTAAAGCAGCAGAGAGCACAACCCATGTTGGTATTACTGCGTCTTCGGATACTTTTTATCCTGGTCAGGAACGTTATGATACCTATAGTGGGCGCGTTGTTCGTCGTTTTCGCGGATCGATGGAAGAGTGGCAAAAGATGGGAGTGATTAATTATGAAATGGAGTCGGCCACCTTACTTACTATGTGTGCAAGCCAGGGATTATCAGCAGGTATGATTACTGGCGTGATTGGGCTTTGTTGAATAAATCGAACTTTTAGGTGATTGGCGGAGCTGATCGCTAAATTCGTTTCAACATCAGGTCCCCATGGCAAAGCAAAAGTTTAAAATTACCAACTGGCCCGCGTACAACAAGGCACTCAGACAACGCGGTTCCCTGACGGTCTGGCTTGATGAGTCGGCCATCGCTGGATGGACTGACAGTTCTTCGCCTGAAGGTCGTGGCCGGCCGCTTTACTACAGCGATATGGCTGTTACCACTGTCCTGATGATGAAGCGTGTGTTTAACCTGTCGCTCCGGGCATTACAGGGCTTCGTTGATTCGATTTTTAAACTCATGTCTTTGCCGCTGTGCTGTCCGGACTACTCGCTGGTCAGCAGACGAGCAAAGAGCGTCAACATCAGCATAAAAACGCCAACGCGTGGTGAAATCTCGCATCTGGTCATCGACAGTACCGGTCTGAAGGTCTTTGGCGAAGGTGAATGGAAAGTCAGGCAGCATGGGGCTGACAGACGAAGAGTGTGGCGCAAGCTTCATCTGGCAGCAGACAGTGTGAATCATGAGATTATCTGTGCCGACTTATCGCTCAGCGGAACGACAGATGCGCAGGCACTGCCGGGCCTGATTAACCAAACCCACCGGAAAATCAGGGAAGTGTCAGCAGACGGTGCTTATGACGCCTGTTACTGCCACGATGCGTTGCTAAGAAAGAAAATCAGGCCCCTTATCCCGCCGCGAAGCGGAGCGAAATACTGGCCGGACAAGTACCATGAACGTAACCATGCGGTGGCGAATCAGCGTCTAAGCAGGAGTAATGATATGTGGAAAAAGAAAGTGGGTTATCACCGGCGTTCAGTGGCAGAAACAGCGATGTTCCGCATAAAAACTTTGCTGGGTGGCCATCTGAGGCTGCGTGACTATGAGGCTCAGGTAGGTGAAGAAATGGCGATGGTCAAAGCGCTGAACCGTATGACGTTGTTGGGTATGCCACACAGCGTCAGGATCGGATAACAGCTGTAGCACAGGATCGGATAACAGCTGTAGCAGAGGGAGCCATCCTGGCGGCTAATTCTGATTTATTCAACAAAGCCGTACCAATGTGATATTGCGGCCAGGTGGGGCAGAAACTTTGGAAAAACTGGTTAATGAAACGACATCTTTTTATATTAATATAGAAATAGAAAAAGCAGCGGCGTTATTGAATACACCACCGACCAGAGGTGTATTACTTATCAGTGATGAAGGAAAACCGTTTGTAGATTTAGTTTCATTCCACTCTCCTGTTGTTGATTCTTATTCTCCATTACAAAAATGGCAAGAGCTGCAAAAATTGTCAGATATTTTAATGCATACTCCTTTTGAAGCAGAAGGTATTATTACTAAATTATTTGTCGATGCAAAAGGTACGCGTCATATTGTTTTACATAGTAAACCTAGTTCTATGTTACTTTTACGCTATATTAGTGCTTTTCTATTAAACTTGGTTTTAATGGCAACTTTTATACTAAATCTTATTCTGGTTATTACACGTAAGCGTATAAATCAGTGGCGATTAAAAAGTATTCGGCAATATTATGAGCATTGTTTCAATATTGTCTCTTCCACTGACCAGCAAAAAAATATGTAACCTAATGAAAAGAGTATGAAAACACAGTCAGATATGGATTTGATTATTCGTTTAGATAAATGGTTATGGGCTGCACGTTTTTATAAAACTCGAGCAATTGCTCGTAAAATGATTGAGGGTGGCAAAGTTCACTATAATGGGCAGCGAAGTAAACCAAGTAAAGTCGTTGAAAAGCATGCCATTATAAAATTAAGACAAGGAAATGATGAGTTAACTATAGAAATATTGGCCATTAGCGATCAGAGACGGGGCGCATCAGAAGCAAGAGCGTTATATCATGAAACACAAGACAGTATTGTTAATAGAGAAAGATTGGCTTTAGCGCGTAAAACTAATTCATTAACCATGCCAAACCCAGAACGTCGTCCTGATAAGAAAGAACGACGTAACCTGATTAAATTTAAGCATACAAATTTAAATGAGTCATTTTGATGACAACTTTAGCAATGAGAGAAAATATGTCTAAACATGACCAGTTACACCGTTTTTTGTTTCAAAATGATGCTGTTCGTGGTGAGCTAGTTTCAGTCAATGAAACTTATAAAAAGATACTCGATCAACACGATTATCCGTCAGCAGTTAATCTATTATTGGGTGAATTGTTAGTTGCCACTAGTTTATTAACAGCAACTTTAAAATTTGAAGGTGATATAACCATACAAATTCAGGGAGATGGCCCGGTAAAAATGTTGGTAATAAACGGAAATAATCACCAACAAATGAGAGGTGTTGCTCGTATTGAAGGTTCAGTTACTGCTCAATCATCATTAAAACAGATGGTTGGCCAAGGTTATATGGTGATCGTTATCAAGGTTTTGTTGCATTGGAAGGTAATACAATAGCGGAATGTTTGGATGATTATTGGCTTTGTTGAATAAATCAGAATTAGCCGCCAGGATGGCTCCCTCTGCTACAGCTGTTATCCGATCCTGACGCTGTGTGGCATACCCAACAACGTCATACGGTTCAGCGCTTTGACCATCGCCATTGCTTCACCTACCTGAGCCTCATAGTCACGCAGCCTCAGATGGCCACCCAGCAAAGTTTTTATGCGGAACATCGCTGTTTCTGCCACTGAACGCCGGTGATAACCCACTTTCTTTTTCCACATATCATTACTCCTGCTCAGACGCTGATTCGCCACCGCATGGTTACGTTCATGGTACTTGTCCGGCCAGTATTTCGCTCCGCTTCGCGGAGGGATAAGGGGCCTGATTTTCTTTCTTAGCAACGCATCGTGGCAGTAACAGGCGTCATAAGCACCGTCTGCTGACACTTCCCTGATTTTCCGGTGGGTTTGGTTAATCAGGCCCGGCAGTGCCTGCGCATCTGTCGTTCCGCTGAGCGATAAGTCGGCACAGATAATCTCATGAGTCACACCGTCTGCTGCCAGATGAAGCTTGCGCCACACTCTTCGTCTGTCAGCCCCATGCTGCCTGACTTTCCATTCACCTTCGCCAAAGACCTTCAGACCGGTACTGTCGATGACCAGATGCGAGATTTCACCACGCGTTGGCGTTTTTATGCTGATGTTGACGCTCTTTGCTAGTCTGCTGACCAGCGAGTAGTCCGGACAGCACAGCGGCAAAGACATGAGTTTAAAAATCGAATCAACGAAGCCCTGTAATGCCCGGAGCGACAGGTTAAACACACGCTTCATCATCAGGACAGTGGTAACAGCCATATCGCTGTAGTAAAGCGGCCGGCCACGACCTTCAGGCGAAGAACTGTCAGTCCATCCAGCGATGGCCGACTCATCAAGCCAGACCGTCAGGGAACCGCGTTGTCTGAGTGCCTTGTTGTACGCGGGCCAGTTGGTAATTTTAAACTTTTGCTTTGCCATGGGGACCTGATGTTGAAACGAATTTAGCGATCAGCTCCGCCAATCACCTAAAAGTTCGATTTATTCAACAAAGCCTGTAATAACATAAAAGTAAATTATCATTCCACAGCATTTCATTGATAAAAAAATACTTTAATATAAGAGGAACGCCTTTCTTGGTATAAATCAGTTTTTGCAATCCTGACACTTCAAATTGACGTTCCGCAAATAAACAACCTCGCAAATAAAACTCGCCATCCAATACCTGCCCAATAATGACATGATTGACTAGAATACAATAACCCCCGAAATGCGGTTTTTTCTTTATGTGGCCATAATTTTCCATTAGGCTTTGCAAACAAGAAAAACGAGAATCAAATAAAAGCATAATTGCCACTCTCCATGTGAACGCTCACAAATCTAATATTTTTATACTTCTCCATATTTTAATCAGTTAAAATAGTAAGAAAATTTATTAAGTTATTTCATCCACTTTAAAAACTTCCTTGATTATTGCAAAACCGTGTATACAAAAGGCGACGAATAAAACCTTAAGCATCGTTTAATATTAAATTAAATATAGCTAAATAAATATCTTACCAATTACAAAACATAACTTAATAGTTACCCTTTTTATCCAATATTTATAATAAATAAACTGTCGCATATATCCATTTAACTCATTAATAGTTAATAAAAATATTCTACTTAACAGGGGCTTTGTTGAATAAATCGAACTTTTAGGTGATTGGCGGAGCTGATCGCTAAATTCGTTTCAACATCAGGTCCCCATGGCAAAGCAAAAGTTTAAAATTACCAACTGGCCCGCGTACAACAAGGCACTCAGACAACGCGGTTCCCTGACGGTCTGGCTTGATGAGTCGGCCATCGCTGGATGGACTGACAGTTCTTCGCCTGAAGGTCGTGGCCGGCCGCTTTACTACAGCGATATGACTGTTACCACTGTCCTGATGATGAAGCGTGTGTTTAACCTGTCGCTCCGGGCATTACAGGGCTTCGTTGATTCGATTTTTAAACTCATGTCTTTGCCGCTATGCTGTCCGGACTACTCGCTGGTCAGCAGACGAGCAAAGAGCGTCAACATCAGCATAAAAACGCCAACGCGTGGTGAAATCTCGCATCTGGTCATCGACAGTACCGGTCTGAAGGTCTTTGGCGAAGGTGAATGGAAAGTCAGGCAGCATGGGGCTGACAGACGAAGAGTGTGGCGCAAGCTTCATCTGGCAGCAGACAGTGTGACTCATGAGATTATCTGTGCCGACTTATCGCTCAGCGGAACGACAGATGCGCAGGCACTGCCGGGCCTGATTAACCAAACCCACCGGAAAATCAGGGAAGTGTCAGCAGACGGTGCTTATGACGCCTGTTACTGCCACGATGCGTTGCTAAGAAAGAAAATCAGGCCCCTTATCCCGCCGCGAAGCGGAGCGAAATACTGGCCGGACAAGTACCATGAACGTAACCATGCGGTGGCGAATCAGCGTCTGAGCAGGAGTAATGATATGTGGAAAAAGAAAGTGGGTTATCACCGGCGTTCAGTGGCAGAAACAGCGATGTTCCGCATAAAAACTTTGCTGGGTGGCCATCTGAGGCTGCGTGACTATGAGGCTCAGGTAGGTGAAGCAATGGCGATGGTCAAAGCGCTGAACCGTATGACGTTGTTAGGTATGCCACACAGCGTCAGGATCGGATAACAGCTGTAGCAGAGGGAGCCATCCTGGCGGCTAATTCTGATTTATTCAACAAAGCCCTTAACAGGCAGAATACAAAATACGCAATCCTATCCAAACTGCAACAATTAAATGTTCAATTAAGCAGAAAAGTTAATTTTTTGCGAAGCGCTGTGTAAAAATCGGCTTGATATTATATGAATATACAATTACTGTATATGCGTACAGTAATAAACTGAGATCAATATGAATACCAACACATGGAATTACCCAATAAAAAACAGAGAATCAACCTAGTAATGTCCAAAATTTACTATTACCAAATTATAGAAATGCGCCAATATATTCAAACGGCGTAGTTAATGAATGGGTATATAATGAAAATAATCCTATGGTTGAAGTACTTCTGACATCATTATTACACCGTTTTCGCGATGAATCTCGTTGGCTATTATGGCTAAATCCTAACCGAAAATTAAGCCGTAATTGGTTGATTAATTCAGAGCTACCGTTAAATAAAACAGTACAAATAAATTCACTAAGCCCAGAAATGAGCGTTATTGCTATGATAAAAGCATTATCTAGCGGCACTTGTAGTATTGTCTTAGGCTGGTTACCGACTGTATCACCATCATGTTTACAACATTTAGAGCATGCAGCACAGCTTGGAAACAGTATTGGCTTTGTTATGCGGCCTGCAAATATTAATTGTGCCCGCGGACATTCTAATTAGCTAAAAATTCATTCTAATTATTATCACTAGCCTAGATTAGGATTATTCCTAATCTATTTGATGAATTGTAAACGACAATAGACAAAAACAAAAAAAAATAATATAAATCATTTGGTTAATTCTTTAACCATGGCAATATAGTTATAAATTATATCTATAATTCACCGATTGCCTTTTAAAAAGTTAATAAGATTAATGTTTCCTCTACTTGTAACTTTTGAAGTTCGTTGTAAACTTTACAAAGTTAA
The DNA here is from genome assembly GCF_013460135.1 of Arsenophonus endosymbiont of Aphis craccivora. Lineage (GTDB taxonomy): Bacteria > Pseudomonadota > Gammaproteobacteria > Enterobacterales > Enterobacteriaceae > Arsenophonus > Arsenophonus nilaparvatae. The sequence goes on from NZ_CP038155.1 coordinate 1,307,259, forward strand.
GGTAGTGCTTGGATTCTACTTTTTATTTGAATAATTCCTTAGGCAGATAAAGTAGAAACGAAGATAGTAGAGCGTAATAACTTAACCAGCATTTTAAACCATACGGCTTATAAAAAAGCTCAAGAAGCTGATGCCTATATTGGATGATAACGAGGCGTAAAATGAAAAAGATAGCTATCGCAGTAGCAGTGGCAGCTTTCGCAACTGCAGCTCAGGCGGCCCCTAAAGATAATACCTGGTATACCGGTGCTAAATTAGGTTGGTCACACTTTGAAGATACCGGCTTTCATCCTGACGATGAAAATGTTGGCATTGGTAAAGCTAAGCGCGATCAACTAGGCGCAGGTGCCTATGTTGGTTACCAACATAATCAATATCTCGGTTTCGAATTAGGTTATGACTGGCTTGGCAGAATGAGATATTCTGGTCAGCCAAATAACGGTAGCCTGAAATCGATGGGTGTTCAATTAACCGCTCGTCTAAGTTATCCACTGACAGACGAATTAGATGTTTATGGTCGTCTCGGTGGTATGGTATGGCGGACTGATGCAAAAGCAAACGTATCCGGTCAAGATTCCTTTAAAGAGCATGACACTGGTTTTTCTCCAGTTTATGCGCTAGGGCTTGAATATGCTATTACCCCTGAATGGGCAACTCGTTTAGATTATCAATGGGTGAGTCATATTGGTGATAAAGATTCACTATCCGTTCGTCCAGATAATGGGATGTTGAGTATTGGTGTTGTATATCGATTCAATCAAGACGCAGCGCCTGTGATTGTACCAGCACCAGCTCCAGCACCAATCGAAAACAAACGTTTTACTTTACGTTCTGACGTTTTATTTGAGTTCAATAAACATACCTTGAAGCCAGCAGGTAAAGCTGAACTTGATAAGTTGTATAGCGAACTAACGAATCTTGACCCAACTCAAGGGAGTGTGATGGTTCTTGGCTATACTGACCGTATTGGTTCACCATCCTACAACAAACCTTTATCTCAGAAGCGCGCACATGAAGTTATGAGCTACCTGATTTCTAAAGGTATTCCAGCGAACGCAATTAGTTTACAAGGTCGCGGAGAAGAAAATCCAGTAACAGGTAGTACTTGTAATAACGTAAAACCTCGCGCTGCATTAATCAATTGCTTAGCACCAGATCGTCGAGTTGAAATCGAGATCCAAGGTACTACAGAAGTAACTCCGCAACCGTAGTATCTGTTTAAAAAATTATTTATTTACAAATAAAATAACCCTTTTTTAAAGGGTTATTTTTTGCTTAAAATTTATTGCTAAGATGGCTAAAAAATCCAGATTTAAGATCCTATTTTTACGCTAGTCACCCAGTATATTTTGTAAATCCTGCTTAAATGTCGACATTTGGTTTGCATACTGGTCTTTTCTCTCTGCATCTTCAATAAGATGCACAATAGCTTCAGAGAGCGTGCAGCCTTGTTTTCTTGCTAAAATAGATAGTCTTTGCCAGACAAGAAAATCTAAATCGATAGATTTTTTACATGAGTGCTGATGCTCGGCATTAAAATGTCGCTTTCTGCTGGCTCTAATTGTTTGCTTCATTCGATTGGATAAATCTGGCGACATATGATTTTTTATCCAGTTTATCACTTTTGTTGGGGTATTTTCTAATTTCAACAGTTGCTCAATCGCATCCTGAACGGCGCTTTTTTCTACATACTTAGTGATATTCTCACCATCGCGATACTTTTTAACCAAGTAATCCCATTTCCAACCACATTCAAGATTTTCAAGCTGTTGATATTTAATAATCATCTCTGTGACAACGTAACTTATGTAATTATAACAACATTTAACAATAAAAACGTTTGGTTTTTTAGCCAACTTAATAAAATCTTAGTAAGAAATCACACTATATTGAAATGTTAGCAAAAAATATAATTTTTCCTATTTATACAAGTCAATCGACAAAAAATCATAATTAGTGCGATAGAATATGATTATTCACATTTATAGCTAGCAACTTTCACTATGTTCTAAATTGAAATAATACATTCTATCTACTGTATTAGTGTTTTTTGTCATTAGCTTACTAATTGGATATTAACCATTAGTTACTAATGTTCAGTCCCAAATTATTTACATTGACTAGACTTTTACATTTTTTATTGCACTTATTACTACAGTTTATGAATAAAATTATATTTAAAATATACAAAATTAATAGTGGCATAAATTTAAACAAACGTTAATATAATGATTTCATCCTAAAAATTTTATAATGCTGGAAACGGATATCTTGTTTTCATAGTAAAATGTACCTGTTTCTCTAAAAACAATAGCGTATTTCTAAAATGTCTTCTATCTTGACTTCATACAATTAGGATATTGAGGATAATTGATAAACTTTTTATCTAAATTATAAGTTGAAAAATAGCGTGATTAGTAACGAATTAATATGGCAGAATTTAGCACCTGATTATGAACCTTATCTTAATCTTTTTGCTGCTGCTGATAAACTAGATAATGCCACTTTGGCCATCATTCAACCTAGATTATATAACAGTCTGGAAAGGTTTTTATTAACACCAACCTATTCTCCTTTTGCTATCATTAAAGCATTAGAATGCCAAAGCTACTTATCTGAGTTAGCAAAATGCATTAAAAATATTAATCCATCCTCAGTAGCTATCACTGGAGATTATCAACAATCAAATGGAAGATTTCATTGGCAAGCAGGAACTAAAGGATCATTTACACCCTGTCATTCGGTCTATTTCTGTAACTGGATAGAAATGCCTCAATTATTTGGCAGTGTTCATCAACATCAAAATAGTGTTCACTTAGAGCCAGGACTATTACATAAAATCAATGGCGGAGTATTATTACTTTCCGTTGGTACATTATTAGCGCAGCCATTGATGTGGCAGCGCTTAAAACAGATGGTGATGCAAAAACGGTTTGAATGGCTTCCAGCCAATGATAATCAATTTTTACCCTATCCAATTGATTCAATGCCACTTGATATTAAGCAAATTTTGGTCGGCGACCATTTTAGCCTTGAAGAACTGGAAACAAAAGAGCCTGAGCTTTTTTCTCAAGCTACCTATGGAGAATATGAATTTGAATTGAATTTTGAACATAGTGGTCAATTATCGCTATGGGTGCAATTTATTAAACAAATTATTACCGATTGCCAATTTCCTGCTTTAACGACTGATGCGTGGCCAACCTTCATTACTCAAGCAATTCGATATACGGAAGACAAATCTATCCTACCGCTAGATAGAATGTGGCTCATTCGTTGTTTAGCTGAGGCAAATCAATTTCAACAAGATAATCAGTTAACTGCAAAATCGTTCCAAACAGCGATGCAACAGCGCCAGTGGCAACACGGTTACCTAGCCAAACGCAATCTATATGATATTCTGCAAAAACAAGTTTTTATTAAAACTGAAGGTGAAATGATTGGCCAAATCAATGGCTTATCTGTTATGCAGTACCCAGGGCATCCAGAACTTATCGGTGAACCATCACGTATTACTTGTGTTGCTCACTTCGGTGATGGTGAGTTTACTGATGTAGAACGTACAGTTGAGCTGGGCGGTAATATTCACGCTAAAGGCATGATGATTATGAAAGCCTATCTCAATTACGAATTAAAGCTTGAACAGCCACAACCCTTTTCTGCCTCAATCGTATTTGAACAGTCTTACAATGAAGTTGATGGTGATAGCGCATCATTAGCTGAACTTTGTGCATTAATTAGTGCACTTTCTCTTCAGCCTATCGATCAGCAAATTGCGGTTACCGGTGCAGTAGATCAATTCGGTTATGTACAACCGATTGGTAGTATTAACCAAAAAATCGAAAGCTTTTTTAACGTCTGTTTCCAACGTGAATTAACCGGTCAGCAAGGAGTTATCATTCCTGCGGCTAATATTCGTCATTTATGCTTAAAAACCGATCTTATTGCAGCAGTCAAATCTGGCGTATTTCACCTTTGGCCGGTTGAACACGTTTCTGAAGCCATTTCAATTTTAACCAAACATGCTTATTATAAGCAACAATATGATACAAATAACTTACACCTGTTAGCTTTAATACAAGAACGAATTACTCAGGCTAATAACCAAGAAAGACCAAAATTCATGGGGCTGCTAAAGTGGCTGAATTAAATTAAAAAAAATCGCTGATCGGAGTTGCTCAGCTTACAAGTGTACGCTATTCTTTAACCTTATTATTAATAATAAGGCTATTTAGTAATATGGTTGATAAACGCAACTCCTATAAAAAAGAAGATTTGGATGCTTCCGGCAGAGGTAAACTTTTTGGTGAAAATGGACCGCCATTACCTTCCGGTAATATGTTGATGATGGATCGCATCACAACAATGACCGAAAGTGGCGGCAATTATGATAAAGGGTTTATCGAAGCAGAATTTGATATCAAACCTGATTTATGGTTTTTTAGTTGCCACTTCACTAATGATCCCGTTATGCCTGGTTGTCTAGGGTTAGATGCAATGTGGCAACTCGTTGGTTTCTACCTGGGATGGCTTGGTGGTAAAGGTAAAGGCCGAGCACTGGGCGTAGGTGAGGTCAAATTTACTGGACAAGTTTTGCCAACCGCAAAAAAAGTAACCTACCGTATCCATTTAAAACGTGTTATTAATCGAAAATTGATTATGGGTGTGGCTGATGGTGAAGTCTTGGTTGATGATAAGTGCATTTACACAGCAAAAGATTTGAAAGTCGGTTTATTTCAAGATACAAGCAGCTTTTAAAGTCAGATTTTTGTGTCATAAACCCCTTCTGTTATCAAGCTGAAGGGGCAAATATGTTATATTTTATACATTCAAGATAATTGGCTCGCTATTGATTGTCCAACCTGAGTCCAACCTCTTGCTAACGTCCTAACTAATGCCGAATAGCCATTTTCATCTTGATCAAGCAGCAGACTAAAATCTCGCTTGATAATGACTTTATCACTTTTATAAATCCAGTTTCCCTGGATAATCACTTTACCATCATAACGGCCATGAAAAGCGGTCAAAAAGACATTAAGACTATCAGGTCTGTTTTCCAGCGGTTGAGCCGATCCTAATCGATTAGGCAACATTATTGATAACTGATTGACTAAATTTTGCATCAATTGCTGTTCTAACGGGCTTGCCCATAGATGATTGTTTGCATTAACATAATTAACATCGCTAGTTTGGTAAGTAATACCATTAGCTGCCAATATTCCAGACAATTGCACTGTCTGTACCCAAAGCTGTTTTTGCGTTAGTAAATCACTTTTTTTAGTCACTAAGCTCGGCGTTGTTGGTAATTGATAATAAGATTTTTCAATACCACTACTACAACCGATAAGTAAAAAACACAAAATCCATGCCAAATATCTCATTATTTTGTCACCTTCTTCGGTTCTGGATCCTTGATCGATTTTGCTTTAAAAACAAGTGCATTACTCTTATTATTCAATGTCTTGATAACGGGTTGAATATCTCTTAACACCTGATCAAGACGCTGCATATTATCGATCATTCTATTATAGGCAGGTGATCCTGGTTGCAAACCTTGCATAACGCGATTTAATTCAAGCAAAGTCTGTTGCAGATCAGCGGGGATCTTTTGAAAGTCTTTGCTAGTCATCAGTTTATTCAACTCAGATAAAGTACGCTGTGCTTCACGAATGGTTTTCTGACTTTCTGCTAGCGTATTTGTGGCTTGACTTATCATAGGCTCAATCGGCAGACGATTGATTTTATCTAGTGCCTCAACCACTTTTTGTTGGATCTGTGATAATCCAGCACTAACCGTTGGAATAATATCGTAATCAGCAACTTTTAATGGCCCTTTCCATTGGCCTTTTTCTGGATAGAAATCCAAATCGATATACAATGCTCCGGTAATTAGGTTAGCCGATTTGAAAGCTGCTCTTAATCCTTGTCTTAATGCTGCGGCAAACTCTTTTTCTAGATCAATATCGGTACTAACACGACCAGGCTCAATATGAATTAAAACAGGAATACGGAATTCATTATCCAATTTTGCCGTAATTTCTCAGAATCAAACGGAACCTCCATCACGGTTCCTAAGCGAATTCCTCTACATTCAACTGGTGCGCCAGGTTGTAATCCGCGAACTGAATCAGAGAAAAACAAAATAAAATCTTTGTGTACAGTATATAAAGAGTTCTGAATACTTCTTTGATCTTCATAGAGTCTGAATAGGCTTTTATCTTCCACCCTCTTACCTGGTTGCCAACCCTCTACAACATCAAAACTAACACCCCACCACTAAATAGTGTGGTTAAAGAGCCCATCTCTAAGTCTAAGCGAACACCTTGTGCCGATAGATCAAAAGCAATACCACTATCCTGCCAAAAACGAACATTTTCCGTTACTAGCCCATCATAAGGGGCATTAATAAAGAGTTGATAATGCATATTGCGGCTTTTAATATCAAACGAACTCGCTTCTACCGAACCGACTCGATAACCATGGAATAGCGCTGGGGCGCCATTTAATCTACCAGCCTGATCACTAGTCAAAATCACTCGAATACCTTTAGCATCAGGTGAAGCTAATGGCGGCGAACCTAATAAATCAAATTTCTCAGCATGCTGTTCACTATTGCCAGGTTGTACTTCAATAAATACGCCAGAAAATAGCGTGCCTAAACCGGTTATTCCCTCTTTGCCAATAGCCGGTTTAACGATCCAGAATGCGGTATCTTTCTTTAACAAATCTCTCATGCCATCATTTAAACGTGCTTTAATAATTACACGCTTAAAGTTGTTATCAAGAGAAACTTTTTCCACCAAGCCTATGTCAACACTACGACTTTTCAGTTTGGTTTTTCCCGCTTCAACACCTTCGGCATTATAGGTAATCAATGTCACTTCAGGACCTAAATGGCTAAAATGGTAAATTAGGATCCAGGCACCAATAAAGATGGTGATAATTGGAATGATCCAAATCGGTGACCAGCTTTTTAGTTTACTGATCTTTGCTTGCGCGTCAGTGTTATTTTTATTAGCCACCTTGCAACCCCTTTTCTAACCGAATTCTACTCTGCGATACAACATTACAGCGATCCCAAGTTAAACGCGGATCAAAAGTCATTGCCGCAAACATGGTTAAAATCACAACAGCAGCAAATAAAATCACCCCAAGTGCCGGTGAAACGCTCATTAATCGTCCCATTTGCACCAATGACGATAATACTGCAATCACAAAAACATCAATCATTGACCAACGTCCAACACATTCAACAAGTTCATAAACAAAATGTATCCTCGCCGGATCCCGATTGCCATAACCTTTAGCATCAAAACATAACCAGCCTACTGCCACTATTTTTAAGCTAGGTACCATAATGCTAGCAATAAAAATAATAATGGCGCCCGGATACGAACCATCACCCCATAACAAAATAACACCGGACATAATAGTAGAGTCTAGTCTACTACCTAATGTATTGGTGATCATAACAGACAAAACGTTTGCTGGAATATAAAGAACTAATGAGGAGAGCAATAATGCCATGGTATTTTTAAACTATTAGGCCGCCTAACATATCCTTTGGTATGGCAACGAGGACAGTATTTACGTTCAGCTGGCAAAATGGCCATACAAATATGACAGGATCTGACGTTTTGACTAATACCACTTTTGCCTTCTTGCAGTGGAATCTCAAGCTTTGGCACTTCACCTATTTTCTGCCATAACCAATGTCTATCTAAACATTGAAATGCCCTGACCTGCAACAAACAAAAAAAACAATAAGGAACAAAACTGATACCCAAAGTAATTTCACCATAGGTCATTAGTTTTACAAAACTAACCAGCACACCAGCTAGAAAAATTTCTACCATGCACCAGGTTTTCATGTGAAATAACGTCCTAGCAAGATTTATTTTTAACCAAAGCGGGAGATTAACTCGTTGACATAATAAAATAATGGCAACCATACAAAAAGCGGGTACTGCCACGACAAAAAGGAGAAAAAACCAGCCAAGACTAGCATACTTTACATTAAACATGGCATGAGCAATATTAAACAGTCAAATTTGACTTTCAATGCCCATGACACTCATTTTTACGTAAGGAAATAAACAGGCAATAAGCAACATCACTAATGCGCTAATCGCTATTGCAGTTGGTTGATTAGCGATACTTCCACTTAGCAGATAAAACAGTATGACAGCGTGGACAGCTGGCTCTAGTGCCTTGTTCTAAAACCGGTAATGCTACCAATAAATCACATTGGGGGCAGAGTATCTTATTATGACAACTTTCTTTAAGATGATTATGAGAGCACAACTTTTCTCTCCTCTATACATTCATAATGCCAAATTATTGGCTATTTTTAAGTGATTCTAATTCTTGCCAACGCTCGAATGTCATTTCCATTTCTGCTTCTTTCTCAGCTAATGCTTTTAATACTGATTCAGTAACGCTATGGGGCTGATTAAAAAATTCCGGCGCACTAACTTGAGCTTGCAAGATGGCAATTTCAGCTTCTAACGCTTCTAACTGCAGCGGTAATTGTTCTAGTTCTCTTAATAAATGATCACTAATTTTATTACTTTTTCGTTTTGGCTGCTCTTTAGCTGTTTCCACTACCGCAATATTGGCTTTACTAACAGTAGCAGGCGATAAAGAAATTTTTTTTCTACGCTGCGAAGAGGCGTCATAAAACCCCCCCACATACCGCTCAACTTTACCATGATCTTCAAACATCCAGCACTCAGTTACGGTATTATCAACAAATTGACGATCATGGCTAACCAATAATACTGTCCCTTTATAACTATCAACGAGCTCTTCCAATAGTTCAAGTGTTTCAATATCTAAATCATTAGTCGGTTCATCAAGGATCAACAAATTACTGGGTTTTAAAAACAAACGTGCCAATAATAATCGATTTTTCTCTCCACCTGAAAGGGCTCGCACCGGTGTCATGGCGCGTTTAGGATGAAACAAGAAATCTTGTAAATAACCAAGCACATGACGCGGCTGTCCATTAACCATTACTTCCTGTTTACCTTCAGCTAAATTATCCATCACCGTTTTATCCGGATCTAGCGTCATTCTATGTTGATCAAAATAAGCAATCTCAAGTTTGGTACCGCGGTAAATATTACCGCTATCCGCCTCAATTTGTCCTAACATCCACTTGAGCAATGTTGTCTTGCCGCAGCCATTAGGCCCGATTAAGGCTATTTTATCACCACGTTGCACTTGGACACTAAAATTATCAATTAATACTTTATTGCCAATGCGATAATTAACATTTTCAAGCTCAAACACTAGCTTGCCTGAACGACTTGCATCGGAAACCTGCATCTTCGCCGTCCCCATTACCTCGCGTCGCTCAGAACGTGCTAGGCGTAAGGATTTTAATGCTCTCACTCTGCCTTCATTACGAGTACGCCGGGCTTTTATTCCCTGGCGGATCCAAACTTCTTCCTGTGCCAATTTACGATCAAACTCAGCATTCTGCTGCTCTTCTACCCGTAATGCTTCTTCTTTATTGATCAGATAATCGTCATAATCACCCGGCCAGGAAGCTAATTTACCCCGATCAAGATCAATGATGCGAGTTGCCATATGGCGAATAAAAGAGCGATCATGGGAGACAAACACGATACTACCCTGAAAATCTTTTAGAAAATTTTCTAACCATAAGATGGTATCAATATCTAAATGGTTGGTCGGTTCATCAAGAAAAAGAACCCGTGGCCCACAGACTAAAGCACGCGCCAATGCAGCCTTGCGTAACCAACCGCCGGACAATGCAGATAACGGGCTGTCAGCTGGCAGCTGCAATTGCTTAATCACATCATTAATTTGTGTATCGAGTAACCACAAATTATCGCGATCTAATACCTCCTGCAATTCAGCTAACTTATTAAGATTCTTTTCACTGGGATCTTGTTCGACCATTTTTGCTATTTTATGAAAAGATTTAATATAATTTGCCTGCTCTTTAGCACCTTCAGCGACAAAATCAAAAACAGTACCACCGATATCACGCGGTGGATCTTGCTGTAAACGAGCAACCTGCAGATCCTGCTGATAAACGACCTGACCATCATCAAGCGGTTGTTCTTTGGTCAATACGCGCATTAGGGTTGATTTGCCGGCACCATTACGGCCAACCAAACAAACCCTGTCATTATCTTCAATATGCAACTCTGTATTATCTAATAACGGCGCATCACTAAAAGCCAGATAGGCAGATGACATATTCATTAATGACATAAATTACTTTTCCGTATCTGCATGACCAATCAACCAGCAGTTATGGATCTGGCGATTACGTGTAAAATCAAGTGAAATGGTTTGCTGAGTGATTTCCTTGGCAGTTAATCCTAATTGAGTAATACCTGACATATCCATTTTAAAACCACGCTTATTATTAGAAAATACCACTGTACCGCCAGGACGCAGCAAGCGCTTAATCTGCATCATCAAGTTGATATGATCACGTTGCACATCAAAGGTGGCATTCATTCGTTTTGAATTGGAGAAAGTGGGTGGATCAATGAAAATCAAATCAAATTTTTCTGTCGTCTGCGCTAACCAAGCGAAACAATCAGCCTGAATAAGCCGATGATGCTGACCGGTTAATTTATTGGTCTGTAAATTTTTTTCTGCCCATTCTAAATAGGTACGCGACATATCAACACTAGTGGTGGAACGAGCACCACCGAGACCCGCATGTACCGATGCCGACGCCGTGTAAGCAAACAGATTCAAGAAATCTTTTCCTTTACTCATATTCGCTAACATTTTACGCACCAAACGATGATCTAAAAACAATCCTGTATCCAAATAATCGGTCAAATTTACCCATAATTGGTCATTATACTCATGTACTAATAAAAACTTACCCTGCTGGGATAATTTCTCATATTGTTGCTTACCGGCTTTGCGCTGGCGTGTTTTTAACACCAATTGGCTGGAAGTTAATGCCAATACCTGCATGATTGCACTGATCACATCAAACAGACGTTGTTTAGCTTTATGGCTATCTATACTCTTGGGCGGCGCATATTCTTGAATAACAATATGTTCGCCATAACGATCAACTGCAACATTATATTCAGGTAAATCAGCATCATAAATGCGATAACAATCAATCCCCTGTTGTTTGGCCCATTTATTAAGTTTTTTCTCATTTTTGTTCAGCCTGTTAGCAAAATCTTCGCCAACCATGCTATGGCTGCCAACCGTTTTAGCTGATAACAGATAATTTTTCTGAATGCAATTTAACGGTCCATTTTTGGTTTTAAACTCACGTTCGGCTCGTAGCCCTAAGCAAGCTAATAGTTCTGGCGAACCACTAAATAGCGATAAACGCCAGCCTGGAAACTGATTTTTTAATACTCGTCCTAAGAGACTGTAAAGCGCGATTAAAGCAGGTTCACTTTCCAAACGCTCACCATAGGGTGGATTGCTAGTGATAAACCCCTGTTGAGCAAATGTAAATGGATTATCCAATTTAGCCGCATCACCAGGTTGGAAATTTATTAAAGAGTGAACACCGGCTTGTTTAGCATTCTTCTTGGCTATTTCCAAAATGTGGCGATCAATATCTAAGCCATAGAAAAGCGCAGTCGCTTGCTCGATCCCTGTCTGAAACCGTTTTTCCGCTTCAGCAATTACAGCAGCCCAAAGCGTTGGATTATAACCCGACCAGCATTGAAATCCCCAAAATTGACGCGCTAAACCAGGTGCACGATCACAGGCCATCATTGCAGCTTCAATTAATAATGTGCCGGAACCACACATCGGATCGACCATTGGCAAACCAGGCTGCCAACCTGAGCGTAAAACAATGGCAGCAGCTAAATTCTCTTTGATAGGCGCTTGCCCTGCTAAACTACGATATCCACGGATATGGAGCGGATCACCGCTTAAATCCAACGATATTGTGGCGTTATCTTTATATAAATGGACATTAACCCGTATATCGGGTTGCTGTTTGGCAATGTTGGGCCGTTTATTCATTTTACGCGTAAAGCTGTCCACAATAGCGTCTTTCACCCGTAAAGTCCCATATTGGCTATTGCGGATAACTTGGTTAGTTCCATTAAAATAAACGGCAAAAGTATCATTTACGGTAAACAAATCAGGCCAATCAATTGTCTGTGCTGCAAGGTAGAGATCCATATCATTAAAAACCTGGCAGCTAGCTAAGGGTAATAAAATCCTCGATGCTAAAAAACTCCATAACAGACTCAAATACATGCCACGTTCGTCAACTTGAAAATGCACGCCACCCTGAGCAATATGACAATATTTTGCTCCTAATGCCTCCAGTTCACTTTTAAGTAATTCTTCCAGTCCAAATGCCGTAGTAGCAAACAGAGCTCTCATATCGTTGTCACCTGAATAAAAAATTGCTGCACATTATAGCTAACCCTGCGCACATATCATAAAGTTACTAGCAAAATTATCGCGCTTAAACAGGAGTTAAGAATGATCCGGTTATCTCGTCTTTATATCCATCCAGTTAAATCAATGAAAGGCATTCTTTTGTCACAAGCTTATGCAGAAAATAGTGGCCTAGGTTTTCGATCGCTATTTTATGGTTACCAATAATCAAGGTGGGTTTATTACTGCGCGGCAATATCCACAAATGCTGTTATTTAAGCCAATAATACTTGAAAATGGCATTCAAATACAAGCACCTGATAAGCACACAGCAACTATTTTATATAAAGACTTTATTAACCATCCCTTACTAACTGAAGTGTGGGGCAATCATTTTACCGCGTTTGCCGCACCAGCGAAGATTAATCAATGGCTGTCGCAATATTTTAATTCTGCTGTTCAATTAAGGTGGTTAGGTAAAATACACAGCCGCCGAATAAAAAAATTTCCAGCTATCCCTCTCTCATTTGCTGATGGCTATCCTTATCTTGTTATTAATCAAGCCTCATTTAAAGCGCTTCAAAAACAATGCCCATCTGATATTAAGTTAGAACAATATTAGAGGCAATTTGATCATAACTGGTGCCGAGGCTTTTGCTGAAGATAGTTGGCATACAAAACAAATCTGTGAGGTTGTTTTCGAGCTTGTCAAACCTTGTAGCCGCTGCATTTTGACGACAGTAAATATTGATGATGGCTCACAGCACCCCACTGGAGAACCGTTAACAACACTACAAAGTTTCCGCACTGATGAGCATGGAGAAATTGATTTTGGCCAAAATGCCATCGCCAAAAATAGCGGTCTGATCCGCGTTGGCGATGCGGTAAAAATTTTAACTAAAAAACAACCTAAACAATATAAAACGGTAAAATCAACTAAGCCTCAGATAATTAATCCAGAAAAAGAAACCACATTATTAATCGATGTTAATGGCACAAAATATTTAGCCAATAACCAAATTGTTATCTTGGCACAATTGGAAAAGCATGGCTTAAAAATTCCCTACTCTTGCCGAGCGGGCATTTGTGGTTGTTGTAAAATGAAACTAATAGCAGGTGAAGTGATCCCATTGACAAAAACAGCAATCAAAGAATATGGCGTGATCCTGAGTTGTAGTTGCATTCCCAAAACAAATATTAAATTACTATTAAGCTAATTCTTATCCATCATTCGTCATCAATGAATGATGGATATTACTGTTGGTTTAAAGATGCTGCACAAATTAGTTATTATATAAACCTTGAATATTGATTAATTCAGGTTATTTTTTTATGAAACAGTTCTTTCATATATTGAACTACTGGCTTATGGTTGATAAATCATTAAGCGATTATTCATAATCTTAATCGGATCACAAAATCTCATTACCCGATCTTTCAAAACTAATCTAGGCTCAAGTAATAAACATAAGCTGGCATATTTTCCTGCTTCTGCCACTAAAAACAATGCATTCTGTCCACTATCGGCTTTGTTGAATAAATCAGAATTAGCCGCCAGGATGGCTCCCTCTGCTACAGCTGTTATCCGATCCTGACGCTGTGTGGCATACCCAACAACGTCATACGGTTCAGCGCTTTGACCATCGCCATTGCTTCACCTACCTGAGCCTCATAGTCACGCAGGCTCAGATGGCCACCCAGCAAAGTTTTTATGCGGAACATCGCTGTTTCTGCCACTGAACGCCGGTGATAACCCACTTTCTTTTTCCACATATCATTACTCCTGCTCAGACGCTGATTCGCCACCGCATGGTTACGTTCATGGTACTTGTCCGGCCAGTATTTCGCTCCGCTTCGCGGCGGGATAAGGGGCCTGATTTTCTTTCTTAGCAACGCATCGTGGCAGTAACAGGCGTCATAAGCACCGTCTGCTGACACTTCCCTGATTTTCCGGTGGGTTTGGTTAATCAGGCCCGGCAGTGCCTGCGCATCTGTCGTTCCGCTGAGCGATAAGTCGGCACAGATAATCTCATGAGTCACACTGTCTGCTGCCAGATGAAGCTTGCGCCACACTCTTCGTCTGTCAGCCCCATGCTGCCTGACTTTCCATTCACCTTCGCCAAAGACCTTCAGACCGGTACTGTCGATGACCAGATGCGAGATTTCACCACGCGTTGGCGTTTTTATGCTGATGTTGACGCTCTTTGCTCGTCTGCTGACCAGCGAGTAGTCCGGACAGCACAGCGGCAAAGACATGAGTTTAAAAATCGAATCAACGAAGCCCTGTAATGCCCGTAGCGACAGGTTAAACACACGCTTCATCATCAGGACAGTGGTAACAGCCATATCGCTGTAGTAAAGCGGCCGGCCACGACCTTCAGGCGAAGAACTGTCAGTCCATCCAGCGATGGCCGACTCATCAAGCCAGACCGTCAGGGAACCGCGTTGTCTGAGTGCCTTGTTGTACGCGGGCCAGTTGGTAATTTTAAACTTTTGCTTTGCCATGGGGACCTGATGTTGAAACGAATTTAGCGATCAGCTCCGCCAATCACCTAAAAGTTTGATTTATTCAACAAAGCCTGATATTTATTGAATTTAATTATTCCGTTAAGCGTTCCGGATAACTAAAAATAGTGGCTTTACCCGATCGACAAAAACCAACTAACGTCAATTGACATTGTTGGGACATTTCAACCGCAAGGGAAGTGACGGCTGAGATAGCAAAGAGGATTTCTACCCCGCAGGTTGCTGCTTTTTGTACCATTTCATAACTTGCTCTGCTTGAAATTAACACTGCGCCGTTTTGCCATTTTTCTCGAATTTTCATACCAAGCAATTTATCAAGTGCGACATGACGGCCAATGTCTTCACAGCCTCCCGCTAGCTCACCGGTGGGAGTTATCCAGGCTGCGGCATGAGTACAGCCGGTTAATTGGCCAATTTTTTGGATGGTATTTAATTGAGATAAGGCCTGATCCAGATAAGTTAGTGAAAATGATTGCGTGAAAGGAAGCGGATTGATTGGACGAAATAGTTGGCTAAGTTGTTCTGTGCCACAGATGCCACAACCAGTACGGCCAGTACGGCCAGTACGGCCAGTTAGATTACGCCGTTGTGCTTTTAATGCCATAAACTGGCGGGGTGATAGTTCAATATTTAATTCTATGCCATTTGAGTCATATTTACTGATGTTGATATCGCGAATTTCTTCAGCAGATTGGATAATGCCTTCGGACAGCGAAAAACCTACAGCGAATAGGGTTAAGTCTTTTGGGCTTGCCATCATGACGGCATGGGAAATGCCATTGTAGACCAAGGTAATAGGGACTCCTTGAGCAACATTGTCCAAATTAAAAATATCAAAATTTTTCTTTTGGCGAACTTTTATTTCGGATACTCCGATGTTTTTAACATTTTTTATCATTTCAGTTGCGCAAAAATTACTCATTAGCCGAATTCATAATAATATAATACATTAAAATAGATTATATTAATTATTATGGATAGAGAGTTTGATCCGACCAAAAAAGATCGTGATTTAATAAAACATGATCACCTATTTTGCTGTTTTTTATTTTATGGCAACCAATGTCAGTCATATGAATGAGGAGATTTTTGATGCAAGTCAGTAGAAGACAGTTCTTTAAGATCTGTGCTGGCGGTATGGCAGGTACAACGATTGCTGCTTTGGGTTTTGCTCCGGCAACTGCATTAGCATCTGCGCGTCAATATAAACTATTACGTGCCAGAGAAACCCGAAATACCTGCACATACTGTTCAGTTGGTTGTGGATTATTAATGTATAGCCTTGGTGATGGGGCTAAAAATCCCAAAGAAAGCATATTCCACATAGAAGGTGATCCCGACCATCCGGTAAGTCGAGGCGCTTTGTGTCCAAAAGGTGCTGGACTAATTGATTTTACCCATAGTGAAAGTCGTCTGCAATTTCCCGAATATAGAGCCCCAGGCTCTGATAAGTGGCAGCGTATTAGCTGGCAAGAAGCATTTGATCGTATTGCTAAGTTAATGAAAGCCAATCGTGATGCTAACTTTATTAAAACCAATCCTGCCTGGACAACCGTTAATCTTTGGTTAACAGCCGGTATGCTGTGTGCTTCAGCTAGCAGTAACGAAACCGGTTTTGTTACCCAGAAATTTTGCCGGGCTTTGGGAATGTTAGCGGTTGATAATCAAGCTCGTGTCTGACATGCGCCAACGGTAGCAAGTCTTGCTCCAACATTTGGTCGCGGTGCCATGACAAATCATTGGGTTGATATCAAAAATGCTGACCTGATCATTGTTATGGGGGGAAATGCGGCGGAAGCTCATCCGGTCGGATTCCGTTGGGCAATCGAAGCAAAAATTCACAATAAAACTAATTTAATTGTCATTGATCCGCGTTTTACCCGTACTGCATCAGTGGCAGATTTTTATACTCCTATTCGTTCAGGTACTGATATTACTTTTTTATCGGGAGTGATTAACTATCTAATAAGTAATAATAAAATTAATAGCTAATATGTGAAATCTTATACCAACGCCAATTTAATTGTGCGCGATGATTATCATTTCGAGGATGGGCTATTTAGTGGCTATGACGCTAAAAATCGCCAATATGATAAAACTTCCTGGAACTATGAGTTAGATGGCAACGGTTTTGCTAAACGAGATGAAACTCTACAGCATCCACGTTGTGTTTGGCAGTTGCTTAAGTTACATGTAAGTCTATATACGGCGGAAGTGGTTGCCAATATTTGTGGAACGCCGCAAGAAGATTTTATTAAGGTTTGTGAATATATCGCTGAAACCAGCGAAAAAGATAAAACCGCTTCTTTTCTCTATGCACTAGGTTGGACACAACATTCTATCGGTGCACAGAATATTCGTACCATGGCAATCATTCAATTACTGTTAGGTAATATGGGAATGGCCGGTGGCGGAGGTAATGCTTTACGGGGACATTCAAATATACAAGGTTTGACTGATCTCGGGCTGTTATCTCAAAGTTTAACCGGTTATATGAACTTACCATCGGAAAAACAGAGCACGTTAGCCAGTTATTTGGCGGCCAATACCCCAAAACAAATCCTTCCTAATCAAGTTAACTCTTGGAATAATTACCCTAAATTTTTTGTTAGTTTAATGAAAACTTTTTATGGCGACAAGGCGCAAAAAGAGAATGATTGGGGTTTTGACTGGTTACCTAAATGGGATAAAAGTTACGATGTACTACAATATTTTGAGATGATGAATAAAGGGGAAGTTAATGGTTATATTTGTCAGGGATTCAATCCGCTGGCCTCTTTCCCCGATAAAAATAAAATCATTGGTTCATTGTCCAAATTAAAGTTTTTATTCACTATCGATCCATTGAATACTGAAACCGCTTGTTTTTGGCAAAATCATGGCGAATTTAATAATGTGCAGCCAGCAGAAATCATGACCGATGTTTTCCGCTTACCATGTTGCTGTTTTGCTGAGGAAAATGGCTCTATTGTTAATTCTGCTCGTTGGCTACAATGGCATTGGAAAGGAGCAGATGCACCCGCAGAAGCGCTCGGTGATGGAGAAATTTTAGCTGGTATTTTTCATCGTTTGCGTCAGCTTTATCAACAACAAGGTGGCGCTGTACCTGAGCAACTATTAAATATGCGCTGGGATTACTACGATCCTTATCGCCCAACAGCGGAAGAAATTGCGCAAGAAAGTAATGGTTACGAGTTGGCAGATTTGACGGATGCTAATGGTAATCTAATGGTGAAAAAAGGCCAGTTAATGTCAGCTTTTGCACAATTAAGAGATGATGGAACTACCAGCAGTGGTTGTTGGATTTTTGCCGGTAGTTGGACGTCCGCGGGTAATCAAATGGCTCGCCGAGATAATGCCGATCCTTCTGGTCTAGGTAATACATTGGGTTGGGCATGGGCTTGGCCGGCTAACCGCCGCATCCTTTATAATCGAGCATCCGCTGATCTGGAGGGAAAACCATGGGATCCTAAGCGTCAATTAATTGAGTGGGATGGAGCCAAATGGACAGGTATTGATATTGCTGATTATAGCGCGGCACCGCCAGATTCCGGTGTTGGGCCATTTATTATGCAACCAGAAGAATTAGGCCGTTTATTTGCTTTAGATAAGATGGCCGAAGGCCCCTTCCCTGAACATTATGAACCTTTTGAAACCCCGTTAGGAACTAATCCGTTACATCCAAATGTTATATCTAATCCTGCTGCCCGCCTATTCAATGACGATCTTAACGCATTAGGAAACGCTGAAAAATTCCTTATGTCGGCACAACTTATCGTTTAACTGCGCATTTTCACTTTTGGACCAAACATGCGCATTTAAATGCGGTTATTCAACCTGAGCAATTTGTTGAAATTGGTGAACGATTGGCAGAGAAAAAAGGTATCAAAGCAGGCGATGTGGTTAAGGTTAGTTCTAACAGTGGTTATATCAAAGCGAAAGCGGTGGTGAATAAGCGTATCCGTACCTTAAAAGTTGATGGCCGGGAAATTGATACAATTGGGATCCCAATTCATTGGGCATTTCATGGACTGACGCTAAAAGGCTATATTGCCAATACGCTAACGCCATTTGTTGGTGATGCCAATACTCAGACTCCTGAGTTTAAAGCATTCTTGGTTAATGTGTAAAAGGTGTAAGGAGGTAGATGATGGCTTCACAAGATATTATTCGCCGCTCTGCGACCAACTCGTTAACACCGGCTCCTCAAGTGCGCAGTGATAAAGAGGCAGTCGCAAAATTAATTGATGTCACCACATGTATTGGTTGTAAGGCATGTCAGGTTGCCTGTTCCGAATGGAATGATATTCGTGCTGAAATTGGTCATAACGTTGGGGTTTATGATAACCCGTTAGATTTGACGGCGAAATCATGGACGGTGATGCGCTTTGCTGAAGTTGAAGAGCAAGGGAGATTAGAATGGCTGATCCGCAAAGATGGCTGCATGCATTGTGCTGATCCAGGCTGTTTGAAAGATTGTCCTTCTGCGGGAGCGATTATTCAGTATGCCAATGGAATAGTCGATTTTGACTCAGAGCATTGTATTGGTTGTGGTTATTGCATTGCTGGTTGTCCTTTCAATATTCCCAGATTAAATAAAGAGGATAATCGGGTTTATAAATGCACCCTTTGTGTTGATCGGGTTGAAGTAGGTCAAGAGCCGGCTTGTGTAAAAACTTGCCCGACTGGTGCAATTCATTTTGGTAGTAAGAGCTCGATGAAACAACTTGCTGCTGAACGAGTTGAAGAGTTGAAAACCCGAGGTTATCAAAATGCCGCGCTTTATGATCCACAAGGTGTTGGTGGTACGCATGTTATGTATGTATTACACCACGGTGATAAGCCCGAGTTGTATCATGGCCTGCCAGATAATCCGACTATCAGCCCAACCGTCACCTTCTGGAAAGGTATTTGGAAACCGTTAGCTGCTGTAGGGTTTGCCGTTACCTTTGCTTCTGCATTTTTCCATTATCTGGCGGTGGGTCCAAATCGTGTTTCTGATGAAGATAATGCGGATAAATTGCTAAATAATGATGATCAAGCATTAACAAAGAGCGATAAATTTGCGAGTAAAAAAAAGAGGAGGATAGCTGATGATAAAAAAACCGAATGAAAAAATTATTCGCCATTCTGCCAGTGAACGAATCAATCACTGGCTAGTGGTTATCTTTTTTTTATTTACGGCAATTAGTGGATTAGGTTTTTTCTTTCCATCGTTAAATTGGTTGATGAATATTTTAGGTACGCCACAACTCTCAAGAGTGCTGCATCCATTTTTGGGTGCCATGATGTTTGTGCTGTTTGTTGGCATGTTTATTAGATATTTCAAACATAATTTTATTGATAAACAAGATATTATTTGGGCTAAAAATATTGATAAAATTTCAAAAAATCAAGAAGTCGGTGATGTTGGTCAATATAATTTAGGTCAAAAAGCGGTATTTTGGTTGGCAACAATTTGCCTGTTTTTACTTTTGATTAGCGGTATTATTATTTGGCGTCCTTATTTTTCTGACTATTTTCCCATCCCAATTATTCGTTTGGCATTGCTGCTTCATTCTGTTGCGGCGATTGGTTTAATAATGACGATTATTATTCATGTTTATGCCGCTATATGGGTAAAAGGCTCTATTCTAGCAATGGTTGAAGGGTGGGTAACGCGGGCTTGGGCGAAAAAACATCACCCTCGTTGGTATCGTGAGATTGTTGAAAAAGAGAAGCCACAGCAAGAAAAGAGCAGCTAACAGCGTTTTTTTCGAGTAGTAATAACAGAGGCAGAATAATTATATTCTGCTTTTTTTATGTTATTTATCCGTTTATAGATCCCTGTTAGCTTTTGGTCTATTCTGAGATTTATTGGGCAATAATGGTAAAATAAATCATCAAAGAGAGCATATCTATGAGCATTAGGATTTTACCTAAAGAAGAGATAGGTAAAAATGAACCAGCCAAAAAAGGCATCTGTCATATCCCGCCGGTTTTATTTCCAGATTTAAACAATCTATATCAATCCCGAACTGAACGTTTCCAATCATTAGCGACGGCAGAAAATCCATTTAGTGAATATCTCATCTTTGCTTCCCATGTTACCCGCGCTCAGCAAAATGCGCGGTATGATAATCCTTTGATGATGGATATCACGGATATCCTGCAACAATCAATGATCGCCAATAAACCGCCATTAGATTGTAAAACTTTTATCCGCACTGCCCATTGACATAAATTATTTAATTCTTTAATTGCTGAACTGGCTCCTGTGGTACCCGAAGAAGTAAAGCCCGCATTAGAAAACTTACTCAAAGTTTCTATACATGATTTGGAGTTGATGGCAACAGCGTTACTCAATGGTGAATTTAGACAAGTACCACCAGAACAAGCATTGTTTATTTGGGCTGCCCTTTCCTTGTTTTGTGCACAAATGGACAGTCAAATCCCGGGTAAAGCTAACGCCGAATATGGTGAGCATCGTCAATTTTGTCCGGTATGTGGCAGTATTCCAGTTTCTAGTGTGGTGCAAATAGGGATAAATCAAGGGCTGCGTTATTTACATTGTAATTTATGTGAAACTGAATGGCATGTTGTGCGGGTAAAATGTAGTAATTGCGAACACAAAAAAGAATTAGATTATTGGTGCGTAGCTAGTGAATATGCGGCCGGTTAAGGCTGAAAGTTGTGGTGATTGTGGCAGTTATTTAAAAATTCTCTATCAGGAGCGAGATGCCAAGGTTGACGCAGTTGCTGATGATCTGGCTTCCCTGATCCTGGATGCTAAATTGGAAGAAGAGGGATTTGCGCGTAGCAGTATTAATCCATTTTTATTTCCTTGCGAATAATTTAAGGTATCAATCGCTTATGTCCAAAGATGTTACTTCATTATATCGTCAGTTACCCGCCATCGATTATTTACTGAATGAAGCGCCGGTTTTATCGTTGATAGAAGGTTATGGTCGAACTCAAGTAACAAAGATATTACGCAATATGCAGCAGCATGCACGTGAACAAATAAAACAGCAGCAATGTTTACCTGTGTGGCAAAGTGACTTGATTGGTGCGCTTACTCATCAACTCCAACGGCAGGAGAATTGTGCCTTACGGCCAGTTTTTAATTTAATCGGCACGGTGTTACATACTAATTTGGGGGTGCGTTAATGGCAGAAGAAGCGATTGAAGCGGTTGCTCAAGTGATGCGTTATCCAGTGACCTTAGAATATACGCTTAATGACGCAGCGCGTGGACATCGTGATCGAATATTAGCTGATTTACTCTATGAACTAACGGGTGCTGAAGATGCTTGTATTGTCAATAATAATGCTGCTGCAGTGTTATTAATGTTAGCAACTATCGCCGCGGGACGGCAGGTTATTGTATCGCGAGGAGAATTGGTCGAAATTGGCGGCGCATTTCGCCTGCCAGAGGTAATGAAACAGGCTGCCTGTCAGCTGGTAGAGGTAGGAACAACCAATCGAACTTATCTCCAAGATTATCAGCGTGCAATAAATGAAGAGACTGGTTTGTTAATGAAAGTCCATAACAGTAATTACAGTATCCTAGGTTTTACCGCCGAGGTTGAAGGCCATCAGTTCGCTCAGCTTGGTGCTAAATATAATATTGCTACTGCGATTGATTTAGGTAGTGGTGCGCTAATTGATATGAGCCAATATGGCTTACCGGCTGAGCCGATGCCACAACAATATCTGGCTCAAGGAATTGATCTGGTGTCAATTTCAGGCGATAAATTACTTGGTGGCCCGCAGGCGGGTATTATTCTAGGCAAAATTGGATAGAGGCTATTCAACAACATCCGTTAAAACGCGCGTTACGAGCGGATAAAATGACGTTAGCCGCCCTGGAAGCTACATTAAGACTCTATCAGCATGGCGAAAAAGTGACAACTTCGTTACCCACCCTTAACTTTATGTCACGACAGCAACATGAAATTCGCCAGCTGGCGCAGCGGCTTATTGAACCGATAAAGCGCCATTATGGTGGTCAATTTAGGGTTAAAGATGAAGCCTGTTTTTCGCAGATTGGTAGTGTTTCACTACCCAATGAACGATTGGCTAGTTGGGCAATAACATTTACGCCTAAAGATAATAAAAGTAATCAGCTACTATCACTGGCTCGCCAATGGCGACAATTAGCTACTCCTGTTATTGGTAGGATTTCAGCTGGACGCTTATGGCTATACTTACGCTGTCTAGATGATGAGGCTAAGTTATTACAGTTTTTATTAAAACAATGATTTTTGCCACCGCCGGTCATGTTGACCATGGAACAACTGCCTTGATTCAGGCAGTGACAGGGATCAATACGCTGCATTTACCGGAAGAAAAAAAACGCGGCATGACAATTGATCTTGGCTTTGCGTATTGGCCACAAGCAGATGGTCGCTCAATTGGTTTTATTGATGTTCCCGGTCATGAAAAATTTCTCGCTAATATGTTAGCTGGTATTGGCGGTATATCCCATATATTGCTAATTGTTGCTTGTGATAATGGCATTATGACTCAAACCAAAGAGCACTTGGCTATTTTGCGTCTTATTGGCCGCCGCAAATAACTACCATCTTGACTAAAGCTGATCGCGTTTAAATTGAGCGGCTCCAAACGGTACAAACCGAAATCTCACAATTATTGAAAGAGTATGGCTGGCCTCAGTCACTCTGTTTTGTCACTTCTACCTTCACTGGAGAAGGCATTCCTTTATTATGATCACATTTGCAAATGTTACATGGTCAAGCTGGCCAGCATGCCAAATTTGGTCATCGATTTCGTTTGGCGATAGATCGGGTGTTTAATGTTAAAGGCATAGGTTTAGTCGTTACTGGAACGGCTTTGTCCGGCCAAGTCTCTGTTGGTGATACCCTATGGTTAACTGGAATAAATAAGCAAGTCAAAATTCGGCGATTGCATGCGCAAAACCAGCTGGTTTCACAGGCACAAGCCGGTGATCGGATCGCTTTAAATCTGACGGGTGATATTAGCAAAAAACAGATTTAAAGGCAAGCCGAATTCCTATCGTGGTTATCGCAGTTGGCTAATATCACTGGCGATAAGGAAAATTTGGCTTTTCAGTTGCCAACCGGCGACTTATCACTTAGGGATTATGGTTGGGCACGTCAACTTACTCATTCTTCATTACAAGCGTTAGTTTCGCAATTTGATGTGCTGATAGTTAACGATATTGCATTTTCTCAAATTAATGTTCAGCAGGCTAAACAGCATTTGATGCAAATATTGGCCGATTATCATCAACATCATGCTGATCAACTAGGAGTGGGCTGTGCCCGCTTAAAACGGATGGCATTACCTGGGTTGAATGATGAACTGGTGTTTAGCCTACTGCGTCAACTGGTTGATGAAAAAAAGCTGATGCAAACCAATGGTTGGCTCCATTTAGCTGAACATAGTTTGGTGTTTGACCAACAACAGGCGCAATTATGGCAAAAATTAGAACCCTGTTTTGTGGCAAACCAGCCTTGGTGGGTAAGAGAATTGCAGTAAAAATTCAACAAGATAAAGCCATCATTCGCCATTTGTTGCGAAAAGCGGCAAAGTTGGGTTTAATTACGGCGATTGTGCCGGATCGTTATTACCATAATCTACAAATTCAACAATTTGCTGCCATTATTCGACATTATAACCATCTAGAGGTTGCCATTACGGTGGCCAATTTTCGTGATGAGTTAGCAATAGGACGAAAATTAGCGGTTCAGATTTTGGAATTTTTTGATCGAAGCGGTTTTACCAGACGTAAATTTAACGCGCATATTTTAAGAGATCAGGGATTGTTTGAATAAATTATTTTTCGTTATTTTTAAATTGATCGATTTGAGCAGCAGATAAATTTATTAAAATGTTAAGCATTTAGCATAATTTTTTATAGTCGCAATATATTCATTTTTCCTTTTATTGATTGAAATTTCTTGCTTTATGGAGTCAGCCATGAGAGCGATTGTTTTTACTGATCCTACCCTACCACTTAGCGATATACATTCACTTTATGAAATCGAGCTAGCAAATCCCCAACATCAGCCGCGTGATTTGTTGGTTAAAATTGCTGCTATTGCGGTCAATCCGGTAGATACAAAAATGCGCCAGCGTGAAACACCCAAAACACCAGGTATTTTAGGTTTGGATGCTTGTGGAGTGGTGGAGTCGGTTGGTAGTGCAGTTACGTTATTTAAACCAGGCGATTGGGTTTATTATGCCGGCTCTATCGATCGGCCAGGATGCTATGCCGAATATGGACTGGTGGATGAGCGGATTGCCGGGCATAAACCAACAGCGTTAACTGCCGTTCAGGCAGCAGCTTTGCCATTGATCTCAATTACTGCTTGGGAGCTGCTATTTGACCGACTAGCGGTTGCGGAGAATGGTGCTGCTGGTAAATCGATATTGATTATTGGTGCCGTCGGTGGTGTGGGTTCAATACTGATCCAATTAGAGTGTAAACTGACTAAGTTGCAAGTTTTCGCTACCGCTTCACGGCAGGAAACACAGCAATGGGTCAGTGAGTTAGGGGCGCATGCGGTTATTGATCATAAAAAACCGTTTAGCCAGCAGCTTGCTGCATTAGGCATTCAGCATGTCGACTATGTGGCTTCATTAACCCACAGTGATGACTATTATCAGCAGGTATTAGATATTCTTATTCCACAAGGAAAACTGGCATTAATCGACGATCCTAAAACCTTTGATATTATTCCAATGAAACGTAAAGCCCTTTCATTGCATTGGGAGTTTATGTTTACGCGTCCTGTTTTTCAGACTGAAGATATGATCAAACAACATCAATTATTGCAACGGGTGGCAGGATTAATTGATCAGGGGATATTAAAAACCACCATCAGTGAAGAAGTTGGTAAAATCAGTGCTGAAAATTTGCGATTTGCCCATCAAATGATAGAAAGTGGCAAAGTAAAGGGCAAGCTAGTATTGGCTGGTTTTTAATTTAATGATTAGGGTTTTGATCTAATTTTCGAGGTGCTTAATTTGCACTTCTTTTTATTATTGACTAATTGTATATGTTGGCGAAGGAAATAAGTGCCGGATGCGCTTTTGTATTACACAAAAGATAAATATTTTTCATTTCTCTATAGAACCTAAAAATAGCTATGAAATATTTAATAACAGGATGTGCCGGTTTTATTGGATTTACGTTATGTCAGCGTTTATTACAACATGGTCATGATGTTGTTGGGTTGAATAATCTTAATCATTACTATGATCCTGTTTTAAAAAAAGCCCGCCTTGAGCGCTTAACAATTTATTCGCAATTTCAGTTTTTGCGGCTGGATATTATTGAGCGGGAAAAGGTAATTGAAGTGATTACCTTATGTAAATTTGATAGAGTGATCCATCTGGCAGCGCAAGCGGGTGTCCGCTACTCTTTAAAGGCTCATTTCGCTTATGCAGATAGTAATTTAACCGGTTTTCTGTCGATATTGGAAGGTTGTTATTATGGTCAAATCCCTCATTTGATTTATGCTTCTTCCAGCTCGGTATATGGTACCAATAATCAATTTCCTTGTTCTACCAATATGTCCGGTGATCATCCCATCTCCCTCTATGCTGCCACCAAAAGAGCTAATAAGTTAATGGCGCATGCTTACTCTCATCTGTATAATTTGCCGACCACTGGGTTACGTTTTTTTACCGTTTATGGTCCTTGTGGTCGGCCAGATATGGCATTATTTAAATTTACTAAAGCTATTTTGGAGATGAAACCGATAGATGTATATAATAATGGCGATCTGAGCCGCGACTTTACTTTTGTTGAAGATATTGTTGAAGGAATATTATCGATTACTGATATTATTCCGACAAAAAAGAGCGATAAATCTTTAACGGCTAGCAGTGATGCGCCTTATCGTATTTATAATATTTATAATATTTATAATATTTATAATATTTATAATATTTATAATATTTATAATATTTATAATATTTATAATATTTATAATATTTATAATATTTATAATATTTGTAATGGTCAGCCAATAAAATTATTGGATTTTATTTCTGCTCTCGAGCAGGCATTAGGACAAAAAGCCATTAAAAATATGCTGCCGATGCAAGCCGGTGATGTCCATACCACCTGGGCTGATACCAAAGATTTGTTTTCGTTAACCGGTTATCGGCCACAGATTTCGATTAAAGAAGGGGTAAAAGCGTTTGTTGACTGGTATCGGACTTATTATCACGTTTAGCCTGGATCCTAAATATTTGAGAGGTTAGTTTTGAAAATTGCTATTGCAGGAACAGGTTATGTTGGCCTGTCGAATGCGATGTTGTTAGCGCAACATCATGAGGTGGTTGCATTAGATATTATTGCTGAAAAAGTAACAATGCTGAATAACCAGCAATCCCCGATAGTGGATAAAGAAATTGAAGCGTTCCTGACAGAAAAAAAATTGAACTTTAGGGCAACGACGGATAAACAACAGGCTTACCAGGGGGCAGATTATTTGATTGTTGCTACCCCGACTGATTATGATGCCAAAACTAATTATTTTAATACTTCTTCTGTAGAAGCAGTGATTGATGATGTAAACCACATTAATCCAGCCGCTACCATTGTTATTAAGTCAACCATCCCGGTGGGTTTTGTCGCCCGCTTGCAACAAGAGAAAGGGTATAAAAATATCATTTTTTCACCGGAGTTTTTACGTGAAGGCAGAGCGCTATATGACAATCTTTATCCTTCTCGTATTGTAGTGGGTGAACGTTCCGAACGTGCCAAGATTTTTGCCGATTTATTATTAGAAGGCGCACTGAAAAAAGATGTCGCGGTGCTATTTACTGATGCCACCGAAGCGGAAGCGATAAAATTATTTGCCAATACTTATCTGGCGATGCGAGTGGCCTATTTTAATGAGTTAGATACTTACGCGCATAGCCGCGGATTGGATAGTCGTCAGATTATTGAGGGTGTTTCACTTGATCCGCGGATTGGCAGCCACTATAACAACCCCTCTTTTGGTTATGGTGGCTATTGCTTACCAAAAGATACCAAGCAGCTACTGGCTAATTATGATGATGTACCAAACAATTTGATTAATGCGATCGTAGAATCGAATCGAACGCGTAAAGATTACATTGCCGAAAGGATTATTAGTCAAAATCCGCAAAAAGTAGGCGTTTACCGGTTAGTGATGAAAGCTGGCTCGGATAATTTCCGCGCATCGGCCGTACAAGGTGTGATGAAACGGATCAAAGCAAAGGGAATTGAAGTAGTGGTTTATGAGCCGGTTTTACAACAAAGTGAGTTCTTTCACTCCAAAGTAATTACCGATTTGGCCGATTTCAAAGCCCAGTGCTATATTATCTTGGCCAATCGATTGGTGCCGGAACTGGAAGATGTAAAACAGAAAGTTTATACCCGCGATCTATTTGGTCACGATTGATAATTAGCCATATTTTAACGCCAATCGCAGCTTAAGATTGGCGCTTTGATTATTGCTGATTTGCCTATTTTTATCACTGGCGAGTTGCCATAGCTGCGAGTGGTGGCAGCTTTTTATAGTCTCCCTGATAATCAAAAAGCGACATTTACCGTTAGTGTATCGCTATAGTTACCGGATTGATTCGGGGTAGCTTGGCCTGTTAGCACTTTCGCTACATAATTGTAGGTACGTGTCAACTGATCGCCACTAATGGTGGTGGAGTTGGCACTAGACCACAATTCGCTACCACTAGATCCCCAACGAGTATTGGTTGTACCTTGGTAAATATCATAGCTGATCAAGCCACTGCCCTTTTTCATATTACGCACATTGCTAACTGCATTGGTACCATTGTTGATCCCCACATTGTAGAGACTGCCTTTAGTGCAAGTAATAGAAATAGTTTGCGACACATTAGGAAAGCTGCTAACTAACGGTGCGCTGCCAAAATTGATGTTAGGCGCGCTGATGGTTGAGCAATCATTGGTTACGATCAGTGACACCACCGGCGAAAGGGTGGTACTGCCAACTTGTGGATTTAAACAGATCGAACCAATGCCGAGTAGCCAACAAATATTCCAGTTAATGGTTAGATTTAACGTTACGTTATAGGTTCCGGCTGATAAATTTTGTCCAGTGACGGTTTTAAAATAGATTGGAATAGTAAATACGTTGCCGCCTAATAAGTTAAGCAATTCGGTTGATGATTAATTGATAGTACTACCAATCGGCGTCGTGGTGGCGCAATTGGAAGCTTTACACATATTAATGGGTTCAAGATCGTTATTGGCGGTGTTTTTCATTCCCGTTTGCGTCCCACTTGAGCTTGATGCGCTATTGAGTTTGGCTGAAATCGTATCAGTGGTTAATAATGAAGCTAGTACTGCTCCACAGGTGACTACTAGGTTAGCCGAGGTGGATTGGACAGTGCTATTGATGACAAAAGAGCTTTGTGTGCCAAATGAAGCATTCTGCATGGTTGCTGTACAAGCAGCCCAAACAGGACTGTTAATCAGGCCAGTCAATAACAACGTAATGGCAGAAAATAGACGTTTATTCATGGTAACTCCTGTGGTTGCCATCTAAAGCGCAGGTAAGCGGGCCGTAGGTTTTTAGTTGTTGGCTAGTGTTTGCCGGCAGTTGTAAACTAAGCTGGCAGTGTTTACCTTCCGGCGTGCGGACAGTGAGCAAATTGTTTGGCTCCAATTCTTCCAAGTAAACCAATCCCTCCCAACCAACATAAGTGTCTGGGTTGCCCGCCCGAGAAACCACGCTGGCTAATGGTAGTGCTTTGCCCCTTTGATCGGTCAGGATGACACTAGCAGCATGGCGTACTTTGATGGGGAAATGGAGCAGATAGCCCCTGCCGAGTTTGACAGAAATACGTTGTTTGGTGGTATCTGCATAGATATCGGGTGGTAAATTTAGGGTATTGATACGATAACTGGCTGGGTAGTAGGCTGGTACACTAGGGATCAACAAATAACCAGATTTGCCGGTGTTACCATAGGGTTGATGTTCATAATCAACGGTAATATTCGGGTATCCATCGGTACTCACTAATACAAAACCATCGTTGATTTTATTAGCCGCTTGAATGGTACCGTCCATGATAACCAGTGAGCCGGAAACATTCCCCCACTGGGTATAGTTGCCAGACGAACCATAAATTCCGCCCTGCATTTGGACATGGGCATTGCGCCAGCCTAGTGAGGCTTGTTGATAATCATCTTGCGAGTCTTTATGCGCGTAGGCCATGTTCCAGCTGAATCCGCCGTCGCTTGGCATGGCTATAAGTGACGCGCTGAGTATTTTGCCCGGCAGTATTGCGTTGCGCATCTATCGTCATCGAATCCAAGAAGTTAAATGGAATTTGTAGCACTAAGGCGAATGACCAGTTATTTTGTGAATAATCGCGGCTAGCAGAAGCATAAAAACTGCTATTGCCCCATAAACCATTACTCCATGATAATTTGAGCAATCGATTTTTATCGCCGTTGAAGCTATAAATGTCCAGGTAAGCCAAACCAATACTGCCAAATTCATTTAATGATAATGAGGCAGAATATTGCGAACTCCGTCGACTTAAACTGTAGATAGGTTGGGTATCGTTAGGATTGTTGGGTTGGTCATATAGTGCCAAATTACCAAACTTGCTGTTGCGGATGGTATGTTGGGTAGCCAAAGTAAAACGAGAGTGAGTATATTGGTAACCACAATTAAACTGATTGCCGTGATTGCCTCGCATTTGACTGAGCGTATAAGCACCATTAAGCACACCAAAATTACCCAGTTTAATTAAGGAGCCAAAGCCACCTAGCGCCAATGAGGATGCTGCCTCCGTATGGGACTCTAATGTCAGCCAATCAGTAGCACCATAGCGGTAAGAACCACTGGCGGCTAACGGCCCGTAGGAAAAATTTGTGATGCCATAATCATGACGTAGTGCCCCGGCTGAAAATGCACCATCAGAAAGACCCGGTTTCAGCAAGGTACTGGCAACATAAAACGGTAAGGTGGTGGAAACCTGTCGGCCAAGGTCATCAGTGGTGACCAATACCGCTTCACCAGAGCCATTAATATAGGGGATATCGGTGATAGTAAAAGGGCCCGGTTGTAGCTGGATATTACTGGATCGATAACCATTGATAAATAGGTCAACTGCGGTAGGGACGGCAGTTTTACCAGCAAAGGTCGGTAATGGGTAGGTAATAATATCGGGTCGGATAGAGAAGTCACGGGACAGTGACAGCCCACCCATTCTGACACTACTATTCCAGCTTAATGCGTTGCTAATCAAGTCGCCGACCGTCCAGCTTATAGCATGGTTTTCGTTTTCATTGGTGTAAGTGGTGTCATAACGAGTAAATCCCTGATTATCGTTATGCTGATCACTACCACCAATTTGCTGTTTAAATACCCCGGTGCTGGATAGGCTGCCAGCCATACTAAACAAGCGTAGTTCATTCCAGACAGAAATTTGTGAATGATTATGCTGAGTCCGGTTGGCGTAGATATCATAATTAAATAGCGCTCCCTGGCTACTAAGTCCCTGATAGCGGTGAGGGTTATTGCCAATCGTTAGGTTTTGCTGTGGCAACCAGCTGTAGGGAACTTGTAATAGTAGCCGTTGTTGGCTGCTGTCATAGCTGACTTACACATCGGGCATGGTACTGACGTCAATTTGCGGTTGCGTTAGTTTCGCTGCGGGCAAACCGGCTTTTTGTAAATCAGTGGCAGATAACCAAAAATGGCCTTTACGTTCATTGACGATCTCGATAATCCCGGTGGCATACTGGTTACCCACTAACTCCAACCTATATTGCAAATTTTGTTGCTTGATTTTGCCAGTTGGTGGTGGCGGCAGTTCAGACCAGCTGTTATCCGCCGCTGTCGATAATAGCGGTATGGGTAAGGTAATCAGTAAGGTAATTAAGTTGGCTAATTTACCTGTTAAATGGGCAGTTTTCATCTTTACTGGTATAGCCCAGTGCTAGATGCTTGCCATAGTTGTTTATCGGTATTAATTTGTGCTGTTAGCCGTTGTGGCTGTTTAATTGTGGTGGGTAATGGCCAGATATAACTCGAGCCAGCTAATACATAACCAAACAGGCTATTCGCCAGCACAATGCGTTTTTTGCCTTGTTGCACCACCACCTGGCTTAAACGGGCATGGATCGGGCCTCGATTGGTAATTTTGATGGCTGGCTTGCCATTTAATCGGGTTAAGTGCCAACTGAGGTATTTTTGATCCAGTTGAATTGGGTCGCCTGAACCACGCAGATAGTTAATACCTTCACCATAAACAAACAGCGAAATGGAATAGCGCATCTGCATATTAATGCCAATCTTCGGCGCTGCTAATTGTTCTGGTTTCAATATTTCATCGGCTAATAAGCGGTAGGCAATCTCTTTGCCAGCCGGTACGGTAGCTTGTTTTATTAAGCGGATCAGCTGCTTCTGACCCGCTTCAATCCGCATAAAAGGTGGACTGGCGACGACATTTTGTTGATTACTATAGCGATCTTGGCCATCAATTTGTTGCCAGCCTATTACTCTGATTTGCATGGTGGTGGGCTCAGTACCCTTATTTTCGATCCAGAATTCAGTGGCATTATCATTAGCGGTTAAGACCGGATCCATTGGCCAAATCATGACATGGTTAGCAGATTGAGCTGAAGATGCGAAGAAGAGTAAGGTCAATAACCATAGTGTCGAAAAACAACATAAAGAGGGTTGCGAAACATTGATCATATAGTATTCCTCCATGATCACCAGGATAATGTTACGGTTAATACGTCAGTATAGTTACTTGATGGATTATTGGCGCCGTTAAATTGCAGCACGCCATAGATGGGTAAAATAATATTATTGCTATTGCTGTAACTAACAGAAACATTCTGATTGAGCGCAATCGGGATGGTGTGGGCACTATCAGCATAAAGTAGGTAAGGCAGTAGGGTAGCAAAACCGCTTTGTTTGACATTACGGCTGGTGGTGTAGTTGTTGCCACCATCAATACTCATGCTGAGTACAGTGCCGGGCGTACAGGCTAAAGTTAACGAGGTGTTGGGAGTTAAGCTAGCATTAATATTGCCATTAGTATTACTGGGATGAGTGCCAAAATCGAGGGTACCAAATAGCGTACCACCGGATACTATACAGCCAGGCGTAATAGTGGCAGCAACTTGGAATGTTTGGCTGGTAATGGCATGACGCGGTAGTGCGCCAAAAATAACTAACAATACAATAAAACAGGCTAAATAATCATCAAATAATAGCCATAAATAGTTGTTGCCAGACATATTTCATCCTGGAAAATAATATAAATTAATAATTTATAGTAATATTAACAACGTCAGTATAAGTTCCAGCTATAATACCCGCATTTGTGCCATTGCCTTGGATTAGGCCGTATAAGGTATAGGTACTGACCCCATTTGTTGGTCCTGATACAGGGATAATTGTGGTATTATTGGCAAGAGCAGTACCAGGAGTGGGTGAGGGATTAGTATCAAAAAGACCATAGAAAACGCCATGTGAATTACCTGTTAAATTGACATAACGAGCTGTCGAACCAATCTGTGTACCATGTGGAGTTGTCGGTGCGGTGTCATTACTACTGTTTAATACAGCGGAAAAAGTATCATTAGGCGGACACTGTACCGTAAATGTTGTGCCACTATTAGAAAGTTGGGTTATTAGTTGACTAAAAGTGGTGGGTTGGGTACCAAAATCCAGCGTTCCCAAGGGAACAGCCGAAGTTGCAGTTGAACCGTTAACAACACAGGAATTGGATAGGGTTAGGGTTACATTAACCGTTCCCGTTGTGGTTGCTACCAGAGCAGAATGAGAGGCTAACAAACAGCCGATAACAGAGAATAAACGTATACCTTTCATTATGGCTCCTTACTATGATGGCTACATAGCTGTTCAATTGTTTGCTAACAGCAATCATTTGTATTCATGGCTGACAGTAAATAGCTTTGTTATAGCAATTAAGTGTTATAACAAAAAGGAATTATTTTATTACCATGATTTTTAATTTGAGTATTGAGTAGAAATGCAAAACATGCCAATAAAATTATTGATTTTTTTAGCTAATTAATTTTTTTGACGCAACAGATTATTTTTATTAGGTAAACTTAAGTTATTATTTCACTCTGCTAATAAATAGTTATTCATTAATATAATATGCATTTTTTCTTAAATTCTGATTTATTCAACAAAGCCACAAAACAGATGATTGAACAAAAAACGACTGTCTCGTTAGATAATTTAGTCAATGATATCAACTACTATTTAGATGTTAATCAGTTAACATTAAATATTTCAGTGCCGCAAATTTCTTTAGTTAAATCGGAAATAGGTTATGTTGATCCAGTGAATTGGGACCATGGTGTCCCAGCAATTATTCTCTCTTATAATACCAATTATTATAACTATCAAGAGAAAAAAATCGTAAACAGAGTAATGAAGCTTTTTTTGCCAATTTAAATACCGGTATTAATTTAGGTGCCTGGCAATTTCGAGATGAATCCAGTTATTCTTACTATTCCAGTGGTGATCATAAATGGCAAAATAATACCCGCTACTTACGCCGTTCTTTCAGCGCTATATCTTCAAATTTGATGTTAGGTGATTTTTATTCCCCCTCTGCCTTGTTTAGTCGTATTCGTTTTAGAGGTGGAGCATTAACCACGGAAATGAATATGTTACCTAACTCCAGCCAAGAATTCACGCCGATTGTCAGAGGGGTTGCTCAAACCAATGCGTTAGTAAAAGTATATCAGAATGGAAATCTAATTTATCAAGAAACCGTTCCGCCTGGAGCGTTCGAGTTTAGTGATCTACGTGCAGCAGGAGGAGCGGGCGATCTTTCCGTTGTTGTGCAGGAAGCCGATGGCCGGCAAGAGTCTTTTACGGTGCCATTTTCAGCGGTACCTAATATGATGAAAGCGGGTGTTTATACTTACAGCATTTTGGCTGGGCAAGCAAAAATGACCAATACCCATTTCCAACCGAAATTTGCTCAAGCAGAAGCCTATTATGGTATCAATAATGTAGTCACCGTTTATACCGGCTTTATTGGTAGTCGTGATTATGCTGCTATTATACTTGGCAGTGGCTGGAATTTTCCGTTTGGTGCTGTTTCGGTTGATGCGACCCATGCTGCAGCTTATTTAGATACAGGAACCAAACGAGGACAAAGTTTTCGCTTGGCTTATAGTAAATTTTTATCAACCACCGCTACCAATCTGACTATAGCGGCCTATCGTTATTCAACGGGAGATTATTATAGTTTTGTTGATTCCATTTATGCCCATGATAATTATCAAGCATGGCTTAAATATCAAACGGGCTTTGTTGAATAAATCAGAATTAGCCGACAGGATGGCTCCCTCTGCTACAGCTGTTATCCGATCCTGACGCTGTGTGGCATACCCAACAACGTCATACGGTTCAGCGCTTTGACCATCGCCATTGCTTCACCTACCTGAGCCTCATAGTCACGCAGCCTCAGATGGCCACCCAGCAAAGTTTTTATGCGGAACATCGCTGTTTCTGCCACTGAACGCCGGTGATAACCCACTTTCTTTTTCCACATATCATTACTCCTGCTCAGACGCTGATTCGCCACCGCATGGTTACGTTCATGGTGCTTGTCCGGCCAGTATTTCGCTCCGCTTCGCGGCGGGATAAGGGGCCTGATTTTCTTTCTTAGCAACGCATCGTGGCAGTAACAGGCGTCATAAGCACCGTCTGCTGACACTTCCCTGATTTTCCGGTGGGTTTGGTTAATCAGGCCCGGCAGTGCCTGCGCATCTGTCGTTCCGCTGAGCGATAAGTCGGCACAGATAATCTCATGATTCACACTGTCTGCTGCCAGATGAAGCTTGCGCCACACTCTTCGTCTGTCAGCCCCATGCTGCCTGACTTTCCATTCACCTTCGCCAAAGACCTTCAGACCGGTACTGTCGATGACCAGATGCGAGATTTCACCACGCGTTGGCGTTTTTATGCTGATGTTGACGCTCTTTGCTCGTCTGCTGACCAGCGAGTAGTCCGGACAGCACAGCGGCAAAGACATGAGTTTAAAAATCGAATCAACGAAGCCCTGTAATGCCCGGAGCGACAGGTTAAACACACGCTTCATCATCAGGACAGTGGTAACAGCCATATCGCTGTAGTAAAGCGGCCGGCCACGACCTTCAGGCGAAGAACTGTCAGTCCATCCAGCGATGGCCGACTCATCAAGCCAGACCGTCAGGGAACCGCGTTGTCTGAGTGCCTTGTTGTACGCGGGCCAGTTGGTAATTTTAAACTTTTGCTTTGACATGGGGACCTGATGTTGAAACGAATTTAGCGATCAGCTCCGCCAATCACCTAAAAGTTCGATTTATTCAACAAAGCCAAGAAAATACTAAAGTTGCCGTTGAGGTTATTTTTCCGGCTGAAATATTATTCAGATCATAAGCGTAGTAATAAGCCGCCATGTCAATGGAAAACGAGGGAGCTAATGCACTGCCAACCGCAATATTAAAAATAGATGTCGCATTGCCTTGGACACTTTCACTGCTGGAAAATAGAATGGGTGATGATGTTTTATTCCTTTGCACAAGGCGAAACCCGACTCCTTTAGCACCTTGTTGAGTGGTATTTATTAACACTGTTTTATCGGCACTATGTAAATTATTGCTGGCCAAAAACATGGCAATATTTCGCGTCGTTTTATTGCCTGCTAAAAGATCGCTGCAGCTAAAATGGAGGGTAAAAGGCTAATAACCAGGCCGGTCAATATTTTTAATATCCCTGATACTAACGATAGGTAAATTAACCACTAATCCTTTATTTGAAAAATCACAGGTAGTGGCAATAGGATTATATTTAATAGTAATCGGTTGAAGAAAAATATCATTTTCATCAACCGGCCATTGCCAGATTAATAAAAATTCAACTAATTTTAGTACAATCCTAACTAACCACACCAAAATACCCAACGATGAAGCATCTGATACCAAGATAAAGGGTGAGATAACCACAGTATCACCAGCCACTTCAGTATAATTACCACTTTGTTTACTCTTCAATAATCTAAACTGTAAGGTGAAGTTAGTATTCAAATTCGATGCAGGATGGGTACCTCTAGCTAAGTTGGTTACGCGATCTTTTCCTAACGCAGTCATTGTAACCTGGACAAACTGCTTACCACCATGAAATCCTATTGTTGCTGTTAGACCATT
Organism: Arsenophonus endosymbiont of Aphis craccivora; assembly: GCF_013460135.1. Taxonomy (GTDB): domain Bacteria; phylum Pseudomonadota; class Gammaproteobacteria; order Enterobacterales; family Enterobacteriaceae; genus Arsenophonus; species Arsenophonus nilaparvatae. The sequence continues at coordinate 1,344,342 of NZ_CP038155.1, forward strand.
AAATGGCGAAGCAATACCAATCGCATTAGGAAAAAATAGCCCTGGGGAGCTACAGGTAAATGTTCCTGGGAACGTGGTTTTATCCGTTTTTGCTACTACCATTGATGCACTACTAAAATAAGCCGATAAATCATAATATAAACTCGGCACTGTGATAGTGCTGTTGGGTTTACAATCGGCATAAACCAATTGACTGAAGGAACACGCTGATAATAATAAAAAATTTATTGCTAATTTATTCATCTTATTTTCCCTAGCTATTGGCAAATATTACGATTGATGTTCAAGGTATGAATGGGTTGCTGGATGGTACATTCTGTTTTACCTTCAATATTCAATTTGACATTCAATGATTGTGGTAACTGATCACTTTTTATATACAGCACACTTGACTGCCCAACATGACCAACAAATTCACCCTGACTATCAGTAACCTCGGTACCAAAAGGTAAATTGCTACCATCGGCAAAAGTCGCTTTTAACATATAAGTTTTTCGCTGATCGGTTTCTAATTTGATATGACTAACCGCTCCGTCATAGGGGATCACATGCGCTATATTGTCAGTAATTTCTGCACCTGAGGTCTGACTGGTATGAGAAAGGGTATAAATATTTGTACGATAAGGAGTGGCATTGGTTACTAATGCTAACCCCTGTTTATTGGTAAGCACCGTTCGATTATTATTAACGGTTAAATTTTCAGCCATTGGTGCTTCTAATACCGTTAATGTATTCGCTGTTTCACCGGAAGCAAGAATATGGTAGGGAAATACAACGATGGTTCCTCTGGCATTCAAACCTGACTGTCGAGAATTATTAGCCTCACTATATGAAGCACCAATCGTACTATAAGGGTTACGGTAATTTACACTACCACTAATTAAATTATTACCACCGGTCTGATTTGAAGCGGTTAACGTATAATCGATCAAATCATATTTACCCGCTGTCCCACTGACACTAATATTGGCCTGTTGATAGTTGGAATTTGTCAGGTAGACACCCGAATTTAGATAAGCGTTACGACCAAATAGATTAATTGGAACACTGGCGCTGAGGTAATAACTGGTTTCTTCTTTTTGATCGGTATTTCTTACCCGTGAAACTGATAAGTTATAGGTAATATTTTTATAATTATTTGAGTAACCTATTTGATATTCTCGACTGCTGCCGCCAACATTCCAATAGTTTCTCAGCGTACCAGCCAAAAAAATAACACCATTATCTTTCCCCCAATGCTGATTTAAATTTAAATTAAATGTATTTCTGGCACGGGCACCCCGTAAGGCATCAAAAGTTGCCAAATCTAAATCTGATGGATTATTTTCATTTCGATCATTAGGATTATTTTTAATCGTCGTTTGATAGGCTTTGTTGAATAAATCGAACTTTTAGGTGATTGGCGGAGCTGATCGCTAAATTCGTTTCAACATCAGGTCCCCATGTCAAAGCAAAAGTTTAAAATTACCAACTGGCCCGCGTACAACAAGGCACTCAGACAACGCGGTTCCCTGACGGTCTGGCTTGATGAGTCGGCCATCGCTGGATGGACTGACAGTTCTTCGCCTGAAGGTCGTGGCCGGCCGCTTTACTACAGCGATATGGCTGTTACCACTGTCCTGATGATGAAGCGTGTGTTTAACCTGTCGCTCCGGGCATTACAGGGCTTCGTTGATTCGATTTTTAAACTCATGTCTTTGCCGCTGTGCTGTCCGGACTACTCGCTGGTCAGCAGACGAGCAAAGAGCGTCAACATCAGCATAAAAACGCCAACGCGTGGTGAAATCTCGCATCTGGTCATCGACAGTACCGGTCTGAAGGTCTTTGGCGAAGGTGAATGGAAAGTCAGGCAGCATGGGGCTGACAGACGAAGAGTGTGGCGCAAGCTTCATCTGGCAGCAGACAGTGTGAATCATGAGATTATCTGTGCCGACTTATCGCTCAGCGGAACGACAGATGCGCAGGCACTGCCGGGCCTGATTAACCAAACCCACCGGAAAATCAGGGAAGTGTCAGCAGACGGTGCTTATGACGCCTGTTACTGCCAAGATGCGTTGCTAAGAAAGAAAATCAGGCCCCTTATCCCGCCGCGAAGCGGAGCGAAATACTGGCCGGACAAGTACCATGAACGTAACCATGCGGTGGCGAATCAGCGTCTGAGCAGGAGTAATGATATGTGGAAAAAGAAAGTGGGTTATCACCGGCGTTCAGTGGCAGAAACAGCGATGTTCCGCATAAAAACTTTGCTGGGTGGCCATCTGAGGCTGCGTGACTATGAGGCTCAGGTAGGTGAAGCAATGGCGATGGTCAAAGCGCTGAACCGTATGACGTTGTTGGGTATGCCACACAGCGTCAGGATCGGATAACAGCTGTAGCAGAGGGAGCCATCCTGTCGGCTAATTCTGATTTATTCAACAAAGCCGGTTCTTTAGTATCTGCTAATATAACAACTACAAAATCTAATGGCATAACGCAATTACAGCAATTAGCTGAACGTTATATTAAAAAAGTACCCCACCCAAATTGATTAAAAATAAATTAACTGATAACTAGATTAAATCCGTTATATATTAAAATAATATTATATTTATGTTAAAAATAAATATGATATATTTTGTTTGATTTTTATACAATTTTATCTGTTATTTAAACGGCCAAAGTTTGATTGTAATTTATAATTCTCCGGCTTTTCTTGCCGGCTTTCGCCCAGATGTATTTTTTGTTGCACTTCGTAATAGATTATTACTGGCAATATCAACTCGTGCTTGAAAGGGCGGAAATGGTAGCGTGATCCCATGTTGTGCAAAACCGATTAATATATTTTGATGAACTTCATGGCGGGCGGGCATTCTGTGCCCCATTTCTGCCGCATAAATACGTAATTCAAAGATTTGAATACCTTGTTGTAAATCAACTAGATATACTTCAGGTGCCGGGTTAGTTAAAATCATCGGTGTTTTCTCGGCGGCATTTAATAATATCTGACTGATCTCGGTACTATCTACATCAGCGGGCGCTGGAATGGTTAAAACAATACGAGTGATAGTATCGGATAACGACCAGTTAATAAATGGCTCGGTAATAAAGGCTTTATTAGGAACAATAATTTCTTTACAGATCCCAATCTGTTAAGGTTGTTGCTTTAGTATTGATTTTGGTAATACTGCCTGTTAAATCATGAATAGTGACGGTATCGCCTATACGAATTGGTTTCTCAAATAAGATCATTAAACCAGAAATGATATTGGCAAATATTTCTTGTAGCCCAAAGCCAAGTCCAACACCCATCGCGGCAATTAACCATTGTAGTTTTGACCACTCAATACCAAGCATGGAAAACCCGACTCAGCTACCTATAAGCGCAATAGTATATTTAGTCAAGGTGGTGATTGCATAGCCAGTTCCTGGAGTTAAATCAAGGTGTTGTAACAGGGCGAGTTCCAACAATGCCGGCAAATTTCTAATTAGTTGTGCTGTAATTATAATAATAAGAATAGTAATAAATAGTGAGCTGAGGGTGATCGGTTGAATGGTATATACACCATTTACCGTAGTAGTGACATTCCAAAGCCGGATATTTTCCAGAAAAGAGAATGCTGAGTGTAGCTCAGACCAAATTAAAATAAGTGAGACTAACGCTAACATAGTGAGAATAGAGCGCACAAGTCCCAGAGATTGCGCACTGATTGTATCTAAGTCAATCGCACTTTCTTCGATATCGACTAAGCCTTCGCCACTACTATTATTGTCACCTTCATCTTTTGCTCGCTGAGCGAGAATGTCAGCGCGACGCTGTTTTGCTCTTTCAAAAGCAATTTTACGCCGTTGGATAGACATCCAGCGGCGGATAATGTGATAAATGATCAGTAAGAAAAACCAGATTGTAACAGAGGTTTCCAGCCTGACTAAAAGTCCTTGAGATGTTGAAAGGTAACCTCAATAATGAGGCAACCGAAGAAAAAATTGGCGCTATAATCAATAATAACCACAATATATTGCTAATTGCATTCTCACCCGAGCCGTGGCGATCTAGATAAAGCGGTACGCCTACTCGTTTGAGGTTATGGGTAATCAAACTTAGCGCAATACACAGTAATAAGAAGCATAGTCTGCCTAAGCTTGGGGCAAATGCACGGTCGTTATAATATTCAAACGTAATCAAGGCCATCATCAATGGTACTATGACAAAAATTGATAATTGGTAGTAACGCATTGCCCTTTTTACGTTTTCTTCTGGCCAGCCAAAATGAGAAATAAACAATCCGTTTGGTAGTGCAAAAGTAGCACTAATCATAAAAACCCATAAAACCGGTGTTGTTGCTCTCACCCCAGAGCCAATAGCAGTGGCCATAGGGAATTGCCAGGCGCTTTGAAGGCCGTAACCAATCGCTGACCATAAAATAGGTAAAGGGAGTGCTATCAGAATAGACCAAAATACGGTTCGTAAGGTTAGCGCAAAGCGATCCTGGGTTACTTTACCAATACGTGTACTAGCGCGAAGAAGAAAATTATTATAATGCTGATGGGTACTAATGCTAAAAATGACGATAGCAACAGCAGCTAGCAGGTATAACAAACTATCCTGACTGGCGAAGATAACTCTAATTGCGCCAATGAGTTGAGATAATGTATCTAATGATAGTAAGCGAGTCAGATCTTTTACTATGGTAAGTGGATAGTTGAGACTTATAGGATCGGTATCCGCAATCGAGAACATATAGCGATGGGTCGCATCTTTGATATCTGTTAATGCATCGGTTAACTGGGTTGCCGCAACGTAAAGCTTGGTTAATTCCAATATTTCACTATTATAACCAGAAATTATTGAGCTTAATAATTCTTTCCGGGTTTGGATGAGTGAATCATAAATTTGCGTTTGTTCTGGCGTCAAATTTTTTCTGTCGGCTTGCTTTTCCTCGTTCTCTTTATTGTTGGAATCGAGATTTTCCAACATATCTTGATACTGAATGCGATCAACTCGTTTGTTGATGATTTCTCTGTCAATTTGCTGATTTTTGGGAATTTCTGGCAAATGGTATAACTGCACGAGTAATGCTTCACCTAAAGTAGTTGAACCGCTTAACCATTGGGCCTGTTCACGAATTGTCCCAAGCGCTTGACGAACGGTTAGTATATCACTGGAAGTCTGGCGTTGCCTGTGTTTAATATCATTTATTCTGTATGCTTGTTCATTAAGTCGTTGTGATAATTTACGATTTAGTTGCAATTGGGCTGTTAAAAATTTGGGAAGCTCTCCCCCTTGAGCAGCTAACATTTCAGTGTGTTTAAGTGCCAGTTGTGCTTTTTGTTGGCGCTGAAAGTTTAGATTATTTCGCAGTTGTTGAAGCTCTTGGTCGATTTGTTGATAACGTTTTTTAAAAAGCTCAATGCGTAAACGAGCAATTTCTTGGCGATTATTGGCTGAAAGCTGTGCTATTTCTAGTTCATTGGTTTTTGACTTTCTTGCCGTGACTTCTGTTTGTTCTAAGTTATATTGTGCTTCAGCTACAGGGAAAACCGGAACATGCAGAGACTGTAGTCTTACGGTAGAGTCAGAAAGCAGCCGGAGAGCTTCTAATAATTGTTGAGGCAATGTTACAAGAGAATCGCTAATTTCACGATTTCTATCTTGTTCTTGCTGAATTTGTTTGCCTTGCTGAAGTAATTGACTACTAGCCTGAACAATACGTTGCTCAAGTTCGAGGATAGTTATATTGGTTGGTATAGTAACTATTTTATTGCTTTCAATAAGAAATTGTTGCTGTAATTCTTTTATGATTTTGGGGAAATCATCAATTGCTGCTTGATAAGCGCGGGTTTTTTTCTCTGACTCTTGTGCCTCTGATAACCAATTTAGGGCAACTTGTAATGCCTGAATAATCTCTGCATTTTTTGAATTTTTATTTGCTTCAAGTTGCTTAATCTCTTTTTTAATTTGTATTTCATCAAGATTAATTGCTGCAAATGCAGGTATCGTGATGAAAAAGAGACTAAATAGAATGCCGACTATCAGGCGCACAATATGATTTCATCAGATAAAATTATTCAGATCCATCAATTAAATTTTGTCGATGGGTCTGTTCCTTAGTATTTGGATAAATTGATTCTGCTAATAATTCTCCTACTCGAGTGACGGATCCTTGCTCTAGAGTAGAATTGAGTTTGATATAGTTAGATTCAAACAAATTGATAACAGTTGAACCCAGTTTGAATTTTCCCATTTCTTCACCTTTTTTCATATAAACTGCACCTGTTTTATCTTTTTCTGGGTAAGTCCAACGTTTGATAATTCCTTCCCGTTGATTATTGACACAGCCACACCAGCTAGTATATATGCTGCTAACAATTGTTGCGCCTATTAGAATTTGAGCCATTTTTCCAAATGCTGTTTCAAAAATACAGATGAGACGTTCATTACGTGCGAAAAGATTAGGGACGTTTGTTGCAGTCAGTTGATTAACAGAAAAGAGATCACCAGGAACATAAATCATTTCAGTTAGCAAGCCATCACAAGGCATATGGACACGATGATAGTCACGTGGAGATAAGTAAGTAGTTACAAATAAACCATTTCGAAACTGCTCGGCCAGTATATAATTACCTGCTAACAATGCCGCTAAACTGTAAGAATGACCTTTAGCTTGTAGGATCTGATCATCTATAATTAATCCTAATTGGCTTATTACACCATCGGCTGGTAGAGCAAGTTGATTACTACCTGCAACAATAGGACGAATATTTTGTTTTAATGGGCGAGTAAAAAATTCATTAAAGGTAGAATAAGCGGAAAACTCACTTTCTTTGGCTTCTGCCATATCAACTTTATAAAACTTAGCAAAAAGCTTGATCATTAATTGGGTAAACTCAGCCGCTTTTTGATCCGCAAGCCAACCTGCTAATTGCGTTAGCCCTTGTTTTGGTAATAGATATTGTAATTTGATCTTTATTTTTTCCAGCACATTAACCTCTAATCTGATCCTAATGTTATTGGGTTGTAATCACAAAAAGATAGTTATTGTACCTATGCTTTTTATGAATTCCAGAATTATGTTTATAACTATTTATTATCTGTAAAAGATCCACGTGGTTTTATTTGTTCCATGCTTGCTAAAATTCGATGGTAATTTTCGAAACGTGAGTTTGCTATTTTTCCAGTGATTACAGCTTGTTGTAATGCACATCCAGGATCGTCTAAATGCTTGCAATCACGAAATTTGCAGTATCCCAAATATTGCCTGAATTCGACAAATCCTTTAGTTATTTGTTCCTTTGTTAGATGCCATAAGCCAAACTCACGGATGCCTGGTGAATCGATAAGATCACCTCCTTTGGCGAAGTGGTAAAGACGTGCCGTTGTTGTTGTATGTTGACCTAATCCTGAATTATCAGATACTTGGTTGATTAAGATTTTTTCTTCATTATCAGGTAATAAGTTATTAATCAAACTGGACTTACCAACACCAGATTGCCCGACAAAAATAGATATTTTTCCTATAAGGTTTTCAATAAGCGTATCTATTCCTTCATTAGTATGACTGGATAACTCTAAAACTACATAGCCAATGTTATGATAAAGTTTTATTGCTTTACTTATTTCTTTTCTGTTCTCTTTATTGAGTAGGTCAATTTTATTTAAAATAATCATTGGTGCAATATTAAGTGTTTCGCAGGCAACTAAATAACGATCAATAATATTTAATGATAATTGGGGTAAAATTGCTGAGACAATAATCGCTTTGTTGATATTAGCCGCGATAGGCTTGAGGCTGTCATAGTAATCGGGGCGAGTCAAGACCGATGTTCGTTCATAGACTGCTTCTATGACACCATTAACTTTTATATTAGATTGCTGATGTAGCGCAGGACGCCAAATAACACGATCACCGGTGACTAATGAGTGAATTGTTCGGCGAATATTACAGCGTTGAATGTCACCTTCATTTGTCTCGATATCTGCATGCTGACCAAAACGGCTAATAACTAACCCATCTTGGGAAATACCAAGCTGATTATCATCAATATCTTGCTGAGATTGTTTTTTTAGCTTAGTTTGATGGTTTGCATGTATTCGGCGTTGTTGGCCTTTGGTAAATTTCTTTTTAGCCACCTGACCTCACTAATTTTATTGGTTTGTTGATTGAATTCATTATCAAGAGTTATCGCAGTTGTGCTTTTAAGAAACTATCATACACTAAGTATTGCATGCTATCAGTTTAGAATGGAACCTAGGATATAACATGGTAAATAGTGAGAACAATTTGATATGGATAGATTTGGAAATGACGGGATTGGATCCGGAACAGGATCGTATCATTGAGATCGCAACAATTGTCACTGATTCCAATCTAACTATTTTATCCGAAGGGCCAGTGATTGCCATTCATCAATCAGAGCAACAGTTGTCACTTATGGATGAGTGGAATGTTAAAACTCATACTGAAAGTGGATTGATTGATAGAGTTAAATCTAGTCAATATGATGAAAAAAAAGCAGAATTAGACACAATTGCTTTTTTAGAAAAGTGGTTACCTGCGGGGGTTTCACCTATTTGTGGTAATAGTGTTGCTCAAGACCGTCGTTTTTTATTCAAATATATGCCTGAGTTGGAAAAATACTTTCATTACCGTTACTTAGATGTAAGTAGCTTAAAAGAGCTGTCGCGCCGTTGGAAGCCTGATATATTGGCCGGTTTTACGAAAAAAAATACCCATCAGGCTTTAGAAGATATAAAGGAATCTATTGCAGAATTAGCTTATTATCGTCAACACTTTATCAACCTTTAAATCGTGTTATGATCATGCTGATTATGAGCGATTTGCTGTTTTAATCAGCATTTAGATTGAAAATAGATTTTTTATGGTTAAAAGTACTTGTCTGTTTGATAATTTTTCGTATAATTCGCAACCCATAGTGATTGGTAATATTGTTGTTATAAATATGCGGGAATAGCTCAGTTGGTAGAGCACGACCTTGCCAAGGTCGGGGTCGCGAGTTCGAGTCTCGTTTCCCGCTCCAAATTCTTCTTTTATCATTATTAGCATAAAATTCTGTGATATAATTTATTGTTTCTTCTTATATTTTTTGTTCTTTCAGCTTATTAATTACTCAAAGTTTAGTGGCCAATTTATACCTATTGTGTTGATGAATTTTATTTTTCTGTTTTGGATTTTATTTCATTATAAGAATAAAATTTTTTGTTGCACTATGATAAAAACCGTCTATTTTTAAATAGGAGATTAGCTACTAAAAGAAGTGACAGTCTTGATTAATAGTCAACAATTATATAGCTAATAGAGATAGAATTTATTTGAAAAATCTGGCACATGGGACTTGCAAATCGTATCTGCTAGGCATAGAATTCCACTCCCCCAATTTTCAAGTAGATGTGATGTTACAGCATATACTTTTATCAGTGAAGTGAACAATGTGGTGTCATTCTTGGCAGGGAAATTATTTTAGTATTTAAAATGTATTGTAGGTGCATTGATGTTGTTATTTACATTAATCTTAGAAATTTTATGGCTAAAACTGCTACATTTTCTCAGTTAAAATGTTTTAATAACTTATTCATTTACAATTTAATTTTGGTTATGGCACACAGTGTCTATTTTGCTTTGTTGCACAGAGTTATCCACAGGCAAATGCGTTTTTCTATCGCTATTGATGCTTTTCTTTATCAATATCATTTAACTTATTGAAAATATTTAAAAAATATTTATATTTTTTGATAATCAATGCGGCTTTGTTGAATAAATCGAACTTTTAGGTGATTGGCGGAGCTGATCGCTAAATTCGTTTCAACATCAGGTCCCCATGGCAAAGCAAAAGTTTAAAATTACCAACTGGCCCGCGTACAACAAGGCACTCAGACAACGCGGTTCCCTGACGGTCTGGCTTGATGAGTCGGCCATCGCTGGATGGACTGACAGTTCTTCGCCTGAAGGTCGTGGCCGGCCGCTTTACTACAGCGATATGGCTGTTACCACTGTCCTGATGATGAAGCGTGTGTTTAACCTGTCGCTCCGGGCATTACAGGGCTTCGTTGATTCGATTTTTAAACTCATGTCTTTGCCGCTGTGCTGTCCGGACTACTCGCTGGTCAGCAGACGAGCAAAGAGCGTCAACATCAGCATAAAAACGCCAACGCGTGGTGAAATCTCGCATCTGGTCATCGACAGTACCGGTCTGAAGGTCTTTGGCGAAGGTGAATGGAAAGTCAGGCAGCATGGGGCTGACAGACGAAGAGTGTGGCGCAAGCTTCATCTGGCAGCAGACAGTGTGAATCATGAGATTATCTGTGCCGACTTATCGCTCAGCTGAACGACAGATGCGCAGGCACTGCCGGGCCTGATTAACCAAACCCACCGGAAAATCACGGAAGTGTCAGCAGACGGTGCTTATGACGCCTGTTACTGCCACGACGCGTTGCTAAGAAAGAAAATCAGGCCCCTTATCCCGCCGCGAAGCGGAGCGAAATACTGGCCGTACAAGTACCATGAACGTAACCATGCGGTGGCGAATCAGCATCTGAGCAGGAGTAATGATATGTGGAAAAAGAAAGTGGGTTATCACCGGCGTTCAGTGGCAGAAACAGCGATGTTCCGCATAAAAACTTTGCTGGGTGGCCATCTGAGGCTGCGTGACTATGAGGCTCAGGTAGGTGAAGCAATGGCGATGGTCAAAGCGCTGAACCGTATGACGTTGTTGGGTATGCCACACAGCGTCAGGATCGGATAACAGGTGTAGCAGAGGGAGCCATCCTGTCGGCTAATTCTGATTTATTCAACAAAGCCGATCAATGCATTTTTATTTTATGCACAAGTACAATTGAAGTATCTATTCTAGAAAATACTGATGTTAATAACCAGATATTGCGCGCAAGGCGCTATTATTATTTTGATAAGGTTTTTATTTATAATAAAAGTATCATTTTAACTATATATTTCAAGGTGTAACTACCTAAGGCAATATAATATTTTAATAGTGGATATTTACCTATGTCTCGATATATTGTAGCGCCTTCTTAGTGATGTAAAAAAGCTTCTCTCAACCAAATAATTTTAATCGTTTAAGACAATAATATTGCATAATAAACATTAATTTTTTGATATTAATAGAAATTTTTATATGTTTGTTTTTTATATAAATATGTACAAACCAAATGATAGAATATTGATAAAAGCAAGTAACTGAAAAAGATTAACTAGCTAAATAATAAGCATATGATGTAAGTTTTATTGATAAATATAACATTAAATATCGCTATAATATTCGGTAAGTAATAGTATTTTGTGATATATTTTATGAATTAAATTATTAGATAAAAAATTATAAAAAGTGGCAATATTTTCATGAAAGAACTTATATTATTGCTTGCTAATGAAAAGGCAACAATAACCTTAGGGCAGCGTTTAGCTCAGCTTTGTAAGCAGGGTTTTATTCTTTATTTATATGGAGACTTAGGTGCGGGGAAAACGACTTTTTGTCGTGGTTTTTTGCAAGGTTTAGGTTATCAAGGACATGTAAAAAGTCCAACCTACACTTTAGTTGAACCCTATTTGTTGACTCCTAATCCTGTTTATCATTTTGATTTATATCGTTTAACTGATCCTGAAGAGCTTGAATTTATGGGTATCCGTGACTATTTTGATTGGCAGGCTATATGTTTGGTGGAGTGGCCAAAAAAAGGTGAAGGGATGCTACCATGCGCTGATCTTGAACTCTACCTATCATATGACAATAATGGAAGACAAGCACGATTTGTCGCGTTATCAACATATGGGGAAATGTTATTAGAAAAATTGTCATAATAGGAATACTAATCATGATGAAGACTTCGATGATTAATATAATAAAAAGATGGCAAACTCATGTATTTCTTTTATTAATAACAATAATATTACTTAGCAACTTATTATTGTCTAATGCACAGTCTGCAACTTTATCCAATATTCGCGTCAATGATAATTTATCCGAGGCAAAAGTCACTTTACACTTTGCTGGCGGTAATCCAGAGTACCGCTTCTTTCCCCTTCATGAGCCTGAGCGTTTAGTTGTCGATTTTCGTCAATCTGATCAGGTATCTGGATTACCAATGAAGTTTATAAATAATAATTTGGTTAAAGGGATCCGTACTAGTCAGCCACCGAATAGTCAGTATCAACGTATTGTTATCGAATTGGCAAATGCAGTGAAAGCAAGTGCCGTGGCTGAACAAATAAATCATCGCTATCAAATAGTTTTGACCTTAAAGAATAATCGTGCTGAGGCATTGCAGCCTCAGACATCTCAGTCCGCAACTGAAGCAACCAATAAATTGCTATCAATTGATTCACAAGCTGAGAAAAAGTTAGCCAATAACTCACCAACTCCTTCAATATATAAAAATTTACCTAAAGGTACTCGGCAAGTTGTCGTGGCAATTGATGCGGGACATGGGGGTAAAGATCCAGGCGCAATTGTGCAAAATGGTCATCGTGAAAAAAATATAACAATGATAATTTCGTGTAAATTAGAGAGCCATTTAAAGACAGATCCAATGTTTAAGCCAGTGATGACCCGTAATGGCGATTATTTTATTTCTGTAGCGGGTCGTTCAGAAGTGGCACGAAAAAAAGCGGCTGATATGCTCGTTTCAATTCATGCTGATGCAGCACCTAATAATCGTGCCCGAGGTGCTTCTGTCTGGGTGCTTTCCAATCGAAGAGCGAATAGTGAATTGGGTAATTGGCTTGAACAACATGAAAAGCAATTTGAATTATTAGGTGGTGCCGGTGATGCGTTAGCAAATGGTGCAGATCCTTATCTTAGCCAAGCTGTTTTAGATTTACAATTTGGCAATTCCCAACGTGTAGGTTATGCTGTCGCGTTAAAAGTACTGAGAGAATTAAGTAAAATTGGTAATATCCATAAATATGATCCAGAACATGCCAGTCTTGGTGTACTTCGTTCTCCCGACATTCCATCTATTCTGGTAGAAACAGGTTTTATTAGTAATATTTCTGAAGAGCGCCTTTTAGTTTCTGACGATTATCAGGAAAGTTTGGCGGTAGCGATTCATCAAGGATTACGCAATTATTTTACCCAACACCCCTTACAAGCAGCGCCAAAATGATGGAATATGGCAGAGGTCATTATGTCAGCGATACAAATTCTTTCTCCTCAGTTAGCTAATCAAATTGCTGCGGGTGAAGTTGTTGAACGCCCATCATCGGTTGTGAAAGAGTTAGTCGAAAATAGTCTTGATGCTGGCGCCAGCCGTATTGATATTGAAATTGAGCGTGGTGGGGCAAAACTTATCCGTATCCATGACAATGGTAGTGGTATCGCCAAAGAAGATGTAACACTAGCGCTGGAGCGACACGCTACCAGCAAAATAGCCACGCTAGAAGATCTGGCCGCTATTATGAGTATGGGATTTAGAGGAGAAGCGCTGGCCAGTATTAGTTCGGTTTCTCGTTTAATACTAACTTCACGCGTCGAGACTCAGACAGAAGCCTGGCAAGCTTATGCTGAAGGGCGTGAGATGAATGTTACGCTAAAACCTGCTGCTCACCCAATAGGAACAACAGTTGAAGTTCTTGATCTGTTTTATAATACGCCGGCTCGACGTAAATTTTTACGTACAGAAAAAACCGAATTTAGCCATATTGATGAGATTGTACGTAGAATAGCTTTAGCACGTTTCGATGTTGTAATCAATTTGCATCATAATGGTAAATTAGTTAGCCAGTATCGTGCGACAAATAGTGAAGAGCAATATGAACGACGCTTAGCTGCTATTTGTGGTACTTCTTTTATACAAAATGCGCTGAAATTATGTTGGCAACATGGTGATTTAGCCATTAAAGGCTGGGTAACTAATCCCTATTTAGGTAAGGCCGCTGAAATTCAATATTGTTATGTTAATGGGCGCATAATGCGCGATCGATTAATCAATCATGCAATTCGTCAGGCCTATGCTGATCGTCTGCAAGAAGAACAGCAAGCGGCTTATGTGCTTTATTTAACCATTGATCCTCATCAGGTTGATGTTAATGTTCATCCAGCCAAACAGGAAGTTCGTTTTCACCAAGCTAGATTGGTTCATGATTTTATCTATCAGGGTGTGAACACGGTACTAAGCCAACAACACCAAAAACAATTTAATCAAGTCTCTGTTAGTTCAAACCAGGAAACTCATCTTGCTTCAGGATTACAAAATCGGTTAGCTGCGGGTGAAAATTTTTTTGCCTCAGATGATTCAAAGCAGCATTTAGTTATTAAAGAGCAAGAAGCACAAGTAATAACAGAATTAAGTGCCAGTAGCCAAATTTCGCCGTCTAAAACAGCATCATTTTCTTGTTACAATAATGGAAAAATAGCTAAAAAAATCTATAACAAAAAACAGGGTGAGCTTTATCAGCAATTGATGCAAAATGAACCAGCTAAACAAGAAAAAATCCCACTTTTTCCAGAGCGAGAATCGATAAAAACTGAAAAAATAGCAGTAAAATCTGTTGATATAGAAAAAAAAGATAAAAATTATACGTTTGGTAAAATACTAACAATTTATTCTAAAAATTTCGCATTTATTGAATCATCATTTGGAATAGGTTTGTTATCATTAGCGGAAGCTGAGCGATATTTAAAGCGAAGTCAATTAATTCCTACTGATAAAGAATTAAAATCTCAGCCCTTACTGATACCAATAAAGCTCGCATTAACAGAAAAGGAAATTGAAACTTTTTATCGAGTAAAGGTATTATTAAGTACCTTAGGTTTTGACATCAATATTTCTCATAACAAAGCAACAATTAGTGGTGTATCTTGTCCCTTGAGATCACAAAATTTAGCTGAGCTATTTCCAAAACTATTGAAATATCTTGCTCAAAACACTTCTTGTCAGTTGATGGAATTAGTTGTTTGGTTAGCAGATCATTTAGTAAATGAAAAACAAGTGTGGACGATTGCACAAGGGGTACAGTTATTAGCGGATCTGGAGCGGACTTACCCTAAATTAGTTAAAGAACCACCGAAAACATTACTACAGCTAATTGATTTTGAATCGGTGATAACGGCTTTAACTCATGAGTAAACAAATTTTTCAACATAAACCGCCAGCGATTTTTATCATGGGGCCAACGGCGTCAGGAAAGACAGCATTGGCAATGGCATTGCGTCAACAATTACCCGTTGAAATAATTAGTGTAGATTCTGCTTTAATTTATCGCGGTATGGATATAGGAACAGCGAAACCAACACGGGAAGAGCAACAAATTGATCCACACCGATTAATTGACATATTGGATCCTGCACAGTCTTATTCAGCCGCAGATTTTCGCCGTGATGCTTTATTAGAAATGGAAAAAATTGTCGCATCTGGCCGTATTCCCTTACTCGTTGGGGGGACTATGCTATATTTTAAAGCATTACTGGATGGGTTGTCACCCTTACCTTCTGCCGATGTCACAATTCGGGCAGAAATTGAAATGCAAGCGAAACAATTTGGTTGGGGTGCAATTCATAAACGTTTGCAAGCGGTTGATCCAATATCGGCAGCTAGAATCCATCCTAATGATCCTCAACGATTGTCTCGTGCCTTGGAGGTTTTCTTAGTTTCCGGGAAGAGTCTGACAGAATTAACTGAAATTGTAGAGGCAGAATTACCTTATAATGTGTTACAGTTTGAGATTTCACCGCAAGATCGTAAAATTCTCCACCAACGTATTGAGATCCGCTTCCTGCAAATGTTGAAGACGGGTTTTGAGGATGAAGTTAGCGCTCTTTATGCTAGATGGGATCTCCATGGGGATCTACCCGCTATACGTTCTGTTGGTTATCGTCAGATGTGGTCATATTTGTCTGGTGAAATCAGCTATGATGAAATGGTTTATCGTGGTATATGTGCAACACGTCAATTGGCTAAACGTCAAATTACATGGTTAAGAGGATGGAAAAACGTGCATCGACTCGATAGCGATGATATTAAGGGAATTCTTAACACAATATTGCATGTTATTAGTGTATAGGTTTGCTATTTATGTACAATTGGTGGTAAAGGCACAATTTTTTGAGTAGTTAATTTTTTCGAACCATAAAGGTTCTTAGTTAAAAACAACAAAATAAGGAAAATAGAGAATGGCTAAGGGGCAATCTTTGCAAGATCCGTTCCTAAACGCGTTACGTCGTGAAAGGGTTCCGGTTTCCATTTATTTGGTCAATGGCATCAAATTACAAGGTCAAATCGAATCATTTGATCAATTTGTTATTTTACTGAAAAACACAGTAAGCCAAATGGTATATAAGCATGCTATTTCTACTGTAGTACCTTCTCGTCCTGTATCTCACCATAGTAATCAAGGGGGTAATACAGGCTTAGGTAATTACAATACAGGTAATGTGGCAGTTCCACAGGATAGTGATGCGACTGAATAATTCAGTTAATTATCTGAACACAAAAGTACAGGTAAAGTTCCTTTTACCTGTACTTTGCCTGTTTGATATTTTTTAAGTCTAAGGAGTTGTGCTTTTGTTTGATAGACATGAAGGTGGGGAATTAGCTGTTCTTGTGCATGTTTTTTTCTCTAATGAAAAAGATACTGAAAACCTGATTGAATTTGAATCATTAGTCATCTCTGCGGGCATTAAGCCAGTACAGATAATCACAGGAAATCGCAAATCACCGCAGGCTAAATATTTTGTTGGTGAGGGTAAAGCGGAAGAAATTGCTGCAGCTATTAAAGACAGTAATGCCGATGTGGTTCTTTTTTATCATACGTTAAGCCCTGCACAGGAAAGAAATCTTGAACGATTATGTCAGTGCCGAGTTATTGATCGTACAGGTTTAATTTTAGATATATTTGCACAGCTCGCACGTACACATGAAGGTAAACTACAAGTTGAATTAGCTCAGTTAAGGCATATTTCTACCCGTTTGGTACGTGGCTGGACTCACCTTGAACGACAGAAAGGAGGGATCGGCTTACGTGGACCTGGTGAAACGCAACTTGAAACGGATCGTCGATTGATCCGCGGTAAAATTCGACAAATTCTTTCTCGGTTGGCTAAGGTAGAAAAGCAGAGAGAGCAGGGTAGACAAGCTAGAAGTAAAGCGGGTATTCCCACCATATCATTGGTAGGTTACACTAATGCCGGTAAGTCTAGTCTGTTTAATCAAATGACAAAGTCTGAAGTATATGCAGCAGATCAATTATTTGCTACGTTAGATCCTACATTAAGGCGTATTGATATTGATGATGTTGGAGTGATAGTGTTGGCTGATACTGTAGGTTTTATTCGCCATCTACCTCACGATCTGGTTGCTGCATTTAAAGCAACATTGCAGGAAACACGCGAAGCCAGTTTATTATTACATGTTGTCGATGCTGCGGATAACCGTATGGAAGAAAATATCCGCGCAGTTGAAAGTTTACTAGAAGAAATTGAGGCTAATGAAATTCCAGCGCTGTTAGTCATGAATAAAATTGACATGTTGAATGGATTTACTCCCCGTATTTATCGCGATGAGAATAATGTCCCTATTCGGGTCGGGCTCTCGGCTCAAACTGGTGAAGGGATTCCATTATTATTACAGGCGCTGACAGAACGCCTTTCTGGTGAAATTGCACACTATGAATTGCGTTTACCGCCAGAAGCGGGTCGTTTGCGCAGTCGGTTCTATCAACTTCAGGCAATCGAATATGAAGAAATGGATAAAGATGGCAGTATCATGCTTGAAGTGAAGCTGCCCATTGTTGACTGGCAAAGACTTTGCAAGCAAGAACAACCTTTACTTGAGTACATTGTTAAGTCAACACATTAAATGTGGTCAATAAATTGAACAAATTAAGAGTAAAATATTTTGCTCTTAGCCCTGAAAAACCAATCATAACGAATGGAGCTATAACATGGCGTGGAATCAGCCCGGTAATAACGGACAGGACCGCGACCCGTGGGGAAGCAGCAATAGCGGCAACTCCAGTGGTAATAAAGGTAATCGGAAAAAGGGAACAACTGATCTTGACGATCTGTTCCGCAAGTTGAGTCGCAAACTTGGTGGTTTAGGTGGTAATAATAAAGGTAAAAATGGTTCGAGTAATCAAAATGGCGTAAATATAAACGGCCGTTTTATCGTATTTATTATCGCAGCAGTTGTGATTATTTGGGCTTCAAGTGGTTTTTATACGATAAAAGAGAGTGATCGTGGCGTCATTTTCCGTTTTGGTAAATATAGCCATACTGTTGAACCGGGTTTAAATTGGAAACCAAATTTTATTGAAAAAGTGATTCCGATTAATGTTGAAACCATTCGTGAACAAGCGACTAATGGTATGATGTTAACTTCGGATGAAAATGTTATTCAAGTAGAAATGAACGTCCAGTATCGCGTAACAGATCCGGCTCAATATTTATTTAATGTTACTAACCCGGATAACAGTTTACGTCAGGCAATAGATAGCGCAGTACGTGGAATTATTGGCCAATCAGCAATGGAACAGGTGTTAACGACGAAACGTGCCTTTATCCGTGATGAAACACAAAAAGAGTTAGAAAATACGATAAGACCTTATAATATGGGTATAACGATATTAGATGTTAACTTCCAGGCTGCTCGTCCACCTGAAGCGGTTAAAGCCGCATTTGATGATGTTATTGCAGCGCGAGAAGAAGAACAGAAGACCATTCGTGAAGCGCAAGCTTATCGTAATGAAGTTTTGCCATTAGCGAAAGGTAATGCGCAGAAATTGATTGAAGAAGCAACAGCTTATAAATCAAGTGTGGTTTTCAAGGCGGAAGGTGAAGTCGCTAGCTTTGCCAAAATTTTGCCAGAATATCGAGCTGCTCCTCAAATCACTCGAGAACGTTTATATATTGAGACAATGGAACGAGTACTAAGTAATACGCGTAAGGTTATTGTTAACGACAAGAGCAATAGTATGTTAGTGTTGCCGTTAGAGCAGATTTTACGCAGTGGAACCAAAGATAAAGCAGCATATATACAAAAAATAGCACCACCAAAAGTTATTCAGCAATCAGATATTTCTACTGAATCGCCTTATTCATATAGCTATGGTACGCGGGATAATGCTCGGGACAGTAATTCAACTCGTGTAGGGAGACAATAATCATGCGTAAATCAGTGATTGTTATTATTGTTGCTGTATTAGTTGTGTTGTATATGTCAATTTTCACCGTTCAACAAACAGAAAGAGGCATTATTCTACGCTTTGGTAAGGTTGTGCGTGATAGTGACAATAAACCTATGATTGATGAGCCAGGTTTGCACCTCAAAATACCATTTATTGAAACGGTAAAAATGCTTGATGCTCGTATTCAGACATTGGATGTTCAGGCCGATCGCTATCTGACTCGAGAAAATAAAGATTTAATGGTTGATTCCTATTTAAAATGGCGAATTACTGATTTTAGTCGTTACTATGTGGCGACCGGTGGCGGTAATCCTTATCAAGCTGAAACTTTACTGAAACGTAAATTTAGTGATCGTTTGCGTTCAGAATTTGGCCGTTTAAATGTGAAAGATATTATTACCGATTCTCGCGGGCGCTTGACCGTCGATGTGCGTGATGCACTTAATAAAGGTTCTGGTTCAGATACAGAAGCGACAAAAGATGCAGATCAGGCTATTGCATCGGCAGCAGCCCGTTTTGATCAAGAGATCAAAGGTAATTCGCCAGTTGTTAATCCAAACAGCATGGCGGCGTTAGGGATCCAAGTTGTCGATGTTCGTATCAAACGTATTGAATTGCCAAGTGAAGTTTCGGAAGCGATATATCAACGTATGCGCGCTGAACGAGAGGCTGTAGCACGCCAACATCGTTCACAAGGTCAAGAAGAGGCCGTGAAGATCCGTGCAGCAGCAGATAAAACAGTGACCGAGACATTGGCAGAAGCGGAGTGCACGGCACTGAAATTACATGGTGAAGGAGATGCGATGGCAACTAAGCTATTTGCTGATGCATTTAACCAAGATCCTGATTTCTATGCTTTCATTCGTAGTTTACGGGCATACGAAAAGAGCTTTAGTAAAAATGGTGATGATGTGATGGTATTAAGCCCAGATACCGATTTTTTCCGCTATATGCGAGCACCAACTAAACAAAGAGCGGTACAGTGATCATTTAAAGATAAATGAAATGATTGCCAATTGACTCTAGGTAAGCCCGCATTAGGCGGGCTTTAATCTGTTAAGATTGTCATGAAAATAGGTATTGGTGTTATAAAAATTGCTGGCAGCTAATGATTGAAATGGTAGAATTCTTTTTTAAGCAATCGAGTGAATTTTGAAATGGGTAAAAACGTTGTCGTATTAGGTACTCAGTGGGGTGACGAAGGTAAAGGCAAAATAGTCGATTTACTAACTGAACGCGCTAAGTATGTTGTTCGTTACCAAGGTGGGCATAATGCTGGTCATACGCTAGTGGTAAATGGTGAGAAAACTGTTCTCCATCTTATCCCATCGGGTATTCTGCGTGAAAATGTCATAAGCGTCATTGGCAATGGTGTGGTATTAGCGCCTGATGCATTAATGGATGAAATGAAAAAATTGGAAGCGCGTAGCGTGCCAGTGCGTGAACGCCTCAAAATTTCGGCAGCTTGTCCATTACTCTTGCCCTATCATGTTGCTTTAGATAATGAGCGTGAAAAAGCGCGAGGCGCAAAAGCGATAGGAACGACCGGCCGGGGCATTGGACCTGCTTATGAAGATAAAGTTGCCCGCCATGGATTACGTGTTGGCGATCTGTTTAATAAAAAAACCTTTCCAGTCAAACTTAAAGAAATTGTTGATTACCATAATTTTCAATTAGTGAATTATTATAAAGCGCCTGCAATAGATTACCAAAAAACATTAGATGATATTATGGTTATTGCCGATATTTTGACGGCGATGACCGTTGATGTCGCTGATTTATTATACAAAGCGCATCAAAAAGGCGAATTAGTGATGTATGAAGGTGCTCAGGGAACATTACTGGACATTGATTATGGTACTTATCCCTATGTGACTTCATCAAACACAACGGCGGGTGGTGTTGCCACTGGTTCAGGATTAGGCCCGCGTTATATTGATTATGTTTTAGGAATATTGAAAGCTTATTCTACCCGTGTAGGTGGTGGTCCTTTTCCAACGGAGTTATCTGATGAAACCGGCGAATACCTGCGTGAAAAAGGGCAAGAATTTGGTGCAACAACAGGCCGTTGCCGTCGTACAGGTTGGTTAGATATTGTTGCTATTAACCGGGCAGTTCAAATCAATTCTCTTTCCGGTTTCTGTTTAACCAAATTAGATGTATTAGACGGTTTGGATGAAGTGAAACTTTGTGTTGCTTATCGCAAACCAGATGGGACTGAATTGACTATAACGCCGTTAGCGGCAGAGGAATGGGAAGATTTAGTGCCGATATATGAAACGTTACCAGGCTGGAGTGAAAGTACTTTTGGGGTAAAAGAATATAATCAATTACCTAAAGCAGCCATTGATTATATTAAACGGATTGAGGAATTAACCGGGATCCCGATAGATATTATTTCGACTGGACCTGATCGTGCTGAAACAATGATATTACGAGATCCTTTTGATGCATAAGTTTACCACTCAATAATATTGCTCAAAGAGTGACGCCTGAACATTCAGGCGTTATTTTTATATCTAGTAATTCATATTACCTGATTACTAATCAATTTTGCTTAATATGAAAAAAATTTACATAATAGATATAACTAGATGAATTAATGTCAAGAAGATGTCTTTCCATTTTTGTTTTATAACCAGAGGTTAATGTGCAGTTAACAAGTTTTACTGATTATGGCTTAAGAGCATTAATTTATATGGCTTCATTACCTAAGGATAAAAGAACTAATATTACTGAAGTTGCTAATGTATACGGTGTCTCGCGTAAACATATGGTAAAAATTATTAATCAATTAAGCCGATGTGGACTTGTTGCTGCGGTGAGAGGGAAAAATGGAGGGATTTCCTTAGGCAAGCCAGCTGAGCAGATCCGGATAGGTGATTTTGTTCGTCTATTAGAGCCTCTAGCATTAGTTAATTGCTTCAGCGATTTTTGCCATATTACTTCTGCTTGTCGATTAAAAAAAATATTAAATCAAGCAAGTGAACTTTTTTTAAATGAATTATATAAATATACACTGGCAGATCTAATAGAAAATAATAAGCTACTTTATAAGTTACTATTAAAATAAATAACAGGCCTGGTGTATTAGTGGATTATATTAATCAAAGTGGTAGCGGAGGTGAGTGATGGCAAAAGATCCTTATAAAGACCGGGAAGCTGAGAAATATCATTCACCAATTGCAAGTCGTGAATATATTTTAGAGGTATTAGCAAAATTTACTAAGCCTGTAAGTCGACAGGAAATCGCCCGAATATTAAAGTTAACTAAAGAAGAAGAGTTAGAGGCTTTGCGGCGCCGCTTACGTGCTATGGAACGTGATGGGCAATTGGTATTTACTCGTCGTCAATGTTATGCCTTACCTGAACGCCTTGATTTACTCAAAGGCACAGTTATTGGCCATCGTGATGGTTTTGGTTTTTTACGGGTAGAAGGCCAGAAAGACTATTTTTACCTTTCTTTAGAAGAAATGAAAAAAGCGTTGCATGGTGATGTTGTACTTATCCAGCCATTGGGCAAAGATCGGCGAGGACGTACAGAAGTTCGCATTGTTCGAGTGCTTGTCCCACGAAATAATCATATTGTAGGACGTTATTTTATAGAATCGGGGATGGGGTATGTAGTCCCTGATGATAGTCGACTGTCCTTTGACATATTGATCCCTAAAGAGCAGGTTAACTGTGCCAGTATGGGAAATGTGGTTGTCGTTGAGATGACAACCCGACCAGCGCGCCATACCCAGGCAGTAGGAAATATTGTCGAAGTATTAGGCGAAAGCATGGGGACTAACATTGCGGTAGAGATTGCATTAAGAACCTATGAAATTCCGTATAGTTGGCCGTCACAAGTTGAGAAGCAAGTTGCTGATTTGTCCGAACAGATCCCTGCGTCAGCAAAAAAAGGCAGAGTAGACTTATGTCATCTACCTTTAGTCACCATTGATGGCGAAGATGCCCGAGATTTTGATGATGCAGTTTATTGTATGCCGAAAGAAGACGGTGGCTGGTGCTTATGGGTCGCGATTGCTGATGTTAGTTATTATGTGCGGCCACAAACGGCTTTGGATAGTGAAGCGGTTAGTCGGGGAAATTCAGTCTATTTTCCATCACGAGTGATCCCTATGTTGCCTGAAATTCTTTCTAATGGGTTATGTTCATTAAACCCTGAAGTTGAGAGGCTTTGCATGGTATGTGAAATGCAGCTATCGGCGGAAGGGAAAATTACTTCATCTAAATTCTATGAAGCCGTAATGCGTTCTCATGCCAGATTGACTTATACCAAAGTCTGGAAAATTTTACAGGGTGACGAAGAATTACGTCAACATTATCAAGACCTGGTGCCGCATTTAGAACAACTTCATCGATTATATAAAGCGTTAGATAATGCGCGCATAAAACGGGGTGCTATTTCCTTTGAATCTGAAGAAGCTAAATTTATTTTTAATGCAGAAAAACGCATTGAGCGGATAGAGCCGGTTGAACGTAATGATGCGCATAAATTAATTGAAGAGTTTATGATTTTAGCGAATATCGCTGCTGCACGTTTTGTTGAGCGGAATAAAGAACCTAGCTTGTACCGTGTCCATGATATGCCCAAACAAGAGAGTATTGTAAATTTGCAGACTGTATTTAGCGAGCTGGGTTTGACATTACCAGGTGGCATGAAACCACAGTCAGCTGATTATGCTAAATTTATGGATGAAGTGGCTGAACGTCCGGATCATGAATTGCTGCAAACAATGCTTTTGCGTTCAATGAAACAAGCTATTTATGATCCTGAAAATAGAGGGCATTTTGGCTTAGCACTGAAATCTTATGCCCATTTCACTTCACCGATCCGTCGATATCCTGATTTAGCGCTACATCGTTCGATTAAATATCTTTTATCTGGCCAACATGGAAACAATCAACATCGCTCGACGCCGACCGGTGGTTGGCATGCTGATACTCATGAAATGCTGCAATTGGGAGAACATTGTTCAATGACCGAACGGCGAGCTGATGAAGCAACGAGAGATGTTGCTGATTGGTTGAAATGTGATTTTATGCAGGATCAAGTTGGCAATGTATTTACTGGCATTATCACCAGTGTCACTGGTTTTGGCTTTTTTGTCCGCTTAAAAGATCTTTTTATTGATGGTCTGGTGCATGTCTCATCACTTAATAATGATTACTATCGCTACGATAATGTAGGACAGAGACTTATTGGTGAGTCTTCGAGGATGGTATATCGTCTTGGTGATGAAGTTGAAATTAGCGTTGAAGCTGTACATATGGATGAACGCAAGATCGATTTTGCATTGATATCAACCTTACGTAAGGCGAAAAATCCAGGTAATACAGCAAAAGAAAAAGCAAAAAAGCAATTTAAAAAAACAATTTCAACTCATAGCAAGCAAGATCACAGCCAGGACAAAAATTTTGAGCCCAGTAGTGCATTTATTAAAGCGAATAAAAAAGGCAGCGGCAACGCTAAAAAAGTAGATAAGAAAGGGAAAAAGGTTTCTGATAAAAGTAAAAAAATTGCCGCAAAATTGAGAGCAAAAAAGGCTATCAAAAAAGCACAAAAATAATCTTAGTTATTTTTATTACTGATCTTCATCGGCAATGATTGACTCTCTTTGAGAGTTATAAAGTAATCGATAAATTTATGAGTGAAATTATTTATGGTATTCATGCAGTGCAAGCATTGCTGGAGCGCGATCCATCGCGTTTAAAACAAGTTTATGTACTCAAAGGGCGTGAAGATAAACGTTTATTGCCGATTATTCACCAGCTTGAAAAATTGGGCATTATTATCCAGTTAGCTAATAGTCAATGGATGGATAAGCAGACAGCGAACGCTGTTCATCAGGGTATTATTGCTCAGGTAAAACCCGGGCGGCAATATCAAGAGAGTGATTTAGATATTATTATTTCTCAGACAAAATCACCCTTTTTGCTTATATTAGATGGTATTACCGATCCACATAACTTAGGTGCTTGTTTACGTAGTGCAGAGGCTGCAGGTATTGATGCGGTTATTGTACCAAAGGATAAATCTGCTCAACTTAATGCCATCGCTAAGAAAGTTGCCTGTGGTGCAGCTGAGAGTATGCCATTAATTCGGGTTACCAATCTTGCGCGGACACTACGTCAATTGCAGCAGCATCATATCTGGATTGTTGGAACTTCAGGTGACGCCAATCATACATTATATGAGCGTAAGTTAACCGGAGCGGTTGCATTGGTGATGGGTGCGGAAGGTGAAGGTATGCGTCGTTTAACAAGGGAACATTGTGATGAACTGATTAGTATTCCAATGGCCGGTATGGTTTCGTCTTTAAATGTTTCTGTTGCGACCGGCGTTTGTTTATTTGAAGCAGTACGTCAACGGCACAGTTATTGAGAAAAAAGTAAGAGCATTGATAATCTTGGCAAGATTACTTAACCCAATTCAATGGCGATAAGTGATGATTTAATCTATTGCTTGAGTTTTAACTAAAGGATAGGTATAGTTACGTGTCGATTTTTCAGCCGCACTTAAATAAGTTCCTTGCCTCCATGGGATGCGGCTGACCCTGACAGGAGGCTGATTAATCCGTAAGGAGCAAAACTCATGCGTTATTACGAAATCGTTTTTATGGTTCATCCGGACCAAAGCGAGCAAGTTGCAGGTATGATTGAGCGTTATAGTAGTTCTATCACCGAAGCGCAAGGTCAAATCCATCGTTTGGAAGACTGGGGTCGCCGTCAATTGGCTTATCCAATCCATAAATTGCACAAAGCACACTATGTTCTGATGAACGTTGAAGCGCCGCAAGAAGTGATTGATGAGTTAGAAACAAACTTCCGCTTCAATGATGCCGTTGTCCGCAGCATGATTATGCGTGTTAAGCATGCGGTTACTGAAGCTTCTCCAATGGTTAAAGCCAAAGACGATCGTCGCAGTCGTGATTTGGTTGATGAAGACCTGGAAGGAATTGAGGTTGCTGAGGATTCTGAAGAGTAAATTTGGTTGTGAATACTAATCGATTGGTGCTGTCAGGCAAAATCTGTAATGCGCCGATAAGAAAAGTCAGTCCAGCTGGGGTTCCTCACTGCCAGTTTGTGCTCGAACATCGTTCACAGCAGCAGGAAGCCTGTTTTAATCGGCAAGTATGGTGTAGAATAACCATCATCGCCAGCGGACAAAAATTACAACAGTTTACTCACAGTATAACGGTCGGTAGTTGGATCACAGTTATCGGTTTTATTAGTAGCCATCAGGGCGCTAATGGCTTGAATAACTTGGTGCTTCACGCCGAGAAGATTGAAGTGATAGATTCTGGAGACTAGCCAAATGGCACGTTATTTCCGTCGTCGTAAGTTCTGCCGTTTCACAGCGGAAGGCGTTCAAGAGATTGATTATAAAGATATCTCAACGCTAAAAAACTATATCACTGAAAGTGGTAAAATTGTACCTAGTCGTATTACTGGTACTCGTGCAAAGTACCAGCGTCAGCTCGCTCGTGCTATCAAGCGCGCGCGTTACCTGTCTCTGTTGCCATATACTGATCGTCATCAGTAATTGGTACGGTCCATTAACGACTTAACGACTTAACGACTTAACGACTTAACGACTTAACGACTTAACGACTTAACGACTTAACGACTTAACGACTTAACGACTTAACGAGGATAAGGTAATGCAAATTATTCTGCTGGATAAAGTAGCAAACCTGGGTAGCCTGGGTGACAAAGTTGATGTTAAAGCGGGTTATGCTCGTAACTATTTAGTTCCGCTGGGAAAAGCTGTTCCTGCAACTAAAAAGAATGTTGAATTTTTTGAAGCACGCCGTGCCGAATTAGAAGCTAAATTAGCCGATGTTCTGGCTGTTGCGGAAGGGCGCGCTGAAAAAATTAATTCATTAGCAACAGTAACCATCGCCTCTAAAGCCGGTGATGAAGGTAAACTGTTTGGTTCGATCGGGACTCGTGATATTGCTCAGGCGGTCACTGCTGCCGGTGTTGAGGTTATGAAAAGCGAAGTTCGCTTACCAAATGGTGTATTGCGTACTGTTGGTGAACATGAAGTTCATTTCCAAGTGCATAGTGATGTATTTGCAAAACTGAATGTGAATATTATTGCTGAATAATTGCTTTCTGATTATTATGCACAAACAAAAACACCAGCATCAGCTGGTGTTTTTGTTCCGATTTCTATCAGCTAAATCATTGTTGCTATTAATCAATCGTACAAAGTCAATTGTTTTACTTTTTTATCTCTGCCGAGTGTTAGAGGAATTTTTGGCTGGTAGTCGATAATTTTAATTCATGAAATTGTCACTGTTCATATATTATCATTTATAGATATTATATTTAGGAATAAAATTTATTTTTCAAACTGAAATCCCACCTTTAGGTTTTTAGTATTATAAAATTTATGCTTGAGCAAATATGTGATTTGGCGAAAGAAGCAGGTAGCGCAATTATGACTATCTATGAAAGTGCACAACAACTTGCTGTTAAGCACAAAAAAGATAGCTCTCCGGTGACTGAAGCCGATCTTATTGCTCACCAAATTATTAAAACTGGATTGACAAGTATAACGCCACATATTCCGCTACTCTCTGAAGAAGATCCACCGGCTTGGCAAGAGCGCTGTCATTGGGAAAGCTATTGGTTAGTGGATCCGCTCGATGGAACTAAAGAGTTTATTCATAGAAATGGTGAATTTACCGTTAATATTGCTTTAATTCAGTCGGGTTCTCCTGTTATGGGGATTATTTATGCGCCAGCAAAAAATGTGCTTTATGCTAGTGAGCAAGGGGCGGCATGGAAAATAGTGGATGGAGTAAAACAATCACTTCATGTTGCTAATGGGCATCCCCCGCTAATTGTTATTAGCCGTTCTTATCAAGATAAAGAATTGACTGATTATTTGGCACAAATGGGGCAGCATGAAGTTATGGTGATGGGTTCTTCACTAAAATTTTGTCTTATTGCGGAAGGCAAAGCACAGCTTTATCCGCGATTTGGTCCCACTCATATTTGGGATACTGCCGCAGGACATACGATCGCCCAAGCGGCAGGTGCTAAAGTGACGGATTGGAATGGTAGAACATTAGACTATTCCCCCAGAGAATCATTTATTAATCCGGGATTTAGAGTGTCAATATTCTGATGGTTTAATTAATTATTTTTTTAATTGTGTTTCAATCAATTTAATAACGTTATTTGTCTCTTCAGATGTTAGAGCACCATCTTTAGCAAATAATACGTCACCCTTTTTATTTAATACGATGATGGTAGAACTCTTGGGTTTTAGCTGCCAGGTTTTTTTAACTACACCATTATTATCCACAATAATTTGAGAAAACGGGAATTCTCGCTTACTGTATTCAATACTACTGCGAACAAAAAAACCGGTTCCTAGAATTGTATCATCAGTATTTAATTTATTATTGTTGTTGTCTGATATTTTTTCTGATCAAATTTCTTTTGTTTAATTGCCTCTATTAATGGCTCATTGAGCTCTTTAGCGGAAAGGCGCCCGGCAATATGCAGGATCGTTCTTGTTGTGCCAACAAGTTCCTTGCTGCGCCAATCTTGATAAATAAGTTTACCCTTTTCGTTTAACAAAAGTTCACCTCGATCGGTGACAGTTACGGCAGGCACCGGCTTATTAATTTGTAAGGTGGCAGTTAATGCAGAAAAAGGGTGAGTTAATAAAATTACTATTGGTATGATCTTTTTTAACATAGTACTCCTCGTTAATCTTTTCTAAACTGGTTATTGATGATTATCCTCGTTTATTAGCATAGTCAATCTTAAATATAATGTCTTTGTTATAGAGAGCTGCTTTAGCACATACAGCAAAAGTTGTTAAGGCTTCAAATGAAAAATATTGTAATGATTATTCAAAACTATTTAACCAGTTATCATGTTATGTAAAATCATTAAATCTTATTGGAAAAGGAGAACTAAAGCTTGTAACCAGAGTCTATGATTATAAAATGTGTCATGAATCACATTTCTGTGACTTCAAGATCAACAAAGGGGAGGAAAAAGTTGAATGAAGATTTTTTACCGTTATAACCCACTGAAGATTGCGCGTTACTTTAAGATATTATGTCGTGGTCGATTGTATATCAAAGATATGGGAGTATTTGAATTTGACAAAGGAAAGATATTACCCCCTAGAATTAAAGATAAGCGGCATTTCAACATAATGAATGAAATCAATAAAGAAGTCCTTATCCTCCAGACAGAAATAGGTTAACTCATCTGATAAGTTGTGCGCCACATCCTCAGTGGCGCAAATAAAATATAAACTAATCATGACCTAACAATTTTAATCCATAAGTTTTACGACAGATCGGATTAGCAAAAAGTGTTTTACTATACTTAGCTTTACTCGCTTCATGTTAAATTTAATGCTTACCAACCACATTTCATTTTGTGGCTGGCGTTTAATAATTTGGTCTTGGATCTGTCAACAGCGATGTTTTGATTAATATAAAGATTATAACTTTAAACAAAATTAAATTTATGTGTGCGTTTTTGTTAAAAAATTGAAGTAGTATATATACTTTATCAACTTATCAACACTTGTTGATGGAACATATCAATCTCAAAGAAGAGAAATGTTTTCTCCTATGCAAAAAACTGTTTTAGCTCTACTTATTAGTCTGTCTGCTCTGACAGTCTCCTCCTTTGCTGTTGCCAAAAACGTTACTTACGGTGAACAAAAAATCATACTGTCTGATTCCATTTCTCCTGGTAATGATTTTTATCAATATGTTAATCAAGATTGGATAGCTCATACAAAAATCCCAGCTGGAATGTCACGTATTAATTCCTTTGTTGAGTTATATCTCACAACAGAAAAACAGATGCAAGCACGGATAAATAAACTTGAAGTTCAACTGGAAAGTGAGCTTAATCATAATCAACGCAATATTAGTAATCTTTATCGCAGTTATTTAAATGAAACGGTAGTTGAAAAAACAGGTTTAACCCCGGTACAAAATGCCCTGAATGCTATCAAGCAGGCAAAAACTCACGCTGATATTACTAATTTGATGGCAAAACCAGGTTATATGCCATTTATTTCCTATTGGGTTGGCTTGGATGCAAAAGTACCTGATAACTATGTTCTTTATCTGGGACAAGGTGGTTTAGGCCTACCAAATAGAAATTACTATCTGGATAACACTAAACAGATGGAGACTATCCGTCACGATTACGTCGCTTATATTGCCACTATTTTACATTTAGCGGGAGAATGCGAAAAAGAAGCACAGTTAAAGGCTAAGCAGATTTTTGCGTTAGAAAAATCGTTAGCAAAAGTTCATTGGACACCAGAAGCTGAACGTGACACGTTGAAAAATTATCATCCGATGACGCTTAGCCAATTGAAAAAGTTTACGCCAGATTATCAATGGCAGGGGTTTATTCAACAATGGAAACTTTCAGATGAACAATTGGTGAAAGTTATTGTAGAAAATGACAGTGCAGTTGAACAGCTGGCAAAAATATTGGCTAATACCCCACTATCTACCCTACAAGACTACTTAGTTTTCCATTATCTGAGTAGTAAAGCCAATTACTTGAATCAAGCGTTTTCTGATGCTCGATTTAATTTTTATTCAACTCGATTAAATGGTATTAAACAGCAGCGTTCACGTAAAGAACGGGCATTAGAAGTCGTGAATAAACTACAAGGGGAGCCGTTGGGGCAGCTTTATGTTGCAACATATTTTGATCCTTATGCTAAAAATAAGATCCAAAATCTGGTGAGTTATGTTAAAGGAACGTTTAAAACACGTTTGCAAAATAATGACTGGATGGATAAACGGACTTGCCAAGAAGCACTCAAAAAACTTAACCAATTTACGGTTAAAATTGGTTACCCTGAAAAATGGCATGATTTTAGTACGTTGCATTTGCAACCAGATACATTATTCGACAATTATCTGCAAGTACAAAACTGGCTCTATCAAGATAATATGATCCGGATCGGTGAAAAAGTCAGAAAGTGGGAATGGGGGATGACGCCACAAACAATTAACGCTTACTATAATCCAGTTCAGAATGAAATTGTTTTCCCGGCGGCTATTTTGCAAGCGCCATTTTTTGATCAAAATGCTGATCCTGCTTATAACTATGGTGCCATTGGTGCGGTGATCGGGCATGAGATCGGACATGGTTTTGACGATCAAGGCCGTCTTTATGACGGAACAGGGCAATTAAGAAACTGGTGGTCAACGGCTTCACAGCAGCATTTTAAAGAAACAACAGCCAAACTTATTAAGCAGTATAACGGGTTTAAAATTAATGGTTTAGCTGTTAACGGTAAACTTACCCTAGGTGAAAATATTGGTGATCTCGGTGGATTAAATATTGCCCTCAATGCTTATAAGCAATTTTCTAAAGAACATTATCCTAATGGTGAACCGCCGATTATCGATGGAATGACGGGATTACAACGCTTCTTTATAGCCTGGGCGAGAACTTGGCGCGAGTTAGCTAATAAAGAGTCAGAGTGTAATAAGATTATGGCTGATCCCCATAGTCCTAACCCCTATCGCGCCAACGGTGTGGTACGCAATATGGATGATTGGTATGCAGCATTTAATGTAGAAAAAGAGCATAAGCTTTATCTGGCACCTAAAGATCGAATCCATATCTGGTAGACTTCAATATCAGGCTCTATAGCGTGGAGCCTGATAAACTTGCTGCTTTCGGGTAATAACGTTAGAAACACTTCATTTGTATAATCGCAAATATAAACGATATGTGATATTTAACAATGAGGTGAATTAATAATGGATAAATCAATCACCTTTGCTTGTGTACAGGCAGCTCCTGTATTTATGGATTTGGAAGGAACTATTGATAAAACTATCGATTTAATAAAAGAAGCGGCCAGTAGAGGGGCGGAATTGATCGCTTTTCCGGAAAATTGGCTACCTGGTTATCCTTGGTTTCTTTGGTTGGACTCACCTGCGGCATTAACTCCATTGGTTTATCAATATTATCAAAATTTTTTAGTATTAGGCAGTGAACAGGCAAAGCGTATCGCTTCGGTTGCTAAAGAGAATAATATTTGGTTGCTATTGGGCTTGAGTGAAAGAGATCATGGTACGCTTTATATGGCTCAATGGCTCATCAGTAATACGGGGGAAACGGTCGGTGTGCGGCGAAAACTTAAACCAAGTAATGTTGAGCGCACTCTATTTGGTGAAAGTGATGGTTCATCGCTAAAAACGTTTACCACTGAATTAGGTGTGATTGGGGCATTGTGTTGTTGGGAACACATACAACCGTTAACGCGTTATGTTATGTATGCTCAGCATGAGCAAATTCATATTGGGTCTTAGCCTAGTTTTAGCCTTTATTGCGATATAACAGCTGCTTTGAGCCCTGAAGTCAATATCGCGCTTTCACGATCCTATGCAGTAGAAGGGCAATGTTTTGTTATTGCACCGAGTGCCATTGTGTCAGAGCAGATAATTGAAAAGTTATGTACAGATAAAATTAAACGGAACTTGTTAAAAGCAGGTGGCGGCTATGCACGTATATTTGGTCCAGATGGCAGTGAGCTAACAACCCCCTTGGCAGAAAATGAGGAAGGATTACTGTTAGCTACGCTTGACCCTGCTTCAATTACCTTCGCCAAAGCTATCGCCGATCCGGTCGGGCATGATTCACGTCCAGACGTAACTAGCTTATTATTTAATCCTGCGGCTAATCGCCCGTTATCGATTAAAGCCGCTTCTTTTATTGCACTAATAGATACAAAACAGATTGTATTGCCAGGGAGTTAAGAAGTTCCGGCGAATTAGAATATTATGACTGTTAATTGAACAAATGTAGTGATCAATTCTAATATATCCACTTGACTGTATTTATCTGTTTTAACGGTAAGATAGTGACTAAAATTTGTGGTTAGGTGGTAATTATTTTTTCAGTCTATCTTCTATTTATATGCCTTTCTAAACTTTTTCATGGTTAAGAAAATGTTTTGCATTTCGTTTTTTTGCAAGAAAGTTGCTATTTTTTAATAAGGTATTTCGTGCATAAATTTTGGCGTGACGATATAAAAATAAACAGACCGATAGTCTTATCAGTTAAAAATGTTTTAGCGTGCTATTCAATAGCCATTATTGGGGCTTAAATGGACAGAAAAAGATTGCATTATTTATTATTAATGTCTTGTATATCTTGTTTAATTTAACCAAAATGAGTGAGTTTTTTATTGTTATAAAGTCTATTTTCCATTAGGAGTTGGCGTGGCAAGATATTCTTTGCTTTGTTTTCTTTGTATGTCGATGGTAGTGTCAGTTGCCAATGGTGCCAATCTTCGTTTAAAAGTTGAAGGATTGACAGGAGAACTTGAAAAAAACGTTCGTATTCAGCTCTCAAATATCACTCAGGATGAAATTGCCCCAGATGACCGTTTCCAGGTCAGAGTTGATAAAGCAATTCGTTTAGGATTAAGACCGTTAGGTTATTATGAACCCACCATTGAATTCTCTTATCAGGAATTTCAGCCTACTTCTCGACCCGTTTTGACAGCTAACGTTGATCCTGGAAAACCTGTTCATGTTGAAAATGTTAGTATAACGTTAAATGGGACGGCTAAATATGATAAAGATTATGCGGAAATGATAGCTCGCAATACGCCACCCAAAGGAATTATTATTAATCATGGCGATTATGAAGATTTGAAACAGGGATTTAGTCGTCTGGCAGTGCGTAAAGGTTATTTTGATGCGGAATGGAGAAAAGTCAGTTAGGGGTCTCATTGGCTCACAGGGCTTCTTACTGGATATTTGATTTCAATAGTGGTTAGCGTTATCGCTTCGGTGCCATCAAATATGAAGGCTCTCAAATTCGCGAAGATTATCTAAATAATATTGTTCCCGTTACACAGGGAGACTATTATGCCTCTGAACAATTGGCTGAATTCAATCACCGGTTAGTTAATACTGGTTGGTTCAATTCCGCAATTTTGCCCCATGATATTACTAAAGCTCGTGAAAAAGGCACGCATATTCTGCCAATGCACGCATAACGCCACGTGCGCGTAATCATGTTGCATTAGGTGGTGGTTATTCGACCGATGTAGGTCCCAGAGTCAAAGCTACTTGGAATAAACCCTTGATTAATTCTAGAGGACAGTGTTTTACTTCCAGCCTTAGTCTTTCGCAACCTGAACAAATGATTGATGCCAGCTATAAAATTCCGCTACAAAAGAGTCCATTAGAACAATATTATGCCGTTCAGGCGGGCTTTAAAAGTACTGACCTAAATGATACTCAGTCTGATACCACAACGATGAATTTATTAAGGAATTGGGATTATTATAAAGGTTGGCAATATGGCGTTAATTTGCGCTGGAGTCTTAGCCATTTTACCCAGGCAAATATAACCAATACTACTATGCTTCTGTATCCTGGAGCCGCCTTAGCCGGATGCGACAGCGAGGTGGGGGGGGATAGCCAGCGATATACTATTGATATTTCTAATACTACTTGGGGTTCAGATATCGATTTTGTGGTATTACAAGCACAAAATGTTTGGATAAGAACACCCTGGAAAGGGCATCGTTTTGTGGTAAGAGGCCATCTTGGTTGGATAGAAACTAATCGATTTAACAAAGTCCCACCTGATCTGCGTTTTTTTGCTGGTGGTGATCGCAGTATTAGAGGTTATGGTTATCAAAAAATTTCACCCACCAATAGCCAAGGAAAATTAACCGGTTCTTCAAAATTAGCCGTTGGCTCACTGGAATATCAATATAATGTGACACGTAACTGGTGGGGCGCAATATTTGTTGATGGTGGTGAGGCGGTAAATGATTTTAGTAAAGATGATGTTAAAGTTGGCGCTGGCGTTGGTATTCGCTGGGTTTCACCGGTTGGGCCTATTAAACTGGATATTGCTGCGCCGGTCGGTGATCCTGATTATAGCAAAGTACAATTTTATATTGCGTTAGGTGCTGAGCTATGAAATGGGTAAAACGCATTAGCCTGGTCTTATTGTTTTTGTTACTAATATTATTAACGATGATTGGTTGGATAGTTACCACCCAATCAGGCTTACATTTTGCCCTTAATACAGCAGTGCGTTGGTTGCAGGATTAGAAATTGCGACCATTTCCGGTGGCTGGATTGATTGAAATTTGCAGGGAGTTCGTTATCGAACCAAGGGTATTAATGTTGATGTTGATAAGTTTAATCTTTCACTCGAAGTTAACTGTTTAAAACGTTTTCAATTGTGTGTTAATAATATTTCAACTGACGGCGTCGATGTTAAGATTGATAGCAAAGCCTTTGCATCTACCGAAGAGCCAGCCAACTCAACTCCATTGACTAAATTGTCAACGCCCTATCCTATTTTGTTAAATCAGTTAACACTAAAAAATATCAATATTCAGCTCGATAACAGCCAGATTGCGCTGGCTGAATTAACCATGGCGGCTGATTGGTAAGCTAATCTGTTAACAATTAAACCAACGACAATTAATGGATTAGTGGTTAATTTGCCAAAAACTGTAGTGGAAGAAAATAAAGCGACAGCAAAAGCAGTAATAAAAACCAGCGATCAGGTAGCCGATAAATCACCCGCGGAAACATTAAAAGCACTATTTGCTGAGCCTGGATTAGCTAACTTACCTGAAGTCGTTTTACCTATCGATATTAATATCGAGCAGATCCGAGGAGTAAGCTGGTATTTAAGTGGTGATACTAAGGTGGCAATTGATAATTTGACATTAATGGCGAGCGTACAAAATCAGCAGATAGCTATCAAACAATTTGTTGTTTTGATGCCTGAAGGCAAGACCACTATTACCGGAGATGCTAATTTGGCTCAGCAGTGGCCGGTCAATATTGCTGTTCAAGCTGAATCCTATCTTAACGATGTTAAGGGGCAACAAGTTGATTTAAAACTGGAGGGGGCTTTATTACAACACCTTAAATTAATGTTAAGTTTAACGGGTCCCATCAATGCTAATGTGGTCGCTGAAGCAGCCTTATCACAGGCAGGATTGCCAATTCAATTAACCTTAGAGAGTCAGCAGCTTAATTGGCCACTACAAGGTGAGCCAGAATAATGGTATGGTGACAGGTTATGATCTCTCATTCCGAACTGATATTAATGGACGGGATTTGCCACCGACGTTGTTAACGCTTGATGCTAAAGGGAATGAACAACAGTTTCGGTTAACGCGTTTGCGATTGAATGCGTTGCAGGGAAAAACAGGATTAACCGGTATTATCGATTGGAGTAAAGCGATAAGTTGGAATGGGTTATTAACTTTATCCGATATTAATACTGCAAAACAGTGGCCACAATGGCCAGCTAAATTGCAGTGTAAAATCGTCACGACTGGCAGTTTACATGGTGGTAGCTGGCAAAAATTCCTGAAATTACCCTTGATGGTAATGTAAAAGGTCATTTATTACGCACACGTGGACATATAAGTGCAATGCCGCAGGTCAATGGAACATTCCCGTTTTCAATATCTACTCGGACGCAACAAATTAGATATTAATGGACATCTGAGTGACAGCTGGCAACTAGATGGGATAATTGATGCGCCAGCTCTCGATGGTGTATTACCTGGTTTAGCCGGAGTAATAAAAGGACAATTAAAATTACGAGGTGATTTAAAGTCACCTCAATTACTGGTTGATATCGCAGCTCATAGCGTTAAATGGCAAGATAGCTTAGCTATCGATAAAGCAACTATTCAAGGTGATATCCGTTCTGATAAACAGATCCATGGCCCACTAACTGCTGCTGTTCAGCAGTTGAAACAGGCAGATTTAGTTGTTCATAATTTCACCTTGGATGCTAAAGGTAATGGGCAGCAGCATAGTGTTAACATCAATATCGATGGAAAACCCATTTCAGGTCACTTAACCCTGAAAGGCAGTTTTGATCGACAGAAAGCATTATGGCAAGGTGTGTTAGATAATACGTTATTTAACACCCAGATCGGTGAATGGCAGTTAAGTCGGGCGGTGTCAATTGAGTATGCCAATCAGCAACAGGAAGTCACAGTTTCGCCTCATTGTTGGCTAAATACTAAAGGGCACTTTTGTTTGTCTAAAATGGCTAAAATTGGTAAATCCGGTAATGCAGATATGCTGCTACAGCAGTTTGATTGAGCACTACTCAAACCCTTTTTGCCAGCGGAAACTCAGCTAACTGGCAGTTTTGATGGTGATGCGAAAGTGAGTTGGTATGCCGATGGGCATTCGCCGCAGGTAAAAGTAAATTTGTTTGGTAATGGCGTCAAAATCAAACACTTGATTGAAGGATCATTGTTACCCGTTGAATTTCAAACGCTAAGCTTGAATGCAGATATGAGTAATGGTAAGGCAGTATTAAAGTGGTTAATACAAATTACCAATAATGGCAAATTTTCAGGCAATATACGGATTGACGATCTGGAACAAAGTCTTAGATTATCGGGTAGTATTAATATTAACGATATTTCATTAGCCTTAATTCGTCCAATTTTAAGTAATGGTGAAAGGTTAGATGGCAATTTGAATGCCGATTTAAGGTTGTCTGGCAATATGAAGCAGCCGTTATTAAATGGTAATTTGGCGCTTTCTAATGTAGCAGCAAAAGGACACTGGTTTCCATTTGATATCAATCAGGGGTTCCTCAAACTGGATTTTATGGGAACTCGCTCTCAATTGACAGAACGTATTAATACACCTGAAGGTTATTTGAAGTTAGTTGGAGAAGTGGATTGGCGTAATATTAAAGTTTGGCAAGCGAGAATTTCTGCCACAGGTAACAAATTGCGGATAACATTACCTCCAATGGTTCGTATTGACGTGGAGCCGTATATTGTTTTTGAAGCTACGCCTAATTTATTAAGTCTCAATGGCAATGTAAATATTCCTTGGGCACGTATTACTGTACAAGAATTACCAGAATCAGCAGTTGGCGTTTCATCAGATGAGGTGATGTTAGATGCAAATTTACATCCAATTGAGAAAAAAGGTATATCAATTCCGATATTAACTAATCTACAGATTAAAATTGGAAATGATGTTCGTTTGGATGCATTTGGCTTAAAAGCGCGATTAACAGGAATATTGAAAGTTATCCAAGATAAGCAAGGGCTGGGTTTAAATGGCCAGATTGATATTCCTGAAGGTCGATTTCATGCATATGGGCAAGATCTAATTGTGCGAAAAGGACAAATTTTATTTTCCGGCCCCGTTGATCAGCCATTCTTAAATGTAGAAGCGATCCGCACTCCAGATAGTACCAATGATAATGTGATTGCGGGGGTAAGAGTTACAGGCTTGGCTGATAAACCAAAAGCAACGATTTTCTCCGAGCCAGTTAAATCGCAGGAGGAAGCTCTGTCTTACTTACTGAGAGGTGAAGGGTTAAATAGTAGTGGCGCAGATAGTACTCATATGGCTGCTTTGCTGATTAGTCTGGGAGTTTCCAAGAGCGGAAAATTATTGGGAAGTATTGTTGAAACATTTGGTGTTTCCGACTTAGCATTAGATACTCAGGGTGTTGGTGACCAATCTCAAGTTGTCGTGAGTGGTAAGATAACGAATGATTTGCAAGTTAAATATGGCGTAGGGATATTTAATTCTCTTGCTACATTAACACTACGCTATCGTTTGATGCCAAAATTGTATCTAGAAGCTGTGTCTGGCGTGGACCAGGCAATAGATCTGCTTTATCAAGTTTGAGTTTTAATTATGCGTATAATTGTTTATGGTAGTTGAAGGCGTAATCAGGGAAATCATCATTGGATGACTTATGCTCAGCTGTTAGGACAGTATAGGTTGGAAGGTTATGAGATTTATGACTTAGGTTATTACCCTGCAGTAATACGTGG
Organism: Arsenophonus endosymbiont of Aphis craccivora; assembly: GCF_013460135.1. Classification (GTDB taxonomy): domain Bacteria; phylum Pseudomonadota; class Gammaproteobacteria; order Enterobacterales; family Enterobacteriaceae; genus Arsenophonus; species Arsenophonus nilaparvatae. The sequence continues at coordinate 1,383,333 of NZ_CP038155.1, forward strand.
TGAAGGGACGATAGAGTGTGAAGTTTATCGTATTACACCATCCATTTTGACTGAACTTGATGAATTAAAAAGGAACTCTCAGGATTATGTAAGAGAATTGATACCTACACCTTATGGTAATGCATGGATTTATCTTTATAAACTTTCGGTAGATGGTTTACGCCGAATTGAAAGTGGTGATTGGCTAAAGCGTGATGTAAAAAGCAAATAAATTTTTCTAACCAGATCCCTTTTATCGCTGATAAAGGGGATCTAATTAAAACTCTATAATGGTTATTTTTTAGCTGCGCGTTCAAAAGAAGAAAGAATTTCAGCTTTTGCCGCATCAACATTTTCCCAACCATCCACTTTTACCCATTTGCCTTGTTCTAAATCTTTATAGTGTTCAAAGAAATGTTTAATTTGAGCGCGTAGTAATTCAGGTAAATCGTTAATATCTTTAATATGATCATATTCTTTAGTTAATTTAGAATGAGGCACCGCAACCAATTTTGCATCTTCACCCGATTCATCGGTCATTTTTAATACCCCGATTGGGCGACAACGAATTACTGCTCCTGGTTGTAGCGGATAAGGTGTTGGAACTACAACATCAACGGGATCGTCATCCAAGGAGAGAGTATGATTGATATAACCATAATTACAGGGATAAAACATAGCGGTAGACATAAAACGATCGACAAAGATGGCTCCAGATTTTTTATCTACTTCATATTTTATCGGATCCGCATTCGCGGGAATTTCTATAATAACATAGATATCTTCAGGCAGCTCTTTCCCTGCCGGTACATTATTTAGGCTCATAAAAAATGTCCTTTATTTAACGCTAAAATTGAGTAGCGGTTATTATAGCCGTAAACGAAACAAAAACTCACTATCACTATAAAAATAAGCTTAACAATAGAGGCCAGATCGTTTGCCTTTATTGCTTATGATAGGATGTTATGCATTAACTGAAAATTCAAGCATAAAGCTTTCGGCTTTTTCTACCATAGATTTTGTTCCAACAAAGAAAGGTACACGGTGATGTAGTTGTTCTGGGACGATATCTAAAATTCGATTAGTACCATCACTTGCTTTACCTCCTGCCTGTTCGGCTAAAAAGGCGATCGGATTGCATTCATATAGCAAGCGTAATTTACCTTTAGGGTGACTTGCTGTACTTGGATAAATATAAATCCCACCTTTTAGTAAATTTCGGTGAAAATCTGCCACCAAAGAGCCAATATAGCGCGTGGTATAAGGGCGAAGCGTTGCGGGATCTTGTTCCTGGCAATATTTTATATATTTTTTTACCCCTAATGGAAATTTACTATAATTTCCTTCATTGATTGAATACATATTGCCTTGTGGTGGAAACAGGCTTTGTTGAATAAATCGAACTTTTAGGTGATTGGCGGATCTGATCGCTAAATTCGTTTCAACATCAGGTCCCCATGGCAAAGCAAAAGTTTAAAATTACCAACTGGCCCGCGTACAACAAGGCACTCAGACAACGTGGTTCCCTGACGGTCTGGCTTGATGAGTCGGCCATCGCTGGATGGACTGACAGTTCTTCGCCTGAAGGTCGTGGCCGGCCGCTTTACTACAGCGATATGGCTGTTACCACTGTCCTGATGATGAAGCGTGTGTTTAACCTGTCGCTCCGGGCATTACAGGGCTTCGTTGATTCGATTTTTAAACTCATGTCTTTGCCGCTGTGCTGTCCGGACTACTCGCTGGTCAGCAGACGAGCAAAGAGCGTCAACATCAGCATAAAAACGCCAACGCGTGGTGAAATCTCGCATCTGGTCATCGACAGTACCGGTCTGAAGGTCTTTGGCGAAGGTGAAAGGAAAGTCAGGCAGCATGGGGCTGACAGACGAAGAGTGTGGCGCAAGCTTCATCTGGCAGCAGACAGTGTGACTCATGAGATTATCTGTGCCGACTTATCGCTCAGCGGAACGACAGATGCGCAGGCACTGCCGGGCCTGATTAACCAAACCCACCGGAAAATCAGGGAAGTGTCAGCAGACTGTGCTTATGACGCCTGTTACTGCCACGATGCGTTGCTAAGAAAGAAAATCAGGCCCCTTATCCCGCCGCGAAGCGGAGCGAAATACTGGCCGGACAAGTACCATGAACGTAACCATGCGGTGGCGAATCAGCGTCTGAGCAGGAGTAATGATATGTGGAAAAAGAAAGTGGGTTATCACCGGCGTTCAGTGGCAGAAACAGCGATGTTCCGCATAAAAACTTTGCTGGGTGGCCATCTGAGGCTGCGTGACTATGAGGCTCAGGTAGGTGAAGCAATGGCGATGGTCAAAGCGCTGAACCGTATGACGTTGTTGGGTATGCCACACAACGTCAGGATCGGATAACAGCTGTAGCAGAGGGAGCCATCATGGCGGCTAATTCTGATTTATTCAACAAAGCCATGTTGTTTATAAAAATGAGGTAGTTGCATGCAGAAGGGCATGATCTTCGATCTTGATGGTGTTATTGTCGATACCGCTTTTTATCATTTTAAAGCTTGGCAATATTTGGCTAAACAAATCGATATTGATTTTGATGCGACCTTTAATGAAACTTTGAAGGGAATAAGCAGAATTGAGTCATTGGAGAAAATTTTGCATTATGGTAATAAAGCCGATGTTTTTAGTGTGGCAGAAAAAAATGCCCTGATGGACAGTAAAAATGATTACTATGTAAAATCACTCAGTAAACTGACAGAAAAAAATATCTTGCCTGGGGTATTGCCTTTTATTAAGCAAGCGAAAAAAAAGAAAATACCTTGTGCGATAGCCTCCGCTTCTAAAAATGCCACAATGATCCTAGAGCAACTGAATATTAAAGATTATTTTAATGTAATTGTTGATCCTCACTCTTTATCTAAAGGTAAGCCGGATCCAGAGATTTTTTTAACAGCGGCCAATTTAATCGATGTATTACCTAATGAAGCGATTGGTTTTGAAGATTCACAAGCAGGAATTACAGCATTAAATAGCGCGAATATTTTTTCTGTTGGCATATCGTCAAAAGACAATTTAGTGGGTGCAGATTTACGAGTAGACTCTTTTGTAAAAATTAATTTTGAGCAACTGTTATGTCTATAACTGAATGCTTTAATTATTTAATATAAATAGTAAACATTTAGTAAAATAACCTCTTTTGCATCTTTAGGTCAGGCAACAAATTAGTCATTGAGGTTGGTGATATATAGTTTTACTTATAAATGTTGACAGCGCTTTTTCACTGTCAGCATTTATAACAGCCATTACCTTAATGTATTTAAGAATATGTAACGGGCATGTTTTGCAACTGCTGAATACTAAAATCAACAACAGGAAGTTCTGGAGAAAATAGATGTCTGGTAGTTTTATATGGAAATATTTTCCCTTTACTTACAATATGTTCTCTAATTTTTTCAGGGCAAAAAGGCTTACCGTTACACCAGTGGTAAACACTTACACATTCATAGTTATAATCAAGCATGACACAAGGAAGACATGCTAGACCTAACCGATATGCAGCACAATATCGATGATTACCATCCATAATAATCCCAGTTTGTTTTTCTATTGGGACAGCCGTTATCCATCTCTGACAGTGAATAATCTCCTCTACTAATATTTCTACATGTTCAATGTTGACCTCTTCAGATGGACGGATCAATGCAAGTGGTCGCAATACTATGTTATATATCATGTGTACCTCATCTGATATCAGCAAGTACGTTAAGTAGGGTATCAATCTCTTCTTCACTGTTGTATGCATGCAAAGATGCACGTACGACAGCGTCAAGTCCACGATTTTTCATATCAATAAATGTTGAATTAAATCGTGAACAGGAAACATTCATACGACGTGGATGAGTGGATAGATACTTTTGTACATTTTCTGGAATAATATTCTTGACGGTAAACGTAACAATCCCAGATAAATATTTCCCACGATCATGTATCTGAATGTGAGGTAAATCCTTCAGACCGGTTCTAAGTTGTTTGCCAAGATGAAGAATTCGTTGAGTTATATTTTCCTGGCCTAATGATGTAGCATATGCGGCGGCAGCTCCCAGACCAAGACGATCCGCAATATTAGCTTCCCAGCATTCAAAACGACGTGCGCTATGATTAATGCGATAATGATTAGCACTTTCCAGCTTCGCGGCATGATGATCAAGCAATATTGGTTCTATAGTTGAGCTTAATATGTTATCTATCCACAGAAAACCAGTACCACGTGGAGCACGTAAGTATTTGCGACCAGAAGCGGTTAGTACATGACAGCCAATTTTTTTGATATCCAATGGTAAATGCCCAATTCCCTGGCAGGCATCCAGAAAAAACCATACGCCTGCTTCACGCGCGAGTGCGCCAATTTCCTCGACGGGTTGTATTGGCCCACCATGTGTACCAAGCAATGGTAGGCTTATTCATCGAACATTGGGATTATCCAATGCTTTCTTTAGGTGTTCCAAACAAACAGCACCAGTTTCATCTTCATTCAGTACTTTAACCTTTATACCATCTCGTTTTTGTCTTTGCAGATAAGGTATATAATTTCCTGCATACTCAGTTGTTGAGGTAAGAAGAATGTCACCAAATTTCAATGGTAAAGAATAAAAAGCCATATCCCAGGCACGAGTCGCATTCTCCATCAGTGCGATATCAGCAGGTTTTGCATTGATAAGCGTTGCTAGTTCCTGATAGACATTGTCAATTGACTGTCGCTGGGTCACAGCAGCTTTATATCTACCGATGGTGGTGATTTCTCTGGAGTAATGTTCCTTTATCGCACGTATAACGGGTTCAGGCATTAAACTTGCCCCGGCATTATTAAAATGGATGACATGCTCCGTTCCTGGAGTATCAGCGCGAAGCTGTGTCATACAAACTGTCACTATTATGCCCATCTGTTTTCAGACTAACCATATATCCTGCTAAGTACGGAATGGGAAGGAATTTATGATGAAGACGACGAAATGTATCATCGGGATCAAGTTCACTGAATAGTTCAGGATGGATCCATTTTGCTAATTGCTGGATGTCAATGACATCGTAAGGACTGTTGTAGAACTGATGCCAAATAGCGAAAAATGCATTATTATGCTGATCTGAACTGTTTTTATAGGCAGGGCGGGTAGTAAACCATGCTAGGAAAGTCAACATAGAAGATGAAGATAGGGATCCCGGCGCTGGAAAGCGCCGCCTCATATCCTGAATCTACGATCGCTTTTCTTGCATCCATGTTCATGATGATAACGTCAGGTTTGAGGCTAATGGCCAGCTCTACATCGAAAGTTCCCTGTTCGCTACCACCAAAAGTAGGGATTTTTTCCAAAAGGGGAAAACTTTTTCGATACTGTTGCCATGTCGCTTGATCTGACTGAATTAAATCCTTTCTCCAGGCAACCACTCGCTTAGCTGGATTTTCCTTATCTAACATTGCAACAAGGTAAAGTTGTCGACCTTCGCCTAGGATCACGCGCTGAACCGGAAGTTTGACTGACACAGTTCTACCGAGGAGATCGGTCACCGGAGTAGCTATTTGTTCCGCTTGTACACTGGAAGAAATTAGCAGTATGGTAAAAAATAAAAACCTTACTATCATAGCTCATACCCTATAGATTTATTTGATTCTTTGGAGGAGTGGCTAACTTTCAACGTGATAAAAAATGTGATGAGATACATTACAGCGACACAAATAAACAAAGCAGGCAATCCTGGCCAAAGAAGAGTTACTCCACCAAGAGCAATACCAGCAATAGAAGCAATAGAAGCAATAGAAGCAATAGAAGCAATAGAAGCAATAGAAGCAATAGAAGCAAAATGGCTTATACTTTGTGTCAGGCCAAGTACATAACTTTATTCTCCCTTAGCCGCGGCACGAGAGATTAATGCCGTTAGTATGGGTGTTGTTGCGCCAATCAATACTCCCCACAAAAAATAGACGGCAATAAACAACCCAGTTTGACGCACAGCTGCAAGCAGCAAGGTTATAAGGAAACAACCGATTATTATGCTCAACATACGCTTTAGGGTGGCGTGCATATTATGAGGTTCGAACCACCGTGCCCAAAATGTAGCAGAAACGATTACACCAGTAGCCTGTAGACCATATGCCAATCCTATCAACCAGTTCGGAGCATTGAAAAGGCTGGTAACATACAGTGAAAACGGGGTTTGCGTTATCATTCTGCTCATTAATAGCAGACTAAGAATAAGCAATAATCCAACCATTGCTCTATTATTGACGGTACGTAAAGTGTTTTTTCCTTCTAGGAGAGGGGAGGCGGTCGATGTGCTTTTAGTCGGGCCATCATCAGGTAATACTAGGAGCACCAAAAGAGCACATAGAGCACAAATAATGGATGCACTCATATTGATCCAGAAAAAGCTCAATAGATAGAGAATAGCTCCGCCAGTGATAGCCCCCAAAAGTGCTCCTGTATTGGTAGAAACCTGCAACCATGCGAATAAACGTGTATGTTGTGATGCCGGTACCATGGCAATACCATAAGCCTGTGCTGGAGCGATATACCCGGCACAAGCGGCCTGAACAAAACGCAGAATAAGTACAATCCATACATCATTTGCGAAGGCTAGTCCTAACTGCGTTAGAGCAAGTCCAGCCAGTGCGCGGATCATCATTGTTTTATTGCCGATCCTGTCACCAACGCGCCCCCAGAACGCGCTTGTCAATATAATGCCTAGCATAGGGGCAATATAAATTCCGGTGCCGGCAAAACTCAGCAGTTCCTGCGATGTCATACTTGCTAAATGTAACGGCCAGAAAGGTCCGCTCATCTCCATTGCGCCCATTGAGAGCAATTGTACGATAAACAAGAACTGAACAATAAACACTACGCTACCTGTCACGCGCATTCTGTTACCACCCTAATTTCCGGCCAACTGGCGGTGATAGGGACGGTGGCACTGTTTTCCCCTATATACTCACAACACCAAAGATAGATTTCATTGATATAAGGCACTGGCACATTAAGGCGTTTTCCAATAGCAACCAAAAGGCTAAGACCACAGGCAATATCTTCCTGAAAGACTCTATGGTGTTGATCAAAAACATATCCTTCTTCATTTTTAGCTTTAATCAGAGGGAGCGGAATTCCTGCGTATGCCTGATTCGTTCTTAAAACACTTAACAATGTACGAGAATCAGCAATAAGATCACCGTAGGCCTCGACGATTTCCTGCTGCAAAGGTTGTACTGAGCTGAGATCGATGTGAAGTGCAGCCTCGGCTGCTTTACGTAGCAACTGATTTTCTTCATCACAACGGGCAAGGAAGTAGGCACCTAACTCTGGGCAATCATTCCACCAACAAGGGATATGGCTAAAGGAATGTTTGTGCCACTGCCACCATGGACCGATTAAACCGTAAATTACGGAGCCATGCATAATTGGATTACCTGGAGTTAGGGTAATTTCGAGGTAATCAGCAAGTAGCATCACAGGTGATTCATAAAGTTGGTTTAGATAACCAATTAATATTTCTGCTATTTCTGGCTTTTCTCTACGGTGTAATGCAACATAAAGATGTGATTTAGCGCCACCAAGTTTGACACTTTTCCCCCGGATAAGCTCAAAAGCAATATGGGAAATATCTTTCATCCCCCATAATACGATGTTAGGAAGAGTTCCTAAACGATACTCTGCCAGCTAGTCAAAACCACCAAAACCAGGAATTGCACCGACAAACACCGGTTGATTACGTGGCAGTGCTGGCTGAATAAGTTTTAGTACATTATCTCTTACATTAATTGGTGTAGTAATTATAATAACATCTGCATCACGGCAAGCTTCATAAGGACACGCTGTTACACAAGAGGGACTCGCTTTTAATAGGGTTCCGTCATTCAATCACGCATGAATTTGCCCACCATTTTTTCTATAGGTGGCAGGAAATTCGGGTTGGCTGCTGAAAAGCGTAACGTCTACTTTAGGATTTTGACTGAATAAAACCGCTGCAAGGTGACCGGTATTACCAGCACCACAGATAGTTACTTTCAGTTTATACTCAGCGATCATGATTTACACTCCAGAATTACGGAAGAAGCAAACCAGTTATCAAGTTGATCCCAGATTTCTGGAGCAGTCAAATCTCGTTCTTTAAGCCATTCTTCATTTAAAATAGTGTGCAGATATTTTTCACCTCCATCAGCGATGACCAGCGCCACATTGCCCTTGATTATCCCTTTACCGATGAGTTCTAGCGCCTTATAAATTGCTCACCCAGTAGAACAGCCAACCAATAAACCAAAACGTCGAGCAAGATAACGGGCTGTTTCAAAAGCGCAAGAATCAGAAACCTGTTCGCCGTAATAAATGCAGCTATAATCTAGCACTAGACCAACCGTATCCCCTTTTGGTGTTCCTGTTCCTGACTGGTAATATGAATCTTGAGCCCGTGTGCAATACCCGTTATCGAACCACCAGTGCCGATGCAGCCTACCCATGCGTCAACCCGACCAATTTGGTGGACAATTTCACTAACCAGATCAGCATACCCACCTGCGTTGGCGGCATTATCAGATTGATTCATAAAGACCGCACCTGATATTTCACTGGCAATCTCGGCTGCCATACGTTGGCGTTCAATAACAGCGACTTCATTTTCACCATAGTCACCCTTAACATAGCGGATCTCAGACCCCAACGCTCGCATGATGGATATTTTGTCCTGAGCAGCATGGTGATCGACAACGGCGATAAATTTAAGACCAAATTCAATAGAGGCTAACGCTAATCCAATACCGGTGTTTCCAGAAGATGACTCAACAATCGTTCCACCCGGTTGGATGCGCCCAGATTTAAGTGCCGCAACAATCATATTTCTGGCCATACGGTCTTTCATACTACCACCAGGGTTATTTTTCTCGACTTTGATGTATAACCGGGAGTCTGCTTGTGTTAATGGCAACTGAATGACAGGAGTATTGCCAATTAAATCAGTTACTTTGCTGAAAATCATTTAAAAATTCCTTAATTGTCAACGGTGACCATCAATTTATTACTGGGATTCATCAATGCGGTAAGTCTTGTTGGTAGTGGATGACGATGGAATTGATTTTCCAGGAAATCCATCTGATAACCGGCAGTGTTAACAAAGACCAAAAGATCCCCAGGTTGAGGTAAGTGAAGAAACGAAATCAGTCGATTAGTAATGACATCTTCATCCAGGCAACTATGCCCAGCAATCCATGCTTTCCCTGGTGAGTGATTTTGAGCGTGATTACTGGATCGAAGATGGATTGGGTCGATTAGAAATTCAGACTTAAACCAGGTCTCGCAAGCACTGAAACTACTACCTTCAACAAATATAACAGAACTGTCATCTGTGTGAGGGCGGACTCGACATACTCGAAATACGCTTATGGCGCTCTGATTTACCAGACTTCTACCTGGCTCAATACAAAGTGTTAAACCTTCCTTACACAAAATATCAGATATACGATCACCTACAGCGTTTTGACTCTCTAGAAATACTGTTAACCATTGTTCAGCATTGAGTTCACCACCATATGGGTAAAAGCACGCAGGAATCTTGCCCGTACGATAATCTGCAAATTTTTGTGAGGATAACCAAGTTTTGTAACACTGACTTTCTACATACTGTACTGGTAACCCTCCTCCGATATCGATAATTCGAGGATCTAATCCAAGGTTACGGGCGTATGTAATTAATGGTAAGGTGTCAAGCAAAGCACTAATCCTTGTTTCAGGAGCATAACCGCTGAGATGAAAATGAAAACCAGCAAGTTCTAGGTGCTTATTGTCTGCCAGAGAATGAAGAGCGATGATAATTTCATCACTTAACATACCAAAACGGCTGGAGCAATTTGCATCTGGACGCAGTCGTAGCAATAGACTAATTTTTTCGAAATTTCCTCTCCAGATCTGAGCAAGTTCAATAATATCCCGTAGTTCCTGATAAGAATCTACCGCAATCCGTGCCCCCTTAAGAATTAGTTCCTGCAAAAAATCACGCGTTTTGGCCGGCCCAGTTGTGCACAGATCAACTCCATGGCATCCAGCACGTATGGCATCATGTAATTCCTGGAGGCTGGAAACATCTGCACCAGCTCCAGCAGATACTGCAGCTTGTAGTAGTGCCTGTGATTTGTTAACTTTTACCCCATAATAAAATTTACTTTTAATACCGAAACTCGCTGTAAACGCAGCCATAGCTTTAAGATTATTAGCCACAGTATGCGGCCAGACGATATTGAGTGGCGAGCTATACATATCCGTTAAGCAGGTAAGAATTTCTGGCGACTGTAGTAACCAGTCAGTAATTACTGGATCGAGGTAGGGAGGTAAATCTCTGTCAAAGTTTACCTGCCAGGAAGTTTTTTGGGGATTAGCAATGTTGAGTAGTGAAGACATTTTTATTACCTCAAAAATCAACGGTTACTGAAGCAAGGAAAGTGCGTGGAGCGCCTTGTGCAATCGTGCTGTAGGAAGCAACGCCTGCCCAGTAATGACGGTCAAACACATTCTGCACATCAAAACGGAAGGTGGCCTGAATACTATAAACTTGAGTTTTATAGGCAAACCCCATATCTACAGTTATCAATGAACCAATGGACTGAGTGTTTGCCTGATTGACATACTGTTTTCCGCTGTAATTTATTTGACTGTTCAGCGAAAGTCCATTTAATACTGGTAAGGCATATTTCACGCCTAGGTTTGCCTGTACTGGAGATACGCTAACAGGTTTATTACCTCGAACACCAGAGGTTGGTGATTTAGTCAGTTCAGCATCAATCAGTGAGAGACTTCCTGTCATGCGTAGACCCTCCAATGGTTCCCCTGAAAGATTCAGTTCGATCCCTCGGTTGCGTTGTTCATTGTTAGTGCTGAAGGTATTATTACTATCAATTGCTCCACTTGGTTTTGTTATTTGGAAGAGTGCAAGGTTAATCAGAAGTTCACCTAGATTATATTTGACCCCGACTTCGTAATGGTTTGAGCGATAAGGTCGCATAACCTGGCCTGAATTCTTAGCAGTTCAAGGAGCTATATCGCCTTTACTAAGTCCTTCAATATAGTTTGCGTATAGTGACAAAGATTGCCATGGTCGATAGACCAGTCCAAGCATTGTGGTAAAGGCCGATTCGTCATACGTCGATGAGCGTTCTCCGTTAGCGGAAAAATTATCGGAACGAACTCTTTGGAAACGAATACCAGGGATAATATCAACACTGCCATCGAGAAGTGTAAGCGTATCGGCTAATGCCAGACCACTCAGTTGGTTTGAATACAGTTGGTTTGAAGATATTTTGGGTACATGAGTTGGGGTAGGTGGCATAGTGACATCTTCTGCTGTTGGAGAGTAAATATTGGAATTAACCTTTTGTCCCCATGTACTAGCAACAGCTAGGCGATCATGATAGTAACTGGCCTGAAACGTCATCTCATGTTCTACTGGTCCGGTTGTAAAATAGCTCTTAGCACCGGTTTCTAAAGTGTAACGATTTACATTAAACCGAAAATTAGTAATAGTTGATACGACATCTCCTCGTTCATTGATAATGTTTGGTGTTTGTTCCGATATGCGTGAGACAAAAGAACGACTACCTCCTGCGTTAGCAAAAAAGGTTACATGATCATTAATGTCGTACTCAGTGTGGAGTAATACACCTTGGTCACGGATCTTCCACCACATTCCCTTTTGAGCAATGTTTTTCTTTCCCTCTGGAGCTGCTGGGACATCAATATTGGGGGAAACGGTAAAAGGTCGGTTAGGTGATTTTGCGTGCTGATATTGATCCAGTAAGTCAAGAGATACCCGGAATCCACCTTTTGCATAATCAAGTGCAAGTGCGCCAAGAGCTGCATTTTTACTGGCATTATTTAGTGATAAATTACCACTATTACCTCCACCATTAAAACGAATTCCCCACATTTCACCATCTGGATTTGACCATAATCGGCCAACATCGATGTAGGTGCCAAATTGGCTATCTAATTCCCAGGTTGTTGTAATCTGAGTAACATCCCTATTGGTTGCACGTTTAGTTACTGCATTGATTACACCGCCAACACCGCCATTAGGTGAAATACCGTACAGCCCAGCACCTGGTCCCTTAAGCACCTCAATGCATTCAAGATATTGGGTTAAGAGTTGATAGTTAGGAGCAACACCATAAACACCATTCAGTGCGACTTCACCAATGTTACCTTCACCAAGAGGAAATCCCCTTATCATAAAGGAATCCAGAATACCGCCAGAAAGAGCGGTAACACGGACTGACGAATCGTGTTGCATAACATCTCCAAGCGTTTTGGCTTGACGATCATTAATATATTTAGAAGTGTAACCTTTGATAATGAACGGGGTATTTTGTACGTTTTTACTTCCTAACAGGCCAATATTGGCTCGTTGTATAATATCGCCATCGTCAGTTTCATTTGATTTTTTTCCGATAACAACAATTGGTTCCTCCTCACTGGCAGCGCTCAGCGTAATGTGGCTAGTAAAAACAAACGTAGTAAGATGGCATAGCAAAATAGTTTTATTACGATTTACTGTCATCGCTTTATTCTCAGAAAGCACTCTTATCAGGCGAGCAGAGCGTTATTAAGACCATGTTGTATACGGTAATCGGTATATTGTTGTAAATGCATTATCATTAATGAACGCGGGAACCATGGATGATGCATGAAATGCTGTCGTTCCTGATCCCAGAATTGTTCATCAAGACGTGGGCGTAGTTCGTTGAAAACACGTTCTAGTTCTTCACCGAGAATGTTCCACATCAGATTATCTGTAATGTGATAAAGATCGGTCAAAAACCAATCAGTTCGTGTAAGTGACTAACAAAGCAAGCATCCACGACGAATGTTCTCACGGGCTCAATGTCGTCTTCAAATACAGTGGATAAAATACCTGGCCATGAATAAGGTTTAAGTTCATAACCTTGTTTACGAAGAGCGGGAGCCCAAGTGCTGCCATCACCAAAGTCACGAATAAGCATTGCCTGCGCCATACCCTTTTCATCAAACAAAATCTGAGTATTTTGTTGATGAGCCTCGAGAGCTACTCCATAAATCAGATACATTGCCAGGACAGGTTTAAGCACAATGTACGCATAATTACGGAACCAGTTACTCGGATCCTGACCCGATAATTCAATAAATTCACTGACTACGGGTAGTGGTTTGTGAGGTAATTCGGTAAATAACGCCGTGACTGTTACTGCCAGCGTATTAGACTCTATTTGCCAAGGTGACGTGTTGAGGAATACGACTGAAAGGAATTCACCTTCCGCATCATGTTTCAGTTCCGGATGAAGGAAATGCCATGCAGTCTCTTCATGGAAGCAATCAAGCATACCATCAAAGCCATTTTCCGCTTTTAAGATCGCATCAATGATTGTACTGATGCGTGGACCCATATGAATCGATTTAGCTTGCACACTGCGCATTTCACTTGTCATCCAGATTGCGACTGGTAATTTGATAAAAGGCAATTTAGATGAGGTTGGTAGCATAGTCCTGAATGACATGGAAGGTGCTGTTTCAAGCATAGGGCCATCGGTCAGGAGTATTCCATCTTTAATTTCTTTCGCAAAATGTTTACGGATCCAGTGTTTGAGATGCCATTGATGGATAGGAAGGGGAAGCCACATGCCAGGTTCGAGTCCTTCATTTTTCAACCACTCACACCATATCGGCCAAGTATCAGGAAAAACCTCTGAAAGACATTGATGAATATCTTTAACATGAGGCATTTTTTCGTAATATGTCATGTCTGCTCGTAAAGCCCCTATACGAAGGGTAACTCGAGCAACAAATTCGGCAGATAAATCTTCAATATCCTGCTCATTCAATCCTGGACGAGATTTCCAGGTTGGATAGTAGGGATGTCTTTCCAGTGCCCCCCATTGATCGAGGAGAGTCGCTCCATCACGTATATCATGGTGTGCCATTACCCATTTGGTAAAAAATCTTTCATCATCCTTTGCCATTTTTTTGGCAATAGTTGCCTGCCAATTCTTCCTGTGTTTTCTAGCCATTCTGTCATTGTGGATGCTATTTGCGACATCATCATTGAATTGGTTTATCCCTTCCATGGTTGGCCTGAAATCAAGATCATTTAGAATAATATCAATCAAATGTTCATGTGTTTGAATCTGTACTTTATGGCCATTGGAACTTTCAAGGAATATATCCCCTCTATTAATAATTGTATTGGCTGGATAAATTGTTGTTTTTTCAAAATGAAGTTTGCTAATGCCATCAGAAAGAGTGTATGAAACCTGATTATTATAAATAATAATTTGTGTCACATCCAATAACTTTTCTGCAAAAAGGCATCGGACTATTCTGGTCAGTGCGTTGCGCATTGAATAATCAAATAAATTGGTATGATTATTCTTATTTGTGCTTAATTTCCCTGGCTGTTCCATCATTTTCTCTTTCTAGGTTAGAGTGTTGAAACTATAAAAATCATACTAATCACGTTACGAGTCTTGAAAAATTCAAGTCACTAAGTTAGCATCAAAATTAATTCATGTAAATAATAATAAATATCATTATCATTCGTATTGTCTATTATCGTGACCAGTTTGCAAAATGGATAAAATTAATTTATTATCAACAAATTAGGTGGTTTTTATGAAGGAAGATGTCACATATCTTTTTGTCCCTGCAAATAAAAAGGAGTCATTTTCTAAAGCTCTTGAATGCGGTGCCGACGCAATAATTATTGACCTAGAAGACTCTGTTCACCCTGCAGAAAAAACTCATGGGCGTGAGAATATTGTGAGTTGGTTTACTGCTGTGCATGGGGATTCGATTACAACGAAAATTTATATCAGGATTAACCATCCAGAATGTGTTGACTTTATTCAAGATGTAAAAATGCTAAATTCATTAGGGGGGCTTCGATAACAGGTATTATGGTGCCCAAAATGGAATCTGGCGATACGATAGATAGAATAAAAAATAATTTAACAGATAAACTGACAGAACTCCCATTTATTGGCATCATCGAAACAGACCGAGGAGTACACTGCTCTTACGCTATTGCTACAAATGGTATTACAAGAATAGCATTTGGCTCTCTGGATTATTCCCTGGATATAAATTGTCAGCAAACGTCGGATGCATTTCTTTACGCACGGAGCCAAATTGTTGTAGCCTCACGTGTTGCTAACCTTTCAGCTCCAATTGATTGTGTTACCCCTGATTTTTTTCATCCGATACTTTGTCTGTTGATGCACAACACGCTCAATCATTCGGTTTTGGTGCGAAATTATGTATTCATCCAAAACAAGTTTCTATTGTAGCTAAAGTGTTCTCGCCAAGTGAGGAGCAAAAATAATGGGCCAATAAGGTTATTGAGCAATCGAAAGATAATTACGCTTTTTAGGTAGAAGGAGTTATGGTCGATTTACCATTGATAAAGCAGGCTTCACGTCTACTGGGAAAAAGTGACAGAAAATTTAAATAAAAATAATTACTGAAAAGATAGAATAGACAAGGATCACTCACATATCGTCAATATTGTACGTCAAGTATGCGAGATGTTTGACATGATTGTTTTTTACTAAGCCATCAATAAATAGCACGGCGTAACAATGCGCTAACTTTAGATTCCAGTCTGACTGTTTCAACCATTAACCAGTCAGTGGGGGAATTTTTGAGCTAGGAATTAAGGGTATTGCGATGGATAATGGTGTCGATTATTCATTAGCACTATTTTAGATCCGGCAGAATCACTTTACCCAATTAGATAACAATGCTCCGCGACGTCCGGATGGCGCTAGTGTTTATTATGCTATTGATGGTATTAAAACCCGAGGTTTTAAAGTTGAATTCAGCGGTCAGATCACCGATGATTGGAAAATTTATGCCGGTTATACCCAGTTCCGAGGTGTAGATTCGGATGGTAAACGTATCAATAGAGAAAGGCCAAATAGATTATTTAAACTGTTTTCAACTTATACTTTGCCAGGAGTGATGAACAATCTAACGATTGGTGGTGGCGTTAACTGGCAAGATCAGAGCTCGATGGGCCGCGTAAGAAACCGGTTAAAGCTGAACAGGCAAGCTTTGCTGTTGTTAACTTGAAGGGGCGTTATCAATTTAACACCAGCGCTTTCGCTAACAGTTAATTTGAATAATATGTTTGATAAAACTTCTTACACGCAATTAGATGATTACAAACAATATTACTATGGTGCCCCTAGTAATATTGAAGCAACACTCAATTATCAGTTTTAATTAAATCATAGATTTAAAGGTTATTAATAATGGTACTGCTGCGACAACGATTAATATTTTATAAAATGGGGTTCACAGTACCATTGGTATTAATGATAATTTTATTAACAGCTTGTGATAGACAGACAGTAGTAAGCAATTTAGCGTCAGAGACTATCGGTTATCCTAAAACTATCATTAACGCACTTGGCAAAGCGGAAATTGACCAATCACCGCGACGGATTGTAGCATGGGGAAGCGGTAGTGAGGATATCTTATTAGCCCTTGGGATCGTGCCTATTGCGATTGAGTCACATTATTGGGGTGGTGATATACAAGGATATTTACCCTGGTTTAAGGAAGAAATTGAACGGCGTGGCGCCAGGTTACCGGTTATCATTGAAATGTATCCAGAATTGGATATAGAAAAATTATTAAATTAAAACCTGATTTAATTCTGGCAACCCAATCAGGTATCACCCAAGCGGATTTTAATGCGTTATCTTATTTTGCTCCGGTAGTGGGATATCCAGATAAACCCTGGCAGACAACACAGCAACAACAAATTAAATTAATTGCTAATGCATTAGATAAACAACCGCAGGGAAAAAAATTGAGCGCTGAACTTGATGCGATGTTAGTCGCAGCCGGTCATCGCATACCTAATATACAAAACTATCAATTTGCTTATATTAAGGCTGGGACGACAGCTAATAGTTTATCCATTTATATAAAAAATGATCCACGGGTAGATACATTGGTTCATATTGGTTTGTCATTATTGCCATTGGCAAAAACCGTCACGGCTACTTTTGGTAGTTTTGCTGTCAACATTGGTTTGGAAAATGCTGATTTACTGAATGATGCTGATATTTTGTTGACCTGGTATAAGAGCGAAAAAGAGCGACAACAAACCGAATCTCAGCCGCTATTTCAATCGATACTGGCAGTTCGTCAGGGCGTTTATATTCCATTAACGGATCAAGCGCTAGTCATGTCTATGTCGTATGGCTCGCTACTCAGTTTACGTTGGGGATTACCAAAATTTATGTAATTACTGCAGCAGGAGTTAGTCAAGCATGATAAATCCTAAGCGGCGTATTTCCCGGGTGTTGGGATTAATATTAATGTTGCTATTGACCTGCCTTTGTATTCTGGCTAGTTTAAGTTTTGGTTCAAAACCCGTACCGTTATCAGCAGTTTGGCAACATTATTGGTTTAATAGTCAAGTTAATTATTATGATTTAATCATTGAGGCACGAGAGTCCCGTACCTTTATTGGATTAATGGCGGGGGCAGCGTTAGCGTTAGCAGGCGCAGTGACGCAAGGATTGCTGCGTAATCCGCTTGGCGATCCTGGTTTATTAGGCATCAATGCCGGTGCAGCAGCGGCGGTGGTTTTTTGCTCTTTAGTGCCAGTACTAACTAATGTCTCTCATTTTTGGGCAGCTTTTGTTGGCGCTAGTTTATCCACTTTACTGTTTTATTTTATGAGTGGTAGTCGCCTTAATACTAACCCGGTAAGGCTAATTTTAACCGGCGTCGCTATCAATGCTTGTTTATTGGCGGTAGTGCAAGGCATTGTTCTAATCAACCCACAAGCGATGGATAGTTATCGTTTTTGGATCATGGGCGCTTTAAATGCAGTATCGTTAACAGAGGCTGGTTGGTTAATCCCTTATTTATTAGTGGCTATTATCTTAACATTTTCACTGAGTGCCGCATTAAATATTATAGTCTTTGGTGACGGCATTGTGCATTCTCTGGGGGGTAATGTCGCGCGTACCCGTCTATTGTCGCTATTAAGTGTTAGCATGCTGGCGGCTGTTGCAACCGCAATGGCTGGTCCGATTGCTTTTATAGGTTTAGTGGCGCCACATTTAATGCGAGCCTGGATAGGTAGTGATTTTCGTTGGTTATTGCCTGATAGCATGTTAGCCGGCTCATGTTTGTTATTAATATCTGATGTGATAGCACGACTAGTCATTGCGCCAGAAGAAGTAATGGTTGGTACTATTACCGCGGTAGTTGGTGCGCCTTTGCTTTATTGGGTAGCCAAAAAACCAACTGATAGCAGGATGGCAGAATAAAGTATGATGCAGATCGAATTGTCAGCTAATCAAACGGGCACTAAAACATTTGGCATAGGAAATATACGATTTATTGCTCCTTCATGGCAGACGTCCAGTAGAATATTATTCTTATTTCTTTTGTTAGTTTTATTTTTATATCTAATTTTAGCGTTTGGACGGGAAGGGATAGATAACCCTTGGTTAGAGATGAACACCCGTTATCAGCAATTTATTCTATTACAGATCCGTTTACCTAGAGCATTAGTTGCCATCGGTGCGGGTATGACGCTGGCGCTTTCAGGCGCACTTTTTCAGATCACTACGCGTAATGCATTAGGCAGTCCAGATATTATTGGTATTAATGCCGGAGCAGCGGTTGGCATTATGGTGGCGTTATTATTCTAGCCTGGTGTTTTACCTATTCCTGTTGGAGCGTTAATAGGGGCTGTTGTTGCGGTATTATTGGTTTATGTTGCTAATGGCGCCGTAAATGGCGCAATACAGACGGCTAAAATTGTGCTCTCAGGTATTGCTGTAGCTGCTTTATGTATGGCGTTGGTTGATTTTGCTATTTCGAATACGCCTATTGAGCAGGCGCAACACATTCGGTCACTGTTAAGTGGCAGTTTGGCTAATCGTGGTTGGCAGGATGTTGTGCTGATCAGTAGTATGTTGGTTTTTATGTCAATTCTGTTTTGGTTGGGTAAGCAGTTGAAATATATCAGTTTAGGTAATGATATCGCTATTACACTTGGTGCTCCTGTTCGGTTGGTGCAAATTATCAGCATATTATTAGCGATTATTTTTGCCACCCTATCAGTATTGGTTGTTGGGCCGGTTGCTTTTGTTGCGCTAGCTGCACCGCAAATTGCCCGGCGACTCATTTTGCATAAAGTTGTAGCACTATTTTGTTCTATGCTAGTTGGCGCTTTATTAATGTTGAGTGCTGATTTTATTACTCTAATATTGCCCACGCCTGGGCGTTTAACGGTAGGTTTAGTCACGGCAGTCATTGGTGGGATTTATTTAATGTACTTATTGTATATGGAATTTAGGAGAATAGGCTAATGGTATCATCTACTCATTCTCCCTTTGTTGCTTCAAGGCTGACAGCCCATGATGTCTCTGTTGGATATGGTAAAAAAAGCATTATTAAAGATGTAAATATAGCTATTTATGATAACGAATTTAGTGTCATTATCGGACATAACGGCTGTGGTAAATCAACCTTATTAAAAACCTTTAGTCGTATTATTCAGCCACAGTCTGGTGAAATTCGTTTAGATGGTAATGATGTTTTCCATGCTAAACCTAAATGGGTTGCTCGGCAGCTATCATTATTAGCACAAGGCGATGTTATCACTGAACCATTGACTATCTATGAACTTGTTTCACGCGGACGTTATCCTTATCAATCTTTTTTATTAAAGTGGTCAGCAGAAGATGAACGGGCGGTACATGATGCACTAAAGGCGGTAGATCTTTGGCCTATGGCGCAAAAATTAGTCAGTGAATTATCAGGCGGTCAGCGTCAGCGAGTCTGGTTTGCGATGACACTTGCTCAACAAACGCCCATCATTTTATTAGATGAACCAACAACCTATTTAGATATAGCCCATCAAATTGAAATGCTTGATCTTTGTCAACGTTTGCATCAGCAAGGGAAAACGTTAGTGTTGGTGCTGCATGACATTAACCTAGCTTTACGTTATGCCTCGCGTCTAATTATGATGAAAGAGGGGCAAATCTATGCTGAAGGAAAACCTGAAAAAATTATTACTGAACAGAATATTAAAAATGTATTTGGTTTGCCATGCCGTATTATTTAAGATCCTGAATCGGGTAAACCATTAATTATTCCAAAATATAAAATAAATAAATAATCGAGAGAATATTTTTTATATTTTTAGGAGGCTTTGTTGAATAAATCAGAATTAGCCGCCAGGATGGCTCCCTCTGCTACAGCTGTTATCCGATCCTGTGCTACAGCTGTTATCCGATCCTGACGCTGTGTGGCATACCCAACAACGTCATACGGTTCAGCGCTTTGACCATCGCCATTGCTTCACCTACCTGAGCCTCATAGTCACGCAGGCTCAGATGGCCACCCAGCAAAGTTTTTATGCGGAACATCGCTGTTTCTGCCACTGAACGCCGGTGATAACCCACTTTCTTTTTCCACATATCATTACTCCTGCTCAGACGCTGATTCGCCACCGCATGGTTACGTTCATGGTACTTGTCCGGCCAGTATTTCGCTCCGCTTCGCGGCGGGATAAGGGGCCTGATTTTCTTTCTTAGCAACGCATCGTGGCAGTAACAGGCGTCATAAGCACCGTCTGCTGACACTTCCCTGATTTTCCGGTGGGTTTGGTTAATCAGGCCCGGCAGTGCCTGCGCATCTGTCGTTCCGCTGAGCGATAAGTCGGCACAGATAATCTCATGAGTCACACTGTCTGCTGCCAGATGAAGCTTGCGCCACACTCTTCGTCTGTCAGCCCCATGCTGCCTGACTTTCCATTCACCTTCGCCAAAGACCTTCAGACCGGTACTGTCGATGACCAGATGCGAGATTTCACCACGCGTTGGCGTTTTTATGCTGATGTTGACGCTCTTTGCTCGTCTGCTGACCAGCGAGTAGTCCGGACAGCACAGCGGCAAAGACATGAGTTTAAAAATCGAATCAACGAAGCCCTGTAATGCCCGGAGCGACAGGTTAAACACACGCTTCATCATCAGGACAGTGGTAACAGCCATATCGCTGTAGTAAAGCGGCCGGCCACGACCTTCAGGCGAAGAACTGTCAGTCCATCCAGCGATGGCCGACTCATCAAGCCAGACCGTCAGGGAACCGCGTTGTCTGAGTGCCTTGTTGTACGCGGGCCAGTTGGTAATTTTAAACTTTTGCTTTGCCATGGGGACCTGATGTTGAAACGAATTTAGCGATCAGCTCCGCCAATCACCTAAAAGTTCGATTTATTCAACAAAGCCATTATTGCTATTATTGCTATTATTGCTATTATTGCTATTATTGCTATTATTGCTATTATTGCTATTATTGCTATTATTGCTATTGTAGGCCTTGGTTATGTTGGTTTACCTTTAATGCTTAGATACAATGAAATTGGTTATAAAGTAATCGGGGTCGATATTGATAATACTAAAGTAACTCAACTAAATAACAGTGAAAGTTATATCGAACATATTTCTTCAGAAAGAATTCATTCTGCTATACAACATAACTTTAAAGCTACAACGGATTTTTCTTATATTACTGAATGTGACGTTATTATTCTTTGTGTCCCTACCCCATTAAATAAATATCGAGAACCTGACATTAGCTTTATTGTTAATACAATGGAGAAAATTCAACCTTTCTTACGTAAAGGACAGTGATTATCTTTGGAAAGCACAACTTATCCAGGTACAACTGAAGAAGAATTATTACCAAGAATTGAAGAAAAAGGTTTTAAAGTTGTAAAAGATATATTTCTTTTCTATTCTCCTGAACGTGAAGATCCGGGTAATCCTAATTTTGAAACCAGAACGATCCCTAAAGTAATTGGTGGATGTACTGAAGCATGTCTGAAAATTGGTCAATCAATTTAAGGTCAAGCAATAGATAAGGTAGTACCAGTGAGCTCAATGAAAGCTGCTGAGATGACGAAGTTATTGGAAAATATTCATCGTGCCGTTAATATTGGTTTGGTTAATGAAATGAAAATCGTGGCAGATAAAATGGATATTGATATTTTAAAGTTATCCAAGCTGCAGCACCAAAACCATTTGGATTTACACCCTATTATCCAGGGCCTGGATTAGGTGGACATTGCATTCCTATCGATCCATTCTATTTAACCTGGAAAGCACGATAATATGGTGTTAATACTCGATTCATAGAATTATCAGGTGAAATTAACCGAGCTATGCCTGAATATGTGTTGAATAAATTGATTGATGGCCTAAATAAACAAGGTAAGGCATTAAAAGGTAGTAGAATATTATTATTAGGTATTGCTTATAAGAAAAATGTTGATGACATGAGAGAGTCCCCAGCAGTGGAATTAATGGAGATTATTCAACAAAAAGGTGCTATCGTTTCTTATAGCGATCCTCATGTGCCAAAATTTCCTCATATGCGCGAGCATCATTTCGATTTAACCAGTGAAGACCTTACAGCAGAAAGTATCGATTCATTTGATGCTCTTGTCTTAACAACTGATCATGATAAATTTGACTATCCACTTATTAAAATTCATGAAAAGTTACTCATTGATACTCGTGGGATTTATCGAGAACCCGCAAAAAATATAGTTAAAACGTAATATCACTATATTAATTTTAAGTTAATGGATTAAATATTATGAAAAAATTTGTTTTAATTGGCGCAGCAGGCTATATCGGGCCTCGTCATATGAAAGCAATTACAGAAACTAATAATGAATTAACTGTTGCTTATGACATCAATGACTCGGTTGTAATTATTGATAGTATATCTCCACAAAGCGAGTTTTTTACTGAATTTGAGCGTTTTTATGATTATGCCCATCGTTTACAGCGTAACTCAGCTACAAAATTAGACTATGTAGCGATATGTTCGCCAAACTATTTTCACCTTTCCCATATAACAGCCGGTTTGCGTCTTGGTTGTGATGTTATTTGTGAAAAACCCTTAGTTCCAACACTTGAGCAGTTGGATGAACTGGTTTTAGTTGAAAAAGAGACGGGTAAAAAAGTTTATAATATTCTGCAATTGCGACATCATCAGGCAATTTTAGCACTAAAAGAAAAAGTGGCTCACAATAACAGAGCCGATAAATATGATGTTGTTCTAACTTATATTACTTCCCGCGGCAAATGGTATATGGAAAGTTGGAAAGGTGATCCCGGCAAATCATTTGGGTTTGCAACCAATATTGGAGTACATTTCTTTGATATGCTCCATTTTATATTTGGTAAGTTAGAAAAAAATTAATTGCATTACACCGATGAGCAAAAAGCAGCGGGTTATCTCGAATATGAAAAAGCGCGAGTTCGTTGGTTCTTCTCTATAGATGCTAAAGATTTACCTGAAGCAGTTAAAGGCAAACAAACAACTTATCGCTCAATTACGATTGATGATGAGGAAATTGAGTTTTCTAAAGGGTTTACTGATTTGCATACCATTAGTTATCAAGAGATATTAGCAGGACGTGGCTATGGTTTGAATGATGCGTGCCACTGTATTGAAACAGTAGATACGATAAGATCTGCATCACCTACTGTGGCTAAAGCGCAAGAAGGTCATCCTTTTCTGCCTAAATTAATTAAATAATCATTATGGTAAATATCAAGAGCTATTATCAGCAGCCCAGCGCTATTATTGACGAAGGAGCGCAAATCTGTAATGGAACTCGAGTATGGCATTTTGTGCATGTCTGTGGTGGAGCGGTTATCGGAGAAAATGTTTCATTAGGGCAAAACGTTTTTGTTGGTAATAGAGTTATCATTGGAAATTATTGTAAAATTCAAAATAATGTATCTGTTTATGATAATGTCATCCTTGAAGAAGGCGTATTTTGTGGGCCTAGCATGGTGTTTACCAATGTCTATAATCCTCGCTCGCTGATTGAGCGTAAAGATCAATATCATAATACACTCATTAAAAAAGGCGCTACCTTAGTGGCTAATTGCACTATTGTTTGTGGGATAACCATTGGAAAATTTGCATTTATTGGTGCAGGAGCAGTAGTGAATAAAGATGTGTCTGACTATGCGTTAATGGTTGGTGTACCAGCTAAGCAGATTGGTTGGATGAGTGAATTTGGCGAGCAATTGGAACTGCCATTGAATGGAGATGCGGAAACAATTTGTCCCCATACTGGTAATAAATATCGCTTAAGAGACAATAAAGTTGAGCGTGTGAAAGCATAAACCAGATAGTAAAAATTAAAAGAGATAATAGAAAAATGATGCAATTTATTGACTTGAACACCCAACAAGCGCGTATTAAAAATAAAATCAATCTGGCTATTCAACGCGTATTATCTCATGGTAAATATATTCTTGGACCAGAAGTTATCGAATTAGAAGAAAAACGTGCAGACTATGTTGGCTCCAAATATTGCATCAGTGTGGCCAATGGTACTGATGCGTTACAGATTGCTCAAATGACTTTTGGTATTGGTCCTGGTGATGAAGTAATTACTCCAGGATTGACATATATAGCAACCGCTGAAACAGTGGCACTGTTAGGCGCTAGACCAGTATATGTTGATGTATGCCATAAAAATTATAATTTAGATCCGCAAAAACTTGAAGCCGCTATCACGGCAAGAACAAAAGCGATTATTCAGGTATCACTTTATGGTCAATGTGCAGATTTTGATGCGATTAACATGATTGCCAGCAAATATAATATTCCTGTTATCGAAGATGCCGCACAAAGTTTTGGCGCGACCTATAAAGGCAACTATTCATGTAATTTAACGACAATTGCTTGTACCAGCTTTTTCCCAAGTAAACCGCTTAGTTGCTATGGTGATGGTGGCGCAATTTTTACTAATGATGAACAATTAGCATTAGTAATAAGACAGATTGCGCGACATGGTCAGGATCGCCGTTATCATCATATCCGGGTTGGTGTTAATAGTCGTTTGGATACTTTGCAAGCGGCGATATTATTAACAAAGTTAGAAATTTTTGCCGAAGAAATACAACTGCGCCAGCAAGTCGCTAAACGCTATGATTTTATGTTAAATCAAGCAGGTATAACAACGACTCCGTATATTGAAACATATAATACCAGTGCTTATGCACAATATACTATTCAAGTGGAAAACCGCGAGTTAATACAAACTCAATTAAAAACAGCAGGCATACCTACAGCAGTTCATTATCCCATCCCTTTAAATAAACAACCTGTTGTTGCAGATAATGCAGTAGAATTATCTGTTGGTGATGCTATAGCAGAAAAAGTAATCAGCTTACCGATGCATCCATATTTGACAGAAAGTACACAGGATAAAATAATTCAGGTGTTAAAAGGGCTCTTTTTGTGATCAGAAAAATAGTGCCACAAACTGAATTTGCCCGCAATGTAGTAACTTTAATGACAGGTACAACTATTGCACAGGCAATACCAATAGCAATAAGCCCTTTGCTAACAAGAATTTATACCCCAAAAGACTTTGGTGTATTGGCACTTTTTATTTCAATAATAGCTATTTTAGGGAGTATTGCTAATGCCAGATATGAACTGGCAATCATGTTACCTGAAAAAGGGCTTTGTTGAATAAATCAGAATTAGCCGACAGGATGGCTCCCTCTGCTACAGCTGTTATCCGATCCTGACGCTGTGTGGCATACCCAACAACGTCATACGGTTCAGCGCTTTGACCATCGCCATTGCTTCACCTACCTGAGCCTCATAGTCACGCAGCCTCAGATGGCCACCCAGCAAAGTTTTTATGCGGAACATCGCTGTTTCTGCCACTGAACGCCGGTGATAACCCACTTTCTTTTTCCACATATCATTACTCCTGCTCAGACGCTGATTCGCCACCGCATGGTTACGTTCATGGTACTTGTCCGGCCAGTATTTCGCTCCGCTTCGCGGCGGGATAAGGGGCCTGATTTTCCGGTGGGTTTGGTTAATCAGGCCCGGCAGTGCCTGCGCATCTGTCGTTCCGCTGAGCGATAAGTCGGCACAGATAATCTCATGATTCACACTGTCTGCTGCCAGATGAAGCTTGCGCCACACTCTTCGTCTGTCAGCCCCATGCTGCCTGACTTTCCATTCACCTTCGCCAAAGACCTTCAGACCGGTACTGTCGATGACCAGATGCGAGATTTCACCACGCGTTGGCGTTTTTATGCTGATGTTTACGCTCTTTGCTCGTCTGCTGACCAGCGAGTAGTCCGGACAGCACAGCGGCAAAGACATGAGTTTAAAAATCGAATCAACGAAGCCCTGTAATGCCCGTAGCGACAGGTTAAACACACGCTTCATCATCAGGACAGTGGTAACAGCCATATCGCTGTAGTAAAGCGGCCGGCCACGACCTTCAGGCGAAGAACTGTCAGTCCATCCAGCGATGGCCGACTCATCAAGCCAGACCGTCAGGGAACCGCGTTGTCTGAGTGCCTTGTTGTACGCGGGCCAGTTGGTAATTTTAAACTTTTGCTTTGCCATGGGGACCTGATGTTGAAACGAATTTAGCGATCAGCTCCGCCAATCACCTAAAAGTTCGATTTATTCAACAAAGCCGGATATATCATGAATATAAAGCTTGGATATTTCCAGTAGTGTCAGCTAGTTTTTTAGCTAGTTGCGATGATAAAAAGCAGATGTGGTGCCCGGAGGCGGAATCGAACCACCGACACGAGGATTTTCAATCCTCTGCTCTACCGACTGAGCTATCCGGGCAACGCCGCGCATTAAACCCTATTCCACACAACTCGTCAATGTATTTCCGGTCAAAAATGCGAAATCATGCTTATTTGCTGTTTTTTTGAACCACGAGATAATGACTATCTTTTTTGTAAATTATTTTTTAATTTAATGCATCATTCTTTCTACATTTAGCAATAGTTAAGATATCTTCTGCTAGTAGTTTGGCGATCAAAACATCTTCAATATTTCTCTTAACCACTAATTTGCTTAGACAAACTTCTAAAATTAACTCCATTTGCTTAGCAACTTGCTCGCTGTCGTCTATATCTAGTTGCCTTAGCAGCTCAAGACTAAAATTAAAAGACAATTTTTTTGCTGTTCACTCAGTTTATGACTTGGATGCTCTGGATCTGGAAAAATACTGCATGCAGCAATAAATAGGCAGCCTGGAAAGCGATTATCGCTGACTTTTTGAGCTAACTGGTTATAACGGGCTAATAGTTTTTCTTCCGGAGAAAGTTGGTCATTGAGTTGTATCTGCCGCTGCCAGGTCTCAATTTGTTGACTATGGTGACGTAAACAATCATAAAGCAACGCTTCATTATTTGGCCAAAATTGACGCGATTTATTGAATTCTACTTTAAGTTTATTAAGTGATATTTCAATATTACAGCCAATGCCATGTTGTTATAAGAGTTGTAGTACAGAGTTCAGTACTTGCTCACGTTGCATGTTTATTTCCCTTGCCGTTGCGTAATTTGTTCTAAATGCTGATAGAACATTTTGCTATTCATAAAACCATAAACCCTTGAATTAGGTAATTCGATGCCTTTATCATCATAGAAAATAATGGTGGGTAATCCATAGACATCGAGATATTGTAAAAGAGATTTTTGTTCAACATTATTTTCTGTCACATTGGCTTGCAGTAATAACATATTATCCAGTTTACTTTTGACCTTGGGATAACTAAAGGTATATTTTTCAAACTCCCTACAGGCGACACACCAATCAGCATAAAAATCAAGCATAACTATTTTGCTAGTATTATTGTTTATTGCTTGTTTGATTTCTTGCCAATTTTTTACCTGTTTAAATTTTAAATCCATATGGTCTTGTGGTTTTGATATGGCTGGTATTTGCCAAACTCCATTTTGTAGCGGCTGGGCTGCTGCTATGATAGCTAATAGTAAAAATAAGATCTGTCCAATCCGCGCCCAGCCGTTATGTTTCTTAAGTAATAGAATGAACACCCATATACAAAATGCAGTTATCAATAAACTGCTTAACCTAAGACTCCAGATCTCTCCAAAAATCCGCTCGAGTAAGAAAATGGGTAACGCTAAGATCACAAAGCCAAACGCTTCTTTAACATATTGCATCCAAGGGCCGCTACGAGGAAGTAGTCGATGGCCAAATAATATTATGCCAATAATTGGCAGCCCCATACCTAATGCATATAGGTAAAGTGTTAGACTTCCGATTAACAGATTTCCGCTTTGGGCAATATAAAGCAAAATAGCACTGAGTGGCGCTGTGGTACAGGGAGAACAGATAAGTCCGGCCAGTGCGCCCATAATAAATACACCAAAATAAGATCCTGCTTTTTGGTGGTCGCTCCAATTAATCAGTTTTGTTTGCAGTGAAGATGGTAGCTGTAGGTTATAAAAGCCAAACATCGAAAATGCCAGAAGAATAAACAGAACGGAAATTATGATCAAAACATAGGGGTGCTGAAGTGCGCTTGAAATGATAAACCGGCCGCTGCAACAATTAGCCCTAATAGGGTATAAGTGAGAGCAATTCTTTGAACATAACTAAAAGCTAACCAAAAAATTTTTATTAAACTTTTGGGTCTTTGCTTACCTAATATAATACCTGAAATTAAAGGGTACATCGGTAAGACGCAAGGAGTAAATGCAACACCAATACCGAATAGCAGTGCCCATAAAGGTGAAAAAGGTTGCTCTGTTTTTCCGCTAGTCGCTTTTTTCGGGCTTTGTTGAATAAATCAGAATTAGCCGACAGGATGGCTCCCTCTGCTACACCTGTTATCCGATCCTGACGCTGTGTGGCATACCCAACAACGTCATACGGTTCAGAGCTTTGACCATCGCCATTGCTTCACCTACCTGAGCCTCATAGTCACGCAGGCTCAGATGGCCACCCAGCAAAGTTTTTATGCGGAACATCGCTGTTTCTGCCACTGAACGCCGGTGATAACCCACTTTCTTTTTCCACATATCATTACTCCTGCTCAGACGCTGATTCGCCACCGCATGGTTACGTTCATGGTACTTGTCCGGCTAGTATTTCGCTCCGCTTCGCGGCGGGATAAGGGGCCTGATTTTCTTTCTTAGCAACGCATCGTGGCAGTAACAGGCGTCATAAGCACCGTCTGCTGACACTTCCCTGATTTTCCGGTGGTTTTGGTTAATCAGGCCCGGCAGTGCCTGCGCATCTGTCGTTCCGCTGAGCGATAAGTCGGCACAGATAATCTCATGATTCACACTGTCTGCTGCCAGATGAAGCTTGCGCCACACTCTTCGTCTGTCAGCCCCATGCTGCCTGACTTTCCATTCACCTTCGCCAAAGACCTTCAGACCGGTACTGTCGATGACCAGATGCGAGATTTCACCACGCGTTGGCGTTTTTATGCTGATGTTGACGCTCTTTGCTCGTCTGCTGACCAGCGAGTAGTCCGGACAGCACAGCGGCAAAGACATGAGTTTAAAAATCGAATCAACGAAGCCCTGTAATGCCCGGAGCGACAGGTTAAACACACGCTTCATCATCAGGACAGTGGTAACAGCCATATCGCTGTAGTAAAGCGGCCGGCCACGACCTTCAGGCGAAGAACTGTCAGTCCATCCAGCGATGGCCGACTCATCAAGCCAGACCGTCAGGGAACCGCGTTGTCTGAGTGCCTTGTTGTACGCGGGCCAGTTGGTAATTTTAAACTTTTACTTTGCCATGGGGACCTGATGTTGAAACGAATTTAGCGATCAGATCCGCCAATCACCTAAAAGTTCGATTTATTCAACAAAGCCAAAGTGTATTGAATGAATTACTTCAACCTGGATTTTTTATCATTATCATTTTTTTTGACCACATTATTACCAAATAAGAATAAAAAAAAGAATAATAGTTTATTTTATAATATATTATAAAATAATAAATAATAAATAATAGTTATAATAGTTAATATGGTTATTTACTTGGCAATTTTTATAAAAAAACAAGCTATTTGTTTTCTTTTTATCGTTAACTGCTTTTTTATTATTTATAACGTAATTTTTTAGCGCTTTTTTAGTCTATAGCAGATAAAATCAGTTTGAATTCTACATGACGTATTTTGTCATCCCAAAAAGAGGAGATTTAATGGATCATTCAGCATCATCCCTCATCACAACAATTGTTGGTGGTTTAGCTCTTGCCTATCTATTTGGTATGATTGCACAACGGCTAAGGATATCACCGTTAGTCGGCTATTTATTGGCCGGTGTTCTTATTGGTCCATTTACGCCAGGTTTTGTTGCAAATACAAGTTTAGCCAGTGAACTCGCCGAAATTGGTGTTATATTATTGATGTTTGGTGTTGGCTTACATTTTTCCTTAAAAGATCTTTTAGCCGTAAAATCGATTGCTATTCCTGGTGCTATCTCTCAAATAATTACTGCCACCTTATTAGGTCTTGGTTTAGCCATGCTATTTGGTTGGGGTATATTTGCTGGTATCGTTTTTGGCCTTTGTCTCTCAACAGCCAGTACTGTAGTGCTATTAAGAGCATTAGAAGAACGTCAACTGATCGATAGTAAACGAGGCCGAATTGCCATTGGCTGGCTGATTGTCGAAGATTTAGTCATGGTCTTGACTCTGGTATTGCTGCCAGCAATTGCCGGTATTCTCGATAGTTATAATGCCAGTTTTAGTGAGCTAGCCATTAAATTAACCATTACCGTTGGTAAAGTGGCGATTTTTATCATCATTACCCTTTTCATCGGTCGCCAACTTATTCCATGTATGCTAGCTCGTACTGCGGCAACCGGTTCTCGTGAATTATTCACACTAGCGGTTTTAGTACTAGCACTCGGTATTGCCTATGCCGCGGTAACTCTATTTAATGCTTCTGTTGCCCTTGGCGCATTTTTCGCCGGTATGATCCTAAATGAATCTGAATTAAGTCATCGAGCTGCACAAGATACACTACCTTTGCGAGATGCATTTGCAGTTCTATTTTTTGTATCGGTCGGTATGCTTCTAGACCCTATTATATTAATAGAACATCCATTCGCGGTATTGGCGGTTTTAGCAATTATTACTATTGGTAAATCACTCGCCGCATTACTGTTAGTGAGACTATTTGGTCATAGCCGCAGAACCGCCTTAACTATCGCAATAAGTCTGGCACAAATCGGTGAATTCTCTTTCATCCTGGCCGGAATGGGAATAACTCTCAATGTGTTTGATAGTCAAGCGCCAAACCTGGTTTTAGCTGGTGCTATCGTCTCTATTATGATTAATCCATTACTATTTAGCTTACTTGACCGTTATCTGAAAAAAACCGAAACAACAGAGGAAGAATTATTAGATGAAACGCAGGAAGAAGTTGCACAAATTCCTGTAGATATTTGCGGTCATGCAATTATTGTTGGTTATGGTCGTGTTGGTACTATTCTGGCTGAAAAATTACGCCAAAAAAATATCCCGATTGTCGTTATTGAAAATACACGCGCCCGATTTGAAGAATTAGCTAAAAATGGCTTCCGTTCACTAATTGGCAATGCCGTAAATAAAGCACTAATGAAGCTGGCTCGCATAGATTGTGCCCAAACACTATTAGTCACCGTTCCAAATGGTTATGAAGCTGGGCAAATCATTGAGAAGGCTAGGTCATTAAACCCTGATATCACTATTATTGTTCGTGCCCACTATGATGATGAAGTTAGATATATTCGTGAACGTGGCGCAAATCACATCGTTGTTGGTGAACATGAAATAGCCAAAACCATGGCACTTTTTCTGTCTAAAAAGAAAACAGTAGGCTGTACCATTAATAATAATGACGATAATTTATTATCAGGCACTAAAGATTTAGATAAATACTTAAAACATGATACTTCTAACTAGCCGATAAAAATAAATCAGGGGAAATATTGGCTTTCTCCTGATTTTATTTAATTACCTTTCACAGTAAGATTCCTCTAAACTATCTTCTTTTTCAGGCAAACTTCGCGTTAAACGTGGTGAATGTTGAATAAGTACCTGATAACTTACTCTATTAGCATATTTACACACCTGTGATAAGGAAGAATATGTCAGGTAGGGCAAAAAATGTTTTGTTGAATTAGGTATATTTAAACGATAAAAAAGATTGGCGGTAATATCGTGTAATAAAGCAGACAGTCCACTATCACCAGCTCCATTGGTATTCATGATTTTTTCTGGCCCACCCATATAAGGCTCAATATGTGAATAGATCCTAAAAGGAAGCTGACTCTCTTTTTTCCTCATCGCCCGGCTAAATTCATAACGATTAAATTGATCAATCGCACCAGACAATAGAGGATGCTGAGTTTCTCTTTTATAGGTTGATTCGGTATAACCAGCCATGTAGAGTCCATCAGCACCGGCGGTACAAAGCACCAGATCAACCCAATCAAGCACTTTATCGGCAGCTAATAAGGGATCTTTGATCTTCGTCAACTCTAACGCTTCATCTTCGTTCATTGCCACAACAGAAACATATTTAGCGAGAAAATCTTACCAAAAGGAGGGATCATCGGCAATAACAAATTTAGTGCCCAATGTCAGTCACACCGGCACATCATGTTTTTTAGCATATTCTATTGCTTGCATTGTTGCGGCAGGCATCGTTTCACCAGGTTGGCAGCGGACAAGATAAGCAGTAATAACCAGTGCTGATGCTTCTGCAATAATTTGCTTTGGAATACTATCAGGACGCAATTGGTTCATTAACCCTGGACTAATTGCAAATGTTCGTTCACCATTTTCCGTAATTAAGGTAAAACAGCGACCAATCGGACCATCAACACCCTGTAAATAATTTAAATCCATCCGGCTCTAAGTATGGCATAAATAACGATAGGCAGAGCTACCAATTTGAATGTTATTACACATCGTACCCAATAACACAGATCTATCATCAGCTAATAACGAGTAATTATGTAAAGTATTCCCTATCGTGCCACCAGCAAATTCATGACTAATAAGATTGCGCTCCGTTAACTCACGATAAAGTTCTTCAGCAGTAGTCTCTTCAATAACGAGTGAGTGCCCCTGACTAAGTTGATAACGCTGAATAAAATCATCATCAACTTTTGCTTCAATATCAACCAAAGTTTGATCTATACCAACTATATATGCATGATCACTGTCACTATTGATTAACTCTTGATTGGATAATAAGGGATCTCGAATACTAACAGGAAAATAGTGCTTGGACTTACGTTGACCAGGGAATTTCAGAATAGGTAGATTAGTAATAACGAAAGGAGCGAGTCTAACATAACTAACATCATTGAGCAGCAGGAAAATTACCTGCCGCTTATATAAAATTATCTCATCAGACTTGTTGCTTGCGGCTATTTATCATATGACGTAATAAAACATAAACACAACCCAAAATTAAACCGGTTAGTCCAGCTAATACAACTATATACATTTGCTTGGGTGCCTGTTTAGCAAGCGGTAAAGTTGGCTTTTGTATATATTTCACCGGCTGAAACCAAATATTTTTAGTGTCTAACGCCTGTAATTGCTGGATATATTGTTGGCTATTTAAAAGTTCAGGATCTAATGTTAGCTGATCATTATCCTGTTCAATAATAGCTAACTTTTTAGCTAAAGCTTCTGAACCTAATGCAATAGGGTAATCTAAATCATCGTGAATAAAGTTATGAGTAGTTGAAACCGGTTTTTTAACTCCAACAGATTGAGTTATTGTTAACGAATTCTTCAACCGCTGAACCGCAACCCGATTAGCATTTTTTAAAGCCGTCAACTTAATAGCATATTTACCTTTAGCATAAACAATCTGTTGTGCTATTTTTTCATTTAACTCGGCTTTAATTTCCTGTCTTATACTAGAGCCAACATAACGCAGATAATCATACAATAAATTCTGGGCATCTTGAGTAGTTGCCGCAGAAAACTCTACGCTTGCTTCTATCGGCTGCGTAATATTATCTACATTATGATTTGCATTTTTACTAAAAATGACGTTGCCAACAGTAATATTATTTATCATATCACGTAAAAGCTGTTGTTCTCTCTCTAAGGATTGTGACTCTGTTGATTTAACTAACTGCTGAAAATAGTCACTACTTTTCAGAAAATTTTCCTGTAACAACTGAGAACGATAAGCATCAAGAAATTTTGCATAAACTTGCTCAGCATCGATATTTGTTTCAACATCCATTAGGCTTTGTTGAATAAATCGAACTTTTAGGTGATTGGCGGATCTGATCGCTAAATTCGTTTCAACATCAGGTCCCCATGGCAAAGCAAAAGTTTAAAATTACCAACTGGCCAGCGTACAACAAGGCACTCAGACAACGCGGTTCCCTGACGGTCTGGCTTGATGAGTCGGCCATCGCTGGATGGACTGACAGTTCTTCGCCTGAAGGTCGTGGCCGGCCGCTTTACTACAGCGATATGGCTGTTACCACTGTCCTGATGATGAAGCGTGTGTTTAACCTGTCGCTCCGGGCATTACAGGGCTTCGTTGATTCGATTTTTAAACTCATGTCTTTGCCGCTGTGCTGTCCGGACTACTCGCTGGTCAGCAGACGAGCAAAGAGCGTCAACATCAGCATAAAAACGCCAACGCGTGGTGAAATCTCGCATCTGGTCATCGACAGTACCGGTCTGAAGGTCTTTGGCGAAGGTGAATGGAAAGTCAGGCAGCATGGGGCTGACAGACGAAGAGTGTGGCGCAAGCTTCATCTGGCAGCAGACAGTGTGACTCATGAGATTATCTGTGCCGACTTATCGCTCAGCGGAACGACAGATGCGCAGGCACTGCCGGGCCTGATTAACCAAACCCACCGGAAAATCAGGGAAGTGTCAGCAGACGGTGCTTATGACGCCTGTTACTGCCACGATGCGTTGCTAAGAAAGAAAATCAGGCCCCTTATCCCGCCGCGAAGCGGAGCGAAATACTGGCCGGACAAGTACCATGAACGTAACCATGCGGTGGCGAATCAGCGTCTGAGCAGGAGTAATGATATGTGGAAAAAGAAAGTGGGTTATCACCGGCGTTCAGTGGCAGAAACAGCGATGTTCCGCATAAAAACTTTGCTGGGTGGCCATCTGAGGCTGCGTGACTATGAGGCTCAGGTAGGTGAAGCAATGGCGATGGTCAAAGCGCTGAACCGTATGACGTTGTTGGGTATGCCACACAGCGTCAGGATCGGATAACAGGTGTAGCAGAGGGAGCCATCCTGGCGGCTAATTCTGATTTATTCAACAAAGCCCATCCATTACTCTTAATTGACTAAGGAACTCATTCAGCTTAAACGTTTCTTGAGCGGTAGGTTGAACAATCATGGCTTTGCTTGCCCATTTTTGTGGTAAAAATAACGACCAACAAAAAGCGGCTGCGGACAATACGGCAACAAAAATCGCAATCAACAATTTAGATCGATAAAGAATAGAAAAAAGTTCAAATAAATCAATTTCATCATCTTGTTTCGTATCGGTAGAATAAAAAGAGGGGTCGAGTTCTGTAGTTGCATCTAATAATGGTATATTTGTCATAGGTTATAGCTTCTAACAGTTATGTTGTTAATAAATAATTATAAATGCTCATCTACTTTTATTTTACACAGGCTTGAAGAACTAAATAATCAAATAATTATCATCGAACTAGAAAAGTTTAGTCATAATATTCTATATTGCCAAAATTAATAAAACACACAACTCATATTTATCAATAATGTTTTTATTTTTGCAATCACTATATTTCAGGCTTTGTTGAATAAATCAGAATTAGCCGCCAGGATGGCTCCCTCTGCTACAGCTGTTATCCGATCCTGACGCTGTGTGGCATACCCAACAACGTCATACGGTTCAGCGCTTTGACCATCGCCATTGCTTCACCTACCTGAGCCTCATAGTCACGCAGCCTCAGATGGCCACCCAGCAAAGTTTTTATGCGGAACATCGCTGTTTCTGCCACTGAACGCCGGTGATAACCCACTTTCTTTTTCCACATATCATTACTCCTGCTCAGACGCTGATTCGCCACCGCATGGTTACGTTCATGGTACTTGTCCGGCCAGTATTTCGCTCCGCTTCGCGGCGGGATAAGGGGCCTGATTTTCCGGTGGGTTTGGTTAATCAGGCCCGGCAGTGCCTGCGCATCTGTCGTTCCGCTGAGCGATAAGTCGGCACAGATAATCTCATGAGTCACACTGTCTGCTGCCAGATGAAGCTTGCGCCACACTCTTCGTCTGTCAGCCCCATGCTGCCTGACTTTCCATTCACCTTCGCCAAAGACCTTCAGACCGGTACTGTCGATGACCAGATGCGAGATTTCACCACGCGTTGGCGTTTTTATGCTGATGTTGACGCTCTTTGCTCGTCTGCTGACCAGCGAGTAGTCCGGACAGCACAGCGGCAAAGACATGAGTTTAAAAATCGAATCAACGAAGCCCTGTAATGCCCGGAGCGACAGGTTAAACACACGCTTCATCATCAGGACAGTGGTAACAGCCATATCGCTGTAGTAAAGCGGCCGGCCACGACCTTCAGGCGAAGAACAGTCAGTCCATCCAGCGATGGCCGACTCATCAAGCCAGACCGTCAGGGAACCGCGTTGTCTGAGTGCCTTGTTGTACGCGGGCCAGTTGGTAATTTTAAACTTTTGCTTTGACATGGGGACCTGATGTTGAAACGAATTTAGCGATCAGATCCGCCAATCACCTAAAAGTTCGATTTATTCAACAAAGCCTATTCAACCTCTAATCCAACCTTTTTTAATTAAAGGCGAAAATAAGATTTGATAAGCTTTTATTATATATGGTAGTAATTTATCGCCACCAATTTTCCAGATTGTTTGACTAACTCCACAAGCTATAATCGCAACCAAAAATGCACCTGCCATATCTAAAGGCCAATGTACACCGAGAAAAATTCTAGCCCACGCAATTGTGAACGCCGGTATAAATAATAACAGCCCAATCCAATTTCTGAACCAGAATAAAAAGCCAAAAGCGAAGGTAAAAGCAATAGTAGCATGATTACTGGGAAATGATGGTGTTGGGGCATGAGCAAGAAAATGTTGGCCTATCCCCAACATAAAAGGTCGTTCTTGTGGGAAAATTACGCCAATAAAACCGGAAATAGCTAAACCGATAATAACTGCGAGAACGGTTTTACAGACAAACACTCTTTGGCGAACTAGATTTTTCGATGATCCCCAAAGCCAGCAGGCAATGGTAATTAAGGGAAATATAAGAATGAGTCGTTTAGCCAAAAAAATTGCCAGTGTTAATGTACCAATGGATGTAATTGGGCTGGCATTAATAAAACTAAACAAACTTAAGTTAATATCGTTTAGCAAGGTAGAGCCCTCATTGAATATGTATCCTGATTATTTATATTAGATAGCTAAGGGTAAAATGTCTTTTACATAGGGTAAAGTAAGTTTGGTAATATTTTTATAAAACTTCTTCATTTATTAAAAGAATTCGATGCTCAGGGCGTGGGCGTCCGGTTTGTTGATGATGGGACAAGCAGCTGATGGTGAAATGGGAAAAATAGTCGGCACCACTCTCTGTACCGTGGCTCAGGTTTAGCAACGGAGAATACTAGCGCACACGAATCAAGATAGACAGGAGGGAAGTTTAAAAGTATCGTTTTGGCCGCAGGCGTACCATGGATAGCAACATTGTGTTAGCCCTTCATCAGAAAGGCACTGGCCAACAGAAATTGCCCGTAAGCTCAATGTTGCCTGATCTACGGTTTATAAAATTGTGAAATACGAAAAGGCCGCTAGAGCGGCCCAAATTTACATAATAACAATATGATAGTAAAAGATTTTATATATCATATAGCCCCTGCAAATGATACCCTTTTTGTATGCGCTTAGTCGGAGATTAGCATTGCGAAGACCATTTTACGAATTTGGCGTTATAGACAGATTCATCGTCGCTGACGAAGGTGGCTTCTCCAGCTTTTGGGCTGTCTTTCAATATTCCCAGTAGCTCAGCCTGCACCAGCCGTCCATCAAACTCTTTGCCTTTTTCATTGAACGCTTTGTAGCAGCCGACATCACCGGTTAATTCAATTGGCTGATCAATTACACTATATACAACAACATTAAACGTTTTTTCATACTTCGGCTGCCCTTCAATCACCACCGTACCTTCTGAGGAGGGAATAGCTTGGATGATCAGTTTATTATGTAAATCTTTTGCTGCTATGGAAGAAAATGAGAGTAGAACAAGTGAAGAAAGAAGGACCTTATATACCATTTTCATTGACAACCTCCTTTATGAACATGAACAATTAGTCATTTATTCGGCAGCCAGATTACGGGGTAAATAAGAGTAAAACAAGCGAAGAAAGAAGAACTGTAGCTACGTTTTTCATTAACTTCCTTCTTCATGAACAACTAGTCATTTATTTGGCAATCAGATTTGAGGTAAAACTTAAATCCTGACTTAATAGATATTATTTAATGCTTACTACGCGGTTATAATTTTTTTACCGAATTTGCACCATTTTTATCCATATTGGTAATCACGGTGGTGAACGTCAAATTATTGTAACCTTGCGAGGTCGATTAGATAGTATGAATAAAAAACCGATAGTTTAAATAGGACATAATTTAAACTATCGTATTCCTCAATAATTTGGGGACATTCAAAGAAAAGCAGTGGCATAAGTTAAGACTATTTATTATTCATAAAGTTCTTAAAGAAGAAAAAAAAGCATTTTTTGATCAAAAAATGCTTTTGTGATTTGTGCCTGAAACTTAACATATAACATTAAAACAGAAAATAATTTTAATAAAATCAGTTAATTAAGATAGTAGATGTTTTTTTGCGTAGGCTTCAAAATCTGTACAACCACCAATATGTTGCTAATCAATAAAAATTTGCGGAACAGTCTCAACAGGTTTACCCGCTTTTTTAGCTAAGTCAGCTTTAGTGATCCCCTCCGCTTGTATGTCAACATAATTATAATCAAAATCATTACGTTCATGTTTTAATTTTTCTGCTAATTCTTTTGCTCGGACGCAATAGGGGCAACCAGAGCGACCAAAAATGACAGTAAACATCATATCTCCTTCAACTAAATTTTATTTATTATCTACAGTTCAATTACTATGCCTATAGTTAGCGTCAAAAAAAGCACAATTTATATTTATTGCTATCTGAAATGTTAACAATTACCTAATATAACAGGATAGTGTTTTTTAACAGGAAACATAGATTGTTATGAGCAAAAAAAAAATTATCCGCTATGCGTTCTTTCGGTGATATGCCTAAATTTGTGATAATACTCGAAGTTATTGGTTTATTATTACTGTTATTGGTCTATTTAGTGATAAATAACTATATTGAATTAGCTGCTTTATTTATGAAAAAAGGTGTTTTGCTTGCTATGATTATGCTAGCAATTGGTTGTATGATACCGGCCATCGTTCATATTGTTTGGCGGGCGCTGCCTAAGCTTAGTTTTTTCGGCATTGACCAACAAAAAAATAGTTCGGAACATCACCAACGCAAGCTAAAAGCTAAACAGTGTAATCATCGCAAGATGGATTAAATTATGAGTAGGAATGGCTCGTTAAATATGATTTAACATGATAAAATATGGTCTGTTTTTGGTTTAAGATGATAGATAGCGAATTTTCTTAGGTAGAATTGTTAGTATTTTGTGTAAAATAAGGTTAATTAATGGATTCAATTTGTTTCCCTGACATAGCTAAATTGCGAAAGTGGCTTGTTCAACTCAAAACTTCATATTTTGAATGTGATAATTGCCAGGCATTGCATTTGCCACATATGCAAAATATTGATGGTATTTTCGATGCTAAAGTTGATATTGTTGAAAACATATTAGTTTTCTCTGTTTTGGCTGAACTCAAACCGACATCGATTATTACCCTATTAGCAAATTTAAGCCAAATTAATGCCAGCTCATTAACGGCAAAAGCATTTATGGAAATTAATGATGAAAATTTGCCTAAACTAGTGGTTAGTCAATCTTTTTCGTTATTGGCTGGCATGACTTGTAATCAATTCTCCAGTTTTCTTCAGCAAGCAGAAGAGCAGATGGCGGCTATTATTTTTGAAGTTTATAACAATGATCTACTGTATAGCGGTCAAGAAGATATTGACGATGAAGAGCTATCAGAGCGACCTTTACCTGCCAGCTTTCTGCTACATTAAGTTATAAAAATAGATGCAATCGGCATCTGCCACTCATGTGGATGGATAATGGATTATCTATTTTACATTTATGAAGATTAAAAGAATAACAATAAATCTCAGACTATTTATTACTTTAAAAGGTCCGGCTATTTTGCTAGATTCTTTTTATTCCTGTTAACCGCTTCGTTTGCATTTTATCTACCAAATAATATTCGAATAATAACCGCTTGCTAAAAGGAATTAGAATATGATCAGTTCATCGCAATCTGCTAGTGTCAATAATATTGAATCTTCCGTTGCTTCCAGTCCTAATTTTGATCCGATAAAAGTAGAAATCGATAAAAAAATCGACAATAAATTTGTATTGGTTTTTAGTGGATTTTCTGGCATGGGATATGAAAATACAGAAAAATTACAAGACTATATAACAAAAGAGATAAAACAAAATATTGATGAGCATGGGATTCATAATTTACTTATTGTTGCCGGCGCGACTCCTGAAGGTATTGGCTGTGTCTATGATATTGCTAAAAATTTAGGGGTAAGCACTTTTGGCATTGTTTCACAACAAGCTTCAACAAATAGCCTATCAAAAAATTGTGAGAGTGTTACGCAAATAAAGGATCCAGATAACAGCTGGAAAGTTTTGGATGATTCTGGTGATTCTTATATG
Source organism: Arsenophonus endosymbiont of Aphis craccivora (assembly GCF_013460135.1). Taxonomy (GTDB): domain Bacteria; phylum Pseudomonadota; class Gammaproteobacteria; order Enterobacterales; family Enterobacteriaceae; genus Arsenophonus; species Arsenophonus nilaparvatae. Next base: position 1,424,071 of record NZ_CP038155.1, read on the forward strand.
GTATACGATGCAAGTAAAAATGGATGTTTTTTAGCGTTTGGTGGGGGCAGTGTTACTCTAAGTGAATTAGAAGAAGCGGCTGGCAAAGGTATTAAAACAAAAATTTTTCCTGAGTTGTTGCCAGATCCAATTAATTTAGACGGTAAATTAGCGCAAGGAAAAACAATGGCTGAAATATGTTCAATACAAACAAAATATACAAAAGAGATAGAGTATAAAAATAATCTCTCTAGCTGATTTACATAAACGAATAAGGCAATATATTTAGCCCGCCATTTATTCTTAATAGCTAGGGTAGTTTGCTATCTTACAAAATGGAGTGATTATTTTAATTGTAAAAACTCTCAGTCTCTTGATGGTTATATTGGATTAAACAAAAAAACATTTATCAAGTGGTGTTCAGTGTTATTGATATCTTACATATTATAGATTTTAGACGTTAAAGATTAGCACACATTGAACACATCAAGTCTTTGCGTAATTAGTTAAAAAATTACCATAAATATAGTTTTCTTTATTAGAAGGCTAGATTTATTTGGTTAAATTTTTTCAAAAGATAAAGTGTATTGTTCAAGCCAACGCATTAATAAAGTCAAAATGCCATTCACGCATAAATAGATAATTCCCGCTGCAATAAAAACATCGACATTATAAGTTTGGCCAAAAATTTGTCGGCTATATCCCATAATTTCTAATAGCGTTATGGTACTTGCTAGTGAAGTGCTTTTAAAGATAAGGATCACCTCATTAGAATAGGATGAAAGTGCACGTTTAAGCGCGTAAGGCAAAAAAATTCTTAGGGTTTGGTAATTTGACATACCTAACGCCTGACAAGATTGCCAGCTAGCTTTAGGAATTGCTTTTACTGCACCATGAAATAATAAGGTGGAATAGGCGGCGCTATTAAGCGCTAACGCTAACAGGGCACAAACCCATGGAGTAGAAATCAATGCCCATAATGCAGGGTACTCTTTTAGTGCGGGAAATTGACCGGGTCCATAGTAAATCAAAAAAAATTGAACCAGCAAAGGAGTGCCGGTAAATAGAGTAATATAGCCATGAATAATAGCTGAAAAAATCGCTGTTTTTAACGATAAAATAATAGTCAAAAATAGTGCTAACAAAAAGGCAATCAGTAACGCGCATAATGTTAATGATAGACTGGTTGGTAAGCCTGGCAGCAATGACATGATTAAATCGATCATTTTGCGACTCCCCGTTCAAACTGAGTTGTGCGTAATTCAATGCGACGTAAAATAAATTGACTTACCAGGGTGATAACCAGGTAGATTAATGCCACAATTAAGTACCAAGTAAAAGGTTCCTGAGTACGATTGACAATCGTTTTGGTTTGCAACATCAAGTCATTTACGCTAATCAGTGAAACCAATGCAGTATCTTTTAGCAATACCAGCCATTGATTGCCTAAGCCAGGTAATGCATGACGCCACATTTGGGGCATAATAAGCCGTAGGAAAGCAATATTTTGATTGAGACCCAATGCATGAGCTGATTCCCATTGGCCGGATGGTATCGCTTTTAGGGCGCCTCTTAAGGTTTGCGATGCATAGTCGGCATAGAGTAGAGCAAGAGCAACAACACCACAAAAAAAAGGGATAAAATCGAATTCACTATTTTGTGGGAAGAACCATTCAGGATCAACTTGCCAGGTTGTTTGCCAGAAAATGAAATTAATATTAATGCCGTCACCTAACAACATAATAAATTGTAATGTGCCATAGTAAACGAACAGCACAACTAATAATTCAGGTAATCCGCGAATTAAAGTCACCCAGCAAGAACCAAGCAAGGCTACAGGCCGCCAGCGAGCAGATTCCCAAGCAGTAAATAACAGGGCTAATAATAGCCCTAGTATCAAAGAGATACCAGCAAGAGTAATCGTCAAACCGGCGGCATTTATTAGAAACAACAGATTATTCATCACGATAATCGACTATTTTTGCAACCATTTTTGATAGATAGCATCATAGGTGCTGACATCTTGTTTTAATTGTGCCATTGCTTTATTTAATTTATCTAGCAGCGCTTTGTTTCCTTTGCGTACCGCAATACCCAGACCCACACCAAAATAATTAGCATCTGTTATTTTTTCACCCACGGCGGCAAGGTTTTCGTTACCTTTTGTTTTTAACCATTCCGTTGTAACAGCGGTATCTCCAAACACAGCATCTATACGGCCATTTTGTAAATCGAGGATAGCAGTTTGGTAATTATCATACGGGACAGCTTGCATCTCTTTATGCTGTTGGCTGATATATTTTTGATGGGTGGTTCCATTTTGCACGCCAACTTTTTTATCTTTTAATAATGATATTTTATTAATTTTATTTTTTACTGCGATAAATGTTGCTGAGTTATTATAATAACTATCAGTAAAATCAACTTGTTTTTGCCGCTCTGGGGTAATATCAATTCCAGCCATCAAAGCATCAAATCGACGCATTTTCAAACTGGGGATTAAGCTCTCAAAAGATTGATGAGTAAATGTACAGTTGGCATTGAGTTTTTTACATATAGCATTGGCCAGATCAATATCAAAACCGACAATGTTATTATTGGCATCAATTGATTCGAATGGGGCATATGTTGCTTCAGTTGCAAAGCGTATTGTCTCTTTTGGTGAGGCTAATACTGATATGGATAGGCTGCATAAGATAATAGCTAACAGTGATTTTTTCATTACGTTATTATCAATGAGATGAATGGGATAGATAATTTTCCAAGCCTTGAGTTTGTGGTCTAGTGAAACGATCAATATCGCCTTGCTCCACAATTACCCCTTTTTCCATATAAACTATCTTGCTCGCTGTTTTACGGGCAAAATCAATTTCATGAGTCACTATCAGTTGGGTGATGCCAGTTCTTGATAATTCCTGTATAATATTAACCACTTGGGTTGTAATTTCAGGATCGAGAGCGGCTGTTGGTTCATCAAATAACAGAATTTCAGGCTCCATCATTAATGCTCTGGCAATTGCCACTCGCTGTTGCTGACCTCCAGAAAGATGCAATGGGAAACGATTAGCACATTCGGTTAACCGTAAACGGTGCAATAAATTTGCTGCTTTTTCTTTAGCTGCTGCCTTAGTTAAACCTAATACTAAACAAGGCGCTTCAATCAGATTTTCCATTACGGTCAAATGTGGCCATAAGTTATATTGTTGAAATACCATCCCCACTTTTTGTCTTAACGCTCTGATTTCATTTTTTTTGGTTTGGCGTGAAAAATCAAAATGGTACCCAGCGATGTTCAGTTGGCCCGAACGGGGCATCTCTAGTAAATTGAAGACACGTAATAATGAGCTTTTGCCAGCACCGCTTGGGCCAAGTAATACCATCGTTTCACCCGTTTCACATGTCAAATTGATATTGTGTAGGGCTTGCTCTTCACCATAAAAGCAATTAATTTGTTTTAATTGAATACTCATGCTAAAAATCTGAATAAATAAACAAGTTAAACAATGATAATCTTAATGGAATAGTTATGCAATATGTGATTTCTGCAAATAGACTAATGTTGATATTTTATAAGGCACTTTGGCTTTATTAAGCTAATTTTTATTGTTTTTTATGCATTATTAATGCAATTTTATTAATTTTTTTAGCCATGCCCTTAAATATAAAACGATGAATTGGGCTCATGATTAGCCAATACATTAGTCCTGAAAAACCGGCAGCATATGCCACCATGCTCTGACATCTAACGTTCTATATTTGCCACAATACTTGATGGTAAAAGGTAAACGCCCTAGTCCCGGTGCTTTCATACCAAATAATAGAGTTAATTGATGTCCGGGTTTGATATTAATCACTTTCCAGCTATCGATCATGTCGCCTAAATATAATTCCTTACGTATAGGGCGGCCATATTTTACTTTGTTGAGCATTAAATCATCAATCAAGGCGCGTAATTGCCATAAAATATTGGCGTAGAAATATCCTTTTTTGTCACCAATTTGTTGCACTATTTGCCAAATAGTCTGGCTAGTAGCACGAGTTGTTAGCGTAACACCGGCATCTTTCGGATAATAACTATATTTGTCACACCATTTTGTCTTTAGGATTGTATCTGAGCCCCAATCAGCTTTATTAATTGCATTAGGCGAGTGAATAAACGCTTGTTTGATTGCTTCATCAACGCTAAGCAATTTTTGTGGAATAAGCTGTTTTAACGCTTGATCATTAGCTGGCAGATTGTGCTGTAGCCCTTGAATTAACCTTTTGGTAATAGAGGGAGAAACTGAAGTTATTAGGCTAATGAATTGAATGGAAATTAATCTAATTGGGATAGGTAGCTGGATAAGCGGTCGATACTTACCGCTTGTCTGCATAAAGCGCTTGAAGAGTGTTTGATAATCAATATATTCCGGCCCACCAGCATCAAGTATACGATGTTCATTAGTTGGATGGGATATCAATTGCGTCAGATAGTACAGCATGTTTTCTAAAGCGATAGGACAAGATTTTGACCTTACCCAACGTGGGGTAGTGAGAATGAATAAGTTGTAAGTCATATCCCGAATTATTTCATAAGGCGCGGAGCCCGCACCAATAATAATTGGTGCCAGAATTTCTGTCAGCGAAATTTTACTTTCACGTAAAATTTCTCCGGTCAGTTTACGTGCCATCAGGTGTTGTGAATGACAGCAATGGTTTTGTAGTGCGCTTAAATAGATAACTTGTTTTACTTGAGAGTGCTTGAGTACATTTTTAACATTAAGAGCAGCCAGGCATTCTTGTTCAATAAGATTATTATTAGCTGCCATACTGTGAACAAGAAAGTAAACGATATCAATATTTGTCATAATATTGTTTAAGGTTTTGGCTGCGAGTAAATCAACATAACAACATGGAGTATTTGGCCAATTTTGTGCTCTAGCCCAATCAAGTTGACGTGTTGCTGCGGTGATCATATGTCCTTGTTTGATTAACGCGGGGAGCAGATTTTGACCAATATAACCGTTAGCACCAAGTACTAAAATACGTTTTTTACCCATATTTGGTGACCTATTTAGCACCAGCGTAGTTGGCAGAAAATTTAGTTATCTATTAGGCGAAGAAGGCAATCAGTAATGGCGTCAATAGACTTAGTACAAAACCGTGGACAATGGCAGCAGGTACAATAGACACTCCCCCGCTACGTTGTAATATGGGTAGCGTAAAGTCCATCGATGTTGAGCCACAAATCCCCAATGCAGTAGAACGAAATTGATTGATAATAATTGGAATAAGCATAATAGCCGCTAATTCGCGCATTAGATCGTGAAAGAAAACGGTACTACCAATGACTGACCCGTAAGCGTCGGTAAGCAGTATACCGGTTAGCGAATACCAACCGTATCCGGCTGCAATCGCTAAACCTACTTTAGTAGGTAGCCCTAATAAAAATGCCGCCAAAATACCACCAAGTAGCGCGCTGGTGGCAACAATTACCGCAATCGTTGCGCCTCTGCAATTGATTAAAATTTGCCGAAGATACATCCCACTATTACGAAGATGGCAACCCACCAATAATAATAAACAGATAAGGGTAATTTCAGTACCATGTTTGGCATAGGATAAAAATGGCCATTTTGTTAATCCTAACAGAAAACCTAGTATTAACACGCCACACAGTGGTAGTGAACTTAAAATCATTTTTAACCGAGAGAGTGGTTTATTGGTTTCCCGTTTCGCAATTTTCCACGGAAAAAGTTTATCCAATAATAATAAAGCAATCAGGTTAGCGGCAAAGGTGCAGCAAAAGAAAACAATGGTATAGATAAAAATTGCAGTAAGATGAGTACTAATATTATCCAATAACGCCAAAGTGATGCCCATTAAAAATAAAATAATGTAAACCATCACACCTAATAGGCGATGATTAAGCGCTAAAATCTTCTTATTCTTTTCTTATTCTTGAAGCGAAACAGATAGCCTAGAGTTAACGGTAAAAGAATGATAAGTAGTCCTGAATACATAGTCCATCCTTATTACAATTAACGCTTTTATGGCGATTATTTTGTGGAAATAATGTGAAAAAGATAGGCAAAATAATGATAAATATTTTATAACAGACTCAAACTAGGCTCAATATCATAGAATAATATTTAAACGTAATTCATTTGCTCACAGGATAATCCAGTAACTATTACTGATAGGCATAAAAAGAGGTTAACCATGTATTTGCAATAAGTGGAGATTTCTAGTTTTCGCGGCATCAATTGGCTTTCATTGATCTTAGATCATAATACTGTGTTAATTGGTGAAAATACCTGGGGTAAGTCAAGTTTGTTAGATGCGCTGACTATTTTATTATCACCTAAGCAGCCGTTATATCAATTTAGCCAACATGATTTCCATCACTTGGTAGATACAGATGAACAAGTCAATAATCTACAAATTATTTTAGTTTTTTGTGAAAACCAGTCAAATAGTGACAACGCTAATCGATTTAAGTCCTTATCTGCATTATGGATTGAAGGAAATGATAAATATAAACGTATTTATTATCGTGTGAGTGCTGAACGACAAAATAATATTGTGGCTACCTAAAGATGTTTTTTAGATAAGGACGGCAATAATCTGGTTTTAAATAATAATAGCAAATATATCCAGCAGATTATTCGACTATATCCAGTACTACGTCTAAGAGACGCCCGCTTTTCACGCCCTACAGCGGCTGAATCTTATGATGATGACTGTAAAAAAACCTCTGTTAAATTTGCTAGCCAATTACAACAATTGACCCAGGCATTAATAAAAGCATCAGCAAAATTGTCTCATGAAGAGATTGAAGATGGCTTTGTGGCAATGCAACAGTTGCTCGGTTATTATTTTGCCGAACAAAATATGCGCTTATTTAATCGACCACATAAGTCAAATATTGCCTATCACTCACCTAATAGAAGAGGCTGGAGAGTGCTGGAAGATATCAATCGTATAGTCGGTAAACCGGAACAGCATTCTATTCGGTTAATTATTTGGCAGCTTTTTTCATCATTTTTACAATTACAGGTCGATTTTCAACTAAATAGCGATACTCGGCCTATCCTGATTATCGAAGATCCAGAAACTCGTTTACATCCTATTATGCTTTCGGTTGCTTGGCGACTATTAAATCTTTTTTCATTGCAGCGTATTAATTCAACTAATTCAGGCGAATTGCTTTCACAAGTTCCACTGGAAAATATATGCCGCTTAGTACGTAATTCAAATCAAGTGGTTGCTTATCGGTTAAAGACGAACAGGTTATCACTGGAGGATATGCGTCGTCTTTCATTTCACATACGCATTAATCGCCCATCAGCACTATTTGCACGCTGCTGGTTATTGGTTGAAGGTGAGACTGAAATCTGGTTAATGAATGAATTAGCACGCCAATGTAATTATCATTTTGAGTCAGAAGGTGTTAAAGTGATTGAGTTTGCACAATGCGGTCTTAAGCCATTATTAAAGTTTGCTAATAGTATGGGGATAGAGTGGCATACTTTGGTTGATGGCGATAATGCAGGGAAACAGTATGCTGATTCAGCAATTGCTTATGCTGAAAGAGTCAATGATACTCCTCGAGATAGACTAACTATAATTACCTGCATCAGATATGGAGCATTTTCTTTACCGTGAAGGTTTCAGCGATATTTATCATCAGATTGCCGCTATTCCTGATAATGGTAAAATATCACCGCGTCGTGTCATTATTAAAGCAATTCATCGAACTTCTAAACCTGATTTAGCAATTGAAGTCGCCAATAGAGCGGCAGAAAAAGGCGTTAATTCAATTCCTTCTTTGCTGCGCCATATGTTTTCACGTGTTGCATTGCTAGCCAGAGGGCAATCTTAGTAAACAGGTAAGCAATAAAAATATTGTAGCATTTGTCTGCTGGTTTTAGTCGAGGCAGCAGTGGCTCTTATACGGTTTTTAACTTATTCCATATTAAAAAAAGGTATTTTTAGTATGAAATTTCTTCCCAATCAAAAAAAGTGTTTATTAATTTTTCTGATGTTGATATTAATTATTATCATCACCGCTGTGATGCTTTATATAATCAATTTACCCAAAAAAATAAATTATCAGACTGTACCCGTTATCAGAGGAAATATAGAAAAACATGTACTTGCCACGGGTAAGCTGGACGCGTTGAGTAAGGTAGATGTTGGCGCCCAGGTTAGTGGCCAGTTACAGACCCTTTATGTAAAAGAGGGGGATATGGTAAAAAAAGGGGATTTGTTAGCGGTAATTGATCCGCAAAAAGCGCAAAATGTTGTTAAAGAATCAGAGTAGACGCTGCGTGAACATCAATCTAATTTAGCCTTAGCGCAGGCTGAATTGAAGTTAGCAGAAATGACTTATCAGCGCTATGTCGATTTGGCAAAGCATAAGGCTATTTCGCGGCAGAAGTTTGATCGAGTTAAAACTGATATGGAGGTTAAAAAAGCGCGGGTAAAAATTTATATTGCCCAAATTAATCGTAATCAAGCCTCGTTAAATACAGCTAAAACTAATTTGAAATATACCCATCTTACTGCGCCATTAAGTGGGATTGTTACTAACATTAAAACGTTGCAGGGACAAACGGTAATCGCTTCTCAAGAAGTGCCAACTATCATGACATTAGCTGATGTGGATACAATGTTAGTAAAAGCACAAGTTTCTGAAGCTGACATTATTAATCTTAAACCGGGGCAACAAGCTGCTTTTACTATTCTTGGTGCACCGGATAAAACTTTTGCTGGAGTTTTGAAAGATATTTTACCTACGCCGGAAGAGGTTAATGATGCGATTTTTTATTATGCACGCTTTGCAGTACCCAATTCGCATCATATTTTAAAACTACAAATGACTGCACAAATTAAAATTCAACTTGCATTACATAAAAATGTATTACTTTTACCACTATCTGCCTTGAGAGAAAATATTGCTAATAATCAATATATTGTTGTACTACTACAACATGGGCAACAAGTGGAAAGGAGAGTCGAATTTGCTACTCAAAATTATATTGATGCAGAAATTATTTCCGGTCTTGCTGAAGGTGACTTAGTAATTACTAACTCTGAGATAGCAAAAGGATGAAGGAATGAGTGCATTACTTGAATTGAGTAATATCGGTCGTAATTATCGAAAAGGTGAACAACAGGTAAAGGTACTAGAAAATATTTCTTTGACCATAAACGCAGGGGAAATGGTAGCGATTGTTGGCGTTTCAGGCTCTGGCAAATCAACTTTAATGAATATTCTTGGTTGCTTAGATAAATCCAGTTATGGTGAATACTATCTGGCTGGGCAAAATATAGCTCAACTGGATGACGAGCAGCTTTCTGTTTTACGCCGCGAATATTTTGGCTTTATATTCCAACGTTATCATTTGTTACCTTATTTGACTGCCGAACAGAATGTTGAAATTACGGCTATTTATGCCGGTACATGCCAGCAAGAGCGCCGTAAACGAGCAATTGGATTATTAGCACGCCTTGGTTTGAGTGACCGAATTAAATATTATCCGCCGCAATTATCTGGCGGCCAACAGCAGAGGGTCAGCATTGCTCGGGCATTGATCAATGGTGGGCAAATTATTTTAGCTGATGAGCCAACGGGGGCATTGGATAGCCATTCTGGTGATGAAGTTATTGCTATTCTTAAACAGCTATGCCAACAGGGATATACTGTTATTCTGGTTACCCATAATATGCAGATCGCAGCGCAGGCAGAGCGGATAATTGAAATTAAAAATGGCGAAATTATCCATCATTCCGTGCAACGCGAGCCAACAAAAATATTACCGCCGATTTTCTCTGCTAAAAAGCAGCAAATTTCAATAACGCAACGACTTAATCAGTTTAGAGAAAGCGTTACTAATGGCATGGAGAGCAATATTAATTCACAAAATGCGCACATTACTCACTATGCTTGGCATCATTATTGGTATTGCCTTGGTCGTTAGTATTCTTGTTATTGGTAATGCGGCCAAAAGGTCGGTATTAGCCGATATTCAGTCAATTGCGACAAATACTATCACAGTCTTTCCTGGTAAAGGATTTAGCGACGTCAGCCCAGAAGATAGACGGGCGCTGACCATAAGCGATGTGGATGCGCTACAAAAGCAGCCATATGTTTTTGCTATATCAGGTAAAATGAGTACTGATGTTCGCTTACGTTATGGTAATCGGAATTCAGCAGCCAGTGCATTTGGCGTTGGAGAGTCATATTTCGATGTTTATGCCATGTCAATGAGCGAAGGTATAATTTTGACCAGCGATATGGTTAAGCACCATGGACAGGTGATTGTTATTGATCAAAATAACAAGGAGATGTTTTTTCCTAAGCAGAAACAGGTTGTTGGTGAAATAATATTAGTCGGCAATATGCATGTTACTATTGTTGGGGTGGCGGCTGAGCAGAAGTCAGTTTATGGCAATAGCAATATGCTACAGATCTGGATGCCTTATACTACGATGAGTAGTCGTCTGATGAATCGCTCTTATTTTGATAATCTTTATATTAGGATCAAACAGGGGTATAGCTCGTTAGAAGCAGAACAACAATTGACGCGATTGTTAACGGTATTTCATGGTAAAAAGGATATTTTTACCTATAACTTCGATACATTGATTAAAACGATAGAAAAAACGACCAATACGCTACAGTTATTTTTAACATTAGTGGCGGTTATTTCCTTGCTAGTCGGTGGTATCGGTGTGATGAATATCATGCTGGTTTCAGTAACCGAACGGACGAAAGAAATTGGTATTCGCATAGCAATCGGTGCTCGAAATAGCGATATTATGCAACAATTTTTGATAGAGGCAATTTTTATTTGTTTGTTTGGTGGTTTTTTAGGGATTTTACTCTCTTATATCGTGGCGCTTATTGCGCGCTTACTATTACCGGATTGGCAGTTTGCTTTTAGCCTAATGCCACTGCTTGGCGCTTTAGTTTGCTAAACCATAATTGGCCTAATTTTTGGTTTTTTACCCTCCCGCAACGTGGCAAAGTTGGAACCGGTAGATGCTTTGGCAAGGGAATGAGTAATAAATATTTATATGCTCCCAAAAGAAGCTTGGGAGCAATAATTAAAATAGCAAATGATTAAAGGCAATGAAAACCAACCTATACATTTTCTACAGGAATAATAAGGCTGGCATGGTTACCCTTAGGCCCTTTAGTTGAACTAAAATTGACCTTTTGTCTAGCTTTCAATGTACGGTACCCTTCCATCTGGATACTGGAATAGTGTGCGAAGATATCTTCGCCACCATTTTCGGGGCAGATGAAGCCAAAACCTTTAGCATTATTAAACCACTTAACTGTACCTGTCTCCATACATCATCCTTCATAATGGGGTTTTATCAAACAAGTGCCTGTGAACAGCTCATTTCATATTGCAGCTAACTAAAAATTGCTTGTTCATAAAATATACTGTATTAAAAAGATATATGGCGTCAAGTGTACTCTATTCGTAGAAACTGGTTCAGTTGCTAAAATTTGATTTAGATAACGCTATAGGTCACTGTTTTTTTATTATTTACTTTTTTAAGGATGATTGGTCACAAATGGGATCAAAGTGATAAACTAAGAATAATTAAGAAAAATGTATAATTAAAATATTTAACTGGATTTTTACATAATGAGTGAGTGCCAATCAGATTATCAGACGGATGTCAGGCTCAAGGAACAAGTGGAACATGCTTTACAACCACCTTCAATGTATAAGGTGATTTTGAATAATGATGATTTCACACCAATGGATTTTGTAATACAAGTGTTAAAAAAATACTTTTCATTTGATGAAGAGCAAGCCACACAAATCATGTTGGATGTTCATTTTCACGGGAAAGGGATTTGTGGGGTTTATACTGCTGAGGTTGCAGAAACAAAGGCCGCGCAAGTTAATATTTATGCAAGAGAACATGAATATCCATTACTTTGCACGATAGAAGAAGTCTGATTAGACTAATTTATAGGGAGGTGATTATGCTTAACCAAGAACTTGAACTTAGTCTTAATGTAGCTTTTGCCAAGGCAAGAGATAGCAGGCATGAATTTATGACGGTTGAGCATCTATTGCTGTCGTTGCTCAGTAATACATCGGCCAGGGAAGCCTTAGAAGCTTGCAAAGTTGACCTTGTGGTATTGCGACAGGAATTGGAGCATTTTATTTCACAAACAACGCCATTATTGCCTGAGAATGATAGTCGGGATACTCAACCTACGTTAAGTTTTCAGCGAGTATTGCAGCGTGCAGTGTTTCATGTGCAGTCATCTGGGCGTAATGAAGTTACTGGTGCTAATGTGCTGGTTGCTATATTTAGCGAACAAGAGTCTCAGGCAGCCTATTTATTGCGTAAACACGATGTAAGTCGGCTTGATGTTGTTAATTTTATTTCTCATGGCATGGTCAAAGGTAGTGAGGCTGATAATAGCCATTCTGAGTCTATTAATGCCGCTTATCAGAATGAAGAAGCTATTGGCGTTGAAGAACGGATGGATAGCTTTACTACCAACCTTAACCAAGTATCAAAAGCCGGCAAAGTTGATCCTTTAATTGGGCGTCAGCTGGAACTGGAGAGAACGATCCAGGTTCTTTGTCGGCGGCGAAAGAATAATCCTCTATTAGTGGGTGAATCTGGGGTAGGTAAAACAGCGATTGCGGAAGGGCTAGCATGGCGTATCATACAAAATGATATCCCGGAAGTAATGAAAGATTGCACTATTTATGCCCTGGATATCGGTTCACTACTGGCGGGGACTAAGTATCGTGGTGATTTCGAAAAGCGCTTTAAAGCATTATTAAATGTGTTAGAAAAAGATGAAAAAAGTATTCTCTTTATTGATGAAATCCATACGATTATTGGTGCTGGTGCGGCATCTGGCGGACAAGTTGATGCGGCTAATCTGATTAAGCCATTACTATCGAGTGGGCGGATCAGGGTGATGGGTTCAACTACCTACCAAGAATTTAGTCATATATTTGAGAAAGATCGTGCGCTGGCAAGACGATTCCAAAAAATTGATATCGTCGAACCTTCTGCTGACGAAACGGTACAGATTATTAATGGATTACGAGCTAAGTATGAAGCTCACCATAATGTTCGTTATAGTCCCAAAGCGATTAAAGCAGCGGTTGATTTATCAGTAAAATATATTACAGATCGCCATTTACCGGATAAAGCAATCGATGTTATTGATGAAGCGGGTGCAAGAACGCGTTTGATGCCACAAAACCGACGTAAAAAAACAATTGGGGTACAGGAGATAGAATCAGTTATTTCCCTCATTGCCCGGATTCCTGAAAAAACAGTTTCTTCTAGCGATAAAGAGCGATTGAAACATTTAGATAATAGATTGAAATTGCTAGTATTTGGCCAAGAGCAAGCTATTCAAACCCTCAGCGAAGCGATTAAAATGAATCGAGCGGGGTTAGGTAGTAGCCACAGACCTATTGGTGCATTTTTATTTGCTGGGCCAACGGGTGTCGGTAAGACAGAAGTCACTGTGCAACTGGCAAAGGCATTAGATATTAAATTGTTGCGTTTTGACATGTCAGAATATATGGAACGTCATACAGTTAGTCGGCTACTTGGTGCCCCACCAGGATATGTAGGCTTTGATCAAGGTGGTTTATTGACAGATGCGGTTATAAAACATCCTTATTCGGTCGTTTTATTAGATGAAATAGAAAAGGCACATTCTGATGTATTCAATCTTTTATTACAAGTGATGGATAATGGTACTTTAACCGATAATAATGGCCGTAAGGCTGATTTTCGTAATGTTGTCTTGGTAATGACCACTAATGCGGGTGTGCAAGAAACACAACGTAAATCGATTGGTTTTACTGAGCAGGATAATAGTACCGATGCATTATCAGAGATAAAACGAATTTTCGCGCCTGAGTTTCGTAATCGATTGGATGGCATAATTTGGTTTAATGGTTTAACACCAGAAGTTATTGCCCAAGTTGTTGATAAGTTTATTGTTGAGTTACAAGCGCAACTTGATGAAAAAGGTGTATCAATTGAAATCAGTAATGCGGCACGTCAATGGCTTTGTGCTACAGGCTATGATAAGGCTATGGGAGCCAGGCCGATGGCAAGAGTGATCCAGGATAATCTAAAGAAACCTTTAGCTAATGAACTTTTATTTGGGCAGTTGAGTTACGGTGGTGCGGTTAAGATCGATCTGAATAAGAAGACGCAAAAATTAACTTATCATTTTGAAGGTATGCATAAAACTAAACCAGAGAATGCAATAATTTAATTACAGATGGTTTATAACCATAGACGATATTCCAATCGTCTATTGCAAGAGCATGAGAGAAGAGGCGATCAACGGCTACGAAAGATGATTCTGCCTTTACTCAGATCATAAGGTGTTAACTCGACAGTCACTTTGTCGCCCGTCAGAATACGGATATAATTTTTACGCATTTTGCCAGAAATATGCGCAGTAACTACGTGTCCATTTTCTAGTTCAACACGGAACATGGTATTGGGCAGAGTATCTAATACTGTACCTTGCATTTCAATATTGTCTTCTTTGGCCATCTAATCCTCTGAGTTAATCACCAAGTTTTTTACGGGCAAGATAATGCCGAAAAACCCTCCTTATGTAAAGGAGTGTCGAGTTTAAAGTCACTTTTTCTTTTTATCAAGATACGAAAATTACAGCATTAAAGCTTAATAGTACAAAAATATACAACAAGTATACGGTTTGAACAACGCGAACGATAAAAAAATAAAATGTAATAATATCATAGCAAACCATCTAACTTAGTTTGCAATAGCATGAATGATTCTGTCACTTATATCTTCAAATTGATGCTAAATCAGCTATCTGTTGCCTTTGTTTAGGTAGAAAAATATTTTCCAGTTAATCATTCAAAATGATTAATTTCTTCTACACTGGGTAAACTTATGGTTTGCTTTAGCCAACATGCTTTATCGATAGGTTGATCGCGATATTGATAGAGATAATTTAAAAACTGTACTCGCGGGAGCTCTTTCACACCTAAAGAGGCGGTATATGCATTAATTATTTGACAATCAAACAGTTTTCCACCGAAACGCAGGAAATGGTGATAAAAAGCAATAAGTGCATATTTAGAACCGTCACTAACACGGCTAAACATCGATTCACCACAAAAAATTTTACCAACATTAACGCCATATAGTCCACCAACTAATTTTGTGTTGTACCAAACTTCAACGGAATGAGCAACGCCCAGTTGATGCAAAGCAGTATAGGCTTCTATTATTGGGTGGGTGATCCAGGTTCCTTCTTGCCGTTGTGCGCAGGCGGCAATAACCTGTTCAAAGTCATGATTTAGCGTAATGGCATAAGCGGTTTTTCTCATTCTTTTTTTAGTTGTTCGGCTAATGTTTATTTCTGCTGGCAAGAGAACTGCACGTGGATCTGGCGACCACCATAATGGAATTTCCGTTGGATTAAACCAAGGGAAAATCCCTTCATAATAGGCAGATTGTAATCTACCAACAGCCAGATCACCGCCGATAGCTAGTAAACCATTGGGTTCATGTAGAGCATATTCGGGCGCTGGAAAGATATAAGATCCATCATCAAGCTGAAACATATAACCGTCCTATTAACTAATTTTGTAATTATGCTAGTACTATTTGAGCTTGATAATATTGAAAATAGCGCCCTTTCAATTGTAATAATTCTGCATGGGTCGCTTGCTCAATAATTTTTCCATCATCCATCACATATATTTGATCCATTTTTTCCAGACCCTGTAAGCGATGGGTAATAACTAACAAGGTTTTGTCCTGGCAGTGCTGTTGCAACTGAATTAGTATCTGTTTTTCAGTTTTTACATCTAATCCTTCAGTCGGCTCATCTAATAAAATTATTGGCGCATCATAAAGTAGGGCTCTTGCGATACCTAATCGCCGTTGTTCGCCACCTGAAAGTTGTCGGCCACCTTCACCGATCCAACTATCGAGCCCTTGATTTTTAATCAGGCTGTCTAAACCGACTTGTTTTATTACTTTTGTCAGTAAGGTATCACTTGCATCATCTTTCGCTATTAGCAGATTATTACGTAAAGTATCACTAAAAATATGTGTTCGCTGTGGAACTACCGCCATTAATTTACGTAATGTTTTCTCATTATAGTGATTAATTGGGTGGCCATTTATCAAGATCTGGCCTGAGCTGACATCCCATGCACGGGTTAATAATTGTAACAGCGTAGATTTACCACAACCTGTCTTACCTAGTAGCGCAACATGTTCACCGGCATTGAGTGTTAAAGAGATATTTTTTAATGTCGGTTGCGGTTGTTGGGGATAACTGAAGTGCACTTTTTGCAATTTGATGTCAACCTGATTATTCGTTGTTATATCTGAAGCGGGAAATGTCACGGCGGGCTTCTGATTAATTAACTCCATTAAGCGATTTGCTGAAGTAACCACTTGCCCTAAATATTGAAATGCAACCGCCACCGGCCCAAGAACTTCAAACGCAGCTAAGGTACAAAAGACGAACAGAGCAATAAGCGCACCGGGTTTATGCTGTTCACCAACACCAGTTGCTGCCATCCACATTAATAGGGTTGCGGTAAGGCCGGAGATAAAAATCATAATAGATTGTGATATCGCGGTTAAGTTAGATTGCTGTTGTTGGCGTTTTAGCCAGTTGGTTTCTAGATCGGTCAATACTTGCCGAAAACGAGGTAATGCCCCAAAAACAGTTAGTTCCGCTTGTGCCTGAATAATATTGATTAAACAAGCACGATATTGGCTGCGAAATATAGTGAGATCGTGTCCAATAGATTTTCCCGCCTGATAAAAAAACCAGGGTAAGGTAATCAGCAAACACAGCATAATTGTGCCCAGAGTAAGGGCAAGAAATGAGTCTAATGTGCTTAATGCCAAAGTGAGTAAAATAGTAATAACCAAAGCAGCAAAAATGGGAGAAAGCACCCGTAGATACAAATGATCAAAGCTTTCGACATCAGCTACCAGACGATTAAGAATATCTCCTTGGCGATAGTGTGCGATACCGCCAGGTGAAAGCGGGAATAGTTTTTGAAATATAAATATCCTTAAATGTGCTAAGACACGAAAAGTTGCATCATGGTTAACCAACCGTTCGGCGTAACGGCTGGCAGTTCGGATAATTGCTGAGCCACGAAAGCCTGCTGCGGGTAGCATATAATTAAAGGTATACAGTCCGGCAGCGCCTGCAAGTGTCGTTCCGGCTAAAAACCACCCTGATAAAGTTAGTAGACTAATACTCGCCAGTACCGCAATAATGGTTAATATAATGTCAAGATTAAGTAGTAACCAATGACGACGATATAGCGCAAGAAAAGGGAGTAGTACACGCATATTATATCTCCTCTGCGTGATAAGTTAGCAGGCGGCTAAAAGCTCCTTTAGTCTGGCTTAGCTTGCTATATGTGCCTTGTTCAATAATTAAACCATTTTCCATCACCCATATTTGATCATATGCGGCAGCTTCTGCTAATAAATGTGTAACCAGCAAGGTTGTTTGTTTAGTCGAGGCCGCATTAAGTGCTGTCATCACCCGTTGCTCACTTTGCATATCAAGACTTGCTGCAGGCTCATCCAATAAAAGCAAAAGACAGGGATTTAATAACGCGCGGGCGACAGCAATTCGTTGTGCTTGTCCAACGGATAAGCGAGCGCCATTTTCGCCAATTTGGGTATCAACCCCCGTGGGTAGATGCTTAATAAACTCGGTTACATAAGCATTTTCCATTGCAATATTGACTGCGGCTGCAGCAGCTTCGGCTGAATAGAGACGTATATTGTCAATGATGGTTTGTGCCGGTAAATGGGGATTTTGGCCAACCCAGCTAAGTTGTTTGCGCCAATCAGCCATATCAAGATCTCTAAGTTCGATTCCATTAACCGTTAGCGATCCACGATAGGGTAGAAAACCCAGTAATGCATTTAATAGTGAACTTTTGCCAGCTCCGCTTTGGCCGACTAACGCGATGCGTTGGTTTGGCAATAGGGTGAAATTTAACGGGCCAGCCAGGCGTACATTGTCATGAGAAAAAATTTCTAGTTGCTGTGCTGTAATAGTTAATGGTTGAGCCGGCGTCATTAGCTGATTGTTTTGCGATAGTGGCGATGGTTGTTCTATGCTGGCTAATAATGTAAATAGAGATTCTGCTGCGCCTACTGCTTGTGCTTTAGCATGGTAATAAGTGCCTAAATCACGTAGTGGCTGAAAAAATTCCGGGGCGAGTATCAAAGCTAAAAAACCAGCAAAAAGGGTAACCGGTATGCCATAAGTACCAAAATGCAATTCGCCTAAATAAGAGAAACCAAAATAAACCGCGACAATGGCGATGGAGATTGACGTGAAGAATTCTAACACTGCCGAAGAGAGAAATGCCATCCGTAAGACTTCCATGGTTCTTTTACGAAACTCTTCGGTTGCTTGTTCAATATCTTTTATTTCTTTGTTGGCACGGAAAAAAAGTCGTAAGGTATCCAGTCCACGTAAACGATCGAGAAATCTGCCGCTTAATCGGGCTAAAGCAACAAAATTTCGT
Organism: Arsenophonus endosymbiont of Aphis craccivora; assembly: GCF_013460135.1. Classification (GTDB taxonomy): domain Bacteria; phylum Pseudomonadota; class Gammaproteobacteria; order Enterobacterales; family Enterobacteriaceae; genus Arsenophonus; species Arsenophonus nilaparvatae. The sequence continues at coordinate 1,442,625 of NZ_CP038155.1, forward strand.
CGATTAACATCAGCGGCGCCCATCCCAACTAATATCATAAATAAGGGGATTAAAGGTGCGGTGATAAATAAAATTAAGCCAGCGGCCCAGTTAAGCGGGAAAATTGCAATCAGAATGATAATCGGGATCATAGCGGCTAAATACATTTGAGGTAAATAGCGAGCGTAATAATCCTGTATGTCCTCAATTTGTTCTAAGATGATAGTAGCCCAACTACCAGCGGGTTTATTTTTAACCCAAATAGGTCCTAATTGGTTAAGTTTATTTAGTACCATGCTACGGATCTGCTGGCGAACAATTTTGCCACAAATAAATCCAACACTTTCTCGTATAAAATTAATTATTGCTCTTACAATAAATACACAAATGAGTAATGAAAATTGAACAAGTAGTTGTTTTCTCGGTACATTGTCTATAATTAATGCTTGTAAAATGGTGGCTAAAAGCCAGGCTTGGGTAACGATAAGTAGGCCACTAATAATTCCCAATAACATGGATAAGCGTAGCCAGTGTTTTGCTGGTGCAGATTGTTGTTTCAACCATTTGACCAGTTCAGTTTGTTTTTGTTTATCCATAGTGATGATTTTATATACCGGCGTTAAGTTAATTATTACAACGGGTTGATGTTAATTTTATCTAATATCAACTTTAGAGGTATGTTACAGCTAAAAAGGCGCTATTTCGACAGCACCTGCTAAAGAACTTTATTAAATTATTATAATTTGTAACATTTATTTGCGGTATAACGCATCTAAATAACGTTCGGCGTCAAGGGCGGCCATACAACCAGTACCTGCTGAGGTAATCGCTTGACGATAGATATGATCCATAACATCACCGGCAGCGAAAACACCTTCAACTGAGGTTTGGGTCGCATTGCCTTTAGTCCCAGATTGCACTTGAATATAGCCATTTTCTAACACTAACTGATCGGCAAAGATACTTGTATTGGGCGTATGGCCAATAGCGATAAATACGCCAGTCACGGAAAGCATCTCTATGTTGTCATTTTGGGTTGAACGTAAATTGATTCCAGTGACACCACTATTGTCACCTAATACTTCATCGAGAGTAAAATTGGTATTTAATACAATATTGCCAGTTTTTACTTTTTCCATCATCCGCTGAATAAGGATTTTTTCGGCTCGAAATGTTTCACGTCGATGAATAACATGGACTTCTGAAGCGATATTTGATAGGTAAAGAGCTTCTTCAATAGCGGTATTCCCACCCCCCACAACAGCAACTTTTTGTTTGCGATAGAAAAAACCATCACAGGTGGCACAGGCTGAAACACCACGACCTTTAAAGGCTTCTTCAGAAGGTAAACCCAGATAGCGAGCTGAGGCGCCGGTAGCGATAATAAGTGCATCGCAGCTATATATTCCGTTATCGCCAGTCAGTTGGAACGGCCGTTGCTGCAGATCAACCTTATGAATTTGATCATTAATAATGTTTTCTTCTGCCGCAAATTTTTTAGTATGTTGCAGCATGCGGTCCATCAACACCGGCCCCATTAATTCGGAATGATCCCCAGGCCAATTTTCAACTTCGGTGGTTGTGGTTAATTGTCCGCCTGGTTGAACGCCGGTGATTAATACCGGACTTAAGTTTGCTCGGGCGGCATAAATTGCTGCTGTATAGCCAGCGGGGCCAGATCCTAGAATAACAACTTTACTATGATTGGTGGTGTTCATAGATGCTCCATTTTTTAAGAATATTTATTCAATGTGGCGATTGTAGGAGATTAGAAAAATTAAAAAAAGTAAATTGAATTAAAAGATGATAAGTAATAGTCATTTTTATTAGCTTGTCTTTAACATTTTATTAAGGCAGCAAGTCATGAAAAAAGATTATTTTTCGTGAAATAACGTTTTAAATTGAGAATTGTCCTTATGTCTTATTGACAATTAGTTAATAATACATTCGTTTCCATATGATGTTCTGATTTTTATTCATAATCTTTGACAATCGGTTGTGTATTTGAGAAAACATCTTGTAGGATTAATTACCTCATTTGATTAATTGAAATTGAACATCATTTAAACAAATAGATAAATATCCTACTTTTCATTATCAAATTGAAAACTAACCAGATGATTTATCTACAAGATGAATTATACTACTAAATACTAATGGTCAGGCCGAGTTTAACCTTATTGCATCTTTTCCAATTCAATCATAAGAAAAGAAAATAGGGAATGTAATGGGTATAAAAAAATAGATAAAAGAGAGATAACGAAATGATTGATAACAAAAAGCGTCCAGGAAAAGATCTTGATCGTATAGATAGGAACATACTGAATGAATTACAAAAGGATGGTCGTATTTCTAATGTAGAGCTTTCTAAGAGAGTAGGGTTATCACCAACACCTTGTTTGGAACGCGTGCGCCGGTTGGAACGTCAAGGTTTTATTTCAGGTTATACTGCTTTATTAAATCCACACTATCTCGATGCATCTTTGTTGGTTTTTGTTGAGATTACCTTGAACCGTGGTGCTGCGGATGTTTTTGAACAGTTTAATGCCGTTGTGCAAAAACTGGAGGGAATTCAGGAATGTCATTTAGTCTCTGGGGATTTTGATTATTTACTTAAAACACGTGTTCCTGATATGTCTGCTTATCGTAAATTGTTAGGAGAGACTTTACTTCGTCTTCCAGGTGTCAATGACACTCGTACTTATGTAGTAATGGAAGAGGTAAAACAGAGTAATCGTTTGGTCATTAAGACACGCTAATCAAATAGATGCAAAACTGGAAAAAGTTAGGTACACTCCTGTTTATGCATACAGTTTCAACGCTGAGCATTACTCAGCGTTGTTCCTTTCAATCAACAGGAAAAACCTGGAGTGTTAGTTTTGGGCCAGGAATATACAGAAGACAAAAATATTAAGTTAAAAAAGAGCAATAATGGCAAGATACTGACAGAGATTATTTTACTTATAATTACTATCTGGGCGATTTTTTTAGTGGTGGCCCTGATAAGTTTTCATCCTTCCGATCCTAGCTGGTCGCAGACCACCTGGAATGAACCGATTAAAAATTTTGCTGGTGGTATTGGTGCTTCGTCAGCGGATATTCTTTTCTCTGTTTTTGGCATTTTAGCCTATGCTATACCATTAGTTATGTTGTTAGGATGTTGGAATGTATTTAAAGATATTGATAACCAGAATTGTCTGAATTTTTTTGTCCTTTCCTTACGTCTGATCGGTGGGTTGGCGCTAATCATTACATCGTGTGCTCTTGCATCACTTAATATTGATGATTTACCTAATTTTTCCTCTGGCGGAATTATTGGTAGTGTTTTTAGTAATGCCATCTTGCCTTGGTTTAATATTTTAGGAACAACCTTAGCGTTACTTTGTATATGGGCAGTTAGTTTCACCTTATTTACCGGTTGGTCATGGTTGATGATTGCGGAAAAGATTGGCGCACTAGTTTTAGCAACCATATCACTAATCACTAATCGTACTCGTAGAAATAACAAGCGTCAGACAACAGAAGCTTATGTTTCACCTCATCCGGCTAAATTGTACGATGGCACCAATGTAGATTATATCGATCCCGATGATGTACTTTTTTCAGCTTCGCCAATTAGTCAGCTAGCGAAAGAGGAATTGAGCAATAATAAAAACCATGAATTGCATGGTGAAAAGGCATCCACTCTGATGCCTGATGAAACTGAAGTTGGTTTTGATATTAAATCAGCAACGCTGGACAAATATGATGAAGATATCTTTAGCAAACCTTCAGATATACCTGTTCCAATGGATGATGATGTTAATCTAAATAAATCGATAGATGCTAATACCGTTACTCAAGTTAGCGAGCAAGATAAAACCGCAAATTTAAGTGAAACATTAATATCATCGGTAACAAAAATAGATGCCGAGGTTGACCCTAGTACTGCTTTCACTCCAGTAAAATCGCAAATTAAAAAGGGAATTGGCCCAGAATTTCCACGTCCTAATCCTGTTCGTTTACCAACGCGACGTGAACTTTACGGCAATCGTTTAACGACACAAAAAGAGCAGGAATTGGCTGCTGAACAAAACGCTTATCAAAATTCAGTAACGCAACCGTATGGTGCTGAGTTTAGTATTGATGATTGGAATGAAGATAAATTACGTGAACAGTTTTTGCAGCAGCAGAATAAACGTTATGACACTGATATAACTAACAATCTTAATCAGCCAACAGATAGAATCGATGACAAAGACAAACCGATTACATCAGATGAGGCAGAATTAAATACATCAGTTGCAAGCCAGCCGCATATAGAGCATAAATGGCCATTGGCAGAAGATAGAGAGGTATCGCAGGAGCAACTAGCAAAAGAGGTCAGCGAAATACCGCTATCTACTAAGGATAAAAAGCAAAACGTCGAACAAACATTACCCGAGCAGGGAAGTCTTTTTCATCCTTTTCTGGTACTTAGTAATCAACCATTACCAAAACCCACGACACCGATGCCATCATTAGATCTACTTGCCAGTCCACCCGCCCAAAATGAGCCTGTTGATATGTTTGCACTGGAGCAAACATCCCGTTTAATTGAAGCGCGTTTAAGCGATTATAGGGTAAAAGCGGAAGTCGTTGGTTTTTCTCCAGGGCCGGTTATTACCCGCTTTGAATTGGAGTTAGCTCCTGGCGTGAAGGCGGCACGTATTTCTAATTTATCAAGGGACTTAGCCCGTTCCTTATCAGCAACTGCCGTACGTATTGTTGAGGTGATACCGGGTAAACCTTATGTAGGATTAGAATTGCCCAATAGAAAGCGTCAGACGGTTTATCTACGCGAAGTGCTTGATTTTGATAAATTTCGGCGCAACCCCTCACCATTAACCATTGTATTAGGTAAAGATATTGAAGGTGAACCGGTTATCGCCGATTTAGAAAAAATGCCCCATTTGTTGGTTGCCGGTACCACTGGTTCGGGTAAATCGGTTGGGGTTAACGCCATGATCCTCAGTATTTTGTATAAAGCAAAGCCTGAGGATGTTCGTTTTATCATGATCGATCCTAAGATGTTGGAACTCTCCATTTATGAGGGCATTCCTCATTTGCTGACCGAGGTTGTCACCGACATGAAAGATGCAGCTAATGCACTGCGTTGGTGTGTTAATGAAATGGAACGTCGCTATAAGCTAATGTCTGCTTTAGGGGTAAGAAATTTAGTGGGCTATAAAGATAAAATTAATGCGGCTGAACGTATGGGGCGCCCGATACCTGATCCATTTTGGAAGCCAGGTGATAGCATGGATAGTAGTCACCCGGTACTAAAAAAAGAGCCTTATATTGTTGTTATGGTTGATGAATTTGCCGATCTCATGATGACCGCTGGCAAGAAAGTTGAAGAGCTAATTGCGCGTTTGGCACAAAAAGCGCGGGCAGCCGGTATTCACCTTGTTTTGGCGACGCAAAGGCCATCGGTTGATATTATTACCGGTTTAATTAAGGCGAATATACCGACTCGGATTGCGTTTACTGTCTCAAGCAAGATAGATTCTCGCACCATCCTTGATCAAGGTGGCGCTGAATCTTTATTAGGCATGGGCGATATGCTTTACTTACCGCCTAACTCCTCTATTCCAATTCGTGTCCATGGCGCGTTTGTTCGCGATCAGGAAGTGCATGATGTGGTTAAAGATTGGAAAGCTAGAGGTAAGCCCGAGTATATTGATAACATTACTAAGGCTAGCGATGAGGGTGATAATGGTAATGGTTATGATGGTGATGAAGAGCTTGATCCACTATTTGATCAAGCGGTTGAATTTGTGACGGAAAAGCAACGCGTCTCAATATCTGGCGTTCAACGACAATTCCGCATTGGTTATAATCGTGCTGCGAGGATTGTTGAACTGATGGAAGCGCAAGGGATCGTTAGTGAACCAGGCCACAATGGTAATCGCGAAGTCTTAACACCACCACCGACGGACATTGATTTAACATATTATCTTAAAACCAATAAATATGATGGATAAAAAGGTCATTACTTAATGAAAAAATTGATAATGCTAGGCTTGTTAGCGATAACTTTTCATATTAGCCAGGTATGGGCAGATGCCGCTTCTGAACTGCAAATGCGCCTAAATAAAATAAATAGTTTTCATGCCAATTTTACACAAAAGGTGACCAGTGCTGATGGTTATTTAATTCAGCAAGGTGAAGGCCAGCTATGGATCAAACGGCCAAATTTATTTAACTGGCATATGTTAGCACCAGATGAAAGTTGGTTAGTTTCTGATGGTACTAATCTTTGGTTTTATAATCCTTTTGTTGAGCAAGTTACGGTAACTTTATTGAGTCAGGCAACGACGGATACACCGTTTATGTTGATAACCCGTAATGATCCGCAGGATTGGAAACGTTATCAGATTAGTCAAAATGATAATGATTTTCTGCTAACAGCTACCCAAAATAAGGGACATTTGAAACATTTTTCCATTACTGTTCAGCCTGATGGCACTATTCAACAATTTACGGCGGTAGAGCAAGATGGCCAAATGAGTTCATATCAGCTCAAAGGCCAGCAAAATAGCCATGTTGATGACAACAAATTTAAATTTGATCCACCACAAGGTGTAACTGTTGATGATCAAAGGTCAAGGAGGTGAGGTGACTAATTTGCCACTTGATTTTTCATCTAATGAATTTCAACCATTGGCCGCAAAAATGCGGCCAATCAACTTAGAGCAATATATTGGCCAGCTCCATTTATTAGCTAAGGACAAGCCACTTGCGCGTGCTATTGGTGCAGACCAACTGCATTCCATGATTTTGTGGGGGCCGCCAGGTACCGGAAAAACGACCCTGGCTGAAATTATCGGTCACTATGCGGATGCCGCCATTGAAAAGATCTCAGCGGTAACCTCAGGTATCAAAGAGATCCGCGAGGCGATTGAAATTGCTCGCCAAAATCGGCAATTAGGGCGAAGAACGATTTTATTTGTTGATGAAGTTCATCGCTTCAATAAAAGTCAACAAGATGCCTTTTTACCTCATATAGAAGATGGTACGGTAACGTTTATTGGCGCCACAACAGAAAATCCTTCTTTTGAGCTCAACTCAGCCTTACTTTCAAGCGCGCGGGTTTATCTACTGAAACTGCTTTCTAATGAAGAAATTGTCATGGTTTTGCAGCCAGCAATCGAGGATAGAGAACGTGGTTATGGTGGCCAGAAAATTATTTTGCCCGATGACACCTGTGACATGATAGCCCAATTAGCCAATGGTGATGCCAGACGAGCATTAAATTTACTGGAAATGATGGTCGATATGGCTGAGATCAATGATAAAGATCAGCGAATATTAGCCGTAAATTTACTAAAAGAAGTTAGTGGTGAAAGAAGCGTTCGTTTTGATAATCAAGGCGATCGTTATTATCATCTCATTTCCGCACTACATAAATCTGTCCGTGGCTCTGCCCCCGATGCAGCGCTTTATTGGTATGCCCGCATTATCACTGCTGGCGGTGACCCTTTATATGTTGCTCGTCGACTGCTGGCTATTGCCTCTGAAGATATAGGCAATGCTGATCCGAGAGCAATGCAAGTTGCGATAGCGGCGTGGGATTGTTTCACCCGTGTTGGCCCAGCGGAAGGAGAGCTAGCCATTGCCCAAGCAATTGTCTATTTAGCTTGTGCTGCTAAAAGTAATGCCGTTTATAAGGCTTTTCAGGCCGCCATAACAGACGCAAAGCAACAGCCAGATTATGATGTCCCTCCTCATTTACGTAATGCACCGACTAAGTTAATGAAAGAGATGGGCTTAGGTCAAGAATATCGCTATGCTCACGATGAGCTCAATGCTTATGCTGCTGGTGAAAATTACTTTCCCGCCGAGATGCAAGAAACACGTTATTATTTGCCATCAAATCGTGGTTTAGAAGGAAAAATTGGCGAAAAATTATCCTGGCTGACTGAATTGGATCAAAATAGCTTAACAAAACGCTATCGTTAAAAAGCTCAATGGGGTAATGTAGCCAGATCAGGCTAAAAAAGTGTTAAGTGTCAGAGAAGACTGGCAGGTTGTTTTTATTTTTAAACCATAATAATGTTACAGGTTTAAGCATGCTCGATCCAAATTTACTGCGTAATGAGCTAGACGTAGTTGCTGAAAAACTGGCTCGTAGGGGATTTATTCTCGATGTAGATATGTTGCGTAAACTAGAGCAAGAACGCAAAGATTTACAAATTACAACAGAAAGCTTGCAGGCAGAACGAAATTCCCGCTCGAAGACCATCGGTTCAGCAAAAGCGCGCGGTGAAGATGTTGAAGCTTTACGTAAGCAAGTTAACCAGTTAGGTGAAGAGCTGGATAGTGCTAAAAGTAAACTAACGCAAATACAGGATGACATTCGTAATATTGCTTTAAGTTTACCCAACTTACCTGATGACAGTGTACCAGACGGCAACGATGAAACCGACAATGTCGAAATAAGTCGTTGGGGTGAGCCGCGTCAATATGATTTTACCATTAAGGATCATGTGGCATTAGGTGAATTAACTGATGGTTTGGATTTTTCGGCTGCGGTAAAAATTACTGGTTCCCGTTTTGTGGTCATGAAAGGCCAAATTGCGCGCTTGAATCGGGCATTGGCGCAATTCATGTTAGATTTACACACCGAACAACATGGTTATACGGAAACTTATGTTCCCTATTTAGTTAATCATGCCACCCTTTATGGCACCGGCCAGCTACCCAAATTCAGTGCAGATCTTTTTCATACCAAACCATTGGAAGAACAGGCATCAAATCAGCAATATGCGTTGATCCCAACCGCTGAAGTGCCGGTGACTAATCTAGTTCGGTATGAAATTTTAGCGGCAGAAAGTTTACCTCTCCGCCTGACAGCGCATACTCCCTGTTTTCGTTCTGAAGCGGGCTCTTATGGCCGCGATACGCGCGGCCTGATCCGTATGCACCAATTTGATAAAGTTGAATTAGTGCATATAGTAGAGCCAGAAAAATCGATGGCAGCACTGGAAGAATTAACCGGCCATGCAGAAAAAGTATTGCAATTGTTAAAATTGCCTTACCGTAAAATTGTTTTATGTACTGGCGATATGGGTTTTGCAGCTTGTAAAACCTACGATCTGGAAGTCTGGCTACCGGCCCAAAATACCTACCGCGAAATCTCTTCTTGTTCAAATACTTGGGACTTCCAGGCACGTCGCATGCAAGCACGTTTCCGTCATAAAGAGGATAAACAACCACAGTTAGTGCATACCTTAAATGGCTCTGGTTTGGCTGTTGGTCGTACCTTGGTGGCGGTCATGGAAAATTATCAGCAAGCTGATGGACGAATTGAAGTGCCTGAAGTTTTACGTCCTTACATGAAGGGGTTAGAGTATATTGGTTAACGCAAGGAGTGATGTTATTGAAATAGCGATGCTTGTGATTAACAAATAAACTTGTCGGTAATATTCAGCGAATATCAGCCAAATGTAATCGGACATAATATAAAGCTACTGTTTAAAAGTAGCTTTATTTATTATTGCAGATCGGCCATGACAAAAGTGCTGAGTAGATATCATATTTTAATCTTGCTGGTGAATTTTCTATTTATTTCCTGTGCCAAATAAGATAATTTTTTCTTACTAATCGCTTCAATTAAGTTTATTGCTATTTATGCTTTAGTTAATAAAAAAATATCAATTGAATATGTTTAAGAAGGCTTTGTTGAATAAATCGAACTTTTAGGTGATTGGCGGAGCTGATCGCTAAATTCGTTTCAACATCAGGTCCCCATGGCAAAGCAAAAGTTTAAAATTACCAACTGGCCCGCGTACAACAAGGCACTCAGACAACGCGGTTCCCTGACGGTCTGGCTTGATGAGTCGGCCATCGCTGGATGGACTGACAGTTCTTCGCCTGAAGGTCGTGGCCGGCCGCTTTACTACAGCGATATGGCTGTTACCACTGTCCTGATGATGAAGCGTGTGTTTAACCTGTCGCTCCGGGCATTACAGGGCTTCGTTGATTCGATTTTTAAACTCATGTCTTAGCCGCTGTGCTGTCCGGATTACTCGCTGGTCAGCAGACGAGCAAAGAGCGTCAACATCAGCATAAAAACGCCAACGCGTGGTGAAATCTCGCATCTGGTCATCGACAGTACCGGTCTGAAGGTCTTTGGCGAAGGTGAATGGAAAGTTAGGCAGCATGGGGCTGACAGACGAAGAGTGTGGCGCAAGCTTCATCTGGCAGCAGACAGTGTGAATCATGAGATTATCTGTGCCGACTTATCGCTCAGCGGAACGACAGATGCGCAGGCACTGCCGGGCCTGATTAACCAAACCCACCGGAAAATCAGGCCCCTTATCCCGCCGCGAAGCGGAGCGAAATACTGGCCGGACAAGTACCATGAACGTAACCATGCGGTGGCGAATCAGCGTCTGAGCAGGAGTAATGATATGTGGAAAAAGAAAGTGGGTTATCACCGGCGTTCAGTGGCAGAAACAGCGATGTTCCGCATAAAAACTTTGCTGGGTGGCCATCTGAGGCTGCGTGACTATGAGGCTCAGGTAGGTGAAGCAATGGCGATGGTCAAAGCGCTGAACCGTATGACGTTGTTGGGTATGCCACACAGCGTCAGGATCGGATAACAGCTGTAGCAGAGGGAGCCATCCTGGCGGCTAATTCTGATTTATTCAACAAAGCCCATCAAAGTAGCAAATTCTGCGTTTGTAGTGCCTTTAAAGTTCCAATCGACAAAGGAATAATCGGCATCACGTTTAAATAGATCCCAACTAATTAAACCGCTTGAATCAATAAAATGGGTTTCCAGATTAGTATGCTCTGCAACTTCATCATCATCAAATGTTGGCATATTAAATACATCCAAATCTTTTAAACTGCGGCCTTGCAGTAATTCGGTAACTGTACGTTCAAGTGCGATACCAAAATCAGGATGGGCACCAAAAGAAGCGAAACAAGTGCCATTACTCGGATTAAAAAGTACCACACAGATAAACGGGTATTTACCACCGAGAAAAGCATCAAAACAGAAAATAGGAAAACCTTCCTCTTCTAATTTAGCAACTGCCTGAACAACGCCAGGATAGCGCTCCATGACATGCTCAGGAATAACAGGCCAACTGATTCGCTCGGCAATAATACGGTTTTTAATATGACGCTCAAAGATCTCTGACAATGCCTGCACCCGCGCTTCATCTTGCGTATTACCGGCTGACATGCCATTCGACACATACAGATTACCAATAATATTCATTGGAATATAAACCGTTTGTTGATCGGATTGGCGGATAAAAGGTAACGTACAAATCCCACGGGCTCTATTACTTGATTGTAAATCAATCAGCATGCTAGCGGACAGATTATTTTCAGGATCGTAGAAAGTACGTAATTTTTCATCCAGCATTCCTTCAGGTAAGTGATCGTCCGATGTTAGAGCAAACCACTTTTCATTGGGATAGTGGACAAAATTACCATTTGCAATTTTAGCGCCTAGATAAAAATCAGCGAAAAAGTAATTGGTTGCTAAACGTTCAAAATATTCCCCCAGTGCAGAGGCCAAGGCGGCTTTTTTACTAGCGCCTTTACCGTTAGTAAAACACATATGGCAGTCTCTATCACGGATATGGATTGACCAGACATTCGGCACTGGATTTAACCAAGAGGCCTCTTCAATATAAAAACCGAGTTTTGCTGAAACGTGGTAATAGAATCTTCTAATGCGGCATCTTTGCCAGGAATAAAAGTTTGGCTCATAAATTGGTTACTTATTCGTTTTTGATAACTAAAAGCAGATAATACGGCATTTTTGTTTGCTTCTCTATTCAATAGGCCACAGTAGCAAAATGCAATATTGAAATTAATAGCTATTTTTGCTGGAAATAATAGAAATATATTTTGCATTTTATATAATTTACCAAATTTTTCAAATGGTATTTTATTATGAAGAAGTGAAATATTTCTTTGTTAGTTGGTGCTATGTTGTTAACTAACAGTGCTGCTTCTGCCTTACCAACCATTACAGTACTAGCCACTGGAGGTACGATAGCTGGTGGCGGTGATTCAGCGACTCAATCCCAATATACAGCCGGTAAAGTGAGTATTGATGCATTAATTAATGCGGTACCTGAAATAAAGAAAATTGCGCATCTTCATGGCGAACAAATTGTTAATATCGGTTCGCAAGATATGAATGATCAGGTATGTTTAACTTTAGCGAAGAAAATTAATGCCGATTGTGACAAAACAGCTGGTTTTATCATTACTCATGGTACTGACACGCTAGAGGAAAGCGCTTATTTTTTAGATTTAACCACCCACTGTCATAAAACAATTGTAATGGTTGGTGCGATGAAGCCAGCCACAGCATTAGGTGCTGATGGGCCGTTAAATCTCTATAACGCCGTTATTGTTGCCACTGATAAAGAGGCTGGCAAACGAGGTGTCTTATTAGCCATGGACGATAAAGTTATTAGTGGTCGTAATGTGGTTAAAATGAATACCAACTTTGTTGAAGCATTTGAAGCTGTTAATGCTGGCGCTGAAGCTTTTATCTACAATGGCAAAGTGCACTATTTAAACGCGGCTCAACCCAGAGCGCAGAACGCAATTTTTGATATTAGTCAGTTAGATAAATTACCTAAAGTTGGCATTGTTTATAACTATTCAAATGCATCGGCACTACCAGCCAAGTCATTGATCTATCATGGCTATCAAGGCATTGTTAGTGCTGGAGTGGGTAACGGCAATATGTATAACAAAATTTTTAATGTATTGGCCGATGCAGTAAAACAAGGCATAGGGGTTGTTCGCGCTAGTCGTGTGCCAACAGGTTTTACAACTCGCGATGCAGCAGTGGATGATAGTAAATATGGATTTGTTGCTGCAGAACGTTTGAATCCGCAGAAGGCTCGGGTTTTACTACAGTTAGCCTTGACTCAAACCCATGACCCAATAAAAATTCAAGCGATGTTTGATAAGTATTAATTAGTTATCAGAAAAATGCTGTTTGCCGGCCAGTTGTTTTATTTACAGCTGTTCAGTGGTAATGTTAAAATCTAACCAGAGATTAAATAATAGTAAAAGCTTAATTAGGTAAATAAGGGTGGGTAATGAGTCAGGTATATAATTTTAGCGCTGGTCCGGCCATGTTACCGGTAGAAGTTTTACATCGTGCACAACAAGAACTTTGTAATTGGAACGGTATGGGTGTTTCGGTGATGGAAATAAGCCATCGCAGTGAAGCTTTTATGGAAATAGTTAGAGAAGCTGAACAAAATCTACGTCAATTACTCAAAATACCCGATAATTATAAAATCCTTTTTTGTCACGGTGGTGCCAGAGGTCAATTTGCCGCCTTGCCACTAAATTTATTTCAACCTGATGAAACCGTTGACTATATTGTTGGTGGCTATTGGGCAAAGTCTGCTGCGCAAGAGGCAGCAAAATATTGTGCTGTCAATGAGATTGATATTCGGCTGGAAAAATCAGCTTATTTAAGCGTGCAACCGATGGATAAATGGTCATTAACGACCAGTGCCAAATACCTTCATTATTGCCCGAATGAAACGATTGATGGTATAGCTATCCACACACTACCTGATTTTTCGGCCGATAAAATTGTTATTGCTGATTACTCCTCAGCTATCTTATCACGGCCACTTGATGTCAGCCGTTTTGGTGTTATTTATGCTGGTGCGCAAAAAAATATTGGGCCAGCAGGCATCACATTGGTTATCATTCGGGAAGATTTGTTAGGTCGGGCGAGAAAGGCTACCCATTCTATCCTTGATTACACCATATTGGCTAAAAATGACTCAATGTACAATACGCCCCCAACTTTTGCCTGGTATCTATCGGATATGGTGTTTAAATGGTTAAAACAGCAGGGTGGCTTGCAAGAAATAGAAAAACGCAATCAACAAAAAGCCCGCTTACTGTATGATGTTATTGATAATAGCCAGTTTTATATTAATCGAATCGATCCAGTTAATCGTTCGGTCATGAATATTCCATTCCAAATGGTAAAACCTAACTTAGATGATAAATTTATCAAAGCGGCAGAGCGGCAAGGGCTACTGTTCCTGAAAGGGCATAAAGCAGCAGGTGGCATGCGTGCTTCAATTTATAATGCTATGCCGCTGGCTGGTGTACAGAAGCTAGTTGATTTTATGATTGATTTTGAACATCAGAATAAATAAATTAAATAATCCTTTATGGTTAGATTGGTAGTGATATCGTCTAACCCTATCAAATGAATATAAATGTGATTTAAATAATTTATCCAACTTCGTTATTGGAGAGTCTACTATTAATGCAAGCCCTGACAATACAACCCATTTCTTACGTTGAAGGTACTATCAATCTTCCTGGCTCGAAAAGTATTTCTAACCGGGTACTATTGTTAGCTGCATTAGCGCAAGGCCAAACCGTTTTAACTAATCTTCTTGCTAGTGATGATATTCTTCATATGCTTAATGCCTTGACAGCATTGGGTGTCGAATATCAATTATCCAAAGATCTCACCACGTGTATTGTAAAAGGTGGCTGGCATTATTTTAGCCATAGAAAAGGTTTAGAAATTTTTCTCGGTAATGCCGGCACGGCTATGCGCCCAGTAACTGCGGTTTTAGCTTTGGCGGACAATGATATTGTCTTAACCGGCGAGCCCAGAATGAAAGAGCGACCTATTGGCCATCTTATTGATGCGCTACAGCAAGGTGGAGCAAATATTGATTATCTTGAGCAAGCTGGTTATCCGCCTATAAGGATAAAAGGTTGCTTTCGCGGTGGGAATATCACAGTAGATGGACGCGTATCTAGCCAATTTTTAACAGCTCTTTTAATGGCCGCACCTTTAGCGCCTAATGATACGACTATTCAGATAAAAGGAGAGCTGGTTTCTAAACCCTATATTGACATTACTCTGGCACTGATGCGTGATTTTGGCGTTGAAGTAGACAATCAACACTATTGTCGATTTCATATTAAAGCCGGACAACACTATATTTCACCAGGGGATTATCTTGTTGAGGGCGACGGCTCTTCTGCCTCTTATTTTTTAGCTGCGGCAGCAATTAAAGGTGGTACTGTTAGGGTAACAGGTATTGGCAAAGATAGCTTGCAAGGCGATACCCAATTCGCTGCTGTACTAGAAAAAATGGGTGCCAAAATACGTTGGGGTAAAGGTTATATTGAATGTCAACGAGGTGAGTTAATTGGTATTGATATGGATATGAATGCGATCCCCGATGCGGCGATGACGGTTGCGACTCTGGCGCTATTTGCTCGTGGTGAAACTATTATTCGTAATATCCATAACTGGCGGGTAAAAGAAACTGACAGATTAACGGCAATGGCGACTGAATTAACAAAAGTTGGCGCAAAAGTGGAAGAAGGTCGTGATTATATACGTATTTTACCGCCTAAATTATTACAGCATGCTGAAATAGCAACTTATAATGATCATCGTATGGCGATGTGCTTTTCACTTGTCGCGCTGTCAGATACGCCGGTTACCATTTTGGATCCAAATTGTACCGCTAAGACTTTTCCAGACTACTTTAATCAACTAGAAAAATTAAGTCATCGGTACTATAGTATGCCTAAAAATTAGTACAATACTGAACGACGAGTATTATGCCTGCAACGCTAAATTTGCTCTAAATATCTCTTTGTTTTCCTTAATAGAATGAATTGAGTATAATAGGGTACTTATTAGCCTGATAGAAAGTAGTTGCTAAATTGCATTTCTATCACAAAGGAGGAGTATAATGGTGGTTTTACCCCCCGTTATCACAGTTGATGGTCCAAGTGGCGCAGGTAAAGGTACATTATGTCAGGCATTGGCAAATAAACTGGGCTGGCAGTTACTTGATTCTGGCGCCATTTACCGTGTTCTGGCTTTAGCAGCATTACATCATCATGTTGATATTACGTCTGAAGAAGCATTAGTTCCATTAGCGGCTAATATTGATGTCCGTTTTGAACCAAGAGAAAACGAATTAGCTGTTATGCTTGAGGGGGAGGATGTTAGTAATACAATTCGTAGCGAAGTTGTTGGTAATACGGCATCTCTTAGCGCAACTTTTCCTCGCGTTAGAGAAGCATTATTGCGTCGGCAAAGAGCATTTCGCACTAAACCGGGTTTGATTGCTGACGGTCGTGACATGGGAACGGTGGTTTTTCCAGACGCACCAGTAAAGATTTTTCTTGATGCCCCACCTGAAGAGCGTGCTAGTAGAAGAATGCAACAGTTGCAGGAAAAGGGCTTTGATGTTAAATTAAGCGATATTTTAACTGATATTAAAGAGCGTGATTATCGTGATCGTAATAGGTTAATTGCGCCATTGGTACCTGCAAAAGATGCGTTGATCCTGGATTCTACAAAGTTATCAATTGAATGGGTCATCGAGCAAGTACTTGCTTATGTGAAAAAAAAGCAAATATTATATATATAATATGCTCAATATTGATATATAATAAGTTAATACACCTATTTGGTGTAGCTGAATTTGTGTTCAGTTAAGTAAAGCTTTGTAACAAGGAGTGTTGCTAGGTATGTGAAATAAACCCATTTGGCAGGATGTTGAATGGCAGTTAAAATTAAAACTTTTGAATATCTTACTATGACAGAATCTTTTGCTCAACTCTTTGAAGAATCTTTACAGAGTATCGAAACCCGTCCAGGGGCTATTGTTCGTGGTGTTGTTGTTGCTATCGACAAAGATGTCGTGTTAGTTGATGCCGGTCTGAAATCAGAATCAGCGATCCCAGTAGAACAATTTCAAAATGTGCAAGGTGAGCTAGAAATTCAGGTTGGTGATGAAATCGATGTTGCTTTAGATGCAGTAGAAGATGGTTTCGGTGAAACTATCCTGTCTCGCGAAAAAGCGAAACGTCATGAAGCTTGGTTGATGCTAGAAAAAGCCTATGAAGATGCCGAAACAGTTATGGGCATCATCAATGGCAAAGTGAAAGGTGGTTTCACAGTAGAATTAAAAGGAATTCGTGCATTTTTACCTGGTTCATTGGTTGATGTTCGCCCAGTTCGTGACACAACTCACCTGGAAGGTAAAGAGCTTGAGTTCCAAGTTATCAAACTGGATCAGAAACGCAATAACGTTGTTGTTTCGCGTCGTGCTGTGATTGAGTCTGAAAGCAGTGCAGAACGTGATCAGTTACTGGAAAACTTGCAGGAAGGCATGGAAGTTAAGGGTATTGTTAAAAACTTAACTGACTATGGTGCATTCGTTGATCTGGGCGGTGTTGATGGCTTATTACACATTACTGACATGGCTTGGAAACGTGTTAAACACCCAAGTGAAATTGTGAATGTTGGTGATGAAATCAATGTTAAAGTATTGAAGTTTGATCGTGATCGTACACGTGTTTCTTTAGGCCTGAAGCAGCTTGGAGAAGATCCATGGGTAGCTATTGCTAAGCGTTATCCAGAAGGCACTAAGTTGACAGGGCGAGTCACTAATCTTACTGATTATGGCTGCTTTGTTGAAATTGAGGAAGGTGTTGAAGGTTTAGTACACGTTTCCGAAATGGATTGGACTAATAAAAATATCCATCCATCTAAAGTTGTTAATGTGGGTGATGTTGTTGAAGTTATGGTTCTAGATATTGACGAAGAGCGTCGTCGTATCTCATTAGGTTTGAAACAGTGTAAACCAAATCCATGGCAGCAATTTGCAGAAACGCACAATAAGAATGATCGGGTAGAAGGTAAAATAAAATCTATTACTGATTTTGGTATCTTCATCGGTTTAGAAGGTGGTATTGATGGTTTAGTTCATCTGTCTGATATTTCTTGGAATGTTGCAGGTGAAGAAGCGGTTCGTGAATACAAAAAAGGCGATGAAATAGCTGCAGTTGTATTGCAAGTTGACGCTAAACGTGAACGTATTTCTTTGGGTATTAAACAGTTAGCGGAAGATCCATTTAATAACTATCTGTCTGCTCATAAGAAAGGTGTCATCGTTACCGGTAAAGTATTGGCTGTTGATGCGAAAGGAGCAACGATTGAGTTGGCTGCTGGTGTTGAAGGTCACTTACGTGCATCTGAAGCTTCGCGTGATCGCGTGGAAGATACTACTCAAGTATTGAACGTTGGCGATACAGTTAAAGCTAAATATACTGGTGTTGATCGTAAAAACCGTATCATTACCTTATCTGTTCGTGCAAAAGATGAAGCAGATGAAAAAGATGCCATTGCTTCTGTGAACAAACAGGAAGATACCAATTTTGCCAATAATGCGATGGCAGAAGCGTTCAAAGCAGCGAAAGGCGAATAATTAAGTTTAATCATAGGGCAACATTTTGTTGCCCCGTAACGGTAGTTTAGGGGAGGTACTATGACCAGGTCTGAATTAATTGAAAGACTTATTAACCAATTAGCTCATATACCAGCAAAACTTATTGAAGAAGCTGTGAAAGAAATGCTTGATCATATGGCAATAACACTTGCTAAGGGAGAGCGTATTGAGATCCGCGGATTCGGCAGTTTTTCTCTTCATTACCGTGCACCGCGCATCGGCCGTAATCCGAAAACGGGTGATAAAGTTGATTTGAAAGGAAAACATGTTCCTCATTTCAAGCCGGGTAAAGAATTACGTGATCGCGTTAACATTTATGCATAAATATTAACAAATTTAATTTATTTATTCTCTTAAAATGGTGCCTTAATTAAGGCGCCATTTTTTATTGCTGCGCTAAGGTCAATTTTTCCAATACAATTTTTTTGAATTATTAAAACTTCTCCTTATTGTTATAAGACATTTAATTATTAAAAAAATAATAAAATTTTATAATCAAAAATAAATTTTCTTAACTTAACATTAGTTGAGAATAATCTCGCAAAAAAATGAAAATAGTAGAAAAGGGATAAATATTATTTTGATCTTTTATATAAAATCTCATTTATTCTTTTGAAAAAATTCAATATTAATACTAATTTTCGTAATATAGATCTGGCCAAGGAAGAGCTATATGAAAAAAATGTCAGCTCATATAAATAGGCGGCAGATAAATATTAATTCAGCGTCAGTGGCTGTAATATTGGGATCGGCTTTGTTGAATAAATCGAACTTTTAGGTGATTGGCAGAGCTGATCGCTAAATTCGTTTCAACATCAGGTCCCCATGGCAAAGCAAAAGTTTAAAATTACCAACTGGCCCGCGTACAACAAGGCACTCAGACAACGCGGTTCCCTGACGGTCTGGCTTGATGAGTCGGCCATCGCTGGATGGACTGACAGTTCTTCGCCTGAAGGTCGTGGCCGGCCGCTTTACTACAGCGATATGGCTGTTACCACTGTCCTGATGATGAAGCGTGTGTTTAACCTGTCGCTCCGGGCATTACAGGGCTTCGTTGATTCGATTTTTAAACTCATGTCTTTGCCGCTGTGCTGTCCGGACTACTCGCTGGTCAGCAGACGAGCAAAGAGCGTCAACATCAGCATAAAAACGCCAACGCGTGGTGAAATCTCGCATCTGGTCATCGACAGTACCGGTCTGAAGGTCTTTGGCGAAGGTGAATGGAAAGTCAGGCAGCATGGGGCTGACAGACGAAGAGTGTGGCGCAAGCTTCATCTGGCAGCAGACAGTGTGACTCATGAGATTATCTGTGCCGACTTATCGCTCAGCGGAACGACAGATGCGCAGGCACTGCCGGGCCTGATTAACCAAACCCACCGGAAAATCAGGGAAGTGTCAGCAGACGGTGCTTATGACGCCTGTTACTGCCACGATGGGTTGCTAAGAAAGAAAATCAGGCCCCTTATCCCGCCGCGAAGCGGAGCGAAATACTGGCCGGACAAGTACCATGAACGTAACCATGCGGTGGCGAATCAGCGTCTGAGCAGGAGTAATGATATGTGGAAAAAGAAAGTGAGTTATCACCGGCGTTCAGTGGCAGAAACAGCGATGTTCCGCATAAAAACTTTGCTGGGTGGCCATCTGAGGCTGCGTGACTATGAGGCTCAGGTAGGTGAAGCAATGGCGATGGTCAAAGCGCTGAACCGTATGACGTTGTTGGGTATGCCACACAGCGTCAGGATCGGATAACAGCTGTAGCAGAGGGAGCCATCCTGTCGGCTAATTCTGATTTATTCAACAAAGCCCAGCTGATAATAAAAAAATTCACAGCATCAAATAAAAAAACAGATAGTTTTTAAAATAAAACCAATAATCGACGTTTATAAACGTTTTACAGTTAAAAAATTAAATTCAAATTATAATAAAAAATAAATTACTATAGAAATAGATAAACTACTATCGGTTTCGACACCTTAAAATTAAACTGAATTTTTTTATTATTTTTATTTACCCCTGCCACACGACTCACCATCATAAACTTTTACGATTATCTATAAAACTAACCAACATTATCAGAAAAAACAAAAACCATGACAGCAACATAAAGATAATGCAGCGGAAGCGCTAAAAAATAGCGCAATTCCTTATATATTTATCGCACTGTGCACTAGTAATTACGTTCTTAATCCTCGTCCTTTTTCAATTAAGTACCAAGTTATGGCATATAAGATAACAATGAAAATCACTAACACCGATAAGGTAATAGATAATTCAACATCGCTAATGCCCAGAAATCCATAACGTAACCCGCTGATCATATAGACAATCGGATTAAGCTTAGATACCATTTGCCAAAATTCAGGCAAAAGTGACAAAGAATAAAAAACACCACCTAAATATGTTAATGGTGTTAAGACAAAGGTAGTAATAATACTAATATCATCGAATGTTTTGGCAAATATCGCGTTCACCAATCCAGCTAATGAAAATAAAATTGCTGTCATTAATAAAGTAATAATTACCACCCATAATGAATAAATATGTAATGGGACAAAAAAGAGCGAAACCAGAGTGACAGAAAGACCAACCAATACCCCTCTAGCAACCCCTCCGCCAACAAAACCAATTATCACAATATGGGTAGGAACTGGTGCAACCAGCAATTCTTCAATGCTTTTTTGGAATTTTGCACCAAAAAAAGAAGAGCAAACATTAGCATAAGCGTTAGTGATCACCGACATCATAATCAAACCAGGAACAATAAACTGCATGTAATTCACGCCATCCATATTGCCAATTCTTGAACCAATTAAACTACCAAAGATAATAAAATAGAGTGACATAGTGATCACTGGTGGTAGTAAAGTTTGTACCCAAATACGCGCAAAACGTGTTATTTCTTTGATCCAGATGGTTTTCATCGCCACCCAGTAGAGCTGAGTCATCTATTTTCCCCTTGCTTTATCGATAGTGGATGCTGTTTATTCATTAAACCAACAAATAATTCCTCCAAACGATTTACCTTATTACGCATACTGGTTATCTGTATTCCTTGCTCAGAAAATTGGCTAAATAAACCATTCAGGCCTTGATCTCGAAATACATCGACTTCTAGTGTTGAAGTATCCACCAGCCTGAATTTATAACCATCTAATGTAGGAATAGGACTCTTTGGCGCCAAATCAAAAATAAACGTCTCTGACTCCAACTGATTGAGTAGTTTTTTCATACTGGTATTCTCAATCAATTCTCCATATTGAATAATACCAATATTACGACATAACATTTCCGCTTCTTCCAGATAATGGGTCGTTAAAATAATGGTGGTGCCTTCCGCATTTAAAGTCTTTAAAAAACTCCACATTGAACGGCGCAGCTCAATATCGACCCCTGCGGTTGGCTCATCCAAAATTAATAACTTTGGTTGATGCATTAATGCGCGAGCAATCATTAAACGCCGTTTCATGCCACCGGAGAGATCTCGCGCAGGCTCATTACTTTTATTCCACAAAGCCAGTTGAGAAAGATACATTTCTGCCCGAGACAAGGCTAAGGAACGCGGAACCCCATAATAACCTGCTTGATTCAGCACTATCTGTAATACCGTTTCAAACGGATTAAAATTAAACTCTTGTGGCACTAGTCCCAATTGACGCTTAACATTCACCACGTCTTTATCGAGATCATAACCAAACACTCTCACTTTACCGCTCGTTTTATTGACTAATGAACTGATAATACCAATTGTCGTTGACTTACCCGCACCATTAGATCCTAATAAGGCATAAAAATCACCTACCTCAACCTGTAAATCAATGCTGGTTAATGCTTTCACACCACCAGGATAGGTTTTTGTAAGCTGAAGCAGTTCTAAAGCATAAGTCATAAAAAACCTTTCTTATCTATTTTTATTCCATACATGATAATAAATCACACCATTTAGCAATCTTTTTCAATTAAACTATAACTAACAGCTAGTAAATATTAAAAAATAAATTGATCTTGTATATGATTATTATCGCAGTTAAACATAACTAATCCACGTGAATTATGATGAAAAAAATTAAACAACTGTTTGAAAACAATCTACAGTGGTCAGAATCGGTAACCAAAGAAAATCCCTCTTTTTTTAAAGAATTAGCAAAATTTCAAAATCCACATTTTCTGTGGATAGGCTGCTCTGACAGCCTGGTTCCGGCCTAAAAATTAATTAAAGCAGCACCAGGCGATCTATTTGTCCATCGCAATGTCGCTAATTTGGTGATATATACTGATTTAAATTGCCTATCTGTTATCCAATATGCTGTTGACGTACTAAAGGTTGAACACATTATCATTTGTGGTCACTATGGTTGTGGTGGTATTGAAACTGCAATTGATAATACTGAACAGGGCCTAATTAATAACTGGCTACTGCATGTGCGTGATATCTTGTTTAAACATAGCTCAATTTTAGGTGAACTGGCTCCGCAAGAACGGGCAAATCGTTTATGTGAACTCAATGTCATCGAGCAAGTTTATAATCTTGGTCATTCAACAATAATACAATCTGCCTGGCGACGCAGCCAAAATGTCATCATTCATGGCTGGGTCTATGGTATAAATAATGGCAGACATCAATGATCTTGATGTGACCGCTAATAGCCGTGAACAACTTGAACTCACTTATCGATAAGCTATTGCTAAATTAAACCAGCAAAAATAAACACCGCAAAAAATCGAACGTTAGTTCGATTTTTTCAGCCAATAAATAACACTACTGTTTAATCGTCTAGTAAAATAACATGCCCGATATAGGGTAAATGTCGATATTGCTGCGCATAGTCGATACCATAACCAACAACAAATTCATCTTGAATAGAATAACCAGTCCATTCAACAGGAACCTCTACTTCACGTCGAGAAGGTTTGTCTAATAACGTACAAATAGCGACAGATTTAGGACCACGTAATTCTAAAATTTCACGGACTTTTTTGAGTGTATTACCCGAATCAATAATATCCTCAACAATCAGAACATGCTTGCCGCGAATATCTTCATCCAGATCCTTAATAATTTGCACATCGCGAGTTGAAGTCATTCCATTGCCATAACTTGATACCGTCATAAAATCGACTTCATGCGGGATATCAATTTTACGACATAAATCAGCCATAAAAATAAAAGAGCCTTTCAAAAGACCAACCAACACCAACTCATCTTGCAATGATTTATAATGTTTAACAATCTCTTTTGCCATCTCATCAATACGTTGTTTAACATCCGCTTCTGAGATCATGACTTCTACAATTTGTTTCATAACTTTAGGCATTCATGGAAATAAAAACCGTAGATTCTAACATAAGGACAATAAAGACGCGATAAAATGCCCTCACTCAATATTGATTAACAACATAAATAAAATAGTTAATATCTTAGATAACCGAGAAACTGACCATCATGCCCGTATCTTCATGTTCTAACAAATGACAATGTGCCATATAAGGATGTGCCTGGGTTGCTAAATGATCAAATTTTACTAGCACCTCACTGATATCGCCATCAACTCGTACAGTATCTTTCCACCCTTGTCGGTGAGGAGCCACTGCTTGACCATTCTCGCTAAGGATCCGAAATTGGGTTCCATGAATATGAAAAGGATGTAACATCATGTCACCACGACCAGAAATGAGCCAGCGTTCATATTGACCTTTAACGACATTAAATGCCAATTCATGCATTGAAAAAGGTCGGCCATTAATACTGTTGGCATGCTGAAAATCGAAGGGTTGATTCATGACTTTGCCTTGCTGATGACTATTATGCATAGGATGATCGCCGTTGCTATTCATCATATTGTGATGGCCCTGCATATTCATACCCGCCAAAGCCTGCTCACCATACTGTTTTCTAAGCGCCATCATCCCTTGCATATCTAAACGGGCATCCATCATTAAATGCAATTGACGCTGTTTAATACCAGCCAAATCAGGCAATGAGGCAATAGAAGCTAAGCTATCAGGTAAAAAAGTGGCTCTCGCGTTCAATCCGGGCTCAATATGCAATAAGGCCAGAGGTTGATTAAAAGGTGCGAGTGTTATAGCCATTTGTTTGACTGGCAATGTAACAATATCAAACGCTTTACCATTTGAGGCATCTATCAGTACCTCAAAGCATTCGGCACTTATCATCGGTAATTTATCGACTGCAACAGGTTCATTTAGCAATCCACCATCACTAGCAATAACATACATTTTACATCCATCACTAGTTGCCAAATTTAAACTTTTGGCATTACAACCATTAAGAAAACGTAAACAACCATTAGGTGCTATATGTCTAGGTAATACAACGCCATTAGTCAACATAGTGTTAACAAACCAGCCAACAGCGGCACTCATTACATCAAGCTGATAATCTATCTGCCCGGCGCTATTTAAACGTTTATCCTGCAAAATGACCGGAATATCATCAATGCCCCATTGATTTGGCAATTTGAGTGATTGGCTGTTCTCATCCTCAATTAATACTAAACCCGCCAACCCCATGGCAACTTGATAACCCGTTTTGCCATGAGGATGCGGATGAAACCAACAAGTTGCCTCAGGCTGGTTAACCATAAAATTAACCCTCCTCACCGCATTTGGTTTAATTATTGAATGAGGGCCACCATCAACCTCGCCGGGGATCTTTAGTCCGTGCCAATGCAATGAGGTAGCCTCGGATAACTGATTATCAATATCAATAGTGACACGCTGGCCTGATTTAAGCTTAATAGCTGGTCCTAATAACGATCCATTATAACCCCATGTTAGCGCTGATTTTGCTGGTAAAAATTACGTTTTACCTTGCGTAACCCGGATCTTAATTTTGCCATGATTATCAGGCCATAATAATGGTGGAATAGGTAAAGAAGGATATTGAGTTGCAGATAATGCAGCGCGACTCCAGGTTGGTAATAAGCTTACTGAACCGATTGCCGCTGCCAGTTTCATAAAATCCCGACGCAACATAGCTTGCTCCTTTATTATGAGACCCTAATAAGATAAGGTATAGAATGGCTTTGTTGAATAAATCAGAATTAGCCGCCAGGATGGCTCCCTCTGCTACACCTGTTATCCGATCCTGACGCTGTGTGGCATACCCAACAACGTCATACGGTTCAGCGCTTTGACCATCGCCATTGCTTCACCTACCTGAGCCTCATAGTCACGCAGCCTCAGATGGCCACCCAGCAAAGTTTTTATGCGGAACATCGCTGTTTCTGCCACTGAACGCCGGTGATAACCCACTTTCTTTTTCCACATATCATTACTCCTGCTCAGACGCTGATTCGCCAC
Organism: Arsenophonus endosymbiont of Aphis craccivora; assembly: GCF_013460135.1. Classification (GTDB taxonomy): domain Bacteria; phylum Pseudomonadota; class Gammaproteobacteria; order Enterobacterales; family Enterobacteriaceae; genus Arsenophonus; species Arsenophonus nilaparvatae. Next base: position 1,468,244 of record NZ_CP038155.1, read on the forward strand.
CGCATGGTTACGTTCATGGTACTTGTCCGGCCAGTATTTCGCTCCGCTTCGCGGCGGGATAAGGGGCCTGATTTTCTTTCTTAGCAACGCATCTTGGCAGTAACAGGCGTCATAAGCACCGTCTGCTGACACTTCCCTGATTTTCCGGTGGTTTTGGTTAATCAGGCCCGGCAGTGCCTGCGCATCTGTCGTTCCGCTGAGCGATAAGTCGGCACAGATAATCTCATGAGTCACACTGTCTGCTGCCAGATGAAGCTTGCGCCACACTCTTCGTCTGTCAGCCCCATGCTGCCTGACTTTCCATTCACCTTCGCCAAAGACCTTCAGACCGGTACTGTCGATGACCAGATGCGAGATTTCACCACGCGTTGGCGTTTTTATGCTGATGTTGACGCTCTTTGCTCGTCTGCTGACCAGCGAGTAGTCCGGACAGCACAGCGGCAAAGACATGAGTTTAAAAATCGAATCAACGAAGCCCTGTAATGCCCGGAGCGACAGGTTAAACACACGCTTCATCATCAGGACAGTGGTAACAGTCATATCGCTGTAGTAAAGCGGCCGGCCACGACCTTCAGGCGAAGAACTGTCAGTCCATCCAGCGATGGCCGACTCATCAAGCCAGACCGTCAGGGAACCGCGTTGTCTGAGTGCCTTGTTGTACGCGGGCCAGTTGGTAATTTTAAACTTTTGCTTTGCCATGGGGACCTGATGTTGAAACGAATTTAGCGATCAGCTCCGCCAATCACCTAAAAGTTCGATTTATTCAACAAAGCCGTATAGAAGTTAAATGGTAGAAAATAGATAATTTCACTAAAATATAGAGGTTCCACTTACTGGAAGGTCAAGCCAATATTTTTATCTACTATGACAATATATTTATCTAGTTTTGCTAAAAAAAGTATACTTAATAGTGCTATAACTATTAATAGAATAAATTGATATTTAAATTATACAAATAACTGAATGCGTAAAATTATTTTTATTTCACATATAACTCTGCTTTTTTGGTTTGCTTTTTCAACCAAAGCATTTTCCCTATCAATCAATGAAACAGAAAATCTAGCTGATTTAACAGCTGTTTATATATTTTTAAAGCATGATTGTGGTTACTCACAAATTCCTGATCGTGAAATTGAAAGAGCAATCTTCTATTTTGCCCAGAGTAATCATTGGGATATAAGTAATTACGACAAAAGTGCCATGGCAAAATTAAATGAAGAGCGTTATGATGACTTAAAAAAAATCCCTATCCCTCGTAAAAAGAAATGCCGGGTGCTTGCCAATGACGCTTTAGCACTATTTGCCTATGTAGACGCTTTAGCACTATTTGCCTATGTAAAATAAATACTTTCTTTCGTTCATTTAGATAAGAAATTTCTAGCTGACCATTGAAACGAAACAAATTATTAGCTGCGCTTTTTTAACTCTGTTAGAAAGGAAAAGACAAGTATGTCAAAAAAAGAAATTTGGCTCGAAACACTCCACCATAATGTAGGTCAATATTTTACTATCGATAATATACTGTACCATAATAAAACAGCTCACCAAAATCTGATTATTTTTGAGAATGCTGAGATGGGGCGGATTATGGCTCTTGATGGCGTAGTACAAACAACTGAACGGGATGAATTTATATATCACGAAATGATGACTCATGCCCCTCTATTTACCCATGGTTGCGCTAAAAAAGTACTAATAATTGGCGGTGGTGATGGAGGAATGTTACGTGAAGTATGTCGCCATCAATATTTAGAAAACATTACTATGGTTGAAATTGATGCGGGTGTAGTGGAATTTTGTCGCCAATATCTACCCAATCATAATGCAGGGGCTTATAACGATCCGCGTTTTAAATTGGTCATTGATGATGGCGTCAATTTCGTTAAGACAACCCAGCAAAAATTTGACCTTATTATTTCTGATTGCACCGATCCTATCGGACCAGGAGAAGGGCTATTTACCTCAGATTTTTACAAAGGATGTGTCAACTGCCTGAATGAAAATGGCATTTTAGTTGCGCAAAATGGTGTTTGTTTCTTGCAACAAGATGAAGTAATTAATAGTCATCAAAAACTATCTAATTACTTTAATGATTGCAGCTTTTATCAAGCCGCTATACCGTCTTACTATGGCGGCATGATGACCTTTGCCTGGGCAAGTCAAACAGAAAAATTACGTCAAATACCCTTGCAAATATTGGAAAACCGTTTTAAAAAAGCAGAAATTATTTGTCGCTATTATACACCAGCACTGCATCTAGCCAGCTTCGCTTTACCACAGTACTTACTGGATTTACTCGCTAAAAAAGTTTAGTTTTACTCAATAGGAGGTGAAATAAATTGCAAAAATTGAAATTACATGGCTTTAACAATTTAACTAAAAGCCTAAGTTTCTGTATATATGATATCTGTTATGCCAAAACAGCAGCAGATCGCCATAGTTATTTGGCTTATATTGATGAACAATATAATGCAACACGCCTGACTGAAATCCTTACCGAAACCTGCTCTATCATTGACGCCAATATCTTGAATATTGCCCGACAAGATTATGAGCCTCAAGGTGCCAGCGTTACCATTTTGATCAGTGAAAATTCAACCAATCCCAAAGATGTAGACAACACCGAAAATCCGGGGCCATTACCAGATTCTATTGTTGCTCATCTGGATAAAAGTCATATTTGTGTTCACACTTACCCAGAAAGCCATCCAGAGTATGGTATATGCACTTTTAGAGCTGATATCGAAGTTTCCACTTGTGGCGTAATTTCGCCATTAAAAACTCTTAACTATCTTATCCATCAACTTGAATCAGATATTGTTACTATTGATTATCGTGTTCGTGGTTTTACGCGCGATGTTAATGGCATCAAACTCTATATTGATCACGAAATTAATTCCATCCAAAATTATATGCCAGAAGAATTTCAGTTTCAGTACCATATGATAGATGTTAACCTCTATCAGGAAAATCTTTTCCATACTAAAATGATGCTAAAAAACTTTGAGCTTAATCTGAATAATTATTTATTTAATACAATCGCAGAACAGCTGGCTGTTGAGGAAAAAAAACAGATTACTTATCTGTTGAAAAAAGAGATGCAAGAGATTTATTACGGCCGTAATTTGCCAGAATTATAATTTATAACGATTAGTGGATCGAGAGTAGATTCTTATCCACTAATCATACGACTCCATTCAGTGTTGATATCAATTTTTTACTTTAGCAACTTCTGGCACACTAAATGAACGTTACTTGCTAACAAACAGACCTATTGGCTTTTTTCATTATCTTTTATGGATTGATTATAAATCGCTGTTGCTATCCATTGGTTAATTTTTATTACCTCAGTATTGTCCATATTCCAGATATCTTTCATTACCAAAAAGACTTCAGAACCATAAATAAGGGAAAACGATCTCTTCACTTTCTCAATAATTTCAGGGGAAAAATCATCCTTCATAGGTTCAACTATCATCGCAAAAATATCTTTCCGATGTCCCCGAACTAAACGTTTTTCTACTTTTACTGTTGATGAGCGAGCTGCCGCCCATTGCTGCAAAGAAACTTGTAATGCTGCCCTAAGCGCCACTTCATATTGAAACATCCTCGGATAGGCAAATAACAATAATTCTTGGATCCGTTCTTCAGTTTTTTGGCTATCAGGCAAACAAGTTAAAATAGGCCCCAAGCTTTCACTCACAATGGCGGAAACTAGATCACTGTGAGTTGGAAAATAACGATAAGCTGTCGCTCTCGAAACATCAGCATGCGAGGCAACTTCAGAAACAGGAGGCAATTGTCCATCTTCAAACAAGCTCAATGCGGTAGAAATTAATCGGTTAAAAGTGCGTTTCCTGGTGCCAGTATAGTGTGAAGGAAAAGCAATTGACGTCATAAAATTTATCCTTTATTACTAACCAAAATGGATTTAAACGTCACCTTTACGATAACTTTTATAATTAGAATTTACTGCATAAAAAAACAATATAATGCTAAAGAGTTAAAAATAAATTGAGACTAATATCTCAATTTATAAAAAGCATAAATGATCGCTTACTTTTTTTTGCGCCTAGAATACTCCCATCCAAATCAGAAAACAATCAAGGATTTATTATGAAGGAACAGCAAAGTTATATCTACATTGCCGCAACACTAGATACCAAGGCAATCGAAACTTATTATGTTAGTCAACTTATAAAAAAAACTGGCTTAGCGGTACGTATTATTGATTTAAGTACTAATCCTAACAATTTGAATAATAAAACGGATATTAGTGCTGAAACTATTGCCAGCTATCATCCTTTAGGAAGAGAAGCTATCTTTAGCCAAGATAGAGTAAAAGCTATCGCAGCTATGGCAATCGCATTTGAGAAATATCTCTCACAACAAAAAGATGTTTTAGCTATTCTTGGATTAGGTGGTTCAGGTGGAACAGCGCTTATTACACCCGCAATTCAGTCTCTTGCCATCTGTATTCCAAAATTAATGCTCTCGGCGATGGCATCTGGTGATGTTTCAGGCTATATCGGTGCCAGTGATATCTCCATAATGTACTCAGTTACAGATATTTCTGGCCTGAATACTATCCCCGTAAAATTTTAAAAAATGCCGCTGCGCAAATCGCAGGTGCGGTGCTTTTTAATTCTGCTGATGAAGATGAAAACAAAAATAAACCAAATCTGGCGCTAACTATGTTTGGGGTAACAACACCCTGTGTCCAACAGTTAACCCAAAAATTAGATAATCATTATGATTGTTTAGTGTTTCATGCTACCGGAAGTGGTGGCAAAGCAATGGAAAAACTAGTTGATAGCCAATTATTGGATTGCGTGCTTGATATAACAACCACGGAAGTTTGTGATTACCTTTTTGACGGCATAATTGCCTGTGATGAAGATCGCTTTGGTGCCATCATGCGTACCCAAACACCCTATATCATCTCTTGTGGTGCATTAGATATGGTTAACTTTGGTCGTCCAACCGTCCAACCACCATCCCTGACAAATATAAAGATCGTCATTTTTATCATCATAATAGCCAAGTTACATTAATGCGCACCACAGCCGAGGAAAATTATCAGATGTGAGTCTGGATTGCGCATAAGCTGAATCAATGTCAAGGCGATGTTACTTTTATCATTCCAACCGGGGGATTTTCCGCCTGAGATATTGAAGATGGCGTTTTTTGGTCACCACAAGCTAATCAAGCCTTCATTGATGCGTTTAAATCAACCTACCAAACCACAGCTAACAGAAAACTGATAATCATTCCTTATCATATCAATTCAGCAGAATTTGGTCATAAAGTGATAGAATTGCACCAAGAACTAATGAATTAATTTGGAGTTATGAAAATTAAACAAACACGCGCATCATTATTAGCAAAATTCCAAATGATGATCTAACATGGTCAACCAATTATCGGTGGCGGTGCCGTCACAGGTTTATCAGCAAGATGTGCAGAAAAAGGAGGGATGAATCTGATTGTGATTTACAACTCTGGCCGCTATCGCATGGCTGGTAGAGGTTCATTGGCGGGTTTACTTGCTTATGGTAACGCCAACGATATTGTTATGGAAATGGCAAAAGAAGTTTTACCCGTGGTTAAAAATACTCCGGTATTAGCGGGTGTTAATGGTACCGACCCATTTTGCCAATTCGATACCTATCTTGACTCTTTAAAAATAATGGGATTTGCCGGTATACAAAATTTTCCTACTGTTGGTTTGATCGATGGTAATTTCCGAGCTAACCTTGAAGAAACAGGCATGGGATATGCGTTAGAAGTTGATGTGATCCGTCAAGCCCATAAAAAAGATTTATTAACAACGCCTTACGTTTTTAGTGCCATCGATGCGAAAAACATGACAGAAGCTGGTGCTGATATTATCGTCACGCATATGTGATTAACAACAGGTGGTTATATTGGTGGCAAAACAACTCACACGTTAGAGGATTGCGTAAAACTGATTAACGATTGGGCGGCAGCGGCAAAGTCTGTTCGTAAAGATATTATTGTACTTTGCCATGGCGGTCCTATTGCGACACCTGAAGATTCAAAATATATTTTACAAAATTGCCCTGATTGCCACGGTTTTTATGGCGCAAGTTCTATGGAACGTTTACCGGCAGAAACTGCCATTACTGAAACTACAAAAATATTTAAAACGATAAAACGAAAATAATTTTTAATACATTTTAGGTTGTAAAATCAACCAAACTTTTGATCGCTAACGCCAGGAGCCTGTGGTATTTACCACAGGCTTATTTTTATTAATTATTATTTAATTAATACCCAGCCTATAAAATGGACTCTTGCAACAAATTAATGATTGTTAATAATAAGTTACTATAGATTTGTTAATATTAATATCATCACTTAATTTGTTAATGCAAAACAACAAATTATAAAATAAAGAAAATTCTTAAGCATTCTATTTAATCTAACTAATAAAATTTAAATAAAAAAGACCGATATATAATAAATAGTTATATCATCTATCATACAAAAATAAAATGTGTAAAATATTTAACTGTTTTTTGTCTATTTTGCCAAAAATCTTCTTGTATATTTAAAAAGGTGCATAATGCATTCATCTGATGTTACTAAGCGCTCACTTTATTCGCTAAGTTGGCCAATTTTTATTGATATTTTGCTACATTTTGCGACATTACTTATCAATACTTATATGGTTAGTCACGTCTCCACCGCTTATCTAGCCGCAATGGGAGTAGGCAACCAAGTTTTTGATCTTTTTATCACCATATTTAACTTTATCAGTGTAGGATGCAGCGTTGTTATCGCCCAATATTTAGGGGCAGGTAAAAAAGAAAAGGCTAGTCATGCCATTCATATCTCTATTGCTTTTAATGTCCTATTAGGCTTTATCAGTGCCGCCATTATTCTACTCTTTGGCTATAAGATACTGGGTATCATGAATACACCAGCACATTTGCTGGATTATGGTTACGCTTATTTACATATTCTTGGTTTATGTTTAATACCAGAAGCAATTTCAATCATATTAGCGGCTTGCTTGCGTGTTTATTGCAAATCACAACCGGCAATGTGGGTAACATTTATTGCCAATCTGATCACCATCCTCGGTAATATGATCGTTTTATATGGTTTTTTTGGTTTACCACAATATGGCTTAACTGGCGTTGCCTGGTCTACAGCGATTGGTCGTATAGTCACTATAATATTACTTTTCTTCTTATTATTCAGTGGACTAAGGATCAAATTTGTACCCTCTTTGCTGTTACACTGGTCAAAAAATACGTTGAATAAAATATTAAATATCGGACTCCCTTCTGCAGGAGAAAATTTAGTCTGGATCTTACACTATATGGTTGCTTCTGCTTTCATCGGTTTAATGGGAGAAACCTCTCTTGCTGCTCAAACCCTCTATTTCCAACTTTCACTATTTATTATGCTATTTGGTATTTCTCTTAGTATTGGTAATGAAATCATGGTAGGTCATTTAGTCGGCGCCAAGCGTTTTGAAGATGCATACCAACGAGGCTTGAAAAGCTTAAAATGGGGATTTTTTATTACCATTGGTATTGTATTTTGCTTCTGGTTATTTCGTATACCTCTATTGGATGCAATTACTGAAGATCACAATATTATAAAGTTATTACTTCCGCTTTTCTTACTTTCTGTTTTTCTCGAGCCTGGCAGAACACTAAATATTATCATGGTAAATGCCTTACGTGCTGCTGGCGATGCCCGCTTTCCGTTTTGCACCGCACTTATTTCTATGTGGGGTATTGCGCTGCCAATCAGCTATTTTTTAGGTTTAAAAATGGAAATGGGATTATTAGGAATATGGCTTGGATTTCTATGTGATGAATGGCTACGAGGTTTAACCAATGCCTGGCGTTGGCACTCTAAGCGTTGGCAAACAAAACGGCTGGATATCTAATATTATTGCTACCTTTATTGTCTTTAAGTAACGAAGGTAGCCCAAAATAACTGATCAATTAACGCGTTCGGTTAATAATGCAAATTGTTGCCGAATTTCCTCTTCAGGTAAATGTAAACCAATAAAAACCATTACCCCTTGACGCTCCTCGCCATTTTGCCACTCACGATCCCAATCAGCACTATATAAACGCTGAACTCCTTGAAATATTAATCGGCAGGGCTGATGTTTAATCGCCAATATTCCTTTATAACGTAAGAGATTATCAGCATGGCGACATAATAACTTCTCCATCACTTTTGATCGTTCCGACAATTCAACTAATTGATCAAGATAGACAACGATTGATTGAATGGCATTTTGGGTGCTGGACATAAAAAGAAAAATAGGCTTTGAAATAGTTAAATTATCGTTAAGCATAAATCCATTTATGTTAAATAATGACTGTATCGCCATATCACCATGGGTGACTTGATAAATAGGTGCTCGGGTATTAATACGCTGTAAACGGGCTATTAATGCGGTATTATTTGCTTGAATATCGGTTTTAGTTAGCAAGATACAATCCGAATAACCAATCTGCACTTGAGCAATAATAAATTGATTAAGCTGTTTCTCAGCATGTACCGCATCCACAACCGCAATAATGCCATCTAACAAAAAACGTTGGCATAAAACTTTATGTGAAAAGAAAGTTTGCGTAATAGGGCCAGGATCAGCCATTCCAGTACACTCAATAATCAGGCGATAAAAAGCTAATTGCTTGTTATCTATAGAATTAAGTAAATCTAATAGCGTATTTTCCAATTCATTCGAACGATTATAACAAATACAACCATTGCTTAAGGTTGTTATCTGAGTGGCATTATCACCGATCAGCTCACTATCAATCGACTCTGCTCCAAATTCATTTTCAATAACTGCAATTTTATAACCATGTTCTTCATTGAGAATATGACGAAGCAATGTTGTTTTGCCTGCTCCCAGAAAGCCGGTCAATATTGTTACTGATATTGATGTCATGCTAAGCCTCAGTTATCACATCCATTGAATAATGGCTAGCAACGGCGAAAACCACCGTTATCACTACTAGCATAGCGCTCTGCCTGACGTTGCCGAAAAAATTCTTCATAACTCATGATCGATTGCTCAGGATGAGTATTACGCATATGCTGAACATAATTATCATAGTCAGGAATACCAATTAGCATAAGTGCCGCCTGCCCCAAATATTTACCTGCTTGTCCAAGATTATTAAACATATTTATTACCTCAAAAATACCCCACCTAAGCTTATAACCTACTTTGTGGAGAACAATGGATTTAATATTAATTAATGTGAGGAGGAAATTTTAATATCACTTTCAGCGACAGAAACATATGGTGTTTCAATATCTGAACGTTTAGCTGTTCTCCAGGCGTTTATCGCTATTTTAAGCCCAGAGAATATAATGCTATACACCACTAGTAAGAATAAAATACTTAATCCTGCATTGGTGTAGTTATTGATCACAATATGATGCATATCAGACAGTTTTTGAGCTGTTGTTACCGCAGTTGCCGTCGCTATTTTGTCTTTATATGAATGAGCCAAATAGATAAACCCTTCCAGCTGAGGATCAGAGCTAAATAACTTCAAACCTAACGCCCATGTCGTACATATTAATAGCAATATTGCTGGGACAAGCGTTACCCAAATATACTTAGTGCGCTTCATTTTAATCAAAATAACGCTACTTAATACTAACGCAACAGCGGCCAACATTTGATTAGAGATACCAAATAATGGCCATCAACTTTTAACCCCGCCTAGCGGGTCAACAACCCCTTGATAAAGTAGATATCCCCATAAACCAACAGAACCAGCAGTAGCAATAAAGCCAGCAATTAATGAATCTGTTTTTTTCAATACAGGAATAAAATTAGCCAAAAGATCTTGTAACATGAATCGACCAGAACGTGTGCCAGCATCCAAAGCAGTCAAAATAAATAAAGCTTCAAAAAGAATACCAAAGTGATACCAAAATCCCATATCAGCGGCAGGAATAATTTGCTGGAACACATAAGCAATACCTACCGCAAGTGTAGGAGCGCCACCGGCAAGATTCAAAATAGAATGTTCACCGATATCTTTAGCTGTTTGTACGATTTCCGCTGGCGAAATAATAAATCCCCAAGAGCTGACTGTTGCCGCAGCATGTACTGTAGCTGCTTTCAATTGCGCCATAATCATAGCTGCATCGGAGCCGCTTAATTCATGCAAATTAGGCATGGTAAAACCTAACGCTGCCGGTGGAGTATTCATGGCAAAATAGAGGCCAGGTTCAATGATAGAGGCAGCAACTAGTGCCATGATAGCCACAAATGATTCCATTAACATAGCGCCATAACCGATGTAACGCGCATCGGTTTCATTGGCTAATAATTTAGGCGTTGTTCCCGAAGCAATTAAAGCATGAAAACCAGACACGGCACCGCAAGCAATAGTAATAAATAGAAAAGGAAATAATGTCCCTTTCCAAACCGGACCGTTCCATCAACAAATTGGGTTACCGCTGGCATTTTTAAATCTGGATTCAGAATAATAATACCGATTGCTAAACCAACAATGACGCCTATTTTTAAAAAGGTCGCCAAATAATCTCGTGGCGCTAAAATCAACCACACTGGCAATAACGCTGAAATAAAAGCATAACCAATTAAGACATAAGTAATGGTGGTATCTTTAAAGGTTAACGCTGGTCCCCAATAAGGATCATGAGCAATCACACCACCAAACCAAATAGCCGCAATTAGCAGAATAATACCGATAATCGAGACTTCTGCAACACAACCAGGCCGAATATAGCGCATGTAAATACCCATAAAAAATGCAATCGGTACTGTTGAACAGACGGTAAACACTCCCCATGGACTTTCGGCCAATGCTTTTACTACAATTAACGCCAATACAGCTAATATGATAATCATAATCAAAAAGCAGCCGAATAATGCAATTGAACCTGGCACCACGCCCATCTCTTTTTTTACGATTTCCCCCAAAGAAATCGCATTGCGGCGCGATGAAATAAATAACACCATAAAATCCTGTACAGCACCGGCCAGCACCACCCCCGCTAACAGCCAAAGTGTACCGGGCAAATAACCAACCTGTGCCTCCAATACGGGCCCTACTAATGGGCCAGCGCCGGCAATGGCGGCAAAATGATGGCCAAATAAAACATTGCGATTGGTTGGCACATAATTTAATCCATCATTATTAAGAACTGCGGGTGTTGAGCGAGTTGGGTCAAGCTGTAATACTTGTTTGGCAATATACAAGCTGTAATAACGATATGAAATTAAATAAACGGCAATGGAAGTAACAATGATCCATAAAGCGCTAATATGTTCTCCACGTCTAAGGGCAACGACACCTAAACAAATAGCACCAATGATCCCTAATATTAGCCAAGGGATATGCCTTAATATATTATTCTTATTCATTTAAGAAACTCTTCCTAGGTTAAATAAATATGTCAAATGAGAATAATTTTTATTTATTCTTTTTAGCATTTGTTTTTTAATTCATGACAGTTAAAAATATCCTTTGTCATGCTCAATATAATAAATTGGAAGAGGTAGTGGTTGATTTTGTTCTATGTAAACGGTCAAATAAAATATTAAACGGTTAAATAACTCCAATGAGTGGTTATAAATAAAAAAGAGCTATTTTTTTGTGACAAAGCTAACAACACAATTGTTAACTATTAATATGTAATTTATTGTCGACAGGTTAAAAATGTTATTATTGTAAAATGGGCTTTGTTGAATAAATCGAACTTTTAGGTGATTGGCGGAGCTGATCGCTAAATTCGTTTCAACATCAGGTCCCCATGGCAAAGCAAAAGTTTAAAATTACCAACTGGCCCGCGTACAACAAGGCACTCAGACAACGCGGTTCCCTGACGGTCTGGCTTGATGAGTCGGCCATCGCTGGATGGACTGACAGTTCTTCGCCTGAAGGTCGTGGCCGGCCGCTTTACTACAGCGATATGGCTGTTACCACTGTCCTGATGATGAAGCGTGTGTTTAACCTGTCGCTCCGGGCATTACAGGGCTTCGTTGATTCGATTTTTAAACTCATGTCTTAGCCGCTGTGCTGTCCGGACTACTCGCTGGTCAGCAGACGAGAAAAGAGCGTCAACATCAGCATAAAAACGCCAACGCGTGGTGAAATCTCGCATCTGGTCATCGACAGTACCGGTCTGAAGGTCTTTGGCGAAGGTGAATGGAAAGTCAGGCAGCATGGGGCTGACAGACGAAGAGTGTGGCGCAAGCTTCATCTGGCAGCAGACAGTGTGACTCATGAGATTATCTGTGCCGACTTATCGCTCAGCGGAACGACAGATGCGCAGGCACTGCCGGGCCTGATTAACCAAACCCACCGGAAAATCAGGGAAGTGTCAGCAGACGGTGCTTATGACGCCTGTTACTGCCACGACGCGTTGCTAAGAAAGAAAATCAGGCCCCTTATCCCGCCTCGAAGCGGAGCGAAATACTGGCCGGACAAGCACCATGAACGTAACCATGCGGTGGCGAATCAGCGTCTGAGCAGGAGTAATGATATGTGGAAAAAGAAAGTGGGTTATCACCGGCGTTCAGTGGCAGAAACAGCGATGTTCCGCATAAAAACTTTGCTGGGTGGCCATCTGAGGCTGCGTGACTATGAGGCTCAGGTAGGTGAAGCAATGGCGATGGTCAAAGCGCTAAACCGTATGACGTTGTTGGGTATGCCACACAGCGTCAGGATCGGATAACAGCTGTAGCAGAGGGAGCCATCCTGGCGGCTAATTCTGATTTATTCAACAAAGCCCATACCACCATTAAATGGGTCAACAATTAACCAACCTATTAATCCACCAAAGAAAAAATTACCAGCAACATACCATCCATTAGCACTAGCTTTTAACGGTAAGGTAACCGGTTTTAATCCTTCCTTTGTCAAAGTAATTTCATAACTTTTTTTACCAAAATAGCCACCCTCAGATTTTTCTAATGTAATTCCCTGAGGTGTTTTTCCTTGAGCAATGATTGATCCCTTTTCATCTTTGACGGAAAATTCAGCGCCATGCTATTAATCTGTATACACTGAGTTTTTTCACCCACTATCGTTGCACAACCACTCATCATTCCCATTGCAATTAAAGCTAAAACTAATTTTTTCATTATCATCCCTGTGATAGGTAAAGTTAAATAATTTTAACTAAAACAAGGTGTAAAATAAATATGAGGTTATTTATTTTATAGCCCCAATAAAACCAATTTGATTTAGCTATATATCGCGATTAAATAATATTGTTATAAAATAAGGAACCAATAAAGCCGTTTAAATTCGGCGTAACTTTTATCCAGCTAAAAAATAATTTTGTCGCTGTTAAAAAATAGGAAACGGTATGTCAATAATGATTAGAAATATGGAGAAAAATGACCGTACGGTTTGGGCAACTATGCGTCTGCAACTATGGGATCGACATGCCCATGATGCCCATCTTAGTGACATAGATAAAATGCTAAGTAGTAAGCAAAATGCAGGATATATCGCTATGTTAAACCATCAGGCAGTCGGTTTTGCCGAAATTTGCCTACGGGAATATGCCAACGGCTGCACCAAACAACCGGTTCCCTTTTTGGAAGGTATCTGGGTTAAGCCTGAATACCGTCAACAAGGTATTGGTCAGGCATTGATCAATAAAATAACCACCGATCTGATTGCAAAGGGATTTGAAGAACTCTGTTCCTATGCCGAAATTGACAATAAACTATCACATAAAGCTCATCAAAATTGGGGCTTTAATGAAACAGAACGCGTTATCTGTTTTCGTAAAGAGCTTATCTGATAGCAATTCTCACTGCTATGACGCAAGCAACTAAATAACAGTTACATATGTTTTCTCCACTCCGCTCGCAATGTAGTCAATAAATTTGCCATAGAACCTTTATGAGGCTAATTTTGTGAGCACTATTTTTTCATCGCCGTGACTTCTGGTTATTGCTTATCCATAGTATAGTGAAGAAAATTTTTCATAAGTGGCTAGATTTTGCTAACAAGCGGACAATCTATTTTAAAACCAATCCCTTACACAGCAAATTGTTCGGGTTTAATTAAAATAGCATTCAGCAAGCAAGTCTTACCGGCAATATTACAACTCAAAGAGTTAAAAAATAAAAACTATGACTAATTCCCAAAACTTCGCTTCCCATACCCCAATGATGCAGCAATATTTACGCCTTAAGGCACAACATGCTGATATTTTGTTATTTTATCGGATGGGTGATTTTTATGAATTATTCTTTGATGATGCTAAAAAAGCAGCCCAATTACTTGATATTTCATTAACTAAGCGTGGGCAATCGGCTGGCCAACCCATTCCGATGGCTGGCGTACCTCATCATGCCGTAGAGAGTTATTTAGCCAAATTAGTTCAGTTAGGTGAGTCGGTTGCTATCTGTGAACAAATCGGTGATCCCGCCACCAGCAAAGGCCCCGTCGAACGTAAAGTTGTTCGCATCGTAACGCCGGGAACCGTTACCGATGAAGCATTACTACAAGAACGTCAGGACAATCTATTAGCTGCGATTTGGCAAGAAGGTAATGGTTATGGCTATGCCACTTTAGATATCACTTCCGGCCGTTTTATTATCAGTGAAATGGCTGATATCAACACCATAAGCGCTGAATTACAACGTACCCGACCGGCAGAACTGCTCTATCCAGAGAATTTTGTCGATGTTGCACTATTTGAAAATAATAAAGGACTACGTCGTCGCCCATTATGGGAGTTCGAATTAGACACCGCTAGACAACAATTGAATCTACAATTTGGTACCCAGGATCTGATGGGTTTTGGTGTTGAAAAGGCGACATTGTCATTGCGCGCAGCTGGTTGCTTACTGCAATATGTTAAAGATACCCAACGTACAGCATTGCCCCATATCCATAGTATTACCATGGAGCAGCAAAAAGAGACCATTATCCTTGATGCCGCTACGCGTGGTAATCTTGAATTGACACAAAATTTATCAGGTGGTAGCGAGAATACGGTAGCTGCGATACTGGATCAGTGCGTAACGCCTATGGGTAGCCGGATGCTAAAACGTTGGCTACATAGTCCGTTGCGCAATCTAAATAAATTATTCAATCGTCAACAAGCGATAGCCGGACTCCAATCTTATTATTTCGAATTACAACCTTTTCTACGCCAAATTGGTGACTTAGAACGGATACTTGCTCGTTTAGCACTCCGTTCAGCCCGGCCTCGGGATCTGGTTCGCATGCGTCATGCTTTCCAACAATTTGCCGATATTCACGCGATATTAGATAAGATTGAATTTCCCTATTTGAAAAACTTGCAGTCACGCATTAGCTCCTTTGCATCACTGCAAACACTATTGGAAGAAGCCATTGTTGACACACCACCGGTGTTAATGCGAGACGGAGGAGTGATCGCAACCGGATATCATAGCGAACTTGATGAATGGCGTGCATTGGCCGATGGTGCCAGTGATTACTTGGAAAAACTTGAATTGCGGGAAAAAGAGAAATTAGGTATTGATAGCCTAAAAGTCGGCTTTAATGCGGTGCATGGCTATTACCTGCAAGTTAGTCGTGGACAAAGTCATTTGGTACCTATCCATTATGTTCGTCGCCAAACTCTAAAAAATGCCGAACGGTATATTATCCCTGAGTTGAAAGAATATGAAGACAAGGTGCTAACTTCTAAAAGTAAAGCATTAGCAATTGAGAAAAAGCTTTATGAAGAACTGTTTGATCTGTTATTACCCCATGTATCAGCATTGCAAACTAGCGCCGAAGCGTTAGCAGAATTAGATGTACTCAATAATTTGGCAGAGCGCGCCGAGACTTTGGACTATCGCTGCCCAATATTAAATGATAAACCTGGCATAGAAATTGTTGCTGGACGCCATCCAGTCGTTGAGCAGGTACTTAGTGAGCCATTTATTTCTAATCCACTGCATCTGTCACCACAACGTCGGTTGTTAATTATTACTGGCCCCAATATGGGCGGCAAAAGTACTTATATGCGTCAAGCAGCCTTAATTACACTGCTTGCTTATATAGGTAGCTTTGTGCCAGCAGAAAAAGCGATTATTGGCCCAATTGATCGGATCTTCACTCGGGTTGGTGCGTCGGATGATCTTGCTGCCGGTCGGTCAACTTTTATGGTGGAAATGATAGAAACCGCTAATATCCTTCATAATGCGACAGAACAAAGTCTGGTATTAATGGATGAAATTGGTCGCGGTACTTCAACCTATGATGGCCTTTCACTTGCCTGGGCTTGTGCGGAAAATCTGGTTAGCCAGATTAAAGCTATGACGTTATTTGCTACGCATTATTTTGAATTAACCAATTTGGCAGATAAGCAGGAAGGTGCGGTTAATATCCATCTGGATGCAATAGAGCATGACAACACGATTGCGTTTATGCATAACGTTCAAGAAGGCGCTGCCAGTAAAAGCTATGGCATAGCGGTGGCTTCATTGGCGGGTGTCCCCGCCAAGGTTATTCAACGAGCAAAACAGAAATTAATCGAGCTAGAAACGCTCTCCACGCTGCCAGCAAATAAATCTATTGATAATTCACAACTAGCAAAAGTAGTGGAAAAGACGGTTTCACCAGCCATTGAAACTCTCGCAAAGTTAAATCCTGATACATTAACACCTCGTCAAGCGCTAGAATTGATTTATCGGTTAAAAGAAATGGTGAAATAGTTATGTTATATGATGCAAAATTACTTGATCCAATTCACCATTTTTAGCCTGCAAAACACCGCAAGCGTGGATAGACAAAGCCAGTCAGCCAGAAAACTTAGCGATTATTTTATGCGATCACCTGTTGTGTGAACTAAAAGCCGCGCAAAGTGCTATGCTACTGTTGCGAAAATATGCCGTTGATGAACAGAGCAGTGATACACTCTTACAATGGTTACAACCTTCTACCTCTTCTAACGTTTCCGATTCATAACCTAATAAACCAAAGCGGCGTGCTAATACTTCACGCTGTTTTGCATTCAGTTCAAACAGCCATTTAACAATACTTTCTTTCATATTGTTAGCTTGGATAGTTCCTTCTGGCCCTGAATCATTATCATCAGATAACACATCAAGTAACGCTTTATCTGAATCACCACCGATTGGAGTATCAACAGAAGAGATCCGCTCATTTAGCCGCAACATCCGGCTAACATCATCCACCGGTTTGTCTAAGCGTTCTGCAATTTCTTCGGCGCTTGGCTCATGATCAAGTTTCTGAGCCAATTCTCTTGCAATACGCAAATAAACATTTAACTCTTTAACGGATATGAATCGGTAAGCGGATAGTACGCGTCTGATTCATAATTGCTCGTTCAATAGTTTGGCGGATCCACCATGTTGCATAAGTTGAAAAACGAAAACCCTTTTCTGGATCAAATTTTTCAACCGCCCGAATTAATCCAAGGTTGCCTTCTTCTATCAGATCCAGTAGGGCAAGATCACGATTACTATAGCGACGAGAAATTTTTACAACCAAAAGTAAATTACTCTCAATCATACGCTGACGTGATGCTACATCACCACGTAAAGCGCGCCTCGCATAAAATACTTCTTCTTCCACTATCAGAAGAGGTGAATATCCAATCTCACCAAGATAAAGCTGAGTTGCATCTAGAACACGTTGATTAATATTTTGAAATATATCTGAATCATCATCTTGCTCTAAATTTAAGTCCTCTTCTTTTAGCAAGCTTTCATCGAAAGCTTCCGCATCCATGCTAGTTTCGTCTAAATCGTCATATAACTCGTTAACTTTTAGCGAATTTTGGCTCATCAGTCACTCCTACCCTTGATAATGCAGACAGCATTGACAAGCAATCTGTCCAAGTTATCGTTGCGAAAGATAACGCAACGGGTTTACTGATGTTCCCTTGTAACGAATTTCAAAATGAACTCTTACCGAACTTGTACCTGTGCTACCCATAGTGGCAATCTTTTGCCCTGCCTGAACCTCCTGTTGATCACGAACTAATATAGTATCATTGTGAGCATAGGCACTCAGATAGTCATCGTTATGTTTTATTATTATAAGATTTCCATATCCACGTAATGCATTTCCAGAATAAACCACTTTTCCTGCTGTAGTTGCAAAAACAGGTTGACCGCGCGATCCAGCAATATCAACACCTTTATTTCCGCCCTTTACATCAGAGAAAGATTCAATCACTTTCCCTTCGGCCGGCCAGCGCCACTTACCTACTGTATTGACTACGCTGTTACTATTTAAGCCCGAAGATGCTGTTGTTGCAGGCGGCGTAGAAGGTGTTAGTGGCTTGGATGCTCTCGGTAACATCTTTCCTGAATTTTGCTCACTGACAGATGAAGCATACGCATTAGTTGACTGAGAATCAACATTTGTATTGTTAGTATTCGGAGTACGATTAGCAACTACCATTTCTGAGTCGGTAGAACTACTACCAATATTAAGTACTTGCCCAATATTTAAACTATAATGTTCTGCAATTTTATTACGTTGCGCTAGATCACGATAATCATTGCCTGTTATCCAAGCAATATAAAACAGCGTATCACCTCGTTTAACAGTATAGGTGTTACCACTATAGCTTCCTTTTTGGATATTATCATAATTTCGGTTATAAATTATTCGGCCATCGGTGTTAGTCTTAGGTGCTGGTATCACTGGCTGATATACCGGCTTGTTTATACTATTATTTTGATTACTAACAGAAATATTTTTAGGAGAAGAGGGTATTGGCGTATTTTTTGATGATGTATTGAAAGCAGGATAAGTATCAATTGGGCGGCTACTATCTTGGACACTACTAATTGGAGCTGCTGGATGATATGGTGTCGAGCACCCTATTAACATTGTGCCTGTTATTATACAGATAGTTGCCCATCTAATCGCAAATTTTGGGCTGTTAAAATTCATACTTCTTCTCCCATGAAGATAAATCTTGAATAAAAATCGATAATGTAAGTCATGATAGACAATTTATCGCAATAACTAAATAATAAATTATTATGCTTATTAAAGCAGAGATTAATAAAACATTAAATTATCTATCGCTAAAATATTACCTATTTCATGCCAAACTTCCAGGAATTAAAGGAACAAATCGCACTGACTCTACCGTTGTAGCATGAAAATCATTACCCTGACGTTTAATGACTTTTAACATCTGTTTTTTCTCACCGACAGGTAATACCATGCGGCCACCATCTTTCAATTGTTCAAGCAACACGAGTGGGAGTTCTGCCGGCGCCGCGGTGACAATGATTCCATCAAAAGGCCCCTTTGAAGCCCATCCCATCCAGCCATCTCCATGACGGGTTGAAATATTATGGAGATCAAGTTGTTTTAATCTACGTTTAGCATTCCATTGTAGCCCCTTAATCCGTTCTACCGAAAAAACCCGCGCGACAAGATGAGCTAAAATGGCTGTTTGATAACCCGACCCTGTGCCTATCTCTAAAACATGATCCGAAAGAGAAAGCGTAAGTAATTTTGTCATCCGAGCAACAATATAAGGTTGCGAAATAGTCTGAGAAAAACCTATAGGTAAAGGAATATTTTCATAAGCTTTATGTGAAAGTGCTTCATCGACAAAACGCTCACGAGGAACTTTTGCAATAGCTGCCAATAGACCTTCATCTTTAATCCCTTGATGGCGTAGTTGTGTCAATAAATCTCTCATTGACCGTTTTAGCATTCCTCACTTGCCTCTGCTTTTAATAACCAATCTTTAACAACTTGCTGATCTTTATAAGCGGTTAAATCCACTTGTAATGGCGTAATAGAAACATAACCCGCCGCTACTGCAGCAAAATCAGTATCTGGACCCGCATCAGATATTCCGCCAACTGGCCCTAACCAATAGACCGTATCGCCCCTTGGATCTTTAGATGGATCAACTTTTTGAGCTGCATGACGACTACCACAGCGTGTCACTTTGTAACCTTTAATTTCCGATAAAGGAATATCAGGAACATTAATATTAAGAATATTACCCGCTTTTAATGGCGTTTTCTGTAATAATTTTAATAAATGACAAGTTACTTCTGCTGCTGTTTGGAAGTGTGTTTCATCATTCAATGAAACCGCAAGTGCAGGTAAACCAAGATGACGTCCTTCTGTCGCCGCTGCAACGGTACCTGAATAAATAACATCGTCACCCAGGTTGGGTCCATGATTAATACCCGAAACGACGATTTCAGGAGAGGGTAGAATAAGCTGATTAACGCCTAAATAAACACAATCCGTTGGCGTTCCCTGTACTGAGATGTCGCCATTGGCTAACTTAGCTATTCGTAATGGTTTATGAAGTGTTAATGCGTTTGATGCCCCACTTCGGTTTCTATCAGGTGCAACAACCTGAACGAAATAATGTTTACGTAATGCAGTAGCAAGCGTTTGGATGCCAGTTGCTGTTACACCATCATCATTACTTAGCAATATCCTTAGCATTATTGTATCCCGTTGATTGATATTGAACATTATATTGGCTTTGTTGAATAAATCAGAATTAGCCGACAGGATGGCTCCCTCTGCTACAGCTGTTATCCGATCCTGACGCTGTGTGGCATACCCAACAACGTCATACGGTTCAGCGCTTTGACCATCGCCATTGCTTCACCTACCTGAGCCTCATAGTCACGCAGCCTCAGATGGCCACCCAGCAAAGTTTTTATGCGGAACATCGCTGTTTCTGCCACTGAACGCCGGTGATAACCCACTTTCTTTTTCCACATATCATTACTCCTGCTCAGACGCTGATTCGCCACCGCATGGTTACGTTCATGGTACTTGTCCGGCCAGTATTTCGCTCCGCTTCGCGGCGGGATAAGGGGCCTGATTTTCTTTCTTAGCAACGCATCTTGGCAGTAACAGGCGTCATAAGCACCGTCTGCTGACACTTCCCTGATTTTCCGGTGGGTTTGGTTAATCAGGCCCGGCAGTGCCTGCGCATCTGTCGTTCCGCTGAGCGATAAGTCGGCACAGATAATCTCATGATTCACACTGTCTGCTGCCAGATGAAGCTTGCGCCACACTCTTCGTCTGTCAGCCCCATGCTGCCTGACTTTCCATTCACCTTCGCCAAAGACCTTCAGACCGGTACTGTCGATGACCAGATGCGAGATTTCACCACGCGTTGGCGTTTTTATGCTGATGTTGACGCTCTTTGCTCGTCTGCTGACCAGCGAGTAGTCCGGACAGCACAGCGGCAAAGACATGAGTTTAAAAATCGAATCAACGAAGCCCTGTAATGCCCGGAGCGACAGGTTAAACACACGCTTCATCATCAGGACAGTGGTAACAGCCATATCGCTGTAGTAAAGCGGCCGGCCACGACCTTCAGGCGAAGAACTGTCAGTCCATCCAGCGATGGCCGACTCATCAAGCCAGACCGTCAGGGAACCGCGTTGTCTGAGTGCCTTGTTGTACGCGGGCCAGTTGGTAATTTTAAACTTTTGCTTTGCCATGGGGACCTGATGTTGAAACGAATTTAGCGATCAGCTCCGCCAATCACCTAAAAGTTCGATTTATTCAACAAAGCCCATTATATTAAGAACCAGGCTATTTTATCCAACTATTATCATCTATGATAAAAAAGATTATGGGTTGAAAATAGCGTCAATAATAGATTACAGCAAGAATATCATTAAGTAACAATAAAACACATCAAATTACGATAGAAAAATGAAGGTCTAATATTAGTGGATGTGAATGTAATAAAATAACAATATAATTTTTTTGTTTTACCAACTACCTGAAAAATAATAAAATATCTAATTACAATTATCATTTTTTAAATAACATCAATAAGATACGCCAAAATAATATCCAGTGAAAATACTATCTTAACCAAATATCTAACTAGCAATACATCAATCAATAAAAAAAAATTTCTAATAAATATTAAAAATGTATAAAGAGTTGTTGACTAAATACTATCAACACTACCAGTCAATAACGAACAAAATAAGCAAGTTAACTTTTTACAACAACAGAAATAACACTTGCCCAATGTATTAACCGCTAATTTTTTATTAAAATTTTGTCTGTTGAATTCTAATATTTTCATGTAATCTTAAAATCTATTGGGCAAATTTGAGTAGCTATTTTCAGCCTCTTTTATTTTGACTTTAGTTAATAACAGAATTTATCAATTAAGAGTTGCAAGCAATCGGTTACATCTGACTGATAATAGCAAAATCACAATTTTACCTTAATGGCGCTTATTACAAAAGAAGGCTTAATACCTTTAAAAACAAACTGACAACATAATTGTTAAATTTTAAATCTTATTATATTTATATAATAAGATTTATCATCAACAACATTATTTTTAACAGAATACTATTCAGCAATATCAATAATATTTTCAGTAGATTTATTAATTAATTCTCGTATCACACTAGTGGCAAAACTACCCTTAGGTAATGAAAAAGACAAGACAATCTCAAGGTTTGCTGCTCTAACCATTTCCAATGCATATTACTAGGAACAACAATGATCGCTCGTCGAACCAAATTTGTTCGTTCAGCTTCCAGCAGCGGCAATAAAACAGAAAAATGAGTTAAGCACTGCTGTTCAAACAGTTTAGCTTCTGATTGAGTTCCTAATTCTTTTTCACCATATAGCGGAGCGGTAATTTGAATTTCGCCAGCCTGCAATCTTAGTTGTAATTGAGATAACTCTTCACTCTTGGCAACGAACCAACTACCACTGCCGGTTAATTGCATAACATCACCGTCCATTACCTGACGTACTTTATTATTAAGCATACGTTCGCTGACGATAAAATTAAATATAACACTGTGAACGGCAGAAAGATAAAAACTATGTTTATTACGCTGCTTAACTTCAATTTCACCTTTTGCCCAACGCTCAGCTTGCAAGAGATTATTACCCGCTCGAACAAAGCGCTGCTCACCAAAATAGTGAGCTACCCCGAATGTTCTGATTTGCTGCAAACGTGTTTCCACTGCTTGCTGATCACTAATATGTCGAATAGTTAACTCAAAATCATTGACTTTTAATGAACCAATACGCAATTTACGTTTCTGTCGTTTCTTCACTAGCAAAATTTCACATCCTGCAAGTGAAAACTGGCTAAAATCGGGATCTTCCTTTCCCGGCAAATGAAGACAAAACCACTGTTCTGTCACTGCTTGCCTATCTTTTATCCAGCATAGCTGACGCTACGTGGAGAAATACCAACAAATCGGGCCAACTGGTCGGCTACAAATAGAGTATTACAGCCCTTTTTTCTAACATACACCATCAAGTGTTCACCCTCACCTTCAGGTGAAAATCCCAGATCTTCACGTACAATAAAATCTTCAGCCGTTAATTTTATTGCTCCGCTTGCTACTGGTTTACCATGCAGCCACTGAAGTGCTGTCACCATCATGACTATTATCCTTTACTAATAAAACCACTGCTTCGCAAGCAATGCCTTCTTTTCTACCAATCAATCCAAGTTTCTCCGTTGTGGTAGCCTTAACATTGACATCATCAATATGGCAACCTAGATCATCCGCTATATTTTTGCGCATATCAGCAATATATGGCAGCATTTTGGGTACTTGAGCAATAATTGTGATATCAAGATTACTAATACAATATCCTTTTTTCAGCACCTGCGAATACGCCTCACGTAACAAACCGCGACTATCGGCATCTTTAAAAGCCGGATCGGTATCAGGAAAAAGTTTACCGATATCGCCTAATGCTGCTGCTCCAAGAATAGCATCTGTCACTGCATGTAAGGCGACATCACCATCAGAATGCGCTATTAATCCTTGTTCATAGGGAATTTTCACTCCACACATTGTAATTGGGCCATCTCCACCAAATTTATGTACATCAAATCCATGTCCAATCCGCATGAACGATACTCCTAACAATAGTCTTATAAAGCGCGAGAAAGGTAGAATTCTGCTAACATCAAATCTTCTGGTTGAGTAACCTTTAAATTATCCACTCTACCTTCCAGCAATTGAGGATGGTAACCGCAATATTCAAGCGCCGAAGCATCATCGGTAATTACCGCTTTTTGCGCTAATGCTTGAGTCAAACAGTTTTTGATTAATGCTAAAGGAAAAAATTGTGGCGTCAGTGCATGCCAAAGTTCACTTCGTTCAACAGTATGACTAATATCTATTTTTCCTTGAACTGAACGTTTCATTGTATCTCTTACTGGCGCTGCCAAAATACCACCATAAGAAGACTGTTTACTATCAATAAAACGAATAATACTATTTAAATCAGTTTGATGTAAGCAAGGTCGAGCTGCATCATGAACTAAAACCCAACAGGGATCTAGCTGTAAATTGTCTGATAAATAATTCAGTCCAGCCAAAACTGAATCAGCCCTTTGACAACCACCAACGACTGTTTTAATTTTTGCATTTTTAGCAATCGCTAATTGATGAAAAAAGATATCATCCTGATTTAACGAAACAATAATTTGGGAAATTCTTGGCTGCTTAAGTAAGGCATATATGGTATGCTCAATAATCGTTTTTCCAGCTACTTTCAAATATTGCTTGGGACAATCCGATTTAATACGATTGCCAATACCAGCGGCAGGTATTAAAGCAGCAATTTGCACTTTATGATTAGATATAAATTTATTCATTGTTTTAGACTGTTTTCTTATGAATTACTACTTTTTCGTCATAATATTTGTAAATAATTTTGTGGCCGGAAAAAATATTATTAATTACAAATTTTATTTATGGTTTGGAAAAGCGTTCTCATTCACTATTCGATAAAAAGACTCTCCAGGTCTAATCATACCAAGCTCAAAGCGGGATCGCTCCTCAATAGCTTCGCGTCCCCCATTCAAATCGTCTATTTCAGCAAATAAACGTTCATTGCGTACTTTAAATTTCGTATTCAACGTTTCTAGCGCTGCAACTTCACTTTTTATACGCAAATAGTCATGGACACCATTTTTACCAAACCATAGTGAATATTGTAACCAGCAACACACCGCCAACAATATCAGCGCTAATTTACGCATCGCAGCCCCCTGCAAGACTCACTTATCATCCCACAACTTACCCTATGACGCTACCTATCACAGATAAGTTATTAATAAAAAATTTATAAATAAATATGAAATAGAGTCAAACGGGTCTTTTTATTATTGACAAAGTATAGCTTAGCTATATGTCAAAAAAAAGTTTGTTTTTACCATCTAATAAGTTGATCAATTTAAAATATTTTGTTGGTTAACTGTTTTTTTATTTAAAGTAAAAAATTATGCTGAAAAATTCTTTCATTCTATTTTATATTCATTAAGTTATCACACAAGGTCAAGATAATATAACCATATCTCATTTTTAAAATGATTAAATTATTTTTAACTCACATAATGAGATTAATTAATCAAAAGTTTCTAATATAAAAAATGCACTCATTCAGAGGCTTTGTTGAATAAATCGAACTTTTAGGTGATTGGAGGAGCTGATCGCTAAATTCGTTTCAACATCAGGTCCCCATGTCAAAGCAAAAGTTTAAAATTACCAACTGGCCCGCGTACAACAAGGCACTCAGACAACGCGGTTCCCTGACGGTCTGGCTTGATGAGTCGGCCATCGCTGGATGGACTGACAGTTCTTCGCCTGAAGGTCGTGGCCGGCCTCTTTACTACAGCGATATGGCTGTTACCACTGTCCTGATGATGAAGCGTGTGTTTAACCTGTCGCTCCGGGCATTACAGGGCTTCGTTGATTCGATTTTTAAACTCATGTCTTTGCCGCTGTGCTGTCCGGACTACTCGCTGGTCAGCAGACGAGCAAAGAGCGTCAACATCAGCATAAAAACGCCAACGCGTGGTGAAATCTCGCATCTGGTCATCGACAGTACCGGTCTGAAGGTCTTTGGCGAAGGTGAATGGAAAGTCAGGCAGCATGGGGCTGACAGACGAAGAGTGTGGCGCAAGCTTCATCTGGCAGCAGACAGTGTGAATCATGAGATTATCTGTGCCGACTTATCGCTCAGCGGAACGACAGATGCGCAGGCACTGCCGGGCCTGATTAACCAAACCCACCGGAAAATCAGGGAAGTGTCAGCAGACGGTGCTTATGACGCCTGTTACTGCCAAGATGCGTTGCTAAGAAAGAAAATCAGGCCCCTTATCCCGCCGCGAAGCGGAGCGAAATACTGGCCGGACAAGTACCATGAACGTAACCATGCGGTGGCGAATCAGCGTCTGAGCAGGAGTAATGATATGTGGAAAAAGAAAGTGGGTTATCACCGGCGTTCAGTGGCAGAAACAGCGATGTTCCGCATAAAAACTTTGCTGGGTGGCCATCTGAGGCTGCGTGACTATGAGCCTCAGGTAGGTGAAGCAATGGCGATGGTCAAAGCGCTGAACCGTATGACGTTGTTGGGTATGCCACACAGCGTCAGGATCGGATAACAGCTGTAGCAGAGGGAGCCATCCTGGCGGCTAATTCTGATTTATTCAACAAAGCCTCATTCAGATAAAATGTTTGCATTAATATAATTGATATGTGCCACAATGAGCGCAACAATTTTTAAAGACTTTCAGTTTGAGGCTGCCCATCGACTACCCCATGTTCCCGTAGGGCATAAATGTGGACGTTTACATGGGCACTCATTTATGGTCAGATTAGAATTAACCGGTGAAATTGATCAACAAACAGGCTGGATCGTTGACGTTAGCGATATTTCTAAAGCTTTTAAACCTTTATGGCAACAATTAGATCATCATTATCTTAATGACATAGAAGGATTAGAAAATCACTACTAGTGAAGTTATTGCACGTTGGATTTGGCATAAAATGAAACCCATTTTGCCACAATTAAGTTCGATAATGATTAAAGAAACTTGTAATGCAGGTTGTATTTATCGCGGTGAATAAACCCCGTCCTTTATTTTCAGCACCGATTGGTGCTGAGTACTATTAAGCGATATCTAGATATTTATGCATTTGAACCGATAACCGCCAATTACGTTTAATACAGGTTTCAATACAAAGCTGAGTCGCATTAGCATTTTGACTAATCGGTTGCAAACAAATATGTGGTGCAGGATGATTGGGCTAAAGCTGATTAATCAAAGATTCTAATGCATCAATATCTTTTTGGCGCCCGACAGGATGCTTAATTTCATTTGCTCGATTTAACTCTGCCGGCAATATACTAAAACCACCACGCATCGCCACTTTTGGTGATACAGTTACCCAAGTTTTTTCAGAGCAATAAATATTATGTGTCCCACTCGTCTCGATTTGGCATTGATAACCATTTTTTTCTAAATTATCAGTTCATTCGGTTAGATCATATAAACAAGGTTCTCCCCCTGTAATGACGATATGACGAGCGGTATAATTATTCTGTTCAAATAGATCAATAATTTGTTCTGAACTACACGCTGCCAACTCGTCACTTTCGATCTTTTTAGCTAAGATTATCGATAATGGCCGTTGTTGTTGCTTATTTTTAGCCCAAGTATGTTTAGTATCACACCAACTACACCCGACTGGACAACCCTGTAAACGAATAAAAATTGCTGCTACTCCGGTAAAATAGCCCTTTCCCTGTATTGTTTGAAAAATTTGATTAATTGGATAATCCATGACGTTCTCTAAAATAACTTAATAATTTGCATATTATTGCAGATATCTATCCCTAGAACACCTTTCTTTATGTTATGGTTAACAACTTGTGCTTTGTAGTTATCAAAACCATTTAGGTTGTGAACTGGGAGCATATCCAGCACATTAAAAAGAAAGATGGAAAGGCAACACATGAACAATACAAATCAACTTAAACGGGGATTGACTGGAAGGCATATTCGCTTCATGGCGCTAGGCTCTGCAATTGGTACAGGGCTTTTTTATGGTTCAGCTTCAGCAATACAGGCGGCCGGCCCAGCGGTACTGCTTGTCTATATGATTGGTGGAGCAGCAGTTTTTATGGTTATGCGAGCACTGGGTGAAATGGCCGTCGACCACCCAGTGCCAGGTTCTTTTTCTCAGTATGCTAGCCACTATATGGGGCCATTAGCCGGTTTTCTTACTGGATGGAATTATATCTTTGAGATGTTAATTGTCTGTCTGGCCGATGTAACTGCCTTTGGCACTTATATGCGCTTTTGGTTTCCTCAAGTTGAACAATGGATATGGGTATTAAGTATTGTCTTATTTATTGGCGCATTGAACTTGTGTCATGTGAAAATTTTCGGTGAAATGGAATTCTGGTTATCAATTATTAAAGTGATTGCCATTATTGCGATGATCATTGGTGGTGGTGCAATCATGTTATTTGGTTTTGGTCAAGGAACTGAACATCATGCAACTGGTTTATTTAACCTTTGGCAACATGGTGGCTTTATGCCTAATGGTGTAGAAGGAATTATTGCCTCACTAGCAATCGTTATGTTCGCCTTTGGTGGTATTGAAGTGATCGGCATTACTGCAAGTGAAGCTAAAGAACCAGAAAAAAATATCCCTAAAGCCATTAATGCTGTGCCATTGCGTATATTACTGTTTTATGGTTTAACGCTATTTGTCTTAATGTGCATTTTTCCTTGGAATCAAATTGGACAAAATGGCAGTCCATTTGTACAAATTTTTGCCAATTTAAATATCACTTCTGCCGCTAATATCTTAAATATTGTTGTCATTACAGCTGCTATAGCTGCTATTAACAGTGATATCTTTGGAGCTGGCCGTATGATGTATGGTATGGCCCAGGAAGGGCAAGCACCTCGTTCATTTATGAAAGTTAGCCTCACTGGTGTTCCCTGGATGACAGTAGTTGTTATGTCGGTAATTATGCTGATCGGCGTTTATCTCAATTATATTATTCCAAAAGATATTTTTGTAATAATTGCCTCTTTAGCCACATTCGCAACCGTTTGGGTTTGGTTAATGATCTTGCTTTCTCAAGTTGCTATGCGCCGTAAAATGAGCGCTGAAACGGCAAGCAAACTGAAATTTAAAGTACCATTTTGGCCGATTGGTCCATTCATCACCATCTTATTTATGGTGTTTGTCATCATGCTGTTAGGCTTTTTCAAAGAGACACGCGTTGCTCTGATCGTAGGAATGATTTGGATCGTCTGCTTGTCAATTACTTACTACTTATTTATTAAAAAAGAAAATATATCAATAAAATAGCATTGATAACTAACATCATTATCTGAGTGCAAACCTAATATTTAAAATAGAAATGCTAAATCAGCATTTCTATTTTTTTATTCTCTGATTAAAACTATTTGATACTAAACTTGGCAGAAATGGGATTATGATCAGAAGATTGCGTTTTAATCACTGCTGCATCCAGAAGGGTCAAACTACGATAGAAAACATAATCTAATGGGTAACCAAAGATGATAGTGCGTTCATCAGTGCCAAAATTGACTTCTTTCATCCGTAAACTGCGCGTAAAACGTTTAAGTGCATTTATACGTTGTCGACTCCAGGTATTAAAATCCCCAGCAAAAATCACTGGCCCTTGATGTCTTTTAATATGCTCCCCTATATTGTGTAGTTGCCGACTATAAATATCCACCCCAAAACTAAAATTAACCGCATGAATATTAATAATCATTAAATTTCGGCCATTATGTAATGGATAAACGGTAATTAACGCTGATTTCTGTAACCGAAGTAATGGCTCTTTTTCCCGCAATGGACAACAATAAATTGGATGAGATCTTGCTAACGTCATTACTCCAGAAGCGTGTTGAGGGAAAACAATTGCTGGCACTTGATCAGCAACTAAATGTTGAGATACGACAAAATCAATAAGTTGAGGTGAAGTTTGAGCTTCTTGTAACAGAATCAAATGTTTATCTATGACTAATTTATTTAAAACTGAATACCAGTTTGGGCGTTGCTGCTTATAAATATTCCATGAAACAATGCTTAATTCATCACTTTCTGAGAATAATGGCATCCCTATAGGTAAATCATCATCAAGCGTATATTCAGATACAGGTAAAATACGCTTTGCTGGCTGGCCAGCAATATAACGCAATGAATAAATTTTCTTTGTCACCTCAAATAACCCTTAAAAATCGAATATTTATTAATCTATCCAATACATAGATAATAGATAAAACTCATCATTTAGAAGCATAGTTGCATCTTAAAGTTCAAGAAAAATGAAAATAAAACAAATTTATAAAAATATTTATATATTTGACAAGTTTTTTAATAAACAACAAAAAGCCCTGTGATATCTTCACAGGGCTTACTTTCGATATTATTGGCGGTGCTGACGGTGCTCGAACCCGCGCCCCCTGCGTGACAGGCCGGTATTCTAACCAACTGAACTACCGCACCACCCGATTCATTTCACTAACGGTCTTTCCCATTATTATTAAATTAAAGTCTGGCAGCTCCCTACTCTCACATGGGGATACCCCACACTACCATCGGCGCTACGGCATTTCACTTCTGAGTTCGGCATGGGGTCAGGTGGGACCACCGCGCTATTACCGCCAGACAAATTCTTTTCTATTTATCCCGTCTTATTTCGCTGCCTTATAGTCTGCTCACCTACCTCAGTAGCGAACATACCTCGGCCTTCAGCAAAATCCGACCAGATTCAATCTCAAAACAAGCTAAAATTCTCTCTCTCAAAACACCTTCGGTGTTGTCAGGTTAAGCCTCTCGGGTCATTAGTACTGGTTAGCTCAACGTATCGCTACGCTTACACATCCAGCCTATCTACGTCCTCGTCTCGAACACCCCTTATAGGACATTACTGTCAGGGAAGACTCATCTTGAGGCCAGTTTCCCGCTTAGATGCTTTCAGCGGTTATCTCTTCCGCACTTAGCTACCAGGCGATGCCATTGGCATGACAACCTGTACACCAGTGGTGCGTCCACTCCGGTCCTCTCGTACTAGGAGCAGCCCCCCTCAATCTTCCTTCGCCCACGACAGATAGGGACCGAACTGTCTCACGACGTTCTAAACCCAGCTCGCGTACCACTTTAAATGGCGAACAGCCATACCCTTGGGACCTACTTCAGCCCCAGGATGTGATGAGCCGACATCGAGGTGCCAAACACCGCCGTCGATATGAACTCTTGGGCGGTATCAGCCTGTTATCCCCGGAGTACCTTTTATCCGTTGAGCGATGGCCCTTCCATTCAGAACCACCGGATCACTAAGACCTACTTTCGTACCTGCTCGCGCCGTCACGCTCGCAGTCAAGCTGGCTTATGCCTTTGCACTAACCTCACGATGTCCGACCGTGATTAGCCAACCTTCGTGCTCCTCCGTTACGCTTTGGGAGGAGACCGCCCCAGTCAAACTACCCACCAGACACTGTCCTCAGCCCGGATTACGGGCCTAAGTTAGAACATCAAACATTAAAGGGTGGTATTTCAACGTTGGCTCCATGCAGACTGCCGTCCACACTTCAAAGCCTCCCACCTATCCTACACATCAAGGCTCAATGTTCAGTGTCAAGCTATAGTAAAGGTTCACGGGGTCTTTCCGTCTTGCCGCGGGTACACTGCATCTTCACAGCGAGTTCAATTTCACTGAGTCTCGGGTGGAGACAGCCTGGCCATCATTACGCCATTCGTGCAGGTCGGAACTTACCCGACAAGGAATTTCGCTACCTTAGGACCGTTATAGTTACGGCCGCCGTTTACTGGGGCTTCGATCAAGAGCTTCGCCTTACTGCTTACCCCATCAATTAACCTTCCAGCACCGGGCAGGCGTCACACCGTATACGTCCACTTTCGTGTTTGCACAGTGCTGTGTTTTTAATAAACAGTTGCAGCCAGCTGGTATCTTCGACTGGCTTCAGCTCCGGATGCTAGACCCTTCACCTAATGCCAGCGTGCCTTCTCCCGAAGTTACGGCACCATTTTGCCTAGTTCCTTCACCCGAGTTCTCTCAAGCGCCTGAGTATTCTCTACCTAACCACCTGTGTCGGTTTTGGGTACGATTAATGATTACCTATCGCTTAGAGGCTTTTCCTGGAAGCTGGGCATCAACTACTTCACCACCTTGGTGGCTCGTCATCACGTCTCAGTGTTGTAGCAGTGCGGATTTGCCTGCACTACCCACCTACTCGCTTAAACCGGGACAACCGTCGCCCGGATAGCCTAGCCTTCTCCGTCCCCCCTTCGCAGTAACCATTAGTACGGGAATATTAACCCGTTTCCCATCGACTACGCTTTTCAGCCTCGCCTTAGGGGTCGACTTACCCTGCCCCGATTAACGTTGGACAGGAAACCTTGGTCTTTCGGCGAGCGGGTTTTTTACCCGCTTTATCGTTACTTATGTCAGCATTCGCACTTCTGATACCTCCAGCAGACCTCTCAGTCCACCTTCTACGGCTTACAGAACGCTCCCCTACCCAACAACATCTAAATGTCGCTGCCGCAGCTTCGGTGCATGGTTTAGCCCCGTTACATCTTCCGTGCAGGCCGACTCGACCAGTGAGCTATTACGCTTTCTTTAAATGATGGCTGCTTCTAAGCCAACATCCTGGCTGTCTAAGCCTTCCCACTTCGTTTCCCACTTAACCATGACTTCGGGACCTTAGCTGGCGGTCTGGGTTGTTTCCCTCTTCACGACGGACGTTAGCACCCGCCGTATGTCTCCCGTGATAACATTCTTCGGTATTCGTAGTTTGCATCGGGTTGGTAAGTCGGGATGACCCCCTAGCCGAAACAGTGCTCTACCCCCGAAGATGAATGCACGAGGCGCTACCTAAATAGCTTTCGGGGAGAACCAGCTATCTCCCGGTTTGATTGGCCTTTCACCCCCAGCCACAAGTCATCCGCTAATTTTTCAACATTAGTCGGTTCGGTCCTCCAGTTAGTGTTACCCAACCTTCAACCTGCCCATGGCTAGATCACCGGGTTTCGGGTCTATACCCTGCAACTTAACGCCCAGTTCAGACTCGGTTTCCCTACGGCTCCCCTATACGGTTAACCTTGCTACAGAATATAAGTCGCTGACCCATTATACAAAAGGTACGCAGTCACACCCTGTCGGGTGCTCCCACTGCTTGTACGTACACGGTTTCAGGTTCTATTTCACTCCCCTCGCCGGGGTTCTTTTCGCCTTTCCCTCACGGTACTGGTTTACTATCGGTCAGTCAGTAGTATTTAGCCTTGGAGGATGGTCCCCCCATATTCAGACAGGATAACACGTGTCCCGCCTTACTCTTCGAGTTCACAACACTTACCGTTTCAGATACGGGGCTATCACCCTTTATTGCTGGCCTTTCCAGACCCTTCTCCTGCGGTAAATATTGATGTTGACTCTGGGCTGCTCCCCGTTCGCTCGCCGCTACTGGGGGAATCTCGGTTGATTTCTTTTCCTCGGGATACTGAGATGTTTCAGTTCCCCCGGTTCGCCTCGTTTGACTATGAATTCATCAAACGATAGTGCATTAATGCACTGGGTTTCCCCATTCGGACATCGCCGGCTAATACGCTTCATATCAGCTTACCGACGCTTTTCGCAGATTAGCACGTCCTTCATCGCCTCTGACTGCCTAGGCATCCACCGTGTACGCTTCATTCGCTTAACCTCACAACCCGAAGGTGTCTTCTACTGTCTTTTTGTTGGGTTATGGATGCGCGTCCACCAATTCTGTGTTGGGCATTGCGCGCAATGCTCACGTACTTTAGTACGCTGCGCTTGCTGTGCGCTGGCCGCCTCGAATTGCTGACTGCTCGCTCATAACTCTTCATCATGACAACAAAAACCCAACTGATTGGAGTTTTGAGAGTTCTCCACACTATTTTTTTAATAATGTGTGTTTCAATTTTCAGCTTGTTCCAGATTGTTAAAGAGCATAATTATTCGCAGCATACTGTTGCCAGCCTGCTCTGAATAACTTTTTTTCTATTTTTATCTTGCAATATGGTGGAGCTAAGCGGGATCGAACCGCTGACCTCCTGCGTGCAAAGCAGGCGCTCTCCCAGCTGAGCTATAGCCCCATTAAGATTGTCGTATCATTACACCTTACTGCTAACCTTGCCTTTCAGCCACTTCCGTCAGCAATGTTGGTAGGCCTGAGTGGACTTGAACCACCGACCTCACCCTTATCAGGGGTGCGCTCTAACCACCTGAGCTACAAGCCTAATGATACATTCTGCTCAATCTTCATCAGACAATCTGTGTGAACACTCACATTCCATCTATCTAGGTAAGGAGGTGATCCAACCGCAGGTTCCCCTACGGTTACCTTGTTACGACTTCACCCCAGTCATGAATCACAAAGTGGTAAGCGCCATCCAAAAAGGTTAAGCTACCTACTTCTTTTGCAACCCACTCCCATGGTGTGACGGGCGGTGTGTACAAGGCCCGGGAACGTATTCACCGCGACATGCTGATCCGCGATTACTAGCGATTCCGACTTCATGGAGTCGAGTTGCAGACTCCAATCCGGACTTCGACGTACTTTCTGAGTTCCGCTTCCCATCGCTGGCTCGCCTCTCTCTGTATACGCCATTGTAGCACGTGTGTAGCCCTACTCGTAAGGGCCATGATGACTTGACGTCATCCCAACCTTCCTCCGGTTTATCACCGGCAGTCTCCTTTGAGTTCCCGACACTACTCGCTGGCAACAAAGGATAAGGGTTGCGCTCGTTGCGGGACTTAACCCAACATTTCACAACACGAGCTGACGACAGCCATGCAGCACCTGTCTCAGCGTTCCCGAAGGCACTCCTCTATCTCTAAAGGATTCGCTGGATGTCAAGAGTAGGTAAGGTTCTTCGCGTTGCATCGAATTAAACCACATGCTCCACCGCTTGTGCGGGCCCCCGTCAATTCATTTGAGTTTTAACCTTGCGGCCGTACTCCCCAGGCGGTCGATTTAACGCGTTAGCTCCGGAGGCCACAGTTTATGACCACAACCTCCAAATCGACATCGTTTACAGCGTGGACTACCAGGGTATCTAATCCTGTTTGCTCCCCACGCTTTCGCACATGAGCGTCAGTCTTTGTCCAGGGGGCCGCCTTCGCCACCGGTATTCCTCCACATCTCTACGCATTTCACCGCTACACATGGAATTCTACCCCCCTCTACACGACTCTAGCTAACCAGTCTTGAATGCCATTCCCAGGTTAAGCCCGGGGATTTCACATCCAACTTAATTAACCGCCTGCGTGCCCTTTACGCCCAGTAATTCCGATTAACGCTCGCACCCTCCGTATTACCGCGGCTGCTGGCACGGAGTTAGCCGGTGCTTCTTCTGTCGCTAACGTCAATTGCTAAGGTTATTAACCTTAACACCTTCCTCACGACTGAAAGTACTTTACAACCCGAAGGCCTTCTTCATACACGCGGCATGGCTGCATCAGGCTTGCGCCCATTGTGCAATATTCCCCACTGCTGCCTCCCGTAGGAGTCTGGGCCGTGTCTCAGTCCCAGTGTGGCTGATCATCCTCTCAGACCAGCTAGAGATCGTCGCCTAGGTGAGCCATTACCCCACCTACTAGCTAATCTCATATGGGTTCATCCGCAGGTGTGAGGCCAGAACGGTCCCCCACTTTGCTCCTTAGAGATTATGCGGTATTAGCCACCGTTTCCAGTGGTTATCCCCCGCCTTCGGCCAGATCCCCATACCTTACTCACCCGTCCGCCGCTCGCCGGCAAGGAAGCAAGCTTCCTTCCGCTGCCGCTCGACTTGCATGTGTTAGGCCTGCCGCCAGCGTTCAATCTGAGCCATGATCAAACTCTTCAATTAAAAGCTTGATGCTCAAAGAATGTTTTACTGACCGTAACGCCCTTTTGTTCAACCCGCTTTGCCGATGTTTGACCACCTTCGCCGCTGCCGTCCAAAATAACGTTACTGCATATTAGTTCATATATGAATTAACTGTTTGTCACTCTTCAAGACTTTAAAATCAAATATTTTTTGATGATGTCTTGCGAGTGCCCACACAGATTGTCTGATTAATTGTTAAAGAGCGTGCGACCTAGGCCGCGAGGTGGCGTATATTACGCTTTTCACCTGTAAAGTCAAGTAGTTATTTCTACTTTTCTTTACCATGCGTCAAGAAAATTCAATTCAATTGATTCGTTCTATACTGACTCAGTGGGGGCGCATTATAGGCAGTTTTACGCAGCTGGCAAGCTTAATTTTGCATAATTTTGTTTAATTGATTAATTAAACAGCAAAGCATTATATTATACCGAGGCTTTGTTGAATAAATCAGAATTAGCCGACAGGATGGCTCCCTCTGCTACACCTACACCTGTTATCCGATCCTGACGCTGTGTGGCATACCCAACAACGTCATACGGTTCAGCGCTTTGACCATCGCCATTGCTTCACCTACCTGAGCCTCATAGTCACGCAGCCTCAGATGGCCACCCAGCAAAGTTTTTATGCGGAACATCGCTGTTTCTGCCACTGAACGCCGGTGATAACCCACTTTCTTTTTCCACATATCATTACTCCTGCTCAGACGCTGATTCGCCACCGCATGGTTACGTTCATGGTACTTGTCCGGCCAGTATTTCGCTCCGCTTCGCGGCGGGATAAGGGGCCTGATTTTCTTTCTTAGCAACGCGTCGTGGCAGTAACAGGCGTCATAAGCACCGTCTGCTGACACTTCCCTGATTTTCCGGTGGGTTTGGTTAATCAGGCCCGGCAGTGCCTGCGCATCTGTCGTTCCGCTGAGCGATAAGTCGGCACAGATAATCTCATGAGTCACACTGTCTGCTGCCAGATGAAGCTTGCGCCACACTCTTCGTCTGTCAGCCCCATGCTGCCTGACTTTCCATTCACCTTCGCCAAAGACCTTCAGACCGGTACTGTCGATGACCAGATGCGAGATTTCACCACGCGTTGGCGTTTTTATGCTGATGTTGACGCTCTTTGCTCGTCTGCTGACCAGCGAGTAGTCCGGACAGCACAGCGGCAAAGACATGAGTTTAAAAATCGAATCAACGAAGCCCTGTAATGCCCGGAGCGACAGGTTAAACACACGCTTCATCATCAGGACAGTGGTAACAGCCATATCGCTGTAGTAAAGCGGCCGGCCACGACCTTCAGGCGAAGAACTGTCAGTCCATCCAGCGATGGCCGACTCATCAAGCCAGACCGTCAGGGAACCGCGTTGTCTGAGTGCCTTGTTGTACGCGGGCCAGTTGGTAATTTTAAACTTTTGCTTTGCCATGGGGACATGATGTTGAAACGAATTTAGCGATCAGATCCGCTAATCACCTAAAAGTTCGATTTATTCAACAAAGCCTTATACCGAATTATTAACAGAGTTATCCACAAAAATCAAATGACAAAAATTACAGCGAAATACGCAAACGTTTGCGTTACAATTGCGTTTGCGACAAAAAATATTTGATTAAAACTAGTTATTTTCGAATATCATTTGTAATAGCAAATAGCCATAAAATTTAATTAATGTTTTAAAACATTTTATTATTCCAAGGGATCTATTTCATGCCACAACTCCGCCCTATTCAGCGTGCTCTACTGAGTGTTTCTGACAAAGAAGGTATTGTTGAATTTGCTAAAGCTTTATCTCAACGTAAAGTTGAACTTATCTCTACCGGCGGTACAGCTAAATTATTGCTAGCGGCCGGGTTAACTGTTATAGAAGTTTCCGATTATACCGGATGGCCAGAAATGATGGCCGTCCGTGTCAAAACGCTTCATCCGAAAGTACATGGCGGTATTCTCGGCCGGCGCGGGCAAGATGACGAAATAATGAGACAACATCAAATTACGCCAATTGATATGGTTGTTGTTAATCTTTACCCTTTTGCAGAAACTGTTGCCAAGCCAGATTGTACGCTAGAAAATGCCATTGAGAATATTGATATTGGTGGGCCAGCCATGATCCGTTCTGCTGCCAAAAATTATAGAGATGTGGCGGTTGTGGTTAATAGTCAGGATTATCACAAAATCATCGAAGAGATGGATAATCAGCAAAACTCTCTAACTAACATGTTCCGCTTTAACTTGGCAGTTAAGGCTTTTGAACATACTGCCGCTTATGATGGGATGATTGCTAATTATTTTGGTAAGTTAGTACCTTCTTATTATGGTGAGATGAACCAGGCTTCAGGTAGATTTCCTCGTACATTGAACCTGAATTTTATTAAACATCAGGATATGCGTTACGGCGAAAATAGTCATCAAGCTGCGGCTTTTTATATAGAGAAAAATAGAGTAGAAGCCTCTGTTGCTACAGCAAGACAGCTACAAGGCAAATCGCTTTCTTATAATAATATTGCTGATACTGACGCAGCCTTGGAGTGCGTAAAAAGTTTTTCCAAACCGGCTTGTCTCATTGTCAAACACGCTAATCCTTGTGGTGTTGCGGTCAGTACTGATATCTGTGCGGCTTACGATCACGCTTTCAAAACTGATCCAACCTCTGCATTTGGTGGTATTATGGCATTTAATCGTGAATTAGATGCAAATACGGCTAAAACAATTATTGAGCGTC
Source organism: Arsenophonus endosymbiont of Aphis craccivora (assembly GCF_013460135.1). GTDB lineage: Bacteria > Pseudomonadota > Gammaproteobacteria > Enterobacterales > Enterobacteriaceae > Arsenophonus > Arsenophonus nilaparvatae. Next base: position 1,506,688 of record NZ_CP038155.1, read on the forward strand.
AATTTGTTGAAGTCATTATTGCACCTGCGGTTACTGAAGCTGCCCTCGCAATACTTGCAAGCAAACAGAATGTGCGTGTTCTGGCCTGTGGCCAATGGCATTCACCTATTGCAGGTTTAGATTTCAAACGGGTAAATGGTGGCTTATTGGTGCAAGATCGCGATTTAGGTTTAGTGACCAAAGCTGATCTACGTGTCGTTTCCAAACGTCAGCCAAGCGAACAAGAAATAGATAATGCCCTATTTTGTTGGCATGTGGCAAAATTTGTAAAATCCAATGCCATTGTTTATGCCAAAAATAATATGACAGTCGGTATTGGTGCGGGACAAATGAGCCGAGTTTATTCAGCGAAAATCGCGGCATTAAAATCGCAGGACGAAAATTTAGATCTTGTCGGATGTGCAATGGCATCTGATGCTTTCTTTCCATTCCGAGATAGTATTGATGCTGCCGCTACCGCAGGCATAACCTGTGTTATCCAACTAGGCGGTTCAATTCGTGACGATGAGATCATAGCCGCAGCTAATGAACATGATATCGCGATGATTTTTACTGATATGCGCCATTTACGCCATTAATTTAGGGAGCAATAACATGAATATTTTAATTATCGGCAATGGTGGTCGTGAGCATGCTTTAGTATGGAAAGCAGCACAATAACCTCTCGCTGACAAGGTTTATGTTGCACCCGGTAATGCCGGAACTGCACTAGAAAAAAATCTAACCAATATTAATGTTTCAATAACAGATATTACTGGATTAGTCGATTTTGCCAAAAATAATAATATTAGTTTAACGATCGTTGGACCAGAAACACCCTTAATTCTAGGCGTTGTTGATGCTTTTCAACATGCTGGTTTAACGATCTTTGGTCCCAGTCAAAAAGCAGCACAATTAGAAGGCTATAAAGCTTTTACGAAAGATTTTCTTACACGTCATCATATTCCGACCGCCACTTACCAGAATTTTACCGAAGTTGAACCCACACTCGCCTACCTAAACAAAATGGGCGCCCCGATTGTTATTAAAGCTGATGGGCTAGCCGCAGGTAAAGGCGTGGTTGTTGCTATGACTTTAGAAGAAGCCAAAAATGCTGTTCATGAGATGCTTGCCGGTAATACATTTGGCCAAGCTGGTCACCCTATCGTTATTGAGGAGTTTCTTGACGGCGAAGAAGCCAGTTTTATCGTAATGGTTGATGGTGAAAATGTCATTCCTATGGCAACAAGCCAAGATCATAAGCGTGTTGGTAATAATGATAGCGGGCCAAATACAGGTGGAATGGGGGCATATTCTCCTGCTACGGTTGTCACAGACATTATTCATCAGCGTGTAATGGATCAAATTATTTATCCTACGGTAAAAGGTATGGCGCTCGAAGATCGGCGATATCAAGGATTTTTATATGCCGGATTAATGATAGATAAACAAGGAAATCCAAAGGTTATTGAATTTAATTGTCGATTTGATGATCCAGAAACACAACCCATTATGATGCGCTTACAATCTGATCTGGTAGAACTTTGTCTAGCCGGCGCTAAAGGAGAATTAGCGGGTAAAACATCATGTTGGGATGAGCGCTGTGCCTTAGGTGTTGTCATGGCCGCTGAAGGTTATCCGGCCAATTATCGTAAAGGTGATATTATTGAAGGGAACAATGATAACCCAGCAGAAATGTGTAAAGTTTTTCACGCCGGAACAGAATTAAAACAAAACCAAGTCATTACTGCCGGTGGCCGTGTACTGTGTGTTACCGCGCTTGGAAAAACAATTCTCGATGCCCAAAAAGCAGCTTATCAGAAAGCAGAAAAAATATCCTGGACGGGTTGTTTCTATCGGGATGATATCGGTTATCGAGCACTTGCTCGTTTAAAATAAAAAATTTAAAGTTTCTTTTTTGTTGGCGCCCATAGACAGAAATTCTCATTGGCAACGAGCAATAACTCGTTGCCTTCTGGTGCTTCTAACCAGGCAATAGCCAAGTCATCTGAACTAGTCTTGGATCTTTGCAACAACCAATTTTCAGCTTGAGAGGTAAACGATGTATCACGTTTTTCACCACTACACGTTATAATTTGTCCTTGACGCCAATGACCTTGGTAAAGATGAACATTACCAGCAATAAGTGTGTTGCTCAATTCAATTAAACGCTCTGATTCAAATCGCCAGCGAAGAATATCATCCTTAGTTAAAGGAATTTTGTTATTATTTATTATGCGCTGCATAAAAATAATATGGTCATTTTGATCAAATCTTAGCTGTTGTTGCTGTTTATTTTTATAGTCAAAAGATTGATACCGAATTTGCCAAAGTTTATTTTGACGATATTCAAAGAAAGTAATGGTAGTATTTTTGTCTTGGTAAGGACTATATACAGCGACAATTACTTGATGGTTGCTTTTTTGATCATTTAAGCGCCATAACCTAACGACCCCGGCGTCAGAAATAAATCCACTTGCGCTAAATTCTGGCATTTTAGGTTTACTGGTGCAAGCGCCAAGTAAAATGAGGATGTGCCCAATCAAGAAAAGGGGTTGAATACCCCCTTTGAATATTCTCTTTCGCAACTGAATTACTTAACTGCTTCTTTCAGTGATTTTCCAGCAACAAATACTGGTACATTAGCGGCTTCAATTTTGAGTTCTGCACCTGTTTTAGGATTACGACCAGTACGAGCTGCACGATAATTAATCTTAAAAGTACCAAAACCAACGAATTGAACTTGCTCACCTTCTTTCAATGCATCTGTAATACATTCAATGACTGCTTCTAACGCACTTTTAGCTTGAGTCTTAGTCAAGTTTGCCTTTTGCGCGACACATTCAATTACATGACCCTTATTCATGTTCTTATTTACAGTCTTATTCATCAGTGATCCTTACACAGTGTGTTTATCATTTGCATATCATCGAGTACGTTGGATATGTAGAACCTATTAATTCTTAATATACGTCCCGAAAGTACTCCTCTCCACCTTCACTGTAGAGCATAGTATAGGCGAATGTGAAGCTTTAAAAGTCAGCATTTATGGTACCAAAGCACGTTTTTAAACACTATGAACGGAAATTAGGTAACCTTAATGCCAATATTGCTGATCCCTACTTCACGGAGGTCGGATTTTAATCCTTTAATCAGCGCTACATCCCGCTCTTCACAAGCGGCAAGTAAACGGTAAATCTCCCATTGAATATCCCATTCTTCTTCAATGGTAAGCAATTCTTTCAGTTCTTCATCAGACATCTCTTTACCTGTCTGAGTCATCTCAAACATTGCGATAGTTCGAATCAAAATTTTACTTACTTCAATAGCACTTTCTAATGTTTCCCCACTTAAGTAAGAATGAATTATTTCACTTAACGCAATACATGCATCAATAGCAGGATGAACTCCGTATATATCAAAATCATTTGCGACGGGAATAACTTCCTCTAACTTTTTCAACTGATTATCAAAATCAATTTTACTATCTTTAATAATCAGTGATTCCCAGATTAAATCTAAAATAATACGATAACGTATTGGATTTAAAAAGCTCGTTTGTTTACAAAACAATTGATAATTAGGATACATACGCTCACATAAACAGGCCATGAAAGTAATATGCCGCCAACTATCTAATTTTGCCAACCGCAAATGAATTGGGTTTCTTAACATTAAATTTCTACTCACTTACCTTTTACGCCGAAGTTTACCTGAAAATCAACAGGTTCCACATATTTTAAATTTAATTATGCCAAATTCTGTTTCATTCGATTAAAAAACGCTCTATTAGAAGAGATTCCATCAGCCCAACGAGTAGGTTCAGGTAAACGATAACCTTTAATACAATGCTTAACCCATAATAGTGAAGCATCTAAACTGATTTTATGGCCAGGTGAGATATACAGTGGTTTACATCTTTTTTTACTACGAAACACCCAACCAATTTGCTTATTATTATCATTCAATGGTTGGCAGCTTTCCACTATTTCATCTAAAGCTTCATGGTGACCACATAGACGACTTTTTGCTATACCTATCGTTGGAATATCTAATAAAAGACCCAAATGACTAGCTACTCCAAAACGACGAGGATGCGCAATTCCTTGGCCATCAACCATAATAAGATCGGGTTTATGTTGCAGTTTTTCCCAAACCGCCAGTAATGCAGGATACTCTCGAAAAGAGAGTAAACCTGGAATATAAGGAAATTCAGTCGGTATACGGGCAATATGATATTCAACAATAGCAAGTGAAGGCCAGTGCATAACAACCATTGCGGCTCGGGTTATAGTACCTTTTTCTTCCAATCCAACATCAGCACCAGCAATAAGATTAGGGGTAGCAAAATTATCTGTAAGAATAATTTGTTTAGCTTTTGTGGTCTGTTCCTGACGTAATAATTTGGTATCAATCATATTTATTTTTACTTAAAAAATTTTTATATAAATATATTTTATTATTTGTTTTATCACACAAAATTTAAAAAAATATATTTAAATAATTGTAAATATTTAATTTAGATTTAATAATAAATAAAAAAATATAACAATTATTATTTATCGGCATTTTATTTGTTTGGATAAACCGGCTTTGTTGAATAAATCGAACTTTTAGGTGATTGGCGGAGCTGATCGCTAAATTCGTTTCAACATCAGGTCCCCATGGCAAAGCAAAAGTTTAAAATTACCAACTGGCCCGCGTACAACAAGGCACTCAGACAACGCGGTTCCCTGACGGTCTGGCTTGATGAGTCGGCCATCGCTGGATGGACTGACAGTTCTTCGCCTGAAGGTCGTGGCCGGCCGCTTTACTACAGCGATATGGCTGTTACCACTGTCCTGATGATGAAGCGTGTGTTTAACCTGTCGCTCCGGGCATTACAGGGCTTCGTTGATTCGATTTTTAAACTCATGTCTTTGCCGCTGTGCTGTCCGGACTACTCGCTGGTCAGCAGACGAGCAAAGAGCGTCAACATCAGCATAAAAACGCCAACGCGTGGTGAAATCTCGCATCTGGTCATCGACAGTACCGGTCTGAAGGTCTTTGGCGAAGGTGAAAGGAAAGTCAGGCAGCATGGGGCTGACAGACGAAGAGTGTGGCGCAAGCTTCATCTGGCAGCAGACAGTGTGACTCATGAGATTATCTGTGCCGACTTATCGCTCAGCGGAACGACAGATGCGCAGTCACTGCCGGGCCTGATTAACCAAACCCACCGGAAAATCAGGGAAGTGTCAGCAGACGGTGCTTATGACGCCTGTTACTGCCACGACGCGTTGCTAAGAAAGAAAATCAGGCCCCTTATCCCGCCGCGAAGCGGAGCGAAATACTGGCCGGACAAGTACCATGAACGTAACCATGCGGTGGCGAATCAGCGTCTGAGCAGGAGTAATGATATGTGGAAAAAGAAAGTGGGTTATCACCGGCGTTCAGTGGCAGAAACAGCGATGTTCCGCATAAAAACTTTGCTGGGTGGCCATCTGAGCCTGCGTGACTATGAGGCTCAGGTAGGTGAAGCAATGGCGATGGTCAAAGCGCTGAACCGTATGACGTTGTTGGGTATGCCACACAGCGTCAGGATCGGATAACAGGTGTAGCAGAGGGAGCCATCCTGGCGGCTAATTCTGATTTATTCAACAAAGCCCAATAGATGCTAACCATGCAGTAAATCCTTGAGCTGACACACCAGAGACAATAAATTTTTTGATGTTCCATTTTTTTAATTCTTGTTTAGTAAACCGAATAGTTTGTAAAACAACGGCAGTCATAGGTATATCTAATGGTAATACCCTTCTTTCAGGATTATTCATAAATAACGACCAGTTCCGGGCAATAAAATCATATTGCTGATCATTTTCATTAAGAAATGTCTTGTCATCATTCGATATAACGTAGTTATTTACGATATTATTAATTGAAATAACAATAACATTAGTTCTTTCTGTAATATCAATCAGCATTTTTTTATTAAAATCTGGTGAAAAATTCTTATTATTATAACTATCTCCACTATTTATTATAATTATAATAAGAGCATATTTAGGCTTCGGTATTGTAGGAATGTATATATCAAGATTATGACGACATGTTTGTGGGGAAACTAGTTTTTCAGGGCTTTGTTGAATAAATCGAACTTTTAGGTGATTGGCGGAGCTGATCGCTAAATTCGTTTCAACATCAGGTCCCCATGTCAAAGCAAAAGTTTAAAATTACCAACTGGCCCGCGTACAACAAGGCACTCAGACAACGCGGTTCCCTGACGGTCTGGCTTGATGAGTCGGCCATCGCTGGATGGACTGACAGTTCTTCGCCTGAAGGTCGTGGCCGGCCGCTTTACTACAGCGATATGGCTGTTACCACTGTCCTGATGATGAAGCGTGTGTTTAACCTGTCGCTCCGGGCATTACAGGGCTTCGTTGATTCGATTTTTAAACTCATGTCTTTGCCGCTGTGCTGTCCGGACTACTCGCTGGTCAGCAGACGAGCAAAGAGCGTCAACATCAGCATAAAAACACCAACGCGTGGTGAAATCTCGCATCTGGTCATCGACAGTACCGGTCTGAAGGTCTTTGGCGAAGGTGAATGGAAAGTCAGGCAGCATGGGGCTGACAGACGAAGAGTGTGGCGCAAGCTTCATCTGGCAGCAGACAGTGTGACTCATGAGATTATCTGTGCCGACTTATCGCTCAGCGGAACGACAGATGCGCAGGCACTGCCGGGCCTTATTAACCAAACCCACCGGAAAATCAGGGAAGTGTCAGCAGACGGTGCTTATGACGCCTGTTACTGCCACGATGCGTTGCTAAGAAAGAAAATCAGGCCCCTTATCCCGCCGCGAAGCGGAGCGAAATACTGGCCGGACAAGTACCATGAACGTAACCATGCGGTGGCGAATCAGCGTCTGAGCAGGAGTAATGATATGTGGAAAAAGAAAGTGGGTTATCACCGGCGTTCAGTGGCAGAAACAGCGATGTTCCGCATAAAAACTTTGCTGGGTGGCCATCTGAGGCTGCGTGACTATGAGGCTCAGGTAGGTGAAGCAATGGCGATGGTCAAAGCGCTGAACCGTATGACGTTGTTGGGTATGCCACACAGCGTCAGGATCGGATAACAGCTGTAGCAGAGGGAGCCATCCTGGCGGCTAATTCTGATTTATTCAACAAAGCCGTTTTTCAGGTGACCACTCTTGAGATACCATTTTGTATTTTATAAGTTATATGTCGCCTATTGTCTCCTGCCTATATATAGAATATTTTAACGGATTGGAAGCTAATAATTGTTGATAATAGATAATAATATTTGAAAACTGAAAAAAATTTGCTGGTGATATCGAATGTTGCATATTTGAGGCAACGCTTTTAGTACAAAAACAAACGAAAAGAGTAAAAAATAGTTTTATAAGTTTTATTAATTACCTTTTGAGAACAACAAGAAAGGAGAAGAAAATAATGATATTAACCAAATAGCAATTAGCACTTTGACAGGAAAAGCTGCCTTAAACTTAGCATTAACAAACTACAATCGATTATTTATTCATGATAGCCCGCAACACATTAGTAATAAAACTGCAATAAGGTTACCTGGTGCCCTATGTTTTAATCTTTCAGTAGAAAATGATTTAGGCATCAAACAGCAACTGGAAACAATTAATAAGTTAAAAACAGAATTAAAAAATATTGTCACTCATCAATCTGGGATAAAAAAAGAGCAACGATTTGAATTTATTCACCAACAATTACATGGCTTAATTACTCTGAATGCCTATCGTAAAATCAATTATGTTGAGTCACCTAGTAGCATTAATTTTGGCTAGGCCAATAAAAATATCGTCAATAAAGTAACAAAAGAGCAAATCCTTGAGCGATTACATAAAAACTATCAATCTGAAAAAGCAATGTCGGCATATACTAAACAACAATGGCGTACTTTAATTGAAAAAGAGATCCAGGACTTAAATAGCATCTCTAATGCTGCCATATTAAAAATACAACGCCCCGTAAAAGTTCAGCCGATTGCCAGAGTTTGGTACGCGAATGAAAAACAACAAGTACAATACGCTTGCCCTCTTCCACTGTTATCATTTAGTAGTGATACAAACCATTTGACAACATTAGGTACGCTTACTGACTATGATATTAATAATATAAAAATAAAACATAAGCCAAAAAATAAAAAACTAAAATTAATTATTGCTCGATTACATCTTTATCAAGAAATTTAAGTAAAAAAACCGAGATTATTAACTCGGTTTTCTTTTTTTATAAATATAAAAACTACTTTATCATACTACTAACCATATTTTCAGGTCGCACCCAAATATCACACTCTTCGGCTGTTAAATAAGCCAGTTTTAATGCTGCTTGCTTCAGCGTCAATCCTTCTTTATGTGCTTTTTTAGCAATTTCAGCGGCTTTATCATAACCAATATGCGTATTTAGTGCAGTAACTAGCATTAATGATTCATGTAATAATTTATCTATCCGTTGGCGATTAGGCTCAATACCTTTAGCGCAATGATCATTAAAACTAAGCATACCATCCGCCAATAAACGAATTGATTGTAAAAAATTATCAATAATCATAGGGCGGAAAACATTGAGTTCAAAATTACCTGATGCTCCACCAATATTAATAGCAACATCATTCCCCATAACCTGAGCACAAAGCATAGTTAAAGCTTCACACTGAGTCGGATTAACTTTTCCTGGCATTATCGAACTACCAGGTTCATTTTCTGGGATCATAATTTCACCAATGCCACAACGCGGACCTGATGCTAACCACCTTACATCATTAGCGATTTTCATTAATGAAGCTGCTAAACCTTTTAAAGCACCATGGGCATGAACTAAAGCATCACAAGTAGCTAAAGATTCAAATTTATTAGGCGCAGTGACAAATGGTAGGCCGGATAATTTTGCAATTTTACTGGCAACTTTAATGGCATATTCAGGATGGGTATTTAAACCGGTACCCACCGCCGTTCCGCCTAATGCCAGTTCAGATAGATGCGGAATACTCTCTTCGATATGGCGGACATTATGAGCTAGCATTGCTCCCCACCCTGATATTTCTTGGCCTAACGTTAATGGTGTTGCATCTTGAAGATGCGTACGGCCAATTTTGACAATATCATTAAAGGCATCAGATTTTTGCTTAAAAATAGTTTGTAGTTCTTTTAATCTAGGTAACAGATGTTGATGTAAAGCAATAACAGCAGCTACATGCATTGCAGTAGGAAATACATCATTAGAACTCTGGCTTTTATTTACATCATCATTCGGGTGAATTAAGCGCTGCTGGCCTCTTTTCCCACCTAAAATTTCACTCGCTCTGTTCGCCAATACTTCATTTATATTCATGTTAGTTTGCGTACCAGAGCCGGTCTGCCAGACTGCTAATGGAAATTCAGCCATATGCTTATCCGCTAAGACTTCATCAGCTGCGGCGATAATAGCATTAGCCTTATCCTTTGCTATCAAACCTAAATCGCTATTTACTTCAGCTGCTGCTTTTTTAGTTAATGCCAATGCATGGATCAAGGCAACAGGCATTTTTTCCACTGAGATATGGAAATGGTGTAGCGAACGTTGCGTTTGAGCGCCCCATAGCCTATCTGCTGGGACTTTAATTTCACCCATTGAGTCTTTTTCAATGCGATATTCTGACATTATTATTATCTCCTTAGCATAAAATAATTGGATATGCATAATCCATCTTTGCAGATAAACTGATTGTACTTGAAATCATGCACTATTTTTAATTTAACATGTGAGAGATAAGCGAGTTTATTGCATTACAGTTAAAAATAAATTTTTATCAACTAAGAGCAGTATTATATGTTTAAAATGATCAATAAAATTCAACACTATGATTGGGGTAGTAAAGATGCCCTAACTAAGCTTTACCATATCAAAAATCCTCAGGATTTACCGATGGCTGAATTATGGATGGGAGCACATCCTAAAGCCAGCTCTATGGTTGCAGATTTAAATAGCCAGCAAAAAATATCGTTAGATAAACTAATCGCAACCGATCCAAGCTATTATCTCGGTGAAAAAATTGCTCAAAAATTTCATCGATTACCTTTTTTATTCAAAGTGCTCTGCGCAGCTCAACCACTTTCTATCCAGGTACACCCAGATAAAATTGCTGCCGAAGTTGGGTTTAAGCGTGAAAACGCAGCAGGAATTGCGCTCGATTGCCCTAATCGTAATTATAAAGACGATAATCATAAGCCTGAATTTATTTATGCTTTAACACCTTTCAAAGCGCTTAATTCATTTCGCCCTTTAAAGAAGATCACTAATTTATTGCTGCCGATTGCCGAAGCTTCACCAGTTATTCAACTATTTTTAAATACCCCAACAGAAACTCAACTGGCACAACTTTTTAAACATTTGTTAAGCCTGACAACAAAAGAAAAGCAGCAGCTACTTGCAGCCTTAAAATCTGTTCTACAGCAAGAAAAAGGGGAACCTTGGAACACTATAGAGAAAATGTTGCCATTATACCCTGAAGATAATGGATTATTTGCACCATTGTTACTGAATATTATTGAATTACAACAAGGTGAAGCGATGTTTCTCTATGCCAGAACGCCGCATGCTTATATTGAAGGTGTTGGTTTAGAAGTAATGGCCAATTCTGACAATGTACTGCGCGCGGGATTAACTAACAAACATATTGATATTGCTGAATTACTGGCTAATTTAGATTTCATTGCCAAATCCTGCGACACATTATTGCTACAACCGAATATACATAATAATGAATTTTGTTATCCTATTCCGGTAGATGATTTTGCTTTTTCCTTATATCTAATTGATAATCAATTGACTACGATAGCAAACAATTCTGCCACGATTTTATTTTGTGTTGAAGGTAAGATATCTATCACCTCAGAAAATCAAACTGACGAGATCCTATCTGGGGAATCAATATTTATATCTGCATCCGAAAGACAAATTATGCTCAATGGAAAAGGTAAACTGGCCAGAGTTTTTAATTATTAGCAAAAATTAAAATACATGCAAAGCTGTATATAATATATTTTATTAAATTTGATCACTTTTACCCGCTAAAATCCTTTAGGGATGGATATATGAAGAAATCGTTAGTAGCTGTAGGCGTCATTGTAATTGTTGCCGTAATTTGGACAATTAGCTCTTGGTATACCGGAAAAAAAATTGAGGGAGAGTTTGATACTTTCATTGAACGTACTAATACCACACTAAAAAATAATGCACCAGAAGCTGGTATTAATGTTAAAACAGAAAATTATCAGCGAGGAATTTTCACTTCTAACGCAGACATCATTATTGATATAAAAGAGAGCAGCGAAAGAAAAAAGACCATTGTTAAGTTTGCCACAAAAATCTTTCATGGCCCCTTTCCTATTAACAAAATAGTTAAACTTAATCTGTTACCAAGATTAGCCTCAACCACTATTGAACTGGTTAAAAATGCAACCACTGAAGAACTATTCAAATATACTCAGGAGCCAGCATTCATAACTGGTGATGTTGACGTCGGTTTTAATGAAGGCCTAGATGCAAATTTAAATTTAAGTCCACTAGACGGTAATCCTTATGGAAAAAATATAACTTTTAGCGGTGGTGCAATTAATTATGTGGGCAATACCGATCTTAAAGATATAAAAATTTCCGTTGTTAGTGATAATTTTGTTATCGGCAATAAAGAGAAAACGGAAAGCATGATCCTTAAAGGGCTCAATATCCAAAGTGATTTATCACTGACTCCGTTTAATTTCTACTCCGGCAAACAGACGCTTAATATTTCCGATATTAATGTTAATAGCGATGACATTAAATTTTCATTTAAACACTTTGCTATTAACTTAGATTCTGTACTAAAAGACGATAGCATTGACGGTAAAATTTCTTATAGCATTAATGATCTTATCGCTAAAGAACAAAACTTAGGTTCTGGAGAACTTACGTTATTAATCGAAAGAATGGATGCTAAAGCGTTTGGTAATTTCCTAAAAAGTTATAATGATGAAATTGCTCACAACTTAGCAAATGGCAACCCTCTTTATAATGCAGATACTATTTTCGCCCAGTTATTAGTTGAGAACTTACCTAGCTTGTTGAAGAATAGTCCGAGAATTGTCATCGAACCTTTTTATTGGAAAAATAGTGCCGGTCAAAGCGATATCAAAATAGATATCGATATGAAGCCTTGGACATTGAATCAACTCTCTGTTTATAGCCAAAATAACCAATACGATCAGGTCATTAAAGCACTATTCAATCATTTTAATATCAATGTTAATTTATCAAAATCGATGTTGATAGAAATGCTTACCCAAACAGAAATACTAGGCTCAGATGATAAAGTAACTACCCCGGAACAAAAAACATTATTTAGTCAGAAAGCAACTACACAAATTAGTGAATTTGAAAGTTCAGCTAAGCAAAATGTCTTTACATCACCAACAGAATACTTCCTAAGTGATGAGAAAAAAGCACAATTGAATGAAGATAGACCAATTTTGCCATGGATGCTGGTAACCAAAGATAATATGACGCTGGATATTCATTACGCCGGTGACGAACTGAAGATGAATAATCAATCATTTAAATTAGTTGAGTTTTTAATTAATATTGGCTTGATGGACAATCCATCGGCTCAGCCTGCAACAACGCCGAAAACTACCCCGCAATCAAATTAAACCTTAGTAAAATGACAAAAGCCAGTTAAGATACTGGCTCTTTTGTATCAATTTTTAATACTGAGGGTTTCTATGTTGAATAAAATTAATATCATAAAAGATCGACCTTTAATAAAACCTAGCCAGCAACATAATCAGCTAAAAACAAACTCATTAACTAGTAAAATAAAAAAAATAAAAAACTGTTTTGTAAAAAATAATATTCATATTTCAACTAAAATTGATTCAAGTAAGGCTAAATTTTATCACCAACTCATGTTACGTTTAAATCGGCTTTGTTGAATAAATCGAACTTTTAGGTGATTGGCGGAGCTGATCGCTAAATTCGTTTCAACATCAGGTCCCCATGGCAAAGCAAAAGTTTAAAATTACCAACTGGCCCGCGTACAACAAGGCACTCAGACAACGCGGTTCCCTGACGGTCTGGCTTGATGAGTCGGCCATCGCTGGATGGACTGACAGTTCTTCGCCTGAAGGTCGTGGCCGGCCGCTTTACTACAGCGATATGGCTGTTACCACTGTCCTGATGATGAAGCGTGTGTTTAACCTGTCGCTCCGGGCATTACAGGGCTTCGTTGATTCGATTTTTAAACTCATGTCTTTGCCGCTGTGCTGTCCGGACTACTCGCTGGTCAGCAGACGAGCAAAGAGCGTCAACATCAGCATAAAAACGCCAACGCGTGGTGAAATCTCGCATCTGGTCATCGACAGTACCGGTCTGAAGGTCTTTGGCGAAGGTGAATGGAAAGTCAGGCAGCATGGGGCTGACAGACGAAGAGTGTGGCGCAAGCTTCATCTGGCAGCAGACAGTGTGAATCATGAGATTATCTGTGCCGACTTATCGCTCAGCGGAACGACAGATGCGCAGGCACTGCCGGGCCTGATTAACCAAACCCACCGGAAAATCAGGGAAGTGTCAGCAGACGGTGCTTATGACGCCTGTTACTGCCACGATGCGTTGCTAAGAAAGAAAATCAGGCCCCTTATCCCGCCGCGAAGCGGAGCGAAATACTGGCCGGACAAGTACCATGAACGTAACCATGCGGTGGCGAATCAGCGTCTGAGCAGGAGTAATGATATGTGGAAAAAGAAAGTGGGTTATCACCGGCGTTCAGTGGCAGAAACAGCGATGTTCCGCATAAAAACTTTGCTGGGTGGCCATCTGAGGCTGCGTGACTATGAGGCTCAGGTAGGTGAAGCAATGGCGATGGTCAAAGCGCTGAACCGTATGACGTTGTTGGGTATGCCACACAGCGTCAGGATCGGATAATAGGTGTAGCAGAGGGAGCCATCCTGGCGGCTAATTCTGATTTATTCAACAAAGCCGTTTAAATCTTGACAGTTCAATTCAAATAAAGAATTATCATCTCAATTCACGACTTAATCAGGAATATAATTCCACGATAGAAAGTGTCGCCCTACAAGGATCGCCAAAAAACTTACATTCAACTGAAAGCTTGTCTTTACCTGTTTGCCCCTTTCTATTGAGCCAAAAACTACTACAAGTTAAGCCAATGCAATGTGAAGAAAAGACACAAAATGAGAGAGTTAAATTAAATGGCTATGTATCATCAATTAAATAAGCTGTATAATTTTCATATTAACGACTTTTTTAGCGTAGCGTTGTGCCAATAGATACCATTAATTGAATTTGATGAAAAATCATCACCGGCAGTAAAAGAATACCCACTAGATGAGCAGGAAAAAGTATATTAGCCATAGGGACACCATTAACTAAACTTTTCTTAGAGCCACAAAATACTATTGTGATCTCATCGGCTTTACTAAAACCAAAATAACGAGCGGTGTAAATATTAAATAAAATCACTATAGCAAGTAAAAAACCGCTAACAATCGCAATCATTAATAGCGACCAGCCATCAACTTTATACCATATCCCTTCAATAACCGCCTCACTAAAAGCGACATAAACCACTAATAAAATAGATGAACGATCAGAAATAGTAATTAATTTTCGATAGCGATTAATCCATTGTACCAGTAATGGCCTAATATAAATGGCAGCATAATTTGCAATAAAATAGCCCCAATATTTGACAACAACTCAATCTGTTGATGATTATCAATATCTATTAAGAAACTGACTAATATTGGCGACAAAAACACCCCTAACAAACTGGAAGCTGATGCGCTACAAATGGCAGCAGCAATATTGCCGCCGGCAACAGAAGTAAACGCAATCGCAGACTGCACTGTCGCAGGTAAGGCGCAAAGGTAAAGAAATCCGATATAAACAGTCGGTGACATCCACTCAGGTACTAACGGCTTTAACGCTAAGCCAATAATCGGAAACAAAATAAAGGTACTGCAAAAAATTAGCAGATGTAATCGCCAATGACCGATACCGGCAAAAATAGCCTGGCGTGAAAGTTTTGCGCCATGGAGAAAAAAAAGTAACTCAATGGCTATAGTCGTTAAATGTTGAAAGACGATTTTCACCTTACCTTGACAAGGAAAAAAGGAAGCAAGCATTATAGTCATTAACATAAACAGCAAAAAATAATCAATTTGTAAACGACGCCACCAACACATAACGCTTCCTTTAATATTTAAAAATATGAATAGACAAAATGAATAAAATTAAAGCGCCAGCTCTACTGTGTGTTGCATTTTTGCCGACTCGATTCCCGCTTCAATCAATTTCATCACCAAAATAGCTTCTTCGGCGCTAACTGGATTAGGTGCACCATTAGTAATTGCCTGACGAATAGCACGATAATAGAGACCATAATTACCCGGTTTAGTTTCTAATGGCTTAACGATTAGCTCACCATTTTGTAACAACGTCACATTTCCATCGTGACTATCCTTACCCCAATCTTTTGCTGTTGGTAATTGCCCTGCTTTTAAACACTCTTCTTGTGGATCGAGACCATATTTTACATAACTGCCTTCCATACCATGTAGTAGATAAATCGGCGACTCTGCTGCTGCGATGGTGGTGGCATGTAAAACAACCTTTAAGGTTGGCCAAAAAGTTGCAATACTTGATCAAGCATGTCAGGAGCCAAATCATACCATAGACCACTGCCCGCCTCTTTTGACTCTCGCCACCGTTGACGCACATCAGGCCGATAACGATCAAAATGCGATTCATAATATTTTAGCTCACCCAATATTTGATTTTCTAGCAACGATTTCACCGTTAAAAAACCTGAGTACCAGCGGCGATTGTGATAAACAGATAATAACTTACCTTTTGTTTGCGCTAATTGATGTAACGTTACAGCTTCTTGCACAGTCAAGGTAAACGGTTTATCGACGATTACATGTTTACCGGCTTCGAGTGCTTGTTTAGCCAATGGGAAATGAGTTTTATTTGGTGTTGGAATAACAATCAAAGAGACTTCTGGCTGCTCAGCCAAAAGTTGTTCAAGTGAAGCAAAAACAGGGACATTAGGCCAATCTTTTTTTACTTTTTGTTCATAACTACTTACAATAGCTGATAATTGAAATCCTTCTATTGTGGTAATAAAAGGAACATGAAAGGTTTTACAGGCAAAACCGTAACCAATCAAACCAACCTTAATCGGTTTATTCATAACTACCCCTTAAAACAATGACATATCAAACTTAAAACCATATATTACAACCAGACCAGCCGATGCATATTATTTAGCGTACCTTTTTATTTTTTAGCTGCAATCACTATTTTTCATTTTCTTAAAAATCATTAACTGACTAAAATTGACTTTCACACAAGATCGATAACCTATATGACTATCAGTTGCTATCATAGCCGACCATTTAGGTTTACAACTTCGACTGACTAAATAAAAAATTTAGGCGTTCAGATGACAGATTATTTTTTATTATTTATCGCTACCGTTTTGGTAAATAATTTCGTGCTGGTAAAATTTCTTGGATTATGCCCTTTTATGGGGGTTTCTAAAAAACTAGAAACCGCTATTGGTATGGGATTTGCTACAACATTTGTGATGACTTTAGCATCCATCTGTTCATGGCTAATGGATACATTGGTTCTAATACCGTTAGATTTAATCTATTTACGTACTTTAAGCTTTATATTAGTTATTGCTGTTGTTGTTCAATTTACTGAAATGGTGGTACGCAAAACCAGCCCGACACTATACCGTCTTTTAGGTATTTTTTTACCGTTAATTACCACAAACTGTGCAGTTCTTGGTGTCGCTTTATTGAATATCAATCAATCACATAATTTTTTACAATCTGCCGTTTACGGTTTTGCTGCTGCAGTAGGATTTTCTTTAGTAATGGTGCTATTTTGTGCCATCCGTGAACGTATCGCAGTGGCAAATGTTCCGGCTCCCTTTCGCGGTTCATCGATTGGTCTCATTACAGCCGGCCTAATGTCTTTAGCATTTATGGGATTTAGTGGTTTGGTAAAATTCTAATGAGTACTTTATTAATTGCAATCGGTGTTATTGCCGGATTTGGCCTTATTTTTGGTCTTATTTTAGGATTTGCCGTGCTTCGCTTTAAAGTAGAAGACGATCCAATAGTAGAAAAAATTGATCATATTTTACCACAAAGCCAGTGTGGCCAATGTGGCTATCCAGGTTGTCGCCCATATGCCGAAGCAATTGCCAATAATGGTGAAACCATAAATAAGTGCGCGCCCGGCGGCGAACAAGCTATGTTAAAAATTGCCGAATTACTTAGTGTAGAGCCACAAGCGCTTGATGAAGATAAATTAACACCAGAACGAAAAGTTGCTTTTATTGATGAAGCCAACTGTATTGGCTGCACTAAATGTATTCAGGCTTGCCCCGTTGATGCAATTATTGGAGCAACGCGCGCTATGCATACAGTGGTAGAAGATCTCTGTACCGGTTGTGATCTTTGTGTTGCCCCTTGCCCAACAGACTGTATTACGATGCTACCAATAAAAACCACCATCAAAAACTGGAAATGGGATCTCACCACTATTCCAGTAAAAAATATTACTACATCATCGAACTCAACACCGACCGTTACATTTGCTAGCAAGGAGCAAGCAAATGTTTAACTTTTTCAAAAAACTTACGTCAAATAAAGAAAAAATTTGGTCTTTTTCAGGTGGCATACATCCGCCTGAAATGAAAATACAATCAAGCCAAGTTCCGTTAGTTACGCTCCCTTTAGCTAATGAATTGATTATTACTATTCAGCAACATGTAGGCTCAGCGGGTGATATCATTGTTAAAACCAATGACTATGTTTTA
Source organism: Arsenophonus endosymbiont of Aphis craccivora (assembly GCF_013460135.1). Lineage (GTDB taxonomy): Bacteria > Pseudomonadota > Gammaproteobacteria > Enterobacterales > Enterobacteriaceae > Arsenophonus > Arsenophonus nilaparvatae. The sequence continues at coordinate 1,524,571 of NZ_CP038155.1, forward strand.
AAAGGACAAGCATTAACTAAAGGTTGTGATCGTCAGATCCCTGTCCATGCTACGACTTCAGGTACTATTACTGACATAGCCCCTCATATAACCGCACACCCCTCCGGCCTAAAAGAGCTTTGTATTCGATTACAGCCAGATAGTAAAGATCAATGGTGTGAGCGCAAACCTCTACCCAACTACTTACAATATTCTGCTAAAGTCTTATTGTCACATATTGAGCAAGCCGGTATAGCAGGATTAGGCGGCGCAGGCTTTCCGACGGCAACAAAGTTGAAAAATGGCAATAAGTTAATTAATACGTTAATTATCAATGCCGCAGAGTGTGAACCTTATATAACCGCCGATGATCGATTAATGCAGGAGCATGCTGATGAGATTATCGAAGGTATACTGATACTGATACATATTTTAAAACCGAAAGAAGTCCTGATTGGTATTGAAGATAATAAGCCCGCAGCAATAGCCGCCTTAAAAGAAGCACTTTTAGGCCAACAAGCTATGATTAAATTACGAGTGATCCCAACAAAGTATCCTTCAGGCGGCGCTAAACAATTAACTAAGATATTAACCGGCAAGGAGATACCCAGCGGCGTTCACTCTTCGTTCATTGGTATATTGATGCAAAATGTTGGTACTGTGTTTGCGATTAAACGAGCCATTATCGATGGAGAACCATTAATTGAACGGGTGGTTACATTAACCGGCGATGCTATACAAAAGCCTGGTAATTATTGGGTTCGTTTGGGTACCCAGATCAATTTTCTATTACAACAGGTCGGTCTGGTGCCACAATCAGAGCAAATGGTTATTATGGGAGGGCCACTAATGGGCTTTACTTTGTCTGATTTAACCACTCCTATTGTTAAAATTAGCAACTGTATCCTTGCTCCTACCATAGCAGAAATCGGTGAACCTAATATTGAAGAAGCTTGCATTCGCTGTGGTCTTTGTACCCAAGCTTGTCCAGCTAATTTATTACCACAACAGCTTTATTGGTTTAGTCGAGGACAGGAGCATGAAAAAGCGGAACAATATAATTTATCCGATTGCATAGAATGTGGTGCTTGTGCTTATGTTTGCCCAAGTAATATTCCACTGGTCCAATACTATCGACAAGAAAAGGCTGAAATTAAATCCATTACTCAAGAAAAACAACGTACATCGGATGCTAAGCAACGGTTTGAGGCTAAAAAAAGCCGGCTTGAACGAGAAAAAATTCTGCATCAGCAACGGCATCATCAAGCGGCTGTTAAGCCCGAAGCAACCGACAAAGCCACAATTAATGCTGCATTAATGCGAATTAATGCACAAAAAAATCAGGCTGACAATAGTAGAACTGAACCATTGAATAACCAAGCAGCGATTGAAGCGCGTCAAGCCAGAAAAGCCCAACTGCGCACTATTCAAGCTGCCAGACAAGCAGCCGAAAGCCAATCAGTTGTAGCAACAGAAACAACAAGCGAGCAGCAGCCAGTTGATCCACGTAAAGCGGCCGTTGCCGCCGCTATTGCTCGGGCTAAAGCCAAACGTGATGCGCAGAGTAAAACTCCCTAATAATTGAACAATATATGAGCTGAAAAATGAAATTCAGACCAATACCGACTAATAGTCGGGTCAACCGATTAAAAATGACGACTTCACCCTTTACGCATGAAAACCAAAGTACCAGCAAACTCATGCTGGGGGTTGTTATTGCTGCCATTCCCGGTATTGCCTGCCAAATTTACTTTTTTGGTAGTGGAACGATTTACCAAATTTTACTCGCTATCATAACCGCATTTATTTGTGAGGCGGCAGCTTTACAGCTACGAAAATTACCGGTTATAACCCATTTAAAAGATAATTCCGCCTTAGTAACCGCCTTATTATTGGCTATTAGTATTCCAACATTATCACCCTGGTGGCTGGTAGTTTTAGGTACGGCCTTTGCCATATTAATAGCTAAACACATCTATGGCGGATTAGGCCAAAATCCATTTAATCCAGCCATGGTAGGTTATGTGGTATTATTGATCTCATTTCCTGTTCAAATGACAAGTTGGTTACCGCCGACAGAGCTTCAATCGATCCATGCCGATACTTTAGCTAGCCTACAAGTCATTTTTTCCGGCCATACCGATACAGGAGCAACTTTAAACCAATTAACGTTAGGTTTTGATGGTGTAACTCAAGCGACACCACTCGATAGCTTTAAAACGGGTTTACTAACACACTCAATTAGCCAAATACTGCAACAACCTATTTTACAAGGTTCTTTAGCTGGCATCGGTTGGCAATGGGTTAATATTGCTTATCTGTTTGGTGGCATTATTATGCTTTATCGCCGAATAATCAGCTGGCAAATTCCGCTGGCATTTTTAGCCACGCTAATATTCTGCTCATTATTGAGCTGGCTTATTATGCCATCACAATACGCTTCTCCTATGATACATCTGTTTTCAGGAGCAACCATGCTTGGTGCCTTTTTTATCGCCACTGATCCAGTTACGGCGGCAACTACACCGCGTGGTCGTCTTATTTATGGTGCAATGATTGGATTATTAATTTGGATCATTCGTGTTGATGGTGGTTATCCGGATGCTGTTGCTTTTGCGGTATTACTGGCCAATATCGCTGTACCGCTGATTGATCACTATAGCCAGCCGCGTGTTTATGGCCATAAATAAGGAGTGGTTATGCTAAAATCCATTAGACATCATGGCTTGATATTGGCTGTTTTTGCTGCCGCTACCACTGGACTGACAGCAGTGGTTTATACCATCACCAAAAGTACCATTAATAACCAGCTACTTATCCAACAACAAAAACTGTTTGATCAAATTATTGCTCCTGAATTTTATGATAATCATTTAACCAAAGAGTGTTACTTAGTAAGTAAAAATGAAGCATTAGGTAGCGAACTGCCCCATCATCTCTATATTGCCAGAAAAGAGGGAAAACCGATTGCTGCCATCATAGAAAGTATCGCACCAGATGGTTACTCAGGAGCAATAAAATTGCTAGTCGCAGCCGATTTTCATGGTAAAGTGCTTGGTGTTCGTGTACCTGAACATCATGAAACACCTGGATTAGGTGATAAAATTGATATTCGTATTTCAAATTGGATCAACTATTTCTCAGGTAAAAAAATTGACTCAGAACATAGTCCCCATTGGGCGGTAAAAAAAGATGGCGGCGATTTTGACCAATTTACTGGTGCCACCATTACACCAAGAGCAGTTATTAATGCCACTAAGCGTGCTGCCTGGTTTATACAGTCGGTGCCGCAAAAATTATCAACTTATCCAGCATGCGCAAATTAATTACAATGAATGAAACTAAGAAACTTTTTATCCAAGGATTATGGAAAAACAATTCAGCACTGGTTCAATTATTAGGTCTGTGCCCGTTGCTAGCGGTTTCTTCGACAGCCACCAATGCGTTAGGATTGGGACTGGCAACAACATTAGTGCTGTTTTTCACTAATATTACCGTCTCAACTTTTCGTCATTGGATCCCAAGCGAAATACGTATTCCAATCTATGTAATGATTATCGCATCGGTCGTCTCCTTTGTGCAGATGTTAAGTAACGCCTATGCTTTTGATTTATATCAATCTTTAGGTATTTTTATTCCGCTGATTGTTACTAACTGTATTGTTATTGGGCGAGCTGAAGCTTACGCCGCCAAAAATAATGTCTATAACTCAGCAATTGATGGCTTAGCGATGGGAGCGGGTGCCACGATAGCACTGTTTTTTTTAGGTGCCATGCGAGAAATTTTAGGTAATGGTACGCTGTTTGATGGTGCAGATTTGCTGTTAGGAGAATGGGCAAAAATATTACGTATTGAAGTTATTCATCTTAATTCTCCCTTTTTATTAGCTATATTACCCCCAGGGGCTTTCATTGGATTAGGTTTGATGCTAGCAGGTAAATATTTAATCGATGAAAAAGTAAAAATATATATTAGTCACAAACAACAGCAATCTGCGGTAAAATCGGCGGCTTTCCCCAATAAAAATCATTTAGCCAAGGATCGAGAGCAAATAAAATATGAATAAACAAAAGCGGATAGACATCCTGACTCGCTTACGTGACAACAATCCAACACCAACAACGGAGCTTGTTTTTAATTCGCCTTTTGAATTACTTATTTCTGTATTACTTTCCGCTCAAGCTACCGATATTAGTGTCAATAAAGCAACGGCAAAACTCTACCAGATTGCAAATACCGTTGAAAAAATGCTAGCCCTAGGCATCAATGAAATAAAGCATTACATAAAAACAATTGGCTTATTTAATACCAAAGCTGAAAATATTATTAAAACCTGTCAGATATTAATTGAGAAATATAATAGCCAGGTGCCAGAAAATCGCGAAGCCTTGGAATCCTTACCCGGTGTCGGCCGCAAAACGGCAAATGTGGTATTGAACACCGCCTTCGGCTGGCCAACAATTGCTGTTGATACCCATATTTTTCGCGTTTGTAATCGCACGAATTTTGCCCCAGGTAAGAATGTTATCGAGGTTGAACAAAAGTTAATCAAAGTAGTGCCGATTGAATTTAAAGTGGATTGCCACCACTGGTTTATACTACATGGCCGTTACACGTGTATTGCCAGAAAGCCACGCTGTGGCTCTTGTATTATTGAAGATTTATGTGAATTTAAAGACAAACAATACCCCACAACCTAACGATTAACTAACGAATTTTCAAGACAACTTTATATATGCCATTTATTGAAGTGACAAATATTATTATTCTGCTTGCCCATAGCACTCAACTTGAGCAAAATGTGGGTAAATTTTAATTTAACGACGCAAATACGGATAGTATGTTTCAAGATAACCCGCTGCTAGCGCAGCTAAAACAGCAATTACATGCCCAAACGCCTCGTGTTGAAGGGATTGTCAAAAGTACCGAAAAAGGTTTTGGTTTTCTTGAGGTCGATGGAACGAAAACTTATTTCATTCCACCGCCACAAATGAAAAAAGTAATGCATGGTGATCGAATTATCGCCACCATTCACACAAATAAAGATCGTGAAATTGTTGAACCAGAACAATTAATTGAGCCCTTTCTTACCCGATTTGTAGGACGTATTCAAAAAAGAAATAATGATAATCGGCTTTATGTGAAACCCGATCACCCAGTATTAAAAGAAAATATTTTTTGTCGTTCGGCGCAACATCTAGCTAATGATTTGATGCAAGATGATTGGGTAATAGCAGAAATCCGTCGTCATCCATTAAAAAATCAAGGCGGATTTCAAGCAGAAATAATCCAATATATTACCCATGGCGATGACCATTTTGCCCCTTGGTGGGTAACATTGAGTCGGCATCAATTAGCGCGCGAAGCGCCGGAAATGCAAAATTGTACCATTGAGGAGCAGACAGCAGAACGCCTTGATCTCACTCACCGCAACTTTATTACCATTGACAGTGCCAGTACCGAAGATATGGATGATGCGCTTTATATAGAGCGTATTGGCGATGATCAATTGCGTCTATTTGTTGCTATTGCCGATCCTACCAGTTATATCCCGGTAAACAGTGAGTTAGATACCATTGCCCAACAACGTTGCTATACCAATTACCTACCTGGCTTCAATATTCCGATGTTGCCACGTGAATTATCAGATAATTTGTGTTCTCTGCGTCCTAATGAGCGCCGCCCTGCACTAGTCTGTCAATTTGATATTAAACAAGATGGACAATTGGCTGATAATAGTCAATTTTGCCTGGCATGGGTTGAATCAAAAAATAAATTGGTATACGATGATGTCTCTGACTGGCTAGAACAGCAACAAGATAAATGGCAACCAGAAAATGAAATTATCAAACAGCAAATTTTATTGCTCAATGAAATGTGCGAAAAACGGGCCGCCTGGCGCCTAACTCATGCATTAGTATTTAAAGAGCGTCCTAATTATCGCTTTGTACTTGATGAGAATGGTAATGTCACGAATATATTGGCAGAGAAACGGCGGATTGCTAATCGTATCGTCGAAGAAGCGATGATTGCAGCCAATCTTTGTGCAACAAAAGTATTAAAAGATAAATTAGCAACCGGTATTTTTAATGTTCATAATGGCTTTGAACCCAGTCAAATTGATAACGTTGTTGCCATTTTGCAAGAACATGATATCGAACAAAATGCCCAAACACTGTTAACACTTGAAGGATTTTGTCGTTTATGGCGTTTATTATATGACCAACCCACTAAATTTCTAGATAGTCGAATACGCCGTTTTCAAGCTTTTGCTGAAATTAAAACTACGCCAGCTGCCCATTATGGTTTGGGATTTGATGCCTATGCAACCTGGACATGCCCTATCCGCAAGTATACAGATATCATCAATCACCGCTTTTTAAAAGCCATGATCCATCATGAGCAGCATAATATCACAAAACCTTCTGAAACTTTGATGGCAAAAATTACTGATCGCAAGCGCGCTAATCGTTTAGCTGAACGCGATGTCTGTGACTGGTTATATGCACGTTATCTAAAACCTTTCGCCAAAACTAACACTATTTTTGCTGCTGAAATAACCGACATTACTCGAGGTGGGCTCCGGATCCGTTTAACCGACCATGGCGCCAATGCCTTTATTCCGGCACCTTTTATCCATTCTGTGCGAGAAGAAATACAGTGTAGTCAAGAAGCAGGCGCTATAATTATTAAAGGTGTTGCTGTTCATAAACTTAACGATGTGATTAATGTTCAACTTGAAGAAGTTCGAATGGAAACCCGCAATATTATTGCACGACTGGTATCCTAAGGACATTTCACAGATAGCTTACTGATAATAAGCTATCTGTACAGAATAGCGGCTTTATTATTTTTGCAATTTCCTTTAGCTTGCCGAAAAATCTGATTAAAAAAAGTTGCTATCTAGGTTAATTTGAATTTAATTGATTATATCAATAGCATAGAAGAATGAAGAGTTCAAAAAAACACACATTACTGATGTTAATATCTGTCATTTCCCTCATGTCTATTACAGCCTGCTCTAATATGTCAAAACGCGACAAAAATACCGCTATTGGTGCTGGCATATGGGCAGTATAGGTGGTGCTATTCTGACTGAAGGTAGTGGATTAGGTACGGTAGGTGGTGGTGCTATTGGTGGTATAAGTGGTCACCAAGTCGGTAAGAAATAATCGCACCCAACAAACCATAATAGAGCCAGTTCATTATCTGGCTTTATTTATAAATATGATTAACCTCCGGCCAGTTTAACTTTCATTCCCTTTGCTTCTAATAATTGCTTAATAAGCTCGCGTTTATCACCCTGGATCTCAATATTGCCTTGTTTGATTGCTCCGCGGCTTTGTTGAATAAATCGAACTTTTAGGTGATTGGCGGAGCTGATCGCTAAATTCGTTTCAACATCAGGTCCCCATGGCAAAGCAAAAGTTTAAAATTACCAACTGGCCCGCGTACAACAAGGCACTCAGACAACGTGGTTCCCTGACGGTCTGGCTTGATGAGTCGGCCATCGCTGGATGGACTGACAGTTCTTCGCCTGAAGGTCGTGGCCGGCCGCTTTACTACAGCGATATGGCTGTTACCACTGTCCTGATGATGAAGCGTGTGTTTAACCTGTCGCTCCGGGCATTACAGGGCTTCGTTGATTCGATTTTTAAACTCATGTCTTAGCCGCTGTGCTGTCCGGACTACTAGCTGGTCAGCAGACTAGCAAAGAGCGTCAACATCAGCATAAAAACGCCACCGCGTGGTGAAATCTCGCATCTGGTCATCGACAGTACCGGTCTGAAGGTCTTTGGCGAAGGTGAAAGGAAAGTCAGGCAGCATGGGGCTGACAGACGAAGAGTGTGGCGCAAGCTTCATCTGGCAGCAGACAGTGTGAATCATGAGATTATCTGTGCCGACTTATCGCTCAGCGGAACGACAGATGCGCAGGCACTGCCGGGCCTGATTAACCAAACCCACCGGAAAATCAGGCCCCTTATCCCGCCGCGAAGCGGAGCGAAATACTGGCCGGACAAGTACCATGAACGTAACCATGCGGTGGCGAATCAGCGTCTGAGCAGGAGTAATGATATGTGGAAAAAGAAAGTGGGTTATCACCGGCGTTCAGTGGCAGAAACAGCGATGTTCCGCATAAAAACTTTGCTGGGTGGCCATCTGAGCCTGCGTGACTATGAGGCTCAGGTAGGTGAAGCAATGGCGATGGTCAAAGCGCTGAACCGTATGACGTTGTTGGGTATGCCACACAGCGTCAGGATCGGATAACAGGTGTAGCAGAGGGAGCCATCCTGTCAGCTAATTCTGATTTATTCAACAAAGCCTTGCTCCGCCTGAACCACATTTTTTCTTTAATTCAGCAGCAAGCATCATTAATTGATCTTTATTCAAATCCAAGCCAGTAAGCCCTTGCCTTTTCGGCCTGAGCTTTCACGTCTGATACGAACTATACCGTCGCCTTTGGTTGACACTGATTTTTTTTCTACTTCAACTATTCTGCCAGTTTCCGTCGAATAAACTAAACGCGAGTCACTCATGTTATCCATCCAATTGAACGATTAATTTGCGACAGCGTTAACACTGGATCGGCACTATGGGTAATAGGACGACCAATAACCATATAATTAACGCCAACATTAATAGCCTGCTCTGGCGTCATAATTCTTCGCTGATCATAGGATTCTGCACCAATGGGGCGAATGCCTGGCGTAATTGATAAGAAATCGCTACCACAAGCTGATTTCAGTGTTGCTACTTCGTGTGCTGAACAGACTACACCATCCAACTCACACTCCTTGGCTAATTTTGCTAGCTGCAAGGCGCGATCAGCCGGCAGTTGTGTAATACCAATCTGGTGCAGATCCGCTGGTTCCATACTGGTTAATATGGTAACCGCAATCAATAGTGGAGCATCTTTACCATATTCAACTATTGCCTCTTTAGCCGCCATCATCATTCTGAACCCACCACTGGAATGTACATTAACCATCCAAACCCCGATTTCCGCCGCTGCTTTAACAGCTTGCGCCACCGTATTAGGAATATCATGAAATTTCAAATCCAAAAAAACCTGAAACCCTCGGTTATGTAAAGTTTGAATAAATTGTGGGCCATATAAAGTAAACATCTGCATACCCACTTTCAGGCGGCAATCCTGCGGGCTGAGGTTGTCAACAAAAGATAATACCTTAGCCAGATCATGATAATCTAATGCAACAATAACCGGGGAATTAGTAGAGACAGGAAGTTTATTTTGCGTGCTGGCTATCATTTTTAACCTTTTTAAATTTAATGAATGCAATATATGTTAAGTTGTCACTGACCATCAAGGCCTTTTATTGGTTTGATCGTATCCCAAGAGCGGCATGAAGGACAATACCAATATAAAGAATGGGTAGTAAAACCACATTTGCGGCAACGGTAATCAGGTTTAGAGCGGATTTGCTCGCCAACCATATTGCGCAGTAATTCCAGACTATCTTTTGCTCTGCCTTCTTCTGCGTCTGCCAAATGATAATCGATCAGTTTATAAAACAATCGCATCGTTGGATGACGTTCAAGTTGCTGTTTAATAAATATTTGCGCTTTTTCTAGCCCTTTTCTTTTTTCAATTATTTCCGCCAGATAAAGCTGAGCAGTTGCGCCGCAATCGCCAGCAACACATTGTTGGATATAAGCTTCCCAATCATGCCAATTCGCTAAATGATGATAACATTCATAAAGCATGGTTAAAGTTTCACTGACTAAATCTCTATCTTGATCAAAAACTTGTTTAAGTACTGAAATGGCTTTTTCATATTCATCTCGGGCGATATGAATGCGCCCTTTCATAATAGAAACTCGAGTAGCGTTTTTATTTGGTTGAGCGGCTTTATTTAGTAAAAGAAATGCGCCATCAAGATCGTCACTACTCAGCTCCAATAGTGCCAGTTCGCAATAAAAATGAGCTATTTCTTGTTTAAATTGAGTATTGCCCATTTTGACTAATTTTTCGGCAACCTCGATTGCTTTATACCAATCGCTAGTTGCTTGATAAATAGTAAGTAAAGATTGTAACGCACTAAAGCGAAAATCTTGCTCATCAACTAGCTGCAAAAAAATATTTCGCGCCCGATCATAAACTCCTGCTGCTAAATAATCTCGCCCAAGCTGCTGTGTGGCTAATAGTTTCTGCTCAAAGGATAATGAGTTACTTTCAAACAAGGATTGATGAATACGGATAGCCCGTTCAATCTCCCCCCTTGAACGGAAAAGATTACCTAATGTCAAATGAGCCTCAAACGCCGAGCTATCTTCTTTAAGCATATCTAAAAACAGATCAACGGCTTTATCTTGTTGATTAGATAGCAAGAAATTGACACCAGCTACATATTCACGGGATAAACGATCAGCATTTTGTTGTTTATCTTGTTGAGCACTTCTGCGTCCCATATACCAACCATAGGCAGCGGCAATAGGCAGTAGCAGAAATAGCAGCTCTAACATAAAAAATTACCTTTTTTCATTTGTAACAACTGCCACAGTAGTATCGTGTTCACTTTGAGTTGATTCGGTTAATTGACTTTCTAAACGTTTAATCTTACGTCTTGCATTTGATAATGAAATTAATGTTTTAGCGTAAAACATCCCGCAAATAAGCCAACCCAGCAAGAATCCAACCGCAAAAAGGACGGCTAGTAATGTCGATATTGGATAGTCACCTTTAGCAATCAAATAATTAAATGTTACTATCTGATTATTGCTTGAGCCAAGTGTCACGGAAACAATAAAAATGGCTACAGCAAGTAATAACATTAAAAAATATTTCACATTTTTTCCTATTGTTGCTTAATGATAGAAAAGCGCTGGAAACACTTTTCGTTGCTTAACTTAGCATCTAAACCCAATAAAGAAAGTGAATTATATCAACACTCACCTTTTTATTTAAAATAAACATTTCAATGGTAGATAACATAATGAGTGACCACAAAAATTATCCTATAACATGTTAATGGTGCAAAAATATTTTTAATCAAAAAATTCCTTATTGAATTTATCCCATTTAACGCAATACTAGTGTTGCTGACTATTTTTTTCAATAAATGAAAAAATCTCAGAACATTTATTTATATTAGACACCGGTCTCAATCAGCAAACCTCAATCTAAATTAATAAACAAAATGTGCTTATAGTTAAAATAGTTAATTTTTTAATAATCATATTGTAGTAATATGAACATAAACTTATCTACTGATGATATCCACTAGCCTAGTAAAATATATAGGTAAAAATAATTTGATAACTATTTTTTAACGCGCTTTTCCTTAATTTTAAATCCAGAGTTTTGTTCATTATGTATAACACTATGCAGTTAAAACGTATAGCTGAAGCCAAATTACCTACTCCTTTTGGTGAGTTTCTACTTGTTGGTTTTGAAGAAATTGTTAATGGTAATAATCATATCTCACTTATTTATGGTGATATTACTAATGGAAAACCCGTTCTTTCCCGTATTCACTCGGAATGTTTGACCGGAGATGCCTTATTTAGTTTACGTTGTGATTGTGGTTTTCAACTAGAAGCAGCACTTAAACAAATTGCCGAAGAAGGTAGCGGAGTACTACTATACCATCGTCAAGAGGGGCGTAACATCGGATTATTAAATAAAATCCGCGCCTATGCTCTGCAAGATCAGGGGCTGGATACTGTTGAGGCCAATTTAAAACTCGGGTTCAAACCCGATGAACGTGATTTTACTGTCTGTGCTGATATGTATAAATTATTGGCAATAAATGAAGTTAGATTATTAACCAATAATCCTAAAAAACTAGAAATTATGAAAGAAGCTGGAATCAATGTCGTAGAACGAGTTCCTCTCATTGTTGGTCGTAATCCCAAAAATAGTGACTATCTCAATGTAAAAGCCAGCAAATTAGGTCATATTCTATCTGATAATGCGAAAAAATAATCAATCAATTATTATCAAAAACTGTCTGCTTTTAACAGAGCAGTTTTTGATGGTTTAAATCCGTTTATTTTAACATTTGACGAATAACATACTGCAGAATACCGCCATGACGAAAATATTCTAATTCAGTCATCGTATCAATGCGGCAACGCATCGCTATTGTCGTTTTCTGATCATTTTTATCAGTAATGGTTACTTTAATCATCTCGCCTGGGGTAATCGATTGCAAGCCTGCAATGTCAATTGTCTCATCACCGGTCAATTTTAACTTTTTACGGTTTACATTAGCCGGAAATTCTAACGGTAAGACCCCCATACCAATCAAATTAGAGCGATGAATTCGTTCATAAGATTCAGCAATAACCACTCTTACCCCGAGTAATAGGGTTCCTTTAGCCGCCCAGTCACGACTAGAACCGGAACCATACTCTTTGCCAGCAATAATTGCTAAAGGTATATTTTTTTGCTGATATTGCATGGCGGCATCATAGATTGCTAGCTGATTCTGTGTTGGTATATAGCGAGTAAATCCCCCTTCAACCCCAGGAAGCATCTCATTACGAATACGAATACGAATATTGGCAAATGTGCCTCTCATCATAACTTCATGATTACCTCGCCTCGAACCATACGAATTGAAATCTGTTGCTTGTACGCCATGGGACTGTAAATAATGGCCGGCTGGGCTATCCGCTTTAATATTTCCAGCTGGTGAAATATGATCGGTCGTAACATAATCACCCAAGATTGCAAGAATATGAGCAGCATGAATATCAGTGATCGGCGCCGGCGCAAGCTGCATGCCATCAAAAAACGGAGGATTACGAATATAAGTTGAATCAGGTTGCCATGAATAAGTGGCTGAACGTTTTACATCAAGTGCCTGCCATGCTTCATCACCATCAAAAACTGCATTATATTCTTTATGGAACATGTCAGATTTTACTAACTGTATTGCCTCAGCAATTTCCTGACTGGTAGGCCATATCTCTTTTAGTAAAACATTTTTACCATTTTTATCTTGTCCCAACGGCTCATCAGCAAGATTTACTTGCATATTACCCGCTAACGCATAAGCTACCACTAAAGGTGGTGATGCCAACCAATTGGTTTTTACTACTAGATGGATCCTACCCTAAAAATTTCTATTGCCTGATAGCACCGAACCTACAGTTAGATTATGTTTTTTGATTGCTTCTTCTATTGGCGCCGGTAGTGGCCATGAGTTACCAATGCAAGTGGTGCAGCCATAGCCAACTAGATTAAAAACTACTTGATTTAAATAATTAGTCAATCCCGCTTTAGCTAAATAATCAGTAACCACTTTCGAACCTGGCGCTAACGAAGATTTTACCCAAGGTTTACGCACTAAACCTTTTTCAACCGCCTTTTTAGCAAGTAATCCTGCCGTCATTAAAACACTTGGATTTGAAGTATTGGTACAGGAAGTTATCGCCGCAATAACAACCGCTCCCTCTTGTAACTGAAAATTTTTAACATCATAACTGACGGATGGCGCTGGCTCTTTGGTTGATTTATTTAATTCAAGCTCGACTGAATCTTTAAACGCATGCTGAACCTGGCTTAATTCAACCCGATCTTGAGGGCGTTTAGGCCCAGCCAGACTAGCTTCCACCGATGCTAAATCTAATACTAAGGTACTTGTAAAAATAGGCTCTTCACCTGGATGGCGCCATAATCCTTGTGTTTTAGTATAATTTTCAACTAAAGCAATTTCAGCTTCCGAACGCCCTGTTAACCGCATATAGCTTAAAGTGATTTCGTCAACCGGGAAGAAACCACATGTAGCGCCATATTCAGGATACATGTTGGCAATGGTAGCCCGATCCGCGAGCGGTAAATCAGCTAAACCATCACCGTAAAATTCAACAAATTTACCCACTACGCCATGTTTACGCAGCATTTGGGTGACAGTCAAAACTAAATCAGTAGCGGTGATCCCTTCGTTTAGTTTGCCAATTAATTTCAAACCAACTACATCTGGAATGAGCATCGAAATCGGTGGTCCCAACATTGCGGCTTCTGCTTCAATACCGCCCACTCCCCAACCTACAACTTCGAAACCATTGATCATAGTGGTATGAGAATCAGTACCAACCAATGTGTCTGGATAAGCAAACAATTTTCCTTCTCGTTCTTCATACCACACCGCCTTACCTAAATACTCCAAATTTACCTGGTGACAAATACATGTTCCGGGCGGCACAACTCTAAAACGATTAAATGCCTTTTGTCCCCAACGTAAAAATAGGTAACGTTCATGGTTGCGTTGCATTTCAAATTTTACGTTATCACTAAAGGCTTGAGGAGTGGCAAATTCATCGACCATAACCGAATGGTCAATAATTAAATCGACCGGCGATAATTGATTTACCTTATTAACATCACCACCTAATCGCTGCACAGCTTCGCGCATTGCAGCGAGATCAACCACTGCTGTCACACCAGTAAAATCCTGCATCAAAACTCGGGCTGGTTGATAGGCAATTTCACGCTCGGCATGCCCCGTATGCTGCCAATCAACCATAGTCTGCAAATCTTTTAATACAACAGATTTTCCATCCAGATGGCGCAGCAAATTTTCAAATAGTACTTTAAGTGATTTTGGCAGATTCAAAATATCACCTAACTGTTTGGCTGCAATAGGGCTTTGTTGAATAAATCAGAATTAGCCGCCAGGATGGCTCCCTCTGCTACAGCTGTTATCCGATCCTGACGCTGTGTGGCATACCCAACAACGTCATACGGTTCAGCGCTTTGACCATCGCCATTGCTTCACCTACCTGAGCCTCATAGTCACGCAGGCTCAGATGGCCACCCAGCAAAGTTTTTATGCGGAACATCGCTGTTTCTGCCACTGAACGCCGTTGATAACCCACTTTCTTTTTCCACATATCATTACTCCTGCTCAGACGCTGATTCGCCACCGCATGGTTACGTTCATGGTACTTGTCCGGCCAGTATTTCGCTCCGCTTCGCGGCGGGATAAGGGGCCTGATTTTCTTTCTTAGCAACGCATCGTGGCAGTAACAGGCGTCATAAGCACCGTCTGCTGACACTTCCCTGATTTTCCGGTGGGTTTGGTTAATCAGGCCCGGCAGTGCCTGCGCATCTGTCGTTCCGCTGAGCGATAAGTCGGCACAGATAATCTCATGAGTCACACTGTCTGCTGCCAGATGAAGCTTGCGCCACACTCTTCGTCTGTCAGCCCCATGCTGCCTGACTTTCCATTCACCTTCGCCAAAGACCTTCAGACCGGTACTGTCGATGACCAGATGCGAGATTTCACCACGCGTTGGCGTTTTTATGCTGATGTTGACGCTCTTTGCTCGTCTGCTGACCAGCGAGTAGTCCGGACAGCACAGCGGCAAAGACATGAGTTTAAAAATCGAATCAACGAAGCCCTGTAATGCCCGGAGCGACAGGTTAAACACACGCTTCATCATCAGGACAGTGGTAACAGCCATATCGCTGTAGTAAAGCGGCCAGCCACGACCTTCAGGCGAAGAACTGTCAGTCCATCCAGCGATGGCCGACTCATCAAGCCAGACCGTCAGGGAACCGCGTTGTCTGAGTGCCTTGTTGTACGCGGGCCAGTTGGTAATTTTAAACTTTTGCTTTGCCATGGGGACCTGATGTTGAAACGAATTTAGCGATCAGCTCCGCCAATCACCTAAAAGTTAGATTTATTCAACAAAGCCCTGCTAGGTTTAAATCATGTAATACACAACAGATGCCAATAGATTGTTCTCGATTTAATCGATGTAATAAACGTAAACTTTGCTGCTGATGATAGAGATCAAGTGCCGAGGTTGGTTCATCCAAAAATAAGTAGCTATTATTGGGCTCAGGCTGCCAAAGCTGAACTATAACTCGTGCTAGCTGAACACGTTGTTGTTCTCCGCCAGAAAGTTGTTGGTAATTTCGATAACGCAAGGCCAGGCAGTCTGTTTGTATTAATGCACTTTCGATAGCTTGATTGAAATAATAACTACCATAAGGAGTTCGTCCCATTGCCACAATTTCTTCAACGGTAAACGGAAAGTTGAGTTGGTTATGTTGACGCATTACCGCACGTTTACGCGATAATTTATTAATATCCCAGGTTGCCAGCGATTTCCCTTCTAATAAACAGTCTACAGTATGTGGTTTAAGAAAGCCGGTCAATAAACGTAGTAAAGTCGATTTTCCGGCACCGTTAGGACCGATAATAATACTTATTTGGTTGTGATAGAGTGACAGTGATAAATTATCAATAATATTTTGACTGTTTACGCTATAACAGAGTCGTTTTGCTGCAATAAAAGGTGGGGAAGAGCGGCACATAATTTTATTACTAACCTTGTGACTGTTTTAAAATAAGATAGAGAAAATAAGGGGCACCAATTAACCCGGTAACTGGAATTGCTGCCGGTGTGGCTATGGTACGAGCGATGGTATCAGCAGTAAGTAGTAAAGCGGCACCGGCTAAAGCACAAGCGGGTAATAACCATTTATGGTTGGTGCCAAAGCTTATTCTAATAAGATGCGGGACAACTAAACCAATAAAACCAATTATTCCACTTAGCGCAACAGCACAACCAATTAAAAGTGAGCTAAGTAGTAACAGGATAAATTTTGTTTTTTTTACTTTTAAACCGAGATAATGGGCCTCTTCATCACCTAATTGTAATAAATTAAGTTTCTTACTTTGTTGTAAGGTAATAAGTGTGGTCAGTGAGATGATGGTGGAGGCAATGGCTAATATGGCACCATTATTTTGACTTAAAGAGCCCATCATCCATAATGTAAAGCTGCGTAACTGTTGGTCATCGCTCATATAGCTAAGTACACCAATGAAAGATACGCATAATGTATTAATCGCTATGCCTGACAAAAGTAATGTTGTTAAATGGCCATTTGAATAATGGGTTAATGAAAAAATAACTATTGCAATAATAAAGCCACCAGCAAACGCGGCTATCAGATAACTATAGTCACTTAACAGTGAAGAACTGGGGAAGGGAAGAACAATAAAAAGCGCAACCCCAAGGGCTGCTCCGCTACTAATACCAAGTAAGCCTGGATCGGCTAATGGGTTACGAAATAGCCATTGCATAATAGCACCCGCAACGGCTAATGCACAGCCGACTAATAATGCCAGCAAAATACGTGGTAAGCGAATAGTTAACCAAATTTGCCAATGATTATCGGTTAATGGTAGTTGCCAAAGTGTGTTAAACGACAAAACCATTGCACCCACATTTGCCGCCAGTAAGGTAATTAAAATAACAATACAAAATAAAATGAATAAGCCCAATTTTGGATAAGCGAATTGTTGCATCATTTATTGGTTTTTTCCAAAGTATCACGTATTTTTTTCATAACGCTAGGCGTCGACAAGCCGAATCCGAGCAGCCCTAAATCATTAACGACGAGTAATGCTTTGTTTTTTCCGGCAGGTGTCATATTAATACCCGGTAATCGCTAGACTTTTTCTATTCCACCTAAAGAGCAGAGCCCTTCAAGGGTAATTAAAATCCAATTAGGTTGGCTGGCAATGATGGCCTCTTGAGAAAGTGGCAAATAACCATTAAAACCTTGCAATGCATTTTTGGCCCCGACCGTTGAAATAATACTATCTGCAGCGGTGCGTTGACCGGCGAATAGCGGTACAGTTCCATTATGGCTCAATATGAAAATGATTTTTTGTTGCAAAGGAGCAGTATTAATTAATGACAATTACTCATTAAATTTATCGATGAGTTGTTCACCTTTTTGTGGCTGGTGGATAGCGTTAGCAATGGTGCGAATTTTTTCTGGTATGGCTGCCAGAGAAGGTGTTCCTGTTACTTTTATTATTTTTACTCCTGTTTGTTGAATTTGTTTAGGACTAAATCGGGTTTAGCTTGTTCACTTGCTAAGATT
Source organism: Arsenophonus endosymbiont of Aphis craccivora (assembly GCF_013460135.1). GTDB lineage: Bacteria > Pseudomonadota > Gammaproteobacteria > Enterobacterales > Enterobacteriaceae > Arsenophonus > Arsenophonus nilaparvatae. The sequence continues at coordinate 1,542,425 of NZ_CP038155.1, forward strand.
AGTGTCGGGTATAGCGATAAAATGCCTTCAGCATTTAACATACGCATATAGCCTAAGTCAGGAAGCTTTAATACCGATTCTGGTTGACGACTGGTGCTATCTCGAGCAATAACCTGCTTTCCTTCATTAATGGCAAAGATAATTTCAGTAATATCCCCTCCAAGGGTAATAATGCGTTCATTTGCATGTGAATAAGGAATGAGTAAAAATATGATGATGTAGAGAAGCCCTAATTTCATATTAAGTTTAACTCCTGTCATTATATTTTAGTTAAGGTTGAAATTTGCTTTTGCCAATCTAATTGTTCAGGTTCTCCTTCGGTACGTTGACCAAATAGTTGAATGACTTGATTGCCATAGTGATCAAAAATTTCCAGGCTGGTGACTATACCATCCTTGGTTGGTTTACGTGTTACCCAACTGTTAGCGATGCCAGTTTCAATCACATTGAGGGAGAATTTTATATTTCAAACATTAATTTTTTGTAGCGCGCTTTGTTTGTCATGATAAGCCGCCAGTTTTTGAATACATCCGGTAAATATTTGCATGCATCCAAGGTTACCAACGAAGATCATAATTTCATTTTGTTGATTAAAGGCTGAGTGCAGGATGTGATAGAGAGAATGATTATTAACCTGATAAGCAAGTTCGTCGCTAACTGCGGCGAAGATTTGTTGCCGTTTGACATTATGTTTTTGCAATAATTGAAAAAATTGATGTAAATTGGTCATATTGCGCCAATCTGTTTCTAGTTGTTTTTTTACCGCTTCGTTAATATGTGGTGGTTGTTGATAGGCAGTAATAGGACGCAAATTTCATGGTGGATTGGCGGTCATTTGATATTGATTGATTAACTTATACCAAACAGCCATATTGGTTTTTTCAGTGGCATAGATCTTATGTACGGTATTACCATAATGATCAAAAACCTGAATACTGTGCTGTATATTATCTGAAAATGTCTCAGTTAAGGCAAAGCTGATTGCCCAGTGATCAAGAAAAATACGCAAATCCAGTTCTCTGGGATTAAGAACAATACCAGTCAGGTTGTTTAAACGAATATTTTTGAATTCACCGATATGGATATGAGTGGCATATTTATTATTGGTAATTGCTTTTATTTCACCTAGATTTGCTAATTCAGGTAATAATAGTGTTGGGTTTATATTTAACCGTTTAGCATCATCAGCATTTGCACATGCATAAATCAATTCTGCTTCTGTGACATTTAAATAGTTTGCCGATTCTGCCATTGATTGCAGATTATTCTGCTGTTTTGCCTGCTGGTAGCGGTTATAAAGTGAATCGTTCATACTTTCATTTCCTTATTAGGTATATTTATATTGTGTTGATCCATAATTTATTTATTACTATTACTAACCTGCTATGCCTAATGTTGGACATAGGTGTAAATTGTAGGGTCTCTCTAATTTATTAAATTTAAAATCCTGTTTGTCATTACTAATAGCTTAAATAGAAATCTTTAGCTCTATAAACCACTTGTTGCTGTAGATTGTCTGATTGTTATTATTTTGTGTGTTTTTTGCGCTAAAAAACGTATTTATAACAAAATTTTGATCTGATAGAGAGAGATTTCGCAATAAAATTAATTGCCATGAGTAAAATAAATAAGTAATTACTTATGACTTGCTAGGCTTTGTTGAATAAATCGAACTTTTAGGTGATTGGCGGAGCTGATCGCTAAATTCGTTTCAACATCAGGTCCCCATGGCAAAGCAAAAGTTTAAAATTACCAACTGGCCCGCGTACAACAAGGCACTCAGACAACGCGGTTCCCTGACGGTCTGGCTTGATGAGTCGGCCATCGCTGGATGGACTGACAGTTCTTCGCCTGAAGGTCGTGGCCGGCCGCTTTACTACAGCGATATGGCTGTTACCACTGTCCTGATGATGAAGCGTGTGTTTAACCTGTCGCTCCGGGCATTACAGGGCTTCGTTGATTCGATTTTTAAACTCATGTCTTTGCCGCTGTGCTGTCCGGACTACTCGCTGGTCAGCAGACGAGCAAAGAGCGTCAACATCAGCATAAAAACGCCAACGCGTGGTGAAATCTCGCATCTGGTCATCGACAGTACCGGTCTGAAGGTCTTTGGCGAAGGTGAATGGAAAGTTAGGCAGCATGGGGCTGACAGACGAAGAGTGTGGCGCAAGCTTCATCTGGCAGCAGACAGTGTGACTCATGAGATTATCTGTGCCGACTTATCGCTCAGCGGAACGACAGATGCGCAGGCACTGCCGGGCCTGATTAACCAAACCCACCGGAAAATCAGGGAAGTGTCAGCAGACGGTGCTTATGACGCCTGTTACTGCCACGACGCGTTGCTAAGAAAGAAAATCAGGCCCCTTATCCCGCCGCGAAGCGGAGCGAAATACTGGCCGGACAAGTACCATGAACGTAACCATGCGGTGGCGAATCAGCGTCTGAGCAGGAGTAATGATATGTGGAAAAAGAAAGTGGGTTATCACCGGCGTTCAGTGGCAGAAACAGCGATGTTCCGCATAAAAACTTTGCTGGGTGGCCATCTGAGGCTGCGTGACTATGAGGCTCAGGTAGGTGAAGCAATGGCGATGGTCAAAGCGCTGAACCGTATGACGTTGTTGGGTATGCCACACAGCGTCAGGATCGGATAACAGCTGTAGCAGAGGGAGCCATCCTGGCGGCTAATTCTGATTTATTCAACAAAGCCTGATTAATGATTAATGATTAATGATTAATGATTAATGATTATACTTAAATTATTTCAAATTTGTTGCGCTAAAAATTTTCCAAAATACCGATTAATACCGTACAATTAAATTTCATTAATTTTAACATTAGTATGATTAAATAATAATCTTATATAATTATACTATAAAGTGAAATTTTTATTGAGATAATTCTTAGTGATAAAACCTTAGAGTTATCTTAATATAATGCTTATAGATTAACCTCTTTATAAATTATTGGTTTCAATATTCCTAGCATTATTATGCAATAAAAAATCATGAAACCTACAGAATATTGCTGTGTGTAGTCCTTGCCTGTCAGCCCATGATAGGCTTTTTTTTCTATTGCAAATAGTAATATTAATGATAATCAATTGATTTATAATGATATTATTGACTTTTATTTATAAAATCTAAAGCGCATCTGCTATAAAGTAAGATACTTACCTATAAATATTCATATTTTTAATTAAACCTGCCAAATATTGATTAATAATAAAACATGCATAAACTTTACCTGTTATTCATTTACCATTCAATTGATTATCTAATACCATATATTATTATTTGATTTCTATTATATAACAGTAAATAAACCTTATTCTATATTATAATCTGGTCTGTCATCCGTCCAGCTATAATTAAACATATAATTTACAAATTTCAACGATGTTATTTTTTTTAACGTCACTGAATATAAATAAAATAGTAAAAATAACCTAAAGTTAACAATAAATAAGTGAATGGAATAACATGAAAATCAAATAAAAGTTTTGAACGATATATTGGCTTTGTTGAATAAATCAGAATTAGCCGCCAGGATGGCTCCCTCTGCTACAGCTGTTATCCATCCTGACGCTGTGTGGCATACCCAACAACGTCATACGGTTCAGCGCTTTGACCATCGCCATTGCTTCACCTACCTGAGCCTCATAGTCACGCAGCCTCAGATGGCCACCCAGCAAAGTTTTTATGCGGAACATCGCTGTTTCTGCCACTGAACGCCGGTGATAACCCACTTTCTTTTTCCACATATCATTACTCCTGCTCAGACGCTGATTCGCCACCGCATGGTTACGTTCATGGTACTTGTCCGGCCAGTATTTCGCTCCGCTTCGCGGCGGGATAAGGGGCCTGATTTTCTTTCTTAGCAACGCGTCGTGGCAGTAACAGGCGTCATAAGCACCGTCTGCTGACACTTCCCTGATTTTCCGGTGGTTTTGGTTAATCAGGCCCGGCAGTGCCTGCGCATCTGTCGTTCCGCTGAGCGATAAGTCGGCACAGATAATCTCATGAGTCACACTGTCTGCTGCCAGATGAAGCTTGCGCCACACTCTTCGTCTGTCAGCCCCATGCTGCCTGACTTTCCATTCACCTTCGCCAAAGACCTTCAGACCGGTACTGTCGATGACCAGATGCGAGATTTCACCACGCGTTGGCGTTTTTATGCTGATGTTGACGCTCTTTGCTCGTCTGCTGACCAGCGAGTAGTCCGGACAGCACAGCGGCAAAGACATGAGTTTAAAAATCGAATCAACGAAGCCCTGTAATGCCCGGAGCGACAGGTTAAACACACGCTTCATCATCAGGACAGTGGTAACAGCCATATCGCTGTAGTAAAGCGGCCGGCCACGACCTTCAGGCGAAGAACTGTCAGTCCATCCAGCGATGGCCGACTCATCAAGCCAGACCGTCAGGGAACCGCGTTGTCTGAATGCCTTGTTGTACGCGGGCCAGTTGGTAATTTTAAACTTTTGCTTTGCCATGGGGACCTGATGTTGAAACGAATTTAGCGATCAGCTCCGCCAATCACCTAAAAGTTCGATTTATTCAACAAAGCCCTTCAACAGCAAATAATAGGCTTAAGGTCGTGATCATGGAAAATGTTGTAATTATTGATAGCATACGCACCCCAATGGGGCGCTCGAAAGGCGGGGCTTTTCGCCAGGTCAGAGCAGAAGAGTTGTCCGCCCATTTAATGACGCAATTACTAAGCCGTAATCCTGCCCTCAATAACAATAAAAATGATATTGACGATATTATCTGGTGGTGTGTACAACAAACCTTAGAGCAAGGATTTAATATTGCTCGTAATGCTGCGCTATTAACAGATATTCCCCATACTGTACCCGCCGTAACGGTTAATCGGCTGTGCGGTTCTTCTATGCAAGCATTACATGATGCCGCCCGATTTATTATGTCAGGTGATGCCAATGTTGTGTTGGTCGGTGGTGTCGAACATATGGGACATGTTCCTATGACCCACGGCATCGATATCAATCGTAAACTTGCTATTCATATTTCTACCGATTCAGCTGCAATGGGATTAACTGCCGAGATGCTCGCCAGACAAAATCAAATCAGTCGCACTGAACAAGATGAATTTGCTTTACGTTCTCATCAAAAGGCAGATGAGGCAACTCATCATGGATGGTTTAATAATGAAATCGTAGCAACTGCCGGCCATGATATTGACGGCAATCTGTTTGCCATCAATCAAGATGAGGTGATTCGATTTTATGCAAATTTAGCCAGCCTGACGGCTTTACCTCCGGTCTTTGATCCTATTTCAGGCTCAGTTACCGCCGGAAATTCATCGGCGCTATCAGATGGTGCAGCCGCCATAATTGTTACCAGTGAAAAATATGCTAAAACACATGAATTAAGAGCAAGAGCTAAAATTCGATCTATGTCCGTTATTGGTTGCGATCCCACCATTATGGCATATGGACCTGTTCCTGCAACTAAAATTGCATTACAACGGGCTAATTTAACTCTCCAAGATATAGATGTTTTTGAAATTAAAGAAGCTTTTGCTGCACAAGCTCTGGCTTGTTTAAAAGATTTACAGCTTATCGATAAAATGGAAGAAAAAGTTAACATGCATGGTGGTGCGATTGCCTTAGGTCACCCTTTAGGGTGATCTGGTGCACGGATCATCACTTCTTTACTAAATATTATGGAACGGAAAGATGCTCAGTTTGGTTTAGCTACTATGTGTATTGGTTTTGGACAAGGCATCGCTACACTTGTTGAGCGGATTAAATAACTAGTCTACTCTTTATGGTATGTTGTTGCTATTTTCCCGCCCAGAAGGGAGGTTTTTTTTTTGTTATTATATTTAGATAAATTCGAATGCATCACCATAAAGATATTCAGGGCTGATCCCCCTTTCACTACAAAAACGTTCCCTCGCGATTTTTGCCATTTCAAAACGCCCGGCAATGTAAATTTCATATTTTGTAAGAGAACCAAAGTCATACAATACAGCACTCAAAACCGTACCTGTCCGTCCTAGCCAATCTGATTCAGGTTGTTCAACAACAGGAATCATTTTTACGTTGCGATATTGCTCTGAAAGAGACTGCAATTCACCCAAATCATAAAGGTGCTCTAATCTTCGTCCTCCCCAATAGAAGGTAATATCTCTATCAGGGTTTTCTTCTAATGCAGCATATAAAATAGAGCGGGTATAAGAAAATCCGGTTCCCCCGGCAATAAGAATTATTGGTTTTTTACTTCCCTGGCGAAACCAAGCTTTACCATGAGGAATATCAATATTGATACTATTTTGCGCAAAAATACGCTCCATCACCGCCATGGCATAAAGATTAAACTCTGACGCACCAATATGAAGCTCAATTAGTTTTTTTTCTGAAGGAATTGAAGCCAAGGAAAATGGACGCTTATCACGCTCATCCATAATGACCATTAAATATTGACCGGCACGAAAGGAAAATTGACCATCAGGTAATAAGCGAACGCGATAGACCGTATCAGTGATAGATTCTATAGAAACTACCTTACAACTTAATGTCGACATTCACATCCTCTCATAATTTAAAAATATCCAATTCATGCCAAATGTCATCTATCCGTTTTTTTATTTTTTCTGTCATAACAATTGGACGACCCCACTCTCGTTGTGTTTCACCCGGCCATTTATTGGTTGCATCAAGTCCCATTTTTGAACCTAAACCTGAGAAAGGTGACGCAAAATCAAGATAATCGATCGGGGTATTTTCCATCATAACGGTATCTCGTGCTGGATCCATTCTGGTTGTTATTGCCCAGATAACATCATTCCAGTCACGTGCATTAATATCTTCATCACAGACAATGACAAATTTTGTATACATAAATTGACGTAAATAAGACCAAGCCCCCATCATAACGCGCTTAGCATGCCCAGCATATTGTTTCTTTATTGTTACCACGGCAAGCCGATAAGAACAGCCCTCAGGAGGTAAATAAAAATCAACAATTTCTGGAAACTGTTTTTGTAATATAGGGACTAAAACCTCATTTAGTGCAGCACCCAAAACCGCGGGCTCATCAGGGGGCCGGCCGGTGTAAGTTGAATGATAAATAGCATCACTACGTTGAGTAATATGCGTAACGGTAAATACCGGAAATTTATCAACTTCATTATAATAACCAGTGTGATCACCATAAGGGCCTTCCGGTGCAAATTCTTCAGGATCAATATAACCTTCCAGAATAATTTCTGCACCCGTCGGTACCTCAAGCTCATTAGATATACATTTTACAACCGTTGAACGGTGTCCGCGTAATAATCCCGCAAATGCATATTCGGAAAGCGTATCTGGAATAGGTGTCACCGCGGCTAGAATAGTAGCAGGATCAGCCCCTAAAGATACTGCGACAGGAAAAGGTTTAGCGGGATATTTATTACACCATTCTTGAAAATCCAATGCCCCACCCCGGTGAGATAACCAACGCATAATCAACTTATTTTTAGTTAATAGTTGTTGCCGATAGATACCTAGATTTTGCCGTGTCTTATGAGGCCCTCGAGTAACCGTCAATCCCCATGTTATAAGTGGTGCGACATCTTCTGGCCAACAATGCATTATGGGAATACGAAATAGATCAACATCGTCACCTTGCCAAATCTGTTCTTGACAGGCTGCCGACTTTAACCTTTTAGTTGGCATATTAAGAACTTGCTTAAATTTTGGTAACTTGTCGATTAAATCAGCGAATCCATTAGGTGGATCCGGTTCTTTAAGAAACGCCAATAATTTGCCAACTTCATGCAATGCTTGGATATTTTCTTGCCCCATCCCCATCGCAACGCGTTCAACGGTCCCAAATAAATTACACAGAACTGGCATAGAAAAACCTTTAGGGTTTTCAAATAACAGTGCAGGCCCACCGGCCCGCAGAGTTCTATCTGCTATTTCTGTCATTTCTAAATAAGGATCGACTTCATAGCTGATACGCTTCATTTCTTTTTGTTGTTCTAATAATGATATGAAATCTCTCAGATCACGGTATTTCATTATATATTTTCTACTTTTTAATTTGCTGGAGCTTCATTATAAATTGTTCCATGCAGGTTACCAATCAAGGTTCAGTCTGTTCAGATTAGTGAATATTTTGAATTAATTACAATGCAATTAAATACATTGATAAGGAACCCATTTTTTTAATATTTTTGTATCAAATTGCTCTGGAAAATGTTGGTTATACTGAAAAATCTTAAATCCTTCATTTTTGCCACTAAAATAATGTAGTTCATTATCTTTAATCTGTAAGCCACTACCTTCACGTAAGGCAATAACAATTTCATGGGGATTGATCACACACAACTCAGCAATACGATCATCTCGAGTTTCTCCCATATGCCCACTAATATGACTATCAATATAGTGCGGATTAATTTGTATTGGAAATAGCCCCAAGGAAGGCATTACAACTACATTAGTTACAGGCATATCATTGGTGGTTCTTATACTAGGAGTGGCGACATTGCATCCTGCACTCCAGCCAATATAGGGAATATTACGTTCAAAAACAGCACGTTGAATAGCTACGATCAATCCATTTTCATGCAGGCATTTATTTAGCCACCAAGTATTTCCTCCACTAACTAAAATACACTCCGCTGACTCAATCGCCTCTACAGGCGACTCAAAGTGTTCAATCGAAACCACTTCAATACCTAATGATTGACTAAGCTCAGCCGCACGTTGATTATGATCACCGCGTAAGACAGCATAAGGAACTAATACTGCTTTGCGGATCTGACGACGTTGAAACATATCTTTTAAACGTGATGTTGAATAATTTAGCCATTGAGAATTCGTAGTTAATCGACCATTGCTAAGAAGAAAAATATCCATCTATCCCTACCTTTTATTAGATCATCATATAAAACTATATTAATTGAATCATAAAGAATTAATCATGCTGGTTCTGGCGACATATCTTAATAATTTATAATTTGATATAATGATAAAGTGTAATTTTATTTTTGAGTCATAACATGGAAATTGGTATCTTCTTTACTGTAACCGCGGGCAAATAGAGCGAGCAATAGAAAATCTAAAAAGACAGCATGTTATCTGCTTAACGCCAGAAGCTCAAATACAAAAAATGGTGCGAGGCAAACGCATCACAATTACTGAAGCATTATTTCCAAACTACCTTTTCGTTAAATGTAATCCTGAAGAAATCCATACCACAACGATACGTTCAACTAGAGGGGTTAGCCATTTTATTCGATTTGGCCTCTATCCTGTGATCGTACCAGATAATATTATTAATGAACTAAAATCCGCATCTAAACAAGAAATCGTGGCACCAAAGACTCCAGTATCAGGTGATACTATCATCATTACTGAAGGTATTTTTGAAGGCCCAAAAGCAATTTATTCAGAACCTGATGGTGAAAATCGTTCAGTTATTCTTCTTAATATCCTTAATCAAAATGTAGCTAAGCTAATAGATAATAAACAATTTAAGAAAAGTGATTGATTGTCATTAAAAAAATAGCGTTTTATTCTATTATTTCATTAGAATTGTTATCATCTGCTGCTTTGCGGCTCTTACCAACATAAAATCGTGACAACAACAAGCCCAATTCAAATAATAAATACATTGTTACCGCCAATATGGTCTGAGAAAACACATCTGGTGGTGTCAAAAACATACCTACAATAAAAGCACCCACAATAATATAAGGACGCTTACGTTTTAAAGAATTGGGCGTAATAACGCCTGTCCAGCAAAGTAGAATAATAGCAACTGGAACTTCAAACGCCGCACCAAAAGCCATAAAAAGTGTCATAACAAAGCTGAGATATTTACTAATATCAGGAATTAAATTCACACTTTCTGGTGTGGTTTTTACAAAAAAACCAAATGCTAAAGGAAAAACAACAAAATAGGCAAAAAGCATCCCCAGGTAAAAAAGTACACTACTGGAGACCAGTAAAGGAAACATCAAGCGCCGCTCATGCTTATAAAGGGCAGGAGCGATAAAAGCCCATAACTGATATAAGATCACTGGAATAGAAATAAATACCGCTACCATAAACGTCAGTTTAATAGGGGTAAAAAAAGTTGATGCCACATCAGTCGCACTCATGCGAGAACCGACGGGGAGCTGTTCAATCAAGGGTGCAGCAACAAAATGATAGATATCATTGGAAAAATAGACCAGAGCTAGAAAAACCACTGCAACTATAAATAAGCTATAAAGAATACGTCTACGTAATTCAATTAAATGGCTAATAAGTGGTTGAGGATCATCGATAGACATAGACTAATCTTAAACGTTAGTTTGATCAGAGCGCTTTTTTACTTTCTCTGGTGGAGATTTGAGCGTATTTTTACTTTTAGTAGGACTATCTGACGCGGTTACCAACTGATCAGTCTGTGCTGGCTGAGATGGTTCATTGGTTGTTATCGGTATTTCTTCATCTATTTTAGTTGTGCTATTTTCATCAAGATCGCTAGTAAATGCTTTTACTTTAGCCAATTCTTCTTCGATACGACTGTTCGATGATTTATAATTTTTCTTTAATAGCTCAGTAGATTCTCTCAATTCTTCCATCGATTGTTTAAGTTCCGGTGAAATGGTCTGTAATTGTGCTTTTTCTTCTGCCTTCCTCAAGGTTTCCTGCAATTCCTGCAATTTTAACTCTTGTGAGAGTTCATGCTGAACGTTAGCAACCAATGAACGCAACACACGTATCCAACCGGCAACCGTTTTGACGGCTATCGGCAAACGCTCCGGACCAAGAACCACTAGGCCAATAATCATAACCAATAACAGTTCACTAAAACCAATATCAAGCACGGTTTATACCTACTCTTTATTTTTTTACTTTCAGCCGTTTCTTTTGTCTGACTCGTCGTTGTTTTCTCAGTAATATTTTTGGGTTCAAAATCAGAATCAGTATGCTATTTTTCTGCTTTGTTACTATCATCAGTTTTACTGTGATCATCACTCATCGCTTTTTTGAAGTTTTTCAATGACTCCCCCAAATCTGAGCCGAGTGAGCGTAACTTCTTAGTACCAAAAATTAAAACAACCAGTAAAGCAATAATAAGAAGCTGACCGGGACTATCAAATGTAGCCATAGCAATTGTTGTTCCCATTGATATATACCTCTACGAAATTAGGTTCAACTATGTATAACCATATTATATACAACTAACTTTATATAAGAAACATGCAGAGCCTAAGATAAATATGTTTAAAGACAAACTTTAGCCAATTTTACCTGTTCGATACCATCCTATAGCCCATGAAATTATACCGAAACATATAAACCCAATAGCAGCAATTTTTGAATCGAAAATCTGCAATAAAGTACCACATAACAAGCAAGTTGCTCCAATTCCTAGCAAATATTGGCCTTGTCTTTGCTTTACTTGTCGCCCTTGTAGCTGTACTGCGAATTTATCGATACTATCTTGTAAATATTTATGCTGCTTAAGCGCTCCGTAAATAAGATCGGGAATTTCTGGCATTTTTTCTGCCCAATAAGGTGCTTTTTCCTTAAACGCACTAATAATCGCGGCTAAACCCATTTGTCGATGTAGCCAATCTTCAAGAAAAGGTTTAGCTGTTTTCCACAAATCTAGTTGAGGATAAAGCTGCCTTCCCAATCCTTCAATATAGAGCAAAGTCTTTTGAAGTAATACTAACTGAGGCTGAACCTCCATATTAAAACGACGGGCGGTATTGAATAAATTGAATAAAACATGACCAAAAGAAATTTCAGCTAGCGGTTTCTTAAAAATTGGCTCACAAACGGTTCGAATGGCAAATTCAAAATCTTCTACATTAGTATCTGCTGGTACCCATCCCGAATCAACATGTAATTCAGCTACCTTACGGTAATCACGATTAAAAAAGGCGATAAAATTTTCTGCCAAATAACGTTTATCTTCTTTATTCAGCGAACCGACGATACCACAATCAATACCAATATATTGCGGATCTTCAGGATGTTCTCGACTAATAAAAATATTACCAGGATGCATATCAGCATGAAAAAAGCTATCGCGAAAAACTTGGGTAAAAAAGACTTTTACTCCGCGTTCAGCTAATAACTTCATATTAATTCCCTGTTTCTTTAACGCGTTAATATCAGAAACTGGAATACCATAAATACGCTCCATAACCATCACATTTTCCCGACAGTAGTCTGAATAGACTTCAGGAATATAAAGCATGGAGCTATTTTCAAAATTACGCCTTAATTGGAGAGTATTCGCCGCCTCACGCAACAAATTTAATTCATCAATTAATGTTTTTTCATACTCTCGAACAACTTCTCGTGGACGTAAACGTCGTCCATCCGGGAAAAGAGGGAGCCAATTAGCCAGCCGATACATCAAGCCTATATCGGCTTTAATAACCGGCAATATATCTGGGCGAATAACCTTAATTACAATTTGTTTATTATTTTGTTTTAATTTTGCAGTATGTACTTGAGCAATCGATGCCGAGGCTAAGGGCACCTCATCAAAATCATCAAACCAGGTTTCAAGTGAACCACCTAATGACTGTTCTATATGTTGGCGAGCCAATCGGCCATCAAAACTAGCCACTTTATCTTGTAATAATGCTAACTGATCAGAAATTATCGTTGGAAAAAGATCGCGACGAGTAGATAACATCTGACCAAACTTAATCCAAACCGGGCCTAAATCTTGTAGAGCTAAACGTAAACGTTCACCAAGGGGTTTGTCTTTATGCTTATTTGATAACCAAAAAAAACAACGGCGTCCAATCCTTAAGGGTAAAGTAAATTTAATTTTGGGAATGAGTTCATCTAAACCATAATTTAGAAATACTCGAACGATAAAATAGAGACGTTTAATTTCTCCTGGTCTCATATTTTTCCTCCAATTTAGCTAAACGTTGTTCCAGTGCTGAAATATCTGCCACCACCTTCTCAACCTTATCAGCAAAACTGAGCACTTCCAATGTATTAGGAGACATTCGCCATTCTTCCACCAATACATTTTTAAACTGTTTTTTTTGTTGCGTTAGCAACCCATTTATTCCAACTATACCTTTTTTAACCCAACAACTCACAACTTCGGCAACAACATCACCGACATAAAGAGCAAGATCCCATTCAGTCGCATCTAGTAATGCAGACCAATGCTGCACAACTTGCATATCACCATCTATAACAACCCTACCGTCGTTGATCAGAGTCGAAAGTTGCTGTTTATCTTTAAGATGCCTCAAGGTCACTAACGCGGTTTTTATCACGCAATATGCCGGTGTTGGCCACTGGTTTACTACATCAACTCGTTGCTCAGAGAATATAAATATCAATGGTTGAGATAATTCTTTTAAATCAATCGCAAACACTTTGCCAACCAACCTTACTCTGGCTGATTTCAACGCCACTTCCTGATAAAAAAATCTATTCAACATAAGCTGTAAAAAGGAAGCAATTACGGCATATAATAGCGGCATTTTTGAATAGCTTCTGGTTGACGGGGTATCCATCTTAAAATTTGAACCCTCTGTGTAGGGCCACAATTCCACCACTCATATTGGTATAAGAAACTTGTTCAAAACCGACTAACTCCATCATTGCTTTTAAAGTGTCCTGATCCGGATGCATGCGAATAGATTCAGCCAGATAGCGATAGCTATCAGCATCTTTGACTATCATTTGACCAACTCGTGGTAAAATATGAAAAGAGTAGGCATCATAAGCTTTAGTTAATGCTGAAAAAATCGGTTTTGAAAATTCTAATACTAATAAACGACCACCAGGTTTTAACACCCTAAACATTGATTTAAGCGCTTTATCTTTATCAGTAACGTTGCGCAGGCCAAAAGAAATACTTATACAATCGAAGTAGTTATCAGGAAAAGGTAGTTCTTCAGCATTAGCCTGAACATAATTAACATTACCAACAATACCGCGATCGCGGAGCTTTTCGCGCCCCATTTTCAGCATAGAATCGTTGATATCAGCCAGAATAACCTCACCTTTTTCGCCAACTATTTTGGCAAATTTAGCGGTCAAGTCTCCAGTGCCACCAGCGAGATCTAAAATATGTTGCCCACGGCGTGCACCACTGGCTTCTATCGTAAAACGTTTCCAGATTCGATGGATCCCTAATGACATCAGATCGTTCATAAGATCATATTTGGCAGCCACCGAATGAAAAACAGCAGTAACCAAATCCGCTTTCTCATCCTTGGCTACTTTGCGAAAGCCAAAATCAGAGCTTTCTTTAATTGGATCTACCATAATTTGCGCTCATTTAATCATTATAATAATCGAAATTGTAATCATGTTTATTGTAAGATCTTATTTACGATCTAACGATTCTTCTTAATTATGATTTAGCAGTCTGTTTGCTAAATTCAATATCAATCGGGCGTTTAACTTCTATTCCTAATTCTTTTAAACTTTCCGCCTGGCTAATCAAATTACCTTTTCCTTCCGCTAATTTTTTGATCGCTGATTGATAATTCACCTGTGCTTTGTTCAAGCTCTGACCTAACACCTGTATATCATCGACAAATAACCGCATTTTGTCATACATTCTAGCAGCACGCTCGGCAATTACTTGTGCATTTTGACTCTGTCGTTCATAACGCCACAAATTATTAATTGTACGAACTGCCACCAATAAAGTTGAAGGACAAACGAGTAAAATATTATTTCTCAAACCTTCGTCAATAAGTTCAGGCGCTTCGCGTAAAGCAATCAAATAAGCCGGTTCGAGTGGAATAAACATTAATACATAATCCAGCGATCTTAACCCATTTAATTGATGATAATCTTTTCGGCCAAGTTCTTTTATATGATTGCGTACTGAATTAACATGCCCTCGTAATGCCGTTGCCCGCTGTTGCTCATCTTCGCTATTAAAATAGTGCTCATAAGCTGTCAATGACATTTTGGCGTCAATAACAACATCTTTACCTTGCGGTAGACGAATAATCACATCAGGTTGATAACGACTATTGGAGGTATTAATACTGACTTGAGTTTCAAATTCATGCCCCCGCCTTAGCCCAGAAGCTTCCAATATGTGAGAGAGAATTGTCTCACCCCAATTTCCCTGAATTTTATTATCCCCTTTTAACGCTTTAGTCAGATTAATCGTTTCTTTTGCCATCTCTGCATTTAATTGCTGAAGCTGACGAATTTCATGAGCTAGAGTATGGCGCTCACGCGCTTCCTGGCTAAAACTGTCATGTACCTGACGGCGAAAACCATCTAGTTGTTCGCGGAAAGGGGTTAATAGTGCAACTAAACTTTGACGGTTCTGCTCAGAAGCTCGACGTTCATTTTGTTCAAAAATACGATTGGCTAAATTCTCAAATTGAACATTTAACCGCTGTTCACTATTGAGTAACAGCCGCTGTTTCTCTTCAAAAGCCAGCCGTGTCTCTTCAAGCCGTGTCATGACTTCACGTAGTTCAACTTCTTGATTACGATTAATTTCCCTGTGTGACCTTAATTCTTGATCACGGTGCTCACACTCAATTTTCCAATATTCAAGATGGGTAATTTTTTCCTCATAGCTAGCTTGGATACTGTAAAAATCTCGCAATTCAGACTCTTTTTTATTCATTTTTTGCGCGATAATTAGCCAAATTAAACTACCACCAAAGAGTGTGCCGGTAAGAAAGCCAATAATTGCATATAATAACTGAATATCCACCTTGGTTTCCTTAAAATAGTCTTTATTTTATAAAATAACTTAGTGGTATACTGTATAAATGTCCAGAATAAATTTTGCTTATTTTGGTCAACAAATAGCACAGGATGAAATTTAACGGCTATTTTACCCCATCCACTGAGCAAGCCAAGATAAACCAAATACCCCTGGCGCTAAAATAGCAAATGCCCAGACCATAGCAGAAAGTAAATTAGCGAGTTGAAAATAATGTTTAGGCATAGCACAGATGCCCGCTACCAAAGGAATTACTGCCCTTAAGGGACCAAAAAAACGGCCGATAAAAACACTCCATACTCCCCAACGTTCCAAAAAAAGATGACCTCGATCGAGCATTTCAGGACGACGGGAAATTGGCCACATATGGCGTACACTGTTCTTATAATGAAAGCCAAACCAATAAGATAACCAATCTCCCAAAAAAGCACCACAGGCAACAGCTAACCATATTGGTAAAAAAGTGAGCCCATTATCACCAATTAATGCGCCTAAACCAAGCAAAAGCACTGTCGCAGGGAGTAATAATGAAATGAAGGCTAACGATTCGCCAAAAGCTAATATAAAAACAATAAAGATAGCTAATATTTGATGGTCGCGAGCAAATTCGGTAATAACATTAATAATCTCTGACAATGTCAATTTATTATTCCTATTTCAGTTAAAAATTCGTTATTATGCAGCCAATAATGTAAATTATTGTCAGATTAAAATATAATAATGCGGCAAATTTAACTTACAAAATGTTAAATTTAAGTTATTTTATTCTATGCTATTATCCGGCTATTAACATTCATTAGTTTACTAAAAAATACTAAATAACAAAAATTATCCGTTAATTTATCAAAATAAAAATTACTAAATACATTCGATAAAAAAATAAAACGAGAATTACTTAAGACAAATAAAAACAGCGATTAAATAAAAAAGATATAACAAATAAATTTATCTCTATTTTCATAAAAATAACAATTAGTTATCCTCGTTTTATCGAAAAATTAGCCAAACCTGCAGAACTTTTTAATTTAATAACCGGCGAGCAGCATCAACCACGATCCCTAAAACATTCCCTTCTGTTTGACGTAATAATGTTTCATCTGGTGTTTCTTGTTGTGTACGGTTAACAATCACGGGGCTTTGTTGAATAAATCAGAATTAGCCGCCAGGATGGCTCCCTCTGCTACAGCTGTTATCCGATCCTGACGCTGTGTGGCATACCCAACAACGTCATACGGTTCAGCGCTTTGACCATCGCCATTGCTTCACCTACCTGAGCCTCATAGTCACGCAGGCTCAGATGGCCACCCAGCAAAGTTTTTATGCGGAACATCGCTGTTTCTGCCACTGAACGCCGGTGATAACCCACTTTCTTTTTCCACATATCATTACTCCTGCTCAGACGCTGATTCGCCACCGCATGGTTACGTTCATGGTGCTTGTCCGGCCAGTATTTCGCTCCGCTTCGCGGCGGGATAAGGGGCCTGATTTTCTTTCTTAGCAACGCATCGTGGCAGTAACAGGCGTCATAAGCACCGTCTGCTAACACTTCCCTGATTTTCCGGTGGGTTTGGTTAATCAGGCCCGGCAGTGCCTGCGCATCTGTCGTTCCGCTGAGCGATAAGTCGGCACAGATAATCTCATGATTCACACTGTCTGCTGCCAGATGAAGCTTGCGCCACACTCTTCGTCTGTCAGCCCCATGCTGCCTGACTTTCCATTCACCTTCGCCAAAGACCTTCAGACCGGTACTGTCGATGACCAGATGCGAGATTTCACCACGCGGTGGCGTTTTTATGCTGATGTTGACGCTCTTTGCTCGTCTGCTGACCAGCGAGTAGTCCGGACAGCACAGCGGCAAAGACATGAGTTTAAAAATCGAATCAACGAAGCCCTGTAATGCCCGGAGCGACAGGTTAAACACACGCTTCATCATCAGGACAGTGGTAACAGCCATATCGCTGTAGTAAAGCGGCCGGCCACGACCTTCAGGCGAAGAACTGTCAGTCCATCCAGCGATGGCCGACTCATCAAGCCAGACCGTCAGGGAACCGCGTTGTCTGAGTGCCTTGTTGTACGCGGGCCAGTTGGTAATTTTAAACTTTTGCTTTGCCATGGGGACCTGATGTTGAAACGAATTTAGCGATCAGCTCCGCCAATCACCTAAAAGTTCGATTTATTCAACAAAGCCCTATTTACAGCTAAATTAAGCACTATTATCTGGAGATAAAACAATTATATTTCACTCAAATAAAGTAATAACTTGGTTGTCCCGCATTACATAATAACCTGCTATCTGGCTACCTTTTTTACGATTCTGGGTAAGTGTTTGTGTCAATTCCAACGTAATTCGTTGATGCAAAATGTCTATTTTACAAACCCTGGCTGCTTCAACACCAAAAAAATATCTGACCTCAGGGTAAAGCGCCTTGAATAAACTTTCTTTGGCAGAAAACGTAACTAATAATGCTATTTCATAATCAATACCACTATCTGCCAGCAGTGCTTGTTCATCCAACGAAGAAAAAAGATTTGCGGTCTGCCTTATTGTTAACGAAGAGAATGTCTCGATATCGACACCCGGTATCAGATCGGCTTCCTGTGGCGATACTAGTGCGATAGCATGTCCATCGGTATGGGACAGGCTACCACACCATCCTGATGGCCAAACTGGAGCACGATCCTGCCCAATACCGGGTGTGTTATTACATCCTGCAGTTCGTAGCAGTATTTTAGCCGCATATCTTACTGCAATATATTCCGCTCGACGTTTAACAACCGCTGCACTCAACGTTTGCGGAAAAGGAATAGCAAAATAGGTAAACAATGCGTCCTGATAACAGCGAATATCAAAATTGATCAAGCAGTAACGCAGACCAGGTAAAGAGGTAATCGTCCCCACCTCAAAAGATCGAATAAAAGGCAGCATTGAGCCTGTCGTGATTGCAGTGAACATTTAACAAACCATCGCTAATAACCAACAAATTAAAACGCCATAAAATAATTAATCCCGCTATTATCAATAGCAGGTTAAAAATGATTCATTTTTTATCTCCAGCGAAAGTTTTATGTTGCTTCACTATTTCTTTTCGGGTCAGCTGGTGTATGCTGCTCGCATTACTCTTTTTTAACCGATAGCCTTTCTTTCCTCTGTACTATTTGTAAGGCTGCATCCAGCGCTATATTTGCCGCGCAGAGCAAACCGTTTAGATAGCAAACCAGTGTTGCCGAGATTTGTTTTCACGTCTGCCGTCAACACTGATTGGTTTCCCAAGAAAGGCTATCCCTCGGAAGTTAAGTGACCGCATGCTCGATGCTAGGCGAATACACAGTCACGGCTCTAGCGTTGATGACAATGGCGATAATTCGGTTTAGTTGACTGAATAGTTCTTTCCCGTTGTTGCTGTTCAAAATTGAGTAGTGGTTACCTTCAATACAAATACATTCGGCGGTTTTAAGTTGCTGACGCCAGAACTGCATCGCCTTCTGGCTTTGACTAGCATAAAGCAGATAGGTCATTACTGGAGGTGGCAACCTGGAATGAAACTACGCAAGCAAGTGAGATTACGTCGGAAAGCTTGTAGCAGATTAGCTACATAATTCCGGGTAAAAGGTGGCAAATCCAACCCTTCGCTAGCTTTACCCATCATCAAAAGTTTCACCTGTGGCAGAGTAATATCATGCAGTTTGTAATTCAGTTCCTTGGCAAACCCATGCAATTGGGAGTCATCCGTTGGTGGCGTTTGCCATGAGTACGCAGCAGGCGGATCTATCATGATTAAAACCGGTTTTTTGCTCTGTAATTCTGACATAGCCACCATTTGATAGGCCAGAAGTGCGCCAAATGACCATCCCACAACTATCAGAGGACAGTTGTCTTTCAGCTGCGGCAATACCTAGCGGCAGTAAACTGCAGCTCGTTCAACAAGTGTATCTTTTGCTAGCACCTGTCCATCTAACATAGGATCCTGGATCTGAATAACACTGACCAGACTATCGAGCATCTTCAACATTTCCCTGTAGGCTAAGAGATCTCCGCCAATCGGGTGAAGTAAAACCATCTGAGCCCCAGCCATCTTGCTGATCTGCTGCGATGGTTTGGCGGTAGCCGTATCATCAGTAATAAAACGGTAAAGTGCCTCAGGTGTATCCAGTTGCATAAATTCAGCAAGTGTAAATGGGCGGGGAGATTGGGTATTCAATTCATCGAGTAAATCCAGCGCCTGCATACTGTCACCGCCCATACTCTCCCAGGAAGTATTATTGTCACTCTCTTCAATACCAAGATGTTCCGCGTACAGTTTTCGAATCAACGGTAATGAAAATTTATCCGCTAGATCAGAGCTGGCAGCCATAGATGGACGGGATGGTATGTGCTGTTGATAAAACCAGCGGGATTCAGTAAAACCGGTTGTACATACCAGTTGCTGAGTCTGCTGTGTACTCATGGTTTTATAGAGCATTTCAGCCCCTTCACGACGAGTGATACCAGTACTCAAATGCAGCAGATTATCATGACGACGCAGTCCAGCAGGAAGCTACTGCACTGCCATACCACCATCCTGCCAGATATCCCAGTTGATTGTTCGATAGCAACAGTTTTGCTGATTGGCGGCTTTGGCTGCTACCCATGCATCCAGATATCCGTTAGCACAAGCATAACTAAGCTGTCCAACACCACCATGGAGAGCCGACATAGAGGAAGCACAGATAATCCAACGCGGCTCAAGTGCTTGCAGAATTTCCAGCTCGTCGCAGATACGAATTTTTTCCTCAACAACGACAAAATCTTCAGCACTCTGATGACGCGCAATAAGCGCCCCGGCCGGCACGCCGGCACAGTGTAAAATCCCCTGTATATGGCTATAACGCTCTTGTAACAAGTGCGTTAGTGATTGTACCTCGGCGATGTTGGTGATGTCGCAACTCAGCGATTCGTACTCACACTGACCAGCTAAATGCAAAACGACAGGCTCTTTATTTACACAGCGTGAAACAAGAACAAATTGGCTATGTGGGGCAATGGCAGCAATGGCCTGTACCAATGCCTGACCGATGCCACCGCTGCCACCTAATACAAGATAAGTGCCTGATGGCAGCAGCGTAGATAACTGATGCAGTGGTTGCTCTGCCAACGGCTGATAGCTGAGCTTTAACCATCCCTTCCTGCGCCATGCATGTACCATGCCATGCTGACTTAGGCCATATCCGATAGCCACAGTCGGACTATCAGCAGAACAATCAAGAAAGGCACAATGTATCTGTGGGTGTTCCTGCATAATAACATTCAGTGCACTGGTTAACATCGCCTGTTCAGGTAGTACAGCCTCCCCCACTGCCGTACTCAATGCACTCACAGTGAGCAGATCCAATTCTAGCGTGCGATTCGACAGCCACTTGCTAGCAGCCTGTACGACATCAGTGAGACTCAACAACAGTTCAACAGCGCTCGCGCCAACAGAAGAAACCCACAGAATTTGTACATTACCTGCCGTGTTTGCTGCCTGCTGTAATAGTTGATCGGATTTTTCTTCTACTGATAACACCCGCACCTGACGAGCAGTCAGCTGTACATTATCGGGCAATCTGCCAATAACCAGACAGAGATCGGCAACCGCCATCTTATTCTGTACTGCCACTTGCCAGCAAGGAGTGTAACGCCATTGTTTAGTGGGTAGCTTTGCAGGAACTCCTGTAGGAAGTAACATAAAAGGTGCACAGACAAAGTTGGTAATAGAAAACTGCCAGCTTGCGGGATGATTATCTACCCGACTGATTGGCCAACTACTTTCCTCATCCAGCAACCAATCACGACACTGCTGAGCCTGAGTAGACGACAGCTGCTGGCTGTTTTGTAGTCTATCAATCCGCAGTAATATCTGCTGGCTATTTTGTCCCTGGGTTAACCAACTTTCCATTTCTGCCTGCGCTTTACCAAGTTCGTTCCATATACCAAGATAGCGTATTGATTGTGGTTTATGCAGTGATAAGCGTGCGCAGAGGGTAGATAAATCCAGTGAAGAGGTACGCATGACATTCAACAATTGAACGATCAGCCGTTGCAACGCCTGCGGCGTAGAAGCAGATAATGGCGCCAGACAGATCCCTGTTTGCTTAACTGAATGCGTACAGCGCTCCTGCTGTTGTGGCTCACGTAAGATAAGGTGCACATTGGTACCACCCATACCAAAACTACTAACACCTGCATAGCGTAGCTCTTCACTATTCCACTGGCGACTGGTGGCACTGGTAGTGAACGGTGTTTTATCTATTTCTAGCAATGAATTAGCGCGCTCGTAGCCTACGTTAGCAGGCAGTACTTGATGATAGAGCGCCAAAGCAGCACGGATCAGCCCTAAGATACCAGCAGCTGGACCAGCGTGACCGAGCTGACTTTTTACTGAGGAGATATGGCAGAAACCCGTTTTACTCGTTGTCGATCAGAATGCCCGGCTAAGTGCAGCAATTTCGATCAGATCACACAGCGGTGTTGCCGTGCCGTGAGCTTCAACATAACCAATTCGATCGGCAGCTATTCCGGCACGTGCGAGTGCCAAATTAATCACCTTTGTCTGACCAGCAACAGAAGGCGCGTTATATCCCGCTTTATCGCGACCATCATTGTTAATTGCACTACCGCTGATAACGGCATAAATGCGGTCATTATCGCGCCGAGCTGCCGCCAATGGTTTGAGGATCACTACGCCACACGCATTAGTCGCCAACGTGCCATCCGCCGTATCACTGAACGGATTAGTACTACCTTGTTTAGAGAAGATATGGCCAGGCGCCCATTTATATCCCTGTACTGCATCAGGATCGATATTGACACCAGCCACCACCATCATTTCAGCATCACCCATATTTAATGCATTGCATGCCTGATGCACTGCCACCAAAGAGCTTGAACACCCCGTTTGTACCGTCAGCGCCGGGCCCCGCAAGCCAAGATAATAAGCCACCTTAGTCGCCACAAAATCCTTTTGATAAGATAAACCCAAGGAAAAAGGATCGCTATTGTGATTTTCCGCACAATTTCTACGCTCTAACCAGCGTTGGTAAAAGGCATCACCTGTACTGGCTACGATGCCAACAGACACCAAATCTTCCCTGCTACTATAGCCGGCATTTTCTAACGCCTGTACTACACTCATCAACAAATGGCGTTGTTGTGGATCCATACGTTTCGCCTCTTGTGGCGAAATACCAAACCAATTTGGATCGAAGTCAAAAATACCTGATAAGGATGAACGTACTGTCACTTTACGCTCTTTATCTTCGCTATTAGTGATGATTGAAGCTCTGTCACGTTCCACCAACTCGCGAGAATCCATAACAGCACGCCAAAACTTTGCCAGATCAGCACATTGACTGACATTGATTGCCATGCCAATCTCCGCAATGGCTTCTTGGTCCGCTGAGGTTTCGTTTAATGTGGCTTGTTCAGTTACTGTCGATACGATTGAAGGTGGTGACATAGATTCACCGGCTAAAAAAGAGCTTAGCTCATCAATACTCGCATGCTCAAACAGATCATTAAGTTTGAGAGTACTAGCGCCGGCCTGAATCAATGCTACATGGATTTTTATCAGTCGTAGCGATGTTAAGCCCATAGCAAAAAATTTGGTCTGCCCACTGTTAGGCTTCCCACCAAGCTCTTTCTCTAATAAATAGTGCCAGTCTGCTACTAAGCGCTGATTTGTTGCTTTCCGTTTGATATTCGGCTGAGCACTAAGATTATCATCTGGCATCGGATACCATAACAGCCCGGCTAAACCAGCCCGGTCGATTTTGCCGCTCGGTGTCGTACTAAGTGCATCTACCACGCGGAATTCCATTTTTAAAGCACCTGCTGGCAACCACTGCTGCAATCGCTGATATAACTCCGTCGTTGACACTAGGGTCTCTGCCGATTTAAGACGCAAATAGGCTACTAATTTATCTTGCTGAGCCGTCACCGCCACTGAATGGAAATAGCCGCTTTCTAGCAGCAGTGTTTCCAACTGCCCGCATTCCACTCGGTAACCATTAATTTTGACTTGATAATCGCGTCTCTCAAGGTAATTAAGACGCCCCTGGTTATCATAATGACCTATGTCTCCGGTCAGATAAGCTAACTGATGTTGTCCGTTCAGTGAGAGCTGACAGAATTTCTGCTGATTAGCGCTGGGATTATTTTGATAGCAGGGCCATACGTGCATTCCAGTGATCGCAATCTGCCCGATTTGTTGTTGATCGGCCAGCAGTTGGTTGGTTTCATCAACGATATACACGCCACAATTATCTGTCGGATAACCGACCGGCACAGCTGTTGGCCAGTTATCATGCTCACCCTGCAAGGTATAGCTAGTGACGACGTGAGTTTCTGAAGTACCATACATATTAATAAGCCGGCAACCCGGTGATTTACGAAATAGATCCTTAATGGCCTCAGTACAAAAAAGCATCTCTCCAGCACTGACTATTTCACAAAGACAATCTGGCGCCATTTTCAACGCTTGCGCAGTCTCGGCTAAGGATTGCAAAACAATATAGGGAATATACAAGCGCTCAACGCGCTCAGTTTGTATAAATCGCAGTAAAGCATGATGGTCACGACGAAAATCCGGTGGAGGTAATAACAATGTACCGCCGGTACATAAGGTTGTGCAGATCTCATGATGAGAAATATCAAAGGAGAGAGAGGTAAACTGTAAGGTACGTGCCGGTTTGTCCAGCCCAATACCATTTTGCCACTGAATAATATTTAACATTAGGCTGTGGCGTGCTGCCAATTCTTTAGGCAATCCGGTGGAGCCAGAAGTATATACCTTATACATCAAGGTATCTGCATTAATAGCCTGATCTGGGGGCAACGGCTGCCAATTAGTCACTTGCAGATAACCGTCAATCGGGATTAACGGCAACTCGGGTTGAGCGGTTAATAATGGCGAAGCTGCATTGGCGCGATCAACCATCACGGCATCGATTCCTGCCGTGGTTAAAATATGTGGAATTAGTTTATCTGGGTAGTTCACATCCAAACCGACAAAACAAATGCCGCGATTGGCCATCGCTAAAATAGCAATAATTGCATGGCGGTCAGCATGAGTGTAGATCGCTACCACGCTGCCATAAGACAATCTCCACTGTTTACTAAGGAATATTTCCATGCGCGCTACCTGTTCCATTAAGTAGGAATAAGTTAGCGTCATCCCGTTATTATCAACCAATGCCAAAGCTTCGGGGGTCAGGTTCCTTTGATGATCAAGCCAGGCTCGCAACTTAGCAAAAGAGAGCGTCTGCTGCTGCCCCTGATTAGCAATAACAGAGGTAGCGAATGAAGGGGAAGAGGAAAACTGAGTTGAAAGTGTGTTCATAACAACTGGCTCGCAGGTTAACTTTTGTAACAGACTGATCCACTGGCTGGCAAAAAAATGAGCCTCCTCACGACTGAACAACGCCGTCTGATACTCCAGAATCACTTCTGTTGCCATCCCCTGTGGTGTCAAACAGACCAAAAATGGAAATTTGGCACTACCGATGTCTGGTACACTGCTTTTCATCTTCAGGCCTGGCAATTCAAGGCAACAAAAATCGGTATTCTCCATAACAAATACTAGGTCGAATAGCGTTTGTCCTGCCGCCTGCATAGTTGAAGCAAGTTCAGTTAAGTCTGCATAGTTCACCGTGTGATGACGGAAAATATTTTTCAGCTCTTTTCCCGAACGATCCAAGAAGCTAGCCAATGTGTCATCGGGCAATATCTGCTCATGCCATACCAGCGTATTAACTAACATACCAATGATGTTTTCACTACCTGGCAAAAAGCGACCGGCGTCAGGGAAACCAATAGTGACAGCACTCTGATTTTGCCATTGTCCCCAACTCCATCCCAACACACTGAGCAGCAATCCGGCAAACGTCATCCCTTGTTTTTTTGCCAGCACTTTAATGGCCTGAGTCGTCTGTTGGTCGATCATCAGCTGCTGACGCTCACCAGCCATATCAGCAGCGGGAATTAAACCATAGCGTCGCCGTATCGCCAGTATCTCTGGCAGCCTTGCGCGCCAAAAATTTAGGCTCTGCTTATAACTATCCTGCTGATAGTAAAGATTTAATGCTGCTGTATGGTGTAACAGTGAGTAATTTAGTGGCACAAACCCTGGTTGCTGGTTGCTGGTTGCTGGTTGCTGGTTGCTGGTTGCTGGTTGCTGGTTGTGCTGTAGCGCCGCATAACAGTGGCTCAGCTCACATAGTAAAATATTGATCGACTCACCATCAATCAGTGCATGGTGCATATTTAGCAACAGCACTCGCCGTTCACTCTCGATGGTGAGTAAACAAGCACGCAGAGCACACTTGTGACCTATATCGAAAGGATGTCTGAACCACTCTTTAGCCCAGTTGGACCAAGCAACATCGCTCACTTGTTGATGCTCAAGACTAAAATCACTTTGCGGAACAACACGTTGCATTAGCTGTTGCGAATTTATGTCAAACTCAAACAAGGTACGGAAAGCACCATGGCGTTGTACCAATATCTGTAGTGCCTGCTCAAGACTCTGCTCGTCCATCTGACCCTGAAATTCAAATTGAAAAGGCGTCGCATAAGCATAAAGACTGGGATCACGCTGCTGTAGAAACCACATGCGCAATTGTTCACTAGAAGCCACATGACTAATATCGTTATCAAGCACAATGGTTGCTTGCGCAGCAACTGGCTGTAACCTGGCTAATACCGCACTGACGTGGTTGGTATAAAGTAATTCAGCAGCTGTCACTGCCGCCTGACCTTGTGGCTCTTGCCAGGCTGATAACATTCTCATAGCTGTCAGCGAATCACCGCCATTTTCCAGTAAGGAAAGTTGCGGGTAGAAATTATCGTGGCGCAACAGACATCGCAGTGCAGCCTCAGCATCGTTTTCACTAAAAGGTTGTAACTCTTGTGACCGATTTTGCACAGCGAGTGATTGAAATAATGCCTGGCGATCAATTTTGCCATTTGGTGTCAAAGGCAGAGCTGGTAGCTTGTGCACTTGATGGGGGATCATCCAGCCGGGCACTCGTGACTTAAGAAAATCTATCAGTCGATCGACATCACCACTGACAAACGCGATTAACTCAATGGAAACCTCATTTTCACGCGTCAGCACCGCTGCCGCCTCAACATCCGGTGCCAAGAGAATATGCTGTTCCAGCTCATTGATATCAAAACGAAAACCACGAACTTTTACCTGATTATCAATCCGCGCCAACCACTCCAATTGATCCTGTTTGTTCCAGCGTACTTTGTCACCGGTGCGATAACAACTAACAGATGGTGCAGTAAAATGACCGTCGACAAACTTCTGCTGAGTGGCTTGTTCATCTGCGTAATAGCCTAGTGCCACGCCAGGACCAGAAAGATAAAGCTCACCACTTTCTACCTTGCTAACAAGTTCCCCTTCAGGTGTCAAAACCCAGCACTGAGTTTGTCCGATCCCTTGCCCGATCGGTAGCCGGTCACCTATGAAATTCTGCGGAACTGGCCAGGCAGTAGCAAAAGTGCTGCATTCCGTCGGTCCATAAACCTGGATCAGCTGAGGTGGATTTGGCATAAACTGACGGTAAAACTGGCGAACCGCTTTCGGTCTTAATGCTTCTCCCCCTACTAATAAGCAGCTTATTGAGGCCAGCAAAGGGGCGGTACCGACGACTAATGAATGAAATAGTGCAGAGGTGATAAATAACACATCGACTGGAGCAGCAGGTTTAAAATCACTGTCTGTTCCCTGATAACAGAGCATATCCGGCGTGATCATTACCGTATATGCCCCATTGGTTAATGCTGCCCAAAAATCGAAACTGAAAGCATCAAAAGCGGGAGTAGAAAGCTAGCCTCTCCCTTGGCCAGGGGCAATAGTGACATAATCTGGCTGCCAAGCCATATGCAAGCTCCCTTGGTGGCTAATTGCTACTGCTTTCGGTTTCCCGGTGGTGCCAGAGGTATAAAACAGGCAGGCACAAGTCTGCGGTGTTGAATGGTATCCCCAAAATGTAGAGATAGGACTAGCTTCAGGTAACTGACTGTAATCAATACAGCGTGTGGTCTGCGGTAAAGCACAATTTATGACAGATGATGTCAGTACCAGCGCCGGCGCTACATCTTGCAACAGTTGTTCTAAACGGGCTTTAGGTGTATCGGGTTCAACGCAAAGATAACTGGCTCCAAGCTTTACTACCGCCAATATAGCTATCGCCATATCGGCACCTTTTTGCAAATGCAGAACAATAATGTCGCCAGGTTTTCCAACTAAAACAGCCAATTTGGCCGCCAATACGCTACTCTTGTCCTCCAGTTCGCGGTAGCTCAAGCTTTGCTGTGTATCGACCCAAGTATTGGCTTCAGGCACCGCTTGAAGCCAATGGTGAAAAGCAGCAAGTAAATTTTGCGGTTTTTCGGTGTTCATATGCATACTTCCTCAACCATCTCCTGGCAATGTTCAGCCATGATATTTTCCACCATCGTCGCCACTTTTTGCACGTGAGGGGATCCATCAACGACCAATGATTACCTGAAGTGGGCAACGCAACTAATTGGGGAATAACCTGACGCCATGCTACGGCGGCACGTTCAATATCAAAGGTGTACTCTTTGTCGCGTACCTGAATTAACCAGGCACGGCCAGAAAAATGGGGAACATCAGTTATACCAGTAAGTAAGAGACGGTGATGATTGTATAAGCTGTGATAACGATCAATATCTTCTTCACGAATATCTGGAAATATACCATCAAAACGACATAATTTCTGTTTAAATTCGTCCAATCCCATTTGTGGGATACAGCGCACCATTTCGGGATAATGGTAGCCAGTATCAAACATAATAATTTTGCTATGGTGAAAACCTCGTTGTTGAATCTTACGCGCCATTAATAATACCATCAGCCCCCCTAATGACCAACCGCATAGTATATGAGGCTGACTAAGCAGATGTTCAATTTGAGTCAGTTAGTGGTCTGCCATAGCATCAAAACTGGGTAAAAATGATTCTCCCTCTTTTACACCTTGCGCCTGAATACCATGTATGCCAAGGTCACGATTGAGAGCATTAGCTAGTTTTAGATAGCAATAAGCGGTACCGCCTCCAGGATGTATACAGATAAGATGGCGCTTGCCGTCACGAAAGTTCATTAAATTGTCTGCCCGCACATTTTGCTGCTGGCTACCTCTGGTGCGTATACGTAGTAAAACCGCTAATTGCTCAATAGTTGGATAACGAATTAATTCAGTCAGTGAAAGAATTTGGCCAATCTCTTTTTCAACCATATTTACCAGTCTTAATGCATCCAGCGATGAACCACCAAGTTCAAAAAAGTGGCTATGGATATCAATCGTTACGTTAAGAAAAAGCTGCGAAAAAAGAGTATACAACTTCATCTCAATATCATTACGAGGCGCAATAAATTTGTCATTGCGCGGCAGATCAATCACCTCCATAGCCTCTAGCGCCCGCAAATCAAATTTACCGTTCACCGTCAGTGGCATTTTTTCAATTTGCTGCAGATAACGTGGAACCATATATTCTGGCAATTTATCAGCTAGCTCTTTACGTACTTGGCTGCTATCCAACGGATTATTACTAATATAAAAACCATGTAGTTCCCGATGACCGGCTTCTCCAGGCGCTATGACCACCCCAAGAATGACACCCGATACAGCTTCCAGTGCCAGGCGCACCTCTTTTAATTCAACACGATAGCCCCTGATTTTGACCAGATCATCACGCCGTCCGACAAAAATCAATCCCTCTTCACTCCAAAAACCGTAATCACCACTGCGATAAGCTCTAACCTTTTCTTTCTTAGAACCGGGAAGGCTAATTTCAACAAATGCGTTTTCATCTAAATCTGGCCGATGATGGTAACCACGCGCTAATCCCTGACCGACAAAATAGAGTTCACCAATGGCGCCATCAGGAACATGTTGCTGCTGCGAATAAAGAATATAGACCTGCATGTTGTTGGAAACCCAGCCAAGAGGAACAGGGCCCCGTTGATTTGGCGACGTACCGCATAAGCAAAACTGTAAACACACGTTTCCGCCGGACCATAGATATTAAACAAATTTTTGACCCCAGCCTGCTGGGCAGCACGCACCGCTGTAGGGTTCACAACATCACCACCAAAAATCACCGTATTAACTGTTGAAAAAAGCGCGGTCTTAACAGACTGCATGTAGCTATCAAATAATCCCGTCGCTAAGAAAATATTATCTGGTTGATAATTATCAATCAGCTTCTGCATTCGCTTTCGATCAGCAATGGCTTTTCTTTCTGGGGTAATGACCGTCGCACCATGGATCCAAGCTGACCACAACTGCAACGTTGCACAATCAAAAGTTTCATTCGCAGAATAGAGAACACGCTGTGAGACTGGCAGGTGTCGAGGCTGATATAAGGTACTCATCACTGACTGATGAGATAATGCCACACCTTTGGGGGTGCCTTTGGTACCGGAGGTAAAAATTATGTGACTCAGATCTTCAACCGACCCTTTTGGCCTCTGGCTCAAGGGAGATATGGCATCAAACAAAGACGTTTGAGCCTACTCCAGCAGAAGTGATATCTCTAATTGCGGTAATGCCAGAGCAAACATTTGGGGTTGATCGACTAACAGTAAATCGGGCTGTACCACCCCCTTCATCACTGCTTTACGCTCCTCAGGTGCACTACGATCAATACAGTAATAAATCATTCCTGCATACTGTACCGCCAAAATAGCAATCACCAACTGCGCCAGAGGTTCAATATGCAACATGACAATCATTTGACGCGGATCAGTAAACATGGCATTTAAATGATTAGCGATATGGGTTGCAATCTGGTGAAGTTGGCCATAACTCCACTGTTGACCGGTCACATCATCAATAAGCGCAATATGGTCAGGTTGTTCTAACACATGAGTATAGAATTGTTGTGCCAAAGTATGGTCAGGCCAAGCGACGGCGGTAGCATTACGTTGATCTATCTTCGCTATCATAGCCGGTGTAAGCAGCGGTAAATCGATGATACGCTGATCAGAATTTACCAACACTGTCTCTAACGCTGTTTGATATTGCACCATAAAAGCGTTAAATAGCCCATCCTGATTAATGGTTGGCGCGATATTTAACCGTAAATGGATTTCACCATTTTCTGCCTGGCAATACAGTAGTTGTAGGTCATTACTACTTTCGATAAATTCATAATTTTCGCAGACGGTGACGCCATCACTGAAACGATAGCTGTCGTTTAATGCCACCGTTTCAGCAAACATCAGATTGAACCTTTCTAATGAATGTTCTTTTTTCTGTTTACGCAACGCATTAATGATATTTGCCAAAGGGATATGTTTTGCCGCTTTCCAGCATTTACGTTGCAAAATGATTTGTTCAAATAAGTTAGACCAACTCAAATCTGCGGTAAAATGGTGACCTAAAATGACAGTGTTGACCCAACATCCGCCTTCTTCGCCGCGAGAGATCGGGCGCATACTCACTGGCGAGAGCATGAAAATATCATTTTGACCCGATAAACGGTGAAGTAAGCCAACAAATAGTGCCTGTAAAATAATATTCCGGGTTGCATTATGCTTATCCGCTAAAACCTGGATACTTTTAATAAGAGTTTCAGGTAACGATAACATTTTACTTTCTACCTTTTCATTCTTATACGAACTGTGAGGTAGCATTAATTGACACGGGTGCCCAATTAAATCTTGTGCACGTTGTTCCGCCAGCGCCAATTCTGATTGAGTTAAACTGTTTTCTGGCTGTTGATTGATGAAATAACATTCTGGCGATGCCCATTGCGGTAATGGTTGAGACTCTATTAATAATTGATAAAAGCGCTGGACATTAAACATAAACTGACGAAATGAGGTACCGTCAATAATTAGATGATGAATAACAAGATTTAATACATTCTCCATCTGCTGATCGTTTTTACCCAGATAGCATAAGCACAATTTAAATAATGGTGGCACACCAGGGATCAATAGATGTTGGTAAAGGGCATTAAGATTATCTTGGCCAGACTGCTGCGGTGAATCGTGTTGTGAAAAATCATAATATTCACCTTGTGTCGGTACCTCAAAATGGCATTTTTTTAATTCGTTTTGCTATAAAAACGTCCACTGAAAACTTCGTTGCTTTAGTGCATGGGACAGAGCCAACATAAAAATGTCACGATTAAGTTCACCTGTTAATTTTATTGAAAAAAGTGTATTGGAAATTTCAGCGTTACCAGATGATTTATCGGATAAATAAAATGCATTTTCCTACTTAGTCGCAACCCATTGTTTCATGGTATATTTTTCCTTGTATGTTGTGAGAAATGGTAATTCCACTGCCTTAATAGAGTTTTATTGATAGTAAGCAGCAGCTGGTTATTACTTTTGCTCAGCAGCAAAAAACTGCTATCAATCAGATATATGCTCAGTTAAGTGAACTTATAGCGTCACAAGTACGGTAATGGTCAGCAAATCGAGACAATCTGGTATTTCAACGCTTCTTTTTTATTTGCACAGTCAACCGACGATATCAAGCTCCTTCAAACCTTGCTTGCGCAGTGAAGTGTTAGATATTAGTAGTTTTTCGGTTGTCGCGTTACAACCTCTAAGAATTAAGAATTAAGAATTAAGAATTAAGAATTAAGAATTAAGAATTAAGAATTAAGAATTAAGAATTAAGAATTTTCATTTTTATTACCCATTTCAAACGCGATCAGTAACCTGGGACAAAATGGCAGATATCGTCAGTATTTTTAAAAATATACATACATATCATTAACCTACCATAAATAATCGTTTTAATACGTTATCTTCTTTATTGGTTTATTGCCGTGCGGGGTTTCTCATTTTCCAATTTATTTAGTGTTTTATGACCAACTAAAACTGACCACCACATTAAATTGTTAACGGAAATAACTGACCTGAACCATTCAGAGTTAATACATCGTTATAGTTCTGTCATATTAAGATAATTAAGTGTTATTTGCTTATTTTCATTGATTTTCCGATAGATAAAATCGCGGTTAAACTTAATCAAAATTCCATTAGGGAGATGTTGGTTTGTTTAGTAAATATTTAAGTGTTAGGTGGCTTTGTTGAATAAATCGAACTTTTAGGTGATTGGCGGAGCTGATCGCTAAATTCGTTTCAACATCAGGTCCCCATGGCAAAGCAAAAGTTTAAAATTACCAACTGGCCCGCGTACAACAAGGCACTCAGACAACGCGGTTCCCTGACGGTCTGGCTTGATGAGTCGGCCATCGCTGGATGGACTGACAGTTCTTCGCCTGAAGGTCGTGGCCGGCCGCTTTACTACAGCGATATGGCTGTTACCACTGTCCTGATGATGAAGCGTGTGTTTAACCTGTCGCTCCGGGCATTACAGGGCTTCGTTGATTCGATTTTTAAACTCATGTCTTTGCCGCTGTGCTGTCCGGACTACTCGCTGGTCAGCAGACGAGCAAAGAGCGTCAACATCAGCATAAAAACGCCAACGCGTGGTGAAATCTCGCATCTGGTCATCGACAGTACCGGTCTGAAGGTCTTTGGCGAAGGTGAATGGAAAGTCAGGCAGCATGGGGCTGACAGACGAAGAGTGTGGCGCAAGCTTCATCTGGCAGCAGACAGTGTGACTCATGAGATTATCTGTGCCGACTTATCGCTCAGCGGAACGACAGATGCGCAGGCACTGCCGGGCTTGATTAACCAAACCCACCGAAAAATCAGGGAAGTGTCAGCAGACGGTGCTTATTACGCCTGTTACTGCCACGATGCGTTGCTAAGAAAGAAAATCAGGCCACTTATCCCGCCGCGAAGCGGAGCGAAATACTGGCCGGACAAGTACCATGAACGTAACCATGCGGTGGCGAATCAGCGTCTGAGCAGGAGTAATGATATGTGGAAAAAGAAAGTGGGTTATCACCGGCGTTCAGTGGCAGAAACAGCGATGTTCCGCATAAAAACTTTGCTGGGTGGCCATCTGAGGCTGCGTGACTATGAGGCTCAGGTAGGTGAAGCAATGGCGATGGTCAAAGCGCTGAACCGTATGACGTTGTTGGGTATGCCACACAGCGTCAGGATCGGATAACAGCTGTAGCAGAGGGAGCCATCCTGGCGGCTAATTCTGATTTATTCAACAAAGCCGTGTTAGGTAACCTAAAACAGATGAAGCTGGAAATAGGGATTAAAATTGACTACTTGATTATTTATTAATTATCAGGTTTTACACTTAAGCACAAATTGACCTCGATTTATTGCCCACTAAGAAACGAAAAATTTATGGTAGCAGTGGCTATCTGGATAAAACCGATATCAAGATAAAAAATAGCATTCTCTTTATCAGAAAGTTGGGGATTTTTGGTGATACTAATAGTTTGAGAATGGTGGAAGACCACAGGATTCGAACCTGCCAAGGACCGCTTGCGTCCCCATCTGGATTTGAAGTCCAGCCACCCCACCGGGGACGATGATCTTCCATGGAAAAATTGGCAATCATTATAATCTTATTTTCAGAAATTCTAAACCTAGCTATTTAAACAATCTGGTAAAAAAAAGATAAAATATTTGTCTTCATATTGAACTCAGCCGTTTGTAGCCATATCTTAATCACATCTCTTATTGAATATTTAATTGTACCTATCAAGTAGTATAATCAATCACAGGATGTTTTTATTATGACAAATCCTTTACTAACGAAATCTGTGTTACCTCATTTTTCAACCATTACACCGCAAGAGGTTCTCCCTGCGATAAAAACCGTATTAGACAACTATCGGCAGACAATTGAGACCATAGTTAAAGAAAATAGCACCTTTAACTGGCACAATTTATGTCAACCATTAGAAGAAGCTAACAACAAACTCTCTCGAGCCTGGTCACCCGTAGGTCATCTCAATGCAGTAAAAAATAGCACCGAATTACGACAAGTATATGATACCTGTTTACCTATGCTATCAGAATTTAGTACCTGGATGGGACAACATACCGGTCTTTACCAAGCTTATAAATCGTTAAAAAATAGTGCTGAATTTGATACCCTCAATCAAGCACAACGTAAATCAATTGAAAATACGTTACGTGATTTTGAATTATCCGGAATTGGTTTACCAGCAGAAAAAAAGAAACGTTATGGTGAAATTGCTATTCGAATTGCCGAATTAAAAACTAAGTTTAGCAATAATGTGTTAGATGCAACGATGGGTTGGACGAAACTGATTAAAAATAGTGATCAGTTAACTGGCATACCGGAAAGTGCTCTTTTAGCAGCAAAAGCATTAGCTAAATCTAAAGGAGAAGAAGGCTGGTTATTCACGTTGGATATGCCAAGCTATCTGCCAATTATGACTTATGCTGATAATCATCAACTACGCCAAGAAATGCATCACGCCTATAATACCCGTGCTTCTGATCAGGGACCAAACGCTGGTAAATGGGATAATAGTGACATTATGGATGAAATTTTAGCCTTACGTTACGAATTAGCACAATTACTTGGTTTTAATAATTTTGCTGAAAAATCTTTAGCCACTAAAATGGCCGAATCACCCAAACAGGTTCTGGATTTTCTTACTGATCTTGCGCAACGAGCCTACCATCAAGGTGAAAAAGAGCTTGCGGAATTGACCCAGTTTGCTAAGGATCACTACGGAATTGAGAAACTTGAGCCCTGGGATCTGGGTTACTATAGTGAAAAACAAAAACAGCATAAATTTTCAATTGATAATGAACAACTACGTGCTTACTTTCCAGAACAACGTGTTATCAACGGTCTGTTTGAAGTCATTAACAGAATTTATGGTTTGACAGCAAAAGAGCGTCATGATGTGGAGATATGGCATCCCGATGTACGTTTCTTCGAATTATATAATGAACGTGGTGATTTATGCGGCAGCTTCTATTTAGATCTCTATGCACGAGAACATAAACGTGGCGGTGCCTGGATGAATGATTGTGCGGGCAGATTAAAGCATATCAATGGCAGCTACCAAAAACCTGTGGCTTACCTAACCTGTAATTTTAACCAACCTGTTGGTGATAAACCCGCGCTGTTTACCCATGATGAAGTTATTACCTTATTTCATGAGTTTGGCCATGGTTTACACCATATGTTAACCCAAATTGATGTAGCGGATGTAGCTGGTATTAATGGGGTGCCGTGGGATGCGGTCGAACTACCCAGTCAATTTATGGAAAATTGGTGTTGGCAACCTGAAGCACTTACCTTCATTTCAGGTCATTATGAAACAGGTGAACCGTTACCAAAATCAATGTTAGATAATATGTTAGCAGCCAAAAATTATCAGGCCGCAATGTTTATTCTTCGTCAATTAGAAGTCGGTTTGTTTGATTTTCGCTTACATACTGAGTATTCTCCGCAAAAAGGCGGCCAAATTTTATCAACCTTACGATCGGTTAAACAACAGGTTACTGTAGTGCCGTCACCCGAGTGGGGCCGTTTCCCTCATGCATTTAGCCATATTTTTGCCGGTGGTTATGGTGCAGGTTACTATAGTTATTTATGGGCCGACGTTTTAGCTGCCGATGCATTTTCACGATTTACCGAGGAAGGTATTTTTAATCGCAGTACTGGGTTATCATTTCTTGATAATATTTTAAGTCGTGGTGGTTCAGAGGAACCGATGGTACTGTTTGAACGTTTCCGCGGACGAAAACCTAAGCTGGATGCAATGTTACAAAGTTATGGTATTAATGTATAAATGGCAATTGATATTCAATTAATTTGTGAACCTGGCGCTTCTCAAAGCGCCTTATCGCTGATTGCTGACAAATGGCAACTTAAACACACGCCTGCTGCATTAATGGCATTAGTGCTCACACCCCAGTATTTACAATTAAAAAAATTAGACGAACCTAAATTAGGTGGCATTTATGTTGATTTTGTTTCAGGGGCAATGAGACACCGACGTAAATTTGGTGGTGGTCGAAATGAAGCTATTGCCAAAACAGTTGGCATCAAAAAATCCTATTTACCGACGATTGTTGATGCTACTGCCGGTCTTGGCAGAGATGCTTTTGTCCTTGCTGCACTAGGCTGTGAAGTCCGGCTGTATGAACGTCATGCCATAGTTGCGGTACTTCTTGATGACGGATTACAACGGGGTTACGCTGACGCTGAAATAGGAGGCTGGTTAAGACAGAGAATGACATTGCTACACGCTTCAAGCGGCGGAATATAGGCGGCTTCAGGTGCAACACGGAGTTCACAGAGTGTTCCGCCTTCGTCCTGCGTATAAACGACCTCGCTAATCACTAGTTCCCGATTGTTAAAACCTAACACGGGGTCAAAAACGATAACTCGCTGGTTAGGTTTCCACAGACTGCCGCCAACCTTGTACCGTATAAATGGTTTCATCGGTTCTGGCTGCCCGTTGCTGCGCTTCAAATTGACTCCGAGCTCGACAACTGGCCCCGGTGGCATTGCCGGATTGCTGGATATGTTGAGGGCGATAGCGCGTGATTTGGCTATCCCTGGCTCTGGCGCGTAGTGCTGTCAGCGTGGCTTCACCGTGATCAACATCATCGCCGGCCCGCTGACCTGCCACCTGATATTCCGAAAAACGTTCACGGATACTCTGCTCAGTATCACAGGTGAGAATATTCTCACCCCAGACAAGCGCAGTTGTTGCACGATCATTACCGACCGTGCCAATCAATAGATTGCCTTCTTCATCATCCCAGGCGAGCGCCTGTTGACTTCCTAACGCCTTGTTTAGCGCCTCATGGACAGTTTCTCCATAATCAGCCTGAAAAGCCTGTAGCAGCGTTTGGGGGGCTTTCTGGTTAATCACCTTAATGCCAAAGGGTTTTGCCAGTGCTGAGGCTATCTGATGCAAGGTTTTGCCCGTAAAAAGCTTGGTATGGGCAGCACAATCGATTAAATCCGCCGTCTTACTCCGGCCACTCATACCGACATTAATACTTTTTGCGTCATAGCGTATTGGGGTCGCTTCAATCCAGCCGGTCAGGACTTTATCTTGACCGATAAGGACTTCGACCAACTCCCCTTTTTTAATCCGGGGCTGTAACGGCATACTGCCTGATTCACCCGGCCACTGGCGGGTGATTTCGACATTGAAATCGCGTGATAGCCGTTCTATCCCTGCTGAAATCTGTACCCGCGTCCAGCCCCCCCATTCGCGCCCGTTGACGCGCAATATCACGTGATTACTCATCTTGCAGGTACTCTCAAAGGTTTCACTAGCATAAAGCCAGGATGATTAACTATATTTCGGCTGGTGATATCGGTTTCCCGTGCCGCATTGTCATACCAGTTGGCCGCCAGAACCAGGGCGGGTAGCACCGTTTCGGGTGTTCGAGTAACCGTTTTTTCAACTTGTGCCAGTCGTGTTGCAATATCCCGGTTGGCATCGTTTTTCACCTGTTGCAAGGCAAGGAACAGCGCATCATCAAGCGTTAATGCCTGTTCGTGCTCGATAGCCTGATTCAGGGTTTCTCGCACTGTGACCAATGCATCCCACGTGACCGCCGCGAGTCCTTCTGTGTGGCTGCCTGCCGTATGAGAAACCGCGTGTAATGCGGGATGGGAAATATTGACGTGTATCTGACGTTTTCCACGTTGATTAATCGGTAACGTGGGGGTACGTGGTGGGGGCAGTTGTGTTAATCGCCACGTAGCCTCATGGATGGCCGTGGTACGCAACAAAGCGGCAATACGATTACTGCGCATACGTTCAGCCTGAATACTGGGTCTGTCGCTTTTCCAGACGCCGCGTGGCGCTAAATCATGCCCCAGCGTGACACCGGATAGCGTCTTAATTTGCTGTGCCAGTGTTGCGGCATCCTGAATAGTACGTCTGCCAGAACGCCACATCCGCTGTATCGCTTCTATAACACTTTTACCGGATGAGCCGGATTTCAAGAGTACCGAAATATCACCGTGTAGCAGTCTTGATGCGGCGGTAATGCCGCTATCGATAGTGTCAAAAGCGTTGGTAACATGGCTGATCATGGATTTAGCCTGATTCAACGCCCCATTCTGGCTAAAATCTGCCAATCCGTTTAACCCTAAATCAGCAAAAACCGCCTCAATGCGATCATTAAGCGCGGAACTGGAAGACATCAAGGTGTAACTGGTGGCGATACCCGCAGTCGGAAAGATAATTCACCGGCTTCGACCACGCTAAAACTGACGCGGCACATGCGGCCTTCGCGTCCGCTATGGCTCACTCTAACTTCACCATCGATACAGACCGCGATTTCACCGTAATAGGGATGCACCAACGTTCCAGGCCCTGGCGTGTCGATAGCCGCAATAAGCCGATCTCTGGCCTCGAAAATATCATCACCGACCAAATAAGCGCCAATGTTAAAACGCCGTGTTGCACGCCCTAAATCTTCCGTATACGGCTTGTCCCGATTGGGGTATTCGTGAACCTGTACGCGCCGTCCGAACGTCCCCTCGTCGTCTTCTACCTGAAACGGTATGCCACGAAAAGAGGCCGGTCGGAGTTTATTTTTCCATACCGTCATCTCACCACCTTAATCTAAAAATGTTGGAAACATTTAAGTAATGAATATTGTCGCTACCAATTAAAAACTGATCTGTTATAGCCAAACGACATTATTTTGATAACAGCCAGTGATGTTTCTTTTCCAGATATGAGGGCATCGGATGTCATCATTTTTAAGTCGCTTGGCTAGACTTTAGCAGGGTGGGCCAGATTTGATTTGGTACTGACGGAATATGGTATTACCAGGGCTTGTTTTTCAGTTCAACGGTGCGAAGTTTTTCCATTACATAATTGAAATAATTATCTGCATCTATTTTATTATCGAAAGGAACTCGTTTTAGACCAATCCCATCAAACAGAATTTCAAAGGGGGAATTGGGATTTAGCTTGTTAGGATAATACTTTTTTACAAACTTCAGTTTAGATAGGCTAATAATAATGTCTTGGTTTTTGTTATCTTCACGATATTTTATTCTTGCAAATTTCATCTTTGTTACCCCTTGCGGTTTTCTTTTGGTGATAAATCAGGCTTTGTTGAATAAATCGAACTTTTAGGTGATTGGCGGAGCTGATCGCTAAATTCGTTTCAACATCAGGTCCCCATGGCAAAGCAAAAGTTTAAAATTACCAACTGGCCCGCGTACAACAAGGCACTCAGACAACGCGGTTCCCTGACGGTCTGGCTTGATGAGTCGGCCATCGCTGGATGGACTGACAGTTCTTCGCCTGAAGGTCGTGGCCGGCCGCTTTACTACAGCGATATGGCTGTTACCACTGTCCTGATGATGAAGCGTGTGTTTAACCTGTCGCTACGGGCATTACAGGGCTTCGTTGATTCGATTTTTAAACTCATGTCTTTGCCGCTGTGCTGTCCGGACTACTCGCTGGTCAGCAGACGAGCAAAGAGCGTAAACATCAGCATAAAAACGCCAACGCGTGGTGAAATCTCGCATCTGGTCATCGACAGTACCGGTCTGAAGGTCTTTGGCGAAGGTGAATGGAAAGTCAGGCAGCATGGGGCTGACAGACGAAGAGTGTGGCGCAAGCTTCATCTGGCAGCAGACAGTGTGAATCATGAGATTATCTGTGCCGACTTATCGCTCAGCGGAACGACAGATGCGCAGGCACTGCCGGGCCTGATTAACCAAACCCACCGGAAAATCAGGGAAGTGTCAGCAGACGGTGCTTATGACGCCTGTTACCGCCACGATGGGTTGCTAAGAAAGAAAATCAGGCCCCTTATCCCGCCGCGAAGCGGAGCGAAATACTGGCCGGACAAGTACCATGAACGTAACCATGCGGTGGCGAATCAGCGTCTGAGCAGGAGTAATGATATGTGGAAAAAGAAAGTGGGTTATCACCGGCGTTCAGTGGCAGAAACAGCGATGTTCCGCATAAAAACTTTGCTGGGTGGCCATCTGAGGCTGCGTGACTATGAGGCTCAGGTAGGTGAAGCAATGGCGATGGTCAAAGCGCTGAACCGTATGACGTTGTTGGGTATGCCACACAGCGTCAGGATCGGATAACAGCTGTAGCAGAGGGAGCCATCCTGGCGGCTAATTCTGATTTATTCAACAAAGCCTTTAAAAATATGAAGAAAGATTAGAAGATGTGGAAAGTAAATTATCTTTTCAAGAGATCACCATTGAAGCGCTTAATCAAGTGGTTGTCGAACAACAACTTGAAATGGTTAAATTAAAATAACATATGCAACTGGTTACTGAACGATTAAAAGCCACACAATCATCACCATTAGCGCCAATTAATGAAGAAACTCCACCACCACACTATTAAGCAATCAAAAAATCAGTGAGCCTATTTTCTCGCTGATTTATTTCAGTCTAGGTGATTATTATGCCAACTTAATGACAACCACAACCACCATGTCCATGAGAACACCCTTTATCACCATGATGCTCACCATTACAGCAACCACACTCATGACCATCCTCACTATGAACATGGCCGTGCGCTAATTCTTCTTCAGTAGCTTCCCGGATCGCGATAATTTTAACATTAAATTTTAAATTCTGACCAGCTAACATGTGATTACCATCAACGATAACCTCATCACCTTCAATACCGGTAATTTATACCGGTACTGAGCCCATATCGGTATCAACTAAGAAACGCATACCAACTTGTAACTCATCAACACCAACAAAAACATCTTTTGGTACACGTTGAACTAAATTCTCATCATATTGACCATAAGCGTCATCAGCTTGGATTTCAATATCGAAATGTTCACCGACACTGCGCCCTTCGAGTGCCTTTTCTAAACCTGAAATCAAAGAACCACGAACATGCAAATAATCAAGTGGCGCAGTGTCCAACGACTCATCAACTAATACATCATCTTCTGTTCTCACTTTATCAGCCAGGCTCACCACTAAATCTTTCGCTACTTTTTTCATTACATTTCCTACAACATCGTGGATAAAAAATTTTTCCGATTGTACAAAAAAAAGTACAGCTGTATTTAAACTTATAAAAAACATTATTTTTATTTCAAAGTAAAAATTTCTATTTGCAAATTTTTATCTTTGATATGACTATCAGATCCATCTACTGTCTGAGATTGCCTATAGTGACACTTTTTACATTCAAGGTAATCAAATGCATTTTTTTGCCAAAGCATCAGCGTATCTTGAGATTGGCACTTAGGACAAACAGCGCCAGCAATGAATCTTTTACGTATTACAGACATTCACTTTCTCGCTAATTAATCTTATGTTAATCCCAACTTTTTGGTTGTCCACGCTCTTGCGTTATTTCTATTTCAAACAATTCTTCAAGCTCTCTACGCGCTTCTTTGATTCGAGTCGCTTGGCCAATCTCACCCTCACCGGCTTTAGGCGAATTTTCTTTAAATATTTTAACATCTAGTCGACGAAAATGCTGTTTTGCTCGGTTAGCCTGATGAGGATGTATACCTAGATTTATCAATGTCCTTTCGCCCATCTCAAGCGCACTGACAAATGTCTCTCGACAAAAATCGGTCACACCATTTTCTCGTAATTGATGCGCTTCAAAACGTCCTCGTGCTCTTGCTATGATATGAAGATTGGGAAAATTAGCCTGACATAAATGAACTATCCCCATCACTTCTTCCGGATTATCGCTGGTAATAACAATCACGCTGGCTTTCGCCGCTCCGGCCGATCGCAGTAATTGCAAATCTTGCGCATCGCCATAATAAACTTTATAGCCATAGCGTCGCATCGTATAAATTGCACTGACATTTTGCTCTAATACCGTAATACGAATTTTATTGGCCATTAATAAACGACCTACAACTTGGCCAACACGTCCAAACCCTACCCAAATAACTTGTGGATCAGTATCCTCAACAAAAGGTTTTTCAATCGGCTCATTACGCACATTGTACCAGTGAGTGGCTTTGTTGAATAAATCGAACTTTTAGGTGATTGGCGGAGCTGATCGCTAAATTCGTTTCAACATCAGGTCCCCATGGCAAAGCAAAAGTTTAAAATTACCAACTGGCCCGCGTACAACAAGGCACTCAGACAACGCGGTTCCCTGACGGTCTGGCTTGATGAGTCGGCCATCGCTGGATGGACTGACAGTTCTTCGCCTGAAGGTCGTGGCCGGCCGCTTTACTACAGCGATATGGCTGTTACCACTGTCCTGATGATGAAGCGTGTGTTTAACCTGTCGCTCCGGGCATTACAGGGCTTCGTTGATTCGATTTTTAAACTCATGTCTTAGCCGCTGTGCTGTCCGGACTACTCGCTGGTCAGCAGACGAGCAAAGAGCGTCAACATCAGCATAAAAACGCCAACGCGTGGTGAAATCTCGCATCTGGTCATCGACAGTACCGGTCTGAAGGTCTTTGGCGAAGGTGAATGGAAAGTCAGGCAGCATGGGGCTGACAGACGAAGAGTGTGGCGCAAGCTTCATCTGGCAGCAGACAGTGTGAATCATGAGATTATCTGTGCCGACTTATCGCTCAGCGGAACGACAGATGCGCAGGCACTGCCGGGCCTGATTAACCAAACCCACCGGAAAATCAGGGAAGTGTCAGCAGACGGTGCTTATGACGCCTGTTACTGCCACGATGCGTTGCTAAGAAAGAAAATCAGGCCCCTTATCCCGCTGCGAAGCGGAGCGAAATACTAGCCGGACAAGTACCATGAACGTAACCATGCGGTGGCGAATCAGCGTCTGAGCAGGAGTAATGATATGTGGAAAAAGAAAGTGGGTTATCACCGGCGTTCAGTGGCAGAAACAGCGATGTTCCGCATAAAAACTTTGCTGGGTGGCCATCTGAGGCTGCGTGACTATGAGGCTCAGGTAGGTGAAGCAATGGCGATGGTCAAAGCGCTGAACCGTATGACGTTGTTGGGTATGCCACACAGCGTCAGGATCGGATAACAGCTGTAGCAGAGGGAGCCATCCTGTCGGCTAATTCTGATTTATTCAACAAAGCCTTTATAAGTCATAACAGCAAAAAATCTATCTAATGATAGCTAATATTATTTTTATTCTAAGAATATATTAAATAATATTGATATAGACAATATTTCTCTAACATTCATAATATTAAAAGTCATTTAAAAAACTAATATAGAAAACACCAATAAATAATTGCAATTTTTGGTTTACTGCAAAAAATTATTTATAATTTAATATTATGTTTTTCCTGTTCACGACGATACCAATAATAGGCTCCTCTGGCGATCATTCTAAGCTGTAAAACTAATCGTTCTTCCAAAAGCTGCCTTTTTTCCTGATCAATATCTAATGCTTCTGCCCCCGCACTAAATACTATAGTAACCATGGCTTCGGCTTCAATTTCAGTAAAATACCGAGGCATATTACTTTCCTGTTGCAAGTAGTCGGCCAATTCAGCAATAAAATGCTGAATTTCTCTGGCAACTGCCGCACGAAATTCAGCCGATGTACCTGAACGTTCACGCAGCAATAATCGAAAGGCATTCGGATTATTACCAATAAATTCCATAAAAGTAGCAACAGATGTTCGAATAACACTGCCACCTTTTGCAATACGCTGTCGTGCTTGACGCATTAATTGACGGAGCATAAGACCGCTTTCATCAACCATGGTCAATCCTAATTCATCAACATCACGAAAATGTCGATAAAAAGAAGTCGGTGCAATACCCGCTTCTCGGGCAACCTCACGTAAGCTGAGACTAGTAAAGCTACGCTCAGCACTCAATTGACTAAAAGCCGCTTCTATCAGAGAACGACGCGTTTTTTCTTTCTGCTTTGCCCTGACGCCTGTAATATTACTCACAGTAATTAATATACCTCTTCAATAATAATGTAACTAGGCTACTATACCAAATTTTAACAGATTTGCAGTGTTCTTAAGTTTAACTAGTATATAAGTAATTTCTGTTATTTATTAAAATGTAAAGCCTGAATCTTATATTTAAGCTTGATTAAAGAAGATAATGTTAATCTGAGTTGTCTATTC
Organism: Arsenophonus endosymbiont of Aphis craccivora; assembly: GCF_013460135.1. GTDB lineage: Bacteria > Pseudomonadota > Gammaproteobacteria > Enterobacterales > Enterobacteriaceae > Arsenophonus > Arsenophonus nilaparvatae. Next base: position 1,587,102 of record NZ_CP038155.1, read on the forward strand.
GTATTTACATAATAATAGGTTATACCGAATGCCACAGATTCAATTTGATACTATCGTTATTGGTTCCGGCCCCGGAGGAGAAGGTGCAGCAATGGGGTTGGTAAAACAAGGGAAAAAATTCGCAGTCATTGAACGTTATAATAAAATTGGTGGTGGTTGTACCCACTGGGGAACAATTCCTTCTAAAGCGCTTCGGCACGCGGTCAGCCGAATTATCGAATGTAATCAAAATCCATTATACAGCGATACATCCCGGCTTTTACGCTCTTCTTTCTCCGACATTCTTAAACAAGCCGAGACCGTAATTAATCAACAAACACATATGCGGCAAGGATTTTACGAACGAAATGGTTGCAAAATGTTTGCCGGTGAAGCCTCTTTCATTGACCAACATAGTTTAAAAGTTCTTTATAATGATGGTACCTACGATACTCTATATGCTGAAAAAATCATTATCGCAACAGGTTCTCGTCCATACTGTCCACCCGATGTCGATTTTCAGCATTCACGCATTTACAATAGCGATTCAATTTTAACTCTCAATCATGAGCCACATCATGTTATTATTTATGGTGCAGGGGTAATTGGCTGTGAATATGCTTCAATTTTTAGAAGATTAGGGGTAAAAGTTGATCTTATTAATACCCGTGATCACCTTCTGTCGTTTTTAGACCAAGAGATGTCAGACGCTTTATCATACCATTTTTGGAATAATGGTGTTGTTATTCGCCATAATGAAGAATATGAAAAAATCGAAGGAACAAATGATGGCGTAATTATTCATCTGAAGTCAGGTAAAAAGGTTAAAGCCGATTGTCTATTATATGCTAATGGCCGTACGGGAAATACCGATAATCTAAATTTAGAAAATATCGCTATTCCTATTGATAATCGAGGTTTGATTAAAGTTGATGCTACCTATCGTACTCATAATAAAAATATCTATGCGGTCGGCGATGTTATTGGCTATCCCAGTTTAGCTTCAGCCGCTTATGATCAAGGTCATCTCGCTGCCCGCGCGATAAAAACGGGCCACAGCGATACCCATTTAATAGAGGATATTCCTACCGGGATCTACACCATTCCAGAAATCAGTTCTGTCGGTAAAACAGAAAAACAATTGACTGCCATGAAAATTCCTTATGAAGTCGGGCGTGCTCAATTTAAACATTTAGCCAGAGCACAAATTGCAGGGATGAATGTAGGCAGTGTAAAGATCCTATTTCATCGCGAAACATTAAAAATTCTAGGTATTCACTGCTTCGGTGAGCGTGCAGCAGAAATTATTCATATTGGCCAGGCAATTATGGAGCAAAAAAGTGAAGGTAATACTATTGAATATTTTGTTAATACTACCTTCAATTATCCAACTATGGCAGAAGCATTTCGGGTTGCCGCACTGAATGGGTTAAACCGTCTGTTTTAACCCAATAAAGCTCAATATTAGTAGTAAGTAAACAATTAATTTTTACTATAGTATCGATACATTTGTTTACGAATTGCATCAGCAAACTGCTCATGACAACTTCTAAGCGGTGAGCCAGGACGGTAAATTAAAACAACCGAACGTGAAGGAACAGGGTTAATACAATCAAGATAATAAACACCATCACGTTTTATCTCTTTCGGTACAGATAAATCTGGCAATAGTGTTATACCACTTCCGGCTGCCACCATGTTACGTAATGTCTCTAAACTGGTGGCACGAAAGTGGGTATCATCTTTTGCCCCAACCTGAAAACAATATCCCATCGCTTGATCACGTAAACAGTCTCCATCTTCCAACATAAGTAATTTCTGTCCAACAAGCTCACGCATTTCAATTTCCTTACGATTGAACCATGGATGTCCTTCATAAATAGCTAATCGCATAGGTTCCTCATACAGAGGTATTTCAATAAAAGCTTCGGTCTCCTTCACTTGCGCTAATATTGCACAATCTAGTTTGCCATTATTTAATTGCGCTAACAGATGGTGTGTTTGTGATTCATGTAAATACATCTCCAATTTAGGAAATAAACGGTGTAATTCTGGAATGATGTGAGGTAAAAGATAAGGACCGATAGTAGGAATTAATCCGATGTGTAACGGGCCTGACATGCTTTCACCTTGTAAGGAAGCCATTTCCTGCAGTATTTTAACTTCTCGCAATACTGTTCTGGCTTGTTCAACTAATAATAACCCCTGCTGAGTAAACAGAACCTTTCGGCTTGTCCGCTCTAATAACATAACACCTAAATCGTCTTCCAATTTACGAATTTGACCGCTGAGGGTCGGTTGACTAACATGGCAGGCATCTGCAGCACGCCGAAAATGTTTATGCTCAGCTAATGCAACAAGGTACTCCAAATCACGAATATTCATGCCTACTCCTTCCCTAAATACAAATTTGATAGAATCAACCTATCTATTCATCATAATGGATCCAGTTTTCCTATCAACGAAAAAATTCGGCAAAAAAATTTATCTTCATAATTTATAGACAAAACGAATAAATTAAACGCTTTCGCGGTGAGTTGTTTAGCGCCAATAACTGATTCTACTAAGCAGCTAATATTTCACAACTAAGTTGCGACCATAAATCAATGCTTCAACACCCTATTTATTGAAATTCAGATTCACTAAGCATCGATTGAACACATCACCAATAAAGACTTCACTAAACTTTTATGAACAAATTAATGGTCATTGCTGAATTTAAATCGATATATTGAAATAATTATTTTATCAATAATATTATTATGTTAAAGCAAATATTTTTTTAATTCTTAAATAAAATCTTTATATCGAAATATATTAATCGACGATCCTATACGCCATTAATTTTCCTTTATCCTGTATATATTGTTGTTATCAATTAAAAGAAAAAATTTGTATCATCAATCCTCTCATTAATAAATCTTGTACACTGAACTAACATTAATTGTTGTCTTTTTATTCAATGAAATGCATGAGTACTGAAATTTTAGTCATTAAGGCTGACAACAGTGAAAAACAAACTGCCCACATTTATTGAGTTATACCGTCAATTAGTTGCCATACCATCAATTAGTTCTGTCGATGCAAGACGCGATCTAAGTAATGAAACATTAATTAATCTACTGGCAGAATGGCTTACGACACTAGGTGGTAAAATAACCATTCAACCTGTACCAGATAGCCGCCATAAATTCAATTTACTGGCTACTTTTGGCCAAGGATAGGCTGGATTACTACTTTGTGGGCATACTGATACGGTTCCTTTTGATGACTGGCGCTGGACAAAAAATCATTTCCAATTAACGGAATATAAAGACAAATTATATGGTTTAGGTAGCGCGGATATGAAAGGTTTTTTCGCTGTTCTTATTGATACTTTACGCAATGTCGATATTGATCAGTTACAGCATCCCATCTATATTCTGGCAACCGCTGATGAAGAAACCACCATGGCCTGAGCACGTTATTTTGCTGCAACTGCAGAAATTCAGCCTGAATTAGCAATTATTGGTGAACCAACTTCATTGCGACCGATTCGCGCTCATAAGGGGCATATTGCCAATGCCATTCGTATTACCGGTCAATCTGGCCATTCAAGTGATCCGGAACAAGTTATCAATGCGATTGAGTTAATGCATGAAACCATTAGTCAGTTAATTTTGCTTAGAAATAGACTAAAAACCGATTACCACAACAAGGCATTTGATATTCCCTACCCAACAATGAATTTCGGACATATTCATGGGGGTGATGCCGTAAATCGAATTTGTAGGTGTTGTGAATTACATATCGATATTCGTCCACTACCCGGTCTATCACTAAAAAATTTGGATGAATTGTTACATGCCGCACTTAAACCGATTAAACATCGTTGGCCTGATCGCTTAACTATCGAGAAACTTCATCCGCCTATTCCCGGTTTTGAATGCCCAATAAATCATAACATGGTGAAAATAATTGAAAATTTATTAGATAAAAAAGCTCAAACCGTAAATTACTGCACCGAAGCGCCCTTTATGCAAACGCGATGTCCAACATTAATATTAGGGCCAGGTCCGATAGAGCAGGCTCACCAACCTGATGAATTTATTCAACAAAGCCATTTTTAGCTATTGTCAGCTAAATAAAATAAGCTTCTATAGGGAAAATAAAAATGCACTGCTATAACTATATAAAATAGAGAAACAGTGCAGGAATAATAGCAGCCCACGCGATATTTAACTTAAATAACAACGTTAACTAAAGCGTAATTTACTAATCGTCAGATTTATAATATTTCTTTATTAATTGTCTCGCTAATCGGCTGTACTATATAAGGTGTTTTCTTATTTTTAATTGCACCAAATACAGTTAAAATAGCCTCGTTTTGCTCATTAATATTACGGTATAACCAATAACGAATTTCGGGTAAACGGGGTAAACCATCACTTGCGCTTAGTATTCTTAAATCACCAGTTTGCATTTCTAGCGGACGCGCAGTGATACCGACTTCAGAATTAACCGCAGCAAGCACTGCCGATAACGAAGCTGCTTCATACGCAATACGCCATTTGATACCAGCAGCATTAAGGGTGCTTATCGCTATTTCACGAAATGGATTGGTTTCATCCATGACAACCAAAGGGATTGGCTCATTTAATTGATGCTGAAAATCAGGTGCACAATGCCAAAGGATCGGCGCAGAACGTAACAACGTACTTGGATATTGACTCAATTCTGTGGGTATTAGTGCTAAATCAATTTCACCATTATCCAGCATTTTTTTAATAAGATGGGCGCGCTTTATGTAAATATCAACGGCCATACGCGGATATACTGATGCGATACGATTCAGCAGAAATGGTAATAAAGTATTGGTAGTGTCATCAGAAACACCAACTCGCAACTCACCTTCAGCATCATTATATGTTAGCGAAGCTGAAGCATCATCATTAGCCCGTAATATTTGCCGCGCATAACCTAATAACTGCAAACCATGATCCGTTAATAATTTATTACGGCCATGGCGTTCAAAAAGCTCACGGCCCACTAACTGTTCTAAACGCTGCATTTGTTGGCTAACGGCTGATTGAGTACGACAAACAGCTACAGCAGCTGCCGCAAATGTATTAAGATCAGCAACAGCAACAAAAGTCCTAAGTAAATCAAGATCGAGATTCATAATTGGGCGATTTGAATTTATCATTTTATTCTCTTATATCATTCCTGGTGTTTTTACGAATTTAATAGATATTAAAATCATTGATAGTTAAGAAATAAAGATAAAACCTTACATATTAAAATTTATTTCTATTAATGCAGTATTTATTACTGAGTATACACTTTTATTAACTTAAATTGTTTAATAATAAGCATGTTTTACATATTGATAAACAAAATGCCAATGAGAATGTTCTTCTTCTCGTTTTTATTAGAATAATTTTTAATTCCAGTCCTATGCCAAAATAACGATTTTTCAAACAGCAAAAAAATATGTTATTCTCAATAAAATAACTGTCAAAGATAATGCAGCTAGGAAAAACTATTAATTGATAATCAGCAACAAAACTCTATTTGCCCAGATACGGCAATAACATATTACCTTTAATTATATGTTATAAAAACAATATTTCTATCATGAAACCACCAATGGTTTGTAACAAAAAATGCACTGCCAAATCTATCAAATCTATTCACTAAGTAATTTATTCTTTGTATACTAAAAATCATCTCACACCTAAAATATAAGACTAACTTATACGATATTTTTGAATTTATTTGACCTAATTTAATTATTTAAACCAACCTTTTCTACCAAATATAAGCCTATATCTTCAAAATTTTTCCAACTAAGAGTAAAGTGTGAATATAAATATGCAGCAAAATTTCCTCATATTCTATTAACGTTGAGGTGCAAACAGAGTAAATGAATACAATAACTAAATCCAATAAATTGGATAACATATGCTACGACATTGGATAACGTATGCTACGACATAAGAGGGCCTGTTCTTAAAGAGGCCAAACGTCTTGAAGAAGAAGGCCATAAAGTTCTTAAACTTCATATTGGTAATCCAGCGCCTTTTGGTTTTGAAGCGCCGGATTAAATTTTATTTGATGTTCTACGCAATCTTACTCACTCACAAGGTTGTAGTGATTCAAAAGGAATTTACTCCGCCCGCAAAGCAATCATGCAACACTATCAGGCTAGAAGAATGCTTGACATTAATATCGAGGATATCTTTATTGGTAATGGTGTTTCTGAACTCATCGTGCAATCGATGCAAGCCTTACTGAATAATAACGATGAAATGTTAGTCCCAGCTCCTGACTATCCGCTATGGACTGCTGCGGTATCTCTTTCCGGTGGCAAATCTGTACACTATAGATGTGATGAATAACAAAATTGGTTTCCTGATCTAGATGATATTCGCAAAAAAATTACCCCTCGCACACGTGGCATCGTCATCATTAATCCCAATAATCCTACTGGTTCTGTTTACAGCAAAGCATTATTAATGGAGATTGTCGAAATCGCTCTTCAGCATCAGTTGATTATTTTTGCCGATGAGATCTACGATAAAATTCTTTACGATGATGCTGAGCATCATTCAATTGCCGCGTTAGCACCGGATCTATTAACCGTTACTTTTAATGGTTTATCAAAAACTTATCTGGTTGCTGATTTTCGTCAAGGCTGGATGGTGCTTAATGGCCCGAAAGAAAATGCCAAAAGCTATATTGAAGGCTTAGAAATATTAGCCTCCATGCGGCTTTGTGCTAACGTTCCTATGCAACATGCAATCCAAACCGCATTAGGCGGTTATCAGAGTATTAACGAATTTATCTGTCCTGGTGGGCGATTATATGAACAACGTAATCGCTCTTGGGAACTGATTAATGAAATTCCTGGGGTATCATGTGTTAAACCGCAAGGTGCTTTATATATGTTTCCCAAAATTAATATTAAAAAGTTCAATATCTCAAACGACCAAAAAATGGTACTTGATTTACTCTTACAGGAAAATGTTTTATTGGTTCAGGGAACAAGCTTTTAATTGGCCTGAACCCGATCATGTCAGAATTGTTACGCTACCTTATGTTGGCGAGCTTGAAGCTGAAATTAATAAATTTAGCCAATTCCTGCTAAACTATCGCCAATAGTTGTCCAATAATAGAACATTCTTAATCTACATTAAGGATGTTCTATTTTTTTATTTACTTGTTAATCTAATCAATCCACAATGCTTATCACTATAACAATCCCATGAGGACAGTCTATGAGTTATTTTTTTGCCCATCTTTCTCGGATGAAATTAATTAATCGCTGGCCATTAATGCGCAATGTACGTACCGAAAATATTTCAGAGCATAGTTTACAAGTTGCCTTTGTCGCTCATGCCCTTGCTTGCATTAAAAATCGAAAATTTAATGGCCAACTCAATCCTGAACGTATTACTCTGCTCGCTATGTATCATGACGCCAGTGAAGTGATCACCGGTGATCTGCCAACACCAATAAAATATCATAACCCACAAATTGCTAACGAATACAAAAAAATTGAAAAATACGCTCAGCAAAAACTTATCGCTATGCTACCAGAAGAATTACAACAAGATTTTCAGCCGATTTTGGATGATGAATATCATACTGAGGAAGAACGCGCTATCGTTAAACAAGCGGATGCACTTTGTGCTTATTTAAAATGCTTAGAAGAGCTATCTGCAGGCAATACCGAGTTTAATCTAGCTAAAATGCGACTTGAAAAAACACTTTCTGAACGTTATAGCGATGAAATGCAATACTTTATTGAAGTTTTTGTACCCGGATTTAGCCTATCTTTAGATGAAATCAGTAGCTAGTAAGTTATATAACATAGAAATAGTATTATTATCTTACTTTTTGTTACATAAAATAGGCGATAACTTTAAAATGGAAACAATTTAGGAACAATAACAATAGTGATCACCATAACTAAAACAGTAAAAGGAACCCCAAATTTAACGAAATCAGTGAATTTATAGCCACCAGGCGCCAAAATTAGAGTATTAACCGGTGAAGAAACTGGGGTCATAAAAGCCGCGAAAGCTGCAACACTTATCACCATAGCAAAAGGTATTGGCGAAACACTCATATGATTAGCAACAGCAATGGCAACCGGTGCCATTAATATTTCTGTTGCGGTATTAGAAATAAATAATCCAGTTACTGCACAAACAATAAATAAGCAAAGCAACATTATCCTCGGTCACATGCCCCCTGCAATATCTATTAGTAAATTAACAATCAAATCAATACCACCAGTTTTTTGTAATGCCAATGCAAAGGGCATCATGCCAACAATCAACATAATACTCGGCCAGTGTATTGCACGATAAGCGCTTTCCATATCAATACAGCGAAATTTTCCCATTAATAGACACGCAATCAGTACAGAAATAAAATTGGGAATTTCATCTATTGCCATCATAGTAACCATTAATATCAAACAAAAAATTGCATGTGGCGCTTGCGATGCAGCAGGAGCAACTGCCTCTACCTCAGCGGCCAAATTTGACACAATAAAATTACGTCTATCAGTTGACAATCAGCGAATTAATTTCCAGTCACCCACGATCAGTAAAACATCACCTAAACGCATTGGCTGATCAATTAATTTATCATCGATAGTTTTTCCTTCACGGTAAATGCCAACAACATTAAGGCCATAACCGCGTACGAAATTTAATTTTTCGCAATGTACTGCCTAATAACTCAGATTGCGGCGCTAAGGAGAACTCAGCCATTCCGACTTCACGCGCACGTGCGGAGAAATATTCACCTCTCAAAATCATCGGGGCCAATTTTGTTCATGACAAAACTCATTGAGATCAACCTCACTATCCAACATATCAACTAATAACACATCACGTTCATGTAACTCTGTTGCAGCTGTTACACTTAGCATAAGTCGACGAAAACGATGCCAACGCTCAATACCAATAATATTCGCACCATAACGTGTGCGTAGATGTAACTCATCGAGTGAGTAACCTATTAAGGGGGAACCTGGACAAATGGCTAAACAACGAGCACGACCTGTTAGCTTATAATCACGAATAAAGTCGTGAAATGTGCGCCGATGAGGAGCAGAACCCGCTGCAATTTCGCTGTTACCTAACCTACGACGAACCAGCCACATATAAATAATTGCCAGCAACAGCACCGCAATTCCAATCGGAGTAATGGCAAAAAATTTGAATCCGGCATAACCTTCTCTAACCAGTTCACTATTGACTATCATATTTGGTGTGGTCACTACTAACGTCATCATACCACTGATAAGTCCAGCAAAGCCTAATGGCATCATCAAACGTCCTGGTGGGATTTTCATCTGTTTAGCAACATTAAGAACAACGGGAATGAAGATGGCAACAATGCCGGTTGAACTCATAAAAGCGCCTAAACCTGCGACTGTGATCATCAAAAAAATCAGCATCTTATTTTCATTATTACCGGCTGCACCAACTAACCAGTCGCCAACTTGATAGGCAATACCAGTACGGACTAATCCCTCACTAAAAACAAAAAGTGCCGCAATTAGCAGCACATTGGGATCACTCAAGCCGATTGTTGCTTGTTTAAGAGTCAGAGTTCCACTCAATACTAAAGCCACAATGACTAATAATGCGACAACATCCATACGGATCTTATTAGTCATAAAAAGAGTGACGACTATTAGCAGTAAAATTAATACCCATACCAGCTGGCTATTCAAAATGACCTCAAATTAAGTCTATTCATCTATTCATAGGGCTCATTTGCCATAAGTAGCGTAAATTTGCCGGCCTAATTTATGAAAGTGACATATTTTTATCGCTGAGTCACCGTAACAATACCTTGGTTATCTGGTTTTGAAATATTTAATTCAGTAAATGATTTGATAATTAATGAAATTTCTTCTCGCAGTGGCATATCTGCTGGCGCATGAACAGCGATAACCTGGCAACCCCCGCATCTAAAGCAGAATAGATCCCTGCCTGCGCATCTTCAACCGCAATACAGGCTTCAGGCGGTAAATTTAGTAGTTGTGCACCAAGCAAAAAAGGATCTGGCTGCGGTTTACCGTGTTCAACTCGTTCAATCGTGACCCAGTGTTTCGGTTCCGGCAAACCTGCCGCTTTACTACGATTAAAAGCAATTGGCACTGTGCCAGAAGTCACTATTCCCCATGGAATAGCAAATGTATTGAGTTGTTCTAATAAAGCAATTGCACCAGGTAGTGCTACAATACCCGAAGTATTGGCTGCTTCTAGGTTTTCCAGCCAATAAAAAATTTCATCAATTTCAGTGTGAGGCCTTTGGCATAAAATGACGGATAGAACTGATTGCCGGTTTGCCATGAATATAGTGCAACACATCGCTTTCTGATACACCAATTCGACGGCTAAATTCTCGCCAGCAATGTTCAACATTAGGTAACGAATCAACCAGCGTGCCATCCAAATCAAATAAAAATCCCTTACATTTTAATACCATTGATACTCCTTAGATAAGTCATGCATTAATGATTTGATTAATTTCTACTGCACAAAGATGATACTGACGCGGACAAGATGTCCAAACATATTAACATTCTTAGATATTTATCCCACATAGGTGTCTGAGCATTAAAATCATCACTACCACTGACAAAATGACGGTAGCAACCCTCATTATTAATCAAAAAACGAACATAATTGAGATAATGTGCTTCCGTAACAGCATCAAAGCATAAAAAGATAACTCTTCTGTCCGTAATATCGGTTTTAGACGACAAATTTTCCCAGGAAACTTGTAAGGCATGATACATTTCCATAATATCAATGATAGTCTGGCAATTTTCTTCTGACAACTCAGTAAAATTTTTCTCTAACTCTTTTATTTGCAAGCCAAAACCATTTTCAATGATAGTTTGACAGCGTTGATAATGTTTGGCATTATCCGGATCAAGCTTGATAAGAATTTTATACTGGTTAGACAGAATTAAGCGTTGTGCATTATTCATTTCTATTATGGTTCTCCTATACTTGGAAATTTGCTAAATCATCTCATTACCGCCCTTCTTTTTATAGTAATAACTTACCTTTTATTGATCTAAAAAGGCTTTTCAAACTTTAACCATTAATAATCTATTTTGTAATGCCTATTATCTCTATTTCTGACTAGCTAACCCCATAACTATTCAAATTATGTTAAATACCATCAATAAAAGAGCGATCTAATTGTTTAAAAGCACGTTTGAACAATTCAGCTAATGCCTGATAAGTCGGTGTTCCTTTGACGGGTGTGATGGCAATTCCAGCTTGATTAAATTTTTCACTAATTTCATAAAACCAAGTTAGTAATGCCGACGGTAGTGGCGTAACTGAACGCTTACCTAACCACCATAATCCCTGCAAATGTAAGCTACAGGCAAAAAGCCCTGTCGCCACAGCCGGTCCCAGCTGACCACCTAATGCAATCTGCCAGGTAAGGGTAAAAACAGCAACAGCAGGCATATAACGAATCGCAAAGCGACTAACTGTGATCACCCGATGTTCAGGAAAAATAGGCATCAAACATTTTTCTAACGGAAATGTCTTGGCATATTGCCGGCCTAGTTTCAACTTTTGTAAGAAACCTGGGGTCGTTTCTGGTGTCGTATTCATCAATACCTCACATGACTTCAATCAATTTCTCATGCAAAATTTAAAAAAAATGTATAAAGCATAAAATCTTTTTAGTAGAATTTATAGGGCAACTTTGGTTGCCTAAGGTCACGACTTCTATAATCTATATAAAAAACTTATATCATATAAAGTTTATATTTGGTCTATTACTATGTTTTCAATCCATAATGTTAATATTATATTGCATCTTTAATACTAACATTGCAAACATAGTTATTTAGTCAATAAATACAGTGAAAATATCATAATATTGCATAAATATGATATTAATCATTCAGTATGATCCCAGGGATAAGCTAGGCTACTAGCATTCTATTGGATTGATGTTTATTAACCCTAGTCTTCCTGGTTAATCTGACAAAGAAGACTCCATGATAACGATATAGTAGGTAATTCCATGTCAAGTAAGCTGGTACTTGTCCTCAACTGCGGTAGCTCTTCCCTTAAATTTGCTATCATTGATCCGATTAACGGCGAAGAACAACTATCTGGTTTAGCAGAATGTTTTCATCTACCAGAAGCCCGTATTAAGTGGAAAATAGATGGCACTAAAAACGAAGCTGCTTTAGGTTCAGGCGCTGCTCACAGTGAAGCGATGGCTTTCATTGTCAATCAAATTCTCACCGTAAAACCAGAATTAGCGCAAGCCATTTCGGCTATTGCCCATCGTATTGTTCATGGTGGTGAAAAATTTACCAAATCGGTTATTATCAATGATGAAGTCGTTGAAGGCATTAAAGCCTCTATTCCATTTGCACCATTACATAATCCTGCTGGTCTTATTGGACTTGAAGAAGCTAAAAAAGCATTTCCACATTTAAATGACAAGCATGTCGCTGTATTTGACACCGCCTTCCATCAAACCATGCCGGTTGAAGCTTATTTATATGCTATACCTTATAATCTTTACAAAGAGCATGGTATTCGTCGTTACGGTGCGCACGGTACCAGTCATTACTATGTTTCCCAGCAAGCTGCCAAAGAATTGAATAAATCGATCGATAAACTGAATGTGATCACCTGTCATTTAGGCAATGGTGGATCAGTTACCGCGGTCGTTAATGGTCAATCTGTGGATACTTCAATGGGTCTCACACCGCTAGAAGGCGTAGTAATGGGAACCCGCAGTGGTGATATCGATCCAGCTATTGTGTTCCACCTTCACGACGCCTTGGGTATGAGTGTTGATCAGATCAATACATTATTAACCAAAGAGGCTGGCATACTTGGATTAACAGAAGTTACCAACGATTGTCGTTATGTCGAAGACAATTATGACACTAAAGCAGATGCAAAACGAGCGATGGATGTCTATTGTCATCGTTTAGCCAAATATATCGCCGCTTATTGTGCATTAATGGAAGGGCGCCTAGACGCTATTATCTTCACGGGTGGCATTGGCGAAAATTCAGCTTTAGTACGTGAATTAACCCTTAAGAAGCTATCTTTAATTGGTATTAAATATGATCACGAGCGCAACTTAGCCGCCCGTTTTGGCAAATCAGGCAAGATCACAACTGACAATAGCATTCCTGCTCTGGTTATTCCAACAAATGAAGAGTTAGTTATTGCACAGGACGCGAGCCGTCTAACGGCATAAATAGATTAGAAACTGTCAGTCTACTGATTGGCAGTTCTGAGTTAAACATCTTGCAATTGTTAAAGAGGTACTTGTGTCCCGTACAATAATGTTAATACCGACTGACATTAGTGTTGGCTTAACCAGCATCAGTTTAGGGGTCGTTCGTTCAATGGAGCAAAAAGGGGTTAGTCTAACGGTTTTTAAACCCATTGCTCAACCCCGTTTTGGTAATAAAGATCAGACAACTGAAGTATTACGCTCCCACTCTAGTGTTCAGGTCGCTGAACCACTAAAAATGAGTTATGTTGAATCCCTACTGGCTAATGATCAAAAAGATGTTTTAATGGAGGAGATTGTTGCGCGATACCATGACAATACGCAGCAGGCTGAAGTTATTCTGATAGAAGGTTTAATGCCTACCCGTAAGCACCCTTTTGCCCAATCGTTGAATTACGATATCGCTAACACACTGGGGGCTGACGTTATTTTTGTCACCGCACTGGGTAACAATACACCAGAACAGTTAAAAGAGCGCATTGAGTTAGCCCGCGCAGCGTTTGGTGGTGGACAAAATAAAAATATCACTGGAGTAATTATCAATAAACTCAATGCACCAGTTGATGAGCATGGCCGTACCCGTCCCGATTTATCAGAAATATTTGATGAATCAACTAAAGCTACAATCGCAAAAATTGACAGTAAAACGTTAGCTGACAATTGTCAGCTACCAATTTTGGGTTGTATTCCGTGGAATTTTGATCTGATAGCCACCCGTGGTATCGATATTGCGAATCATCTGAATGCCGCTATTATCAATGAAGGCGCATTACAAACCAGGCGCATAAAATCGGTTATTTTCTGTGCCCGCAGTGTGCCCAATATGGTCGAGCTGTTTCGTCCCGGCACATTGCTGGTGACCTCTCCTGATCGCCCAGATGTTATCGTATCTGCCTGTCTAGCTGCCATGAATGGTATCGAAATTGGCGCGTTACTGTTAACTGGCGGTTACCCTATTGCTAAGCCGATACACGATCTCTGTCACCGTGCTTTCGAAACGGGCTTACCGGTGCTTATGGTAGATACCAATACCTGGCAAACTTCATTAAGTCTACAAAGTTTCAGCTTAGAAGTGCATGCGGATGATCATGAGCTGATTGAAAAAATACAAAATTATGTTGCTTTGCATATCAACCAAAAATGGATAAATTCACTGACTGCTGATTATGAACGACCCAAACGGCTATCACCGCCGGCTTTCCGTTATCAATTAACCGAGCTCGCACGTAAAGCTAATAAACGTATCGTGCTACCGGAAGGTAATGAACCCCGTACGGTAAAAGCAGCGGCTATTTGCGCTGAAAGAGGTATTGCTACCTGTATTCTGCTAGGTGAACCTGATGAAATAAAACGGGTTGCCGCAGCGCAAGGAATTGAATTAGGTGCGGGGATCGAAATTGTGGCGTCTAAATCAGTACGGAAAAATTATGTTGAGCGCTTGGTTGAGCTGCGTAAAAATAAAGGCATGACTGAAATTGTTGCGCGCGAACAGTTAGAAGATAATGTGGTGTTAGGCACCATGATGCTGGAAAAAAATGAGGTTGATGGTTTAGTTTCCGGCGCGGTTCATACCACCGCCAATACTATTCGCCCACCGTTGCAACTAATCAAAACTGCGCCAGGTAGTTCAATCGTCTCCTCGATATTCTTTATGCTGTTACCTGAGCAAGTATTAGTTTATGGCGACTGCGCGATAAATCCAGACCCAACGGCCGAACAATTATCGGAAATTGCCATTCAGTCAGCCGATTCTGCCAAAGCATTTGGTATTGAACCGCGTGTGGCGATGATCTCTTACTCTACCGGTAACTCCGGTGCCGGTAGTGACGTAGACAAGGTCCGTGAAGCAACCAGTTTGGCGCAAGCAAAACGGCCAGATCTGGTGATCGACGGTCCACTACAATATGATGCCGCCATTATGGCCGATGTGGCTAAATCTAAAGCACCAAATTCACCGGTAGCCGGTCAAGCCACGGTGTTTATTTTCCCTGATCTCAATACTGGCAACACCACTTATAAAGCGGTACAACGCTCAGCTAATCTGGTTTCTATCGGCCCAATGCTACAAGGGATGCGTAAACCGGTTAATGACTTGTCTCGTGGCGCGCTAGTTGATGATATCGTTTATACCATTGCGCTCACTGCTATTCAGGCAACACAAAATCAAAAATAATGGATTTTGCTCACTAGTGAAAAAGCTGAAACACATTGTGTTTCAGCTTTTTTATTCACTATTTAATTTATTACTATTGATACTAACTAACAAAAATAAAAAAAGTGATTATCATAAAAAGGTTTTTAATATGAAATCGTTAATAAAAAGTGATATTCAATATAAATAGAATGCATCTAAAGAGATTGTAAGCCATCGAGGAATAGGCAAAAATGCCAAAGAATCAATCCATGACAAAATTAATCGGCTTCAAATAGTAAAGTTTTTTCACTCAATAATAATCAGCAAACATATTATTCGCAAATCAATCTATTCCATAACATTTGTAAATCAATTTAATACAAAATATTATTTTTAGCTAAAAATCGAATTAAAAATAGGCTTCTTAGCGCTAAGTTTTTTCACTACACTGAACAAACTCACTCACTGAATACCTATAAGTGAGTAGGGATGAATGTAACATTAATACTCTTAATTTCAACATTGGAGGTTTTATGTCTATCTCTACCTCTTCTAGCTCTAATTCATCAAGGCACTCCCACTATCAAAGTACAAGATAACCGGGGCTTAGCAATTCGAACATTAGAATTTTATCGAACAACGACCGAAGATCCCCCAGAAATACGTCTGATCCAACAAAAGTTTTCCGCTATCGGTAACCTGCTTTCCCAACAAGATCCACGACTTACTATCCCAAATTTCCTTTCTCAAACATCATTAACAGGCAATATCATCCATACTAAGAGCCAGGACAGTGGTAACTTATTCACCTTAAACGACATTGAAGGACGATCTTTTTATCAACAAGATGCAAGACATACTCAGCGTAACTGGCTATATGAATCGGCTGAATCACCGTTTATGGGCAGGTTACTTGCTATAGATGAGCAAGTCGCTAACCAACCATCACAGATCCGTGAACGCTTTATTTATGCACCAGCAACACCAGAAAGCCAAGCATATAATTTATGCGTCAAGTCATTCGTCACTATGATACCGCCGGCTGTCAACAACAACAAAGTTTTACCCTTCAAGGATATCTTCAAATTCATCAACGCCAGCTATTGCTAAATTTTTCTGAGCAAAGCGATTGGCAGGGTACAGAACAACAGTGGCAACAAAAAATAGCCCCAGAAAATTTTATTACTTGCTAAGACTATGATACTCAAGGTGGTTTACTACAACAAATTGATGCTGACGGTAGCATTCAACAACAGAGTTATAACCGCGCAGGACAGTTAATTGCACGCTTATTGCAAATTAAAGATCAGCCTCTAAAAATTGTCTTACAATCGGCTGATTACGCGGCTAGTGGACAAATCAGACAGGAAATATTGGGTAATGGCGTAGTAACTGATTATACCTATGAAGCTGAAACAGGTTATCTATTAACGGTAAAAACCTACCGTCCCGCAGATCATCCTTTGGGTTATTTAACTTTTCAGGATTTACGCTACACCTATGATCCGGTTGGTAATATTATCCTTATCCAGAATGATGCTCATGCCTCCCGTTTTTATCATAATCAAAAATACGTTGCCGAAAATCAGTACCGCTATGATACGTTCTATAAGCTCATCGAAGCGACTGGACGAGAATCCCTAACCAACCTCCCCCTTGCTGCTCAACGCTTTCTTGCCTCACCTGCTGACGCCGCCTATCAAAGCACCCCTTATACTCGCCAGTATCAATATGATGTTTCAGGTAATTTAACGACCATAAAACATCAAGGTGCTAGTCAGTGGACAAAGCATATTTATGTTTCTGACACCAGTAATCATGCTTTAGCTGACTCTTTTTTTGCATCAACTCCAAGCTTACCAATTGACGATTACTTTGATGCCGCTGGCAATCAGCTTCAGTTGCAAATTAGCCAAAATTTAGGCTGGAATAGTCGAAATCAGTTGGCTGCAGTTGTCCCAATTAGCCTGGAAATAGGGCAAAATGATAGTGAAATCTACTGTTATGACAGCCAGGGAATACGCCTGGTCAAACAGCAGCAGTATCTAGCTAGCAATGTAAGCCACATTGAAACCTGTTGTTATTTGCCTGGAATTGAGATAATTACTAATGATCTACAAACAACAGATGATCAATCACAACAGCGCAAATCCCTACGAACAGTCATTATGCAAGAAAATTTATGCGTATTGCATTGGGCTAGTGCATGATAAAACCTATCGTTATTCAGGCAAAGAACGGGATGCTACTGTGCTATATTATTATGGCTTCCGTTATTATCAACCATGGGTTGGGCGGTGGTTAAATCTAGATCCCGCAGGTATCATTGATGGATTAAATCTCTATCGCATGGTAAGAAATAATCCTGTTAATAACAAAGATATACATGGTCTAATGCCCTGGCCATGGAAGAAAAAAAATAACCAAACAACAAATAGTAATGCAGAAGCTAAACCCTCAACCAGTAGTGGAAATACTACAGCCTCCCAAAAACCATTAAACATTGTTATTGAACGTTTAGTTGATTTAATCGAAGAAGGACGATGGGGCGCAAGAGCATTAACAGGAAGTAGATTTGAAAGTACAATGAGTAAACTTTCAACCTTTTTTATTGATCTTCAACCAGAAGGCTCTTGATCAGAAGGTAAACAAATATTAATTTCGACTAAAGGATTTAATCTTCCTCCTAAAGATCTTGTTAACCAAACAAGAGAGAGTAAAGACATCTATTCTTTCCTTAAACCATATCTTGAAAGAGATATAAATTCTGAGACTTTTTGTTTACAAAATCTAACTTCTGACTTAGCTAAATGGACAACAAATGCTTTACAAAAAAACTAATGTATTAACAAAAAATATTGCTGATGATTACATAAAACGTATCGAGCGCGCCTCAGATATCGAAATCGATAAAGGAGAATTTACCAAAAATCCTGCATCTAGAGCCCCAGAAACTCAAGAATAAGAAATTCAGTATTTATATTACGCTTTAGGTTTATTTGAAAGTGAGACTGATTGGGTTGAATATGCCAAAAACATGTACTTAGACGAATATCCCTTACTTGCAAATATCAGTTATCAAAGAGCACAGCGTATCTATGAAAAAAATAGATCAAATAATGTTTACATGTAGACAATAAACCAATAATTAACATACACAAAATCACTTATTGCTTTTGAAATAAGTGATTTTATTTTAGATAAAACAGCAACGATTCTGGGCTTATCGATCATTAAAAGGCAGTCCACTGCGCAGTGAACTTTATGGTTTAGATCACAGGCCGCTGACGCCAAAAATCCTTACACCGTTACCTATTACCGCTATCAGATTAGGCAAATTCCGGCGGTGACAACGAGCAAAACCGGCTTAGCAATGGCCCCCATGTCATTAGAGCAATGGGATTACAATTATGAACGTATTGCTGAAGATCCGCTTTATAGCCAAAACGTTAATCTCGCGTTTGATGATAATAGGGCAATAATATATAATGTTGCCATCAACTATCAACGTCGACCCATTAGTATAATTCCTCCCTCCATCTGGTTGACAGACGGTGCTTTTGAGCAAAGTTACGATCCACAACAACTACTATTACGCATTAGCGAAAATCAAATCCGCTATCACAATTTAAAAACACCAGAACAGTATCGATTAAATATTGCTGATATACAGCGGACAGATATAATCACCTTACCTGCCAGCGATGTGCCAGCTGAAGGATTTTCGCTTGAATCGCTGTTAAATCCTGATGGTATTTTGAGTGAAAACACACCGCGAGAATATGCCGGACAAAGTAAAATTTACTGCCTGGAGGGTGGCGATAATAAACTAGTAGAAATCCCGACAATCCAAGCTTTAGTCGCTTTTACTGAGCTGGCCGAACTGGATGAACAAAGTTTGCTCGCATTTGAACCAGTACTTAGCACAAGTCAAATTGAAGCATATTTAACCAATGCGGGTTATATCAAAACCAAATACCTGTTCCCACGTCCAGGGGAAGAAACTGCCGATATCTGGGTCGCACGACTTAACTATATAGTGAATATTATGATGAAAAGGCTTTTTATTATCCTTATCGCCAGCGACACTCATTATTAACCGGCGCAACCAATTATCAATGGGATAAATATTACTGCGTCGTATTAAGCACTACTGATGCCGCTGGTTTCTATACGCAAGCGGATTATGATTACCGTTTTCTTATGCGTTATGGCTTTGTTGAATAAATCAGAATTAGCCGACAGGATGGCTCCCTCTGCTACACCTACACCTGTTATCCGATCCTGACGCTGTGTGGCATACCCAACAACGTCATACGGTTCAGCGCTTTGACCATCGCCATTGCTTCACCTACCTGAGGCTCATAGTCACGCAGCCTCAGATGGCCACCCAGCAAAGTTTTTATGCGGAACATCGCTGTTTCTGCCACTGAACGCCGGTGATAACCCACTTTCTTTTTCCACATATCATTACTCCTGCTCAGACGCTGATTCGCCACCGCATGGTTACGTTCATGGTACTTGTCCGGCCAGTATTTCGCTCCGCTTCGCGGCGGGATAAGGGGCCTGATTTTCTTTCTTAGCAACGCATCGTGGCAGTAACAGGCGTCATAAGCACCGTCTGCTGACACTTCCCTGATTTTCCGGTGGGTTTGGTTAATCAGGCCCGGCAGTGCCTGCGCATCTGTCGTTCCGCTGAGCGATAAGTCGGCACAGATAATCTCATGAGTCACACTGTCTGCTGCCAGATGAAGCTTGCGCCACACTCTTCGTCTGTCAGCCCCATGCTGCCTGACTTTCCATTCACCTTCGCCAAAGACCTTCAGACCGGTACTGTCGATGACCAGATGCGAGATTTCACCACGCGTTGGCGTTTTTATGCTGATGTTGACGCTCTTTGCTCGTCTGCTGACCAGCGAGTAGTCCGGACAGCACAGCGGCAAAGACATGAGTTTAAAAATCGAATAAACGAAGCCCTGTAATGCCCGGAGCGACAGGTTAAACACACGCTTCATCATCAGGACAGTGGTAACAGCCATATCGCTGTAGTAAAGCGGCCGGCCACGACCTTCAGGCGAAGAACTGTCAGTCCATCCAGCGATGGCCGACTCATCAAGCCAGACCGTCAGGGAACCGCGTTGTCTGAGTGCCTTGTTGTACGCGGGCCAGTTGGTAATTTTAAACTTTTGCTTTGCCATGGGGACCTGATGTTGAAACGAATTTAGCGATCAGCTCCGCCAATCACCTAAAAGTTCGATTTATTCAACAAAGCCCAAGAAGGCTTAACGCAAGTTCAGTGATATTAAGTTAGCGGTAAATTAGGCTATAAATATACGCAGAGTAGAGATTGCAATAAACGGTAAGAAGTATAAGAGAAGGTAAATAACTTTCTGCTAATTAAAATAAATTGCTATCAGTTTGTTAATGGCGTCCCCTGCAGGAATCGAACCTACAATTAGCCCTTAGGAGGGGCTTGTTATATCCATTTAACTAAGAGGACATAGAATTTTTTCAGTCTAAATTGCCTTGATATACTATTTATTTTACTATTAAATCCCTCTTAAAATCAACTTGTTGAAGGTGAAGGCTTTGTTGAATAAATCAGAATTAGCCGCCAGGATGGCTCCCTCTGCTACAGCTGTTATCCGATCCTGACGCTGTGTGGCATACCCAACAACGTCATACGGTTCAGCGCTTTGACCATCGCCATTGCTTCACCTACCTGAGCCTCATAGTCACGCAGCCTCAGATGGCCACCCAGCAAAGTTTTTATGCGGAACATCGCTGTTTCTGCCACTGAACGCCGGTGATAACCCACTTTCTTTTTCCACATATCATTACTCCTGCTCAGACGCTGATTCGCCACCGCATGGTTACGTTCATGGTACTTGTCCGGCCAGTATTTCGCTCCGCTTCGCGGCGGGATAAGGGGCCTGATTTTCTTTCTTAGCAACGCATCGTGGCAGTAACAGGCGTGATAAGCACCGTCTGCTGACACTTCCCTGATTTTCCGGTGGGTTTGGTTAATCAGGCCCGGCAGTGCCTGCGCATCTGTCGTTCCGCTGAGCGATAAGTCGGCACAGATAATCTCATGATTCACACTGTCTGCTGCCAGATGAAGCTTGCGCCACACTCTTCGTCTGTCAGCCCCATGCTGCCTAACTTTCCATTCACCTTCGCCAAAGACCTTCAGACCGGTACTGTCGATGACCAGATGCGAGATTTCACCACGCGTTGGCGTTTTTATGCTGATGTTGACGCTCTTTGCTAGTCTGCTGACCAGCGAGTAATCCGGACAGCACAGCGGCTAAGACATGAGTTTAAAAATCGAATCAACGAAGCCCTGTAATGCCCGGATCGACAGGTTAAACACACGCTTCATCATCAGGACAGTGGTAACAGCCATATCGCTGTAGTAAAGCGGCCGGCCACGACCTTCAGGCGAAGAACTGTCAGTCCATCCAGCGATGGCCGACTCATCAAGCCAGACCGTCAGGGAACCGCGTTGTCTGAGTGCCTTGTTGTACGCGGGCCAGTTGGTAATTTTAAACTTTTGCTTTGCCATGGGGACCTGATGTTGAAACGAATTTAGCGATCAGCTCCGCCAATCACCTAAAAGTTCGATTTATTCAACAAAGCCCTTGTTGAATACAATTAGTTTAATTTTATTGCTGATGGCTGGATTTGTGTTTAAATAGGTTTGATTCTCTGTTGCGCTATATTAGAGTAAATCGTTAAATTATTATTTTATAAATTATCATTTAGTGAATTATTTAATAAATATTGTTATTAAATGTGTTTATCCTATTTTACATTATGATGTATTTATCATTTGAGAATAATTATTATTGTTTGTTTTTTTTATATTTTGGGGCTATAACTTGGTGTTATTTATTTGTTTTTTAACCTATCCCCCTATTTAAAAATAATCGCTTGCACATTATATGCTTAGATAAATAGTGATTAAATTCGTATCATTAAATCAAAACGTAAGTAAGATTAAATTAATGAGGATATATAATTATGAATGGACAATCTATGTGAGGGTGTTTTGTTGAATAGAAAAACAAGATTTAAAACATATCGATTATGTGGTGTATTTTTTGCAGTATGGTTGATTACAAGCTGTTCTAGTACACCGACCGATAATCAACAGCGCTCTGATCCGCTAGAGAGTTTTAATCGAACAATGTTTGATTTTAATTATCATGTTCTCGATCATTATGTGGTGCGGCCAGTTGCCGTTGCTTGGCGTGATTATGTTCCTATGCCTGCACGTAATGGTTTAGTCAATTTTTTTGCTAACCTGGAAGAGCCTGCAAGTATGGTGAATAATTTTCTACGCGGTGATATTTATCAAGGAATGAAGCATTTCAATCGTTTTTTCCTAAATAGTGTTTTTGGTATGGCGGGATTGATCGATATTGCTTCAATGGCTAATCCTAAACTTGCTAAACAAGAATCTAATCTTTTTGGTAGTACTTTGGGATATTATCAGGTTGGTTACGGTCCATATGTGGTATTGCCAGGTTATGGTAGTTTTACCCTACGAGAAGATGGAGGTGACTGGGCTGACAAGGCTTACCCGATGTTAAGTTACCTTACTTTTTGGATGTCAGCCGGAAAATGGGTATTAGAGGGAATCGAAAAACGGGCACTTTTTTTAGACTCTGATGGAATACTACAAAACTCTTCTGATCCATATTTAATGGTCAGAGAGGCATATTTTCAGAATAAAGATTTTAAGGCGCAGGGAGGGGTGTTGAAGCCGACTATTAATCCTAACGCTGCTGTGATTGAAGAAGATTTGGATTCTATTGATTAGTAATAGACTGGTACATTTTAGTTTAAATGTTAATGAGTAAAAAATAACGGTGAGATAATTTATTGATTTTTATGGTCACGTTAACTTAAATCTTTATAAATTTAAAAATCAATTAATAATATAATTGTTTGCTAATTATCATTTACGATAAATTATTTAATTAGTGAATGGTGGCATCAGTGATGATATTTGGATTTAAAACTATCATCACTAAATATTTCTTACTGATCGATTTTAGCAAGGATAGCTATTGCTATCCTTTTGTATTTTTAAGAAAAAATTAGAATTTGTAGTTAAAGTTAACACCTGCTAACCAAGCGCTACCACTTGATTTAAATTCATACGCCGGTAGGGGCATACCTATTGACGGCATTTCTTCTTTGATTTTTACATGTTGTCCGTGCATGTAGGAAATGCCTACGTCAACTGAGGCATTTTCGTTAAAGGCATAAGTTGTACCGGCACTGATCCAAAAGCGATCTTGATTGGGAATTGAGATAGAGCAATTTTTAGCGGGTACTGGGCTATCATCAAAGGCAATACCGGTACGAAATGTCCAATGATCATCATGATAGTCAGTGGTGCCTAAAGCAATACGGAACACATCTCTAAAACCTTCATATTTATTAAATAAAACGCGTCCATCATCTTTTGCGGTGGCTTTCAGTTCTTTAAACTGGCTCCAACTGGTATAGGCTAAACTATAATGAACTGCCCATTTAGGGGCAACTTTATTATAGCCGGAGATTTACCAAATTTCGGGCAGATTCAGATCCAGTTTGCCGTTAACGCTATTTCCGCCTAAACCACCAGGCATTGATGGAGGAAGCTCATTACTATAGTCGCCATTAAACTTTATTTTAACTTCTGAACGATAGGTAAAGCTGTAACGATTATTCTCATCTAATTCATACAGGATACCGGCATTCCAGCCATATCCCCAATCACTACCCTTAAGTTTGGCAATTGTGGTTGCTTTAGGTAGCCCCCCCCCATATTGGGCCAAATTCCCCAATATGACGGGTAATTTTTGCATCGGCATAGACTGCATTAAAGCCTAAACCTGCACTGAAATGCTCATTAAGGCGATAAGCACCGCTTAAATTTAAGTTCAGGGTAGTTAGATCGGTTTTCCCACCAATAGTCCCAGCATTATAGTTATGATTGAATTCAGTGGCTAAACCGTAATTAGTAGTAATTGAAGTGCCAACAGCCCATTTTTCATTTACTGGAAAAATAAAATGGGCATTGGGTATCCAGGCATGAGGCGCGATATTGTTTGAACTGGTACTATTACCAGTGACAGGTGATTTTCCTTTTATATCAACGTCAGGATTAATATAAATTGCACCAAGAGAAAGCACTGGATTATTGAATAACATCATCGCTGCTGGATTGCGACTACCAACACTAGCATTATCGCCAATCGCACCTTCCCCTGAAAAAGCACGACCCAATGCAGAAGTGGAATATTCGTTTAGTTGAAAGCCAGCAGCACTGGCATTTGTCGAAATAAAACTTACAGCCATTGCCAAGATTGTATGTTTGAACAGGTTTTTCTGGTTCATAACCAAAACCCCTTAAATTATATTTATGATAAGAACGACATTGATAGTCGTAATAGAAAGGCCCGAATTGTATTGCTCCATGCCAATATGGCAAATCAGACCAGTTGACTGAGTATAGAATTGAATACTGGTTTTATTACAAGCATGTTTACTGCGTATATGTTATTTGTTTGTAAAAATGTGATTTATTTAACATAAAATTGGTGCATTAATTATGCGAAGTGATAGGAATAGAATAACAATAGGGATATTAGATCAAATAACTACTTGATATTTTATAGATTATCAGATAGTAGCTGATATTTTTTTGTTAATTAGCGTTATGATTATATTTTGTTAATGTTTATTGTTGGAAAAAATTATGTCGGATGCTAAGAATCGTTGTCATGCAGAAGAAACTGCTGCTTGCTGTTGTGTTGATGTGGGTACAGTGATAGATAATCAAAATTGTATCGCTTTTTTTGAAAAAAATTTTTTAAATCAACAAGAGGCTGAAAAAATGTTAACACAGCTAACAGAAAAAGCGCGGTCAGTTGAATCAGAGCCTTGTGTGATTGAACATCAGATTCAGCCTATTGTTGAGGGTGTTAAATTACTAGCGAGTTTTACCTTTTGTTGTGAAGCTGAAACGCTAATTTTTCAATTAAATTTGCGTTAATTGAATTTAACAATGCCTACAGATGTTTTGTAGGCATTGGGTCGTTGAGTTGTTCTCAATATTTTGACTTGTGTGACAAATAAATATTCATATCTTGTGTGCCGACTCTCAGTTTTTAATTTTTATTATTTTTCTTTCACTACATTTGAATAACAATTGATTATCAGATCAGACCTCTGTGAAGTATTGGGAATGATTAACTATAGTTTCATTTTTCATTTTTTATAAAAAGGGAAGCGAGATCTGCTATGAACTACAACGTTAAGAATACTGATCGTATCGCAATTGTTACTGGGTTACGCCTTCCTTTTGCTAAACAGGCAACGGCTTATCATAATATACCTGCTGTCGATCTAGGCAAAATGGTAGTACGTGAATTAGTTATTCGCAGTGGTATTGATTCTCAACTTATTGATCAAGTGGTTGTTGGTCAAGTAGTTCAGATGCCTGAAGCGCCGAATATTGCTAGAGAAATTGTTTTAGGCACTGGACTACCTGTTTCAATAGATGCTTATAGTATTTCTAGAGCATGTGCTACTAGTTTTCAGGTTATTACCAATATCGTAGAAAGTATGAAGGCGGGTACTATTAAGGTCGGTATTGCTGGTGGAGCGGATTCATCATCAGTTTTACCTATTGGTGTAACTAAAAAAATGGCAAGCACTCTAGTTGACCTCAATAGAGCAAAATCAATTGGCCAACGTTTGAGGCTCTTAAGCACATTAAGTTTTCGTGACTTTTTGCCAGTTTCACCAGCAGTAACCGAATATTCTACGGGTTTAAGAATGGGAGATACTGCCGAACAGATGGCAAAAACTTATCATATTAGTCGTGAAGAACAAGACGCTTTTGCTCATCGTTCTCATATCCTAGCCGCCCAGGCTTGGGATAGCGGCGTATTACAGAAAGAAGTAATGACAGCTCATATACCGCCGTTCCTCGAGTCATTATCGGAAGACAATAATGTTCGAAAAGACTCAACACTTGCTTCTTATGCAAAGTTAAAACCGGCTTTTGATCTCCAACATGGTACTGTTACCGCCGCGAACAGCACGCCAATGACTGATGGTGCAGCGGCAGTAATGTTGATGTTTGCATCAAATGCGAAAGCATTAGGTATAACTCCATTAGGTTATATTCGTAGTTATGCTTTTTCGGCTATTGATGTTTGGCAGGACATGCTATTAGGCCCTTCTTATGCAACACCATTAGCTCTTAAGTACGCGGGATTAAGTTTAAAAGATCTTACCTTAATTGATATGCATGAAGCTTTTTCTGCTCAAGTATTAGCCAATATGAAAATGTTTGCGAGCAAAAAATTTGCTCAAGAGAAATTAGGGCAATCTGAAGCGATTGGTGAAATTAATATGGAAAAATTTAATGTATTAGGCGGGTCTATTGCTTATGGCCATCCATTTGCTGCCACAGGTGCTGGTATGGTGACACAGACGCTTAATGAGTTACATCGTCGTGGCGGTGGTTTGGCGCTTACGACCGCTTGTGCAGCAGGCGGTTTAGGTGCAGCAATGATTTTGGAGGTTGAGTAGTTATGACCAATAAAAATGAAGAAAAAAACTTACCTGCAATTACTAGCTATCCTGTGTTTCATTTTTCCGTCAAACAAAACAATATCGGTGTTATTTCCATTTATGTTGCCGGCGACAAAGTTAATACATTAAAAGCTGAATTTGTTGATCAATTCTATATGATATTACAGCAAGCACAAGCAATCGTGGGTTTGAAAGGGATTATTATTATTTCAAATAAACCAGGCTGTTTTCTTGCTGGTGCTAATATTAGGATGATTTCCAATTGTAAAACAAAAGAAGAAGCAACAAGGCTTGCCATGACAGGCCAAAAATTATTTAACTTGCTTGAAAATTATCCATTACCTATTGTCGCTGCAATTGATGGGGTATGTTTAGGCGGCGGATTAGAGTTAGCGCTTGCCTGTCATGTAAGAATTTGTACTCTGTCAGATAAAACGCGTCTTGGTTTACCAGAGGTACAATTAGGATTAATACCAGGTTCTGGAGGAACACAACGTTTACCTCGTTTAATCGGTTTAGTTAATGGATTAGATTTGATTCTGACTGGTCGTCAATTAAGGCCACAGCAATCACTAACATTGGGTTTAGTCGACGATATTGTTCCAGCAGAAATTTTATTGCAAACGGCAATTAACTGGATTGATAAAGGGAGAAAAAACAAAACATGGTTGCCTCTCATGCTGCGTTTATCAGAATTACCCATTATCAGAAATATCTTATTCGCGATAATTAAAAATAAAACAAATTCAAAAAGTAAAGGTCATTACCCTGCGCTAGAAAAAGCGATTTTAGTGGTTGCTATTGGCTATGAAAAAGGTGTGCAAGCCGGACTTGAGGCAGAGGCAAAAGTCTTTGGAGAGCTGGCAATGACACCAGAATCTACCGCTTTACGAGGTCTTTTTTTTGGCTCGAGTGCGCTAAAAAGTGAAATGGGTAGTTTTGGAAAATCTGCTACAATTCATCAGGTAGGTGTGTTAGGTGGAGGCCTCATGGGAGGCGGGATTGCCTATGTGACAGCGGCTCGAGGTAAATTACCTGTTCGAGTGAAGGACATTAATAATGGAGGACTTAATCAGGCATTAAAATTAAGTTGGCAGCGCTTAACGAAGCAAGTTAAACGTAAACGCATATCTGTACAAGAGCGTGCTCAACAGATGATGTTAATTTCAGGCACATTAGACTATAAAGGGCTTGAAAAAACGCAAATTATCGTAGAAGCAGTTTTTGAAGATTTAGCATTAAAGCGTAAAATGGTACAGGAAGTGGAGGCAATGACATTAAATGAAGTCGTTTTTGCTTCTAATACATCTTCGTTACCTATCCATAAAATTGCAGAGTTTGCAAAATACCCAGAACGTATAATTGCACTTCATTACTTTAGTCCAGTCGATAAAATGCCATTGGTTGAAGTGATCCCTCATAGTAAAACGAGTAATCAGACAATTGCTACTGCTGTGACATTGGCAAAAAAACAGGGTAAAACTGCAATTATTGTTGGTGACAGTGCAGGTTTTTATGTTAATCTGATACTAGCACCCTATATTGCTGAAGCGACACGTTGTCTGTTAGCTGGTGAATCAATTGAGCATATAGATAATGCTTTAGTTAAATTTGGTTTTCCAATTGGTCCATTGAACTTGTTAGACGAAGTCGGTATTGATGTAGGCACTAAAATTATGCCGGTGCTTGTTGAACAGTTTGGCGAACGATTTTCTGTCCCTTCAGAACTTAATATTATATTGGAAGATGATAGAAAGGGACGTAAAAATGGCAGAGGTTTTTATCTTTATAAGAAAAATAAGATGAGTTGGCCGTGGAGTAAAAAACAGCGTCAAGTCGACACAACCATTTATGAGTTACTTAATATTCAACCCAAAGAAATTTTATCTGAGCAGGAAATTGTTCAGCGCTGTATTATGCTGATGCTGAACGAAGATACTCGTTGTCTTGACGAAGGTGTTATTCGGCATGTAAATGATGGTGAGATTGGTGCAGTGTTTGGAATTGGTTTTCCTCCTTTTACTGGTGGACCATTTAGATATATGGATCAACAAGGTATATCAAACATTGTTGACATAATGCATCGACTAGCACAGAAATATGGTAACAATTTTGTTCCTTGCGAAAGGCTAATGCAAATGGTTAAATCAAATAAAAAATTCCATCAGTAGTTGATTATTATTAGTAGCATCTTAAACCTTACTAATATCATGGTCTTAGGCGTAATTTCTATTTAACTTAATATAAAATTAACTTTTTTTTCGTTTTTTATGAAAATAAAGCGGTTCCTTTTTTTGTGATTTTAGTGCATAATATATGGTTGCCTTGCCCTGCATATTTTCCGACAACAACATTAGCGAGTAATGAGAGGGCTCCTATGTAGGGGGTTAGGTGAAAATATTTTACTCAAATGGTGGATTATGCAAGTTTTTATTATGCGTCATGGTAACGCAACGATGAATACAATAAATGATGAAGCAAGAGAACTTACTCTTAAAGGAATTGAAGAATCTAAATTAATGGCAAATTGGCTAGCACAACAGAATCCAGTGTTCGACCGAGTGTTTACCAGTCCATATGTAAGAGCAGTACAAACTTATCAGGCAATGCAACCAGTATTGCCCTATTCAGGCGAACAAGAAGTCTTAGCTGAACTTATTCCTGATGGTGATCCGCAATCTATTGCTAATTATTTGCAATTACTTGCCGAATGGAAGGAGGTGTAAGAACAGCATTGATTATTTCTCATTTGCCATTAGTCGGTTATTTGGTATCAGCCTTATGCCCACAAGAAATCCCTCCTATGTTTGCAACTTCTGCGATTGCTTATGTAGAGATAAATACGGAAATGCGGCACGGTGAATATAGATGGCAACGGGGACCTTCTTAAATATTGCATAGTGTTAATAAACTAGCGGCACATTTCTAGTTTTATTTTACGTATTATCTGCGCTGAGTTTCATCAGTTTCGACCAAGATAAGCAACGAGGCGCTACCACCCCAAGCTTTGGGGGCTTGATGAAAAGCAGTGATATTAGGGTGTTGAGCAAGCCAAAGGGGAATCTGTTGTTTTAAAATGTGTTTTCCATGGCCATGCATAATACAGGCACAATGGATATTATCTCTATAGCAAGCAGCGATTAGAGCTCCAATTTCTTGTTTAGCTTGTCGTTGGGAGAAGCCATGTAAATTGAGAAATAGTTCGGGAATATAATCATTCCGACGTAACTTTTTTAATTCATAGGGTTTAATATCGGGTCGTAAATATCGAATCGGTCCATCCGCTTCTAGCACCGGTTGATACTCATCTGAAAAGTAATAACTAGCATTGACTTGTTCTTGGAGCAAACGTTTTGTCACAAGTTGTGATTTTATTCGATTATGTCGTAGTGGTGGATGACTAACAATGTCATGTAATAAAGGTTTAGTCCCTGTAGTCGCCTCTTTAAATAGTTTAATTTCCTCAGCACTCAATTTGAACTTATTTTTCATTGTGATTCTATCAATCAGTTAGTCAATTATTCTGTTAAGTTTATCTTAATTTTCCTGCTATTACCTTCCTTATAAGCAGCAAGCTTTATAAGCTATTGTTAGTATTCTAATGTCAATTAATGAAATTGCTATAAAATTCCTTAACAATAAGCTGATTTGTTAAGTAGTTCGTGGCAGACTATTGGGATTAAATATATGAACTTTGTATTGGCTAGGAGGCGTTTTGGACAAGATTTTTGTTGATGAAGCGGTTGCGGAACTACATACCATCCAAGATATGTTGCGTTGGGTAATTAGTCGGTTTAATGCAGCAAATATTTATTACGGTCATGGAACAGATAATTATTGGGATGAAGCTTTACAACTTGTTTTGCCATCACTTTTTTTGCCCTTAGATATCCCTCAACAATTATGGGTTTCTCGTCTGACTTTAAGTGAACGTCATCGTATCGTTGAACGGGGGTTACGCCGTGTTAATGAACATATCCCTGTTGCTTATTTAACCAATAAAGCCTGGTTTTGCGGACATGAATTTTATGTTGATGAACGCGTTTTGATCCCACGTTCTCCTATAGGAGAACTGATTAATAAGCATTTTGCCGGTATCATTGATTATGAACCTGTAACTATTTTAGATATGTGCACGGGTAGTGGATGTATTGCTATTGCCTGTGCCTATCAATTTCCGCAAGCGCAAATTGATGCGGTTGATATTTCTGCTGATGCATTGGCGGTAGCTGAACAAAATATTGCCGCTCATGGGTTCTCTGAACGGATAGTACCTATTCGTTCAGACTTGTTTTTGAATATGCCTATGATTAAATATGATTTAATGGTTACTAATCCACCTTATGTGGATGCTGAAGATATGTCTGATTTACCAGCTGAATATCTGGTAGAGCCTAAATTAGCCCTTGCAGCGGGCTCTGATGGTTTAAAACTTGTCAGAAGAATTCTAGCTAATGCTTCACGTTTCCTAACGGACAATGGGGTGCTTATTTGTGAAGTTGGTAATAGTATGTTACACCTTATTGAGCAATATCCGGATATTCCTTTTACTAGGTTGAAGTTCGAACAGGGAGGCGATGGTGTATTCATGCTAACGCAGAAAAAACTTATTGAACATCAAGAGAAATTTAAATTATTTATCGATTAACGGGTAATTACATTTTTTTGTACAATAAAATAATTTATTAATTAATTATTGTAATAAATGATAAAAAGAGGAAACAAAGGGGATGGCAGGAAATTCGATTGGACAGCTTTTTCGTGTTACCACTTTTGGTGAATCGCATGGTTTGGCGTTAGGCTGCATTGTTGATGGCGTTCCGCCTGGTATGGAATTATCAGAAAAAGATCTGCAAACCGACTTAGATCGTCGTCGGCCTGGTACTTCTCGTTATACAACTCAACGGCGTGAACTTGATCAGGTTAAAATTTTATCCGGTGTTTTTAATGGCATAACGACAGGAACACCTATTGGTTTGTTGATTGAAAATCAGGATCAACGGTCGCAGGATTATAGTGAGATCAAAGATATTTTTCGTCCTGGGCATGCAGATTATACCTATCAACAAAAATATGGTTTACGTGACTATCGTGGTGGTGGGCGATCTTCAGCACGTGAAACGGCGATGCGTGTTGCTGCCGGCGCGATCGCAAAAAAATATTTACAACAAAAACTAGGTATAACCGTTCGGGCTTACTTAAGTCAAATGGGAGATATTTGTTGTGAACTGAAGGATTGGGATTTGGTTGAACAGAATCCTTTCTTTTGTCCTGATGCAACAAAGTTGGAGGCAATGGACGCTTTATTACGTTCATTGAAAAAAGAAGGTAATTCTATTGGTGCTAAAGTAACCGTCATTGCTGAACATGTCCCGGCTGGATTAGGTGAACCTGTTTTTGATCGATTGGATGCGGATATTGCCCATGCAATGATGAGTATTAATGCAGTGAAAGGGGTTGAAATTGGCGCTGGTTTTAAGGTGGTTACATTAAAAGGGAGTGAAAATCGGGATGAAATAACCCGTGATGGATTTGTCAGTAATCATGCCGGTGGCATCTTAGGTGGCATAAGTAGTAGTCAACCGATTATTGCCCATTTAGCCTTAAAGCCAACTTCGAGTATTAGCATACCGGGTAGAACGATTAATCGGCAAGGTGATGAGGTCGAAGTGGTTACAAAAGGACGTCATGATCCCTGTGTTGGTATCCGAGCGGTACCGATAGCAGCAGCGATGATGGCAATCGTGCTTATTGATCATTTTTTACGTCATCTGGCTCAATGTGGTGAATTAGCGTTTAATCGTACGATATAAATATTAATGAAAGAACATAATTATAATCATCTAATTAACATTTTTAGTATTTGTTTTGAGAAAGAGTATTGCACACGTTTAATTAAAGGAGATGAGGAACCTATCTATCTACCTGCAGATGATAAGATACCGTATCATCGGATTATTTTTGCTCGCGGCTTTTATGCTAGTGCTTTACACGAAATTTCCCACTGGTGTATTGCCGGAGAAACTAGACGTCAACAAATTGATTTTGGTTATTGGTATTATCCAGATGGGCGAAATGAGCAAACACAAAGCGCTTTTGAGAATGTTGAAGTCAAACCGCAAGCACTTGAATGGATGTTTTGTGTGGCGTCAGACTTTCCCTTTAATGTTAGTTGCGATAATTTGGCCGCTAATTTTGAGCCAGACCGGCATGCTTTTCAGCGCAAAGTCTATCGGCAGGTGCTGAACTACCTTACAAATGGCATTCCAGCCAGAGCTGAGAGATTTATTCAAGCTCTACAGTTGTTTTATAATATGCCTCCCTTGGTAAAGCAAAATGTCATTTGCCCCGAAGAGCTGTAAAAAATTTAGTTAGTATAAAGGAACGAAACCATGCTTGCGGAATTAGAAACACGTATTTTAACGCAAATTGATAATAATGTTGATTATGCTAGTCAAGATGAACTTTTTGATGGCGGTTATTTACGTGGACATTTGACATTAGCCATTGCTGAATTAGAAACTGAAAATAAAAATAATATTGAAGCGCTTTCAGAGCGTGTCGAAGCGAGTATTGACAAAGCAATTAAGGCGGATGAATTCAGTCCCCCTGATCAACGATTGATATTAAATACTTGGCGGATGTTGTTAGAAAATGCCGCTCGATAAGCAAAAAAGCAAATAAATTAAAACAACGTATTGTTGCACTTTTTTAAAATGGGGTAACGATGCTGGTAAGTTTGGCAGTATCCGATGAAGCAAAAAAGTTAGTCAATATTGAACGTTACGCAGCCGCCATATTCCGTCAAATTCCAGCGCTTGCTTGGGTTGCTGATGCACAAGGCAAATCCGTTAACCAACATTTAGAATTTATTGTTGATGGTGATTGTTGGGTGGCAGTTGAGCAGCAGCAGCTTGTTGGTTTTATTGAGGTTGAAGTAATGGATCAAGCTTTGCATATTTGGGAATTATCTGTTGATAGCCGATGGCAGAGAAAAGGAATTGGTAAGGCTTTACTGCAAAAAGTTATTATGCAAGCAAAACAACTAAACTGTGATCATGTTACTTTAACCACTTTTCGTGATGTTGCTTGGAATGGTGTTTATTATCAGAAATTGGGCTTCACAATTATTTCGGCTGAAAAGTTAACTCTGTCACTACAAGCTATCTTAAAAAAAGAGGTGGCTTATGGATGTACTGCATCCTCACGTTGTGCAATGCAGTACATCCTTTAATGGAGATTAAATTTTTTTGCTAGAAAGCTAATTATCCAGTTTAACCGCCCGGCCTTGTAATAATTTTCTGATCCAAAAACGGTTAGGATTGAGATTTGCCAATATATCATCGTCAAAAGGCAATGGTTCAGCAAAAATTTGACTGCAAAGTAGCTCTGCGCAAATTGGCGCACTACATAATCCTCTTGCGCCTAATGCGCCAATAACAAATAGATTGTCATGAATGGGGGCTTGCAAAATATGCTGTTGCTCACTGAGCTGTTTATCTAGCTGTGCATATTGAAGGATAAGTTGATTAACATCTGGTACATTACCCACCATCGGTAGATGATCACGTGTAACACAGCGGATGCTTTGGCGTGATGCATTTTGGCTGATATCAATTTATTTTTTCCATTCAACATCAGGCAAACAGGTTAATAAGCGAGCATGGTTTTCTTGTTGCTCCAATTTGGAATATTTTAGCGTGAGTTGATGACGTTTATAGCTAGCGCCTAAGCAATGATATTGATGATGAGTGGGTGTTATATATCCGGCATAACAGAGTGTTGTTTGCAGTTGGTTGAGTATCGGTGTGGTCGGAATATGGCTCACTTGCCAGCGAACAGCACTAACGGGTAATTTTTCCGTTTGAGAAAATAAAGGCAGTTGATGACCATTAGCGATAATGACGGTTTTATGGGTTATTTGTCGTTGCATATCTCCTTGTTTAAATAGCAACGTCCAGCCAGCGGCACTATTTTCAAGCTGAATAAGACGATGATTAAAATGACTTATTAAACCTTGTTGTTGCCCATATTGCCAACTATTGGATGTCAGCTCAGCTGGACATAACCAGCCAGCAGCTGGATAGTAGATGCCATCATGGTTAACATCAACACCACAAATGATTTGTAATGTTTGTCGAGTTTCATGGTGTGCAAAATCAGCTGGCCAATTTTTTGTTAATATTTGTTCGATTTTTTGTCGGCTTTTTACGTCATAAGCTAACTGTACTAAACCGTTCAAATCGTGAGCAAATGTGATGCCTAACTGTTGAAGTTGGGTGTAATAGCGTTTAGCAAAAGTAAAGGCGGTAATAAAAAAGCGTTCTAAACCATCGTGGTGACCAGTTAATCATGGATACAGTGCGCCTTGACGATTGCCGGAAGCATTTTGTGCCACACTGGGATCTTGGCAATATAAAGTTACCTGACTGCCTCTACGTAATAAAGCAAGAGCAGTCATCATACTGGCAATAACACCGCCAATAATGGCAATATCCTCGGTTTTTGATGCGGCTTGTCGAGAGAACCAGGGTTGTGGATTAGATTGCTGATTTGCTAGTAATTGACCGGTTAGCATTTCACGTTTACGGCCATAACCCTTGATTTTTTTACTTGAAAACCGGCTTTTTCCAATCCACGGCGAACGATACCGGCAGAAGTAAAGGTAGCAAAAGTACAACCATCACGTCCCCAATTTGCCATTGTAGTTAACAGTTGTTCACTCCACATTTGAGGGTTTTTAGCTGGAGCAAAACCGTCTAAAAACCAACTATCTATTTTATTGAAAAAATTAGATTTTAATTGAGGTAATTGTATATTTATATCGCCAAACCAGAGATCTAGAATGATTGCCCCATTTTCCATAACTATTCTATGACAACCTGATAACGAATGAGGCCATTGTCGACAAATTTGTTTAGAAAAAGTGGCGAGTTCAGGCCAACATTGATGAACTCTTAGCAAATTAGTAATGGACAAAGTATATTTTTCAAAACTGATATAGTATAAAAGTTGTAACTGGTTGTTAGGCGCTTGTTGGCGAAACTGAATAAATAACTGACAGACTGCCATAAAGTTTAGCCCAGTACCAAAACCAGTCTCTGCAATAACATATTGTTTTGCTGAGTGGCTTTGTTGAATAAATCGAACTTTTAGGTGATTGGCGGAGCTGATCTCTAAATTCGTTTCAACATCAGGTCCCCATGGCAAAGCAAAAGTTTAAAATTACCAACTGGCCCGCGTACAACAAGGCACTCAGACAACGCGGTTCCCTGACGGTCTGGCTTGATGAGTCGGCCATCGCTGAATGGACTGACAGTTCTTCGCCTGAAGGTCGTGGCCGTCCGCTTTACTACAGCGATATGGCTGTTACCACTGTCCTGATGATGAAGCGTGTGTTTAACCTGTCGCTCCGGGCATTACAGGGCTTCGTTGATTCGATTTTTAAACTCATGTCTTTGCCGCTGTGCTGTCCGGACTACTCGCTGGTCAGCAGACGAGCAAAGAGCGTCAACATCAGCATAAAAACGCCAACGCGTGGTGAAATCTCGCATCTGGTCATCGACAGTACCGGTCTGAAGGTCTTTGGCGAAGGTGAATGGAAAGTCAGGCAGCATGGGGCTGACAGACGAAGAGTGTGGCGCAAGCTTCATCTGGCAGCAGACAGTGTGACTCATGAGATTATCTGTGCCGACTTATCGCTCAGCGGAACGACAGATGCGCAGTCACTGCCGGGCCTGATTAACCAAACCCACCGGAAAATCACGGAAGTGTCAGCAGACGGTGCTTATGACGCCTGTTACTGCCACGATGCGTTGCTAAGAAAGAAAATCAGGCCCCTTATCCCGCCGCGAAGCGGAGCGAAATACTGGCCGGACAAGTACCATGAACGTAACCATGCGGTGGCGAATCAGCGTCTGAGCAGGAGTAATGATATGTGGAAAAAGAAAGTGGGTTATCACCGGCGTTCAGTGGCAGAAACAGCGATGTTCCGCATAAAAACTTTGCTGGGTGGCCATCTGAGGCTGCGTGACTATGAGGCTCAGGTAGGTGAAGCAATGGCGATGGTCAAAGCGCTGAACCGTATGACGTTGTTGGGTATGCCACACAGCGTCAGGATCGGATAACAGCTGTAGCAGAGTGGCCATCCTGTCGGCTAATTCTGATTTATTCAACAAAGCCTTGCTGAGTGAGAAAAAAAGCGATTCGGTAACTGATTACCGGCTAAGAACACATAACGCGACTCTTCTAAACCATTTTGATTAGAATAATAGACATCACCAAAGTGTCCAGAGATAGGGATATCTTGCTCGTTCCAGCTTAATTTAGCTTGGCTGATCTCATTTGTATTCACAAAATTATCTACAATATTTTAAATAATCAGCCAATTTTAACGAATTTAACCTGAGTGCGCTAGCTATCGCAAAATATAAAAGTTAGCCAAGATAATATTTTCTACAAAATTTTACCTGATCGGACTTGTTTAGCTTACAAGTGTAAGCTAAAGTAACAGGCTAAGCTCCCAGTAAATAAATTTCGACTATGAGGTAATATAAGCAATGAAGCGTGCAGTCATCACTGGTCTGGGCATTGTCTCCAGCATAGGTAACAACCAGCAAGAGGTACTGGCTTCCCTGAAAGCGGGTTGTTCTGGCATCAGGTTTTCAGAAGAATTTAAAGAAATGGGTTTACGCAGCCATGTCTGGGGTAATATTCAGCTGACGGAAGATGATATTAAACAAAAGATTGACCGAAAAATTCTTCGTTTTATGAGTGATTGCTCTATTTATGCCTACTTGGCGATGGAAGAGGCAATTCAGGACGCTAAACTGACAGAAGAGCAGATCTCAAATATTCGTACCGGTTTAGTTGCTGGTTCTGGTGGCGGTTCACCCCGTAATCAAGTGGCTGGTTCTGATGGTATGCGTGCCAAAGGATTACGTGGTGTTGGTCCCTATATGGTGACCAAAGCAATGGCTTCTGGTGTTTCAGCTTGTTTAGCCACACCGTTTAAAATTAAGGGCGTTAATTATTCTATTAGCTCCGCTTGCTCAACCTCAGCCCACTGTATTGGCCATGCAGTTGAATTGATCCAATTAGGTAAACAGGATGTTGTTTTTGCTGGTGGAGGTGAAGAACTAAGCTGGGAATTAACCTGTGAATTTGATGCAATGGGAGCATTATCTACCAAATATAATGCAACCCCAGAAAAAGCTTCTCGTACCTATGATCAGGATCGGGATGGTTTTGTGATCGCTGGTGGTGGCGGTATCGTTGTGGTGGAAGAGTTAGAGCATGCTTTGGCACGTGGCGCACATATTTACGCTGAAATTGTTGGTTATGGAGCGACTTCAGACGGTTATGATATGGTTGCTCCGTCAGGTGAGGGTGCGGTACGGTGTATGAAAATGGCATTGGCAGATGTCGAACAGGTTGATTATATCAATACTCATGGAACTTCAACGCCAGTTGGCGATACAAAAGAGCTAGAAGCAATTACTGAAGTGTTTGGTACTAATACGCCAGCGGTTTCAGCGACTAAAGCAATGACTGGCCATTCTCTGGGCGCCGCTGGGGTACATGAAGCTATTTATAGTTTGCTAATGTTAGAGCATGGATTTATTGCTCCAAGCATCAATATTGATAATTTGGATGAAAAAGCGCAAGCAATGAATATTATTACGCAACCCACTGATAAGAAATTAAATACTGTAATGTCAAACAGCTTTGGTTTTGGTGGAACTAATGCGTCGTTGGTAATGAGTAAATACCATTCATAATTACTTTAACAAGAAAAACAACAACCTACTGATAATCTATCAGTAGGTTTTTTATTGTTTTTGATATAATTAATTGATTTAATACGTTATTGTTATTTTTTATTAGTGTTACAACGGAGATGGTTAAAAAGCTGTGTCAGTGGCGTACGTAATTGCTGCGCCAAAATAACACCGAGTAGCACTACACCACCACCAATTAAATGGTAGCTGTGCATTTTTTCATTTAAAAATAGGACAGCGATAATGGCAGTAAATACCGGTGCCAGATTCATAAATATTGAAGTTGTATTAGCACCAAGTCGAAATACACCCTGGATCCATAAGTAAGGTGCAAGCAGCGAGGCGGCAATGCCGGCAAACAAGATCAAATTAATATTTGCTGCGGTAATTTCTACTGTTTTAGCCAGTAAAAAATTAGGCAATAGTAGGATCACCGCAAAGCTAATTTGGATATAAAGTGATTGCCAATTGGGTAATGGGATTGCCCAATGCTTGGTTAATACACCATATAGAGAATAAGAGAGAGCGGCGATAAACATGAGTAATTGCCCGCTATTTATTCCCTGCATAAAAAATATCATTGGATCACCTTGACTGATCAGCCAGATAAGCCCAATTAAGGATAAGAGGGTACCGATTACAATACCAATCTGGTTGTTAGGATTTATTTCATTAGCATGGCAAAATAGCACCTTGTTACCTTATCGAATAGTAAAAAACGATGGGTTAATTTTGATAAATATAATTGGGCATTAAATAAGTGAAAATATTGGTTGATGAAAATATGCCTTACGCAACACAATTGTTTCAAACAATGGGTGAAGTTAAGGCAGTTTCTGGGCGTTCAATCTCATCGTCAGAGCTAGCAACAGCGGATGCTTTAATGGTGCGTTCTGTTACTCAAGTCAATGAAGCATTACTTAAAGAGAGTAAGGTAAAATTTGTTGGTACTGCAACGGCCGGATTTGATCATGTTGATAGGCAATGGTTAGCGCAAGCGGGCATCGTTTTTTCTGCCGCTCCGGGTTGTAATGCGACAGCGGTGGTGGAGTATGTTTTTTCCGCTTTATTGGTACTGGCTGAACGTGATTGCTTTGATTTACGAGAAAAAACTGTCGGTATTGTTGGGGTTGGTAATGTTGGCAGCCGTCTTAATGCGCGTTTAAAGGCTTGGGGAGTGAATACGTTACTTTGTGATCCACCTCGTGCAGATGCTGCCGATAATATTGAGCAATTTTGGCCACTGGAAAAATTAGTTAGTCAGGCGGATATTTTAACTTTTCATACCCCGTTAAATAAATCTGGCCGTTATTCATCTTATCATTTATTAAATGAAGAGTTGCTTGCAGCTATGCCGGCAGGACGTATTTTACTAAATACTAGCCGCGGATCAGTTGTTGATAATCAGGCATTGTTAACAGCCTTAGAAAATGGTAAGAAAATCGACGTTATATTAGATGTTTGGCAACATGAACCCTCTATTTCCCTACCTTTGTTAGCTAAAGCTAGAATTGGCACGCCACATATTGCTGGCTATTCTCTGGAAGGTAAAGCACGCGGTACCAGCCAGATTTTTACCGCATTTAGCCAGTTTTTAGGCCAAGAACAGCAAATTAAACTAGCTGATTTATTACCTAGTGCAGAGTTTAATGAAATTACTTTTAGCGGTGAATTAACGCAGGCAAGTTTAAAACGTTTAGTGCATTTAGTTTATGATGTCCGTCGTGATGATGCGCCATTAAGAAAAATTGCCCATCTTGCTGGTCAGTTTGATCATCTGCGTAAATATTATCCAGAACGCCGTGAATGGTCATCTCTTAGAGTGAGTTGTAATGATGTCGATGCCGCGAATGCACTAAAAATGATAGGCTTCAATACCAAATTAATTTGATTAAGCATGCTAAGGAAATTGGAGAAAACCAACATGACAGAAGGTTGGAATATTGCACTATTAGGTGCTACTGGTGCGGTCGGAGAAGCCGTATTGATTTTATTACAAGAACGTCAGTTTCCTGTTGGTGAGTTATTTCTATTGGCCAGTGAAAATAGTGCGGGAGAAAGCATTCGTTTTAATGGCAAGCAATATACGGTTATTGATGCTCAATTATTTGACTGGACACAGGTGCAATTAGCTTTTTTTGTTGCTGGTAAGGAAGCGTCCGCTAGTTATGCAGAGCAAGCAGCGCAAGATGGTTGTATTGTCATTGATAGTAGTGGTTTATTTGCGCTGGAGCCAGATATTCCATTAGTGGTACCGAGTGTTAATCCTCATCTCTTGGCTAATTATCGTAACCGTAATATTATTGCGGTTGCTGATAGCTATGTCAGTCAATTGTTAGTCGCCGTTAAACCGCTAATTAATGTTGCCGGCATTCATCGTTTAATTTTAACCAATCTGTTTTCAGTTTAGGTGCATGGCAAAAGTGCAGTGGATGAATTGGCGGGTCAAAGTGCCAGATTATTAAACGGTTTACCCGTTGATAATGAACGTTTTATTAAGCAGCTAGCATTTAATCTATTACCATTATTAAGTGATGATGAAGGCTCTGCACCACAGGATCGCAGTTTAGTTGATCAAGTGCGTAAAATTTTACAAAATGATGGGTTATCTATTATTGTCAGTTGCTTACAAGCACCGGTTTTTTATGGCAATGCACAAGTGGTTCATGTGGAAACATTACGTCCAATGACTGTACAAGAAGCCTGGCAAGAAATTGCTCAATTTGATGATATTGAGCTAGTTTGCGAAGATGATTTTCCAACTCAAGTAACCGATGCTTCAGGTAGTGATCGATTAAGTATTGGTTGTATGCGTAATGATTATGGTGCACCTGAGATATTACAGTTTTGGTCGGTTGCCGATAATACCGGATTTGGTGGTGCTCGAATGTTAATAGAAACTGCGGAACGATTAGTGCAGGAGCAATATTATTAATGTTGGAGAAGCAACCACCTTTGTCGATGGCTAAATTTGCGTTAGGCATTGAGTATGATGGTAGCCATTATTATGGCTGGCAGCGTCAACAACAGGTAAAAAGTATTCAAGATTGTTTGGAGTTCGCGCTAACAAAAGTTGCCAATGAATCTATCCATGTTTATTGCGCCGGGCGCACTGATGCAGGTGTGCA
Organism: Arsenophonus endosymbiont of Aphis craccivora; assembly: GCF_013460135.1. Lineage (GTDB taxonomy): Bacteria > Pseudomonadota > Gammaproteobacteria > Enterobacterales > Enterobacteriaceae > Arsenophonus > Arsenophonus nilaparvatae. The sequence continues at coordinate 1,629,032 of NZ_CP038155.1, forward strand.
TGCGACTGGTCAGGTTATCCATTTTGAAACATCTGTCATACGTAAAGATTCTGCCTGGACGATGGGGGTTAATAGTTACTTACCATCCGACATTGCAGTACAGTGGTGCAAAATTGTTGAGCCAGATTTTCATGCTCGTTTTTCTGCCACCGCGCGTCGATATCGTTATATTATTTTCAATCATCGACTTAGACCTGCGATATTAGCCGCAGGCGTAACGCATTACCATGCCCCCTTAGATGCGGAAAAAATGCATCTTGCCGCTCAGGCATTGGTTGGGGAGCAGGATTTTACTTCATTTAGGGCTATTCAGTGTCAATCTAAATCACCTTGGCGTAATATAAAGCATGTTCATGTCAACCGTGATGGTGACTATATTGTGGTTGATATTAAAGCTAATGCCTTTGTTCATCATATGGTACGCAATATTGTTGGTAGTTTGCTGGCAGTAGGGTGTGGTGATCAGGATATTAGTTGGGTAGCAGAGCTTTTAGCATTGAAAGATAGAACAAAAGCGGCGGCGACTGCAAAAGCAGAGGGGCTCTATTTAGTTGCTGTCGATTATCCGGCAAAATATAAATTACCTACAACGATCGTAGGACCGCTTTTTTTACCAGAATAATGAATTTAATTTTGCGTTTAATTACACAGCGCTGAAGCTGTCAACTGTTGGATTTTTTATGGAATTTATTACTTTTATTATTGATTTTATTATACACATCGATCTTCATTTAGCTGAGCTGGTTGCTGAATATGGTATTTGGCTATATGCCATTCTATTTTTGATAGTATTTTGTGAAACTGGATTAATTGTTACGCCTTTTTTACCGGGTGACTCCCTATTATTTGTTGCTGGGGCATTAACGGCACTGGAGAGCAATGATCTTAATGTTCATTTAATGGTAGTATTAATAATTATTGCAGCAATTATTGGTGATGCGGTTAATTATACTATTGGTCGTTTATTCGGCGAGCGTCTATTTAGCAATCCTAATTCAAAAATTTTTCGACGGGTTTATTTGGAAAAAACACACCAATTTTATGAAAAACATGGTGGTAAAGCGATTATTTTAGCTAGATTTATACCTATTATTAGAACGTTTGCTCCATTTGTCGCAGGGATGGGAAAAATGTCATATCGGCATTTTGCTTTTTATAATGTGGCCGTGGCTTTAATATGGGTTCTATTATTTACTTACGCGGGTTACTTTTTTGGTGATTTGCCAATTGTTCAGCAGAATTTAAAATTATTAATTGTGGCAATTATTTTAATTTCTATTCTGCCGGGTATTATTGAGATTTGGCGTTATCGTCGATCATCAATAAAAGAAAAACAGGTTGTTAAACCAAAAAATAGATAGTCATTAGCAGGTTTGATCAGTTTTTTATCCACTATGCTTTGTCATTGTGGTTTAATGATTAACATAATAATGAGACTGATAATGTAATTTCAGACAGAAAGGTCTATTAATGAGCTGGATTGAAAAGATTCTTAATAAAAGCAATATTAGCCAGACCCGTAAAGCGAGTATCCCTGAAGGGGTTTGGACAAAATGTGATAGCTGCGGGCAAATACTCTATCGCGCTGAATTAGAAAGTAATTTAGCCGTATGTCCAAAATGTGATCATCATATGCGTATTTCGGCCCGTCAACGTCTGGCCTCTTTTCTTGATGAAGGAACCATGGCTGAATTAGGTAGTGAATTAGAGCCGAAAGATATTTTAAAATTTCGTGATTCCAAAAAATATAAAGATCGCATATCAGCAGCACAAAAAGCGACACATGAAAAAGATGCTTTAATCGTGATGAAAGGCTCGCTTAAAGGTATGCCGGTCATTGTAGCCGCTTTTGAATTTGCTTTTATGGGCGGCTCAATGGCTTCAGTTGTTGGTGCACGTTTTGTGCGTGCGGTAGAGCAAGCACTGGAAGATAATTGTCCGTTAGTTTGTTTTTCTGCCAGTGGCGGTGCTCGCATGCAAGAAGCATTAATGTCCTTGATGCAAATGGCAAAGACCAGTGCGGTACTGACGAAGATGCAGGAACGAGGGCTTCCCTATATCTCAGTACTTACCGATCCAACTATGGGCGGTGTATCAGCAAGTTTAGCCATGTTAGGCGATATTAATGTTGCCGAACCTAAAGCGTTAATCGGCTTTGCTGGTACTCGGGTTATTGAGCAAACGGTTCGTGAAAAATTACCACCAGGTTTTCAGCGCAGTGAATTTCTGATTGAAAAAGGTGCGATTGATATGATTGTCAGACGGCCTGAAATGAGGGACAAATTAGCCGAAATACTGGCGATGCTCACTCATCAAACCGTTCAAGATGCAAGTCAAATTGATGTTATTACCTTAGTTGACGATGATCTGGAGCCACCCTATCGTGAGAAACCCGAAATTGACAACAAATCAGATCAAAAATGAGAAGATATCTGAACCCTTAATGATACCAGAGGTAACCTCTTCTTTAGATACCTGGTTAACTTATTTAACCCAGCAGCATAGCAAAATTATCGATATGGGGCTTGAGCGGGTTGGTGTCGTCGCTCGACAGCTGGATCTTTTATATCCCGCCCCGAAAGTCGTTACTGTTGCTGGCACTAATGGTAAAGGAACGACTTGCCATACATTGGAATCTATTTTAATCGAAGCAGGATTAAAAGTCGGCGTTTATAGTTCTCCTCACCTGTTAGATTATACTGAGCGCGTTAGGATCCAGGGTAAAATGTTAGCTGAAGCTGAATTTTGTCGGGTTTTTGCCGATATTGAATCGAAACGCGGCACAACAACGCTGACCTATTTTGAATATGGCACCTTAGCTGCTTTACAGTTATTTAAACAAGCTAAACTTGATGTGGTTATTTTAGAAGTTGGTTTGGGTGGACGGTTAGATGCAACCAATATCGTCGATGCGGATATTGCTGCCATCACTAGCATTGCATTGGATCACATTGACTGGCTTGGTGGTGATCGTGAACAGATTGGCTACGAAAAAGCCGGTATTTTTCGCTCAGGGCACTATGCGGTTGTGGGTGAACCGGATATGCCGCAGTCGATTAATCAAGTGGCTCAAACCTTAGGGGCAAAGTTATTTCGTTGTGGAGTAGATTGGCAATTTGAGCTACAAAATGATCATTGGCATTGGCGATCCCATGATCACGATTTTAAACAGTTACCTGTGCCAAATGTCCCACTGGCCAATGCTGCAACCGCATTGGCAATTATTGATTGTTTAATCAAACAGTGTGATGCCATTGGGCAGGCGATATCATTGTCTACTATTCAGCAGGGATTGATTAAGGCGAAATTACCAGGACGTTTTCAAATTATCTGCGAGCAACCTTGTGTAATTTTAGATGTTGCGCACAATCCCCATGCGGCAGCTTATTTAGCCGATAGACTAGCTCGCTTACCCAGGCAGAAAAATACTAAAGTTCATGCCGTTGTAGCGATGTTAGCCGATAAAGATATAAAAAGTACTTTATCTTATTTGGCTGCGCAGGTTGATAAATGGTATCTCGCTTCATTAAGTGGGATACGCGGTGCCGATGCAGCGCAATTAGCGCAGTATGTTGAATCGCCATATCAATTTGCGACGGTCAAAGATGCCTGGTTGCAGGCTATGGCCGAGGCTGACAAACAGGACATTGTGTTGGTTTGCGGCTCATTTCATACTGTTGCAGAGGTTATGGAACTGCAGACAAAAGAGGAAAGTTGAAGTGGCCAGTAAGTTTCAAAACCGTTTGGTGGGAACGATTGTTATTGTTGCAGTTGGTGTTATTGTATTACCCATATTATTGGATGGTAATAAGAAATATAATGAGACTGAATTTGCAGCGATCCCTTTGGTGCCTAAAGCCAGCGATGAATATGAAATTGAACCTATTGCGCCGATTAATCCGAAACCACTAGCGACCTCTTCAGCGAGCGCTGCAGAAGCCATGATTTCTGAGGCCACTTCTGATTCGAAGGCCAAATCAGCAGATAGTCTGTCCGCTCAGCAACAAGCAAAGTCTAAACCAGCTGTCAAAGTTGAAAAACCAGCGCTAGTGCCAGAACATATAACTAAGTCAAATGAGAAAACTCAAGCACCGCAGGCGCAGGCTTATGTTATTCAGTTGGCAGTACTGAAAAATGCAGCAAAAGTGGAAGAAATTATTGCCAAATTACGTTTATCTGGCTACCAGGTTTATACCGTGCCATCATTACCAATTCATGGTCAATTAACTCGAATTTTTGTTGGCCCAAATGCTTCGAGAGATAAATTGCAATCCAGTTTGTCGGAATTGAAAGATTTAACCGGCTTACAGGGGCAAATACGCGGTTATAAACCGTAAAATGGGTATGTACTAATAGATAAAACATATTGATACTAAACAGTTATATTAATTATTCCTGCGGCAATCATGATTTATCTTTGCGCAGCAATTTATTGCTACTTTTCAGCAAAATATCTAACGCAAACGTTGTCTTTTTCTGCTAGAATGCGTTCGATCATGCTGAAATGTTTAATTTTTTGGATTAAAATTATGGTTTGGATTGATTACGCTATTAGTGCCATTATTTGCTTTTCGGCCTTGGTTAGTTTAATTCGTGGTTTTGTACGAGAAGCTTTGTCACTTATTACTTGGGGTTGTGCTTTTTTTGTTGCCAGCCAATTTTATCCTTATCTGGCGACTTATCTCACCCGCTGCGATGACACGCTGATTAGAAATGGTATTGCGATTGCAATTTTATTTATCGCCACTTTAATTGTGGGTGCGGTAGTCAATTATGTGATTAGCTCGTTAGTTGAGCGAACAGGATTATCAGGTACTGATCGCGTGTTAGGCGTCTGTTTTGGTGTATTACGCGGTATATTAATTGTGTCGGCAATCCTGTTTTTCCTGGATACTTTTACGCCCTTACCAAAAAGTGAAGATTGGCAACGTTCTGAATTGATACCCCAATTTAGTCATATTATTAAATGGTTTTTTGATTATTTAAAAAATGCGTCAAGTTTTTTACCTGAAAATATCACTCTGTTTGGTTGATGAGGAAAAGTAGATGTGCGGTATTGCTGGTTTTACACCAGTTAACCAATCAATTTATGATGCGCTAACAGTGCTTCAACATCGTGGGCAAGATGCTGCAGGTATTGCAACAATTGATGAAAATAAACAATTTCGCCTACGTAAATCGAATGGCTTAGTAAAAGATGTATTTGCTGCCCGCTATATGCTGCGTTTGCGGGGTAAAATGGGAATTGGCCATGTGCGTTACCCAACCGCGGGTAGCTCCAGCGCTTCCGAAGCGCAACCTTTTTATGTTAATTCTCCTTTTGGTATTACATTGACACATAATGGTAATTTGACCAATGCACATGAATTAAGAAAAACGTTATTTGAAACGGCCCGTCGTCATGTAAATACTTCTTCAGATTCAGAAATATTGCTCAATGTGCTTGCCCATGAATTGGATCAATTTGATCATTTTCCGCTGACTGCAGAAAATATTTTTACCGCTATTGCTGCGATGCATAACAAAGTTCGTGGCGCTTATGCTTGTGTTGCAATGATTATTGGCCATGGTTTAGTGGCGTTTCGTGACCCATTTGGTATCCGCCCTCTGGTGCTGGGTAAGCGCACATTGTAAGACGGTCAAAATGAGTACATGGTTGCTTCGGAAAGTGTCGCTTTGTCGCTTTAGATACCCTTGGTTTTGAGTTCTTGCGTGATGTCGCGCCTGGTGAAGCGATTTATATCACTGAACAGGGAGAACTTTACAGCTGGCAATGTGCAGAAAATTCACAATTAACCCCTTGTCTGTTTGAGTTTGTATATTTAGCCAGACCAGATTCTTTTATCGATAAAATATCGGTTAATACAGCTCGTTTGCGGATGGGGCAAAAATTGGGTGCCAAAATTGCCCGTCAATGGCAGGATTTAGAGATTGATGTTGTGATCCCGATCCCTGAAACATCTTGTGATAGCGCACTGGAAATAGCTTATATTTTGGGTAAACCCTATCGACAAGGTTTTGTTAAAAATCGTTATGTGGGACGAACTTTTATCATGCCAGGACAGCAGGAGAGACGCAAGTCGGTTCGTCGTAAACTGAATGTCAATCGAGCCGAATTCCGTGGTAAAAATGTTTTATTAGTCGATGACTCTATTGTGCGCGGAACAACCTCTGAACAAATTGTTGAATTATCACGCGAAGCTGGGGCCAAAAAGGTCTATTTTGCTTCGGCATCACCAGAAGTTCGTTTTCCGAATGTTTATGGTATTGATATGCCGTCCGCTAATGAATTGATTGCCCATGGGCGTGAAGTGGATGAAATTCGTCAACTTATTGGTGCTGATGATTTAATTTTTCAGGATCTTACTGATCTGATTGCCGCAATGAGAGAGGAAAATCCCGATATCACCACTTTCGAGTGTTCGGTTTTTAATGGGGTTTATGTTACCAAGGATATTGATCAAGCTTACTTGGATTACTGGAAAATCTGCGTAAGGACGATCAGTTAAAAGAACATAATGAGATTGAAAATTTGGAAATTTACAACGAAGGCTAACTTGTTGTTATGGTTTGAATTAAGTTAGATTTTAACGGATATCGTTAAGCTGACAATACTGAAATCTATTTTATCGTTGTTATTGAGCAAAAATGATGCAGAGAATAATTATCGGATTGACAGGCGCTAGTGGTGCAATTTACGGTATTCGTTTACTTGAAGTTTTACGTTCTGTTGCTGAGGTTGAAACACATTTAATTGTCAGTGCAGCAGCTAAGCAGACTATAGCGCTAGAGACCTCTTATCGCCTACGCGATGTTCTAGCAATGGCTGATGTTGTCTATGAAGATAGAGACATTGCTGCGGCGATTTCTTCTGGTTCATTTATTACCTCCGGTATGATTATTATGCCGTGTTCAATAAAAACGTTATCTGGTATTGCCAACAGTTATAACGATACATTAATTACGCGGGCGGCTGATGTGGTTTTAAAAGAGAAGCGTAAATTAATCTTGGGTGTCAGGGAAACACCTTTGCACCTAGGTCATTTGAGATTAATGATGAATGTCATAGAGATTGGCGCGATAATTTTTCCACCGATGCCGGCCTTTTATCATCAGCCAGAAACCGTACAGGACATTGTCGATCAAACTGTCAATCGAATATTAGATCAATATGGTATCACCTTACCACAAACCTTATTTACTCGTTGGCAAGGTATTAAGTAATGGTCTCTTGCGACGTAGTTAACAGTAATGACTCGAGTGCTTCTTTTAATTCAATATAGTGAAATTTAAATACAGCTTCTTCACTTCAAGACGCTTTGGAATCGCTTGTTGCCCACCTAACATTAACGCTGCAGATTCGCCCATAATCGATTTAATAATAAATTCTGGCGTTCTAATCACTGCCGGACGATTAAGTACTTCGGCCAGTATTGCACTGAACTGATCATTATGCACCGGGTAGGGTGAAGTAATATTAAACGCACCAGATAATGAAGGTGACTCAAGCAGGTAATTAATCGCATTGACAACGTCATCAATATGGATCCAGGGAATATATTGTTTGCCTTTGCCGATTGGCCCGCCTAATCCGGCTTTCAATATCGGTAACAATTTCTTCAGTACACCGCCTTCTTTCGCCAGTACCACTCCGGTTCGTAGCAAACAAACGCGTATTTTATCACTTTCTGCTTCTAATGCCAATGATTCCCATTTTTGGCATAGTTGGTGAGTGAATTCGGCATGTGGCATATCGGATTCAATGACAACGCTTTGTCCCTGATCACCATAATAGCTAACTGATGAACCAGAAATAAACGTTTTTGGTGGTTTTTTACTGTCGTTGATCAGTTGGCTTAAGCGTTCTGTCATTTTCCAGCGGCTTTCACACAGAATTATTTTTTGTTCCTTAGTCCATGGTTGATTTGCAATAGGTTCACCGGCAAGATTAATAATGGCATCGAAACCGGCTTTGTTGAATAAATCAGAATTAGCCGACAGTTAATCCAGCTCGATAAAACCTATCAGCTTGCTCAGTAGATTGAGATGTATTGGCAATAGTTAGAAGATATTCATTACTTTTAATTACCTCAAATAAATCATTTTCCTTTTCTTTTACCGCAAGTAGATCGATACTAGAATTTCATACTGTTTTTAATTGAGAGCTAAGTTTATTCTCTGTATTCGTAGTCGTATCCATTTGCGCAGAAGCAACCTGTTGATTAACTATTTGAGATGAATAATTCCCAATCTGAGATGTTGAATTTAACATTTTATTTGTATCCTCCCATTGGATAAGAATAACTCGCAAAGATATTTTGCAGCATCTCAAATATCAATCATTTATACTTCTAAAAAACAATCAATAGCAGAATTAAAATAATTGATAGCAATAAGTTACTAATTAATTAAAGCAAAAACTACAGTTATATATCGCAATACTTCAATTCAGTTCGCTACGGCTTTGTTGAATAAATCGAACTTTTAGGTGATTGGCGGAGCTGATCGCTAAATTCGTTTCAACATCAGGTCCCCATGGCAAAGCAAAAGTTTAAAATTACCAACTGGCCCGCGTACAACAAGGCACTCAGACAACGCGGTTCCCTGACGGTCTGGCTTGATGAGTCGGCCATCGCTGGATGGACTGACAGTTCTTCGCCTGAAGGTCGTGGCCGGCCGCTTTACTACAGCGATATGGCTGTTACCACTGTCCTGATGATGAAGCGTGTGTTTAACCTGTCGCTCCGGGCATTACAGGGCTTCGTTGATTCGATTTTTAAACTCATGTCTTTGCCGCTGTGCTGTCCGGACTACTCGCTGGTCAGCAGACGAGCAAAGAGCGTCAACATCAGCATAAAAACGCCAACGCGTGGTGAAATCTCGCATCTGGTCATCGACAGTACCGGTCTGAAGGTCTTTGGCGAAGGTGAATGGAAAGTCAGGCAGCATGGGGCTGACAGACGAAGAGTGTGGCGCAAGCTTCATCTGGCAGCAGACAGTGTGACTCATGAGATTATCTGTGCCGACTTATCGCTCAGCGGAACGACAGATGCGCAGGCACTGCCGGGCCTGATTAACCAAACCCACCGGAAAATCAGGGAAGTGTCAGCAGACGGTGCTTATGACGCCTGTTACTGCCACGATGCGTTGCTAAGAAAGAAAATCAGGCCCCTTATCCCGCCGCGAAGCGGAGCGAAATACTGGCCGGACAAGTACCATGAACGTAACCATGCGGTGGCGAATCAGCGTCTGAGCAGGAGTAATGATATGTGGAAAAAGAAAGTGGGTTATCACCGGCGTTCAGTGGCAGAAACAGCGATGTTCCGCATAAAAACTTTGCTGGGTGGCCATCTGAGGCTGCGTGACTATGAGGCTCAGGTAGGTGAAGCAATGGCGATGGTCAAAGCGCTGAACCGTATGACGTTGTTGGGTATGCCACACAGCGTCAGGATCGGATAACAGCTGTAGCAGAGGGAGCCATCCTGGCGGCTAATTCTGATTTATTCAACAAAGCCGTTCGCTACAATTAAATATTTATTATTTTTTACTTTTATCGCTATTAATAATATCAAACAAAATAACGAATAAAATGGGTTCTACTTTCATTAAAGTAAGCGCTCAGTCAAACCACTATGCCGTTCCGTTGAGGTCATTAACGCTTTAGCAAAAACATGACGCTCAGCATAAATCGTCAACTGAATTTTTGCTCTGGTAATTGCAGTATAAATAAGCTCTTTACTAATAATAGGAGTAAAAATTGGCGGTAAAACTAATGCGGCATGTTCAAATTCTGATCCTTGAGATTTATGTACTGTCATAACAAACGCAGTTTCATGCTGAGGTAAACGACTGGGTTGTATTTTTTTTATCACCCCATTAGGCAACTGAAAATAGGCTTTTAAATCTTGTTGACCATCCCGTAACATAACACCAATATCACCATTAAATAAGCCAAGAGGACGATCATTTTTGGTGATCATTATTGGGCGACCTTCATAATTTTTATTCCAGCTATAGGTAGGCCGTCGAATACTTCCTTGACGATGTAAAAGCTGTTCTAATTTATCATTTAACCCTGTAACCCCGTATGGTCCTTCCCTCAAAGCAGCTAATAAACGATAACGATTAAAAGTAGTCAGGATTTCTTCGGGATCTCGACCCGTTTTTATCATATCCAGATAGCAACGGTAACATTCAGCCGCATCAAAAAGTAATTTGCCATATTTCTCAGACGAAGTAATTGAATGAAAAGCAATATCCGCATTTTGCTGCGCTAATAGTTGCTCAACCTGTTTAATATTACCTTTGTTAATTGTAGTAGCTAGTCGACCAATTCCTGATTGCGCATCAAAACGATAACTTTTTTGTAATAAACAAATCCTATCTTTAACCTCTGGCCCATCATTCGATATAAAATCAGATAAATTACAAGCTGTGATTTTAGTCAGTTGTGCCGCTCTTTCACGACTGTATCCCGATTCTGAAAAACGACAAAGATCGCCTAGGACAGCGCCAGCTTCAACAGAAGCTAATTGATCTTTATCACCTAGCAAAATGACACGGGCATGATCTGGTAGAGCTTCAATTAATCTAGCCATCATAGGCAGATCAACCATCGATGCCTCATCAATAATTAAAACGTCTAGCAAAAGTGGATTGTCTTTGTGATAACGTAATAATTGGCTATTGGGCTGAGCGCCTAATAATCGATGCACAGTCTGCGCTTGTTCTGGCATAACCGCATACTCATCAGCAGATAAATTCAGTTTTAATAATGCATTATTTAATGATTCCGTTAATCGAGCAGCCGCTTTTCCTGTCGGCGCCGCTAGCTGAATGATTAACTTTTCATCATTTAATTGGACTAAAGTAGCTAATAACCGTGCCACTGTCGTGGTTTTTCCTGTACCCGGCCCACCAGAAATAACTGCGATCCGACTGGTTACTGCAACAGCAACAGCTATTTTTTGCCAATCTTGAGTTTTCGAGGACGCAAAAAAACCAGTTAAAATAGTCGCTAATCGCTGTTCATCAACGGTTTCTAACAAATGGCGAGAAAAAAAATCAGCCACTAGTCCTTCATCAGCCCACATCCGCTGAAAATAAAGTTTGTTATCTGATAATACTAATGGTTTTGCTGCTGATTGCGGTGCCTCACAAACTGCATTACATTGTTTAAGCTCAGAATAAATCCTGTTACTATCAGGTGCTCCTGCCATTTCCCAGAGCATAAAAGCCATTTCCGTCTGTCTACCTTCAAATAAATAAGCGGGTTCGAGCTTATCAATAAATAAACAAACATGACCTGCTCGAGTTTCAGCACTTAATATTGCAAATATTAATAACAATAATGGGGTTTCATCATCAGCTAACCGAATAGCAAGTTGTATGTCTAAACAACTAAACAAATTAAGCTCAGCAGCTCGCTTTAGTAAAGTTATCATCATTGCTCACCTCGATTAGTTGCATTAAATAACTCATCCAGGCTATTAATAAACGCATAAGGAGGAATAGTGTGATAAATACCATAACCAGGGTTTTTCGCATCAAATCCACGCAAAAAAAGGTAGATAACCCCACCAAAATGTTTTTGATAATCATAATTAGGTAAACGATTCCGTAAATAACGATGCATAGCTAATGTATAAAGCTGATACTGTAAATCATATCTATGATCAATCATGGCATTTTGTATGGCCTCCTGGCTATATGCCAAACCATTTTCCCCTAACCAATTTGATTTATAATCAAGCAGATAAAATTTGTCTTGCCAGCAAAAAACTAAATCAATATAACCTTTTAAAACGCCCGTTACTGGCTCAAAACTAAGCGGTGGACAACGTTGAGATAAAACATCATATTGATGAGTTAGCCTATCTAATGCAGATGGCAATAACAATTTTTCTATCGGTAAATGAAATTGCATTTCATTTAATTGATTCTCTGGCGTGATCGTTGACAAGCTGAGGCTATCACTAAGTAAAGGGGTGTCAAAAATATTTATTAGCCACATTTTAAGCACCGTTGCCCAATCAGCGGAAAAACCGGCTTGCTCTAATTTTTCAGCTAACCAAGACTCTTGTGGATGTTGATTAAATGGCAGTAATTCCAACAGGGAATGCAAAAAAGTTCCTGCTGTGGCCCCCTTAGGAAAGGTATGAACACTCCACTCTGCTATTTCACCTTGAACCAATGAGCTGTCACCTTGTGCATCAACGTCCATTTTAGGTGCCAAATCTTGTATAGCAATCTCAATACTTATATCACTAGCAGTAAATTTATCAGAATACATATCATGAGAGGTTAATCCTGAATAACTCGTAACCCGCCAGGTATTTTGGATCTGTCCTGTAAAATTTCGAGCCAATAACTTCACGGGTGTATTTTCTTTCGGGTACCAAGGCGATAAGTTAATATCACTAACAGGTGTGATGCTAATATTTTCACTCGCTAATGCACCTAGAGCATCACGCAATAAAGTCGCATTTTCTGGCTGTCCATTTTGCAATAAATAACCTAATGCGCTTTGATGCAAATCCGTATTACCACTTTCCCCACTAGGACGACCTTTTATTAAAGGTGCAATACCAACACTACAATGATATTTTGAGCGCGTTAGTGCAACATATAACAGCCGCAGATCTTCGGCTAAACGCTCTTCATTAGCCAGCCTGATGCTCTCTTCTTGTTGGGCCAGATCAAGACAAGTTTGAAAATTATCACGATCATGGAACGTTGCCAATTTTTGCTGCGAGAATTGACAGGCAAAAGGTAACCAAACAATCGGGAATTCTAAACCTTTAGATTTATGGATCGTACTAATACTCACCAAGTGACTATCACTCTCTAGACGTATTTGCTGATTTTCTACTAACGGATCGGGGTGATCGATCTGCTGAGCTAACCAGCGAACTAGAGCATGCTCACTTTCAAGCTGTAATTCAGCTTCTTGCAACAATTCACTCAGATGCATCACATCCATCAAGCGCCTTTCACCATCTATATTATCCATCAGTAGGTTTTCAGCAATCCGATGGTTAACCATAATAGCTCGTAATGCAGGCAAAATACCATGTCGCTGCCAAATCAATAAATAATTGGCAAACTCTTCAACCCGTATCTCCCACTGATTTTCATCTTGATTTAATTGCTCAATATCTTGCGCACTTAGTCCAACTAAACGAGTAGCTAATGCACAACGCAGCGTACGCTCCTTTTCAGGTGAGAGCACGGCTTGTAATAACCATAATAGATCGCGCGCTTCATCAGTAGCAAAAACGCTTTCTTGATTAGAAAGAAAAACTGACGAAATATTAAATTTACTTAATGCTTCTCGTATCATTACTGCTTCGCGACGACTTCTGACTAACACCATAATATCCGCAGCTGTTACCGGCTGTTTTACATCATTTCGATACAGCCAGGTTGTTCCATTCTCACCCCCTTTAAGCCAATCACAAATCTGACTAGCACACTGATAGGCCATCGTTTGTTGATAGTCCAAGGTTGAAACCGCTTCTTTATCTAAATAACAAAAATTTAAAGCTGATAATTTTGCTGTTTTATGAATAAAGGCTAAATGCTGATTTGAAGAGGCTGAATCAACTGTGTTAAAAGGTATTTGCTCAAATAAAAACGGTTTTGTTGCCCGACTGAATAATTGATTAATAGCTGCTACCATACTTGGTGAAGAGCGCCAATTAGTATCAAGAGTATATTGTGATTCAATCTGATCTTTAGCTTTAAGATAAGTAAAAATATCCGCCCCACGGAAAGCATAAATAGCTTGTTTAGGATCTCCAATAAATAACAAACCACAATGATTATGCCCCTGATAAATACGTTGAAAAATGCGATATTGTTGCGGATCAGTATCTTGAAACTCATCAACCATAACAACCGGGTAACGAGTACGGATCGTGTTAGATAATCGCTCACCACCTTCTGCATGTAGTGCCTGATCTAAATGACTTAATAAATCATCAAATCCAATCTCTCCACGTCGTCTTTTCTCTTTAACAATTGTTTGACGAACGTCAATAATCGCTTTTGAAATAATGATATCGCGTAATGTAAGTGATTGTTGCATCAAATTATCAATAGCACGAAAAACCTCATGTTCAGGTACTTGACCTGTCTGTGTTTTATCTATCAGTTCAGATTGGCAAAAACGAGCTAGTTCTTTAGGGGTTTTATAATCGACTGTTGCTGATTGAGCCCAACCAGTGACCGCGGCTATCCAACCCGGTAAATTACGGCGACTATAACTACGTTTATTAATAGCGGAATTAGTAATTAAATCAATGAAACTTGCTGAATTTAAAATCCACAACGCTTTTACTTTTTTTATCCTGTCAATTAGGGTCTGATGACGCTGTTTTATTGATTGAGCTTCAATCGATTGGTTAACAAGATTCGGAATATCGCCTTGTAAATAAGGTTTTATTTCGGCTAAAAGTGCCTCTGGGTCACTCCATTCATCAACAATAACTTTTGATATAGAATAATTAAGTGGATAGCAGCTGCAGCGCCAAAAATCAGCACAAGCCTGTTTTTGTATGGTATGTTCATCTTTTATTATTGATTGCTCAAATAGCATACCTGACTCAAAAGCATTATGCACCAACATGCGTTGACAGAATCCATGGATAGTATAAATTGCCGCTTCATCCATTTGACGTTCAGCAGCAAGTAACCATTGAGCAGCCACCTCTTTATCTGCAATAGAAGATAGTAAGATTCGGAATATTGAATTTTCATCAAAACCAATACCATCTCTAATACAGGCCATTCTCATTTGATGAATATTGTGGCGAATACGTGATCGTAGCTCATCGGTTGCCGCTTCAGTAAAAGTGACGACTAAAATCTCTTCAACACTTAATGGGCGAGAAAATGCATTTTTTTGCCCAACACCTAATAACAATCGCAAATAGATTAAAGCTATCGTATAGGTTTTTCCTGTTCCTGCTGAAGCTTCTATCAATCGCTGGCCATAGAGAGGCAAACAATAAGGATCCAGTTGATAAGCCTGTATTCGCCGATTACTCACTGAGAGCATCTACCTCAATTGGCAAAATCTTTTGTAATTCAGATGCAGTCGGATAAGTTATCCAATCTTTCAATTGAGCATAGCCTTCTTTATTAACCTCTTTTGCAATAATTTGTGAAACAAAAGCTAAACCTGTTTGTTGCAAAACGGCATTGTTATAAAAAGTTAATAGATCTTGCTGTGTAACCGTTTTCAATACTTTGATTAATTTTTTTCTGCTATCAAAAGCAAAGTTATTCCTCGCAAAATCTGGTAAAAAACGATCTATCTCCTCATAAAAAGTTTTCGGAGGCTGTTCCATTTCCGTCAATAGTGCCTTTTTGTATTGCTCAAATTCTTTTTTTGGCATTGCATTTAATTTTTTAAAGGCTAATTGATAAAAGTTTTGATAGCGTGTATTCAAATACGCAGGGGTTTTATTATTACTTTGCAATAAAAAACCTAATCCCCATTGCTCACCAAGGCTAGTAGTAAAGGCAAAAACAGCATAGCCTAATTGTTCTTGTGTCCTAAGTTGCTCAAAAAACCAAGGATGTAAAATATTGGGCAAAATATTTGATAAGACAAATCCACTATAACGATCATATCCTGTCGGAATAAATATTTCTGCTAACGCATTATCTGTACTATTTGCCTGATGTTGGAAATTTACTTTATGCTGTTTATCAACAACAATAATATCCCCTCTCCACCAATTCTTGCCTTTATTATTCAATAAATGGGCAATAGACTTAATAATATCAATGCCTTGCTTTTGTGTTAGATTGCCGAATACAATCGCTTGTAAAGCAGCATTGTTAATAGTCTCTTGACGGTAGTTTAGGATGTCATTTGCTGTGATCGTTTCCAGGGCCTTCAAGCGCTGTTCTTGCTCAAAATAAGGTACTTTTTCTAAACGTTGTTTCGGCTGCATTGCCAACTCAAAAGCTTTAAGATTATTGCTAACTTCAAGCTGTTCCCTATACCATGATTTTGCTTGTGTAACTTCGTCAGCAGAAATTGTGAAGGTAAGAAATTCCTTAACCATTTTTGTCGTCAATTCCGCTAGATGTTGAGTATAACCACTGGTTTTCAATTGCAGGCCTAAATTTGAAGATACCACCAGTTCCATTCCGGCGACGGAAGCTTGGTAACTTAATTGAGACAATTTTAAAGAGGCCAGGTATTCTAATAACGCTGCACTAACTTGAGCTTTTGCCGTTTTACTGCTCTGCTCATTACGTAAATCTATCGCAATCCCACCTTTAGGTTCATCAGCAAAATATTGACTTGGCATATAGACTACCCGCACATTTCCTTGCTCATATACCAATTATGGATGCTGATAATGACGAGAACTTTTAATTAAAGAAAAATCATCAGCAATATAAGGGTTCAATTCAGGTAACGAAAAATGCATTGCTTTTTTTAATTCAGACCATCGTTGATATTGTTGGCTGTTAATTTTATCAACTTGATAAGGAGCATTGAGAACATAGGCTTCTTTATTATGTGGTTCATTCGGTGTGATAAACCAAATTCTGGCATTATAGGGAGTTAATTCTGCTAAACGGCTGCTTATTGTTTTTGGATCAAAGCGATCAGCAATGTAATTAGCATCAAGCACATGTGCAATTGGGATATTCAACATTTGATTAGATAGTTGCTGAATATAATTCATATCACGAACAATAGAATTATGTTGAAATGAAAGCTTCAGAACATTAGCGATCTCGTTAAAATAACCACTCTTAATACCTTGTTCTTTTAATAAATCAATATAGGAAAATATTGCCGCAATAATCTTATCTCTATTTCCCAATCCCTTATCCGTTAATAAAACGTTTATTGAAAAAATGCCATTATTACGATCAACATCTGGTACAACGTCAACATTAATCTCTTCAGCAATCCCATTCTTTAGTAACCAATCAGCAAGGGTATTTTGACTTCGATGTCCTATCAAATAGCCAATATATTCATCTGACTTACTGCGAAATTCTGTTAAATTATTTGCAATACTAAATTCAAGTTGCAGAACTTTTTTAGGTTGTGCTGGCACATAATGAATTATTATTCCTTTTTCTTTATCGGTTATATCGGGTACCGTTATTTCAGGAACAATAGCCTTTCGATTTGGAATACGACCAAAAGTTTCAGCTGCGATTTTGGCTAATTGACTCAATGAGTCATTGCCATACAAAATACCTTTCATTAAATTAGCTGAGTAATAGCGATAATAAAAATTCTTGAGCTCAGTCTGTAAATGGCTACCAGGCTTATCGCTTAAGGTTGCTAAATTTCCACCAGAAAAACGTGAATTAGGATGAGCCGGATTAAGTGTTTCAGAACGCACTTGCCATAATCGCATTTCAGCGCGAGCACGTGCCATTGTTAATTCTGCATTGACTGCATTACGTTCTCGATCGGCATTTTTAGGATCAAGTAATGGCTCGGCTAATGCACTTGCCAAGTGATCTGTGGCTGCTTTTAAAGCACCATTTTCAAATTCTAAATAGTAAGCAGTAAGATTAGAAGCCGTACTAGCATTATGATTGCCACCATGTTTTTGCAAAAATTCTGATATTTCACCTGACTCAGGATAGCGTTTAGAGCCCATCAATACCATGTGTTCAAGGTAATGTGCCAAACCAAGTTGTTGATCAGGACTTTCCATTGTGCCAACTAGTAAGGTAACCGCAGCTAATGATTTACTGGCCTTCGGATCAGATATTAGCAATACAATCATATTATTAGAAAGTTTTATCGCCTGATACCCTCGAGTATCTTTTTCACTTTTGTTTATCCTATCAGGCAAAACTTGCCAATTCTGCTTAGCAAAACTTACCGTACCAAATAGTAAGAAGAGCACGACTATCATGTTTTTCATAACAACCCTTGTTACTTTAAGCATCTTATTACATCCTCTTTTTATTTTTTCTATAGATTGCCATTGGCAATAAATAAGTACGTGCCTTTTTTTGTATTGTGTCAAGCAAATTACTATCTATTTTACTGAAAGCACGACCAATATAGCTATCTTCCATTTCACCTGGCTGATTATAGGTACCTTGTAAGAAGTGGATAAGCTGCATTTTTGCTTTTCGCAAAACAGCCTCAGACTCAAAATCAAATTGTTCACTTTTTTTGTTATAGCATGACATTAACCAATTCCAGCCACTTTTATTAAAAAGTGGTAATGGCGAATTCATCCCCTCTTGATAACCATTAATGAGCTGTTGTAAATATACTTTCGCCTGATATTTGTCCACTGATTCAAAACACCATTCACTATTATCTCTTCCCCAATAGTAACTTTCACCAGATCTAACAGTTAAACAAAAAATTAAATGTTCTATCCATAGAGATAAACCATCATTAATCGTTAAATTTGCAGGACGATAACGAATAATACCGTTTTGCTGAATATTTCGTAATTGTCCAGCCAAACGAATATTCTCAAAGGGTTCGACAAATAGTTTATTAAAATATTCATGACAATTTATCTTTACTTTATCAGCTAATGGCTGCATATCTTGGATCTGTTTTTCCCAATAAATTTGACCAAAATGTTCTGCCGGTAATCCACCCGTTGCACGCAAAGTCGTTAACAGCTCCTCCAGTGACTCTTCATAAATCATCGCCTTAAGTAAGCGTTCATTATATTTATATCGTTGTAAATTATTTACAATAAAAGGCTCATCCTCCGGTAATTGTACTTCTTCATTAAAAAAATTAACTTTTAACCTTTGTTGAAAAAAAGCCCGGATCGGGTGTCGATAAAAAGAGAGTAACTGCTCTAATAATATTTCATTGTCATGTTCTATCATTGGCATTAACGTAGTACAGAATTCAGGCCGTGGATTACCTTGTTTTCTGGCTGCTGATAACCATTCACTGGCATAACTATGATGAATGCTATTAGGCAAATAATTCTCTGTCGCAAAAGGTACTCGCGTATGTTTAATCACTAAATGTTCTTTTACTCTATCAGCACTAAGATCAATATTTAAATGTTCATCACCCTCTAAACAAAAACTTTGGCTAATATAATCAAGTAATTCATTTACTAGCACCGAGGGATTATGTGCTTGATTGTCACGTATAGCATGCCCAATATAGCTAACATAAAATAGTTGAGAAGCGGAATTTAAAGCTTCCAAAAATAGATAGCGATCATCATCCCGACGCTTTCTGTCACCGCGTTGTGGCTGCTCAGCCATTAAATCAAAACCAAGTGGAGGTATTGAGCGTGGATATATCCTGTCGTTCATACCTAATAAAAACACAACCTTAAAAGGAATAGAACGCATAGGCATTAGAGTACAAAAATTAATTGCCCCTGCAAGAAAACGTTGACTGATCTTTTCATCATCAAAACAGGTTGCTAATTCATCACGAATCAGCGATAGAGGAACTATTTCTTCATATTTTGCCACTATTCCAGTCTCAATCGTTTTTTGCCATTGCTGGAGCATAAATATGAATATCGCTTCAATTTGTTCATCAGTCTCAAAAAAAGCATCTAACAGGCATTGACATAATGGCAACCATTCTGACAATTTTCTTTCCTGATTAAGTTTACTTCTCCAACTAGCCAATGAATCAATAAATGCGGCAAGCTGCCCAGCTAATTTAGCTGATAACCCTGTACATTCATTATAAGGTAAAGTTTTATTCCAAGTACCTACATGACTATCCATCACATAACCAAGCAACATTCTATTTAAACCAAAAGCCCAGGTATTTTGCCCTGTTGCTGGTAATTCCAGCATTGCAATGTTTTCATCATCAAGCCCCCAACGGATACCTGATTCGTTAATCCATCGTCGCAATAAAAATAATTCATCATCGTAAATAGAAAATCGACGAGCCAGTGCTGGCACTTCTAATAAAGCTAATACTTGTTCTGTGGTAAAACGACTTTGGGGTAACTCAAGTAACGAAATAAAAGCTTGCAAAATAGGATGTACCTGCCTGGCTTTTCTATCTGAAATAGAAAAAGGTAACCGACGTTCAGGGGACACATGACTAAACACCGCTTGGATATAAGGTGCGTAACTATCAATATCTGCCACCATTACAATTATATCTTTGGGTGTTAGATTTGGATCGTCTTCAAAGAGGCGCAATAAATAATCTTGCAATACTTCAATTTCACGTTGTGGGCTATGGCATGAATGAAATGTCAATGATTTATCTTGTTTGCTTAATTGTCTTTTTGAAAGACTATTATTATAACTCGCTTCGGTTAAACCAAGTTGCGCATGATCTTCTAAATCTAAAATATCTCGCTGCACTTGGTGCAACAAATAATCACGTGGTAAATCTACAAAGGCAGCAACTTCATTAGATAGCTCCAACTGAGACAGAAAATAGAGGTTGTCACGGCCTAATTTACCCCAAGAAGCTAATAGCAGATTAGTTAGAAATTGTTCACCTTGTTGATTAAATAACGTATCAGGCGAACTTTCTCCCTTGAAACGCGCAATTTCATGGTTATTTCGATAATTTTTTAACTTGCGTCGTTCAAGTTTTGCCAAAGAAGCATAGCTCTGAATATCTCCCCAATAATAACGACATGGATTCGTAAACATTAAATGAATATCAATATGCTGGCCAAGGGCATTTAATGCCTGCAAATAAACCGGAGGTAATGCGGCGATACCACAGATAAATACACGTTTCGGCAACCTAATATGTGAAGGCAGATTAGCATGCAAACTTTGTATAAATTGTTGATAGAGATTTGCCCGATGCCATTTAGATTGATTAAGCTTTTCCGTATACTCTGTCAACGCTAACCAAAGACGTTTTTGCCATTGCTGATTATCACTTAAACCCTCAATTAGTTGTTTTTTACGCCAGCTTTCTAACCATTGGGGACGGTAAACTAAATATTGGTCAAACAGATCCGCAATCCGAGCTGATAACTGATACAACTTACGTTTACCCATATCCTCATTAAGATATTGTCTAAGAGGCTTGAATTCAGGTTCTTGTAACAAGGAAGGTAAAATTGTCATTAATTTCCAAGTCATTGCCTTTTTGGTAAAAGCACTCTCTGATGGGATATCAGATAAAACCCGAGTAAACATGTCCCAAATAAAAGTTGCCGGTAGCGGACAAGAAATGTTAGCGGCAATTCCCAAGCTTTGCGCAAGCTCTATTTGTAGCCATTGCGACATACCTGGACTTTGAACCAAAATAATTTCTTGCTCAAACGGCTGGGTCAAGGGATTATTTTTGATCAAACTAGAAATAAGCTCTTTGTGAATATCTAATTGATTAGAATGATAAATTTGTAGCATAATCTTTTCCTGACGAACAGTACCACCTTGATGCAGCAGTTAATTGGTTATAAGGCATCTTAAATGTAACTAATATCTGCTTACAATTATCTGTAATGTTCACGTAACGATATGATAAATCAATATTTTTAGGCATATTATTTGTTATATCGGCACTAATAGAGTCAATGCCTAGCATCGCTTCTCCACTTTCAAAAAAAGTGTGCATCATGCGAAATTGCTGTGTTTTTTGCCATGCGAGAGAAAATCCAGCCATTAGATTATGAACATATTTTATTAATGCGATAGCTGAAATAGCAAATAAGGCTATAGCTACCATAACTTCGGTTATTGCCATTCCAGATTGCCTGTTAGGCTTAGAATTTTTCATTGACAAAATTCCGCTCTTTTAACTGGACAAAAATCCAATCATCCCTGTTTTAGAGGAACAAAACCAGATATGGCATTTTTATCTTTCTTAAGCCATTGATAAAGTGTAAATATAGCTTTACCCTCAAAATAAGCATGGCCAGCTAATAGATAATAATCATTTTTATAGTAACGCAAACAACTTTTAAAATTAGCGCCTAACGGTTGCAGACAAGACCATGAGGCATTTTTTTCCTTAGTCATAACCCAATGTTGATATTTTCCCCAAGCCAATGCAGACTCAGCTTGCTCAAAAAAAAGCCAATAACTGCGTTCACTTTCCAACATCTGCAATATATTATTCTGATGATGATGCAACGATTTTAACATTAATAAACTCATAGAAATAAGCATTATTATTGCCATTAATAAAACGCTCCCTTGCTGTTCAAACTTGTGAGGAAAAAACCAATTTATCAGTTTCATATCGATTGATTTCTTAAATAAATTTTTAGTTGGTATTCCCTTAATAGATCTGGATATGCTCGCGGAGATAGACTTAAAAATACAGCTAAAAAACGTTTTTCATCCATGATCACCTCTTTTAAAGCAAATTGTAAAACGATTATCTGTTTGGGATCAAATAGGTTTATCCATCCTGGCCCTTCACAATCTACTCCGCTACGGTGTATTTCCAGCTTACCTCGATGAATACGATAGATAAAGAAATCAGAAGTCTCATCTGGTGCTTTTTGCCATTTGCCATTTGCCATTTGCCATTTGCCATTTGCCATTTGCCATTTGCCATTTGCCATTTGCCATTTGCCATCTAAATTGTAATCGTAAATAAGATGAATACAGGAATGCTTTGCCTCGCCTCGTTTTTCACTAATTTTCAATGCCACTCCGACACACTCACCAAAACAATAACCTGAACGTCGAACATCTTTTTCCAACATTAATAAGAATTATCTCGCCACAATATCAAGATGATAAGCTTGATATAATCGATTGATTTGCTGCGGCAGTAATGGATATAGCGTTATGATAGCGAGAAAAACAATACTACTTATTATTAAGCTGATTAGGACTTCTATTAGAGAAAAACCTTGTTGCTTACAATTAAAAGAAATGTGTTTATTTAGCATTTAGCTATTCCCACCAGCCTTTGATTACTACATAAACGCACTCGTCCCAAACCTGAAATAATGATCGAGATCTCTGCTGATTGATTGCTAAAACATAAAGTTGTCGGTAATGCCATTCCTCTTTTACCTAGCAACAAGGTCGATATTCGACTGTAATTATGCAACACTACTTCATTATGCCTATTAATCCACTTCATCTCTGTACTTTGCTGGGTATCTTTTTTACCTTTAATTGCAACTATCAGCATCCAATTTGAAGTTTTATCCGTTTGAACTATCAATTGCCTCTCTTGATTCAAATAAGCCGCCTGCATTTGATGACGGGCAATAAAAGCGTCAACTTTTTGCGTAACAACAATTAAATGTATTTTTTGTTGATAATTTCACCACCCCTTAATGCTAACAACAGCAATCAAGGCTGCTATGGAAATCGCAATCATAATTTCAAACAGAGTGAACCCTTGTTGGCGCATATATTTTTGCCATATGTAGCACAATTAATGCAAACTATTGTTATGTATTTAGGATAAAAAAATAAATGCTCAAATAAGATAGAAGGGAAACAGATCTATTAAAAAATTGGTATTACAAAAAACTGGGGAGCAAAGATAGAAACACCTCACAGATTTTAATGTTTTTAGTAGCTATTTATTAATTAAACCATAATATTAATTAAAAACAGCAAATAAGATGGTAGTCACCTTGTTGATGCTAATGATCAAAGCAACCCATAAAAAATGTCATACCGTAAATGGATATTTAATTGCATCATGATATTGGTAACCAATTACTTCAAAA
Source organism: Arsenophonus endosymbiont of Aphis craccivora (assembly GCF_013460135.1). Taxonomy (GTDB): domain Bacteria; phylum Pseudomonadota; class Gammaproteobacteria; order Enterobacterales; family Enterobacteriaceae; genus Arsenophonus; species Arsenophonus nilaparvatae. Next base: position 1,652,668 of record NZ_CP038155.1, read on the forward strand.
TCATCACTAGTCACCCAGGTTTCAATATCTTCTAATGTTTTAATATTAGGATTACTACGTAGTTGCGGCAAAGAATAAGGAGTACGCTTCAACTGGATATCACGCATAATCGAAAGTTGATTTTCATAAATGTGAGCATTCACGATCTTATGGTAAGCCTTACCTGGTTTGTGACCCGTGATCTGAGCAACCAGTGCCAGTAAAACAAAACATTGAATTTGATTAAAGTTTAGTCCCAAAGGAACATCACAACTACGTTGATATGAAGTTAAATAAAGCGTATCAGCTAGCAGAGAAAAAGTGTGCGTATGCATACAAGGGCGTAAACAACCTAATTCAAACTCACCAGGATTGTAAAAAGTGATTATCTCGGAACGATCATCTATTCCTACCGAAAGGTTGCTAATAACTTTTTGCAGCTGATCTAAATAAGTACCATTAGGCCGTTGCCATGAACGCCCCTGAACACCATAAACTCGCCCCATGTCATCTTCACCTTTACGGTTCGGATTATTGAGCCATACCTGATTTTCATTCGCATTGGCATTCCATGTATTACAGCCAATATCACGAAATTGTACAGCGTTAGAATAACCTCTTAGATAACCTAATAATTCAGCAATAGCCGCTTTATAAAAACTTTTGCGAGTCGTAATTAAAGGAAACTGGTTATTTGCGACATCATATTCAAGATCAGCATTGATAACCGTTAAACACCGAACTCCTGTGCGTTTATTTGCTACCCACTGACCTTTATCAATAATACGCTGACATAAATCCAGATATTGTTTCATTATTATTACTCGCTTAGAATCTATTATTTAATACTATAAATAAAAACACTGTATTAAAATTTTCTGCTACTTACTCTTTTCTGCCTTGCTAGTAATGGAATAGTCCTTACAATGGCTATCTTTCTTATAGGCCCAGATCATCATTAAAATACCAATAATGATCATAGGGACTGACAAAATTTGTCCCATACTTACACCACCAAATAGCCCCAACTGCGCATCCGGCTGACGGAAAAATTCAACAAAAATACGGAAAGCCCCATAACCAATCAAAAACAATCCTGAAACACTACCCATTGGGCGTGGTTTACGAATAAACAGATTCAAAATAATAAATAAAATAATCCCTTCAAAAAACATCTCATAAAGTTGGGAAGGGTGTCGTGGTAATACGCCATACTGCTCTAAAATCGGTAATAAAGAAGGGTCTTGACTAACAATCTGAAAGTCTTCTGCTCGTGAGCCTGGGAATAACATTGCCCATGGTGTATCTAATGTTACACGTCCCCAAAGTTCACCATTAATAAAATTACCAATACGTCCCATACCTAATCCAAATGGGATTAATGGGGCAACAAAATCGGCAACTTGAAAAAAATGGCGATGAGTTCTGCGTGCATACCACCACATAACGCATATCACACCAATTAACCCACCATGAAAAGACATTCCTCCGTCCCAAACTTTAAATAGATACAAAGGATTGCTCAGGAAAGCCGGCAAATTATAAAATAAAACATAGCCTAAACGTCCACCGATAAAGACACCTAAGAAACCAATATAGAGCAGATTTTCAACTGCGTTTTTGATCCAGCCACTATTTGCTTTTCCGGCTCTCTGTTTTGCCAACCATAGAGCGAAAACAAATCCCACCAAATACATCAAACCATACCAATGAAGGGCTACTGGACCAATCGAGAATATCACAGGATCAATATTAGGAAACACAATATAACTATTATTCATCGTCTCCACTCTTTAGTTTTATAGAGCTTGATATAATTTCATGACTGCATGCGGTTTAAAATCTAATAGTATTTTATTGATTAAATTCATCAACAAATCTATCTAATGCATACTTTGGCTAGGAAATTTTCCAAAAAATAAACAAGAGTAGCTTTCACTACTCTCACTTCGCTTTCAAAACGACAAAAGTTGGCTATTAAAATAAACATAAACCTACTTTCTTTCGCTAAATTTATTTAGCCACGTTTACGCCTATAGGTATGGCTTTTATTTGATGTCATTGTACTATTTTGCAGTGACATAACCATCGGAGCAAATTCTTTCATAACACGCCGATAAACATCGCGTTTAAAAGAAACAACCTGACGCACAGGATACCAATAACTCACCCAACGCCAACTATCAAATTCAGGCGTTTTACTTGTTTGCACATTAATATTATGTTCATTACAAACCAATTGTAACAAAAACCAACGTTGCTTTTGCCCTATACAAACTGGCTTTGTGTCCCAACGCACCAAACGTTTAGGTAATTTGTAACGTAACCAGTTCCGGGTAGACGCTAATATTTTAACATCTTTACGATCCAACCCAACCTCTTCGAATAATTCCCGATACATTGCCTGTTCTGGCGATTCTTCAGGATTAATGCCCCCTTGAGGGAACTGCCATGAATGTTGCCCATAGCGACGAGCCCATAATACCTGGCCCTGCCGATTACAAATTACAATTCCTACATTCGGGCGGTAGCCATCATTGTCAACCATCTGACTACCTCGTTAAAAATTTAAAAGATAACTTATTGTTTCATACTACTCTATATGGTAAGCCTTTATCAAATATAGTATTTGCAATTATAAGATAACATCTTACAATAAGGCCATCTCAACGGGGTGCCTGCTATGATTAATATTGTTAATAGCTGGCTGAGAAAAACTCGTCTAACCTGATCCGATTAACATCGGCGTAGGGATTTGAGCCACTCTAATGATTTATTCATCAATAAATAGCTTCATTACTGTCCATTCCTCAGATCCTAGAGCATCACTTTTATTTAATTATATAGGAGAACTCAGTATTGAAGAATGTACTGCTAAAAATAGTTAGTATTGGTTTAATTTGTTGTTCAGCTTTCGCTCTTCAGGCAAAACCTATATTAACCGTTTACACTTATGATTCCTTTATCGCAGATTGGGGGCCAGGGCCTACAATAAAGCCTGACTTCGAACAAATCTGTCACTGTGAACTGAAGCTAATTGGCCTAAGTGATGGGGTTGCGTTATTAAATCGCCTTAGAATGGAAGGAAAAAATAGCCCAGCTGATATTGTGCTCGGACTTGATAATAACTTAATTGATCTAGCAAAAAAAACGGGCTTATTTACTGAAAGTAAAATTGACATCAGTCAACTGAAATTACCTATAAAATGGGATAACAATATTTTTATCCCTTACGATTATGGTTATTTTGCTTTTATTTATGATAAGACGAGGATCACCGAAGTGCCTAAAAGTCTTGATGAACTTATTAATGGCCCCCAGCCATGGAAAATTATTTACCAAGATCCACGTACCAGTACGCCAGGTTTAGGGCTATTACTTTGGATACAAAAAATTTATGGGCAAAACAGTGCTCAGGCTTGGCAAAAAATAGCCAAAAAAACCGTAACCGTTACTAAAGGTTGGAGCGAATCATATGGATTGTTTTTAAAAGGTGAAAGCGATTTTGTCCTAAGTTATAGCTCTTCACCAGGTTTTCATCTGTTAAATAATAAAAAAAGTAATTATGCTGCGGCACTATTTAGTGAGGGGCACTATCTGCAAATTGAAGTGGCTGCCCAATTAGCAACCAGCAAGCAGCCTAAACTAGCTCAACAATTCATGCAATTTATGCTATCACCAACGTTCCAAAAAACGTTGCCGACAACCAATTGGATGTATTCAGTCATTGATATACCCTTACCCGACGTTTATCAACAAATATCTGTGCCAAAAAAATCATTACAATTTAATACAGAAGATATTACTCAACATCGCAATCAATGGATCAATTTATGGCAAAATGCCGTCAGCCACCAATAGGTAGTTCACTTTGGCCTGGCATAGTTGTGTCCGGCCTATTAATCACTATTGTGGTAGTTACTTTCAGCACTTTATGGTTACATGCCCCGCAAATAAGCTGGCAAGAATTTATTGATGGCAGCTATTTATGGCACGTCATTGGCTTTACATGTTGGCAAGCATTACTATCGACCGTCTTATCCGTTATCCCTGCAATATTTCTCGCCAAAGCCCTTTTTCGACGCCATTTTCCGGGTCGGATACTGTTTTTACGCTTATGTTCGATGACACTGGTATTGCCAGTACTAGTGGCCATTTTTGGCTTATTAACCGTCTATGGTCGGGTGGGATGGATTGCTCAATTTTGTCAATGGTTAGGTATTAATTACCAATTTACCCCCTACGGCCTAAAAGGCATTTTATTAGCACATGTCTTTTTGAATTTACCATTAGCTATGCGGATGCTGTTGCTTGCGCTAGAGAATATTGCAGTTGAGCAACGTCAGCTTGCCGCACAACTAGGCATGAACCAATGGCAACATTTTCGGATTGTTGAATGGCCTTATCTTAGACGACAGATTTTACCAACATCAGCACTGATTTTTATGTTGTGCTTCGCCAGTTTTGCTACCGTACTGACGCTTGGCGGGGGGCCTGCTGCAATCACCATTGAACTCGCTATCTATCAATCATTAAGTTATGATTTTGATCTCAATAAAGCTGCTTTGCTGGCTCTGATCCAACTTTTTTGCTGTTTAGGGCTAGTATTATTAAGTCAAAAATTAAATGTCGTCTTTTCCGTCGGTGCTAGTCGACAATTGCGGTGGACAAATCCAGCTGATAGTCGATGGCAGAAATGGTGGGATACATTACTGATTAGTATGACCCTATTTTTCTTAATTCCGCCTTTCTTGGCTATTATCGTTGATGGTTTAAACTTAACTCTATTACACGTGTTACAACAGCCAGGCTTATGGCAAGCAGCCATTAATTCGATTTTTATCGCTATTAGTGCTGGGGTACTTTGTATTATTCTTACTATAATGTTGCTTTGGAGTAGTCGTGAATTACGTCTGCGCCGCTCAATACTACTTTATCGAACTTTCGAATTAAGTGGATTATTAATACTTGCAATGCCAGGCATAGTTTTAGCTACCGGCTTCTTTTTATTGCTAAATAATACTATTAATTTAACCTACTCGCCTTATAGTTTAATCATCTTGACGAATGCTTTAATGGCTATTCCTTATGCCTTAAAAATATTAGAAAATCAGATGTATGACTTAGCTGAACGCTATAATTTATTATGCCTTTCATTACAGATCAAAGGCATAAATCGACTAGCTCTAATTGAATTAAAAGCTTTGAAACGTACCATAGGACAAGCCTTCGCTTTTGCCTGTATACTCTCAATAGGTGATTTTGGTATTATTGCACTGTTTGGTAATGAGAACTTTCGTACCCTACCTTATTATCTCTGTCAACAATTAGGCTCTTACCGTAATAATGATGCGGCAGTTACCGCGTTGTTAATGCTATTACTTTGTTTCAGCTTATTCAGTTTATTAGAATATTTATCAGGAAAAGAGCATGATTAAATTAGATCAACTTGTCTATTGTTATGAAAATCTAACAATGCAGTTTGATTTTCAAGTAAATAGAGCTGAAAGAGGGGCTATATTAGGCCCTAGTGGCGCAGGAAAAAGTACTCTACTGGATTTGATCGCTGGATTTCAATATCCCAAACAAGGGGAAATTTGGCTAAATAGCCAAAATCATACTGCTACACCACCAGCCAAGCGGCCAGTTTCTATCCTTTTTCAGGAAAATAACCTCTTTTCTCATTTAACTGTTTGGCAAAATATTGCGTTAGGCATTTCACCAAATTTAAGATTAGAAATAGCTCAACATCGCGCAGTAAAACAGATCATAGAACAAGTTTCTCTTAATAATTGTATCACTCGTTTGCCTGCACAAATATCAGGCGGACAACGCCAACGTACTGCGTTAGCTCGTTGTTTGATCCGCCAAAAACCGATTTTATTGTTAGATGAACCTTTTTCTGCTCTCGATCCAGCTTTACATAATGAAATGTTAACATTACTTAAACAGGTGTGTGATGAACGCCAATTAACCTTACTGATGGTTTCCCATAATTTGGAAGATGCTAGCCAAATAGCAACTCGGTCTATCGTAATTGCAGATGGAAAAATTGCCTATGATGGTCAACCAGATTGTTTAATTAATGGATTAACACCCGCAAGTAAACTGCTGGGTATATCTCATTTTTGACATTATTTATAATAATTAATTATTAATTCACACTTTGGCAAATAATTGGATGGTATTTTTCGACCTTTATAATACTATTTGTTGTATTAATACTAAGACTACTTTTTCTAATACAAAGAGGCTTTGTTGAATAAATCAGAATTAGCCGCCAGGATGGCTCCCTCTGCTACAGCTGTTATCCGATCCTGACGCTGTGTGGCATACCCAACAACGTCATACGGTTCAGCGCTTTGACCATCGCCATTGCTTCACCTACCTGAGCCTCATAGTCACGCAGCCTCAGATGGCCACCCAGCAAAGTTTTTATGCGGAACATCGCTGTTTCTGCCACTGAACGCCGGTGATAACCCACTTTCTTTTTCCACATATCATTACTCCTGCTCAGACGCTGATTCGCCACCGCATGGTTACGTTCATGGTACTTGTCCGGCCAGTATTTCGCTCCGCTTCGCGGCGGGATAAGGGGCCTGATTTTCTTTCTTAGCAACGCATCTTGGCAGTAACAGGCGTCATAAGCACCGTCTGCTGACACTTCCCTGATTTTCCGGTGGGTTTGGTTAATCAGGCCCGGCAGTGACTGCGCATCTGTCGTTCCGCTGAGCGATAAGTCGGCACAGATAATCTCATGATTCACACTGTCTGCTGCCAGATGAAGCTTGCGCCACACTCTTCGTCTGTCAGCCCCATGCTGCCTGACTTTCCATTCACCTTCGCCAAAGACCTTCAGACCGGTACTGTCGATGACCAGATGCGAGATTTCACCACGCGTTGGCGTTTTTATGCTGATGTTGACGCTCTTTGCTCGTCTGCTGACCAGCGAGTAGTCCGGACAGCACAGCGGCAAAGACATGAGTTTAAAAATCGAATCAACGAAGCCCTGTAATGCCCGGAGCGACAGGTTAAACACACGCTTCATCATCAGGACAGTGGTAACAGCCATATCGCTGTAGTAAAGCGGCCGGCCACGACCTTCAGGCGAAGAACTGTCAGTCCATCCAGCGATGGCCGACTCATCAAGCCAGACCGTCAGGGAACCGCGTTGTCTGAGTGCCTTGTTGTACGCGGGCCAGTTGGTAATTTTAAACTTTTGCTTTGCCATGGGGACCTGATGTTGAAACGAATTTAGCGATCAGCTCCGCCAATCACCTAAAAGTTCGATTTATTCAACAAAGCCGAAATTAAGCAGATAATTTTAATAGATGTGATAAAAATATTTATCCTCCAGTAAAAAATTTTAAATAACATAGCATTTTTATTTCTATGCTTTATTTTTATCAATATTAAATTAGCCATAACATCTATATAATTTTCTTTATATATTAGTTAATTATAAATTAATGAGCAAAAACAGTAGGATGCAGAATAATAAAAAATGGTGAGTTGTTCTTTTTTTCATCTGCTTAATACCTGAACATTCTCTGTTAAAACACAAATAAATAATAATATCTTATAAAAAAGCATTTTTATAGGTGACTATTGGCACCGCATTTATTAACATACAGTCCTTTCAAAAAGAGATTAAGATATTGTTTTATGATTAATATAATTACTCTCTTCAAAATGAACAACCCATAATTTTCTCAAATATACGGATAAACTGAGTTAAAATTTATGCCATTTATTCTTGGTCAACGATGGATAAGCGATACAGAAAGTGAACTTGGATTAGGTACCGTGGTAGCTATTGATAGCCGCATGGTTACAGTAATTTTCCCTGCAAGTGGAGAAAATCGCCTTTATGCAATAAATAATGCACCAATTACACGCGTTATGTTTAATGAAGGCGATCTGATCACCAGCCATGAAGGCTGGCAGTTGAGAGTTGAAAATGTACAACAAGACGAGGGAGTACTTGTCTATACAGGAACTCGTATCGATTCTGATGAAAAAAACGTCAGCCTGCGCGAAGTGTTTCTTGATAGCAAGTTAACTTTTAATAAACCACAAGATCGTTTGTTTGCCGGTCAACTTGATCGAATGGATTGTTTTGCATTACGCTATAGCGCCTTGCGTTTCCAATACCAACACTTTGGTCACCAAATCGGTGGACTAAGAGGTATGCGTGCCAATTTGATCCCTCACCAACTTTATATTGCTCAAGAAGTAGGTAAAAGCCACCATCCACGTGTTTTATTAGCGGACGAAGTTGGATTAGGCAAAACTATTGAAGCAGGAATGATCATTCATCAACAGTTACTTGCTGGACGTATTGAACGAGTACTGATTATCGTACCTGAAAGTTTGCAACACCAATGGTTCGTCGAAATGCTACGTCGTTTTAATTTGCGTTTTTCGCTGTTTGATGACAGCCGTTATACCGAATCATTACACGATAGTGAGAATCCTTTTGAAACAGAGCAGCTGGTCATCTGTTCTCTTGATTTCGTTCGCCGCAATAAAAAACGTTTTGATCATCTGCTAGAAGCCAGCTGGGATATGATGGTTGTTGATGAAGCCCATCACCTGATATGGAGTGAAGAGTCGCCTAGCCGCGAATACCAAGCTATCGACACGCTGGCTCAGCAAATTCCTTCAGTGCTGTTATTAACCGCTACCCCTGAACAGCTGGGTCAAGAGAGCCATTTTGCTCGCCTACGTTTACTGGATCCTAATCGCTTTCATAGCTATCAACACTTCATTGAAGAACAACAAAATTATAGCCCGGTTGCCGAAGCCGTTAGTTTGTTCCTTTCTGGTGAAAAATTAAATAATAAGCAGCAAAATTTACTAACAGAATTAATTAAGGAGCAGGATATTGAGCCTCTTCTTAAAGCCAGTAACAGTGATAATGAAGAAAGTAAAAAAGCACGTCGCGAATTGATTACCATGTTGATGGATCGTCATGGAACGAGCCGTTTACTATTTCGCAATACCCGTAATGGCGTTAAAGGCTTTCCTCGGCGTGAATTACACGCTATTAAATTACCTTTACCCCCACAGTACCAAACGGCGATTAAAGTTGCTGGCATCATGAATGCTCAGAAATCCGTTGATATCAGTGCGCGGGAGATGCTCTACCCTGAACAAATCTATCAGACGTTTGAAGGTGAAAATGCAACTTGGTGGAATTTTGATCCCCGGGTTGAATGGCTAAAGCATTTCTTAACAACTCATCGGCAAGAAAAAGTTTTAGTTATCTGCTCTCAAGCAACTACTGCCTTACAATTGGAACAGGTACTAAGAGAAAAAGAAGCGATCAGAGCGGCCGTTTTTCATGAAAATCTATCATTACTCGAACGGGATCGGGCGGCTGCCTATTTTGCCTCCCAAGAACAAGGTGCCCAGGTATTACTATGCTCTGAAATTGGCTCTGAAGGACGTAATTTCCAATTCGCCAACCAGTTAGTTATGTTTGATGTGCCTTTTAATCCTGATTTGCTTGAGCAAAGAATTGGGCGTCTGGATCGTATCGGTCAAAATCGGGATATCCAAATTAGCGTACCTTCCCTTGAAAATACTGCCCAAGCTATTTTGCTACGTTGGTATCATGAGGGGCTTGATGCCTTTGAGTATACTTGTCCAACTGGTCGCGCTATTTATGATCAATATTATCAGCAACTGGTTGAGTATTTGGCTAAACCCACCGTCCTTGATAACTTTGACGATTTTATTAAAGCTTGCCGAGCTAAACATAACCAACTCAAAACCCAATTAGAGCAAGGGCGCGATCGCTTATTAGAAATGAATTCTAATGGTGGCGAAATTGGTCAAGATTTAGCCAAACAAATTGCAGAACAAGATAATAGTATTGATTTGATTAATTTTTCATTAAATTTGTTCGATATCATTGGTATTAACCAAGAAGATCGCAGTGATAATCTGATCGTTCTTACGCCTGCTGAACATATGTTGATACCTGATTTTCCTGACTTGCCGCAAGATGGTTGTACTATTACCTTCGATCGTACTCAAGCATTGTCTAGAGAAGATACCGCATTTATTAGCTGGGAACACACGATTATTCGTAATGGTATGGATTTGATCCTTTCTGGCGAAATTGGCAGTTGTGCTGTGTCTTTATTGAAAAATAAAACCTTACCAGTCGTTACACTACTTACTGAATTAATTTATGTTGTTGAGGCACAAGCACCCAAAAATCTACAAGTCACTCGCTTTTTACCGCCAACGCCAATTCGTATTCTAATGGATTTAAAAGGTAATGATCTGGCTAAGCAAGTAGAATTTGAAAGTTTTAATCGTCAGCTAAATACTGTGAATCGCCATACTAGTAGTAAACTGGTAAATGCCGTACAAAAATAGGTACATAACATACTGAAACTTTCTAAAGCCATAATAGAAAAAGAAGCAAGTATGTTGATTGCCGAAGCAAAAACACAAGCGGATAAAATATTATCGTTAGAGTATTCGCGATTAGAGGCATTAAAATCTGTCAATCCGAATATTCGTCCTGATGAATTAAGCGCTATTGAATATGAACGCCAACAATTATTGCTCAATATTGATCAAGCTAATTGGCGATTAGATTCTATACGCCTGGTGACTGTTACCCATCAGTAATTATTTATCACCAGAAACAATAAAGTTTTTGGCCACGTTGGAGCAACTGATATGTTTTACAATCCGCCTATCGATCCCTGGCTACACGTTATTTATCAAGATCAGCATATTATTGTGGTGAACAAACCTAGTGGTTTGTTATCAGTACCTGGTAAAGCCGCCGAACATAAAGACAGTATTATGACACGGGTTCAGGCGGATTTTCCAACAGCTGAATCTGTTCATCGCCTTGATATGGCAACCAGCGGAGTTATGGTCGTGGCATTGAATAAAAGCGCAGAAAAAGAGTTAAAACGTCAATTCCGTGAAAGAGAGCCACAAAAAATTTATCAAGCAAGGGTTTGGGGTCATATTACCAATAAAAAAGGACTTATTGATCTGCCTCTGATCTGCGATTGGCCTAATCGGCCTAAACAAAAAGTGTGCTTTACAACCGGTAAACAAGCACAAACTAAATACGAAGTGTTAGCTTATGAAGAACAAACAACGCGAGTTAAACTTGTTCCGATTACAGGTCGCTCACATCAACTACGTGTTCATTTGCTGTCACTGGGTCATCCTATTATTGGTGATCGATTCTATGCTCATCAAGCAGCGCTAATACTCTCTTCACGTTTACAATTACACGCAGAAGCGCTTTACATTACGCACCCAGTTTATGGGTCACCTATCCACTTCACGTGTAAAGCCGATTTTTAACAGCTGGAAAATTTATTCAACTAACGTTTAATATTATATACTATTTAAAGTGACGCTCTTTTTTAATTAAATCATAAGCTAATTGAATGGATTGTGCTTTTTGTTTGGCAATTTCCATCATTTCTGGTGGTAATCCTTTAGCAACCAATTTATCTGGATGATGTTCAGCCATTAATTTACGATAAGCACGTTTAATTTTGGTTTGTTCATCATCAGGTTGCACACCTAATACCTTACAAGCATCCGCTAATGTTGGTCCTTGCGCAGTATGTCGATAGCGATTGGAACCATAAGAATAGTTACTACTATGCTCAAACCGTCGACCGCCTTCCATCATATGTAAGAATTGTTCAAACTGATTATATGAAATGCCTAACTCTTCAGCAATAATAAACAGTACTTTTCGCTCATTTGGATGTAAAGCTCCATCGGCAAAAGCAGCTTGTATTTGAATTTCCAGAAACATCTGGATAAGATCAAATCGACCGAAACAAGCTCGGCGTAATTTTTTCAGCGTTTGTCTGAGAGGAAAATTTTGTTCCTTACCTTCTCTAAATGCATTTTGTGCTGAAATTCTGGCATCACCATGCAACTGCATTCTATCCATCAGGTTTTTTGCTAGTTGAATATCAACTTCAGTGACTCGGCCTTTTGCTTTCGTTAAATGGCCTAAAATCTGAAATGTGCTGACAAAAAAAAGTGCCTGACGGCTCTGCTTAGTGCCTGTTTTCTCTAAATTTTGCTGTTCTGATGCTTTATCATATGCATGACCGATAATGAAACCGATGATAACACCCCAAATATGAGTGCCAGACATGATCCCCAACATAACACCAATAATTTTTCCCCAATACCGCATAAACTTCTCAATTCCCCAATGCCCTGAGTATAATTTTGCATTATCATACTACTCATTATACTCTGTGCCTAATAACCTGAATATATAGCTGATGGTTTTATACAGACAAGAGCCGTTAAGTACGTTAATTGTTGAACTTTTGCCTACACGATAATATCGATGAAGGAACTACATACAGAATGATGAAAAAAAGTCACCCGACACTACTTGCTACCATGATTTGGATAGCTATTCATAGCCAACAGGCCCATGCTGATCTAACAGAACAATGCATGCTAGGGGTACCGGTATATACTAAACCCATCGTGAAAGGTAATCCCAATGATCTACCCATCCATATCACCGCAAAAGATGTGGCTGGTGAATATCCTCATTTCATCGAGTATAAAGATAATGTAGATATTCAACAAGGTAACCAGACTCTCACCGCCGATGAAGTTAAATTGACCCAAACAGAGACGACAAGTAAAAATCCATTACGTACGGTAGTAGCAACAGGAAATGTACATTATGATGATCCACAAATCATCCTAAAAGGGCCAAAGGCATGGTCAAATCTTAGTAATAAAGATACCGATGTCGAAAAAGGTGACTATTTGATGGTCGGGCGTCAGGGTCTCGGCTACGCAAATAAAATGAAATTACGCGGAGAAAATCGATACACCATTTTAGAAAAAGGCATGTTTACTGCCTGCCTTCCAGGTAATGATAGCTGGAGCGTTGTTGGCTCAGAAGTTATTTTAGACCGCCAAGAACAGGTTGCCGAAATATGGAATGCACGTTTTCGCATTGCTAATGTACCTGTTTTTTATAGCCCTTATTTAAAATTACCGATTGGCAATAAACGTCGATCCGGTTTTCTACTACCTCATGGTAGTTATTCTAAAGGTTCAGGCTTAGACTTTGCGCTACCCTTTTACTGGAATATTGCACCTAACTACGATGCAACCATTACACCACAATTTATGACCTTTCGTGGCGTAAAACTGAATAACGAGTTTCGTGATCTGACAATTGCTGGAACCGGTACCGTTGCCGTTGATTGGCTAAAACACGACCGCAGTTATATTAAAGATAAAAATAGTGGCAAGTATCCCGCTCGTGATAGTGATGATCGCTGGCTTCTATATTGGGGTCATTCGGGCGTACTCAATCAAGTATGGCGTTTTAATATCGATTATACCAAAGTCAGTGATCCAAAATATTTCACCGATTTTACCTCTAAATATGGTAATAGTACTGACGGCTATGTCACTCAGAAATTCAGTGTCGGTTATGCACAACCTAACTGTAATGCAACCTTAACACATAAACAGTTTCAGGTTTTTGTCGATTCACCGAATAGTAAAGCTTACAAAACTGAACCGCAATTAGACCTAAATTTTTATAAATATGATCTGGGGCCATTTGATCTGAAAACTTATGCCCAAGCAGCGCATATTACTAGTGTTGGGGCCAATAATCATGATGCCACTCGGTTACATATCGAGCCAGAATTGAACCTACCACTAGCAAATGATTGGGCCAGTATTAACAATACTGTAAGGGTAATGGCAACTTATTATGATCAGGATATCCCTGACAAATTGGCTAATGGCACGCTAAAAAAACATGTTACTCGTGTCTTACCGTCAGTAACTTCTGATGCGAAACTGGTTTTCGAACGTGACCTGCTGACAAATAGCAATTATGTACAAACGTTAGAACCTCGGGTGCAATATCTTTATATACCTTATCGCGACCAAAGTGATATTAATAATTATGATTCATCCCTGCTACAGGCTGACTATAACGGTTTATTTCGTAACCGCATTTATAGCGGCTTAGATCGTATCGCTTCAGCTAACCAATTAACGACCGGTATCACTACGCGTATTTATGATGAAGAATTAACCGAACGTTTTAATTTTTCTGTCGGACAAATATACTATTTTGAGCGGTCCAGAACTGAAGATTCCAATTTACCAATTGAAGATAAAAGTAATACCGGTTCATCATTATGGGCCGGTGATACTTATTTACGCTTAACGGATAACTGGGGACTGCGTGGTGGGCTCCAGTATGATAGACGGCTGGGTGATATTACAATGGGGAATGTTGTGACCGAATATCGCCTGGATTCAGATCGTTTAATTCAGCTAAATTACCGCTTTGTCGATCGCGATTATATTCAAGCAACAGTTAGAAGCGCACCAGCCTTTCAAAAAGGAATTTCTCAAATGGGGGTGGTCGTGAGTTGGCCTTTAGGTGATCGCTGGGGTTTTGTTGGCTCATACTATCATGATCTAAAAGAAAACCAACCCGCCAGTCGATTAATCGGTTTACAATATAGTACGTGCTGCTGGTCAATTAATATGGGCTATGAGCATAAAATCGTCGGCTGGCAACAACAAAACTTCAATAGTGACTATGATAATCGCTGGTCAATCAATGTGGAACTAAGAGGCCTAAATAATAATCATAATTTGGGAAGTCAGGATATGCTTGCTAGTGGTATTTTACCTTCTCAAAGAGCCTTCTAATAAAATTGATATTTTCAACTATCAAATAGAAGAAACCTGAAATAGGATCAAACCTTAATATAATCGAACAAAATGAGAACTTTATGAATTATTGGAGAAAACTGATTATTGGCTTGTTGTTCACTGTTAGCACTACCACACTGGCCGCGCCACAACCATTGGATAAAGTGACTGCTATTGTTAATGATGGCGTTGTGCTACAAAGTGACGTAGATAATATGCTAGATATAGTAAGAATAAACGCCAGAAATGCAGGACAACAAATTCCTGATGAAAATGCATTACGTCACCAAATATTAGAACGCTTGATCATTGACAAAATTATTATGCAAATAGCCGAAAAAATGCAGATCCAGATCCCTGATCAAGCAATAGATGCTACTATCGCCAATATTGCAGCCCAAAATAGATTAACGGTTGGCCAACTACAACAACGATTGTCAATGGATGGTATCAATATACAAAATTACCGCAGCGATGTTCGTAGAGAAATGATGATCGCAGAAGTACGTAATAATGAGGTTCGTCGACGGATAACCGTTCTGCCGCAAGAAGTAGACTCACTGGCTGCCCAACTTAATTCACAAGCTGGACAAGATGCTACTGTTAACTTAAGCCATATTTTGATCCCATTACCAAAAAATCCAACTAATGAACAAAGTCAATCAGCGATGGCTACGGTAAATAAAATTATCGCCCCATTAAAGCAAGGCGCTGATTTTGGTAAGCTGGCCATTACTTACTCTGCCGATCCTAATGCTTTAAAAGGCGGGCAAATGGGCTGGAGTAAAGTTGAAGAATTGCCAACCGTTTTTGCTCAACGAATTCAGCATGCTAAAAAAGGCGATATCATTGGACCTATACGTTCTAGTGTCGGTTTTCATATCCTAAAACTTAATGATATACAAAGTGTCAATATGCCGATTTCGGTTACCGAAGTGAAAGCTCGCCATATAATTATTAAATTTTCACCTATTATGAATAGCGAACAGGCATATGGAAAAATACAACAAATTGCACAGCAAATTAAAACGGGTCAACTAACCTTTGCCGAAGCAGCTAAAAAATATTCACAAGATCCTGGCTCTGCATTACGTGGCGGTGAACTTGGCTGGAATATGCCCAATGTTTATGATCAAGCATTTCGTGATGGTTTAATGCGTTTAAATAAAGGTGAAACAAGTCAACCAATCCAGTCCTCTTTTGGCTGGCATCTTATTCAGCTGGAAGATACTCGCCAAGTAGATAAAACCGATGTAGCCCAGAAAGATCATGCCTATCGTCTATTATTCAATCGTAAATTTAACGAAGAAGCGCAAATTTGGATGCAAGAACTACGCGCATCTGCCTATGTAAAAATTCTTAATGATAGCGATGCACAGTAATCTTTATGGAAAAAAAAACTAATACTATCGTTCTCACCCCCGGTGAACCGGCCGGGGTAGGCCCTGATCTTTTGATCCAACTCGCTCAACAAAATTGGCCGGTTAGATTAGTTGCTTGTGCTGATCCAGACCTGCTAATAAGCCGAGCCGATCAACTCGGCTTAGAATTAGAATTAACTATTTATTCGCCAGGAACTCCGAATAACAACCAAGATGCCAAAACATTGACCGTGTTACCAATAAAATTACCTGCGCCGGTTAAAGCAGGCCAACTTAATAAACGAAATAGCACTTATGTAATAGAAACACTTAGCCGCGCCTGCGATGGCTGTATGACTGGTGAATTTTCAGGATTAGTTACCGGCCCTGTTCATAAAGGAATTATCAATGATGCAGGTATTCCCTTTACCGGGCATACTGAATTTTTTGCTGACAGAAGTAAAACAAAAAAAGTCGTCATGATGTTAGCGACAGAAACATTGCGTGTTGCGCTAGCAACAACCCATGTACCTCTCAAACAGGTTCCCGCTGCAATTACTTTTCAAAGCCTACAAGAAGTTATTTATATTTTAAATGAAGAATTAAAATCTAAATTTGGCATTACAACACCCGCCATCTATATCTGTGGATTAAATCCTCATGCCGGCGAAGGCGGACATATGGGACATGAGGAAATCGATACTATAATCCCAGTTATCGAGAAATTGCGTCATGAAGGATTGCAGCTTTATGGCCCTTTCCCGGCGGATACTCTATTCCAACCCAAATATCTGAACCAAGCTGATGTGATTTTAACTATGTATCACGATCAAGGTCTGCCTGTGCTAAAATATCAAGGTTTTGGCCACGCGGTAAACATTACTTTAAGCTTACCCTTTATTCGTACATCGGTTGACCATGGTACAGCGATAGAGCTAGCAGGAAGTGGGCAAGCAGATGTTAACAGTTTTATAACCGCCTTAAAATTAGCTATTAGCATGATACAAAATAACAATGAATAAACGAATCCATCAAGGGCACTTTGCCCGTAAGCGCTTTGGGCAAAATTTTTTAACTGACCCATTTATTATTGACAATATGGTTACTGCTTTTAACCCAAAGCCTGATCAAGCTATTGTTGAAATTGGCCCGGGTCTAGGCGCCCTAACATTACCTATTAGTGCACTTATAGAGAATATGACGGTAATCGAGTTAGATCGTGATCTGGCCGCCCGTTTAGCGGCACACCCTGCGCTAAGTGCTAAACTAACAATTATAGCAAACGATGCAATGACGATTGATTTTGGCGCAATAGCGAAAGAAAAGGGTCAACCCCTTAGAGTGTTCGGTAATCTTCCTTACAATATTTCAACTCCGCTAATGTTCCATCTTTTTACATATACTAATGCTATTGCTGACATGAATTTTATGCTACAAAAAGAGGTTGTAAATCGCTTAGTCGCAGGACCGAATACTAAAGCATATGGTCGCCTTAGCGTTATGGCGCAATATTATTGTCAGATAATCCCTATCTTAGAAGTACCGCCGTCGGCTTTTTCACCTGCGCCAAAAGTGGATTCAGCTGTCGTGCGTTTAATTCCTCATCAACGAAACCCTTACCCTATTTGTGATGTCAAATTATTAAGTCGTATTACTACACAGGCATTTAATCAACGACGTAAAACTATTCGTAATAGTTTAAGTGATTTATTTAGCGTGCAAGATTTTGAGCAATTAGGTATTGATCCAAATTGTCGCGCTGAAAATATTTCAGTAGAAAATTATTGCAAGTTAGCCAGCAAATTGGCTAAAACCTCTCGCTAATAGTGATAAACTTTGGGGGCACTATGCTAAATGAACCTAACATCTGTATACAAGTTCAAAGTGTCTATATTGAAAATCAATCTTTCCCGGAAGAAGCCAGATTTGTTTTTGCCTATACGGTTTCTATTCGCAATCTAGGCCGCACGCCGGTACAGCTAATAAGTCGCTATTGGTTAATTACCAATAGTGATGGTAAACGTACCGAAGTACAAGGACAGGGTGTGGTAGGAGAGCAACCTATCATTCAACCAAGCGCCGAATTTCGTTATACCAGTGGTGCTATTATAGAAACGCCAATGGGAACCATGGAGGGCCATTATGTGATGTTAGATAATGATGGTAAAAATTTTTATGTTGATATCCCAGTCTTTCGTCTTGCTATCCCAACAGTTATAAACTAATTATGGCTGCTTATCTTATAGGAGATATTCACGGTTGCTATCGTGAACTTAAAGCACTTCTCAAACAAGTGAAATTTGAACCACAAAAGGATGTTTTATGGCTCACCGGTGATCTAGTATCCCGAGGCCCGGATTCACTCAAAGTTTTACGTTACATTAAAACATTAGGCTCATCCGTAAGAATGGTACTAGGTAATCATGATCTCCACCTTATCGGTGTATATGCCAATATTAGCCATAATAAACCCAAAGACAAACTGAAAAAATTACTGACAGCGTCTGATGCTGATGAATTAGTTAATTGGTTACGACGTCAACCATTATTACAAGTTGACAATAAGAAAAAAATCATCATGGCACATGCTGGGATCACACCACAATGGGATTTAGCAACAGCACAGATGTGTGCCAAAGAAGTAGAGGCTATTCTTAGTAGTGATAGCTATCCTTTATTTATCGACTCCATGTATGGCGATATACCGAACAACTGGTCACCCAATTTAACAGGGTTATCCCGTTTACGCTTTAGTACTAACGTCCTGACTCGTATGCGTTATTGCTTTCCTGACGGTCAGTTAAACATGACCTGGAAAAATAAACCTGAAAACACACCTCCTCCTTTAAAGCCTTGGTTTGATCTGCCGCGAAAAATACCACCAGAATATGCCATTATTTTTGGTCATTGGGCTTCCCTTGAAGGGAAAGGAACACCTGAAGATATTTATGGGCTTGATACCGGTTGTTGCTGGGGAGGAAAATTGACTTTATTACGCTGGGAAGATAAAAAATATTTTCACCAGCCTGCATTTACCAAAAGATAACTAATACTATGCTTATTTTGCTATGCAACAAATAATGGAATATAAGTAATAAATTAATTAATTTTGTTTTAATATGACTAAAATAATAGCTATAAAAACTATTTGAATAGACCCTTATTTATAAATATTTGACTTAAATTATTTAATTAAGAATACAAATTTAATTTTTATTTATATATTTAACATCCACTAATTCAAATTAATAATAAAAAACCGAAGTATTAGCCTTCGATTTTTTATTACCACCAAGAATCGCTCTTAGCTTTGTGAACGGCGTTCTAATATTTCAAAACAATAATTATGAGAATTTTTATCATCTGCTTCATGGTATTCAGTAAATACAGAGTCCCACTCATTAGGCTCATAAACAGGAAAATAGGTATCACCAATCACTTCCGCATCTATATGCGTTAAATAAAGACAATTCGCCAGAGGTAAGAATAATTCATAAATTTTTCCCCCGCCTATAATCATTATTTCTTCTGCTTCTCCTGATGCAGCTAGTGCCTCATCAACTGAGTTAACCCAAACAACGCCATTATCATCACTCGAATGAGTATGACTAAGAATAATATTCAAACGTTGAGGTAAAGGTTTACCTATAGATTCATAAGTTATACGTCCCATTATAACTGGCTTATTTAACGTATTACGCTTCAACCAGGCTAAATCACCGGATAACACCCATGGCATGTTATTTTCCAAACCAATCACCTGATCCGCCGCCATTGCTGCGATTAAACTAATATTCATTAGGTTACCATATTGGCATAATAGAAAATTGGATTTTACATTTAATAAATCCAATCACTCTTCGATAAATCTACATTTTTATAAAAACGATCAAATTATTAATTACTATTATATAGATAATTTTCAATAATAAATAACAATCGAAATAACAAAACATAAAATAATACAATCACTTTTTTATAATCAGCTACAAAATATTCTATATAATAGAAATAAATTAAGTTGATGAATTGATCACCATCTGCGCAACTGAGCCTTTATCCGCTTTCTCTAAATTTTGACTAAAATACAAAAAAGGAAAATGATCATAAGACGGTTGTAGCATATTAACTAATAATTCACTTTATCCATTGATCCATACTGTATCTTTCCAGCCATAATCTTCCGGCCCTGGTACAACGCCATTATGATTAATAACTTTGAAACGAACACCTTCAATATGAAATGCTTGCGGCTCATGCGCTTTTACCGTCCAGCGTTCCCATGCTCCCTGCTGGGTGATTAAGTCAATACGATTTACATCCCGCATCATACCATTAAGGCCAAAAGGTTTGCTAAGGATCACTTCACGATTACGGATCGTCGACGTGATTTGGCTCGTGTCATTAACTAGAGTCTCTGGTAAATTATCTGTTACTAAGGATAATAATCCTGAAGAACAAATGGTTAAAAATTTGGTTGAATTTAATAAAGTTGACGGTTCGAAAAGTCCTTTAATACGATCCATAACCGCTGCTGCTCTTCCAGCAGTTATCGTCAATAACTCTGTTTTGGACATATCAATCAACATTTCTCGACGCTCGCCAGGCGCCATAGGTAATCTTTCGATACTTACTGGAGCCGGTAGCAGCCCTTGATCACTACCTATCAAATAAAATGGCCGCTTATCACTGATTTCCAATATATAACGCCTTGAATTTGATGCATTAAGCAGCCGTAAGCGGAGCCAGCCGCGAGCAACTTTAATATACGGCTCCTGCACACCATTAACTAATAAAGTATCACCTAAAAAACCTTCAGCTGTTGCTTTATAGTGAGGTGCGCCAAAACTATCTAGCCGTTTATCTTGCATAATAATAGGAAAATCATCAACACCGTAATGATTAGGAATATTTAAATTCTTACTGGTTTTATCTGACACAATCCACATACCAACCAAGCCATCATGAATTTGTTTTGCCATCTTGCCAGGTGTATTAGCATGATACCAACAGGTCGCAGCCGGTTGACGGATCGGCAGTACCGGCGACCAATCAACATTGGGTGACATTAATCTTGCCGCCCCACCAATTTTAGTTCCGGGAACTTGCAACCCACTGACTGTCATAGCTACTTCTTTAGAAAGTCGATTGCTATATACCAATTTCAAATCACTACCATTTTCTACTCGAATGGTTGGCCCCAAATAATAACCATTACAACCAATAGTATTAGTGCGATGGCTACCATCAAAAGACCAATAAGATTTTTTCAACGTAAGAAACAGCGGTTGACCAACATGAGATTCCAATAAAGATGGGATTGGCAATAATGGATACCCTTCATTTTTTTCTGCTCTAACCGCAGCAGTAAGCATAGAAACACTCATAGCTATACTTGATAGCTTAAGAAATCGACGCCGACTTAGTGACATATCTTCTCCACAAAATCATTAATAAGCTAGCGCCATTTATTGTTCATCCAGGAAAGATCCTTATCTTACTATCCGCTAGTAATTGTATTATCACAATTGTTTGATAACTATATTCCATTAAGACGATAGATTGATACAATGCCAAATATTAATATATTGTTAAATATGACAATTTAGAAACTAATTTGCTTAAAAAATGAACTTAACCTTTATTTCATTTTTTGTTCTATTTCTGCCACTTCTTTATTTAATTCTGCAATTTTAACTTTGAATAAATCATGGCAATATTCTGCTAATTCACGCACGTTTTCCCGATTATACTTTGTTGTATCAATAGGCGGTAGCATTTCGACAATCACTACTCCATTATTCCAACGATTCAGTTTAATGCGCCCTTCTGTTTCAGATAAACAGACTGGTACTATCGGAACCCCAGCTGCAATTGCTGCATAAAATGCACCGGTTTTAAATGGTAGTAAACCTCGACCACGACTACGGGTTCCCTCAGGAAACATCCAAACAGAAATTTTTCTTTTTTTTATCTGCTTAACAACCTGTGAAATGGTATTGTGCGCTTTAGTTCGATTAGCCCTATCAATAAGAATATTACCGGCCAACCAATATAGTTGACCGAAAAAAGGGATAAATACTAAGCTCTTTTTTCCAACAGTAACGGTATTTGGCTGTACTGCATTTGACATAGTTACCATATCATAGTTATTTTGATGATTACCGATATAAATACTGGGACCGTAATCTTTCGCTTCAGAAGGCACCCGATTAATAATGTTAATACCAAAGACATAAGATAATTTGCCAAACAGTCGGCCAAAGCGCATAACATAGTGTGGATTTCTTGGACTTAATAAGCAATAAAAACAACCTAACACGCAAACCAATATCGTAAATAGGATCACAATAATAATACGAACAATAGCTAACATATTTACCTCAAGTAATAAGTAACTTCACACACCTATAAAAAAATCAAAAATTATCCATTACTGGGAGGAGTTACTTCTATACGTTCAATACTCTGTAATCCACGAGGTAATGAAGAACCTTTACGACCTCGTGCAGCACGATATTTTTGCAAATCTTCTGGATTTAATTTCAGTTTTCGTTTGCCAAAATAGAGGGTAATTGAAGACTGAGGCTGCAAAAACATTAACCAAACTAGCAAATCCTCTCTGCTGGCTGATTGAGCCGCTGCAATATTAATAATTTTATTGCCTTTACCTTTAGAGAGCTGAGGGAGATCACTAACAGGAAATATTAACATTCTTCCTGCGTTAGTAATTGCCAATAATAAATCTTGCTGTTCATTATTGACTTCTAATGGCGCCAGTACCTTTGCATTATTAGGTAAGGTAATTAATGCCTTACCTGCTTTATTTTTTGCCACTAAATCGCTAAAAGTACAAATAAAACCATAACCTGCATCCGATGCTAACAAATATTTTTGTTCTTCGGGAGCAGTCAATACATGTTCAACCGTTGCGCCAGGTGGTAATGCCAATTTACCAGTAAGTGGCTCTCCTTGTCCGCGGGCAGAAGGAAGATCAAGCGGATCAAGGGAATAACTACGTCCAATACTATCAAGTAAAACAACCGGTTGATTCGTTTTGCCCCTTGCTGAGCTACGGAAACCATCTCCGGCTTTATAGTTAAGATTAGTCGGATCAATATCATGGCCTTTTGCGCTTCTCACCCATCCCATAACAGAAAGAACAATAGTAACCGGCTCAGAAGGCAAAATATCATGTTCATTCATGGCTTTTGCTTCAATACGCTCCTTAAGTGGTGAGCGACGATAATCACCATAAGTCTGGGCATCGGTTTCAATTTCTTTCTTGATCAAGGTGTTTAAACGACGCTCAGAGCCTAAAATAGCTTGCAGTTGATCACGCTCTTTAGCTAATTCATCTTGCTCACCACGTAATTTAAATTCCTCCAGTTTAGCCAAATGACGCAATTTAAATTCCAGAATAGATTCAGCCTGAGTTTCTGAAAGCGCAAAACTGGACACTAATACTGCTTTAGGCTCATCTTCATTACGGATAATATGGATAACCTCATCTATATTAAGATAAGCTATTAATAAACCCTCAAGGATATGTAAGCGTTTTAATACTTTTTCTAAACGATGATTTAAGCGATTACGTACGGTTTCTCGCCTAAATAATAACCATTCATTTAAAATTTCTACCAGTCCTTTAACTGCCGGACGATTATCCAGACCAATCATATTCAAATTGACCCGATAACTTCTTTCTAGATCGGTCGTGGCAAATAAATGTGTCATCACTTGTTCTAAATCAATCCGATTACTTCTAGGTACAATCACTAAACGTGTTGGATTTTCATGATCTGATTCATCACGTAGATCTTCTACCATCGGTAATTTTTTGGCACGCATTTGTGAAGCAATCTGCTCCAACACCTTAGCACCTGAAACTTGATGAGGTAGTGCAGTAATAACGGCATTGCTATCATCCATTTCCCATACAGCACGTAACCGAATAGAACCACGGGCTGTTTGGTAAATTTTTTGAATATCTTCTTTTGATGAAATAATTTCTGCTTCTGTTGGATAATCAGGAGCGGGAATAAAACCCATCAACATTTTAAGATCAGCTTTTGGATTTTCCAGTAAAGCAATTAACGCGCTTGCTACCTCACGAGCATTATGCGGCGGAATATCGGTCGCCATACCAACGGCAATTCCTGTCGTGCCATTTAGCAGAATATTGGGTAATCTTGCCGGTAGTGTTTTGGGTTCGGTTAATGTTCCATCAAAATTAGGTGTCCAGGATACCGTTCCCAATCCTAATTCACTGAGTAGCGTTTCAGCATATTTTGACAATCTTGACTCGGTGTAACGCATCGCAGCAAACGATTTAGGATCATCAGGGGCTCCCCAGTTTCCCTGACCATCAACTAATGGATAACGATAGGAAAATGGTTGTGCCATCAATACCATGGCTTCATAACAAGCGCTATCACCATGAGGATGATATTTTCCCAATACATCACCGACTGTACGAGCTGATTTTTTATACTTAGCGGCATTACTCAAACCAAGTTCAGACATGGCATAAACAATTCGTCGCTGAACAGGCTTTAACCCATCACCAATAAATGGCAATGCTCTGTCCATGATGACGTACATGGAATAATTGAGATAGGCATTTTCGGTAAAGGTATAAAGTGGTTGCTGCTCTACACCATCGTGAGTTATCTCACTCATTCATTTGATTCCTTAATCTATGGTTAACAGTATCGATTACACTTCAATTTCTATCGCATCGCCTTTATCTTGTAACCAATTTCGACGATCTTCTGCCCGTTTTTTCGCCAATAACATATCCATCATCGCTAGTGTTTCTTGATAATTCTCATCATTAATAATGAGCTGCACTAAACGTCGTGTATTGGGATCAAGTGTGGTTTCACGTAATTGAGTCGGATTCATTTCGCCTAACCCTTTAAAACGCTGGACATTCGGTTTGCCACGCTTATAGCTTAGTCTGTCGAGAACCGCGGTTTTTTCACCTTCATCGAGCGCATAATAGACTTCTTTACCTAGATCAATACGGTATAAGGGTGGCATAGCAATATAAATATGGCCTGCTTTTACTAAAGCGGAAAAGTGGCGAACAAAAAGCGCGCAGAGTAAAGTTGCAATATGCAATCCATCTGAATCTGCATCGGCAAGCACACAAATCTTACCGTAACGGAGTTGGCTAAGATCATCGCTGTCTGGATCAATACCAATAGCTACTGAAATATCATGGACTTCCTGTGAAGCTAAAACCTCATCGGAAGAGACTTCCCAAGTATTCAATATTTTCCCTCTTAGCGGCATAATCGCCTGAGATTCTCGATCACGAGCCTGCTTAGCCGAGCCGCCGGCTGAATCTCCTTCAACTAAAAATAGCTCAGTAAAATTAAGATCTTGAGAAGTACAACCAGCTAACTTGCCGGGTAACGCAGGCCCGCTGGTCAGTTTCTTGCGCACGACTTTTTTCGCTGCTCGCAGACGCCTGTGTGCACTTGAAATGGTGAGTTCCGCTAATTGCTCAGCTTCTTGAACATTTTGGTTTAACCACAAACTAAAAGCATCTTTTACTACACCGGAAACAAACGCAGCACTCTGGCGAGAAGAAAGACGTTCTTTGGTTTGGCCGGCAAATTGTGGATCTTGCATTTTGACTGATAAGACATAAGCACAGCGTTCCCAAATATCATCACCTGTCAATTTAACACCGCGCGGAAGTAAATTACGGTATTCACAAAACTCCCTCATCGCATCCAGTAAGCCCTGGCGTAACCCATTAACATGGGTACCCCCCTGTGGGGTTGGAATAAGGTTAACATAACTTTCGGTTAATAGTTCTCCACCTTCTGGTAACCAAAGCAGAGCCCAATCGACCATTTCTATTTGGCCGGCAAAATTACCAACAAACGCTTTCTCAGGTAAAGTCACTAAGCCGTTCATTGCTTCCATTATATAGTCGGTCAAGCCATCGTTATAACGCCATGTCTGCTCAGTATTATTTATTTTATCCTTAAAGACGATTTCAACACCAGGGCATAGCACAGCCTTGGCTTTTAATACGTGCACTAAACGCGAAATGGAAAAGCGTGGGTTGTCAAAAAAATGGCTATCAGGCCAAAAACGGACACCGGTACCGGTCGTGCGTTTAGCACAACTACCAATAACCTCAAGTTCCTGAACTTTTTCACCATTTTCAAAAGCAATTCGGTATATTTGGCTATCACGACTAACAGTTACTTCAATACGTTTTGATAATGCATTGACCACTGAAATACCAACACCATGTAGCCCGCCAGAAAATTGATAATTTTTATTAGAAAATTTTCCCCCGGCATGTAACTGCCCCAAAATCAGCTCTACAGCCGGTACCTTCTTTTCTGGATGAATATCAACCGGCATACCTCGGCCATCATCAATCACTTCCAGTGACTGATCTTCATACAAGATTACATCGATACGTTTAGCATAACCGGCAAGCGCCTCATCCACGCTATTATCAATTACTTCCTGTGCCAGGTGATTTGGTCGAGAAGTATAGGTGTACATGCCTGGGCGACGACGTACAGGTTCTAAACCACTGAGGACCTCGATTGCCTCTGCATTATAACTAGATTGAGTCATATTATTTTCTGCGGTAATTGACGATTAATTAGGCAAATAAATGCTTAGATACTGATGATAATAACAGTCATTTAGCTATTTTGGATAATTTTTTACTTATTTTGTCTTTGCCAAAGCTAAAAAACGCATAATTTGTGGAAAATAGTAGTCAAATCCAACAAAAGCATGGTTACCTCCTGGCGCTATTGTTTGCTTACACTCCATAAGATAAGGTAACAGCTTGACGATAGTCCAATATTTCATCACCTGTTTATTGTAATAGCCAAATCAAATCAGGCGCGGTTAATGCATCAATTTGTATTGCTTGTAGTTCATTAAATGGTGGGATTGTAAAATGTAGCGTTCCTTTGTATAAGGATTGACTTGCTCACCTAAATACTGCTCAAACAAATCAAAAGGACGTACCGCTGGATTGACAACCACAGCGGGTAAATTAAATTTCTGCGATAACCAAATAGCAAAATAACCGCCCAATGAAGAACCTAACAACCCAATCTGCTCTCCCGCATGGGCTGCTACGAGATTATGTAATAACTCAATCGCTTCTGCTGGATAACAAGGAAGCTGGGGTATCAACATATTAACTGCTGGATGTTGTCGCTCTAGCCAAGTTTTTAAGCTATTTGACTTCTGCGATAAGGGGAACTATTAAAACCATCTATATAAATTAATGTTGACATTAATAACCACCTGAGTCGAAATCTGGGCGAAATTTATCACTATCCAATCTGAAAACTTGTGTATCCAACACATTTTCACCGTTATCATTGATAGAAAGATCAAGATAACGCCACCCCGGTGCCATTGTATCTAATGTGAAATTAGTACAATGAGGTTTAAATTGTATACAGGTTGATGGTGTTGCCATCATACGAACCCCTTGCCAATATTCATCTATTTCTTGGTGAATATGCCCACATAAAATCGCTTTAACTTGTTGATATTGATTTAAATAGTCAGCCAAAATATGAGAGTTACGCAAGCTATGTTGATCAAGCCAGGTACAACCCGAAGGCAAAGAATGATGATGTAACATTAGTAAATGACTACGCTCCCTGTATGCATCAAAACAGCGTTTCATCCATAACAACTGTTGCTTAGATAATTTTCCATGCACAACACCTTGAATTTGGCTGTCCAACATTAGGATTTGCCAATTATCATTAATTAGCACCTGCTTAGAGGGTAAAATTCCTGCTTGTGCTAAAGTAGCAACCATTGCCGGTTGATAATCATGATTGCCAGGCAACCAAACACAAGGAGCAGATAACCGTTTGATCCCTTCCGCAAAATGCTGATAAGCTGATGCCGATTGATCTTGAACCAAATCACCGGTAGCAACAACCAAGTCAACATTTTCATGGCACGCTAAAATTGCATCAATTACTGCATGAAAACTACCAAAAGTATTGACGCCAAGTAGAGTATCATCAACATTAGCAAAAAGGTGAGTATCGGTAATTTGCAAGATCCTCACCAGTCTTTTTTGCTTTGTTGTTAATTTAAACAGACTATCCAAGCAATTTCCTTAGTTTCTACCTACTTTATACGTTATTTTAACATTAATACTTTATTAATCTCTGTAGGCTGATACACACTTCTTTTTCATGTTATGACAAACCGTTATTTTAAGTTCTTCAACCAGTTATTTTTCAACCTAAGATGATTTAATTGTAACCATTGTATTGCGATTACGGTAGCCGCATTATCAATTACCCCTAACTCCATCCATTTATAAGCTTGTTAACGACTAACAACATGGATACGAATATCTTCATTTTCACTGCTTAATCCATGTACACTGCCGGGTTTGATAGCAGATGCATCAATTTTACCGATATGAACATAAATACGCTCAGTTGTACCCACGGGCTGGTAAGATAACTTAGAGCATAGTAACAACGCTGAATGGTAATACCCGCTTCTTCTTTTGCTTCGCGACGAACTAGCTGTTCTAAGTTTTCATTTTGTTCTACCATGCCAGCAATAACTTCTAACAACCACGGTGTTTCGCTCGTATCCATCGCCGGGATCCGTACTTGTTCAACTAACACTACCTTATCAAGACAGGGATCATAGGGTAAAATAACGCCAGCATTACCCCGCTCCAAAACTTCTCGCCGAATTTCCTGGCTCCAACCACCATTAAACAACTTATGTCGAAAACGGTATTCAACAAAACGAAAAAAACCATTATAAAGATCGAATTTAGCGGTAATTTCCACATTATTTTGGCTAAACTTGAAAGGTAAATTTTTTTTATCGCTCATAGAAACTCTCTGAATTTATATGCACTAACTGACAAAAAGTGAGACTTGTATAACGTTTTTTAAGGAAATTAGCTTATCAATAATGTAGCATTGGCCATATTTAACATGATAGATGGCACAAACAGCTACCATGGAATAATGACATATTCTGCTAAAATTAGCGGTGTTCATGTTTTTCTGAGATAACTAAAGCAAAAAATTGTATAATCAAGGAATCAGAATGAAAAAATTTATCTCTCTTTTTATCACCATTAGCCTAGTTGGACTAAGTGCCACTGGGCAAGCTGAAAATTTATTGCAAGTCTATCAGAAAGCAAAAGAAAGTAATCCGGATTTACGTAAATCGCTAGCAGAACGTAATCAAGCATTTGAAAAAATTAATGAATCTCGTAGTCCTTTGCTACCACAATTAGGTTTAGGCGCAAATTTCACCTATAACAGCGGTTATCGTGATAATCGTGACACGGAGAACAACCAACTTGGAGCCAATCTGAAACTCACCCAAACCATCTTTGATATGTCAAAATGGCAACAGTTAGACATGCAGGAAAAAACCGCCGGTATTGCAGATGTCACTTATCAAACTAACCAGCAAAAATTAATTCTTGAGACCGCCGCAGCTTATTTTGACGTATTCCGTGCTATTGACTTATTAGACTATATTGAAGCACAGAAAAAAGCCGTTTATCGCCAGTTAGATCAAACAACCCAACGTTTCAACGTAGGATTAGTCGCGATTACCGATGTACAAAACGCCCGCGCTAATTATGACAGCGTATTAGCTCAAGAAGTATCGAGCCGTAATCAATTAGAAAATTCGCTGGAAAAGTTACGTCAAGTTAGCGGCATCTATTACAGTCAATTAGCGGCTTTAAATATTGCTCATTTCAGTACCCAGACACCCGCACGAGTAGAGAAGCTATTAAAAGATGCTGAAACACGCAACTTAAGTTTACTTAGCGCCCGTTTATCACAAGATCTGGCGCGAGAAAATATTCGTTATGAACAATCAGGACATTTACCTACCCTTGGATTAGAAGCGTCAACCGATGTTAGTAACACCCAGTATCATGGTAGTGCTAATCAACAAATATGGAATAGAAATGGTCCTAGCTATACTGGCCAAAATAGTGTCGGATTAACGTTGAGGGTGCCTTTATATACAGGTGGCCGAACTAACTCACGCATTGAGCAAGCACAGTATGGTTATATTAGTGCCAGTGAACAGCTTGAAAGTACTTATCGCAATGTTATTCAGATAGTACGCTCTTCCTATAATAATGTGATTTCTTCTATTAGTAGCATTAAAGCCTACCAACAATTGGTTGTTTCAGCACAAAGTTCGTTAGATGCGATGGAAGCAGGCTATCAGGTCGGCACTCTGACTATCGTGGATGTATTAAACGCAACAACAGCCCTTTTTCAGGCGAAACAGAATTTAGCCAATGCACGTTATGATTATCTGATTAATGATCTGAAAATTCAGTATGCCCGTGGGACTTTAAATGAAGGCGATCTGCTCCGTTTAAATAGTAGCTTAGGAAAAACATTATCTACCTCACCGGATGCTATTATCAATCCGATGAGTGTTCCGCAAATACACTAAATAAATAACCCACTATTAATACCCATATATTGTGGGTATTTTTTATTGTAACGAAAGTTAATTAGAAAAGTTGTATTTTTACCACTTAAAATAAATAATCAGGTTGATAGCCATCTTTCTATCCGTTTTATGCTTTAATTTCCAGCGTAATTACCCTATTCTATCCTAGTTTCACGATTTTTATTTTGACCTTTAGGATAGGTAAATGATGATGAAAATAAAGCGCACGAAAAATATTAATCAAGGTGCTTTTCGCAAAAGCTGGCGCGTCTACCGCTTAGCACCTGTTGCCCTAGCTATTAGTACGGTATTTATGTTGTCCGCTTGTGAGCAAAGCGACGAAACCGTCTCTTTATATACTAACGCAGAGGATTGTGCCCAAAAAAACCCTGCTCAAAGTGAACAATGTTCGCTGGCTTATAAAAATGCATTGCAGGAAGCGGCTAAAACTGCACCTAAATATGCGACACGTGAAGACTGTGTGGCCGAATTTGGGGAAGAAAAATGTACTCAGGCTCCCACTCAAACCACAACTACAACCCAAACTGCATCTCAAGCTCAAGCTGGTTTAGCGACAGAAAATCAAGCTAGTCGACAAAGTGGTAGCTTCTGGATGCCATTAATGGCAGGTTACATGATGGGACGTCTAATGGGTGGTGGTACAGCTGCGCCAGCCCCTGCAGCGCAACCTCTCTTTAGCTCAAGCAATCCTGCAAGTCCCGCCAATGGAAAATTTGTTGATGCTAGTGGCAAAAACTATGGACCGGCTGTAACGGGAGGTAGAACTATGGCCGTACCTCCATCAGCTCTTGCTCCTAAACCGGCAACTACCACCACTATCACTCGTGGCGGTTTCGGTGAATCATTCGCTAAACAACAGACTCGCATGCAGCGTCAAAGTGCCACAACGCCTTCTCAGCGTTCTATGGGAGGTTGATAGCGATGATAAGGATGCCCATCACTGAACGCACTGATTGGAAAGAAAAGGCAGCTGAATTTGGTTTTCATTTTCACACCTTATACGGTGAACCTTACTGGTGTGAAAATGCCTATTACCAATTTACTATGCAACAAATCGAAGATCTTGAAGCAACCACCGCTGAATTACATCAAATGTGCCTGCAAGTGGTCGAAAAAGTGGTTAGTAACGAGGAATTATTGATAAAATTTCAGATCCCTAAACATTGTTGGGAATTTGTTAATCACTCATGGAAAACTAACCAACCTTCACTTTATTCTCGATTGGATTTAGCTTATGACGGTAAAAGACCTGCAAAATTATTAGAAAATAATGCAGATACACCAACATCTTTATATGAAACCGCATTTTTTCAGTGGATTTGGTTAGAAGATCAAATCAATGCTGGCAATTTGCCAGCAAATGCTGATCAATTTAATAGCATACAAGAACAACTTATTGAACGCTTTGCGTTTTTGCGTGAATCATTTGGTTTTAACTGGTTACATTTCAGCTGCTGCCAAGATAGTGACGAAGATCGCGGCACCATACAATACCTACAAGACTGTGCTCACGAAGCCAATATTCCCACCGAATTTCTCTATATTGATCAAATCGGTTTAGGTGAAAAAGGAAAGTTTACCGATCCTAATAACCAAGTTATTAGCAATCTGTTTAAATTATATCCTTGGGAATTTATGTTTAGAGAGATTTTTTCTACTAAGTTAGCAGATGCTGGCGTAAGGTGGTTAGAACCTGCTTGGAAAAGCATTATTTCTAACAAAGCATTACTACCTATGCTATGGGAAATGTTTCCTAATCACCCCAATTTGTTACCGGCCTTTTTTGCAGAAGCTAATCCGCCAAAACTGGACAGCTATGTAATCAAACCTATTTTTTCACGAGAAGGAGCAAATATTCGTATCATCGATAATGAACGTAAAATTGCCTCAGTAGATGGTCCATATGGCGAAGAGGGGATGATTATTCAACAATTTTATCCGCTACCAAAATTTGAAAATAACTATACATTAATCGGTAGTTGGCTGGTAAATGATCAACCGGCAGGAATTGGTATTCGAGAAGACAAACAATTAATTACCCAAGATCTATCCCGCTTTTACCCGCATCTTATTCTAAATTAATCCATGCAACATAAGAACAAGATAATGATAAAGCAATCATTATCTTGCTATTTTTACTATTATGACTAATGAGTTGAAAAATAAACAAGTAAAATTCCATTGCCAGCTAATTATTTACAAACTATTTTTTGTCTAATTGGCATTGCCAGATGAACAATACAAATCTTGATTTAACTTGGGAAAAACATGGGGACTTGAGTATTTCCATACCTGCTGCCAATATTATGCAATTAATTCTTCCACCGCCTTTTTGCCTTCTACCACATAATTAAACTCAGAAAGATGACCTGGATAAAGATTGTCAGAGCCGACAACATATAGTTCATCGTCAATAATCATTAACTTGGCATAATTTGCCGGAGCAGCCGGCACCTTAGGGTAAATAAACCCACTGCCTTCAATGGTTGACATAAGAGAACTACCAATTATACCTCGTAATGGCGGCTTTTTTGCCAGAGGCTGCTGCTTAAGCGTGGCGGTATATGCCGCCAAATCGAGATTCGGCCATTGATAGGTTTTTCCCTCCGTAGTTTGCTGTTCTGATAGCCTATCAGTGAAAAAAAAGGGCGCTATCAATACTTGCTTCAATGCATCAGCAAGATCGCCATTTTCATCACGCAATAATTCATCGGTATCAAGATCATGAGTGATGTAATATTTTAACAATTCAAAGGTTCGTTCAGCACCGGAGCCAAAAGAGTATTGATCACCCGCTGCCCCGGCGGCGGCATCCAAAGGAGACACAACCACATGGAGTTGTAATGATTTATTAGCAAGCAATGCTTCAATAAGCCACCGGCAAACAGTATGATCAACCCATCTTTTTTTCCATGCACTAATTAAATCTTGCTGCGAGATCCTAATCATATAGCGGGCATTTTTAATCAGATGTTCTTTCATAATTTCTGAGCCGTGATGATAATCGGTATTCATATTAGGTCTAGTCCAGTATTTGCCAACAGACAATATCCTATCAGCTCGCTTATATTCTTCGATTTTACTATAGTCGTCTCCCTTTGCTCCGCATTGATTATCAATATCTTCATGCAGCTGAAGCAGATATTTTTGCTGCTCGGTTACCGACATCATCACAACTGGATCTTGTAGTGGATCTTCCAGTTTTCCTTGTAATTCACTGCCAATCTGCCATGACATACTTTTTACATCAAAATATTCTTTCTTGAGCAGATCACTATTGCATAACCACATTTCATTTAAGTAACACTGAGCATCAAGCGCTGCCGCTCCATAAACAATAACGGATACATCATGCACCGGAGGATAATTTCTGAATAAATCCATATTCAAATTATGCCCCCCTACCAGAGATTCAATCCCATCAACAGCAATGATCTTGGTATGATTCCAGGTCATTCTGGTATCATTAATTGGCAGAAAATCCGGAAAAAGGTTTTTTATAAAAGAATTGTCATTCCTTCATCAAGGCGGAACAAGCGACTTATCCAAATTTCAGGCATTAATTCCCAATCTTGCGCTCGTGATTGAATAAGTTTTAATAGCTCATCTTTAAAAGCAACGTAATCAAAGGGACCTGTTTCTACCGCCGACACTCCATTTAAAAATACTGTTGGCGACTGACCAAAAAGAAAACGAAATTGAGTTGGTCTGGTTCGCCCTATTTTTTTGACAACCCATTATCAATCGCCTGCAATATAATTTTACGCCAATCAGCATCAGGGCTGTTAAGTGAAGAAATATCACAGCGGTAACGTGCTTTTTTGATTATCTCAATGATAGCTGTCGCAAACTCTTGCGGGCGCTTAAAAGAATGGGGCATAATTTGTTCATCGAATGAGATTCCCCAAGCGTGCGGAGTATCCATTAGGCGAACATAATTTGGACCACTAAGACGATGAAAATATTTTTTAAGCTTTTCCAACAAATTATCTATCTGACTCATGTTTAAAATTCCTTTTAAAATATGATGATCATGATGGAATATTTGAAATAATATAGAGCTGCCAATTGAAACAATCCGGTTTTACCGGCAAAACAAATTTACGCATCATTCTTCAATCGCCATAGTTTTCCATTATGGCGATATATTTCAATATGGCAGGAATTTGAGAGAAAACTTTCCAGTATTGAACATACTGGTTTAAGCATAAAACTCAGATAGGATAAAATTCAATCACTAGAAATAGCTTATTCAAACTGCTAACCTGCTTTTTTGGGAAATTGCTGACGATAAGTTACCAAATCCTCA
Organism: Arsenophonus endosymbiont of Aphis craccivora; assembly: GCF_013460135.1. Lineage (GTDB taxonomy): Bacteria > Pseudomonadota > Gammaproteobacteria > Enterobacterales > Enterobacteriaceae > Arsenophonus > Arsenophonus nilaparvatae. The sequence goes on from NZ_CP038155.1 coordinate 1,687,561, forward strand.
ATAGTTATTACCGGCATATCATGTTGCTTGGCAAAGATAAGTACTTCTGGCATACGGGCCATGGTACCATCGTCATTTGTTAACTCACATAAAACACCTGCTGGCTTAAAACCGGCTAAAGTCACCAAATCAATGGTAGCTTCGGTATGACCACGACGCTGCAATACCCCTCCTTCTTGGGCTCTCAACGGAAAAACATGTCCAGGCCGATTAAGATCGGTCGGTTTTGCATCATCGGCAATTGCTTTACGGATAGTCATTAAACGATCACTGGCTGAAACGCCGGTTGTTACACCTTCAGAAGCCTCGATGGTAATAGTAAATGCGGTTTGGAATTGACTAGAATTTTCTTCAACCATCATCGGTAATGCTAGCTGCTTACGGCGTTCTTCCGTTATACAAAGACAAACAATTCCACTGCCATGGCGGATAGTTAATGCCATCTGTTCAACAGTCATAGTTTCAGCAGAAAAAATAATATCGCCCTCGTTTTCACGGTCTTGGTCGTCAAGTACCATAACACCTTTACCTTGACGTAATGCCTTAAGAGCACGTTCTATACGTTCGATCGGATTGCCATACGTGGAAAGTGACGTCTGATTCATGGTAAAACCTCATCAATAAATACTAAATTACCAGAACCAGGGCAAACGTGGGAGTATAAAAAATCAAATCCGTATCTTAAAAATCTGCACACAATTGGCAGGCCTCAAAACTACAGATATCGTTATTCTCTCCCATCCGGACTATAACCGTCGGTTCCAGAATCTCACTGGATCTGCTGACTTCCATCACAAAATGCTATAATGGAACGCTCGCGGACTTAATTATTCAATTAACAGAATAAATATCACCGCCGGTGGAGAATTTCACTCCGCCCTGAGATAAACAGCTAAACTATATCGTGAATATAATTCTGTAGCAATCAACAATAACAAAATATATAGCTATGTCTGCGTTAAATGTTGTACATCGAACAGGCCCAAGGCTTCTTGCAGTAAAATCACAGGATTGATTAGGATTTTATGGCACTCAAGTATGCGTCTCCAGCCCAGATAATGCGTAAGGTACCTGGTGGCGACCCCATGAAACGAGCGCATCCAGTTTTTCAGTCTGCTGTCGTAGGCGTTAACATTCTGAATATGAAAAGGTCCATTGACCCTGCGCGTCTGCCTGAGGTTTACCGGGCAATGTGGTATTCCCTGTTCCCGGGCCACGTGGGCATAGATCTTCGTACTGTCGGTGCAAAGAATCGCATCCGCGTCGATCAAGGGCGCTAACCGCTCTCCGACATGCCGAATGTCAAGTTTATCCAGCTGGAAGTCGGCATGTTGACCGCTACGATCCTGAACCACCAGTACGGGGATCTGCTCGGCGGATATCCCCCGCAACCTGGCTTTTCCTCCCCGTTTTCGAGGAGGTCGTGGAAGTCCCCTATTCCCTTTGAACGACTCAAGGAAGAAGGTTTCATCAGCTTCGACGATACCGGACGCATGAACTGCCTGATGTCCGGCAATCTGCTTCAGAAATCAGTGTCGCCAGCGGAACGCTGTATCCTTGTTTATGCCACAGCCTGTTGCGGCCTTGCGTACACTCAGACTCTGAATCAACATATCAGCATAATCCAGCCAAAGATGCCGCTTTCGTAACCGGGCCATTGGCGTACCTGTCATTGGGTTACAGGTTTTACCACAGTATTTGCAGCGATAGCGGGGAAGACCACTACTGAATCCCCACGGTCGTAATGCCCACAGATGGCAATGTAGGCAGTTATTCGGTGTAGTTCTCAACACATCCGGGAGAGGTTTGTCTACTGAAAGAGAGGCTTTCACCTGCTCCCGCTGCTCATTATTAAGGCTGGAAAGCTTGGAAATCCAGCGATCAAACTGAATCGCGTCCATGATGTATACCTATCGTAGGAAGAAATCATGATCAGTTTAGCCCACAACCACAATTTACGCAGACATAGCCTAAAAAAAACAGTGCAACCAATTGCCTTTTTGTCCTTGTTGAGCCAGTGCTACATGACGTTTACCTTGACTAAGCGCCCAATTGAAAAGCTGTCTACGAAGCCAAGACGCTTTGGCAACTTTCTGATTTATGGCAGCATAAACTTTTTCATAAAAACGAGGCACCGCGCACATCACAGTGGGTTTTACTACAACCATAGCTTCTCTAACACTTTGAGCATCTGTTAAATAGACATTTTGTGCGCCAATATGCATAACATAGAAACTCCAAGCTCGCTCAAAAACATGAGAAAGTGGTAAAAAACAGAGTGAAATATCTGACTCAGTTAATGTTAAGCGTTTATCATGTAAATAAAGTTGAGCCGCCATATTGGCATAATCAAGCATCACACCTTTCGGCTCACCGGTGGTACCTGAAGTATAAATTAATGTAAATAAATCACTTAATTGATGTTGTGCAATCCGCTGTTTCAATTCTGCCAAAAATAGGGTTGAATATTTCGCTATTAATGCAGATAGAGGGTAAGCTTTTGGGCAATCAGAAATATCAATATCTTCATTAAAAACAATAATATCAGTCAATTTAGGACAAAATTCAAATAGCGACATTTTCTTGTGCTTTCACGCCTAATTCAAGTAATGCTAAAGAAATAGATTCTGTTTTTTGTCCAATTTCTTGCCATGTTAATTGTCTTTGATGAGCTGCTGACCATTCTCTAAAAGCAACTCTTTTAGCCAAAGTTGGCGAATTAATCTTTTATTGAAACTGGTTAACTAAATGATAAGAATGCAAATTCTCAATAGTCAAAATATATTCCCTTAGTGAACTTTTATTTACCAAATATAATTATTTAATGACAACAGGTTATATATGCTAAAGTTATAAAAAATAATTTCAGCGTACAGCTGTTAGCTAATAGCGGCATTATACATAATTGCTGGATAAAAAAAGAGGCTTTAATGAAATTAAAAAACACGTTCACGCCAAATCCACACTAACGTATCAATGACTTGGCATAAAAGTGCTTTTATAAAAGAAAATATTTTATATATCAATTTGATAATTGTAATGGGATAATTTACAAACTATCTTTAATTCAAACGTTATTATCTATTCCTGTCGACGTATTTGCAGAATATACGAAAAAATATTCTATTTATTAGTTACTCAGTTGTCCTAATTGCGTTTTCATCCACTTATGCCCTTTGTCACGAGTTGTGGATTCATGCGGCTTTGTTGAATAAATCAGAATTAGCCGCCAGGATGGCTCCCTCTGCTACAGCTGTTATCCGATCCTGACGCTGTGTGGCATACCCAACAACGTCATACGGTTCAGCGCTTTGACCATCGCCATTGCTTCACCTACCTGAGCCTCATAGTCACGCAGGCTCAGATGGCCACCCAGCAAAGTTTTTATGCGGAACATCGCTGTTTCTGCCACTGAACGCCGTTGATAACCCACTTTCTTTTTCCACATATCATTACTCCTGCTCAGACGCTGATTCGCCACCGCATGGTTACGTTCATGGTACTTGTCCGGCCAGTATTTCGCTCCGCTTCGCGGCGGGATAAGGGGCCTGATTTTCTTTCTTAGCAACGCATCGTGGCAGTAACAGGCGTCATAAGCACCGTCTGCTGACACTTCCCTGATTTTCCGGTGGGTTTGGTTAATCAGGCCCGGCAGTGCCTGCGCATCTGTCGTTCCGCTGAGCGATAAGTCGGCACAGATAATCTCATGAGTCACACTGTCTGCTGCCAGATGAAGCTTGCGCCACACTCTTCGTCTGTCAGCCCCATGCTGCCTGACTTTCCATTCACCTTCGCCAAAGACCTTCAGACCGGTACTGTCGATGACCAGATGCGAGATTTCACCACGCGTTGGCGTTTTTATGCTGATGTTGACGCTCTTTGCTCGTCTGCTGACCAGCGAGTAGTCCGGACAGCACAGCGGCAAAGACATGAGTTTAAAAATCGAATCAACGAAGCCCTGTAATGCCCGGAGCGACAGGTTAAACACACGCTTCATCATCAGGACAGTGGTAACAGCCATATCGCTGTAGTAAAGCGGCCGGCCACGACCTTCAGGCGAAGAACTGTCAGTCCATCCAGCGATGGCCGACTCATCAAGCCAGACCGTCAGGGAACCGCGTTGTCTGAGTGCCTTGTTGTACGCGGGCCAGTTGGTAATTTTAAACTTTTGCTTTGCCATGGGGACCTGATGTTGAAACGAATTTAGCGATCAGCTCCGCCAATCACCTAAAAGTTCGATTTATTCAACAAAGCCCTTTGTTTTATATATCCAAAATACTATATAAAAAAACCAGCTTGCGCTGGGTTTTTTATTAAGAAGTTATTTAATTTTAGCTTCTTTATAAATCACATGCTGACGAACAACTGGATCGAATTTTTTCATTTCCAATTTTTCAGGCATAGTACGTTTGTTCTTCGTTGTAGTATAGAAGTGACCTGTACCTTCAGAAGAAACCAGTTTAATTTTATCGCGAATACCTTTAGCCATTCTTTAGCTCCTTAGTATTTCTCACCACGGGTGCGAAGCTCAGCAAGAACTGCGTCGATCCCTTGTTTATCGATTATACGCATGCCTTTTGCTGACACACGAAGCTTTACGAAACGTTTCTCAGATTCAACCCAGAAACGGTGAGAGTGCAGGTTTGGCAGAAAGCGGCGTTTAGTTGCATTCATTGCGTGTGAGCGTTTGTTACCACTCATCGGGCGCTTACCAGTAACTTGACAGACTCGTGACATGTCTATTTCTCCAAAAATATAATCAGCTCGAGCTTTATATCGGGAATGACTGCCTCGTCAGACTTGGAAGCCTATCTCAGCAAATTTTCTTAATATAAAAAATAACTTAACTTCAGTAAAACTCACTGAGATAGGCTCTTCTTGTCAAACCCGAGATCCTAAAAGGTGGCGTATTATACGCCCTCTAGCGCTTTCACTCAAGCCCAGAACTAATAAAGTTGCTATTTATTAGTCAAAGTGTGGTACTAGAGTAGACCAAGTTCGACAAATGAAAGGCATTTTTTATGAGTGAAGACAAAATGGTCAAGCAATTTTATATCTATCAAACGGCAAGCATTAGCAATTTTTTCGGTGACAATTTTATCCGCTAAACTGGGCTCTTGGTTACCCGAAGGATGATTATGTGCAAGAATAATGGATACTGTATTTACTTTAACCGCCTGCCTTAAAATTTCTCTATCCTGTCCAAGATAAAAATCGAGTAGATATTTTTTCAAGTGCTTAGGACTTCTCATAATACTTTGATTAATAAGTTGTTGTGTAAAGAATCGTTTAGCGACTTCACCAATCGCTTGTAATTGTGAATACTTACAAACTCCTAATCCCTTGTGCGCTGAAAATTGTTGATAATCAGCAGTTAATAGTTTGTGCAACGAGCCAAATTCTTTTAATAAGTTTTCAGCCAATATTAAAACCGGAAATCCAGGCAATCCTGTGAGAAGAAAAATGGCCAAAAGCTCTTGGTCACTTAATGATGATGCCCCATAAGCTAAAAGCTTTTCTCTAGGTTGAAGTGCATAATTTATTTCGTCCATATGTTTTTCCTGTCTATTTCCTTGTAGCTTTGACAGGTTACAGCATGCCAAAATATGGGCCAAAATTTTCTAGCGTAGTTGCGGAGCGTTTTGCAAAAAAGTTTTTTTATAGATAAAAATTGATGGTATTCTCACCTAAACTTCAGCTTATGGTAATATCAGTAGACTCATCATTTGAATTTGGATATATATGATGGCAGAACTTACAGGTAAACATATCGTACTTGGCATTAGTGGTGGTATTGCTGCTTATAAAACACCAGAATTAGTTCGTCGTTTGCGTGACCATGGTGCAATTCTACGTGTGGTAATGACGAATGCCGCCAAATATTTTATTACACCGTTGACGCTACAGGCTGTTTCGGGCTATCCAGTTGCTGATGATTTATTGGATCCTGCCGCAGAGGCTGCAATGTGTCATATTGAATTAGCTAAATGGGCAGATTTAATTATTTTAGCGCCTGCAACTGCAGATTTGCTGGCTCGTTTATCCGTTGGTATGGCGAATGATTTATTAACAACGGTCTGTTTAGCTTCAGAGGCAACAATAGCTGTCGTACCGGCAATGAATCAGCAAATGTATCGCGCTAATATTACTCAGCAAAATATTGCAATACTTAAAGAACGCCATGTTTTAGTTTGGGGCCCAGATGAAGGTAGTCAAGCTTGTGGTGATGTTGGCCCTGGTCGAATGTTAGAGCCGTTAGCTATTGTTGAATTAGCTAAGAATAGTTTTCTGCATAAGCTAGATATGGTAAACCTGCATTTAGCAATTACTGCGGGGCCAACACAAGAAGAAATTGATCCCGTTCGTTTTGTGACTAATCATAGTTCAGGGAAAATGGGTTTCGCGATAGCACAAGCTGCTGCAACACGAGGGGCTAATGTAACACTTATTACCGGTCCAGTTAATTTACCAACACCTGCAGGCGTTAAACGTATTAATGTTGTCAGCGCGTTGGAAATGTATAGTCAAGTACATAATATAATTGATAAACAAGATATTTTTATTGGATGTGCCGCAGTTGCTGATTCTCGACCAAAAGAGTTTACAAAAGAAAAAATTAAAAAGCAGGCAGATGAAATTACTCTGACATTGGTAAAAAATCCTGATATTGTGGCAAGTGTTGGTAAATTGACTAAAAAGCGTCCTTATGTCGTTGGATTTGCAGCAGAGACACAAAATGTGGAAGAATATGCCCGTAATAAGCGTACCCAAAAAAATCTGGATCTTATTTGTGCAAATGATGTTTCATTAGCTGATCATGGGTTTAATTCAGAAAGCAATGCCTTGAATTTATTTTGGGAAGATAAAGAGATACATTTACCACATAGCCATAAATTAGAGCTTGGTCACCGTTTACTCGATGAGATACTTCAACGTTATGAAGAAAAAAATAGACATTAAAATTCTTGATCCTCGTGTAGGAAATAAATTTCCGTTGCCAACTTATGCGACAGAAGGATCTGCTGGGTTAGATCTACGAGCTTGCTTAGATCAGGCTATTCAATTAGAACCAGGTCAAACTGAGCTATTACCTATAGGATTAGCAGTGCATATTGCAGATCAACAATTAGCTGCAGTCATTCTTCCTCGTTCAGGTTTAGGACATAAACATGGTGTTGTATTAGGAAATTTAGTCGGTTTAATCGATTCTGATTATCAAGGTGAATTGAAGGTTTCAGTCTGGAATCGTGGTGATACAAGTGTTACTATTGAACCTGGTGAGCGTATAGCACAAATGGTTTTTTTACCAATTGTTCAAGTTGAATTTGATCTGGTACAAGATTTTGAAACGACAAAACGAGGTAGCGGTGGTTTTGGTCATTCAGGTCGTCAATAATAATCTTGTTATTTATAAAATATTATAAATTTATTAAATTTTGTGCTTTATAAATGATGAAAGGCAAGGATTGCGTGGTCTGTTTTGTTGTTTTATCAGGGGTCTTGTTTCGCCATGGCAGGAAAAGAGATAACAAAGAAGAAAAACAGGCGTGAGGAAATCTTGCAGGTGCTTGCGCAAATGTTGGAAACGAGTGATGGTAGTCAACGCATTACCACAGCTAAGTTGGCAAGTCATGTTGGTGTATCTGAAGCAGCACTTTATCGACATTTCCCTAGTAAGGGAAAAATGTTTGATAGTCTTATTGAATTTATTGAAAATTCTTTAATTTCACGGATTAATCTGATTCTGCAAGATGAAAAAGATACCATTAGGCGTATTCGGTTGATTTTAATGTTGATACTCGGTTTTGCAGAGAAAAATCCTGGCTTGACACGAATAATGACGGCACATGCGTTGATGTTTGAGCAAGTTCAGTTACAAGATAGGATTAGCCAATTATTTGAACGTATCGAAGCGCAATTTAGACAGGTTTTAAAGGAAAGAAAAATACGTGATAAGCAAAGTTTTAGTTATGATGAGAGCTTATTAGCATCTCAATTATTAGTGTTTTGTGAGGGGATGCTATCACGTTTTGTACGTTCAGAATTTCGGTATTGCCCAACTAAAGAATTTGATGCACGCTGGCCTATGATCTTGGTGCAGTTACAATAATTAATTCTACTACTCACTCCGCCTGATATTTGGGCGGAGTTTTTTTTATGTTAGTGGGTTAATAAAATTGCTAATTTTTTATTTGTTCAGAGGGAGTGATACCGTAATTCTCACGATAAGCTTTCATAGTAGCTAAATGGGTTGACATATTCGGATTTTCACTTAAATAATTAATTAAATCATTCAAAGTGATAATAGAAAATACCTTGCATTTGAATTTTTTTTCGATTGCTTGGACGGCGGATAGATTCTTTTCACCTTTCTCCTGACGATCTAGACTTAATATAACAGCACTAAGTTTAGCTTTATGTCGCTTAATTATTTCTGCAGATTCTTTGATTGCAGTTCCTGCTGTAATAACGTCGTCAACGATCACAACGTTTCCTTTTAATGGGCTACCGACTAATTCCCCACCTTCCCCATGTTTTTTAACTTCTTTACGATTAAAACAGTAAGGCTTATCGAAGTTATAATGCTCAGATAGTGCAACTACCATGGTTGTTACGATCGGGATACCTTTATAGGCCGGACCAAAAATAATGTCACAAGTAGGATTATGATCCATCAACGCTTGGGCATAAAAATGACCGAGTGCAGCTAAATCTTTTCCTGTATTAAAGAGGCCAGCATTGAAAAAATAGGGGCTCTTACGACCAGATTTCAACGTAAATTCACCAAATTCCAATGCTTTTTTTTTCATGGCGAGTTTAATAAATTCGCGCTGATAACCTTTCATTAAATTGTCCTCTTTAATTTATTCTCACTTTAATTAATCGCTATAAAAAGACCGTTAAACCGATGATTAAAATTTATTGTTCTAATGCTTCTTTTTGGGCGGTAAAAATAATTTGTAAACCATTTTTTGCTAAAGAAAGCAGTGATAGCAGCTCTTCATGACTAAATGGCTCACCTTCGGCAGTACCTTGAATTTCGATCATTTTACCATTATCCATCATGACAACATTCATATCTGTTTCTGCGGCAGAGTCTTCAATATATTCTAGATCACAAATAGGTTTGCCATCCACTATGCCGACAGAAACCGCAGCAACCATCGATTTAAGTGGGCTTTTTTTCAATTTTCCTTCTGCGACCATTTTATTTAATGCGTCAGTTAAAGCGACACAGGCACCAGAAATTGCAGCGGTACGAGTCCCTCCATCAGCCTGAATAACATCACAATCTAGTGTAATGGTATATTCACCTAATTGCTTTAAATCAACGGCGGCACGCAGAGAACGGGCAATAAGGCGTTGTATCTCCATGGTGCGACCCTTTTGTTTGCCTTTTGCGGCTTCGCGTATATTACGAGAATTTGTTGCCCGTGGTAGCATACCGTATTCCGCTGTTATCCAACCTTGTGATTGGCCTTTTAAAAAGCGGGGAACGCCTTCTTCGACTGTGGCGTTACATAATACTTTGGTATCACCAAATTCAATCAGAACAGAGCCTTCGGCATGTTTAGTATATTGGCGGGTGATTTTTATAGGGCGCACCTGATTAGCTTCTCTATTCTCTGGACGCATGGTGTTATCTCCTTAGTTAAACAATGTTGGTGGCGCATTATACGTTCTTCGACATTGAATGCCTATCCTATGGTTTCACTCAAGGTTATAATTTAATTTTTATTTATAGGAACGAAATATGATCCATAGTATGACCGCTTTCGCACGACGAGATATAAAAAGTGAATGGGGAAATTCGGCTTGGGAGCTGCGTTCCGTTAATCAACGTTATCTTGAAACTTATATTCGCTTGCCGGAACAATTTAGAAGTCTGGAACCTGTTATCCGTGAGCGTCTACGTGCCAGATTAACCCGAGGGAAAGTAGAGTGTAGTTTACGTTTTGAACTTAGTTCACATCAACAGAGTGAATTAGTACTGAATGAAGAGTTAGCTAACCAATTGATTAGAACTGCTAACTGGGTAAAAAAGAGTAGTAGTGAAGGAGAAATTAATCCGTTAGAAATTCTTCGCTGGCCTGGTGTTATGTCGGCTCAAGAACAGAATTTGGATGTTATTTGTACGCATTTGCTTAAAGAATTAGAACTTGCTTTAGATGATTTTATTCTCAATCGGGAAAGCGAAGGCAAGATGCTAAAAATAATGATTGAGCAACGGCTAGATGCTGTTTGTCAGGAAATTCAAGCGGTTCGTCGTCAAATGCCTGAAATTTTAAAATGGCAGAGTGAGCGCTTACAAATAAAATTAGAGGAGGCAGAAATTCAGATAGATAATAATCGATTAGAACAAGAGCTTCTCATATTAGCGAAACGTATTGATGTTGCAGAAGAGCTTGATAGGCTGGATGCTCATGTCAAAGAAACACGTAATATTCTTACAAAACAAGAAGCTGTTGGCCGTCGGTTAGATTTTATGATGCAGGAGTTTAATCGTGAAGCTAATACCTTGGCCTCAAAGTCTATTAATAGGCAAGTGACTAATTCTGCTGTTGAATTAAAAGTATTAATAGAACAAATGCGTGAGCAGATTCAAAACATCGAGTAGATTCTCAAGTAAATTCACTAAATATCATAACTTGCAACTAATACTAATAAGCCAGTGCGAATACTGGCTTTTTTAATTCAACAAGTTTCATATGATATCACCAAAGTGCACATTATTGGTGTACTTAAAAGGGTACTTAGTTGGTTTTAAGTACACTAATTTAAGGACACCCTCAATAAAATCGATAAAATATGTGAAAACTGAACGACATATAAAAAAGAACATGGATATGAAGTGGAGAACTCTTTGTAAGATGCTCAGACGGTAGTGAGCTATATTTTATTTTCCAAGCTAATAAAAAAATAAACAAGTATTATATACGTCAATTTCAATGTCTAATGGCCCCATCACTCATTTCTTTTCATATAGTTGCACTATACAGATGTTCGACGTAAAATTTAAATGTACACTTTAGGAGACATATCATGCGTACATACACTTCCACTCAAGCCCGCGCCAATATCTCAGAAGTGATTGATGCTGCCACTCATGTTGAACCCGTTGAAATCACCCGCAGGGATGGAAGTTCAGCAGTAGTTATCAGCAAGGCTGAATTCGAGGCATACCAGAACGCTAAGCTGGATGCGGAGTTTGATGTGATTATACAGCGCCATGGGCATACTGTAGAGGCATTGACAAACCGATGATATGGGTCAGCGCGCACAGGAAGTTATTGCTTTTCATGACCGTATATTGCAATGGCTTTCCGGCGTTGCTGGTATGCCGGATCCTAGCAGAGCAGAAGCTCTTATTTACCGGGTACAAAATCGTGCACATTATGACGGTGTTACGGATATTTTTGAGTTGGCTGCCACTTACTGGATTGCTATCGCCAGAGGTCACATTTTTAATGATGGCAATGAGCGTACCGCGTTTTTTGTGACCATGACTTTCCTCTACCTCAACGGTATCAATATCCGAGATAACGACAATACTTTGGAAAATTTAACGGTAGAAGCTGCTACCGGAGAAAAAACTGTTGATCAGTTAGCGCAGCAGTTACGTGAGTTAGTAAATCGTATCGAGCCAATTGGTTGAATAGTCATTGTTTTTCATGTAATTAATCAAAAATTAGTTTAGTAAAAATATAATCAAATAATATTAGTATTAAGCCACTATTCAGTACTCAAAATCATACTAGTTTATTAAATTAAGGTGTTTTTAAAATTGTTAACGTGGCTAAATAACGCACTTGTATTGCTATGGTGTTGTTTTTTTAAAAAGATATTGTTAATTAGTGACAGAATATTGAAAAATTCAATCATGATAAGCATCTATCGAAAAAATATTGTTTATTTAGCACATTTATTTTCATAAAGAATAAACCATTCATAATGTTTTTATATCGTAAAATTCTTAGATAATTTTAATATGTAGGATGTTCGATATATAACTAAATGAAATTTATAGAGCAATTGAGGTATAGATTAAACTGATTTTTAGAATGAAATATGGCTAATTAGTCGATATATTGATTTAATTATAAATAAATTTGTAAGCAAAAGTTTATTTCTTTGTTAAGGTTAATATATTGATATATAAGTAAAAATTAAAGTCTTGCGAAGAAAACGTGAGTTATTAGCGGCAAATTATGATTAAAAAAAGCTATAAAGCCAGCAGAGACATCTTGCTTCTGCTGACCATATGGCTTTATGATATTGAGAAATAAATTTCCCTGGTGTTGGTCAACTTGGCAGGCTGACCTTACATGAGGTCAGGTTTTTTTATTGTTTTTATATAAATCTAATAGTGACTTTACCCTTTTTTATGCTTCGATTGTAGTTAGACTTAAGTCTAGTTTTGTACTATACTTTTGTCCTGACACAGAGGGCTTTGTTGAATAAATCAGAATTAGCCGACAGGATGGCTCCCTCTGCTACAGCTGTTATCCGATCCTGACGCTGTGTGGCATACCCAACAACGTCATACGGTTCAGCGCTTTGACCATCGCCATTGCTTCACCTACCTGAGCCTCATAGTCACGCAGCCTCAGATGGCCACCCAGCAAAGTTTTTATGCGGAACATCGCTGTTTCTGCCACTGAACGCCGGTGATAACTCACTTTCTTTTTCCACATATCATTACTCCTGCTCAGACGCTGATTCGCCACCGCATGGTTACGTTCATGGTACTTGTCCGGCCAGTATTTCGCTCCGCTTCGCGGCGGGATAAGGGGCCTGATTTTCTTTCTTAGCAACGCATCGTGGCAGTAACAGGCGTCATAAGCACCGTCTGCTGACACTTCCCTGATTTTCCGGTGGGTTTGGTTAATCAGGCCCGGCAGTGCCTGCGCATCTGTCGTTCCGCTGAGCGATAAGTCGGCACAGATAATCTCATGAGTCACACTGTCTGCTGCCAGATGAAGCTTGCGCCACACTCTTCGTCTGTCAGCCCCATGCTGCCTGACTTTCCATTCACCTTCGCCAAAGACCTTCAGACCGGTACTGTCGATGACCAGATGCGAGATTTCACCACGCGTTGGCGTTTTTATGCTGATGTTGACGCTCTTTGCTCGTCTGCTGACCAGCGAGTAGTCCGGACAGCACAGCGGCAAAGACATGAGTTTAAAAATCGAATCAACGAAGCCCTGTAATGCCCGGAGCGACAGGTTAAACACACGCTTCATCATCAGGACAGTGGTAACAGCCATATCGCTGTAGTAAAGCGGCCGGCCACGACCTTCAGGCGAAGAACTGTCAGTCCATCCAGCGATGGCCGACTCATCAAGCCAGACCGTCAGGGAACCGCGTTGTCTGAGTGCCTTGTTGTACGCGGGCCAGTTGGTAATTTTAAACTTTTGCTTTGCCATGGGGACCTGATGTTGAAACGAATTTAGCGATCAGCTCCGCCAATCACCTAAAAGTTCGATTTATTCAACAAAGCCGACACGGAGGTTATTATGTATTTTGGGGGGAATTACTGGATGTCAAAGGCGTTTTTATTGATAATGATACGATAAATAATGTAATACAAAACTACTTAGATAAAGAATTAGCTGTTTTTGGGAAATTTAGGTATGCATATATAATCCTGAATAAAAGAAATCCAGCGGAAATGTTTGCGATAACAAATTATCCAGATAAGTGGGTTGAGATATATAAGGAAAGGAATTATCAACAAATAGATCCCGTTGTTATCTTTGCTCTTAATAGAGTTTCTCCTTTTCAGTAGGACGAAAGTTTGTCTGTCAATTCTAATGTTGATTTCTCCAAAATTTTTAATATTTCAAAAGATTATAATGTTGTAAATGGCTATACTTTTGTATTACACGATTATAATAATCGCCTTGCTATGTTATCAATTGTCATGATCAGTTCGGAAGTTGTGGAAATAGAAAAAAGGATAAAAGATCATAAAAATGATTTGCATATGCTTCTTCTTGATGTTCATGAAAAAATCACCTCTCTGTATCGAGAGATGATTAGACGAAACTATCAGAACCCAGCAAGTGGAAAAGATTGTTTTTCACCCCGCGAAAATGAAATTTTATATTGGGCTAGTATGGGAAAAACTTACGCGGAAATTGCAACCATACTAGGTATAAAATTGGGTACAGTAAAATTTTATATTGGCAGTGTTGTGAAAAAATTAGGCGTTATGAATGCTCAGCATAAGCATGCAATAAGACTCGGTGTAGAATTAAAACTCATTACGCCTATCTCCGAATGACGGATATATAAATGGCCATTTTTTTAAATTATTATTAACAAGTCTGTCATAATGGCTCCTTATTTTTCCAATTAGCTTATTTTGATTTTTAGAATCTATAGGCAAAAGCAGTAGATAAACTTTTTCATTTTTCTCTGATAAACCTTGTTCGATGATTGAAACCTCCCAACCGGATCGCTCTACTACTTTTAACATACCATGGCTGATAATAGTAAGAATCCCATCATAATCGCCTTTTTGCGCATAATTAATCATTGCTACTAGACATAGTATAAAAAAGACAGGATGTTTGTCGCAATTTAGATCTTTTGTTCGGTCTTTGGCCACGAAAAAGGGCTTGATTCAATATAGTTTACTTTAGGGAGATTGAGATGCTTAAAAAAAGGGGCAAATGTGCCTGTGATCATATTAGGAAATTGCATTTCAATAAATCTAACACTACAGATGATGGTGTTACTTCTTACGCCAAATAGATAGTTAGCTTTGTCATTATCATATTCATCAAACTCCATACCATTAATACAATTAACTGCCCAGTTAAGGCGATCTTTAAATGTTTCTTTTCTTAGCGTAAATAATTCTTTTGATTTTTTTCAGTCAAAAGGTTGTAGTTCACATCGAATATTTCTAACATTTTTTCTCCATTATTTCATTTACTCGCAGATCCTATATTTAAAATTACTAAAATATTTCTATCTAGCGATACTATTTTTCGATTTCCACTATCGGTAATAATGCCTATTATATTTTGCCTTCTCTGTAATTTTTTGTACACTAGTGGTGTTAAGTTTATATATGCGTTTTTCGATGTAACTAACTGACTTATAAGGAATATTTTATGGGAAGTGCAAATCGGAGGTGTAAATTAATCGGACAGTTTTTAATTAAAAGTTAAAAATTTTTATAGATAAAGTTAGCTATATTAAAAAGACGGCTTTGTTGAATAAATCAGAATTAGCCGCCAGGATGGCTCCCTCTGCTACACCTGTTATCCGATCCTGACGCTGTGTGGCATACCCAACAACGTCATACGGTTCAGCGCTTTGACCATCGCCATTGCTTCACCTACCTGAGCCTCATAGTCACGCAGCCTCAGATGGCCACCCAGCAAAGTTTTTATGCGGAACATCGCTGTTTCTGCCACTGAACGCCGGTGATAACCCACTTTCTTTTTCCACATATCATTACTCCTGCTCAGACGCTGATTCGCCACCGCATGGTTACGTTCATGGTACTTGTCCGGCCAGTATTTCGCTCCGCTTCGCGGCGGGATAAGGGGCCTGATTTTCTTTCTTAGCAACGCATCTTGGCAGTAACAGGCGTCATAAGCACCGTCTGCTGACACTTCCCTGATTTTCCGGTGGGTTTGGTTAATCAGGCCCGGCAGTGCCTGCGCATCTGTCGTTCCGCTGAGCGATAAGTCGGCACAGATAATCTCATGATTCACACTGTCTGCTGCCAGATGAAGCTTGCGCCACACTCTTCGTCTGTCAGCCCCATGCTGCCTGACTTTCCATTCACCTTCGCCAAAGACCTTCAGACCGGTACTGTCGATGACCAGATGCGAGATTTCACCACGCGTTGGCGTTTTTATGCTGATGTTGACGCTCTTTGCTCGTCTGCTGACCAGCGAGTAGTCCGGACAGCACAGCGGCAAAGACATGAGTTTAAAAATCGAATCAACGAAGCCCTGTAATGCCCGGAGCGACAGGTTAAACACACGCTTCATCATCAGGACAGTGGTAACAGCCATATCGCTGTAGTAAAGCGGCCGGCCACGACCTTCAGGCGAAGAACTGTCAGTCCATCCAGCGATGGCCGACTCATCAAGCCAGACCGTCAGGGAACCGCGTTGTCTGAGTGCCTTGTTGTACGCGGGCCAGTTGGTAATTTTAAACTTTTGCTTTGCCATGGGGACCTGATGTTGAAACGAATTTAGCGATCAGCTCCGCCAATCACCTAAAAGTTCGATTTATTCAACAAAGCCTAAAAAGACATAAAAAGCGTTTTATTGATAGCGCTGGTTTAAGAAAAGTAATCTATATATTTATAGTATAAAAAAAATTAAACTATCTATTAAGATAACTGAATTATCCGCTAAATATATAATTTATTAACATAATGATTAGCCATTTTTTTATTTAATTATTCTCATGATAGCATTTGCAATATTTATACTAAATTTTACCTTTATCAAAGAAAGTTAATAATTTAAGCATTCGGTAAAAGTTTTATCCTATAATGTAGTAAGAAGAATCAATTCAGCCAGTTATAGCCATAAGCGAAATGAATGAAATTATGGTTTTTATACTTATGGCAATATATTAAATCAGAGGTCACCATGAACAAAAAAGGAATAAAAAAAGTTGGCGTTTTAACCAGTGGTGGTGATGCGCCAGGAATGAATGCTGCTATTCGTAGTGTTGTGCGCATGGGACTTTCTGAAGATTTAGAAGTGTATGGTATCTATGACGGCTATATGGGACTTTATGAAAATCGAATAAAAAAACTCAACCGTTTTAGTGTTTCTGATATTATTAATCGCGGCGGTACTTTCTTAGGTTCTGCCCGTTTTCCTGAATTTTGTGATAGTGAGAAGGTAAGAACCCAAGCTATTGAGAATATGAAAAAACATAATATTGATGCCTTGGTTGTCATCGGTGGAGATGGCTCTTATCGTGGCGCAAAGAAGATCACTGAAGCGGGCTTCCCTTGTATAGGTGTACCCGGAACTATTGATAATGATGTTGCCGGTACTGATTATACGATTGGTTATTTTACCGCTTTGGATACTATTGTTGAGGCAATTGATCGTTTACGTGATACCTCAACTTCCCATAAACGTATTTCGATTGTTGAAATAATGGGGCGTCATTGTGGTGATTTGACTTTATCCGCGGCTATTGCTGGCGGCTGTGAGTTTGTGGTATTGCCCGAAATACCTTTTGATAAGGAAGAGTTACTGACAGAAATTAAATCTGGCTTAGCAAGAGGTAAACGTCATGCAATTGTTGCCATTACTGAACATATTTATGATGTTAATGAATTGGCAAAATATATTGAAAAAGCAACGGGGCATGAGACACGAGCAACGGTTTTAGGCCATATTCAGCGAGGTGGTAGCCCAGTTGCGAGTGATCGAGTTCTGGCATCCCGTATGGGTGCTTACTCTATGCATTTACTTTTACAGGGGTATGGTGGGCGCTGTGTTGGTATTCAAAATGATAAACTGGTTCATCATGATATTATTGATGCAGTTGAAAATATGCAACGTAAGTTTAAGCAGGATTGGTTAGATACGGCGAAGAAACTTTATTAACTGCTTTGAGCGGGTTGTAGCTGATAAAGTTTCGATATAAGCCTCATAAATTTATGAGGCTTATATGGTTTTATTGCGTGATGGTTGTATTTTTAGTCAACCATTGCGTTATTCGTTGTTTCTCATCATCATTGAGCCACATACCTAATTTGGTTCTGCGCCAGATGACATCATCTAACTCTGTAACCCATTCATTTTCGACTAAATAACGTAATTCAGCTTCGTATAAATTGTGGCCAAAAGCTTCACCTAGATCTGATAACGATTGTTCTTGTTTTAAGATCAAATTGCTATTACTACCGTAAGTGCGGGCATATCGCAATGCAATGCCTTCTGGTAACCATGGGTAGCGTTTACGTAATAGTTGGGCATAACCGTCACGATCACAGCCTTTGATATCACCACCAGGTAGCTTTGCTTCTTTAGTCCACGCTTTACCGGCATTAGGATAGTAATTAGCTAATTTATCTATCGCATGTTCTGCAAGTTTACGATAGGTGGTTAATTTACCGCCGAAAACAGATAGTAAAGGTGCTTTTCCTTGTTCATCATGGATGTCGAGGGTGTAATCACGTGTAATAGCTTGAGGTGAATCAGATTCATCATCACATAATGGACGTACCCCAGAGTAAGTCCAGACAATATCTTGCTGTGTTAGCTGTTTTTTGAAATGATCGTTATAAACTTTTAATAAATAATTGATTTCATTATTATCTATGTGAACATCTTTTGGATCACCTGTATATTCGACATCGGTAGTACCGATAATAGAAAACTCGTCCATCCAAGGTATAACAAAGACAATACGATGATCTTCATTTTGTAAAATATAAGCTTGTGAGCCATCGTGTACACGAGGTACAACAATATGGCTACCTTTAATTAGCCGGATACCGTAGGGAGATTTTAATTGTAACCCTTCATCAAAGAAAGATTTAACCCAAGGTCCTGTTGCGTTTACTAATCCTTTTGCTTGCCAAGTTTCTTTTTTTCCCGTACGTAAGTCTTCTGCTTCTACGACCCACAGCCCATTCTCACGCCAGGCTTTCGTCGCTTTAGTGCGAGTTCGAACTTCACCTTTATGTCTGAGAATTTCTTGTGCATTGAGGACAACTAAGCGTGCATCATCTACCCAACAATCTGAATATTCAAAACCTTTTGTCAATTCTGATTTTAAGACAGAGTTTTTCCCAAATTTTAGTCCTTTACTTCCGGGTAGACTGGTACGTTTACCGAGGTGATCATAAAGGAAAAGGCCAGCACGTATCATCCCAGCAGGACGAAGATGAGGTTGATGAGGTAGGCGAAAACGCATAGGGAAAGCGATATGAGGAGCGAGCTTAAGCAAAACTTCACGTTCGTCAAGCGCTTCACTAACTAAACGAAATTCATAATGTTCTAAATAGCGTAATCCGCCATGGATTAGTTTGGAACTAGCAGAAGAAGTTGCGCTAGCAAGATCTTGAGCTTCTAATAGTAATACTGATAATCCTCGACCAGCAGCATCAGCGGCAATACCTGCACCATTTATACCACCACCTAGCACAATTAAATCTTTTGTTTTCATGCGTCCCCCAATGTTCGAGATTGCTCAAATATGTTCGTTTTCGCTCACAATGTTAATCAAATTAGATTCTAAAGCCAACTATTATTAAGTGAAGAAAAACCATTAAATTGAAGCTATTTATCATTTATTGGAAAAATAGAGAAAAAATAGCAAACTAATTAAGAAAATGAGTATTAATCTGGAGAGAATATTAGCTTATTAAGAAGTATAGCCACAGAATAGAGCAGGAAATAAGAAAATCTCCTGCGACAAGTGAGCATTAGCATATTTCAAGTGTTACATTATGATGCTCAATCATTTTGTGAATGTTTGCAGGAGGGGCTTTGTCAGTAAAAAGATAATCAATCATCTCCATACTACCTAGGTTAACCATTGCATTGCGACCAAATTTTGAGTGATCAGTAACCAACATAACGCAACGAGAATTTTCAATAATCGCTTTTTTTGTTCGTACTTCATGGTAGTCGAATTCGAGTAATGAACCATCTCCATCGATACCACTAATGCCTAAAATACCATAGTCTAGACGGAATTGAGTTATAAAATCTAAGGTTGCCTCACCAAAAATTCCTCCATCACGGCTGCGAACTTCTCCTCCTGCTAAGATCAGACGAAAATCCTCTTTTGCCATAAGTAGGGTTGCAACATTAAGATTATTAGTGACGATCCTTAAATTTTTATGATCCAGCAAAGCATAGGCGACAGCTTCTGGTGTAGTACCGATATCAATAAATAGTGTAGCTCCATTGGGGATTTGGCGCGCAACATGTTGAGCAATCCGTTCTTTTTCGCTCGACCACATCATCTTGCGATCGTGGTAAGCTGTATTAACAGAACTTGAAGGAAGCGCTGCACCTCCGTGATGGCGCTGAATTTTATTTTTTTCCGCTAGTTCATTGAGATCACGACGGATAGTTTGTGGGCTGACATTGAAATATTCAACTAACTTTTCAGTACTTACATAGCCTTGAATACGGGCAAGTTCGATAATAGTATCATGGCGTTGAGTTTGCTTCACAAAAACCTCAAGTATCACTATATGTATTGGTCATGTTTGGTATTATTTGGTTTATGTCTATTATCCCATAATCCCATTAATAAACCGATAATTAACCCGGCAGTGTGTGCCGTGTTAGCTATTTTCATGCCAAAAATATCAAAGTAACCAAGAAATAACCATAAAACAGCAAATATCATTAACCCTCTTGGAATAGAAATACCTTTTTCTGGGTGACGTTCACCGGTTAACCAAACGTAGCCAATCAGCGAAAAAACTACACCGGAAAGACCACCAAAAGCAGAGCCACTAAAGAGCGATTGCCCCCAATTACTAAAAAGAGCTGATACAATAGCAATGACAAATAGTTTACCTGTACCCAATTGGCGTTCTACCTGACTACCTAAATACCACCACCACATTAAATTAAATAGAATGTGCATCAACGAAAAGTGAAGTAGGACGGGGGTGAATATTCGCCAGATTTCCGTGTACTGAGTACTTGATGGCCAAGCAAGATAAGCCATTAAGGCGTCATTACCGGAAATTAACATCCAAATATAAATAAAAATAGCTAAAAAGAAAACGATGATGGTTAGTGGGCCAGATTGTTTTTTTAAATAATCAACAGTGAGATAATTACGGTAGCCAAATTTTTTATCAATATGTCCCGTTTGCCAACTTGCTGCCTGATAACGTGAATTAAGAGGATCTTGCATAAACAGCTTTAGTTCTTGCTGCACTTGATCGAACTTATTTTCATCATGTAGCCAGAGATCAAAAAATTTTCCCTGTGGTTCTGCGCGCATTTCGATAACAATGTTTTTCATCGCCATATAATCAATAAATGCTTGTGCTAATCTAGGATTTGCTATAGAAATTAAATGGATCATAACCAGTTATATCGCTTACGAGAGTGAGTTGATGGTGTGTGGGTATTCTCTCAACCATGCTTCAAAACCACCGTTTATGCTATAAACAGTTTCGAAGCCCATATTAACTAAATATTGTGATGCGCCTTGGCTACTATGGCCATGGGAACACATTATCATTACCGGCGATTCGAAGTCTGTTTGCTTAATAAAGTTATTTAAGGTCTCATTCGTGAGATGGTAAGCGCCTTTAATATGCGCTGAATGAAAACTTTGTGGGTCACGAATGTCGACCATGATGATGTCACCTGTTTGCCAAATTTTATAGGCTTGTTCAACTGTAATTAATTGAAAATTATCCATAGTAATCTGCACAATATTATTTTACATTCGGAAAAACAAGATACTCTTTGTACTTTTAAAGAGTATCCATCATTGGGCTTTGTTGAATAAATCAGAATTAGCCGCCAGGATGGCTCCCTCTGCTACAGCTGTTATCCGATCCTGACGCTGTGTGGCATACCCAACAACGTCATACGGTTCAGCGCTTTGACCATCGCCATTGCTTCACCTACCTGAGCCTCATAGTCACGCAGGCTCAGATGGCCACCCAGCAAAGTTTTTATGCGGAACATCGCTGTTTCTGCCACTGAACGCCGGTGATAACCCACTTTCTTTTTCCACATATCATTACTCCTGCTCAGACGCTGATTCGCCACCGCATGGTTACGTTCATGGTACTTATCCGGCCAGTATTTCGCTCCGCTTCGCGGCGGGATAAGGGGCCTGATTTTCTTTCTTAGCAACGCATCGTGGTAGTAACAGGCGTCATAAGCACCGTCTGCTGACACTTCCCTGATTTTCCGGTGGGTTTGGTTAATAAGGCCCGGCAGTGCCTGCGCATCTGTCGTTCCGCTGAGCGATAAGTCGGCACAGATAATCTCATGAGTCACACTGTCTGCTGCCAGATGAAGCTTGCGCCACACTCTTCGTCTGTCAGCCCCATGCTGCCTGACTTTCCATTCACCTTCGCCAAAGACCTTCAGACCGGTACTGTCGATGACCAGATGCGAGATTTCACCACGCGTTGGCGTTTTTATGCTGATGTTGACGCTCTTTGCTCGTCTGCTGACCAGCTAGTAGTCCGGACAGCACAGCGGCAAAGACATGAGTTTAAAAATCGAATCAACGAAGCCCTGTAATGCCCGGAGCGACAGGTTAAACACACGCTTCATCATCAGGACAGTGGTAACAGCCATATCGCTGTAGTAAAGCGGCCGGCCACGACCTTCAGGCGAAGAACTGTCAGTCCATCCAGCGATGGCCGACTCATCAAGCCAGACCGTCAGGGAACCGCGTTGTCTGAGTGCCTTGTTGTACGCGGGCCAGTTGGTAATTTTAAACTTTTGCTTTGCCATGGGGACCTGATGTTGAAACGAATTTAGCGATCAGCTCCGCCAATCACCTAAAAGTTCGATTTATTCAACAAAGCCCCATCATTGGCAAAAATTAGTAATTCTTTTAATAATAAGAGTGATCACCACGCTGATGTTCGGTTAAATCTTTTACTCCTTTTAATTCGTCTGGGAACATATTTAGCAACTGTTTTTCAATACCTTCTTTTAAGGTAATATCAACCATTGAACAGCCATTACATCCTCCACCGAATTGTAGAATTGCATATCCATCGTCAGTGATTTCCATCAATGAAACCCGTCCTCCATGGCCTGCTAATTGAGGGTTAATTTGTGATTGAATAACATATTCAACTCGTTCAATCAGTGGAGCATCGTCAGCCACTTTTCGCATTTTAGCATTAGGCGCTTTTAGGGTAAGTTGAGAGCCTAATTGATCCGTTACGAAATCGATTTCGGCCTCTTGCAGAAAAGGTGCGCTAATTTCATCAATATAAGCTGAAAGTTTATCAAATTTAAATTCAATATCCGTCGCTTCGATAGCATCAGGAGGACAATAAGAGACCCCACATTCTGCAGAAGGTGTGCCAGGATTGATGACAAATACGCGAATTTGTGTATCAGGTTCTTGATTTGCCAATAGTTTGGCAAAATGAGCTTGTGCTGCTTCAGTAATATTAATCATAATCGATGCTCAAGTTTATCATTTTAGTATGTTTATCATACGCTCTTTTCCTTACTTTCTACAAGGTTCTGCATATTGCCCAGGCTTGAACTGAGTTTGCTCCAGCACTAATCAGCAACTTAGCAACTTCATTCATTGTTGTTCCTGTTGTAATGACATCGTCAAATACGGCAATATGGCGATCTTGAAACGATTTTTTTACCCTAAAAGCTTTACTAAGATTTTTGGTACGTTTTTTAGCAGAAAGTTGAGTTTGCGGTAATGTAGCACGAGTGCGAATAATTGAATTAGTTTGAAATTGGCATCCTAACCAATAAGCTAATTGAGTTGCTATTACACTGGCTTGATTAAATCCACGTTGCCAATGTTTACCATGATGCAGTGTGATCGCTATTATGATATCTGGTTTACGCCAGCGTTGTTGGCGATATCCTTGTTGCCAATAGAGTAGAAATAAGCGTGCAAGGATAAAGGCGATTTGCGTTATCTTTTCATATTTGTACTGCTGTATTAGCTTGCTTAATGGTGGTATATAGGGAGTAATGGCGACAAGATTGTGCCAATAGGGTGGAGTTTGTAAGCAGCGACCGCAAGCAAGGGTGAATTGTTCAACGGGTAAAGCACAGCGATGACAAACTCGTTTTAGATAAGGCAAATGTTTTAAACAGTAGTGACAAATGCCATGAAAGCGATATTTTAGTGTTTGGTGGCATAGCCAACAATACCCAGCCATTGTTAACATAATGATGTCCTTTTTTATACCTGTAAAGCGAGAATAACTATGACGACACTGTTTTGGCAGCAGTTGGGTAAAGGAAAACAAGATATTGTGCTATTGCACGGATGGGGATTGAATGCAGAAGTTTGGCGTACCATTGAAGTGGAATGTGGTTCTCATTTTCGTCTCCATCTAGTTGACTTACCTGGCTATGGTCGTAGTAATCTTTTTCTACCGATGTCGCTACAACAAATGGCAGAGGTAATTTGGCAGAAAGCGCCCAAGCAGGCTATTTGGTTAGGTTGGTCGTTAGGCGTACTGATTGCTAGTATCATCTCACTTAACCATCAAGCTGAAATAGCAGGTTTAATAACAGTGGCTTCATCGCCCTGTTTTGGACAACAAGAAAATGGGCCAGGCATTAAACCTACGGTACTTAAGGGGTTTGAACGACAATTACAGGTTGATGTTCATCGTACAGTAGAACGTTTTCTTGTATTGCAAACATTGGGCACTAAAACAGCTAATGGCGATATACGATTATTAAAATCGGTGATACTAGAGCAGCCGTTACCTTCTGTTGCCGTGTTAAACGCAGGTTTGGAAATTTTGCGAACAACTGATCTACGGCAATCTTTATTAACCTTAAATAAACCTTTTTTGTGTATTTATGGTGACCTTGATAGCTTAGTACCAAAAAAAATAGTACCAATGCTGGATAAATGGTTACCAAATTCGCCTGCGGTGGTAATAAAACATGCCGCCCATGCCCCTTTTATTTCTCATCCTAATCAGTTTATTCAATTGTTAGTCGATTTTTTGGGTCAATTGGAGAAATGAATATGGGAAGTCAGAATAAAAGCAAAAATATTCTTTATACTAATCGAGTAAGCGATAATTTTAATAAATTATCGCTTACTTGCATAAATTAGAGAGAAGTAACTTGATAAATTTTTAGGTTACACTTTTTTATTTCTGGACATTGCTTACAACTATGGCCCGTTAAACAGGATGATTGATCAATTTGTTCTAATTTTCCCATGGCTGCTAATTTATCTAACATAGCCTCAATCATAGGTAATGAAGCAGAGAATTTCTGACTAATTTGGTAAGCATCCGTTCTGCCATACAGCGCAACCATATCTCTGACTTGCAATAAACTGATCATCTCATTACCTATAGTGGCATGAACCACTTTGGCTGTGGTTACATTTATGGACATTATGATGGAGTTTTAGTGTTATGCGTTTACGTGAATGGCGCAACAATGCAATTAACAGTAAGTTAAACACGACGAGCATCCCAATAACCCACGCGCTATATTGTGGATGTTGTGAGAAAGTGGCTATTTGGTAGAACAAGGCAGAAACCGAATAAGCAACATTCAAGCCCCATAGAATAGAAAATGTCATCCAGTTTCGATTAGTTTCACGGGCAATGGCTCCTAATACAGAAATGCAAGGCACATAAAGTAGAACAAAGATTAGATAGCTATAGGCTGATAAAGACGAACCGAATCGTGCTGCCATAGCGCCCATTGTACTGCTATCCATATCACCATCACCTTTACTGGCTTCAATAGTATTGGATAAGACACTTAAACTGAATGTTTCTTTTAGACTATCCCAAGTTTCATTAACCGCATCTTCTAATTCATCTAACAGATTAAATTGCTCGGCATTAAAAGGTGTTTGAGTAATATTTTCGGCGGTGTACAGTGTATTCAATGTGCCGACTACCACTTCTTTAGCTAACGCGCCCGTAATAAGTCCAACGGTTGCTTGCCAATTATCATCATTGATACCGATAGGTTTCAATAACGGGGTAACGGTTTTACTTACTGACGCTAATGCTGATTGGTTAATATTATCAACGACTTTACCGGACAAAGAAAAACTATTAAGTGCCCCAATAATCATACTGGCAATAATAATCACTTTTCCCGCTCTTAAGACAAAGCCTTTCAATCTTTGCCAGGTCTGTAATAGTAATGTTTTTAAGTGTGGTACATGGTAAACCGGTAATTCCATGATAAAAGGGGAGGATGCGCCCCGTGCAACAGTATATTTCAATAACAACCCGGTTAGGATGGCAATGACAATACCTAATAAATAAAGAGAAAAAACAATACTTGCGCCATTTTTGCCAAAAAAAGCGGCCGCAAAGACAGCAAAAATAGCCAGCCTGGCGCCACAAGACATAAAAGGCGCCATTAAAACGGTGATTAATCGTTCACGAGGAGTATCTAGTGTCCGTGCACCCATAATAGCAGGCACATTACAGCCAAAACCGACAATCAAAGGAACAAAAGATTTACCAGGCAGACCTAGTGCTTGCATCAGTCTATCCATGACAAATGCTGCGCGTGCCATATAACCAGAGTCTTCCAATACAGAAAGGAATAAATACATTAAACCAATTTGGGGAACTAATGGCAAAACAGTGTTGATACCACCACCTACCCCTTGGGCAAGGAAAACCGTCAACCATTGTGGAAAGTTAAAAGTATGGCCAATCGATTGAATTCCATGGATGAAAATGGCTTCTGAGCCACCTTCAAAGAGCGGTTGTAATGCACCACCAATATTGATAGCAAGTATGAACATCAAATACATGATAAAAAGAAATATCGGCACCCCAAACCAGCGATTAAGTACTATGTTATCAATAAATTGCGTTAAGGCATTCGGTTTTGCCGTTTCAGTATTAATCACTGCTTCGCAAAGGCTGGCAATAGTTTGATAGCGTGCATCAGCGATGATGAGCGCAGGCTCTTCGTGTTGTTGAGATTGTAAATGGGTTCTAATTTTATCTAATTTATCAGTGGAAATAGCGGCACGTTCCAGGCTATATATATCACCTTCTAAGATTTGTAGTGCTAGCCAACGGCGCTGTTGATAATTGAATTTATTATGGTCGATAATTTGAATTAAATTTTCCACTTCGGTGAGCAAAAAATCGGGATAGCGGATGAGGGTTGAAATAAGATTATTACTATGTTTATCAATCGCTTGTTTTAATTTGCTAATACCTGTTGCGCGAGTCGAAACTAGAGGGATAACAGGGCAGCCTAGGCGTGTTTGAAGTTCCTCAATATTAATATGAATATTTTGGTTTTCGGCAATATCCAACATATTAAGCGCAACGATACAAGGCACACCTAATTCAATAAGTTGTAATGTTAGATAAAGATTACGCTCGAGGTTAGCGGCATCGATAACATTTATCAACATATCCGCTTCGCCACTTAGGATGAAATGACAGGCAATTTGCTCATCGAGTGAGGTCTTTTCTGATATAGTGGTTAGTGAATAGGTGCCAGGCAGGTCAACTAATTCAATCTCATATTCCGAGGTTGCAAAGCGACCAGCCTTTCGCTCAACAGTGACACCAGACCAGTTGCCAACACGTTGGCGAGCGCCTGTTAATTGATTAAAAAGTGTCGTTTTACCGGCGTTAGGGTTGCCAATAAGGCCAATAGTTAATGGTTTCATAGTTTTGGTATCAGATGAGTAATAAGCAATAGGCTATTTAGTTATCATAAAAAATATTTTTATACCGCTTGGTTGCCGGCATCGTCCAAATTTAATAACGCAAGATCTTTTTTTCTTAAGATCAAATTCATACGGCGAGTTTCGATTTGAATAGGATCACCAAGCGGCGCTATACGAATAACGTTAAAAAAAGATCCAGGTAACATACCTAAAGAAAGTAACTTTTGACGGTAAGCTGGATTTATTTCTGCTGAAAATCCGACAATTTTGTATCGATGATTAGGAAGAATTGACATAGACACTTCCACTCTAGAGCCAAAAAAAACAAAGATACCGCAAATGGGTACCAGACGAATAGTAAAATTAATGAAAAATATTATCATTCTCATATTA
Organism: Arsenophonus endosymbiont of Aphis craccivora; assembly: GCF_013460135.1. Classification (GTDB taxonomy): domain Bacteria; phylum Pseudomonadota; class Gammaproteobacteria; order Enterobacterales; family Enterobacteriaceae; genus Arsenophonus; species Arsenophonus nilaparvatae. Next base: position 1,715,308 of record NZ_CP038155.1, read on the forward strand.
ATAATGATAATCATCATTATATGCTACTCGAATTAATTTAGCGCTTTTTTTAAATGACAGCAATTGATATTGATCAATAGTTCTCTAGAGAGTGAAGTATTGGCATCAAAATTAGTGTTAATTCATTAGTTTTTATTAAAAAAACCATTTTCTAAAATTGAATATGCTAATAGTCTGATGTTAGATCAGACTATTAAATATATAATATATATTAACAATTAACGCTTTTTATTGAGTGCCGCCGCCAGTGCATCACCCATTACACTATTAGAGAATAGCGTATTGTTGCGTTGGGATGTTTTAGTTGAACTAGCTGAGGAGGCATTTTTGCCTGTCTGTGGCTTATTACGATGTTGTTGTGGCGTATCTGCTGTTTTCTCATCCAGACGCATGCTTAATGCAATTCGTTTACGGTTTAAATCAATATCGATAACTTTAACGGTGATAATATCCCCTGTTTTGACTAGAAAATGAGGATCTTTAATAAATTTATCGGACAGAGAGGAAATGTGTACCAAACCATCCTGATGAACGCCAATATCGACAAACGCACCAAAATTGGTCACATTGGTCACCGAACCTTCTAATATCATACCTACTTTAAGATCTTCCATGGTTTCAATGCCATCGATAGAAGTGGCTGTTTTAAATTCTGGCCGCTGATCTCGTCCAGGCTTTTCTAATTGTTTTAGAATATCATTTACCGTCGGAATACCAAATTTGTCTGTAGTAAACAATTCTGGTTTGAGATTATTAAGCACGCTAGTGTTACCCATAATCGTTTTTAAGGGTTGCTTAGTGGTTAATAAAATCTTTTCTACAATCGGATAAGCTTCAGGATGAACTGTTGAGGCATCGAGAGGATTATTCCCTGCCATAATGCGTAAAAAGCCCGCACACTGCTCAAAAGCTTTTGTACCAAGACGTGTAACTTCCAATAGTTGTTTGCGGTCATTAAAGCGCCCGTGTTCGTTACGCCAATTAACGACATTTTGCGCAATCGCTTTACTTAGTCCTGCAATATGTGAAAGAAGAGCAACAGAGGCGGTATTTAGATCAACACCGACTGAGTTTACACAATATTCAACTACCGCTGTCAATTTTTGAGCTAGTAAAGTTTGGTTAACATCATGTTGGTATTGACCAACACCAATTGATTTGGGATCAATTTTTACTAATTCGGCTATTGGATCTTGTAAACGGCGGGCAATAGAGACTGCGCCACGTAAAGAGACATCGAGTGCTGGAAATTCTTAAGCCGCTAACTCAGATGCCGAGTAAACTGAAGCGCCAGATTCACTAACAATTACTTTCTGGGCGGTAATTTGCGGGTACTGTTTTTTAACTTCGGCAAAGAAGCGTTCAGTTTCACGTGAGGCATTACCATTACCAATAGCGACCAAGGCAACTTTATATTTCTCACATAAGGATGCAATAGTCGTTGCAGATTTAGCTGCTTGTCCTGTGTGAGGATAAATCGTATCTGTGGTAATGAGTTTGCCTGTCGCATCAACAATAGCAACTTTGACCCCAGTGCGTAAACCAGGATCTAATCCCATGGTGGTATGCATACCAGCAGGCGCTGCCATCAAAAGGTCACGTAGCGTAGATTACGGGCGAAAACATGAATCGCTTCTTATTCTGCTTTTTCACGGCTTTGTTGAATAAATCAGAATTAGCCGCCAGGATGTCTCCCTCTGCTACAGCTGTTATCCGATCCTGACGCTGTGTGGCATACCCAACAACGTCATACGGTTCAGCGCTTTGACCATCGCCATTGCTTCACCTACCTGAGCCTCATAGTCACGCAGGCTCAGATGGCCACCCAGCAAAGTTTTTATGCGGAACATCGCTTATGCGGAACATCGCTGTTTCTGCCACTGAACGCCGGTGATAACCCACTTTCTTTTTCCACATATAATTACTCCTGCTCAGACGCTGATTCGCCACCGCATGGTTACGTTCATGGTACTTGTCCGGCCAGTATTTCGCTCCGCTTCGCGGCGGGATAAGGGGCCTGATTTTCTTTCTTAGCAACGCATCGTGGCAGTAACAGGCGTCATAAGCACCGTCTGCTGACACTTCCCTGATTTTCCGGTGGGTTTGGTTAATCAGGCCCGGCAGTGCCTGCGCATCTGTCGTTCCGCTGAGCGATAAGTCGGCACAGATAATCTCATGATTCACACTGTCTGCTGCCAGATGAAGCTTGCGCCACACTCTTCGTCTGTCAGCCCCATGCTGCCTGACTTTCCTTTCACCTTCGCCAAAGACCTTCAGACCGGTACTGTCGATGACCAGATGCGAGATTTCACCACGCGTTGGCGTTTTTATGCTGATGTTGACGCTCTTTGCTCGTCTGCTGACCAGCGAGTAGTCCGGACAGCACAGCGGCAAAGACATGAGTTTAAAAATCGAATCAACGAAGCCCTGTAATGCCCGGAGCGACAGGTTAAACACACGCTTCATCATCAGGACAGTGGTAACAGCCATATCGCTGTAGTAAAGAGGCCGGCCACGACCTTCAGGCGAAGAACTGTCAGTCCATCCAGCGATGGCCGACTCATCAAGCCAGACCGTCAGGGAACCGCGTTGTCTGAGTGCCTTGTTGTACGCGGGCCAGTTGGTAATTTTAAACTTTTGCTTTGCCATGGGGACCTGATGTTGAAACGAATTTAGCGATCAGCTCCGCCAATCACCTAAAAGTTCGATTTATTCAACAAAGCCCTTTTTCACGTAAGGTGCCCATCAATTATGTTTCAAGATGTAACAGAATTTTAACTCGCCATGTCCAACTGATAACGGCTTTTCGCCATTTATCTGCTGGTGCATTATTTAAATGTAAGCCAAAGTGTTGGGTAATAATTTCTTCACAATAACTTTCTTTTGGTGGTGATTCAAATTGTGGATCGGCATTAAGTGATAATTGTAAAATACCCTCGTTACGGCCACGAAACATAGCAAGTGCACGGTGGGATGGGATATGCGAAATAAGCTCATGGTGATCAAAATAGTCGCTAAATTTTGCACCTATGGTTTCTTTACCTTCAATAACTTTTGCCGTTAAATGGGCATTTTTCCACAAATAATTACGAATTTTGCTAAGTAAATTTGCATCTTCAGCGAAGCGTTCCATTAAAATATAACGAGCAACATCGAGCGCAGCTTTAGTGTCATTAATATTTTTTTGTGGATCAATAAAGGTTTCAGCTATCTGCTCTGGTATATGTTGGGGCTCATTCCATAACCGCTTTGCGAGTGGCTCTAAACCTGCTTCAATCGCTACTTGGCCTCGTGTCCTACGTTTTGGTTTATAGGGTAAGTAGAGATCTTCTAGCTCAGTTTGATTAAAAGTGTTATTAATCGCCTGAGCAAGTTCAGCCGTAAGCTTTCCTTGTTCATTAATCGATTTTAGGATAGTTTGGCGGCGCTCGTTTAATTCACGTAAGTAACTTAAACGTGTTTCAAGTTTACGTAGCTTGTTATCATCGAGTCCTCCTGTTACTTCTTTAAGATAACGGGCAATAAAAGGAACAGTATTTCCTTCATCAAGTAATGTAATGGCTGAAAGTATTTGCGCTGGCGTTGTATCTAATTTATGTGCAAGAATTTTGCTTAAGGATTTATTCATCATTTTAGTTTCTTCAATACTTAAATAGGACGCAATTAACGACTTATGTGCGCATTTATACGTGTTGAAAACAATAATTTCCAGTTAACATTATATTTGGATATTAGAACTTGATGTAGTGAACGAAAACTTTTTTTGAATTATATATAGTAATTAGTTTAAATTAAGGTTAATCATACTGAGTTTTTATTGTGAAAAATAATTATATTACTCGTGAAGGGTGGGACAACCTCAAACAAGAGTTGAAGTTTCTTTGGCGTGAGGAGCGGCCGAAAGTCACTCAAGCTGTATCAGAGGCAGCGGCGCTTGGTAATCGTTCAGAGAATGCGGAGTATATTTATGGTAAAAAGCGATTACGAGAAATTGATCGACGTATTCGATTTTTATCTAAACGTCTTGAAGTATTAAAAATAGTTGATCCCGATCCTCGGCAGGAAGGTAGAGTTTATTTTGGAGCTTGGGTAAAACTACAAGATGAAAATGGTGGTATTAAAGTTTTTCGTTTAGTTGGAACAGATGAATTTAATCCGGCTAAAAAATGGATTTCTATTAATTCACCAGTGGCAAGGGAATTATTAGGTAAACAAATTGATGATGAAGTTACGGTGAATACGCCAAATGGTATTCTTACTTATTGGATATTAATTATCAAGGAATTGAGTTGTAAATGATATAAAATTAAAAAAATCAATAAAATGTAAATATTAATCTAAAAAAGCCTAATAGGAATTAGTTATATTATTATTGTCTTATTTGTTATTCAGACACTATATATAGGGATCTTAAAAATATTTGTGGAGTCAAAAAATGCAAGAAAATCATAAAATTCTTGTTGTGGATGATGATATGCGTTTGCGCTCTTTACTGGAGCGTTATTTAACTGAACAGGGTTTTCAAGTTCGTAGTACCGCCAATGCTGAGCAAATGGATCGTATTTTGATGCGTGAATCTATTCATTTGATTGTACTGGATTTGATGTTACCCGGTGAAGATGGCTTATCTATTTGCCGTCGTTTAAGGAGTCAAAATAATCCTATCCCAATTATTATGGTAACAGCAAAAGGTGAAGAAGTAGATCGGATTGTTGGATTAGAAATTGGAGCGGATGATTATATACCTAAACCATTTAATCCTAGAGAGTTATTGGCTCGTATTCGCGCCGTATTACGACGTCAGGCAAATGAGCTGCCGGGTGCGCCGGCACAGAACGAGGCGGTGATTCGATTTGGTAAATTCAAATTAAACCTAGGAACAAGGGAAATGTTTCAAGATGATGAGTCTATGCCATTAACCAGCGGTGAGTTTGCGGTTTTAAAAGTGCTGGTTTCATATCCACGTGAGCCTCTATCTCGTGATAAATTGATAAGTCTTGCTAGAGGGCGTGAATATAGTGCGATGGAGCGTTCGATAGACGTGCAGATTTCACGTCTTCGTCGAATGATTGAGGATGATCCTACTCATCCACGTTATATTCAAACGGTTTGGGGGTTGGGTTATGTATTTGTACCAGATGGTAGTAAAGCATGAAACGATTGCGTTTTTCCAGACGTAACACGTTTTATCGTTCATTATTTGTTATTGTTACTTTACTGTTTGCTAGTTTAGTCACCAGCTATTTAGTTGTGCTTAATTTTGTTGTAATGCCGAGTCTTCAGCAGCTTAATAAAGTCTTAGCCTATGAAGTGCATACGTTATTAACAGAGAAAATTGAATTGCAAGATGGAAATGCAATTTTAATGCCGCCATCATTTAAGAAGAAAATCTATAAAGAACTGGGTATTAATTTTTATACCGAGTCGCGTGCTATGGCAAAAGGCTTACGTTGGGCAAGACATTATGAGGAATTAAGCCAGCAGATGGCGGAATATATGGGTGGCAAGGCGGATGTTCGTCTTGAAATTGCCAAAGATCATCCTTTTTTATGGTTAAACTCTTATCTTGCCCCAAATGTTTGGATAAGACTGCCTTTAACTAAAATAGGACAGAATCAGTTCGCCGTTGTATTTCGTTATACATTGGCTATTTTTTTAACCATTTTTGCTGTTACATGGCTTTATATTCGTTATCAGAGTATACCATTATTTGTATTAGAAAGCTATGCCAAGCAAATGGGAAAAGGTGTCATGGTTCCAGCAATCAAGGAAGAAGGTTCATTAGAAATACGTTATGTCATCCGCTCTTTTAATCGTATGTCGTCAGGAATAAAAATGCTGGAAAATGATAGAACGATATTAATGGCAGGCGTGAGTCATGATTTGAGAACTCCGTTAACCCGGATCCGTTTAGCAACAGAAATGATGAATGAAAAGGATCAATATCTAGCAGAATCAATTAACAAAGATATTGAAGAGTGTAATGCTATCATTGGGCAGTTCATGGACTATATATGTACAGGCAGGGAAATGAACATGGAGTTTTGTGACTTGAACAAAGTCCTACTTGACGCTGTTAATGCTGAGAGTAGTTTCCTGTCTAATATTGAGACGCAGATTAGTTCATCACCTATCATTATTAATGCTAATGTAATTGCCATAAAACGAGCAGTAACCAATATGCTGGTTAACGCCATCCGCTATGGGAATGGTTGGGTAAAAGTCAGTAGTGATGTGATAAAAGATCATGCCTGGTTTCAGGTTGAGGATGATGGAGCAGGAATTAAAAAAGAAAGTATTCAACATCTTTTTCAACCTTTTGTGCAAGGTGAAAGGGCAAGAAGTAATGGTGGTACAGGACTAGGATTAGCAATTATTCGCCGAATTATTGATGCTCATGATGGTGAAATTATTATAGATAAAAGTAAACGGGGAGGGTTATCTATACGGGCAACTTTACCATTAATGTAAAAATAAAAAGCTATATTTTTATTTAGCCGTAATTTAACAGAAATTTTATTATATTTTATGAAATCATATAATTCTTTGATTTTGAAAATTTATTATATCGATATATAAGGCTATATTTTTAAATAAATTGATTATTTATTTAACAGTCATAAAACTGTCATAAATAATACATCTTTCTGTCATCTAACTAACCTATTTTTTCCTCGTATTTTTTAACTCGCTACAATTAACAGAGTAATTTGTTTCTCTTTCATCTCAAATAGGAGAGATTATGAAATTGATGCGTTCTATCATCGTTAATATCATAGCCATGTTTTCTTTGACGGCCATGTCAGCTTTTGCGGCAACAAGCCTTACTGGCGCTGGTGCCACATGTCCCGCGCCAGTTTATGCAAAATGGGCAGATAGTTACCAAAAACAGACCGGCGATCAGATTAACTACCAGGGGATGGGTTCATCCGGTGGGGTAAAACAGATTATAGCTAAAACGGTCGATTTCAGTGCTTCAGATGCGCCTTTAAGTGATGAAAAACTCAATCGAGAAGGACTCATTCAATTTCCAACTGTGATTGGTGGTGTTGTTCCAACAATCAATATTTCAGGTATTCAATCTGGACAATTGATATTAGATGGCAAAACATTGGGTAACATTTATTTAGGTAACATTAAAAAATGGAATGACCCAAAAATTGTTGAATTAAATCCAGGTTTAGCATTGCCAGCACAAAATATTACCGTTGTTCGCCGTGCTGATGGTTCATGAACGACTTTTGTTTTTACCAGTTATCTGGCTAAGGGGAATGCTGATTGGAAAAGTAAGATTGGCACGGGTTCTACGGTTAGATGGCCAACTGGCATTGCTGGAAAAGGTCATGAAGGTGTTGCTGCCTTTGTTCAGCGTCTGCCTGGTGCTATTGGCTATGTAGAATATGCTTACGCTAAACAGAACAAATTAGCTTATACCAAATTAATTTCTGCTGATGGAGAAGCGGTGTCGCCAACAGCCAGTAGTTTTAGTGCCGCTGCTAAAAAAGCTGATTGGACTAAAACCTTTGCACAAGATCTGACTAATCAGGTAGGCAAAAATTTCTGGCCAATTACTTCTGCTACTTTTATTTTATTACATAAAGAACAAAAAAATATTGAGAAGGCGAAAACAATATTCGCCTTCTTTGACTGGGCATACGATAAAGGCGCTGAACAGGCTAAGGCTTTGGCTTATGCTACCTTGCCGAACGAAGTTGTGGCCCATATTAGGGCGGCATGGAACAGTAATATAAAAGACGCTAATGGTAATTCTGTATATTGAATTGAGTGTGGCATCAGCTGATAGCAAAAATCGCGCTCTATTATAAATGAACGATTATCCACTTGTTATATAAGGGGATTAAAATGAGAAAAAACAATGGCTGAGAAGTTAACGACATATAAAGCACCGGGAAAAAAAGGTGATATTATTTTTGGTGCTCTCGTTAAACTAGCTGCACTAATTACACTGTTAATGTTAAGTGGAATTATTATTTCTTTGATTATTGCATCGTGGCCAAGTATCAAAAAATTTGGCTGTTCTTTTCTTTGGTCAAAGGATTGGGATGTTCCTGCCCAGGAATTTGGTGAGTTAGTGACCATTTATGGCACGGTAGTAACGTCGTTAATTGCATTGATCATTGCAGTGCCTGTCAGTTTTGGCATAGCTTTATTCTTAACAGAATTATCACCAAATTGGTTAAAGCGCCCGTTAGGTATTGCGATTGAATTATTGGCGGCCATACCTAGTATTGTTTATGGCATGTGGGGATTGTTTGTTTTTGCGCCACTATTTGCCACTTATTTTCAAGAGCCGATTGGTAACGTTTTGGCAGGTATACCAATTATTGGTGAATTATTTTCAGGCCCGGCTTTAGGTATCGGCATTTTAGCTGCTGGCGTGATCCTGGCAATTATGATTATTCCTTATATTGCTTCAGTGATGCGGGATGTTTTTGAACAGACCTCAGTTATGATGAAAGAATCTGCTTATGGTATTGGCTGCACGACTTGGGAAGTTATCTGGCATATCGTATTGCCCTATAAGCGTAATGGTGTGATCTGCGGTGTGATGTTAGGGTTAGGGCGAGCTTTAGGGGAAACAATGGCAGTCACTTTCATTATTGGTAATACTTATCAGCTAGATAGCTTTTCACTTTTCATGCCAGGAAATAGTATTACCTCTGCGTTGGCAAATGAGTTTGCTGAAGCGGAAAGTGGATTACATACCGCTGCATTAATGGAGTTAGGCTTAATTTTATTTGTTATTACTTTTATCGTGCTTGCGTTTTCTAAATTGATGATTATGCGTTTAGCCAAAAATGAAGGGCGCTAACATGGTGACGGCAGATACAACAAAAACTATTGATATTAAACAACGTCAACGTCGTCAGGCATGGCGGAGACAAAAAAATCGGATTGCACTGTTGCTCTCGATGATCACCATGGCATTTGTTCTGTTTTGGTTAATTTGGAGCTTATTTACAACGTTAACCAAAGGGGTTGAAGGCATGTCCTGGAGTTTATTTACTGAAATGACGCTACCACCAAATTCTACCGGTGGTGGATTAGCCAATGCGATTGTAGGTAGTGGTTTGCTGGTTTTATGGGCTACGGTGTTAGGCACACCCCTTGGCATTATGGCGGGTATTTATTTGGCTGAATATGGACGTCTTTCTTGGCTGGCAGAAATAATTCGTTTTATTAATGATATTTTGCTGTCTGCGCCATCAATTGTGGTTGGATTATTCGTTTATATGATTATCGTTGCCAGAATGCAGCATTTTTCTGGTTGGGCAGGTGTTATTGCTCTGGTCTTGTTACAGATCCCGATTGTTATTCGAACAACGGAAAATATGCTAAAACTGGTGCCAGATAATTTACGTGAGGCAGCTTATGCTTTAGGTGCACCAAAATGGAAAATGATTTTATCAATTACCGGCTTTGTTGAATAAATCGAACTTTTAGGTGATTGGCGGAGCTGATCGCTAAATTCGTTTCAACATCAGGTCCCCATGGCAAAGCAAAAGTTTAAAATTACCAACTGGCCCGCGTACAACAAGGCACTCAGACAACGCGGTTCCCTGACGGTCTGGCTTGATGAGTCGGCCATCGCTGGATGGACTGACAGTTCTTCGCCTGAAGGTCGTGGCCGGCCGCTTTACTACAGCGATATGGCTGTTACCACTGTCCTGATGATGAAGCGTGTGTTTAACCTGTCGCTACGGGCATTACAGGGCTTCGTTGATTCGATTTTTAAACTCATGTCTTTGCCGCTGTGCTGTCCGGACTACTCGCTGGTCAGCAGACGAGCAAAGAGCGTCAACATCAGCATAAAAACGCCAACGCGTGGTGAAATCTCGCATCTGGTCATCGACAGTACCGGTCTGAAGGTCTTTGGCGAAGGTGAATGGAAAGTCAGGCAGCATGGGGCTGACAGACGAAGAGTGTGGCGCAAGCTTCATCTGGCAGCAGACAGTGTGACTCATGAGATTATCTGTGCCGACTTATCGCTCAGCGGAACGACAGATGCGCAGGCACTGCCGGGCCTTATTAACCAAACCCACCGGAAAATCAGGGAAGTGTCAGCAGACGGTGCTTATGACGCCTGTTACTGCCACGACGCGTTGCTAAGAAAGAAAATCAGGCCCCTTATCCCGCCGCGAAGCGGAGCGAAATACTGGCCGGACAAGTACCATGAACGTAACCATGCAGTGGCGAATCAGCGTCTGAGCAGGAGTAATGATATGTGGAAAAAGAAAGTGGGTTATCACCGGCGTTCAGTGGCAGAAACAGCAATGTTCCGCATAAAAACTTTGCTGGGTGGCCATCTGAGGATGCGTGACTATGAGGCTCAGGTAGGTGAAGCAATGGCGATGGTCAAAGCGCTGAACCGTATGACGTTGTTGGGTATACCACACAGCGTCAGGATCGGATAACAGGTGTAGCAGAGGGAGCCATCCTGGCGGCTAATTCTGATTTATTCAACAAAGCCTCAATTACCTTAAAAGCGTCTGTTTCAGGGATTATTACCGGAGTATTACTCGCCATTGCGAGAATTGCTGGTGAGACTGCGCCTTTGTTGTTTACTTCACTTTCCAATCAGTTCTGGAGTACAGATCTCAGTGAACCGATTGCTAATCTTCCAGTAACCATATTTAAATTTGCGATGAGTCCATTCTCAGAATGGCAGCAATTGGCTTGGGCAGGTGTTTTATTGATTACTTTATGTGTTTTGTTAATCAATATCTTAGCGCGTGTATTATTTGCCAAGAAAAAATATTAGTTCTTTAGTAACAGATGACAAACTTAAGAGACAAATTGATGATTAAAGTTAATGACATGGCAGAAGGTAAAATTCAAGTTCGTGACTTGAATTTCTACTATGGCAAATTCCATGCGCTAAAAAACATTTCATTAAATATTGCAGAGAATAAGGTAACGGCTTTTATTGGTCCTTCAGGCTGTGGTAAATCTACCCTGTTACGTACATTTAATAAGATGTTTGCGCTTTATACTGAGCAGTATGCTGAAGGTAAAATTTTGGTGGATGGCACTAATATTTTGACCGATGAACAAGATATTGCGTTATTGCGCGCCAGAGTAGGTATGGTTTTTCAAAAACCAACACCATTTCCGATGTCAATCTATGACAATATTGCTTTTGGGGTGCGTTTATTTGAAAAACTTTCTCGCGCTGAAATAGATGAACGTGTTCAATGGGCGTTAACTAAAGCTGCCTTTTGGGATGAAACGAAAGATAAACTTTCGCATAGTGGCTATAGTTTATCAGGCGGTCAGCAGCAACGGTTGTGCATTGCTCGTGGCATCGCGATCCGGCCAGAAATATTACTATTAGATGAGCCTTGTTCAGCACTTGACCCTATCTCAACAGGACGTATTGAAGAGTTGATAAGTGAACTGAAATCGGAATATACCGTGGTAATGGTCACACATAATATGCAGCAAGCCGCACGTTGCTCCGACTATACAGCATTTATGTATTTAGGTGAGCTGATTGAATTTAATAATACAGATACTTTGTTTACCACACCTACAGTAAAACAGACTGAGGATTATATTACTGGCCGCTACGGTTAATATAGGGTATTATAATGGATAATCTAAATTACAACAAACATATTTCTGGCCAGTTTAATGCTGAGTTGGAGCATATTCGCACTGAATTAATGAAAATGGGTGGGTTGGTAGAAGAGCAACTTAAAAATGCCATTGAAGCTTTACATAACCAAGATCAGAATTTGGCAAAAAAAGTGATAGAGGATGATCAAAAAGTCAATATTATGGACGTGGCGATTGATGAGGCTTGTGTGCGCATTATTGCTAAGCGGCAACCGACTGCCAGTGATTTACGTTTAATTATGGCGATTTCAAAAACCATTGCTGAGCTTGAACGTATTGGTGATGTTGCTGATAAGATTTGTGAGGTTGCGTTGGAAAAGTTTTCTGAGCAACATCAATCGTTACTTGTTAGTCTGGAAGCTTTAGGCGGGCATACTATTCAAATGTTACATAATGTGTTGGATGCATTTGCCCGTATGGATCTGGATGCGGCAATTGGCGTTTATCTTGAAGATAAAAAGGTTGATGAAGAGTATGAAGGTATTGTTCGCCAACTGATGACTTATATGATGGAAGATCCTCGCACGATTCCTAGTGTATTAACAGCGTTGTTTTGTGCGCGCTCTATTGAGCGAATAGGTGATCGTTGCCAAAACATTTGTGAATTTATTTTCTATTATTTAAAAGGGCAAGATTTCCGGCATTTAGGTGGGGATTTTGTAGAAAAAATGCTAACTAAGGGTGGTCATTAACGCGCATTTCAGCGATTATTGAATGATTATTTTTAGCTCATGGTTATTCCTTTTTGGAATAACCATAGATTTTTATATTATTTCATGTTCTAACTGTGAATTGATAATTTGACTCTAATAAACATAAATATACAAAAATTTGACAGTACAAGGTAATAGTGAAATGAAATTCAATCTTATTGCAACTGTATTATCTGTCACATTAGCATTGGTTACCGGGTTGGCAAAAGCAGATAAATTGGAAAGTATCAAAAAAGCCGGTGTGGATCCGTATTGCTGTTTTTGATAGTAATCCTCCCTTTGGTTTTATTGATGTTAAAACTAAAAAATTGGTGGGTTATGATATTGATATTGATATTGCAGAAGCGATTGCTAAAGATTTTGGTGTTAAATTAGTATTGCGTCCAACTAATCCAGCGAATCGAATACCGCTATTGACAGCAGGTAAAGTGGATCTGATTGGTGCTAATTTTACCATCACCAACGAACGTGCTAAACAAGTTGAGTTTTCAATTCCTGATTTTGCTACTGGGCAGAAATTTATCGCACGTATTGGGGTATTAAAAATGGCTGATGATATTATTCCTTTGCGTATCGGTGCAGATAAAGGAACCGTGCAGGAAATTACTCTACGTGAACGATATCCTAATACTAAAGTAATATCTTACGATGACACCCCGCCGCTTGCTTTTGCTGCATTACGAAATGGTAATGTACAAGCTATTACGCCAGATGATGCCAAACTGATTGGTGTATTGGGTAACTTACCGGCAAAAATTAAAGCAGATTATGAGATCTCACCTTTTAGTCTTACACGTGAATATCAGGCATTAGCAGCGGCTAAAGGTGAAACGAATTTGATTAAAGCGGTAAATAATACTTTATTGAAATTAGAAAAAAATGGTCAGGCAGAAATAATTTATAATCGTTGGTTTGGTCCAGAAACTAAAGCAGCACTACCTCGTGGTGATTTTAAATTTGCACCATTAGAAAAGTAAAAAGATATTATTTTTAATAAAAATACGGCTTTGTTGAATAAATCAGAATTAGCCGCCAGGATGGCTACCTCTGCTACAGCTGTTATCCGATCCTGACGCTGTGTGGCATACCCAACAACGTCATACGGTTCAGCGCTTTGACCATCGCCATTGCTTCACCTACCTGAGCCTCATAGTCACGCAGCCTCAGATGGCCACCCAGCAAAGTTTTTATGCGGAACATCGCTGTTTCTGCCACTGAACGCCGGTGATAACCCACTTTCTTTTTCCACATATCATTACTCCTGCTCAGACGCTGATTCGCCACCGCATGGTTACGTTCATGGTACTTGTCCGGCCAGTATTTCGCTCCGCTTCGCGGCGGGATAAGGGGCCTGATTTTCTTTCTTAGCAACGCATCGTGGCAGTAACAGGCGTGATAAGCACCGTCTGCTGACACTTCCCTGATTTTCCGGTGGGTTTGGTTAATCAGGCCCGGCAGTGCCTGCGCATCTGTCGTTCCGCTGAGCGATAAGTCGGCACAGATAATCTCATGATTCACACTGTCTGCTGCCAGATGAAGCTTGCGCCACACTCTTCGTCTGTCAGCCCCATGCTGCCTAACTTTCCATTCACCTTCGCCAAAGACCTTCAGACCGGTACTGTCGATGACCAGATGCGAGATTTCACCACGCGTTGGCGTTTTTATGCTGATGTTGACGCTCTTTGCTCGTCTGCTGACCAGCGAGTAATCCGGACAGCACAGCGGCTAAGACATGAGTTTAAAAATCGAATCAACGAAGCCCTGTAATGCCCGTAGCGACAGGTTAAACACACGCTTCATCATCAGGACAGTGGTAACAGCCATATCGCTGTAGTAAAGCGGCCGGCCACGACCTTCAGGCGAAGAACTGTCAGTCCATCCAGCGATGGCCGACTCATCAAGCCAGACCGTCAGGGAACCGCGTTGTCTGAGTGCCTTGTTGTACGCGGGCCAGTTGGTAATTTTAAACTTTTGCTTTGCCATGGGGACCTGATGTTGAAACGAATTTAGCGATCAGCTCCGCCAATCACCTAAAAGTTCGATTTATTCAACAAAGCCTAAAAATACCTAAATGAGTGCTTCATCATAAATAGGTTGCATAAATGTTTGAACATTTTTTCTCTAGCCAGCTATTAACCCCTGAATATCTTGATTGGATTTGGCAGGGCTTGCTCATTACTATTTGGATCTCATTTTGTGCCATAGTCGCCTCAACCCTGCTAGGGTTTGTGGTCGTTGCTGCTATAGATAGCCATACCGTATTTTTGCGTTGGTTAGCAATTAGTTATATTTCACTATTTCGTAATACGCCATTATTAATACAGCTTTTTTTTGGTACTTTGCTGCTGGAACGATATTACCAGAATCAGTTATGCAATGGCTAAATACACCACATCAGCTGGCTATTCTCGATATTAATCTCGCATGGCCATCATTTGAATTTTTGGCAGGTGTGATTGGCTTAACTCTCTAATCTACGCCTTTTATTGCTGAAGAATTAAGAGCCGGTATTTATGGTGTAAAGCAAGGACAAAAATTTGCTGCATTAGCATTAGGTTTATCTGGCTGGCAATCCATGCGTTATGTGGTTTTACCCCAAGCGCTAAAAATCGCAATGTCGCCTTTATTGGGGCAGTATATGAATATTGTAAAAAATTCTTCCCTAACTATGGCAATTGGTGTTGCGGAGCTTTCTTATGTTGCTCGTCAGATTGAAAGTCAAAGTTTACAAACCTTTACGGCGTTTGGTGTGGCGACAATTCTTTATATTGCCATTATTGCCCTGATGGAAGCTTGGGGACAATGGCGTCAGCAGCGTCTATTAATAAAGGGATATTAACATGGATTTTACAGTGATTGCTGAAAATTGGCGCTATCTGTTATTTGGTACATTTCCTGATGGCCCTTTAGAAGGTGCAGCACTGACTCTGTTAATAAGTTTATTAGCAGGAATTATCTCTATTTTTCTCGGTATTGCTGGTGGAATTTCATTGGCGATGTTAAATGGTTGGTCGGCAAATTTACTGGCAGCTGTGTTAGGTTTTTTTCGGGCTATACCTGTCATCATGTTAATTTTCTGGAGTTACTTTTTATTACCTGTTTTACTAGGTACGGATATTCCTGAATTGACGACCGTAATTTGTGCTTTAGCTTTGATCACATCAGCTTATTTAGCCCATGGAGTAAAAGCAGGTATTTTGGCTATAGGTCAAGGGCAATGGCAAGCGGGGATGTCGCTAGGTTTTACCCGTTGGGCGGTATTGTGGAATATTATATTGCCACAAGCGTTACGGATTATGATCCCCTCTTTTATTAATCAGTGGATTGCATTAATTAAAGATACTTCATTGGCTTATATTGTGGGAGTGGCAGAATTATCATTTTTAGCCACTCAAATAAATAATCGAGAAATAATTTATCCAATGGAAATTTTTCTATTTGTTGCTTGAATCTATTTCATTATGTGTTTTTCACTTGAGCTGATAGCAAATCAAATCTTACGTCGTTTAGAAAAAAATCGGTCGTCACAGGCTCTATTATCAGGCAAGCAACCAAATCAGTTGGTTTGTTTCTAGTGCCTTTTTAGAGGTAAGTGAAAGATTGGTAACATGAGTGGTTGATTCGTTGGTATTTATATCACTCTCTTTTTGATTCCACGAAGCCTTATTTCAACGTAATGACTGTGTTGAATATTCATTCGCATAATTATGTCAGATATTGTTTTCCTTTTTCTGTTTTATAATTAACTATTTGGATTAATTTTATTGTAGGATGGAGCAAAAAAACTTTTTTATTAGGCTAAATATATGAACAAAACAGATCCGATCAGACGACAGAGTCTGCTTCAGCGCATGTTTAAATTACATGAACATGGCACGACAGTTCGAACAGAAATCATTGCCGGATTGACGACGTTTTTGACAATGGTTTATATCGTTTTTGTTAACCCACAAATTCTATCAATGGCGGGAATGGATATTAAAGCTGTTTTTGTCACTACCTGCCTGGTTGCAGCGTTAGGTAGTATTATGATGGGGCTCGTCGCCAATTTACCGGTTGCTGTTGCTCCTGCGATGGGATTAAATGCCTTTTTTGCTTTTGTCGTTGTTGGTGCTATGGGCTATTCCTGGCAAGTGGCTATGGGAGCAATTTTCTGGGGAGCAGTTGGTTTATTTCTTTTAACACTTTTTCATATTCGCTACTGGATCATTGCGCATATCCCTTTAAGCTTACGGGTTGGTATTACCAGTGGTATTGGTTTATTTATTGCCATGATGGGATTGAAAAATGCTGGCATAATTGTTGCTAATCCAGATACCTTGGTGGCGATTGGTAATTTTTCTCAATCGAATGTGTTATTGGGGATCTTGGTATTTTTTATCATTGTCGTGTTAGCGGCGCGCAATATTCATGCTGCGGTGCTTGTTTCTATTGTGATCACCACGCTGATTGGGATGATTATCGGTGATGTCCAATATAATGGTGTTTTTGCGCTACCACCTAGCATCATGACGGTTGTTGGACATGTTGATATGATTGTCTCATTAGATATTGGTTTGTCTGGCATTATTTTCTCTTTCATGCTGATTAACCTGTTTGATTCTTCAGGAACCTTAATTGGTGTTACCGATAAAGCGGGTTTGGCTGATAAGACAGGTAAATTTCCGCAGATGAAACAGGCGCTTTATGTTGATAGTTTAAGTTCGGTCGCAGGCAGCGCAATGGGAACATCTTCAGTAACTGCCTATATTGAAAGTAGTTCTGGAGTTGCGATAGGTGGACGTACTGGATTAACCGCAATTGTGGTTGGCGCGCTATTTTTATTAACAATTTTTATTTCACCGCTAGCTAATATGGTACCCGTCTATGCAACAGCTGGTGCACTGATCTATGTTGGTGTCTTAATGACATCGAGTATAACACGTGTTGCGTGGCATGATTTAACCGAGTCAGTACCCGCTTTTATCACAGCGGTTATGATGCCTTTTAGTTTTTCCATCACTGAAGGTATCGCGTTAGGTTTTATTGCTTACTGTGTCAGGAAAATAGGAACAGGACGGTGGCGTGAAATTGGTTTGGCAGTCGTTATTGTTTCGCTGTTATTTATTGCAAAAATTATTTTGGTTGATGTGTAATAGCATTGATAAATAACTGAATAATTTATTTACATTACTTCGATAATTATTATATCGAAGTTTTTATTTATTCTAATTTTACCGTATCTAGTATAAGTCATCCACATATCATATTATTGTGTTAAATATAGAATTGAAAATCAGCAATGAGAGAAAACCCGTTATGTCGGAGCATAAGAAAAAAGCAGCTAATAAGATGAAAAAAAATCGTGAATAGCTAAACTTAGCCAGTCGTGAACGAAAAAAACAGAAAAAAAGCACGGCCATATAGAAGGTAGTCGTTATCAAGAAAGATCTAATGCACAAAATAACAATTATCCATCAATGGATAAAGATCCGCGCATTGGTAGTAAGAAACCGATCCCTCTACTCATAGATGCTAAAGAAGAAAAAGCCTTAAATACCAACAAGCAAAAAATAAACAAGGTAGAAAAATCAATATTATCACCCGCAGAAGAGTAGGTATTATTGGGGCTTTGTTGAATAAATCGAACTTTTAGGTGATTGGCGGAGCTGATCGCTAAATTCGTTTCAACATCAGGTCCCCATGGCAAAGCAAAAGTTTAAAATTACCAACTGGCCCGCGTACAACAAGGCACTCAGACAACGCGGTTCCCTGACGGTCTGGCTTGATGAGTCGGCCATCGCTGGATGGACTGACAGTTCTTCGCCTGAAGGTCGTGGCCGGCCGCTTTACTACAGCGATATGGCTGTTACCACTGTCCTGATGATGAAGCGTGTGTTTAACCTGTCGCTCCGGGCATTACAGGGCTTCGTTGATTCGATTTTTAAACTCATGTCTTTGCCGCTGTGCTGTCCGGACTACTCGCTGGTCAGCAGACGAGCAAAGAGCGTCAACATCAGCATAAAAACGCCAACGCGTGGTGAAATCTCGCATCTGGTCATCGACAGTACCGGTCTGAAGGTCTTTGGCGAAGGTGAATGGAAAGTCAGGCAGCATGGGGCTGACAGACGAAGAGTGTGGCGCAAGCTTCATCTGGCAGCAGACAGTGTGACTCATGAGATTATCTGTGCCGACTTATCGCTCAGCGGAACGACAGATGCGCAGGCACTGCCGGGCCTGATTAACCAAACCCACCGGAAAATCAGGGAAGTGTCAGCAGACGGTGCTTATGACGCCTGTTACTGCCACGATGCGTTGCTAAGAAAGAAAATCAGGCCCCTTATCCCGCCGCGAAGCGGAGCGAAATACTGGCCGGATAAGTACCATGAACGTAACCATGCGGTGGCGAATCAGCGTCTGAGCAGGAGTAATGATATGTGGAAAAAGAAAGTGGGTTATCACCGGCGTTCAGTGGCAGAAACAGCGATGTTCCGCATAAAAACTTTGCTGGGTGGCCATCTGAGCCTGCGTGACTATGAGGCTCAGGTAGGTGAAGCAATGGCGATGGTCAAAGCGCTGAACCGTATGACGTTGTTGGGTATGCCACACAGCGTCAGGATCGGATAACAGCTGTAGCAGAGGGAGCCATCCTGGCGGCTAATTCTGATTTATTCAACAAAGCCTATTATTGGAAAATGATGAACGTCTGGCCCCGTTATTAACTGATCTTGAAGAAGGTAAAACATTGGCCAAAGATGAAATGACTTATGTCGATAGTAAATTGGATCGCATTGATACTTTACTAAAAATAGTTGGTATTGAGCTTGATGACGAAGAAGATGATGATAAACCAGATGATATTATGCGGCTTTTAAAAGGGAAGTAAGCATTGTTTGTTTCAACTATTTAATAGTAAAAATGGGTGTTACTGCCTAATAAAATAGTAATATTTATTACTGATTAATCATAAATAATTTATTAATAATTATCTTTGATTATCAATATTACTGATCTTAAATAGTTTGATTAATTGGATGATTATTCCATTTACATCATCTTATGATAATATCTCATCAGTTAAGATAGTGGCAGCAAATACAGTAATGTGAGTCTGGCTATAAGATAGCAGATAGTTATTATTGAAGGATAAAAATATGTCAGAGCAGGGTATTATTTGGGATCTTTCCCTCATTCAAAAATATAACTATGCTGGGCCCAGATATACCTCTTATCCTACTGCGTTAGAATTTAATCAACACTACAGTGATAGTGATTTTGCTATTGCTGCCAGTCGCTATCCTGACAGACCGCTGTCTCTTTATGTACACATTACGTTTTGTCATAAACTGTGCTATGTCTGTGGCTGTAATAAGTTGGTTACTCGTCATAAACATAAAGTAGATAACTATCTGCTGATTTTAGCAAAAGAGATCATAGAACAAGCGAAATTATTTACTAATCGTACTGTTACCCAAATGCACTGGGGCGGTGGGACACCAACCTATTTGAGTAAATCCCAGATCAGCCAACTATTGGCAATGTTGAAATCACAGTTTCATTTTGCCACTGATGCCGAAATATCAATTGAAATTGATCCGCGAGAAATAGAATTGGATGTTATTGATCACTTGCGCTACGAGGGTTTTAACCGCTTGAGTATGGGCGTACAGGATTTTAATAAACAGGTACAGCATTTAGTTAACCGCCAGCAGGATGAAGATTTTATTTTCGCTTTGATTCAACGAGCCAGAGGCACGGGGTTTATTTCTACCAGTATCGATTTGATTTATGGTTTACCGAAACAGACAGCGGAAACGTTTGCTTTTACTTTAGAGCGAGTATTAGCCCTTTCGCCTGATCGTTTAAGTGTGTTTAATTATGCCCATTTACCGGCTCTCTTTGCTGCACAACGCAAAATAAAACCGCAAGATTTACCGACAGCGGAACAAAAACTGGCTATTTTGCAGCAAACGATTTTCACCTTAACACAAAATGGTTATCAATTTATTGGTATGGATCATTTTGCTAAACCTAACGACGAACTGGCTATTGCACAACGTAATGGGGTTTTACATCGTAATTTTCAGGGCTATACCACTCAGCAAAACTGTGATCTACTCGGACTTGGCGTGTCAGTAATTAGCATGTTAGGCGATCATTATGCACAAAATCAAAAAGATTTAAGCGCCTACTATCAGGCCATTGAAAATCATCAACATGCATTGTGGAAAGGTTTATCTTTGACACAGGATGACTGTATTCGACGTGATGTCATCAAAACTTTGATCTGCAATTTTCATTTAGATTATGGTCAAATTGAAGATTGCTATCAGATTGATTTTAAAAATTACTTTTCTGCAGATTTACAGTTATTACAACCGATGATAGCAGATGGTTTGGTGATTGTTGGTCAAAGACAGCTACAAATTACCCCTAAAGTCCGATTATTAATTCGTAATATATGTATGTGTTTTGATATTTATTTGCGCAACACAATGCGTCAATGCCAATTTTCACGTGTGATTTAGTTGGTTACAGAGAATAGTCTAGCTGTACATTTCAGCTCTTTTTTACTACTCGATACCAAATTCTTTCAATTTACGCGTAATAGTATTTCTCCCCCAGCCGAGTAAGCGAGCGGCTTCTTGTTTATGGCCTTTGGTATGGATTAAAGCGCATGCAAGCATTGTACGTTCCATCTGCGGTAAAACTTCCTGTAGTAAATTCTGTTTATTATTTTCGAGGGCGGTTTTTGTCCAATTGGCAAGTGGATCAAGCCATATTTCGTTATTTGCCGCAGGTTTCTTTTTAGGCGAATAGAGAAATTGTTGATTTTGTTGCAAATCGCTTGGCAGATCTTGCGGCAATATCACTTGGCTGGAAGACATAACTGTAAGCCAACGACAGACGTTTTCTAACTGGCGTACATTACCCGTCCAAGGTAAAGACATTAAGATAATTTCTGTCTGTGGTGCCAAAATTTTGATCTCGACGCCAAGTTCTTGTGCTGTTTGGCGTAAAAAATGGCTGGCCAAATGTGGAATATCTGCAGTCCGTTCACGCAATGGTGGAAGCGGAATGCGGATCACATTGAGGCGATGAAAGAGATCTTCTCTAAATTTTCCTTCTTGTACTAGTTGCTCAAGGCATTGATGGGTTGCGGCAATAATACGGACATCAACTTTAATCGGTGTATAACCACCAACCCGATAAAACTGGCCTTCTGCCAATACGCGTAAAAGGCGAGTTTGTATATCAAGTGGCATGTCACCAATTTCATCGAGGAAAAGTGAACCACCATGCGCTTGCTCGAAGCGCCCTTGCCTGACCTGACTGGCGCCAGTAAAAGCGCCTTTTTCATGGCCAAATAACTCAGATTCAATCAGATCTTTAGGGATAGCCGCCATATTTAACGCAATAAAAGGCCCTGCTGCTTTAGGACTATGGCGATGAAGTGCATCCGCAATTAACTCTTTACCAGTGCCTGACTCACCATTAATAAGTACACTAATCGAGGAGCGGGATAAGCGACCGATAATTCGATAAACTTCCTGCATGGCTGGTGCTTCACCAATAATCTTGGTGACAGGAGCGGCCGAAAAAGAATTTGATCCACGACTCGATTGTTGATTGCGATAATAATTAAGTGCGCGTTCAACCAACGATATCGTTTCGTCAATATCAAAAGGTTTTGGCAAATAATCAAAAGCACCTTGTTGATAGGCATTAACTGCGGTATTGAGATCTGAATGGGCAGTCATAATAATAATCGGTAATTTAGGATGACTTTGTTTAAGTCTTGTCAGTAATTATAATCCATCGTTTTCTGGCATATGGATATCAGAGATTAAAACATCCGGACAGGTTTTCTCTAATGCAGTCAGTACACTTTGAATATCTTCAAAACTGCGACATTCCATGTTGGCATTATTTAACGCTCGTTCTAAAACCCAACGAATGGCATTATCATCATCAATGATCCACACCGTAACTTTTTGCATATCAGTTACCTAATTCTTAATAGGAAGATAAATCGAAAATTGTGTATCGCCAGTCCAACTGGAAAATTCGATCCTGCCAGCATGCTGATCAATAATATTTTGTGCAATTGAGAGTCCTAAACCATTGCCACCTTTACGATGACTGACCCTTGGATAAAACAGCGTGTCTTGTATTTGTGACGGGATGCCTGGACCATTATCTTCAATATCGATCCGGGCAGCAAGTCGATACGTTTTTCCATGTAATGTCACTCGAAATGCGGTGCGAGTCCGTATAATCAAGGTTCCGCCGTTTTCTTCCATTGCTTGTATCGCGTTTTGGCTTAAATTGAGTAATACCTGTTCAATTTGTTCCGGATAGTGTGCAAATTCAGGTAAACTGGGATCATAGTCTTTTATTAGTTTAATATTTTCCGGTAGTGTCAGTGATATTAAATGGTAAGTACGCTCAACAACTTGATGAATATTCTGTTTTGTTTTTGCGCCAGGATGTTGGGGTCCAAGTAGACGATCAACTAAATTACGCAAGCGATCGGCTTGCTCAATAATAACTTGGGTATATTCCAACTGATTAGAATTAGAAAGGGTTTTGCCTAACAGCTGAGCTGCTCCACGTAAACCACCTAATGGATTTTTTATCTCATGAGCTAAGGTACGGATTAACTCACGTGATGCGCTTTGTAATGATTGTTCTTGATCTAAACGGCGATGGTGATTGACTGGCGAAAATTCTAACAAAATAAAGCATGGTGAAATGGGCTGCGCACTGATAGTCACGATATAAGAGTGATTATTAATAACCAGAGTAACGTCATTATCGGTAAAGCTTAGATTTGTTTTTATTTTTTTTGCATTAAATCCATATTAAGCGAACAATAATCAAACAGTACTGGTAGCGGTGTACCTAGTAATTTTCTTGGGCTAGCTAAAAAAAATTGGCGGCTAGCATGATTAGCGTAATGGATAATGAGTTCATTATCGAGTAATAGAATATTATGCAATAAACAATCTAAAATATGATCGCCAATTGGTAAATTATCAATTTTCACTTGGTCTTACTCCTGCACCTTTTTAGTGCATATTAACATATTTGAGTATAAACCAAGAGTTTTTGTTCAATTTTCATGCAAAAAAACCTCATCAAAAGATGAGGTAAATATTACAATACAACAAAAATACTCAGCGGAGAATGGCTTATCAAACGCTGTAGTATATTTCGAACTCTAATGGGTGAGGTGCCATCCGAATACGTTGAACATCACCTTTTAATAAATTGATATAAGCATCGATCGTTTCATCAGTAAATACTTCACCCCGTTTCAAAAACTCCCGATCAGCATCCAATGCCTGTAGTGCTTCTTCCAGTGAACTGGCAACGGTTGGGATCTCTTGTGCTTCTTCTGCTGGTAAATCATATAAATTTTTGTCCATCGCTTCACCCGGATGAATTTTATTAATAATTCCATCGAGACCTGCCATCAATTGTGACGCAAAGGCTAAGTACGGATTGGCAGCCGGGTCTGGGAAACGAACCTCAATACGCGATGCCCTAGGATTAGCAATGATTGGAATGCGAATAGAAGCTGAACGATTACGTGCGGAGTAAGCCAACATTACAGGTGCTTCAAAACCTGGCACCAGACGTTTATAAGAGTTGGTGGTTGGATTAGTAAAGGCATTTAAAGCTCGCGCATGTTTAATAATACCTCCAATATAATAAAGTGCCATTTCAGATAACCCGCCATATTTATCACCGGCAAACAAGTTGCTGCCATTTTTTTCCAGTGACATATGACAGTGCATACCAGAGCCATTATCACCCACTAGTGGTTTTGGCATAAATGTTGCTGTTTTACCAAAAGAATGGGCAATATTGTGCACCACGTATTTGTATATTTGTGTTTCATCGGCCTTTTTAGTCATGGTATTAAAACGGGTAGCAACCTCGTTTTGGCCTGCGGTGGCAACTTCATGGTGGTGTGCTTCAACAATTAATCCCATTTTCTCCATGGTGGAACACATAGCGGAGCGCATATTTTGTGAAGAGTCGACGGGAGGGACAGGAAAATAACCACCTTTAACGCTTGGCCGATGACCTTTATTACCATCTTCATAATGTGCGCCAGAATTCCAGGCTGCTTCAACATCATCGATATGATAATAAGCACCAGAAATATTGTTACCAAAGCGAATATCGTCAAACACAAAGAATTCAGGTTCAGGTCCAAATAATATCGTATCTGCAATACCGCTACTACGTAAGAAATTTTCGGCGCGTTTAGAAATTGAACGAGGATCTCGTTCGTAGCCCTGATGAGTGTGGGGCTCTAGGATATCACAGTGAATAATTATGGTTGAATCACTAAAAAAAGGATCTAATACTGCCGTCTCAGGATCAGGCATAAGCATCATATCTGACTCATTAATTCCTTTCCAACCGGCAATTGACGAACCGTCAAACATTTTACCTTCTTCAAAGAAATCTTGGTTAATTTTGTGAGCAGGGATAGTGATATGCTGTTCTTTACCTCTGGTATCGGTAAAGCGTAGATCAATATATTTAACATGGTGCTCTTTGATCATGGATAAAACATGCTCAACAGACATAAAGATTCTCCTGATTGGATCCTATTTTGAACATAGCGCCAAAAAGTTTTACTATAGTTAATTATTATGCGAAAATCATGCCAAATTTTTATAACTGATAATAGATGCTTTTTTAATGATTTATTAGTAAATAATCATAAATCGAATAATAAACTGCACCATTATTGTGCAAAGCGGATGCTATTAAAGCACAATCATGGTGCGGTAGTCGAAAAAAGATAGAGCTGGTCTTATTTTATTCCCAATTTAGTAGTTTATTTTTTCAAGCAAAAATGGGATATCATTTGTGAAAGTAATTCAATTGTCGGTTTTATATATTTAAGTGGCTTTGTTGAATAAATCAGAATTAGCCGACAGGATGGCTCCCTCTGCTACAGCTGTTATCCGATCCTGACGCTGTGTGGCATACCCAACAACGTCATACGGTTCATCGCTTTGACCATCGCCATTGCTTCACCTACCTGTGCCTCATAGTCACGCAGCCTCAGATGGCCACCCAGCAAAGTTTTTATGCGGAACATCGCTGTTTCTGCCACTGAACGCCAGTGATAACCCACTTTCTTTTTCCACATATCATTACTCCTGCTCAGACGCTGATTCGCCACCGCATGGTTACGTTCATGGTACTTGTCCGGCCAGTATTTCGCTCCGCTTCGCGGCGGGATAAGGGGCCTGATTTTCTTTCTTAGCAACGCATCTTGGCAGGAACAGGCGTCATAAGCACCGTCTGCTGACACTTCCGTGATTTTC
Organism: Arsenophonus endosymbiont of Aphis craccivora; assembly: GCF_013460135.1. Lineage (GTDB taxonomy): Bacteria > Pseudomonadota > Gammaproteobacteria > Enterobacterales > Enterobacteriaceae > Arsenophonus > Arsenophonus nilaparvatae. Next base: position 1,740,998 of record NZ_CP038155.1, read on the forward strand.
CGGTGGGTTTGGTTAATCAGGCCCGGCAGTGCCTGCGCATCTGTCGTTCCGCTGAGCGATAAGTCGGCACAGATAATCTCATGATTCACACTGTCTGCTGCCAGATGAAGCTTGCGCCACACTCTTCGTCTGTCAGCCCCATGCTGCCTGACTTTCCATTCACCTTCGCCAAAGACCTTCAGACCGGTACTGTCGATGACCAGATGCGAGATTTCACCACGCGTTGGCGTTTTTATGCTGATGTTGACGCTCTTTGCTCGTCTGCTGACCAGCGAGTAGTCCGGACAGCACAGCGGCTAAGACATGAGTTTAAAAATCGAATCAACGAAGCCCTGTAATGCCCGGAGCGACAGGTTAAACACACGCTTCATCATCAGGACAGTGGTAACAGCCATATCGCTGTAGTAAAGCGGCCGGCCACGACCTTCAGGCGAAGAACTGTCAGTCCATCCAGCGATGGCCGACTCATCAAGCCAGACCGTCAGGGAACCGCGTTGTCTGAGTGCCTTGTTGTACGCGGGCCAGTTGGTAATTTTAAACTTTTGCTTTGCCATGGGACCTGATGTTGAAACGAATTTAGCCATCAGCTCCGCCAATCACCTAAAAGTTCGATTTATTCAACAAAGCCCCGGATCATACTCATGCATCACGTGATCATTATAGGTAAAACTCAGCCTGCTATTATCTGAACTAAAGACATGGACATGCGTGCCTCCTCTCAATGCACCTGCTAAAAAAGGAGGCGTAATACACATGGCCTAAATATTTTCTGTAATATTAGGGGCCATATCGTTGACAATTACACCTCGACGATGATGAAAATCGGAATGCCAATTTTTATCGGGATTTTCCGGGTCATGAATAAAAGCATATCTGGGTGGATTTTCACTACTTACCGTAACAACACCAACATACGCGCCATTTTTCGCGCCATAGATCTGTTTTTGTTGTTGCGTGTTAATATTAACTGTTTCTATCGTTAACCTAGTAAAAGAGGCACTATTTGGCAGTACATCAAAAACTAGCCACTGGCTATCTGATGTCCATACGTTTATATTTGTCAATTGATGATTACGTTTATCCAAAGTAATCTGCTGTTCTTGATAAAACATTTTATTATCCGCACTCTTTTATGGTGAACGATAAAAAATAATATAATTCTGTGAGCATGACAAAAATATTAGTCAATACTTTATTTTTATAATACAACTTTAAACCTTAAGGGTTATCGTATCTAAAAATCATTATGTTACTTAGCATACTTTATATCATTGGTATTACAGCTGAAGCTATGACAGGTGCTTTAGCCGCAGGCCGTCGTAAGATGGATGTTTTCGGTGTTATTATTATTGCATCAGCAACCGCAATTGGCGGCGGTTCTGTACGCGATATTTTATTAGGAAACTATCCTCTTGGTTGGGTTAAACATCCTGAATATATTGTCATTGTTGCTTGTGCGGCAGTGGCAGTTATAGTTATTACTATCTGGCTGGCGCCAATGATGAAACATTTACGACGTTTATTTTTAATTTTGGATGCGATTGGTCTTATTGTCTTTTCCATTATTGGCGCTCAAATAGCGCTCGATATGAATTATAGTTATATTATTGCCGCTATTGCAGCCGTCGTCACGGGTGTTTTCGGTGGCGTACTGCGCGATATGTTATGTAATACAATTCCGATGGTTTTTCAAAAAGAGATATACGCTGGCATCTCCTTTGCTACAGCATGGCTTTATATCGGATTAATACTACATACTCCACTACCTAAAGATATGGTTATTATCATCACCTTAATCGCTGGTTTAACCGCACGTCTACTTGCCATTCGTTATCGATTAGGATTACCAGTATTCAATTATGAACATAATGATTAAGATCTACATATATCTAATTAAATCAGTAACTTTTTACTTAAACTGATTATCATTGGTAAATCCATTTATATTAATTTGGCGCAAAATTTTTACAAGCTGTTTAACATCTTTATGCTCAATAAACTGCGCTAACTTTTTCTGTTGTTTACGAGATAAAATATCACTATTTATCTCTTTAGATGATAAATCATCCCAACAGGTTATTTTGCTAAAAAGCTTTTCTGGTAAAGGAACTCCAAGCCCTTTTAACCAATTAGAAAAAGGCTGTTTTTGAGCTGATAAAAATTGTTGATAAATAGATTTTCCTTTAATGGCGTTAAACATTGCCACTTCATTGATTTGTTACAGGGTTAAAGTAGCCCAATCTATTAAATTGGTTATTTTTCCAGCTCTTATTAATTCTAACCAGCCTTTTTCATTGATCCCTTGCATTTTAAGCTGTTTTGCCAACCAAACTAAGCGAGCAACAAATTGACTTTCGCATCTCATTGAGTAATAGAAGCAGCTTAATGGATGATAATTTTTTTGCTCTGGTACGGACAGCATTTTCTGCTGTTTAATTCGCCAAACAATTTTGTCAAATTTCTGGATCACATGACCAGATAATGATATTTGTATCGTGTCTCCAGGCAAAATTTTCATCCCTTGCCAACGGTTTAATGACCCCATACTAATATGCAGGATCTGTTTTCCATCAATTTCCACGGGTAAAACAACAATGACAGGATTGATTTTTCCGGTTCTGCCTATATTAAATTTAACGGTTTTAACTTGAGCAACCTTATGTGGTGTCGGATATTTCCAGGCAACAGACCAGTTATTTATGCCCACTTGCAAATATTGGCCTAAAGTATAGGGGAGTTGTTTTAATACAATACCATCTGTTGCAAAAGGCATTGGTTGATTGTAATAATAGCGTTGCCACTGTGTAATTTGATCAACACTACTGACCAAATGAGAATAGCGTTTCGTTAACGGAAAACCCCAACTTTCTAATTGTTCAAATTGTGTTTGCATATTCGATGGCCCATTAGGCCAACTCCAAACAAATATTCCAATTTGTTTCTCTTGTAGAACCAATAAATTTTTTCGCATTAACCAGCCGGCAACTTTGTTACGAGCATTAGCGCCACCCATAATGGCTTGTTAGTGACCAGACTGATACCAAAATAGTTCACCTTGTAATATTAATTGAGAGGCATGATTTGGGATTTTTTTGGGAATTGCGGGCAGAAAATCAGCTTTTTTAGACCAATCAATCCCTTCTACACCATTACCCCGACTAATTAATGCAGCCAATTTACCCTTTCGATAAACCAATGTAACAGACACACCATCGACTTTAGGTTGTAAACAAACTTCATAACGACCCGCTATCCATCTAGCGACTTCATCAACGGTTATCTTTTTTAAGCCAGTATGAGCAACTGGATGAACTTTTCTTCCTTTAACGGGTAAAGAAAGCGAATGAATTTTATCTATCGGCTGATGAAGGCAATTTGACCAATGTTTCCATAACGCATAAATTTGATCATAAGTTTCATCATTAACCAAACTTTGACCATTAATATAATATGCTTTATTCCATCTTTTTAATTTTGAATTAACTGCTGTAATTTCCCTATGCAAAACTAATTCAGGCCAATCAGGGCATTGCATGCTTTTCGCGGCTTTGTTGAATAAATCGAACTTTTAGGTGATTGGCGGAGCTGATCGCTAAATTCGTTTCAACATCAGGTCCCCATGTCAAAGCAAAAGTTTAAAATTACCAACTGGCCCGCGTACAACAAGGCACTCAGACAACGCGGTTCCCTGACGGTCTGGCTTGATGAGTCGGCCATCGCTGGATGGACTGACAGTTCTTCGCCTGAAGGTCGTGGCCGGCCGCTTTACTACAGCGATATGGCTGTTACCACTGTCCTGATGATGAAGCGTGTGTTTAACCTGTCGCTCCGGGCATTACAGGGCTTCGTTGATTCGATTTTTAAACTCATGTCTTTGCCGCTGTGCTGTCCGGACTACTCGCTGGTCAGCAGACGAGCAAAGAGCGTCAACATCAGCATAAAAACGCCAACGCGTGGTGAAATCTCGCATCTGGTCATCGACAGTACCGTTCTGAAGGTCTTTGGCGAAGGTGAAAGGAAAGTCAGGCAGCATGGGGCTGACAGACGAAGAGTGTGGCGCAAGCTTCATCTGGCAGCAGACAGTGTGACTCATGAGATTATCTGTGCCGACTTATCGCTCAACGGAACGACAGATGAGCAGGCACTGCCGGGCCTGATTAACCAAACCCACCGGAAAATCAGGGAAGTGTCAGCAGACGGTGCTTATGACGCCTGTTACCGCCACGATGCGTTGCTAAGAAAGAAAATCAGGCCCCTTATCCCGCCGCGAAGCGGAGCGAAATACTGGCCGGACAAGTACCATGAACGTAACCATGCGGTGGCGAATCAGCGTCTGAGCAGGAGTAATGATATGTGGAAAAAGAAAGTGGGTTATCACTGGCGTTCAGTGGCAGAAACAGCGATGTTCCGCATAAAAACTTTGCTGGGTGGCCATCTGAGGCTGCGTGACTATGAGGCTCAGGTAGGTGAAGCAATGGCGATGGTCAAAGCGCTGAACCGTATGACGTTGTTGGGTATGCCACACAGCGTCAGGATCGGATAACAGGTGTAGCAGAGGGAGCCATCCTGGCGGCTAATTCTGATTTATTCAACAAAGCCGCTTTTCGCTATTGATGAGTTTATATTTAGCAAAATCAATAATAAAAAAAAGCTCTGACGATAGTAGACTGAAATTAAAATAAAAGATCTCATAATCAGCAGCATCCATGCATAAATTTAATCATCTATTTATTTCATTCACGAAAAATACTTTCAATATACAATTCCCATGATTGGGAAGTAGTAAATAGAAAATAATTATGAAGATATTTATGAATCATTTTTTCTCAAAGCACTTTGCAAAAATGGTAATTATTTTCAAAAATAATTCAGATCTTTCATTAAAAATGTTACTAAAGCTGTATGTTACTGATTGCATGTGTATACTATTCAAGAGCTTTTGTACTTTTTAAAAAATTTTTATTAATTAATTAGCCTATTAATCAAGAAATCATCATGATCCAAGGAACGTTATATATCGTGTCTGCCCCAAGTGGTGCAGGTAAATCGAGTCTTATTCAGGCTTTATTAAAAACTCAGCCTTTATATGACACACAAGTTTCTATTTCGCATACCACTAGAGCGATACGCCCTGGTGAAAAAAACGGTGAACATTACTATTTCATTACTGAAAGCAAATTTCAGCAAATGATTGAGCATAATTATTTTCTTGAATATGCCTGCGTTTTCGGCAATTATTATGGAACTTCCCGGGCAGTTATTGAAAAAATTATTAATAGCGGTGTCGATGTATTTTTAGATATTGATTGGCAAGGCGCACTGCATATTCGCCAAAAAATGCCTTCCGCTCGCACTATTTTTATCTTACCGCCTTCTAAAAATGAGTTACTACGCCGGTTACGTGGTCGCGGGCAAGATAGCGAAGAAACGATTAACCAGCGGATGGCACACGCGGTCGCTGAAATAAAACATTATAACGAATATGATTACATTATTGTTAATGATGATTTCAATACTGCATTGGGAGATTTACAATCTATTATTCGATCTGAGCGTCTACGTTTAGAACGTCAGATTCAGCGACATAATACTTTAATTAATAAATTATTGGCAGACTGAGTAAAGGTTCAGTATTATATCCGGTCATTTCTTTATCTTTGGAGTCATATTATGGCACGTGTAACAGTTCAAAATGCAGTAGAAAAAATTGGTAATCGTTTCGACTTGGTTTTAGTGGCGGCACGGCGTGCGCGTCAATTACAAATTAATGGTAAAAATCCTTTAGTTAAAGAAGAAAACGATAAGGTCACTGTTATTTCACTGCGCGAAATAGAATCAGGGTTGATTAATGCTCAAATTCTTGATGTCCGCGAACGTCAAGAACAGCATGAGCAAGAGGCGGCAGAAATGCAAGCAGTGTCCGCTATTGCTGAAGGTCGTCGTTAACTGAAAAGGTAGGCCTGCCTTGTACCTGTTTGAAAGCCTCAATCAAATCGTTCAGGACTATCTGCCAAAAGAGCATATATCGTTACTGAAACAAGCTTATCTTGTCGCCCGGGAGGCACATGAAGGCCAAACCCGTTCAAGTGGTGAACCTTATATTACCCATCCAGTCGCGGTGGCATGCATTTTAGCGGAAATGCGTTTAGATCATGAAACATTAATGGCCGCATTATTACACGACATTATCGAGGATACCCCGACAACTTTTCAGGATATAAAACAGCTTTTTGGTAAAACCGTTGCTGGCCTGGTTGAAGGGGTATCAAAACTCGACAAACTCAATTTTCGTGATAAAAAAGAAGCTCAAGCAGAAAATTTTCGCAAAATGATTATGGCCATGGTGCAAGATATCCGTGTCATTTTAATCAAACTCGCCGATCGAACGCACAATATGTGTACTTTAGGTTCCCTTCGTGCTGATAAGCGCCGCCGAATCGCGAGAGAAACATTAGAAATTTATAGCCCGCTGGCACATCGTCTTGGTATTCATAATCTCAAAACTGAATTGGAAGAACTAGGCTTTGAAGCGTTCTATCCCAATCGCTACCGAGTTATTAAAGAGGTTGTAAAAGCCGCTCGTGGTAACCGAAAAGAGATGATACAAAAAATCTTGGCAGAAATTGAAGGTCGATTATTGGAAGCCAAGATCCCTTGCCGAGTATGTGGTCGAGAAAAACATCTCTATTCAATATATCGCAAAATGCACCTGAAAGAGCAACGCTTCCACTCAATTATGGATATTTATGCCTTTCGGATTATTGTTAAAGACGTTGATACATGTTATAGCGTTCTTGGGCAGGTACATAGTTTATATAATCCTCGGCCAGGGCGAGTGAAAGATTATATTGCGATCCCAAAAGCAAATGGCTATCAATCTTTACATACATCAATGATTGGCCCACATGGCGTACCTATTGAAGTACAAATTCGTACCGAAGATATGGATCAAATGGCAGAAATGGGTGTCGCTGCTCACTGGGCATATAAAGAACAAGGAGAATCTAGCACAACCGCTCAAATGAGAGCACAACGCTGGATGCAAAGCCTATTAGAACTTCAACAAAGTGCAGGTAATTCTTTTGAATTCATCGAAAGTGTAAAATCAGATCTTTTTCCTGACGAAATCTATGTTTTTACCCCCGAAGGTAGAATTGTCGAATTGCCTACTGGCGCAACCCCAGTTGATTTCGCCTATGCTGTTCATACCGATATAGGTCATGCTTGTGTTGGAGCCCGCGTAGATCGCCAACCCTATCCTTTGTCTCAATCGTTAAATACCGGGCAAACCATAGAAATTATTACCGCACCTGGCGCAAGGCCAAACGCAGCTTGGTTGAATTTCGTTGTTAGTTCCAAAGCCAGAGCAAAAATACGCCAATTACTTCAAAACGTTAAACGAGAAGATTCAATTAGTTTAGGCCGCCGTTTACTAAACCACGCTTTAGGCAATGGCAACAAACTGGGCGATATTCCGCAAGAGAATATCAATAAAGAATTAGTAAGAATGAAACTTCACTCAATTGATGATTTGCTCGCTGAAGTTGGCCTTGGCAATACCATGAGTGTCGTTGTAGCGCATAATTTGTTAGGTAATGCTAGTATAAATAACGTTATCACAGATAATAGTGATAGCCGTAGTAAACTACCAATCAAAGGAGCAGAAGGGGTATTAATTACCTTTGCTAAATGTTGTCGCCCTATCCCCGGTGATCCGATTGTTGCTCATATTAGCCCTGGTAAAGGTTTAGTTATACACCATGAGTCTTGCCGTAATATTCGAGGCTATCAAAAAGAGCCTGAGAAATTTATGCAAGTAGAGTGGGATGAGGGCGTTAATAACAACTTCATTGCTGAAATTAAAGTCGATATGATCAATCACCAAGGGGCATTAGCTAATTTAACAGCAGCAATTAATAGTGCAAATTCTAGTATTCAAAGTATGAATATCGAAGAGAAAGACGGGCGTGTCTACTGCGCATTTATTCGCTTAACCGCTAAGGATCGTATTCAATTAGCTAATATTATGAAAAAAATCCGTATCATGCCTGATGTCTTACGCATCAGCCGTAACCGGAACTAAGTTATGAATTCAAAACGTTATGCTCGCATTCGTCAAGTGATCGCCATGCGCCAACCTGATCTGACGGTTTGTCTTGAAAATGTTCATAAACCACATAATATTTCTGCCGTGATCCGTACCGCTGATGCGGTTGGAATACCACAAATTCATACAATCTGGTGTAAAAATAACAGCAAAAGCTTATCTGCAGCAGCAGCCGGCAGTAATCATTGGGTAAAAGTAAGGACTCATGCCTCTATTGAACATGCAATTTCTACCTGTAAAGCTGCGGGCATGCAAATCTTAGCCGCTCATCTTACCAACCAAGCGATCGATTTTCGTCAAATAGATTATAATCAAACTACCTGTATCATCTTGGGACAAGAGCGAGCGGGCATTTCCAAACAAGCTCTCGCACTGGCTGATCACAATATTCATATTCCGATGATGGGTATGGTACAGTCATTAAATGTCTCTGTGGCTTCTGCTTTAATTCTTTATGAAGCGCAACGGCAAAGACAAAATGCCAATATGTATGACAGCCTTTTTAGTCAGCTATCAGAAGAAGAGCAACAGGCGTGGCTTTTTGAGGGCGGTTATCCGGTATTAGCCACCGTTTCAAAACATAAAGGACTTCCCCGACCACTAATTAATGAACATGGCGAAATTGTTGCCAGTGATGCATGGTGGGCAGCTATGCAATCGTCTAAAGTACCAGGTAAAAAACGCACTCTGGAGAACTAACCGCATGAGGGGGAAATTACTTGATGCTATTCCATTAACATCATTAAACGGTGTTGGTGAAACGCAAGCAGAAAAGCTCAATAAAATGGGACTTCGTACTATCCAAGATCTCCTCTTTCACCTACCTTTGCGTTATGAAGATCAAACTCAGCTTTATGCGATTAGTGAAGTTCAACCGGGTAACTCTGTGACTGTAAGCGGCGAAATATTACAAACTAAAATCGCATTTGGACGTAAGCGAATGATGACCAGCCAAATTAGTGATGGCTCAGGAACATTAACCCTGCGGTTTTTTAACTTTTCTACCGCTATGAAAAATAGTCTGGCAGTCGGCAAATACGTCGTCGCTTATGGTGAAATCCGGCGAGGTAATTTAGGACCAGAAATTATTCATCCCGAATATAAAATAAAACCTAATGCCGAACATATTGAGTTACAAAATACATTAACACCCATTTATCCAACAACTGAAGGGATACGTCAGATAACTTTACGCAAACTTATTGCTCAAGCGTTAACGCTACTTGATACTTGTGCGATCAATGAGTTGATCCCGACGCCATTTAATCGAGGATTGATAAGTTTACCACAGGCTATTCAAACACTTCATCGCCCGCCGCCCGATATCCCTCTGGATCTACTGGAAAAGGGTAAGCATCCGGCGCAACGTAGATTAATATTTGAAGAGTTATTAGCCCATCAACTAAGTATGCTAACGGTTCGGAGTGAAACACAACAATTTTCCGCCCAGCCATTACCAGCAGAAGAAAAATTAAAACATCAATTACTGGCACGGTTACCTTATTCTCCAACCAAAGCCCAACAACGAGTTGTCAGTGAAATTGAAGCAGATCTGGCTAAAACAAGCCCTATGATCCGTTTAGTGCAAGGCGATGTTGGTTCAGGTAAAACATTAGTGGCGCTCTTTGCCGCAATTCGTGCTATCGCACATGGTAAACAAGCAGCACTCATGGCACCTACCGAATTATTAGCAGAACAGCATGCCAATACTTTTCGCCAATGGCTAGAACCACTTGGTATCCAAGTAGGTTGGTTATCAGGAAAACAGAAAGGAAAATCCAGACTGAGTCAACAAAAAGCGATTGCTCAGGGTGAAGTCGCAATGATAATTGGTACTCATGCCATTTTTCAACAACAAGTCGAATTCAACGCCTTAGCATTAGTGATCATTGATGAACAACATCGCTTTGGTGTACATCAACGTCTGGCGCTATGGGAAAAAGGTCAGCAACACGGCATTTATCCTCATCAGCTAATCATGACAGCAACGCCGATCCCACGTACGCTCGCGATGACAGCTTATGCGGATCTGGATAATTCAATCATTGATGAACTACCTCCAGGCAGAACTCCTGTCACAACAGTTGCCATTCCTGACACCCGCCGCAATGAAGTTATTCAACGAGTAAAACAGGCCTGCCAGATAGAAAAACGACAAGTTTATTGGGTATGTACATTAATTGATGACTCTGACGTGCTTGAAGCACAAGCCGCTCAAGCAACACAAGAAGAACTAACGCGCCTATTGCCTGAATTAAATATTGGTTTAGTTCATGGACGGATGAAATCGGTAGAAAAACAAAACGTGAGGGCAGATTTTACTGCCAATCAACTACAACTATTAGTCGCAACGACAGTTATCGAAGTGGGTGTCGATGTGCCAAACGCCAGTTTGATGATTATTGAAAATCCAGAGCGTTTAGGGCTTGCTCAGTTACATCAATTAAGAGGCCGGGTTGGCCGGGGGAGCATTGCCTCACATTGTGTTTTACTATATAAAACCCCACTCACTTACGCGACTAAATTACGTTTACAGGTACTTAGAGATAGCAATGATGGTTTTATCATTGCGCAAAAAGACTTGGAAATTCGTGGTCCAGGAGAGTTGTTAGGTACTCGTCAAACAGGAAATGCAGAATTCAAAGTGGCTGATTTAATGCGCGATCAAGACCTATTGCCTGAAATAAGAAATATCGCCCAATATTTGCAACAACATTATCCCAATCAAACCAATGCGCTGATTGAACGTTGGTTACCTGAACGTTCACAATATAGCAACGCTTGAGTTAATTAACGATTACTTGCTAAGGCAAAAACCGCTAAATATTAGCGGCTCAGTTATATTAATTACATTTCTACTATCCATTCATTATTGGCGTTGAAAAAATAGGTAGCCATAGATAAAATTTAATCACTAATGCATTAATAATATCGATAAAGAAAGCACCAACTATTGGTACCACAAGAAAAGCCAAATGAGAAGGACCACACCTTTCTGTTACAGCTTGCATATTAGCAATTGCTGACGGCGTTGCCCCTAAGCCAACACCACAATGACCGGCTGCGAGGACTGCAGCATCATAATTTTTACCCATAACTGGAAAGGTAACAAAAATAGCATAAAAACCCATCACAATCGCTTGTATTATCAAAATGATGAGCATTGGTATGGCTAACGAAGCAAGTTCCCATAGTTTTAAACTCATTAATGCCATCGCCAAAAAAAGTGACAAACTAACATTACCTAAAACTGAAACCGCGCGATCAAATACGCGGTAGAAACCAACCCAGGATAAGCTATTACTGAAAATCACTCCGGTAAATAAAACACAAACAAAAGTAGGTAAAGTAAACTGATAACTGTCCAATAGCCATTGCGAAACCAATTTACCCACCACCATACAAATCGCAATCATGGCTAATGTTTCTATTAACACTAAAGAACTTATTACTCGTCCAGTTTGTGGCTTTTCAAATGCCATAGGAGTTTCTTTATCATCCTCTGAATTTTGGCTTACTGCTGGTGTTTTCATATTACGAACCAAGAAGCGCGCTATCGGGCCGCCAATCAATCCACCAAATACTAAACCAAATGTTGCACAAGCCATCGCAACTTCAGTTGCACTCTGAAAACCATAAGATAGTTTTTAAGAGTATTTTGGGCTTTGTTGAATAAATCAGAATTAGCCGCCAGGATGGCTCCCTCTGCTACAGCTGTTATCCGATCCTGACGCTGTGTGGCATACCCAACAACGTCATACGGTTCAGCGCTTTGACCATCGCCATTGCTTCACCTACCTGAGCCTCATAGTCACGCCGGCTCAGATGGCCACCCAGCAAAGTTTTTATGCGGAACATCGCTGTTTCTGCCACTGAACGCCGTTGATAACCCACTTTCTTTTTCCACATATCATTACTCCTGCTCAGACGCTGATTCGCCACCGCATGGTTACGTTCATGGTGCTTGTCCGGCCAGTATTTCGCTCCGCTTCGCGGCGGGATAAGGGGCCTGATTTTCTTTCTTAGCAACGCATCGTGGCAGTAACAGGCGTCATAAGCACCGTCTGCTGACACTTCCGTGATTTTCCGGTGGGTTTGGTTAATCAGGCCCGGCAGTGCCTGCGCATCTGTCGTTCCGCTGAGCGATAAGTCGGCACAGATAATCTCATGAGTCACACTGTCTGCTGCCAGATGAAGCTTGCGCCACACTCTTCGTCTGTCAGCCCCATGCTGCCTGACTTTCCATTCACCTTCGCCAAAGACCTTCAGACCGGTACTGTCGATGACCAGATGCGAGATTTCACCACGCGTTGGCGTTTTTATGCTGATGTTGACGCTCTTTGCTCGTCTGCTGACCAGCGAGTAGTCCGGACAGCACAGCGGCAAAGACATGAGTTTAAAAATCGAATCAACGAAGCCCTGTAATGCCCGGAGCGACAGGTTAAACACACGCTTCATCATCAGGACAGTGGTAACAGCCATATCGCTGTAGTAAAGCGGCCGGCCACGACCTTCAGGCGAAGAACAGTCAGTCCATCCAGCGATGGCCGACTCATCAAGCCAGACCGTCAGGGAACCGCGTTGTCTGAGTGCCTTGTTGTACGCGGGCCAGTTGGTAATTTTAAACTTTTGCTTTGCCATGGGGACCTGATGTTGAAACGAATTTAGCGATCAGCTCCGCCAATCACCTAAAAGTTCGATTTATTCAACAAAGCCGTTTTTTTGTGGAAAGAAAACATCAACCATAAACTAAGCTCACAAATTATTATATTTATGGTGAAAATTGACGAAGTGTTTTATATTAAATTTATTCTATGAAATTTTATGAAAAACACTTAATCAAAATATCAAATAATTTTGATGAAAACTATATTTTAGTAAAAAATAAGATAAATAATGAAAAAAGATTATTTGAAGAAACTGACCATTATAAAAAAATAATTAATAATAGAAAATTAACAGAAATCGATTTAGATGAAAATGGCTTTGTTGAATAAATCGAACTTTTAGGTGATTGGCGGAGCTGATCGCTAAATTCGTTTCAACATCAGGTCCCCATGGCAAAGCAAAAGTTTAAAATTACCAACTGGCCCGCGTACAACAAGGCACTCAGACAACGCGGTTCCCTGACGGTCTGGCTTGATGAGTCGGCCATCGCTGGATGGACTGACAGTTCTTCGCCTGAAGGTCGTGGCCGGCCGCTTTACTACAGCGATATGGCTGTTACCACTGTCCTGATGATGAAGCGTGTGTTTAACCTGTCGCTCCGGGCATTACAGGGCTTCGTTGATTCGATTTTTAAACTCATGTCTTTGCCGCTGTGCTGTCCGGACTACTCGCTGGTCAGCAGACGAGCAAAGAGCGTCAACATCAGCATAAAAACGCCAACGCGTGGTGAAATCTCGCATCTGGTCATCGACAGTACCGGTCTGAAGGTCTTTGGCGAAGGTGAATGGAAAGTCAGGCAGCATGGGGCTGACAGACGAAGAGTGTGGCGCAAGCTTCATCTGGCAGCAGACAGTGTGAATCATGAGATTATCTGTGCCGACTTATCGCTCAGCGGAACGACAGATGCGCAGGCACTGCCGGGCCTTATTAACCAAACCCACCGGAAAATCAGGGAAGTGTCAGCAGACGGTGCTTATGACGCCTGTTACTGCCACGATGCGTTGCTAAGAAAGAAAATCAGGCCCCTTATCCCGCCGCGAAGCGGAGCGAAATACTGGCCGGACAAGTACCATGAACGTAACCATGCGGTGGCGAATCAGCGTCTGAGCAGGAGTAATGATATGTGGAAAAAGAAAGTGGGTTATCACCGGCGTTCAGTGGCAGAAACAGCGATGTTCCGCATAAAAACTTTGCTGGGTGGCCATCTGAGGCTGCGTGACTATGAGGCTCAGGTAGGTGAAGCAATGGCGATGGTCAAAGCGCTGAACCGTATGACGTTGTTGGGTATGCCACACAGCGTCAGGATCGGATAACAGCTGTAGCAGAGGGAGCCATCCTGGCGGCTAATTCTGATTTATTCAACAAAGCCAATTAGTTGTAGACAAATAGCATGGATAATTAATGTTAACATTAATTGAATTATTATGATCAGTGGCTTTATTGGTATGGGGCACATATATTGTCCGAACTGGTCTTATGCGAGTTTTCGGTAGCGATTTACGCCGAATATTAGGCAAAAGTATCGGTAAAAAATCGCGCGCATTTTTGGCGGGTATTGGTGTCACTGCTTTAGTACAAAGTAGTAATGCGACGGCATTATTAGTTATTTCTTTTGTGACACAAGGGTTAATTTCTATCACGCCAGCTATGGTTATTATGTTGGGTGCTGACGTCGGTACTGCGATAATGGCCCGGGTGTTAACTTTTGATTTGGCATGGTTATAACCATTGTTAATTTTATTTGGTGTTATTACTTTTCTTAGTCAGAAAAAAATCGTTCTGGTCAATTAGGGCGAGTTGCGATTGGCCTAGGTCTGATTGTATTAGCTTTAAAGCTTATTGTTGGTTCAGCAACACCAATTACTCATGCATCCGCTATCCAAGCAATTTTTACCTCTTTAAGCGGTGATACCATTTTAGCACTACTAGTTGGTGCGGTATTTGCTATGTTCACCTATTCCAGTCTGGCAGCGGTTTTGTTGACAGCAACATTAAGTGTAGCCGGACTCGTACCGCTTTATATTAGCTTCTCGATTGTTATTGGCTCTAATATCGGTAGTGGTTTATTAGCTATGATAGGTAGTAGCCAGCAAAGAGGATCGGCACGGCAAGTGGCTTTAGGCAGTTTATTATTCAAGCTTATTGGTGCAATAATGATTGTACCCTGGATTAAACCATTAGCTGCTTGGATTGGTCATTATAATTTTAATGCCTCTGAAGTGGTGATCTATTTTCATGTATTTTATAATTTACTGCGTTGTTTAGTAATGCTGCCATTTGTCGAATTCATGTCGCGTTTATGCCAACGTCTTATTCCTATTTCCCCTGTAGAGGTCGAGGTTTTTGCACCTCGTTATTTAGACAAAGCGGCGTTGGAGACACCGTCATTAGCGATTGCCAATGCGGTAAGAGAGACACTACGTATGGGGGATATTGTTGAGCAAATGGTTCAACGTTTGGCTGAAAGTTCTAAAGGGCAATAAAATACAGCGGCGTTATATTGTACACCTGGAAGAAGAGATCGATATGCTACATAGTAGTATTAAACTCTATTTGGCTCAAATTCAGCAAAATCAACTAGGGGAAGCTGCTTCTCGTCGCTGGGCTGAAATTATTGATATTGCTTTGAATTTACAGCAATCAGCCACCATCATTAATCGTATGGCAACAGAAGTGGTTAAAAAAATATTTGATAAGCAACATTTTTTCTCCCCTGCCGGTACTAAAGAACTGAATACTCTTATGGAACGATTACAAAATAATTTGAGTTTAGCTATGTCGGTATTCGTATCTGGAGACATAGATAATGCGCGTCGATTACGAAGAGCTAAACATCGATTCCGATTATTAAATCAACGTTATGCTTATGCGCATGTTGAGCGCCTACATAAGCTAAATGTACAAAGTCTCGATACCAGCAACTTACATGTTAGTTTACTTGGGGATATGAAAAGATTAAATTCGCTTTTTTGTGCTATCGCTTATCATGTATTAGAAGATGTAAGTGAAAACCGCGCTGAACAAATTAATCCTGAAAGTGATAAAAATATGGCTTTGTTGAATAAATCAGAATTAGCCGCCAGGATGGCTCCCTCTGCTACAGCTGTTATCCGATCCTGACGCTGTGTGGCATACCCAACAACGTCATACGGTTCAGCGCTTTGACCATCGCCATTGCTTCACCTACCTGAGCCTCATAGTCACGCAGCCTCAGATGGCCACCCAGCAAAGTTTTTATGCGGAACATCGCTGTTTCTGCCACTGAACGCCGGTGATAACCCACTTTCTTTTTCCACATATCATTACTCCTGCTCAGACGCTGATTCGCCACCGCATGGTTACGTTCATGGTACTTGTCCGGCCAGTATTTCGCTCCGCTTCGCGGCGGGATAAGGGGCCTGATTTTCTTTCTTAGCAACGCATCGTGGCAGTAACAGGCGTCATAAGCACCGTCTGCTGACACTTCCCTGATTTTTCGGTGGGTTTGGTTAATAAGGCCCGGCAGTGCCTGCGCATCTGTCGTTCCGCTGAGCGATAAGTCGGCACAGATAATCTCATGATTCACACTGTCTGCT
Organism: Arsenophonus endosymbiont of Aphis craccivora; assembly: GCF_013460135.1. Lineage (GTDB taxonomy): Bacteria > Pseudomonadota > Gammaproteobacteria > Enterobacterales > Enterobacteriaceae > Arsenophonus > Arsenophonus nilaparvatae. The sequence continues at coordinate 1,757,348 of NZ_CP038155.1, forward strand.
GCCAGATGAAGCTTGCGCCACACTCTTCGTCTGTCAGCCCCATGCTGCCTGACTTTCCATTCACCTTCGCCAAAGACCTTCAGACCGGTACTGTCGATGACCAGATGAAGCTTGCGCCACACTCTTCGTCTGTCAGCCCCATGCTGCCTGACTTTCCATTCACCTTCGCCAAAGACCTTCAGACCGGTACTGTCGATGACCAGATGCGAGATTTCACCACGCGTTGGCGTTTTTATGCTGATGTTGACGCTCTTTGCTCGTCTGCTGACCAGCGAGTAGTCCGGACAGCACAGCGGCAAAGACATGAGTTTAAAAATCGAATCAACGAAGCCCTGTAATGCCCGGAGCGACAGGTTAAACACACGCTTCATCATCAGGACAGTGGTAACAGCCATATCGCTGTAGTAAAGCGGCCGGCCACGACCTTCAGGCGAAGAACTGTCAGTCCATCCAGCGATGGCCGACTCATCAAGCCAGACCGTCAGGGAACCGCGTTGTCTGAGTGCCTTGTTGTACGCGGGCCAGTTGGTAATTTTAAACTTTTGCTTTGCCATGGGGACCTGATGTTGAAACGAATTTAGCGATCAGCTCCGCCAATCACCTAAAAGTTCGATTTATTCAACAAAGCCATTTTCATCTAAATCGATTTCTGTTAATTTTCTATTATTAATTATTTTTTTATAATGGTCAGTTTCTTCAAATAATCTTTTTTCATTATTTATCTTATTTTTTACTAAAATATAGTTTTCATCAAAATTATTTGATATTTTGATTAAGTGTTTTTCATAAAATTTCATAGAATAAATTTAATATAAAACACTTCGTCAATTTTCACCATAAATATAATAATTTGTGAGCTTAGTTTATGGTTGATGTTTTCTTTCCACAAAAAAACGGCTTTGTTGAATAAATCGAACTTTTAGGTGATTGGCGGAGCTGATCGCTAAATTCGTTTCAACATCAGGTCCCCATGGCAAAGCAAAAGTTTAAAATTACCAACTGGCCCGCGTACAACAAGGCACTCAGACAACGCGGTTCCCTGACGGTCTGGCTTGATGAGTCGGCCATCGCTGGATGGACTGACAGTTCTTCGCCTGAAGGTCGTGGCCGGCCGCTTTACTACAGCGATATGGCTGTTACCACTGTCCTGATGATGAAGCGTGTGTTTAACCTGTCGCTCCGGGCATTACAGGGCTTCGTTTATTCGATTTTTAAACTCATGTCTTTGCCGCTGTGCTGTCCGGACTACTCGCTGGTCAGCAGACGAGCAAAGAGCGTCAACATCAGCATAAAAACGCCAACGCGTGGTGAAATCTCGCATCTGGTCATCGACAGTACCGGTCTGAAGGTCTTTGGCGAAGGTGAATGGAAAGTCAGGCAGCATGGGGCTGACAGACGAAGAGTGTGGCGCAAGCTTCATCTGGCAGCAGACAGTGTGACTCATGAGATTATCTGTGCCGACTTATCGCTCAGCGGAACGACAGATGCGCAGGCACTGCCGGGCCTGATTAACCAAACCCACCGGAAAATCACGGAAGTGTCAGCAGACGGTGCTTATGACGCCTGTTACTGCCACGATGCGTTGCTAAGAAAGAAAATCAGGCCCCTTATCCCGCCGCGAAGCGGAGCGAAATACTGGCCGGACAAGTACCATGAACGTAACCATGCGGTGGCGAATCAGCGTCTGAGCAGGAGTAATGATATGTGGAAAAAGAAAGTGGGTTATCACCGGCGTTCAGTGGCAGAAACAGCGATGTTCCGCATAAAAACTTTGCTGGGTGGCCATCTGAGCCTGCGTGACTATGAGGCTCAGGTAGGTGAAGCAATGGCGATGGTCAAAGCGCTGAACCGTATGACGTTGTTGGGTATGCCACACAGCGTCAGGATCGGATAACAGGTGTAGCAGAGGGAGCCATCCTGGCGGCTAATTCTGATTTATTCAACAAAGCCTAAAAATATATAATTAGTTATTCATTAAATAATAATTGAAACACCAATGACAGAGAGATGATTTAAATCGTTATCTTCATCGGACTTTGTCATTTGAAAATGAATTATTTATGCTAAATAAAGTTGCAATTAAATATTGTTACCGACTTCCATTTTCATCTCTCATTCACTTAAAACGAAAGTGGTAACAATGTTATTTAAATAATTAATTATTTTGCTAAAAACTTATCGTATCAGATTTAACGAAATTTGCTGGCTTGAGAAACCTTGAATTTACCTGTTTGAGCAAGTATTTCATGGCGACCAAACGCTTTATCTAACCAATCTGGATAAGGTAAGAAGGCATTGGCAACCATTCTAAATTTTCCACCTGGTTTTAGATGATTTGATGCTTGTTTGATGATTGCTTCAGCGGCTGAATAATCCGTTTTTAATCCATCATGAAACGGCGGGTTGCAAATTATCCAGTCGTAGCTATCTTCAATCGCAGAGTAGATATCACTTGCTGTAACATCGCCAGTTAAGCCATTTATTTTTATGGTTTCAATAGAAGATGTGACCGCCGCAGCATGAGTATCGCAGAGAGTTAATTTTATGCCAGGGTTTCTCTTGCCAATAACCGTTGCAAGTACACCGGAGCCGGATGCGATATCTAATAATTTACCCTTGATAGGTTTATCAAATGTAGAAAGAAGTAGTTGACTACCGGCATCCAGCGCTTGTTGACTAAATACGCCAGGTAGGGTTTTGATAGTTATATCAGCGACCTTATAGAGATTCCACCAATCATTTAAATGAAAGTGTGGTTGTTTTTCTAGCTGGCAATAATAGAGACTACAACGCCGTGCTGCATCAATTTTGCGTACACTGCCTATTTCTTCTAGAATTTTATTGGCGCTATTTACACCACTACGATTTTCACCAACAATAAAAATATCACTACTTACTGGTAAAACTGAGCAAATATTGTGTAGTTGAAAATGGGCTTCTTGCTTGTTTTTAGGCCAAAAATAGATCAGTGTATTAAATTGTCTCGCCACTGTTTTTTCAAGCGTTAAGTCATAATGGGCTTTTTCGCCTAGCGCTTTGTTAAATGATAACCAGTAGTGATATTGATTAGTTAAAATATGTAAAATTTCAGCGCTCCTTTCAGCGCTAATATTATCTTGTAAGTTACCAGCGATTAAAACACGACGGCCGATAAAGTATTCATCATGGCGTAAAATCACTTCACTAGCGGGCGTCAGTGAAGACATAAATGTTGGCTCCTGTATTAGATTAGGTTTCCTTTTATCAACTATAAAAGGAAAATATTCGCCGTAAGCGTAAAAATATCGCTCATAGGATCGTAAATTTTGATAAATTTGTGAGATATGAACTTATTATCGCGATTGTATCACTATTATTAGATTTCAATCCAATGGTTACTTGTTATCTACTATTTAGTGATCATATTGTTTCTTGATAACTTAATAATTTGTCTATTTACCCTATTTATTTGCAGTTTAGAGGCTTTGTTGAATAAATCAGAATTAGCCGCCAGGATGGCTCCCTCTGCTACACCTGTTATCCGATCCTGACGCTGTGTGGCATACCCAACAACGTCATACGGTTCAGCGCTTTGACCATCGCCATTGCTTCACCTACCTGAGCCTCATAGTCACGCAGCCTCAGATGGCCACCCAGCAAAGTTTTTATGCGGAACATCGCTGTTTCTGCCACTGAACGCCGGTGATAACCCACTTTCTTTTTCCACATATCATTACTCCTGCTCAGACGCTGATTCGCCACCGCATGGTTACGTTCATGGTACTTGTCCGGCCAGTATTTCGCTCCGCTTCGCGGCGGGATAAGGGGCCTGATTTTCTTTCTTAGCAACGCGTCTTGGCAGTAACAGGCGTCATAAGCACCGTCTGCTGACACTTCCCTGATTTTCCGGTGGGTTTGGTTAATCAGGCCCGGCAGTGCCTGCGCATCTGTCGTTCCGCTGAGCGATAAGTCGGCACAGATAATCTCATGATTCACACTGTCTGCTGCCAGATGAAGCTTGCGCCACACTCTTCGTCTGTCAGCCCCATGCTGCCTGACTTTCCATTCACCTTCGCCAAAGACCTTCAGACCGGTACTGTCGATGACCAGATGCGAGATTTCACCACGCGTTGGCGTTTTTATGCTGATGTTGACGCTCTTTGCTCGTCTGCTGACCAGCGAGTAGTCCGGACATCACAGCGGCAAAGACATGAGTTTAAAAATCGAATCAACGAAGCCCTGTAATGCCCGTAGCGACAGGTTAAACACACGCTTCATCATCAGGACAGTGGTAACAGCCATATCGCTGTAGTAAAGCGGCCGGCCACGACCTTCAGGCGAAGAACTGTCAGTCCATCCAGCGATGGCCGACTCATCAAGCCAGACCGTCAGGGAACCGCGTTGTCTGAGTGCCTTGTTGTACGCTGGCCAGTTGGTAATTTTAAACTTTTGCTTTGCCATGGGGACCTGATGTTGAAACGAATTTAGCGATCAGCTCCGCCAATCACCTAAAAGTTCGATTTATTCAACAAAGCCTGTACAACATTTAACGCAGACATAGCCATTTTTAATCAAATTTTTATTTAAGCGCATTAAATTCACGCGCAAAGTATTCGACTTTTTGCCAATCAGTATATTCAACCTCTTTAGTTGTATTCGTTTCTCCACCTGTTATTTTCATAATAAATTGGATCATAATACGATCTAACCATTTATACTGGGGATAACGTAGTGCTCCTGCAAACACATTAGTAATAGTTGGTTGCCACGGAATTTTAGCTAAAAATTTACGTACATAAACATTTGTGTCAGGTGTATCTTTGCCCTGTTTTCTGGCCGTTAAATTAACGCCAAAAAATGCACTTGGCATAGTATTCAACTCTTTTTGGTGATTTTGCACAAAACTCAACACTGCAGGATTAAAATGACCATAACGGATTGAAGCACCGACTAATACTTTTTGGTATACAGAAAGATTAAAATTTTTATCCATATTTAAATCTCTAACATCACATTGCTTACCTTCTTGACGTAAATATTCAGTAATTTTAAGTATTATTTTTTTAGTCTGACCATTTTCACCAGAATAAAGTAGCAAATAGCTCATGTGTTACCTATAACATTATATAAATGATTATTCCCGCCAAAAGGTTGGAGTGAAAAGAACAAGTAAAGTGAACACTTCCAATCGACCAAATAACATAGTGACTATTAGGATCCATTTTCCCGTTGGATTCATGGTAGTAAAGTTTTCAGCTACCGAGCCTAATCCTGGCCCTAAATTATTCAGTGTTGCCGCAATTGCGGCAAAAGCTGAAAACTCATCTACACCGGTAGCAATTAACAATAATAAACTTATAATAAAAACCAATGCATAAGCAGAAAAAAAACCCCAAACAGCTTCAATAATACGTTCAGGTAATGCCCTGGAGCCTAATTTTATCGTGTAAACAGCATTTGGATGTACTAACCGTTTTAACTCCCGTGAACCCTGCAAGAATAATAGTAAAATTCGAATAACTTTTAATCCACCTCCGGTTGATCCTGCACACCCACCGACAAAAGCAGCACAAAGTAACAATATCGGTAGAAAAAGCGGCCAATTTGCAAACCCATCGGTACTAAAACCGGCTGTTGTTGCGACAGAGACAACCTGAAAAAAGGCTTGATCAAATGTTTGTAATAGAGAGTCATAAACTGAATGATATAGAAGTACTAACGTACAAATGATTATCAAAACTATTTGAAAACCGATAAATACTCTAAATTCAGGATCACGCCAGTAAATTGTCAGACTACGACCAGATAATACGGCAAAATGAAGACCAAAATTACAGCCAGAAATCAGCAAAAAAATAGCAATAATGGTATTAATAGCAGGGCTATTAAAGTAGCTAATACTTTGGTCATGAGTAGAAAATCCACCAATAGCTACAGTAGAAAAACTATGGGAGATAGCATCAAAAACATCCATGCCAGCGCCCCATAATGCTATCGCGCAGACTATAGTAAGCAAAACATAGATTAACCAAAGTGTCTTTGCCGTTTCTGCAATCCTTGGACGCATTTTATTGTCTTTAAGTGGGCCAGGCATTTCTGCCCGATAAAGCTGCATTCCACCTACACCTAATAAAGGTAATATGGCTACCGCTAAAACAATAATTCCCATACCACCTAACCACTGTAGCATATGTCTATAAAAGAGTATTGCTTTGGGTAAAGTGTCTAACCCAACCAATGTGGTTGCTCCAGTTGTTGTTAAACCGGAAAAAGATTCAAAAAAAGCATCGGTAACCGACAGATGAGGACGATCAGAAAAAATAAAAGGTAGTGCTCCAACACTACCTAACACGGTCCAAAAAAGGGCGACTATCAGAAAACCTTCTTTAGGTTTTAGATCATGTCGATTATTTCTATTTGGTATCCATAGTAACAATCCGATAATTAATGCCGCAACAAAAGTTTGGCTAAAGGCGCGCCCTGCTCCATCTCGATAAATCAATGCCACTATGCCGGGAATAATCATAGTGACAGAAAATAAGATAACAAGTAGCCCAACAATTCGGGTTATTGCTCGAAAATGCATGAGTGGTTCCTTGAGAATCTAGTCATAACATTAAGATTTAGGGGTTAAATTTAATGCGCCTCTACTTAAATTACGTAATTTATCCGCAAACTTTTGTTCAACATTGATAGGTAGTGAAATTTCTAATATCACATTTTCACTATATTCTCGCTATAGGATCTGCCCTGCTGATTGTTGTATTAATTGCTCAATCATTTTTATATGCACATATTCACAATGTATTAAATAATATTTTTGTAGCACTTTTTGCTGGGTGTTTAAGAGGTTAAGTGCATGTTGAACACTGTTACCATAAGCTCTAACCAAGCCCCCAGTTCCCAATTTAATACCGCCAAAATAACGCACCACAACGACAGTAATTTCACCAATATGGCTAGCTAATAACTGAGTGATCATCGGCTTACCTGCCGTTACTGTTGGCTAATCATCATCGGAAAAGCCTAATTTTTGGCAATCATCAGGCCTACCAGCAACATAGGCCCAACAATGATGGCGAGCATCAGGGTATTTATGTTTGATAGTTTGGATAAAATTTTTTGCTGCTGCAATTCCATCAGTATGTTCCAAATAAGTAATGAAACGGCTTTTTTTAATCTCTTCGGTAACAACAACCGACTCTGCGGGTATCAAATCAGCATTCATTATTTTAAATGTAAATTACGTGTCATATTTTCAACTTTATTCTCATATATGATGATATTATCTTCGATACGAATACCACCATAGGGCATAAAGGACGCAATTTTAGACCAGTTAAAATATTTACTAAACGATCCTTCGCGCCAAGGAGCTAATAGTGTCTCGATGAAGTAGAGACCAGGTTCAATAGTTAATACCATACCAGGTTGTAAGATCAGAGTACAACGTAATAAAGGATAACATTCTGGTGCAGCCAAAGACTCTCCCGTTTCATCCTGCATCAATCCACCAACATCATGAACTTGTAATCCCAAAAGATGGCCTAAGCCATGCGGGAAAAATGGTGTTGTAAGCCCTTTTTCTATCATTGTCTCTACACTGATATTGCAAATAATGCCATGATCTAGCAATAAAGATGCAATATGTTGATGCATCTGTTGATGATATTCAGTATAGCGAATACCGGTTTTAATTGTATCGATCAATATCTGCTGTTTACTATCCAAGCCTTTAATCAAATTAGCAAATTCATCATTATTTTTAGCCGCATAAGTACGCGTAATATCTGCGGCATAACCGGATATGCAGCGCCCGCATCAATTAAAAAACTATACATTTTCTTTGGTGGCTGATACTTCAATTTAGTGTAGTGGAGTACTGAAAAATTTTCATTGAGTGCAATAATATTACTGTATGGCACGTCGATATCTCGCTGACCTGTTGCCTGCAATTAACTAACATTAATATCAAATTCACTCGCTCCCTGATAGAAATCCTCACTAGCGGCATGATGACCAGCTATTGCCATTTTCTGCGCTTGTTGTAAGCAACTCAATTCATAATTGGTCTTATAAGCCCGATGAAAATGAAAATAATCTAATACCGATTTGCGATTAATATTAATCGATGAAATACCTAATTCTTTAGCTAGATCAATAGATTCACCAATATAACCAGTATGTTTTTTATCTAACTGAAATAACCATTTTTTAATATCATTAGCCTCCTTTAAATGGAACAACTCAAACTCTTTTAGCCAAAAGCTGTCCGGTAGATGATCAATACTATGCCAATAATCAATTGGAGAATAAAACCACAGTTTAGGTTTTCTAACTCCATCAACTAATAACCAACAATGGGCAACTTGAGTAATAGGTAGCCAAGCTTTGAAATGTGGATTAGCTTTGAATGGATAATGGTAGTCATCAAGAAAAACGTCTTTCGGCTCTCCAGAATGGATAAGTAGGCATTCAATTTATTATTTTTCAAAACATTCTGGGTACGTTGCTGTAATGTTTTAATATGTTCTTGATATTGACTAGCAAAATTTTCCATTTTTAGTTCACCTGTTATTTTTATCTCTAATATTCAGCAAAATATCAGATTAAATATTATCATTAATTTAATAAATGCTTTTTCCCAACTAAAGTGTCTCATTTTTATCAATAAAAACAAATAAGTAAGTATTAGCGCGGTTTTCAATAACCCATAGAATTTGTTGTGATCAGGCTAGCATATTTTTTATACTTAATTTGCATTTTTTTAACAAAAAAATCACACCGCTAATCCATGGTCGTACCAGATGAAAATCATAGTAGAACAGTATGCTCTATCAAAGTAATACTATTCAGGTTGATTGGATAAAACACGGTATCGCAAAATTGGTATTTAATTCGCCAAATACCATTAATAAATTTGATTCAGAAACCGTTGATTCACTAAAAAAAGCTATTGATTCACTGGAAAACAAAAAGATCCTAAGTCAATTAAAAGGGCTTATTCTGATTTCACAAAAACCCACTTTTATTGTTGGTGCAGATATTAAACAATTTCTCTCGCTATTTAATGCACCAAAGTCACAACTTCAACAATGGCTTCATTTTACTAACAGCATCTTTAATCGTATCGAAGACCTACCCATTCCAACCGTAACCGCGATTAATGGTTACGCTTTGGGAGGAGGCTGTGAGTGCGCATTAGCAACAGATTACCGTATCGCTACACCCGATCTTAAAATTGGTTTACCAGAAGTTAAACTGGGTATTATGCCTGGGTTTGGTGGTTCAGTGCGGCTACCGCGCTTAATTGGTTTAGATAATGCACTACAAATGATCACCACAGGAAAAGATATCGATGCCGAAACCGCTTTAAAAAATGGCCTGATTGACGCGATTGTGGCCAAAGAACAGTTACTAAATTCAGCACTGGTACTATTGGAAAATGCGATTTCCAGCAGATTAGATTGGCAGCAAGTACGGCAATCTAAAACCCAACCTTTAAAACTGAATAAAATAGAACAAACGATGAGTTTTAATGTCGCAAAAGGTTTAGTCATGAAAGCGGCAGGCTCACATTACCCAGCACCATCGAAAGCGTTAGAAACTATCGAAAAAGCGGCCAATTGTGGACGTAAAGAAGCGTTATCATTGGCAACCGAAGCTTTCATTCCACTGACTGACAGCCCTGCAGCGCATGCTTTAATTAGAGTTTTTCTCAATGATCAATATGTTAAAAATTTAGCTAAACATAGAAGCCAATCCATTGAAGCCCCCATAAAAGCTGCCGTTGTTGGCGCTGGTATCATGGGTGGTGGTATTGCTTATCAATCAGCACGTAAGGGTATACCTATCATAATGAAAGATATTAATGAAAAATCTCTTCAGTTAGGTATGAATGAAGCCGCTAAATTGCTAAATAATCAATTTGCACGTAAGCAAATTTCAGCGCTGGAGATGGCGAAGATATTATCTTCAATTACTCCAATGATAAATTACGCTGGAATTGAAAATGCGCAAATTATTGTCGAAGCGGTGGTTGAAGATCCAAAGGTCAAAACGGTCGTTTTAGCCGAAACAGAAAAATTATTAAATCAAAATGCTCTATTAGCCTCCAATACTTCAACTATTCCCATCACAAAATGAGCTAGTGTTTTACAGCGGCCGGAAAATTTCTGTGGTATGCATTTTTTTAATCCTGTTCATCGAATGCCATTAGTGGAAATCATTAAGGGCGAAAAAACTAGCACCAAAACTATCGATATGATAACTGCCTATGCGAATAAAATGGGTAAAACAGCTATCATCGTCAATGATTGTCCAGGTTTTTTTTTAACCGTGTACTATTCCCTTATTTATCTGGCTTTAATTTACTATTACAAGATGGTGCTGATTGTTATCAAATCGATAAGATCATGGAAAAACAATTTGGCTGGCCGATGGGGCCGGCTTATTTAATTTATGTTATTGGTATTGATACCGTGCAACACGCCCAACAAGTTATGGCTGACAGTTTTCCAGAACGTATGGCAAAAATTGATCAAGATGCTATTACTGTTCTATTTAATCATCAGCATTTCGGCCAGAAAAATGGCGTTGGTTTTTATCAATACTTTAGCGATAAAAAATGAAAAATACAGAAACAACGCGATCCTAAAATTAAAGACTTACTAAGCAAAATTGGCGCTACTAGCAAACAATTTACTGAGCAAGATACTATCATGCGCCTGATGATACCGATGATTAATGAAGTCGTTCGTTGTTTAGATGAACACATTATTGCTAGTCCTGCAGAAGCCGATATTGCCCTGGTATACGGTTTAGGTTTTCCGCCATTTCGAGGTGGTGCGGTCTGCTATCTTGATAATTTCGGTATCCAAAATTTTATCGAAATGGCGGAAAAATATGCCTATTTAGGCCCTTTATATGCCATTCCTGACAGTTTAAAAAACAAAGCAGAAAAACAAGCAAGTTATTATCCAACGCCAGAAAAAATCACCTTCAACAGGGCTTTGTTGAATAAATCAGAATTAGCCGCCAGGATGGCTCCCTCTGCTACAGCTGTTATCCGATCCTGACGCTGTGTGGCATACCCAACAACGTCATACGGTTCAGCGCTTTGACCATCGCCATTGCTTCACCTACCTGAGCCTCATAGTCACGCAGGCTCAGATGGCCACCCAGCAAAGTTTTTATGCGGAACATCGCTGTTTCTGCCACTGAACGCCGGTGATAACCCACTTTCTTTTTCCACATATCATTACTCCTGCTCAGACGCTGATTCGCCACCGCATGGTTACGTTCATGGTACTTGTCCGGCCAGTATTTCGCTCCGCTTCGCGGCGGGATAAGGGGCCTGATTTTCTTTCTTAGCAACGCGTCGTGGCAGTAACAGGCGTCATAAGCACCGTCTGCTGACACTTCCCTGATTTTCCGGTGGGTTTGGTTAATCAGGCCCGGCAGTGCCTGCGCATCTGTCGTTCCGCTGAGCGATAAGTCGGCACAGATAATCTCATGATTCACACTGTCTGCTGCCAGATGAAGCTTGCGCCACACTCTTCGTCTGTCAGCCCCATGCTGCCTGACTTTCCATTCACCTTCGCCAAAGACCTTCAGACCGGTACTGTCGATGACCAGATGCGAGATTTCACCACGCGTTGGCGTTTTTATGCTGATGTTGACGCTCTTTGCTCGTCTGCTGACCAGCGAGTAGTCCGGACAGCACAGCGGCAAAGACATGAGTTTAAAAATCGAATCAACGAAGCCCTGTAATGCCCGGAGCGACAGGTTAAACACACGCTTCATCATCAGGACAGTGGTAACAGCCATATCGCTGTAGTAAAGCGGCCGGCCACGACCTTCAGGCGAAGAACAGTCAGTCCATCCAGCGATGGCCGACTCATCAAGCCAGACCGTCAGGGAACCGCGTTGTCTGAGTGCCTTGTTGTACGCGGGCCAGTTGGTAATTTTAAACTTTTGCTTTGCCATGCGGACCTGATGTTGAAACGAATTTAGCGATCAGCTCCGCCAATCACCTAAAAGTTCGATTTATTCAACAAAGCCTTGCATGGCATTAAACAGCAACGCTAACAAAAGTAATGGATAGACTAATAAATCTGGCAAATATCCTGTCTGATGATCAATAAACCCAAGTAGTACGCTAAACCAAACGAAAAAAGTAAAATCACTATATGGCTAAGATCTGTGATCAGCAAAAATATGATAGTGAAAGGAATAAAAAGAGTAATAAAAAGGAGATATCTACTAGGTGAGTCATGCTATCTATAATTAAATAGATAAAGGGGTAAATAACTAACTAATAAATGGCTTAATGGTAATAAAATAATTGTTATAACAAATGCTTGAATCAACAGCCAATACGAAAAAGTGGTGAGCCATGTTGACATCTTCAAATTCCTTTTTGAAAAAACCGCATTATTCACTCAGCATTCTTTTCCAATATCCATAAATAAAAAAACAATGCTTTATAACAGTTCTACAATAAATATTAACAATAATCCGGTTGTAAGCGAATTTTTGCGAATTTGTACGCAAAATAAAAAAGGAAAATCAATAGATAGCGAGACAGCTTGCTAGTTTATTTTCCCATCTTTATTATAGGCACAATATTTTGCTAGCATCGAGTTTATAAGGAAGCATGGCTATGCGAGTTCCTCGGATCTATCATCCTGAACCATTAGAATCAGGCGCAATAATACGATTAAGCGATAAATGCCACTAACCACGTTAGTCGAGTTCTACGTATGAGTGTAGTACAAAATATTGAGTTATTTGATGGCAGTAATTCTATTTTCATAGGGCAAATACTTGAGATTAATAAAAAGTCAGTTAAAGTCCAACTCGGGATGGCGACAACTGCAAACAGAGAATCCCCTTTAGATCTCCATCTTGGACAAGTTATTTCTCGTGGGGGAAAAAATGGAATTCACTATTCAAAAATCAGTAGAACTGGGCGTCAATATCATTACTCCTCTTATTTCTGAACGCTGTAATGTTAAATTAGAGCCTGGGCGACTCAGTAAAAAGCTACAACAATGGCAGAATATTGCCATTTCTGTTTGCGAACAATGCGGACGTAACAAAATCCCCTTAATTCGTCCAGTTATGCCTCTTGAAGCTTGGTGCACAGAAAAAGATGATGCATTAAAAATTAATCTCCATCCTAAAGCCCAATCAAGTATTAATACACTGCCCGCTGCGGTATATAAAATTAGGTTACTCATTGGCCCAGAAGGTGGGCTTTCGCCAGATGAAATCATAATGACAACTAACTACCAATTTACTAATATCCTACTTGGGACTCGGATATTAAGAACAGAAACCACTGCGTTAACTGCAATCACAGCATTACAAGTCCGCTTCGGCGATCTTGGTTAAGGAGACAAAATGTTCAAATTAGGTATTGTGATGGATCCCATCTCAACCATAAAAATTAAAAAAGATAGTAGTTTCGCTATGCTATTAGAAGCACAACGCCGTGGATATGAAATTCACTATATGGAAATGGACGATCTCTATTTATTACAAGGTGAAGCTTACGGACATACCAGACAACTGATCAAAATCAAACAAGATACTGCACAATGGTATCAATTTGGTACTGAACAAGATATTGCTTTGAAAAATCTTGATGTTATTTTAATGCGTAAAGATCCTCCCTTTGATACTGAATATATTTATGCCACGTATATTCTTGAAAGGGCAGAATATGCGGGTAGTCTAATTGTCAATAAACCGCAAAGCCTGAGGGATTGTAACGAAAAATTATTTACCGCCTGGTTTCCTCAATTAACACCTGATACGTTAGTAACCCGAAATAATAAAAAACTGCGAGAATTTCATCAAAAACATGGTGATGTCATCTTTAAACCTCTAGATGGAATGGGTGGCGCATCGATTTTCCGTTTAAAGAAAGAGGATCCTAATGCCAGTGTCATTATTGAAACATTAACTCAACATGGCCAGCGCTTCTGTATGGCTCAGGATTACTTACCTGCTATCAAGCAAGGTGATAAACGGGTGTTGGTTGTCGATGGTGAACCAGTTCCTTATTGCTTAGCTCGTATTCCTGCTCAAGGTGAAACGCGAGGAAATTTAGCGGCAGGAGGATATGGTGAAGCAAGACCATTGACAGAAAGTGATTGGAAAATTGCCAGAACGGTAGCACCTATATTAAAGGAAAAAGGATTAATTTTCGTTGGCTTAGATATTATTGGTGATCGCTTAACCGAAATTAATGTTACAAGTCCTACCTGTATACGTGAAATTGAAGCAGCATTTTCGGCTATATCAATTACAGTTATGTTATTTGATGCAATAGAAAAACGACTGGCTGCAAAAACAGTAAATTAACCACAGCTAACACTACAGTTAACTGAATAATAATATAGGATACTATAAATGTTTTCTATTGTTATAAAATATTAATATCTTACAGTCAGCCGAAAATAAAATTTAAACAATCGCGAATGTGCTTCATTAATTATTTTTTAACTTTTAATTCAGGTATATTTTATTGATAATTCAGGAAAATAAGTTTAATAATATGAATTTACAAAACCACTTTCTCATTGCCATGCCAACGTTATTAGATCCGTATTTTCAAAAGTCGGTGGTTTATATCTGTGAGCATAATGAAAAAGGTGCTATGGGTCTCGTTATCAATAGACAAATCGAACAAATTTCAATCAATAGCATATTAAAAAATTTAAACATTAAAACGACAGAATACGATCATATAACTGAATTAAGTCAACCGGTTTTTTCTGGTGGCCCGATCGCAGAAGCTCATGGTTTTATTTTACATTCGCCAAAAAATAGTTTTAGTTCTACCTTAAAGCTTTCTGATGAAATTATGATCACAACGTCAAAAGACATTCTCGAAACTTTAGGCACTACCAAACAACCAGAAAAAACACTTATTGCCTTGGGATATTCAAGCTGGGAACAAGGGCAAATGGAAAAAGAGATAATGGAAAATAGTTGGCTAACCGCCAAAGCAAATAGCAATATCATTTTTCACACCCCCATTTCTGAACGTTGGCGTGAAGCCGCTGCTTTAATTGGGATTGATATCTTTAATATTTCAAATCAAGCGGGTCATGCATAATGGCAAACAGAACAATTATTGCTTTTGATTTCGGTACACTGAGTATAGGTATCGCCATTGGGCAGGAAATTACAGCAACTGCACGCCCTTTAACTGCAATAAAAGCAAAAGATGGTAAGCCCAACTGGTTAGACATTGAAAAAATAATACAAGAGTGGCAACCTGAACTGGCTATCGTTGGACTTCCTCTCAATATGGACGGAACAGAGCAGCCAATAAGTAATCAAGCCCGTAAATTTGCTAATCGTCTGCATGGGCGCTTTGGTATCCAAGTTACATTACACGATGAACGCTTAACAACAATAGAAGCGCGAGCACAACTATTTAATCAGGGTGGCTATCGGGCGTTCAATAAAATTAAGATTGATTCCATTTCTGCTGTCATTATTTTAGAAAGTTGGTTTGAACAACATGCTTAATCATCATAATGACAATAAACTGTCACGCACAGCCGTGACAATGAAATTATACTTTTATCCTATTTCATTTTCATTTTCATTTTCATTTTCATTTTCATTTTCATTTTCATTTTCATTTAGCATACAATCCAACAAAATCTGGTTAATGTCAAAAATCGCATTATACAAGCGGCCAAAAAATATCATCGAGAGCCCAAAGGTATTACTCTGCTGGCCGTCAGTAAAACTAAATCTTGTGATGCAATTCAAGAGGCTATCGATGCGGGGCAATACCAGTTTGGTGAAAATTATCTGCAAGAAGGGATAGAAAAAATCGCCTATTTTAGTAACAAACAGGATTTAATATGGCATTTTATCTGCGCGCTACAATCCAATAAAAGTCGATTAGTAGCAAAGCATTTTGATTGGTGTCATACTATTGATAGATGAAAAATAGCACAACGATTAAATAATCAGCGTCCGATAAATAAAGCGCCACTAAACGTGCTAATCCAAATTAATATCAGTGATGAAGTAAGTAAATCAGGTATCACACCAGCAGAGTTAGATAAATTAGCGGCTGAAATTGTATTATTACCAAACCTAAAATTACGTGGTTTAATGGCAATTACAGCGCCAAATAATGAGCTTAGCCAACAGATGTCAATTTTTCGTAGCATGGAAAATTTATTCAATCAGGTAAAAAAACAATATCCAGATATTGATACACTTTCAATGGGCATGACCGCAGATCTTGATATTGCAATTGCTTGTGGTTCAACATTAGTCAGAATTGGCACAGCTATTTTTGGTTCCCGATAATGAATCAATTTGAAAATCAAGGCAATCAATAAAAGGAGCAATATAATGCAACAGCGAAAAATTACCTTTATCGGCGCTGGGAATATGGCTCACGCGATTATTGCCGGATTAATTTCAGCTGGCTATCCGGCAAATAACATCACAGTCTGCTCCCCCACCAGCAAAAATCGCGATCAACTGGTAAAAAAATATGGCATACATGGAAAAAGCGATAACGGTGATGCAAGCAAACATGCAGATGTTATTATGCTTGCTGTTAAGCCCCAGATTATGGAAACTGTTTGTCAATCACTAAAAGAACAGGTTAATTTTGCCAATAAACTGGTTTTGACCATTGCCGCTGGAATTCCGGTGAAACGTTATCAACAATATCTCGCGCCTAACATAAGTCTGGTGCGTGTTATGCCTAACACGCCATCTCTAGTAGGCCAAGGTGTTAGTGGTTTGTATGCCATGGCTTCAGTATCAGAGAATGATAAAACTTTTGCCACAGAACTAATGGCAAGTGTTGGCAAAGTTTTCTGGCTGACTAACGAAGCCGCAATTAATGATATTATTGCCGTTACTGGTAGTGCACCTGCTTACTTTTTCCTATTTATGGAATTAATGCAACAGGAGGCTGAACGGCTTGGTTTTGATAGTAAAACAGCAAGAGAGCTGGTTTTATATACCGCCCAAGGTTCTGCTGCTCTGGCGGCAACCAAATCAGATCTCTCTTTTGCGACATTAAGAGAACAAGTGACTTCGAAAGGCGGCACTACGGCTAAAGCCTTAGAGCAGTTTTATCAAGCTAATTTATCTCAAATTGTCACCAACACAATGCGTGCTGCAATCCGCCGCGCTGAAGAAATGGAAAAACAATATTGATTTATCAGGATAATTAAATGCAATTTTTAACTTTTATCGTACCAACCATTATTCAACTATACATTATTATTTTATTGCTACGAGTTTGGATGCAATGGGTCAGAGCGGATTTCTATAATCCATTTTCCCAATTTGTGGTCAAAACAACTCAACCAATTGTAGGGCCCTTAAGGCGCTTTATTCCTGCCATTGGAGCTATTGATACCGCAACTTTATTGGTCGCTTATATTCTTACCATAGCCAATATTCTTTTTGTCATGTGGGCAACGAACACCCTCGCTTTAATCAGCATACTGCTATTACCTATTAGCTTTATTCAATTATTAACTTATGCCGGCAAGTTAGTTTTTTGGCTGATCTTAATTCGAGCTATTCTTAGTTGGATAAGCCAAGGGAGTAATCCTATTGATTATATGCTTATGCAATTAACTGAACCTTTAATGTCACCTATTCGTCGTATTATCCCTGCTATGGGCGGGTTAGATTTCTCAGCCATGATTGTAATGCTGATTTTGATTGCTTTAAATTATCTGCGCCTGGATATTCTGCTATTCATTGATCCGACTATTACCAGCATACTCTATTCAGTTGGCTATTTAATGTAATGGTGAGCAAATTTCATGCATAAAGTGGTATTAGCAACGGGTAATGCCGGCAAGGTAATTGAATTCACTGAACTGTTAAAAAAGTGTAACTTAAATATTATTGCCCAAACTGAGTTAGCTATTAGTGCAATTGAAGAAACTGGGCTAACTTTTGTTGAAAATGCGATATTAAAAGCACGCCATGTGGCAAAAGCCTCTGGTTTCGCGGCCATTGCCGATGATTCAGGCCTTTCGGTTAATGCGTTAAAGGGTGCGCCGGGGATCTATTCAGCTCGCTTTGCCGGTGAAAATACATCTGACGAAGAAAATTTGCACAAATTGTTATCCATCCTGAAAGATATTCCGGACAACCAACGCCAAGCTCAATTCCATTGTGTACTCGTTTATCTGCGCCATTTTGCCGACCCAACACCGATTATATGTCACGGTATATGGCAAGGTGTGCTAACCCATGAACCTAAAGGTAGCAACGGTTTTGGTTATGATCCGATTTTTTATGACAGCAAACTAAAACTTACCGCAGCTCAATTAACCAAAGTGCAAAAAAATGCAGTATCGCATCGTGGGCAAGCATTAAAAATGTTATTAGGATCTTTAACTAATGCTTAAATTACCGCCATTGAGTCTGTATGTGCATATTCCCTGGTGCGTGCAAAAATGCCCTTATTGTGATTTTAATTCACATGCACTAAAAGGTGAGTTGCCCCAACAAGAATATGTCACACATCTACTAACTGATCTTCAAGCTGACCTTGCACTGATAAATGGTCGTCAAGTTAAGAGTATTTTTATTGGTGGCGGTACACCCAGTCTACTCGACGCTAAGGCAATGCAATCTTTGCTTGATGGTATTATACGTCAAAGATTATCGCTGGCAGCTGATGCCGAAATCACCATGGAGGCAAATCCTGGTACCGTTGAGGCTGAACGTTTTAGCCAATATCAACCAGCTGGCATTAATCGGATTTCTATTGGAGTACAAAGTTTTGCTGCCGATAAACTCACAAGATTAGGCAGAATACATGGCCCCGAAGAAGCTATCCAAGCCGCTTGTCTGGCTTCAGAATTAAATTTACGTAGTTTTAATCTTGATCTAATGCATGGTTTACCTGATCAGTCACTTGAACAGGCACTTTCTGATCTGAAACAAGCAATTGATTTATCTCCGCCCCACATTTCTTGGTATCAATTAACGATTGAACCGAATACCAATTTTGGCTCCTGCCCGCCAGTATTACCTAATGATGATGCGCTGTGGGAGATTTTTTCAGAAGGACATCAGCTACTTAATAAAGCCGGATATCAACAATATGAAATATCTAGTTATGCCAAGCCTGGCTATCAGTGTCAGCACAATTTAAATTATTGGCGTTTTGGCGATTATCTAGGAATTGGCTGTGGCGCACACGGAAAAATCTCTTTTGCCGATGGTCGTATTTTGCGAACAATGAAAACGAAACATCCCCGTTGCTATCTATCGGGGAACTATCTCTATCAGCAAAAGGAAGTAAACCAACCAGATAGGCCTTTTGAATTCTTTATGAATCGTTTTCGCTTGCTTGAGGCAGTACCAAGACAGGATTTTATTGATTACACCGGTTTAGCGGAAAATGTCATTCGTCGTCAACTTGATAACGCGCTGGAGCAAGGTTATATCACAGAAACAAAATTGAGCTGGCAGATCACCGAACAAGGCAAATTATTTCTCAATTCTTTGTTAACACTATTTTTATAAAGCCATTTACATCCCATTTAGGGTGGGATGTAAATGACGGCATCTTATTCTACTTTTCTAATCAACTATACTCTTTTATCTACTATAGTATTTCTATGCTTACCATCTGCATCATCGATATCAGTTTGAGGAATGCTAAATAATTTACCTAATGTCGTATCACCAATAACCTGTTCATTTAGTGATTGAATAGTTTCCGCATTGATAAGAGGACTTTTATTTTCAATTAGAATCTTAATGGGATCATACCTACCATTCGGCCAATCAATGGGATTACCCTTTGTCAGACTCTGAATGAAAATATCAATATGAGGAGCTACTGCATACTTTAGCATGGTATTTTGCCCAGTACGATTATTACCTTGTAATCACAATTCTCTCAAATTCTGATAATTTCCACTTTGCAATGCATTCTTTAAAAGAGCACCTCTAAATTCACCGTGTAAATTATCTCTATTAGAAAATTCTAAACTTCCCTCTTTGAAGCGGGCAATAAATTTTGCTGAATCAGCAACTTCTTCGATTGCACAAAAATTTTTATGGCTATACTTCGGGTTGTCTAGGTCTTTTTCAAGCTGCTGGCGTATTTTTTCATTATCACTCATACATTGGATACTAGCACTGATATAGTCATCATTACTATCATTTCCACTACCAAAAATATCAGGGTTATCAGATATATATTGGCGAAAAGCCATACCTGTCATAACTGCACAAAAAGCTCCATAAGAAGTGGTTGGACTATCAACTATCTCATTAGCTTGATATACAGTATGTTCTGCGATCTGTAATCGATAATTCCATTTACTGTATACATTAGGTGGATCAGCATCAATGGTAAAATCTTTTTTGTGTTCAGGTTTGGCTAAATCAATCAATCGTTCAAATTTCAGTAGTTGTTTATTTGGTGAAGTATCATGGCATGCCGGCTGATTAATATGATCAAATAATATCTCTATTGCTTGCCGCTTCACGCCACCGTGAAAAAAGTCTTTAATCCGATCCCATAACCCCATATTTTGCGCTTCAGCCAATGTTTCTGCATTCATAACGCGATTAAGTCGACTTTCACTAAAGTTATAATTGTAATTATTGCCTAAATTCAATATGGTAGACATGCATTGTACTCCTATCAAAAACAAATTTTTTAGTAATTTATTTCATATAACAGGTTTGCTTGTTAAGTTTTATACTTAATATTCTATTTTTGTTGAAAGCAATCACTAGAAAAACTGTTTATTTAACGATAAGCATTATTATGCCTACAAACTATACTAATTTTTAGGATTGCTATATCGGGTATTACACTGATTTTTGTCACTTTCATATCCCAAGTACAGCGACATTTATTTTGTCAGACTAAATTTAGCTAAAATGAAAAATGGGAATATTGAGATTAACCTGACTAATATCTGCAACAATAACAGATAAAAACCATATTAAACTTTATTGATTGGATAAATCTCGATCAAATTAAAAGCTTAATTTAGTAATAACTTGGTTAAATTGCACGCTTAAAATAAAATATATGATAGTTTAAAAATTATTTCAACTCATTTAATAGATCAATACGAAGCTGCTCCATATGGGCAATTTTATGACAAACCTGTTGACCAAACTGGCGAAAATTATTTTCCTGCTTTTTCCATTCTAATTCTAAATCCTGCTGTAATCCGCTTCGTCCACCCAGCAAAGTTTTTATGCGGAACATCGCTGTTTCTGCCACTGAACGCCGGTGATAACCCACTTTCTTTTTCCACATATCATTACTCCTGCTCAGACGCTGATTCGCCACCGCATGGTTACGTTCATGGTACTTGTCCGGCCAGTATTTCGCTCCGCTTCGCGGCGGGATAAGGGGCCTGATTTTCTTTCTTAGCAACGCATCGTGGCAGTAACAGGCGTCATAAGCACCGTCTGCTGACACTTCCCTGATTTTCCGGTGGGTTTGGTTAATCAGGCCCGGCAGTGCCTGCGCATCTGTCGTTCCGCTGAGCGATAAGTCGGCACAGATAATCTCATGAGTCACACTGTCTGCTGCCAGATGAAGCTTGCGCCACACTCTTCGTCTGTCAGCCCCATGCTGCCTGACTTTCCATTCACCTTCGCCAAAGACCTTCAGACCGGTACTGTCGATGACCAGATGCGAGATTTCACCACGCGTTGGCGTTTTTATGCTGCTGATGTTGACGCTCTTTGCTCGTCTGCTGACCAGCGAGTAGTCCGGACAGCACAGCGGCAAAGACATGAGTTTAAAAATCGAATCAACGAAGCCCTGTAATGCCCGGAGCGACAGGTTAAACACACGCTTCATCATCAGGACAGTGGTAACAGCCATATCGCTGTAGTAAAGCGGCCGGCCACGACCTTCAGGCGAAGAACTGTCAGTCCATCCAGCGATGGCCGACTCATCAAGCCAGACCGTCAGGGAACCGCGTTGTCTGAGTGCCTTGTTGTACGCGGGCCAGTTGGTAATTTTAAACTTTTGCTTTGACATGGGGACCTGATGTTGAAACGAATTTAGCGATCAGCTCCGCCAATCACCTAAAAGTTCGATTTATTCAACAAAGCCCACCGAAGACTATTTCTAATAAATGTGACCAAAGGATGGCTAAATTAAGCGACATGCCAACAGAAATAAAAAATAAACCGAGTAGCAAACCTTTAAAAGGTTCTATTGTGATCTCCAGCTCATGACGAAATTCAGTATCAGCCAGTAGTACACCCGCCATAAATGTGCACAACGCCATAGAAAAGCCGAGTTTTTCCATAAAAAAAGCCGCACCTAATACGACAAGCAACGAAGCGGCAGTAAATATTTCATGAATACCTGACTTAGCAACCAGATGAAATAATGGCCGTAATAAATAGCGCCCTCCTACCCATAAACCAACAAAGGCAACCACTTTTAGTCCAATTCGATACCAATCGCTATCAGCCGGTCCACTGGCAAGAAATCGAATAAGTGCCAATATCGGGATCACTGCCATATCTTGAAAAAGTAAGACAGAAAAACCCAATCGCCCACTTTCTGTATTACTCATGTTCCTTTAATGTATAATCTGTAAGGCAATTGCCGTTGATGACATCGCTAAACCTAGCCAACCAACTAGTGCTGCTTGCCAAGAAAAATGAATAATAATCAGTAAACCGGTAAATACTGCGGCTGTTATGATCACCTGAGCGGTGCCAACAACAAAAATTGAATGCCTTAATGTCCATACTTTAACTGGATTAAGTCCCAAGCCAATTAAAAACATCAAAAAAACCACGCCTAATGCAGCGAAATGCATCATTTCATCAACATTTCGGATAAACCCCAGCACAAATGGCCCAATGACAATACCAGTTAATAAATATCCTAATACCGCCCCTAGCCGAATTTTTTGGGCAATAGGTACCATAATGACACCCGCCAGTAGGAATATCATAATAGAACGGAATGAACTAAATTCTTCCATAATTATAAACCTCCATGCTCGAAGGGTGATTTTAGCCAATCACGATAGGCTTTTGCACACTCCTGCATGTCTTCATGCGACTGCCTTCTTGCCATATAGATAATCACCGGTGATAACCATTGCATTTCACACATTAAAGCAATAAGTTCAAAAGGACGTAACAATTCAGTTAACGGAAAACGGTTATAACCATCATATTGATAAGCTTCCTGAGGCTCTCCGGTAGTAATAACCGAACGCCAATATTTGACTTTAAGTTGTTTACTTTGCTCACAAACAAAATTTCGCGTTAATACTCTATCAAACCACTCTTTCAAAAGAGATGGACAACTATAGGTATAAAGCGGATGCTGAAAAATGATAATTTCATGCTGACAAAGCAACTTCCGTTCATAACTGGCATTAATAAAATAGTCCGGATAAGTGCCATATAAATCATGGATCACAACATTGTCTAAATCCTGAACATATTCAATGAGCATCTTATTCGCCACAGATTCAGTCGGTTCAGGATGGGCATAGATAATGAGAATCTTGGGTGGTAGCGATATAATTAGCTCCTCAAAAGCGTGCCAGAAGCACAATTTTTAGTTAACATACACACCAAAGGCCATTTATATTCTTTAAAATTATAAATGATTTAATATATTATCAAGATACGGTTTATATGATTGTATTTTCTGCGCTACAAATGCGCTGTGGTATTAGGGTTTTACTAAACAGTGCAACAGCTTCTATCACACCAGGCCAAAAAGTGGGCTTAATTGGCAAAAATGGCTGTGGAAAATCGACTCTATTTTCGTTAATCAAAGGTGACATGCAACCTGAAGCAGGAAGCATTACTTTTCCAACAACTTGGGCTCTCGCTTGGGTCAATCAAGAAACACCTGCGCTAAAAAAATCCGCCATTGAATATGTGATTGATGGCGATCACGAATACCGCAAATTAGCAAAACAACTACAACTAGCAAATGACAAAAATGATGGCCATGCTATTGCATTAATACATGGTCAACTGGATGCTATCAATGCTTGGAGTATTCGCGCTCGTGCTGCTAGTTTATTACATGGTTTAGGTTTTTCACCATTACAAATAGATGAACCTGTCAGCGCCTTTTCCGGCGGATGGCGGATGCGACTAAATCTGGCACAAGCTTTAATTTGTCGTTCTGATATATTATTACTTGATGAACCAACTAACCATTTAGATTTAGACGCGGTTATTGGGTTAGAAAAATGGCTTAAAAATTATACCGGCACACTGATCCTGATTTCCCATGATAGAGATTTTCTCGATCCTATCATTGACAAAGTGCTGCATATCGAACAAGAAAATTTATTCGAATATACCGGTAATTATACTTCCTTTGAGCAACAAAGAGCGACTAAACTGGCGCAAAAACAAGCACTTTACGAAAACCAACAAGAAAAAGTTAACCATTTAAAAAAATATATTGATCGTTTTCGTTATAAAGCAACAAAAGCTAAACAGGCACAGAGCCGGATCAAAATGTTAGAGCGTATGGAACTAGTTGCCCCCGCCCACATTGATAACCCATTTCACTTTTCTTTTCGAGCACCAGATTGTTTACCTAATCCCCTGCTTAAAATGGAAAAAGTTAGCGCTGGCTACGGCGATAAAGTAATCTTAAAATTAATTAAACTCAATCTGGTTCCCGGCTCAAGAATTGGTTTACTCGGCCGTAACGGGGCAGGTAAATCAACCTTAATCAAGTTACTGGCTGGTGACCTATTACCCCAACAGGGGGAAATTTCCTTAGCGAAAGGCATTAAACTCGGTTATTTCGCACAACATAAATTAGATGATCTGCGCCTGGATGAGTCGCCATTACAACATCTTTACCGCCTTGCTACGCAAGAAACTGAACAACATTTGCGCGACTATCTTGGTGGCTTTGGCTTTAAAGGCGACAAAGTAAATGAGCCATGTATGCATTTTTCCGGCGGGGAAAAAGCGAGGTTAGTATTAGCCTTGATTGTCTGGCAACGGCCCAATCTTCTGCTGCTAGATGAGCCAACTAACCATCTAGATTTGGATATGCGACAGGCATTAACAGAAGCATTGATTGTATTTGATGGTGCCTTAATTGTTGTGTCCCATGATCGCCATTTACTGCGCTCAACAACAGATGAATTTTATCGCATTCATCAAGGTCAGGTTGAACCTTTTGCTGGTGATCTGGACGACTATCAAAAACGGTTAACCGAACATAATAAACAACAGCACCAACAAATTCGTCAGGAACAGTTACAAGATAAGATGCTATCAGCTAACTTAACTGCCCAAGATCGTAAAGAACAAAAACGACGTGAGGCAGAATTCCGCCAACACACGCAGCCAATCAGAAAACAGTTATCAATGTTAGAACAAAAGATCACAAATCTATCTAATCAATTAGCTCAAATTGAACAAAAACTGGCTGATCGTGATATTTATAACCACAATCGTAAATCTGAACTCAATAATTACCTAAAACAGCAAACTGAAACAAAATCGACATTAGAGGAAAACGAAACCGAGTGGCTAGCACAGCAAGAAACTCTGGAAAATATGATAAAAGAGTTCGAATGTAAGGCATAATTCGATTCAAGACAGATTTTTTTAACAATATAATAAAACGTAACTAAGCGCAGCTGGCATTAATGAGGCTACGCTTAGCCTCATCGTGCCGTCAGTCACTATTCATCTAATTTGTTGATCATTAAACGGGCATTTATGACTAATGAACGGGCTTTTACCTCCCGTTTTTGTAATAGCGCCAGGAATAACAAATCGGTCAACGTATTTTGGGCGGCACGAGAAGAAATTGACGAACTTCGCCATTCATTTTCACCAGCGATACTTTCCAATACATAATCAGCTAACTGCACTAATGGTGTCTGTTGTTTATTACCAACAATGGCAATTACTTTCGCTCCCTGCTGCTTAGCTATTGCTGCCGCTTCGCAAATATTTTTTCGCTTTCCACTAAATGAAATAGCAATCTGAATATCTTTTGCAGTAAGGGTTAGCTCTGTTGTTATTTGAACGTGGTGGTCTAAATCAACAAGAGTAGTAATACCTATTTTTTGCAATTTATAATAGAGATCTTTTGCCACTAATCCTGACCCAACAATGCCAACAATTTGTACTCTTTGGGCATGATTGACCAATGTGGCAACTTTGTTAAAAATCTGATAATTAATTCGCCGAGTTGTTTCGGTAACCGAATCAATTTTTTCTTGCGCCAGTTTCTGTGCAATAACCATCAAACTATCGTTACTGGCAATCTGATTATGAATAACTTTATGTGATTGCTCAGTAAGTACTTGCTTACGTCCTAACTCTTCACTAATAGCCAGTTTTAAAGCCGGAAATCCCTTGACACCAACTTTCTGGCTAAATTTAACAATTGCTGATTGACTGACACCTATTTGTTCCGCTATTTGTTGTGATGAAAGCAGTAATACCGCTTGTGGTTGTTCAAGAATAAAGGTGGCGATTTTCTGCTGATTTAACGCTAATTGAGGTAACAACCATGAAATTTTACTCAATATGGCCATACTATACTGAAGACTATTCATAATATTCGGATCACCAGATTAAAATAATTATGATAAATTATTCCTATTTTATTATTTATTATTCTAATAAATTAATGGCTGATTAAACAATAAATTAGCTAACATAATATTATTTTCATTTTTCTCTTATTCCCTTGTCACCATGAAATAAGAATAGATCGCTTTGTGATCAATAACACATATAAAGAATAAATAATTCCTTAATATCTCCCCAAAATGACATATAGGAAACATTCGATGACATTAGATCTTAATAAAATGGTAACAGAAAGCCCCAATCCAGCTAGTAACAGTATAGATACATTATCAACCTTAGAAATGTTGAAAATCATTAACCAGGAAGATAAAACAGTGCCGATTGCTGTTGAGCAGACACTAACTGAAATTGCGCTTGTTATTGACAAAGTTGCCTATGCTTTTCAACATAATGGTAGATTGTTTTACAGCGGTGCTGGCACTTCAGGCCGTTTAGGCATTTTAGATGCAAGTGAGTGTCCACCAACATATGGCAGCCCTCGTGACATGGTAATCGGCCTAATTGCTGGTGGACACCAAGAAATTCTTCAAGCGGTAGAAAACGCTGAAGATAATCCGCAGTTTGGGGCTGATGATCTTAAAGCGTTTAATTTCAATCAAAAAGATGTTTTAGTTGGTATCGCCGCAAGTGGCAGCACACCTTATGTAGTGGGGCGATGAACTACGCTAAAACGACAGGCGCAACTGTTGCCTGCATTAGTTGTAATCCTAACAGTGAAATGGTCAACATAGCAGATATCGCAATAATACCGATTGTCGGCCCTGAAGTAATTACTGGCTCCTCACGAATGAAAGCCGGCACGGCACAAAAATTAGTCCTTAATATGATCAGTACAGGTGCTATGATACGGACTGGAAAAGTATACGGTAACCTGATGGTAGATGTAGAAGCAACCAATGCTAAACTTATTGAACGTCAAAAGCATATTGTCATGGCTGCAACAGAGTGTGATCGAACAACAGCAGAACAAGCCCTTATTGCATGTAATAACCATTGTAAAACCGCTATCGTTATGATCCTTACCGGCTTAAATGCCCAACAAGCTAAACAAACACTAGCTGACAATGATGGTTTTATTCGAGCCGTCTTAAAACAGCAAACTGGCTATTAATAATAGTTTTACAGGAAAAGTACCATGGCAAAAATAACTAATGAAATGTTAAGTCAGCTACTGGTGGCTATTGGCGGCGCTAAAAATATTATTCAGCACGGCAACTGTATGACACGCTTACGCATAACGTTGCATGACATACAATTAGTTGACAAAAATCGCCTCAAACAAATTCCCGGTGTGTTAGGAATTATCGACAGTGATAAACAACTACAAATTGTATTAGGCCCAGGTAATGCTCAAACAGCTAGCGACATGATGAAACAATTATTAGCAAACAGCTCTGAGACAGAAACAATATTACCCACTAAAAATGATTTGCAAGAAATTGCCGCCGACAACAAAAAACAATTAAAAACTAAACAAACCAGTGGCGTTAATACATTTTTATCCACTTTTGCCACTATCTTTACCCCACTCATACCGGGTTTTATTGCCGTTGGTTTATTACTTGGCTTTGCAACAGTGGTCAACCAAATATACTATCCAGCCGGTCTGCCAACTGAGGCAACGCAACAGACTTTTCTTGTTCATTTAATACTTTATATGTCTGTCTTTAGCAAAGGCCTTTATGCTTTTCTAGGGATCTTGATTGGTTACAATACGCAAAAAGTTTTTGGTGGTTCAGGGATTAATGGTGCCATTATTGCGTCACTTTTTATTTTGGGCTACGATCCACACGCCACAACAGGCTTCTTCTCCAATATGAGTACCTTTTTCAATTACACCATTGATCCTCAAGGTAATATTATTGGTATTCTACTTGCTTGTATTTGTGGTGCCTGGATTGAACGACAAATCAGAAAAATTATTCCCGCCAATTTAGATATGATACTGACTTCCGCAATCACATTGCTGATTGTTGGCGCCATTACTTACACGATTATTATGCCAATAGTTAGCTATGTATTTATTGGTATGTCTTGGCTATTTATTCACTTAAATGGCAATCCATTTGGTACCGCTATATTAGCTGGTCTATTTTTGATCGCTGTTGTTTTTGGTGTACATCAAGGTTTTATTCCAGTTTATTTCGCTTTAATGGAAACACAAGGGTTTAATCCTCTTTTCCCGATCCTGGCTATGGCAGGTGGTGGTCAAATTGGTGCAACATTAGCGCTCTATATCAAAGCAGCCAAAAATTCTGGCTTACGTAATCAGATACGGGGGGCAATTATCCCGGGTTTATTAGGTATTGCTGAACCTTTAATCTATGGGGTAACTTTACCGCGCATTAAACCTTTTATAACCGCTTGTCTTGGCGGAGCCGCTGGTGTTTTTTTATCGGGTTAGTTGACTGGTTGGGTGAACCAATTGGCCTCAACTCGGTTTTAGGCCCATCTGGATTAATTGCTATTCCACTGATGACATCTACAACCGGGATTTTTAGCGGTATACTTATCTATATTGCTGGCTTACTGATTTCCTATTTATTCGGTTTTATTTTTACCTATTTGTTCGCTAGTAAAAATGTCGATTTAAGTTAATGCAAAAAAGGGACATCCCTTTTTTGCATCGCTATTGCAACCAAATAAAAGGGATACAAGCAATTGTAAAAATACTCATTGTAATATTAAAAATAAACCAAGCATTACGCCCACGAAGCAGGATGCCGGTTAAAGAACCAAAACCAACCCAGACAACACCACCGATTAAATTGACAATCAACATAACAAAACTTATGATCAAAATCGAGTTAGCATAGTTATCAGCAACACTATAACTACTAACCGCACCTAAGCCCATCATCCATGCTTTAGGATTCAGGAATTGTAATAAACTCCCTTGATACCATTTAATTGATTTAGCAACTTTGGACTCTGTATTAAGTTGCATATGGTGGGATGTAGCGAGTTTCCAAGCAAGCCATAATAAATATAAACTCCCAACAATTTTCATTATAATTTGTAGCACCGGCGAAAGCAGTAAAAGAACAGCAAGGCCAGCAGCAGAAATAAATAAAATACTCTGGATACCTAATATTACGCCGAACATTAAAGGTATTGAACGCCGCAAACCATACTGAACACCTGATGACGTAAATAATAAATTATTTGGCCCAGGAGTAATCGCCACAATGAATAAAAAAGTAAATAACGCAAAAATCAGCCCATAACTCATTTAAGATCCTTTGATTAACTATTATTAATCTTTTTTTAATATTAAAAATAACAATATATTATCAGAATATATGTAGAATTAATTATTTAGATTTACAATTATGAGTAAAAATTTTCAACCAATAAATTGGGCTAAAAATCCTCATTTACAAACACTACTACCCCGTATTGTCAGGAAAAAGCCGCAAATCAAACCGTTATGGCAACGCCTAGAATTACCTGATGGCGATTTTATTGATCTCGCTTGGAGTGAAGATCCTCAATCTGCGAAGCATAAACCTCGACTGGTCATTTTTCATGGCTTAGAAGGCAGTTTTAGAAGCCCATATGCTCATGGCATGTTAGAAGCGACTAAAAGACGAGGATGGCTTGGTGTAATTATGCATTTTCGTGGCTGTAGTGGAGAACCGAATCGACAAAAACGCATTTATCATTCCGGTGAAATTACCGATGCCCGCTACTTCCTCAAATGGCAGAAAACGATTTACGGTCAAGTACCAATTGCCGCGGTTGGCTACTCACTTGGTGGTAATATGTTAGCTTGCTATTTAGCAGAAACCGGACAATATGCTGATGTTAATGCAGCAGTCATTGTTTCCGCCCCTTTAATGTTAGAGCCTTGTTCAATTCGTTTAGAAAAAGGGATTTCGCAATTCTATGAGCGTTATTTACTAAACGGCCTTAAACGTAATGCAACACGCAAACTCATTCGCTACCCAGGTTCATTACCGCTTAATTTGCTACAACTAAAAAAGCTAAAACGGCTACGTGATTTTGATAATGTCATCACGGCGAAAATACACGGTTTTAAAGATGCAGCGGATTATTATCATCAATGTAGTGCTCTGCCTCGGTTACCGAATATCCATGTGCCAACACTAATTATCCATGCAAAAGATGATCCTTTTATGGCGCCTGAAGTTGTACCTGATATCAACCAATTACCCGCTAATATTGAGTATCAAATGACAGAACATGGTGGCCACGTTGGGTTTGTTAGTGGCACATTAAAACAGCCTAAAATGTGGCTTGAGCAACGCATACCTGATTGGTTAACCACACATCTGGAGCCGTAATTTATGATCATTCCATGGCAACAGCTAGCAGCAGATACTTTAAATAATTTGATTGAAAGCTTTGTGGTACGAGAAGGAACGGATTATGGTAAAGATGAGAAAACGCTGGAAGAAAAAGTTGAGGATATTAAGCAACAATTACGATTAGGAAGTGTTGTGCTTGTCTGGTCTGAATTACATGAAACGATAAATATTTTGCCAAAAACACAATTACATTATTAAATAACTGTATACATCGCTATATAAAAAGAAATTTTACGTCATTGTAATTAATGTGTTAAAACATTGTGTTATCTGAATGCGTAATGGAAGCCACTTATTATGTCAGCTAATCATCCGATCATTGCAGTAACAGGCTCCAGTGGTGCGGGCACCAGCACCACCAGCCTTGCATTTCAAAAAATCTTTACTCAGTTAAAGCTTTCGGCAGCAACCATTGAAGGTGATAGCTTTCATCGTTATACTCGCCCTGAAATGGATGTTGCTATTCGTAAAGCTAAGGAACAGAGTCGTCATATTAGTTATTTTGGACCTGAATCCAATGATTTTGGTCTGCTTGAACAAAGTTTAATCGAGTATGGCGAAAAAGGGACTGGAAAACGCCGACGCTATTTGCACACCTACGATGAAGCCGTCCCTTACAATCTTCAACCTGGGACTTTTACACCATGGGAAGCATTACCTAAAAATACCAATATACTATTTTATGAAGGGTTACATGGTGGGGTTGTAACATCAAAATATACTGTCGCTAAACATGTAGATTTGTTAGTCGGTGTTGTGCCTATTGTTAATCTTGAATGGATCCAGAAACTAATTCGTGATACATCAGAAAGGGGTCATTCAAGAGAAGCTGTGATGGATTCAGTTATCCGCTCAATGCGAGATTACATTAAATATATCACCCCACAATTTTATCGTACCAATATCAACTTTCAACGTGTTCCAACCGTTGATACCTCTAACCCCTTTGCCGCTAAAGCGATTCCTTCACCAGATGAAAGTTTTATAGTGATCCGATTTAATGGTCTGACCGGCTTTGTTGAATAAATCAGAATTAGCCGCCAGGATGGCTCCCTCTGCTACAGCTGTTATCCGATCCTGAAGCTGTGTGGCATACCCAACAACGTCATACGGTTCAGCGCTTTGACCATCGCCATTGCTTCACCTACCTGAGCCTCATAGTCACGCAGCCTCAGATGGCCACCCAGCAAAGTTTTTATGCGGAACATCGCTGTTTCTGCCACTGAACGCCGGTGATAACCCACTTTCTTTTTCCACATATCATTACTCCTGCTCAGACGCTGATTCGCCACCGCATGGTTACGTTCATGGTACTTGTCCGGCCAGTATTTCGCTCCGCTTCGCGGCGGGATAAGGGGCCTGATTTTCTTTCTTAGCAACGCGTCGTGGCAGTAACAGGCGTCATAAGCACCGTCTGCTGACACTTCCCTGATTTTCCGGTGGGTTTGGTTAATCAGGCCCGGCAGTGCCTGCGCATCTGTCGTTCCGCTGAGCGATAAGTCGGCACAGATAATCTCATGAGTCACACTGTCTGCTGCCAGATGAAGCTTGCGCCACACTCTTCGTCTGTCAGCCCCATGCTGCCTGACTTTCCTTTCACCTTCGCCAAAGACCTTCAGACCGGTACTGTCGATGACCAGATGCGAGATTTCACCACGCGTTGGCGTTTTTATGCTGATGTTGACGCTCTTTGCTCGTCTGCTGACCAGCGAGTAGTCCGGACAGCACAGCGGCAAAGACATGAGTTTAAAAATCGAATCAACGAAGCCCTGTAATGCCCGGAGCGACAGGTTAAACACACGCTTCATCATCAGGACAGTGGTAACAGCCATATCGCTGTAGTAAAGCGGCCGGCCACGACCTTCAGGCGAAGAACTGTCAGTCCATCCAGCGATGGCCGACTCATCAAGCCAGACCGTCAGGGAACCGCGTTGTCTGAGTGCCTTGTTGTACGCGGGCCAGTTGGTAATTTTAAACTTTTGCTTTGCCATGGGGACCTGATGTTGAAACGAATTTAGCGATCAGCTCCGCCAATCACCTAAAAGTTCGATTTATTCAACAAAGCCGGTCTGACCCAGATCGATTTTCCCTATCTTTTATCCATGCTACACAATTCATTTATTTCTTCAATGAACACATTGGTTGTTCCAGGTGGAAAACTAGGTTTAGCATTGGAGTTAATTATGACCCCATTAGTAAAAAAGCTTGTCACTAATAAAAAAATTATCCATAAAATAAGCTAACAACACAGCATTATATTTTTACTTATATCAATTTTTTATTCTTATAACCATTTTAAAGTTCAAACTATGCATAAAATTATCTTTTCCGTATATCATAATAATCGCGGTAATATTTTCTGGTTAATTATTTAATAACGTAATTATATTATAATGTTAATATTTATTTTTGCTATAATTTGATAACTTATGAAATAATATATTATTTCTGTTTAATTTTGAAATGTAATATTTACTTTGTCATACTTATTAATAAACACAATAAAACTAATCAACTTATTGCTAAAATATGGATTATTTGGTCTATACAACATGACTGAATCGAGACAGCAGAGACAGGATGCTTTTATTATGCTACAAAGCAAAAGCACATTTATAGTATGGTTAAGATCAATACCAAAAATTCCGAATCAATATACCCTATAGTTAATATTAACTTTTCCAAACTAAACAAGTTAGTATGCTATGTTAGAATTTTATAAGATAAGCCAGCCTTATGAAGATTGGTATTTTCATATTTAGGCTGCAATAACATTAGAGGATTAAGCGAATGGTTTTCGGCAAACCACACACAGACCCGACTCTTGAATGGTTTTTGTCACACTGCCATATTCACAAATATCCATTCAAAAGCACTCTTATTCATCAGGGCGAAAAAGCAGAAACACTTTATTATATTGTAAAAGGTTCTGTTGCTGTTTTGATTAAAGATGAAGAAGGAAAAGAGATGATCCTTTCCTATCTGAATCAGGGGGACTTTATTGGTGAGCTTGGATTATTTGAGGAAGGGCAAGAGCGAACAGCTTGGGTTAGAGCTAAAAGCGCCTGTGAAGTCGCTGAAATCTCTTATAAAAAATTTCGCCAATTAATACAGGTAAATCCAGATATTTTGATGCGATTATCAGCACAAATGGCTAAACGCTTACAAACAACTTCTGAAAAAGTTGGTAATCTAGCTTTTTTGGATGTTACAGGCCGTATTGCGCAAACATTATTAAATTTAGCAAAACATCCTGACGCGATGACGCATCCAGATGGAATGCAAATTAAAATAACTCGCCAAGAGATAGGTCAAATAGTAGGATGCTCACGTGAAACAGTGGGACGTATCCTAAAAATGCTAGAAGATCAAAATCTGATTTCTGCTCACGGTAAAACCATTGTCGTTTACGGTACACGTTAATATTCTATAAACCAGTACCTACTTTTATGTAGTGTATTGGTTTTATACACTTATTTATTGTTATTAATATACAATTAAATTATGAATATATAATTACAATAGTAATAAAAAATCGAATAGCTGAATAATTATGCAACTTTCATATGATATTTGAAATTAAAAATAACCGAACTATCTATCATAAAATTTACTATATAGTCAGAGTATAATAATCAAACCTTATGAAGTTTATTTTCCAAAAACGATTTTAATACTACCGCGGCTTTGTTGAATAAATCAGAATTAGCCGCCAGGATGGCTCCCTCTGCTACAGCTGTTATCCGATCCTGACGCTGTGTGGCATACCCAACAACGTCATACGGTTCAGCGCTTTGACCATCGCCATTGCTTCACCTACCTGAGCCTCATAGTCACGCAGCCTCAGATGGCCACCCAGCAAAGTTTTTATGCGGAACATCGCTGTTTCTGCCACTGAACGCCGGTGATAACCCACTTTCTTTTTCCACATATCATTACTCCTGCTCAGACGCTGATTCGCCACCGCATGGTTACGTTCATGGTACTTGTTTTCTTTCTTAGCAACGCGTCGTGGCAGTAACAGGCGTCATAAGCACCGTCTGCTGACACTTCCCTGATTTTCCGGTGGGTTTGGTTAATCAGGCCCGGCAGTGCCTGCGCATCTGTCGTTCCGCTGAGCGATAAGTCGGCACAGATAATCTCATGAGTCACACTGTCTGCTGCCAGATGAAGCTTGCGCCACACTCTTCGTCTGTCAGCCCCATGCTGCCTGACTTTCCATTCACCTTCGCCAAAGACCTTCAGACCGGTACTGTCGATGACCAGATGCGAGATTTCACCACGCGTTGGCGTTTTTATGCTGATGTTGACGCTCTTTGCTCGTCTGCTGACCAGCGAGTAGTCCGGACAGCACAGCGGCAAAGACATGAGTTTAAAAATCGAATCAACGAAGCCCTGTAATGCCCGGAGCGACAGGTTAAACACACGCTTCATCATCAGGACAGTGGTAACAGCCATATCGCTGTAGTAAAGCGGCCGGCCACGACCTTCAGGCGAAGAACTGTCAGTCCATCCAGCGATGGCCGACTCATCAAGCCAGACCGTCAGGGAACCGCGTTGTCTGAGTGCCTTGTTGTACGCGGGCCAGTTGGTAATTTTAAACTTTTGCTTTGCCATGGGGACCTGATGTTGAAACGAATTTAGCGATCAGCTCCGCCAATCACCTAAAAGTTCGATTTATTCAACAAAGCCTACTACCGCATTATTATGATGTTCGTCTTTGCTAGAAAAAAAAGTATCAAACAGTCCGATTTTACTTTAAGCAATAAATGTTGCCAACTATCAGGATTATTTTCTAATTCTTCAAAATAAAGTCGCTTAAATTGAGTAAAATTTGCTGGATATTTATGAAACCATTTTCTTAAATCATTTGATGGAGCAACATTTTTATTCCATTCATCATAGCGAAGATCTTGTTTTTTAATACCCCTTGGCCATATCCTATCAACCAATACCCGATAGCCATTATTACCGGTTTTATCCGCATAAATAAGTTTACAAATTATCATCTTTGTACCATTTTTTGATAATAAAAAATTTAACAAAAATTTCTTTTATTATGTTTAATAGTAGTCCTGTATCGATGATAAATACAAAAAACATATTTACTTTCTATATACTGCTTTTCCCCTATTGAGATTTACATTTCAAGCAAAATAAAACCTATTTTTCCAACGTTGATAGTTATACTTATCATTGAAATAAATAGCCAGACATGATCTAATTTGTAATAAATTAATACTTTAGAAAATTATTTAATAACTCATGTCCTTGCTCACTCAAGATGCTTTCTGGATGAAATTGGACGCCCTCAATAGGTAGTGTTTTATGCCGAA
Organism: Arsenophonus endosymbiont of Aphis craccivora; assembly: GCF_013460135.1. GTDB lineage: Bacteria > Pseudomonadota > Gammaproteobacteria > Enterobacterales > Enterobacteriaceae > Arsenophonus > Arsenophonus nilaparvatae. The sequence continues at coordinate 1,793,634 of NZ_CP038155.1, forward strand.
TACCCATAATTTCATCAATATTTCCATCATGTAGCGTCCAGGCAGTAACCTCAAAGGTAGCGGGTAAAGTTCCGGCATCAATCACCAAAGAATGGTAACGAGTAACCTGTAATGGACGATTTAATCCTTTAAAAATACCTTGCTGGTTATGATGAATTGTAGATACCTTGCCATGCATTACTTCTCTCGCTTTGACAATTGAAGCACCAAAAGCCTGACCAATCGCCTGGTGACCAAGGCAAACCCCCAAAATTGGGATCTTACCGGCAAAATATGAAATTGTATTTAGTGAAACACCCGCCTCATTAGGTGTACATGGACCCGGTGAAATAACTAAATGTGTCGGCGCTAATGTTTCTATCTCCGAGATAGTTATTGCATCATTACGTTTAACTACAACATCAACTCCTAACTCACACAGATATTGATAAAGGTTATAGGTAAACGAATCATAGTTATCAATTATCAAAAGCATAACTGGCTATCCAAATGATTTTTATAGTAATAATTCCTTGATGATGAACTTTATTATTAAGGCAAATTGTACTGATTATTATACCATAACAATAACGTGGGCTATCATACCATAACCGTAGAAAAAAATGGCTTACAAAAATCAATCAAAATGTTTCATTTTAATAAATAAACACAATAATTATAAATGAGAATAATGATAAAGGATTACTATAAACTATTATAAACTTCGTTATAATATTGACCATAAGGTTTTAAATTATTTGATGTTATTTCGTTATTTCGATAAATTTCACCAATATATTTAGTTGCTTCAGGCTTTGTTGAATAAATCGAACTTTTAGGTGATTGGCGGATCTGATCGCTAAATTCGTTTCAACATCAGGTCCCCATGGCAAAGCAAAAGTTTAAAATTACCAACTGGCCCGCGTACAACAAGGCACTCAGACAACGCGGTTCCCTGACGGTCTGGCTTGATGAGTCGGCCATCGCTGGATGGACTGACAGTTCTTCGCCTGAAGGTCGTGGCCGGCCGCTTTACTACAGCGATATGGCTGTTACCACTGTCCTGATGATGAAGCGTGTGTTTAACCTGTCGCTCCGGGCATTACAGGGCTTCGTTGATTCGATTTTTAAACTCATGTCTTTGCCGCTGTGCTGTCCGGACTACTCGCTGGTCAGCAGACGAGCAAAGAGCGTCAACATCAGCATAAAAACGCCAACGCGTGGTGAAATCTCGCATCTGGTCATCGACAGTACCGGTCTGAAGGTCTTTGGCGAAGGTGAAAGGAAAGTCAGGCAGCATGGGGCTGACAGACGAAGAGTGTGGCGCAAGCTTCATCTGGCAGCAGACAGTGTGACTCATGAGATTATCTGTGCCGACTTATCGCTCAGCGGAACGACAGATGCGCAGGCACTGCCGGGCTTGATTAACCAAACCCACCGGAAAATCAGGGAAGTGTCAGCAGACGGTGCTTATTACGCCTGTTACTGCCACGATGCGTTGCTAAGAAAGAAAATCAGGCCACTTATCCCGCCGCGAAGCGGAGCGAAATACTGGCCGGACAAGTACCATGAACGTAACCATGCGGTGGCGAATCAGCGTCTGAGCAGGAGTAATGATATGTGGAAAAAGAAAGTGGGTTATCACCGGCGTTCAGTGGCAGAAACAGCGATGTTCCGCATAAAAACTTTGCTGGGTGGCCATCTGAGGCTGCGTGACTATGAGGCTCAGGTAGGTGAAGCAATGGCGATGGTCAAAGCGCTGAACCGTATGACGTTGTTGGGTATGCCACACAGCGTCAGGATCGGATAACAGCTGTAGCAGAGGGAGCCATCCTGTCGGCTAATTCTGATTTATTCAACAAAGCCTATAGCGACCATAAATATCCGAACACAGTTCAAAGTCACAAACTACAATCAAATAGCCAGCAGCAAAAACAGCAGTTGTGCGCCCCATAAAAAAGAGCGGCTTATTGCCACCCATAATGATTGGGATAATCTTGTTATCCTATTTTAATTTCTTATATAAACTGTAAATTTTATAACTTCTGGTAAAATTCTGGTTGTTATATTTTAGAAGTTCCTTAAGTCACGATATCCGCTATAGGATTAATTTCTCCGATAATTTCTATTAGAAAGTCCGCTTTTCCATCTCCATTATAATCAAGCATTAGGCTGGTTAAATTTTCTGATTGATTATAATGAACTATCATTTCATTTTTTTGGTTAGAAAAGTGATTTACTTGCTTAATTTCGATAGTATTACCTTTAATTTTACTAAGGGCAGAAATATCAATTGTATCGCTACCAGTCTCAAAATCGATTATTTTATCTGGCGAATCGAACATCGAATCATCTATTTGATAATAAAGAAAAACATCCTTTCCGCTGCCACCTGACAGGTTATCGCCTCCTTCATTACCATTAATGACATCATTTCCATCATCACCATATATGCTATCGTCTCCTTTACCACCTGATATGCAATCGTTTCCTGCATGACCACTAATGACATCATTTCCATCATTACCATATATGATATCGTCTCCTTTACCACCAGATATGTTATCATTTCCATTTCCACCATAAATGGTTTCTCCTTTTTCAGTACCAGAAATGACATCATCTTCTTGGCCACCTAATATCGCATCATTTCTTAAAGTACAAAGGGCACCAGCTTCTCTATTATTAGTCACAATTCTCATGTGATCTTCTAAACAACTATCGAATATGTCGTTTGTTATTGTTCTACCTAACAAGTTCACATTGCTAACATTATGTTTATTTTCTGAATTAAATGTCATTGAATATTATTCCTATTTATCGATAAAATTTAAATTACATAAGTAATATGAAGTCAAAATTAAAATTTGGCATGTTGGAAAATTGTTAATAACTAATGATTAAAAATTCAACAATAAGAGTGTGTGCTGCACAAAAAAACCGATCATTTTTGCGCGCCATTACAAAATCTGATAATGGTAGATTAGCTATTATTTTTTACCGAAGGAATCAGCAAGAATATCGTGGAAAAGAGTGGCAAATCATTACCGTCTAATTGTTCAGTTTTAGGGAACAAAACAATAGCTCACAAATTAAATGGGAACCGTTAAGTTCCCGTGATTAATTCAGCAAAGCATAAAATTACATATGATTGATCACTGCATCACCAAACTCACTGCATTTCAATATTTTAGCACCTGGCATTAAACGCTCAAAATCATAGGTGACGGTTTTGGCAGCAATCGCCCCTTGCATGCCTTTAATAATTAAGTCAGCGGCTTCTGTCCAACCCATATGGCGTAACATCATTTCAGCGGACAGGATAATCGAGCCTGGATTGACTTTATCTTGACCTGCGTATTTCGGTGCTGTTCCATGGGTTGCTTCAAATAGTGCACAACTATCGCCTATATTGGCGCCTGGGGCGATACCAATTCCCCCAACTTGGGCCGCTAATGCGTTAGAAATATAATCGCCATTAAGGTTCATACAAGCAATAACGTCATATTCAGTTGGCCGCAACAAAATTTGCTGTAAAAACGCATCAGCCATCACGTCTTTGATAATTATATCTTTACCCGTCTCTGGATGCTTAATTTTCATCCATGGGACACCATCAAGTAATTCACCACCAAATTTTTGTTGTACTAACTGGTATCCCCAATCTTTAAAGGCACCTTCAGTGAATTTCATTATATTGCCTTTATGCACTAAAGTGACCAATTTACGATTATTTTGGATATCATACTCAATTGCTGCTCGTACTAGCCGCTTAGTTCCTTCTTCTGAACAGGGCTTGATACCGATACCACAATTAGTTGGAAAACGAATTTTATTTACTCCCATCTCATCTTGCAGAAATTGAATTACTTTATCTGCCTCAGAGCTGCCTGCTTTCCATTCAATACCTGCATAAATATCTTCAGAATTTTCGCGAAAAATCACCATATCAGTCAATTCTGGCTGTTTTACTGGGCTAGGAGTACCTTGATAATAGCGCACTGGTCGTAAAAAAATATAGAGATCGAGTTGCTGTCGTAAAGCAACATTTAAGGAACGGATCCCGCCAACAACAGGTGTCGTTAATGGCCCTTTAATAGACACATGATATTGTTGGATCAAATCTAGTGTTTCAGCGGGTAACCATACATCCTTACCATAAATTTGAGTTGATTTTTCACCAGTATAAATCTCCATCCAAGAAATCTTTTTATCACCGTGGTAGGCTTTTTTTACTGCTGCATCAACCACTTTTAACATCACCGGAGTAATATCAGCACCAATACCATCCCCTTCAATATAAGGAATTATTGGATTATTAGGGACATTAAGCTTACCTGTTGCAAGTGTAATTTTTTCACCTTGTTGAGGAACAACTACTTTGCTTTCCATCAATCTCTCCTTTTATTATCTTAGCGCAATACCTGTTAACTTATGGTAAGAATATTGCATGGTACTTGAATAATGTTTCGACGCCAATGTTTGCTAATTTAAGGTATAATAAGGATCTAATTTTTTATTAATCATTGCTATGACAAATCTGCAGCATAAAAAGAGCAAATCAAAACAATATCATGACAAAAATAGCGCAAATTTTGTCAAACATATGATCAGTTCACGTAAAATATTACTCTTTAATCAACCGTTCGATGTATTGTCACAATTTACTGACCAAATTGGTCGGCAGACATTAAAAAATTATATTCCTATCACCAATGTCTATGCTGCTGGGCGTTTAGATCGCGATAGCGAGGGTCTGTTAATACTCACTAATGATGGCCAATTACAAGCCAAATTGACCCAACCAAACAATAAAATGGAAAAAATTTACTATGTGCAAGTTGAAGGTATACCGGAATCAACCACATTACAAAAATTTTGTCACGGTTTACTATTAAAAGATGGTATGACCAAGCCAGCAAAAGCTGAACTTGTGGCTCAACCCGACTGGCTTTGGCCACGTCATCCTCCTATACGCACAAGAAAAAATATTCCAACCTGTTGGCTAAAAATTACCTTATCAGAAGGCCGCAATCGACAAATACGTCGTATGACCGCCAGCATAGGGTTTCCAACCTTACGATTGATTCGCTATAGTATGGCTAATTTTCAATTAGGTAACTTACAGCCAGGTGAGTGGAAGGAGGTCGATTTTGTTTAAACCACACGTTACGGTTGCTAACGTCGTTCACGTTAAAGGTAAGTTTTTAATTGTAGAAGAAATTATTAATAATAAATCAGTCTGGAATCAACCAGCTGGACATTTAGAAGCTAACGAAACTATTTTTGCTGCCGCGAGCTATATTAGGAAACCGGTATTAATGCACTGCCCCAGCAATTAATAACAATCCATCAATGGATAGCCCCTGATGGCTGTACTTTCCTGCGGTTTCTTTTTCTGATTGAACTGGATGAGATGCCTAAAACCTCACCACAAGATAATGATATTCACCAATGTTTATGGCTTACTGCTGATGAAATATTATCCAGTCCATGCCTGCGCTCGCCTTTAGTAGCAGAAAGCATCCGCTGCTTTATCAGTCGAGAATTTTTCCCGTTAACATTAATCGACCCTTATCAATTTCATACAGGCTAATAGAGATTAATCCTTATGCTACTATGGTGCAACTTGCCACTGCATGTTAAAATATTTGTGTTTATGTTTACCAGCAATGAGATTTATTCATGTCAGATAGCCAGTTAAAAAAAGTCATCGTTGGTATGTCCGGTGGCGTTGACTCATCCGTATCCGCTTACCTATTGAAACAACAAGGTTATCAGGTTGCCGGTTTGTTCATGAAAAACTGGGAAGAAGACGATAATGATGAGTATTGCTCAGCAGCTACCGATCTTGCCGACGCGCAATCGGTATGCGATAAACTCGATATAGAACTGCATACCGTTAATTTTTCCGCCGAATATTGGGACAATGTTTTTGCCCATTTTCTTGCTGAGTATAAAGCTGGCCGCACACCGAATCCTGATATTCTATGTAATAAAGAAATTAAATTTCAAGCATTTCTAGAATTCGCAGCGCAAGATCTGGCAGCAGACTATATTGCCACCGGCCACTACGCTCGACGCAAAATTGTTGATGGTCGCCATCAACTATTGCGTGGTTTGGATAACAACAAAGATCAGAGCTATTTTCTTTATGCGTTGGATCAAGCTCAACTAGCACAAAGTCTTTTTCCAATCGGTGAACTGGAAAAATCAGCCGTTCGCCGTATCGCTGAGGACGTTGGTTTAATTACCGCCAAAAAGAAAGACTCAACAGGAATTTGTTTTATTGGTGAACGAAAGTTTCGTGACTTCCTCGCTCGCTATCTGCCAGCTAAACCAGGTAAAATTATAACAGTTGATGGCAAAATTTTAGGTGAACATACAGGTTTAATGTATCATACGTTAGGTCAACGTAAAGGATTAGGTATTGGTGGTGTAAAAGAAGCAAACGACGATCCGTGGTATGTTGTCGATAAAGATATTAAAAATAATCAGCTAATTGTTGCCCAAGGCCATAACCACCCACGTTTGATGTCCACAGGACTTATCGTCCAACAAATTCATTGGATTAATCCACCAGCGTTAAACGAAGCCAATCAATATACAGTTAAAACCCGTTATCGACAACCAGATATCCCCTGCACAATTAAGCCACTTAGTGACAATAAAATCGCCGTGCAATTTGACTACCCTATTGCAGCCGTTACACCTGGCCAATCAGCAGTTTTTTATCAAGGTGAAATTTGTTTAGGCGGTGGCGTCATTGAAACACGTATTCAGGAGTCAATGTGAGCAAAAATTTTTATGATATTACTCTTGCATTTGCCGGTATTTGCCAAGCATGTCGTCTAGTTCAACAATTGGCTCATGAAGGTAAAATTGACGATAATACGGCAGAAGTAATGATTAATAGCACCCTAAATATTAATCCAACATCCACATTAGCGGTTTATGGCAATAGCGAGGCAAATCTTCGTGTTGGTTTAAATACTTTACTTGCTATACTTACCGCTTCAAATAATACGCTTTCCTCCGATTTAACCCGCTACTTATTAAGTCTCATTGGCTTAGAACGACGACTAAGAAAAAAGCTATCGGCTAGTGATGAACTTAAACGACGTATTGAATTACTTCAACAGCAAAAAAATTATTTTGAACCTATGTCCAGCGGTATTTTTAATGCGCTGGCAGGAATTTATGTAGATGTTATTAGCCCTATTGGCCCACGTATTCAGGTAACAGGTTCTCCCGACATGCTGCAAAATAGCTCGATACAAGCTAAAGTACGCGCATTACTTTTTACTGGCATTCGTAGCGCCGTTCTCTGGCAACAAGTCGGTGGAAGCCGCCTACAATTAATGTTTTCGCGACAACGTTTGATCACTCAAGCAAAAGAAATTCTTGCTCATTGTTAATAAATTTGGGAGTCACTACCAATGGAATTATCTTCACTGACTGCTGTATCGCCAATTGATGGCCGCTACAGTGATAAAGTCAGTCTATTACGTCCAATTTTCAGTGAATTTGGTTTACTGAAATATCGTATACAAGTAGAGGTACGCTTGCTACAAAAATTAGCAGCATGTGCTGACATTAAAGAAGTACCCGCATTTAGTGCCGAAGCAACGTCTTATCTTGAGCAAATTGTCGCTAACTTCAATGAAAATGACGCCATTCAGATCAAACAAATTGAACAAACAACTAACCATGATGTAAAAGCGGTTGAATATTTTCTAAAAGAAAAAATGGCAGCCATGCCTGAACTTGAAAAAGTGGCTGAATTTATTCATTTTGCCTGTACCTCTGAAGATATTAATAATCTGTCCCATGCCTTAATGCTAAAAATCGCCCGTGACCAAGTGGTTCTTCCTCAATGGCGCAAAATCATTAATAGCCTAAAAGAGATGGCGCGTCTTTATCGCGCATTGCCGCTACTATCAAGAACCCATGGTCAACCCGCGACGCCGACGACGATAGGTAAAGAGTTTGCTAATATGGCTTATCGTATGGAGCGGCAATATCAGCAACTTGAGCAAATCGAAATTTTAGGCAAAATTAATGGTGCGGTGGGTAATTATAATGCCCATTTATCCGCTTATCCTGATATAAACTGGCATCTGTTTAGCGAACAGTTTGTTACTTCGTTAGGTATCAAATGGAATCCGTTCACAACCCAAATTGAACCCCACGACTATATTGCTGAACTCTTTAATTGTATTGCTCGTTTTAATACCATTTTGATCGATTTTGATCGAGATATCTGGGGTTATATTGCCCTTAATCATTTCAGACAAAAAACTGTCGCTGGTGAAATTGGTTCATCAACCATGCCACATAAAGTTAACCCGATTGATTTTGAAAATTCTGAAGGTAATCTTGGACTAGCCAATGCCTTATTAAATCACCTGGCGAATAAGTTACCGATTTCACGTTGGCAACGTGATCTCACTGATTCAACGGTATTACGTAATTTAGGGGTCGGCATTGGTTATGCATTGGTAGCCTATGAAGCGACATTGAAAGGCTTGAGTAAATTAGAAGTTAATGAGCAGAATTTACAAACTGAATTAGATGCTAATTGGGAAGTGCTGGCTGAAGCTATTCAAACTGTTATGCGCCGTTATGGAATTGACAAGCCTTATGAAAAACTAAAAGCTTTAACCCGCGGCAAACGCGCTACAGCAGGCGACATCAAAGCATTTATTGATAGCTTAGATTTACCACAAGCAGAAAAAAATCGTTTAAAAACAATGACGCCAGCCAACTATATTGGGTATTCAGTCAATCTGGTGGACCATTTAAAATAACATTAATAGGTGAGTAATATTGATTGCTCACCCTACTTTTTCGTTTAATTAGCCAATCAAATCACATAATTATTTTCTTTTCATTCAGTAATATCTTGCCGTCATCCAGCTATCCTTCTAACATAGGATTTATTACTACTTTTTCTAGTAGATTTATTCAGAAATTGAGGTTGTTATGCGGATATTAATTGTAGAAGATAATGCGCTTTTACGTCACCATCTAACTGTCCAGTTAAAAGAGACCGGTCATCAAGTTGATGCAGCAGCAGATGCTAAAGAAGCCGATTATTTTTTACAAGATGGTAATCCCGATATTGCAATTGTTGACTTAGGATTACCGGGTGAAGATGGATTAAGTATGATCAGGCGTTGGCGGCAGGACAACATTAAATTGCCTATTCTAATATTAACCGCTCGTGAACGGTCACAATGACATCATTAGGCCACGCTTGCATAATTTTTTTCTTAATCGTCCCATTAAAACATCAATAGTATGGCTTTCGCGTAATTCTGCATCCGGATAAAGCTGGCGCATTAATGACTCTTTACTCACTACTTTACTATTATTGCGCATTAAGGTTTCTAAAATAGTATATTCAAATGCGGTGAGTTTGATATTTTTATCTTTAATAGTGAATTCTTTACGTGACATATCAATAATAAAATCAACTAGTTGAAGTATTTGCGAAGCAAGTCCGCTGTTACGGCGCATTAATGCTTGAACCCGTGCTAAAATCTCCTCCAGATGAAAAGGTTTTGTCACATAATCATCGGCACCACTATTTAAGGCAACCACTTTTCCTTGCCAGCGTTCGTGGGCAAGGTTATCGCTTTGACGCAGAACATTCAGATGATACAATTTAATTTTTTAAAACGCAAAAAAACCTTTTCGTTGCGAACACGTTTTTTACTCGCAACTTCGGGGATAATATTAGCATTGACACTTTCATATGGTGCCGTTGCAATCGTTTGCTATTTAGTTAGTTTTGATAAAACAACCTATACCTTACTAAGTAGTCAAAGTAATCTATTTTATAGCTTGGCGCAATGGCGTAATAATAAGTTAGATATCCAGGTCCCAACTGATTTTACCTTAAATGCCCCAAGCCTTTATTTTTATTTATAATCAACAAGGTGAAATTTTGTGGCGACAACGCCATATTCCTGCGAATGAAAACGCCATCGAAAAAGAGTGGTTAAAAAATGATGGATTGTACGAATTAGATACCGATTTAAATACCACTCGTGAATTAATTAAAGTCTCACCTAACGGCAGTAAACCGGCGCAAAAAGTGACTTATATTAAAGATAAATATTCCTCTTTAACTCACTCAGTTTCTGTCAACCACTATCAGGCAACTAAAAATCTGCCGCAACTTACTATTGTTGTAATAGATACTTTACCTTTAGATCTACAGAAAACTGGATTAGTTTGGGAATGGTTTGGTTATGTTATATTAGCCAATTTTATTCTGGTTATTCCGATGCTTTGGCTAGTAACTTGAATAAGTTACTAGTAAATGAACAAAAACGCTATACCAAATATCGAACTACACTTGCTGATTTAAGCCACAGCCTAAAAACCCCATTAGCTGTATTACAATCAACCCTCCGTTCTCTGCGCTCAAGCAAACAAATGACCATTGAACAAGCCGAGCCTATCATGCTGGAACAAATTGGCCGAATTTCACAACAAATAGGCTATTATTTGAATCGTGCAAGCATACATAGTGAAGATCATTTCGCAATCCGAGAAATTTCTTCAGTTTCTGCCTTATTAGATAATCTATGCAGTGCCTTAACCAAAGTATATCAACAAAAAGGCGTCAATTTGACTCTCGATGTCTCGCCTGAAATTACTTGGATAGTTCAACCGATAGATTTCATGGAGATTATGGGTAATATTATTGAAAATGCTTGTAAATATTGTCTTGAATGTGTCGAAGTTAGCGCTAGTAGCACTGAAAATTCATTAACCATTATCGTCGATGATGATGGTCCTTGTGTTGCTGAAGATAAACGAGATTTGATTTTTTTACGCGCGCGGTCAACGTGTTGATACTCTACGGCCAGGACAAGGTTTAGGGCTCTCTATTGCAGCTGAAATTATTGAACAATATGACGGATATATTGCTATTACTCATAATCCATTAGGTGGAGCACGCGTGGTTATAACTTTTAGACAACAATCGCTCATGACAGATAGCTGATAGCACTAACACCATTTTCTTATTTTTAATCTTACAAAATAAATATGCAAAATAAAATAATTAACTATCAACTTAACATCAATTGGCCAGATTTCATCAAAAATTATTGGCAAAAAAGGCCGTTATTAATTAAACAAGGATTTACTAATTTTATTGATCCTATTTCAGCTAATGATCTAGCTGGATTAGCAATGGAAGATGAAGTGGATAGTCGATTAGTTAGCTTCCAGGATGGAAGTTGGAATGTCACTCATGGCCCTTTTGATAGCTATGATCAATTGGCTAAAACAGGATGGTCACTGCTAGTACAAGCCGTTAACCATTGGCATTATCCATCGACTGCTTTAATAGCGCCCTTTCGTGTTTTATCTGATTGGCGAATTGATGAGTTAATGGTTTCTTATTCTGTTCCAGCAGGTGGCGTTGGCCCCCATATAGATCAATATGATGTTTTTATTATTCAAGGTCTTGGCCGCCGTCATTGGCGAGTAGGTGAAAAAATTGCACTAAAACAGCATTGTCCACATCCAGATCTACTCCAGGTAGAGCCTTTTGCTGCCATTATTGATGAAAAACTTAAGCCTGGCGATATCCTTTATATCCCACCAGGCGTCCCCCATGAAGGCTACTCCATTGAAACTTCACTTAATTACTCAGTCGTTTTTAGATCACCGACTAGCCGTGCATTATTTAGTAGTTTTGCCGATAATCTTATCGCTAATGACTTAGGTAATTATCATTATAGCGATCCAGATATAGCGACACGTGACAATCCTGCTATGATCTTGCCAACATAATTATCTGAAATGCAACATATAATGCAACAATTGTTTGCTCAACCACATATTTTTAACCATTGGTTTGGCACATTTATCTCTCAGTCTCGTCATGAGTTAGATATCGCGCTGACTGAGCCATCCTATACTGTTGAGCAAGTTATCCAGCTTCTTTGTCAAGGAAATACCCTTTACAAACTTAATGGCTTACGTACCCTGAATGTTGCGGATCAATACTTTGTTAATGGTGAACAATTAATATCGCCTAAATTAAACATAACAGCTATTAATATACTTTGTGAAAAACAGGAAATTCACGCTGATATGCTAGGCAACGCATTGAATAACAAGGATTGCATGCAATTAGTCACTAAACTAATTAATGATGGATATTGGTATTTTAACAATTAGAATTGTTTAACCTGTATATAATAAAACATGTTGGCTGAACTAGTTGATAATTTTATTTTGCAGGTTAATCATCATTAGTTCGCAGCAACTTGATCAAATTTAACATATTGCACCGTTAATGCCACAATGCGAACAATCACATCAACTGCCTGCTGCATACCTTCTAATCAGATAAATTCATCTTTACTATGCAAATTATATCCGCCAGTAAAAATATTAGGACAAGGTATGCCATAAGCGGCTAACAATTCCCCATGGGTAATATCTCGATTCAGTTGCACATTAGGTTTTATATTACAGTCAATCATTGCTTGCTTGGCAATATCAATAACATGTGGATACTTGCAAACCACTTTATTCATGTTGTAACAAATGTCATCAACCGTCAATTCAATGTAACAATCAGGATGCAGATCTTTTCCCTGTTCTTCCGCAATTTGGAACATAGCTCGCTTACGTTTGGCGAAGTTTTGTTCATCAAAATCACAAATAATATAATTCATTTCAGTCTTTTCTACTGTGCCTTTAATACAACTCAGATGATAAAAACCTTGATCCATTATTGAATAAGTTGCTATTTCTTGGCTTGGGATCTTATTATGAATGCGGGTAGCCAATGTTCAAGCATTTACCATACCCTCCTTGGAACTCTCCTTTAGCATCCCTTTACCGATAATTTTTATCCTCACATTCGCGATATTAAAATTTTCATATTCAAGCCCACCAATCCCCCTACCAACCAAATTATAAGCCCACTGAGCATTCAATTTTTTTAAATCGATGTTATTTGCTCCGAGACCTATTTTGGCATCGGATGTAAACACAATATAAATGTCACCATGAGGAATATTTTGCTGTATTAGATGAGTTATCGCCGTCATAATTTCAGCAATACCTACCTTATTTTCTGCCCCTAATAACGTTTTACCATCACCAGTAATTATTGTTTTACCTATCATTTCATGCAAAATGGGAAACATTACTGGCGATAACACCACATTGCCAATACCCAATGCGATATCACCACCACGATAATTTTCAATCAGTTGTGGCTTAACATTTTTACCAACAAAATCGGGTGAAGTGTCAAGATGGCAAATAAAGCCAATCGCAGGAACCGGATGTTCAATATTGGCAAGCAGCTTCGCCATTAAACAGCCGTTTTCTAGCAACTCGCTAGTAGAAACTCCTAGATCTGTCAGTTCGGTCAATAATAACTTTGCTAATTTTGCATGGCCTATACTGCTGGGCTTAGATTTAGTGTAGCTCTTTGATTGAGTATTAATCGCACTATATTCCCCAAAACGCTCTAAAAGCCTATCCATTTCTCTTCCCCCAATGAGCTATACCGCATTATGCGAAAGAAATTAATGACAATTATTGCGTCAAATCAATTTTAGCAGATATATTAATAAAATGCATTATTACTTAATCATACTTTGAGCTCTGCAAGTAGCCCGCTAATATATTTTTCAACAATTTTTGTGGCAGCACCATAATGTTTTTCATCAAACTGGCTTTCAACCTGACTGGGTTCAAGATTCAATTCAACGGTATGTGCACCAGCAAGTTTAGCTTCATGTACAAACCCAGCGGCAGGATAAACATGTCCCGATGTACCAATTGCGACAAAAATATCCGCTGATGATAAAGCCTGATAAATCACCTCCATACCTAGTGGCATTTCACCAAACCAGACAATATGGGGACGCAAAGGTTGAGGAAATTGGCAACAGTGACAACGATCATCAGTTGGTAGATCTCCTTTCCATTCAATAACCTGACCTGATTGACAGCAGCGAGCTTTTAATAATTCACCATGCATATGAACAATGCGTCTACTACCCGCTTTTTCATGTCAGTTATTGATATTTTGCGTAACTAATAAAAAATTATCACCCAGAAAATGTTCTAATTTTGCTAAAGCATGATGGGCTGCATTGGGTTTTATATCTGCTTGCTGTAATTGATAACGCCGCTGATTGTAAAAACGTTGTACTAATTCTGGATCTCTAACAAAACCTTCAGGTGTTGCAACATCTTCAACCAGATGTTCTTCCCATAAACCATCAGTTGCGCGAAAAGTGCGAATTCCAGACTCAGCTGAAATCCCGGCGCCGGTTAATACGACAATTTTTTTTGTTTTCATCTTATCAATCAACTGTTTGTCTCGGTAAAAAAGGCAACAACGAAATCTTTGTCGATGTAAGTTTTTCTTTTTACGTAACTTTCTAATTCGACAATAAAACCGCATCATTGGACAGTATCCTTTTTCATGCTAAACGACCCATTACTTTCAATCAAACCATCGCCTCTTTTAGATAATGACAGCAAAAACAACAACGGTTATTGCACACTTAAAATTCGCGCCGGATCTATTTTTGTTGCCCGTTTAGCTGGATACCCACTTGCAAGTAAACTTAAAATTAATGTTGTTAACATGACATAAAATACATCGGTAATATGGAGCTCAGAGGGTAAAAAATCGATAAAATAAACATCACCTGATAAAATAGGATGACCAACAATACTTTCTATACATTTAATGATAGTCGTTAAATGTAGTGATATAAAAATCCCGACTAACATACCAATAAAACAACCCACCATTCCCGTTATTAATCCATACCATAAAAAAATAGCACGAATAAAACTATCTTTAGCACCGAGTGTTCTCAACACCGCAATATCGGTGCTTTTATCTTTCACTGCCATTACCAGCGTAGAGACAATATTAAAACAGGCGACACCAATTACCAAAATCATGGCCAGATACATGATGCCACGCACCATTTGAATATCGTTATACATATAAACATAATCAGCTATCCAACTTTTAATAGTGACATAATGGCCAGTATTTATTCCGGCATCGTAAACCACTTTATCGGCACCAAAAACATCATTCACACTGATCTGAAAACCAGTAACACCATCACCATAGGCTAAATATTGCTGCGCATCTTGCAATGGCACAATTGCCAGCTGATGATCTAACATACCATTTAATTTGAATACGCCAATAACCGTGACACTAATTCGATTCGGTTGCTGGATACGTAATTTATCATCATGATTAGGGATCATGATGGTAATATGATCCCCAGGCGAAACTTTTAATGTTTCTGCCACACCTTGACCTAAAATAATTTCGTTATTACCTGGTTTTAATTTTTGCCAGGCATCATTCAAGATAAAATCAGGTAACGAACTAACTGATCGCTCTGACGATAAATCAACACCGGCTACCTGGATCGCCTTCAATGCGTTCCCCTTTTCGAGCAACCCAGTAAAATTAATATAAGGTGATACATCAACAACCCCTGGTGTTTGTCGAACCTTAGCTAAATCAGCTTGCCAATTTAAATAAGGCTGATTGACTGCCGCAATTTGTCCATGAGGGACAACTGAAAGTATGCGATTTTTTAATTCACGTTCAAAACCATTCATTGCACTTAAGCCAATAATCAACACTGCAACGCCAAGCACAATACCCAGTGTAGAAATAATCGAGATCAGTGAAACCAAACCAGCTCTTTTTTTACCTCGACTAAAACGAAGTGCAATTTTTAAGGCAAGGGGTAATCCCGCCATAATCATTGCACTCCTATTAAGCTCGGATCATCCTGTAAATAGCCATCCCTCATTTCCAGCTGACGAGTTAAACGACCGGCAAGTCGCAAATCATGAGTTACAACTAAAAATGCCGTCCCTTTTTGTCGATTAAGATCCATTAATAAATCAAAAATGACATCTGCATTATGTAAGTCCAAATTACCGGTCGGTTCATCCGCCAGTACTAAAGCAGGTTCATTAACAATTGCCCTAGCAATTGCAACTCGCTGCCGCTCACCGCCAGATAATTCAGCGGAGCGATGATTAACTCGATGCGATAAACCTACTGCTGCTAACATCTCATTCGCTTTTTGCTGCGCTTTCACACGTGCCATTCCACCAATTAATAACGGCATCATTACATTTTCCAACGCAGTAAAATCCGGTAATAAATGATGAAATTGATAAATAAACCCCAACTTCTGATTGCGTAGTTCAGCTCGCCCATTGGTAGAAAGTGAGCTGATTTTTTTACCATCAAAAATGACATAACCGCTAGTTGGCGTATCTAATCCACCCAATAAATGCAGTAGCGTACTCTTGCCAGAGCCTGAACTACCCAGAATTGCCATCATTTCACTTTTTTTGATTGAGAAGGAGATATTTTTAAGTACATTAGTCGAAATTTTGCCATCTTGATAACATTTACAGAGGTCCTGGCAAACTAATAGCGGAGAATTATTCATAACGTAAAGACTCTGCAGGTTGAACGGTGGCTGCACGGCAAGATGGATAAAGGGTGGCCAATAATGAGATAGCGATTGACGATAAAGCAATTAATATAATACGAGCAGGATCAATAGATATCGGTAATTCGATTCCTTTAGCCAATAAACCTAACATAGGCATAATTATATTAATCTGGCTTGCGATAAATAGACCTAATAATGTTCCAATGATGGTACCAATGATGCCTGCTCCTGCTCCCTGTAACATAAAAATAGCCATAATCTGGCCCCGCTTTAAACCTAATGTTTGCAAAATAGCCACTTCAGACTGTTTTTCCATAACCAATAATGAAAGTGAAGTAACAATATTAAAGGCGGCCACGGCAATAATGAGACTCAATAATAATCCCATCATATTTTTTTCCATTCTCATTGCCTGAAAAAACTGACCCTTTCGTTCGCGCCAATCCTGCCATACCATACCTGCTGGTAACGTCTGTTGACTCAAGCTATCAACGGTTAAAGGTGCCTTAAGATAAAGTCGCCAACCCGTAATATTACCGATCGGATAACGCATTAATCTTGCCGCGTCCTGTTGATTAACCAATAATTCGCTATTATCGGATTCACCTTCGGTAGCAAAAAAACCGGCTACCGTGAATAAACGCTGGCTGGGTATTCTGCCCATTGGCGTAAGTTGACTAACACCTGGGACAATTAATCTCAATTGATCCCCCCTCTTTAGCTCAAGCTGTTCAGCCAACTTTACGCCTAAAATAACGTGGTAACTACCGGCAGTTAATACTGAAGGATCAACATCTTGCAAATGATTTAACAACGGCTCGGTTAACTCTTCATCAACACCAATCATGACCGCAACCCCCACATTTTGGCTGCTTTGCAATACAACATCACTCTCTACAATTGGGACAATGCTTTCGATTCCTTCTAGATAGGTTACATTTTTTGCTGGATATTGATTGAGATTTAGATTACCTTTAGGTGTCGTTAAAATAGCCTGTGGCATATATGCTAAAATACTCTGCTGCAATGAACGTTCAAAACCATTCATAACAGCAGTGACGGTAATTAATGCCATAACGCCTAATGCAATGCCAATCGTAGATAAACTCGATACGAACCGACCAAATCGGTCGCATGTTCGTCCACGCATGTAACGTAGACCAATATAAAAGATAACAGACTGAGACATGAAATCCGATATACCTCTGTTGCCAAAGCAAAGTGTTTGGCGATAATAAAGAGTAGCGTCACTGAATGGAACCACCCTAAGCCAAAGTTTTACGATTTTTTATATCTAACTTAACAGATTAGACTATTTTTCGTTTGTTTTAGTGTCAACAAAACAATTATTACAATTTCTATCAATGAGAATTAATTAATCATTATGCCGGCAAAATATTATTACCAACTACCCAAAAAGCAAGGTGATACACGCCATTTGGGATGTCTAATTGGCGCGGCAGCCGCTGTTGAGTGTGCTGATATTGTCGAACGCTATCAGGGTCTTGTCGTTTTGATCACTCAAGATACGCATAATGCCTTAAAATTATGTGATGAAATACAACAATTTTCACAAAATTCAGTGACAATGTTTTCTGATTGGGAAACACTACCTTATGATAGTTTTTCACCACATCAAGAAATTATTTCTGCGCGCTTAGTCAATCTTTATCGACTACCAACCTTAGCAAAAGGTTTGTTAATTGTTCCGGTTAATACATTAATGCAAAAAGTTTGCCCTGCTGATTTCCTAATCAGCAATGCACTGGTCATGCATAAAGGCGACAAGCTCTCACGTGAAAATTTGCGTAACAATCTTGATAAAGTCTGTTACCGACATGTTGAACAAGTACTCGAACATGGTGAATATGCTACTCGTGGAGCGTTACTTGATCTCTTTCCAATGGGCAGCGATAATCCATATCGGATTGACTTTTTTGATGATGAAATTGATAGCTTAAGAACTTTTGATGTTGATAGTCAACTAACTATCAGCGAAGTTGAGCAGATAAATCTACTGCCTGCTCACGAATTCCCAACAGATGATAAAGCTATTGAGTTATTCCGTAGCCAATGGAGTGAACATTTCGACGTACGGCTTGATCCTGAGCATATCTATCAACAAATTAGTAAAAAAATAATGCCAGCGGGAATTGAATATTGGCAACCTCTTTTTTTCAATCAACCACTATCTTCTTTATTTGACTACTTGCCTGCTAATACTTTATTGATCACGCAAGATTTAGCAGCGGCGGCTAATAGATTTTGGGCTGACACTTATCAGCGCTATGAGAGCCGAAATGTTGATCCCATGCGTCCGCTACTACCGCCTGATACACTTTGGCTAAATAGCGAGCAACTTAATCACGCCCTTAAAACTTGGCCACGTATCAAAATTTCAGTTGAGCCGGTCGGTCAAAAAGCAGGCAACACTAACCTACCCTACCTAGCTTTACCTGATTTAAGTATCAGCCAGCAAAATAAAGCCCCACTTGATAAACTGGAGCAGTTCATCAAAAATTTTGCTGGCCGAATTATTTTTTCTGCAGAAAGTGCCGGACGGCGTGAAACTGTACTAGAGCTATTAGCACGGATAAAAATCAACCCTATTAAGATTAAAATGCTGCGTGAAGCCAATAACCCAGGCTTTTATATCACCATGGGCAGCTGAGCAGGGTTTTACTAATCAGGATCAACAAATAGCTCTTATTTGTGAAAGCGATATTTTCGGTAAACGGGTTATTCAACGTCATACTGAACAACGTAAACCAATTAATACCGATTTATTGATCCGTCATCTGGCAGAGTTACGCCCCGGACAACCGGTTGTTCACCTTGAACATGGGTTTGGACGTTATCAAGGTTTAACCACTTTAGCCGCAGGAGGTATTCAAGCTGAGTACTTAATGCTGACTTATGCAGGCAATGATAAACTTTATGTTCAGGTTTCATCGCTAAATTTAATTAGCCGTTATAGTGGAGGCAGTGATGAAAGTGCACCACTACATAAATTAGGTGCTGATGTTTGGACTAAAGCGAAACAAAAAGCAGCTGAAAAAATTCGTGATGTGGCGGCAGAACTGTTAGATTTTCATGCTCAGCGTAGCATAAAGCCAGGTTTCGCTTTCAAGCACGATAAAATACAATATCAGCTATTTTGCCAAGGTTTTCCTTTCGAAACAACCGTTGATCAAGAACAGGCAATTAATGCCGTTTTAAGCGATATGTTTCAACCTATTGCCATGGATTGCTTAGTTTGTGGTGATGTCGGCTTTGGTAAAACCTAAGTAGCGATGCGAGCAGTATTCCTGGCAATAACCAATAATCAACAAGTTGCCGTGTTGGTACCTACAACGCTATTGGCGCAACAACACTTCGATAATTTTCGCGACCGTTTTGCAAACTGGCCAGTACGGATTGAAATGCTGTCACGCTTTCGTAGTAACAAAGAGCAGCAACAGATTATCAACGTAGCGGCTGAAGGAAAAGTGGATATCTTAATTGGTACCCATAAATTACTGCAAAATGATATTAGTTGGAAAACACTTGGGTTATTAATTGTTGATGAAGAGCATCGCTTCGGGGTTCGCCATAAAGAATTAATTAAATCGATGCGAGCTAATGTTGATATTCTAACATTAACGGCAACACCTATTCCTCGAACCCTTAATATGGCAATGAGTGGCATGCGTGATCTGTCGATTATTGCCACTCCGCCTTCTCGTCGATTATCGGTTAAAACCTTTGTTCGTCAATATGATGATTTAATTGTGCGGGAAGCAATTTTGCGTGAAATATTACGGGGTGGACAAGTTTACTATCTGTTTAATGATGTAAAATATATTGAGAAAGCCAAAGAGCGTTTAGAGTCGCTGGTACCTGAAGCGCGTTTTGTAATTGGCCATGGTCAAATGCGCGAAAGTGAGCTGGAGCGGGTAATGACCAATTTCTATCGACAACGGTTCAATGTATTAATTTGCACCACCATTATTGAAACCGGAATCGATATTCCTACCGCTAATACTATTATTATTGAACGGGCAGATCATTTTGGTTTAGCGCAATTACATCAACTGCGTGGCAGAGTTGGCAGCTCTTATCATCAAACTTATGCTTATCTTTTAACACCACACCCGAAAGCTATGACGGGTGACGAGCAAAAACGGCTTGAAGCGATCGCAGCACTAGAAGATCTTGGTGCTGGCTTTGCATGGGCTACCCATGATCTAGAAATTCGCGGTGCTGGCGAGTTGCTCGGTGAAGAACAAAGCGGACAGATGACCACCATCGGATTTACACTTGATATGGAACTGCTAGAAAACGCCGTTGAGGCTTTAAAGCAAGGCAAGGAACCTTCTTTAGAACAACTTACCAGCCAACAGACTGAAATTGAGTTAAGAATGCCGGTACTACTGCAGGATGACTATATTCCCGACGTAAATCTCCGATTATCGTTTTATAAAAGGATTGCCAGCGCCAAAAATGACAATGAGCTGGATGAGTTAAAAATTGAACTTATTGATCGTTTTGGTAGCCTGCCTGATGCAGGCAAGCAGTTACTACAATCTACTGCCATTCGGATGCATGCACAAGCATTAGTCATTAAACGAATAGAAGCTCATGAAAAAGGCGGATTTATTGAATTTAGTGAACAAAATAAAGTAAGCGCGAATTTTCTTATCGCGTTACTGCAAAACTCAGCTGATATTTATCGTCTGGATGGGCCTAATAAATTGAAAGTTGTTAAACCACTAATCAATTATGCTGAAAGGCTCACTTTCGTCAGACAATTAATAACTGATTTTCAGTCACACCAAGTATAAATTAACTCATCGCTTCTTATTTTGATTACAGTAAGAAGCAATGGTTAATATCAAATTTGCTATTATTAATGGTGATCGGCATAAATTAATGTAATTTTAATCTAGGTCGAATAATAAGATTAATACTACCCACTAACATCATCAATCCGGTTTTAATATAACCATGTAACGCTATTTGATGCATACGATAAAGTGAAATATAGACGATACGAGCGATTTTCCCTTCAACCATCATATCACCGCGCACTAAATTTCCCATTAGGCTGCCAACCGTACTAAAACGAGACAATGAGACTAAAGAACCATGATCTTTATAAACATACTCTTGCAACGCTTTATGATCGAGTAATGCCAGGATATTTTTATAACACAAAGTGGCCATTTGATGTGCAGCTTGGGCGCGAGGAGGCACAAATCCACCCTCTTTTTTAGGGCAAGATGCGCAATCACCAATAGCGAAAATAGCATTATCTAGCGTCGTTTGTAGTGTTGATTTAACGACTAATTGGTTAATTCGATTAGTTTCTAAGCCACCAATTTGGTGCATAAAATCAGGTGCTTTAATACCCGCAGCCCAAACCATAAGATCGGCGTTAATTTTTTCTCCCGATTTAGTGTTAAGGCCATATCTATCCGCACTAGTTACCATGGTCTGTGTTAAAACACGAACACCCAATTTGGTTAATTCATGATGTGCAGCTGTTGAGATCCGTACCGGTAATGCCGGTAAAATACGTTCTCCAGCCTCAACCAGGGTTACATTAAGCGCTTCCTTATCCAAGCCTTCAAAACCATAACTGGTTAATTGCTCGATAGCATTATAGAGTTCAGCAGAAAGTTCCACCCCAGTTGCGCCACCACCAACAATGGCGATATTAATCTTATCATCCGGTTTGTGTCGCACCGAATAACTTAGAAATAAATTTAACATTTCGTCATGAAAACGATGTGCTTGCTGTGGGTTATCCAGAAAAATACAATGATCTTTTACGCCGGCGGTACCAAAATCATTAGACACACTGCCTAACGCCATCACTAAAATATCAAAATTTAATTGCCGCTCAGGAACTAACAATTGGCCTTCATTATCATGTATCTCTGCAAGCGTAATGGTTTTATTTTCACGATTAATATTTGTCAAACAACCTAATTGAAAATGAAAATAGTGATTACGGGCATGCGCCAAATAACTCAGAGCATCTACTCCATCATCTAAAGAGCCGGTCGCAACTTCATGCAGTAAAGGTTTCCATAAATGGCTTTGATTGCGATCAACTAATATAATCTCAGCTTTATTCTTGCGTCCTAATTTATGCCCCAACTTGGTTGCGAGTTCTAATCCTCCTGCCCCACCACCGACAATGATAATCTTGGTTTTTGGCGTCATCATAACTACCCTATCCTAAAATAATTTTTTGTTATTTAAATAAATTTAACAATTAGCTTCAAACAGCATAATTTTTCAAAAAAAGTTTATTTTGCCAACAGAATAACATAGTTGATTATTTGCTCATACCTAAATTCATTAAAATCAATTTAGCTGGTTATTTTTACATCATTACAATTAATAATGAGTGAAACAAAATACTGCGACTATTTACAATAACCAAAACTCACTATCTAATTTCTATTTATTAATAATAGTGTTTATATGGTTGTCGCAACACTAAAATCTGCCTCAACATTAAAGGGGCTTTGTTGAATAAATCAGAATTAGCCGACAGGATGGCTCCCTCTGCTACAGCTGTTATCCGATCCTGACGCTGTGTGGCATACCCAACAACGTCATACGGTTCAGCGCTTTGACCATCGCCATTGCTTCACCTACCTGAGCCTCATAGTCACGCAGGCTCAGATGGCCACCCAGCAAAGTTTTTATGCGGAACATCGCTGTTTCTGCCACTGAACGCCGGTGATAACCCACTTTCTTTTTCCACATATCATTACTCCTGCTCAGACGCTGATTCGCCACCGCATGGTTACGTTCATGGTACTTGTCCGGCTAGTATTTCGCTCCGCTTCGCGGCTGGATAAGGGGCCTGATTTTCCGGTGGGTTTGGTTAATCAGGCCCGGCAGTGCCTGCGCATCTGTCGTTCCGCTGAGCGATAAGTCGGCACAGATAATCTCATGAGTCACACTGTCTGCTGCCAGATGAAGCTTGCGCCACACTCTTCGTCTGTCAGCCCCATGCTGCCTGACTTTCCTTTCACCTTCGCCAAAGACCTTCAGACCGGTACTGTCGATGACCAGATGCGAGATTTCACCACGCGTTGGCGTTTTTATGCTGATGTTGACGCTCTTTGCTCGTCTGCTGACCAGCGAGTAGTCCGGACAGCACAGCGGCTAAGACATGAGTTTAAAAATCGAATCAACGAAGCCCTGTAATGCCCGGAGCGACAGGTTAAACACACGCTTCATCATCAGGACAGTGGTAACAGCCATATCGCTGTAGTAAAGCGGCCGGCCACGACCTTCAGGCGAAGAACTGTCAGTCCATCCAGCGATGGCCGACTCATCAAGCCAGACCGTCAGGGAACCTCGTTGTCTGAGTGCCTTGTTGTACGTGGGCCAGTTGGTAATTTTAAACTTTTGCTTTGCCATGGGGACCTGATGTTGAAACGAATTTAGCGATCAGCTCCGCCAATCACCTAAAAGTTCGATTTATTCAACAAAGCCATTATTAGCCTAAGTGCTTTTATCTTAAAGAGCTGTAAAAAGGTATTCTTTTTGAATTTCTGTGTCAGCTATAAATTATTAAATAGATATTTAAGTTTTTTCTATTTGATATTTAAGATTGAAGTGGAGTAATTATTATGTTTTTCTCAAGAAAGTTAGAAGCTTTTATGGCAGTTTTTGAACAAGATTCATTATGTAAAGCGGCGAGAATATTGCACCGCACGGCGCCCCCTGTCGCAAAATCAATTAAAGATTTTGAGGCCGTATTAGGTAAGACGCTGTTTAAAAGGAAAAAATCCGGCATGACTTTAACAAAGGAAGGGCAAGAACTTTATAATGATTTAAAAAATTTATATTTGCAGGAAAAAGAAATTACCAAAAGATATGTTGGTAACGAATTTCGTAATGTGGTTAATATTTATTATGACTGGGGGCTTTGTTGAATAAATCAGAATTAGCCGACAGGATGGCTCCCTCTGCTACACCTGTTATCCGATCCTGACGCTGTGTGGCATACCCAACAACGTCATACGGTTCAGCGCTTTGACCATCGCCATTGCTTCACCTACCTGAGCCTCATAGTCACGCAGCCTCAGATGGCCACCCAGCAAAGTTTTTATGCGGAACATCGCTGTTTCTGCCACTGAACGCCGGTGATAACCCACTTTCTTTTTCCACATATCATTACTCCTGCTCAGACGCTGATTCGCCACCGCATGGTTACGTTCATGGTACTTGTCCGGCCAGTATTTCGCTCCGCTTCGCGGCGGGATAAGGGGCCTGATTTTCTTTCTTAGCAACGCGTCGTGGCAGTAACAGGCGTCATAAGCACCGTCTGCTGACCAGCGAGTAGTCCGGACAGCACAGCGGCTAAGACATGAGTTTAAAAATCGAATCAACGAAGCCCTGTAATGCCCGGAGCGACAGGTTAAACACACGCTTCATCATCAGGACAGTGGTAACAGCTATATCGCTGTAGTAAAGCGGCCGGCCACGACCTTCAGGCGAAGAACTGTCAGTCCATCCAGCGATGGCCGACTCATCAAGCCAGACCGTCAGGGAACCGCGTTGTCTAAGTGCCTTGTTGTACGCGGGCCAGTTGGTAATTTTAAACTTTTGCTTTGCCATGGGGACCTGATGTTGAAACGAATTTAGCGATCAGCTCCGCCAATCACCTAAAAGTTCGATTTATTCAACAAAGCCCATTAAAGGTAGATAGATAAGTGATTAAATCGATACTGCTATTTTCGCTTTTATTGTCAAACGCAGCCATGAAATCAATTAAACCATTAATTTGTTCATTATTAAGCGGTTCATTAAGTCCAATTCCAGCTTTAACAGTAATATTTTGTTGCTCATAATCTTCAATCAATATGCCAGATAAACTATCCGAAGAGAGGTATGAGCGATTGCCGTTATGATCAACAATCTGATAATCAGCGATCTTTTTATCCTGCAAAATAATGGTATCTTTGCCACCACTGTTAATAATTTTAATATGGCCATTAAGCTGATTAATGAAAATAATATTGTTACCTTTTCCTGCCGTCAAGGTGACATTTCCACTGGTCGTGATAAGAATATCATCGCCATCACCACGGCTTTGTTGAATAAATCGAACTTTTAGGTGATTGGCGGAGCTGATCGCTAAATTCGTTTCAACATCAGGTCCCCATGGCAAAGCAAAAGTTTAAAATTACCAACTGGCCCACGTACAACAAGGCACTCAGACAACGAGGTTCCCTGACGGTCTGGCTTGATGAGTCGGCCATCGCTGGATGGACTGACAGTTCTTCGCCTGAAGGTCGTGGCCGGCCGCTTTACTACAGCGATATGGCTGTTACCACTGTCCTGATGATGAAGCGTGTGTTTAACCTGTCGCTCCGGGCATTACAGGGCTTCGTTGATTCGATTTTTAAACTCATGTCTTAGCCGCTGTGCTGTCCGGACTACTCGCTGGTCAGCAGACGAGCAAAGAGCGTCAACATCAGCATAAAAACGCCAACGCGTGGTGAAATCTCGCATCTGGTCATCGACAGTACCGGTCTGAAGGTCTTTGGCGAAGGTGAATGGAAAGTCAGGCAGCATGGGGCTGACAGACGAAGAGTGTGGCGCAAGCTTCATCTGGCAGCAGACAGTGTGACTCATGAGATTATCTGTGCCGACTTATCGCTCAGCGGAACGACAGATGCGCAGGCACTGCCGGGCCTGATTAACCAAACCCACCGGAAAATCAGGCCCCTTATCCAGCCGCGAAGCGGAGCGAAATACTAGCCGGACAAGTACCATGAACGTAACCATGCGGTGGCGAATCAGCGTCTGAGCAGGAGTAATGATATGTGGAAAAAGAAAGTGGGTTATCACCGGCGTTCAGTGGCAGAAACAGCGATGTTCCGCATAAAAACTTTGCTGGGTGGCCATCTGAGCCTGCGTGACTATGAGGCTCAGGTAGGTGAAGCAATGGCGATGGTCAAAGCGCTGAACCGTATGACGTTGTTGGGTATGCCACACAGCGTCAGGATCGGATAACAGCTGTAGCAGAGGGAGCCATCCTGGCGGCTAATTCTGATTTATTCAACAAAGCCGGTGAAAAGGTAAATGTTCATAAACAAAACCTACCACAATTGTCACTAGCGCTAAACCACCTCCTAGTCCAAATGCCGAATAAAATGCTTGCAGCGGAATAATTTCACCTTCGCTACGTGCACTAATAAAACGCATTGCCGCTAGATGACAAACAGTAAAAGTACCACTATGTAAAAGTTGGCTAACTATCAGTATTGGTAAAGTGGTAAAATAGGCCATTAATCCCCAACGAACAACCGCGCAACTAGCTGATAACAATAATAATCCACTTACCTGCCAATGACGGAAAAGGACATGGCTAAAGGTAAACACAATCACTTCAGCAACAATACTTAAAGACCATAACAGGCCAATAATACCATCGGAATAACCCACTTGTTGCCAATAAATTGAAGAAAAACCATAATAGGCAGCATGAGAAGCTTGTAATAAAGTAATGCACAGTAAAAAACGCCAGACTGCGCTATCGGCTAATAATTGCTTCAATGATATAGTTGTATTAGCTATTTGGCGATAAGTGGCTTTAGGCATAACTGTAGGTTGTAATAACATCGTCAACAACATAATGATTATACTGACAAGTAATGCGTAAATAATTATTTTATGTCCCCCGCTATTCGCTAAATAACCGATCCAAGAAGCGCTAATAATAAATGCAATCGAACCCCAAAACCTTAATTTTCCATAATCAAATGTTAACTGTTTTTGCCAAGTAGCGGCTAACGCATCGGTTAAAGGTATCATCGGTGAAAAGAATAGATTGAAAGCCAACATGATAAATAATAACCATAACCAATGTGAACTTACGGTAAATCCAACAGCAAACAGCAGCGTTAAACCAGCAAATAGACGCAAAGTCGTAATTAGGTGATAGGCTCGTTTCACTATCGGTGCGATCATTAAAGAACCAATAAAACGAGCGGTAAGGCCGGCGGCTAGCAAGATAGCAATTATATCAGCCTCAAGTCCTTCACCATTTAGCCAAATCGCGATAAAAGGCAAAAAAATAAGTGAAATAATCTAAAGCAAGCCAACGTGTTGATGGAATAATCATTATTTATTCCCATTTGATTATCGATGTAAAAAGCCCGTTTCAGTTAACAACTAAAACGGGCCGAAACGGATGACTAAATTTTAACTTATTTATGCATAAACAGGAAACTGTTGGCAAATCAACAATACTTTTTGTTTTACATTTTGGATCACGCTTTCATCATCAATCTTATCCAAAATATCACATATCCAATTGGCCAATTCAGCCGATTCTTTTTCTGTAAAACCACGACGAGTAATGGCGGGTGAACCAATACGAATACCTGAAGTAATAAATGGGCTCTGAGGATCATTCGGTACACCATTTTTATTAACGGTAATATTAGCGCGACCCAGCGCAGCATCTGCCTCTTTACCTGTGATCCATTTATCCACTAAATCTAATAAAAATAAATGGTTTTCAGTTCCACCAGAAACAACCTTGTAACCACGTTTGATGAAAACTTCCACCATTGTTTTCGCATTTTTAGCCACTTGTTGTTGATAAGTTTTAAATTCAGGCTCCATCGCTTCTTTTAATGCAACCGCTTTGCCAGCAATAACATGCATTAATGGGCCACCCTGAGCACCAGGGAATACGGCAGAATTTAGTTTTTTGTAAAACGCTTCATCACCACCTTTAGCCAAGATCAAACCACCACGAGGGCCCGCTAAAGTCTTATGGGTAGTGGTCGTCACGACATGTGCATGAGGAACAGGGTTAGGATAAACGCCAGCAGCGATCAAGCCAGCGACATGTGCCATATCAACAAATAAGTAAGCCCCAATACTATCTGCAATTTGACGCATTTTAGCCCAGTCAACCACGCCTGAATAAGCAGAAAAACCGCCAATGATCATTTTAGGTTTATGTTTTTGTGCCTGAGTGGCTATATCGTCGTAATCAATTTTACCCTCTTCATCGATACCGTAAGGAACGATATTATAAAGCTTACCAGAAAAATTGACGGGTGAGCCATGGGTTAAATGTCCACCATGTGCCAAATTCATACCTAATACCTTATCACCAGGTTGCAATAAAGCCATATAAACAGCAGTATTAGCTTGTGAACCTGAGTGTGGCTGAACATTAGCAAAATCCGCATCAAATAGAGTTTTTGCTCGATCTATAGCGAGTTGTTCAACAATATCAACATATTCACAACCACCATAATAACGTTTACCAGGATATCCTTCGGCGTATTTATTCGTAAGTTGAGAACCTTGAGCCTGCATAACTCTTGGACTGGTATAATTTTCTGAAGCGATTAACTCAATATGCTCTTCCTGACGCTTAACTTCATTTTCCATTGCCTGCCATAGTTCTTGATCATAATCTGCAATATTCATTTCGCGCTTTAACATTTACTTCTCCTGACTCAGCCACATTTTAAATCTTTATTCAACTAAATGAATATCACACAGTGTAAACTCTTTTAGCTAACTGAGATATCCCAAAAATAAAAAATTACGCAAACGATTGCCACATCCTAATTATCAAATAAAAACATTTCTCAATAGCGATTTTATTGCCAATTAAATATGCTAATTCAATCTAAGTTTTACAATTAATTATTTACTTTTAACATTAAACAATTTAAGTTGCATATGAAATGCAACTTATAAACTCTGGCCAAAACTTAGGAACTTTATATGATAGATACTCAAACTATCGCGACCGTCAAATCAACTATTCCTCTTATTGTCTCCACCGGCCCTAAATTAACCGCTCATTTTTATCAGTGTATGTTTTAACATAACCCTGAATTAAAAGATATTTTCAACATGACTCATCAAATTAATGGTGAACAAAGAGAAGCTTTATTCAATGCCATTTGCCTCTCTGCCAGCAATATTGATAATGTTTCAGCCTTACTGCCTGCCATTGAAAAAATCGCCCAAAAACATGCCAGTCTGAATATAAAACCTGAACATTATTCGATTTTTGGTCAACATCTATTGCATACCATCGATGAGCTATTTCAGCCTGGAAAAGAAATTATTGATGCCTGGGCTAAAGATTTTAACGTGCTAGCCGATATCTTTATTAACCGTGAAGAGCAGAACTACCAAACAAATGAAGAGCGTATCGGAGGTTGGCGAGGTTTACGTCATTGCAAAGTGGCTAAAAAGATCCCGCGCAGCGAAACGATCACCAGTTTTCAATTTATTCCAGAAGATGGTAATGAAGTAGTCGATTTCCGCCCAGGACAATATTTAACTATTTACCTACAGGATAATGAAAAACTCACTAATCAACAAATTCGGCAATATTCATTAACCAATGCACCTAATGGCAAAAGTTATTGTATCGCTGTAAAACGTGAAGAAAAAGGAAGTGTGTCAAACTATCTTCATAATGAGATAAAAGAAGGTGACATCGTCAAACTGGCACCACCATGCGGTGATTTTTTTCTCGCCGTTAATGCCGATACACCAGTAACACTAATTTCAGCCGGTGTCGGCTTAACGCCGATGATAAGTATGTTGGAAAAGTTACATCAGCAACAATATAAAGCACCACTGAATTGGCTACACGCGACAGAGCATGGTGGACATCAATCACGCCTTTGCTAATGAAGTAAAAAATAAATTAACCGATTTTACTCATGGCTTCAGTGCCGTTTGGTATAACAATCCACGAGAGCAAGACAGACCACAAGAACAGTACCAATACCAAGGGTTAATGGAGCTGTCAAAAGTAAAAGAGCAGCTTAATCTTAAAAATATGCATTATTACTTCTGTGGTCCAGTCAACTTTATGCAATTTATTGCCAAACAGTTGCTCGCCATGGGTGTAAATACCAGTCACATCCACTATGAGTGTTTTGGACCACATAAAGTTATTGAGAGAAATGAACAATAATAATTAAAACCCTCACTAAAACCAGGGGAAGTGGTAACAGGTGGAACAAAAAGTTACAGATTCCATATCAACTCCTTTGTAACTTTCAACCATCTGTTACCCTTTAAAATCAAATAGCCGCTTCATCCTGCTCGCCGGTTCTAATACGGATCACATGAGCAATATCATAAACAAAAATTTTACCATCACCAATTTTTCCCGTTTGTGCCGTCTATATTATCGTTTCGATACAACTGTCAACAATATCGTCCGGAACAACAATTTCAATTTTTACTTTAGGCAAAAAATCAACCATATATTCTGCACCACAGATAAAGTTATGTATGACCTTTTTGGCGGCCAAACCCTTTTACTTCCGTCACTGTCATTCCGGTTATGCCGACATCTGCTAAAGCTTCTCTTACATCATCCAACTTGAAAGGTTTGATAATTGCATCAATTTTTTTCATCAAATTATCCTATTATCACCAGTTTTTACGACCAAAAGCCGAAGTAATTGGGTAACGCCTATCCTTGTTGAAATTTCGCATTGTAACGCGCGGACCTATCGGTGCCTGACGCCGTTTATATTCATTAATATCAACTAACTTGATCACTTTACGAACTGTTACTTCATCAAATCCAGCCGCAACTAATTCACTGACCGATTTATCCTGTTCAACATAACCTTCCAGGATCGCATCCAATACAGGATAAGGGGGTAAATTATCCTGATCGAGCTGCCCTGGCGCTAGCTCAGCAGAAGGCTGCCGTTCGATCACGCGCTGAGGGATGATTGGTGAAATCGTATTTCGATACTTTGCTAGCTCAAATACTAACATCTTTGGTACATCTTTAAGCACCGCAAACCCGCCGGCCATATCACCATAAAGAGTAGTATAACCAACGGCGGACTCACTTTTGTTACTGGTCGTTAATACTAAACGGCCACACTTATTAGATATTGCCATCAGAATGATAGCCCGACAGCGAGCCTGTAAATTCTCTTCGGTTGTGTCGGGCGCCATGCCGATAAATAATGGTGACAAACCTGCCATAAATGCATCATACATAGCTTCAATAGATATTATCGCAAATTCAATATCTAACAATGCTGCCTGCTCTTTGGCATCATGGATACTCATTTCAGCGGTATATTTGAAAGGCATCATTACTGCCTGAACTTTATCTTTACCTAAAGCATCTACTGCAATAGCCAAGGTTAAAGCCGAATCAATTCCGCCTGATAATCCCAAAATAACGCCAGAGAATCCATTTTTATTAATATAGTCACGGGTTGCCATGACTAATGCTTCATAAACCTGGGCTATCGGTGATAAAGTTTCTGCTGAATTAGCCACTGGCAGTGGTTCATCATCACTAAATTTACACTGGAGAACTTGCTCAGCAAACTGCGCTAAATAATGCGTTCTCTCACCCTTGCCATTGAATACTTTTGAGCCGCCATCAAAGATGAGCTCATCTTGTCCACCAACCTGGTTTAAATAGACAATTGGTAATTGGGTTCTTTGGCAGTGTGATTTTAATAATGTCCAACGAATATGCGGCTTTTCACGATTGTAAGGTGAAGCATTAATGATAATGAGGACATCAGTGCCTTGGGCTTTAATTGCATCAACTGGCTCATCAAACCAGACATCTTCACAAATTAAAAAACCTAACTTGTAACCTTTAAAAGGTATTACACAAGTTTCGTTAGCTGAATGAAAATAACGCTTTTCATCAAAAACACCATAATTAGGCAATTGTTGCTTAAAATCTTGCGCCACTAACTGCCCCTGCCAGAAAAATGACAATGCATTATAACATTTTTCATTTTGCCAGCATGGATGACCAACAACAATGGCGATATTTTGACTAGCGTCTTTCATACGATCAAGCTGTTTGCTACAGCGTTGGTAAAAATCCGGCCGAAAAAGTAAATCCTCTGGCGGATAGCCAGTTAAAGCTAATTCCGAAAACAGAATAAGATCTGATCCCTGTAACTGTTGAGCCTTAGCTTCCTGCAACATGCGTTCACAGTTGCCTTCAATATCACCTACCAGCCAATTTAATTGTGCTAGTGCAATATTCAGCGTTCGGTTCATAAAATTTCATTCTCCAGACATAATAAAAATTATTCTTTAAAATCATTAGCATCCAGTTTATGCCTGGCTAATAATTTATAAAACTCCGTTCGGTTTCGACCTGCCATACGCGCGGCATGGGTAACATTACCTTTTGTCATTTGTAACAATTTACGCAAATAATTAAGCTCAAATTGATTGCGAGCCTCAACAAAAGTAGGTAATGCAGTATTCTCGCCTTGCAGCGCCTGAATGACTAATGCTTCACTAATAACCGGCGCGGTTGTTAATGCAACACACTGCTCAATAACATTCACTAATTGCCTTACATTACCCGGCCAATTTGCCACCATTAAGCATTTCATTGCATCCCTCGATAGGCTACGCACAAAAGGTTTATGACGCTTTATTGATTCCCTTAACAAATGATTTGCTAATAAAGGGATATCCTCCGAACGCTCATTAAGGGTAGGAATTTTGATATTTACCACATTCAAACGGTAATATAGATCTTCCCGAAATTCATTTTTTTCCATTGCCTTTGGTAAATCACGATGGGTCGCTGAAATAATTCGAACATCAATATCCAAATCACGGTTACTGCCTAAAGGCCGCACTTTACGTTCTTGTAAAACCCGCAATAGTTTCACTTGAAGAGACAAAGGCATATCACCAATTTCATCGAGAAATAGTGTCCCACCTTGCGCAGCGAGAAATAGACCTTCACGATGTGTAACCGCACCGGTAAAAGCGCCCTTGGCATGACCAAACAGCTCCGATTCTAAAAGCTGCTCAGGTAAAGCCCCACAGTTAATTGCAATAAAGGATTTTTTAGCTCTAGGACTAGCACGATGAATTGCTCGTGCCAACACTTCTTTACCAGTACCACTTTGCCCATTTATTAATACACTAACATCAGATTGCGCCACCATACGTGCCTGTTCTAATAAACGAAGCATTATCGGGCTACGAGTGACAATTTCCTCACTCCAATTTTCATTAGAAACGGAAATTGACATAGCTAAGGCTTCACCAATCGCTTTATAGAGAGCATCACGATCAACTGGCTTAGTGAGAAAACTCGATACCCCTCTTTGTGTTGCCGCTACCGCATCAGGGATTGAACCATGCGCCGTTAAAATCATGACCGGCATGCCTGGCTGCTGTTTCTGTATCTCCGCAAAAAGTGCCATGCCATCCATTTCATCCATACGCAAATCACTGATAACCAGATCAATTTTATCTTTTGCTAGAATTTTCAAGGCATCCACACCATTCTCTGCGGTAACCACCTTAAATCCTTCACTAGTCAAACGCATACCCAATAATTTCAATAGACCGGGATCATCATCTACCAATAATAGATTGGCTGATTTATGCACTGTCATTGGGGATTTTCTCCGCTTTTATCAACCTGATGAGACTCTTTAATCACATCTTTCGTTTTCGGCTCTGCGCTATTTGCTGTTGAATTGGTACTGCTTGTATCCATTTTTCCACTTGAAACATTTTGTTCCTGCTGTTTGCGTGAAGAAAGTTGTCGTTCAATATCGGTCAGATTTTCCAACTTACGTGAGACAATATTTAATTCATAGGTTAGATGAGCGTTTTGTTCAGCTAAACGATCTAGTTTATTATCGCTCTCTTGTTGTAAACGTAAATATTTAGCATTTGCTTCTTCAACATTAACAATCTGAATTTGCTTTTCACGCCATAATTCTAACAGTGGGCGAATAGGTGAAGGGAACTGCAAACTATAACTATTCAAATTATCAATCACTTTACGCCGGGCAGTGACGGTTGGCTCTGCGACATCGAGTAAAATACTATGTCGAAAAACATTTTGCCAATTAATTAAATGAATCGTGTTAGCCATCAAAGCCGCTTGCTCTTTATTCAATCGATTAGCACAGTCAACAATTCTCAACCAGTAAAGCGGATTATCTGAAGCATTCTCACTATCTATATTACATATTTTTTCACAAGTAACATAGCGATAATCTGTTATACGTTCTTCTATTGGTATCGATTCATTTATCATATCCAGTGGTACTGGATGGTGATATTTACTACAAGCTATTAATAAAAAAGGTAAAAGAAGTGTTGTTAACTTCACTTTCCATTTAGTGGAAAAAAATCCCCCACAACTTAGCTTCGCAAATGCAATATGCCATGTTTTCCGCATTATCCCTGCGTCTATTAGGGTGTTGTAATTAGACCAATTTGGCATTATTCATACTCTGTGGTTAGTGGTAGCTCAATACGAAAACAGACATCAGCAAACTGACAATCAATAAGCAACAATTGACCATTCATTCTTTTAATACAATCTTGGGCAATGCTTAATCCTAATCCGCTCCCTTTTACTGCCCCTTTACGCAATAAAGATCCTTGAAAAAAAGGTTCATAAATCATATTTTGTTCAGATTCTGGGATAGGTGTTCCTGTATTAGCGATATCGATTTGGAGTTTATCATCAGTTTCATTGCTTATTATCCAGATCTTACCCGATTCAGAACCGTAGTGCACTGCATTAGAATAGAGATTATCAATCACTCTTGCCAAAAAAGTTGGCTCTGCACAGCAATGAGTAATATTTAAATCAATTTCAGTTTGAATATTTTTAGCTCTAGCCGTTAAATTATTTGAGGAAACGACATTGGCCACTAACTTGGTTAAATCAATTTGCTGAATCAGTGCTGGCCCATCGGCTAACTGACGATTATAGTCTAATAATTGCTCAATGAGTTGTTGCAAATGTTTACTACTATTATCCAAAATAGCGACAACCTCTCTTTGATCTAAAGTCAAAGGCCCTGCTACTTCATCAGCTAATAGTTCAGCCCCTTCACGCATACTGGCTAAAGGTGTCTTTAATTCATGAGAAATATGACGTAAAAATTCGTGCCGTTGTGATTCCAACCAGCTCAGTCGCTCACTTAACCAAACAATACGCTGAGCTAATGAACGTAACTCACTAGGGCCCTTAAAACGTTCAAGTCTGGTGAAAAGTGTTCCTCCTGCCCCAAGATGATTAATCATACGCTCAATAGCTTTAACCGGACCAATAATCATTCTAGTAAACAACACAACTAATAATACACTCAATAAAAACACAATTAGCGTTTGCCAACCAAAATATTGACCTTTTTCAGCAATTGCATTCTGCAATTGCGTACCTCGTCCAAATACAACATCACGTGTTAATTGTACTAACTGATTGTTGGTAACCGAAAAACGTTCAAGTGCCTCCGCCATTGCCGGGATAGGTGAGTTATTTTCGCATTTTAAATCGAAGAGATCTTCCAGTAAGGTTTGAATAGTCGTGATTTGGTTTTTATCAGGCAAAATAGTCATTTGGCGAGCTAGCATCTCACTATATTCTTGCCATTTTTTCTTATATAAAGCAGCAAAAGTTTGATCGTTTAACACACAGTATTGACGATAGCTACGCTCCATTTCAAGCGCAGTACTCGTCATGATTTCACTGCGCCTAGCATCAAGCAAAGTGGTTCGGTTGATATCAGCCGCTTGATTACTCAATTGATCTAAACTTTGATAGGCCTGGTATGCCAATATTAATAATGGCAAAAGAACCAATAAAAAAGCCATCACCACCAGTTGGCGTAGTGAACGCGGAAAAGAATGCCACTTATTCAAAGAAATCATCTCATTACCTATTCAAACTATTATGGTAACAGAACTTATATTCGATAGTGAATTTGCATGCCGATTTAATAAAAAATTTCTAATTTTATTATTATGAGAAAAACAGTCTTTTAATCACCAAAATCGAGGGTAACATTTTAATTAATAAGGGAATAAGGCAAGGAGAGTAAATAATATTCATGCGCTTAAGCAGCAATAAATACTTTATTAAATAATTCACTGCGCCCCACCGATATTGGCGAGGAGAGCAGAGAATTTTTAATAGATGGTGCCTCACTCCACGTGTCGCCCGATGTTTGATAAAGCTTGTTTATAAGCAAATATCATGCTGCTGGACGGTAGGCACCTGACTTTTGGCATCATTCCTGGCTTATGTGGTGTGCATCCCTCTATATTGGGACCAACATAAAAAGTTGAATGATCTACTACCCAATATAGTATGTACCTTATATGCCAACTTTTTAAAAATTTTATTAACTTATTGAAATTTAATGTAAAATAAATTTCTTAAGCATTTAAAATGGTTTTTCATTAAATTTAATGCCATGATTTTTAATAAAAATGTCGCCTATTAGCGACATTTCATTAAGTGAATAAAATATTAACAAAAAATCATAAAATTAAATGTCTCCAATTAGAGACAACTTATTTTTATCACTTAGCTAATGAACGACAGTTATAAGATTTAATAAGCAAATTTAAATAATTTTAATAATAATCAACATCAAATTTCAGCTAAATTTAGCTCATAATGAAATTTATTTTTACTTATTTTCAATCAACCGCTCAAAAATTACATTTTATCTCCTATGACTACCCAAGTTTTTATCACTTTAATTAGCCATAGGGAAAAATATTTATATCAATATCAACCCAGCTGCCGCCGCGCATTACGAAAAATACGCATCCAGGGGCTATCTTCGCCCCATTCTGGCGGATGCCATGAATGGGTAACTGTACGAAATACTCGCTCCGGATGGGGCATCATGATAGTCGCCGCCCATCTAAGCTGGTCACTGCAGTAATACCATTAATCGATCCATTTGGATTTGCTGGATACTGTTGAGTAACCTGACCATAATTATCAACAAAACGTAGCGCAACTAAATGATTTTTTTCCAACTGGTCAAGATGCGCAATGTCTCGCATTTCAACTTGACCTTCACCATGAGATACCACTATTGGTAGCTGATAATCAGCCATATCTTGTAAAAATAGTGAAGGACTTTCCATCACTTTGACCAAACTAAAACGCGCTTCAAAGCGTTCTGAACGATTACGTACAAATCGTGGCCAATGTTCAGCACCTGGAATCAACTGGTTGAGATTAGACATCATTTGACAGCCATTACATATGCCTAATGATAAAGTATCAGAACGAGTAAAAAAGCCTGCAAATTCGTCACGTACGCGTGAATTGAATAAAATTTATTTTGCCCAGCCTTCTCCCGCACCCAATACATCACCATAAGAAAAGCCGCCACAGGCAACTAATAGCTGAAAATCAGCGAGTGTTACCCTGCCTGCTAACAAATCACTCATATGCACATCAATGGCAGTAAAACCTGCACGGTGAAATGCGGCCGCCATTTCAACATGAGAATTGACACCCTGTTCACGTAAAACAGCCACTTTAGGTGACGTGGTTTCATAATATAAGGCGCTGCAATATCATCTGCTGGATCAAAGTTTATTTTTACATTCAATCCAGGATCTGTCAGATCTTGTTTAGCCTGATGTTCTTGATCTGCACACGCAGGATTATCACGTAAACGTTGCATTTGCCAGGTAGTCTCATCAGCCCACCATAAACGCAATTGGCTACGTTTTTCACGATAAATTTCTCTATCGTGACTATTGATAGTAACAATATCGTCTTTAATTGCTGTACCAAGATACAGTACACACCCAGCCAATCCATGCTCGGCCAAACATGCTTCCACCATTTCCCTATCCGCTTGCTTGACCTGAATGACTGCCCCTAATTCTTCGCTGAATAAAGCAGCAAGAATATCTTTATAATAATAACCGATATCAATATCTAACCCACAATGACCGGCAAATGCCATTTCTGCTAATGTAACAAATAGGCCACCATCGGAACGATCATGGTAAGCTAATAATTTTTGTTCTTTTGTAAGCGCCTGAATTGCATTAAAGAAACCGGTTAATAATTTAGCATCACGGACATCCGGGGCATGATCACCTATTTGCCGATATACCTGTGCAAGTGCTGAACCTCCCAATGCATTATGACCTTGCCCGAGATCAATTAATAATAATGCATTATTTTGATCACTTTTCAGTTCAGGTGTAACCGTCAGACGAACATCCTCAACCCGGGAAAAAGCGGTAATAACCACAGAAAGCGGCGCCGTCATTTCACAAATCTGTTCGCAATTATGCCAGGTGGTCTTCATTGACATCGAATCTTTACCAACTGGGATAGTTAAACCTAATGCCGGACATAGCTCTTCTCCAATAGCCTTCACCGCTTGATACAAACTGGCATCTTCACCAGGATGTCCCGCTGCTACCATCCAATTAGCGGAAAGCTTCACCCTTTTTAAGTCCTGAACATAAGCAGCAGCGATATTGGTCAACGCTTCTCCAACCGCCATCCGGCTAGATGCCGCATAGTTCAATAGCGCAATGGGTGAGCGCTCACCGATCGACATAGCTTCGCCATAATAATTTTCTAAACTAGCTGTCGTGACCGCACAATCAGCAACCGGGATCTGCCAAGGGCCAACCATTTGATCGCGGGACACCATTCCGGTAACACTGCGATCACCAATTGTAATCAGAAAAGTTTTCTCTGCTACTACTGGCAAATGTAATACCAGTTTAACTGCTTCGGTTAAGGTTATCATTTCTCGATTAATCGGCTTACCGGCAGCAAATTTAGAACTAACATCACGTAGCATTTTAGGCGTTTTACCTAACAAAATATCTAGCGGCATGCAAATAGGCTGGTTAGTAAAATAACTATCATTAAGAACAAGATCGCGATTTTCCGTCGCTTCACCAACAACAGCATATGGCGCGCGTTCTCGACGACAGATAGACTCAAATAGGGGAAGTTGTTCAGGTAAAACAGCTAATACATATCGCTCTTGAGATTCATTGCACCAAATCTCACGAGGATCCATGCCTGGTTCATCATTCAATATTTGACGTAGTTCAAATATTCCGCCTCGATCAGCATCATTCACTAACTCAGGCATAGCATTAGAAAGGCCACCAGCACCAACATCATGAATAAATAGAATCGGATTATCAGTTCCCAACTGCCAGCACCGATCAATAACCTCTTGACAACGACGCTCCATTTCAGGGTTATCACGTTGCACCGAAGCGAAATCAAGATCAATATCAGACTGCCCTGAAGTAATCGATGAAGCTGCGCCACCTCCCAGCCCAATATTCATCGATGGGTCACCTAATACGATTAATTTAGCGCCAACTGGAATATTGCCCTTTTTAATATGTTCTGCCAGAATATTACCTATACCGCCTGCTAGCATAATCGGTTTGTGGTAACCACGTAATTCTGCTCCATTATGACTATTCACTAGCTCTTCATAAGTGCGAAAATAACCTAATAAAGCTGGTCGGCCAAATTCATTATTAAAAGCGGCGCCACCCAATGGCCCATCAAGCATAATATTAAGCGCACTAACAATACGCTGTGGTTTGCCAAAATGTTGTTCCCATGGTTTTTTAAAACCTGGAATACGTAAGTTAGAAACAGCAAATCCAACTAAACCGGCTTTAGGCTTTGCACCACGCTCTGTTCCCCCTTCATCACATATTTCTCCACCTGAACCGGTGGCAGCACCAGGCCAAGGAGAAATAGCTGTTGGGTGGTTATGGGTCTCTACTTTCATCAAAATATGAGCATTTTCATGATGATAATCATATTTGCCGGTTACTGGATCAGGAAAAAAACGCCCAATATTCGATCCTTCCATTACGGCAGCGTTATCTTTATAAGCTGATAAAATATAATCTGGCGTTTGTTGATAAGTATTTTTTATCATATTAAACAAAGAATTAGGTTGTGATTTACCATCAATAACCCAACTGGCATTAAATATTTTATGCCGACAATGTTCTGAATTAGCTTGCGCAAACATATAGAGTTCAACATCCGTTGGATCCCGTTCTAATGTTTCGAAGGCATACATTAAATAATCAATTTCATCTGTAGCTAACGCTAACCCTAATTCAATATTTGCCAATTAAAGTGCACGACGACCGTTTTTTAATATTTCTATCGTCACCATTGGTGCCGGCTTATGGTGCATAAAGAGTGATTCTGCTTGCTCGAAAGAAGTCCAAACAGTTTCAACCATCAGATCATGTAAAATGACAGATAAATCATCCAATTGTGATATATCCAATGGCGAGGAATAAATAATATAATAAGCAATTCCACGCTCAAGCCGGATAACCTGCTGTAATCCACAGTTATGAGCAATATCCGTTGCCTTTGAAGACCAGGGTGAAATAGTGCCTGGTCGAGGAGTAACCAAGAGTAACTGGCCAGCAGGCTGTTGCTCAGTTAATGAAGGACCATAATGAAGCAATTGACTTAGTTTTTGTCGATCATCCTGATTTAATGGCGCACCAAGTTCAGCAAAGTGTACATATTCAGCATAAATGTCAGTAACCGGTAGTTGCTTCTGGCATAGGGAAAGAAGCTTAGTAATGCGAAATGTCGATAAAGCGGGTGAGCCACGCAGAATTTCCATAGTAATATATTCTCTTAACTTATAAAGCTGGCCTGAAGGATATGTATCAGGAAAACTGGAAGGCTATTATAAATCATCATGACCCAATACGAAACAGTTTGCGTGCACATTTATCACGCACCCGCAAATGTTAAAGATATGTAAAATAGATTAAATTAAGTTGCAAATTCTACTTTTGTTAAGCATAATGTTCGGCTATTAAAAAATTGGCCATAATTTTGTCATTTTAATTAAGAAAATATGTTTAACTAACGAGATATAACCATTTGATTAATATTAGAATTAATTATCTTGTTATCGTTATTGTCTCTATAATTTCTGTTGGTGTCATTACACTTAATATTGAGTGGCCCAACCAGCAGCAAGACCAGGTGAAGAGAATTATTTCTCGCGGTGAATTACGTGTAAGTACTATTAATTCACCCCTTATGTCCTTTAACGATAAGCAAGAAGCAAGCGGATTTGATTACGAACTGACTAAACGCTTTGCCGATTACCTTGGCGTAAAGCTACGTATCAATGTACGTTCAAATATCAATCAACTTTTTAATGACCTTGAAAACGGTAATAGTGACTTTATTACTGCAGGACTTCTTTATAATGAGAAGCGCCTCGATAAAGCACAGCCTGGCCCTGACTACTATACCGTTTCCCAGCAGCTAATTTATCGCAAAGGGGTAAGTCGTCCACGCTCTTTGAACGATGTAAAAGGAAAGTTTGTCGTTGCCACTGATTCAGTAAACGCTAATACGCTGCAACAGTTGAAGCAAAAATATCCAAATCTTGCATGGGAAGAAACCAGTCATTATAATGCGACTCAGTTATTGCAACTGCTAGCTGAAGGGAAAATTGATTATACCTTAGAAAATTCTATTGTCGTCGCTATGCAGCAACGTATTCATCCAAACATTGCTGTCGCTTTTAATGTTAGCGACGATCATAGCCTTAATTGGTATATGAAACACTCAAAAGATAATAGTCTAAATGCAGCAATGTTAGACTTCTTCAATAAAAGTAATGAAGAAGAATTTTTAACACGTTTAGATGAAAAATATTTTGGGCATGTTGCTACTTTTGACTATTTTGATACGCTTTCTTTTATTACTGCAATTAATAAAATTTTGCCCACATATAAGCATCTATTTAAAAAATACGCAGAAGATATAGATTGGCGTCTACTAGCAGCAATTTCCTGGCAGGAATCACACTGGGATCCACTAGCCACATCACCCACCGGTGTTCGTGGTTTAATGATGCTAACAGTACCTACTGCACAAACTATGGGTGTGTCAGATAGGCTGGATCCAGAGGAAAGTATTAAAGGTGGAGCCGCTTACTTGCAATATCTGATTTCGCGCTTACCAACTACTATTGCGCCTGATGATCGTATTTGGTTTGCCTTATCGGCCTATAATATGGGGTTGGGACATATGCTTGATGCCAGGAAACTGACACGCATACAAGGCGGAGATCCAGACAGTTGGTTAGATGTAAAAACCAGACTGCCGCTACTTAGCAAGAAAAAATATTTTACTAAATTAACCTACGGTTATGCACGTGGCTATGAAGCCTATCGCTATGTGGAAAATATCCGCCGTTATCACCAAAGTTTGGTGGGTTACCTACAGAATAAGGAAATGAATCAAAATATGCAGCTCGCCGCAAGGGATCCGCTATTATTCTCTAGAACCAGCAGCAAAGAAAAAAGTAGTGACTAATTTGGCTATTCATTACAAACAGTATTAGCTTCTATTTCCTGGCCAATTTTTTTTCTGCTCGCCGTTGTTGAAAAAAAACACTTAACATCGTCGAACATTCATCGGCCAAAATCCATCCCAATACCAGAATACGATGATTCATATCCGGATGATTAAAAACATCAATAATTGAACCAGCAGCGCCAGTTTTTTGATCAGAGGCGCCATATACCAAACGACCGATGCGCGCATGGATCATAGCTCCGGCACACATAATACAAGGCTCGAGTGTCACATAAAGCGTCGTATTGAGTAAGCGATAATTTTGTAAAGATTGACCCGCTGCCCGCAAAGCTAAAATTTCCGCATGAGCAGATGGATCATGAGACAAAATAGGATGATTACAACCTTCTGCAATCAATTCATCTTCATGTACTAATACCGCGCCAACAGGAATTTCACCTTTTTTTTGAGCATTTTTGGCTAGTGAAATAGCTTTTCGCATCCAATAAACATCTTTTTGGGCTTGATCCACGAATAAAAACCTCAAATATTAATTTAATATCGCAAAAATAATTATAAGATAATATCAAGTTATGATTTAATAACTCTTTAATACTAATTAATAGCCATCTCATACAATAAATAACATCAATAAATCACCCCAAAAATCACTTATGTTATTAATAAAATTAACTAATTCAACTTTGTGTATCGTTGCATTAAGGGTAATCACTGATCTAAATCGGATATAATAAATGATAATCGAAATTTTTTGCTGAAAATATCGCTACTTATTATATTATTCAGCCTAATTCATTACGCTATGGGTTACCCACCAAGACTAAACTATACAGCTGGTATCGTCGCATTGCTAATCGTTATCAATCAGTTACGAATAATATATAGTGGATTCATTATTATATTCACCATTATTGCAGCGCTATATTTTCCAATTAGGCTACTTTATGGTACTCCCTCACTAACCATAGCAACATCAGTTACTTATACCAATTTAAATGAAGCAATAAAATTTATTAGTAATATTCCATACTATCTTTATGCTGGATCATTATTTATTTTACTGTTCGGCTTTTTCTGTACAACATTTAAGCTTAAAACCGGTAACAAAACAAAGATTGGTGCTTTTATTACCTTTTTGGCGTTTCTTCTATATGGCCCTTAAAAGATTATAAAGAAACGGGTGAATTCGATATTTTACATAGCGGTTATCCAAAAATCAAATTTGTCAAAGACTTCAATAGTGCCAAGGAAGAAACCAATAAACTTTTTAGTTTACTTGCGCAAACAGATGACTTCCAGCCAAACAATAGTGCCACGCCATTTGATACCTATGTTATGGTGATTGGTGAAAGCGCTAGACGCGATTTTATGCACGTTTATGACTTTCCAATTAATAATACCCCATTTATGGATAGCGCTAATGGTATTCTATTCAACCATTATATTTCAGCCGCTTCATCAACTATTCCATCATTAACCAGCTCCCTGACCCAAGCACCCAAATTAGCCAATAGCGTTATTGCGCTGGCAAAAAAATGGAGATTTACTACCTATTGGTTATCAAATCAGGGAGCTGTTGGTATCTACGCCACACCGATTGCCTCTATGGGGAAAAAAGCAGATCATTCGTTTTTTCTGAAAAGAGCAAGTTATAATAGTAAAGAGACCTATGATGATGAATTACTGCCACAAATTGCAACAGCAATC
Source organism: Arsenophonus endosymbiont of Aphis craccivora (assembly GCF_013460135.1). Taxonomy (GTDB): domain Bacteria; phylum Pseudomonadota; class Gammaproteobacteria; order Enterobacterales; family Enterobacteriaceae; genus Arsenophonus; species Arsenophonus nilaparvatae. The sequence continues at coordinate 1,838,031 of NZ_CP038155.1, forward strand.
AAAGCTCCTCAGGCCAAAAAATTCATTATTGTTCATTTAATTGGTAGTCATCCTCGCGCTTGCGCAAGGACTAATGATCACTATGAAACTTTTTACAAAAGTGAAGAGATTTCATGCTATATACAGAGCATAAAAAATACTGATCAACTGTTAGCAACAATTCATCAATATTTAACCGACAGCCAATCAAAATGGACAATGATCTATTTTTCTGATCATGGCCTCGGTTTCGTCAATAAAAACAACCGGAGTGACCTAAAACTTACTCATAATTATCAATACCGTCAGGATTATGAAGTACCACTATTTATTAGTTCTTATAATTCTAACGAACGGCAGTACATTACTGCTGCTAGAAGTGGAATTAACTTTTTAACTCTATTTTCTGAATGGTCAGGCATTGACGATCCCAGTATTGGCCATTCCTGTCATATGATTTCAAACGATATTTGTCATCAACAAAATAGTGTTATTGACTTTAATAATAAACGAATTGACTATACAAAATTACCGTCAGATATGGCACCATGACATTATGCCAAATAGCAAATAGCAAATAGCAAATAGCAAATAGCAAATAGCAAATAATGCAAATAAGGCAAATAATGCAAATAAGGCAAATAAGGCAAATAAGGCAAATAAGGCAAATATTGTGGTTATAGCATGATAATTTGTTATCTGAAGTATAAAATATACTGCGTTTATTCACGGCTTTAGCTTAATAATAAATGCAGTTTTGACTAATTTAATGATATAAGTAATATTTTAAATAGAGCTTAACATGTCACTGGCTTTGTTGAATAAATCAGAATTAGCCGCCAGGATGGCTCCCTCTGCTACAGCTGTTATCCGATCCTGACGCTGTGTGGCATACCCAACAACGTCATACGGTTCAGCGCTTTGACCATCGCCATTGCTTCACCTACCTGAGCCTCATAGTCACGCAGCCTCAGATGGCCACCCAGCAAAGTTTTTATGCGGAACATCGCTGTTTCTGCCACTGAACGCCGGTGATAACCCACTTTCTTTTTCCACATATCATTACTCCTGCTCAGACGCTGATTCGCCACCGCATGGTTACGTTCATGGTACTTGTCCGGCCAGTATTTCGCTCCGCTTCGCGGCGGGATAAGGGGCCTGATTTTCTTTCTTAGCAACGCATCGTGGCAGTAACAGGCGTCATAAGCACCGTCTGCTGACACTTCCCTGATTTTCCGGTGGGTTTGGTTAATAAGGCCCGGCAGTGCCTGCGCATCTGTCGTTCCGCTGAGCGATAAGTCGGCACAGATAATCTCATGAGTCACACTGTCTGCTGCCAGATGAAGCTTGCGCCACACTCTTCGTCTGTCAGCCCCATGCTGCCTGACTTTCCATTCACCTTCGCCAAAGACCTTCAGACCGGTACTGTCGATGACCAGATGCGAGATTTCACTACGCGTTGGCGTTTTTATGCTGATGTTGACGCTCTTTGCTCGTCTGCTGACCAGCGAGTAGTCCGGACAGCACAGCGGCTAAGACATGAGTTTAAAAATCGAATCAACGAAGCCCTGTAATGCCCGGAGCGACAGGTTAAACACAAGCTTCATCATCAGGACAGTGGTAACAGCCATATCGCTGTAGTAAAGCGGCCGGCCACGACCTTCAGGCGAAGAACTGTCAGTCCATTCAGCGATGGCCGACTCATCAAGCCAGACCGTCAGGGAACCGCGTTGTCTGAGTGCCTTGTTGTACGCGGGCCAGTTGGTAATTTTAAACTTTTGCTTTGCCATGGGGACCTGATGTTGAAACGAATTTAGCGATCAGCTCCGCCAATCACCTAAAAGTTCGATTTATTCAACAAAGCCCCCTTTTTAACCAATGCCATAATAATAGTAAGTAAACTAACATAACTAACGACTTGCCAGTTCAATTACTTTTTTAACTAATTTATTAATTCCTTGCCATGCTTCATTTGGTGATGATGCCAACATATAAGCGGGTGTTGTTATTACGTTATTATCTTCATCAACCACAATATTATCAAAGGAACAAATAATATGTGTTCCTCCCATTTGTTCTATTTGGGCAATAGTTTTTTTATAATTGCCTATTGTTAACTTTACCGCTTTATTTAAAATTTTAGGTAACATAACAGGCGCAATACACATCAATCCCATGGGCTTACCTTGTTGGTGAATTTCGCGACAAAATGTTAATAAATCTTTATCTATTTCACAATCACTTCCTTTAATAGCAAAATTAGATAAATTTTTTGCCACCCCAAAACCACCAGGAATAATGACTGCACTAAATTTTTTTGCATCAGCAGATGATAAAGGTGCTATTTTCCCACGTGAAATACGTGAAGACTCTACCATTATGTTCCTTTTTGCTTGATTTGTTTCTTCATTTATATGATTAATAACACCTAGTTGCTCTCTATTAGGTGCAAAAAAACATATTTCAACATCATTTTCACTCAAAGATAACATAGTAAGTACTGATTCGTGAATTTCACTGCCATCAAATACACCACATCCGCTTAAAATTACTGCAATAGGTTTCCATATTTGACTTCATTTGTAGTAGATTGTTACTAATTCATTTAATGTGATAACATGGAACTTGCTCACAAATTTTAATGAATCTTGTAACAAAAACGATTATATTTGTTATGTTGATTGGCTGACAGAAAATACAGGTTCCTATTTTACTCACCATCTATATTTATGCATATCATAATTGGTGAGTAAAAACGATTTCCCTGGTATTGGCGCAATATTCGCGCACCCCAACTTCGGTTGGGGTTATTTTTTTTGAGCGACGACTAACCATCGTTTCAAAACTTTAACATCTTTTTGCCAATCTACTTTTAATTCATCAAACCATTCCTGAATATTATCCCACCAGGCAGGTAAATCAGGAGATTAGAGCTGTTGAGCTAACTGCTCGAGATGGCGCAAACCAACTGCACCTACTGCACCTTTAATTTTGTGGGCTTCTACAACAATCCCATTTCTGTCTTTGGCCACAATATTAGAATCCAATAAAGATAGGTATCCTGGCATCACATTTTCCAAGATCTTTATGCTCTCTTCAATCAGTTTTGGTCCAACTAATTCGAAATATTGGTTGAGCATATTGATATCTAATACGTCATCATGATTGGCAAGTTGTTTTAGCGGAATGTTGAAGGATTTATTTTTACAATCGGTCAAATATTTTTCAATAATCTTTATTAATGCACTTACCTACAGTGGTTTACTCAATACATCATCCATACCGGCAGCAAGATACTCTTTTTTGTCTTTCAATACATTAGCTGTTAATGCAATTAAAGGTGGAAGTTTATCATTAGCATAGATTTGATGAAACTGACGTGCAATATCGAGACCGGTCATATCAGGTAGTTGGATATCCAATAAAACCAAATCGTAACTACCAATTTTGAACATTTTTAGTGCTTCTTTTCCATTCATAGCAACATCAACGGTATGGCCTAATTTTTCTAATACAGATCGTGCAACGATGATATTTAATTCAATATCTTCCACTAAAAGAATATGCAACTTAGGTAGTAAAACAGCTTCTGTTGTTGGGGTTTCAATCGTTTTTGCTACAATGGGCGCTATAACGGATACAGTGAAGCAAGAACCTACCCCTAATGTACTATCGACCTGTATATCTCCCCCCATGCTTTGCGCTAACCGTTTAGAAACAGCAAGACCAATTCCAGTACCCGTTTCTGGTCGGCCACTAGCACTACCCTTTACCTGATAGTACATGGCAAAAAATTTTTTTGCGCCTCTTTTGGAATGCCAATACCGCTATCAATAACCTGAATAAAAAGTTGCTCATGTCCTTCATACCAAATACGAACTTTGATCTCACCCTGTTGAGTAAATCTGACGGCATTACCAATTAAATTCCATAGTATTTGCCGTAACCGTGTTGCATCAGTAATGATCTTGCTCGGTAAATTTTCTTTTACTTCTAAGATAAACTTTAAATCTTTAGGTTGTACTAAAAGCCCCGATAAATTTTCAAGATCAGAAATAAATTCATTAAAATCAATTTGTTGACTATCTAAACTAACCTTGCGGCGTTCAATCTTATCCATCTCAATAATATCATTGAAAATATTACCTAAAGTAATAGCGCTGACATGAATAGTTTTCAAATAATTTGTTTGTTCATCGGTTAATTCAGTATCGAGTAATATACGACTCAGTCCAACAATCCCATTAAGCGGCGTACGAAGCTCATGGCTGATGGTTGAAATAAACGTTGTCTTATCCCTACTGGCATTTTCTAACGCTTCCTGATAATGCTTACGCTCGGTAATATCGCGTCCAAACCCTACTAACCCATGGCGTTTTCCAACCCGATCATAAAACGGGACTTTACGTATTTCAAAGCATGCTTTCCGTCCATCGGGATATACCAACCATTGTTCATAGGTCAATGACACATTATGACGAAATACTTTTTCATCAGTTTCCAGCTCCTTTTCGGCCACTTCCTCACCATAAATTTCACGATAAGTTAGCCCAATAAGCTGCTTTTCACTGCGACCTGTCAATAATTCCCTTGCTCGATTACAACAAGAAAAATCATTATTTTCATCACGATAATAAACAAGATCAGGTGATGCATCTAAAAATAATTGTAATAATATAGACTGCTGTTCAAACTCAAGTTGTGTCTGCTCTCGGCGCTTCATCTCTTTTTGCAATTTTTCTAATAATTATAAATGCGCCTTTTGTATTTTTTCACGCTCTGCAATTTCCAAATTGAGCTGAGCAATATTTTCTTTAAGTTTGTCAGTAAGCTCGGCATCACGCTTACGCATAACTTCTAATTTATCAACCATGCCTGATAAACGACGACGAGACTCTTCAAGTTGTTCGACCACAACAGAAATAAAATAGACCGCCCAAGGCATAATAATCAATCCAAAAAAGATAGAGCGAACCAAATCAATATTATGAACATTGCCATATAATAAAATATCAACCGCGATCTGTAATACCATAGCGAATACAACAAGTGCTGTGGCTCATAGTAAGGAAAATCCCATTACGCCAAGCTTAATCATTAAATCAACATAATATTGAGCAAATCCTTTAAGCAGCTTCATACACACTCCGATACAAAAAATCAGCTTAAATCATAACTTATATAGATAAAAAACAGAGGGATCTAACATACATTATGAGGGATAATTTACATTTAGATTTTCATGAATAATGAATTAATTTATAAACGAAATTTTATAATTATCAGATAAATAAAAATTTAATAAACAAAAAATATAGATTTAAAAAAGAAAAAAGGGCAGTATTTGATACTCCCCCTCAATCATGAGATACCTTATTTTATAACACGTAGCGTCGGGCGTCCTTTCGGTGGCATCGGCGGCTCATCATCAGAAGATGAAATCGACTTTATTTCTTGCGCTTCGTTTGACAAATCAGTATCACTAACCAGTACTAAATTTTCACTTTGAGCAATAGAATTACCTGCACCATCCTCATATTCTGGTTCAGGTTCAAACATCATTCCTGCTCCATTTTCGCGCCCATAGATAGCAATAATAGCGCTCATAGGTACTTCAACATGGCGAGGAACTCCACCAAAACGGGCATTGAAGCTGACAATTTCATTAGTCAGTTCTAAATTACCGACAGCAGAAGGTGTAATATTTAAAATAATCTGTCCTTTATTCGCATATTCCATCGGTACATTTACGCCAAAAATATTAACATCCACAACTAAATGGGGTGTCATATTATTATCGAGAAGCCATTCATAATGAGCCCTAAGAAGGTAAGGACGACGTGGAGACATTCCTAACAATTCCATAATAAATTAACCTGTGGTAGATAAAAGCATCTCACGCTCAGCTTCAGTTAATGAAGCAAGGAAAGAGTCTCGCTCAAATACACGTTCCATATAAGAACGAATGCCCTCTGTTTCTTTTCCTTTAGGGATGTCGATCTTCCAGTAAGGTAAACGCCATAAAAGGGGAGCTAAATAGCAATCAACTAGACTAAATTCTTCGCTCATAAAAAACGGTCTTTCTTTAAAAATTGGCGAGATTGCTATCAGTTCCTCCCTTAACTGCTTACGGGCAGCATCAGCTTGAGGATCCTTATTTTCAATCTTATACATCAAAGAATACCAATCATTGTCTATCCGATGTATCATCAAACGACTATTACCACGAGCAACGGGATAAAGAGGCATCAATGGTGGATGCGGAAAGCGTTCATCAAGATATTCCATAACAACACGGGAATCATACAATGTTAATTCTCTATCAACCAGCGTTGGTACTGTTTGGTAAGGATTTAGATCAATCAAATCTTGAGGCAAATTACCCGCTTCAACATTCTCAATCTCAAAGCTCACGCACTTTTCTGCCAATACGATCCGCACTTGATGGCTAAATATGTCGGTCGGGCCGGAAAACAGTGTCATTACCGAACGTTTGTTGGCAGCGACAGCCATGAAAACCTCCAAGTTTTATTAAAAAAGAATAAACAGCCATAATATAATTAATCAGGCCATTCTTACATGTTTAAAATGCTGGTGAACCAATTTACTCGGTTAACAGACATTTGACCTTTATTTATTAAACTACAATTAATACATGTTATTTCCACCAAATCAGGTGAGAAATAGATAAGAAAATAATGGCCTATAGTCTATCAGATTTTGTTCAATATGGGGGAAAGTTTGACAAGATTTTATGATAAATGTACAAAATTCAAGCAATTTTTTATTGAAAAAATTTATAACAAAAAAAATTAAATTAATAATCGCAAGATGAGATAAATTTATAACATGCTAAAAACCCGCCTTTAGGCGGGCTTTTTATTACTAATTTGTTGTAAAAACAAGAAATTAACGTTTAGAGTATTGTGGACGACGACGTGCTTTACGCAGTCCCACTTTCTTACGCTCAACAGAACGCGCATCACGAGTAACAAACCCAGCTTTACGTAATTCTGAACGTAGTGTCTCGTCATATCCCATCAATGCACGTGTAATACCATGACGGATTGCACCTGCTTGACCAGAAATCCCACCACCTTTAACGGTAATGTATAGATCCAGTTTTTGCAACAGATCAACCAATTCTAACGGTTGGCGAACAACCATTCGCGCCGTTTCGCGGCCAAAATATTCTTCTAAGCTGCGTTGATTGATAGTAATATTACCGCTACCTGACTTAATGAAGACACGTGCGGAAGAGCTTTTGCGGCGACCAGTGCCGTAGTATTGATTTTCAGCCATTGCCTATATCCATCCCGATTAAATGTCAAGAACTTGCGGCTGCTGTGCCGCGTGGTTGTGATCACTACCCGCATAAACTTTCATTTTACGGTACATCGCAAGACCAAGAGGTCCTTTGGGTAGCATACCTTTAACCGCAATTTCAATTACACGCTCAGGGTGACGGGCAATCATTTCTTCGAAGGTCGCTTGTTTGATACCACCGATATAACCAGTATGGCGATAGTAGATTTTGTCTTCACGCTTGTTACCAGTAACAGCAACTTTTTTTGCATTAACAACAATGATGTAATCACCAGTATCGACATGCGGAGTATATTCCGCTTTATGCTTGCCGCGCAAAAGACGAGCAATTTCAGTTGCAAGACGGCCTAAAGTTTTTCCATCTGCATCAACAACGTACCAGTCGCGTTTTACGGTTTCTGGTTTAGCTATAAAAGTTTTCATTAAAGCTTACCCATATATAAGTTACATGTTGGCGAACACTCATATTTTATAAAAATACTTCAGTATGTTCACGCTAATTTTTGTCCAGTAAATCCTACCCCTTCGAGTAGTCAAACTGACATTAATGCAAGATTTTTGGGAAATAAAAGACTTGCTGTAACGTGGGGTGGAAAGATTATAGAGAAATTTTCGCCAAAAATCGACCCAAAAATAAATTTCTCGTCAATTTATTATATTATTACCCGCTAATCAAGCTATATGAGGTAATTTTAGGTATTCCTCACTCTGCATTTCTTGCAATCTTGATACACAGCGTTGATATTCAAAACGTAACAAATGCCCTTGGTAAAGTTTATCCATTTCTACCTCAGCATTAATAATCAACTTAACTTTTCGTTCATAAAACTCATCAATCAGAGCGAGAAAACGCCTGGCTACATCTTCATGCAGTTCTGACATCAACAAAACATTATACAGTAGTACCGTAAATCTTTTGCTAAGACGATATAGTCATTTTGACTACGTGCATCTTCACATAATACCTTAAATTCAATCGATAAAATGCCTTCTGCGGTACAGATTGCCGGCATAGTACGATGATTAATCTCAAGAATAGGAAACCTAACTCCAGATTTGCCAGCTAATTTAATAAATATCTCATCCATACGATTGCAGTTCGCTTCATCAATTGGCGTAAGATAAAGACCCGCTTGCTTCAAGGTACGTAAACGATAATCAATACCTGCATCAACATTGATAATGTCACAATATTTTTTAATTTGTTCGATCACAGGTAGAAAACGTGTTCGTTGCAATCCATTTCGATAGAGTTCATTTGGATGAATATTAGACGTTGCTATTAAGCAAATGCCTCTGCAAATAAAGCTTTCAATAACGTTGCCAAAATCATGGCATCAGTGATATCAGAGACAAAAAACTCATCAAAGCATAAAACATCGGTCTGTTTTTTAAATCTATCAGCAATAATTTCCAATGGATCTGGCTGACCTTGTAACTCAATCATTTCATTCTGCACTCGCCACATGAAAAGATGAAAATGTAAGCGTAATTTTCTGCCATCCGGTAAACGCTGATAAAAGAGATCCATCAGCCAAGTTTTACCTCGGCCGACACCTCACCACATATATAATCCCTGCACAGGCTCACGATTTGTATGAAGTTTCTTAGCAAATAATTGGCCAATTTTATTTTTCAATGATAACTGGGATGTTTTATTAAGCAACTGATGATGAATAATATCTAAACGTGCTATCGCCTTACTTTGCACCTCATCAAATTGACAATCACCGGTAGCCAAAAAATGTTGGTAAAGTTTAGTGGGAGTCAACAATGCCATCAACGTGATACTCCTTAAAAATGTCATAATTTAATTGACCAATGAAACCAATCATAAACATTATATCGATAATCTTTACTACTTTAATACCGCAAAATACTATGAAATCATTAGCAATAACTTTTCCCACTTTCACTTATAGCCTTTTAACAGGTATAGTGACTGCTATACTGTGAATCTATTTCTATGAAAATAAATGTTGTTTTGTTAATGAAGGAGTCAACATGACTTGGGAATATGCACTAATCGGTCTAATTGTAGGTTTCATTATTGGTGCACTAGTAGTTCGCTTCGGCAATACCAAGCTACGCAACCAACAAGCTTTACAAGCTGAACTTGAAAAGAAAAACCATGAATTGGAAGAATATCGTAAAGAATTGGTCAGCCATTTTGCGCGTAGTGCAGAGTTACTCGATAACATGGCGCAAGATTATCGTCAACTCTACCAGCATATGGCAAAAAGTTCTCATGAATTGATGCCTGATATGCCAATACAAAACAACCCGTTTAACTATCGTTTGACTGAATCAGAATCAGACAATGATCAAGCTCCGGTTAATTTACCACCTAAAGATTACTCTGAAGGTTCTTCTGGCTTATTTCGCACAATAAAAGAAAAAAGAAAGTAAATTAGGTTTGATATATTAATAAAATTGTATCTTTACCTAATTTTGATGATAGCGTATCCACCTGATAGAGTTATTTTGTTGTAAAAAATTAATATCATGTAAATACATGTAAAAAAACGATTACTACTATCTGTTGGCTGAACTTTTTTGCATAATTTAAAGTCTTAAACCTGCTGAGGCCTTTTATATCCAGGATAGCAAATTACCTTAAATAAACTAGGTATGTAAGAGAATTGAATTCATGATGAAAAAAGAGAAACATTTTTTAACTATATTAGCTATGAGTATCAGTCTTTCACTCATAAGTATACCTGCAGTAAGTCATGCTGCATCAATGCCACCAATTGCTTTATCATCTGGTCAAGAATTACCTAGCCTAGCACCGATGCTAGAAAAAGTACTTCCTGCCGTAGTTAGTATTCGTGTATCTGGAACACGTGTTCAAAATCAACAGCTACCAGAAGAATTTAAATTCTTTTTTGGGCCCAATTTTCCCTCACAACAACAAAGTGTTCGCCCTTTTGAAGGATTAGGCTCCGGGGTTATTATTGATGCTGAAAAAGGTTATATCCTAACTAATAACCATGTCATCGATAATGCTAATAGCATCCAAATTCAGCTTAATGATGGCAGAGAAATTGACGTTAAGCTTATCGGCCGTGATCCTCAAACAGATATCGCCCTATTACAAATCAAAGATTCAAATACAGCAAATCTGAAAAAATTGAACTTAGTGGCGATTAAAATAGCTGACTCCGATAAACTGCGAGTTGGTGATTTTGCTGTTGCTGTTGGTAACCCTTTCGGTTTAGGTCAAACAGCAACATCAGGAATTATTTCTGCATTGGGTCGTAGTGGTTTAAATGTAGAAGGTCTGGAAAATTTTATTCAAACTGACGCTTCTATTAATAGAGGTAACTCAGGTGGCGCATTAGTTAATCTCAATGGTGAACTAATTGGTATTAATACCGCTATTTTAGCGCCTGGTGGGGGTAATATTGGTATTGGCTTTGCCATTCCATCCAATATGGCTAAATCTCTTAGTGATCAAATTATCAAACATGGTGAAGTAAAACGTCGATTGCTAGGGATCAAAGGCACTGAAATGACTTCTGATGTATCGAAAGCATTGAAGATTGATGTGCAAAAAGGGGCATTTGTCAGTGAAGTGATACCAAATTCTGCAGCAGCTAAAGCAGGCATTAAATCTGGTGATATTTTGGTTTCGATTAATAACAAATATATCAATAGCTTCGCTGAATTGAGAGCTAAAATTGGCACTAGTGAAATCGGTAAGCAGATCACCATCGGTCTACTACGTAAAGGCAAGCCAATGGAAGTGAATGTTACCTTAGAAGATAGTGATTCTAGCAGTACGAAAGCAGAAGTTTTAACCACGTCACTAATAGGAGCCACTTTAAGCAATAGTACAATCAAAGGCACTAAAGGTGTTAAGGTCGATAGCGTTTCGTCTAATTCACCTGCAGCCATGCTTGGCCTGGCAAAAGGTGATCTTATTATTAATGCCAACGAACAACGGATAGAAAATATTAATCAACTGCGTAAAATTATTGAAACTAAACCTACTGCTTTAGCATTAAATATTTTACGTGGTGATCAAAATATCTATTTATTACTTCGCGGTAATAATATATTCAATTAATCACCCAGCAAACAGGTACTGTTAACTATCGTACCTGTTTGTATTTATGGTATCCTGCTATTTTATTATCTCGTTTATCTTTTATTACAGAATACTTACTATGTTCATCAAGCTTTTTCGTGCCGCCATTGGAGGGCTTGTTATCGCTACTATTTTGCTAATGGCTATTCCATCTCTACGCCCAAAAGGACTCACTGACCTCCTTGACGGTAAAAAAGATGAGCAACCAATTAGTTATAGTAAAGCGGTACGTAGAGCAGCACCGGCAGTTGTCTATGTTTATAGCAGCGGGACCGGTAGTTTTTCCCAAAATGGGCGCGAATTAACTGCATTAGGCTCCGGTGTCATTATGAGCAGTAACGGTTATATTATTACCAACAGACATGTCGTTAATAACGCAGATCAAATTCAGATTGCACTGCCTGATGGATTAATTTTTGACGCACTCATCGTTGGCTCAGATAGCTTAACAGACTTGGCTGTTTTAAAAATAGACGCCGAAAATCTTCCTGTGATTACGATTAACCCACAACGTAAAGCGCGCGTTGGCGATATCGTGTTAGCCATCGGTAACCCCTATAATTTAGGACAAACAGTGACACAAGGAATTATTAGCGCCACTGGACGGGTAGGGCTAAGTCCTACCGGCCGACAGAATTTTCTACAAACCGATGCGTCTATTAATCATGGCAATTCAGGCGGAGCGCTAATTAATACTGAAGGTGAATTGATGGGAATTAATACACTCTCATTTGATCATTCAGAAAATGGTTTTACGCCTGAGGGATTAGGTTTTGCTATTCCAACAGAATTAGCAACTAAAATTATGGAAAAACTTATTCGTAATGGGCGAGTGATCCGCGGTTTTATCGGTATCACTGCGCGGGACTTACCCCGTATTCGCTCTAACAATAACGATATTAATCAAATTAAAGGGCTACGTATTTTTCAGGTCGCGGCAAATGGCCCGGCAGAAAATGCTGGTATTCAAGTCGGTGATATTATTATTTCTGTTAATGATCAACCGGTTATCTCGGCTGCGGAAACAATGGATCAAGTTGCTGAAATTAGTCCGGGCAGTATCGTCCCTGTCACACTACTGCGCAACGAAAAAACAATGACTGTCCACGTTAAAATTGAAGAGTACAATGAAGGTAAATCATTACTACAATAAGTAAGAATCAGCAGTCTAACAAAGCTACTGATTTTTACCTTAGTAAAATAGCAGGTTATATTTTCTTTGCAGTAATACGTTCTATATTGGCCCCTAAACTACGTAGCTTCTTTTCTATTTCCTCATATCCCCTATCGATATGATAAATCCGATCAACAGTCGTTTTTCCTTTCGCAATACATCCAGCAAGTACTAAACTAGCAGATGCCCGTAAATCGGTAGCCATGACTTGTGCACCCATAAGTTGTTCAACACCATGACAAACAACGGTATTTCCTTCTATTTCCGCATGGGCTCCCATACGAATTAACTCAGGGATATGCATAAAACGATTTTCAAAAATAGTTTCTGTTATTGTACTAACACCTTCAGCCACTAAATTAAGTAAGCTAAATTGTGCCTGCATATCGGTTGGAAAGCCTGGATGCGGTTCTGTTCTGATAGTCACTGCTTTTGGCCGCTTACCATGCATATCCAGCTGGATCCAATCCTCGCCAATTTCAATCTCTGCACCCGCCTCACGTAATTTAGCTAATACTGCATCCAATGTAGCTGGTTTAGTATTGCGACAGATTACTTTACCTCCAGAGATAGCAGCTGCAACCAGAAATGTACCTGTTTCAATCCGATCAGGTAAAATTCGATAAATACCACCACCTAAGCGCACAACTCCTTCAATAATAATGCTGTCTGTACCTGCACCCGTGATCTTTGCCCCTAATGAATTTAAAAAGTTGGCTGTGTCTTCAACTTCATGTTCACGAGCTGCGTTTTCAATAACGGTTTTTCCCTCTGCCAGAGTTGCAGCCGTCATAATAGACACGGTGGCGCCGACACTAACTTTATCCATAACAATATTGGCGCCTTGCAAACGACCATCGACCGATGCTTTAACATAACCTTCATCTAAGGTAATTTTGGCACCAAGTTGTTCAAGCCCAGCAATATGTAAATCAACTGGACGCGCACCAATCGCACATCCTCCCGGTAAAGATACTTGGCCTTTACCGAAACGAGCCACTAATGGCGCCAAAGCCCAAATAGATGCACGCATCGTCTTGACTAATTCATAAGGAGCACAAAATTTATTAATACCACGTGCGTCAACAAAAATAGCGCCATTACGCTCAACTTTTGTACCTAACTGATTAAGTAATTCAATTGTTGTATCAATATCTTTTAGCTTTGGAACATTTTGTAATTCAACGGGTTCTTCTGCTAAAAGCGATGCAAACAATATCGGTAGTGCCGCATTTTTTGCACCAGAAATCGAGACCTCTCCCATCAAACGGGTTGGCCCCTTCAATCGAAACTTGTCCATCTAGAAATTCTCTATGAGTAATATTTATATTATTAATGCAAAAGTATAGTCTTAAAAACCATTAAGCTTACGATCTCTTTTCCATTCCGCGGGGGTATAAGCTTTAATTGATAATGCATGGATCCGATTATCTGCAATATATTCCATTAGTGGTGCATAAATCAGTTGCTGCTGCTTAACCCGACTCATACCGTCAAACATTTCACCAACAGCAATGATTTGAAAATTACTACCTTCGCCATTGACAATCACTTCATCAAGTTTCAATTGTTCTATTAATACTTGCTTTATTTCATTTGTATCCATAATTAAACTCAATTCTAACATTAAAAGACAATCCATCTATCCTAATCGATCTATCATCTGCTGCAAATCAAACAAAACGCCCTTGGCATAAAAATGCACAAGAGCGTTTGCTTTATATATAAACTCTTTTTAAAATTTATGACCCAATTAGTTCATAAAATCCTCAAGTTTATAAAGCCTAATAAGGGTCTTAAAACGCTCACTAATACCTTCAAATACCCATTTATTCTCTGACTGCTGTTCTGATTTTAACCTAATAAACATAGCGAGTCCGGTAGAATCGATATGAGATAACTGGGAAACATTCATCGCATTAATACATTTTAGCAACTGATTTCTCTGTTGCCAAAAAGCGGGTAGAGTATCACGATCAAGCTCACCGGTTAAAATCAACATTTGACCTTTCTGCTCCCAAGTCAACATGGGTATCATGATTTTTTATTTTCCAGCGTAATGGGATTTTTTGCACTATTGAGCAACACTTGTGTCAAACCGTCAATACCTTTAGTACGTAAAATATTAGCCCATTCGTTTTGTTTAGTTGTAATTAAACTAACACCTGCAGTAATCATATCATAAGCCTGCCAATAGCCAGTTTTGCTATTTTTACGCCATTGAAAATCAAGACGTACAGGTGGTCGTCGGCCCTGTGGATCGGTAATTGTTACCCGAATAGCAACCACATTCCTATCACCCAGCGGTTGTTCAGGCGCAATCTGATATTGTTGCCCATGATACATTGCCAAGGCTTGTCCATAAGCTTGTTCCAAATAGGCTTCAATCGCCTGAAAATAAGCATCCCGTTGTGACGGGGTTGCACTACTATAATAAGATCCTAAGACTAATGCTCCTGCATACTTAATTTGTACATAAGGCATAAGTTCTTCACGAACAACCCTGCGTAAGTAATCTGGATTTTGCCGGATCATAGGCTGCTCATTTTTTAAGCGAGTAAAGGTTTTAGCAGCGGCTTCTTGCATCAGTTTATATGGGTTGGTTTGATCTATCGCCATCGCAAAAGAAGCAACCACTAACAAAGCCACTATTAAGAAACGTTTAAACATAAAATAGGTTCCTTTTCTTATCATATTAGATTGTTCATCATGGTGTCGTGGAAGATTTTTCGTTATTTCCGGAAACTGAGCTTGCTCTATTCGAACGATTAGGATCGCCACTGCTATATAAGAATTGCCCAATTAAATCTTCCAATATTATGGCCGGTTTAGTATCTTCGATGCGTTCACCGTCCTTAAGAAAGGTAATTCCCATATCCGGATCATAAAAACCCACATTAAGTGCTAAAAACTGCTCACCTAATAATCCCGCAGTAAGTATCGACAATGAGCTGTTATCAGGAATATTATCATATTGACTAAAAATCGCTAAAGTAACACGTGGCGTATAAGTTTTCTTATCTAACATAATATCGACTATTCGGCCAACCACCACACCACCTATTTTTACCGGCGAGTTTACTTTCAATCCGCCTACATTGGTAAAAGAAGCAGTAACTTTATAAGTTGGGTGATTACCAAATGATTTAATATCTGCAACTTTTAAACATAAAAAGACAATTGCAGCTAATGCGATCAAAACAAATAGTCCAACTAGAATTTCACTTTTCTTACTTTGCATGAATTAATTCCCAAACATCAGTGCAGTAAGCACAAAATCTAAACCCAACACAGCTAATGAAGAATGAACAACGGTTCTGGTTGTTGCACGACTTATCCCTTCCGATGTTGGGATGGCATCATAACCATTAAATAAAGCTATCCAGCTGACTGTAAAAGAGAATACCACACTTTTAATAAAACAGTTGAGAATATCCTTTTTCCACTCAATAGCAGATTGCATCGATGACCAAAAAAAGCCTTCATCAATTCCTTTCCAATCAACACCGACTAGCGCACCACCTAATATGCCTACGGCGACAAAAATTAATGCCAGTAATGGCATACTGATCAGTCCGGCCCAAAAACGTGGCGCAATAACTCGACGTAATGGATCAACCGCCATCATTTCCAAACTAGAGATCTGCTCTGTTGCTTTCATCAACCCTATTTCTGCCGTTAATGCAGAACCTGCTCTGCCAGCAAATAAAAGTGCGGTCACCACTGGTCCTAGTTCCCTTAATAGAGAAATAGCGACCATCATGCCAAGACTGGATTCAGCACTAAACATGGTCAAGACTAAATATCCTTGTAAACCAAGTACCATGCCAATGAATAATCCCGATACAGCAATAATTAATAAAGATAAGACTCCTACATTGTAGAGCTGTTTTATTAATAATTGCCATTGTTTTACAAATTCAGGGTTGCCAAATAAGGCCCGACATAACAAATAGCCAGCACGACCAAATGTCGCCACCATAGCTAGTGAACGATGGCCTAATGCGGCTAATGTATCAATTAGTATCATCCCATCACCCTAATAAATCTGCTGCATAATTTCCTGCCGGAAACTTAAATGGTACCGGACCATCTGCTATACCATCAAGAAACTGCCTAACCCGCGCATCCTTATTTTGTTGCAATTCTTTCGCTGTGCCTTCAGCAATAACATGTTGCTCCGCAATAATATAAGCTTTATCCGCTATGCTCAACACTTCTGGCACGTCGTGAGAAACAATAACACAAGTAATACCTAATGCATGATTAAGTTCATCAATAAGTTTAACCAAAACTCCCATGGTTATCGGATCTTGCCCAACAAAAGGTTCATCAAATAGAATTAATTGTGGATCAAGGGCAATAGCGCGTGCCAATGCTGCTCGTCGCGCCATACCACCTGATAGTTCAGCTGGCATAAGATTGGCCGCACCTCTCAACCCGACTGCTTCTAGTTTCATCATGACCACTGTTCGAATAATTTCTGCTGCTAAAACAGTATGTTCACGTAAAGGGAAAGCAACATTGTCAAAAACATTCATATCAGTAAACAAGGCACCTGACTGAAACAACATACTCATTTTCTTGCGAGCAGCATAAAGTTCCGCGCGTGATAGTGTTGGAATATTAACACCATCAAACCAAATTTCTCCCTTATCTGGCTGTAATTGTCCACCAATCAAACGTAGCAACGTTGTTTTTCCAATACCTGATGGCCCCATGATTGCCGTAATTTTTCCCCAGGGGATCGTCAAGCTCATATCGGTAAAAATCAGCCGTTGACCCCGAATAAAAGACATATCTTTGATTTCTATGATATTATCTACAGACTTCTTCATGACGATAATAGCCTTTCTGTCTAATTATCATTTAAGTATATTTACTCAGTATGGAACATATTACCTAAAAACTAGCATATATTCGCTATCAATATTATTGCCAATTTTACTTTTGTTCATTACATCGTCACAATAAACAAATTTTCAAATGTCATCATAGTGAAAAATGCTATTTTTTCTAATAATACAACGTACGGATAATATATTGATGACAGTAATACAAAGCGAGTGATATGAAAAAACGAGTCTTACTAAACATCTATTAACCCATATAATTAAATTAGTTATATTAAATTGGGGAATAAAAATGTCTGATATTGATTTTCAAAAAACAGCGAAGAAGGTATTGGAGATTGAACGTAGCGGGCTTGCCAATTTGGAGCAATATATCAATGATGATTTTAACCAAGCTTGTGAACTGATTTTCAAATGTACTGGCAAAGTCGTTGTTATGGGGATGGGTAAATCAGGCCATATTGGCCGAAAAATTGCAGCCACATTAGCCAGTACAGGAACACCGGCTTTTTTTGTCCATCCAGGAGAAGCTAGTCATGGTGATTTAGGCATGATTAGTCGTCAAGATATTGTTATGGCTATTTCTAATTCCGGTGAGTCAAATGAAATATTAGCACTCATTCCAGTGTTAAAACGCCAACACATTGCGTTAATTTGTATGACAAAAAATCCTGCTAGTAGCATGGGAAAAGCGGCAGATTTTCACCTTTGTATCAAAGTACCGCAGGAAGCTTGTCCATTAGGTCTAGCGCCAACAACAAGCACAACCGCGATGTTAGTTATGGGAGATGCTATTGCGGTCGCTTTACTTGAAGCGCGGGGTTTTACTGCTGAAGATTTTGCACTTTCTCATCCAGGTGGCACATTGGGCCGCAAACTTTTATTAAGAGTGAGTGACCTAATGCATACTGGGAAAAATATTCCAAATGTCATGAAACAGGCAACATTACAGCAAGCATTAGTGGAAATTACTCGCAAAAAACTAGGTATGGTTGTGATTTGTAATGAAGAAATGCAAATTGAAGGTATTGTTACCGATGGTGACTTACGACGCGTCTTTGCAATGAATATTGACTTAAATAATGCCAAAATTACCGATGTAATGACAGCCGGTGGTATTATGGTAAAACCCGATATGCTAGCGATTGACGCCTTAAATTTGATGCAACACCACCATATTACTTCCTTACTGGTGGCAAAAGCAGATACACTTATTGGTGTTATTCATCTGCATGATCTTTTGCAAGCTGGCATCATATAATTATTGGAAATAATACATGAATAATGATAATAAAATCACAACCTGTTATGGCCCAATATACCAACATATCGTTGAAAAAGCACGTCTTATCAAATTACTAATTTGTGATGTTGATGGTGTCATGACAGATGGCTTAATTTATATGGGAAATAATGGAGAAGAACTAAAAGCATTCAATGTAAAAGATGGTTATGGTATCCTTTGTTTACTGACCTCTGCAATTGAAGTTGCCATTATTACTGGTCGTAAAGCTAAATTATTGGAAGATCGTGCCAAAACACTCGGTATTAATTATCTTTACCAAGGGCAAAGTGAAAAAAAATTAGCTTATAATGATCTGATAACCCGATTAAAACTCCAACCTCAACAGATTGCTTATATTGGTGATGATTTAATTGACTGGCCTGTCATGTCGCAGATAGGACTTTCGGTTGCTGTAGCTGACGCGCATCCAATGTTGTTAAGTAAAGCGCATTATGTTACATATCAAGCAGGCGGCAAAGGTGCGGTACGTGAAATTTGTGATCTGATCCTGCTTGCTCAAGATAAGATAGAAAATGCCCAAGGTTTATCAATATAGGCAAAAATGAAACAACGATGAGCAAATTTAAGTTTTGGCTTAACATTATATTAACACTAATTGTTTTAGCGCTTATTGGCTGGAACTTAGCTGATTTTAATCAATCAAAAGCACCAGCTATGGTGGATAACAGCCAACCAAATTATCAAACTGGTAATGCCATTACCCATGTCTATGATCCAATGGGTAAATTGGCCTATAAGCTGATAACCGATGATACGCACTACTTTTCGAGTAATAAAACCAGCTGGTTTATTAATCCAGTATTAACAACTTATGACCCAAAAAGTATCCCCACTTGGGCCGTACGCTCCAATAAAGCCAAATTAACCAACGACAACATGCTTTATTTATATGGTAATGTTCAAGTAAATAGCTTAAATCCAACTTCAGATTTACAAAAAATTTTGACGGAAAATGCCATCGTTAACCTAATTACCCAGGATGTTTCATCTGATGATAAAGTCACGGTAATTGGTATCGGTTTAAGATCAGTGGGTATGAAAATGCGCGGTAATATGAGAACGCATACCGCTGAATTAATTGAAGATGTTAAAACCTATTATGAAATCCCCAATAAGCAAACAGCTCCAGAAGGAAACAACTAAATGATATTGGTAAAAAAAATCTTCATTAATGTAGCATTGACTAGTTCAATATTCATATTAAGCTTGCCAGCAATAGCGCTGAAAAGTGATTCTCAACAACCCATTCAGATTGATTCAGTTAAACAGTCACTTGATTTAGAAAAAAATATTACCACATTTACAGAAAATGTTGTCATAAAACAAGGTTCTATAGCTGTTCGAGCTGATAAAGTCGTTGTAACCCGTCCGAACGGCGATGCCAAAAAGATGGTTGTCGAAGCCTATGGTACACCAGCCAATTTCTATCAATTACAAGATGATGGTAAACCGATCAAAGGTCACAGCGACAAAATACGTTATGAAATGGAAAAAGAGCTGGTCATCCTAACGGGTAATGCTTACCTTGAACAACTAGATAGCAATATTAAAGGTGACAAAATTACCTATTTAGTCCCAACCCAACAAATGGAAGCATTTAGTGATAAAGGGAAACGAGTAACGACCATACTGTTACCTGCCCAATTACAAGAAAAAGGCCCTGGGGTAAAAAGTACAAATAATAGTAAGAGTAAATAAT
Organism: Arsenophonus endosymbiont of Aphis craccivora; assembly: GCF_013460135.1. Classification (GTDB taxonomy): domain Bacteria; phylum Pseudomonadota; class Gammaproteobacteria; order Enterobacterales; family Enterobacteriaceae; genus Arsenophonus; species Arsenophonus nilaparvatae. The sequence continues at coordinate 1,858,461 of NZ_CP038155.1, forward strand.
AAAAAATGGCGAAATTAACTGCGAAACATTTGGCAAAAACATACAAAAACCGCAAGGTTGTTGAAGACGTTAGCCTGGAGGTCAGTTCAGGTGAAATCGTTGGTTTACTTGGGCCAAACGGTGCAGGTAAAACGACAACCTTTTATATGGTAGTTGGTATCTTTCCTCGTGATACTGGAAAAATTGCTATCGACGATGAAGATATTAGTTTGCTGCCGCTTCACGAACGGGCTCGTAGGGGAATAGGTTATTTACCGCAAGAAGCCTCAATATTTCGCCGGCTAAACGTTTACGAGAATCTGATGGCTGTATTAGAAATTCGTAAAGATTTAACATTCGAAGAAAAACAGCAACGTGCCGAAGAATTGATGGAAGAGTTTAGTATTACTCATTTGCGAAATAACCTCGGTCAATCACTTTCTGGCGGGGAGCGTCGACGGGTAGAAATAGCCCGGGCATTAGCGGCTGATCCTAAATTTATTCTTTTAGATGAACCTTTTGCTGGTGTTGATCCGATTTCAGTATTAGATATAAAAAAAATAATCCAACACTTGAGAGATTATGGTTTAGGCGTATTAATAACCGATCACAATGTGAGAGAGACATTAGATGTCTGTGAACGTGCTTACATTGTCAGTCAAGGTCATCTTATCGCGCATGGAACTCCTAAAGCAATTTTAGAAAATGAACAAGTCAAACGCGTCTATTTGGGAGAAGGTTTCCGCCTCTAACCGTGACTAATTAAAGTTGGTAAATTTTTTTATTATGTTATTCCCAAGAGGCTAAGCCAATTTTATGAAACAGAGTTTGCAACTCCGACTCAGTCAGCAGTTGGCGATGACACCACAGCTACAACAAGCTATTCGTTTGTTGCAACTTTCAACATTAGAACTTCAACACGAAATTCAGCAAGCTCTTGAAAGCAATCCTTTACTTGAACAAGATGACCTCTACCAGGAAATTGAAACATCAGATATTAATGATAACGAGCCAGCGGCACTAGATAGTTTTGACGCCATCGAACAAAATGATGTGCCAAGCGAATTACCTTTAGATACTAATTGGGAAGAAATTTACCACTCAGATAACTATCCAACTCTAACCAATAATTTTAGTGACAATGATTTTCCTATCTACCAAGGAGAAACATTGCAAACGTTGCAAGATTATTTATCCTGGCAAGCATCATTAACACCTTTTACTGAAATAGATGCCGCGATTGCCACCGCCATTATTGATGCTGTGGATGATTCCGGCTATTTAAGCACCACTATTGAAGATATTTACGCGGGTTTAGCCCTAGCAGATATTACCCAGGAAGAAGTTGACATTGTATTAAAACGGATCCAGCACTTCGATCCGATTGGCGTCGCAGCCAAAAATTTAAAAGACTGCTTACTAATTCAGTTATCAGCGTTACCTCGCGAGACTCCTTTTCTAAAAGAAGCTAAACTGATAATTAACGACCATTTAGAATTAATTGGCAATCGTGATTTTCGGCAACTTAGCCGAAAAACCAAATTAAAAGAACCGGCCTTGAAAGAAGTTATCGCTATGATCCAACTATTAGATCCTAAACCTGGGCAAATCATTCAAACTAATGAACCACAATATATTGTCCCCGATGCTCTGGTGCGCAAAATAGATAATGACTGGCAAGTAGCTCTAAATACTGAAAACATTCCACGCTTAAAAATCAATCAACATTATGCTTCTCTAGGTCAATACTCTGATAATGAAGAAGATAACCAATTCATCCGTAACAACTTACAAGATGCAAAATGGTTAATAAAAAGTTTAGAAAGTCGTAATGAAACTTTATTAAAAGTTGCCCAATGTATTGTTGAAAATCAACAACAGTTTTTTGAATATGGTGAAGAGTATATGAAACCTATGGTACTAGCGGATATTGCTTATCAGGTTGATATGCACGAATCGACGATTTCCCGTGTCACATCGCAAAAATATCTACATAGTCCAAGAGGTATTTTTGAACTGAAATACTTTTTTTCTAGCCATGTTAACACTGATACCGGAGGAGAAGCCTCTTCTATCGCTATACGCGCGCTAGTAAAAAAACTCATTGCGGCAGAGAACCCTGCAAAACCCTTGAGTGATAACAAATTAACGAGCATACTAGCAGAACAAGGTATTCAAATTGCTCGTCGTACAGTTGCTAAATATCGAGAGTCTCTATCCATTCCACCCTCGAATCAGCGTAAAAAACTGATTTGAATTAACTGAGAAGGAAGATACTATGGAATTTCAAATTACTGGCCAAAATATTAAAATTACTGAAGCATTACGCCAAACCGTGGAAGAAAAGTGTTCGAAATTTGAACAATACTTTGACCATATCAATGCTATTCATGTAATTTTAAAAGTACAGAAATTTAATCAAATTGCTGAGGCAACGGCGAAAGTAAATGGAGCAGAACTACATGCTTCTGCTCAAGAAGATGATATGTATGCGGCAATTGATGCCATGGTAGAAAAAATGGCGCGCCAGCTTACTAAATACAAAGAAAAATTGAAACAACATGAATCTGTGTTATTAAACAACAAGGGCACTATGACACTAAATGTAGATTATCGATGTTAGTATCGTTCATGCCAGATATTCATTATGGATATCTGGTATAATTGCCCTAAGTGAATAAATCCAATGAACAGTGAAAAAAAATTATCATTAAGCTCGGTATTAACACCATCATGTACACTCAATAATGTACATTGTACTAGTAAAAAACGAGCACTAGAAATTATTAGTGAAGTTGCTGCAATTGCACTGAATGTACCTGAAAGTGTCGTTTTTGACTCATTATTAACCCGTGAAAAAGTCGGCACAACCGGTATAGGTGGAGGTATTGCAATCCCACATGGCAAATTAAATGAAAACAATTCATCCGACGCAGTTGGTGTTTTTCTCCATTTAGATGAACCTATTGCTTTTGATGCCATTGATAATCAGTCAGTCAATTTACTGTTTGCATTATTAGTTCCTTCAGAGCAATGTAAAACACATTTACATACTCTCTCTTTAATTGCCAAACGGTTAACTGATAAGAACCTATGTCGTCGTTTACGCGCTGCGCAAAGTAATGATGAACTCTATAAAATCATTACTGAATAACTGGTTTCTAAAAATCTAAGCCAAATAATGATTTTCATTGTGAAGAAACTTAAGGGGTATGACTCATGGTGCTGATGATAGTCAGTGGCCGTTCTGGTTCAGGTAAATCAGTTGCTCTACGGGCACTGGAGGATATGGGTTTTTATTGTGTTGACAATCTGCCCGTTATTTTACTGCCAGAATTAGCAAATTCACTTGCTGAACGACAAACTTCTGCGGCCGTGAGTATCGATGTTCGTAATATGCCAGACAACCCAACAATTTTCGAGAATGCGTTAAAAAATCTACCGGCTAGTTTTTCCCCACAATTACTTTTTCTTGATGCAGATCGTAATACGCTGATCAGAAGATATAGTGATACACGCCGTTTACATCCACTCTCCAATAAAAATTTATCATTAGAAAATGCTATTGATGAAGAAAATGATCTATTAGAGCCACTCCGCTCACGCGCAGATTTAGTTATCGACACCTCTGAAATGTCAGTACATGAACTGGCTGAAATGCTTAGAGCACGCTTATTAGGTAAACGGGAACGTGAATTGACAATGGTTTTCGAATCCTTTGGCTTTAAACATGGTATTCCGATCGATGCAGATTATGTGTTTGATGTCCGTTTTTTACCTAACCCACATTGGGATCCTAAATTACGTCCTATGACAGGTCTCGATCGTCCTGTTGCCGCCTTTCTTGACCGACACACAGAAGTGCATAACTTTATCTATCAAACACGTAGTTATCTTGAATTATGGTTACCCATGTTAGAATCTAATAACCGTAGCTATTTGACGATTGCTATCGGTTGTACCGGAGGTAAACACCGTTCAGTTTATGTTGCCGAACAACTGGCTGATTACTTTCGTTCTAGAGGCAAAAATGTTCAGTCGCGTCATCGGACGTTAGAAAAGAGAAAGTCATGACGGTCTATCAACTCATTATTATAAAAAATCAACAGGGTATGCATGCCAGGCCAGCAATGATGCTATGTGAACTAATCCAACAATTTGAATCTTCGGTGCTATTGCGCAATTGCCATAATATAGAAGCTCAAGCAGATAGTGTTATAGCGATGTTAATGTTAGACTCAGAACAAGGTAGTTATATCGATATTGAAGTAACCGGTCCAGATGAAGAGCAGGCACTAGCAGCAATGATTCAACTTTTTCATCATAAACTTGAAGACGATTAACCAGTCTCTTTCAAAAAGTGTAATTAAATCAACGTTATTAGACAGCCATTTTTCACCGCTATCAACTACCTCAAAATTACGCGATATCTGCTAACACTATTATTCTTTCAATGTCATTTAATATACTGTGGCAAATTGAGTAAAAGTCATTCTGCCACACTAAAATGCTACTGAGTTGGCATCAACCCCATCTATAACTTTTCCGTCATCTGGTAATTTCTGCTCTTGCTGTAAATGCCTATCATTTTAGCCGTTCAATCCGGCCAAATCTTCTCATTCAACGAAAGCAATTATTAGCAAAATTTACTGACCAGCAACATGCATTTCTGGTAATAATACCGAACCACATTGAATATTACTGCGAGTTTTAATATCGTTGCCTATTGTTACGATATTAGCCCACATCTGTTTTAGATTGCCAGCAATAGTAATTTCACTGACAGGATATTGTATTACGCCGTTTTCAACCCAAAAACCTGCTGCTCCCCGAGAATAATCCACCGTTACCGAGCTAACTCCCTGCCCATCAATTCAGTAACAACTAACCCCGTCCCCATTTCTCGCAATAAAGCAGCAAAAATGACCGGTGTCTTCATAGTTGATAATTTACGCGGTGAAAGCCTGGCGACAGTTCGGCGAGCAGCCTCCTGTCCAACCCATTGAGGTGATTGCAAATCCTCTAATCGACGGGCAATGGAATAAGCATAATCGCGCTCCATTCCATCATTCTCCTGAGCAATCACACAACTTGACATTGAGTGCCGACTGGAGCAATAACTCTGTAACATTCCGTGAGTATTACCAAACACTCTAATGCCATAATGACTATTAAAACTTCCACCTTCAGTATTTTTAATTCTTTTATCCGCATTTAAAGCCGACATCTCCGCTTGAACTGCCAATTGGATCGCTTTTTCAGCATCAATATCAAAGGGATAAAAGAGTTTTAAATCAGGTGATTGATAAGCCAAAAGGTCAGCGTCTGCTAAACCAGCAAAAGGATCTTCCGAAGTATACTGTGCAATATCAATATCGGCTTGCACAGTACGCTTAATCGCTGCTGGATGTAAATTAGTGGACGAGGCACTACCTTTGTTGTTTATGATAAACCGTGATGCCAAGAGAGCACCATCACTATTACATTCAATATTGTCAGTTTCACCAAAACGTTTACTTACACTGATACCTGTTGATTTATTAATAGCCACTTCAGCTGCATCACAACTCTTTTTGGCGATTGATAATGCATATGCAACTGTTTCTTCTAATTGTTGACGTTGTAATAAAACCTGTTCCGTCAAACTCATTGATATCATCCAAAAATAGAAAATAAAATCAACTCAACCAATACCTATCTTCAGCAGAAAATAAATCCTCTGTAGCATTAAATCTATTTTCCCAGTTACAATAGAGATAAGATGTTAACATACCAGACGACAGATTATTCTGAAATAAAATAATCCGACGTCTTGCTAAGAGGAAAACCGCGATGGCAAAACAGCCCGATAACTGGTTCGATGATAACGCCGATAATATCGATAAGGATGAAATCATCTGGGTCAGTAAAAGCGAAATCAAGCGTGATGCCGAAGCGCTAAAAAAGCTGGGAGCAGAACTGGTTGAACTTAGTAAACATGAACTAGAACGTATCCCCCTTAATGATGAACTACTAGCAGCTGTTGAATTAGCGCAAAAAATTAAGAGTGAAGGGCGACGACGCCAGATACAATTTATTGGTAAATTACTCAGAGCGCAAGATCCTCAACCTATTTATGACGCGTTGGATAAGCTAAAAAATCGGCACAATCAACAAATTGCCATATTACATAAACTTGAAGCTTTACGTAATCAATTATTAGAGAATGGCGATAATGCAATTGAAGATGTAATACGTTTATTTCCCTTAGCTGATCGTCAACAGCTACGGACCTTAATTCGTAACTGTAAAAAAGAAATAGAGGCAAATAAACCGGCTAAAGCCTATCGCCAACTCTTTCAATACCTAAAAACATTATCTGAAATTGCCTAAGCTGGATTAGATTGGGAGGCTCGGCAATGAAATATTAATTTCCCTCCTAATGTTTGTTCAGCTTCTCTAAAAACCGTTATCAGCTCAGCAAATTCTGTTAACTGATATTCATTTATATGAGAAAAAATAACCTCTACCGGTAAAGCAATTCCACAAGTCAACATATCCCAAAGTGCATCCAAATTTTGGCCAAACCATTTTGGTAATTCAAAAACCAATATCGCTTTTTGATAAAAGTCATTCAGATTTTCTATTTCACGAAAATCAAATTCAACACAATGCATCATTTAATTCACTCTTGAAAAGGTTTTATAATGATCTAACGTCACATAAATCAATCCATCTGATGAATAAAGCAATCTATCACTAGCTCGATGACCACAGTGATAATTGATATCGGCTTCATACCATTGGCGGATCTGGAGCAGCAGGTAGCAATTTTTCTCTGTTGTTGTATCTATCGCCACCAATCGCTGTACCCGGCATAACTTGACATAAATTACCTGCCCTTGGATCCCAACCACTTTGTCGTGCTTTTCTTTTTGTAATATAAAAGTCTGGTAATCGATGGTATTGCCTTAGATAATTAACCACATTTTGCTGTGCGGTTAACTTGTCAATATTATGGACAGCCGTGGGCGCTACTGTTTGCCCTATTATGTCTGCCTGCTGCCGACTATGCCATTTAAAGTAAACGACTGCCACTATTAATATGGCTAATATTAGCAAGATAACAATTTTTTTATTCATCCAATCATCCAAAAATTTATTATGCTGTTCCACCAACCGTCATACTATCGAGCTTTAATGTGGGTTGGCCCACACCAACAGGAACACTTTGCCATTCTTTGCCGCAAACACCAATCCCGCTATCAAGTTTGAGATCATTACCAACCATTGAAATCTGCTGCATTGCTTCTCGCCCGGAGCCAATTAATGTTGCTCCTTTTATCGGCTTTGTGATTTTCCCTTTTTCGATCAAATAGGCTTCCGCAGTCGAAAAAACAAATTTGCCCGAAGTAATATCAACTTGCCCACCAGCAAAATTAGGTGCATAAATACCACGATCAACACTGGCTATTATCTCTGCTGGGGTTGATTGTCCGGCTAACATATAAGTATTTGTCATACGAGGCATCGGTAAATGCGCATAAGATTCACGCCGACCATTACCGGTTTGCACAACACCCATCAAACGAGCGTTCATTTTGTCTTGCATATAACCTTTTAAAATACCATTTTCAATCAAGACATTATATTGTCCCGGTACACCTTCATCATTGATGGCTAAAGATCCTCTACGACCGACTAGAGTGGCATCATCAACCACGGTACAAAGTGGTGAAGCAACTTGTTGACCTACTTTTCCACTAAAAATAGATGTGCCACGCCGATTAAAATCACCTTCAAGACCGTGGCCGACTGCCTCGTGTAGTAAAACACCTGGCCAACCAGCACCGAGTACCACAGGCATTGTGCCTGCCGGTGCAGCAATTGCGGTAAGATTAACCAATGCTATGCTGACAGCCTCTCGAGCATAATATGCCGCCCGAACTTCACCTTGCTCTGTTTCAAGAAAATATTGGTAACCATAGCGCCCACCACCACCACTACCAGCACGCTCACGCTTGCCGTCATGTTCCACTAACACACTGACAGATAAGCGTACTAATGGACGAATATCAGCCGCTAACGTGCCATCTGTTGCTACGACCAGAACATGTTCATAAACACCAGATAGCGTTACATCGACCTCTTGCACACGAGGATCTTGGGCTCGGGCAACTTGATCAACACGCTGCAACAATGCGATTTTCTCTTCCTGGATCATTGTTTGTATAGGATCAATCGCAGAATATAAATGTTTAAAATTAACCTTACTAATTAGACATGCTTGGCCCTTACCAGCCTAATTGACAATGCTTCGAGCCGCATTAGCACTTTGCTGTAGTGCCTGTAAAGTTATCTGATCGGCATAAGCAAATCCGGTTTTATCATCACGAATAGCGCGAATACCTACACCCTGATCAATATTGTAGGATCCTCTTTTAATAATTCCGTCTTCCAATCCCCATGCTTCATGACAACTCCGATTGAAAATAGAGATCGGCATAATCTAAATATCGCTCGGCAAGTGATTGTAAAACATCTTGCAGATGTTGATGATTAAGATCGTTTGATGTCAGCAAATATTCACTAACAGAGGTTAAACTCATATTTATTTACTCTTTCTATTTCGTTTTGTGTTCAATGAATGGCATCAAACTAGTACAGAAGCGATTATGCTTTACGACTTTCATCTGTTCACGGACACCAATCAGGCTTTCTTTAGCTTTATCAATATTAAGCGTTAATGCACTGACTGCATCTGCATTTTCTTGCAAAATATTGCCCCAGCTATCAATCACCATTGAGTGACCCCAAGTACGACGTTGACCATGCACGCCTATTTGTGCCGGCGCCAAAATCATACATTGATTTTCAATCGCGCGGGCTTTTAACAGTGGTTCCCAGTGAGCTTCACCAGTTAAACGTGTAAAAGCAGCCGGCACAGCAATGAGATCCGCCCCTTGCTTTCTTAATGCCTGAAACAGGCAGGGAAAACGTAAATCATAACAAATCGTCATTCCTAAACGGCCAACTGGCGTATCAACTACTGTAATATGTTCACCACGTTGATAAATTGACGATTCGTTATAAATACCTTGTTCATCATCAATTATATTCACATCAAACATGTGAATTTTGTCATAGCGAGCACGAATTGCACCGCTATCATCAAATAACAGACTACTACTCGTGATAAGCTCAGGATCTTCGCGGCTGATTAATGGCATAGAGCCCACCAATATCCATACTTGATAATGACGAGCCATTTCAGCAATTGCACCTTGTAAAGGACCTTCTCCCTGTAATTCAGCAAAATTACGGTAACTGATATTATCACTAAACAACAGTGCATTTTCCGGTGTTAAAACCAATTTCACACTATTTGGCAATTGTTTAATCTGCTGCTCTATCTGAGCAAGGTTATGTTTAGTATTTTTACCACTACACAATTGTAATAGTGCAATATTGTCACTTGTCATCCCGTTGATTCTCCTTCAATTGACGTAAAGTTTCATCAATTTTTGGTTGTTCCAGACTACCGGTAATTCGATAACGAATAACCGATATTTTACTCCATAATGGGCCCAATACTCTAGTTGCAGCAAACACTACCGCACCCGTAAGTGGATTAACGGCAAATGCCGTTGCAACACTTACCGTGGTTGCAATTTCAGGAGTAATAATAGCTTCTAAATTCATATCACGACGAACTAAATTAATTTTGCCATGTATTGTAATATCAGCCATTAAACCATCAATATAAAAATTATCAGTATTCAAGATGCCATTTTTTATATTGGCGTTACCCCGAATGGCATCAAACGCAAAGTCATCACTAAAGGTATCACTAAAATCCAATTGCAATTTACGTAAAAGTGCGTCAAAACTGATAAAACGCAACAACTGACCGGCTACACCACCACCCATCTGAGCAATTGCTCCCTTAGCTAATTTAAAACTCAGATTACCGTTCAAACTAGCAACATCAGGTTGCCATGGTACTGCGGCCCAATTTAAATCAAAATCAATTTTAAAAGGTGCCTGTTTAATCGGCACTAGTATGCCATAATAAGCAGCCAAATCATCAAATCGATTACCTTTTAATATCCCTTTTATCGTTGTACTGTTTTGCTGATCTGCATGCCATATACCAGAGATTTTCAAATCAGTGGAGCTATTTATTAACGATCCTTCTTTTAAAATGAGGGTTTGTCTATTGCGTATGACTTGTGCTTTTAGTTCACCTAGTTTATAGCCTGCAAGCCAACATTCTGAGCAATAAATATTCATATTTGGCCAAGCTGAAATATCATATCTTTGCGCAAGGTTATTTATTGCCACATAATTCTGCTGTTGGAATGAAGTTTCTGGATTAAAATAAAGATAGTTAATCTTAGCTTGCCAATCACCCTGCTTCGGAATACTTAAACTACCCTTCAAATTATCGCTATCTACAACAATTGTCGTTAATTCAGCGGTTTTATTAATGGTACATGCCATATTATTCCATTGCTGTTTAGCAAAAGTGATCTTTGGCAAGTTAACAATAGCGATATCGGGTATTACAAATGATTTACCATAACTTTGCGGTGCTAAATTTAATGAAGAAAATGAAGTCAAAAATGAAAGCCATTTCGGATCATTGATTTCAGGTAAGTTGATCATAACTAATGGACTGTCGGGCAGAACAACGCCTTTAGCTGTGTAAGGCTGAATGGCTACTTTTAGCAAACGAACTTGCTTTTCAGTAAATTGCCATTGGCTATTAAAGCTAACTTGCTTACCAACATCACCATAAATTTGTAATTGCCGGGTATCACCACTAGCACGAATTTGCATATCACCTAATTGCCTTACTTGCTTGCTATCCAAAGCAGGAAATTTGCTAGTAAGCTTATCTAATTTGCTATTCAGAGCAATGGATAAGGTTGGATTTTGCTTTAGTTGATTGGGCAATTGAATATTAACCTGTCCTTGCCAGGCTGTGCTACCTGCCAATTGACGCGTAATCGATTTAGGCAAAATAGCGATTTTTTTAGCTTGCCAATTACCGCCAACATTTACATTGATCTGGTAATTCTGTCGTTCATTAATGGTATTAAATGTTAAATTTATCGGTTGGCCAAACCATTCAGCTTGCAACTTTTCACTTTTCAAATCACCATTACGAAAATAAAAACGCCCCGTTAGCTGTTCCAGCTGACTATCAATAGCTGTGATATCGACATCATTATTCTTAAGATCAACTGGACCACTAGCAATCACACTACCACTATTTCTCTCTAACGGAATATCAAGCATCAATTTGCCACTAACGTTACCGCCTATTTTCACTGCATCTAATGCCTTGCCAATCGAACCTTCCATCGGGCTATGGATAAAATAATTATGGATCGCTTGTCCATCACCGGTAATATTAGATTTTATTAATAATTTAGATTGACTATAATCGGCAATATCTGCGCTAAGATCTACTGCTTTAGCATCACCTAATTTTACACTAGGCGCCGACATCCAAAGTCCATTACGTTCAAAATTAAGATCGATATCCAAATCAAAAATTGTCGGCCAATCAGTTTGATACTTAAAAGTCGCATCTCGTAGCGGTACAACAACTTGAAATTGTCCATTCTTCTTTTTAAAAGGAAAATTAGCCGGATCACCGTGAAAAACCATCGTGGCGGCATCAACATGACCGCTAATAATTGCTTTCGTCAGATAATCAGATAAATCTTTACCCATTAACGTGGTGGGAAAATAACGCCATGCATCACCAGCATCGGTCAATTTTGCGCCAGCCAAAATACTTAATATAGGTGGCTGATCTTTTGCTGTCTGATAACGAAAATCGCCGGTTGTCGATAGCGATTTTGCTTGCAGCATTAGATCCTCACTCCAAATCTGGCGTGATTGGCCTTCTTCCGACCAAAAAATGGTTCCCTGTCCGGCAGAAATTTCCAATGGCACTTTAAACATTGGTGCATATTCGATAAAACTATTATTTAAGTTAAATGAGCATCTTCCACTTTGCTGACTACCTCGCAATGAACCACTAAAATGGCTAACTGAAGGTATATCTTTCCAGCGTATCCAGCTAATATCTTGCCAGGTGGCATCAATGAGTGCTTTCTCTGGCTTACCCGGCGTAATATCCAATGCCAGTGCGACGAGTTGACCTTTTGGCTGACGTTTTTGCCAATCACTAATAAATTCAGGCGTGAAAAAAGAGAAAATAGGGATAATAGTTCTTAATCGCTCTAATTGAATATTATTAATCCGTATACGCCAATGATTTTCATCTGCTTTTGATTGTGGTAAATAGAGTAGAGAACTTTGACCTTCAAGCCATTGTTGTTGATCAGTTTTTAAATGTTGTAGCTGTGGAATATTAAATAACCAACCATTCTCTTGACGATGCAGGGTCAGCAATAAATCATCAACAGCCAGCTGATGCTCTTGTCCATCAACCTGCCAATTTGCCTGTCCTTGATGCAACTGTAATTGCCCACCTTCGATACGACTATCTTTGATAGTAATCCAGCTAGAAAGACTAAATACTGCATTCTGTAATCCAGTATTATCACGTAACCAACGACTTAACCAAGGGCGCAAATTTACATTATCTGCCTGTAAGTAAACCGTGCCGCTATTAATCACACCATTTTTATTACGAAGATTGAGTTTAATTTGAATGGCATCCTGATCTTGCTGCTGTTCAAAATTATCAAGGCTGATAAATCCTTGTGCTCGATGATATTCATTTTGATTTAACCAGGTCAGTTCAGGGATCTTTAAGGTCTTTTTTTCTGCCGACGGCGTCAGAAAAGTGATACGGCTTTCTTTTAAGGTAAAATAATCAAATTGCTGTAAAAACAATTCATCTAAAGCATCTAAATCAAAATGACTAAAATCGCCTTCACTGACAAATTCAAGTGGTTTATAACAATCTGCATTTAATTGATAGAAAATAATATCCCGAAAACGGAGATGTAAAGAAAAGAGTGAACGCCATATATCAAGTGAAAATTTTATTTTCTTTACCTGAATATTCACTTTTTTCGTGCTGACACTGACATCAGAAAACGTTAATACTGGTCCAAAAGAGACCCATTCACCTTCAATATGACCAATTTTAAACGGTATTCCTGTTAATGATTGCAGCTGTCCTTCAAGTTGATTGCGATATTCATTAATTTGTGGAAGAAAAAGACGTAGTACAATAATGGCCAATGCCATAATAAGTACTATTATTGCGCTTATGGCTACCAATACCTTAGGTAGTCGTTTCACCCATCTCTCCTTCCAAAAGAAGTTACTACAATGGCAATCTAACCACTATCATAACTACATCATAACGACATCAAACTGTTCCTGACTATACAGTGACTCAATTTGGACTTTGACAGATTTGCCAACAAAAATTTCTACTTCGGCCAATATATGAGATTCATCACCATTTAATGCTTCAACAACTGCCGCTGAAGCATAGACTAAGAAACGATTGGCATCGATAGTACGATTTATACGAACAATTTCACGTAAAATTTCATAACAGACTGTTTCTACCGATTTTACTGTTCCTCTACCCTGGCAAGTCGGGCATTCATCACATAGAACATGTTCAAGGCTCTCACGTGTTCTTTTGCGTGTCATCTCGACCAATCCTAGTTGAGAAAAACCATTAATGGTGGTTTTAACCCGATCTTTTAATAATGATTGTTCCAACGATGCCAAAACACGACGACGATGCTCCGGATCAAGCATATCAATAAAATCGATAATAATAATACCGCCTAGGTTGCGTAACCTTAACTGCCTCGCTATAGCTTTTGACGCTTCAATATTGGTATTAAAAATGGTCTCTTCCAGATTACGGTGACCAACAAAAGCACCAGTATTAATATCAATAGTGGTCATTGCTTCAGTTTGATCAATAATTAGGTAACCACCTGATTTTAATTCAACTTTACGTTCTAAAGCACGTTGGATCTCTTTCTCAACATCATACAGATCTAATATTGGTAATGGTCCTTGATACAGTTCAAGTTTTACTGTCATTTCAGGCACATATTCATCAATAAAATCTTTTAATGAAATAAAAGTCAGGTTTGAATCAACACGGATCCGATCTAATGAAGCACCGGCAAAATCACGAATGATACGATTTGCCAAAGCCAGTTCACGATAAATCTGCATACGGGACTTATGACGTTTTTTACGTTCAACAATTTTAGCCCATAAACGCTTCAAGAAAGCGGCATCTTGAGCCAGTTCATCATCACCGATCCCTTCTGCCGCAGTACGAATAATGAAGCCACCATGCTCATCACAAAATAGCTCAATAATATTTTTCAAACGTTCTCGTTCTTCTTCACCTTCAATGCGTTGGGAAACGCCGACATGAGAAGCGCCCGGCATAAAAACCAGATAACGGGATGGTAATGTGATATCAGTTGTTAAACGAGCCCCTTTTGTTCCTAGCGGATCTTTAACCACCTGTACCATAATATCTTGCCCTTGCCGAACCAATTCGCCGATATCACGTACATGAAAGTTTTTTTGTTCGTCGCCGGCAATGCATTCGGTATGAGGCATAATATCTGAGGCATGAAGAAAAGCGGACTTTTCCAAGCCAATATCAACAAAGGCCGCCTGCATACCGGGCAAGACTCGACTCACACGACCTTTGTAAATATTACCTACAATGCCTCTTTTAGCTTCACGCTCAATATGAATTTCGTGTAACACGCCACCATCAATATAAGCCACCCGTGTTTCAGAGGGGGTTACATTGACTAATAGTTCAGCTACCATAGCTCTCATTCCTATTATTTAACGCCAGAAACTTGGTCAATAATTCATCTGTTTCAACTAACGGTAACCCTACTACAGCGTGATAACTTCCGACAATCCGCTTAACAAAACAGCCACCTTTACCATGGATAGCATAAGCTCCTGCCTTGTCCATCTGCTCACCCGACAAGATATATTGATCGATTTCTTTATTTGTTAATTGCCGCAATGTCACTTTGGTGACAATTAAATCATGCAATGTATTTCGCTTATCTGAGAACGCGATTGCAGTCATCACCTGGTGTTTTTTACCTGAAAGTTGTCTTAATATATGCGCAGCATGGTTTTCATCTTTAGGCTTACCAAAAATATTTCCGTCACTTACGACAATAGTATCCGCACCTAACACTGGGTAGGGTTTTTCTGCCATATCAACACCCGCCTGAGATTTTTCACATGCTAAGCGAATAACATACTCACAGGCTGTCTCTCCTTCGTAACATAATTCAGATATATCAGGGAGAATAATGTCAAATAACCATCCTAGCTGCTCAATTAACTTACGCCTTCTTGGCGAAGCTGACGCTAAATAAATTCTATTTACCATAGAAAAAACTCTCAGAAACAATATACACTTGGCTGCCCATTTTTAACGAACTAAAAACTGACGTCGAACTTTGCGCAATAATAAAAACATCCAAGGCCACAAGATGGCATTAATCAAACAATTCCAGAATACTTCGGGATGAAATAATACTAGAGAGGAAAGAAACTCCGCCCAGAAGATCGTAAAATTCATAACCACTGATAATCCAGCAATAACAAGGGATTGTTGCCACAGTGCCATATTACGAAGAAGCTGATGTTTATACGATACCAAATAACAAATCATACTATAAGCTAATGCATGTACAGCAAGAGCTGAACCTTGGATCAGATCCATAAAGATCCCCAAAAAAAATCCTGTGCCTACACTAACTCGATGCGGCAAAGCCATAACCCAATAAATTAAAATTAATGCTAACCATGTGGGGCGATAATAAAGAAACTGCTCAGGCCAGGGCACTTGCTCTAGGATTATTGCAATTAAACAGGACAGCCAAATGATCCACCGCCCATTTCCACGGTATTGATCCATTTTATGTTTCCTTTAGTTGCCTTGATTTCACGGTAGCAATTCCTACTGAGCGACCAAAGGAGGTTGCTCGACATTTTTTTTCATTTCTGTTGACGGTAGCTGTGGCCCTTGAAGCTCGTTTGGGCCAGGAAACACCTGGGGCAGAATCTTCATTAAACGTTCATTTGCTGCGCGATATACTTCTGATGGAGGTAAAGGATGAGAAGGATCGCTAGAGTTTCCCCATAGCAATAAAAGATAGCGTAGTCTTTGTAAATCTGCGGTAGGCCGAGCATGGATAATCGTATAAGCGCGCTGGGTATCATGTCTTACGGAAGAAACAGTCGCAACTGGGTAACCTTCAGGAAAACGCCCGCCTAAACCAGAAGTAACTATTACATCACCAATACGTATATCAATATTATCTGGTAAAGGTTCAAGTTGAAGATCATCACTACATCCTGTACCCACTGCAATAACCCGAATATCATTACGTAATACTTGTATAGGTAATGCATGCGTTGTGTCGCAAATCAGTAAAACACGACTATTAAACTGGCTCACTGAGATAACCTGTCCAACAACACCTTTATCACTAATAACAGGCTGGCCTTCATAAACACCATCATGTAAACCTTTATCAATCACAATTTGATCTCGATAAGGTGTATTCGCACCTGAAAGCGCTTGAGTAACCATCATGTGTTCATCCTGACGTAGAGGTGAACCCAATAGCTCACGTAATCTAGCATTTTCCTGTTTAAGTTGTCCAAGTAATAAATTATCTGCTTTTTTTAATAAAACCTCTTTCTTCAATGCTTTATTTTCAAAAAGAAGTTGATCTCTTCTCGCCAATGCATCTGAAATATTATCAAGCAGGTCTCGCGGACCATTTACCAAAAAATAAAAAGGACTAACAGCCGTATCTAAATAACTACGTATTTTATTAAAAGTATCAAATTGACGATCAAAAGCAACCAACGCGATTGCAACAACGATCGCAATAATAATACGTAATTGTAGGGATGGCCCTCGACTAAAGATCGGCTTCATGAGTTATTTTGATAAAAAATAAATAAACGTTAAACATTAACATCGCTATACATAAATTAAGGAGGAGCGCCATCCTTAAGTTCCTCCTTCTATTGGTTAACGTCTAGTCATCACTAAACAGATCACCACCATGCATGTCGATCATTTCCAATGCCTTACCACCACCACGTGCAACACAAGTTAGCGGATCTTCAGCAACAATAACGGGAATGCCTGTTTCTTCCATTAATAGACGATCTAAATTACGCAACAACGCGCCACCACCAGTTAACACCATACCTCGTTCAGAGATATCAGAAGCTAATTCTGGTGGACATTGTTCCAAGGCCAACATAACGGCACTAACAATACCGGTTAAAGGCTCCTGTAATGCCTCAAGTATCTCATTAGAATTAAGTGTAAAACCACGTGGTAAGCCTTCAGCCAAATTACGCCCGCGCACTTCAATTTCGTAAACTTGATCTGTAGGATAGGCCGAACCGATTTCATGTTTAATCCGCTCAGCAGTAGCTTCACCGATTAATGAACCATAATTGCGACGAACATAATTAATGATCGCTTCATCAAACCGGTCACCGCCGATACGTACCGATGACGAATAAACAACACCATTTAATGAAATAACAGCAACTTCTGTCGTTCCACCACCAATATCAACCACCATTGAACCCGTTGCTTCGGAAACAGGCAAACCAGCACCAATTGCCGCCGACATGGGTTCTTCAATTAAGAAAACCTCACGAGCGCCAGCACTAAGCGCCGACTCTCGGATTGCACGACGTTCTACCTGGGTCGCACCAACAGGTACACAAACTAAGACGCGTGGACTTGGACGCATAAAGCTATTGCTATGAACTTGTTTGATAAAATACTGTAACATTTTTTCAGTAACATAAAAATCAGCAATCACGCCATCTTTCATTGGACGAATAGCCGCGATATTACCTGGCGTCCGGCCTAGCATCTGTTTTGCTTCATGACCTACAGCAGCAACGCTCTTAGGTGAGCCTGCGCGATCTTGACGAATAGCGACAACTGACGGTTCGTCTAACACAATACCTTGTCCTTTGACATAGATGAGAGTATTGGCGGTACCCAAATCAATAGACAAGTCGTTGGAAAACATGCCACGAATTTTTTTAAACATAACGAAAGGATAATCCTGCAAGCTGGAAACGAATGAAAATCCGTCTACTTTACCAACCACATGAAGCGACGACAAGGAGTTAATTAAATCGCTTCAATAAAAAGTGGCTAATTTTTTTACAATACAAAAAACCACTACTACTGCTTATTCTCTATAATCAATTACAGTATAAAGTCAACAATACCCTCATAAAAATCACTTAATTCATTTAATATAAAACTTTCTAACAAGAAAATTAACTATTTTAGATTAAAATATAACGCTGTATTAAGTTTATATGACGCTACATAATTATTAGTTGACATATGCTTCAAAGCAAGGTCAATTCGCTTTTTAATATTATATTAAAGTATAAAAGCCTGCCATGTTAATAAGTTATTAAAGTAGCAATAAAAAATAATTTAAATGTAAGTATTAATTCTGCACGTTATTATTTATTATAGAAAAAATTTTTTTTTACTACTAAAATAAACTAGTATTCTGCATGATAACGCCCTATTGACGCTAGTAAAAAAAACATATTTACAATTTATTTATTATTGAGACTTTATGCCCGCCGAAATAACGAAAATAACTTTATACTGCAGCATCCTTATACAAACATAAAGGCCACAAATTATGAAAGCCTTGCTATTAGAACAAGAAAATCAAGCATTAAAAGCCAGTATAAAATCGAGGCTTTGTTGAATAAATCAGAATTAGCCGACAGGATTGCTCCCTCTGCTACAGCTGTTATCCGATCCTGACGCTGTGTGGCATACCCAACAACGTCATACGGTTCAGCGCTTTGACCATCGCCATTGCTTCACCTACCTGAGCCTCATAGTCACGCAGCCTCAGATGGCCACCCAGCAAAGTTTTTATGCGGAACATCGCTGTTTCTGCCACTGAACGCCGGTGATAACCTACTTTCTTTTTCCACATATCATTACTCCTACTCAGACGCTGATTCGCCACCGCATAGTTACGTTCATGGTACTTGTCCGGCCAGTATTTCGCTCCGCTTCGCGGCGGGATAAGGGGCCTGATTTTCTTTCTTAGCAACGCGTCGTGGCAGTAACAGGCGTCATAAGCACCGTCTGCTAACACTTCCCTGATTTTCCGGTGGTTTTGGTTAATCAGGCCCGGCAGTGCCTGCGCATCTGTCGTTCCGCTGAGCGATAAGTCGGCACAGATAATCTCATGAGTCACACTGTCTGCTGCCAGATGAAGCTTGCGCCACACTCTTCGTCTGTCAGCCCCATGCTGCCTGACTTTCCTTTCACCTTCGCCAAAGACCTTCAGACCGGTACTGTCGATGACCAGATGCGAGATTTCACCACGCGTTGGCGTTTTTATGCTGATGTTGACGCTCTTTGCTCGTCTGCTGACCAGCGAGTAGTCCGGACAGCACAGCGGCAAAGACATGAGTTTAAAAATCGAATCAACGAAGCCCTGTAATGCCCGGAGCGACAGGTTAAACACACGCTTCATCATCAGGACAGTGGTAACAGCCATATCGCTGTAGTAAAGCGGCCGGCCACGACCTTCAGGCGAAGAACTGTCAGTCCATCCAGCGATGGCCGACTCATCAAGCCAGACCGTCAGGGAACCGCGTTGTCTGAGTGCCTTGTTGTACGCGGGCCAGTTGGTAATTTTAAACTTTTGCTTTGCCATGGGGACCTGATGTTGAAACGAATTTAGCGATCAGCTCCGCCAATCACCTAAAAGTTCGATTTATTCAACAAAGCCTAAAATCGATCGATGACACACTTTTACACTCTGATGACGTTACCGTAGATATTTATTGGTCTACACTAAACTACAAAGATGCTTTAGCTATTACTGGTAAAGGAAAAATTATCCGCCAATTCCCGATGGTACCAGGCATCGATTTTGCTGGTATCATTAAGTCTTCAACAGATGCAAAATTTCAAGTCGGCCAACAAGTTTTACTGACCGGTTGGGGTGTTGGTGAAAACCATTGGGGGGGGATTAGCAGAACAAGCGCGTGTACCAGCCAAATGGTTAACAGCTATTCCTGACAAAATGACTATGCGACAAGCGATGATAATCGGCACCGCTGGTTTTACCGCTATGCTCTGTATAATGGCGTTGGAAGCAAACGGCGTAACCATTGATAAAGGCAACATTGTTGTGACAGGAGCCAGTGGTGGTGTAGGTAGTACCGCAATTCATCTGCTGGATAAACTTGGTTATTCCGTCACAGCAGTAACTGGTCGGGAGAGTAATATCGATTACTTAAAAGCACTTGGCGCTAAACAAGTGCTGCTACGTAAAGAGTTTACTACCATACCTCATCCTTTAGAAAAGCAACGTTGGGCAGGAGCTATTGATACCGTTGGCGGCAATATATTAGCAACCGTTATTTCACAAATGTGCTATTCAGGTACAATAGCAGCATGTGGTCTGGCCGCTGATATTATGTTATCGACAACAGTGATGCCTTTTATTCTGCGTAATGTACGACTACAAGGGATAGACTCGGTGATGGTTCCAACGATCAAACGCCCACAGATATGGCAACGGTTAGCCAATTTATTACCCGATAGTTTTTATCAATTAACAACCACAGAGATCCCGTTAGAAAAAGTGATTGATTATGCCGATAAATTAATCAATAACCAAATCACTGGCCGGACACTGGTAAAAATACGTTAAATTTTTCGAGCCAATCTTGCTGATTAGACTAAAATTTTGCTGCTAATTGCTATGAAATGTTTATAATATCGCTCTCTGTCGTCAAAATAAACGTTTTCATTATGAGAAAAAGATGACAAACTATTAGCATAAAGTTATGTTGTCTAATTATCAATTATCAATTATCAATTATCAATTATCAATTATCAGTCGGAGATACCCGCAAAATGGCAAAAGATTTCCACATTTTGCTGCTAAATGGCCCAAATTTAAATATGCTGGGGACGAGAGAACCACTATTCTATGGTGCTCTTACACTTCAGGATATTGTTCACCAAACGAACCAAAAAGCAAAACAATTAGGAGTTAAATTAAGTCATTTTCAATCTAATGCGGAACATGAGCTTATTAATGAAATCCATCAAGCTCAAGGAAAAATCGACTTTATATTGATTAATCCGGCCGCATTAACGCATACTAGTGTGGCTTTACGCGATGCAATATTAAGCGTTGCTATTCCATTTTATGAGATCCACCTTACTAATATTTATGCACGTGAGCCATTCAGGCATAACTCCTATCTCTCCGATATTGCAAACGGTGTCATCTGTGGTTTCCGTGCTGCTGGTTATATTTTTGCATTAGAAGCTGCGGTTAAATTCTTATTAAATATCGAAGAATTAGCAACCATTGATGAATCCCAACCTAATAAATGTAAAGAATAAAAATACGGCATTAATTTATGGATATTCGTAAAATTAAAAAATTGATTGAGCTTGTTGAAGAATCTGGCATTTCTGAACTAGAAATTTCGGAAGGTGAAGAATCAGTGCGTATTAGCCGTACAATCGTGCAGAATTTACCGAATTTACAACAGTATATGGCAGCGCCAACCACGCATCAACCGGCTTTAGCAAACGCCATTGCACCTTCTCAAATTTTACCTGAAACAACAAATGATAAAAAAGCAGAGATCAGTGGTTATACTGTTCGCTCGCCAATGGTAGGTACCTTCTACCGAGCGCCAAGTCCAGAAGCAAAACCATTTGTTGAAGTCGGCCAAACGGTTAAGCTAGGGGATCCTCTATGTATTGTCGAAGCGATGAAAATGATGAATCAGATCGAAGCAGACAAAGCAGGTGTAGTTAAAGCAATTCTGCTGGAAAATGGAGAAGCGGTTGAATTTGACGAGCCATTGGTTATCATCGAATAACGAGGCATCCTATGCTTAAAAAAATTGTTATCGCCAACCGTGGCGAAATTGCTTTACGCATTTTACGTGCCTGTAAAGAACTAAAAATAAAAACCGTCGCCGTGTATTCTGCCGCCGATCGTGACTTAAAACATGTATTACTTGCTGATGAAACTGTCTGTATCGGGCCTGCCGCTTCAGCTGAAAGTTATCTTAATATTCCAACAATCATCTCGGCAGCAGAAATTACTGCTGCAGAAGCCATTCACCCTGGTTATGGTTTTCTATCTGAAAATGCCGACTTTGCCGAAAAAGTGGAACGTTCTGGTTTTATATTCATTGGTCCCAAACCAGAAACTATTCGACTCATGGGTGATAAAGTTTCTGCCATTGAGGCGATGAAAAAAGCCGGTGTTCCTTGTGTTCCTGGCTCAGACGGGCCTTTAGGAAATGAGATAAAAACCAATAAAACAATTGCTAATCGAATTGGCTACCCAGTTATTATTAAAGCATCTGGTGGCGGTGGTGGCCGCGGTATGCGCGTTGTTCGTAACGAAAATGAGCTAGAACAAGCCATTACCCTAACTGGCGCCGAAGCCAAAGCTGCCTTTAATAATAGTATGGTTTATATGGAGAAGTTCCTGGAAAATCCACGCCATATTGAAATTCAAGTACTTACTGACGGTCAAGGCAATGCGATTTATTTAGCCGAACGTGATTGCTCAATGCAACGTCGCCATCAAAAAGTGGTTGAAGAAGCGCCTGCACCAGGTATAAAAGTTGATATGCGTAAAAGCATTGGCGAGCGCTGTGCAAAAGCTTGTCTTGATATCGATTATCGCGGTGCCGGTACTTTTGAATTCCTTTATGAAAATGGCGAATTCTACTTTATTGAAATGAATACGCGTATTCAAGTTGAGCATCCTGTGACGGAAATGATCACTGGGGTTGATCTGATTAAAGAACAGTTAAGGATCGCTTCTGGCTTGCCGCTATCTATCAAACAAAAAGATGTTAAAATTCATGGGCATGCAATAGAGTGCCGAATTAATGCAGAAGATGCAAATACCTTCTTGCCAAGTCCGGGTAAAATTACTCGCCTCCATATTCCTGGTGGTTTTGGTATACGTTGGGAATCACACATTTATGCAGGTTACACCGTTCCATCCTACTATGACTCTATGATTGGTAAGCTGATCACATATGGTGAAACCCGGGAAATTGCTATCCTTCGGATGAAAAATGCCTTATCTGAATTAATTATTGATGGCATTAAAACTAACATAGAATTACAACAAAAAATTATGGATGACAGCAATTTTTTCAAAGGTGGTACCAATATCCATTACCTGGAAAAAAAACTCGCTTCACAGGAATAAACTTTTCTATTCACCTTTCATCACAATAGGGTACGGAATGTACCCTAATTTTTGATACTTTTTCTGAAGATAATCTTTAACTAATATACAAACCCTCAGATTAAATTTTTACTACCAGGAGAACCAATGGACAAACGTTTTCTTCAATCCAACAAAGAAGCTCGTTGGTCAGTTTTTCTTACTGTTGCTTATTTATGTAGTTGGATTATGACTGCCTACCTCCCCGGTGAGGAAATGGGAATAACAGGGATGCCATTATGGTTTGAACTTTCATGTTTATATTTACCTCTGATTTTTATTTTACTTTGTGTCTTAATGGTTAAATTCATTTTTAAACAAATGTCATTGGAAGATAAAGATGCAAATTGAAATTCTA
Organism: Arsenophonus endosymbiont of Aphis craccivora; assembly: GCF_013460135.1. Lineage (GTDB taxonomy): Bacteria > Pseudomonadota > Gammaproteobacteria > Enterobacterales > Enterobacteriaceae > Arsenophonus > Arsenophonus nilaparvatae. Next base: position 1,882,119 of record NZ_CP038155.1, read on the forward strand.
TTACCACTTATTGGTTATTTATTATTGGTTTGTTTACTGTCTATTTATGCTTATCATCGACGTCAAAAAGGCGAATTTTTGCATGAATATTTTCTAGGTAATCGCTCTATGGGTGGGGTTGTTTTGGCAATGACCATCACTGCTACCTACATCAGTGCTAGCTCTTTCATAGTTGGTCCTGGAGCAGCCTATAAATATGGCCTTGGCTGGGTGCTACTTGCCTTAATTCAAGTTCCGACTATTTGGTTGTCGCTTGGTGTACTAGGTAAAAAGTTTGCCATTTTGGCTCGTCGCTATAATGCGGTGACACTTAATGACATGCTGTATGCTCGTTTTCAAAGCCGTTTACTGGTATGGATTGCTAGCATTAGTTTACTCATCGCTTTCTTTGGTGCTATGACAGTTCAATTTATCGGCGGAGCTCGTCTACTTGAAACTGCGGCAAATATCCCCTATGAAATAGGATTATTAATATTTGGCATCACTATTGCGCTTTATACTGTGTTTGGTGGTTTTAGAGCCAGTGTCCTTAATGACACCTTAAAAGGCTTTGTTATGTTAGTAGGAACCATGATTCTGCTGGTTGCAACTATTCACAAGGCAGGCGGTCTCGCGGCGGCAACAGAGACACTAAAAACGATTGTTCAAAAACTAATCAGACCACAAGGTGCCGATAACATCTTTAGTATGCCCTTTATGTTTTCGTTCTGGATATTAGTTTGTTTTGGCGTTATTGGCTTACCACACACTGCTGTCCGCTGCATTTCTTATAAAAATAGCCAAGAGATGCACCGAGGGATCATCATCGGTACCATTGTGATGGCTATTTTAATGTTGGGAATGCATTTAGCAGGTGCATTAGGTCGAGCTATTTTACCGGATTTAACGATCCCAGATCAAGTCATCCCAACATTAATGATCACGGTTTTACCTCCATTCGCCGCAGGAATTTTCTTAGCCGCCCCAATGGCTGCCATTATGTCAACAATTAATTCACAATTACTCCAATCTTCAGCAACTATTATAAAAGATCTATATTTCAATATTGCACCAGAGGAGATAAAAAAAGAGAAAAAATTAACCTTGATCTCAAGTGCTTCTACCCTCCTTCTGGGTGCTTTATTACTATTAGCCGCCTGGCATCCACCACAAATGATTATTTGGTTAAATTTACTGGCTTTTGGTGGATTACAAGCGGTTTTTCTTTGGCCATTAATACTCGGACTATATTGGCAAAGAGCAAACCGTTTTGGTGCATTAAGTTCAATGATCCTCGGAGCCCTTTCTTACACATTATTGACCGCCTTTGATGTTAAATTTTTAAATTTTCACCCCATCGTACCCGCTCTATTATTGAGTTTGATTGCTTTTTTAATCGGTAATGTTGTTGGTGAGAAAAAATCATTATCTACATCCATAAAAACGAGCTAATAACCTACGATTTCAAGAGAATATTTATGCCTTGGATACAAATACGTCTGAATTCGACAGCCGAGCAGGCAGAAGCCTTAAGTGATATATTAACGGAAACCGGAGCGGTTTCTGTCACCTTTCAGTATAGCTACGACAACCCTGTTTTTGAACCCTTACCGGGTGAAACTCGCCTTTGGGGAGATACGGATGTTATTGGTCTATTTGATGCTGAAAACGATATGAAGCAGGTGATTAGCCAACTTGAAAATTACTCCTTATTGGGTAAAAATTTTGTTCATACAATTGAACAAATAGAAGACAAAGATTGGGAACGTGAATGGATGGATAATTTCCATCCTATGCGTTTTGGACATAAACTATGGATTTGCCCTAGCTGGCGTGATACGCCTGATCCCAATGCGGTTAATGTCATTTTGGATCCTGGTTTAGCGTTTGGTACCGGCACCCATCCTACTACATCACTCTGTTTAGAGTGGTTAGATGGCTTAAATTTGAAAAATAAGACAGTTATCGATTTTGGTTGTGGCTCAGGCATATTGGCCATTGCCGCGCTTAAACTAGGAGCCAAAAAAGCGATTGGTATTGATATCGATCCTCAAGCAATCCAAGCTAGCCATAACAACGCCGAACAAAATAGAGTCGCCGATAAATTAGTTCTGTATTTGGCGAAAGATCAGCCTGAAGATCGAAAAGCGGATATTGTTATTGCTAATATCTTAGCTGGCCCCTTACGCGAATTAGCTGGTGCAATCGGTGGATTAACTAATCCAAATGGCTTACTTGGACTGTCTGGAATCTTAGCCAGTCAGGCGGAAGCAGTTATAACCGCTTACCAACAACAATTTAATATTGAGCCGATAATAGAAAAAGAAGGATGGTGCCTAATAACCGGAATAAAAAAAGCGGATTAGCCATAAGCGAGGTTAGCGCATGCTAATGCGCTAACCCGACAATAAAAATTTTGCTAAAAATCTGCTGCTATAAAAAATCACAAAATTATCAAACTAATTACTTTTATTGTTTATACAAAATAATATTTTTCCAATAACCATCATAAAAATAGTGATCAAGGTTGATTTTTATACAATCAACAGAGATAATCTAACCTAACAAGGAATTTACGATAAAGAATAACAAAATTTGAAAACAAATCAGAAATTTTCATTATATTGATTTTTATGAATATTATTTATAATCAAAAAAATCAATATAAAATTTTTCAAAGAAATATCAATTTGCTCAAAGTTTGTCCTTTCATATCTCGTAAAAAATGCGTAATATACGAGCCCTTGCAGTCACAGGATGGTGTTCTTTTATCGCCTATGTATTGGTCAATATCAGATAAAAAACTGTCTCATTGCAGCACCAATGGCGGGTATGGGTATCACCGATAGGCCTTTTCGGTCACTGTGTTACTCAATGGGTGCTGATATTACAGTGTCGGAAATGCTTTCTTCCAATCCTCAGGTTTGGAAAACAAACAAATCCAGATTGAGAATGATCCATAGTTATGAATTAGGCATTCGTTCTGTGCAAATTGCAGGTAGTGATCCCGATGAAATGGCAGCAGCTGCACGAATTAATGTTGCAAATGGTGCTCAGATCATCGATATCAATATGGGTTGCCCTGCCAAGAAAGTGAACCGTAAGTTAGCAGGTTAAGCATTATTGAGCTATCTAGAGCCTGATTGAGAAAATTCTATTAGCTGTTGTAAATGCGGTTGATGTTCCTGTTACATTAAAGGTTCGCACTGGTTGGTCACCTGAAGAACGGAACTGTATAAAAATAGCCCAACTGGCCGAAAATTGTGGTATTCAAGCTGTAACTATTCATTGCAGAACTCTTTCTTGCTTATTTAATGGTGTAGCTGAATATGACAGCATTCGAGCAGCTAAGCAAAATGTTACTATTCCTATTATCGCTAATGGCGATATTGCTGACCCGCTTAAAGCCAGAGCAGTGCTTGACTACACTGGGGCTGATGCCTTAATGATTGGTAGAGCTGCTCAGGGAAGACCCTGGATCTTTCGGGAAATCCAGCATTACCTGGAAACAGGTAAGTTACTGCCACCTATGCCTATTGCTGAGGTGCAGTGCTTAATGCAAGCGCATGTTAAGGAGCTGCATGACTTTTACGGTCTAAGCAAAGGAATCCGCATCGCACGCAAGCATGTCTCTTGGTACTTAAGAGAACATGCACCTGATGACCAGTTTCGGCGCACATTCAACACCATAGAGGATGCCAGCGAACAGCTGGAAGTGTTTGGAGGCATATTTCGAAAAATTTTGCGTAAATCAAAGAAAAGAGCTGACAGAACTATGTTCGAACAACGCGGAAATTCTGACGTACTAACCGTTGCTACTGTAAATGCACAAGATCAAATAACTCAAAAGCCACTACGTGATTCAGTTAAACAAGCACTGAAAAACTATTTTGCCCAACTTAATAACCAGGATGTTAATGACTTATATGAATTAGTATTGGCTGAGGTTGAAAAACCATTATTAGATATGGTAATGCAATATACCCGTGGAAATCAGACCCGTGCTGCGTTAATGTTAAGCATCAACCGTGGAACTCTACGTAAGAAATTGAAAAAATATGGTATGAAGTAGCCATAAGTGGTAAGTGGTAAGTGGTAAGTGGTAAGTGGTAAGTGGTAAGTGGTTAACATACTAATTAAAAAAGCACTTTTATATTTTATATCAGTGCTTTTTTGTTATTACTTATACCCTACTCACTGAACAAATATATAAATAGAAGATAAGACGAAAACATGATGAGGCGGTAGCTAATGGCAGCTCTAAATGAAAACCTGCAAAATCCAATTACTCAACGTTGAAATCAGCTCTCAGAATCGATTGCTACTGACACAGGCAATCAAATCTAACAGCTCAGTTTGAAGTTCTACCGAATTTAGCATAAATTTGCTAATATCAGAGCCATGTGCATTCCATCTTCACTATAACCATTCATTATCCAGATAACCTCTTTGATTTAGATATTAGCCAGATTAATACCAACCTCCTAAAAACCATTCAAAGAGAATATCCAGCATTAACTGAAAATAATTTATTAAATAATCCCAGCTTGAATATTCATCCAGGTACAATGATATTAAAGCGTAATTTTGTTTCATATGGGAGTAAATGGTTAACTACATAAATCTATAATACGGCAATGGGTAATGTTGATTCAACGATCCATAATCGTTTCCGTTATGCCAAAAAATTTATCGAAAGCTATTTTCAACTACATGACTATTAATGTGGTTTTTCGTCAACATCGATTTTTAAATAACTGTTCCATATCTGCATCTGTAAGATCCATTGACATGTTGATAACATTTTACCAACACCATTTTCAAGAAACTAGCGTGCTATCAGGTTAATATTGAATCACACAAGAACTCAAATTGAATTAAACAAAAATAAAATTATTGATTCTCGATGATCATGAAAAAAATCCTAAATGATTGCAATTTTTGGTGTTTTTTAAAATTTATGATTTCTTTTCCACTTGTCAGTAAATCATGACAGCACAGCCTCCGTAACGAATTCATCATTCTGGTGTAAAATTTTATCCTGATATTTAATTATTTTGTAGGCAACATTGCTGTTTATATTCTGTTTGTATTGGTGATAGTATTGTTATACAGAGGCGGCGGTAAACAACAAGTACGTTTTTTATGAAAGATAAAATGACGGCTGTAATGATGCTGGCTGCTACAGTGATTGCCGGTGGTGCACAAGCCAATGATATAAATATGTGGCGTGAACCAGCACCGGTTGTTAAAGAAGGAAAATTTTTCTCCGTTATTCAGGATCGAGGAACCTTGCAAAAGGCAGTTAAAAATAGCAATAACGAGTTTCTTTTTTCAGAAAAAGGTGCAGGCGTTAAGCCGCTAGTACTCATCGGATCACCAGTGGAGATTTTCGAATATTTGGAAAAAAATCAAACCCGCGGTATCGAAAACCATCTACAAGAAACCCCTGAAATATATATGGTAATCACAAAGTACGTACCACATAAACGTTTTAATGGACTCTTTCCGATACAGGATTTTTTAGTTAAAACACTTGAGCAGGTGCTTAAATTTGTACCTACCGGAACAGTTATTACGGACGCAGCTGGTATTCCTGCGGATCTTAAAGAACTTTATCGCGTTACCAATTCGTTTAAAAGTAAAGAAAAATCCAGTGGTGATTTACTCTACGTAAAATTTAGTTATCTTCCAGAAGATTGAATGCAAAAAATTGGTACCCGTTCGGTTAGCTTTGGTCGTATATTACAATTGATGCACAATAAAAATTAACGATCGAGTCTATCAGAATAGGATAGGTGTATATTAAATATAAACACACGCAAAATGTCACTGACAGATAAAATATTAGGTAATATTGTAGGTAAGTAATAGACAAGCTACTAGATACATGTAAAAAGGCGCTTACCTCACAGGTAAATGCCTTTTTATTTTAACAGGTAACAATCAAAATAAATTTACTATTACCTTTCTATCTTTCAACAACTTTTCATATAGTTAATTGCCAAACTTTAAATTGGCTACATAACAAAAGTTTCAGCTAGATTTTTACATCACGCTATGTGGCTTATTTTAAGCTTCCATTACTAACCGAAGTTTTTTCATGGCATTTTTTTCTAATTGACGAACACGTTCAGCCGATACACTATATTTATCGGCTAAATCCTGTAAAGTAGTATTGCTTTCTTCATCAAGCCAACGCGCACGAATAATATCCTGGCTGCGCTCATCTAAGGTGGATAATGCCTGCGTTAATTTATCAGTAGCATGGTTTTCCCAATTATCTTCCTCAATGCTATCGGCAAAATCCGAAGATTTATCCTGTAGATATAAAACCGGGGCAATAGTGGTATTTTCACCATTATCATCATCGTCATTCATGTCGAATGCCATGTCTTGTGCAGCCATTCGCGATTCCATCTCACGAACATCCTTGCTGGTTACACCTAGCTCCTTGGCAACCATATCGACTTCATTTTGATTAAACCAGCCGATACGTTTCTTATTCTTACGCAAATTGAAAAAAAGCTTACGTTGAGCTTTAGTGGTGGCAACTTTAACTATCCGCCAATTACGCAATACATATTCATGAATTTCAGCTTTTATCCAATGAACAACAAATGAAACTAAACGTACGCCAACTTCAGGATTAAAACGACGCACAGCTTTCATTAGACCGATATTACCTTCTTGGATCAGATCAGCTTGTGGCAATCCATAACCTGAATAATTACGCGCTATATGAATAACAAAACGTAAATGAGAGAGTATAAGCTGTTTAGCCGCATTTAAATCACCATGATAATGCAGCCGTTTTGCATATTCTTGTTCTTCCTCTGCGGTTAGCATCGGATAAGCATTAGCTGATCGCACATAAGCTTCAATGCTACCTTGTGGAATTAATGCTAATGATTGCATATCTTTGGTCATTGATATCCTCTTTGAATTCAACAAACTAAGAGTTAGTTCTAAATAAAAAATTTATATTTGAGCAGATTCCATTGCTCAGCGATTAATCTGATATCGAGTAGTTTACCACTGCTTGGTATCGAAGAAAATTGCCTTGTTTTAATTACATTGAACTTTTAAATTCGACAAAATGTCAGCATAAAAGTTCAATATTGATCACCCGTGTCACTTTTCCTGCTGATAATGATCATTCTGGCGTGAAACGTCTTAAGTGTTGAGCTGTAGCCAGCCAAGCCGCTAACCAGCCAATCATTGCGGCAATCAGTATAACTAATAGCACCTCATCCCATAAAAAACCTTGAATATGAAATGTAGTACCAAATACACCCGCTACCTGTGTAACGATACCGGTCAGTTGCCATACCAATAATGCAGAAAGTATTAATGAGAGTAAAGCACCAAAGAATCCCAGTATAATACCACTATTTAAAAAAGGACGCATAATAAAACCATCTGTCGCCCCAATCAACTTCATGACATTAATCGTATCCCTACGGGCAAAAATATTTAGTCTTATACTATTGCCTATCACCAAAAATACCGCCATAACCATTAAAATACCAATCACCATGGCAATTTGTCCAATCAGCCCAGTTAATGCTGCTAAACGGGTAAACCAACTATCATCCATGCGAACATCTTCAATTCCAGCTAATTGACCTACTTTATTACGCAGGTTTATCAATGATTGTGAATTTTGAAAATCAATTTTAGGCGTGATAATGGCTACTGCTGGTAAAGGGTTTTCTTCCAACAGATCTAACGCTGTGCCGAATCCTGACCAATTGCGAAACTCAATCATGGCTTCTTCGCGCGACAGGTAATTAACACTCTTAACACCATCTAATTGCTTAAGTCCAGCGACTGTCTGTTCAGCGCCTTTTTCATCTAATGATTTATCCAAATAAATGGTTAATTGAGGTGCGGGATACCATTGTTGCGCGGCTTGTGAAACATTTTTCCAAACAATATAACAAAGACTGGGCAGCGTTATCGAGATAGCAATAACAGCCACCGTTAAAAGCGTGGCTAAAGGCTGGCGTAACATATCAGCTAATGTATTTAACCAAGCATAGCGCCATTGCTCTCGCCACCCTCCTTTCAATTCCTTGGCTTTGGCTATTTTATGGATAGGTTTTTTAGCCATTCTGACCTCCTACCATTCTTCCCTCGCTTAATGTCAAAATAGAATAATGACGACGCTCAATAAGCTCAAGATCATGAGTGGCTACCAAAACTGTTACCCCCACTCGATTGAATTCTTCAAACAATCGCATAATACCTTCAGATAATTCATCATCCAAATTACCCGTTGGCTCATCTGCTAGCAATACACTAGGCTTATTAACAATTGCGCGAGCTATACCTACCCGCTGCTGTTCACCACCTGATAATTGAATTGGATAACTTTTCGCTCTATTAAGTAAACCCACCTTATCTAAAGCAGCAGAAACCCGACGACGAATATCCTCAGAGCTGGCACCGGCAATAATCAGCGGCATAGAGACATTGTCATATACGTTTCTATCAAACAACAAATGATGATCTTGAAAGATCATACCTATCTGCCGACGTAAAAAAGGGACTTCCCGTTTTTTTAAGCGACTAATGTGATGACAACCAAACCAAATATGGCCAGTACTGGGGCGTTCAATACCACATATTAACTTTAGTAAGGTACTTTTCCCCGCCCCCGAATGGCCAGTAAGAAATGCCATTTCTCCAGGATGAAGATTAAAATCAACGCCCTGAAGTGCTTGCTTGCCACCACGATAAGCTTTACTAACATGTTCAAAGCGAATCATTGATATTAATCCTCTCGGACAAAAAGCGCCTCGATGAAATCATTAGCTACAAATGGCCGGAGATCATCAATGCATTCACCAATCCCTATATAGCGAATCGGGATCTTAAACTGATCGGCAATAGCAAAAATCACGCCACCTTTAGCTGTACCATCAAGTTTAGTTAAAATAATGCCAGTTAACCCCACTGCCTCATGAAAAATTTTAGCCTGATTAATTGCATTTTGACCAGTACTTGCATCTAATGTTAGCATCACTTCATGAGGCGCTTGTTGATCAAGTTTTTGCATAACTCGGACAATTTTTTTCAACTCTTCCATCAAATGCGCTTTGTTTTGCAATCGTCCGGCAGTATCAGCAATCAATATGTCGACTCCCTTCGCTTTCGCCGACTGAATGGCATCAAATATCACTGAAGCAGGATCTGCGCCAGTATGCTGAGCAACAACCGGGATATTGTTACTCTCTCCCCAAAATTGTAATTGTTCAACCGCTGCTGCCCTAAATGTATCGCCAGCCGCTAGCATTACTGATTTACCTTCTGCCTGATATTGGCGGGCTAACTTACCAATTGTTGTGGTTTTACCGACCCCATTAACTCCAACCATCAATATTACATAAGGTAGCTTATTTTCTATAACCAATGGCTTATCAACATCAAATAAGATATTGGCCATCTCTTCGCGTAATTTTCTATAAAGCATCGCAGCATCATTCAACTCTTTACGATTAGCATGGGTAGTTAGGCTATCTATAATCTTTCGTGTTGTTTCTAGCCCCACATCAGCAACTAAAAGTTGTTCTTCTAACTCATCAAATAGCTCATCATCAATTTTTTTACCACGAAAAAAACTAACAAAACCGACTCCCATATTCTGCCGCGTTTTTAATAAACCTTGTCTTAACCGTGCAAAGAAATTATCTTTTGCCGGTTTTTTTGGCTGTTGTATCGGCGGTACTTTTTTCTGTTCATCTATGTCTTGCAAAGTGGTTATCTGCTGACTAGGTGTAACAATTTTTGCGGCTTTCATGTCTGCTGTTTGGCATTGATCGTTTTTTTCTTCCGCTACTTGAGGTTGCACCTTTTCTACTTTTGCAGACTGCTGTGATGTTGCTATTACATCCGTCACCCCTTCAGAACTGTCTTCTACTTTCGGTTCGGATTGTTGCTCTGTCTCTCTTTTTTGCACTTCATTTTCAGATCCTAACCCTAGCCAGGAAAAAAAACTTTTTTTTCTCTTTGTAGCCATCTGCCATTACACTCCTAGCGGTAAAAATATGGTGTTACCAATGTAAATAATAAAAATAGGATGGCAGTGTATCACTTGATTTGATTGCAACACATATCTGACACCCATTTCATGTTAAATTAGCGATAATTTTCATGTTGTACATGCTGTCGATAAACATTGGTATTATTATCATCTATATTAACAAACTGTAATGACTCAACTATGTAAATTATGGCAAGAAAAATACAATCTGCATCACGTGGCCAAATTCGTATTATTGGTGGTAAATGGCGAGGTCGTAAACTACCTGTCTTTGATAGTGATGGCTTACGCCCCACAACAGATAGGATCAGAGAAACTTTATTTAATTGGTTAATGCCTGTTATTCAGGAGGCTCGCTGCCTTGATTGTTTTGCTGGTAGTGGCGCTTTAGCTATTGAAGCACTTTCTCGCTATGCCGCTTCAGCTACCCTAATTGAATTAGAGCGCTCCGTCGCAACACAACTTGTGGCCAATCTAGCTAAATTAGAGGCAAAAAATGTACAAGTGATTAATAGCGATACATTGAACTATCTGGCACAGAACGGCACAGCCTATGATGTCATTTTTCTTGATCCGCCTTTTCGTAAAGATCTATTGCAACAAACAGCTTTGCTACTAGAACAAAATGGTTGGTTAAGCGAAAATTGTTGGATCTATGTTGAGGCAGAAGCAGAAGCTAATTTAGCCTCGTTACCTAAAAATTGGCAGCTTCATCGTAAAAAAGTTACTGGGCAAGTCGCTTACTGTCTTTATATTCGTAATCAATAATTAGTTGGAAAATATTATGTTAATAAATGCTGGAAAATTATTAATGGTTTTTGTTTGGGGAGTCATGATGTTTAATTTAATCCATCCATTTCCAAAACCATTAAAATATTTTATAGATGTAGCAATGATATTTATGATTTTCATGCATGCCATGCAAGCCATTTTTTTGCACGCCGCTTTTGCAAAAACAGAAAAGCATCCTCGTTGGCTGCAAATAAAAATCTTTCTATTTAGCGTTTTTGAACTTTTAGCCTGGCAGAAAAGACAAAAAACTGACTAACTATAAAAAAATCGCAAGTAATTACAAAGGCAATGCATTATTGGCTGATAAATTTAGCTATTTTGCATTGGCTTTGCTTTGAAAGCGAACAAACCTTGTTCCCTTCATATAAAGCGTACTTCTATCCCCTTTTTTAATCGCATTATATTCCTTCTCCTTTTTTAGAAAAATCTTTATTACCTCACTAGCCGATAGCCGCTGAAAATAAATTTCATAACGAAAAGTTTCCGGAGTAACAACCTCTCGTTGACGAGAACGCATATTAGGATAGGGATAATCTTTCTTATCAATGACCTCAACTTGATAACTGATAATCGGAGAATTATCATCAATGACATCTTGTCGACGTTGATCAAAAAAACGTTTCGTCGCTAACATAATAATGATAATAATAACGAATATAACCGATTTATTCACAATATTTTCCAAGCTTTCATTATTCATATATTTAGTAACTATTATTGTCTATCATCTAATAGGATCAATAATTTCTAATTAACCTTTTTAGTTAGTGGGGAAACCATGATCAGTTGGCCATTTCTTGCTGTGTTATTTTCTGGTTGGCTTTATATTGATGCTGCCTATCGCGGTCCACAATGGCAATGCTGGCTGTTTCGCCCAGTTACGCTATTATTGTTAGTATTTTGGGCCTGGAGTGCCGATTTTACTGATGCTGCCGGCTATCTGATCATGGCGGGTCTGTTGGTGATGCTAATTGCTGACAGCTGGCAAATGCTTTCCAAGGAACGTTTATTGCCGACTATTTTCTTGTTGTCTCTAAGCTACCTACTTTATAGCATCAGTTTTGCTATGCAGATGAATTTCACTTTCTACTTGCCATTACTGACTATCCTACTAATCCTTAGTGTCATGGTATTAATTATAATCTGGGCAACTCGTGGTTCACTACGCGCACCGGCCATTTTTCTACTAACAATGTCATTCATTATGGCTTGGATAGCGGGTGAACAATATTTCGGTCTAGCAAGAGAACATAATTTTTCCATTATTATAGGTGCATTTTTACTTTTTATTGCCAACAGTATTTGGCTGATCGCCAACTTTCGTTACCCATTTAAAGCTTCTAAAGCAACAATTACCGCTTGCTATTTTATTGGTCAATTTTTCATTGTACGTTCGCTTTACTTATAAGTTGGATTGATAACCATTTTTCAGCTAAATAGCATTTTTTGTCAAAAAATACCCTCTTTTATGTTTGACTTGAGAGTTAACTCTCAAGTGTAAAGTAAATCACAGAAACGAAATTTTAAGTGAGTAAATTAAAAAGTGGATACTATGTGTGCGCATACCCATCAACAACATAAGCATACTGCAAAATGTTGCACAACCAATAGCCACAGCAGCGATAAAAAGAAAGTTATTGGTCACAAACATAGCAAAAAAACCGTATCGCTATCAGCAAAAAATAGCGCTGATGATGAACATCATCCTGCGAAGAGTAACACTAAACTTATTGATCAGCAGGCATGCAGTGATACCAATCAATATAATTGCGTAAGTGAACATTCACTTATGCCTGAGGAAAGTAATGCCGTCATTTCAAGAGGAAACCACCGCTTTCATTGGATTGTAAGCGGTATGGACTGCGCAAGCTGCGCGCGTAAAATTGAAATAGCCGTTAGCAAGGTCAAGCATGTCAAAAAAGTAAAGGTACTGTTTACAACCGAAAAATTAATTGTCGATGCTGATGATGATGTTCGTGATGATGTAATCAAAGCTGGGCAACAAGCGGGCTTCAAATTATATAACCTCAATGCCGCCGAATTAGCCACAAAAAAGAAGCAAAATAATCCATTTAGTGAATCTAAACCTATCATTATTTTAATATTTCTTATGTTAATCAGTTGGGGAATTTCCTTCATTTATGTAAAAGTAGGACAAATTGCTTTTATTTTAACAACATTATATGTACTCTACCCTATTACAGTTAGAGCAATACAACTGATACGCTCAGGTACCTTTTTTGCAATAGAAACATTGATGAGTGTTGCGGCAATAGGTGCATTATTCATTAATGCCAGCGAAGAAGCCGCGATGGTACTGTTGTTGTTTATGATATGAGAAAGATTAGAGTCATATGCCGCTGGACGCGCACGCCGAGGCATCAGTAGTTTAATGGCCCTTATTCCTGAACAAGCGGTACTCATTAAAAATGGTGTAAAAACCACTGTCCCTGTCTCGACACTGCAACCAGGCGACATCATTGAAATCCTTCCTGGTGGCCGTTTACCCACTGATGCTGAATTAGTGAATGAATTTGCCAGTTTTGATGAAAGTGCATTAACCGGTGAATCAATGCCTGTTGAACGAAAAACGGGGGAAAAAGTATCAGCCGGTGCACTTTCTATCGATCGCGCTATACAAATGAAAGTAATATCTGAACAAGGGCAAAATGCGATCGATCGCATAATGATATTAATTGAAGAAGCTGAAGAGCGCCGCGCCCCAATTGAACGATTTATTGATCGTTTTAGCCAAATTTACACACCCCTTATTATGTTAGTCGCAACATTGGTTATTATTATTCCACCACTATTTTTTGCTCAATCATGGGACATATGGATCTATCGTGGTCTAACCTTGCTGTTAATAGGCTGTCCTTGCGCTTTAGTGATCTCTACTCCAGCGGCAATTACTTCTGCTCTGGCAGCAGCAACCCGTCGAGGAGCCTTGATTAAAGGTGGCGCAGCCTTAGAGCAATTAAGTTCTGTCACCAAAGTTGCCCTGGATAAAACAGGTACGCTTACCGAAGGGAAACCACAAGTTACTGACATCATAACCGCTGAAACAGTGACCGAGGAAAAACTATTGCAATTTACCGCTTCAGTCGAAAGAGGATCACACCATCCTTTAGCAAAAGCGATTTTGGCTAAGGCTCAAGCGCTAGAAATAAATGTTGAACCCGCCCAGAATCATAAAGCAGTGGCTGGTATTGGTGTGGAAGGTTATTTGGCAGATAAATATATTCTGGTGTCAGCACCGAATAAAATCTCTGACGATATATTAACCATACAATGGCAGCAAACTGTAAAAACAATTGAAAATCAAGGTAAAACTGTTGTTGTGGTACTAGTCGATAACAAGTTACTTGGCATTATTGCTATGCAAGATACATTACGCTCAGATGCCATTGATGCGGTTAATAAACTGCAAAAACTGGGTATTAAAACCGTCATGTTAACGGGTGATAACCCACTGGCAGCTGAATAAATTGCGCAAAAAGTTGGTTTAGATTATCGGGCAGGGCTGTTACCTGAAGACAAAGTCAATGCCATTATAGCACTCAGTAAAACCAACCATACACTGATGGTTGGCGATGGTATTAATGATGCTCCCGCAATGAAGGCCGAAAATGTTGGCATCGCCATGGGTAATGGAACGGATGTCGCTCTTGAAACCGCTGATGCGGCATTGACTCATAACCGGCTAACTGGATTAGCCGAGATCATTATGTTATCACGAGCAACCAGAGCCAATATTCGTCAAAACATTACTATCGCTTTAGGACTAAAAGCTATCTTCCTGGTGACCAGTTTATTAGGTATAACCGGCTTATGGATGGCTCTTTTAGCAGATTCCGGTGCCACTGCATTAGTGACCGCAAATGCGCTCAGTTTATTGAAGGATCGCCAGCCAGAATAAACACTTTGTTAAATATTATTTATATATTTGAAAAAAGAGAGACATGATTCAATAATCTCTCTTTTTTCAATATACTTTTTGTTTAACCCCGTTTCGCTTTTAGTATTAATTAACTTTCTTGCGGATCAAATAACGGTAAGGAGGTTGCTGAATCTCTTCAGCAAGCAATTGATGTTCCATAAAACGGCAAAAAGCAAGAATATCACGGATTGTAGCCGGATCATCCGCAATAATTAATAACGTTTCACCTTCAACCATCTGACGAACCATTTTTCTTATCATCATCATGGGCTCAGGACAACGTAATCCTTGTGTATCAAGGGTTCGGTTATGGTTAGTAAAAATATCTGGCATTGGTATTTTAGTTTTAAAGCCTATTCAATAGGTTGGAATTATATTACAAATCAAATAAATTATCCCGCCATTTATTAAATAAAATAAATAAGAAAAATTTATTATTTATTTTGCTTTTATCTTATCTCAGGCGTATGATGCACCGCGTAAATTAAATTATCATGGGTTCCCTCACCCCATATTTAACCCAAAAGGTATAATATGTTCGAATTGACGCCACAACAGCGTATCAAAGCACTCATTTGGCTTTCCTTTTTTCATATATTGATTATTACCTCCAGTAATTATCTGTTACAACTGCCAATTACCATTTTTAGCTTTCATACCACATGGGGAGCATTCACTTTCACTTTTATTTTTTTGACAACGGATCTAACTGTACGTATTTATGGTGCTCCTATCGCTCGACGGATTATTGCTGCAACTATGCTGCCGGCTATTTCTGTCTCCTACATTCTTTCGGCGCTTTTTTACCAAGGACAATGGCAAGGGTGTATCACACTAAATGAATTTAATCTATTTGTTGCCCGTATTGCGCTAGCAAGCTTTATGGCTTACGCTTTAGGTCAGATTATGGATATTTTCGTGTTCAATAAATTACGTAATTATTGTCGTTGGTGGATTGCGCCGACTGCGGCAATGTTTTTCGGTAATCTACTGGATACGATTGCTTTCTTTTTCATTGCATTTTATCACAGCACTGATCCTTTTATGGCGGCCAATTGGGTAGAAATTGCTTTAGTCGATTATAGCTTTAAGTTATTTATTTGTATGTTATTTTTCCTCCCTGCTTATGGATTGATGTTGAACTGCATTCTAAGTTACTTTTTCCAAGGCCAACACCAAAAGAATGGTTATCTAGCTGCAGATAATAATTAAGTTAAATCAAGACAAACGTTGCCTAATTGAATATCTGTTTAGCGACAAAACTATCTATTGAGTGGAAAGTGGCGATATCCACTCAGTGGAATACCTTGTAACCAACAGAATGCCCAGTAATAATTCGGTTATAGGTGAATTGTTGACCTTAATCCAATGTCTGATAGCGACTTAATAAGTAGTCATCTAACACAATATAAGCCACTCTTAATCAATAATCTTTATTAAGAAACAAAAACGAGCATTCATGGTGACTTTTTGTAACAGAACTAACAAATTTATGACAAAGCTCACAATTATACTTGAATAATTAAAAAATTATTTCTATCGCCGATATATATTTTGTCTGTTTACGCACAAATTTATAACATTTTCGCATTCGTATGCAGACATATGCATTAACATGAGTTATCTTAGCGCGCGATTAAGAAAGAAGACCTAATAATAACGTCTCACATTTTCGTTTTAGCAATTGCTTATTACTTAATAGCAAAAATTTAAATGCTATCGGAGGGGAATTATGTTAAGTATTTTTAAGCCAGCACCACATAATAAAAGAGTTACGGCAGATCAAATGGATCCGCTTTATCGTCGCCTACGTCGGCAAATTTTCTTCGGTATCTTTTTGGGTTATGCCGCTTACTATCTCGTTAGAAAGAATTTTGCATTAGCGATGCCCTATTTAATTGAGCAGGGGTTTTCTAAAGGTGAACTTGGTTTTGCTTTATCAGGAATCTCAATTGCATATGGTATCTCAAAATTTATCATGGGCCAGTCTCTGATCGTTCAAATCCGAGAGTATTTTTACCTGCCGGGATAATTTTATCCGCCTCAGTAATGCTAATTATGGGCTTTGTGCCTTGGGCTACCTCAAGCATTATGATTATGTTTGTGCTGCTATTCCTATGCGGTTGGTTTCAAGGTATGGGATGGCCTCATTGTGGCCGAACAATGGTTCACTGGTGGTCACAAAAAGAACGGGGTGGTATCGTTTCAATTTGGAACTGCGCGCATAATGTTGGTGGTGGCATCCCGCCGTTGTTATTTATATTAGGCATGGCATGATTCCACGACTGGAAAGCAGCACTATATATGCCTGCTTTTGCTGCCATTTTTGTTGCTATGATTGCCTTTGCTTTAATGCGTGATACGCCACAATCTTGTAGTTTACCACCGATTGAAGAATATAAACATGACTACCCACCTGATTATAATGATAAAGACGAAAAAAAGCTGACTGCAAAGCAGATTTTTATGCAATATATTTTGCCTAATAAGCTACTTTGGATGATCGCTTTTGCTAACGTTTTCGTATACTTATTACGTTATGGTGTACTCGATTGGTCACCAACTTACTTACGTGAAGTTAAACACTTTGCTATGGATAAATCCTCATGGGCTTATTTCTTATATGAATATGCAGGTATTCCAGGCACGCTACTTTTCGGTTGTATGTCAGATAAAGTTTTCAAAGGAAACCGTGGCGCCACCGGCGTATTTTTCATGGCATTAGTCACCATTGCAACTGTTGCCTTCTGGCTCAATCCGCCAGGTAATCCTCATATTGATATGGCTTGCATGCTAATTATTGGCTTCTTAATTTATGGCCCTGTTATGTTGATCGGTTTACATGCGCTTGAATTAGCACCCAAAAAAGCCGCAGGTACTGCTGCTGGTTGTACCGGTTTATTTGGCTACCTTGGTGGCTCGGTAGCAGCAAATGCTATCGTGGGTTATACCGTTGACTATTTTGGCGGGAATGGAGGCTTTATGGTAATGATTGGCGGTAGTTTACTTTCTGTTATTTTATTATTTATCGTGATGCTGAGTGAAAGCAAGCATAAACGCGAAATGGCAGAACAACATAGCTAATTTATGTCATAAATCAGTTATCTTTAATTAATAAGCTTGGCAAAAAGGGGAACTCATTTTATCACTGATTTCCCCGCTCATAATAAAGAGAATTATACTAATGAATATAAAATTAAATAGCTTGGTTGCTAGTATGTTATTAGTTATGTCAATGTCAGCAATGGCTCAATCTAACGCAAAAGTCGTTATTGCTCACCGCGGGGCAAGTGGTTATCTACCAGAACATACATTACCAGCCAAAGCAATGGCTTATGCGCAAGGTGCCGATTTCCTTGAACAAGATCTGGTAATGACAAAAGATAATGAACTGATTGTATTACATGATCATTACCTAGATAGTGTTACAGACGTTGCGGATCGCTTCCCTGGCCGTGCTCGCAAAGATGGTCGCTTTTATGCCATTGATTTTAGCTTACCCGAAATTCGATCACTCAAATTTACTGAAGCCTTTGAAATTAAAGATGGTAAAAAAGTTCAAACCTATCCTAATCGTTTCCCGATGGGAAAATCCAGCTTCCATATTCATACTTTTCAAGAAGAAATTGAATTTGTCCAAGGTTTGCATAAATCTACTGGTAAAAGGCTTTGTTGAATAAATCAGAATTAGCCGCCAGGATGGCTCCCTCTGCTACAGCTGTTATCCGATCCTGACGCTGTGTGGCATACCCAACAACGTCATACGGTTCAGCGCTTTGACCATCGCCATTGCTTCACCTACCTGAGCCTCATAGTCACGCAGGCTCAGATGGCCACCCAGCAAAGTTTTTATGCGGAACATCGCTGTTTCTGCCACTGAACGCCGGTGATAAACCACTTTCTTTTTCCACATATCATTACTCCTGCTCAGACGCTGATTCGCCACCGCATGGTTACGTTCATGGTACTTGTCAGGCCAGTATTTCGCTCCGCTTCGCGGCGGGATAAGGGGCCTGATTTTCCGGTGGGTTTGGTTAATCAGGCCCGGCAGTGCCTGCGCATCTGTCGTTCCGCTGAGCGATAAGTCGGCACAGATAATCTCATGATTCACACTGTCTGCTGCCAGATGAAGCTTGCGCCACACTCTTCGTCTGTCAGCCCCATGCTGCCTAACTTTCCATTCACCTTCGCCAAAGACCTTCAGACCGGTACTGTCGATGACCAGATGCGAGATTTCACCACGCGTTGGCGTTTTTATGCTGATGTTGACGCTCTTTGCTCGTCTGCTGACCAGCGAGTAATCCGGACAGCACAGCGGCTAAGACATGAGTTTAAAAATCGAATCAACGAAGCCCTGTAATGCCCGTAGCGACAGGTTAAACACACGCTTCATCATCAGGACAGTGGTAACAGCCATATCGCTGTAGTAAAGCGGCCGGCCACGACCTTCAGGCGAAGAACTGTCAGTCCATCCAGCGATGGCCGACTCATCAAGCCAGACCGTCAGGGAACCGCGTTGTCTGAGTGCCTTGTTGTACGCGGGCCAGTTGGTAATTTTAAACTTTTGCTTTGACATGGGGACCTGATGTTGAAACGAATTTAGCGATCAGCTCCGCCAATCACCTAAAAGTTCGATTTATTCAACAAAGCCCTGGTAAAAATATCGGCATTTACCCGGAAATTAAAGCACCTTGGTTTCACAAACAAGAAGGAAAGGATATTTCGACCAGAGTGTTAGAAGTTCTGAAGCAATATGGCTACAGCAAGAAAAGCGACAATGTTTATCTTTAGTGCTTTGATGCTAATGAATTAAAACGTATTAAAAATGAACTTTTACCTAAATTAGGCATGGATTTAAAACTGGTTCAATTAATTGCTTACACGGACTGGCATGAAACTTATGAAGAGCAGCCTAACGGTACATGGACAAATTATAGCTATGATTGGATGTTTAAGCCGGTAGCAATGAAAGAAGTTGCTAAGTATGCTGATGGCATTGGCCCAGATTACCACATGCTTATTAATGAAAACTCCAAACCTGGTAAAATAAAACTTACTGCTATGGTTAAAGATGCGCACAAAAATAAGTTAGTCGTTCATCCTTATAACATTCGGATTGATAAGCTACCAAATTACGTGAAAAACGGTCAACAGCTGTTTGATATTATCTATAACAAAGCTAACGTCGATGGTGCCTTTACCGATTTCCCTGATCTCGGGGTAAAATTCTTGCAAAAACAGCATCAACATCCATAATAGCCAGCAATAAATTCAGCGGTAATAATTTACCGCTGATTACTATTAGTTTACTGATAATTAAGCTCGCTCTATAGAAAAAGAGATAACATCACTGATTTTTTCTGCATTCAGCGCCAACATGACTAAGCGATCAATACCTAAAGCAACACCTGAACAATCAGGTATGACTTTATCTAGCGCAGCAAGCAGACATTCATCAATAGGCTGTTCTGGTAAACCCATTTTTTCGCGCATCTGATGATCATGCTCAAAACGTTCTCGCTGTTCTTGTGCATCAGTCAACTCACGAAAACCATTGGCCAACTCAATACCCTTAAAATAAACTTCAAAGCGCTCAGCAACTCGGTGGTCTTCTTTACTAATTTCAGCTAATGCTGCCTGTGAAGCAGGAAAATGATAGATAACGGTAGGCTTATCTTTACCTAAATTTGGTTCAACTCCCATAGTAAACAAAAATTGTAATAACACATCTTTGTCTTCTTCTGTTTCGGCATTATTTAAACCCAACTTCACTGCTGCATCACGTAATTGTTTTTTTTCTGACTCCAGTGCTAATGGATCAATTTTTAGATAACGCTGAAAGGCCTGTTGATATGATATCCGCTCAGTGGGTTGGCAGTCCAAAATTTGTTGCAACAAATCATCTACTTCATCAATAATTCGGTACATGTCATAATGAGGCCGATACCATTCAAGCATAGTAAATTCTGGATTATGATAACGTCCCTCTTCTTCATTACGAAAAGCTTTAATCATCTGATATATAGGCCCACTGCCGTCCGCTAGCAAGCGTTTCATATGATATTCAGGACTGGTTATCATATACAATTTGGTGCTGTCAGCAATTACCGGAGCAACAAATTGGGTTTCAAACGGTGAGAGATGAATATCTGTTACCGTGAATTTGCTTAATATAGGCGTCTCTACTTCCACTACTCCTCGATCGATGAAAAAACGTCTGATTTCAGCAATAATTTTGGCTCTTTTCAGTAAGTTATTGATAGACGCGCTCGGTTGCCAATTCACTATCTCACTCATTGTAAAAACTCCAAAAAAGAATAAAGCGCGCTAGTTTACTCGCCTGTAAACAAATAAACAAATTTTTCATATCGTTAATCTCATCACTCTGTTTTTTAACAAAAATAAACTAATCCTTAGTTAAATATTGGCTTTGTTGAATAAATCAGAATTAGCCGACAGGATGGCTCCCTCTGCTACAGCTGTTATCCGATCCTGACGCTGTGTGGCATACCCAACAACGTCATACGGTTCAGCGCTTTGACCATCGCCATTGCTTTACCTACCTGAGCCTCATAGTCACGCAGGCTCAGATGGCCACCCAGCAAAGTTTTTATGCGGAACATC
This sequence comes from Arsenophonus endosymbiont of Aphis craccivora, assembly GCF_013460135.1. GTDB lineage: Bacteria > Pseudomonadota > Gammaproteobacteria > Enterobacterales > Enterobacteriaceae > Arsenophonus > Arsenophonus nilaparvatae. The sequence goes on from NZ_CP038155.1 coordinate 1,903,502, forward strand.
GCTGTTTCTGCCACTGAACGCCGGTGATAACCCACTTTCTTTTTCCACATATCATTACTCCTGCTCAGACGCTGATTCGCCACCGCATGGTTACGTTCATGGTACTTGTCCGGCCAGTATTTCGCTCCGCTTCGCGGCGGGATAAGTGGCCTGATTTTCTTTCTTAGCAACGCATCGTGGCGGTAACAGGCGTGATAAGCACCGTCTGCTGACACTTCCCTGATTTTCCGGTGGGTTTGGTTAATCAGGCCCGGCAGTGCCTGCGCATCTGTCGTTCCGCTGAGCGATAAGTCGGCACAGATAATCTCATGAGTCACACTGTCTGCTGCCAGATGAAGCTTGCGCCACACTCTTCGTCTGTCAGCCCCATGCTGCCTGACTTTCCATTCACCTTCGCCAAAGACCTTCAGACCGGTACTGTCGATGACCAGATGCGAGATTTCACCACGCGTTGGCGTTTTTATGCTGATGTTGACGCTCTTTGCTCGTCTGCTGACCAGCGAGTAGTCCGGACAGCACAGCGGCAAAGACATGAGTTTAAAAATCGAATCAACGAAGCCCTGTAATGCCCGGAGCGACAGGTTAAACACACGCTTCATCATCAGGACAGTGGTAACAGCCATATCGCTGTAGTAAAGCGGCCGGCCACGACCTTCAGGCGAAGAACTGTCAGTCCATCCAGCGATGGCCGACTCATCAAGCCAGACCGTCAGGGAACCGCGTTGTCTGAGTGCCTTGTTGTACGCGGGCCAGTTGGTAATTTTAAACTTTTGCTTTGCCATGGGGACCTGATGTTGAAACGAATTTAGCGATCAGCTCCGCCAATCACCTAAAAGTTCGATTTATTCAACAAAGCCTTAAATATTAAGAGAACTTGAAAATATTAATTAGTTGAAATAAATAATTAACGTTAGTTATAAGTTGATATAACTACTTTCTATATGATCTCCAATTTAGCTGAATAAAGAAAATATTTCAACTCAAAATCATCAAACCATCAAAAATAAATTCAAATAATATCAATATGTTAAAAACATTTGGAAGTTATTTTCAGCTATAAAATTAATAAAAATAATCATTTTAATGGATTAATGTAAATTTTTATTTATTAAAATTGCATTTATTTATAATATTTTTATTCTTATAAAATGATTATAAATATGACTAAAATTACCTTATTGCTCATAAAAATATTATCAATGAATATATTTTTATTGATATAAAAAAAAACCAAAATAGAATAATGTTATATATCAATCAATAAGCATATAATTACGCTATTTTTATTAAATAAAAATCATATTATTTATTAAATTGGCACCAAAAATTTGCTGCTGGTAATTGTTTGGGATTTATTTAAAAATCATTATTAATACAATAAAAATAAAAACCAACCCAAAATCCACTAAGTCAATAAGATAACATATAAACTTAATTATACCCATTTTATGATCAAAAATAGCTAATTTTTAAACAAGTCTATTAACTCTCACTTTTTATAAGCAAAATCCGGCTTTGTTGAATAAATCGAACTTTTAGGTGATTGGCGGAGCTGATCGCTAAATTCGTTTCAACATCAGGTCCCCATGGCAAAGCAAAAGTTTAAAATTACCAACTGGCCCGCGTACAACAAGGCACTCAGACAACGCGGTTCCCTGACGGTCTGGCTTGATGAGTCGGCCATCGCTGGATGGACTGACAGTTCTTCGCCTGAAGGTCGTGGCCGGCCGCTTTACTACAGCGATATGGCTGTTACCACTGTCCTGATGATGAAGCGTGTGTTTAACCTGTCGCTCCGGGCATTACAGGGCTTCGTTGATTCGATTTTTAAACTCATGTCTTTGCCGCTGTGCTGTCCGGACTACTCGCTGGTCAGCAGACGAGCAAAGAGCGTCAACATCAGCATAAAAACGCCAACGCGTGGTGAAATCTCGCATCTGGTCATCGACAGTACCGGTCTGAAGGTCTTTGGCGAAGGTGAATGGAAAGTCAGGCAGCATGGGGCTGACAGACGAAGAGTGTGGCGCAAGCTTCATCTGGCAGCAGACAGTGTGACTCATGAGATTATCTGTGCCGACTTATCGCTCAGCGGAACGACAGATGCGCAGGCACTGCCGGGCCTGATTAACCAAACCCACCGGAAAATCAGGGAAGTGTCAGCAGACGGTGCTTATGACGCCTGTTACTGCCACGATGCGTTGCTAAGAAAGAAAATCAGGCCCCTTATCCCGCCGCGAAGCGGAGCGAAATACTGGCCGGACAAGTACCATGAACGTAACCATGCGGTGGCGAATCAGCGTCTGAGCAGGAGTAATGATATGTGGAAAAAGAAAGTGGGTTATCACCGGCGTTCAGTGGCAGAAACAGCGATGTTCCGCATAAAAACTTTGCTGGGTGGCCATCTGAGGCTGCGTGACTATGAGGCTCAGGTAGGTGAAGCAATGGCGATGGTCAAAGCGCTGAACCGTATGACGTTGTTGGGTATGCCACACAGCGTCAGGATCGGATAACAGCTGTAGCAGAGGGAGCCATCCTGTCGGCTAATTCTGATTTATTCAACAAAGCCGATGAAAGGCTACAATATGCGCTTACCAAAATGGAATAAAACAAAACTTCCCGGCTGAATTCGGTGCCAATTCTCATTACCAGTTAAAGGCTTGGTTGCAATCACTGAGACTATATCAGTTGTTTGTGTATGTTGCTGAAAATCGATTTCAATATCATTATCAAGCAATTTTGCCTTACCAAAAGGTGCTTTGCGGGTAAGCCAATGCAAATCAGTTGAGCAATAGGCCATCATATATTGTCCATCTGAAATCAACATATTAAGTACCCCCATCAATTTTAATTGATCAGCTAGTTTGGCAATAAACCGATATACAGTTAACCAGTTTGTCGGTTTTTTAGGGTATTTTTCTGCCAATTGATATAAAATACAACAAAATACCCACTCACTATCAGTCTTTCCAATTGGCCGATAGTGTCCTACTGGTAATTTTTTATAACCCTCAAGTTGGCCGTTGTGTGCATAAGTCCAATTTCTGCCCCACAGTTCCCTGGTAAAAGGATGGGTATTTTCTAATAATACATCGCCCTGATTCGCCTGGCGAATATGCGCAATAACTGCCTCTGATTTAATCGGGTACTCTTGCACAAAGCGTGCAATAGTCGATTGATAACATGGCTTGGGTTCTTTAAACGTTCGGCAACCTCGACCTTCATAAAAAGTGATCCCCCCAACCATCTTTGTGTGGCCCAGTCTGACCTCCTCGCGGGATAAGACCACTTAAACTAAAATTAATATCTGTCGGGAGACTAGCACTCATACCAAGCAATTCATACATAATGCCTCCTTTATGTATGCCAGAATGAAATTTCCAAATCTAAGCATAATCACGCTAACTGCTCACATTTCTACCCGACAACATTGCCTAGCAATGTTATTTAACCATTTCTTTTTCTATTAGCTGAATTAAGATATGGATCACCTTAATATGAATTTCTTGGATCCGATCGGCATAACCAAAATGAGGTACTCTGATCTCAATATCAGCGGTTCCTGCCATTTTTCCGCCCTCTTTACCTGTCAATGTGATCACTTGCATCTTTTTAGCACGTGCAGCCGCGATTGCCTTGATGATATTGCCAGAATTACCTGATGTTGAGAGTGCAAATAATATATCCCCTTCTTTACCGACAGCCTCTATATAACGGGAAAAAACATAGTCATAACCAAAATCATTACCAACGCAAGAGAGATGACTAACATCAGAAATCACAATGGCTGGATAACCTGGACGATTTTCACGATAACGTCCGGTTAATTCTTCTGCAAAATGCATAGCATCACAGTGCGAACCACCATTACCACAAGATAATACTTTTCTTCCCGCTTTAAAGGCGTTCGACAACATAATCGCGGCTTGCTCAATCGCTTCGATATTTTCTCGGTTATTAAGAAAATTGTTCAATGTCACCGCCGCTTCTTTTAATTCAGCACAAATAAGCTCCTGATACATCATTTGTACTCCTAATAAAATATTATTTTTTCAACAATCCCAGTGTAACGGATTAAACTTTATGAAAGAAGTATCAATACGACTTATCACAACCAAGTTAAGCTCAATAAATAATTTGTGAACTTCACTGTAATTAATATGTAAAAATATTGATAAATAAAATTACATAGATTAAAGATAAGAAAAAAACAGATATGACTTCCGATGACTTAGCTTAATCATAATCAGGAGTACCATTATGGCTCTACTCACTATTTTTCTATTTATTGGTTTAATCGGAATTCTTTGCTATCACAAAGCAAATCTACTATTTAGTAGCTTACTTATACTGGCTTATTGTTTACTTATGGCTAGTACTGATTTATGGTATTTTTGGACGTTATTGCTCGTAGCGGCGGTATTATTTCCATTAGTCTATCTCCCAGTACGTCGCTCATTCATTTCTAGTAAAGTCTTACAAATTTTTCAGAAAATCATCCCTTCCATGTCAAAAACCGAGAAAGAAGCCATCGAAGCTGGCACAACCTGGTGGGAAGGTGATGTGTTTCAAGGTATGCCTGATTGGGATAAATTACATAAATATCCAAAACAGCAATTAACAACTGAAGAACAAGCGTTTCTCAATGGCCCAGTTGTAGAAGCATGCCGTATGGCTAATGACTTTCCAATTAGCCATGAACTAGCCGATCTACCTACTGAATTATGGCAACATTTAAAACAACATCGTTTTTTCGCTATGATCATCAAAAAAGAGTATGGTGGCCTCGAATTTTCTGCCTATGCTCAAGCGCTAGTGTTACAAAAATTGGCCGGAGTTTCCGGCATATTAGCCATTACTGTAGGTGCGCCTAACTCATTAGGCCTAGGAGAACTTTTACAACATTATGGCACCGATGAACAAAAAACAGCATTATCTTCCCAGACTTGCTAGCGGTGAAGAGATCCCCTGTTTTGCTTTAACAAGCCCTGAAGCCGGTTCTGATGCGTGAGCTATCCCTGACACTGGTGTTGTCTGTATGGGCGAATGGGAAAACCAACAGATATTAGGTATGCGTTTAAATTGGAATAAACGTTATATTACATTAGCGCCGATTGCTACGGTATTAGGGCTAGCATTTAAACTTTATGATCCAGACCATTTACTTGGCGATATAACCGATCTCGGCATTACATGCGCACTAATCCCAACCAATGTTGCATGAGTAGAAATTGGCCATCGCCATTTTCCTTTGAATATCCCTTTCCAAAATGGCCCTACGCGCGGTAAAGATATTTTTGTGCCGATTGATTATATTATTGGTGGTACCAAAATGGCCGGCCAAGGCTGGCGTATGTTAATGGAATGTCTTTCTATTGGTCGTGGTATCACGCTTCCATCTAACGCCACGGGTGGCTTAAAAAGTGTCGCGCTGGCAATCGGTGCGTACGCCTATATTCGCCGTCAAGTCAAAGTATCTATTGGAAAAATGGAAGGTATTGAAGAACCTTTAGCACGGATCGCTGCTAATGCTTATTTAATGGATGCCGCTTAAACCTTAATTACGACGGCAATTATATCTGGCGAAAAACCAGCAGTCCTCTCTGTGATTGTCAAATATCACTGTACCCATCGAGGCCAAAGAGCCATTATTGATGCGATGGATATTGCTGGTGGTAAAGGAATTTGTCTAGGTCCCTCAAATTTTCTTGCTCGCTTTTATCAAGGAGCTCCTATTGCTATCACCGTTGAAGGTGCCAATATTTTAACACGCATTATGATGATTTTTGGCCAAGGGGCTATTCGCTGTCATCCTTATATTTTGCATGAAATAGCCGCAACACAAAATAACGACATTATCGCCTTTGATAAATTACTCTTTAGCTATTTAAGTCATACAATAAGTAACCTATTGCGCATTTTCTACTTGGGTATAACAAACGGCAGAACAAGCAAAGCACCAACAAAAGATAATACTCGCCGCTTCTATCAGCAATTAAATCGCCAAAGTGCTAATCTTGCCTTACTTGCTGATATTTCTATGGCAGTATTAGGTGGCGTGTTAAAACGTCGTGAGCGGATTTCTGCCAGTTTAGGCGATATTTTAAGCCACCTCTATTTAGCATCCGCCACACTAAAACGTTTTGAAGATGATGGCCGCCCAGCAATGGATTTACCTATTGTTGAATGGGTAATAAAAGATTGTCTATTTCAATCAGAAAAAGCCATGCAAGCACTGCTACGAAACTTTTCCAATCGTCTGGTTGCTATGTTAAGCTGTATTATCATTTTTCCATTGGGTTCTCGTTATGCGCCACCTAACGATCAACTTGATCATAAACTAGCAAAAATTATGATGACACCATCAGAAACACGCGAGCGTATTGGTCGCGGTCAATATATGACACCAAGTGAGCATAACCCTCATGGCATAATTAATGCCGCATTATCAGATATTATTGCCGCCGAGCCAATTTTTGAACGTTTGACCAGTCAAGCTAGCCATAAACCAAACTTTATCAATTTAGATAAACTTGCCTAACAAGCACTCGCCGATGGTAAAATTAGCCAACAAGAAGCTGACATTTTACGTAAAGCAGAAGCCAGCCGTTTAAGATCGATCAATGTTGATGAATTTGAATATGATGCACTGGCGATAGCGAGTAAAAAATCTGACAAACAGAAAAATAGTTCCCCATTATATAAAGAACAAGCGGCATAATTGTAGAACTTGCAGAGGGCTTAAGCTCCCTAATCACTACTTATCAAACACGTTTCTAATGCCAACAATTCTGCCAATGTTTGACACCGACGAATTAATTTTGCCTCACCATTTAAATACATTACTCAGCGATTAACGGTCGACTATTATAATTAGAAGACATTGAAGCACCATAAGCACCAGTATCATGAAAGACTAAATAATCTCCCACATAAATTTCAGGTAATAAACGAGGCACAACAGCGCCGGTATTTGTCTGGGCAAAAACATCACCAGACTCACATAACGGACCAGCTACTAGTGTTTCACGTAAATTTCCGTCAGTAAGATGTCGATTATCCGCTGGCAAGACAGAAATATGATGATAACAACCATACATAGCAGGACGCATTAGATCATTAAAACCACTATCAACTAATACATAATGATTTTTGCCCATTCTTTTTATTGCTCTTACTTCAGCTAAAAGCACGCCAGATTCTGCTACCAAGTAACGACCAGGCTCAATTTCTAATGTTATATGATGCCCCAAATGAGCTGAAATACGTTCACGAGCATCATGCCACAAGGCAAAATAATGGTTAATATCAATTCGCTCTTCAGCTAAATTATAAGGGATCGACAATCCCCACCAGCTGAAATTGCTTGTATATCACAGCCACTTAAGATGACCTGCTCTACCATTGCCTCACAGACTTTAGCCAAGTGGCAATAATCAACCCCAGAACCAATATGCATATGTATACCGACCAGCGTTAACTGATATTGATTAATTTTTTCAATCGCTAATGGCAAATCACTAAACCAGATACCATGCTTACTATTTTCTCCACCGGTGTTGGTTTTTTGGCTATGACCATGGCCAAATCCTGGATTGATACGTAACCAAATAGCATGATGTCGTTTGGCTTTTCCCAATTGAACGAGCATGTCAATAGAGCCTACATTAACAGGAATATCTAACTCTATTACACGCTCAATAGTTTGCTTTTCAATGACATCTGCGGTGAATACAATTTCTGCTTGTTCTCTACCTGGGCGAAAACCAGCAACTAACGCCCTTTCGATTTCGCCTAATGATACAGCATCAACTTTCACGCCTTGTTGACGCATCAAACGTAAAATATGAATATTAGAGCACGCTTTTTGTGCAAAACGGATCGCATCGAACGCAGCTAACTGCTTAATCGCCTGTGTAATGACTTCACTATCATAGATCCAAATAGGAGTCCCGAATTGAGCGGGCAGTTTAATTAATTGTTCTGCCGTCAAATATCGACTTATGGTGGTTGCAAACGTTGTCATTGATAACCTTAATTTATTTTTTCATTTTTTTTATTATTAATAGAGAAAATAAGGATAAAAATATCTATTTAGCTATAGTCTATTCATATAGGATATAAATAACAGCAGCGAGTTATGTAAATGAAAACTTTTTCCTGGCGTCATATAGAAATTTTTCGCGCGATCATGACCACCAAAAACTTAACTGATGCAGCACAATTAGTTAGAACATCTCAGCCTACCGTCAGCCGTGAAATTAGTCGTCTAGAAAGTCTGTTACGATTTAAGTTATTTGATAGGATCAAAGGACGGCTATTGCCAACGGCTCAGGGATTAAGGTTATTCGCAGAAGTCGAACGTTATTATTATGGATTAGAAAGGATCTATAATATGGCGGAAATTATCAGACAATTTAGAGACACGCAACTTGCAGTTGCCTGTTTACCGGTATTTAGTCAGTCGTTATTACCTAAAGCCTGTCAGCGGTTTCTACTCGATTACCCTGAAGTTAATTTTACCATTATCTCCCAAGAGTCACCTATATTAGAGGAATGGCTTTCGGCACAACATTATGATATCGGTTTGACAGAAAATCGGCAGATACCCACCGGCACTTATGGTGATCTTTTAACTAGCTTAAATGAAGTCGTTGTGTTACCTCGTATGCACCCAGGCTTTGTTGAATAAATCAGAATTAGCCGCCAGGATGGCTCCCTCTGCTACAGCTGTTATCCGATCCTGACGCTGTGTGGCATACCCAACAACGTCATACGGTTCAGCGCTTTGACCATCGCCATTGCTTCACCTACCTGAGCCTCATAGTCACGCAGCCTCAGATGGCCACCCAGCAAAGTTTTTATGCGGAACATCGCTGTTTCTGCCACTGAACGCCGGTGATAACCCACTTTCTTTTTCCACATATCATTACTCCTGCTCAGACGCTGATTCGCCACCGCATGGTTACGTTCATGGTACTTGTCCGGCCAGTATTTCGCTCCGCTTCGCGGCGGGATAAGTGGCCTGATTTTCTTTCTTAGCAACGCATCGTGGCAGTAACAGGCGTAATAAGCACCGTCTGCTGACACTTCCCTGATTTTCCGGTGGGTTTGGTTAATCAAGCCCGGCAGTGCCTGCGCATCTGTCGTTCCGCTGAGCGATAAGTCGGCACAGATAATCTCATGAGTCACACTGTCTGCTGCCAGATGAAGCTTGCGCCACACTCTTCGTCTGTCAGCCCCATGCTGCCTGACTTTCCTTTCACCTTCGCCAAAGACCTTCAGACCGGTACTGTCGATGACCAGATGCGAGATTTCACCACGCGTTGGCGTTTTTATGCTGATGTTGACGCTCTTTGCTCGTCTGCTGACCAGCGAGTAGTCCGGACAGCACAGCGGCAAAGACATGAGTTTAAAAATCGAATCAACGAAGCCCTGTAATGCCCGGAGCGACAGGTTAAACACACGCTTCATCATCAGGACAGTGGTAACAGCCATATCGCTGTAGTAAAGCGGCCGGCCACGACCTTCAGGCGAAGAACTGTCAGTCCATCCAGCGATGGCCGACTCATCAAGCCAGACCGTCAGGGAACCGCGTTGTCTGAGTGCCTTGTTGTACGCGGGCCAGTTGGTAATTTTAAACTTTTGCTTTGCCATGGGGACCTGATGTTGAAACGAATTTAGCGATCAGCTCCGCCAATCACCTAAAAGTTCGATTTATTCAACAAAGCCATGCACCCACTGAGTAAAAAAAATATTTAACAGCTAAAGACTTTAATAATGTTGCTTTTATTAGTCTTTCAATAACGGATAGTTATCGACAAGCCATTGATACATTTTTTGCAGAACAACATATTAGCCGACGAATGATAATGGAAGTCCATAATGCTTCCTCTGTTTGTGCTATGGTAAGGTAAGGATTAGGTATATCAATCGTCAACTCATTTACCGTTATCGATTTTTTACAACATGATCCTGATAGCCTTTGCATCAGACCTTTTATTAAACCCATTCCTTTCACTGTCAATTTAATTAAACCAATGCATCGACATTCTTCTGAACTTACCGAACGATTTCTTCAATGCCTAAAAATTACGATTAAAGAATTTGAAACTCAGTTACTGACTGCCTTTAATTATTGATTATTTTTAATCTGATCCATTAACCAACTTAAGTTTATAGAATTCAATAATAACTTGAATATTACTAACTTATTTTTAATTAACACAATGATAATTAAAAATAATTAGATTATTTTCTGATTATTTAATAATCTGTCACGCTGAGACAATAGGATCATTTCCTTAGTTAACTGTTTTATTGATAAATTGTCGATCCACAGTAATAATCTTTTATAAATGGGCGAAATTTGCCAAACTAGCGACTAAAATACTATTTGCTGGATAATTGTGAACATTAATGGTTATTAGAAACAAACTAAATTTTTATGCCAGCAATTACTGGGCAATAAAGGTAACAAATCTGGTGAAATGGTGTTGCTATCCAGTGTGGATACTTATTTTTTGCCACACTTTACTGTCAATTGTATTATTTTTCTTCCAATTTTTACTATTTGCTATAAGTGATTAAACATTCAGTATTAAGGAAAACATTATGAAAGTTGTTTCCATCATTACAATGGCTACTCTCTTTACTTTCAGCGCGGCTTTGTTGAATAAATCAGAATTAGCCGACAGGATGGCTCCCTCTGCTACACCTGTTATCCGATCCTGACGCTGTGTGGCATACCCAACAACGTCATACGGTTCAGCGCTTTGACCATCGCCATTGCTTCACCTACCTGAGCCTCATAGTCACGCAGGCTCAGATGGCCACCCAGCAAAGTTTTTATGCGGAACATCGCTGTTTCTGCCACTGAACGCCGGTGATAACCCACTTTCTTTTTCCACATATCATTACTCCTGCTCAGACGCTGATTCGCCACCGCATGGTTACGTTCATGGTACTTGTCCGGCCAGTATTTCGCTCCGCTTCGCGGCGGGATAAGGGGCCTGATTTTCTTTCTTAGCAACGCGTCGTGGCAGTAACAGGCGTCATAAGCACCGTCTGCTGACACTTCCCTGATTTTCCGGTGGTTTTGGTTAATCAGGCCCGGCAGTGCCTGCGCATCTGTCGTTCCGCTGAGCGATAAGTCGGCACAGATAATCTCATGAGTCACACTGTCTGCTGCCAGATGAAGCTTGCGCCACACTCTTCGTCTGTCAGCCCCATGCTGCCTGACTTTCCATTCACCTTCGCCAAAGACCTTCAGACCGGTACTGTCGATGACCAGATGCGAGATTTCACCACGCGTTGGCGTTTTTATGCTGATGTTGACGCTCTTTGCTCGTCTGCTGACCAGCGAGTAGTCCGGACATCACAGCGGCAAAGACATGAGTTTAAAAATCGAATCAACGAAGCCCTGTAATGCCCGGAGCGACAGGTTAAACACACGCTTCATCATCAGGACAGTGGTAACAGCCATATCGCTGTAGTAAAGCGGCCGGCCACGACCTTCAGGCGAAGAACTGTCAGTCCATCCAGCGATGGCCGACTCATCAAGCCAGACCGTCAGGGAACCGCGTTGTCTGAGTGCCTTGTTGTACGCGGGCCAGTTGGTAATTTTAAACTTTTGCTTTGCCATGGGGACCTGATGTTGAAACGAATTTAGCGATCAGCTCCGCCAATCACCTAAAAGTTCGATTTATTCAACAAAGCCCTTTCTTATATAAATTAGATTTGGTTAAATTATTTGATAACTTAGCTGGTTTAGAAACCTCATTCATCCAGGCGGTTAGTAAATTATATGAGACAGCTAAAACGACTGGACCAATAAAAAGACCAATTACGCCAAATGATAAAATTCCACCAATAACGCCAATCAAAATAAGTATCATTGATAAATTCGCCCCCATCCTTATTAAAATAGGACGTAGTACGCCATCCATTGTTGCGACAATTATGCTCCATACAATCATAATAATGGCCCAGCTGGTATTGCCTGACCAGAATAACCATACTATGGAGGGTATCATAATCAATAATGGTCCAAGTTGGGCAACACAACATACAAAGATAAGAATTTTTAATATCGCAGCATAAGGAATATCTGCTAAAGCTAAACCAATACCACTGGTAATCGCTTGTATTAATGCGGTAACTACTACACCTAATGCAACAGCGTGAATTGATTGGCCTGCAAGTAGGATCGCGGTATCGCCTCGTGTACCTGCCAGGCGAATTGCAAAATGCCGAATACTTAATATAACACTTTCTCCCTGCAAATAGAGTAATGCACTAAATAGTAACATTACGACAAGATGAAACACGAAACGCCCGGCATTAATGGCTTGCGCTAAGAACCAGCTGGTTGCTTCTCCAACATACGGTTGTAGTTTAGCAATTAATGTATTACCGCCATTCGCGACCAATGTATGCCAACCATAAAAGAGTTTATTACCTATAAATGGTAGGTTTTTTAACCACAATAGCTCGGGTAATCTAATTTCAGTTGGTGATTTTGCCCATTCAATCAGTGGGCCACTGTTTTGAATAATGCTACCAATTAGTATTGCAAAAGGAATAACAAATAATAATATTACTAATAGAGTCATCGCTATACTTGCTAGCCATTTTTTATGCCATAGTTTACTTTCAATTTTTTTAAATAATGGCCAGGTTGCAATAACCACCATGCCTGCCCAGAGAAAACCAAGTATGAATGGTTTAAATACCCAAAAACAAGCAGCTATCATCAAGAAAATAGCAATTATGCTAAAAATGAATTTGGGTAAATCATTAGGGGATCGCGCTTTTTCCATATATTAGCCTGATTATAAAGAATGATGGGTGAATATTATCAATTGTCTATTACATGATTAATCATGTTTTTTGTATCTAAAAAAAGTAGGGTGATGATGGAAATTGTATTGTTTACAAAATGTTAATTGCCAAATTTTGTCTGGTATGTACTCTCAGTCAAAGATAGTACATAAATTCAAAGTGAACACTAATTAAAAAGAGTTACTAGTATAATGATCCCACGTATAGGACGCGCTCATCAAATCAGTCAGCAGATAACAACCTATTTAACGACATTAAAAGACCGAGGTTTTAGCGGAGATGTAACCACCAGTTATGCTGAACGTTTATCAATGGCAATAGATAATAGTATTTATCAACTTACACCTCAAGCTGTTGTCTATCCACGTTCGACTAGCGATGTTCAATTGTTGGCGAAACTTGCCATTGATAAACAATTTCAGTCATTAACCTTTACACCCAGAGGTGGTGGCACAGGAACCAATGGCCAGGCTTTGACTGAAGGCATTATGGTTGATATGTCGCGCTATATGCAAAAAATTTTGCAAATTAATGTGGCAGAAAAATGGGTTAGAGTCGAAGCTGGTGTGATAAAAGATCAACTTAACCAATTTTTGGCACCTTATGGTTATTTTTTTCACCTGAATTATCAACCAGTAATCGAGCCACCTTGGGTGGCATGATCAATACTGATGCCTCAGGTCAAGGCTCATTAGTTTATGGTAAAACATCGGATCATGTACTGAGTGTTAAAGCTATTTTACTTGGTGGAGAGGTATTAGAAACCTATCCGATGACAGTTGAGTTAGCGGAGCGTTTTTCACAGCAGCAATCAACTATTGGTCGCATATATAGCACCGTTTATCACCATTGTCGTCAGCAGCGACAGCTAATTTTGGCTAAATTTCTGCGATTAAATAGATTTTTAACCGGTTATGATTTGCGATACGTTTTTGACGATACTATGACGCAATTTGATTTAACCCGAATTTTAACCAGCTCTGAAGGGACGCTGGCTTTCATTACCGAAGCTAAGCTAAATATTACTCCATTACATAAAATAAGACGATTATTTAATATAAAGTATAACTCATTTGATTCAGCGTTACGTAATGCACCAGTTATGGTGTCAGCCAAAGCATTATCAGTGGAAACGGTTGATACTACAATCCTTTCTTTAGCGCGTGATGATATTATCTGGCATTCAGTGAGTAAATTAATTAACGATGTTGATGACAAAAAATTATCAGCATTAAATATTGTTGAATTTAGTGGGGATAGTGAAGAAAAAATTAATCAACAATTAACCCGTTTATGTTCACAATTGGATAAGTTAATCCAAGCCGGTAATTCGGAGATCCTTGATTATCATATATGTCATCAATTAGCAGATATTGAAAATATCTATACGATGAGAAAAAAAGCAGTTGGCCTATTGGCTAATACCAAAGGATTAGCAAAACCGATACCGTTCATAGAGGATACTTGCGTGCCACCGGAGAATTTAGCGGATTACATTGCCGAATTTCGTGCGTTGCTCGACCGCAATAATTTAGCTTATGGCATGTTTGGACATGTTGATGCAGGGGTATTACATGTTCGCCCGGTGATGGATATGTGTGATCCTCAACAAGAAGTATTAATGAAACAAATTTCAGATTAAATTGCTCAACTTACTGCTAAATATGGCGGCTTATTATGGGGGGAACACGGTAAAGGTTTTCGCTCAGCCTATGGCCCACAATTTTTTGGTGAAAAGCTTTATCAAATACTCTGTCAAATTAAAACCGCATTTGATCCCTTTAATCAATTAAACCCAGGAAAAATATGCTCATCTATTAATGTAGCGCTCCCGTTAATGCCTATCGATGCTGTAAAAAGAGGAACCTATGATCGCACTATCCCGATCAAAGTAAGGGAAACATTTGAGCAGGTTATGGCCTGTAATGGTAATGGCTTGTGCTCTAATTTTGACGTTAATAGTCCAATGTGTCCTTCAATGAAAATTTCCCAGCAACGAATTCATTCGCCAAAAGGCCGAGCAACATTAATGCGAGAATGGTTAAGATTACAGGTTAAGCAAGGCGTAAACTTAGCGTTATTTGCAGAAGATATTAATAGTTATAAACTCTCTTGGCCGCAAAAAATAACACGCCTATACCATACCTTGCGAGCTAAGAGTGGACAGTATGATTTTTCCCATGAAGTAAAAGAAGCGATGGCGGGTTGTTTAGCCTGCAAAGCGTGTTCAACCCCATGCACAGTTAAAATTGATGTTCCATCGTTTAGGGCAAAATTTTTAGCCCTCTATTATAGTCGTTATTTGCGACCAATTAGTGACTACCTGGTTGCCAATATTGAATTAACTGTGCCGCTGATGGCAAAACAACCACGCTGGTTTAATTTTATATTACGGCAAGGGTGGATACAAACCCTAGGTCACAAGGTGATTGGACTAACGGATTTTTCTCAACTGTCTACACCCAGTTTACAACAATTGGCTGGTCATGCAGCATTGTCTCTGTCATTGCCACAATTCGAAAGCTTACCTGAAGAGACTCGCAGCCAATTTGTTTTTGTCGTCCAAGATCCATTTACTAGTTATTATGATGCAAGGGTAGTTGCAGATTTTATCCATTTAATTGAAATATTAGGTTATCGTCCTATATTTTTGCCATTTTCTGCTAATGGAAAAGCGTTGCATATTAAAGGATATTTAACTCGTTTTGCCAAAACAGCGCAAAAAACAGCGGATTTTCTTAACCGCTTAGCGCAATTATCAATTCCGATGGTCGGTATTGATCCAGCCTTAGTGCTCTGTTATCGCGATGAATATAGCCAGATCCTTGGTAATAAACGGGGTAAATTCGAAGTTAAATTAGTTAATGAGTGGCTGATGACAGTATTAGCGCCAAAGCCAGCAGCGAAGTTAACGGCTGAAAAATGGTATCTATTAGGGCATTGTACCGAGATGTCATTGTTAGCCGATAGTGCCCAACAGTGGATTAAAATTTTTGCTCAGTTTGGTCGTCAACTTATTAATGTTAATGTTGGTTGTTGCGGCATGGCAGGAACTTATGGTCATGAGGTTAAACATCTGGCTAATTCAAAGGGAATTTATGCCTTATCTTGGGGAAATCGATTACAAAAATTACCCAAAACACGTTGTCTAGCAACAGGTTACTCTTGTTGTAGTCAAGTAAAACGAATTGAAAATGAAACAATAAAACATCCTTTACAAGCGTTATTGGAGATATTTAAATGATTTGGCAGCGTTCTTATACCCTTGAAGAAATTAATAGTTGGAGTGATAACAGCATGTTATCCCATTTAGGAATTGTTATGTTAAGTATCAGTGATGATACTATTGAAGCAACAATGCCAGTTGATCAACGTACCATGCAGCCGTTTGGATTACTACATGGTGGTGCTTCGGTGGTATTAGCCGAATCGTTAGGCTCGATAGCTGGTTATCTCTGTACTCAAGATAACCAAAAAGTAGTTGGCACCGAAATTAATGCTAGCCATATTAGGCCGGTATCTTCAGGAAAAGTACGTGGCGTATGTAGTGCAATTCATCTAGGGCGCCGGCAAAAAGTCTGGTCGATAAAAATCTTTGATGAACAATTAAGACTGAGTTGTATTTGTCGTTTGACAACAGTAATCATTTAATGATTAGCACTTAAAGATAACTAAACAACAAAAACTGGATGATTTAGCGATACTTTGCTCGTCATGTTAAATATTGCTGAATTTGCGAGTTTATTTTATTTTTTTAATGTTTATCAACATGTTAATATGATTGATAAATTAAGAATCGTAAAAAAAACAGTAAAATAAACGCCACTTTTTGCTGAAAAAACACTCTAATAAAAATATCCGCTTAAAATAAATGGTTGAAGTGAGAAATGTTATCATTACCATATATAATATTAAACAAAAAAAGTCTAGCTACATTGATAGTGTAATCTAGTCAAAATATTAGTTTCGTGAGGTCAATAATGGCAGAACATGTTGATACTTTTTCTTTGAATGAAACAACTTGGCAGGGCCTTACCATAACCGATAAAGCAGCTGCTCAAATTCTTAAATTAATGAAAAAAAATCCTGCTAGTCAGGGATTATCTCTTAATATCAAGCAATCAGGTTGTGCAGGATTTGGTTATGTCATTGCATTGATAGATAATCCAACTAAAGAATATTTGCTGTTTGAAAATAATGGCGCCAAACTTTTTGTTCCTCTAAAAGCAATGCCATTTATTGATGGTACTGAGGTTGATTATGTTCGTGAGGGACTTAATCAAGTATTCAAATTTAATAATCCTAAGGCTCAACACGCTTGTGGTTGTGGTGAAAGCTTTGGTATTTAAGTGAATTAAATTATGTCACAGCGTAATATAGAAATTGGTGATGATGTTCAACAATGGCTAGCGGAGCATCGTTATAAAGAGGGGTTTTTCACTAAGGTTGCAACGGATGAATTAGCTAAAGGTCTCAATGAAGAGGTCATCAAAGCGATTTCAGCCAAACGTAATGAACCTGATTGGATGTTGCAGTTTCGTTTAGAGGCTTATCAACATTGGTTGGGTATGGAAGAGCCCCACTGGCTTAAAGGCTATTATCCTGATTTAAACTACCAGGAGTATAGTTATTATGCAGCACCATCATGCAATAGTTGCGATGATACTTGTCAAACTGAAACTGATTCATCGGCAGCGGGTGGGGATGAGCATAGCAATAATTATCTGACCGCCGAAGTTGAAGAAGCATTCAATAAACTGGGTGTACCAGTCCGTGAGGGTAAATCGGTTGCGGTAGATGCTATTTTTGACTCTGTTTCTGTTTCAACAACTTATCGTAGCGAAGTAGCGAAACTGGGTATTATTTTTTGCTCTTTTGGTGAAGCTATCCAACAGTATCCTGAGTTAGTAAAAAAATATATTGGTACGGTCGTTTCTAATCGAGACAATTTTTTTGCGGCATTAAATTCTGCTGTCGCTTCTGATGGTACATTTGTTTATGTGCCAAAAGGAGTTCGTTGCCCGATGGAATTATCAACCTATTTCCGTATTAATTCAGCTAAGACCGGTCAGTTTGAGCGCACTATCTTGATTGCTGATGAAGGTAGTTACGTTAGTTATATTGAAGGATGCTCTGCTCCGGTGCGAGATAGCTATCAATTACATGCTGCGGTAGTTGAAGTTATTATTCATAAAGATGCTGAAGTAAAATATTCTACCGTACAAAACTGGTTTTCAGGTGGTGAAAGTGAAACCGGTGGCATTTTAAACTTTGTCACCAAACGCGCCTTATGCGAGGGTGAGAATGCCAAAATGTCCTGGACACAGTCTGAAACAGGTTCGGCTATTACTTGGAAATATCCCAGTGTTATTTTGCAAGGGGATAATTCGGTGGGGGAATTCTTTTCAGTGGCATTAACCAATGGTAATCAACAGGCTGATACCGGTACAAAAATGATCCATATTGGTAAGAATACGCATTCTACCATCATCTCTAAAGGGATCTCAGCTGGTCGTAGTCAAAATAGTTACCGCGGTTTAGTAAAGATTTTACCGACGGCAGAAAATGCCAGAAATTATACCCAATGTGATTCTATGTTAATTGGCACTCAATGTGGCGCGCATACTTTTCCTTATATTGAAGTAAAAAATAGTAGCGCACAGTTAGAGCATGAAGCTACAACATCTCGTATTGGTGAAGATCAACTCTTTTATTGTTTGCAACGAGGTATTAGTGAGGATGACGCCATTTCGATGATCGTAAATGGTTTCTGTAAAGATGTCTTTTCTGTATTACCATTAGAGTTTGCCGTTGAAGCACAAAAATTGTTAGCAATTAGTTTGGAACATAGTGTGGGTTGATGATTCCTATTAAAAGAATACTCAGTTATTCAAAGGCCAATGAAATGTTAAGTGTTAAAAATTTAAATGTCAGTATTGCAGGTAATCAAATTCTTAACGGATTAAATCTAGAAGTAAAAGCGGGTGAAGTACATGCAATCATGGGGCCTAATGGATCAGGCAAGAGTACATTATCAGCGACACTGGCAGGACGTGAAGAATATCAAGTAGAACAGGGTGAAATTCTATTCAAAAATAAAAATTTGCTTGAGTTATCGCCGGAAGAACGTGCAGGAGAAGGTATATTTTTAGCCTTTCAATATCCAGTGGAAATTCCTGGCGTAAGTAATCAATTTTTCTTACAAACCTCGGTTAATGCAGTAAGAGAGTATCGTAAGCAGCCACCACTAGATAGATTTGATTTTCAGGATTTTATTGAAGATAAAATTGAACTACTTGATATGCCGAAAGATTTACTTACTCGATCAGTAAATGTCGGTTTCTCTGGTGGAGAAAAAAAGCGTAATGATATTTTACAGATGGCAGCGTTAGAGCCTGAGTTATGTATTTTAGATGAAACCGACTCGGGTCTTGATATTGATGCCTTAAAAGTTGTGGCTAATGGCGTGAACTCACTTCGTAGCACTGAAAGAGCTTTTATCATCGTTACTCACTATCAGCGTATTTTGGATTATGTACAGCCTGATTTTGTTCATGTTCTCCATCAAGGCAAAATTATTCAATCAGGTGATTTTACCTTGGCCAAAAAACTGGAGGTACAAGGCTATGGCTGGCTTATTGACCAACAGTGAAAGAGCAGAAAAACAGCAGCAAGTCACAAAGTTAAATCAACAGGCGCTAAAAAGCTTTGCGACACTTTTTTATGCCAGTAAAAGAGCAAATGAAAAACAAGCTCAGGCCTATTGGCAGCAGGTAGAGAAAATTGGTTTTCCGCCATTTCGCCATGAAGAGTGGCATTATACGCCGTTGGCAAAAATACTTAACGCTCAATACCAATTAAATAGTGATAAAGTTAACACAATTACTGCTGAGCAATTAAAACAGCTGGCTATCTCCCTTGACGGCTGGCGAATTGTTTTGTTTGATGGATGTCTTATCCCTGACTTAAGTAGTGATAACTTTGGCCCTTATCAAATTCAAATGATGGATGCGCAAGCACAGCTTCCAGCGCCTATCGTGACCGATGAAATATTCCTGTATTTAACTGAGAGTCTGGCCGCTCAACCATTAATGATTAAATTGGCCGCTAATCAACAGGTAGAAAAACCGCTCTATATATTGAATATTACCTCTGGTTCAAATCACCATAATTATGTTAATACTAGTCACTATCGCTATCATTTAGAGATTGGTGCCAATTGCAAATCACAAGTTATTGAACATTTTGTTTCTGTTGATGATAAGCCGCATCTGACAGGCAGTCGATTGACCGCTAATATAGGTGATAATAGTCATTTTAGACATATTATATTTAGCGTTGAAAACAACCAAAGTCACCATTTTGCCCATAATGACATCTTGTCAGGTCGAGATAGTCAAATAAACAGTAGTGGTATTTTTATCGGCTCAGCATTACTTCGCCATCATACCAGTGTGAAAGTAAATGGAGCGGGTAGCAGATTAACACTCAATAGCTTATTGTTGCCACAAAATAGAGAAATTGTTGATACCAGAACTTATCTTGAACATAATCAGCCATTTTGTGAAAGTCGCCAGTTGCATAAAACGATCGTGCAGGATGAAAGTAAAGCTGTTTTTAATGGTATGATTAAAGTTGCGCCACAGGCACTTAAAACCGATGGCCAAATGACAAATAATAATTTGTTATTAGGTAAACAAGCCGAAATTGACACCAAACCGCAGTTAGAAATTTATGCTGATGATGTTAAGTGTAGTCATGGCGCTACAGTAGGCCGGATTGATGATGAACAGCTGTTTTATTTACGTTCCCGGGGTATTCCTCTCAATGATGCAAAACATATGATTATGGTGGCCTTTGCAGCTGACGTCATCGAAGCTATTGATAGTGAGGCTGTAAGTAACAAGGTAATGGATATTATTCAGCAGCGCTTGGCAGGGATTTAATATGACATTTTCAGTGGCATCCATTCGCAAAGATTTTCCTATGCTGGCAGAAAAAATCAACGATCAACCGTTGGTTTATTTGGATAGTGCTGCCAGTGCGCAAAAACCGCTCCAAGTGATAGAAAAGGAAAGGCAATTTCTTTGTCATCACTATGCGGCGGTACACCGAGGGATCCATCGCTTGAGTAGTGAAGCCACGGCGATGGTGGAAAATGTTCGTCAGCAAGTCGCTGATTTTATTCATGCAGCTGATTCTGAAGAAATTGTTTTTGTTAAAGGAACAACGGAAGGCATAAATTTAATTGCTAATAGTTATGGACATGGTTTTATCAAACCAGGCGATAATATTATCATTAGCCAAATGGAACATCACGCTAATATAGTTCCTTGGCATCTGCTTGCAGGCCAGATTGGTTTTGATATTCGTATATTACCTATTGATCATGATGGGAAATTAATTTTTGAACAATTAGATAGGCTAATCGATAGCCGGACTCGGATACTCTCTTTTACCCACATGTCGAATGTTTTGGGAACGGTTAATCCAGCAAAACAGATTATTGCCTATGCGCGCCAATGTGCAGAGCAAAAAGCAGCACAATTGCATATTTTGCTTGATGGTGCGCAAAGTATTATGCACCAAATGATTGATGTCCAAGATTTAGATTGTGATTTTTATGTTTTTTCCGGTCACAAACTGTATGGACCTACTGGTATTGGTGTTTTATATGGCAAAAAGGCATTATTAAATGCTTTACCACCTTGGCAAGGTGGAGGAGCCATGATTGATAAAGTAAGTATGACGTTATTTGAGCCAGCAATAATAAATATCACTTACGAAAAGGCGCCATGGCGATTTGAAGCAGGCACACCCAATATTGTTGGCATTATAGGTTTAGGTGAGGCTTTACGTTATGTTAATAATATTGGTTATCAACAAATATCTGCTCATGAAACCACATTAATGCAGTATGCCAATCAGCGTTTAAGTACGGTAAACTCTTTGCGTCTTTACGGCTCAGATGAGCGCCAGGGAGTTATTGCCTTCAATTTAGGTGAGCATCATGCTTATGATGTCGGTAGTTTTTTAGATAATTATGCGATTGCAATACGGACAGGCCACCATTGTGCGTTGCCATTGATGGATTTTTATCAAGTACCAGCTATGTGTCGAGCTTCGCTAGCGGTTTATACTACTAAAGAAGAGATTGATATTTTGGTTGAAAAACTACAACATATTGAAAAATTACTAGCTTAATCTGTTTTAAAGTACATATAAGGTAGAATGATGTCAGCCTTGCCTGATGAGAATAAATTGTTGCATAATTTTTCACGTTGTCAAAACTGGGAAGAGCGATATCTTTATTTAATTGAATTAGGGGAAAAATTATTACCTCTTAGCGATAGACAAAAACAAGTGAAAAATCAGGTCTCAGGTTGTCAAAGCCAGGTTTGGATTGTTATGGAGCCAGATAGTGACGGTAGGATCCAATTTGCTGGTGACAGCGATGCTGCCATAGTTAAGGGATTGATTGCATTAGTAATAATTATTTTTCAAAATAAAACCGGACAACAAATTTTGACCACAGATAGCAAAACATTTTTTCAAAAGTTGTCATTGGAGCAGCATTTAACACCATCAAGAAGCCAAGGATTGCATGCTATGATCAGAACAATCCGTCAGCGAGCCGAAAAAATTATCCAATCAAGCACTTAAACATTTAGTTAACTACTGATATTATTAAAGTGACGCTTATTCATCCGATAAACTTTGTATGTTCCTTAGGAGGAAAAAGTATGAAGAGAATTCTATTTTTTATTGGCTTGTTGTTTTTAAGCGGGCTGACTTTCAATGTCATTGCTGCTGAATACTCCTTGCCATCCACTACAGCACGCTTAATTGGTGAAAATAGTCATTATGTGGTGCCTAATGATGGGCGTCAACTGGAAGCTATTGCAAGTGAATTTCAGATAGGTTTGCTGGGTATGTTGGAAGCTAATCCAGGAACCGATCCATATTTACCTAAAGCGGGTAAAACATTGATTATTCCATCGCAAATGTTATTACCTGCGACTAAGCGTGATGGTATCATCGTTAATTTAGCCGAATTGCGACTGTATTATTTTCCTAAAGGAAGCAATAAAGTCATGGTTTACCCTATTGGTATCGGCCAATTGGGCGCCAATACGCCTAAAATGGTGACGACTGTTAGTCAATTAATTAAAAACCCAACCTGGACACCAACGCCGAATATCCGTAAACTTTATGCTGCCGATGGCGTTATTTTGCCGGCGGTATTTCCTGCTGGGCCTGATAATCCTATGGGGCTTTATGCCTTGAGATTATCTTATGGTAAGGGACAATATTTGATCCATGGTACTAATGCCAATTTTGGTATTGGATTACGTGTTAGTTCCGGGTGTATTCGTTTAAGACCTGAGGATATACAAGCATTATTCTACTCTATACCGGTAGGAACTCGTGTACAGGTAATTAATGAACCGATTAAGTACTCTAAAGAGCAAGATGGAAGCTATTACATCGAAGTTCACCAACCATTATCTAAACGTGAATCTGATGATCCGCAAACGATGCCATTAGTGTATAGCAATGAGTTTAAGGCATTTTTACAACAACCTGGTATTGATCAGAGATTAGTTGCTCAAGCCGTAGCAAGTCGCTCAGGAATGCCGGTTAGGGTAAATAAGAGCTAAATTAATATTAGATGGTGATGTATTATGAGTAGATATACTCTATTTTATAAAAAATAGTGAATTAATTAATAATCAGATAATGGTATTATTAAAAATTAGTTGTATGTAATAAATAATAAGGCACCCATCGGGTGCCTTATTAGTATATCTAGTGATCCGTTAAATGCAACTGGATTACTTTTTATATCTACGAACTTGATTATCCAAACGTTGATTAGCACGAGCAGCTTCATCTTTAGCAGTATGAACATCAGTACGTAATGACTGAACGTAATTGGATAGTTGATCGACTTTACCGTTTAACGTTTGTACATCTGAGGACAGTTTGTTAATTTGGCTACTGTTTGAACAGCCTGCTAACAAAGCAGAAGCCAGAACGATAGAGCCCAGTACAACTTTAGTACGCTTCATTATATTACCCTCTAGATTTAGTTAATCTCCAAGTAGCAAGGTAAGTATTGCACATTCCTGGTAAAACAGAGAATACATTTCTGTCTCTAACTTTGAATTATTAGATCTTTTTCAAATTCAAGCAAAATACTTACTTATTCTTATGCTAGTACTTAATTAGAATATTTTCTACTTAAAATCTGACAAGTTGTTTAATAAAATTAAGAAAAGACAATACATTTGTTTGTTTTTTGTTCATTTTGCTTGAGTAAACAGCAATTTTTAATTATCTCATGGCGTTATTTTGTCAATTATTTTTTATTGCAAATATAAAATAAAATTAATGCAATAACAGTTATTTTTTAAATAACATGTCGATTATGATCTTTTGGGCTGGAAATATTAATTTTTGGCTAATAGAATGCGTCTTAAATAAATGCTAAATGGCAAAAATGATTAATAGGTTTTTTGATTATAAAGTACGAATATTAGATATTAGCGCTCTAATTTTCTTTATTAAAAAAAGAAAAGATAAATTCCCCGCTATTTTATTTGGAGGAATTTATTCTGGCTAATAGAATAATTATAAGATATGGACAGATGAGGTATTTGTTGTACCACTTGGCACTAATGCACCTGAAACCATAACAACAACTTCACCTTTTTCGGCCATATTATTAGCTAAGGCAACTTGTTTACCAATACGATAGAAATCGTCTGTAGAGGCAATTTCTTTGACTAATTGCGGAATAACGCCTTTAACTAATAATAATTGACGGGCAGTTTCTTCATTAGTTGTTAAAGCAAGGATCGGTGCTGTTGGAAAATATTTACGTACTGATTTTGCTGATTTACCGCCATAGGTTGCCACAATAATCAATTGAGAGTTTAACTTTTCCGCCATTTCAACCGCACCGCGACAAACTGCTTCAGTAATGCGTAATTTTTGGTTTATTTTACTATCATCAATGCGGCTTGGCATAACACGATCGGTACGATCGCAAATAGTCGCCATAATTTTTACCGCTTCGATAGGATATTTTCCTTTCGCGCTTTCACCAGATAGCATAACGGCATCTGTACCGTCTAAAATAGCATTAGCAACATCACCGGCTTCAGCACGAGTAGGGCGGGGATTTTTGATCATCGAATCTAACATTTGGGTGGCCGTAATGACAATTTTACGGGCAGCTACGCATTTTTTGATCATCATTTTTTGCGCAAAGATAACTTCTTCGACTGGGATCTCGACGCCAAGATCACCACGTGCCACCATGATCCCATCAGAGGCTTCTAAAATTTCATCGAAGTTATTTAATCCTTCTTGATTCTCAATTTTAGAGATTATTTGGATATTTTTACCACCATGCTGCGCTAGATGGGCACGGATTTCTTCTACATCAGCGCGTTTACGGATAAAGGAAGCAGCAACAAAATCAACGCCTTGCTGGCAACCAAAAATCAGATCTTGTTTATCTTTTTCCGCCAGTGCCGGCAAGCCAATTGAAACACCAGGTAAATTAACGCCTTTATTTTCACCTAAATCGCCATTATTAAGTACTCGACAGATGACATCACTAGCGGTAACGGATAAAACTTCCATACCAATTAAGCCATCATCAACCAGAATAGTATTACCTGGTTTAAGATCATCAGGTAAACCGTTGTAGGTCACAGCAACCCGATCTTGATTACCAATCACTGAGGTGTCGGTGGTAAAGGTAAAATTTTGTCCAGCGATTAGCGATACATCGTTGCCATCTTTAAGCCGCATTGTGCGGATCTCTGGCCCTTTTGTATCTAGTAATATCGCAGCCTGTTGGTTTTTTTTGCTACAGAAAGCACGTAGATTTTTAATGCGTTGACCATGTTCTTCATGATCACCATGTGAGAAATTTAGCCGCATGACATTCATGCCAGCATTAAGTAATTGCGAGAGTTTTTCTTCAGATTCAGTTTTAGGGCCGATAGTACAAACAATTTTGGTTTTTTTCATGACAATTAATCTACAGGTTTTATAGCAGTATTTTATTAATTAATTGCGGTGTTTATATCAGGTTTTTGTTTTGATATAGGTTATACGCCGTAACTAATAGCTAAAAATCCACTGGTATTTAATAACTATAAAGTAAGTGGCACAAGTATAAATATCATGCCTTATTATTGCAACTGGCCACTATATTGTCAGTTGCATCATTTGAATGATATATAACTTATTATGATATTGTATTTATTACTATTCATGCTATCAACGAGAAACCAATATAAACATATGCTAATCACCACAATATTTACTAGCAGATAACAGTGCCGTTGGATTTTATCTTAAATGATAAAATTTGACTGATAAACTAACTGTTTATTTGTATACTGGAAAGGGAATAACATTATTACATCTTAAATAAAAGCAAATATTTGATATTTAATTTTTTAAAATTGGATTTAGCTAAATATTTATAAGCAAATCAAGGAGGATATTGATGTTTAATCAGATTAATCATCCTCAATCGCATAACCGCGTAACAGCTATTCAGATTGGTGAGGTAGGTGATATTACTATTTCTTCATCGCAACCAATTGGTGCCCAACTAGGAGAGCAGATCAGAACAGTTAGTAATAATCATATCCAGTGGCCGTCGGCCGCAATCAATAACGGAACAGGTTTTGGTACTGAGCAATCGACAAGTACAAACCACTGAATGTTATCAATGCAATGTACTAATATTAGATCTGATGATGATCAACGCGTGCAGAATATGACGTTGAGCATGGCTATCGATGTCGATCCTGAAATTTCGACTTATTCGCTATCAGAGACTTTTCTAAGTGCTAGTAGGAATGCTGTTCATCATAGCCTTTCACCGCTCAGTGAGCACAATTTTTAGCTACCTGAATTAGAAAGAGCCTCTGCAGAACAATTTCAGGATGTTAGGCAATATATAACTCAATTAGAGGGAGGGCAATCCTCTCAGTCAGCAGCAAGAAGGCTTTGTTGAATAAATCGAACTTTTAGGTGATTGGCGGAGCTGATCGCTAAATTCGTTTCAACATCAGGTCCCCATGGCAAAGCAAAAGTTTAAAATTACCAACTGGCCCGCGTACAACAAGGCACTCAGACAACGCGGTTCCCTGACGGTCTGGCTTGATGAGTCGGCCATCGCTGGATGGACTGACAGTTCTTCGCCTGAAGGTCGTGGCCGGCCGCTTTACTACAGCGATATGGCTGTTACCACTGTCCTGATGATGAAGCGTGTGTTTAACCTGTCGCTCCGGGCATTACAGGGCTTCGTTGATTCGATTTTTAAACTCATGTCTTAGCCGCTGTGCTGTCCGGACTACTCGCTGGTCAGCAGACGAGCAAAGAGCGTCAACATCAGCATAAAAACGCCAACGCGTGGTGAAATCTCGCATCTGGTCATCGACAGTACCGGTCTGAAGGTCTTTGGCGAAGGTGAATGGAAAGTCAGGCAGCATGGGGCTGACAGACGAAGAGTGTGGCGCAAGCTTCATCTGGCAGCAGACAGTGTGACTCATGAGATTATCTGTGCCGACTTATCGCTCAGCGGAACGACAGATGCGCAGGCACTGCCGGGCCTGATTAACCAAACCCACCGGAAAATCAGGGAAGTGTCAGCAGACGGTGCTTATGACGCCTGTTACTGCCACGATGCGTTGCTAAGAAAGAAAATCAGGCCCCTTATCCCGCCGCGAAGCGGAGCGAAATACTGGCCGGACAAGTACCATGAACGTAACTATGCGGTGGCGAATCAGCGTCTGAGCAGGAGTAATGATATGTGGAAAAAGAAAGTGGGTTATCACCGGCGTTCAGTGGCAGAAACAGCGATGTTCCGCATAAAAACTTTGCTGGGTGGCCATCTGAGGCTGCGTGACTATGAGGCTCAGGTAGGTGAAGCAATGGCGATGGTCAAAGCGCTGAACCGTATGACGTTGTTGGGTATGCCACACAGCGTCAGGATCGGATAACAGGTGTAGCAGAGGGAGCCATCCTGGCGGCTAATTCTGATTTATTCAACAAAGCCGATGCAGGCATTAAAGCATCCGAAGGGATCGTCACACTTGAGACTTATAAAGGAAAAGGTTATTTTGACGAAAATATAAAACAATATTTTCATAAAGTTAATTAATTAGTTACTTAGCCATAATTTAACTGACTAACAAAATATCTAATTGTTTTTATTAATATGTCTTAGGCTTTGTTGAATAAATCAGAATTAGCCGCCAGGATGGCTCCCTCTGCTACACCTGTTATCCGATCCTGACGCTGTGTGGCATACCCAACAACGTCATACGGTTCAGCGCTTTGACCATCGCCATTGCTTCACCTACCTGAGCCTCATAGTCACGCAGCCTCAGATGGCCACCCAGCAAAGTTTTTATGCGGAACATCGCTGTTTCTGCCACTGAACGCCGGTGATAACCCACTTTCTTTTTCCACATATCATTACTCCTGCTCAGACGCTGATTCGCCACCGCATGGTTACGTTCATGGTACTTGTCCGGCCAGTATTTCGCTCCGCTTCGCGGCGGGATAAGGGGCCTGATTTTCTTTCTTAGCAACGCATCATGGCAGTAACAGGCGTCATAAGCACCGTCTGCTGACACTTCCCTGATTTTCCGGTGGTTTTGGTTAATCAGGCCCGGCAGTGCCTGCGCATCTGTCGTTCCGCTGAGCGATAAGTCGGCACAGATAATCTCATGAGTCACACTGTCTGCTGCCAGATGAAGCTTGCGCCACACTCTTCGTCTGTCAGCCCCATGCTGCCTGACTTTCCATTCACCTTCGCCAAAGACCTTCAGACCGGTACTGTCGATGACCAGATGCGAGATTTCACCACGCGTTGGCGTTTTTATGCTGATGTTGACGCTCTTTGCTCGTCTGCTGACCAGCGAGTAGTCCGGACAGCACAGCGGCAAAGACATGAGTTTAAAAATCGAATCAACGAAGCCCTGTAATGCCCGGAGCGACAGGTTAAACACACGCTTCATCATCAGGACAGTGGTAACAGCCATATCGCTGTAGTAAAGCGGCCGGCCACGACCTTCAGGCGAAGAACTGTCAGTCCATCCAGCGATGGCCGACTCATCAAGCCAGACCGTCAGGGAACCGCGTTGTCTGAGTGCCTTGTTGTACGCGGGCCAGTTGGTAATTTTAAACTTTTGCTTTGCCATGGGGACCTGATGTTGAAACGAATTTAGCGATCAGCTCCGCCAATCACCTAAAAGTTCGATTTATTCAACAAAGCCTATGTCTTATTTCATCAAAAATATTATTTTTTTAATACATTCATTATGAAATAAAAAAAGTAAAAATATATTATAAATAATTTTATTGCTATCTTGCTCCGCTTGATTAGCTATCAAGCGGTATTTTTTATCAATAAAGATCATCGCGGCAATAAGGTTCTATCTCGCCGGTTTTGCGCGTTTTTAATAATTTTAATATCCAGGTATATTGTGCCAGATAAGGTTTAACTAAATATTCCAACTCTTCGTTCATGCGCCTGGCAATATAGTGATTACTTTGCCCAGCAATATCAGCCATTGGCTCACGAATATAGATATGTAATTGGTGAGTTTTATAGTCATAAACCGGAAATAATGGCACAATATCCGCTTTACAAACCTTCATCAACCGCCCTACTGCCGGTAAGGTTGCTTTATAGGTTGCAAAAAAATCAACAAACACACTATGTTCTTCACCATGATCTTGATCTGGTAAATAAAAGCCCCAATAACCTTGCCTGACACTAGTAATAAAAGGTTTAATGCCCGCTTCACGAGAATGTAAACGACCACCAAAATGATGACGTGCTTTGTTCCATAAATAATCAGCCACAGGATCATTTTGATGATGAAACATGGCTGCCATTTTTTGGCCTCGAGCCGCTAATAACATGGCTGGAATATCAACCGCCCAACCATGAGGTACCATAAAAATAATATTACGCTGTTGCTCTTTTAATTGTTCAATAATTTGTTCATTATGCCAATGAGTTCGTGCTAAAGTTTTATCTACGCCGCGTAAAACTAATTCGGCTAATATTGCAAAAGATTGCGGTGCTACAGCAAACATTTCATCAACATATTTCTCTCTTTGCTGCTCCGTCAATTCTGGAAAACAATAAAGCAAATTAATTTTTGCCCGCCTACGCGAGCCTTTTGCTAACTTACCAATTAACTTACCCATTTTTGCCAGTAACAGATCGCGTAACTTAATAGGCAAATAAGCTGTTCCAGCTAATAGCAATGCACCAACCCACATCCCCCAATATCTGGGATGTAGGTAAATACGATGAAAAGTAGGAATATAACCAAGTTTACTATCTGTATCCTGTTCTTGATTCATTAGTACACTCAAATACAACGTATAAAAATCTAAAATACATTATAATATTAACCTTATGATTTACAGAAAATAATTATGGCAGTAAATAAAATGCTAGTTCACAACGGCTTTGTTGAATAAATCAGAATTAGCCGCCAGGATGGCTCCCTCTGCTACAGCTGTTATCCGATCCTGACGCTGTGTGGCATACCCAACAACGTCATACGGTTCAGCGCTTTGACCATCGCCATTGCTTCACCTACCTGAGCCTCATAGTCACGCAGCCTCAGATGGCCACCCAGCAAAGTTTTTATGCGGAACATCGCTGTTTCTGCCACTGAACGCCGTTGATAACCCACTTTCTTTTTCCACATATCATTACTCCTGCTCAGACGCTGATTCGCCACCGCATGGTTACGTTCATGGTACTTGTCCGGCCAGTATTTCGCTCCGCTTCGCGGCGGGATAAGGGGCCTGATTTTCTTTCTTAGCAACGCATCGTGGCAGTAACAGGCGTCATAAGCACCGTCTGCTGACACTTCCCTGATTTTCCGGTGGGTTTGGTTAATCAGGCCCGGCAGTGCCTGCGCATCTGTCGTTCCGCTGAGCGATAAGTCGGCACAGATAATCTCATGAGTCACACTGTCTGCTGACAGATGAAGCTTGCGCCACACTCTTCGTCTGTCAGCCCCATGCTGCCTGACTTTCCATTCACCTTCGCCAAAGACCTTCAGACCGGTACTGTCGATGACCAGATGCGAGATTTCACCACGCGTTGGCGTTTTTATGCTGATGTTGACGCTCTTTGCTCGTCTGCTGACCAGCGAGTAGTCCGGACAGCACAGCGGCAAAGACATGAGTTTAAAAATCGAATCAACGAAGCCCTGTAATGCCCGGAGCGACAGGTTAAACACACGCTTCATCATCAGGACAGTGGTAACAGCCATATCGCTGTAGTAAAGCGGCCGGCCACGACCTTCAGGCGAAGAACTGTCAGTCCATCCAGCGATGGCCGACTCATCAAGCCAGACCGTCAGGGAACCGCGTTGTCTGAGTGCCTTGTTGTACGCGGGCCAGTTGGTAATTTTAAACTTTTGCTTTGCCATGGGGACCTGATGTTGAAACGAATTTAGCGATCAGCTCCGCCAATCACCTAAAAGTTCGATTTATTCAACAAAGCCGTTCACAACCTAATTAGCTAACAAAAATCATATTAATCGCTTGCCAGCTTCGATTTATTCTCTTTAACGGATGCCAGAAAGAGTTGACGATCTTTACCTGTTAATCCACCTGAGTTAGGTAAATTAGCTGTTAATGGGTTAACTGCGCGCTGATTAAACCATAACTCATAATGAAGATGAGGGCCTGTAGTACGCCCAGTATTACCTGATAATGCTATGCGTTCACCTCTTTTTACTTTCTGACCTGGTTTAACCAATAATTTACGTAGATGCATATAACGAGTGGTATACTGACGCCCATGACGAATAGCAATAAAATTACCGGCCGCTCCACTATATTTCGCCACAATAACTTCACCATCACCAACCGCTAATATTGGTGTCCCGACGGGCATAGAAAAATCAACTCCCTGATGAGGAGCTGGACGCCCTGTTACCGGATTTATACGACGCAAACTAAAAGGAGAAGAGACTCTAACGGTTTTGGCTGTAGGATAACGTAAGAAACCGCGCTCTAAGCCATTAGCTTCACTATCATAATAGCGACCATTTTCAGCTCGAAAGGCATAGTAATTCTTACCATTAGTTAATAAATGAACCCCCAACAAACGACTCTGTTCACTGTGACCATCAAGCATTTCACGACTTAACAAGACCGAAAATTTATCACCTGACTTTAGCTTACGCAAATCGATCTGCCATTGTAGTGCTTTAGACACTTCACGTGCTTCGTTATATGTTAAGCCTGAATTAACTGTAACTGCACTAGAGGTAAAATTACCGTTTATTTTACCTTGGATAACATTATCAGCCCAAACACCTTGACGAATTTGCTTCTCTTCATTAAAAGTACTAGAGGCACCTTGGCGAGTATAAACACGTGTTTCACGCTGTGAAATAATCCATGTCAGTGTCTGTAATTCTCCATCTTTATTCCATTCCCAGCTTAACGTTTGCCCTATTTGCAAATTCCGTAACGCTCGGTGTTGATTAGAAAGAGCGGCCACATCACCAGCATCTAAACCATACTGAGTTAAAATACTAGTCAGATTATCACCGTTTGAAACAACATGTTCATCAGGTGTATCAGCTCCCTTTTCATCAGTTACCCCTTCATCAGGTAACTGTTCGCTGCTATCGGTGATCATATCATCAGTATCCGAGTTATCTACTTGGCTGGTATTAGTTTCACTTTTATCTTTACTGCCAAGAATAATACCTGGTTTTATTGGCGATGATTCTTGAGAAATATTTTCATCTTTATCATCGGGTTGAATAACAACAGGCCGCCAAATTGCGACAGCCAATGTTGCTATGGTTAATGTGCCTAGCATAATTTTATGCGGTTTAGGCAAATTGCCATATACCTGAACGATAGTCTTCGCCATCTGCTGCACGTATTAAATTCCTTCTAGTTCTTATCCAAGCAGTTTTTAAATTGATTAGATAACGCTGTTAAAAATTCCACATAGCTATCCTTACTTAATCCGATGCCGCTCCCTAATGGATCTAATGTCCCCATATATACATCGGTATCTTTTATAACAGCTTTAATCACCGCTGGCCTGAATTGTGGTTCAGCAAAAACACAAACTGCTTTTTTCTGAGCCAACATTGTTCTTATTTGATATAGTCTTTGGGCGCCAGGCTGAATGATAGGATTAATAGTCAAATAACCTAATGAGGCTAAATGATAGCGTTTTTCAAAGTAACCATAAGCATCATGAAAAACAAAATATCGCTTATCTCCAACCGACTGTAACATCTTAGCAAGATTTTGATCAGTTTGCGTAAATTTCTCATCGAATTTACGAAGGTTTACGTCCAACTGTTTTTTATATTTAGGATATAAAGCGACTAATCGGTGGTGGATAATGTTAGCAGCAATACGTGCAATGTCTGGTGACAACCAGATGTGCATATTATACTCACCATGTGAATGATGCTCATGATGATGACCATGAGAATTTTTATTATTTACCGCTGTGCTATCTTCGCTGCTTTTCAGTAAGCGTGCTTTTATAGCTGGATCTTCAGCTAATGTGATCCGTTTTTCAGTGGGTAATTGTGCTAATGTTTTCTCTAAAAAAGTTTCTAAATTTGAGCCAACCCAAATGAAAAGATCAGCAGTTTTGATTTTTTCCAGATCGGAAGGTTTTAAAGCATAATCATGGGGTGAAGCACCATCAGGTAATAATATTTGTACCTCAGTAACACCATTAGTAATGGCTGCGGCAATAAAACCTAACGGACGAATTGACGTAACTACATCAGCTTGAGTAGTAGATATGAAACTGAGTAATAGTCCAGCAAGAATGTATTTTTTTCCCATAATTTTTTGAACAATTTTTTTGTTTTGTGTAACATAGAATAGTTTCCATAGACTAATTTTGATAGTGTTATATTATAACACTTTAACCATCCTGCAAGAATTATTTACCATGCAAACGCTATTAAGCTTAAAAAATATTGCTGTTAGTTTTGGTTCACACCAAATTGTCGAAAACATCTCCTTTGATCTATATGCTGGAGAAATATTAACATTATTGGGGCCAAATGGTGCTGGTAAATCTACGCTAGCTAAAATACTCCTCGGCCTAATTACCCCTAGTCAAGGAGAAATAATTTACCAAGCCAAATTGCACATCGGTTATGTGCCACAGAAATTATCGCTGGATATGACAATGCCTTTGACCGTTAAACGTTTTATGTCATTAAAACCTGGGGTAAAAACTACTAATATTATTCCTGCTTTAATACGTGTCGGCGCCGATCATCTTATCGAGCAACAAATGCAAAAACTATCAGGCGGGGAAACTCAACGTGTTCTACTTGCTCGTGCTTTACTGAATCAACCACAATTACTTGTTTTAGATGAACCTACACAAGGCGTAGATATCAATGGTCAAGTCGCTTTATATAATCTAATCGATAATATTCGTACCGAATCAAATTGTGCTGTTTTTATGATTTCACATGATCTCCACCTTGTGATGGCAAAAACTGATAAAGTACTCTGTATTAATAAACAAATATGCTGCTCTGGCCGGCCAGAGAATGTGGCTTTAGATCCCGAATTTATTGCTATGTTCGGCCATCGTGGGATAGAACAGATCAGTATCTATCGCCACCATCATCATAATCATCAATGCGATTTAAATAATGAGATTGATGATACACCTACAGGGAACTGTCATCATGATTGAACTATTACTACCTGGGTGGTTAGCTGGTATGCTGTTAGCCATTGCCTCAGGACCACTAGGCTCTTTCGTTGTCTGGCGGCGTATGTCATATTTTGGTGATACTCTCGCTCATGCTTCATTACTTGGTATCGCTTTTGGTTTATTACTCAATGTTAATCTGTTTTATGCCGTTATTACTATCACCCTTCTTCTTGCAATTTTATTAGCCTGGCTAGAAAAGCGCCCACATCTGGCCATCGATACCCTATTAGGCATAATGGCGCATAGTGCCCTATCACTTGGATTAGTCGTCGTCAGTTTAATGGACAATGTTCGTATGGATTTGATGGCTTATTTATTTGGTGATCTATTATCGGTAACTAGCGAGGATGTTTTTTCAATCGCGATAGGTGTTGCTATTGTTTGTTCAATTATTGTCTGGCAATGGCGTAATTTACTGTCAATAACAGTTAATCAGGATTTAGCTTTTGTTGATGGCGTAAAAATACAGCAGCTTAAGGTATTATTAATGCTGGTTACTGCCCTTACCATAGGTATTGCCATGAAATTTGTTGGGGCTTTAATTATTACATCATTATTAATTATTCCTGCCGCTACTGGTAGACGATTTGCCAAAACAACAGAGCAAATGGCAGTAGTTGCTATTATTATCGGTATGTTTGCGGTGACGGCTGGACTTGCTCTGTCTGCCTATTACGATACACCAGCAGGGCCCTCGGTTGTGATCTGTGCCAGTGCTTTATTTGTATTAAGTTTATTTATTAAAATAAAAAACTAATCTATTCATACGATAAAATAAATTATTTTTAAAATTAGCTAAACACCCTATTCCCTCACTACAAATCCATCAATTATGACTTGTAGTTAGTTTTTATTTTGCTAATCAAATTAGAACCGGTAACCGACACCAAGCATCCATGTGCCGACTTTTATATTTTTTAAAGTAGTATGTTCGAAAGATAATTTGGTATGTTCATATGTAACATCAATAGCTACATTCTCCACCGGATTAATTTGTAAACCAGCACCATAAACTAATTCAATTTCAGTGTCTTTAAAAGCATTTGCGAATGGTTATTTTGCCTAAACTCTACCACGTGCCGCTCCAATTAAGCCATAGAGACTAATATTGCGATTAAAACGATAGTTAGTACCAAAACGGCTTTGTTGAATAAATCAGAATTAGCCGACAGGATGGCTCCCTCTGCTACAGCTGTTATCCGATCCTGACGCTGTGTGGCATACCCAACAACGTCATACGGTTCAGCGCTTTGACCATCGCCATTGCTTCACCTACCTGAGCCTCATAGTCACGCAGCCTCAGATGGCCACCCAGCAAAGTTTTTATGCGGAACATCGCTGTTTCTGCCACTGAACGCCGGTGATAACCCACTTTCTTTTTCCACATATCATTACTCCTGCTCAGACGCTGATTCGCCACCGCATGGTTACGTTCATGGTACTTGTCCGGCCAGTATTTCGCTCCGCTTCGCGGCGGGATAAGGGGCCTGATTTTCTTTCTTAGCAACGCATCGTGGCAGTAACAGGCGTCATAAGCACCGTCTGCTGACACTTCCCTGATTTTCCGGTGGTTTTGGTTAATCAGGCCCGGCAGTGCCTGCGCATCTGTCGTTCCGCTGAGCGATAAGTCGGCACAGATAATCTCATGAGTCACACTGTCTGCTGCCAGATGAAGCTTGCGCCACACTCTTCGTCTGTCAGCCCCATGCTGCCTGACTTTCCATTCACCTTCGCCAAAGACCTTCAGACCGGTACTGTCGATGACCAGATGCGAGATTTCACCACGCGTTGGCGTTTTTATGCTGATGTTGACGCTCTTTGCTCGTCTGCTGACCAGCGAGTAGTCCGGACAGCACAGCGGCAAAGACATGAGTTTAAAAATCGAATCAACGAAGCCCTGTAATGCCCGGAGCGACAGGTTAAACACACGCTTCATCATCAGGACAGTGGTAACAGCCATATCGCTGTAGTAAAGCGGCCGGCCACGACCTTCAGGCGAAGAACTGTCAGTCCATCCAGCGATGGCCGACTCATCAAGCCAGACCGTCAGGGAACCGCGTTGTCTGAGTGCCTTGTTGTACGCGGGCCAGTTGGTAATTTTAAACTTTTGCTTTGCCATGGGGACCTGATGTTGAAACGAATTTAGCGATCAGCTCCGCCAATCACCTAAAAGTTCGATTTATTCAACAAAGCCTCATTATTTTATTTTAATGTTTATAAAGTAAGAGATATTAGAGAAGTCATTAATCGAATAACAAAAAATTATCAATTTAATAATCAAATAAAAAGTGAGTACCAGATCTTAAAGCAAGCCAGGAAAAATTATCTTATTGTTAATAGGGGAAAAATAATCACAGGTGATTTTGTAAATGGAAATGCTTTTACTAGTGAAATAATAAACAAAGGAAATGGAATTGTTAAAATTAAGCAATGAAAATATTTATTTTTAAGTCATTATGACACAAGCCCATCATTATTGATGGGCACTTGGTGTTAAAAATTAGCTATTTTATTTTTTTTCGTCCGTTTCAGGTAAAGTTACATTTAACTCTAAAACCGAGATATCATCATTTTTTTGTTCAAATTGTACTGTGAGCATTTCTGGATCAATTTGGACGTATTTACAAATGACCTTTAAAATATCACGTTTCATTGCGGGTAGGTAAGCCGGCCCACAGTCATTACGTCGGCGTTCGGCAACAATAATTTGTAGCCTTTCCTTGGCAATATTGGCCGTTGATTTTTTTTTCGACAGGAAAAAATCTAATAAGGCCATATTTTATCCTCCAAACAAGCGCTTTAAGAAGCCTTTTTTTTCGTCTTCAATAACACGAATAGGGAGGTTTTTACCTAAAATTCGATCAACGCAGTCACTGTATGCTTTGCCTGCATCAGATTTGGCATCGAGAATAACAGGCTCTCCTTGGTTAGAGGAACGTAAAACGGATTGATCTTCAGGGATCACACCAATCAGTGGGATACACAGAATTTCAAGTACGTCTTCCATACTCAGCATATCACCATGAGTGACACGACCTGGATTATAACGGGTAAGCAAAAGTTGCTCCTTGACGGGTTCTTCGCCACGTTCTGCACGGCGTGATTTAGAAGCGATAATACCGAGTATGCGATCTGAATCACGTACAGAAGAGACTTCAGGATTGGTGGTAATAATTGCTTCATCGGCGAAATAAAGTGCCATCAATGCACCACTTTCGATACCTGCGGGTGAATCGCAGATAATGAATTCGAAATCTAATTTTTTCAGTCCACTTAGCACTTTTTCAACGCCTTCGCGTGTTAATGCATCTTTATCACGCGTTTGTGAAGCAGGAAGTATATGAAGATTTTCAGTCCTTTTATCTTTAATAAGTGCTTGGTTGAGTGTGGCATCACCTTGGATCACATTCACAAAATCATACACTACGCGGCGTTCGCATCCCATAATTAAATCGAGGTTACGTAGACCAATATCAAAATCGATCACAACGGTTTTTTTTCCTCTTTGGGCCAGGCCGGTAGCGATGGCTGCGCTGGAAGTAGTTTTGCCTACGCCACCTTTACCTGAGGTTACAACAATAATGCGTGCCATGAAGTCATTCCTGTAATAAGGTCTAAATGATATTATTAATCGTCAATTCATTATTTACCAAACAAAGTCTAGCTGCTTTCCCGATAAAATCTGCAGGAATTTGTTCACTTAACCAAAATTGTCCAGCAATAGAAACTAATTCCGCTTGTAAGTGTGTACAGTAAATTTGACAATCATTATCGCCAGATGCGCCAGCAAGTACTCTACCACGCATCATGCCATAAATATGTACATTGCCATCAGCAATCAATTCAGCACCAGCACTAACATTAGCGTTAACAATTAAATCACAATTAGCGGCATATATGCGTTGTCCTGAACGAACATGGGTGGTAATAATACGCGTCTTACCATGTACAGTGGTAGCGATATTGGCAGTTTTTTTATTTTGTGTTTTTTGATTTTGACCTTCACTAAGTAAAGGTAGGCCAATATCAGTGATAGCCTGGCGCAATTTAGTATTGGTACACCCACTAACACCAACTATCTTTAAACCTGCCTGACTAATAATTTTATAGCAGGATAAAATAGTATTTACATCTAATAGACCAGCAACATTGAACACAACAGGGGAATTTCTCAAAAAATCAGGCGCTTGGTCAATTTTTTCCTGAATTGCTTTTTTAATAGCTTCAGGATCTTCATTATGAATATGAAGAACGGTGAGAGTGAAGCTACTGCCTTTTAGTTCGATTGGTGATTGTGCCATCTGCATTCGACTCAGCATGTTGAACTGACCCATAGTGGAATTTTGGACGATGATATAAGGAAATACAATATTATGTTATAGTTACTTAATTAGTCAGGCAAGTCAAAAGTGTTAATAAAAAAGAGCTAAATTGAATGTTTTGTGTCATTTATTGTAGTGCAAAGAAGGAACAAACTTATCTTTTTGTAGAAAAAAAAGACAATTTTTCCCGCGTTCCCAAACCATTATTACAGCAATTTGGTACTCCCAGATTGGTCATGACTCTAAGTTTGACAGATCAAAAAAAATTAGCCAATGCTGATATTGATAGGGTTAAACGGTAGCTTATCGAGGTTGGTTATTATCTCCAGTTTCCGCCTCCGGTTGAAAATATAATGGAATATTATCGCTATGAGACTCAAACTTATTTATACAGTAATTGGTAGTTTCTTATTGATAGGTGATTTGCTCATCGCAATGCTGCCTAAAGTGATTTTCTTGATATCAGTACCGCAAGCAATAGCAAGCGCAATCTAGTGAAGTTTCTTTAAGTAAGGTATTTCCGCATAAAAAACGTAGTTTGGCGCAATTTCCAGCTTATGTTCAATATTTAAAGCAAATGGCAAGGCAACAAGGAATAAGCGAAGCAACGATCGCTATGGCTTTTGCCAATATTTGTTTTGTTCAGCGAATTGTGGCCGCAGATCGTAGACAGCCGGAAAAGCGTGCTAACGTCAATTTAGAAAATTATTTACAAAAAGTTTTACCATCATCCAGTATTAGCATCGCAATACAGCAATATTATAATAATAAGCATCAACTGGATATAACCAGTAAGCGGTTTGGTATTCCGGTGCAATATATTGTTGCACTGTGGGGATTAGAGA
This sequence comes from Arsenophonus endosymbiont of Aphis craccivora, assembly GCF_013460135.1. Lineage (GTDB taxonomy): Bacteria > Pseudomonadota > Gammaproteobacteria > Enterobacterales > Enterobacteriaceae > Arsenophonus > Arsenophonus nilaparvatae. The sequence goes on from NZ_CP038155.1 coordinate 1,943,314, forward strand.
GTAAATTTGGTTAAATCCAAGGGCAAGAAGATGTGCTTTTCGCCTTAGTCACTTTGTCATTTGATGGCCGCCGAGAACTTTTTTTTAGTAAACAACTGATGGCCGCACTCAAAATTATGGATAAAGGCTATGTGTCGAAAAACCAGCGTTTAAAAGGCTCTTGGGCCGGTGCAATGGGACAAACTCAGTTTATGCTAACCTCTTATCTACAATATGCTATAAATGGTAGTGGTAAAGGTCAGATTGATATCTGGCACAATAAAGCAGATGTTTTTGCTTCAATTGCCAATTACCTTAGGTATGAAGGTTGGCAAACTTATTTACCTTGGGGCACACAGGTTAAGTTACCAATAGGTTTTGATATTGGTTTCGCAGGGATAAAGAAAAAAGGAAAATCGGTAGAACAATAGAAAAAGCTTGGCATAGAAGTTCCTGTGATGGCTAATTTGGCGTTAACTACACAGACTTGGTTAATTGCTGGATGTATCTGCTAATAAAGTGGTTTGTGTAGGCAGTAATTATGCCGAACATGTGCAATAAATGAACGCAAAGCAGCATAAAGAGCCGGTCATTTTCATTCAGCCGGAAACTGAGCTTTGTGATATCACTAAACCTATTTTGTTGCCAAAAGGGCTAGGCACAGTACAAGCTGTTTTGATTGGCACGACGCTGAAAGAGGAAAATGATCAAGAGAGAATTAAATCAGCAATTAAAGGGTTTGCCGTGGCACTTGATTTGACTTTACGTGATTTACAGCAAACATTAAAAACATCTGGCCAGCCATGGGAAAAATCCAAAGCTTTTGATGGTGCTTGCCCAATATCCGGATTTATTGCTGCTCATGAGTTTGGTGACCCACAAAAAGCGAGCTTAAGTTTATTGGTTAATAACGAAATACGACAGGAAGGAAACACCGCTGATATGCTGACAGCCACATTATCTTTGATCAGTTATATATCGCGTTTTTTTACTTTACGCCCTGGGGATGTTATTTTAACAGACACACCCAAAGGTGTTGGCCCACTAGAAGTGAACGACGAGCTTACTCTTCATTTAAATGATCGAATTTAAAAACACGAGTTATCTAATAAGAGGATTTTTCTTTTATATGTCTGAGTCTTTTTGGCAGCGCAAAACGTTAGAACAGATGACCTATGAAGAGTGGGAATCATTATGTGACGGTTGTGGGCAATGCTGTATGCATAAGTTACTGGATGCCGATACCGATGAAATTTATTTCACCAACGTGGCATGTAATCAATTAGATCTTAAAAGCTGTCAGTGCAAAAACTATGCAGAAAGATTTCGTTATGAACCAGATTGTATCAAATTGACAAGGGATAATTTGACTACCTTCCGTTGGTTACCTAACACCTGTGCTTATTGTTTAATTGCTGAAGGAAAACCGCTGCCAGCCTGGCATCCATTAAAAACCGGTTCAAAATTAGCCATGCACCAAGCTAAAATATCCGTTCGGCATATTGCGGTTATAGAAATTGAGGTGATGGATTGGGAAGATCATATTATTAATACCCTTTGATCCTAGAGAAAAAATGGAAAACCATTATTTAGAACAACATGTCAGATTAGCTAATGTTAATGATATTGCATCACTTTTTGCTATTCGAACCAGTGTAAAAGAAAATCACCTTTCCAAAAAACAACTCATTGATAAAGGAATTACACCTGACGCATTACGCGATATTTTGTCTGCGTCACCTTGTGCCTGGATTGCGGAAATAGCTGGCAATCCTATCGGTTTCTCTATGGTGGATATGTCACAAGGCAGCATTTTTGCTTTATTTGTTCGTCCTGAGTTTGCCGGGCAAGGTTTCGGCAAAATTTTATTAACCAAAGCTGAAACGTTTCTTTTTCAACAATATAAAAAAATTTGGTTAACGACTGATGCTGCGAGTCGTGCCTGCGGTTTTTATCAAAAACTGGGTTGGTTGCCGGTTGAAAATTTGCAAAATGGAGAAATACGACTGGAAAAGTTGATTAATTAATATTATTAACTTGATTATTTTATTAGTCATCTAAAATTGGTTAATAGTATCCGTTGTGATGGCTAATTCACTCAAGTTAACTAAGAAACCAATTAGCAATTATGGCGGTTATATTCAGTAATCGACAACTGGAAGTTACTAGGCCGTTGGCGGCAGTTGCTGGTGGTATTCCATTTTGGATTATTCATTGGTTAATTAGCGATAGTTTTGTGCCATAAGCGCCCTAAAGCACTCATGGCAATCAGCTGCCAGAAACCCTAGCAATAAATATTGTCTTAATGTTAAAGATTAACCTTCAATTTTATTAGCACACGGTTCTCCTTGAGCAATCTGTTTAATATTTTGTAGCGTTGGTTCGCTAATATTATTGAGAGCTTCTTCGGTTAAAAAAGCTTGGTGTCCAGTGAATAGGACATTATGGCAGGCAGATAAGCGGCGAAAAACGTCATCTTGGATCACATCATTCGATTTATCCTCAAAAAATAACTCACGTTCATTTTCTTATACATCCATCCCTAAGGCGCTAACTTTTTGTTGTTTTAGTGCTTCGATTGCTGCAGTAGAATCAATTAAACCGCCGCGGCTGGTATTGATCACCATAACCCCATCTTTCATTTTATTGAAAGATTGTTAATTGAGTAAATGATGATTTTCTTTTGTTAATGGGCAATGGAGGCTAATAATATCGGCATGCTTTAATAAAGCATCTAAATCAACATACTCAGCACCAAGCTTTAATGCGGCTTCACTGGGATAGGGATCATAGGCAAGTAGTTTCATGCCAAAACCTTTAAGAATGCGTAATGTTGCTAAACCGATTTTACCGGTACCGATAATGCCAGCAGTACGATTATACATGTTAAAACCGGTTAATCCTTCCAGTGAAAAATTGGCATCCCGAGTACGTTGGTAAGCGCGGTGAATACGTCTATTTAGACAAAGCATTAAACCCACTGTATGTTCAGCAACAGCCTCAGGAGAATATGCAGGTACGCGCACAACTTGAATGGTCAATTTTTTTGCAGCAACTAAATCGACATTATTAAATCCGGCGCAACGTAAAGCTAAAATTTTAACATCCAGCTTTGCAAGCTCTTTAAGTACTGCGTGACTGGCATCATCATTAACAAATATACAAACCGCATCAGCACCTGCAGAATTTTTAGCAGTTTGTGGGGTGAGTGGAAAATCAAAGTACTCGATATCAAAATTAAAATGATCCTGTTTATTGATTTGATCGAAAGGAATGCGGTCGTATTGTTTTGTACAATAAGAAACGACTTTCATTGGAGGCTCCAATATAAAATGAGGATAACTTTTGCACCTATAGCGATAAATGTGCTTAGTGTTAATAGAATGGCACAAATAGAGGATTATATGAATAGATGGATAAAAATTTGTTGATAACATCGCTAATGTAGTTGTGTTGTAAATCTATTAATAAGATGGATCAATATTAAAGATCCATTATTATGGTTTTAGTGAGGTTAATTAAAACAAAGGAATAGTAGAGTGCCTAAATTAATAAAATATATTATTTTGCTATTCATAATCTTGTTTTTTATTGTTATCACCAGCTGGTTTTCAATCCCGCATTGGTTACCTAGAGTCAGTCAATTATGGCTACCCAAAGGTGCAACATTGTCAATGACGTTACCGAAAATCACCGGCCAAGGGATTGTTGTAGCTGATATGCAAATTGCACTAGGCAGCTGTGAATGGGTCAAGGTAGATCAATTAACGGTTTCTTCAGCAACTAAATGGCCAACAAAATGGATAATTAATGCTCAATCGTTAGTGAGTGACAATAATTGCTTATCCCAGTTAACAGACGATCAAGCTACACAATCTGAAATAGATATAAAACAGATCTTAACCACAATCCCGTCAATGGAATTAACAATTGAACAACTCGTCTTACATCCTTGGCCATTTTTAGCTGGCAAACTTCAGTTACAAGTAAGTCAAAGTCATCACTTGCACATCGATTCTCAAGGACAAAATGTGCAATTTGTGGCACGAACAACCACGGCAGATTATTTCAATATAGAGCATATGTTTCTTCGGCTGAATGAAGATACGGTTAATTTACCCGGTAATATCTCGCTACCCTTGAGTTCGACATTAATTCCCCAACAGGGAAAAATTGACGCGATTTTTACGACTAATCACTATGCTAAACCGGTGATTGCGCAATTAAATTGGGCAAATCGCTCAGGGATTTTACAGCTAACAGAACAGCAGTCTCAAATGCCATTACTCTTTTTGCCCTGGCAATTATATGACCAGTATTTGACTATTAAGCAAGGAAACTGGCGTTGGCACAATGGTGATCAATTATTATCAGGAAAAATCGATCTTCGTCTGGCTAATTGGCGTGATAATTTAGCTGATATGCGTATTAGTGGTCGCGCTAATATGTTGACGACGGGCGGGGAAGGCAAAGCTAATTTGGTGCTGACTATTGAGCAGGGTAAATTAGATTGGCTAAATAGCCATATTCCATTTCAATTAATGGGACAGGTTAAAATTAATGATCTGATTATTGATATGCGAACCCCAACCCTGATTTCAGGTCCATTGCTCTCTCCGCGTATTACTTTTTTACCATCATCATTAATTAGAATGTATGGCAAGATAAATAAAACATTAATGCTTGATGAATTACGTCTGCCGTTAGCGGGCACTTATTTGACGGCACAAGGGGTAACTGGGCGTTTGCAGGCAATTGCTGATACAACTGACAGTTATTGGGGCCATGCACAATTACCCCCCCCTTAATGCCAATTGGAATCTTAGCGGTGATGGTTACTGGATTAACTCTTTATTGGTGGTAAACAGATTGAATACCGGATTTGATAAAATTCAGTATGAGATGGTTAATATGTTTCATCCCCGTTTAACGCTATCAAAACCCTTAAAATGGCAACGTGATGCTAAGCGCGCTAATTTTACTGGTGAGCTTATTTTACGTACTAATCGAATACAGTTTGGTCAAGAGAGCCTTTTTACCAGCAACCGCGATCATAGCTAAAGTAACTGGTCGCAATCCAGCAGATTTCCAATTATCCGGAGCACTATCAGCGCAACAAATAGGTCCAATTCCATTTTTTATCCGTTGGGATGGTATTATACGATTAAGAGGAAATGCACGTTGGCAAAATCAGAGTGTATTAGCATTTCAATCGTTGATCCCGGCAGATTTGGCTATCACCTTGCGAGAAGGTAATTTTTATGCTAAAGCTGCGTTTTCTGTGGCGCAAGGCCAAGGGGTGATCGCTGGTGGCCATTGGTCGGTTACTAATGCTGGATTGTGGTTAAAAGATGGTAGTGTTGATGGGATTGATTTTATTTTACCCTGGCGTTTACAAAATAGTCGCTGGCAGCAGGGGACCAAGTCACCGATCCAAATTAGGATCAAACAGGTAAAAAGTCTGTTTGATATGCGTAATATAACGGCTGATCTTTATGGCTATTATCCAGCTAGCGCAAAATTCCCTTTAGTGTTACGGGCAGTTAATGTTGATTTGTTAGGCGGCGCTGTTCGGTTAGCTAAATTACCTTGGCCGCAAATAGAGCCAGCCATACTCACTATTGATCGAATAGATTTAAGTCAATTATTAACTCGCCTTAGAACCACGACTCAGGTTGCGATGTCAGGAAAAATAAGTGGTCAATGACCTTTCTTCCTGAATAACCCGGATTGGATTGTGAAAGAATGGTGGCTAGCAAACTCAGGCAATATTACCTTAAGATTAGGAAAAGAGTTAGTGGATTCTATCGGTGAAAAGAATTTATCTGCTAGAGTTGCTATGGCCTGGTTACGTTATTTGGAAATAAATCGTAGCCAAACCGAAATTAGTCTGAGTAATCTGGGGATATCACGCTCAATGCTCAAATTCATGGCGTTAATCCTTTAGAAAGCAAAAATCGGCAAGTTAGATTAAATTATCGCCATCAAGAAAATATCTTTCAATTGTGGCGCAGTCTACAATTTGCTAATAATTTAGGTGATTGGTTAGAAAAAAATATTTCGCTAAAAAAAGGTGAAAATCAGTAATGAAAAGGCAAATTTGGTATATGCTGATCTTATCAGCGGCATTTTTATTAACAAGTTGTGTTCGGTTAGAGGTGGCAACACCCGATAAGCCAATAAATATTAATATGAATGTCAAAATTGAACATGAAATTAAAATTAAAGTTGATCGCCAGGTTGAGGGGTTACTAAAAAATAATAGTGATCTTTTTGGATAACAAATGACATGATGAAAAAATATATTTTACCTTTCGCATTGGTTAACAGCATTAATCAGGCTCGAGAACAAAAATATGCTGAAATTGCGCATAAGACTGAGCAAGTGGCCAAAATTGCTGGCCAAAAATTAATAGATGGGGCGGAAAAAGGTGAATATGTATTAGGTATTAATGGTCGCTGGACACAAAAATAAGATACTATAGCACTCTATTATTTTGGCAAAGAAGAGTATGTGTCAATGACATCGTGTTTTGATGGTCAACTCAGCAAATCTGCCCCTTCACTAAGGTCTAATTAAAGTGAACTCTGATTTAATAGCATTATATGCTGATATTGGAAAGCTATTATTGCGTGATCAATTGGTATTAAAAAAACGCTTGGCAGGGATAAAGAAAATAAAAAATGAAAAATCCCGCCAATCGGTTATTGAATTAGTTAAAACAGATATTGCTGCCGGGCAGAAAAAAATTGCTCAGTGGCAAAGCGCTCTTCCAGTAATTATTTATCCAGAAAATCTCCCTGTAATTGAGAAAAAACAGGCAATTGATCAGGCGATCCGTGATCATCAAGTGGTCATTATTGCTGGTTAGACGGGGTCGGGCAAAACAACCCAGATCCCCAAAATTTGTCTAGAGCTTGGCCAAGGGATAAAAGGCTTAATTGGTCATACCCAACCTCGTAGATTGGCTGCGCGCTCAGTTGCTAACAGGATCGATGAGGAGCTTAATATCCCTTTAGGTAGTACTGTTGGTTATAAAGTCCGTTTTAATTATCAGGTAAGTGATAATACGTTCATTAAATTAATGACAGATGGAATTTTATTAGCAGAATTACTTAATGATAAATTATTACTGCAATATGACACGATAATTATTGATGAGGCGCATGAAAGCAGCTTAAACATTGATTTTATTCTGGGCTATTTACGCCAATTATTACCTAAACGCCCTGATTTAAAAGTTATTATCACCTCCGCGACCATCGATCCAGAGCGTTTTTCCCAACATTTTGATCACGCGCCGATTGTTGAGGTATCAGGAAGAACTTATCCAGTAGAAGTTAGATATCGGCCAATTAGTGGTGACAGCAACGATAGTCATCGCGATCAGCTTGATGGCATAATCGATGCGGTTGATGAATTAAGTCAACATGCTATTGGCGATATTTTGATTTTTATGAGTGGTGAGCGTGAGATCCGGGATACTGCCGAAGTACTAAATAAGCTGAATTTAAAACATACCGAAATATTACCGCTTTTTGCTCGTTTTAGCGACCAATGTGGCAGAAACCTCATTGACAGTTCCTGGTATTAAATATGTAATAGATACCGGCTATGTGCGCATTAGCCGTTATAGTTATCGCACAAAAGTACAGCGTTTGCCAATTGAACCAATTTCACAAGCTTCGGCTGAACAGCGTAAAGGGCGCTGTGGCCACGTCTCTGCAGGGATCTGCATTCGTTTGTACTCGGAAGAAGATTTTTTAGCCCGCCCGATGTATACCGATCCTGAAATTTTACGTACCAATCTGGCTTCGGTTATTTTGCAGATGATGGCGATTGGACTAGGTGATATTAATCAATTTCCTTTTATTGAACTGCCTGATAAACGTAATATTCAAGACGGCATTCGATTACTCGAAGAATTAAACGCTATTGCTAATAAAACCGCTACTGCTGGCGATTATCAACTGACTGAAATTGGTCGTCAGTTGGCACAACTGCCGCTCGATCCACGTTTGTGACGTATGGTTTTAGAGGCCAGAAAGCATGGATGTGTGCTAGAAATTATGGTGATAAGTTCCGCGCTTTCTATCCAGGATCCTCGTGAAAGGCCACTTGATAAACAGCAAATAGCAGATGAAAAGCATCATCGCTTTATCGATAAACATTCGGACTTTCTGGCCTATTTAAGTTTATGGGATTTTGTTAAACAGCAACAAACTATTGTATCCAATGCGCAATTTCGTAAGCAATGTAAACAAGATCTACTTAATTTTATGCGCTTAAGGGAGTGGCTGGACATCTATAGCCAGCTGCGTCAAGTGATTAAAGAGTTGAGTATTGCGGTAAATAGCGAACCTGCTGATTATCAGGCTATTCATATTTCGCTACTGGCAGGTCTGCTTTCTCATATTGGCCAAAAAGGGGTTGATAAAGCAGAGTTTTTAGCTGTCAGAAATGCGCGATTTATGATTTTTCCTGCTTCTGGCTTATTTAAAAAACCACCTAAGTGGGTTATGGTGGCAGAATTAGTTGAAACGAATAAGCTTTGGGTACGTACTGCGGCGATAATCGAACCTGACTGGATCTAGCCACTGGCTGGGCATTTAGTCAAATATCATTACAGAGAGCCGCACTGGTCAAAAAAGCAAGGTGCGGTTATGGTGTCGGAAAGTGTAACGCTATTGGGTTTACCTATCGTAACTGGCCGTCAGGTTAATTACAGTAAAATTGATCCGCAATTGTGTCGTGAGCTTTTTATTCGCCATGCATTGGTTGAGGGTGACTGGCGAACCAGCCACACCTTTTACCAACAAAACTTAAAATTATTAGCTGAAGTAGAAGAGTTAGAGCATAAATCCCGTCGCCGCGATATTGTGGTTGACGATGACACGCTGTTTGATTTTTATCTACAGCGAATTAGTAGTCAGGTTGTCTCTTCCCGCTACTTTGATCGCTGGTGGAAAGTGGTGAGTAAAACACAGCCTGAGCTACTGACATTTAACAAAAATATGTTAATGCGGGCAACAACTAATAACGTTAGCCGGGCAGAATACCCCAATTATTGGCAACAAGATGCGCTTAAATTGCAGTTAACATATCAGTTTGAGCCTGGTAGTGCGGTTGATGGCGTCACGGTTCATATTCCACTATCGGTACTCAATCAAGTGAAAGATGAAGGTTTTGATTGGCAAATACCGGGATTACGCGAAGAGTTAGTTATCGCGCTGATTAAATCCTTACCTAAAGTGTGACGGCATAACTTTGTGCCGACCCCAAATTATGCTAAAGCATTTTTAGAGAGAATACCTGCGCCGCAAGGAAAATTGTTAGATTGTCTAACCCGTGAATTGCGTCGTATGACAGGTGTTACTATTGACGCCGACGCCTGGCAATGGGATCAATTAGCTGATCATTTAAAAATGACATTTCATATTGTCGATGAAAATAACCAGACTATTGCCGCAAGCCGTGATTTAACATCGTTGAAAATACAATTAAAACAGCAAGTTCAACAAACATTAGCTGCGGTTTTTAATAAAAGTATTGAGCAAAGTGGGTTACACATATGGAATTTTGGTACTTTGCCTCAGCTTTATGAACAAAAGCGTGGTAGTGATCTGGTTAAAGCTTATCCTGCGCTGGTGGATGAAAAAAATAGCGTTGCAATTCGCATGTTTGAAACTCAACTAGAGCAGCAACAGGCGATGAATAAAGAATTAAGGAGACTATTGCTGCTGAATATTCCTTCACCGATAAAATACCTGCATGAAAAATTGCCAAATAAATCCAAACTCGGGCTTTATTTCAAGCCTTTTGGCAAAGTTCTTGAGCTAATTGATGATTGTATCAGCTGTGGAGTGGATAAATTAATTGCTCAATTTGGTGCTCTGATATGGACAGCAGAAGATTATCAGCGATTGGAAATTTATGTTCGTGCTGAGCTTAATGAGGTAGTGGTTGAGATAGCTAAACAGGTTGAAATGATTTTAACTCGTGCATTTGCAATTAATAAGCGTTTAAAAGGCCGGGTCGACATTCATTTGGCACTGGCATTTTCTGATATTAAAACCCAACTTAGTGGATTAATATTTACAGGTATTGTTACATCTCATGGCTGGCAAAAACTGCCTGATATTATTCGTTATCTTAATGCGATAGAGCGTCGTTTGGAAAAGTTAGTCGCTGATCCAAACTGTGATCGCGCGCATATGCTGCGTATTGAGCATATTAAACAGCAATGGCAGGGTTGGTTAGCTAAGTTGTCTAGCGTACAAAGAAAGTTGCCTGAAGTACAAGCAATATACTGGATGATGGAAGAATTACGGGTAAACATATTTGCCCAACAACTGGGCACCCCTTATCCTATTTCAGATAAACGTATTCTACAGGCAATGGCGCAAATTTCATTACTGCCAGAGTAGGGTAAAAAAGTGGTGTTACCACCCCTTTTTAATGATATTTAATGTGATAAGTGACTAGGGCGTTCGCTTGACCTGGTGTTACTCGTGCAGCAACTTGGATATACTGCGCGTAAAAAGGCAGTGGAATACTTTCGGTATCAGGCACTTTTTTTAATGAAAACCAGTGGTTGAATTGGATGGGGTTATCTTCATATATAATCTGTAAGCCAATACCTTTTGCTGCATGATATTTATTTAACGCTAAAATTTTATCATCAGTTGACGGTAATGTATCTCCTTCCATTTTTATTTCAACTGGTGATGGTTGAGTACAGCTTAATTCGAGATAAAATGTTTTTTTGATCGACGTACTATACATGCCGTTAAAAACAGTTGTTTTTAGGCGACCTAAATTTATCTCTAATGCTTTATTATTGATAAAACAGCTTACTTTAGGAACGATAATTTTAACATTTCTCAATTTGAAATTTACTATCGGTAAATTACCAATAGTTGCTTCAGTGAGCTGATGTTGGGGAATATTACCGGCATCTACCTGTTAAGCTGTTTTTATCAGTTGCACTTCGATTATATAGAAGTCTTCTCCACAAAATACTTTATGAGTAGATTGGCTAGAACACGGAACAACATAGGGTTGGATATTGCCATCATGGTAGATAATTTTTAACCCGATACCCCTTAAATTTGTTGGGTAAATATCATCGGATGATGACATCATTGAATAATGCTTATTATTTTTCCATTGATGTTTGATTTGCTCTGATTGGCAGATGATAAAACCGCTATGATTGCTTCTTGAAATCGATCCAGAAGATTTCTTAATAATGCTACCTATAGGTAATGTAGGTGAGACCTCAATTTCATTTGGCAAGGGAATAAAAATGTCTACTGATCGCGAACCTGACATGTAGTTACAGCCGGAGGTATGAGCGTTTAGAGAGAATAATCCAAGTAGCAAGAAAGCCAGGATCATTGTTTTAGTTGAAGGGCTTGTCATTTTCACTCCTTTGATTGACAGATGGCGGTAATTTTGTGAACTTTAGCTAGTATGGCATCATCAGGTAGTGCATATGAACAGTGATAATTGTTATTTCCAGTTGTGATAATGAATTCACCTTGAGCGGGGACCCCACTTAAATAAAGCTGCTGCCGATCATATATGATCCCAGTAGTCGCTATCGTGGTTTTATCTATTAAAGTTGCAATTGCGCCAAATGGAATAGTCTTACTATGATGCTGAAGTTTAAAAATTACTCTATAGCCAACTTGGGTAGCAAAATGGGCTATGGCGATTGCGCCACGAGTAGGGGTCACTGTTTGTATATTAGATTCAATATCAACACCATCTGGTAGTGTTTCGGTTGCGAGAGTAATTTGGTTTGTCCGATAACTACTAATATTGGGAATGATAGCGATACCTTGATAGTCAGTTTTTATACCTGAATGATTTTCTAGTTTTACCCCAACTGCGTCCTTTGCAATCACTAATGCTGCTGTTTCACCGATAGGTTGGGCTAAGGTTAATCCATAAGGATGGGCAACCAAGCTGCCTTGCAGACCATAATTTAATTGGTTTTGATGGGGGTCGTGATTGTAGCCTAAATTGAGGATTGCATATTGATTTCGATATTGGCCATAAGGTGCACTACTAATAGAATTAGTATGATTTTCATACTGTCGTTCATAGTTTTGTTGAATGGTTAAAAATAAGCTTTCATCAGCAAATGGAGAGTGGTGAATATTTATTTGCTGAAGAAGACGCTGATTAAAGCTATTTTGTATACCATAGCTTCCCCAGGTTCGCTTTAACCATCGCTTAAAGGGAATTTGCAAGTTGATAGACAGGATCTGATCAGCTGATTGTTCTCGTCTGGCTTAGTATAGCTATAGTTGATTGTATAATCTAAGTCCCAGATCCGAGAACTATAATTAATCGAGTAGCTTGCTTCTGTATCATCATAGTTCCAATAGTTGTTCTGATAAGCTGATAAATATAGAGTACCCCAACTAGCTAAATATTGCCTAATCCTAATATTAAATTGCAATTGGCTTTTCTTAGCGTGGTAATAAAGCGGAAAAGAGGCATTTTTAAGTTGATTAGCTTGACTAAATGTTAAGAAGTCTTTTTCACTATATCGGTAGCCTGCTAACGTTAATTGGGTACTGGTGGTTTTGCTTGTTATTAATAGAAGGCTAAAAAATCAGAGTTTAACCTTTACTTAGTTATAACATACTTTTGTAGATAAAAAAATAAAATCCCATCTAACCAGCAAGATAGAACCTTTAAGTTGAAAATTTACTATATTAATAGAAAAACCAGCATAGTCACCTGATGGCAAGTATGTTGGTGATTGTTAAATCTCGTTAATTAAATATGAAGTAAATACCAAAATGCGGGGATAGAAGAGAAAATAATTATAATTATTGCATTTCTTTCTAATCGGCTGAGTAATTTTTTATTATTGTTTTGGTTTTGCGCATAGAGGAAGATAAATAAAACGGGCATGGATAGAATAACAGATAAGAGTAGATTGATTGTTCCTGAAGCATAAAGTAGCCATAAGCCATATAAACTAGTTACTGCACCAATAATAAGTCATCCTTTGCTAGCACGCTCAAAAGAGATTTTGATTAAGAAAGCACCGACTAAAAAATAAGGCACCAAAATCATTTACTACGGCATTATTATTTTGCACTATTCGTTTTGGTGCATCTGCTGCATAAATATAAGCAGTAGCAAGTGTGTTACCGCCATCATTTAAAGCAACATTGCGGACGACATAAAAATAAGCAGCACCTTTTCGCTTGGCTTTTTTAGCTAGCGCCTCATTCAGTGCGGCTTCCGAGCTATACAAACCACTGGCAGTAACAGTATCAAATGGCAATAATCTTACTGCTTCTGCTTCTGCTTCTGCTTCTGCTTCTGCTTCTGCTTCTGCTTCTGCTTCTGCTTCTGCTTCTGCTTCTGCTTCTGCTTCTGCTTCTGCTTCTGCTTCTGCTTCTGCTTCTGCTTCTGCTTCTGCTTCTGCTTTCGGCAATTCTTTGATGCCAGCAAAGATACGATAGGGGGGATTGGTTACTTTTACAGCATCTTTACGATACAAATCAGCAACTACTCGTAAATTACCACTATCGCCTACATCATCTAGGCTTTGAATATAGTAAGAGTAGGCGCCTTCTTTATCCGCTCGACGAGAAACTCCATCGGATGCTTCATAGATGGCATTAAAGCGGCCTGTGACAGCGATCCTTTGATAAGGCTTTAATTCTTGAGCTTGTTCCGGTGTTAATTCTACAGCGGCTTGCACAGTTATTATACTGCTTAGTGAAAGTACCGCAGTTGTGATGGCCGTTATCTTCAGCTTCATACAAAATCCTTCCGCATTACACAATTTACTATCAAAATGCTGAATTAATAGTCGTATCATACAGATAATAATTATTACATGTAATAACTGCAATTGTCCCATTGTTTTCTTATGAAACTATTAATTTAGTTGAATACTCACTACTTTTGCTAATTATTTTTATAAATTAATATCAAGTCTTAAGCTATTTGACTAATATCATTTTTTGACAAAAAAATTTAATTTAATGTCGTAGGAATCCGATAGATTATGGCTTATGATTACTATTTTCAGTAGGTTGCAATAATGTTTTTTCACTCAATATGACAGATATATAATATAATTAGTTATGTTAGTAGGGAATAAACATCAAGCAATTTTGAACTAGATAAGGGATCATTATGCATATTGGTGTACCAAAAGAAAGAATTACCAATAAAACACGTATTGCATCAACCTCATCAACAATAAAGCAGCTAATAAAATTAGATTTTTCTGTCATCGTTGAGCGAGAAGCTGGTCCGCTTACTAGTTTTGAAGATACTGCTTTCGAGCAAGCAGGTGCTGAAATTGTCGAGCAACAATCTGTATTGAATGCAGATATTATATTTAAAGTTAATGCGCCGCTAGAAGCTGAAATTGCCCTTATTAAAGAAGGGCAATATTAATTTGCTTCATTTGGCCGGCACAACAGCTAGATTTAATGCAAAAATTAGCAGCTCGTAAAATCACTATATTAGCACTGGATGCAGTGCCACGTATCTCCAGGGCTCAGCCAATTGATGCTTTAAGCTCTATGGCTAATGTTGCAGGTTATCGGGCGGTGGTAGAAGCTGCTTATCAATTTGGACGTTTTTTTACTGGCCAGATTACTGCCGCCGGCAAAGTACCGCCAGCTAAAGTTATGGTTATTGGAGCCGGGTTGCCGGTTTAGCAGCGATAGGCGCAGCGGGTAGTCTAGGGGCTATTGTGCTGGCATTTGATACCAGGCCAGAAGTAAAAGAACAAGTACAAAGCATGGGGGCTGAGTATCTTGAATTGGACTTTAAACAGGATCAGGTACGCAGTGATGGTTATGCTAAAGAGATGTCCGAGGCATTTATTCAAGCGGAAATGGCTTTATTTGCTAAGCAAGCAAAAGAAGTGGATATTATTATTACCACCGCATTGATACCAGGAAAACCTGCACCACAGTTGATTACTAAAGAGATGGTTGACTCGATGAAGCTTGGTAGTGTAATCGTTGATTTAGCAGCGAAATCGGGCGGTAATTGTGAGTTAACCCCGGCAGATAAACTGATTGTTACTGATCATGAGGTTAACATTATTGGCTATACCGATTTACCCAGCCGTTTACCAACACAATCCTCACAACTTTATGCGACTAATATTGTTAATTTAATCAAGTTGCTTTGTAAAGAACACAATGGGCAACTAACCATTGATTTTGATGATATTGTTGTACGCGCAGTCACTGTTATTAAAGAAGGTGAAATTACCTGGCCGTCTCCTCCTATTCCTGTATATCAACAACCACAAACAAAAAATCAACTGATAAAATATGAAGAAAAACCAGCAGTAAAAAAATCTCTTCTGGGTTAAAATATATTTCTCTGCTGTTGGCGATTATACTTTTTGGTAGTTTTGGGCGTATAGCGCCTAAAGACTTCCTTTCTCACTTTACCGTGTTTGCGCTGGCGTGTGTTGCTGGCTACTACGTAGTATGGAACGTCAGCCATTCACTGCATACACCGCTTATGTCAGTAACCAATGCGATTTCCGGTATTATTGTGGTGGCCGCATTGCTGCAAATTGGTAGTGGAGGTTGGGTCACTTTCTTCTCATTTATTGCAGTACTTATAGCCAGTATCAATATTTTTGGTGGATTTACAGTCACGCAACGTATTCTGAAAATGTTTCGTAAAAGATAAGGAGTTAAAATGATGTCGAGTGGAATGGTAACAGCGGCATATATCGTGGCGGCCATCTTATTTATTTTCAACCGGGCAGGTTTGTCTCGTCACGAAAGTTCTAAGCGGGGTAATATATTAGGTATTACCGGAATGGCAATCGCTTTAATTGCAACAATCTTAGGTCCCAATGCTCATAATATTGGCTGGATTATTATTGCAATGGTTATTGGTGGACTTATTGGGGTGCGTTTAGCAAATAAAGTCGCCCTGACTGAGATGCCCGAATTGGTTGCTATTTTACATAGTTTTGTCGGTTTGGCTGCTGTTTTAGTTGGTTTTAATAGCTTTATTGCTCACGATGTATTCTCAGATAGGATCATGGATAATATTTATCTGACAGAAATTTTCCTGGGTATTTTTATTGGGGCGGTAACATTTACTGGTTCAATTGTTGCTTATGGTAAATTATGCGGCAAAATAGCGTCTAAACCCTTAATGCTTCCTAATAGTCATAAACTTAATTTATTGGCGTTATTAATTTCATTTATTTTGCTATTTCTTTTCGTAAAAACGACAGCTACTGGTTTGCAAGTATTTGTCTTATTAATGATGACCATCATTGCGTTAGAATTTGGCTGGCACCTAGTCTCCTCAATTGGTGGTGCAGATATGCCGGTTGTGGTATCAATGCTAAACTCTTATTCAGGATGGGCCGCTGCTGCAGGCTTTATGCTAAGTAACGACTTGCTAATTGTTACTGGCGCGCTAGTGGGTTCTTCAGGTGCTATTTTATCTTATATTATGTGTAAAGCCATGAATTGCTCATTTATTAGTGTTATAGCCGGCGGGTTTGGCACTGACGGGATATTAGTCGATGATGAACATAGCTTGGGAAATGATCGGGAAACTACAGCGGATGAAGTAGCTGAGTTGTTAAAAAACTCCCATTCGGTAATTATTGCTCCCGGTTATGGGATGGCGGTGGCTCAAGCTCAATACCCGATTCACGATATTACGGCAAAATTACGCGAAAAAGGGATTAATGTTCGCTTTGCGATCCATCCTGTTGCCGGACGCCTTGCCTGGTCATATGAATGTATTATTAGCTGAAGCGAAAGTACCTTACGACATCGTGTTGGAGCTCGATGAAATAAATGATGATTTTGCTAATACAGACACGGTATTAGTAATCGGGGCAAATGATACCGTTAACCCAGCCGCACAAGATGAGCCCAATAGCGGGAATGCCCGTCCTGGAGGTTTGGAAAGCGCAAAATGTTATTGTATTTAAACGCTCAATGAATACCGGTTATGCAGGTGTTCAGAATCCGTTATTTTTTAAGGAAAATACCCAAATGCTTTTCGGTGATGCCAAAGTTAGCGTAGAAGCTATTTTGCGCGCTTTATAAGTTTTTACTAATAATGGCTCTATTTGAATGGGCCATTGGGTCGTTAATTATTTGCTGGATTTATTGGACAGACAAAACCATCCGGCTTAATGGCCAATAAATCACATTTTAACTTATCAATGATCTGTTCAGCAGTATTGCCTAAAAACACCGCTGAAATACCTGTTCTGCCTAAAATACCCAATACAACAATACCTGCATGTAATTCGTCACAGATTTCAGGAATTTTTTTCTCAGCGGACCCTTCAACAACATGGGTATATTTTTCATCAATGGTAAATTTTTGCCTTAATTTTTTCATTGCAACAAGATGCTGTGCCCGCAGAGCCTGATTATAGACATTTGGATCAAAATCTGGTAATTCAATAGCGATATTTATTGGCGCGACAGGGTAGGCACTAACGAGATGAATATGTGGATTTTTAACAATCTGGTGGCTGATATTTTCCGTTTCCTTGATGAGTTTAATATTAAGTTTATCGTGATCGGATTCTTCATTAGATAAATTAACTGCAACAACAATAGCGCCATCATTAGGCCATACTTTATCTTTTAACATCGACTGTGCAAAGGGCATTTACGAAGTAGATGCCTATCAAGGGAAGTGAATATCATGGCATCAAAACGATCATTTTTATGCGCCATTTTTAATAATAAATCATGTTTGTCAGCAATAACTTCTTGAATAATAGCTTCATATGTTTTGTTATGCCATATTACTTTAATTTCAATATCAATACCGGCTTCTAAATAGTAGTGTGCTTGCTGTTTTATCCATACTTTTCGCTGACTAATAAAGCCTTTGCGCATAGCATTGCGTTCTTCAGGGGATAATAAGGTTGTCATATCATAAGAGAGATCATATATGGGCAAGAAAGCCTTAATGCGTCCCCCATTGCGTTGTACTATATATACAGCACGTCGAAGTGCAGGTTGGTCATCCTGATTTGGATCAATAGCAACAACAGATTACGGTAATTAGCCATAATGGTTCCTCTTAGAGGCCAGGTAACATTGATATCACTAAAGATAAACCAATATGAGTTGGGATAATAGATATTAACATAGCCAAATCACAAAAAAATAATATGTTAATGTGATCTGACTTACATTTATATTGTTGTTTATGCTGAGGTTTTACCTGCAATTTGGGTCAGCTTATACATATCATTAATTGTAATATATTTACCTTTAACGCTGAGAGTATTATTTTTTTGGAAGCGACCTAACAGACGACTAATTGTTTCAACGGTTAATCCAAGATAATTACCAATATCACCTCGAGTCATTGTTAGGCGGAATTCTTTAGCTGAAAAACCACGTTGAGCAAAACGGCGTGAGAGATTATAAATAAAAGCAGCTAATCTTTCTTCAGCATTTTTTGTTGAAAGCAGTAATATCATTTCTTGATCATCTTTAATTTCACTGCTCATTAACCTCATTATGTGCTGTCGCAAATTAGGCATTTTACCGGAAAGATCGTCTAGTGTTTCAAAAGGTATTTCACAAAACATTGAAGTTTCAATAGCTTGGGCAAAACTTAAGTGTTTATGATTGATAATAGCATCAAAACCTACAAGATCACCTGCTAAATGAAAATCGGTAATTTGTTCATCACCTTCCTCGGTAATGGTATAGCTTTTTATGGTACCAGATCTAATGGCATACAGTGATTTTAACTCATCACCTGCTTTAAATAGAGTCTGTCCTTTTTGGATTGGTTTTTTACGTTCAATAATATTATCGAGTTGATCCAGTTCATGTTCATTCAATGTGAATGGAATACCAAGCTGGCTAATACTGCAGTCCTGGCCATGGATAGCGCAGCCACCAGACTGGATTCGGCGAACCACGCGTTTTTCTTGGATCATATTACTTGACTCATTATGATAAGAAATATTGATTTTAGTCAATTTTAACACATATTCTAAGCTTGAGTAAAAGAATTAATAATTAGTTGTATTGTTATTTAACTAATATTATCAATATATGCAGTTCACTTGACAGTCATTTATTTTACTTAAACTAATTGTATAACTTATAGAAAAGTAAAAATAAAATCAAATTTTTTCTAATAATATATTAAATTTTAATTAGTTTTAAAAATGTTATTATTTTTCACTTTAAACTTTATTTATTTGTTTTTAGTGAAATTTATTTTCTAATAATATTACTTAATAAAGTTTTTTTATTATAAAACATATTGATATCGATAGATTTTATTAATCAATATGGCTTTGTTGAATAAATCGAACTTTTAGGTGATTGGCGGAGCTGATCGCTAAATTCGTTTCAACATCAGGTCCCCATGGCAAAGCAAAAGTTTAAAATTACCAACTGGCCCGCGTACAACAAGGCACTCAGACAACGCGGTTCCCTGACGGTCTGGCTTGATGAGTCGGCCATCGCTGGATGGACTGACAGTTCTTCGCCTGAAGGTCGTGGCCGGCCGCTTTACTACAGCGATATGGCTGTTACCACTGTCCTGATGATGAAGCGTGTGTTTAACCTGTCGCTCCGGGCATTACAGGGCTTCGTTGATTCGATTTTTAAACTCATGTCTTTGCCGCTGTGCTGTCCGGACTACTCGCTGGTCAGCAGACGAGCAAAGAGCGTCAACATCAGCATAAAAACGCCAACGCGTGGTGAAATCTCGCATCTGGTCATCGACAGTACCGGTCTGAAGGTCTTTGGCGAAGGTGAATGGAAAGTCAGGCAGCATGGGGCTGACAGACGAAGAGTGTGGCGCAAGCTTCATCTGGCAGCAGACAGTGTGACTCATGAGATTATCTGTGCCGACTTATCGCTCAGCGGAACGACAGATGCGCAGGCACTGCCGGGCCTGATTAACCAAAACCACCGGAAAATCAGGGAAGTGTCAGCAGACGGTGCTTATGACGCCTGTTACTGCCACGATGCGTTGCTAAGAAAGAAAATCAGGCCCCTTATCCCGCCGCGAAGCGGAGCGAAATACTGGCCGGATAAGTACCATGAACGTAACCATGCGGTGGCGAATCAGCGTCTGAGCAGGAGTAATGATATGTGGAAAAAGAAAGTGGGTTATCACCGGCGTTCAGTGGCAGAAACAGCGATGTTCCGCATAAAAACTTTGCTGGGTGGCCATCTGAGGCTGCGTGACTATGAGGCTCAGGTAGGTGAAGCAATGGCGATGGTCAAAGCGCTGAACCGTATGACGTTGTTGGGTATGCCACACAGCGTCAGGATCGGATAACAGCTGTAGCAGAGGGAGCCATCCTGTCGGCTAATTCTGATTTATTCAACAAAGCCAGAAAATAGCTAAGCAGGTAGTGAAGAGTGAAAGGTTGGCAATTAGGCATTGCTATTATCATCGTGTTGCAGATTAACAACTGCTATGCTGCAATGCTGGTTTTTTCTTCTGCGCAAACAATATCATGTCCATTCTCAGAGCGGCAACACTGGTCTGGTAATTTTGATTCTTCGATTAGTAATGAAAAAGACATTTTTAATCAAAAAAAGGCTAATGCCAACTTTCCATACTAACCAAAAAACGCAAATAAATCCCATGTCAATGAAATGTTATATAAGTTATTTCATTGATATTACAAACCAATATAATCTGCTATCCAGTTTAACAATAAATAATATATGTAACTCGGTAAGTGACGCCGTCACTAAAAGGTGTTTAAAACAACAAAAAAATAATATAAATGATAAGGTGAACGGCAATTTTATTACTACCAATAGCACAAAGAAATTTTATTTTAATAATTTAAGCCAGTTTTCTAGTCACAAAGAATTAAATAGAATAAAAAATTTTGATGCTATGGAGATTGAATTTAATATAAATTATAAAATAAATCATAAAGTTAGTTTTGGGACGAGATTTCTTAATGAAATAGATGTTATTAATTATAAATTAACTGAATTTGATTTAATTGCGCAGTGGTATTTCTAATCAAACTATTGTTTTATTTTTCTATTTTACCAAAATATTATATTAAATATTGGTTAAATTATTAGAGGAAAATTTTACGGCTCTCAAGGGCTTTGTTGAATAAATCAGAATTAGCCGCCAGGATGGCTCCCTCTGCTACAGCTGTTATCCGATCCTGACGCTGTGTGGCATACCCAACAACGTCATACGGTTCAGCGCTTTGACCATCGCCATTGCTTCACCTACCTGAGCCTCATAGTCACGCAGCCTCAGATGGCCACCCAGCAAAGTTTTTATGCGGAACATCGCTGTTTCTGCCACTGAACGCCGGTGATAACCCACTTTCTTTTTCCACATATCATTACTCCTGCTCAGACGCTGATTCGCCACCGCATGGTTACGTTCATGGTACTTGTCCGGCCAGTATTTCGCTCCGCTTCGCGGCGGGATAAGGGGCCTGATTTTCTTTCTTAGCAACGCGTCGTGGCAGTAACAGGCGTCATAAGCACCGTCTGCTGACACTTCCCTGATTTTCCGGTGGGTTTGGTTAATCAGGCCCGGCAGTGCCTGCGCATCTGTCGTTCCGCTGAGCGATAAGTCGGCACAGATAATCTCATGAGTCACACTGTCTGCTGCCAGATGAAGCTTGCGCCACACTCTTCGTCTGTCAGCCCCATGCTGCCTGACTTTCCATTCACCTTCGCCAAAGACCTTCAGACCGGTACTGTCGATGACCAGATGCGAGATTTCACCACGCGTTGGCGTTTTTATGCTGATGTTGACGCTCTTTGCTCGTCTGCTGACCAGCGAGTAGTCCGGACAGCACAGCGGCAAAGACATGAGTTTAAAAATCGAATCAACGAAGCCCTGTAATGCCCGGAGCGACAGGTTAAACACACGCTTCATCATCAGGACAGTGGTAACAGCCATATCGCTGTAGTAAAGCGGCCGGCCACGACCTTCAGGCGAAGAACTGTCAGTCCATCCAGCGATGGCCGACTCATCAAGCCAGACCGTCAGGGAACCGCGTTGTCTGAGTGCCTTGTTGTACGCGGGCCAGTTGGTAATTTTAAACTTTTGCTTTGACATGGGGACCTGATGTTGAAACGAATTTAGCGATCAGCTCCGCCAATCACCTAAAAGTTCGATTTATTCAACAAAGCCGCTCTCAAGTACAATAATTAGTTGATTGACTCAGCAATGGAGTTATTATTGAATGCCGCACCTAATAGACCCTTTACCAAAAACGATGATTGCTATTGAAATTATTGAACCTGGCGGGCCGGAAAAGCTTAGTCCCACCCAATTACCACTAATAAAACCACCAAAATCACATTTACTTGTTAAAGTTGCCGCCGCGGGTGTCAATCGTCCTTATATTTTTCAGCGTATGGGGGTTTATCCACCACCAACGGATGCATCTCCAATACCAGGATTAGAAATTGCCGGTCAGGTAGTTAGTGTTGGAGAAGGTTGTCAGCGTTGGAAAAAAGGCGATAAAGTTTGTGCTTTAGTTGCCGGTGGAGGATATGCTGAATATTGTCTGGTACATGAAGCGATCGCTTTACCTGTTGGTGATCTTAGTTATATCGAAGCGGCGGCATTGCCAGAAAACTTTTTTACTGTTTGGGCTAATGTTTTCCAAATTGTTCAACTCAAAAAAAATGAAACTGTTCTCGTTCATGGTGGCACCTCTGGTATTGGTAGTGTTACTATCATGTTAGCAAAAATTTTTGGTGCTAAAGTATTTACTACTGTTGGTTCAGTGGAAAAAAGGAAGGTGGCCTCTTCTTTAGGTGCTGATAAAGTTATTAACTATATGACAGAAGATTTTGCTGAAAAAATAGCTGAATATACCCAAAATAAAGGGGTCGATATTGTGGTTGATCTGATTGGTGGCTATTATGTTAATAAAAATTATCAAATTGCCGCTAAACATGGCCGTATCATTCAAGTTGGTATGATGCGTGGGGCACCTCAGCAGTTAAATTTAATGCCATTAATGGTTAAACAATTAGTTCATACTGGTTCAACAATGCGAGCAAGAACTTTAGCGGAAAAAATAGCGATTGCAACAGCGTTAGAAAATAAGGTTTGGCCGCTGATTAATTCAGGTAAGATAAAACCCATTATTGCTAAAACTTATTCATTAGAACAAGCAGAAAAAGCGCATCGTTTTATGAAGTCAGGAGCTTTAATTGGTAAATTAGTATTAGTTAATGAACACTTTTAATATTGGTATTTTAATCATTATTTTCACTGTATTGAGAGCTACTCTGTAGTTAAAAATTTATGGTTAAATTATATGAAGAAACAGTCTAATTACCTGAAATTACTTCTAATATTATTACCTTTACCAGCTTTAGCCTATGATGAACAAGCTTCGTTAGAACAGTATCCAACTAAAGATATTGTGGTTTATTTCAAGCAAGCACAACAAAAAGGTTTAACTGGCATTGCTCAAAAAAGTAAGTAGGTCTATGCGCGACTTGCTGCGCCTGGTGAAATTATTAAGACAATCATTAAAGGCGTTGGAACTGAGGTAATATCGTCGCCCGCCGAGGAGGGTGATTGGGTGGTGGAAAATATTTGTCCTGCCACAGGTAATGAGCAATATTTGGTTGAAAAAGCAAAATTTCACCAGTATTATCATGATCCTGTTACCGTATCAAGTAAGCCCAATTATTTACGTTTTATTCCGACCGGTAAAATGATGAATTATTTTATTGTACCTGAAACCGAATCGGCGTTTACCTTTATTAATAGCTGGGGAAAAAAGCAATTATTGCGTGCCGGTGACATTGTTATTCAACCTGTTAGCCAGCCTCAAAGTTTTTATCATGTGCCAAAGCAGTCATTTTTTTGTACTTATAATATTCTGGTCACTGCACATAAAGCGTCTAATAACTTTGCCAGTAATTAGTCATGTCTGCGCTGGTGCTTATCATGTTCTAATTGATATTCTTAAAGTTAATCTGACGCATTATTTCTCAAATCAAAATCGATTTATCCATCGGTTTTTTTATATTATATTTATTTACAATAGGTAATACCTATTGAATTAATAGTAAAAAGGAATTAGACGTAATACTTTTATGTTTATATATTAAATACCTATCAAATAGAAGGGAGCAGCAAAATGTCTTTGGTTAATACAGAAATTAAACCTTTTCAAAATACCGCTTTTAAAGATGGAAAATTTATCGATATATCTGAAAAAGATATTAAAGGCAAATGGAGCATTTTTTTCTTTTATCCTGCTGATTTTACCTTTGTTTGCCCAACTGAATTAGGTGATTTAGCTGATCACTATGACGAGTTTCAAACACTAGGCGTCGAAATTTATTCTGTTTCAACGGATACTCATTTTACTCATAAAGAGTGGCATAGTCATTCAGACACGATTGGTAAAATTAAATATACCATGATTGGCGATCCTAGTTGGACATTAACGCGTAATTTTGAAGTGATGCGCAAATATCAAGAAAATGATGAACAAAAAGAATTAGGATTGGCAGATCGTGGCACATTTATTGTTGATCCAAAAGGTATTATCCAGGCAGTTGAAATTACTGCGGAAGGTATTGGGCGTGATGCATCCGATTTATTACGTAAAATTAAAGCGGCGCAATATGTAGCAAGCCATCCAGGGGAAGTATGTCCAGCTAAATGGAAAGAAGGGGAAGCAACCTTATCACCTTCACTCGATTTGGTAGGAAAAATTTAATTAAAATTTTTTGTGAATCATTTTACTGTGTTCGGGTGCATTAGCACCCGTTTTTTCGGGGATAAAGCAATGCTTGATAGCAACATGAAATCTCAACTTAAACTATATTTAGAAAAATTAACTCAGCCAGTTGAGTTGATAGCAACCTTAGATGATAGTGAAAAATCTACCGAGATAAGCACATTATTACAGGACATTAGTACACTGTCAGATAAAATAACTTTTAATAAAGACAATAATCTAACAGTACGTAAACCCTCGTTTTTAATTACTAATCCAGGTAAAGATAGCGGATTACGGTTTGCCGGCTTGCCATTAGGTCATGAATTTACCTCATTAGTTTTGGCATTCTTGCAAGTTGGCGGCCATCCAGCGAAAGAGCGGTAGAATTGTTAGATCAGATCCGTCAATTAGAGGGAAAGTTTCATTTTGAAACCTATTATTCATTGTCATGTCATAATTGCCCGGATGTAATTCAAGCTTTAAATCTAATGGCGGTCTTGAATCCTAATATTACGCATACTGCCATCGATGGCGCTATTGTTCAGTCTGAAGTTCAGCAACGGAATATTATGGCAGTGCCTGCTGTGTTTCTAAATGGCAAAGAGTTTGGGCAGGGGCGGATGACTTTAAGTGACATTGTCACTAAACTTGATGTTAATGCTGAAAAAAATACTGTCCAAAAATTAAATCAGCAACTGCCTTATGAGGTCTTGATTGTTGGTAGCGGACCGGCCGGTGCTTCAGCCGCTATTTATGCGGCTCGTAACGGTATTCGTACCGGTATTATCGGCGCACGCTTTGGTGGGCAGGTCTTAGATACTATTGATATTGAAAATTATATTTCTGTGTCAAAAACCGAAGGACCCAAATTAGCTACTGCACTACGTGGCCATGTCAATGATTATGATATTGATATTATCGACTCACAAATGGTAGCAAAACTCATTCCCGCCGATGCGGCTGATAAGTTGCATAAAAGTGCAACAGTATCGGGTGCTACTTTGCGTTCCCGCATCATTATTATTGCCACAGGGGCTAAATGGCGTGATATGAATGTGCCAGGCGAAAAAGAATATCGTACCACAGGAGTAACTTATTGCCCCCATTGCGATGGGCCATTATTTAAGGGTCAACTAGTTGCTGTGATTGGTGGAGGTAATTCTGGCGTTGAAGCCGCGATTGATCTTGCCGGAGTTGTTGAGCATGTTACTTTATTAGAATTTGCTCCAGAAATGAGAGCCGACGCAGTGTTGCAACAGAAACTAGCGAGTTTAAGTAGCGTGGATATTATTTTGCAGGCCGAAACCCTCGAAGTCAAAGGGTATGGTGTCAAAATGACTGGCTTACAATATAAAAATCGGCAGGATGGTTCAATCCATGATTGAGTGGTTGCTGGAACTTTTGTCCAAATTGGTTTACTACCTAATACCCATTGGTTAGATGGCGTAATTGCACGTAATGTAATCGGTGAAATCAAGGTTGATGAAAAAGGTGAGACCAATATAAAAGGTATCTTTGCTGCCGGCGATTGCACAACTGTGCCTTATAAACAGATCATCATTTCGGCAGGAGACGGGGCGAAGGCATCACTTAGCGCTAGCCACTATCTGATGAATGTAATGGAATAAACAGTTATTTATATTGATAACGATATATCGACTAAATTTAACGATTGCCCCCTCGATGAGGGGGCTTTTTTTATTATAGCATTTAGCTTTAATAGCATTATCGCCAGGCGGGAGGAATAATTTTTTTAAACGTGTCATTACAATGCTGTCTTGCGTAAATAGTCATATTGTCAGATAAAATATTGGTACAAGTGGAATTGTTTGTTACTCAGATTCCGAGTAATTGTTTCTTCCATTCAGCAAACCTATCAGATAGCTTAAATTTTTTCCCGCCAGATCCATCGCGTTATTAGTGGTGGTTAATACTCATGTAATGACTTAATTCCCTTGAGTCTTGCTTTCTGTATTTTTTTGCTAGACAAAGCTTTTTCTTCTGTTCGCCAATTTTGTGCAGCCATTTTAGATCCTTTACCGCCCAAACCTTGGGTTTTTAAATGATAAAGGCGTTCTTGCAGTCGAACGGGAGCTAATGCCAAATTACCAGCAGCATCACGGTAATATTTTCGACCATAAAGGGCACCGGTTACTGAATTTATTTGCATAAAAATATCTTTATTCTGTTTTTTGCCAATATTAACGACTAAAACTTCTGTTTTTAACTCAGGGCGATAGGCCTTTTCGATCTTGAATGATTTAATTGATGTTTGCGGCAAATTTTTTACTTGTTTCTCCAGGGCTTCGACTAGGGGAGCTAAGAGATGATTTTTTTTGTTCAATTTAATTGCTGCATCTTTTAAGCTATTGATACCCTTTAAACCTCCCGATGCCAGCAATTCAAATCCAGGATCTGCGCTACGAATAAAATCAATACCTAATCCAATGTAGGCTTCTGCTGGTACATTTTTTGTTATATGAGGAATGCCAACACTTACAAACTGTGTGCCACCTTGCTTTAAGGCCTGTGCAATCGTTGCCTGTTTTGCTGCGATTTTAAGCCCTTGAGTGGTGGCTTCTCCCATCGCAATACTAAATCGTCCACCAATTTGTAGTCCTTTGCCCAAAAAGTGTAAAAAACTTAAGATATCAAATACTCCCGCCACGATAGCTTCTCTAATATTGCCTTTTTGTGCTTCGGTAATGCAGCTATAAAAATGAATGAGACTTAAGAAAAAAGCCGCTACTTTTTGCTGGGTGGTTTTTTTGTAACCTTCATCATCTAATTTTTTAAATAGCTTGTTAGCATGTAATTCAGCCAGTTTTTCTAATGCCATTTTCGGTTGTTCTGTTGCTTTTTTTAGTAAGGAAGGAGAGTGGATTTTCAAAGCAAAATTTTTGTTATAACGGGTATTTTTATGATCTTTTATCAAGTGAAAAATTAGATCTCGATTGCGGTCTACTCGCGATAATTTATAGTTCCCCATTTTTTGATCTTTTTTCAGGGCATAAATACGCTTTTCTCCATTAAACGAACACATCAGCATATCAATTGCATCAGGCACAGGAATAATCAGTCCATCTTCAGCCACTAATCCAGCTGACAGAGAATGAATGTTGTTATCGCGGGCATTATATTCAACTTTGAGTTGATTTATTTCTGCTTGTTGCATAAATAGTTGTTCTTCTTCACTCAGTGAATGGCTTTGTTGAATAAATCGAACTTTTAGGTGATTGGCGGAGCTGATCGCTAAATTCGTTTCAACATCAGGTCCCCATGGCAAAGCAAAAGTTTAAAATTACCAACTGGCCCGCGTACAACAAGGCACTCAGACAACGCGGTTCCCTGACGGTCTGGCTTGATGAGTCGGCCATCGCTGGATGGACTGACAGTTCTTCGCCTGAAGGTCGTGGCCGGCCGCTTTACTACAGCGATATGGCTGTTACCACTGTCCTGATGATGAAGCGTGTGTTTAACCTGTCGCTCCGGGCATTACAGGGCTTCGTTGATTCGATTTTTAAACTCATGTCTTTGCCGCTGTGCTGTCCGGACTACTCGCTGGTCAGCAGACGAGCAAAGAGCGTCAACATCAGCATAAAAACGCCAACGCGTGGTGAAATCTCGCATCTGGTCATCGACAGTACCGGTCTGAAGGTCTTTGGCGAAGGTGAATGGAAAGTCAGGCAGCATGGGGCTGACAGACGAAGAGTGTGGCGCAAGCTTCATCTGGCAGCAGACAGTGTGACTCATGAGATTATCTGTGCCGACTTATCGCTCAGCGGAACGACAGATGCGCAGGCACTGCCGGGCCTGATTAACCAAACCCACCGGAAAATCAGGGAAGTGTCAGCAGACGGTGCTTATGACGCCTGTTACTGCCACGATGCGTTGCTAAGAAAGAAAATCAGGCCCCTTATCCCGCCGCGAAGCGGAGCGAAATACTGGCCGGACAAATACCATGAACGTAACCATGCGGTGGCGAATCAGCGTCTGAGCAGGAGTAATGATATGTGGAAAAAGAAAGTGGGTTATCACCGGCGTTCAGTGGCAGAAACAGCGATGTTCCGCATAAAAACTTTGCTGGGTGGCCATCTGAGGCTGCGTGAATATGAGGCTCAGGTAGGTGAAGCAATGGCGATGGTCAAAGCGCTGAACCGTATGACGTTGTTGGGTATGCCACACAGCGTCAGGATCGGATAACAGCTGTAGCAGAGGGAGCCATCCTGTCGGCTAATTCTGATTTATTCAACAAAGCCTCGTTTGGGGCGGATAATTTTTTGGCTCGTTCTGCGGCCTTCATTAATTCTTCTACTTGATCAAGTGTTGTTTTTGCCGATTCTGTATCTAAGCTCCATTTATTAAACCAGTGGGCGACAGCAAATGGATCGACCCGTGAAATATCAACAGCACCATATTGCATTTGATAAATAACGACATGTTCTAGTTTTTCCTGAAAGCCTTTCGACTCAATACTGTAACGCCAATACCAGATGTCACAGCGACATAAAAAATCCTTATCCGGATAAATAATATACTGTTTATATTGGTCTTCAGAAGCGGAACCAGAACCTAATACCGCATCTAAACCATTTGTTGCCAGCTCTTCGATAAATTTTCCTACATTTTGGCCATTTGGTTCTTTCGAAAGCGAAAAAGCTGATTCGATAGTTTTAGCAATGGGACTACCAATGGCATCTTTGCTATCTGTTTTGGTCATGACGTGCATGCGTTCGGTTTGAAAATCTTTGGTGACTCCTGGCGCTAGGCTATCTTCATCACTTTGATGCCAAGAATTATTCATTTCATGTTTGAAATTATCTAATTTGGCTTCTCCCAACTTGACTAGAATATTGAGTGTCTCTTTCAACTGTTCTTCCATATCTTTTCTTGGATCAAGATCACGAAGGCTTTGTTGAATAAATCAGAATTAGCCGCCAGGATGGCTCCCTCTGCTACAGCTGTTATCCGATCCTGACGCTGTGTGGCATACCCAACAACGTCATACGGTTCAGCGCTTTGACCATCGCCATTGCTTCACCTACCTGAGCCTCATAGTCACGCAGCCTCAGATGGCCACCCAGCAAAGTTTTTATGCGGAACATCGCTGTTTCTGCCACTGAACGCCGGTGATAACCCACTTTCTTTTTCCACATATCATTACTCCTGCTCAGACGCTGATTCGCCACCGCATGGTTACGTTCATGGTACTTGTCCGGCCAGTATTTCGCTCCGCTTCGCGGCGGGATAAGGGGCCTGATTTTCTTTCTTAGCAACGCATCGTGGCAGTAACAGGCGTCATAAGCACCGTCTGCTGACACTTCCCTGATTTTCCGGTGGTTTTGGTTAATCAGGCCCGGCAGTGCCTGCGCATCTGTCGTTCCGCTGAGCGATAAGTCGGCACAGATAATCTCATGAGTCACACTGTCTGCTGCCAGATGAAGCTTGCGCCACACTCTTCGTCTGTCAGCCCCATGCTGCCTGACTTTCCATTCACCTTCGCCAAAGACCTTCAGACCGGTACTGTCGATGACCAGATGCGAGATTTCACCACGCGTTGGCGTTTTTATGCTGATGTTGACGCTCTTTGCTCGTCTGCTGACCAGCGAGTAGTCCGGACAGCACAGCGGCAAAGACATGAGTTTAAAAATCGAATCAACGAAGCCCTGTAATGCCCGGAGCGACAGGTTAAACACACGCTTCATCATCAGGACAGTGGTAACAGCCATATCGCTGTAGTAAAGCGGCCGGCCACGACCTTCAGGCGAAGAACTGTCAGTCCATCCAGCGATGGCCGACTCATCAAGCCAGACCGTCAGGGAACCGCGTTGTCTGAGTGCCTTGTTGTACGCGGGCCAGTTGGTAATTTTAAACTTTTGCTTTGACATGGGGACCTGATGTTGAAACGAATTTAGCGATCAGCTCCGCCAATCACCTAAAAGTTCGATTTATTCAACAAAGCCGATCACGAATAAATTTACTAACAACCGCCATAGTTAATCTCCTTATTAAATCATAATCATTAATAAATAGTGTTTTATTGATAAATAATTGTTAACCAATTGATAGATGCATGATGATTATTATTTTTCAATCGTATTATGTATAGTGATTATTTGTTGAGTTGAATTTAATAAATAATAAGTAGTTCTGTGAATTAATTGGATTTTTTTTGATGAGTTTTTCTGCAGAAATTGACAAATAATAATTTCAAATTAGGTATATTATTAAACGTAATTTATTTTAATTGATAAAAATTACTGGCCATTAATATTATTATTTAATTTATTTCTATTATTAAATTTTATTTTTAGCATCTATTTAATTGCTGATCTTAGCTAGTGAGTATTTCTATATTAGCTCTTGGTCAAACCGGGTGAATAATTTTATTGTGCTCAGCTAATGGTTAATATCAATATTCTGATGAAACAAATATCCATATTATTCAACATCCTTGTTCGATTAAAATTCGGCTTTGTTGAATAAATCAGAATTAGCCGACAGGATGGCTCCCTCTGCTACAGCTGTTATCCGATCCTGACGCTGTGTGGCATACCCAACAACGTCATACGGTTCAGCGCTTTGACCATCGCCATTGCTTCACCTACCTGAGCCTCATAGTCACGCAGCCTCAGATGGCCACCCAGCAAAGTTTTTATGCGGAACATCGCTGTTTCTGCCACTGAACGCCGGTGATAACCCACTTTCTTTTTCCACATATCATTACTCCTGCTCAGACGCTGATTCGCCACCGCATGGTTACGTTCATGGTACTTGTCCGGCCAGTATTTCGCTCCGCTTCGCGGCGGGATAAGGGGCCTGATTTTCTTTCTTAGCAACGCATCGTGGCAGTAACAGGCGTCATAAGCACCGTCTGCTGACACTTCCCTGATTTTCCGGTGGGTTTGGTTAATCAGGCCCGGCAGTGCCTGCGCATCTGTCGTTCCGCTGAGCGATAAGTCGGCACAGATAATCTCATGAGTCACACTGTCTGCTGCCAGATGAAGCTTGCGCCACACTCTTCGTCTGTCAGCCCCATGCTGCCTGACTTTCCATTCACCTTCGCCAAAGACCTTCAGACCGGTACTGTCGATGACCAGATGCGAGATTTCACCACGCGTTGGCGTTTTTATGCTGATGTTGACGCTCTTTGCTCGTCTGCTGACCAGCGAGTAGTCCGGATAGCACAGCGGCAAAGACATGAGTTTAAAAATCGAATCAACGAAGCCCTGTAATGCCCGGAGCGACAGGTTAAACACACGCTTCATCATCAGGACAGTGGTAACAGCCATATCGCTGTAGTAAAGCGGCCGGCCACGACCTTCAGGTGAAGAACTGTCAGTCCATCCAGCGATGGCCGACTCATCAAGCCAGACCGTCAGGGAACCGCGTTGTCTGAGTGCCTTGTTGTACGCGGGCCAGTTGGTAATTTTAAACTTTTGCTTTGCCATGGGGACCTGATGTTGAAACGAATTTAGCGATCAGCTCCGCCAATCACCTAAAAGTTCGATTTATTCAACAAAGCCTATATATACTTATAT
This sequence comes from Arsenophonus endosymbiont of Aphis craccivora, assembly GCF_013460135.1. Classification (GTDB taxonomy): domain Bacteria; phylum Pseudomonadota; class Gammaproteobacteria; order Enterobacterales; family Enterobacteriaceae; genus Arsenophonus; species Arsenophonus nilaparvatae. The sequence goes on from NZ_CP038155.1 coordinate 1,975,577, forward strand.
AATAACGAATAAAATAATTTATTAACATTAAATAAGCCAGTTGTTAAAACTGGCTTATTATTTAATTGTTGTAACAGTTTATTAAATAGTTTAATCGCAATATGTAATTTTAATCGCTAACCCACCTTGTGAAGTTTCACGATATTTGGCATTCATATCTTTGCCGGTTTCATACATGGTTTCAATTACTTTATCCAGACAAACACGCGGATCACTAACCCGACGTAAAGCCATTCGGGCAGCATTAACCGCCTGAACTGCTGCAATCGCATTACGCTCAATACAGGGAACCTGGACTTGACCGCCAACCGGATCACAAGTAAGCCCAAGATGATGTTCCATACCAATTTCTGCTGCGATACAGACTTGGGCAGGACTACCTCCCATTAATTCGGTTAGCGCAGCTGCGGCCATAGAACAGGCCACACCAACTTCACCTTGACAGCCAACTTCAGCACCAGAAATTGAAGCATTCATTTTATAAAGGGTGCCGATAACGCCAGCAACCAAAAAGAAGCGGGTATAAGAATTTTCGTTAATGGGGCGAATAAATTTATCATAATAAGAAAGTACGGCTGGAATAATACCACAAGCACCATTGGTCGGTGCGGTAACCACTCGTCCACCGGCTGCATTTTCTTCATTGACTGCCAAGGCGAACATATTGATCCAATCAACAACAGCCATCGGATCCGTTGTCGTATTATAGGAGGTGACTAGCATTCTTCTTAATGCTGCTGCACGGCGTGGTACCCGAAGTGGGCCTGGTAATAGACCTTCGGTATTAACACCTCGTTCGATAGCTTGCTGCATAACCTGCCAAACTGCATCGAAATGAGTTTGTATTTCTTCTTTACTCCGCAGCGCTAATTCATTTTGCATCACCAGTGCAGAAAGTGAAAGGCCGTTATCTTTACAGTGCCGTTGTAGATCAGCTGCTGACTGGTATGGATAAGGCACTTTAACCGTCGATCCACTTTCTTGACCAACATGCTGTTCATCAACGATAAAACCACCGCCAATAGAATAATATGTATTACTATACAGTTTATCTTCAGCTGCGAAAGCGGTAATTACCATACCATTTTCATGCATTGGTAGATTGGTGGTATGAAAATTCATACCACCTTGTGTAGGAAAATCCACTACATGTTGTCCATTGGCAAGTAATAAGAGCTGAGTTTGTTCAACATTTTTAACAAAAGTGGAGATAGAATCGATAGCTACCGTATCGGGTAGATTACCGGCTAATCCCATAATAATGGCAATATCAGTGGCATGTCCTTTACCGGTTAAAGATAATGAACCATAAACATCAACGCTAATACGCTTTACAGAAGTCAGAATCTCTTTTTTAATTAGATCATCAACAAATTGTTTACCGGCTTTCATTGGTCCGACAGTATGAGAACTGGATGGGCCAATGCCAATTTTAAAAATATCAAAAACACTACTCATATTTTATTCGCCTCCTTGTTAAAGGCGCTAATTTTTAGTAATAAGCTGGCCAAAGAGTTGAAGTTAATATTGCGGCCTTACGATATTTGGGAAAGCTAATTCATTTATTCCAATAAATGACAGCCATCCCAAAATCATTAAACGTTAAAGAAATAATTTATATACTGCAGCTGAAATAGCGATAATACCGACAATGACTACAAAAATATTACTAATATGACCAGAATACTTACGCATAGCGGGTATTCTACTAATTGCGTACATTGGCATCATGAATAATAAAATTGCAATAACAGGTCCACCTAAACTTTCGATAATGCTCAGAATACTTGGATTTAAAGTAGCAACTAACCAGGTAGTGACTAACATAAAAATCGCAGTTGCTTTATTTAGTTTTTGGATATTGATTGTTTTACCTTTTGCCCGATAAGCACGTTCAACCAAACCATTAAAACCTTCACGCGCACCGAGATAATGTCCTAGGAACGATTTTATAATTGCGACGAAGGCAATTAGTGAAGCGGCAAATTTAATAAAAGGTTTATCGAAATAGCCAGATAAATAGTCGAGGATACTGATGTTTGCCGCTTTTGCTTTTACCAAATCAGCAGGAGATAAAGTAAATACACAGCTAAAAACGAACAACATTACGGTTATAACCATTAAAATATGTGCTGAAGCTAAAATTCGAGAAGCTTTTTGATCAGCATGCTCGCCATATTCTTTACGATTAGCAACGGCAAATGCAGAAATAATAGGTGAATGGTTAAATGCAAAGACCATAACAGGAATAGTTAACCAAATCGTAACCAGCATACTCTGGTTATTTTCGGTACTATCCATATTAATATTGGAGAATGAAAGTGTTTCTAATGCAGCGCCATGCCAGTGAGGGATCATATAGAGTGAAAATATCACCAAAACCGCAATAAACGGAAATACTAGCATACTCATTATTTTGACTATATATTTCTCACCCAGGCTAACAATAGCCATGATACCACCGACAAGAATAAGTGCTAATAGCCAGCGCGGTGGAGCATTAAAACCGAGGAGTTCAACGATGAAATTCTCGACATTATTGGTAATTGATACGCCATATACCAATAAGATAGGATAAATAGCAAAAAAATAGAGCAGTGTGATCCAATTACCGGAAGAACGGCCAAAATGTTCTTCTACAACCTCAGTAATATCGCCATTAGGTTTTGAGCCGGATAATACAAAACGGGTTAAACCGCGATGGGAAAACAAGGCCATTGGAAATGCGAGTAACGTCATTAGAATGACGGGTAATAGGCCACTCATACCTGCGTTAATGGGTAAAAAGAGTACACCAGCACCGATTGCGGTGCCGTATAAACCTAACATCCAAACTGTATCATTTTTACGCCAAACTTTTACGTCCTGGTGTGCATATGAGGAAGTGATGGAATCAACTCGAGTTGTATCCATGGTACTCTCCAAAATATAAAACGAGAAACAAAAAATAGTAAATTTTTAATGTATGAAAACCGCTCAATATAATTATGATTGCAGGTATATTTATACAATATTCTTTATCTACATAAACAAAATATATAGTTAAAATTTATGTAAATAAAGTAACTGATTATTCTAGTAAAGGTTAATTGCGATACTATACCACATTATGGTTTAGTGTCATTATCACAATACTGTTTAGAATCAATTTTATTTGTTTTTTTATATGTCAAAATTATATTTTAGTTTTTCAGAAGGGAATCTTATTATTTATCGGTATAAAGTTCCGTGATCAGCATCCCAAAAGTATAATCATCTATAGTTTGTTGTTAATGAGTGTAAGTTTTTTGTTTATATTTTGTTAAATTTAGCTATTCTTAGTTAATATTTACTTAAAAGTTGTTTTAATAAATATGAGGCTTTGTTGAATAAATCGAACTTTTAGGTGATTGGCGGAGCTGATCGCTAAATTCGTTTCAACATCAGGTCCCCATGGCAAAGCAAAAGTTTAAAATTACCAACTGGCCCGCGTACAACAAGGCACTCAGACAACGCGGTTCCCTGACGGTCTGGCTTGATGAGTCGGCCATCGCTGGATGGACTGACAGTTCTTCGCCTGAAGGTCGTGGCCGGCCGCTTTACTACAGCGATATGGCTGTTACCACTGTCCTGATGATGAAGCGTGTGTTTAACCTGTCGCTCCGGGCATTACAGGGCTTCGTTGATTCGATTTTTAAACTCATGTCTTTGCCGCTGTGCTGTCCGGACTACTCGCTGGTCAGCAGACGAGCAAAGAGCGTCAACATCAGCATAAAAACGCCAACGCGTGGTGAAATCTCGCATCTGGTCATCGACAGTACCGGTCTGAAGGTCTTTGGCGAAGGTGAATGGAAAGTCAGGCAGCATGGGGCTGACAGACGAAGAGTGTGGCGCAAGCTTCATCTGGCAGCAGACAGTGTGACTCATGAGATTATCTGTGCCGACTTATCGCTCAGCGGAACGACAGATGCGCAGGCACTGCCGGGCCTGATTAACCAAACCCACCGGAAAATCAGGGAAGTGTCAGCAGACGGTGCTTATGACGCCTGTTACTGCCACGATGCGTTGCTAAGAAAGAAAATCAGGCCCCTTATCCCGCCGCGAAGCGGAGCGAAATACTAGCCGGACAAGTACCATGAACGTAACCATGCGGTGGCGAATCAGCGTCTGAGCAGGAGTAATGATATGTGGAAAAAGAAAGTGGGTTATCAACGGCGTTCAGTGGCAGAAACAGCGATGTTCCGCATAAAAACTTTGCTGGGTGGCCATCTGAGGCTGCGTGACTATGAGGCTCAGGTAGGTGAAGCAATGGCGATGGTCAAAGCGCTGAACCGTATGACGTTGTTGGGTATGACACACAGCGTCAGGATCGGATAACAGGTGTAGGTGTAGCAGAGGGAGCCATCCTGTCGGCTAATTCTGATTTATTCAACAAAGCCCCTTTTTGTACTAATTGGTTACTATTTTGAGTTACTGAGATCAAACGTTCACTCAGTGCTTTATTAATCGCTTTTTCATGTTTAATTACCGGATATTCTTCCACTTCCTGACTATTTATCGTTGAGCGTTGCGCTTCTTTAGCAGTTTCCTCATAATAATTTAAGCGTTTATTATTAATAGTAGCCTGAATATATTGTATATCACTTTGAATTAACTCAAGATAAGTTGCTGTATAATCACGTTGCTTCTGTAGCACATCCTGTAATTGAGTATTAGCTTGTAATGCGTGTTGTTGAAATTTATTTTGCTGCTGCAAGTATAATTGTTCCACTTGTAATAATACTTGCAAAGCAGGCCGAATATCGTCATTGGAAGAAAAATCATTATTTAGTTGGTAACGAATATCTTGTAGCCGCCGAGCATTTTCTAGCATTATATTCATTGCGCGCTCTGGCTGGGTTTGTAATGCAACTAAGTTGTTATTAATATTGGCTAGATTTTCCTGCTGGTTTTGTAATATTTCTAATTTATTTTTTAACTGGCTCTCTAGTTGCGATAAAGATAAATGCTGATATTCAGTTTTAGTCTGCTCACTTTGTTGTTGCTCACGTTTAATTCTAGCTAAATTATCAAGTACATATCGCGCTTCTTTTGGCGCTTGCATCACTCTTTTTTGCATTAATTCAGCTTGTTTTTCTAATCCAGCTAATTCATCATAAAATTGGATGGCTTTTTTGTAGTCAGATAAAGCTAGCGTTTCATACGCAGTTAAATTGCTACGATTACTTAAGGCATTTAATTGGTTTTGAATAGTTTGCCTTGAGGTTATATTGGTTAAGGTAGCACTCTCAATTAACGTAGCATTAAAAAGAAAAAATAAACCACAAGATAAGGACAAGAAAGAAACTAACCACTGGCAACATGTTCTGCTTTGCAACCTTCGACTAAATGAAAACATAGTAGTATCCACTACGTTAGATTAAAAATAAAAAAACAGTTAAAAATCTCTCCTTAGGATTTCTTTCCTTGCCTCAAATATTATTATATCTAAAAAGTTAAAACTTTATTGGCTACTAATGTCCACTGAGCTAACTCTACCAAAGTGCCGATGCTGACCCCTTTAATTAACGGTAATTCACTGATACCTCTTGCATCAGTACAAGTCTTACATAATTTTATTTCCACTTGCTGCGCAAGCAAAATTTCTAACATCTGTTTTAAATTATAACCATCAATTGGCTTTTGATTATCAAGACCTGCAACAACCGCATCAGACATTAAAAAAATTTTCATTTCAGTTGTCGCTGCCTGTTCCTTAACTGCAATCGCCAAACGTAGCGCATTAAAAAGATTTTCATCACCATAAGCGGCACCATTAGCAATAATCAAAAATAGGTTTTTTTCTGGCATCAAATTCTCCGTAATTATGTAATAAAACATTTCAATTGTTTCTTATTGATGGACTGTATTTCATCATATCAATCATTGTATCCACATAGCGAATCGCATTTTCTTTGATACTAAAACTATCTGGTACACATAACCAATTTTCAAACAGGCCAGTAATCGCTGCACGTATCATAATTGCTGCGTACTGGGCATCGATATTGACAGGCAACTGTTTTTTTTCCACACAGGCACTTAACAGAGTGACTAGTCGTTGATGGTTAATCATATAAATTTCACGCCGTAATTCAGCAAACTGTGCCATTTCACCTATCAATTCACATTTATGAAAAAAAATCTCAGTTAGCTCCCTGTTTTTAGTATCGTCAAAAAAAGTAAATAAAATATAATGTAATAATTTTCTCAATACAAAAAGTGGATCATTGGGGTATTTTAACTGATACTTTTTCTGAGTTTCAGCCATTTGTTCATCAGTAAATTTACAAGCTTCAGAGAAAAGATCGACTTTATTTTTAAAATGCCAATAAATAGCACCACGAGTTACACCTGCAACCTCTGCTATATTAGACAATGAGGTAGATGAAACACCATACTTAGAAAATGTTCTAATTGCTGCATCAATTATTTCTTGGCGAGTTATTTTTGCTTGTTGCTTAGTTTTTCGTGCCATTTTAACTTACTTTCTTCTCATTGAAGGAAATTTACATACATTCACGTATGTTTGTGCAATAGAATAGGAGACTTATAACATAATAATTCACTAGGTTTCAGATTTGAAATTGATATTTGAATATTGAGGTTTATTTATGCAAAAAAACAGAGGGATCTTACCTCTGGTAATATTACTACTCTCAAGCTGTTTGATCTTGACAGCATGTGGCGATAATTCCCAGCAAGGTAATATTGCACCTCCAACACCTGAAGTTGGTGTCGTAACATTGGAAGTAAAGCCATTGACAGTTACAACTGAACTGCCTGGCCGTACTAATGCTTTTCGTATTGCCGAGGTAAGACCTCAAGTAGAGGGTATTATATTAAAAAGAAATTATAAAGAAGGTAGTGATGTTGAAGCTGGAGCTTCTTTATATCAAATAGATCCTGCAACCTATAAAGCAAATTATGACAGTGCAAAAGCTAATTTAGCAAAAGCAAAAGCCAATGCAGAAATTACTCGTTTAACTGTAAGCCGTTATAAGCCTCTATTAGGAACAAATTATATCAGTAAACAAGAGTATGATACTGCAAACGCTAATTATGCTCAGGCATTAGCTTCTCTTAAAGCTGCTGAGGCGGCAGTTGAAACCGCGCGTATCAATCTTGATTATACCAAAGTAGCATCGCCTATTTCAGGCCGTTCCGGTAAATCCAGCGTCACAGAGGGTGCATTAGTCACAACCGGGCAAGCTACTGCGCTAACAACCATTCAACAGTTAGACCCTATCTCTGTTGATGTTACTCAATCCAGTGACGATTATCTGCGTTTAAAAAATGAGATTGCTAGCGGCAATTTATCTAAAGAATCACAGCAAGCACCTGTTAGTTTAAAAATGAATAATGGTGAAGTTTATGCACAAAAAGGTGTTCTTCAATTTTCCGATGTAACAGTTGATGAAAGTACGGGTTCTATCACAATGCGGGCTATTTTCCCAAATCCAGAAAAACAATTACTGCCTGGTATGTTTGTTCGTGCTGTTTTAGAAGAAGGCGTGAAAAAAAATGCGATCTTAGTGCCACAACAAGGTGTAAGTCGGACACCTCGTGGTGAAGCCCAAGTGATGATTGTTAATACCAATGATGAAGTCGAAACCCGTACGGTAATTACTGCGCAAGCAATTGGTAATCAATGGCTAATAGCTAAAGGACTAAAAGCTGGAGAGCGTGTCATTGTTATTGGGCTCCAAAAAGTCAAGCCTGGCATGAAAGTGGTAGCTAAAGAGACATCATTAACTCCAAATACAACAGAAAAATAAATTTTCTCCGCAAAAGTCTTAAATTAAGGGAGTCGATAATTAATGCCTCAGTTTTTTATAGAACGGCCAATATTCGCGTGGGTAATAGCCATTATTACCATGCTTGCTGGTCTATTGGCAATTATCAAATTACCGGTGGAGCAATATCCAACCATTGCACCACCTGCTATATCGGTTTCAGCAACCTATCCTGGAGCTGAGGCCACCACTGTACAAAATACCGTTACTCAGGTTATCGAACAGAATATGAATGGGATTGATAATCTGGTTTATATGTCGTCAACCAGTGATGCAATGGGTAACATGTCTCTGACACTTACCTTTGAAGCTGGAACAGATCCCGATATTGCACAAGTACAGGTACAAAATAAATTACAATTGGCCATGCCATTACTGCCCCAAGAAGTACAGCAGCAAGGCATCCATGTTAATAAATCTACCGGTTCTTTCTTGATGGTAGTCGCTTTTATTTCTAAAGATGGCTCTATGAATCAAGAGGATATCGCTGATTATGTTAACTCTCACATTAAAGATCCTATCAGTCGAGTAAAAGGTGTCGGTGAAACCCAGCTGTTTGGCACTCAGTACGCTATGCGGATCTGGTTAGATCCAGATAAACTTGTTAAATACAATATGGCCACTCAGGATGTTATCAATGCCATAAAAATTCAAAATAACCAAGTCGCTGCCGGTCAGCTAGGTGGCACACCACCGATCGCAGGCCAACGACTGAATGTTTCGATTATTGCTCAAACGCGGCTAAATAATACCGAACAATTTGCCAATATCCTGTTACGAGTTAATCCGGATGGTTCTCAGGTTCGTTTAAAAGACGTTGCCGTCGTTGAGTTAGGTGCGGAAAACTATAGCATCAAAGCAAAATATAATGGCACGCCATCAGCCGGTATTGGTATCAAATTGGCTACCGGTGCCAATGCCTTAGATACCGCAAAAGCCGTACGTGCTACGCTCGCTGAAATGGAGCCGTTTTTCCCTAACGGATTAGAGATTGTTTACCCTTATGACACCACGCCGTTTGTAAAAATTTCAATTAACGAAATAGTGAAAACGCTGATCGAAGCTATCATGCTAGTCGTCGTTGTTATGTACTTATTCCTGCAAAACTTCCGTGCAACCTTGATCCCAACGATCGCAGTTCCTGTTGTTTTGCTTGGTACATTCGCTATTTTGTCTGCGATGGGTTATGCAATTAACACGCTTACCATGTTCGCAATGGTGCTCGCTATCGGACTCTTAGTCGATGATGCGATTGTGGTAGTAGAAAACGTCGAACGTGTAATGCAAGAAGAAGGATTATCACCTAAAGAAGCTACCAAAAAGTCGATGGGGCAAATTCAAGGGGCACTTGTCGGTATAGCCTTAGTATTATCGGCGGTATTTATCCCTATGGCTTTTTTTGGTGGCTCAACGGGCGCAATCTATCGTCAATTCTCGATTACTATTGTCGCCTCAATGGTGCTCTCCGTTCTGGTCGCGTTGATCCTAACTCCCGCCTTGTGCGCCACAATATTAAAACCTATCCCTAAAGGTACTCATGGTAAACAGACTGGCTTTTTCGGTTGGTTTAACCGTACATTTGAAAAAAGCGCGCATCACTATACTAATAGTATTGTCCATATGCTTAGAGGCACGGGCCGTTACCTGGTTATTTATGTTATATTAGTTGCCGGTATGGCATTTTTGTTCCTAAATTTGCCCTCTTCATTTCTGCCTGAGGAAGATCAAGGGTTACTTTTGACTATGGTTCAGCTACCACCTGGTTCAACCCAGGAACAAACAGTCGCAGTGCTTCATGATATTGACCAATATTATCGCACCAAAGAAACAGCGAATGTTAAATCTGTCTTTACCGTAAGTGGCTTTGGCTTCGCAGGACAGGGACAAAACATGGGGCTTGCTTTCGTGGTACTACAAGATTGGAAAGAGCATCATAGTGCTGAAAGCCATGTTTCTCAAATTATTAATCGTGCCAATCTTGCCTTTTCAAAAATACAAGAAGCTATCATCTTCTCTTTCAATATCCCTGCTATACCTGGACTAGGTACTGCCAGTGGTTTTGATTATGAACTTGTTGATCAGGGTAATTTAGGCCATGACAAATTAATGGCTGCTCGTAATCAACTACTAGGGCTTATCGCTCAACATCCTGATATATTGCAAAATGTCCGTCCTAACGGGCAAGATGATACTTCTCAATATCGTTTTTATATTGATCAACAGAAAGCGGAAGCATTAGGTGTTTCTATCAATGATATTAACGCAACGTTAAGTACCATGTTTGGCGGCATCTATGTAAATGACTTTATTGATCGTGAACGCGTTAAAAAAGTTTATGTACAAGCCGATGCCCCATTCCGGATGTTGCCTGCTGATATTGAAACATTTTATGTCCGCAATAATCAAGGAAAAATGGTACCTTTTTCTGCATTGATTGATCATAGCAAAGATCCATGGCTATATGTTTCACCACGTCTGGAACGCTATAATGGTTTACCTGCAATGGAAATCCAAGGTTCTGCGGCACCAGGGAAAAGTACCGGTGATGCCATGCTATTAATGGAGCAACTTACTGAAAAATTACCTGAAGGTGTTGGTTATGAATGGACCGGTATGTCTTACCAAGAACGTCTTTCTGGCAATCAAGCACCTGCTTTATATGTAATTTCTCTTATTGTCGTCTTTCTCTGTTTAGCCGCTTTATATGAAAGTTGGTCAATTCCTTTTTCTGTTATGCTAGTTGTACCATTAGGAGTTATTGGGGCATTACTCTTCACTTCAATTCGGGGATTAGAAAATGACGTTTACTTTAAGGTAGGTTTATTAACAACTATTGGTCTATCTGCCAAAAATGCCATTTTAATTGTTGAGTTTGCTAAAGACTTAATGGAAAAAGAAGGAAAAGGATTGATTGAAGCGACGCTAGATGCTGTCAGAATGCGTTTACGGCCTATTTTAATGACATCATTAGCATTCATGCTTGGCGTTTTACCGCTCGTTATTAGTAACGGTGCAGGTTCAGGCGCGCAAAACTCTGTAGGTACCGGTGTACTTGGAGGAATGATTGCAGCAACCACATTAGCAATCTATTTCGTTCCAGTATTTTTTGTCGTTATACGTAGACGTTTCACAAATAAATATTAGCTTAGTTAGATTATTAGTAATATTTCCATTAAAAGGCCAGATATTCTGGCCTTTTAAGTAAACATGTTTTTTAATAAATGAAAAATAACTCTAAATATATGACTAGAACTTATTTTTTAATAAAAAAATAAATAATAATAAAATAACACAGTAATACTGTAACTTTTTGTATATATTTGATATTTTGCTCTAGATTCGTTCCTTGATTAACATCATATAACAAAAAACTTTATACAGAGATAGTGACTTATGCGATAATAGTGCTATATTAATATCCAGTAGGTTGTTTGCTTTACTTTTGCGATACTCACACAAGTATACATTTTATAAATTATCCACATTATTCTGATTGTTTATCGACACCCATTTATAATTTTGGTAACAATCATAATTAATAGTGTTTTGATTTTACAAAAAATAAAACAATATATTAATTCAATGGTAATTTCTTCATCTTTAGCAGTATTATGGCTTTGTTGAATAAATCGAACTTTTAGGTGATTGGCGGAGCTGATCGCTAAATTCGTTTCAACATCAGGTCCCCATGGCAAAGCAAAAGTTTAAAATTACCAACTGGCCCGCGTACAACAAGGCACTCAGACAACGCGGTTCCCTGACGGTCTGGCTTGATGAGTCGGCCATCGCTGGATGGACTGACAGTTCTTCGCCTGAAGGTCGTGGCCGGCCGCTTTACTACAGCGATATGGCTGTTACCACTGTCCTGATGATGAAGCGTGTGTTTAACCTGTCGCTCCGGGCATTACAGGGCTTCGTTGATTCGATTTTTAAACTCATGTCTTTGCCGCTGTGCTGTCCGGACTACTCGCTGGTCAGCAGACGAGCAAAGAGCGTCAACATCAGCATAAAAACGCCAACGCGTGGTGAAATCTCGCATCTGGTCATCGACAGTACCGGTCTGAAGGTCTTTGGCGAAGGTGAATGGAAAGTCAGGCAGCATGGGGCTGACAGACGAAGAGTGTGGCGCAAGCTTCATCTGGCAGCAGACAGTGTGAATCATGAGATTATCTGTGCCGACTTATCGCTCAGCGGAACGACAGATGCGCAGGCACTGCCGGGCCTGATTAACCAAACCCACCGGAAAATCAGGGAAGTGTTAGCAGACGGTGCTTATGACGCCTGTTACTGCCACGACGCGTTGCTAAGAAAGAAAATCAGGCCCCTTATCCCGCCGCGAAGCGGAGCGAAATACTGGCCGTACAAGTACCATGAACGTAACCATGCGGTGGCGAATCAGCGTCTGAGCAGGAGTAATGATATGTGGAAAAAGAAAGTGGGTTATCACCGGCGTTCAGTGGCAGAAACAGCGATGTTCCGCATAAAAACTTTGCTGGGTGGCCATCTGAGGCTGCGTGACTATGAGGCTCAGGTAGGTGAAGCAATGGCGATGGTCAAAGCGCTGAACCGTATGACGTTGTTGGGTATGCCACACAGCGTCAGGATCGGATAACAGGTGTAGCAGAGGGAGCCATCCTGTCGGCTAATTCTGATTTATTCAACAAAGCCGGTGATTGGCGGATCTGATCGCTAAATTCGTTTCAACATCAGGTCCCCATGTCAAAGCAAAAGTTTAAAATTACCAACTGGCCCGCGTACAACAAGGCACTCAGACAACGCGGTTCCCTGACGGTCTGGCTTGATGAGTCGGCCATCGCTGGATGGACTGACAGTTCTTCGCCTGAAGGTCGTGGCCGGCCGCTTTACTACAGCGATATGGCTGTTACCACTGTCCTGATGATGAAGCGTGTGTTTAACCTGTCGCTCCGGGCATTACAGGGCTTCGTTGATTCGATTTTTAAACTCATGTCTTTGCCGCTGTGCTGTCCGGACTACTCGCTGGTCAGCAGACGAGCAAAGAGCGTCAACATCAGCATAAAAACGCCAACGCTCTTGGTGAAATCTCGCATCTGGTCATCGACAGTACCGGTCTGAAAGTCTTTGGCGAAGGTGAATGGAAAGTCAGGCAGCATGGGGCTGACAGACGAAGAGTGTGGCGCAAGCTTCATCTGGCAGCAGACAGTGTGACTCATGAGATTATCTGTGCCGACTTATCGCTCAGCGGAACGACAGATGCGCAGGCACTGCCGGGCCTGATTAACCAAACCCACCGGAAAATCAGGGAAGTGTCAGCAGACGGTGCTTATGACGCCTGTTACTGCCACGATGCGTTGCTAAGAAAGAAAATCAGGCCCCTTATCCCGCCGCGAAGCGGAGCGAAATACTGGCCGGACAAGTACCATGAACGTAACCATGCGGTGGCGAATCAGCGTCTGAGCAGGAGTAATGATATGTGGAAAAAGAAAGTGGGTTATCAACGGCGTTCAGTAGCAGAAACAGCGATGTTCCGCATAAAAACTTTGCTGGGTGGCCATCTGAGGCTGCGTGACTATGAGGCTCAGGTAGGTGAAGCAATGGCAATGGTCAAAGCGCTGAACCGTATGACGTTGTTGGGTATGCCACACAGCGTCAGGATCGGATAACAGGTGTAGCAGAGGGAGCCATCCTGTCGGCTAATTCTGATTTATTCAACAAAGCCCAGTATTATGCAATCAAAATGAGTAATAACCCGTAATCTGAGGTTTAAATGGAGGTGATTATGGATGAGTACTCACCAAGGAGTTATGATATCTTAGTGCTAAAGTATTTATGTGATGCTCTATATCGTGAAGCGATGTTAACTTTGCATAGGACAAAAACCCATTGGAAAAATGATCTTGGTTCCGATCAAAGCGTTAAACTTAATGTATTAATTGATCATATCACAGATTTTATTGGTCAATTTAAATTAAAATATCCGAATAACGTAAACCTTTTTATTTTTATTGACGAATATTTGAATGAAACTTATAACCTATTTGGTAAACCTGTAATGAGCCTAACAGATATTTCTGATTGGCAAAAAATGAATGAGCATTTGGCTGAAATATTAACAAATGATATAAAATATTCATTAAGTAACACTTGACGCAACAGCCAATAACATTCATATTTTATACATCTATAATTTAAAGAAAGGAAATTATGACTAAAATTGACTATCTGAAGCGCTTAAGAAGATGTACGACTATCGAAACATTGGAGCGCGTAATCGAAAAAAACAAATATGAGTTATCTGAAGACGAACTTGAATTATTTTATTCTGCCGCAGACCATAGGTTAGCAGAGCTCACAATGAATAAACTTTATGACAAAATTCCTTCGTCAGTTTGGAAATATGTTCGTTAATAAGTAAGTCTTTCCTTTATCAGATAGGATATGGTTATAATTTTAGCCGATAGCCTTTATCGGCTTTTATTAATAACTATATAACTTAAAATATTCATTTATTGCACGAATAATTATATCGTGGTGTTGCTTACGTTATTAGATTAAACAATGAACCATATGTATATTTTCACTTAATCAAAAAATAACCCTATAATTATCCTCACTCAACCATAACTCTTTTTCATTAATAAAAACCATACCTAAACAATAACTATTTATGAAAACAATCAATTCAATGCTATTTATTTTTTAATTAATAATTCAATTGCATCATTAATCAAAATTCTTAATTTCACATAATATTATTTTTCTATAAATAACTAAACCAAAAACTGACATTTAGATTAAAATGAAAATTCATCAAATTAATTGAAATTTTTCTCTATGTAAAAAACCAACCATATTGAATTAATTTAGCAATTTTCAACATAAAAACATTTTTTGTTAATTAGATTAATTTTATCTGAAAAAATATAAATATCTTAGAAGTGTTAAACTGGAGGAGTCGCTGTCAGCGACATCCCGGCACATACACCCCTTGCTATGGCTGCTTCTTTCCAGATCTGACCAAGTTAACAATTTAGCATTGCGGGAGAACCAACAGGACCCCATCGAATGGCTCTATAAGAATAATAGAGCACGCATTATGCGCTATTCATATTCAAATAGCAAGAAAAAAATCAAGTGTTGTTTTCTTATTCAAATAGATAATATTAAACATAAAAATAGTTTAACAGTATATAAATAATAACAAAAAAGATTAAAGTTGACCGACCTTATTTACAACAAAATAAGTATCTAATCTAGTATAATCTTAATTTACCAATCTTCGAAGTGATGAAAAAACAATTTTCAATATGAAATATAAAAATATATTAATAAAAAATCCACAAATAAGTAAGAATAAAATAGAAAAAAGATTAATTAACAACATCTAGACGTTCTACGCTATCAGTATGTAATAAATTACCAATTTGTTGCAATTGGTACATCTGAGCGGCTTTGTTGAATAAATCGAACTTTTAGGTGATTGGCGGAGCTGATCGCTAAATTCGTTTCAACATCAGGTCCCCATGGCAAAGCAAAAGTTTAAAATTACCAACTGGCCCGCGTACAACAAGGCACTCAGACAACGCGGTTCCCTGACGGTCTGGCTTGATGAGTCGGCCATCGCTGGATGGACTGACAGTTCTTCGCCTGAAGGTCGTGGCCGGCCGCTTTACTACAGCGATATGGCTGTTACCACTGTCCTGATGATGAAGCGTGTGTTTAACCTGTCGCTCCGGGCATTACAGGGCTTCGTTGATTCGATTTTTAAACTCATGTCTTTGCCGCTGTGCTGTCCGGACTACTCGCTGGTCAGCAGACGAGCAAAGAGCGTCAACATCAGCATAAAAACGCCAACGCGTGGTGAAATCTCGCATCTGGTCATCGACAGTACCGGTCTGAAGGTCTTTGGCGAAGGTGAATGGAAAGTCAGGCAGCATGGGGCTGACAGACGAAGAGTGTGGCGCAAGCTTCATCTGGCAGCAGACAGTGTGACTCATGAGATTATCTGTGCCGACTTATCGCTCAGCGGAACGACAGATGCGCAGGCACTGCCGGGCCTGATTAACCAAACCCACCGGAAAATCAGGGAAGTGTCAGCAGACGGTGCTTATGACGCCTGTTACTGCCACGATGCGTTGCTAAGAAAGAAAATCAGGCCCCTTATCCCGCCGCGAAGCGGAGCGAAATACTGGCCGGACAAGTACCATGAACGTAACTATGCGGTGGCGAATCAGCGTCTGAGCAGGAGTAATGATATGTGGAAAAAGAAAGTGGGTTATCACCGGCGTTCAGTGGCAGAAACAGCGATGTTCCGCATAAAAACTTTGCTGGGTGGCCATCTGAGGCTGCGTGACTATGAGGCTCAGGTAGGTGAAGCAATGGCGATGGTCAAAGCGCTGAACCGTATGACGTTGTTGGGTATGCCACACAGCGTCAGGATCGGATAACAGCTGTAGCAGAGGGAGCCATCCTGGCGGCTAATTCTGATTTATTCAACAAAGCCTAAAATGATATAACAGCAAGAGGCTGCACAAGCGCAGCCTCTAATTTATGTAATTGTATAAAATTATGTGGAAGTCGAACGCAAATTACTCAATTCGGCCTACATCGACTTTAGCCTTATCACGTAAATTCAACATCAGTGATTCCATCATCACATCGCCAAGTATCATTTTATAGCGTTGCGAAAAGACTTTTAATTCATCTTCCGTCGGTTGCCCCTGAGTCACTTTGACCAATTGAATAATAACTAAATTATTTTTGCTATCTTTGCTACTGAGATAAGTCGGTGCATTTTCTTTAGGAATTGGCATCTGAAAAATTTGCTCAGCCAATGAGTCATTTTGTTCAAAACGTTTGATAATCTTTGCCTCACCAAAGGTAATACCCTGTTTTGCCAAAGCCGCTGCACCTGTCCCTTGTTTTAATGCGCTCAGCAATTTATTGCCCTCTGCTTCCATCTCTTTTGTAGCTTTATTAAGCTTGACTAATTCAGCTACTGATTTTTTCACCTCATCGAATGGTTGAGTTACCTCTGGTTTATATTTTTCAACTCGAATAACAAACGCACGATCACCATCGACATTAATAACATCTGAGTTAATACCTGTTGGCCCATTTTTATCTAATAAGTTGCTGTTAAAAATAGAATCAGCCACTTTATCAAATCTTATTTCTTCAGGAAGATTATTACGACTAAACCAATCTGTTGTGACCGCTTTAATACCAGTAACTTTTTCAGCTGCTGCTAACGATTCGTTATTATCCATCGCCCCGCGACTTGCAGTTTGTTGTAATGAATAAAATGCATTAATCGCTTTTTCATTTTTTAGGCTATCGGCAATCTCAGTTTTTACTGACTGAAAAGGTTTTATTACTTCAGGTTTAATATCATCAAAACGAAATATAATATAATTGCTAGCCGATTTTATTACGCCAGAAACCTGTCCTTTTTTAGTTAGATTCGCATCAATAATTTCACTTGGCGTTGAAGTCACCTCCATCCAACCAAGAGCACCATGATTTGCTGCACTAAATTTATCTGTCGATTTTTCGGTAACTAATTGCTTAAAATCAGCCCCACCAGCCAATTCTTTAGCAACGGAATCGGCTTCTTTTTCTGTTGCCAATTGGATCATGCTGTAATGTTTTTGCGCAGGCTGCGTAAAATTAGCTATATTTTGCTCATAATAGCTTTTCAGCTCTTCATCTTTGACTGCCACATTTTCACGTTGAGAAGCGGCATCTAACTTAATATAACTAACCTGTACCTGTTCGGGTGAAATAAAACTGTTCTGATGTGTATTATAGTAATCTTGTAATTCTTTATCTGTCATCGTTTGTTTAGATTGATAGTTAGCAAGCGATATAGTTGCTGTTTTTACTTCACGTTGCTGTAAAAGTAACTCAGCATAGGACTTAATTTCTTCAGGTAAGACAAATTCATCTGTCACATACATTTTACTGAGTTGACGGTTAATCAAATTTTGTCGTATTTCTTGGGCAAGATCATCGGCATTAACATTATGTTGAGATAAAATAGCCCGATATTTTTCACTATCAAAATGCCCGTCAGTCTGAAATATCGGCATGTTGTAGATATCTTGCTTAATTTGCTCATCACTCGCCGTTAAACCCAATTGATTTGAATATTGATTAAGCAATGTCACACCAATTAACCTTTCTAAAGCTTGACGACGCAGCATCTGGATCCCTTGCTCGCTGCTGGCAATTTCAGCAAATTGATCACCTAGTCGTTCTTGTAATGCTTGCTTTTCTTGCTGAAAAGCTTGCTGTAATTGAACTTGACTAATTGCTGTGCCATTCACTTTCGCCGCGTGATTACTTGAACCGCCAATCAGGTAACCACCAACGCCGGTAAGCACAAAAGATAGGATAATAATCACAAATACTATTTTTAGCACAGGACTATTCGCCGCCGTGCGTAGGTTGTCCATCATAAAGAGGCTACTCTCCATTTTAGTCAAAGTAAATAGACGCATAATACGCTATTTTAGCGTAAAAGAAAAAAGCGCATCACCTTTATGATGCGCTCTATCCTAACTTACTAAAACAATTGATTCGGTTTTAGTTTATCCGTTAACAGTATGCGGCAATCCTTATTTTTTCTTGTGGCCGTTAACAGCATCTTTTAATCCTTGGCCGGCTTTAAATGTCGGTACCTTTGCCGCAGCTATCTTAATAGCCTTACCTGTTTGAGGATTACGTCAAGTACGTGCTGGGCGCTCTTTACTTTCAAAAGCGCCAAAGCCTATTAACTGAATTTTATCTCCTTTTTTGAGAGTTTGAGATACAATTTTGAGAAATACATTTAACACGCTCTCAGAGACTGATTTAGCAGCCTTTGACTCTTTAGCAATTTTTTCTATTAGCTCTTTCTTTTTCACGCTTATCATCCCCATTTTATTAATTATGGATTAAACAAACATATTGCTAACGGTTCACAAAAAGATGACACCGTCGTATCAATACTACAAAAGTATGGCAAGAAAACATATTACAGCCAAATAATTATAGATTTGTTTACTTAATTTATTTAGTAGATAAAAAAAACTGATAAATCATTTAAGATTTATCAGTTTTAAGTTTATGTAAAATTTTTAATTTAAATCAATGTATTAAGAGCATTTTTTAGTCACTATCTCCATCCCAAAGGGGGGCTTTTGTAGTGCAATAGAAAAAACCTCTTCAATGGTTTTTACCGGGTAAATTTTTAGATCTGCGATAACATTTTGGGATATTTCTTCCAAATCTCGACGATTTTCATCTGGAATTAGCACGATTTTTATACCACCACGGTGAGCGGCTAACAATTTTTCTTTTAAACCACCAATTGGTAATACTAATCCTCGTAATGTTATCTCACCAGTCATCGCTACGTCTGCTCGTACAGGATTACCGGTCAAACAAGAAACTAACGCTGTGCACATTGCAATTCCTGCACTGGGACCATCTTTTGGTGTTGCTCCCTCAGGTACATGCACATGAATATCCCGTTTTTCGTAGAAATCAGCATTAATACCCAGCTTTTCTGCTCGCGCCCGAACTGCAGTTAACGCCGTTTGAATAGATTCTTGCATAACCTCACCTAACGATCCGGTATAAGTGAGTTTACCTTTGCCAGGTACACAAGCGGTTTCAATAGTTAATAAATCGCCACCAACTTCTGTCCAAGCTAAACCCGTCACTTGACCGATACGATTTTCGGTATCTGCACGACAGTAATCAACTTTACGCACACCAAGATAGTCTTTTAGATTATCTTCATTGATGACAAGGTGTTTCAATGATTTATCCATCAGTAGTGCTTTTACTGCTTTACGGCATAATTTGGAAATTTCACGTTCTAAACCACGAACACCAGCCTCTCGGGTATAATAACGAATAATACCAATAATTGCGCTATCGTCGATCGTAAGCTCGCCTTTTTTCAATGCATTTCGCTGAATCTGTTTAGGTAACAAATGTTTTTTGGCAATATTAAGTTTTTCATCTTCGGTGTAACCTGAAAGACGAATCACTTCCATACGATCTAATAACGGTGCTGGAATGTTCATCGAATTTGAAGTCGCAACGAACATCACATCAGAAAGGTCATAATCAACTTCTAAATAGTGATCATTAAACGCAACATTCTGTTCTGGATCAAGTACTTCAAGTAAAGCCGATGCCGGATCACCACGCATATCCGAAGACATTTTGTCAATTTCATCTAACAAAAATAAGGGGTTCTTAACACCCACTTTTGCCATTTTTTGAATAAGTTTCCCGGGCATAGAGCCAATGTATGTTCGTCTATGTCCACGAATTTCTGCTTCATCACGGACACCACCAAGTGCCATACGAATATATTTACGCCCTGTCGCTTTAGCAATTGATTGACCTAATGATGTTTTACCAACACCAGGCGGTCCGACCAAACATAAAATTGGCCCTTTAATTTTACTCACGCGACTTTGCACAGCTAAGTATTCAAGAATACGTTCCTTAACACGTTCTAAACCATAATGATCGCTATCCAGTGTTTCCTGAGCTTTCAGCAAATCTTTTTTAACTTTACTACGAGCATTCCACGGGACCTGCACCATCCAATCAATATAGCTCCGTAAAACTGTAGCTTCAGCAGACATAGGTGACATCATTTTCAATTTTTGTAATTCTGCTTCCGCTTTTTGCCGAGCTTCCTTAGGCATTTTAACTTCTTCGATTTTGCGCTTGAACATTTCATATTCATCAGGCGCGTCTTCCATCTCACCTAATTCTTTCTGAATTGCTTTCATCTGCTCATTCAAATAGTATTCGCGCTGACTTTTCTCCATCTGCTTTTTAACGCGATTACGAATACGTTTTTCAACCTGCAGTAAATCAATTTCAGACTCCATCATTGCCATCAAATATTCAAGCCGCTCAACCACATCAGCCATTTCTAATACACGCTGTTTATCCACTAGTTTTAACGGCATATGAGAAGCGATTGTATCAGCCAATTTGTCCGATTGTTCAATAGAATGCAATGATGTTAATACTTCAGGTGGGATCTTTTTATTCAGTTTAATATAGCCTTCAAACTGATTAATGGTTGTCCGATTTAAGACTTCTTGCTCTTTTTCATCAACAGTCGGAGAACTAAAATACTCAGCCTGGGCAATGAAATATTCTCCATTATCTGTTAGCATAGTGATTTTTGCACGACGCAGACCTTCAACTAAGACTTTAACCGTACCATCTGGTAGTTTTAGCATCTGCAAAACAGAAGCAACTGTCCCTACAGAGAAAAGATCATTTAAACCTGGCTCATCAGTCGATGCTTCTTTTTGAGCCACCAACATGACCTGTTTATTCTGATCCATTGCAGCTTCAAGACAGTGAATCGATTTCTCGCGGCCAACAAACAATGGGATCACCATATGTGGATAAACCACGACATCTCGCAGAGGCAGTACAGGAATTTCAATGCGTTCTGAACGCTCAAGATTCATAAGGTTCTCTCTTCGTTTAGCTTATGCCAATTTTAGGGTTTCCTTAAAAATTTTGAGAAACCTCAGTTTAAATATCGAGTTACATGGGGACAAAATTTTGATATTCAATAGCCTGATTCGGTATTAAACACAAAATGAGGGGAAAACCCTCATTTTGCATTACACAATTCAACTAAGAAAAGCATTAAGATTTATTTTTCACCTGATGCTTGTATATCAGGTTGACTATAAATCACTAAAGGTTCTGATTGACCGGCAACCACCATTTCATCAATCACTACCTTCTCAACATGATCCATTGATGGCAAATCATACATAGTTTCTAGCAAAGCGCCTTCCACAATAGAACGCAAACCACGTGCTCCGGTTTTCCTCGACATGGCTTTTTTCGCAATTGCTTTCAATGCTTCTTCACGAAACTCAAGATTAACGCCTTCAAGTTCAAAAAGTGCTTCATATTGTTTAGTCAACGCATTTTTAGGCTCTTTCAGAATCTGAATTAATGCTTCTTCACTTAATTCGCCTAAAGTAGCTACGACAGGTAAACGACCAATAAATTCAGGAATCAAACCAAACTTAATTAAATCTTCTGGTTCCACTTGAGAAAGTAACTCACCTTCAGTCGCTCGCTCGGATTCGCTTTTGACCTCAGCAGAGAAACCAATACCTGAACGTGTATTTAACCGTTGGCCAATCACTTTATCAAGACCTGCGAATGCACCACCACAAATAAATAGAATTTTAGAAGTATCGACTTGCAAAAATTCCTGTTGTGGATGTTTACGGCCTCCTTGAGGTGGCACTGCTGCAATGGTACCTTCAATAAGTTTAAGTAAAGCTTGCTGAACGCCTTCACCTGAAACATCGCGTGTAATTGAAGGGTTGTCAGATTTACGGGATATTTTATCAATTTCGTCAATATAGACGATACCACGCTGTGCTTTCTCTACATCATAGTCGCATTTTTGTAGAAGTTTCTGAATAATATTTTCTACATCTTCTCCAACATAACCGGCTTCCGTTAATGTTGTCGCATCAGCCATGGTAAATGGTACATCCAGGTAACGAGCCAAAGTTTCAGCTAATAGTGTCTTACCACTGCCCGTCGGCCCAATAAGCAAAATATTACTTTTACCTAGCTCTACCCCTTCACCATTCATCCCTTCGTTAGAAATATTACGTAGGCGTTTATAATGGTTATAAACGGCTACCGCCAATACTTTCTTGGCATTTTCCTGGCCAATAACATAATCATCAAGATGATAACGAATTTCATGGGGTGTCGGTAATGCGCTGCGCTCACGATGTGGTGCAATCTCTTTAACTTCTTCTCGAATAATATCGTTACAGAGCTCAACACACTCATCACAGATATAAACTGACGGACCAGCAATTAACTTACGAACTTCATGCTGGCTTTTTCCGCAGAAGGAGCAGTACAGCAACTTTCCTGAACTCTCTTTGCGTTTATCTGTCATTCAGATAACCTCACTTTTTTAACCATCACCCTAATTTCAACAAAGATGGTAACAGAAAACTGTTACTAATTAATCATGGATATAACTATATCAGGCATGCCATACATTTATGTAAATTAATTACGATTAGTATAAATTTTATCTACCACACCATAACTAACTGCTTCCTCTGCAGATAAAAAACGATCCCGTTCGGTATCGTTCTCAATCTCTTTTATTTGTTTACCCGTATGTTTAGCCATTAATTCATTCATACGCGATTTAATTTTTAAAATTTCTTTGGCGTGAATTTCGATATCCGACGCTTGTCCTTGAAATCCGCCTAAAGGTTGGTGGATCATGACACGAGAATTGGGCAAACAATAACGTTTTCCTTTAGTACCGGCGGTAAGCAAAAAAGCTCCCATCGAACACGCTTGCCCCATACAAATTGTACTAACGTCAGGTTTAATAAATTGCATCGTGTCATAAATTGACATACCTGCCGTAATGACGCCACCCGGTGAATTAATATAAAGATGAATGTCTTTATCAGGGTTTTCAGCTTCTAAAAACAGCAT
Organism: Arsenophonus endosymbiont of Aphis craccivora; assembly: GCF_013460135.1. Classification (GTDB taxonomy): domain Bacteria; phylum Pseudomonadota; class Gammaproteobacteria; order Enterobacterales; family Enterobacteriaceae; genus Arsenophonus; species Arsenophonus nilaparvatae. The sequence goes on from NZ_CP038155.1 coordinate 1,998,907, forward strand.
TTGAGCAACCACTAAATTTGCCATGTGATCTTCGACCTGACCTGTTAAAAAAATAATTCTTTCTTTTAGTAGGCGCGAATAAATATCATAAGAACGTTCACCGCGTGAAGTCTGCTCGATTACCATTGGCACCAATGCCATATGCGGCGCAAGTTGATCTTGATTGTTATGATATGACATTTCCATCTCCTAATTAAACGCTTTATGGTGCCCAATCTATCTAATTCTACTCGAGATAAATAAGAATGACTATAATTACAAACTTAACCATTATTCATAAAGGGATATTCGCCTTTATGAAGAAAGTCATACAACAATATAGAAAATTATTTGGGGTTATTCTTTTCTTTTTTCAAGAAAAAAGAAAAGTTTTTTAACGATAAAAAACCCGTAGCATAAAACCACGGGTTTTCACAAAACCAGATAATAGCATTTCACTACTCAGCAATTACCTCATCTGAGCCTGATTCATTAACTCTTGGAATTGAGTTTCTTTATCTGTTACTTCCGCTTTTTCTAATAATATTTCAATGGCTTGTTCTTCTAGCGCCAAATTACGGACACTATCCATTAACTCTTTATTTTTGCTATAGTATTCGATCACTTCAGTGGGATCTTCATAAGCTGAAGCCATCTCTTCAATCAGTGACTTTACACGAACATCATCTGCAGTTAGCGAGTTTTTATTGATAACTTCACCTAATAATAAACCAACAATAACGCGATGTTTAGCTTGCTCTTCAAATATTTCACGTGGTAATTCTAACGCTTGTTTTTCGTTGCCACCAAAACGTTGTGCAGCTTGTCGACGTAGTACATTTATTTCACTGTCAACAACAGCAATAGGCACCTCAATTTCGTTTTCCTTAACTAAACCATCAAGTACTTGCGTCTTAATTCGATTACGAACAGCTGTTTTTAGTTCACGTTCCATATTTTTGCGTACTTCTGCACGTAAACTCTCCATCGAACCGTCAGGAACACCAAATTGTTTGATAAATTCTTCAGTCAGTTCTGGTAATACACGTTGTTCCACTTTCTTCAAAGTGCTAGCAAAGTTAGCCGCTTTACCTTTTAAATTTTCTGCGTGATAATCGGCTGGAAAATTGACATCAATAGTAAATTCTTCACCTTCCTGATGACCCATAATACCATCTTCAAAACCAGGTATCATACGACCTTCACCCATTACCAGCACAAAATCGTTCGCATTACCCCCTTCGAACACTTCACCATCAATTGTGCCTTTAAAATCGATAGTCACTCGCGAATCTGCAGCAACTTTTTCTTTTATCTCTTGCCAAGTAGCTTGTTGCTTGCGTAATGTTTCCAGCATGGTGTCAACATCTTCATCTTTTACCGCAACAATAGGTTTTTCAACCTTGATATTTTCTAAACCCTTTAACTCAATTTCTGGATAGACTTCGAATTCAACGGTATAGGTAAAATCTTCACCAGTTTTAAATTGTTTAGGTTGATATTTTGGTGCCCCAGCTGGATTAATTTTTTGTTCTATGATTGCGCTGACAAAATTACGCTGCATTATATCGCCCAGCACGTCCTGCAATACAGAAGTACCATAACGTTGTTTAACGATATTCATTGGCACTTTGCCTTTACGAAAACCATCAATGCGCACTTTTTTTGACACATTAATTAATTCACTATTCACCGCTTTTTCAATATCAGCATTCGGAACGGTAATTGTTACACGACGCCCCAGGTCTTGAGTTGTTTCAACAGAAACTTGCATCTTGTTACCTCAAAAGAATCTTAGTACTCGGACAACTCCAGAGTGAATGTTATCAGACATCTCCTGATAACATACTGCTCCCCAAACCCAGGTTTACCCTCTATTTTTGAGGCTCCCTGTTAAGTAGAAGCGTTCCGAAACCTTATAGAAAATTAGACGGGACATTATACAGATGCATATGCGGTGAGTCGAGCAAAGGTGAATAATAAATAGTAAACGTTCTAAATACTGGCTTTTGTAGCAAAATTGATATGACTAACACGGTAAGATATAACGATAAAAATATTTTATAACAGCAATTACTGCTAAATAATATCTGGTTAAGTCAGCATAATTATCTATTTCTTAACCTCGATTGACCTACTCTCCACCACGGCAAGCTGGTGAAGAAAAAGCCTGCTGTTGGCGCTGTTGCCACTCAGTTGGGTTATAAGTATGTAATGCCAATGCATGAACACTATTAGATAATTCATCTGCTAATAATTGATAAACAGCTCGGTGACGAGCAACCATCCTTTGTGCTGCAAATTTTTCTGTCACTAAAATAACTTTAAAGTGACTTTCCGTACCTGGCGAAACATTATGTTGATCACTTTCATCTAATACAATCAAATATACCGGTGAAAAAGCGTATTCCAGTTTTTCTTCAATTTGCTTACACATGGTTTGCATAGGTTTAGTTACCATATTAATAGACTCTGTCGACTTAATTTACTAAGTAAATATATATGCCAGCAAAAATGATTAATCTGTTTTTTATTATGACTCACTACGATTTATCCAATATCGGTTAGAAATAGGATTAGATATTACTAAATTACGATTAAAGCATAATCCAGACCAATTTTTTAGTAGGTTTCTTCACCAAATGCCGATAACTTTCTGGCATACTAACAGTAAAATACCAAAGTATGGTAACGAGGCTTTGTTGAATAAATCAGAATTAGCCGCCAGGATGGCTCCCTCTGCTACAGCTGTTATCCGATCCTGACGCTGTGTGGCATACCCAACAACGTCATACGGTTCAGCGCTTTGACCATCGCCATTGCTTCACCTACCTGAGCCTCATAGTCACGCAGCCTCAGATGGCCACCCAGCAAAGTTTTTATGCGGAACATCGCTGTTTCTGCCACTGAACGCCGGTGATAACCCACTTTCTTTTTCCACATATCATTACTCCTGCTCAGACGCTGATTCGCCACCGCATGGTTACGTTCATGGTACTTGTCCGGCCAGTATTTCGCTCCGCTTCGCGGCGGGATAAGGGGCCTGATTTTCTTTCTTAGCAACGCGTCGTGGCAGTAACAGGCGTCATAAGCACCGTCTGCTGACACTTCCGTGATTTTCCGGTGGGTTTGGTTAATCAGGCCCGGCAGTGCCTGCGCATCTGTCGTTCCGCTTAGCGATAAGTCGGCACAGATAATCTCATGAGTCACACTGTCTGCTGCCAGATGAAGCTTGCGCCACACTCTTCGTCTGTCAGCCCCATGCTGCCTGACTTTCCTTTCACCTTCGCCAAAGACCTTCAGACCGGTACTGTCGATGACCAGATGCGAGATTTCACCACGCGTTGGCGTTTTTATGCTGATGTTGACGCTCTTTGCTCGTCTGCTGACCAGCGAGTAGTCCGGACAGCACAGCGGCTAAGACATGAGTTTAAAAATCGAATCAACGAAGCCCTGTAATGCCAGGAGCGACAGGTTAAACACACGCTTCATCATCAGGACAGTGGTAACAGCCATATCGCTGTAGTAAAGCGGCCGGCCACGACCTTCAGGCGAAGAACTGTCAGTCCATCCAGCGATGGCCGACTCATCAAGCCAGACCGTCAGGGAACCGCGTTGTCTGAGTGCCTTGTTGTACGCGGGCCAGTTGGTAATTTTAAACTTTTGCTTTGCCATGGGGACCTGATGTTGAAACGAATTTAGCGATCAGCTCCGCCAATCACCTAAAAGTTCGATTTATTCAACAAAGCCTGGTAACGATTAAATCAAGTAATACCAAAATAGGTTGAGAAAACATGTTAAAAAATACCTTTCATCTAATCATTGCTCTGTTAATCTCATTGAGTTTAATAGGATGTGTTGCCCCAAGTAACACCCTGTCTATCGAGCCAAATATTAGCCTGCCAACTCAAGATCCAACCATAAGAGCAGTTTCAATAAATATTACTAGCATTGATAAAAGAAGCTCAACGGCACTTGCCGAAGTTAATCGTAATGCAGCACTAGCGGTATTAAAACCCTCTCGCGATTTATGCTATCTTTTACAAGAAGCATTAGAAAAACAGATGATCGTCAGAGGTTATACACAGTCAGTGCTCCGGCTAATATTAATTTACAAATTGCGCTAAATAAGCTGTATGCCGATTTACAAGAAGGCAGCTTACGTCATAATATCACTGTCTATGTTGCGATTAGTGTCGTAGCTATGGCATCTAATGTGTCAACCAGTACGCGTAGCTATAATGAACAAGGGCCTCTTGATGCTAGTAACGAAAAAATTGCTTCAGCTATCAATAAAGCGTTAACCGACATTATTGCTGATATGGCTAATGATCCTGAAACAAGCCAGTTTATAAAACAAAACGCACAATGAATTTTTCAGCGTGTTAAGTGAGAGTGCTGCCAGGAATAGCTCTGTCTGACAATAACAGAGCAACAGGACGACTATGAAAAAAAACTACCTGACCGTTTTTACCCAACATCGTTCCCGATGTGCTGCTTTTGCTAGGTTTTGGTCAGGGTTACCGCTGGCACTTACCGCAAGTACTTTGCAAGCCTGGTTAACCGTAGAAAATATTGAGATTAAAACGATCGGTTTTTTTTCATTAGTCGGCCAGGCTTATGTATTAAAGTTTCTTTGGTCACCATTAATGGATCGCTACACCCTGCCCTGGCTAGGTCATCGGCGTGGTTGGTTATTAACCACTCAGATTTTACTGATTATCAGCATTGCGGCGATGGGGTTTATCGATCCCAAAGAGCATCTTTGGTGGTTGGCAGCTGCTACGGTGCTGGTCGCTTTCTGTTCCGCCTCACAAGATATTGTTTTTGATGCTTATAAAACCCGATTTATTGTCAACAGAAGAGCGCGGCGCCGGCGCGGCAATATCCGTTATGGTTTATCGTATTAGTATGTTGGTTTCAGGCGGATTGGCTTTATGGTTGGTCGACCATTTTGTTACTTGGCAGCAACTCTATCTACTGATGGCCAGCCTAATGCTAATTGGTGTCAATGCAACACTGTCCGCTAAAGAACCACTAATAAAATCGCCACCACCCAAAACAATGTATGAAGCTATCTATGAACCCTTTGTCGAATTTTTTAGTCGTAATAATGACTGGATCACCTTGTTATTGATCATTTTTTATAAAATGGGTGATGCATTTGTTATGGCACTGAGTACAAATTTCCTATTAAATAAACTTGGTTTTTCGCTGGCTGAAGTTGGCACCATTAATAAAACTTTTGGACTATTTGCAACTATTCTTTGCGCTTTATATGGCGGCTATATTATGTAAAAAATGTCGTTATTTAAAGCCTTACTTATTTTCGGTATTTTACAGACTATTTCTAATTTTGATGATTGGTTTCTGGCAGTAAATCCCGCCAATATTTATACCACCAGCAGCGTTATCTTTATTGAAAATATCTTTTCTGGCATGGGCACTGCCGCTTTTGTCGCACTACTAATGACGCTTTGCAATCATTCGCTTTCTGCAACTCAATTTGCTTTACTATCGGCCTTATCGGCTATTAGGCGGGTCTATGTTGGGCCCATAGCAAGCGTGCTAGTGAACAAATATGATTGGCCCGCTTTTTATCTGATTTCTGTCGTTATTTCATTACCGAGTATTTTTTTAATATTGATATGGCTTTGTTGAATAAATCGAACTTTTAGGTGATTGGCGGATCTGATCGCTAAATTCGTTTCAACATCAGGTCCCCATGGCAAAGCAAAAGTTTAAAATTACCAACTGGCCCGCGTACAACAAGGCACTCAGACAACGCGGTTCCCTGACGGTATGGCTTGATGAGTCGGCCATCGCTGGATGGACTGACAGTTCTTCGCCTGAAGGTCGTGGCCGGCCGCTTTACTACAGCGATATGGCTGTTACCACTGTCCTGATGATGAAGCGTGTGTTTAACCTGTCGCTCCTGGCATTACAGGGCTTCGTTGATTCGATTTTTAAACTCATGTCTTTGCCGCTGTGCTGTCCGGACTACTCGCTGGTCAGCAGACGAGCAAAGAGCGTCAACATCAGCATAAAAACGCCAACGCGTGGTGAAATCTTGCATTTGGTCATCGACAGTACCGGTCTGAAGGTCTTTGGCGAAGGTGAATGGAAAGTCAGGCAGCATGGGGCTGACAGACGAAGAGTGTGGCGCAAGCTTCATCTGGCAGCAGACAGTGTGAATCATGAGATTATCTGTGCCGACTTATCGCTCAGCGGAACGACAGATGCGCAGGCACTGCCGGGCCTGATTAACCAAACCCACCGGAAAATCAGGGAAGTGTCAGCAGACGGTACTTATGACGCCTGTTACTGCCACGATGCGTTGCTAAGAAAGAAAATCAGGCCACTTATCCCGCCGCGAAGCGGAGCGAAATACTGGCCGGACAAGTACCATGAACGTAACCATGCGGTGGCGAATCAGCGTCTGAGCAGGAGTAATGATATGTGGAAAAAGAAAGTGGGTTATCACCGGCGTTCAGTGGCAGAAACAGCGATGTTCCGCATAAAAACTTTGCTGGGTGGCCATCTGAGCCTGCGTGACTATGAGGCTCAGGTAGGTAAAGCAATGGCGATGGTCAAAGCGCTGAACCGTATGACGTTGTTGGGTATGCCACACAGCGTCAGGATCGGATAACAGCTGTAGCAGAGGGAGCCATCCTGGCGGCTAATTCTGATTTATTCAACAAAGCCTATTCTTATTACAATAACAATATAATTCTCAGTAACAAAAAACCCAGTAAAAATTTTTACTGGGTTGTTAATATAAAGTTATTTTGGCAATCGGCGTTTTTATTCCCACTCAATCGTCGCTGGTGGTTTGCCGCTAATATCGTAAACTACTCGAGAGATGCCGGCCACTTCATTGATAATTCTATTTGACACCCGGCCAAGAAAATCATAGGGCAAATGGGCCCAATGGGCAGTCATGAAATCAATAGTTTCAACCGCGCGCAATGACACAACCCAGTCATATTTTCGGCCATCTCCCATTACGCCAACAGATCGTACCGGCAGGAAAACGGTGAAAGCTTGGCTGACTTTATGATAAAGATCAGCTTTATGTAATTCTTCAATGAAAATGGCATCTGCCTGACGTAACAGATCACAATAGGCTTTCTTCACCTCACCAAGTACCCGCACACCTAAGCCTGGGCCAGGAAATGGGTGACGGTATAACATATCATAAGGAAGTCCTAACTCCAGGCCTACTTTACGCACCTCATCTTTAAATAACTCTTTTAATGGCTCAACTAATCCCAGTTTCATTTCTGCTGGTAAGCCACCCACGTTATGGTGAGATTTAATGACATGCGCTTTGCCGGTTACTGAAGCGGCAGATTCGATTACGTCCGGATAAATAGTACCCTGAGCCAACCATTTTACTTGCGTTTGTTTCGCCGCTTGCTCATCAAATACTTCAATAAAAACGCGGCCGCTCGCTTTACGTTTTAATTCTGGCTCATCAATCCCTGCCAATGCGCTAAGAAAGCGCTCTTCTGCGGCCACATGAATAATATTAAGATCAAATTTACCGGCAAACATTGCCATAACTTGCTGCGCTTCATTTAAGCGTAACAAACCATTATCAACAAACAAACAAGTGAGCTGCTTACCAATAGCACGATTGAGTAATAACGCAGTAACCGATGAATCAACACCGCCTGATAATGCCAGAATAACCTGATCATCACCAATCTGAGCCTTCAAGCGCTGTACCGTATCTTCAACAATCGCCGCCGCCGTCCAAAGAGCTTCACAGCGGCAAATATCTAATACAAAACGCTGTAGAATAGCTGCTCCTTGATGAGTGTGAGTCACTTCAGGATGAAACTGAACACCATAGAAACTCTTTTTTTCATTAGCCATAATGGCAAATGGGCAGCTATCGGTACTGGCGATAACTTTAAAATCAGCTGGAATTGCCGTCACTTTATCGCCATGACTCATCCAGACATCTAGCAGTGGTTTACCATCTGCACCTAAGCTGTCATAAATATCGCGAAATAGTTCACAGGATTGTTGAATGGACATCTGGGCATAACCAAACTCTCGCTCGCCAGACACCTCAACTTGCCCACCTAATTGGATTGACATCGTTTGCATGCCATAACAAATACCTAATACCGGAACGCCAGCCTGAAAAACATACTCCGGTGCACGTGGGCTATTTAGTTCGGTGGTACTCTCCGGCCCGCCAGAAAGAATAATTCCATTAGGATTAAATTCACGGATCTGTGCCTCGGAAACATCCCAAGCCCAAAGTTCACAATAAACGCCAATTTCACGAATACGACGAGCAATTAATTGAGTGTATTGTGAACCAAAATCGAGGATCAAAATTTGGTATTGATGAATATCAGTTGTCATCTAAAGATAATTCCAAAACAAATGATAATTTGACGGTTTATAGCAAAAACCGCTAATAAAATAATTAACCTAAACGATAATTAGGTGATTCTTTGTTGATGGTAACATCATGTACATGACTCTCTTGGATACCGGCACCACTAATACGCACAAATTCTGCTGTGCTTCTTAATTCATCAATAGTGGCACAACCGGTCAGTCCCATACAAGAACGAAGGCCGCCCATTTGCTGATGAACAATATTCTTCAAAAATCCTTTATAAGCAACCCGTCCTTCGATGCCTTCAGGTACCAATTTATCTGCAGCATTATCGGTTTGGAAGTAACGATCGGAAGAGCCTTTCGACATTGCACCTAATGATCCCATTCCTCGGTAGGCTTTATAAGAGCGTCCTTGAAACAAGATAGTTTCACCTGGTGACTCCTCGGTACCGGCAAGCATTGAGCCAACCATAACGCAAGATGCACCGGCAGCCAGTGCTTTAGCAATATCACCCGAGAAGCGAATACCGCCATCGGCAATTATCGGTATATTCATGCCTCTCAGCGCCTCAACGGCATCGGCAATAGCAGTAATCTGAGGTACACCAACACCAGTGACCATTCGCGTTGTACAGATAGAACCCGGGCCAATACCGACTTTCACCGCGCTGGCACCTGCTTCAACCAAAGCTTTAGCCCCTTCGCCAGTGGCAACATTACCACCAATAATCGGCAAATTAGGATATTTTGCTCTCGTTTCACGAATACGTTGTAAAACTCCTTGTGAATGTCCATGGGAAGAGTCAATTAACAACACATCAACACCGGCTGCCACTAATGCCTCAATACGTTGTTCATTATTCGCACCAGCGCCAACCGCTGCGCCCACTCTCAAGCGACCTTGCTCATCTTTACACGCATTGGGCTTGCGTTCAGCTTTCTGGAAATCTTTTACTGTGATCATACCAAATAGGTGAAAGTTATCATCAACCACCAATGCTTTTTCAATACGTCTTTCATGCAATTTCTGCAAAACCACATCACGGGATTCACTCTCTTTGACCGTGACCAAATGGGGTTTAGCTGTCATAACCGCCGTAACCGGCTGATCCAAATCCGTCACAAAACGGATATCACGGCCAGTAATGATACCAACCAATTCTTTATTATTAACCACAGGATAACCAGCAAAACCATTACGCTCAGCCATTTCATAAACTTCACGAATTGTGGTTTCGGGTGTGACGGTAACCGGATCGATAACGATGCCACTTTCATACTTTTTAACGCGGCGAACTTCTTCTGCTTGACGCTCAATTGGCATATTTTTATGAATAAAACCAATTCCACCCTCTTGGGCTAATGCGATAGCTAAATCTGATTCAGTCACAGTATCCATGGCGGCAGAAAGCATAGGAATATTTAAACGGATCGAGGCAGTTAATTGAGTTGATAAATCAGCAGTATTAGGCAATACATCTGAGTGTGCAGGAACTAACAATACATCATCGAATGTTAGTGCTTCTTTCTTAATACGTAACATAAGCAATATATCACCAGGCAGGATTTGGAAAAAGATAAAATATTGCGGCGATATGATACATGACGAAATTGATTGACTCCAGTACTTTCTCACTAAAATTCATTTTTAGCTAACAAAAACGCATAATACTATGATCAAATTTAGATTTTTGCTTGTAAATAATTTATTTATTAATCGAGTTATTTAATTAATTTTAAAGCAAATAAATATTACATGAATTAGGTACATTGCTTAATTTATTCTGACTAACCCGCCTCTTTTTAAAATTGATTACTTCCATACAATATGGTTAAAGTTAACGGCTTAAACGTAGGAAAGTTATGTTCTCTATCAATAAAATAAACTTTAATCCATTACCTAATTATAAATCCGATACCCAAAGAGCTACTCCCCCACTTTCGACTATCGAAAAACAACATATTCATTTACTGGATTCACTCTATGCAAATGAAAATATTAGTTACCCGTTACACTCTTATGATGAAGCTTTAGCACTTTTAACACCACTCTACGATAAAGATTATATTGAAAATCAATGGCTTTGTTGAATAAATCAGAATTAGCCGCCAGGATGGCTCCCTCTGCTACAGCTGTTATCCGATCCTGACGCTGTGTGGCATACCCAACAACGTCATACGGTTCAGCGCTTTGACCATCGCCATTGCTTCACCTACCTGAGCCTCATAGTCACGCAGCCTCAGATGGCCACCCAGCAAAGTTTTTATGCGGAACATCGCTGTTTCTGCCACTGAACGCCGGTGATAACCCACTTTCTTTTTCCACATATCATTACTCCTGCTCAGACGCTGATTCGCCACCGCATGGTTACGTTCATGGTACTTGTCCGGCCAGTATTTCGCTCCGCTTCGCGGCGGGATAAGGGGCCTGATTTTCTTTCTTAGCAACGCATCGTGGCAGTAACAGGCGTCATAAGCACCGTCTGCTGACACTTCCCTGATTTTCCGGTGGGTTTGGTTAATCAGGCCCGGCAGTGCCTGCGCATCTGTCGTTCCGCTGAGCGATAAGTCGGCACAGATAATCTCATGAGTCACACTGTCTGCTGCCAGATGAAGCTTGCGCCACACTCTTCGTCTGTCAGCCCCATGCTGCCTGACTTTCCATTCACCTTCGCCAAAGACCTTCAGACCGGTACTGTCGATGACCAGATGCGAGATTTCACCACGCGTTGGCGTTTTTATGCTGATGTTGACGCTCTTTGCTCGTCTGCTGACCAGCTAGTAGTCCGGACAGCACAGCGGCTAAGACATGAGTTTAAAAATCGAATCAACGAAGCCCTGTAATGCCCGGAGCGACAGGTTAAACACACGCTTCATCATCAGGATAGTGGTAACAGCCATATCGCTGTAGTAAAGCGGCCGGCCACGACCTTCAGGCGAAGAACTGTCAGTCCATCCAGCGATGGCCGACTCATCAAGCCAGACCGTCAGGGAACCACGTTGTCTGAGTGCCTTGTTGTACGCGGGCCAGTTGGTAATTTTAAACTTTTGCTTTGCCATGGGGACCTGATGTTGAAACGAATTTAGCGATCAGCTCCGCCAATCACCTAAAAGTTCGATTTATTCAACAAAGCCGAATCATATAACCCCGTCGTAACCAATAAATTAGGGTAACGTTGAGATTTAATATTGTCATAGGGACTGTAAGATTTTATTTTAGTCGAAAATAAGCGTCCTGCGCAGCGGGATCACCCCATTCATCATATTCACCAGTTGTTAATGGAATAGAAGGATCAAGCATGGTTGTCACGACATCGACAAAAGGAACTTGAGCGACAACGCCTCGATAGAGTTCCGGTGCCTGGTTAATTACCGCCGCCATCAATAAACCACAAGCACTTCCACCCATTGCATATACCCGTTTGGGATCACTATACCCCTTTGCAATCAATATTTTGGTTGCATCAATAAAATCACTAAAACTATTGGCTTTATTTTCAACCTTCCCTTGTTGATACCAGGCTTTGCCTAAATCGCCGCCACCACGAACATGCACTATTGCATAGACAAATCCCCTATCCAATAAACTCAAACGCGGTGAACTAAAAACCGGATCCACATTGATACCATAAGCACCATAGCCATCAATCAAAATCGGATTTTTGCTTTTTTGCCATCGATCTTTACGATATACCAACGAAACTGGCACTTTAGTGCCATCTTTTACCTGAACCCAGATACGTTCACTGGTATAAAGTGATTTATCAAATCCATTGACTTGTTATTGTTTTAGCAATTCACGCTGTCCAGTTAGCATATTTATCTGCATAACAGATATTGGGGTAGTTAGTGAAGAATAACCATAACGTAAAGTCTCGCTATCAGGCTCTGGATTATAATCAATCCAGGCACTATATACCGCTTCATCAAATTGAACTATTTTTTGCTGTTTGGTCTGCCAATCTATCTGTCGAATATTAACTAAGCCATTATGCCGCTCTGCAACAACCAACCAACGGTTAAAAAGCGCAAAATTTTCTAAATCAGTCTCTTTATTCGGTGAAATAATTGTTTGCCAGGGCTGGTCAATTGATTGAGTAGCATATAACCCAAATTGCTCCAATTGATGGTTAGAGCGAATATAAAAATTATCACGAAAATGATCTAAATCGTACTCACGTCCCGTTTGGCGAGGGGAAAATATTTTAAGTGATTCAGCGGGGTTATTAGCATCGATTAATCGATATTCAGATGTTTCTGTACTACTAATTGCTAGTAGAATATACGCTTTTGAGCTACTTTTTGTCATGCTCAAGTAAAATCGGTCATCATTCTCCTGATAAACTTTTTTATCTTCAACCCCCCTCTAATCCATATTGATGACAATATACTTGATAAGGTAATAATGTCTGTGGGTGGTTACGAATATAATAGAGAGTTTGATTATCATTAGACCATACAATATTACCAGAGGTATTTTTAATTACTGCATTCTGCCATTTTTTACTAGCTAACTGTCTAAATGAAACCTCAAACTGACGACGACCTTGAAAATCTTCGACAATTGCCAAATGATTATTATCTTCAGATAACAGCAATACCACCCAAGGTATAAAATTGATGGCCCTTAGCACGTTCATTACCATCAACTAATATCTGCCAATTACTATTTTTGTTGACAGGTTTACGTTGATAAACAGGATAATCTTTACCTTCTTGATAAAGGGTACGATAAATATAACCATTATAGGTATAAGGCACCGATTGATCTTGCTGCTCCATACAAGCCACCATCTCGCCAAATAATTGCTCTCTTAATACGGTGCCAGACTTTAATACCGCATTGGTATATTGATTTTCATCAGTCAAGTATTTGATAACTTTTTTATTTTTTCTCGTATCATCACGTAGCCAATAATAATTATCCATGCGGCTATCACCATGTAAAACCATTTTGTGTGGTTGCTTTTCTGCCATTGGAATTATCATTTTTTCTCCTGCCAAACTGGTAAACGCCATCATATTTAATAATGATATCAATAGTATAATGTTCAAATATCGATAGAAAAAGCGCTGAGTTAATTGCATATTTATTAGAACATCCTGTTGGCAAATTTTTAGTTATTTAATAACCCAAAATTAATAAATAAAGGCCTATGATACTAATAGATAAAACAACTATTTTAAATAAATATTTAAACAATTAATCAACAAAATTAACGGCTATATTTTATCTTGCCATAATATAAAAAACCTCTCTTGTTGTGAGTAACAGAAGCCCAAATTTATGGTTAGTGTTATTCTATAATGGGCTTTGTTGAATAAATCGAACTTTTAGGTGATTGGCGGAGCTGATCGCTAAATTCGTTTCAACATCAGGTCCCCATGGCAAAGCAAAAGTTTAAAATTACCAACTGGCCCGCGTACAACAAGGCACTCAGACAACGCGGTTCCCTGACGGTCTGGCTTGATGAGTCGGCCATCGCTGGATGGACTGACAGTTCTTCGCCTGAAGGTCGTGGCCGGCCGCTTTACTACAGCGATATGGCTGTTACCACTGTCCTGATGATGAAGCGTGTGTTTAACCTGTCGCTCCGGGCATTACAGGGCTTCGTTGATTCGATTTTTAAACTCATGTCTTTGCCGCTGTGCTGTCCGGACTACTCGCTGGTCAGCAGACGAGCAAAGAGCGTCAACATCAGCATAAAAACGCCAACGCGTGGTGAAATCTCGCATCTGGTCATCGACAGTACCGGTCTGAAGGTCTTTGGCGAAGGTGAATGGAAAGTCAGGCAGCATGGGGCTGACAGACGAAGAGTGTGGCGCAAGCTTCATCTGGCAGCAGACAGTGTGACTCATGAGATTATCTGTGCCGACTTATCGCTCAGCGGAACGACAGATGCGCAGGCACTGCCGGGCCTGATTAACCAAACCCACCGGAAAATCAGGGAAGTGTCAGCAGACGGTGCTTATGACGCCTGTTACTGCCACGATGCGTTGCTAAGAAAGAAAATCAGGCCCCTTATCCCGCCGCGAAGCGGAGCGAAATACTGGCCGGACAAGTACCATGAACGTAACCATGCGGTGGCGAATCAGCGTCTGAGCAGGAGTAATGATATGTGGAAAAAGAAAGTGGGTTATCAACGGCGTTCAGTGGCAGAAACAGCGATGTTCCGCATAAAAACTTTGCTGGGTGGCCATCTGAGCCTGCGTGACTATGAGGCTCAGGTAGGTGAAGCAATGGCGATGGTCAAAGCGCTGAACCGTATGACGTTGTTGGGTATGCCACACAGCGTCAGGATCGGATAACAGCTGTAGCAGAGGGAGCCATCCTGTCGGCTAATTCTGATTTATTCAACAAAGCCTCTATAATGGTTTAGTTTGTGCTTCCGCAGCAGCTAGCGCAACCATATTAACGATACGTCGTACCGATACAATCGGTGTTAATATATGTACTGGTTTTGCTACTCCCATTAATACCGGCCCCACAGTGACACCATTAGAACTGGTAACACGAAGTAAGTTATAACTAATACGCGCAGCTTCCATATTAGGCATAATCAGCAAATTAGCTGATCCTTTTAATGTACTATCCGGCATAATATCTCGCCTAATGTTTTCAACTAATGCTGCATCGCCATGCATTTCCCCATCAATTTCCAACTCAGGATCGGTACGTTTGACTAATGCCAATGTTTTACGCATTTTTTGTGCTGATGGACAGTCTGCAGAACCAAAACTTGAACGAGATAATAGTGCCACTTTAGGCTCAATACCAAAACGCCTTACCGCCTGTGCCGCCATTAAGGTAAGTTCCGCCAGCTCCTCAGGGGTTGGATTATCATTCACATAGGTATCTGCAATAAAAGTATTGCCAGTTGGCAACATCAGGGCATTCATTGCACCCGCTACTGAACTATTCTGCCGGAAGCCAAGCACATTTTTTATAATGGTAAAATGTTGATTATAACTACCAACAGTACCACAAATCATGCCATAGGCTTCACCTTGGCGGATCATCAGCGCACCAATTAAGGTTGGGTTATTGATCACTTCTCTACGCGCCATTTCCTGCGAAACACCATGGCGTTTCATTAATTGATAATATTGTTGCCAATAGGTTTTAAAACGCGGATAATTTTCATTGTTAATCAACTCAAAATCTTCACCAATTTTAATTTGTAACCCAAGCTTTTCAATTCGCTTTTCAATCACACTGGATCGACCAATTAAAATCGGATAAGCCAAACCTAAGGATACTAATTCTTGGGTTGCATGCAATATTCGTTCTTCCTCACCTTCTGCTAATACAATCCGTTTTTTTTCTTTGCGGGCCAGAGAAAAAATCGGCTTCATAAATAGGTGGGTGCTATAGACAAACTCATTAAGTTTTTCTATATAAGAATCAAAATCTGTAATTGGTCGTGTTGCTACACCAGATTCCATTGCCGCTTTAGCGACTGCTGGCGCAATTTTAACAATTAAGCGCGGATCAAAAGGTTTTGGGATAATATAATCTGCACCAAATTTTAACTCCTGATCACCGTAAGCGGAGACAACAACGTCATTCTGCTCGGCTAATGCCAAATCAGCAATTGCCTGAACACAGGCTAGTTTCATCTCTTCATTAATCGTGGTTGCCCCAACATCCAGCGCGCCGCGAAAGATAAAAGGAAAACAGAGTACATTGTTTACCTGATTAGGATAGTCAGAACGCCCAGTGCAGATAATCGCATCATGCCGTGCTGCTTTTGCTATTGAAGGAAGAATTTCTGGCTCCGGATTGGCTAATGCTAAGATAAGTGGTGCATTAGCCATCGATTTTACCATTTCCGCAGTCAACACACCCGGCGCTGAGCAGCCTAAGAAAATGTCCGCGCCTGAGATAACATCCGCTAGAGTACGTAAACCATTATCTTCAATTGCATAAGCGGCTTTAGTTTCATCCATCACTTCATCGCGGCCACGATAAATAACGCCTTTTGAGTCACAGACAATAATATTGCTACGATTAAGACCTAATGCAACCAATAAATTCATGCAGGCGATAGAAGCAGCACCTGCACCTGAAACAACTAATCGAACCTGGTCAATTTTTTTATTAACAATGCGTAAACCATTCAATATTGCGGCGGTTGAAATAATGGCAGTACCATGCTGATCATCATGGAAAACAGGAATTTGCATTTTTTCACGCAGTTTTTTCTCAATATAGAAACATTCTGGTGCTTTAATATCTTCCAAATTGATTCCGCCAAAAGTTGGCTCCAATGCGGCAATAACATCGATCAGTTTATCCGGGTTAGATTCGTCTATTTCAATATCAAATACATCAATGCCGGAAAACTTTTTAAATAAAACACCTTTTCCTTCCATAACCGGTTTACCAGCCAAAGCGCCAATATTTCCCAGTCCTAACACTGCGGTACCATTAGAAACTACGGCCACTAAATGAGCCTTAGCTGTATATTTGTAAGCGGTCAAAGGATTAGCTGCGATTTCAAGGCAAGGATAAGCAACACCGGGAGAATATGCGAGGGCCAGATCTCGTTGTACCGTTAATGGCTTAGTCGGTGTAACTTCAATTTTACCTGGTTGGGGAAACTCATGAAAATCTAGCGCACTTTGTTTTAATTTTTCATCCATTGTGTGTCCTTAGAGAATTTTTATTAGAAAAGCATCCCCATTATAGTAATCTCTATCAATGAAATCATGACATATACAACAATTTCGGTAGAAACTAGCTAAACTTGAACATTCTATCAACAAAATCAATATAACTAAATAATATTGAAATTAAAATATAAAACTGGTGACCTTTATATTATTAATTTTTTTATAATCATAAAATTTAATACTATTGAATTTAAAATTATAAAATTCAATGTGTTTTTTATTTAAGATAATTACCTTTTGGTTATTTCATTAATATTTTTTTATTATATTCTTGCAATGTTTTATTTTTTTCAAAAAACTGGCTTTGTTGAATAAATCAGAATTAGCCGCCAGGATGGCTCCCTCTGCTACACCTGTTATCCGATCCTGACGCTGTGTGGCATACCCAACAACGTCATACGGTTCAGCGCTTTGACCATCGCCATTGCTTCACCTACCTGAGCCTCATAGTCACGCAGGCTCAGATGGCCACCCAGCAAAGTTTTTATGCGGAACATCGCTGTTTCTGCCACTGAACGCCGGTGATAACCCACTTTCTTTTTCCACATATCATTACTCCTGCTCAGACGCTGATTCGCCACCGCATGGTTACGTTCATGGTACTTGTCCGGCCAGTATTTCGCTCCGCTTCGCGGCGGGATAAGGGGCCTGATTTTCTTTCTTAGCAACGCATCGTGGCAGTAACAGGCGTCATAAGCACCGTCTGCTGACACTTCCGTGATTTTCCGGTGGGTTTGGTTAATCAGGCCCGGCAGTGCCTGCGCATCTGTCGTTCCGCTGAGCGATAAGTCGGCACAGATAATCTCATGAGTCACACTGTCTGCTGCCAGATGAAGCTTGCGCCACACTCTTCGTCTGTCAGCCCCATGCTGCCTGACTTTCCATTCACCTTCGCCAAAGAGCTTCAGACCGGTACTGTCGATGACCAGATGCGAGATTTCACCACGCGTTGGCGTTTTTATGCTGATGTTGACGCTCTTTGCTCGTCTGCTGACCAGCGAGTAGTCCGGACAGCACAGCGGCAAAGACATGAGTTTAAAAATCGAATCAACGAAGCCCTGTAATGCCCGGAGCGACAGGTTAAACACACGCTTCATCATCAGGACAGTGGTAACAGCCATATCGCTGTAGTAAAGCGGCCGGCCACGACCTTCAGGCGAAGAACTGTCAGTCCATCCAGCGATGGCCGACTCATCAAGCCAGACCGTCAGGGAACCGCGTTGTCTGAGTGCCTTGTTGTACGCGGGCCAGTTGGTAATTTTAAACTTTTGCTTTGCCATGGGGACCTGATGTTGAAACGAATTTAGCGATCAGCTCCGCCAATCACCTAAAAGTTCGATTTATTCAACAAAGCCCAAAAAACTTTAAAGACTAATAATTAAAATCAGTTGTAAAAACCCATTTATTTCTACAGGCATTTAAAAAGGAATATACTATGTCTAATCATTCAATAATGTTGGGGCTTTGTTGAATAAATCAGAATTAGCCGACAGGATGGCTCCCTCTGCTACAGCTGTTATCCGATCCTGACGCTGTGTGGCATACCCAACAACGTCATACGGTTCAGCGCTTTGACCATCGCCATTGCTTCACCTACCTGAGCCTCATAGTCACGCAGCCTCAGATGGCCACCCAGCAAAGTTTTTATGCGGAACATCGCTGTTTCTGCCACTGAACGCCGGTGATAACCCACTTTCTTTTTCCACATATCATTACTCCTGCTCAGACGCTGATTCGCCACCGCATGGTTACGTTCATGGTACTTGTCCGGCCAGTATTTCGCTCCGCTTCGCGGCGGGATAAGGGGCCTGATTTTCTTTCTTAGCAACGCGTCGTGGCAGTAACAGGCGTCATAAGCACCGTCTGCTAACACTTCCCTGATTTTCCGGTGGGTTTGGTTAATCAGGCCCGGCAGTGCCTGCGCATCTGTCGTTCCGCTGAGCGATAAGTCGGCACAGATAATCTCATGAGTCACACTGTCTGCTGCCAGATGAAGCTTGCGCCACACTCTTCGTCTGTCAGCCCCATGCTGCCTGACTTTCCTTTCACCTTCGCCAAAGACCTTCAGACCGGTACTGTCGATGACCAGATGCGAGATTTCACCACGCGTTGGCGTTTTTATGCTGATGTTGACGCTCTTTGCTCGTCTGCTGACCAGCGAGTAGTCCGGACAGCACAGCGGCAAAGACATGAGTTTAAAAATCGAATCAACGAAGCCCTGTAATGCCCGGAGCGACAGGTTAAACACACGCTTCATCATCAGGACAGTGGTAACAGCCATATCGCTGTAGTAAAGCGGCCGGCCACGACCTTCAGGCGAAGAACTGTCAGTCCATCCAGCGATGGCCGACTCATCAAGCCAGACCGTCAGGGAACCGCGTTGTCTGAGTGCCTTGTTGTACGCGGGCCAGTTGGTAATTTTAAACTTTTGCTTTGCCATGGGGACCTGATGTTGAAACGAATTTAGCGATCAGCTCCGCCAATCACCTAAAAGTTCGATTTATTCAACAAAGCCAATGGACAGGTGAAATTGATCTTAGGTGATATCGTTTGCAGTTCTGCTTGTAAAACCGCTTTTTCTATTGGAATAGATGAATTAATAAACTTAAGCATGATATAACATCCTTGTTAGTAACCAATTGATTTTTTTGATAAGGATATTGACTACATATTTTTTTGACTTGCTCTAAACGAATAAAAATTTATAACAGAAAGCCATTTTTCTGTTAATAAAAATATCTCGTGAACAATAATGACGATATTTTTTAATAAAAAGCGTGGCTATAAACCACGCTTTTTACCATAACTCTTAACGGGGTAATTTCTTAGCTTGCTATTTTTGCCCAACTATCTCTTAAGCCTACAGTGCGATTAAATACCAGATGCTTAGCTGTATGATCATGGCTATCTGCACAAAAATAACCCTCGCGTTCAAACTGATAAGCTTTTCCCGGTTGCGCGGTAATTAAACTTGGTTCAACAAACCCATAGCGAATTACTAAAGAATCAGGATTAATGGTAGCTAAAAAGTCCTCTTCTGCGGCAGGATTAGGCACAATACATAAGCGATCATACAATCGGATCTCTGCTGGCAAGGCATGTGATGCACTGACCCAATGGATAACCCCTGTGACTTTACGTCCATCAGCAGGATCTTTATTTAATGTATCAGCATCATAAGTACAATAAATCGTGGTAATGTTGCCTTCTGCATCTTTATCAACCCGATTAGCTTGTACAATATAAGCATTTCGTAAACGCACTTCTTTACCCAAAACTAAGCGCTTATATTGCCGATTAGCTTCTTCACGAAAATCAGCTCGATCGATATAAAGTTCCCGACTAAATGGCACTTGTCGAGCGCCCATCTCAGGTTTATTAGGGTGATTATACATCGTCAGCATTTGCTCATCAGCAGACATATTTTCAATCACTAACTTTATGGGATCTAAGACCGCCATTGCCCGTGGTGAATTTTCATTTAGATCATCACGAATACAAGATTCCAATGCTGCCATTTCAACAGTATTATCTTGCTTAGTCACGCCAATACGCCGACAAAATTCACGAATCGACGCTGCCGTATAACCACGACGACGTAAACCTGAAATGGTTGGCATTCTGGGATCATCCCAGTTTTCAACCCTATTCTCCGCCACTAACTGATTTAGTTTACGTTTTGACATCAACGTATAGGCAAGATTTAGACGCGAAAACTCATACTGTCTTGGATGACAATCAATAGTAATATTATCTAATACCCAATCATATAATCGGCGATTATCTTGAAATTCCAGGGTACAAAGTGAGTGGGTAATCCCCTCCAATGCGTCCGAAATACAATGAGTAAAATCATACATTGGATAAATACACCATTTATTACCAGATTGGTGGTGTTCAGCATATTTTATTCGATATAACACCGGATCGCGCATGACAATAAAAGAGGATGACATATCAATTTTAGCACGTAGACAGGCCTTTCCTTCTTCAAATCCACCCGCTCGCATCTTGTCAAATAGCTGCAAATTCTGCTCAATAGTGCGATCACGATATGGACTATTTTTACCTGGCTGCTTTAAAGTTCCGCGATATTCACGAATAGCATCGGGACTTAATTCATCAACATAAGCTAAGCCTTTTTTAATCAGCTCAATAGCATATTGATATAGGTCACCAAAATAATCTGACGAATATTTTACGTTACCACTCCAATTAAACCCTAACCATTTCACATCTTCTTGAATGGAATTAACATATTCAACATCTTCTTTAACTGGATTAGTATCATCAAAACGCAAATTGCATTGACCCTGATAATCCTCTGCAATACCAAAATTCAAACAGATTGATTTGGCATGACCAATATGTAAATAACCATTAGGTTCAGGTGGAAAACGGGTATATACATGAGTATGCTTACCTGTAGCCAAATCTTCTTCAATAATCTGGCGAATGAAATTTGTTGGGCGAGTATCTGCCTCATTCATTGTCATAGTTCCTCAATGCAAAAGCATGTTAATAACGCTTTTATCATCTACGATATCCGAATTAGAAACAACCGTTTATTAACATATATTATTAGGCTTTATTTAATCAATAAAAAGCTCATAAAGGAAAACGGGAGGTTCATAACCCTTCCCGTTTTTATTCATTATTAATTATATGGTTATCATATCAAATCATAATGATAAAACACATTATTTCAATACATCATAAATTGGTGTTACTCCAGCGATTACTTCACCAGTTGCGACTATTGTCAATCCCTGATAATCATCAATATTAATGATAACGACTGGACTTATCATTGACTTAGCATGCTGCTCCAAATAATCGAGATCTAATTTCAGGATAGGCTGACCTACCTTTACATCACTATTTTCTTCAACTAAACGCTCACAACCCTGCCCTTTTAACGTTACAGTATCAATACCCATGTGAACGATCACTTCAACACCTTCATTTGTCTCGATGCAGAAAGCATGATTGGTAGCAAAAATTTTCACAATCTTACCGGATACAGGCGCTAATACCTCACCACTCGTTGGCTTAATCGCTAAACCATCACCGACAATGCGGCTAGCAAAAGCTTCATCCGGAACTTCATCAAGGGAATAAATTTCACCACTAACCGGTGCCACCAGCGTTAAAATTGTTTGCCCCACATGCTTATTTTTTACTTTTACTGCTGACTGTCGATTATCTTTCCCAACAAAATTTAACGGTGAAACAACTTCTCGTGCAGCAATTTTTTTCATTGCTTCAGCAATCATTTCTGCCCTGGTTCCAACAATAATTTGCACACTATGTTTATTTAAACGAATGATGCCTGATGCACCCAGTTTTTTTACCAAGTTATCATTAACAATATCAACAGCTTTTACACCTAAACGGAAACGAGTAATACAGGCATCGATTACTGTTAAATTATCGGTTCCGCCCACCGCCGCAAGATATTGGTATGCTTCATGGGTAATATCCTTAGCACTGGTGGTGATATCTTTGTCATAATCATCAACGGCTTGATAGTCGTTTATTATTTCACGACCTGAAGTCATTAAATTGAACTTATTAATCACAACGCGAAATATGACATAGTATAAACAAAAGAAAAGTATCCCTTGGAAAATCAACATATACCAATGCACTGCTAATGGGTTACGACTCTGCAGTAACATATCGACTAAACCAGCACTAAAACCAAAACCCGATATCCAGTGCATTGCAGCTGCAATATAAACAGAAAATCCAGTTAATAGAGCATGAATGACATAAAGAACCGGCGCCACAAACATGAATGAGAATTCGAGCGGCTCAGTGATCCCAGTAAAAAAGGCGGCGAAAGCACCTTCCATCATGATACCTGCGACTTTTGCTTTATTTTCAGGACGAGCACACTGATAAATGGCCAATGCCGCACCAGGCAAACCAAACATCATGATAGGGAAAAATCCAGCTTGATAACGCCCAGTAATACCTTTTTCGGGGCTTTGTTGAATAAATCAGAATTAGCCGCCAGGATGGCTCCCTCTGCTACAGCTGTTATCCGATCCTGACGCTGTGTGGCATACCCAACAACGTCATACGGTTCAGCGCTTTGACCATCGCCATTGCTTCACCTACCTGAGCCTCATAGTCACGCCGGCTCAGATGGCCACCCAGCAAAGTTTTTATGCGGAACATCGCTGTTTCTGCCACTGAACGCCGGTGATAACCCACTTTCTTTTTCCACATATCATTACTCCTGCTCAGACGCTGATTCGCCACCGCATGGTTACGTTCATGGTGCTTGTCCGGCCAGTATTTCGCTCCGCTTCGCGGCGAGATAAGGGGCCTGATTTTCTTTCTTAGCAACGCATCGTGGCAGTAACAGGCGTGATAAGCACCGTCTGCTGACACTTCCCTGATTTTCCGGTGGGTTTGGTTAATCAGGCCCGGCAGTGCCTGCGCATCTGTCGTTCCGCTGAGCGATAAGTCGGCACAGATAATCTCATGATTCACACTGTCTGCTGCCAGATGAAGCTTGCGCCACACTCTTCGTCTGTCAGCCCCATGCTGCCTGACTTTCCATTCACCTTCGCCAAAGACCTTCAGACCGGTACTGTCGATGACCAGATGCGAGATTTCACCACGCGTTGGCGTTTTTATGCTGATGTTGACGCTCTTTGCTCGTCTGCTGACCAGCGAGTAGTCCGGACAGCACAGCGGCAAAGACATGAGTTTAAAAATCGAATCAACGAAGCCCTGTAATGCCCGGAGCGACAGGTTAAACACACGCTTCATCATCAGGACAGTGGTAACAGCCATATCGCTGTAGTAAAGCGGCCGGCCACGACCTTCAGGCGAAGAACTGTCAGTCCATCCAGCGATGGCCGACTCATCAAGCCAGACCGTCAGGGAACCGCGTTGTCTGAGTGCCTTGTTGTACGCGGGCCAGTTGGTAATTTTAAACTTTTGCTTTGCCATGGGGACCTGATGTTGAAACGAATTTAGCGATCAGCTCCGCCAATCACCTAAAAGTTCGATTTATTCAACAAAGCCATATTGACGCCGATTTAATTCTTATTGGCTCTCATAGCCCCAATTCTACCAGTTACCTGCTAGGATCAACCGCAGCTAGCATTGTTCGTCATGCAAAAATGACTGTTTTAGTCGCTCGCTAAAATAAACCAAGCACACAACTAGCCATCTCACAGGAGATGGCTTATTGGTTAAATTAAACCGTTATTTGATCTTCGCACTGTTAAGTTCTTCTGGTGCTGACCACACGCGATATTTAACTGCCATATCGTTTGGAACATATACCACTATCGGTAATTTACTATTATAGCGAACGATATTATTGCCTTCCCCGAGATGAGTGGTAACAAACTTCTTGGATTGCTTTTTATCTGGGCAAGCCATTAAGGTTGCTGCAGGACCGGATACTTTTTTTAATTCATAAAGGTCATAGCCCCAACCTTTAAGTTCTTTTTTCTCAAAATCCCCGCCAAACCAATGCTGATTGCAATCAACCAGCATTGATTTACCAATAACCAGTTCTACCATAAAATTATTTTCATTCGGTTTTTTGTCGAGCTGAATAACATAGCGGAGCATCCCTTTTGCTGCGGACGGGTATGGTGCTATTTTGGACAGATTATCATTTGCCATCGCATAAGATGTCGTTAGGAGCATCGCCAGTAATGGAAAGGTATATTTATTCATTGCCACATCCTACTTTATAAATAGTGATAAAAGTGATATTAACTATAACTGATAACAATAATTTTTATGCTTAGCTAATGCAAACATCTTTTTAGTATAACTGTCGTGTCAAAAAGTAAAAAATCGTAAAGAGTAAAACAACCAATTAATTTGTAAATATTATTAAAAATCAAATGATTATATATAACATATCACAATGTAAATTATTGTGTTCGCTGTTGTTAAATTTTAATTATTGTTATACTTAAATTGACCCTCAATAATTTTGCCGGAGGTTATATGTTATTGTCCGATCATGAGTTATTGTCTCACCTAAAACGTTTTAATCCACGCTTCCAATCACTATTTGAAAAACACCACCAACTGGATAAACAGATCACTGAATTAGAAGGCCCAAATGGCGCAGGCTATAATGATAACGTCATCAAATTAAAAAAATAAAAGCTTCATATAAAAGATGAAATACAGCGTATTATTCACCAACAAATTAGGCTTAAATAACGCCACCTCGCCTGCTGGAATAGCAGGCGAATTAAGTCTAACGAAATAGTTTAGCTGTCAATTAGTGCTATTTTTTAACCACTGCTGCTGATTGAGCCGATAAAGAATATGTTCATGTAAGGGATGAGCCGATGGTAACGCCGGATGTAAAAAATTATGCGCATCTTTTTCCATAGTTAATTTTTTCATCAAATTTTCAGAGGGACGATTAATTTTAGCGGTAAAAGAGATAATTTCCGGCATTTCTTGCTGCAAAAAAGCAAAATCTAATACGCTACTAGCAGCTTCATAAGCCAATCCTTGCCGCCAAAATGGCTTAGCTAATCGCCAGCAATTTCAGTGCAAGGCATAAAAGGTAGATCATATGCGGTAATATTGAGTCCGACAAATCCAATAAATTGCTTCTGTGCACGCAACTCTACCGCCCATAATCCCCAACCTTGCTGTTGGATAAATTTCTGTCTAATACTTTCAATGAAAGCATCACTTTGTTTTTTTGAAAGTAAGTGTGGGAAATAACGCATAACATCAGGATCACTATTAAGACGATAAAAAGGGAGCCGATCAGCTTCTCGCCATTCCCTTAAAA
The DNA here is from genome assembly GCF_013460135.1 of Arsenophonus endosymbiont of Aphis craccivora. Classification (GTDB taxonomy): domain Bacteria; phylum Pseudomonadota; class Gammaproteobacteria; order Enterobacterales; family Enterobacteriaceae; genus Arsenophonus; species Arsenophonus nilaparvatae. The sequence goes on from NZ_CP038155.1 coordinate 2,024,726, forward strand.
TTAAACGAGGATTCTTTAGGATAATAACCATGCATTACGAATCGAAAAAGCTTTCACTATCAATATAACACCGCATTCTATCACGTTAGCAAAAAATGCTCATTTACTTTTGGGTATCTCTTCAATAGCTTCTAATTTTATTACTTTTTCCGATTGATGCTCAATTTTCTCAGATTGGCCTATGAATATACCCCCACGCTTAATTTACATATGACTGACTCGACTGATCCCTCGCAATTCACCATGTTCCAGGATATCCAGGTTATTTCCCAAGCAAGCTCCATCAACCAAACCATCAATAATCATATCCGGCGCTTCAATTTCAACTTCAATTTTTCCACCCTGCATGATGTGGATAGTTCCTTCAGTTACTTTGACGTTACCCTTAATATGTCCCCAAACATGAATATCACCTGAAATAGTAACGTTACCTTTAAAAAAACTCTCTTCTGAAATAATTGTTACCTCTTTTTGTTTAGGATCACTTTTTTTATCACTTTTCATTACACATATATTTGTATTGGAAATATCTGACTTTTTATGTCTAAACATCGTGAATAACCTCTCTCTTATAAAGATAAATAGCAGGATAAGAACGAATGAAAAAAATAAAACAAAAAACCATGTCTTTGCAATCACATTTGTTATATACAACGCCACTACTAGCACCCATAGGAACCAGATAAAATAAAGACAACAATTTTCTCTAACACTAAATGTTTTCATTCTTATCTAATAAACTCATCATAGATACCTAACCAAAATTATTAAACTGCACTACTAGTATAGAATATCAACAGGCTCTGGTATTGATATAGTGATTAAAACAACAGAAAGGTAATTTATATTGAAATTAATAGCAGACCAAGGCGTAATTGAAACTAACGGTAAACAGAGTAAAAATCCGCATTCCCTATTAGGATACACATAAATCCTTATGCCATATTTAGCTCTGAATACCGTTAAGGCACTCACTATACAATGATTTAGTGCAATGAAATATCAAGTTTGCCGTAAAGATTTATTATATTCCGCTAGCTTTAGTGAAATTAGCTAAAAATTGATCTAATTAGCCCGGTTTGTTAATAAAAAAAGTTAAAATAATACTAATTAAGTAGCAATATTTTACTTCTCGCCAAGTCAATACCATCGCCAATAATAATCAAGATGCAAGCTACTATCGTGTATTAAAGTCACATCGTTATGTTAACCTAGCGGCTTGCTGCGAGGATTATTCAGTGCTGAGAAGACGTTTACCAACATTTGCCCACAATAAACGTTCTTATTTTTAGTGAAAAATTACCCAATCACTGATGAAATAAAATATGATGGCTGCGTTCAATGTTAAATTGCGGGTATAGCTGGATTGCTGCTTTTAAAATCCGGTCAGTCTACCGCAATTGAGAAAAATTTAATTTCATGGCCCTTAAACCAAAATCATAGACTTTAATATAACTAACTTTATAGCAAGGAAAAATATATGCATATTAAACGGGCAACCAGCAGCGACTTTGCTCAATTAATCATAGTTTGGGAACATTCGGTACGCGCTACCCACGATTTCCTTCCAGAAAAAATGATAGCCACATTACGCCCCTTAATTTTAAAGAACTATTTACCCAATATTGATGTTTACATGTCAGTGGATGAGCATAATAACGGCTTTGTTGAATAAATCGAACTTTTAGGTGATTGGCGGAGCTGATCGCTAAATTCGTTTCAACATCAGGTCCCCATGGCAAAGCAAAAGTTTAAAATTACCAACTGGCCCGCGTACAACAAGGCACTCAGACAACGCGGTTCCCTGACGGTCTGGCTTGATGAGTCGGCCATCGCTGGATGGACTGACTGTTCTTCGCCTGAAGGTCGTGGCCGGCCGCTTTACTACAGCGATATGGCTGTTACCACTGTCCTGATGATGAAGCGTGTGTTTAACCTGTCGCTCCGGGCATTACAGGGCTTCGTTGATTCGATTTTTAAACTCATGTCTTTGCCGCTGTGCTGTCCGGACTACTCGCTGGTCAGCAGACGAGCAAAGAGCGTCAACATCAGCATAAAAACGCCAACGCGTGGTGAAATCTCGCATCTGGTCATCGACAGTACCGGTCTGAAGGTCTTTGGCGAAGGTGAATGGAAAGTCAGGCAGCATGGGGCTGACAGACGAAGAGTGTGGCGCAAGCTTCATCTGGCAGCAGACAGTGTGACTCATGAGATTATCTGTGCCGACTTATCGCTCAGCGGAACGACAGATGCGCAGGCACTGCCGGGCCTGATTAACCAAACCCACCGGAAAATCAGGGAAGTGTCAGCAGACGGTGCTTATGACGCCTGTTACTGCCACGATGCGTTGCTAAGAAAGAAAATCAGGCCCCTTATCCCGCCGCGAAGCGGAGCGAAATACTGGCCGGACAAGTACCATGAACGTAACCATGCGGTGGCGAATCAGCGTCTGAGCAGGAGTAATGATATGTGGAAAAAGAAAGTGGGTTATCACCGGCGTTCAGTGGCAGAAACAGCGATGTTCCGCATAAAAACTTTGCTGGGTGGCCATCTGAGGCTGCGTGACTATGAGGCTCAGGTAGGTGAAGCAATGGCGATGGTCAAAGCGCTGAACCGTATGACGTTGTTGGGTATGCCACACAGCGTCAGGATCGGATAACAGCTGTAGCAGAGGGAGCCATCCTGGCGGCTAATTCTGATTTATTCAACAAAGCCCATAATAACATTACCGGTTTTATGGCAACTAAAGAAAATCGGTTAGAAATGCTATTTATCTCTACCATTTCACGCGGTAAGGGTATTGGCAAAGCATTGCTGCAATATGCTGTGACTAACTTTGCCGTCAATGAAGTCGATGTTAATGAACAAAATAAACAAGCGATAGGTTTTTATCAACGGCATGGTTTTCGGATTTATGATCACTCTGAATTAGATGGCGAAGGCAACCCTTTTCCGCTGTTACATATGCGACTAGTCGATACTAATATTGACAATCAGGATAACAGGGTTTCGGCTGCAGATTGATAGTAAGCTTTTTTTCATTATCGATGACTTGTTGGTAATTTGCCTGAACAAATTGACTATCCGACCAAGCTAACGTTGCCTGTAGATAAATTTTTTGCTGAGCTTGGTAGATTTCAGGAACAGTAAAAGTAAAAGGAAGCGGCAGTAAATCCAAACGGTACTGTAATTGATTAATTAGCAATAATCGCCCATTATTTTGGGCGTAAAAGCGAATATTAACCTCTGCTGTTTTATACAGTCGCACAGGCATCGTGACTTTACTCATTACAACAGTTTTTAACGGATCATTGGGTTGATAATGAATACAGCCGGTTAAACAGAATATAGCAACCAATATAGCGTAATGCTTCATGGAACTGTTATGTCGTATTCAGATAAAGGCCGATGAACACCCTGCACTAAACGCTCCAAATGCGCTTGTTGCGATAAATCCATTTTACAAATTCACGTTAATCCTTCTAGCTGATTCAATTTACTTAAATTGGCCGATTCAACTAGCGTCATTTTTCTGCCCTGAAAATAACTCGACGAAATGGATTGATCACTATGATATTGATATGAGGATATTTTATTAATTTCCATACTAGATTAAACCTTCATTCCTTGAAATTGTCCTTTGTAAACTGCCTTTTTTACTGGTTCGCACAATAATTCCTGCCAAAATTCAGCATGATCGAGTATTGACGTTAATTGATGTTCCAATTTATCTAATGTTAAATTTGAGATTGTTATTTGACTATATAATTGGATTTTTAAGCTGGTTTCATCGAAACCAAAATGCAGATTAAATTGATACCAATAGCCATTAAAACTGGCCAACTGACGAAAAATTCCCTCACTGGCTTCCGATAAATCAGCAATATCTATTTGCAATGCAAGCAGCTCTTGTTCCTGCAGAAAAATACAACAAACCTGTAATTTTTCATCAAAACGTAAAGCCGCAATACCTTCTTGATTAAGTTTTAACAGTGGCAACTGATATTTCTTACTAAACTGGCCAAAAATCTGATCAATGCAATCTCTAACGTCCATATTTCTCTCCAGGCAATTTAGTCCTAAACTCACGCCTGAATTGTCATTTCTCTGTCATATTTCGTTAATTTTTTACTAAAAAAAGGCAGAATATCAATATATTCTGCTTTTATGATAGATTGATGGATATATATTAAGCAGCTGGAGTGGCAGCACGCAATGCCTGATATTGGCCTTCAGAAATTTGCATCATTAGTTATTTTAACTTAACAGTAATATTATCTAACTGACCCATTGTATTACGATTTTGTTGCTGCACTTGTTGGGCTGTATTTTCTTTTGCCCGTTCTTGCTTTACGCTTTGTTGCGATTTCGTCTCCATCACACCACTAAATTTATCAACACAAATGCTTGCTTGCTGCAATGCCGAGTTAGCTAAATCGAACCACTTGTGAGTAGCTGCGCTCGCATCATTCAACGTTTTCAGTTGCAATTTATCAGCTTTATTCAGATCATTTAATTTCGTTATTTCAACTTTTAAATTATCTTTTTGCTTGACTGATAATGTCTTATCCTTCAATTGGCTCGTTTTGGTCTTAACCAGTTCGGTAAGTTCATTAATTGATTGCTGTACATTATTCTTCTGTTGTTGAGTTTTATTGGCCTTAAAAGCCGATACTGCACTTAATGCTGACATGCCGAAGTTTAATACCCCGGAAACAATGGATAAGGCTAACTGCCAATCCGAATTTTTATCCATCTCCTGCGCCTGTTTTTTCTGACTTTCAGCTGCCGCCGTCGCCTGATTACTGGCAACCGCATCATTTGATTGCCGAACCTGTTGCTGAGTTTTAACCAACAAAGCAATACAATCCATCAATTAAGTAGCGGTGCTTAACAATTGACTGGCATTAATCAGATCCAATTTGGGTGCCGCTAATTTAACACCATCAGCAGAAGGTTTTATCGTTGGCTGGATTTTAGGTGGTGTTTGTATCTCAGCCTTGGCTGCTAATTTCACTTTATTTGCTGCTGTATTTTTCGCTACCGGTGCTGCAACATCAGTATTAGCAAGTGGACGGTGTTGCACATTATTATTGATAGTAGCCATATGAATCTCCTTATTAATAGCTAATGACAACCAATTAATACAATTAAATTGTGCTTGGGAGAACTACTAATTCACGCAATACTTCGCCTTTTTCATGGATCATCTGCGCCAGTGTTTCCATCACCTGCTGATAATCATCGGTCATTTTTGCTAAATCACTATTTAGTTTATCTAATATACTTTGACTCATCGCCATCACACTTTCGAGCATCTTAGCATCAGCTATTTTGCCACTGGCGATACTATGGGTGATAGAACTGGCCAATTGTGAGGCCGTTTCACCGACATCCGCGACTAAATTACCCACTTCTAAGCCTGTTTTAACATTATTAGCCACCGATTGAGTTGTTGTTGTAACTCCAGAAGAAACCATACCTGTCAATTTAGCGGTAACCTCAGCCGCTTTACCACCAATTTTAGCACCTACTTGAGCAATGGCTGTCGCAGCTGATCCGCCAAAACTAACGGCAATAGAAGAAATCCCAACTGCAATCTGTATTCCCATCAAGGTAGGTCCTAACCATTTCATGGTTTCATGGCTTATCAAAACAGCGGCAACCGCTTCCTGTACAATTTGGTTTGCCGCACTGGCCACCGCACCGACACCCGTTGCTACCAAAATAGCACCGACAACTGCGGAAACAGCAGTACTGATCCAACCAAATATTTTGGCTGCTAAACCCGATTTTTGCGACTCCTTTACAGCATCTTCCGATTCCTGGATTTTGGCCTGATTTTCATCCATTTTTAAGGCATTTTGCTGTTTGATGCGTTGAATATCTTCTAATTTCAACTTTTGCTGATTAGTCTGTAATTCACTGGTAACTTTACTTAATTCCACCTCAAACGAAGCAGGTGAAGTTCATGCCAGCGAAAGTAGTCTAAGTGATGATTTCACATCAATTGGCGGTAATACTTCCTGTTGTAAAACATTCAATTTTGCTAACAGTGAGTCATGACTCGCTGATTTGGCCGTCAAATTGGCATTCGGTTCTGGCAATAACACCCGATTAGGTTGCTGCGAAGGCTTTGTTGCAGATATTGCCGGATTTTTTTCCAATGCAATATTAGGCGTCGTCTTTTTGGCTATTGGCGTAATAGGAGTATTGTTAACCAGGCTCTGAATACTAGTGGTATCGGGTTTTAGTGGTTATTGCGCTCATTTTGCTGTTCCCTTTTTATATTAATCACGTCCAACATGGTTTCAGATTGTAATTTAATTTCTTCATATTCCGGCTTACCGGTCGCTAGTAAACGTGCCGATTCAAAACCAGACTGAGCACCATCGAAATCACTTAACTGCATTAAACATTCCGCCGCATGAAACGGAAAACGGGGATCATTCACATCTAAAAAAGTGGCGAAACTATAAGTTTCTAACGCCGCACTCCAATTTTCAGTCGCCTGACGGCAAGCGCCTAAACCTAAAAAGAAGCGACTATCATAGTGATCTAACATACAAAGCAATTGAAAAACCGCCATTGCATCTTCTTCTTTACCGGATTGATAAAGGTTATAAGCCAGCGTATAACATTGCTCCAATTAGTCAGCCGAAACCTCTTTCAACATCGCCAACGTGCCGCCACTAGTTAGAAAAGAATTAATTTCTGTTTCCATATTACCTGCTGTCATTTGCATTTGCTGTCCCATATGCTTTCCTTAAATTGCTCTCAGAATATCCTGGATAACTGAGTCATATTTTTGAATAAAACGATTGAGTGCTTCGATAGCGGCGTTATAACGGCCACTAATATCATTCAATCGAGTGGTTTTTTCACTAATACTGTCAGAAAGTGGTCGAGAACGATCACTCACCATGGTGGAAAAATTAGCTAGCCGGTTATTATCCTTATCATATTTATAAGAGTCCTCAACCCGACTCATCGCGCCGCTATTTTTATCGGCACTGAGTAAAAATTGCCTTATCGTCACGGTAGTTGAGAATGACACTATTTTTTGTAGTAACTGATATTCCGCTTTAGTTTTAAATTCTGCTTGTGATGAATAACCATAAAGCTGGTAATTCATTAAATTTATGCCGCGGTAATCGGTATAAATATTTTGTGAACTGGCTGCCGATAATGCGCTATTAATTTCCGATTGAACAACACTATAAATTTTCATCTCAGCCTAGATTTTTTCTAGTTCAGTTTTTAGCTCTTTACGTTTATCGTCGTGATAAAGCATATTTAGTTATAAATTATTTATTAAAACAATTATCAATTTAATCAGCTTTAAAAACCCTTTACCTATGGCAAAGATATTCAGTGCAGAAATAATAATTCACTAGGTTAGGAAGATGTTAATTTATATTTAGTCACTCTCTTTTGGTATCACATAAATACCTGCACCTGCCGTATTCTCATTAAAAAACCAAATACCAGTAGGATATTCAGGCAACTCAATTAAATACATTACTCCCTCATTAAAAGGCTCTATTAATCGAATAATGCCTTCTCGCATCTGCTCGCCATCAGTCTTTACTAAAACGCTATCATTGATTTTCATCGGTTATGCCAAAAAATTGAATGTTGTACCAAAAAATTTTACTACAAAATAATAAAGAAGCCTGCCGCTTGCACGACATGCTTCAAGAAATCCATTTATTTAACTAATCTTAAAGAGCAGTTACATTCGCTGCAGCTGGGCCTTTCGAACCATCTTCAATAGTAAATTCTACATTTTGCCCTTCAGCCAGGGTTTTGAATCCATTTCCTTGAATGGCAGAGAAGTGAACGAATACATCTTTGCTACCATCAGAAGGAGTGATGAAACCAAAGCCTTTAGATTCGTTAAACCACTTCACTTGACCCTTCATTTTGTCAGACATTTGCCTTTTCCTATATAACTAATAAACATTGCCGCTTTCGGCAGGTATACAAAAGCCTAAATCACTATTTAATTCATGGAAGCACTCAGCAAGAAACGGTCGAAAGGCTATCAAGGATAACGCTACTCATAACACATTAACTTAAATGTCGTAAATAAAATAGATCTGTTTATTAGGCTTCCTCCCATTAACGCACGAGTAGTTAATAATATCAATAGTTTTATGCTTTTGTTTAAGAAAAAAATCGAATTTTTTCAAGAATATTCTTCGTTAACCCAATAAATTAATAAAAAAATCAAAATGATCTAAATAAATCCATAAATATAAATTTTTTTTCTGTTTGTGACGATTCCTAATCAATAGAAATTTTGTTTAAAATAAAAGAAAAAAGATATGTCGATAACTCAAGCAATTTAATATACTAGTCTCAGGGTTTAGATTCATCTATAAATCTAATCAATTAAGGTAAATATCATGGATATGATAAAAGTAATCCTGAATGAAAATCTCTGCCAAATAAATAAACAGCAAAACCGTAATAATAGGCCTTATCTAAATTGGCAGTTTATTACTGCCCATCCATACCTATGTATAGGAATGGTCATGACTTACTTGCTAACAGCGATTCTAATCTATCATACCTCGTACTTTGGTTTGTACTGGACAATCGGTTTTACACTTTTTTTTCTTTTGCTCGCCGCTGCATTACTGTTTGATATCAAACCAACATACCGCTTTAAGGATATTGGGATACTGGATTTACGTGTATGTTACAATGGTGAATGGTTTGTTACTGAAAAAGTATCAGATGCTGCGATTAATAAAATACTTGCTGAGCCAACTATCAACAATGCAATCACAACCGAGTTAAAACGTCTTATCAAGCAAAAAGCAAAATAACATTTTATGATATATATCTACTTGCATACCCACCTAATTCAATAAAAAATCGCTCATAATTCATATAAAACTCATATAATATCAGATAAATAGTTTATTTTTGATGCAATTTGATTACAGTATAAACAAACAGTAAAGATATTATATTTTTAACGTTGACAGTGGTGCAGGACATCGTTAGTATGCAGCCAGCTTTTTTAGCTTGCTTAATTCCTCCATAGTTCAGTCGGTAGAACGGCGGACTGTTAATCCGTATGTCACTGGTTCGAGTCCAGTTGGAGGAGCCAAATACTTAAAGCCTGCAATCTTGCGGGCTTTTACTTTTTAGTTAACATACCATAATTATCCGCCGCCAAAATTTACTTGTTTTTCATCCAATTCTTTTAGCTAATACAAAATAAGCCACTCAATTTGGTCGATTTTTTAAACTTCTACAACATAAGACTCGGATTTTTAAATCTAAAATCTTGGTTCTTGATTACCTTATGACCAAACAGTGATTATTTTCATTTTTACACTTTACAACTAAGATAAGCCCCGCTATTATTCCGCTCGTTGTGAAGCGCACAGCCAATTACTCCATAGTTCAGTTTGTAGAACGGCGGACTGTTCATCCGTATGTCACTGGTTCGATCCCAGTTGGAGGAGCCAAACAATCTTAGCTTATACTTTTGTTATTACTTTTATAACTTATTAGTTTGATACAGGTTAATCTGCTATTTAATATAGCTATTTTGCTTTTTTCACTTTATCATCTCTAGTTAACATACTCAAAACTCATCTTTTTCATTATCTACTTTTAAGATGGAGTCAATTTAATGACCCAAATCACGACAACTATTAAAATTCGCTGCCCAGACGACTGGCATGTTCATTTTAGAGATGATGATATATTAAAACTTGTTGTGCCTTATACTAGCCGATTTTTTTGTCGAGCTATTGTTATGCCAAACTTGGTACCGCCAATTACTGATATTGATCAAGCAAAATCTTATCGAGAAAGGATCCTTAACGCGACCCCTGCAGAACATTCATTTACACCATTAATGACCTGCTACCTAACCGATTCCACTGACGCCCAAATAGTAGAAGAAGGCTTCAATCAGGGGATATTTACTGCCTGTAAACTTTACCCAGCCAACGCAACGACTAACTCTAAATATGGGATATCAAAGATAGCCAATATTTATCCCGTTTTTGCCAAAATGGAAAAAATAGGTATGCCACTATTAGTTCACGGTGAAGTCACAAACAGTGATATTGATATTTTTGATCGCGAAGCCTATTTTATTGATCAAACGATGGAGCCTATTAGAAAAGATTTCCCCAGCCTAAAAATTGTGTTTGAACACATTACCACTAAAGAAGCCGTTCAATATGTACTGGCTGCTAATGAAAAGCTGGCTGCGACCATCACACCACAACATTTAATGTTTAACAGAAATCATATGTTAGTTGGTGGCATCAAACCTCATTTATATTGTCTACCTGTTCTAAAGCGCAACATCCATCAAAAAGCATTACTTGAAGCAATAACAACAGGTTGTCAACGCTTTTTCCTTGGCACAGATACTGCACCCCATACACAAAATAGAAAAGAGTCTGCCTGTGGTTGTGCCGGTGTTTTTAATGCACCTACGGCCCTTGCAGCTTATGCTACCGTTTTTGATGAAATGAATGCGATGGAAAACTTTGAAGCGTTTTGTTCATTAAACGGCGCTAAATTTTATGGCTTACCTGTTAATGAAGGGTTTATTGAACTTAAACGTAAAAAAGTAATTATCCCTGACAAAATTTCCCAAGGTGAAAATCATTTAATTCCTTTTTTAGCAAATGAAGATGCTAATTGGGAAATCAATGTACTATAATTCTCTACTATAAAGTTACCATGGCAATGGTTGATTATTAATGTATCAACCACAGCCATCTTTTATAATATGATTTGTGCTTAAAAAACAGCTATTTCATTAAAAATAACGCTATTATCGAGGTTTATTTTATTAACAATATATTATTTATAATCAATATAAGATCATACATTAGTTAATCTGTTTAGGGCTTTGTTGAATAAATCGAACTTTTAGGTGATTGGCGGAGCTGATCGCTAAATTCGTTTCAACATCAGGTCCCCATGGCAAAGCAAAAGTTTAAAATTACCAACTGGCCCGCGTACAACAAGGCACTCAGACAACGCGGTTCCCTGACGGTCTGGCTTGATGAGTCGGCCATCGCTGGATGGACTGACAGTTCTTCGCCTGAAGGTCGTGGCCGGCCGCTTTACTACAGCGATATGGCTGTTACCACTGTCCTGATGATGAAGCGTGTGTTTAACCTGTCGCTCCGGGCATTACAGGGCTTCGTTGATTCGATTTTTAAACTCATGTCTTAGCCGCTGTGCTGTCCGGACTACTCGCTGGTCAGCAGACGAGCAAAGAGCGTCAACATCAGCATAAAAACGCCAACGCGTGGTGAAATCTCGCATCTGGTCATCGACAGTACCGGTCTGAAGGTCTTTGGCGAAGGTGAAAGGAAAGTCAGGCAGCATGGGGCTGACAGACGAAGAGTGTGGCGCAAGCTTCATCTGGCAGCAGACAGTGTGACTCATGAGATTATCTGTGCCGACTTATCGCTCAGCGGAACGACAGATGCGCAGGCACTGCCGGGCCTGATTAACCAAACCCACCGGAAAATCAGGGAAGTGTCAGCAGACGGTGCTTATGACGCCTGTTACTGCCACGATGCGTTGCTAAGAAAGAAAATCAGGCCCCTTATCCCGCCGCGAAGCGGAGCGAAATACTGGCCGGACAAGTACCATGAACGTAACCATGCGGTGGCGAATCAGCGTCTGAGCAGGAGTAATGATATGTGGAAAAAGAAAGTGGGTTATCACCGGCGTTCAGTGGCAGAAACAGCGATGTTCCGCATAAAAACTTTGCTGGGTGGCCATCTGAGGCTGCGTGACTATGAGGCTCAGGTAGGTGAAGCAATGGCGATGGTCAAAGCGCTGAACCGTATGACGTTGTTGGGTATGCCACACAGCGTCAGGATCGGATAACAGCTGTAGCAGAGGGAGCCATCCTGTCGGCTAATTCTGATTTATTCAACAAATCCCCATTATGGATATTTATCTATCATAAAAATCAAAACATAAACTAATTCATCTTATATTTTCAAATAATGATTTAATTTAACATAAGAAAAAAACTGATTAGCAACAGATCAGAAACCATTTTAAAACATCTCATCACTAAAAAATATTATATTTACTTTCAATAAGATATAAATTTTTCTTCATTTCTAAAAAATATAATGATTATTAATCAATTTTTATAAAGTATAATGGTTATAGCAATGGTTTTTTCTTTCCACTAACGCTAGAATCAGTAACAATTTACGATAAAATTAATGCCAGCTTTTCCAAAAGGAAACTTAATGTATTTCAATAGTAAGGAGATGATATTAACAAGCTATGAATTTTCATCTGCTAAGGTAAAAAATTGCCAGTTTCATATTGCTTACGGCGCAGATATTAATTTCTCTCTTGGTACTGCGATCTCTATCTGTTCGATTCTACATTTTAATAAAGATTATACCTTCCACTTTTATATATTCACTGATATGATTTCTGCAGATGAACTGAAAAAATATGATGAACTAACAAAAATATATAATACAAAAATAACAATATTACTTATCGACACTCTGCAGCTAAAAAAATTACCAACCAATAAATTGTGGTCTCATGCAATCTATTTTCGCTTTATCATTGCAAATTATTTTCACCAAAAAATAAATAAAATATTATATTTAGATTCAGACATTATTTGTTCGGGTGATATATCAGAATTATTCACCATCAATTTAAGCTATCATATTATTGCGGCTGTCGCTGACCGAGACCAATACCTATGGAAAAAACGGGCTGAAATGCTAGCAACACCAGCAATAGCTAATGGCTACTTTAACTCTGGCGTTATGCTGATCGATACCGATAAGTGGTATAAAAATAAAGTAACTGAGAATACGATAAATGTATTACTTGATGATCAGACAAAATCAAAATTTATATTTTATGATCAGGATGCATTAAATATATCTCTGGTAAATCAAGTTTTATTTTTAGAGAAAAAATTTAATACCCAATTTAGTATTAATTATGAATTAAAAAATAGAACATTATTCCCTACCATTGATAATGTAAAATTCATTCATTATATTGGCCCAACCAAGCCATGGAATAATTGGTCTGAATATCCCAGTACAGATCTGTTTATTACAATAAAAGAAAAATCTCCTTGGAAAACGACCCCTCTTATTGCGGCATCAACCTCCAACCAATATCGATATGCAGCTAAGCATATGTTTAATAAGAAAAAATATATTCAATGGCTATTGAATTATCTCTATTATTTTGTTATTAAAGTTTTATATAAATAGCAAATGGCATAAACCGTGAAATTGGATAATCGTCATTTGATGATAGACAATCATCCATTTTTACAGCTAAATTTTCAATCTATAGATGGCTTTGTTGAATAAATCAGAATTAGCCGCCAGGATGGCTCCCTCTGCTACAGCTGTTATCCGATCCTGACGCTGTGTGGCATACCCAACAACGTCATACGGTTCAGCGCTTTGACCATCGCCATTGCTTCACCTACCTGAGCCTCATAGTCACGCCGGCTCAGATGGCCACCCAGCAAAGTTTTTATGCGGAACATCGCTGTTTCTGCCACTGAACGCCGGTGATAACCCACTTTCTTTTTCCACATATCATTACTCCTGCTCAGACGCTGATTCGCCACCGCATGGTTACGTTCATGGTACTTGTCCGGCCAGTATTTCGCTCCGCTTCGCGGCGGGATAAGGGGCCTGATTTTCTTTCTTAGCAACGCATCGTGGCAGTAACAGGCGTCATAAGCACCGTCTGCTGACACTTCCCTGATTTTCCGGTGGGTTTGGTTAATCAGGCCCGGCAGTGCCTGCGCATCTGTCGTTCCGCTGAGCGATAAGTCGGCACAGATAATCTCATGAGTCACACTGTCTGCTGCCAGATGAAGCTTGCGCCACACTCTTCGTCTGTCAGCCCCATGCTGCCTGACTTTCCATTCACCTTCGCCAAAGACCTTCAGACCGGTACTGTCGATGACCAGATGCGAGATTTCACCACGCGTTGGCGTTTTTATGCTGATGTTGACGCTCTTTGCTCGTCTGCTGACCAGCGAGTAGTCCGGACAGCACAGCGGCAAAGACATGAGTTTAAAAATCGAATAAACGAAGCCCTGTAATGCCCGGAGCGACAGGTTAAACACACGCTTCATCATCAGGACAGTGGTAACAGCCATATCGCTGTAGTAAAGCGGCCGGCCACGACCTTCAGGCGAAGAACTGTCAGTCCATCCAGCGATGGCCGACTCATCAAGCCAGACCGTCAGGGAACCGCGTTGTCTGAGTGCCTTGTTGTACGCGGGCCAGTTGGTAATTTTAAACTTTTGCTTTGCCATGGGGACCTGATGTTGAAACGAATTTAGCGATCAGCTCCGCCAATCACCTAAAAGTTCGATTTATTCAACAAAGCCCTTTTCACCATAACTGGGTATTTTGGTTAATGGTATTGATTGCCATTCCAGCACTATTTATTCGCCCGAATAAAAAAATAACATCATTAAATGCGATGGAATAGCCAAACAATTAAGTTAGAGTAGTTCATTTAATTTGAATAACAGATAAATATTAACCAACTATGCAGATAAAAATTTTTATATTAAAACTAAACAAGCTGGCCAATCATTAAAATACCCCTTAATGCCTGAAAAGGAATAGTGGTTTTATATCCAATTAAGCAATAAATCACCGACAACAAGAGTAAGTATTGAAAATATTTAGCGGGTTTATTTAACTAATTAAAGCCATGGTGAATTTTTACCATTTGCAGCCTTCACCAATTAGTAAATGACAAAGTTACGCCATCAAGACATTATTAACTCAATATACCTGTGGCTATTGCTTTTTAAGCGCATTGTTTAGCATTTCAATGGATCGCTTAACTCGGTCTGCATTTCTAGCACCATTTTTTTCACTATCCGTGGACTGCCAGCTAGCAGATTGCCAGAGGTGAGATAATTATGTCCGCCAACGAAGTCGGTTACAATTCCACCAGCTTCACGCACCAATAGTTCTCCAGCCATAAAATCCCACGGTTTTAAGCCAATCTCAAAAAAGCCATCGACACGATCAGCAGCAACATAAGCTAAGTCCAAAGCCGCTGAACCTATGCGGCGAAAATCGGCGCATTTTTTAAATAGTGTAGCGACAATATTAATATATGCAGCTGAATGTTGTTTCGCTTTGAAAGGAAAACCCGTAGCAATAATTGCCCCTTCTAATTCATTATTATTTTTAAGACGAAGGCGGTAACCGTTTAATTGTGCACCTTGCCCACGTACCGCAGTAAATAGCTCATTAAGCATAGGATTATAAATAGCGGCGATTTCTGTACGGCCGTTAATACGTACTGCGATGGAGACGGCAAAATGGGGTAAGCGTTTAGTGAAATTGGTTGTGCCATCCAAAGGATCAATAACCCACTGAATATCATTTTTTTCACCAAGTATTTGACCACTCTCTTCGGTAATAATGGTATGAGTAGGATAAGATTTTTGAATGACTTCAATAATAATTTGTTCTGCTTTTTTATCAATATTGGTCACGAAATCATTTTGTCCTTTTGCCATTATTTCGATATAGTCAGGTTTTTCATAGCTTTTAGCAATAAAGTTACCTGCTTGGCGAGCTGCCCGTATAGCAATAGTTAGCATTGGATGCATGGGTTATTTCCACTGGAATGTTAAAGAACAAGGCAAGGTTTAAGCAAGTTCGGCAGTATAACATAGATTCGTCAACATGACTATGATTGTGGTAGAATAGCCTGATTATTAACACCAAATACAGACAATCATGCTAGAAAATATTCGCATTATTTTGGTTGAAACCTCGCATACCGGAAATATGGGATCAACTGCCCGTGCGATGAAAACGATGGGACTAACTAATTTGTACTTAGTTAATCCACTCATATTGCCGGATGCACAGGCTATTGCATTATCAGCTGGCGCCAGTGATGTTATTGGTCAAGCGACTATCGTGAAAACATTAGATCAAGCTTTGCTTGGATGCAGCTTGGTAATTGGAACGAGTGTGCGCGATCGTACGTTATCATGGCCACAGGTAACTCCTCGCGAATGTGGCGAAAAAACTTTCCGCCAGGCAATAAATTCTCCGGTGGCTATCATTTTTGGCCGCGAACGAGTTGGTTTAACAAATGAAGAACTACAGAGATGCCAATATCATCTTCATATTCCAACCAACTCTGAATATGGTTCACTCAATTTAGCAATGGCTGTTCAATTGATCAGTTATGAAATTCGTATGGCATACCTAGCAATAAATGAAAAAAAATCCTCGGTAGATAATGAAGATAGGGTACAATATCCACCATTTGAGGATATAGAACGATTTTATAACCATCTTGAAGCAGTGCTTAATGTATCTGGATTTATCAGAAAGCGTCACCCCGGGCACATCATGAATAAATTGCGACGTTTATTTACTCGAGCGCGTCCCGAAGTGCAGGAACTCCATATTTTGCGTGGCATTCTCACATCAATTGAAAAATGGCATAAATAATAGTTGATTAAATTAATAGGTTAAATAGTTGACTAAAACACTCTGGAATGACACAATTTTTGTCACATTTAACTATGGGGATATATTATGAGACTCACATCTAAAGGACGCTATGCAGTAACAGCCATGCTGGATGTGGTATTGCATTCAAAGACAGGGCCTGTGCCATTGGCTGATATATCGGAACGTCAAGGCATTTCTCTTTCTTATCTTGAGCAACTTTTTTCTCGACTTCGCAAAAACGAACTGGTTTCCAGTGTTCGTGGCCCTGGCGGCGGATATTTATTAGGTCGGGAAGCGAAAAATATTTTTATCGCTCAAGTGATTTCTGCTGTTGATGAGTCTGTTGATGCAACTCGTTGTCAAGGAAAAAAAGAAGGATGTCAAGGTGGAGAGCGTTGTTTGACCCATGCACTATGGCGTGATTTAAGTGACCGTATTACGGGTTTTCTTAGTAATATTAGCTTAGAAGAATTGGTCAATAATCAAGAAGTACAAGAAGTTGCTGATCGTCAAGATAACGATAAACACCATGTGAGAGCGATTCATCAATCCAAACCCATTATTAATATACGAGCATAAATTGCACGGTTCTACAAAATAGAATAATTGCAAAGTGATAAAATTTTGAGACGTTTTTCGTCTTATGGAGCTAGTGAGTTAATGAAACTACCGATTTATTTAGACTACTCGGCGACTACACCGGTTGATCCCCGTGTTGCTAAAAAAATGATCCAGTGTATGACAATGGATGGCAATTTTGGTAATCCATCATCGCTCTCTCATGGTTTTGGCTGGCGGGCTGAAGAAGCTGTTGATATTGCGCGAAATCAGATTGCTGAATTAGTCAATGCGGATCCGCGTGAGATTGTTTTTACTTCAGGAGCGACTGAATCAGATAACCTGGCAGTGAAAGGGGTTGCCAATTTCTATCAGAAAAAAGGTAAACATATCATTACCAGTAAAACCGAGCATAAAGCGGTGTTGGATACTTGCCGTCAACTTGAGCGTGAAGGTTTTGAAGTGACTTACCTTTCACCACAAAATAGTGGTCTTATTGATTTACATGAACTTGAAGCGGCTATGCGTGATGATACAATTTTGGTTTCTAGCATGCATGTCAATAATGAGATTGGAATCATTCAAGATATTGCCTCTATTGGCGAACTTTGCCGCAATAGAGGAATTTTTTTTCATGTTGATGCTACCCAAGCGGTAGGTAAATTACCGATTGATTTGAGTAAACTAAAAGTTGATTTAATGTCTTTCTCAGCACATAAACTGTATGGACCAATGGGAATAGGTGTACTTTATGTGCGTCGTAAACCCCGTATTCGACTTGAAGCCCAACAACATGGCGGTGGTCATGAACGAGGCATGCGCTCAGGAACATTACCTGTCCACCAAATTGTAGGAATGGGGGAAGCTTATCGGATTGCTAAAGCAGAAATGGCGGTAGAGTCTGATAGATTAAATTCCTTACGCCAACGTTTATGGAACGGCATTAAGAATATTGAAGAAGTTTATCTTAATGGCTCCCTGGTAAATGGCGCACCTCATATTCTGAATGTCAGTTTTAACTATGTAGAAGGTGAATCATTGATGATGGCACTCAAAGATTTGGCTGTCTCATCAGGTTCCGCGTGTACATCAGCAAGCCTCGAACCTTCATATGTACTAAGGGCATTGGGAATGAATGATGAGTTAGCTCACAGCTCAATTCGTTTCTCCTTTGGTCGATTCACCACAGAAGAAGAAATCGATTATGCCATCCAGCTAATCCATAATGCGATAGGTCGGCTGCGTGATTTTTCTCCGTTATGGAAGATGTATAAGCAGGGTGTCGATCTTAATAGCATTGAATGGGCTCATCATTAATAGACGGATTAAGGAGTTTAAAATATGGCATATAGTGAGAAAGTAATTGATCATTATGAAAATCCACGTAACGTAGGTTCGTTTGATAATGATGATCCAATGGTGGGCAGTGGGATGGTAGGGGCACCTGCATACGGTGATGTCATGAAGCTTCAGATCAAAGTTAATGACGCAGGCATCATCGAAGATGCGCGTTTTAAAACTTATGGTTGTGGTTCGGCCATTGCCTCTATTTCATTGATAACGGAATGGATGAAAGGTAAGTCATTGGATGAAGCGGAGACTATCAAAAATACGGCTATTGCAGAGGAATTAGAGCTGCCTCCGGTTAAAATTCACTGTTCTATTTTGGCAGAAGATGCGATTAAAGCCGCTATTGCAGACTATAAAAATAAACGGCAAAGAAAATAATTAATTAATTAATTAATATAAAAATCCCTTTTAGGCGTGATGCTATTTTATTTTTGTTTATAGTATCCGCCTGCACTGGTTTTGATTGAGAGGTGTTGTATGTCAATTTCTCTAACAGAAAAAGCTGCAGAGCGTATTCTGACTTTCTTACATAACCGAGGAAAAGGTGAAGGATTAAGTGTAGGCTTTAGGACTTCTGGCTGCTCAGGCATGGCTTATGTGCTTGAATTTGTTGATATCATTAATGAAGACGATACAGTATTTGAAGACAAAGGCGTAAAAGTTATTGTTGATGGTAAAAGCATTGTTTATCTCAATGGGACAGAATTGTATTTTGTTAAAGAAGGTCTTAATGAAGGTTTTAAGTTTAACAATCCTAACAGCAAAAATGAGTGTGGCTGCGGTGAAAGCTTTAACGTATGAGAATTTATTTATTATTTGTTAAGTCTAAAACTAAATAGACGACGTGATAAATTTTTTAACCGTCTATTTAATATTTTCAACTTAGAGCATTTATGGATTATTTTACCCTTTTCGGTCTGACATTTTCATATTCTATTGATCTTGAGCAATTAACTTACCGTTATCAGGAATTACAGCGCCGGTATCATCCTGATCGCTTTGCTAACCAATCTGAAAGCGACAAAGTATCTGCACTGCAACAGGCTGCGACAATTAATGCTGCTTATCAAGCCTTAAAACACCCTTTGAAACGTGCTGAATATATGCTCACTTTATATGATATTGATATCAATAATGAGCAATATACTATGCATGATACGGCTTTTTTGATGGAGCAGCTTGCGCTACGTGAAGAATTGGAGTGTATCGAAACCAGTGTTCAAGCAGAAGAGGCATTAGCCTTGTTTTCCTCTAGTTTAGTTAAAACAATAAAAAACTACTTACAGGAAATGTAAAAACAACTAAATAGTGAACAGTGGATAAATGCAGCTGATACTGTTCGGAAACTTCGTTTTCTTGATAAGTTGCAGCAACAAGTTGAACAATTGGAAGAGCGCTTATTCAATCGTTTTTAGAGTAAATTTTATGGCATTATTACAAATTAGTGAGCCGGGCATGTCGTCTATGCCACATCAGCACCGTTTAGCCGCTGGTATTGATTTAGGTACCACAAATTCGTTGATTGCAACGGTTCGCAGCGGAAAAGCGGAAACACTGCCTGATCCAGCAGGATATGAATTGCTACCCTCAATAGTTAGTTATCAACCAACGGCTATTACAGTAGGTAAGCAAGCACAAGCAAAAGTAGAACAAGATCCGGCTAATACCATTATTTCAGCTAAGCGTTTATTGGGGCGCTCACTGGCTGAGATCCAGCAACGTTATCCTAATTTACCCTACCAATTGACAGCAAGTAAAAATGGCTTACCGCTGATCCAGACAGCTATAGGGCAAGTTGATCCTATTCAAGTTTCTTCTGAGATATTAAAGTCGTTGGTGCAGCGGGCAGAAGAAACATTGAATGGTAGATTAGAAGGTGTAGTGATCACTGTGCCTGCTTATTTTGATGATGCGCAAGGTCAAGAACTAAAGATGCGGCGCGGTTGGCCGGATTACAGGTATTACGTTTATTGAATGAACCCAATGCGGCTGCTATTGCCTATGGTTTAGATTCACAACAAGAGGGTATCATTGCTGTTTATGATTTGGGTGGTGGTACTTTTGATATTTCCATTCTTATGTTACAGCGTGGCGTATTTGAAGTATTAGCAACAGGCGGAGACACGGCATTAGGAGGTGATGATTTTGATCATTTGCTGGTGGATTGGATATATCAACAAGCGGGTATTACTGATTGCCAAGATCATCGCCTACAGCGACAGATTTTAAATATAGCCAGCCAGGCTAAAATAGCATTAACGACTTGTAGCCATACTGAGATTGAAATCAATGGTTTGCGAGGGGTTTTGTCCAGGGAGCAGCTAAACACATTAATTTGGCCATTGATCAAACGCACTTTATTAACCTGTCGTCGCGCATTGAAAGATGCAGCGCTTGATATCGATGATGTTTTGCAGGTCGTCATGGTGGGTGGTTCGACGCGTGTACCGTTGGTGGTTTCTATGGTTGAAGAATTTTTTGGCCTTACACCATTAACTTTAATTGATCCGGATAAAGTTGTTGCTATTGTGGCGGCTATTCAGGCAGATATTTTAGTTGGTAATAAACCTGATAGTGAAATATTGCTACTGGATGTTACTCCTTTTTCGATTGGCTTAGAAACCATGGGGGGCCTGGTTGAAAAAGTGATCCCACGTAATACGACACTGCCTATCGCTAATGCACAGGAATTTACTACCTTTAAAGATGAGCAAACAGCCATGACATTTCATATTGTCCAAGGAGAACGTGAAATGGTTAATGATTGTCGTTCGTTAGCGCGTTTTACCCTACGTGGAATACCGCCACTAGCTGCCGGCGGAGCGCATATTCGGGTAGTTTTTCAAATAGATGCAGATGGATTATTGAGTGTCAGCGCAGTAGAAAAGTCAACCGGTGTTCGTTCTTCGATTCAAGTTAAACCTTCATATGGTTTAACTGATGAAGAAATTGCCAATATGATCACTGATTCAATCACTAATGCTCAAGATGATATGGTAGAGCGTCGTCTTGCTGAGCAGAAAGTTGAAGCTGCTTGGGTAATAGAAAGTCTAATGGCTGCATTAAAACAAGATGCGCATTTATTGAATAAAGAAGAAAAAGCAGTAATTGATAATGCTGTAAATAAATTAGTTAACTGCACACAGGAAAGCTCCTCACCTGTTGCGAGGCTTTGTTGAATAAATCGAACTTTTAGGTGATTGGCGGAGCTGATCGCTAAATTCGTTTCAACATCAGGTCCCCATGGCAAAGCAAAAGTTTAAAATTACCAACTGGCCCGCGTACAACAAGGCACTCAGACAACGCGGTTCCCTGACGGTCTTGCTTGATGAGTCGGCCATCGCTGGATGGACTGACAGTTCTTCGCCTGAAGGTCGTGGCCGGCCGCTTTACTACAGCGATATGACTGTTACCACTGTCCTGATGATGAAGCGTGTGTTTAACCTGTCGCTCCGGGCATTACAGGGCTTCGTTGATTCGATTTTTAAACTCATGTCTTTGCCGCTATGCTGTCCGGACTACTCGCTGGTCAGCAGACGAGCAAAGAGCGTCAACATCAGCATAAAAACGCCAACGCGTGGTGAAATCTCGCATCTGGTCATCGACAGTACCGGTCTGAAGGTCTTTGGCGAAGGTGAATGGAAAGTCAGGCAGCATGGGGCTGACAGACGAAGAGTGTGGCGCAAGCTTCATCTGGCAGCAGACAGTGTGACTCATGAGATTATCTGTGCCGACTTATCGCTCAGCGGAACGACAGATGCGCAGGCACTGCCGGGCCTGATTAACCAAACCCACCGGAAAATCAGGGAAGTGTCAGCAGACGGTGCTTATGACGCCTGTTACTGCCACGATGCGTTGCTAAGAAAGAAAATCAGGCCCCTTATCCCGCCGCGAAGCGGAGCGAAATACTGGCCGGACAAGTACCATGAACGTAACCATGCGGTGGCGAATCAGCGTCTGAGCAGGAGTAATGATATGTGGAAAAAGAAAGTGGGTTATCACCGGCGTTCAGTGGCAGAAACAGCGATGTTCCGCATAAAAACTTTGCTGGGTGGCCATCTGAGGCTGCGTGACTATGAGGCTCAGGTAGGTGAAGCAATGGCGATGGTCAAAGCGCTGAACCGTATGACGTTGTTGGGTATGCCACACAGCGTCAGGATCGGATAACAGCTGTAGCAGAGGGAGCCATCCTGGCGGCTAATTCTGATTTATTCAACAAAGCCCAATGCCAAAAGAAGAACTTACTCAAATTGATAACCAGTTACGCAAAGTGTGTGGAGCAGACTATTCGAAAGCCGTAGCGTTTATAGACGGACTTGATCAATATCATCCACATGCCTTTCGTCATTACTATATATCTCTTCTTGCGGTAAAACCTTCCTTCAGAGGTAAAAGCTTAGTTAATGATTTATTTAGCGAATTGAATACTATTCTCGATAAAGAAAACTTACCCTGTTACGCTGAATGCACAAGGTTTAGTACACGAACCTTAATTAGACGATGGGGGTATATTGATGCTGGTTCGCCGATCAGTATTGATGGTTTCCCTAAATTATATCCGATTATGCGTTATCCTCAGGTGGACGAGAAATAAGATTAAGTTTTACACTTAAGCTGATGGCATGTTTGGCATTAATAACTCCAAGTTTTTTTACAACATTTCCAATATGAAATTTTACAGTATAAGTACTTATATTAAGTATGGTGCCTATTTCTGAATAAGTTTTTCCAATACTGCACCAGTATAGTACTTCTGATTCACGGGGTGAAAATATAATCTTTTCGGTTGTATTTTCATTCTTATATAGTGAAATCAACATTTCATGGGTATGAATTAAGAGTCCTTGAAGCTCATCTTTATTACTAGTAATAAAAAAATTAATATCCTTTATTAAAAATTTATCTATATAGAGAGATAGTATCGCTAAGTTATTTAGGTGATCATGCAAAACAAAAGCATGCCCGATAATATTAAGTGTTTTGATTGGTTCAAAGACTTTTTTAACTGGCCATATGGAATTAATTTTAATATTTTCATCCCAAGAAAAAGGCGAAACCTGATTTAATGCCTTAATAATGACCGGATCAATGTCTTGAGTTTTTTTATTAAGATAGTTATTAACAAGATCATCAGATAAATCACTAATAATCATCATGTCATCTGTGTTTTTTTTATTCATCACAGCGTAGACGTAGTTTACCTTGTCATATTTCGCTAATTGTTTATCCAGATGCTGCTTGATGTAATTATTTTTTTCAGTATTTGAAAAAAAATTTTTAGGCATTAAATTTGTTCCTATTGTAAATGATGATGATATTTTCTTAAAATTCCTTAATGATTGATGAGATCTCTGACTTAGACTGATAGACACTGTTAGCTAAAAATCCCTGCTCAGTATCGCTTTTGGTAAAATGAATTTTTCCCATTGACTAAACGGTAAGGGGAAATTTCTTGCAAAGAAGTTTACCAAAAACCATTTCTACAACATCACTGTTAATGTAATTTATTGTCATACTAATCGGAATTGATTTACAAAAATAGCTTTTTCGATGAACAAGGGGTGTTTTGTCGCATGTAGACTTAATTTCTCGCGCCCTATCTTTTGAATAAGCATTCAATTCAATTTTTGTTCAACCTGTGAATTTCTATTAATAAGATTTGTTTAACATTTTACGATAGCAATCTGATTAATATCAGTCGTCCAATATTAGATAAATATATCACCATAATTCCTTTGTGATAGATCTTTAATCTTTAAATAGGTTTCTTAATTCAGGGTCTGTTAATCCAGTGAATTTCATAATAGATTTTCTGTCGATACCGCTTTCAAGCATCTGACAGGCAATATTCATCGAAGCTTGTTTTTCACCTTCCCGTTTTCCTTTCTCAATACCCTCTTGAATGCCTTCAATTTTTCCTTTTTGAATTCCTTCCAGAATGCTTTTTTTCGCCTTCTCGACGTAGCTGTTCTGCAATAGTCATTACGACCTCCCGATAATCATCCGCTTTCGCTTTTTCCGCAATCTGATGCAAAAATTGTTTTGCATGAGAAGTATTCCCCCGCTCAACAATATAATATATTAATCCCTTAAACAACTCCGGCCCCATTGCATACTGATTTAATAAATCAGCTATCTGCTGACTAAATTCTAGCATATCGCGGGTTCTGATATGTTTCTGTACCAGTTCCATGAGCGCCACTCGTCGATGGGTTAAAATTTCATCATCCGGGATCACTGTGATATCAACCAACGGAAATACCTGCATATAGACAGATTTTGCCAGTTCCGCATCAGCAAAACAATCCAGCCATTAAGTGCTGTAAGGATAGAGTGAATTTTTACCTTGATAAAACAACAACAGTATCACTACCGGCAACGTTTTATTACCTTGCTCAAGGTGCCGATGCATAGCTGCCACACTATATCTTAACAACCTAAAAGCCATCAATTTTTCCGGCTTATTCTGATGTTCAATGAGAGTATAAATATACCCCTTTCATGTTGTAGTTTGCACAGAATAGAGCATATCAGAGCATTGACTACGCAGGTCTGATTCAATAAAACGGCACTGTTGCAATAGTGCCATTGATAATTATCGCCAGGTTGGTGGTTGGATTGTTTTTAAAACATCATTATAGTGTTTTATGGCATAACCAGTCATTATGTCAGATAAAACCGCTGTACAAGTGAAGGCTTTATTTGTCCCGAGTAGTCGATTTTTCCAATCATTGAATTTATCCTGACAAATCAGTGTTGGATCAATTGTGTGAGCTTTTTCCATTAGGGCATAAGCATAATATCTGAGCATCAGAGGAGAGTGCTCCTCAGTTCCAAAAATAGCACTGGATGAATAACGGGTGAAAACTGCAGATAACGAAAAAAGATGTTCAGCTTTTCTCCTATCTGTACTTGACGTTAAATCATATAATTTCATAATCCGGTTGTAATTTTCATCATTCAATATATAACCTTGTTTCAAATCAAGTACGCGAGAGAAAACTTCACTTAATTCCTGTTGATAAGTGTCATCCACTAGTTTTGTAGCATATGCTTTAGATTTTGTGGCATCTATGAATAACGATTTAAGCTGGTCACCTAAATCTAAGGTCTCGATCAACTGACAAAATTTTGATTGATTCAAGCTATAAGAAAAGTGCGGCGCAAAAAGGGGAAAACTTTCGTTGTAACATTGCTTCAAACTGTATTCTGTTGGGCTTAAACATTTTCCATCTTGAAAAAGATAAACGTGATCCCACTTAGCATCCAGACCCGGATGCAGCATTTGTGATAAAATATTTTCAGAAGCAACTAGTACTCTGTTAGGTGTCGTTGATAATAATAGAAAATTTTGCGCATTGTTATCTGACCAGTCTTCATTACCTTTGTAATCACCAAAAATTTCTTTAATATCTTCATGCTTTAGTTGTTGCTGAATTTCAGGCATACTGAGATACTTTTCATACAGACTGTGGCCTGCATCAATACCCTGAGTTCTGGCTGCCAATAAGACTTGAATAAAGTTACTATTAAATTCAGAAGAGACCATTAGATGTGGATGTTGGTCAAAAAAATCAAGAAATAGGTTAGTTATTGTAGAACGATTTTCTAGCAAACTGAGTAAATTTGGTGAAAGATTTTTTAGATAATTACTCGTTAGTGTATTAACAAAATGACTAATATACCCATTGGTCATAAATGACGTTCTGCCAAAAATGTCTAGTAATGGTAATGTGACATTAATAAGATTTGCATTAGATTTTTCTAACGAAGTAATTAATTGGCAGGCCAACTTTATTTCTAGTTCATTATATTTATTATCAATACTATTGATACTCGTTAATAAACTACTTTGATTGTTAAAGTGATTAAGTGTAATATCTAAGCTGTTATCATTCCATATTTTTGGAAGAGATAAAGTTAAAGTATTATTTAGGATGGCATATGAAAAATTAGCAGCATTAATATTTAGCTCTTTTAAAATGGCATTACTGAAGTCAACTTTACTTAAGTTAGCGCCTATCAAGTCAGCTCCTGTCAGATTAGTATTGGTTAAATTAGCCACGATCAAATCAGTGTATATCAGGTCAGATTAGCCACTGTCAGGTTAGCTTTAGCTAAAGTAACTCCTTCCAAGTACACCTCTGTTAGATTAGCTTCTGTCAAATCAGCGTGAGCTAAATTAGCGTTCATTAAGTTAGTATTGGTTAAATTAGCGTCAATTAATATGGTGTTTCCCAGCTTAGCCCGAGTTAGATTAGCGCCTGTCAGGTCAACTTCTATCAGATTAGCGCCGACTAAATTACTATCATCCATTTTTACACCGACCAAATTAGCCTGATACAAATTAGCTATGTTTAGATTAGCCCCTTTTAGATTAGCTTCTACCAATCTAACATCTGCCAGATGAGCTTAAGCTAGATTGACGTTTATTAATTTAGCTTTCGTTAAGTCAGCTCCAGTCATTTTAGCACCTGTCAGGATAGCTTTCGTCAAGTCAGCTTCCATTATTTTAACACCCTTCAGCTTAGCGTTGGCTAGATTACTACCATCCATTTTTGCACCAATCAGATTAGCTTGCAGCAAATTAGCGTCTTTTAGATTAACCTTTTGTAGCGTCGCTTTTTCTAGATTAGCGCCGGATAAGTTCGCTAATGAGAGGTTAGTTTTACCATTAAAAAGAGATGAAAGATTCATATCGCTTAAATTTGCTCCCGATAAATCAATAACAGAATTATCATTTCGATTAGCTAATGATTTTTGTAATGCATAGAGTTTTTCCTCTGTCGATCCAGTTAAAAAAACAGCAGACAGTGTGACTCATGAGATTATCTGTGCCGACTTATCGCTCAGCGGAACGACAGATGCGCAGGCACTGCCGGGCCTGATTAACCAAACCCACCGGAAAATCAGGGAAGTGTCAGCAGACGGTGCTTATGACGCCTGTTACTGCCACGATGCGTTGCTAAGAAAGAAAATCAGGCCCCTTATCCCGCCGCGAAGCGGAGCGAAATACTGGCCGGACAAGTACCATGAACGTAACCATGCGGTGGCGAATCAGCGTCTGAGCAGGAGTAATGATATGTGGAAAAAGAAAGTGGGTTATCACCGGCGTTCAGTGGCAGAAACAGCGATGTTCCGCATAAAAACTTTGCTGGGTGGCCATCTGAGCCTGCGTGACTATGAGGCTCAGGTAGGTGAAGCAATGGCGATGGTCAAAGCGCTGAACCGTATGACGTTGTTGGGTATGCCACACAGCTTCAGGATCGGATAACAGCTGTAGCAGAGGGAGCCATCCTGTCGGCTAATTCTGATTTATTCAACAAAGCCGTCATAGGTAATAACATATTTAACGACTAGCTGTGACAAGTGTTCCAATTTTAATCTTTTTTTAGTTTGAATAAATTAAAATAATTATCAGCAAAACAAGAATAATATATTGAAAAAAATGGATAACATTTTAGATTATATCGAATTATTTATATCCAATCGGCCAATCTCATTTATCAATAAAATATTTGTTATAGACAAAAATGTCTATTATTTAGTTGATTATAAAAGGTATTTAATTGGTTTTTTGGTTAAATCTTACATTGCTTTTTATTCGTGACAGAAAAAAAACATCTCAAATATTCAACCAACCTTAATTTAAAATTATCATTCTAAATTAATTAACTAATTTTAATTAACTCTTATGACACTAAAGTAATAATGTTATTGTTTTTAAAATGATACTGCCACACTGCACTGATTGAACATTTAAAGTATTTTCAACAGGTCGCTGACAGTAAATTTTTTCGTTATGCTAAATAATAATTGGATTTGAGCAATCAATAGATAAAAAAATAAAGGCGTTTAATACGCCTTTTATTTATATTAAATCAAACAATTTTTTGTTATTTAAACTTCTTTATTTCGATAGGCACGACGGCGATCGTTTTCGGTCAAATAACGTTTTCTTAAACGAATTGATTGTGGCGTAACTTCCACTAATTCATCATCATCGATAAATTCTAACGCCTGTTCTAATGTTTTTTTAATCGGCGGCGATACAGTTGTCGCTTCATCTGTCCCTGAAGCACGGACGTTGGTCAATTTTTTACCCGTTAAACAGTTGACAGTTAGATCATTAGAACGAGAATGAATGCCAATAATTTGTCCTGCATACACTTCAGCACCATGACCAAGGAATAATTTACCGCGATCTTGCAAACTATAAAGTGCATAAGCTACCGCTTTACCTTGACCATTTGAGATCATGACACCATTTTGGCGGCGACCAATTTCACCAGGACGAACATCATCATAGTGACTAAAGGTTGCATACAGCAAACCGGTCCCTGATGTCATGGTCATAAACTCAGTTCGAAAACCTATTAGTCCACGACTTGGAATAATATACTCAAGCCGTACCCGTCCTTTACTATCAGGCAATATATCGCGCAATTCACCTTTGCGTTCGCCTAATGCCATCATAACATCGCCTTGGTGCCGCTCTTCAATATCGAGTGTAACTTGTTCAAAAGGTTCCTGTTTACGACCTTCAAATTCACGGAAAATAACCTTTGGTCGAGAAACAGCTAATTCAAACCCTTCACGGCGCATGTTTTCAATCAATACCGAAAGGTGCAGCTCACCACGACCTGAAACACGGAAAGCGTCAGGATCTTCAGTCTCTTCCAAACGTAATGCAACGTTATGCACTAACTCTTTTTTCAGGCGATCTAAAATTTGACGGGAAGTAACATATTTTCCTTCACGACCACAAAATGGTGAGGTATTAACACAAAAATACATACTTACCGTTGGCTCATCAACAGCCAGTGCTGGCAATGCCTCAATATTATTTGGATCACATAAGGTATCTGAGATATTTAATTCTCCCAGACCCGTTAAGGCAATAATATCACCGGCTTGGGCAATTTCAGAATCGATACGCTCTAATCCTAAATGCGTTAATACCTTACCCACTTTACCACTACGTGTTTTGCCATCACTGTCGATAATAGTGATTGTTTGATTTGGTTTGATTGCGCCACGCTTAATGCGACCAATACCAATAACACCCAAGTAATTGTTGTAATCAAGCTGAGATATTTGCATTTGGAAAGCACCCGCCAGATCAACCTGCGGCGGAGCAACATATTTTACAATTGCTTCATAGAGTGGCGTCATGTCTGCCGCCATATCATTGTAATCGATTCCAGCAATACCATTTAAGGCTGAGGCGTAGATGATAGGAAAATCC
Organism: Arsenophonus endosymbiont of Aphis craccivora; assembly: GCF_013460135.1. Taxonomy (GTDB): domain Bacteria; phylum Pseudomonadota; class Gammaproteobacteria; order Enterobacterales; family Enterobacteriaceae; genus Arsenophonus; species Arsenophonus nilaparvatae. The sequence continues at coordinate 2,054,408 of NZ_CP038155.1, forward strand.
AGTTGCTCATCAGTCGCCCCTAAATTGACAAATAGATAAAAAACCTGATCAACAACCCAATCAGGTCTTGCGCCTGGGCGATCGATTTTATTGACTACCACAATTGGCTTTAAACCATGAGCAAAGGCTTTTTGGGTAACGAAGCGGGTTTGCGGCATCGGACCGTCCATTGCATCAACCAATAGCAGCACACTATCTACCATTGACATAACCCGTTCGACTTCACCACCAAAATCAGCATGCCCTGGTGTATCAACAATATTAATTCGATAATCGTGCCATTGGATGGCGGTATTTTTTGCCAAAATCGTGATGCCACGTTCTTTTTCCAAGTCATTGGAATCCATCACACGTTCATCGAGGTTATTACGTTCACCAAAGGTGCCAGATTGTTGTAATAATTTATCGACCAGTGTCGTTTTTCCATGATCGACGTGGGCGATGATGGCGATATTTCTTAAATTTTTAATAGACACAAATTGTTACCATATTATCTAACTGGAAAGGATTAAATGACTCTGGCCAAGCAGTATCTTGCCGGTAGGCATCTACACATATGCTGTTATTTTACACATAATATTGGCGGAGTGAAATAAATGTGAGCTATATCAAGTTAAATAATCCACCTAACCAGGCAGATCATTGTTTGAAAGACATTTTAAACGATTGAAAAAAATTATTCCTCTGTTAGTCTGTAAATGCGTTACTTACATTACATATTAATCTTCCAAACGTGTTTAATTGATATAAATTCTCCTGCCTGAGAAGATGTTTAGTGTAACCTTTTTGACACCAATCATTCTTAAAAATATCAATAGAAGCATTAAGATTTAAGTTGCTAAAATTGGCTTGATAAATATTAAAATAACTTTCTATTGTACGATAAATATCTTGCTGTTGTTGGCTGGTTAAAGATTTATTTTTTCTATTTATTACGGCTTTGTTGAATAAATCAGAATTAGCCGACAGGATGGCTCCCTCTGCTACACCTGTTATCAGATCCTGACGCTGGGTGGCATACCCAACAACGTCATACGGTTCAGCGCTTTGACCATCGCCATTGCTTCACCTACCTGAGCCTCATAGTCACGCAGCCTCAGATGGCCACCCAGCAAAGTTTTTATGCGGAACATCGCTGTTTCTGCCACTGAACGCCGGTGATAACCCACTTTCTTTTTCCACATATCATTACTCCTGCTCAGATGCTGATTCGCCACCGCATGGTTACGTTCATGGTACTTGTCCGGCCAGTATTTCACTCCGCTTCGCGGCGGGATAAGGGGCCTGATTTTCTTTCTTAGCAACGCGTCGTGGCAGTAACAGGCGTCATAAGCACCGTCTGCTGACACTTCCCTGATTTTCCGGTGGGTTTGGTTAATCAGGCCCGGCAGTGCCTGCGCATCTGTCGTTCCGCTGAGCGATAAGTCGGCACAGATAATCTCATGAGTCACACTGTCTGCTGCCAGATGAAGCTTGCGCCACACTCTTCGTCTATCAGCCCCATGCTGCCTGACTTTCCATTCACCTTCGCCAAAGACCTTCAGACCGGTACTGTCGATGACCAGATGCGAGATTTCACCACGCGTTGGCGTTTTTATGCTGATGTTGACGCTCTTTGCTCGTCTGCTGACCAGCTAGTAGTCCGGACAGCACAGCGGCAAAGACATGAGTTTAAAAATCTAATCAACGAAGCCCTGTAATGCCCGGAGCGACAGGTTAAACACACGCTTCATCATCAGGACAGTGGTAACAGCCATATCGCTGTAGTAAAGCGGCCGGCCACGACCTTCAGGCGAAGAACTGTCAGTCCATCCAGCGATGGCCGACTCATCAAGCCAGACCGTCAGGGAACCGCGTTGTCTGAGTGCCTTGTTGTACGCGGGCCAGTTGGTAATTTTAAACTTTTGCTTTGCCATGCGGACCTGATGTTGAAACGAATTTAGCGATCAGCTCCGCCAATCACCTAAAAGTTCGATTTATTCAACAAAGCCTCTATAGATATAAAAAAATTTTTCAATTTAATTTACTTTCATAATCTATATATTCGAATTGCGCTTTGGTCAATGTTAAATTAATGGCTTTAACAAAACTTTCAACCTGAGCAACAGTAGTTGCACTAGCAATCGGTGCGGTGATCCCATTAAAAGCCATTAACCATGCAAGGGCGACTTCGGCTAAGGTAGCTTGATGAGCATCAGAAACTACCTGCAACGCCTTAAGAATTCTTTCACCTCTTTGATTAAGATATTTATTGATATCACTTTTTCTAAGACTATTATTTAAATCACGTTGACGACGATATTTTCCGGTTAAAAAACCAGATGCCAAACTATAGTAAGTAACAACCCCAATATTTTCTTTGATACAGAGTTTCTTCAACTTATCATCAAAAGCGGCACGATCGTAAATATTATATTCTGGTTGTAATACCTGGTATCGCGGTAAATTCTGAATATTCGCCACATCTAACGCTGTTTTCAATTGCCCTGCATCCAACTTTGAAGCTCCTATAGCGCGAATTTTGCCTGTTGTTAAACGCTTATCAGAAGCGTTTAACGTCTCTTCATAAGGTGTATTGATGTCAGGCCAATGAGAAAAATAGAGATCAATGTAATCTGTTTGTAAACGCTGGAATGAATCTTCAACAGCGTTTATAATCCAGCGAGCAGAAAGCCCACGCTTACCAGGCGAACCTAAATCTGCGCCCACTTTGGTAAAAATAATTAATTTATCTCTGGCAATGGAATGTTTAGTTAGCCAATTTCCAATGATAGTTTCAGATTCTCCTCCACGATTACCTGCTGCCAAACTTGAATAAACATCTGGCGTATCAATTGCAACTAAACAGTTATCATAGAGAGCATCTAAGATGGTAAAACTCTCTTTTTCATTGATAGTCCAACAAAATACGTTACCACCAAACACAAGTGGTGGGATAACAAATCCAGTTGAACCTAACCTACGCAATTGCATATTTCCTCACTTGTTTTTAAATAAAGCGAATGTAATAGCTAGAAGATTTTAGTGGTTCTTTTACAGTAAGATTGCATTTATTAAATGTTAAACCCTATTTAACTTACAGATATAGTACAGCAATTTAGATATGTTAATTATAACTTACCAATAGCCCAATAACTTCCACCATAAACCACCAATGACTAACCAAATTAAAAGATTAACCACACTTAATATAAACCCCACTTTCCACCATTCAGCTAAGGTTGTATAACCAGAACCAAAAATAATCGGCGCAGTACCTGTAGCATAATGGGTTAACGACATCATTAATGATGAAGAGAAAGCCAGGATCAACCCAAGCAAAATAGGTGGCGCGCCCAATGCTAATCCAGCAGTAAAAAATGCTGCAAACATTGCCATAATATGGGCTGTGGTGCTGGCAAAAAAGTAATGGGAATAGACATATATTAAAACAAGTAACAACATGCCACCAATCCAGCCGATCCCCAGATGATCAATAGCGTTTCCAACTGTTTGAGAAAACCAATTAGTCAACCCAAGCTTACTTAGAAAAGATGCCATCATGACCAGTGCAGCAAACCAAGTAATTGTATCCCATGCCCCCTTGGTTTTCAAAATATCATCCCAAGCTAATACCCCGGTACAAAGTAAAACGGAAAGACCGATAAATGCCGCAGCGGTAGGGTTAATAGTAAAAGCGCTACCAAAAATAATCGCAGGCACACCAGCCCACATCAGCAAAAGCATGGCAAATACCGCTAAAGTAATTTTTTCTGCTACTGAAATAGGCCCTAACTTGTGTAATTTTTGTTTCGCGAAATTTGGTGCATCTGGTGTTACTTTAATTTCAGGTGGATAAATCCAATAGATAATTAATGGCATAATCAATAACGAAATAATACCTGGTATAAAAGCGGCTATTGCCCACATTCCCCAACTTATCTCAAATGGAGGTGTGGTATTTTCCATAATCAAACTAACAATCAATGGATTAGGGGCAGTTGCCGTAATAAACATCGCAGATGTAATTGGATTGATATTAAAATTAACCAATGAAAGATAACGGCCAATTTTGTGTGTGCTACCTGATTCGGGATCAGAGCCGAAACTCTTTGCAATTGAGCGCATTATAAGATGAATAATACCCCCCCCCCGCGCAGTATTACTTGGTGTAACTGGTGCTAATATTGTCTCTGCAATCGCCAATGAATAAGCGATGCCTAAGGTCTTTTTGCCAAATAAAGAAATAAAATAATAACCAATACGGGCACCTAAGCCGGTCTGATTTAGACTAACAGAAATCATTATTGAAATACCTATCAACCAAATAAGTTGATTTGAAAAACCGCTCAATGCATCATTAATGGCTTCCGTCGGATTATTAGGATTAGTTACCCCCGTAATAGCAATTAATGCAATTGCGATAATGGAGATTGCACCTATTGGTAAGGCTTTACCTATGATAGCTATTATAGTCCCGATAAAAAGCGCAAATAATTGCCAAGCATTTACCTCAACACCGTCAGGAGTAGGAATAATAAACCAGATGATGAGAGTGATTGTAATAGCAATTATGGCTGGTAAAGGTTTGAATGGGGTCAATTTATCCATATTGTATTATCCAATTGGTGAAATATATCTACACAAAAAATAATTAATAACTTATAAATTAAAAAAATCACGCTAACAAATCATACAACTACTTATTATATAAATTTATAGATTAGTAACTATATTTATTTTTATCAAGCTTAATAATAAATATTAATTTATAAGTTTATTAAAGTATCCAATTTATTCTTTTAATTTTCATCTCTTTATTGGCTTTGTTGAATAAATCGAACTTTTAGGTGATTGGCGGATCTGATCGCTAAATTCGTTTCAACATCAGGTCCCCATGGCAAAGCAAAAGTTTAAAATTACCAACTGGCCCGCGTACAACAAGGCACTCAGACAACGCGGTTCCCTGACGGTCTGGCTTGATGAGTCGGCCATCGCTGGATGGACTGACAGTTCTTCGCCTGAAGGTCGTGGCCGGCCGCTTTACTACAGCGATATGGCTGTTACCACTGTCCTGATGATGAAGCGTGTGTTTAACCTGTCGCTCCGGGCATTACAGGGCTTCGTTGATTCGATTTTTAAACTCATGTCTTAGCCGCTGTGCTGTCCGGACTACTCGCTGGTCAGCAGACGAGCAAAGAGCGTCAACATCAGCATAAAAACGCCAACGCGTGGTGAAATCTCGCATCTGGTCATCGACAGTACCGGTCTGAAGGTCTTTGGCGAAGGTGAATGGAAAGTCAGGCAGCATGGGGCTGACAGACGAAGAGTGTGGCGCAAGCTTCATCTGGCAGCAGACAGTGTGACTCATGAGATTATCTGTGCCGACTTATCGCTCAGCGGAACGACAGATGCGCAGTCACTGCCGGGCCTGATTAACCAAACCCACTGGAAAATCAGGCCCCTTATCCCGCCGCGAAGCGGAGCGAAATACTGGCCGGACAAGTACCATGAACGTAACCATGCGGTGGCGAATCAGCGTCTGAGCAGGAGTAATGATATGTGGAAAAAGAAAGTGGGTTATCACCGGCGTTCAGTGGCAGAAACAGCGATGTTCCGCATAAAAACTTTGCTGGGTGGCCATCTGAGCCTGCGTGACTATGAGGCTCAGGTAGGTGAAGCAATGGCGATGGTCAAAGCGCTGAACCGTATGACGTTGTTGGGTATGACACACAGCGTCAGGATCGGATAACAGGTGTAGCAGAGGGAGCCATCCTGTCGGCTAATTCTGATTTATTCAACAAAGCCCTCTTTATTGTAAGAATAAGTTATTTTCATATGTTAAAACTGTGATTTGTATTACAAAAATCACAATTAATTTTATTCATTAATTCACTAAGATAAACTATTTCTAGTTCTTTTAGTCTTAGTGATTTTCATAATATAGCAAATTAATCATAATTATTTATGGTTAATTTTATCAAATAACAAATAAGTTTATTTGTTTTATTAAAAAACAATAGATTTATTTGAAAATCAGAATTACTTTATAAAAAATAATATATTTTATATTACAATATAATGTGTAAATCTATTTATTTTTGAATAGATATAAAATTAAAGTCAAAAAAAGCAGCAAATCAATATGTCCATTTGTGCTAACCCAAAGACAAGAAAGATGGTCTTTATCGTTAATGATAAAGACCATCCAATATGATTTTATATCAGTTCAGCTAGACCTATTTCTCTATCCATTCAGTATGAAAGATACCCTCTTTATCAATCCGCTTATAAGTATGAGCGCCAAAATAATCACGTTGTGCCTGAATTAAATTTGCCGGTAAAAAAGCAGAGCGATAACTATCATAATAAGAAATTGCTGCTGTAAGCGTAGGTAATGGAATACCATTTTGTATACCAAAACAGACAATATCCCGTAATGATTGCTGATATTCATCAATAATATTCTTAAAATAAGGCTCTAACATTAAGTTTGCTAAAGATGGGTTTTGGCTATAGGCATCGGTAATTTTTTGCAAAAATTGCGCCCGAATAATACAACCAGCGCGGAAAATCCTGGCAATTTCACCATAATTTAGCTGCCATTGATATTCATCCGATGCTGCTGTTAATTGCTGAAAACCCTGTGCATAGGAAACAATTTTACCTAAATAAAGTGCCCGACGAACTTTTTCAATAAATTCCTGCTTATCACCTTTAAATGAATTAACAGCCGGTCCAGTCAGGATTTTTGCTGCTGCCACCCGCTGCTCTTTTAAAAAAGAGAGATAACGCGCAAATACTGATTCAGTAATAAGCGTAACAGGTACTCCCAAGTCTAAAGCACTTTGACTGGTCCATTTTCCAGTGCCTTTATTAGCGGCTTCATCCAATATGACATCAATCAAATAATTACCAGTCTGGTCTTCTTTTTTACGAAAAATATCGGCCGTAATTTCGATTAGATAACTACTTAATTCCCCTTTATTCCATTCAGTAAAAATATCAGCTAATTCTTCATTATTTAATTTTAATGCGTTTTTAAGTATTGAATATACTTCAGCAATCAGCTGCATATCACCATACTCGATGCCATTGTGCACCATTTTTACATAATGACCTGCACCATCGGGACCAATATAGCTGACACAGGGCTCACCATCGGCCTTAGCTGCAATTTGTTGCAAGATAGGCGCCACTAAATCATAAGCCTGTTTCTGTCCACCAGGCATGATAGAAGGCCCTTTTAATGCACCTTCTTCACCACCAGAAACGCCGGTTCCAATAAAGTTAAAACCTTGTGCTGAAAGTTCTTGATTACGTCGAATAGTATCCTGAAAATAAGTATTACCACCATCGATTAGGATATCACCTTTATCCAGATAGGGTGTTAAGGAAGCTATGGTTTTATCTGTCGCCTCACCCGCTTTTACCATTAATAAAATACGACGTGGTTTTTCTAATGAATCAACAAATTCTTCAATTGTATGATAGGGGATTAATTTTTTACCTGGATTTTCTGCGATCACTTCATCGGTTTTTTCTTTAGAACGATTAAAAATCGAAACAGAGTAACCTCGGCTTTCAATATTGAGCGCTAAATTACGTCCCATAACAGCCATACCAACTACACCAATTTGTTGTTTTGACATGAAAAACTCCTGTCTGACAATTCATTACCCACAATTAACGAGCAAATATATTTTTACGTATTGATATATTAACTTACTCTATAGTTTGGTGATAGTGATTTCATGCCTTCAAGGACACGATATTTCGGCTAAAAACGATTAAAAAAACGTTATTATATTGAAATTTTTGTTCAAAGTGCCCATTATTCTCAAGGTCGGCATAAGCCGTCATATTAGAAGGTAAAATAAATTTTATGGAATGGATCGCTGATCCTACGATGTGGGCGGGGCTTATTACTCTTATCGTACTCGAAATCGTGCTTGGCATTGATAATTTAGTCTTTATCGCTATCTTAGCTGATAAATTACCGGCTAAATTACGTAATAAAGCAAGAATAACTGGTTTAACCTGCGCACTCTTTATGCGCATCATCTTATTGTTTAGTCTCACTTTACTCGTTTCACTAACCAACCCTATCATTAATATTGGGGGTCACCCATTTAGTGCGCGGGATATTCTGATGCTTGGTGGCGGGCTGTTTCTGCTTTTTAAAGCCACTATGGAGCTTAATGAACGATTAGAAGGTAAAGATGAACGATCTGGCAAGCAACGAAAAACGGCTAAATTTTGGGCTGTTGTCGCGCAAGTTATTGTATTAGATGCTATTTTTTCACTTGATTCAGTAATCACTGCGGTAGGTATGGTTGAACATATTGGCATTATGATTGCCGCAGTCACTATTGCTATGATCTTAATGATTATCGCTAGTAGACCATTAACCCTGTTCGTTAATACCCATCCAACGATTGTTATTCTCTGTCTCAGTTTCTTACTGATGATCGGTTTTAGTTTAGTTGCTGAAGGATTTGGTTATTTGATACCGAAAGGCTACTTATACGCTGCTATTGGTTTCTCTATTATGATCGAATCACTTAACCAATTTGCATTATTTAATCGACGCCGTTTTTTAAAAGGCACCAAATCACTGCGGGAAAGAACCGCTGAAGCAGTATTGCGGGTTTTAGATGGTCAACATGAACGCGCTGAATTAGATCATCGCACCTCTGATTTAATCGCTGATAATAATGGTATTTTTGATCCACAAGAACGACAAATGATTGTTCGTTTATTAGGATTCGCTCAACGTAATGTTAGTAGTATTATGACTTCGCGCCATGACGTTGAATACATTGATATCAACAAGCCTGCGGATAAGCTACTTTCATTGCTAGAAAAAACACCACATACCCGTCTTGTTGTTACAGATGAATCGATAAGCGATGAACCAGTCGGGGTTATACACGTTATCGACATATTAAATCAACAATTAAAAAAGCAAAAACTTAACCTATATGCCTTAATTACCCAGCCACTAATTTTCCCTGAAGGCTTATCACTACTTCAGGCATTAGAGCAGTTTCGTAAAGCTCATACCCATTTTGCCTTTATTGTTGATGAATTTGGCTCTGTCGAGGGAATTGTTACGCTGACGGATATTATGGAAACTATTGCCGGTAATATGCCAATCAGCGAAGCAGAGGTGGATTCTCGTCATGATATTCAACAATTAGAGGATAGCCGTTGGGTTGCTAATGGCTTTATGCCTTTAGAGGATCTGATCCTGTATGTGCCAATGACGCTTGATGAAAAACGTGAATATGAGACGATTGCCGGATTATTAATGGAGCATCTACAACGAATGCCTGTGGTAGGTGAACGTACCAAAATTGAAAATTGGATTTTTGAACCGTTGGAAGTCACCAGCCACCGCCTTAAAAAAGTGTTGATTACTCCCCTGCAACTGGCTAAAAATGATGTTAAACAGAATATTACCTTAACATAAAACATAACGCGCTAATCATGGCGCGTTACATTTGTTGAATATTAAGCTAAAACTAATTTTTCGATTTAACTTCTTTTTCTAACCAACTATCTAGTGCTTTTTTAGCTTGCGATTGAAACTCATCACGCAGCAATTTTTCAATATTCAATTGATATTGTAAATTTTTCCACTTACCATAAATACGCAGAGGAATGGCCAATTGATTAATTTTATTAATAAAATTATCATTTTCATGCCAGCCTTCATTGATATTAACCAGCAATTTGACGTCTGCTGATTTCCCGGCTAAATTTAGCCAACCGTTGCCCTCGATACTCATAGCGTCTGAAGAAGCAACCAGATTTGAGAACGATAGCATGCCTTTATTAAGTTTTGTATCAACGGTTAAATTTTCAATTTGGGTATTATCGTCAAGATTTTGCGGGGTATCAATTTTATCAGTAAGGCGTGAAAAGGCGTGTTGGATTAGTGAAGCTATATTTAATCCTGTTAACTGTGCCTTGGATAACATTACATTAGCGTTACCGGACCAAAAATTTAGCAGCGCAAATTTATCGTATCCAGGCCCTGATAAATTTGCTGCTAACATCAATAAACCATCTAGTTTGGTCGGCATGTCAAAGGATTGCAGCAAAGGAGCCAACCTAACATGATTAAATTTGGGCTTAGCCGTGACAATAACCGGACTATTTTGATAATTTAAACTAATAGGTAATTCAAAATTTCCACCTAATAATCCACCTTCTAGCTGACTAACATTTAATAACGCTTTTTTATTGGTTATCTTAGACTTAAAGCTATCAACAACTAAACCTCGATATATAAGTTTATCGGCAGAGATTGTTGCTTGAAATGGGAATTGCTTTAAATAACTTAAATCATAACTATCGGTTTCAATCGTCGCAATAACAGGCTTAGGACTTACTTGAGGCGTTATCTTTGTCTCTGTTAAAGGTTGTAATAAAGATTGCCAACCTAAAATTTTATCTAGATCCAGTTTTGTGGAAGTAATATTTAATTGATAATCTGGTGATTTACCTAAATGAGCAACTAAATTTCCAGTTAAATTACTATCATTGACGTCAATAGCTAAATTAGACAGGGTTAATATTGGTTGCTGATCATGCAAATAATCAAACAATAAAGTTGCATTGCCGCTAATGCCATCTGTTGGTAAATTAATACCACTAATTTTATATTCTAATTGATTAATTTCCCCAGAAATCTGATGCGGATAATCTGCAATATTTAACTTACTTTTTAAAGAAAAAGTGAGATCTTGCTGATCCTTACTCACATTGCTACTAAAAGTAACGCTAATGAAATGATCATCTTCCCTGCTGATCGACAACATAATATTACGCATATTTAGCTGGGTATCATTATCCAACTGCCAAATTAACAAACTATCAGTTAGTTTTATTTTATTAATCTCAAATAGCCATTTGCTATCATTATTATTTTTCCTACTAATACGGTTAAGACCTTCTGGAGCAATCGGGGCATCTGGATTTGATTTTGCTTCACTATCTGGAGTAGCGCGCAAAACTGCATTACTGATTACAATCTGTTCAACAGACAGTTGGTGGGAAATTAACGGCCATAAGGAGACATCAAGTCGCATGTTATCTGCACTAATGGCCCGCTTAGTCGCGCCCGGCGCGGTGAGTGAAATCGGCCCAGTAATAATACTTAGCCTAGGCCATACATGCCAACGCATTTCGCCTTGAAAAACTAAATGATAGCCGCTTTTTTGTTCAACTTTATCAATTAAATAGTGACGAAAATCATTGGGATTAACGAGCAACACTAGCGCCGTTAAGCCTGCTAAAATAACCACCATCAAAATAGCTAATGTGGTCAAAAATAGTTTCATCACTGTCTCCATCAATGGTATTCAAACAAACAATTAATGACTTCATCTTTAGATAGCTTATTTTCCGTGACCTGAGAAAATAAAATTATTTTGGTTATAGCATGATTTCAGCTAAATACCGAATTAATTAACTTAAAATATCACAATTTATGATTACTTTTATCATCTTCACTAATTCTACTCCCTACCGCACCTTGTTGATTTTTATATTTTGCATCCTGACGGCGATTATAGGGGCGCTCAGCTGAACCGGATAAAACTTCAAAACTTAATGCGCCAATAACCATACCCGGCCGTAGTGCCAATGGCAGTTTACCTGAATTATAAAACTCTAGCACAATCTGACCGCACCAACCGGGATCAATACGGTGCGCAGTAACATGCACCATCAATCCCAAGCGAGCAAGAGAAGAACGGCCATCAAGCCAACCAACAGCATGATCAGGCAAAGTGACTGATTCTAAAGTGACCGCCAATGCTAATTCACCTGGATGCAAAAAAAACGCATCATCATGGCTTAAGGTAATTTCATCACTCATCACCCGATCTAATGCAGCATTAACTTCATTTTTGGGCCCACTAAGATCAATATACGGTGCAGTATAGCCCTGAAATATTCGAAATTTATTGCCTAAACAAACATCAACGGTTACCCCATTGATCCGTTCGATTGATGGGCGTGGTTCAATAACCAATGTCTTTTCATCTAGCCATTTAACTATATCACGGTCACAAAGTCGCATTTTTCCATCTCCTTGCGAGAATGCCTAATCTATTTATAGATAATTATTGGCAGAACTCCCCTATTTTAGCTTTTAGAATATCAATCGCCACTAGATTTTTTCCGCCACGAGAAACAATAATATCTGCATATTGTTTCGATGGCTCAATAAATTGAAGAAACATTGGACGAACAGTTTTAGTATATTGTTCAATAACAGAATCTAATGTTCTTCCTCGTTCATTGACATCCAGTTTAATTCTTCTTACTAAGCAAAGATCCAGTGGCGTATCAACATAAATGGCAAAATCCATATTATTACGTAAGCGCTTATCGGTTAATAATAAAATACCTTCAATAATAATCACTTTTTTAGGCTGAAAAAAATGGTCTCTCGCTTACGTGTATGCTGAGTATAATCATATTATGGCAGATCAATGTCTTTTCCTGCCTTCAACAATTGAAGATGATGAAAAAGCAAATCATGATCCATGGAGTTGGGATGGTCGTAATTTACTTTCACTCGTTCTTCCATCGGCATGTCATATTGATCTCGATAGTAACAATCCTCAGTAATCACACCAATATTGTGGTCACCCACTTGAGTACGTAATTCATGATAAAGCGTTTTCGCAATAAGACTTTTACCCGATGCTGAAGCACATGATATACCGACAATAGCGCACTTATGTGCTGGATCAGCCATTTTAAATAAACTGAGTTTAAATAATAGAAATTAATATAATTAAATATTATGAGCGCCGGAATTATAAGGGGTTATTGTAGTATCTGCCAGCATTTAAAATTAGGTCTGGCTAATTTTCATAACAAGACCTAATAATAATTATCACTACATATTTATTTTCAATCAATAAGCTATGGAGTTAATCAGTTTAAATAGCTCGGACAGCAATTTCAGTGGGAATTTTTTCTCCTGCCCAATACATTTGAGCAGAAATTATCGATGCTATTTCTCGATAAATATCAGCGAACTCACCATCAGGATCGCGCATTACTGTCGGTTGACCTTGATCTAAATCCTCACGCAGAGAAATATGTAATGGGATCTTACCTAACAGCTTGCACTGGTATTTTTCAGCCAATATTTCTGCTCCACCTGAACCAAAAATAGGCTCTACGTGACCACAATTACTACAAATATGTATACTCATATTTTCAACAATACCCAATACTTGCACTTTTACTTTGTCAAACATCGCGATGCCTTTCATCGCATCAAGCAAAGCAATATCTTGTGGTGTGGTAACGACAATCGCCGCGGTAACGGGTATATTCTGTGCTAAGGTTAATTGAATATCACCAGTTCCAGGTGGCATATCAATCACTAAATAATCTAAATCTGGCCATTCGGTATCCTGTAACATTTGCATCAAAGCCTTGCTAGCCATTGGACCACGCCATATCATCGCATTATCATCATTAATCAAATAACCAATTGAATTAGTCGCTAGCCCATAATAAGCCATTATAGGCACCATATGATGCCCATCAGGTGATGTGGGCCGCTGATTTTTAGTTGCCAACATAGTCGGAATAGAGGGACCATAAATATCAGCATCCAGAATACCTACCTTCGCTCCTTCTTGCGCTAATGCCAACGCCAAATTCACTGTCGTGGTTGATTTGCCAACCCCTCCTTTACCTGAACTGACAGCGATAATATTACGCACTTCATTAATACCAGGTAAATTATTCGCTCTACGTAATGTATTGATATTATGACGTAATTCCCACTCTACTGTTTGCGCGCCAGTTATTTTTCGTAATTGCGGTGTCAGCTGCTCAATTAATAACTTAAAAGGTGTTTTCCAGGCAAAGGGCATGACTAATTCAATATGTAAAACATCATCGAGTAATACACAATGACATAATGCCTTTAATGTACTCAGATTACTTTGCAGTGTCGGATGAGAAAATGTGTCTAAAACTTCAGCGACTTGCTGAGTTAACTTTTTTGCTTTTGTTTGTTTGAAGGATCCTGAATTCATCGCAGCTCCTTTTATTTAGTATTAAATTATCAACAATTAATCACTACATCATACCAGAGCACAATTTAATTAAGATAAATAGATAATAAAAACGACGCTTATCAAGCAAAATTACGATAAAATAATGATTGATTATTCATGTTCAGGCCTAGCCGGAAAAAACGCAATCAGTTAACATCAAATTATTGTTCAATTTTTATGGGAATTAGATCCTTACTATGTCTCAAGTCGCGAAAAAACTTTTGGTAACCTGTGCGTTACCTTATGCTAACGGTTCAATACACCTTGGCCATATGTTAGAGCATATTCAGGCCGATATTTGGGTTCGTTATCAACGAATGCGCGGCAAGCAGGTTTACTTTATTTGTGCCGATGATGCCCATGGCACTCCAATTATGCTAAAAGCTCAGCAATTAGTTATAACGCCTGAGGAGATGATTAGTAAAGTAAATCAGGAACATCAACACGATCTTGCTGACTTTGCCATTAGTTATGATAATTACCATTCAACTCATAGTGTAGAAAATAAAACATTATCTGAACAAATTTATTTAACACTAAAAAAGAGTGGCTATATCAAAAACAAAACTATCTCGCAACTTTATGATCCTAAGCAAGGTATGTTTCTACCCGATCGCTTTGTTAAAGGGGGTTGCCCAAAATGCCAAGCCGCTGATCAATACGGTGATAATTGTGAGGTCTGTGGAGCAACTTATAACCCAACAGAACTTATCAATCCCCACTCGGTGATTTCTGGTGCAACGCCTGAAATGCGTGAAACAGAACATTTTTTCTTTGATTTACCCGCATTTAGTCATATGCTGCAAACTTGGACACGCTCAGGGGCTTTGCAACCACAAGTGGCAAATAAAATGCAAGAGTGGTTTGAGGCTGGTTTACAGCAATGGGATATTACTCGTGATGCCCCTTACTTCGGTTTTGAAATCCCTAATGAGCATGGCAAATATTTTTACGTCTGGTTAGACGCTCCTATTGGTTATATGGGGACATTTAAAAATCTATGTGACAAACAACCCAATATTGATTTCGATAGTTATTGGCACAAAGATTCTACTGCCGATCTTTATCACTTTATCGGTAAAGACATTGTCTACTTCCATAGCCTATTTTGGCCAGCAATATTAGAAGGTAGTGATTATCGTAAGCCTACCAATATCTTTGTTCACGGTTATATCACTGTAAATGGCGCAAAAATGTCCAAATCACGGGGTACATTTATTACCGCGCGCGCCTATTTAGATCAGCTGGATGCTGATTGTTTACGTTACTATTATGCCGCTAAGCTTTCTTCCCGCATTGATGATATTGACCTTAACTTAGAAGACTTTGTCCAACGGGTAAATAGCAACATCGTGAATAAAGTCGTCAACCTCGCGGCTCGCAATGTTGGATTCATCAATAAACGCTTTGATGGTAAGTTATCATCGCAACTTGCAGCTCCTGAGCTTTACCAGCAATTTATTGCCGCAGCAGACAAAATTGGTCAACAATTTTGTCATCGTGAATACAATAAGGCGATTCGTGAAATTATGTTACTTGCCGATCTAGCCAATCGCTATATCGATGAGCAAGCACCCTGGGTAGTTGCTAAGCAGGAAGGTCGCGAACAAGATTCACATGATATCTGTTCGATGGGTATCAATTTATTTCGCGTGCTAATGACTTATTTAAAACCTATATTACCGGGACTCACCAACCGGGCAGAAACTTTTTTAAATATTTCACTAAACTGGGATGATATTAGCGACCCTTTGCTAAATCATGAAATTACGCCATTTAAAACCTTATTCCAGCGAATCGAAATGAACAATGTAACCGCTATGTTAGCGGCATCTAGCGAAAATATAACGGCGCAAACAATGACTAATCAACAAGATTGCGAAAATTCTTTCCAAGATGTCATCAGTTTTGATGACTTCAACAAAGTCGACTTACGAGTTGCTTTGATTAAGCAAGCTGATTTCGTCGAAGGCTCCGATAAGCTGCTAAAACTCCAATTAGATTTAGGTGATAGCAGCCGACAAGTTTTTTCTGGTATTCGCGCGGCTTATCCTGATCCGAAAGTACTTGAAGGGCGCTTAACGATCATTGTCGCTAATTTAGCACCACGAAAAATGCGTTTTGGCGTTTCAGAAGGGATGGTATTAGCCGTTGGTCCTGGTAACAAAGATATCTTTCTATTAATTCCAGATGCTGGCGCCAAGACCGGTATGCAAGTAAAATAGATTCACAATAAAAAGCATTAAATTAAAATGGCGACAATTGCATTTTCGCCATTTTTAATCCCAGTGACTACACCAGCCTAGCACATTAAGTGGGCTAATTGTATTATCAGTATGTTTTGTTATAGGACTGATATGATGTTGTTTTGCAAAAATATCTTTTATATTAGTTGGCAATATTTACGCGCTTTTTTACTCATTTATCTCTGCCTAATAATAGGAAACCTAATATCAAATTTACTGCCTTTTTCTCTGCCAGGAAGTATAATTGGCATGCTGGTGTTGTTTAGTTTATTAACCGTCCAAATCATACCTGTCCACTGGATACAAACTGGCTGTCATTTGCTAATCAAAAATATGACATTGCTATTTATTCCAATCGGGGTAGGCATAATGAATTATTATGATATGCTTAGCCAACAAATTATCCCTATTTTACTCTCCTGCATTATTAGTACCTTAATTATTATGATTATTGTTGCTTATAGCTCACACTGTATTCATCGTGACCCTAATATAAATACCTCGGATGCTGGTAAGCAGCAGCAGAAAAAACAAATTAAGCAAAAAAATGGGCCAAATAACGAGTAACAACAATGTTAAATCATATCTGGTGGTCACTACCTTTTACCATTATCGTTTTCTTATTAGCGAGAAAATTATCCCAAAAATACCGATTAACTATTGTAAATCAGCTGTTAATTTCAATCACTATCATTATTGCTACTTTACTAATAACACATACTTCATATAGCCATTATTTATCTGGTTGCCGTATTCTCAATGATTTGTTACAGCTGGCAGTTATCGCCTTGGCTTTGCCATTATACGAGCAATTACATCAAATTCGTGCCCAATGGAAATCCATTATTAGTGTTTGTTTTATTGGGAGTCTGATTGCTATGGTCACAGGAACCGCTATTGCGTTATGGACAGGCGCGAGCGTCGAAATGGCTGCTTCAATATTACCAAAATCTGTTACAACACCGATTGCGATGGCGGTTTCACAAGGGATTGGCGGCATACCAGCCATCAGTGCAGCTTGTGTGATTTTAGTTGGCATTTTTGGTGCTATGTTTGGGCATTTACTGTTTAATTTTTTGCGGATAAAAAACACTATTGCTCGAGGATTAGCGATGGGAGCAGCCTCACATGCAGTAGGTACTGCGCGTAGCGCCGAGATAAACTACATTGAAGGTGCCTATAGTTCTCTCGCATTAATGACGTGTGGCATAATCACCTCATTAATTGCCCCTTTCATTTTTCCTTTAATAATCGATTTATTACATTAAATGATTAGCTATAAAAAATGAATCAACAACATAGTAATCACTTTCTGTCTATTTTATGTAGAAAAATTATTCTCACTGGCGGGCGGTAACTTTAATTTTTAGGTTATTTTGGCTGAATAAATTTAAATCAAATCTAGCCAGTTACCACAGTAGCCTTGAACAATGTGTTAAAGCAACTAATTGGAGGTAATTTCAGCTAGTCTGAATATCGTATTTACAAACTTGCTGCCTTCTGACTATTATAAGTCTTATCTAGCAATAAGCTGTTGAATTAATCAGGGGCGGCGCATGATAATAAGTAAAATAGCCCTTATTAAGCTGACTTTCTCTATCCTGTAATCTATAGGCATAAATGATGAGGAAATTCCTTATTTATAGCTTACTTACCATTATAGTAACAGCAATCGTTGCTACTCTAGCATTCGATCGTTGGATTAGCTGGAAAACTGCTGACTATATCTATGATGATGTAAAAAAATTACCACCTCGCAGCGTTGGTATGATTTTAGGTACGTCAAAATATTATTCTGCTGGTTTACCTAATGAGTACTATAAGTATCGAATTCAAGGTGCCATTAACGCTTATAATAGCGGTAAAATAAAATACTTACTGGTTAGCGGTGATAATGCCCATTACAATTATAATGAACCTATCACCATGCGTAGAGATCTGATCTCAGCGGGTATCCCAGCGGCAAAAATTGTGCTAGATTTTGCAGGCTTCAGAACATTGGATTCGGTTGTCCGAACTCACCAAGTGTTTGCCACTAACAATTTTACTATTATTACCCAACGTTTCCATTGTGAAAGAGCATTATTTATCGCTATGAAAAAAGGGATTGATGCACAGTGCTATGCAGTTTCCTCACCCAAAAAAATCATTAAAGTTCGTTTACGCGAGGTTTTGGCCCGTATTAATGCCCTAATTGATCTCTATATATTAAAAAGTGAACCCCGCTTTTTGGGACAACAGGAATCTATTCCCGCAGCGATAAAAATGCCTGATGGTATCAACGGATATCCTGCCGTTTTACCTGACGAGCTGAAATAATTTCAGCTAGCAAGTAGCGAATTTATTGGTTAAATAACGCCATAAACACTCTATTGGCCCTTGCTTAAAATATTTCAACCAGCTGATGGCAAATATAATATTAATGAACCAAATCAGCGGCACAAAGCTAAGTAATGCTAAACGGCCAAATTGAGCAAAAAAACCAAACCGATAAAAAATAGTGGTACAGATCAGCGTCTGTAATAAGTAGCTAGTTAAAGCCATACGGCCAACTGATTGCAGCCATTTAATAATGAAGATATTTTTTATTTGTGGCCAAAAACCATAAATAATAGCAATATAGCCAATAACTTGAACCGGAATAATAATCTGATTAATAATAAAACCTAATCACCCAGTTACAATATAACTCCAGTCATAGTAATACTGGATGGCAATAGAACAGAGTTGAATAAAAATAGTTAATGGGATTGTCCAATAAGCAACATAGCGATAATGAAACAAAGAAAAATTTCCCGTTAACCAGCCAATTCTCACTAATGCTGCACCAGCCATCATTAATGCCAATAACTGCCAACCATAATCGATCACTAACATAATTAATCTTTGTGCTACCGATTCAGCCCGATATAAGAACGCTTTCCATCCGCCCGCTATTTTAATGTTGATCTCATTAGTAAAATCATTTTCTGCTGGATACCAAAATGGGCTTTGTTGAATAAATCAGAATTAGCCGACAGGATGGCTCCCTCTGCTACAGCTGTTATCCGATCCTGACGCTGTGTGGCATACCCAACAACGTCATACGGTTCAGCGCTTTGACCATCGCCATTGCTTCACCTACCTGAGCCTCATAGTCACGCAGCCTCAGATGGCCACCCAGCAAAGTTTTTATGCGGAACATCGCTGTTTCTGCCACTGAACGCCGGTGATAACCCACTTTCTTTTTCCACATATCATTACTCCTGCTCAGACGCTGATTCGCCACCGCATGGTTACGTTCATGGTACTTGTCCGGCCAGTATTTCGCTCCGCTTCGCGGCGGGATAAGGGGCCTGATTTTCTTTCTTAGCAACGCATCGTGGCAGTAACAGGCGTCATAAGCACCGTCTGCTGACACTTCCCTGATTTTCCGGTGGGTTTGGTTAATAAGGCCCGGCAGTGACTGCGCATCTGTCGTTCCGCTGAGCGATAAGTCGGCACAGATAATCTCATGAGTCACACTGTCTGCTGCCAGATGAAGCTTGCGCCACACTCTTCGTCTGTCAGCCCCATGCTGCCTGACTTTCCATTCACCTTCGCCAAAGACCTTCAGACCGGTACTGTCGATGACCAGATGCGAGATTTCACCACGCGTTGGCGTTTTTATGCTGATGTTGACGCTCTTTGCTCGTATGCTGACCAGCGAGTAGTCCGGACAGCACAGCGGCAAAGACATGAGTTTAAAAATCGAATCAACGAAGCCCTGTAATGCCCGTAGCGACAGGTTAAACACACGCTTCATCATAAGGACAGTGGTAACAGCCATATCGCTGTAGTAAAGCGGCCGGCCACGACCTTCAGGCGAAGAACAGTCAGTCCATCCAGCGATGGCCTACTCATCAAGCCAGACCGTCAGGGAACCGCGTTGTCTGAGTGCCTTGTTGTACGCGGGCCAGTTGGTAATTTTAAACTTTTGCTTTGCCATGGGGACCTGATGTTGAAACGAATTTAGCGATCAGATCCGCCAATCACCTAAAAGTTCGATTTATTCAACAAAGCCACCAAAATGATGAAACATCGGTAAAATAACTAAAACTGCCAAAAATAATGAAGCCGGATAAATAAATAACAATAGATTTATAATAGAGCTGCCTAGTGTTATTAAAATAAATAAATTTTATTGCCAATAGCCCCGTCAAAGCATAAGGCAATAAAATATCCCCATCCGATAACCCAATGACATGCAGCAGACCAATAATAGCCAATACAAACAGACGAATTTGATTCCAATATAAACCCTGCTTAGACAAAAATTCAAAACTTGCACCAAATAACAAACTAAAAATTGCCAGAAATTTTCCCTGCACAAAGATATTCAAAAATAACCAGCACCAAATATCCCCGGCTGTTGTGCTAGCAATATAAACTGGATTCACATAAGCTAATTCAGGTAGCGCACAAGCACAAATATTAACCAGCAAAATTGCAAAAATAGCGCTTGCACGCAGCAGATCAATTTGTTCAATCCGCTGCCGTCTGGCTTTAATAACAAACATTAATTAGCGGTAACGCAGGCGACACATATTGCGTAAAAACTCCTGACGGGTATTTTGACTTGATTTAAATAAACCACCTAGCGAGGTTGTCATAGTGCTGCTGCTTACATCACGAACGCCTCTGGCTTTCACACAATAATGAACAGCATCAATTGAAACCGCGACATTACTTGTACCTAATAAAGTTTGTAGCGCAATTAAAATCTGCTGGGTCAAGCGCTCCTGAACTTGTGGCCGTTGAGAAAAAAATTGAACAATACGATTAATTTTAGATAAACCAATCACTTTATCCTTTGGAATATAGGCCACTGTCGCCTTACCATCGATAGTGACAAAATGATGCTCACAAACACTAGTTAACGTAATATCACGAATCGTTACCATTTCGTCGAAATCCATTTTATTTTCGATCAAAGTAATTTTAGGAAAATTATTATAATCGAGGCCTGAGAAAATTTCGTCAACATACATTTTAGCAACGCGCTTAGGTGTTTCCACTAAGCTATCATCTTTAAGATCGAGATTAAGTAAACGCATAATTTCACTCATGTGCCCTTCAATCTGTTGTTTACGCTCATTTGAGGAAAGAGATTGACCGCAAAGAGGGGTTTCAAGACCACGAGCTTCTAGTGCTTTACGAACAAGATGCGCTTCTTGACTGAGCGATGACATGCATTTCTCCCACAATAAAATTCAACATTAATTTAACTAAACATTCAATAAATGGATACCATTATCCCATGACAATAGCCTATACTAACAAAATATTTTTTATATCGCGCTAATTTTCATATCAGAGTCACTATTTATTCTTTGTTTTTTCTGTTCATTTATATAAAAACATCAATTTATATTACTACAAATAATCGATTTACTGACTATAGCCTTATTTTAAACCCATCGAGTTGCGACTAAATATTTTATCAAAAAATATGAGCCTGTTAGCTAGCAAAATTGATTGCTTTAATATCACAACACAATCAATAGTGGCCGTCGTTTTTGTATATTTATATTGTTATTTATTGTGGGTGGCAGCAAAGAAATTATTTTAACCATAGCGTTCAGATTTTTAATAGCCTATTATTTAAGCATATAAAGATTAAAAAATGTTCGGTGATGGTTTTCCTGTTATGAAAGACTGACTGATCGATCATTAAGGACGCAAAATCGATAAGAACGCAAACAATAGGCGAAATTGAATAATTATTTAAAAAAGATCGGCATTATTTAGACTATTTTGTATTTTTGTTAGTATTTCTATCAGATTATTAATTTCTTTTTCAGTTGATCCATAACTGATTTTTTAACATGTTGAATTAACTTATCAGAAATAATGGTTTAATTGATTCCATCCTCTTTCGATAAATATTTCATAATTAATAACTGTTCTGGTGATAAATTAAACGGACTCAGTATCTCTTTTATTTTACATGTTTGTAACAGATCGGTTTGATGCATGAATTTATAAAAAACATTTTGCTTGATGCACGCCTAATATAAAAATAATTTGCAGCGGCAAATTTTAATAGGCTTTGTTGAATAAATCGAACTTTTAGGTGATTGGCGGAGCTGATCGCTAAATTCGTTTCAACATCAGGTCCCCATGGCAAAGCAAAAGTTTAAAATTACCAACTGGCCAGCGTACAACAAGGCACTCAGACAACGCGGTTCCCTGACGGTCTGGCTTGATGAGTCGGCCATCGCTGGATGGACTGACAGTTCTTCGCCTGAAGGTCGTGGCCGGCCGCTTTACTACAGCGATATGGCTGTTACCACTGTCCTGATGATGAAGCGTGTGTTTAACCTGTCGCTCCGGGCATTACAGGGCTTCGTTGATTCGATTTTTAAACTCATGTCTTTGCCGCTGTGCTGTCCGGACTACTCGCTGGTCAGCAGACGAGCAAAGAGCGTCAACATCAGCATAAAAACGCCAACGCGTGGTGAAATCTCGCATCTGGTCATCGACAGTACCGGTCTGAAGGTCTTTGGCGAAGGTGAAAGGAAAGTCAGGCAGCATGGGGCTGACAGACGAAGAGTGTGGCGCAAGCTTCATCTGGCAGCAGACAGTGTGACTCATGAGATTATCTGTGCCGACTTATCGCTCAGCGGAACGACAGATGCGCAGGCACTGCCGGGCCTGATTAACCAAACCCACCGGAAAATCAGGGAAGTGTTAGCAGACGGTGCTTATGACGCCTGTTACTGCCACGACGCGTTGCTAAGAAAGAAAATCAGGCCCCTTATCCCGCCGCGAAGCGGAGCGAAATACTGGCCGGACAAGTACCATGAACGTAACCATGCGGTGGCGAATCAGCGTCTGAGCAGGAGTAATGATATGTGGAAAAAGAAAGTGGGTTATCACCGGCGTTCAGTGGCAGAAACAGCGATGTTCCGCATAAAAACTTTGCTGGGTGGCCATCTGAGGCTGCGTGACTATGAGGCTCAGGTAGGTGAAGCAATGGCGATGGTCAAAGCGCTGAACCGTATGACGTTGTTGGGTATGCCACACAGCGTCAGGATCGGATAACAGGTGTAGGTGTAGCAGAGGGAGCCATCCTGGCGGCTAATTCTGATTTATTCAACAAAGCCCCTAATCACCCCAATTGCAGAAAAAGAAATTATCCCACTAACAGAATCAATTAATCGCATTACTGCCAGAGAAATTATATCGCCAATTAATGTCCCTCCATTCGATAATTCAGCCATGGATGGTTATGCAATACGCTTTAATGATTGGCATGACACCGCCCCATTGGTTGTTGCGGGTACAGCGCTAGCTGGTTCTGCTTTTCGCGATCCGCTGCCAGCCAAGTCTTGTATTCGCATTATGACAGGAGCGCAGATCCCCTCTGGCGTTGATACGATCATCATGCAAGAAAACACCCGGTTAGTTGATAATGCCATTAGTTTCATTCAGCCAATAAAACCAGCTAGTAATATTCGTTTTGCCGGCGAAGATATTCGACAAGGTGATACAGTCTTAACAATAGGCAGCAAACTTTCCGCCACTCAGATATCCCTTGTTGCATCATTGGGGGTCAGCGAGATTGAAGTTTTTCGCCAGTTGAAAGTGGCTCTTTTCTCTACTGGCGATGAACTACAAACTATTGGCCAGCCATTGGCTGCCGGTCAAATCTATGATACCAATCGGCTGGCAATACGCTTAATGTTAGAAAAAATGAACTGCCAAGTGATTGATTTAGGGATTATTGCCGATGAGCCTGACAAACTCTATCAAGCGTTTGAACAAGCGGACCAACAAGCCGATCTGGTTCTTAGCAGCGGTGGTGTGTCGGTGGGGGAAGCTGATTATACCAAGCAGATCCTTAATGAAATAGGCAGCATCAATTTTTGGCAACTGGCAATCAAACACGGTAAACCATTTGCCTTTGGTAAACTAAAATCTGCCTGGTTTTGTGGTTTACCCGGTAATGCTGTATCCGCTATAGTCACCTTTTATCAACTGGTACAACCCATTATCAATCACCTTTCCGCTTTTAGCCAATGGCAAAGAACGCCCTATTTAAAAGCGCGCACCACCAGCCTGATAAAAACATCACCAGGACGCCTTGAGTTCCAACGAGGAGTTGCCAGGGTAAATTCTCAAGCCGAGTTAGAGGTAACCCCCATGCCACAGCAAGGTTCACACATTTTGAATTCATTTAACCAAAGTAACTGTTTTATCGTTTTAGAGCAAAAATGTGGCACGGTTAACGCAGGTGAATTAGTTGATATTGAGTATTTTAATTATTTATTAATAAGTGAATAAATATGGCTATTGAATTATCTGACCAAGAGTTACTCCGTTATAATCGCCAAATTATTTTACAAAATTTCGATTTTGACGGACAAGAAAAATTAAAAACAGCAAAAGTATTAATTGTCGGAATGGGTGGTTTAGGTTGTGCCGCCGCTCAATATTTAGCCGCAGCAGGCATTGGGCAACTAACACTATTGGATTTTGATACCGTCTCTCTATCAAATTTGCAACGGCAAATCCTATATCACGACCAATCTATCGGTAACGCAAAAGTTGACTCGGCCAAAACCGCATTACATAAAATAAATCCGCACATAGAAATTTCTACGGTTAATAGAAAACTGGCAGAATATGAACTGAATACTTTAATCAAACAACAAGATGTAGTTGTTGATTGTACCGATAATGTGACTATTCGCGAACAGCTTAACCACCTATGTTTAACGTTAAAACGCCCATTAGTATCAGGTGCAGCTATTCGCATGGAAGGACAACTGGTGGTATTAACTTATCAAGATAATACCACCTGCTATCACTGTTTAAGCCGTTTATTTGGTGAAAATAATCTCTCTTGCATCGAAACCGGCGTTATGTCTCCACTGGTTGGTATTATTGGTAGCTTGCAAGCGATGGAAACATTAAAATTACTTACTAACTATGGTAAAATTATCAGCGGAAAAGTGCTATTTTATGATGCTATGTCAACAGAATTTCGAACGATTAATTTTGGCTATGTCTGCGTTAAATGTTGTACATCGAACAGGCCCAAGGCTTCTTGCAGTAAAATCACAGGATTGATTAGGATTTTATGGCACTCAAGTATGCGTCTCCAGCCCAGATAATGCGTAAGGTACCTGGTGGCGACCCCATGAAACGAGCGCATCCAGTTTTTCAGTCTGCTGTCGTAGGCGTTAACATTCTGAATATGAAAAGGTCCATTGACCCTGCGCGTCTGCCTGAGGTTTACCGGGCAATGTGGTATTCCCTGTTCCCGGGCCACGTGGGCATAGATCTTCGTACTGTCGGTGCAAAGAATCGCATCCGCGTCGATCAAGGGCGCTAACCGCTCTCCGACATGCCGAATGTCAAGTTTATCCAGCTGGAAGTCGGCATGTTGACCGCTACGATCCTGAACCACCAGTACGGGGATCTGCTCGGCGGATATCCCCCGCAACCTGGCTTTTCCTCCCCGTTTTCGAGGAGGTCGTGGAAGTCCCCTATTCCCTTTGAACGACTCAAGGAAGAAGGTTTCATCAGCTTCGACGATACCGGACGCATGAACTGCCTGATGTCCGGCAATCTGCTTCAGAAATCAGTGTCGCCAGCGGAACGCTGTATCCTTGTTTATGCCACAGCCTGTTGCGGCCTTGCGTACACTCAGACTCTGAATCAACATATCAGCATAATCCAGCCAAAGATGCCGCTTTCGTAACCGGGCCATTGGCGTACCTGTCATTGGGTTACAGGTTTTACCACAGTATTTGCAGCGATAGCGGGGAAGACCACTACTGAATCCCCACGGTCGTAATGCCCACAGATGGCAATGTAGGCAGTTATTCGGTGTAGTTCTCAACACATCCGGGAGAGGTTTGTCTACTGAAAGAGAGGCTTTCACCTGCTCCCGCTGCTCATTATTAAGGCTGGAAAGCTTGGAAATCCAGCGATCAAACTGAATCGCGTCCATGATGTATACCTATCGTAGGAAGAAATCATGATCAGTTTAGCCCACAACCACAATTTACGCAGACATAGCCTTTATTTAATGCCTGATCCTAATTGTGAAGCCTGTCAGGCAACCACCATATAGAGCGAACTTTTATAGCTGTAAAACCAATATATCACTTTTTAATTATTTATTTTATTAGTGCTAACCAAGTGATGGAAACTTAACACAGCTATAGATCATCATAAGTTTTTACTGAAGGTGCCGTATAGTGTAAAAAACGAACAAGTAAATTGGCCGCCTTATCTTCAACAATCGCCATATGTCGATATTTTTCTTGTAAAAACTTTTCATCAGCCATTTTTTCTATCATAGCAACTAACGGTGCCCAATAATTATTAACATTTAGTAAGCCACATGGTTTTGTATGTAAGCCAATTTGACCTCAAGTAAAAACTTCACTAAATTCTTCCAGGGTACCAAATCCCCCCGGTAGTGCAATAAACCCATCAGCCAAATCAATCATTTTCTGCTTACGTTGATGCATAGTATCGAAAATATGGATTTCACTCAGACCAGTATGAGAAATCTCTCACGTTCAACTAATAAATTAGGCATTACACCAACCACTCGACCACCTTGCTCCAATACCGAGTTAGCTAAAACACCCATAATACCGACGCGGCCACCGCCATAAACCAGCGTTATTTTTCTGTTAACCAGTTCGGATGCCAATGCAATTGCCTGCTGTTGATAAATATCACTGGCTCCTACACTAGATCCGCAATAAACTGTTACACTATTTATCTTATCCACATTATCCTCCTTAACTTAAATTTACTAATGTCAGCCTTAGCAGACATTAATCAAATCTAACAAACGCATAAATATTTTTCATGTCATTTCTTTTTTTAAATTAACAATGATTATAGTGAATATCCTATTTACAATCGGCATTGAAAAGAATATTTGTTTACTTATCTTTTATGTAATAATTACACAATATAATTAAGCAAATCTTGCTGTTACTGAGTTATTATTTAGTTTCCTACCATTTATTTTGTTCTCTATTTTTGAGGTTACATCCAGATGTCATTTGTCTTAAATCAAAAGCGTAAAACGCTGTTGCCCGTATTGTTGTTGCTATGCGCAATGATATCAATACAAAGTGGAGCTTCATTAGCAAAAAGTCTATTTCCAATTATAAGTGCACTTGGCGTAACAGCTTTAAGACTATTTTTGGCAACGATTATTCTTTTTATAATTTTTAAGCCTTGGCGAAAAAAGTTACGCGGCCATTCATTAAAACATTTAGTTATTTATGGTATCTCCTTAGGCTCAATGAATTCGCTATTTTATCTATCGCTAGAAAGGATCCCATTAGGGATAGGGATCGCTGTGGCATTAGAGTTCACCGGCCCTTTAGCCGTAGCAATGTTCTCATCTCGCCGCGAGATTGACTTTGTTTGGATATTAATGGTTATTGTTGGATTAGCCTTTCTACTACCTTTTAGAAACAATATTAATAGTTTAGATCCAGTTGGTGTTACATATGCTTTAGCTGCCGGTATTTGCTGGGGAACGTATATCATCTTTGGTCAGCGGGCTGGGGCGGGTTATGGTACAGCAACAGTGGCTTTAGGTTCGTTTATCTCGACATTGATTTTTTTCCGGTCGGTCTTCTTACCGTTGGCATTGAACCGCTATTTGATCTGTCAATTCTACCAATTGCACTTGCGGTGGCTATTTTGTCAACGGCCTTCCCTTACACGCTTGAAATGTTTGCCCTAACACGTATGCCGGCGAAAACATTTGGTACCTTAATGAGTTTGGAACCGGCAATGGGGGCCTTTATGGGCATGATATTTCTTAATGAACACTTAACATTAACCCAGTGGTTCGCGCTATTTTGTATCATTGGCTCATCAATTGGTTCAGCATCTACCATGAAAACAAAAAACGAAACGGTTGAAATCAATTAAGTCGTTTTTCACGCTTAAACAGTGTGAATTCAAGCCTAAATTCACACTGTAACGTGTTGCTAATTTCCATTGCATTCCTATTTTTTATCACCATATTTATAATTGTAAGGGCTTTGTTGAATAAATCGAACTTTTAGGTGATTGGCGGAGCTGATCGCTAAATTCGTTTCAACATCAGGTCCCCATGGCAAAGCAAAAGTTTAAAATTACCAACTGGCCCGCGTACAACAAGGCACTCAGACAACGTGGTTCCCTGACGGTCTGGCTTGATGAGTCGGCCATCGCTGGATGGACTGACAGTTCTTCGCCTGAAGGTCGTGGCCGGCCGCTTTACTACAGCGATATGGCTGTTACCACTGTCCTGATGATGAAGCGTGTGTTTAACCTGTCGCTCCGGGCATTACAGGGCTTCGTTGATTCGATTTTTAAACTCATGTCTTTGCCGCTGTGCTGTCCGGACTACTCGCTGGTCAGCAGACAGTGTGAATCATGAGATTATCTGTGCCGACTTATCGCTCAGCGGAACGACAGATGCGCAGGCACTGCCGGGCCTGATTAACCAAACCCACCGGAAAATCAGGGAAGTGTCAGCAGACGGTGCTTATGACGCCTGTTACTGCCACGACGCGTTGCTAAGAAAGAAAATCAGGCCCCTTATCCCGCCGCGAAGCGGAGCGAAATACTGGCCGGACAAGCACCATGAACGTAACCATGCGGTGGCGAATCAGCGTCTGAGCAGGAGTAATGATATGTGGAAAAAGAAAGTGGGTTATCACCGGCGTTCAGTGGCAGAAACAGCGATGTTCCGCATAAAAACTTTGCTGGGTGGCCATCTGAGCCGGCGTGACTATGAGGCTCAGGTAGGTGAAGCAATGGCGATGGTCAAAGCGCTGAACCGTATGACGTTGTTGGGTATGCCACACAGCGTCAGGATCGGATAACAGCTGTAGCAGAGGGAGACATCCTGGCGGCTAATTCTGATTTATTCAACAAAGCCAATTGTAAGTAATAAAATAACGCTTACATCAATATTACCTATCAATTTAATAGGATCAAATGATAAGACTATTGATTAATAATAAGTTATTGTTTAGATAAAGTATTAATACATGATTTGATATAATGGGAGCGTAATAATGAGCACAGCTAAATTAGTTAAAGTACCGAAAATTGATTTACTTTATACCCGTAATGATATTAGTGATAGTACTAAAAAACACGCTATTTCTGTTTTAAACCCGCTAGTTGCACAACTTATTAATCTGTCATTGATGACAAAACAAGCACATTGGAATCTGCGCGGTAGAAACTTTATTGCTGTTCATAAATTATTAGATGAATTTAATTCCTCTATTTTAGAACATCAAGATGAATTAGCGGAACGCGTGGTACAAATGGGTGGTACAGCTATGGGCACAATAGAGAGTGTTCATGGCCATACACCATTAAAAGCATACCCAACCAATATTCACGATGTACAAGATCATTTGAAAGCCTTGGCCGATCGTGCTGCGGTGGTTGCCAATAATGTTC
Source organism: Arsenophonus endosymbiont of Aphis craccivora (assembly GCF_013460135.1). Taxonomy (GTDB): domain Bacteria; phylum Pseudomonadota; class Gammaproteobacteria; order Enterobacterales; family Enterobacteriaceae; genus Arsenophonus; species Arsenophonus nilaparvatae. The sequence goes on from NZ_CP038155.1 coordinate 2,084,211, forward strand.
GTAAAGCAATTGATGAAGTTGGTGAAGTGGATGCTGAAGATATTCTCACGGGCGCTTCTCGTGATCTGGATAAATATCTCTGGTTTATCGAAGCCAATATTGAAAAATAACCGTTGTATCTCTCTCTCGATAACTATATAAAAACAAAATGTCGTCATTTAGCCACACAGGAGTGTGGCTTTTTTATGTTTATTTATCCACTTAATATTAATCAATTTTTTTACTATAATTGTTAGCATTGTTTGCAATTAATAAGGATTTTCATGGATATTGTCGTTAAAGATGCTAATGGCGCACACTTAAGCGATGGGGATAGTGTGCAAGTTATAAAAGATCTCAAAGTTAAAGGAACATCAAAAACCCTAAAACGAGGCACGGCAATAAAAAACATTAGCCTAACCCAAAATAAAGATGAAATTGAGTGTAATGCAGAAGGAATTAAAGGTTTAGTGCTAAAAACCTGCTTTTTGAAAAAAATCAGCTAATTTCAATAAGGAGTAATAAGTAGCAGATAAAAAGGCTTATTACTCCGTTTCTTTAGGAAGTGTCGAGGATATTTCTGGTTCAACTATCGGAAACACCGGTAATGAAGCTAATAAACGAGCACCATACTGCTTGGTTATTAGTCGTTTATCATAGATAACAATCTCACCATAACAATCATGGCTACGGATCAAGCGACCGACTTGCTGCATTAACGTGAATGAGGCAGTTGGCAAACTTTGTACTTCAAATGGATAAAGATTTAATGTTTTTAACCATTCATTTTCAGTAATAATGATTGGGTTTGTGATCGGTGGAAAAGAAATTTTTTGAATATGTAACTGCGATAAATAATCGCCTTTAAGATCCAAACCTTCAGCAAAGGATTTTAATCCAACTAACACACTAGTGAGTCCTTGATCCACACGTTGACAATGAGTTTCGACCAACCGATAACGCGGTTTATCACCCTGAACCAACAATTGCTCGCGTAACTCGTTAACTTGATTCAAAAAGCCTTCCATTGCTCGTTGACTACTAAACAAAAATAGGATGCCACGATGTTTGCCAGACTGGAGTTGTTGTTTAAAATAATCAGCCATTTCCGCTAAGTGTAATATTTCATTTTGCCAAGTCGGTTCGATTGACATTTTAGGGATCACTAATTGCCCTTGTTTAACATGATCAAAAGAAGCTTCTAAACTAACAAAGCGATCATCTTCACGCTCATTTAACCCGGTTAACTCCGTGAAACGAGCATAACTATCTAATGAACGTAAAGTGGCTTAAGTCACTATTATGTGTGGAATATTTTGCCATAACAGCTGATTTAACTGTTCATTGACCCTTATTCCCGCACAATGAAAATAGTAATGTAACTGATTTTTGTCATAATGACGGCTCAACCATTTGGATTGGATACTGGCGCATTTGATGATGTTTCACAGCCAGCTAAACGCCAAAATTTAACCATATTTTGCCAATAACTGAGCATCTTACTGCTGATTAACAGGCTAAGATGCAAAGTAGCAGCATCATGTTTGCCAGTTTGTTCAGACAAGTGCTCGACTATTTTTTCAGTAAGTACAACAAAATCATGGCTGAGTTGCAAAAGTTGTTGGCAACAAACATTTAATTCCTCTGGTAATTGACCTAATTTAAACAGATAAATCGGATCCTGACTATTGTCAGGTAATAAATGCTGAGTAATAGCCATAACCTGACTAAAGCAATCAATTAATTTTTGTCTGTGCCGGATTAAATGATTAGTTTTGGCGAGTTTTGGTGGTTTAACTGGGCAGTAGTGGCTCAAATAGTGCTCTATGTGACGTAAAAAATTATCTAACTGCGCGGTCAGATGAGGTACAGTAATATTCGCTTCAACTTCTAAGCTATCTCGGGCTACAGCTGCGATATGATGCCCTTCATCAAGGACTAACAACATCTTTTTAGCCTCAGGTAAAACCGAGCCACTTTCCATCGCTGCCATCACCAATGCCTGATTAGTAACGATGACATCAACTTGCTCAATTTTCCATATGGCCAAAAAAAATGGACAGCAATGATAAAACTGACAATTTCTGGCTAAACATCCAACTTTATCGGTACTGATTTTTTGCCATAAACTATCATCTAACGCTGTTTTATAATGATCTCTTACCCCATCCCAATGACCGGCGATAAAATCAGCATGTAGCTGCTGACAAACTGTGCTCTCTTGTTGACTGGTTACCGCCATCTCCTGCTGCAATAACAACATCAAGTCAATCTGCGGCTGATCTACCGCACAAATAGCAGTCAAATTGTGTGGGCACAAATAACGCCTACGGCCAAAAATAGCAATAAATCTTAGATCAGGAATAATTTTAGCCAACAAAGGGAGATCTTTATGTAAAATTTGATCTTGCAAGGCAATATTGGCCGTACTGATGACTAAGTGCTTGCTATTTGCCCGACTAATAGCAATACCCGCAATTAGATCAGATAGGGTTTTCCCCACTCCGGTTGGTGCTTCAATAACCAGATGACGGCCTTGTTCACCTGATAATGTCTTAGCTACTTCGGCGATCATTTGCCGTTGGTCAATACGTGGAATAAAGCCGTCAATATAAGTCGATAGCGATTTATACCAAAGACTTATCTGATTTTTAATTGTGTTAGATAGCGCCATAGAAATCTTATATAAAAATATCAACCATTTTGATGAGTATAAAACGATAAAAATATTAAATTTATCATAGTGTTATTATCAATAAGATAAAAATTTAATCCAGATTTAATTTCTCACAAAAAATAGATATACTAGTTTTAGTTAACACTCAACCCCAAGTTAAATTATTGCTTATTATAGAAGGGTATTATGTACGAAGCATTTTTTGTTAGCCCGCAATGGCTTCATCGGCATTTAACGGATGAAAATATTGTCCTAGTTGATGCTTCTGCGCCGCCACCTACCGATCCAACTGATTATCAACAACGATATTATCAAGAACATATTCCCAGTGCGCAATTTTTCAATTTGGATATTGTTGCTGACCAAAGTAATAATCTGCCTCATATGCTACCTGATGAAATAACTTTCACTCAAGCGGTTGAGCAATTAGGCATCAGCAATCATCATCAAGTTGTTATTTATGATCAAGGCGCACTATTTTCCGCCCCGCGCGCCTGGTGGACCTTTAAAACATTAGGCTGTAATAATGTTAAAATTTTAGCCGGAGGGCTATGCGGATGGAAAAAAGCGGGCTATTCGCTAGACTCCGGTATGTCTGTGGTACGTGAAAGACAGCAGTTCATTGCTAAATGTATTACTGATCAAGCTTTATCCCAACAACAAGTAATCACCCTTCTTCAACAACCTAATGTCCAATTTATCGATGCACGCCCCACTGCCCGTTTCAGTGCACAGCAGCCAGAACCTCGCCCAGGATTACGGATGGGACATCTGCCAGGCAGTAAGAATGTTCCTTGGAATTGGTTAGTCAAGGAAGGTTGTTATAAATCACCGGCAGAGTTAAAAGCTATTTTTGCCAAACAACAGGTTGACATTATGCAGCCCACAGTCATTAGCTGTGGTTCTGGTATGACTGCCGCTGTAGTGTTACTTGCTTTAATACTTTTGGGTAATAAGAATGTCAAACTTTATGATGGCTCATGGGCTGAATGGGGCCAATATAATGGATTACCGATTGAAACGAACTAAGATAAAAACATAACTGCCAGTTTAGCAGTTATGTTTTTATATGAGAAATGCTTATTATCTTTAGATAGTGGGCTATGGGCGACCGACCATTCCGGCGATAAAAAGGACAACAATAGCACCAATTACGGCAACAATAAAACTGCTTAAATTAAAGCCATCCACTTTGCCTTTACCAAAGAAGGTACTGATATAACCGCCGACAACTGCGCCGACAATACCGAGGATAATGGTCATGATAATCCCCATATTGTAAGCACCTGGCATGACCCACTTAGCAATAATACCAGCGATCAAACCAAAAATAACCCAGGACAAACTACCCATACACACCCTCCGAAATATCCAACATATCAAATAAGTTAAAAAACTAACTTGCTAACATTTCAAATATATGAACACTTTTTAGTAAAGAACCTAACCGCCAGAAATGCAAATAGATAAGCGATTTTTTATCAAAAATTTGTGATAATCATTTTATATTAGTCGATTAGGTGTCTTATAATATGTTGTATTTTATACTGTTTTTTAACTATGGTTGTGACAAGTCAACAAAAAGTATGACGTTCAATTATATTAGCAATAGCGGCTGATTTTTTCTCTAATCTGATCTGATTAAATAACTCAGCCGCTTCAACATACTTTTTACGCAAATAACCTAACCACTGTTTAATACGCGCTGCGTGATATTGACCTCTATCACCTTGTTTTTCCAGCTGAATATATTTAAACAGAATTTGCATAACCTGCGGCCAAAACCATCGGTTCAGCTTGATATTTGATCACTTGAGCCAGGTTAGGAACATGTAATCCACCTCGGCCAATCATCAACTCGTCACAGCCGGTTATCGCCCTGCACTCATTTGCACTATGCCAATCCCAAATTTCGCCATTGGCGATAACCGGTATAGTGAATTTTTGGCGTATCTGGCCGATGGTTAGCCAATCGATTTTTTCTGCCCGATACCCCTCGGCCTTAGTTCGACCATGAATGATAATTTCTGTCGTGCCAGCCTGTTGCACAGCATCGACAATTTCAAATGCCAGACAACGATCATCCCAACCTAACCTGACTTTTACTGAAGTAGGTAAATTCGTAGGTACTGCCGCCCCACCGCCATGGCCATTAACTGTCGGAGACGGGCAGCCACAATTGAAATCCACCCCCCAAGAGCCTAACTCTACTGCTAGTGCCGCATTTTCAGCTAACCATTGCGGATGCTGACCCAGTAATTGAATACGTACTAATGTACCTGATACAGTTGTACTTGCTTGATATAATTCAGGGCAAATTCGATAAAATGTTTTGGTTGGCAATAAACTATCCACCACCCGCAAAAATTCGGTGATACAAAGATCATATTCGTTAACTTCAGTTAATAGCTGACGCACCAAAGAGTCGAGAACCCCTTTCATCGGGGCGAGTAATATTCGCATTTATCCGCTACCTGGATTTTTTTGGTGCTAAAGCTTTAGTATTAACGTTGCTGGTTGTCGGTTGTTTTAGTGGTTTACTCTTAGCATGAGAAGCTTTTGCTACCGATTTATGTCTGCGTTGTTTGCTTGCTGGGCTCTTTTTTGGCGTTGGTTCTGGCTTAATAGCCGGATCAGGTTCATAGCCTGCGAGTGCCATACGCGGGATACTCTGTTTTAACAATCGCTCAATCGCTATTAATAAACTTTGCTCATCAATAGCAACTAGCGAAACTGCTAAACCAGTCGCTGCCGCCCGCCCAGTACGCCCAATGCGATGGACATAATCCTCTGCTACATTGGGTAATTCGTAATTCACCACATAGGGTAGCTGTTCAATGTCCAATCCCCTGGCAGCAATATCGGTTGCTACCAAAACTCTAATCGCGCCTGATTTAAAATCTACCAGCGCCCGCGTTCGCGCGCCTTGGCTTTTATTACCATGGATCGCCATCGCTTTCATGCCATCCTTAATCAGATGTTCAGTTAAGCGATTAGCGCCAAATTTAGTGCGGGTGAAAACCAATACCTGCTGCCAGTTTTCACTGCCAATCAGATAAGAAAGCAATTCAGCTTTACGTCTCTTATCAACAAAATGAATAAGCTGTTTGACCTGCTGTGAAGCGGAATTACGTGGTGCCACTTCCAATATGGTCGGATTATGCAGTAAGCCATTTGCCAACTGTTTAATTTGGTTAGAAAAAGTGGCTGAAAAAAGTAAATTTTGGCGTTTTGCCGGTAATTTATTTAATATCCGTCGAATATCATGAATAAATCCCATATCTAACATTCGATCAGCTTCATCTAATACTAAAATCTCAACCTTTGACAAACTAACGGTATTTTGCTGCACTAAATCAAGCAAACGACCTGGGGTTGCCGCCACTAAAATGTCAACTCCTCCCAGTAATTTCATCATTTGTGGGTTGATACTAACACCACCAAAAACCACCAGCGATTTTAAGCACAAAAATTGGCTATATTCACGCACATTTTCTCCAACCTGAGCGGGCTAATTCAGGAGTTGGTGCCAAAATTAACGCCCTGACCGGTTTTTTGCCTTTTACAACAACAGGCGTATGACTAAGATGATGTAATATAGGTAAAACAAATCCGGCGGTTTTACCTGTTCCTGTTTGCGCGCTGGCCAACAGATCTTTTCCAGCTAATATGGCTGGGATCGACTGCGGCTGAATTAAAGGCGGCTTTTCGTATCCGACCGCTTTAATCGCCGATAAGATCTCTTCAGATAAACCCAATGAGTTAAAACACATAAATATAAAATACTCCAAGTTTCAGTTGACTTAATTTCAGTCAACTGAATATAAAAACCATCACTATAAGCTATTAAAAATGGCGGTTAATGACAGTAAAATAACTGATTACTGGCAACCGCTATCACCAACTAATAAAAACGAAATAAAATAATTAACATAAATTCATCAAATAACCATTAACCTGATAAAATTAAATATGCATAACCTTATTTTATTCCATATTATTGAACTATTTTAAGGATGCTATGAAAAAAAATCTGCGCTTATTATCTATTGCTATCATCTGCCTACTTATCGTTATTATAGTGGCTGGATACTACTACTATCAAACCTATCAGAATAAAACGCTCATTCTGTATGGTAATGTTGATATTAGAACGGTCAACTTAAGTTTCAGAGTCAACGGTAAACTTCAGACACTGAATGTCGATGAATGGGATAAAATTAGCGCCGGTCAGATCTTAGCTTCTCTTGATAATACTCCCTATCAAAATAGCCTGCAACGAGCGACAGGTATTCTTGCTAGCGCAAAAGCCAAATTAGATATGTTAGAAAGTGGTTATCGTAGCCAAGAAATTGATCAGGTTGAAGCCGAAGGGGCGCAACGGCAAGCAGCCTGGAAGTATGCTAATAGTTTTTACCAACGCCAACAAGGGCTTTGGACACAACGGGTGATTTCCGCCAATGACTTGGAAAATGCGAAAAATAATCGCAACCAAGCGCTTGCAGCGCTAAATGCAGCAAAAGATAAATTAAATCAATTTCAGACCGGCTATCGTACTGAAGAAATAGCCGCCGCGCGAGGTGAATGGGAACAGGCGGTCACTGCATTAGCGCAAGCACAGCTGGATCTGGCAGATACGATACTAACCACACCCTCGCCGGGTACTATCCTAACCCGTGCCATTGAGCCAGGGACTATTCTTACTGCCGGCAGCACTGTTTTTACCGTTTCATTGATCCGACCTGTCTGGGTTAGAGCTTATGTCAGTGCACCTTATCTCGGCGAAGCAATACCTGGGCGAGAAGTATTACTTTATACCGACAGGCGTCCATATCAACCCTATCATGGCACTATCGGTTTTGTCTCACTAACCGCAGAGTTTACGCCTAAAAGTGTACAAACCACCGACTTACGTACCGATTTAGTTTATCGTATTCGGGTCATTGTTAATGATGCTGACGATATGTTGCGCCAGGGTATGCCGGTGACGCTTCATTTTGCAGAAAAAAAACACTAAGGCTTAATGAATGGTCAATACTGTTCATAAGATTACATTGACTGAGGTCGAAAAACGCTTTTCTGGTTTAGCTTCACCTGCGGTGGCAAAACTCACCACTGAGATCACCGGAGGTTCAGTGACCGGCTTAGTTGGACCTGATGGTGCAGGAAAAACAACGCTAATGCGTATGCTGGCTGGTTTATTAAAACCAGATAGCGGTAATATCACTATTATGGGCTTAGATCCGATTAGTCAAGGTGTTGACGTCCGTCGCCATCTTGGTTATATGCCACAAAAATTTGGTCTTTATGAAGATCTCACCGTACAAGAAAATCTGGATCTATATGCCAGTTTATGTGGCGTGATAGGAGAAAGCCGCCAACAAATCTATCAGCAATTACTAGATTTTACCGACCTTAGCCGTTTTACCCAACGACTGGCAGGTAAACTGTCCGGGGGCATTAAACAGAAGCTTGGCCTGGCCTGTACATTAATCAGTCGGCCAAAAATCCTGTTGCTAGATGAACCTGGCGTGGGTGTTGATCCTATTGCACGTCAAGAGCTTTGGCGAATGGTTCATGAACTGGCAAGCGATGGTATGCTGATCCTTTGGAGTACATCCTACTTAGATGAAGCTGAACAATGCCGAGATATTTTACTGTTAAATCAAGGGCAACTACTTTATCGGGGGATACCGCAGGCATTAACTAATAAAATGGCTGGACGCTCATTTTTACTGCAAGTTCCAACATCAAAACGCCGCGCATACTTACAAGATGCACTATTATTACCACAAACTACCGATTGTGTTATCCAAGGGCACTGTATTCGCCTGATCTTAAAACAAAACAACCAGCAAACCGATTTCCTTGCCAGTCTAAATTTAGCGAATAGTAAACTTATTACCGCTAAACCCCGTTTCGAAGATGCTTTTATTGATTTATTAGGTGGTAGCCCATCGCAACGTTCTGAGCTTGCGGAAATTATGCCGCAAATTCCAGCTGATCCGACTGAAACCGTCATTGAGCAAACTATTCGGTGACTTTGCCGCTACGAATAATGTTAACTTTACGGTTAAACGCGGTGAAATTTTTGGCTTGCTAGGTCCTAATGGCGCTGGCAAATCAACAACATTTAAAATGATGTGCGGATTAATGGTACCAAGCACAGGCAGGGCATTAGTCTTGGGGATGGATCTAAAAATAAGCTCGAATAAAGCTCGCCAACATCTTGGCTATATGGCGCAAAAATTTTCACTGTACGGTAATTTAACAGTTGCTCAGAACTTAAAATTTTTCTCTGGTATTTATGGCCTTAGTGGCAATCAGCAACAGCAAAAAATCAGTAACATGATCAAGGCCTTTAATTTAAATCCAATACTGCAACAAACCACCGATGAATTGCCATTAGGCTTCAAACAGCAACTAGCCTTAGCCTGCTCGTTGATGCATGAACCGGACATACTTTTCTTGGATGAACCCACTTCAGGTTTGGATCCCCTGACGCGAAGAGAATTTTGGTTACATATTAACGGCATGGTAAATAAAGACGTTACAGTAATGGTTACCACTCACTTTATGGACGAAGCGGAATATTGCGATCGAATTGGCTTAGTTTACCACGGTAAAATTATTGCTGCTGGCACACCCGATGAATTAAAAAGCCAAATCGCCACGGCAGAAAATCCGGATCCGTCGATGGAACAGGCTTTTATTAGTTTGATAGTTAACTATGACCGAGGGAAACAATGAGCCAAACAGAAAAAAAATCAACCCACGAAGCACAGTTTTCCTGGCGTCGTTTACAGGCCCTGTGTATTAAAGAAAGTAAACAGATTTTACGTGACCCCAGTAGTGCGCTGATTGCCGTCGTTATTCCATTAATGCTGCTATTTATTTTTGGCTACTGCATTAATCTGGATTCAAGTAAATTACGGCTTGGCATTTTGGTCAATCAACAAAATAATCAAGTGCGAGAATTTGTCGCTACCTTTACCGGGTCCCATTTTATTGATGCGACAATTAGCGATAATCGAAAATTGCTAATAGATAAAATGCAAGCAGGCGAAATCCGCGGTATGGTAGTGATCCCGGTTGATTTTGCCAGCCAGCTTAATCGTCCCTTAGGGCATGCATCGATCCAGGTTATTACCGATGGTAGTGAGCCGAATACCGACTATTTTGTACAGGCTTATGCTAAATGCATTTGGCAAACCTGGCAGCAGCAACAAGGTGAAAACGCCGTTTATGCTACTCAACCATTAATTGTTACTGAATTACGCTTCTGGTTTAATCCAGCAGCCATTAGCCAACATTTTATTATTCCAGGTGCAATCAGTATCATTATTACCGTAGTCGGTGCCATTCTGACTTCATTGGTGGTTGCCCGCGAGTGGGAACGCGGCACAATGGAAGCCCTACTTGCCACCCAAATAACCCGCACATAATTGCTGCTTTCCAAACTATTACCTTATCAATTGTTAGGCACCTTTGTCATGCTACTTTGCATGTTAGTCACGGTCTTTATTTTGCATATTCCTTATCGTGGTTCACTCTGGTTGTTATTTATTATTACCAGTCTCTACCTGGCTACTGCCCTTGGCATGGGATTACTGATATCTACCTGAACCAGTAACCAATTTAACGCCGCTATCGTTGCATTAAATGCCGCTTTTTTACCTGCCATCATGTTGTCAGAGTTTATTTTTGAAATTGATAGTATGCCGATAGTTATTCGTAGTTTACAAACTCTATTTCTGGCCGGTGACATTTATGTTGTCCTGTTGACCACTTTTCTGTTATTAGCCACCACCGCCATCATCTTTATTGGGCTAACTGCATTAAAAACGCGTCGCAGACTTGATTAGGGAGAGAATATGCTACACCGTCTCTATACACTGATTATCAAAGAATTACAGTCACTACTACAAGAGCCTCAAACCCGCGCAATATTGATCCTACCGGTTATTTTCCAAATGATCTTATTTCCACTGGCCGCTACTTTAGCTGTCACTAACACTACAATAGCTATCTTTAATGCGGATAAAGGCCAAGATTCGATTGAATTAAAACAACGATTGGCAAAATCGACGACTTTCTCTAAAGTCTTACTACTTAATAATAATCTACAAGTTGCTGAAACAATCAATAATCGTAAAGCACTTTTAGTGGTACATTTTCCGCAAAATTTTAGTGCTCAACTGGCACAAAGAAAATCGACGCCGGTTCAACTAATACTTGATGGTAAAAATTCTAATAGTGCTCAAATCACCGCTAACACAGTTAGCCAGGTTATTGAAAATTATCAACAACAATTAACAAACCAGCAGATAGCGCATAATAATAGCGAATTAATTATTCGTCATTGGTATAACCCTAATCTTGATTACAAATGGTTTATTGTTCCATCCTTGGTAGCATTAATTACTACCATTGGTGTATTAATTGTCACTTCATTGTCAATTGCCCGTGAGCGTGAACACGGCACACTGGATCAGTTACTGGTTTCACCCCTGACACCTGGCAGATCTTTATCGGTAAAGTAGTGCCAGCATTACTTATTGCCACCTTTCAGGCAACATTGGTGCTGATTATCGGGATTTTCTGTTACAACATTCCATTTTCCGGTTCATTGTTTATACTACGATGGCAATTTATGGTTTGTCATTAGTGGGTTTTGGTTTATTGATCTCCGCTATATGCTCAACTCAGCAACAAGCGTTTATTGGTGTGTTTGTCTTTATGATGCCGTCAATATTGCTATCAGGTTACGTCTCACCTATAGAAAATATGCCGGTTTGGTTACAAAATGTCACCTGGATCAATCCTATTCGACATTTTACTGATATTACTAAACAAATTTATTTAAAAAATGCCGATTTGGCCGTACTATGGCACAATTTGTGGCCATTACTGATTATTTCATTATTTACCACAGGCCGGGCTTATTGGTTATTTCGCCGAAAAATTGCCTAAATGGTAAAATAAAAAATCCCGCTAACATTATCAGCAGGATTTTTTTAACAAACAGATTAAATTAACGACGATCGCCTAGAATACGTAACATCATTAAGAACAAGTTAATAAAATCTAAATAGAGTGTCAATGCACCAAGAATAGCGTATTTACGCATACCTTCTTGATCACGACTATCAATTGGGCTACCCATGTCTTTCAGTTTTTGTGTATCATAAGCCGTCAAACCTGCAAAAATTAATACACCGGCGTAGGTGATAACCAACGTTAAGCCAGAACTTTGCAGCCAAATATTGACCAATGAAGCAATAATTAGCCCTATTAGTGCCATAAATAAAAAACTACCCATACCACTTAAGCTACGTTTGGTTGTATAACCATAAAAACTAAGTGCCCCAAACATAGCAGCAGTGATAAAGAAGGTGCTGGCAACCGAAGCGCCAGTGTAGGCAACTAATACGAGAGAAATGGTTAAGCCTGTCAGCGCCGAGTAGAGCATAAACATGGCCGTTGCCAGCGAGCCACTCAATTTGGGCAACAGAAATGATAATCCTATGACTAATGCAAATTCAGCAACAATGAGGCCTATCAATACCCAACTATGCGTCGCCAGATACATAATAATATTACTATTATTAATCGCATACCAAGCAACAAACGCAGTTAATAACAAACCTACCGTCATCCAGCCGTATAATTGCGCCATATAGGTTTGAATACCTGCGCCAGCGCGCTGGACGATCGAATCATTTTGATGTTCAAATCGATTGATGATGATTACCCTCATCACTTGCGTTAAAGATAAAGCTATTTAGTAAACTAAATAACTCAGTAAACTTAAGTTAAGTCTATCATAATTTCTGGATAAAACCATGGTTTGATATGCGCAAATAAGAGAAGGTTTTACATTACTTTTACTTTATTTAGCTAAATTTCAATAAATTGAAATAAATTCAATAAAAATTGTGTTACCAACGCTGAAATGCGGCTTGATCACTCGCTCTGGCCTCAACCCAACGACTGTTTTGTCCTTGCGCTAAATGCTCTTTTTTTCCAAAATGGCGCTTTTGTTTTCATATAATCCATAATAAATTCTGCCGCTAAAAAAGCGCTACTACGATGACCGCTAGTAACACCCACAAACACGATTTCCTCACCTGGCTGTAAAGTACCAATCCGATGAATAATACAGATACGTTGCAACTGCCAACGACCACGCGCTTCATTGACAATATCCTGTAACGCTTTCTCTGTCATGACTGGATAATGTTCAAGAGTGAGGGTGTTAATACTATCACCCAAGTTGTGATTACGCACTTTACCAGTGAAAGTAACCACCGCACCATCATCATAACATTGTGCTAACCATTCATATTGTTCACCAACATTAAAATTCGCTTGTTGAATAAGCAATCGTGTATTTGTCATTGATCCTCCCGTTACCGGTGGAAAAAATGCGATTTCATCGCCAGCAGTGAATGGATGCTCTGACTGTACAAAGGTATGATTGACCGCAAAAAGCAGTTTTTTGTGATCTAGTGCTAATGCCCAGCGCTCTCCACGTTGGCTTAATGCATCACGTAATTCTTCTACGGTGGAATAACGATTTTCTAACTCTAACCTATCAGTGCCTGTCAATTCACGGACTTGGGCAAAGAAAAGCACTTTAATCATGGTGTTACCTTAAAATCACCGGATTTACCACCCGTTTTTTCCAATAATCTAACCGTACTAATCACCATATCGTTCTGCACCGCTTTACACATATCATAAATGGTTAATGCGGCAATTGATGCAGCGGTCAACGCTTCCATTTCAACTCCAGTTTTACCGGATAACCGACAATATGACTCAATTCGAATGCTATTATTGCTTGTTTGTGCTTCCAGTAAAACTTCCACTTTAATGAGTAATAGTGGATGGCAAAGCGGGATCAGATCCCACGTTTTTTTGGCGGCCTGAATGCCAGCAATCCTAGCGGTAGCAAAAACATCACCTTTATGATGACTACCATTGATAATCATATTAAGCGTCTTAGCATTCATTGTTATAAATGCTTCAGCCCGCGCTTCACGTATGGTTTCCGCTTTAGCAGCCACATCCACCATATGCGCCTCACCCACTGAGTTGATATGGGTTAATTGAGACATTTTAAGCTCCTTGAGATCGCTAAAAATCGCATTTATCCCCCAATAATTGAAAGATTTGACGTGATACCACTATCTCCTTGATGAAGAAAATGGCTTGCACGTTTTAACTGTAATTCTGCCCGAATACGTGCTTTTAATGCCTCAGATTGGGATGCATCAACCAATAGATCGCGTAAAATAATACTGCGCTCGCCAAACAGACAGAGATGAAGATGACCGATAGAAGAGACCCGTAAGCGATTACAACTTTGACAAAAATTCTGCTCATAAGGCATGATTAAACCAATTTCACCATAGTAATCAGGGTGCTTAAAAACCTGGGCCGGTCCATCAGAACGACAGCGTGGTATTTGCTGCCAATTTTGCTCTAATAACCGCCGCCGGATCTTTTCGCCTGAGACATGGTGACGACGAAATATTTTATCACTCTCGTCAGTTTCCATTAATTCAATAAATCGTAGTTGGATTGGCCGCAGTTTGATCCAGTTGATAAAACTCGCTAAATTACTGTCATTGATGTTTTTCATCAACACAACATTGACTTTTATTTTTTCATAACCTGCCTCTAAAGCAGCATCAATCCCGGCCATGACTTAAAAAATTTATCTTGCCCGGTAATGGCTAAAAACTGTCGCGGATCAAGACTATCAACACTGACATTAATGTCCGTTAAACCGGCATTTTTCCACTGGCTAACATTTTTGGCTAGTCGATAACCATTAGTAGTTAGGGCAATTTTCTTAATCGCATGGTTTTGTTTGATTGTAGCAATAATGTCAATAAAATCACGGCGCATGGTGGGTTAGCCGCCGGTTAAGCGAATTTTTTCGGTACCAAGCTCAGCGAAAGATTTAGTCAGAAAAGCAATTTCCTGCAACGATCAAAAGGCTTGATCACCATTCGGTTTATATCCATTAGGTAGACAATATGTGCAGCGAAAATTACATACATCCGTTATGGATAGTCTTAAGTAGTAGAATTTACGGGCAAAAGTATCAATAAGTTGAGTCATAATAACGCCTTTCCAAATACTGGAGATGCAGGCATTTCTACCTTGCACCCTGGTGGCTGATAAATGCCACGGCCTCAATACCCTATTTAAATGTTAAGTTCACAAACTTAGGTAAAAAGGCTAGGAGTTAATAACACCACATACAATAATAGCGTAATGTAATGATTGCTATAAATCTTATTGCTAAATATTTAAAAAAGCGATTAAGCACTCAAATCTATATTTTGCAATTCAACAAGTTAATCAATTAGCTGAAAATAATGTAATATAAAAGAATGACAAAGTTATTGTTTAATATCACGTTAATTTAATAAGGTCTGATATTTGATAATCAATTATGTCAAACCCTATCAGCAAATAATAAAATAGGGGAAGTAATGCATAATCGCAGTATTCTTAATAATTTAGGGCAAGTTGTCGCGCTGGGTGGTGGTCATGGCTTGGGTCGGGTGATGTCATCCCTTGCCTTTCTAAATTCTCAATTAACAGGGATTGTCACTACAACTGATGATGGTGGCTCTACCGGTCTAATTCGCCGTTCTGAAGGTGGTATTGCCTGGGGAGATACGCGCAACTGTTTAAACCAATTAATTACGGAACCGTCGATTGCATCAACTATGTTTGAATATCGTTTTGCCGGTAACGGTGAACTTGGTGGCCATAATCAGGGTAACTTAATGCTAAAATCACTTGATCATCTCAGTGTTAGGCCGTTAGATGCGATCAACTTAATCCGTAGTCTCTTAAAAGTGAAGGCGCATCTTATTCCTATGTCCGAGCAACCAGCTGATTTACTGGCAATCGATTTGATGGGCAATAAAATCTATGGCGAAGTTAATGTTGATCAACTCACCTCACTACCACAAAAATTAATGTTATCTCCTCAGGTAAGTTGCACGCCAGAGGCTCTCGATGCTATCCATAATGCTGATTTGATCATCATTGGCCCAGGTAGCTTTTTAACCAGCCTGATGCCTTTATTGCTAATGAATGACCTAACGCAAGCATTACAAGCATGCCGGGCAGCAATCATCTATATTGGTAATCTTGGTAAAGAACTAAACCAACCCGCTGCCAATATGCAACTAACCGAAAAAATTGCAATGATTGAAAAACACATTGGCCAACAGAAAATTGATGCGGTTATCGCTGGTCCAGTAACAGATACATCAAGCCTACCAGATCGAATCGTACTCCAAAGAAAACTGGCTGACCAAAATGTCTGTTACCGTTATGATCGAGACTTATTGCGCCAGGCTATTGAAGACATGGCACACAAAATTCATCAACTTAAACCTTTTAACTTATCTCCTTACCCGAATGCCAGCTAACGGCTTGCTTGGCACCCACCCCGCCTTAGAGGGCGTGGCTGCACCGCACTGCGGATAAAAATTGTCTAATGCTTTAAGAATTAGCAATAAACTGTTCACGTAGCAATTGAATTTGATCGCGTAAACTGGCTGCTTGTTCAAATTCAAGATCTTGTGCATAAAGATACATTTGTGCTTCTAACGCCTGAATTTTAAGCTCCAATTCTTTGGTCGAAAGTTTCTGATAATCTTCGATAATCGGTGATACTTGCGGTTGTTTATGTTTCCCTTTTGCCGATACTGGTACACCGACTTGTAAAATATCGCCAACTTTTTTATTTAAACCTTTAGGTACAATACCATGCTGTTGATTAAAGGCGATTTGCTTTTCGCGACGACGTTCCGTTTCTTTAATCGCTTTTGCCATTGAATCAATAACCTTATCGCCATATAAAATAGCTTTACCTTTCAGGTTACGCGCTGCACGCCCAATCGTTTGAATTAATGAACGCTCTGAACGTAAAAATCCTTCTTTATCTGCGTCTAAGATAGCAACTAGTGATACCTCTGGCATGTCCAACCCTTCACGCAACAAGTTGATGCCCACTAAAACATCAAAGACGCCTAATCGCAAATCACGAATAATTTCGACCCGTTCAACGGTATCAATATCTGAATGCAAATAACGAACCTTTATGTCATGTTCTTGCAGATAATCGGTCAAATCTTCTGCCATTCTTTTGGTTAACGTTGTTACTAGTACCCGTTCATTTACCGCTGTACGCAAATTGATTTCAGATAACAGATCATCAACCTGAGTGGCTACCGGACGAACTTCAATTTCTGGATCGAGTAAGCCAGTTGGCCGCACAACTTGCTCAATAATTTCATTTGCCGATTTTTCCAATTCATACTTACCTGGCGTGGCAGAAATATAAATTGTTTGTGGGGAAAGTGCTTCAAATTCCTCAAAACGTAATGGGCGATTATCCAACGCAGAAGGTAAGCGAAAACTATATTTTACCAATGTCTCTTTACGCGAGCGATCACCACGATACATACCGCCAATCTGTGGGATGGTGACATGCGATTCATCAATAACTAATAAACCATCTGCGGGTAAATAGTCAAACAACGTTGGTGGTGGTTCACCGGTTGCACGGCCAGAAAGATAACGTGAATAATTTTCAATACCAGAACAATAACCCAATTCATTCATCATCTCTAAATCAAACTGGGTACGCTGTGTTAACCGCTGCTCTTCAACAAGTTTACTATTTTCCAGTAGTAATTTACGTCTTTGTGCCAATTCAGTTTTAATCTGCTCCATGGCTTCAAGGATACGCTCACGCGGAGTTACATAGTGGGTTTTAGGATAAATGGTAAATCGCGGTACATTATGTTGGATCTGTCCGGTTAAGGGATCAAAAAGCGCTAGCCGTTCTACTTCCTCATCAAATAATTCAACTCTTAACGCATATTGATCTGATTCGGCAGGAAAAATATCAATCACTTCCCCCCTCACTCTAAATGTACCTCGCTGAAATGCTTGATCATTGCGGCTATATTGCAAATCGGCCAGACGGCGTAAGATAGCTCGCTGATCAATAATCATACCTTTGGTTAAATGAAGCATCATTTTTAGATAGCTATCAGGATCACCTAAACCATAAATCGCTGATACCGAAGCAACAACAATAACATCACGTCTTTCAAGCAGTGCTTTAGTGGCAGAGAGTCGCATCTGTTCAATATGTTCGTTAATAGAAGCATCTTTTTCAATAAAGGTATCGGAGCTTGGAACATACGCTTCTGGTTGATAATAATCATAATAAGAAACAAAATATTCCACCGCATTGTCAGGGAAAAAAGCCTTCATCTCACTATATAATTGTGCAGCCAACGTCTTATTGTGAGCCATTACCATTACCGGGCGGTTAACCTGCTCAATAACATTAGCGATAGTGAATGTTTTACCCGATCCAGTGACACCAAGTAAGGTTTGATGAGCCAATCCATCATTAAGACCTTCGATTAATTTCTTTATCGCTGCAGGCTGATCACCGGCAGGTTGAAATTCAGCATGCAATTTGAAGACTTTACTCATCTAACCCTCTCTACTAAAAATATTTCTTTATCATACTGGATAAAAAAACAGTTTCAATGACAGCAGAAATCAAAACCCAGTTTCATCCACAACCAATTATTTACATATATTTATCATTTTGATAACTTAGTTATCCCCAAGCTTTTTTTACCTTGAATTATATTTTATGCTAATCAGCCAATGTAAAACTTTATTATATATCATTTCAGACTTGATTTTATATAACATGTTAATATTTATAAAATTTCACTTCAGAGCCGAGAATGGCATCAACTGCCCGCCAAGCCTCATCCCATCTCGGTTAGAGTAACTTTTCTAGATCTAATACACCAGGTTATCCACAGAAATAGTGGATAACTCAAGAAATTCTTTTCAGCACCAATAGTTGTAAGATTTTCACTTGAGCATTTGCAAAAATTTTTGCAAAAAAAATAATCACAAAAAAATTTTTTTATAAGCAAAAAAAGAAAAATAGCATTTCATTTGTTGCAATTAAGCTAATTCAAGCAAAATATGGCTAAAGCGGCATAACGCTTTAGCCCCAAAATTACTCCTATTACAGTAGGTTATCTAAATTGACAAATTTGCCAATCGAATGAGATTGCCAATTCGGCAAATGCGGAATAACGCCTAAACATGGTGCTGACAGCCGTTGCTGTAATGTTAACAAATAATCCTTCTGATATTGACCCGGTAAAATAATTTCATTAGCCACCCATTCTGCCAATAATAAGCCACTTTGCTCAATGGCCTGTGCGGTTAATATTGCATGGTTAATACAACCCAATTTAATGCCAACTGTTAATATCAATGGCAATTGCTGTTGTATAACCCAATCAGCCAAAGTGTGCTCAGCACAAAGCGGTGTATACCATCCACCAGCACCTTCGACAATAATCCAGTTAGCAGATTGTGTTAATTTATTTAATCCTGTATGCATTATTTGCCAATCGATAAGCTCCCCTGTTAGTTAACTAGCAATATGGGGTGAAGTTGCTTGAGCAAAAACGATCGGATTAACATCATGGTAATTCAGTTTCACGCTACTATTTTTTCTTAATAATTGAGCATCTGAATTTCTTAAGCCAATGGTTAACTGTTCACTGCCTGAGGCTACCGGTGTATAGCCCGCTGTTTGATAACCCTGATCGGCAGCCGCTTGTAGTAGCGCACAGCTGACGACAGTCTTACCCACATCTATGTCAGTTCCGGTGACAAAAAAACATCTATTCACGATATAACATTCCATAAACCAGTTGATAAGTTAAAGGAAATTGCTGATTAATATGAGGATAATGATCAACCAGTTTAGCTAACTGATTTTTTGTCATTAGACCCTGCTGCTGACGCCCCTCTGTTAGATAAGTCGCGCCAATACCCTTTATAGATTGAAGTAAACAGGCAAATGTAGGGTAAGTTAAATGCCAGCAACGCTGTTCTAAACTATGCGGCCAATCACGACAAGCCTGCTTAATTTGTTCAAAAGTCATAAAAGAATTAATGTGCCGGTTATTATCAACTTTTTGCCAACACTGTTGTAGCTCTTGTAATGAGCCATCGACTAAAGTAGAAAAAGCAACGACTCCACCCTTTTTAGTAACACGATATAACTCACTTAATGGGGTAGATAAATTACTACACCACTGAATAGCAAGATGACTAAAACAGAGATCAACACTTTCATTGGCCAGTGGTAACCTCTCCATATCGGCTTGGATATAGCTCATAGCCGCTTGCTTTTGTTGAGCAATGGCTAACATTGATGCCGACAGATCGAGGGCAATAACCCGTTTTTCGGCTAACTGCCACTGCGCACTGAAATAGCCGGTACCACAGCCAGCATCCAGCACTTTTTTACCAGGTATTGCAGATAAGCAATTAAACAGATGTTGGCCACTTTGTTGTTGAAATAAGGCAATATTGTCGTAATTTTTGGCCGCCCGCCCAAAAGCATGAGCAATCGCTTGCTTATTCATCGGCGTCGTTGTTAAAGAAGTCATTTAATGTTTCCATTAACTGTGCAATATCGGCTAATTGATGATTTGCCATTAAGGTGATCCTTAATCTTGCACTACCCGCTGGTACCGTTGGCGGCCGAATAGCTTGCACCCAAAATCCTTGCTGGCGTAAAAATTGAGATAACTGTAAACAACGTTGATTACTACCAACAATGAGTGGCTGAATTGCGCTAGTTAACAACTACCTCTGCCTTCATGGCCTCTTACGCCAATACCATGGGCATCATCCACTAATAACCACGCCTGCGCTTGCCGCGTCACTGCATGTAATTGAGCTAAAGGGGCTCTATCGCCATCCATACTAAATATACCTTCAGTAGCAACCAGTGTTTTACCATTATGATTGGTCGCCAAAAGATGCCTTAAGGCGTCAGGTTGATTGTGGGCAAAACGTTGTAATCTAGCTGGCGATAACATCGCGGCTTCCAGTAAGGATGCATGACTGAGTTTATCGGCCACAATATGATCATTTTTGTTCATTAAGGCCGTTATTACACTTTGATTTGCCGCATAGCCGGAAATAAATAACAAAGCACGGGGGTAACCTAACCAATCGGCAAGCTGTTGCTCTAATTGGGCGTGAGCGCAATTAAAACCGATAACATGACCATAGCTTCCACTACCTGTTCCATATTGGCTTAATCCTGTTTGCCAGGCTTTAATAATTGCCGCATGATGACTTAATCCCAGATAATCATTACTTGAAAAATTGACATACTGCTGTTGTTCAAAGATTAGCGTACACGCATCATTTTTTTTATTAGCTGCCGCTGCCGCCACAATGCTTGCTGCTTGCGCATATCAAGTTGACGAGTTAAAAATGTTGACCAATTCATTATAGTGCCGCGTTATAAAACTGTTCCGTATCCACTTGCATCATCGCTTCTTCCAGCCGCTCAATTTGCTGGTGGTGAGTCAAGGCGGTTGCAAGCGGTTGAGGATTAATCTTTAGCTTGCGAAAAAGTTGCTGATCTTTATCTTCTGTGGGATTAGCGGCCGTCAATAACTTACAGCCATAAAAGAAGGAGTTAGCCCCGGCCATAAAACAGAGTGCTTGCATCTGTTCATTCATCTGTTCACGGCCAGCAGAAAGCCGGACAAAGGAGGTTGGCATCATAATACGGGCAACAGCGATGGCGCGAATAAAGTCAAAAGGATCTACATCTTCATTATCTTCAAGGGGCGTGCCTTTTATTTTTATTAGCATATTAATCGGCACACTTTCAGGAGCCTGCGGTAAATTAGCTAATTGAACCAATAGCTCCGCACGATCAGTCACCTTTTCACCTAAACCAACAATTCCACCAGAGCATATCTTCATTCCTGCCTGACGAACTACATCAATCGTATCCAGCCGTTCTTGATAGGTTCGAGTGGTAATAATACTGCCATAAAATTCAGGTGAGGTGTCCAAATTGTGATTGTAATAATCAAGTCCCGCCTACGCTAACCGGTGTGCTTGCTGATCATTTAATTTACCCAGTGTCATGCAGGTTTCTAGGCCTAACGCTTTGACTTCTTTCACCATGGATTCGAGATAAGGCATATCGCGTTCATGGGGATTACGCCAGGCAGCGCCCATACAAAAACGGGTTGAACCGGCTTTTTTGGCTTGTTTAGCCGATTCGATCACTTACTGTACTTCTAATAGTCGCTCGGCTTTTAATCCGGTTTTATAGCGAGCACTTTGGGGGCAATATTTGCACTTTTCCGGGCAGGCGCCGGTTTTAATTGAGAGTAAAGTACTAATCTGGATCTGTTGCGGATCAAAATGTTGACGATGAACTTGCTGAGCTTGAAAAAGTAATGCAAAAAAAGGTAAATCAAATAGTGCTCGTGCCTGGCTAAGTGTCCATGGTTTTTCCATATTCACCATTCTCTCTTCTGAAACAAAAAGTATTGCCAGTTTAAATCACTGCGTTATAATGTCAACTAAAATAAATATAATTAGTTGACTATGGATAATGAAAATCTACAATATTAATTTTGATGCGAAACATATTTGGCACCCATACACTTCAATGACCAAACCAATACCAGCCTATCCTGTCGTACGCGCTTCAGGTGTCGAACTTGAATTAGCTGATGGCAGAAAATTGATTGATGGTATGGCTTCCTGGTGGGCAGCAATTCACGGCTATAACCATCCCGTACTCAATCAAGCCGCTACAGAGCAATTAACGAAAATGTCCCATGTAATGTTTGGCGGCATCACACATCCAGCAGCGACTGCTTTGTGCCGACAATTAATCGATATAACTGATGATAAATTAGAGTGTATTTTTCTGGCTGATTCCGGCTCAGTTGCGGTCGAGGTGGCATTAAAAATGGCATTACAATATTGGCAGGCACGAGGCGAAGCGCGCCACCAGTTTATTGCCTTACAACAAGGATATCATGGTGATACCTTTGGTGCTATGTCAGTTTGCGATCCGGAAAACTCGATGCATAGTCTTTATCGAGGCTATCTACCCGAACATATTTTCGTGCAAGCGCCTCAATGCGGTTTTTATCAACAATGGCAAGCTGACTCTCTGATCCCATTACAAAAAATACTAACCGAACGGGCAGACAAAATTGCTGCCATTATCGTTGAGCCGATCGTTCAGGGAGCGGGCGGTATGCGAATTTATCACCCTAATTATTTGACGGCTGTGAGAGAATTATGCGATCACTATAATATTTTGCTGATTGCCGATGAAATCGCCACCGGGTTTGGCCGTACCGGCAAATTATTTGCTTGTCAACACAGCGGCATTGCGCCGGATATTTTATGTTTAGGTAAAGCGCTAACCGGTGGTTATGTTACTCTGTCAGCCACTCTGACCAGCCGTTCTATCGCAGAGACTATCAGCCTAGGTAAAGCCGGCTGTTTTATGCATGGGCCCACTTTTATGGGCAACCCACTAGCCTGCGCGATCGCTGATGCGAGCATAACATTACTAAGAAATAGCCCATGGCAGAAATGGGTGAAAAACATTGAAACTCAATTAATGGCTGAACTCTACCCACTGCGAGAGCAACCGCAAGTTGCTGACGTGCGAGTTTTAGGCGCAATTGGTGTTGTTGAAATGAAAAGCCCCGTCAATGTGCCTGAATTACAACGTCATTTTGTTGCTGATGGAGTCTGGATCCGGCCATTTGGTAAATTAATTTATTTAATGCCACCCTATATTATTACCGCTGAACAGCTGACTAAGTTAACGCAAACGATAAAAAAAATAGTCATCAATCTGTAAATTAAAAATAATTTAGTTTTTAATTATATGGGTCGTGATCCACATCGGCCCTTTGCCAACCGGATACCAATCTAATGCTTGTAGCACGCCAGTCACCGCATCTATTTTATAAACCGCAATATGATCGGACTTTTGGCCTGCAGCCAGCAAAAAATGACCGCTTTGATCAATATTGAAGCCACGCGGTTGAGTTTCGGTTGCATAAGCTGCCATCGGCGTTAATACTAACCCCTCTGCTGTCACCTCGAAGTGGCGAATAATACTGGCAGAACGTTCACTAGCATAAAGATGACGACCATTTGGCGTAATATGGATATCGGCAGCCCAAGGTTTACATGCCGCTCCGGCAGCTAAAATGTCACAATTTTGCTTTTGCTGATAAGGTTCAAATGCAGAATAAACATTAATGGTGGCATCTAGCTCATTTAAACAATAAAAAGCGGTGTGGTTGGGCGAAAATGCCAAATGGCGGGGCCCTGCGCCTTCGTTAGTTGTGATCCGATAGGCAACCTGTTCGGTTAAATGTCCATTGTCATTGATGGTATAAACGCGGATCTGATCTTCCCCTAGACAAGGGACAAACAAGTGTGAATTATCAAAACTTACTCCCGATGCATGCGGATGTTTTAAATCGCCAATAACTTGAATTGGTGATTGAGCGATCCCCTGTTGATCAACCAGTAACACCATTAAATTACCTTGATGGTAAGAGGGAATAAATAACCAACGCCCCTGATTATCAGTTTCAATATGGGTTGGTGTGGCGGGAATAGCGGTAATGGCCTTTTGGCTGAGTTTTCCTTCAGCTGAAATAAGATAAGTAATAATCGCAAAATCAGGACGGATACCAACATAAAGGTGTCGACCATCACGACTAATCTGCATCGGCTGTACTTCACCTGGTAATGTCAACTGTTGCAATAATGTCAGTTTGCCCTTTTCATCCATTGACCAAACATGAATTTGCTTGCTTTCTGGACTGGCAACATACACCACCTGTTTCATTGCTTAACTCCTCAGACATGATTCAACAAAATAGCCTCAGTTATCATATCCGATTTGCTGCTAAATAATGACAAAAATAGCCAAATGGTTAATAAAAAAATTTATGCATCAGCTGACTGATGTCACTATATTGCAGGTTTTTATAAATTATCACTGTGTGATTAAAGTTTATATTTACCGATAATAATTACTTGACTGTTGAGAGCCATTGAATATAGCCTTATTCAACTAAATTTAGTATTCAGATCATCACCAATTAAATTAAATCCTATAAAAAATCTGTTGTTTAAAAGTAAAAAAATAATATTATATAGATATATAAGATATTTTTTTGGGCTTTGTTGAATAAATCGAACTTTTAGGTGATTGGCGGAGCTGATCGCTAAATTCGTTTCAACATCAGGTCCCCATGGCAAAGCAAAAGTTTAAAATTACCAACTGGCCCGCGTACAACAAGGCACTCAGACAACGCGGTTCCCTGACGGTCTGGCTTGATGAGTCGGCCATCGCTGGATGGACTGACAGTTCTTCGCCTGAAGGTCGTGGCCGGCCGCTTTACTACAGCGATATGGCTGTTACCACTGTCCTGATGATGAAGCGTGTGTTTAACCTGTCGCTCCGGGCATTACAGGGCTTCGTTGATTCGATTTTTAAACTCATGTCTTTGCCGCTGTGCTGTCCGGACTACTCGCTGGTCAGCAGACGAGCAAAGAGCGTCAACATCAGCATAAAAACGCCAACGCGTGGTGAAATCTCGCATCTGGTCATCGACAGTACCGGTCTGAAGGTCTTTGGCGAAGGTGAATGGAAAGTCAGGCAGCATGGGGCTGACAGACGAAGAGTGTGGCGCAAGCTTCATCTGGCAGCAGACAGTGTGACTCATGAGATTATCTGTGCCGACTTATCGCTCAGCGGAACGACAGATGCGCAGGCACTGCCGGGCCTGATTAACCAAACCCACCGGAAAATCAGGGAAGTGTTAGCAGACGGTGCTTATGACGCCTGTTACTGCCACGACGCGTTGCTAAGAAAGAAAATCAGGCCCCTTATCCCGCCGCGAAGCGGAGCGAAATACTGGCCGGACAAGTACCATGAACGTAACCATGCGGTGGCGAATCAGCGTCTGAGCAGGAGTAATGATATGTGGAAAAAGAAAGTGGGTTATCACCGGCGTTCAGTGGCAGAAACAGCGATGTTCCGCATAAAAACTTTGCTGGGTGGCCATCTGAGGCTGCGTGACTATGAGGCTCAGGTAGGTGAAGCAATGGCGATGGTCAAAGCGCTGAACCGTATGACGTTGTTGGGTATGCCACACAGCGTCAGGATCGGATAACAGCTGTAGCAGAGGGAGCCATCCTGGCGGCTAATTCTGATTTATTCAACAAAGCCCTTACGATGGTGAGCGGCAATTGTTAGCAAAAAGTGAGCGTAGCTTTTGTAATTTGGCAGGGATTATAGCTAAACAATAACTGTTCTGTTGACCTTCATTCTACCAAAAATTTTGATGATATTTTTCTGCTGGATACCATTTTTTAAAAGGCTCTAAGGTAGTTACTATCGGTGCTGCATAGGTTTGTTGGGCATTATTTATCGCTATTTCGGCGGCTTGTTTTTGTTGCGCAGAGGTGAAGAAAATAGCGGAACGATATTGGCTACCAATATCATTGCCTTGCCGGTTTAACTGAGTTGGATCATGGGTAGCGAAGTGGATAGCTAGCAACTCATTATAATTTACTTGTTTTGGATCAAAAGCGATGCGAATAGCTTCTGCATGTCCTGTATTACCGTAGCAAACTTGTTCATAAGTGGGGTTTTCTACAGTTCCACCGGTATATCCGCTTTCTACCGATTTTACACCAATTACCTGTTCAAATATCGCTTCCGCACACCAAAAACATCCACCACTAATTACTGCATATTCAATAGTCATAGTGATTGACTTGTAAGCTGGTCAATAGAGTTAGAATCAATCAATACGATTTATCAAAAAAGATGATAGCTATTTTTGTCATATCAAATGAGTCGTCTGAGCCGAGTTTATTACTGTAATATAGTTTTAGGTTGGTAGCTATTCTAAGTGGCTAGCTTATAGTTTTGATGCTAAAAATAGTCAACATTTTGATTTTTATTCGTTATTAATATCTCCCCTTAATTTTTTGATTGAGGGGAAGAAATTCATTATTTAGCCTAAATTGTTTGTTGATCGACGTTTTGTAGCATTTTTCTGATAGGAATAATTAAGATTGCCAATACCGCAGCACAAATTATTAGGGCAATAGAAACTTGGGAAAATAGTGTTGGCATAGACTGTAACTGTTCTTTATTGATATTTCCGCCCATAATTCCTGCAACCAGATTACCTAACGCGCTAGCACAGAACCAAAGCCCCATGACTTGTCCGCGCATTTTTTTAGGCGCCAGTAATGTCATTGTTGCTAGTCCAATTGGACTTAAACATAATTCACCTAAGGTTAATAATAATATACTGCTGATTAACCAAATAGGTGAAACATTGACATTATGCATGATAACTATGTTTGCGGCTAGCATCATAACGGCAAACCCAGCAGCAGCAAATAAGATAGCTATGACAAATTTTGTGGTACTAGTCGGGTTTATATTGCGCTTAGCCATTGTTGGCCATAGCCAACTGAATAGCGGGGAAAGAGTGATTATGAAAAGAGCATTAATTGATTGAAACCAAATAGTTGGAATTTCAAAGCCATTATTAAGATGGCGATCAGTATAGTCACGAGCAAAAATATTAAATGAGGTCGGTTTTTGCTCAAAAGCTGACCAGAAAAATGTCGCTGAAATAAGTAGGATGAGGCAGACTAATAAGCGCATCCGCTCATTTTGATTTAATCCTGCCAGGAAAAACATATAAATAAAATAGAGGCTAACAAAGGCGGCAATGATATAAGCAAAACTTTTGGCCATAATGGTAGCATTAAATGGCACGATATCGGTCGCAATAAATATCACGATAGCGGCCAATAATACCATTACAAATGTGATCCATTTACCAATGTTTTTACTCTTGACGGTTGGTTGCTCCCAACTAGCATCAATACCTGTTTCTTTACTATAGCGACGCATTTGGGGGACGGCATAAAATCGGAAGATAAGTAGAGCAACCAGCATCCCAATTCCACCAAGGCCAAAGCCGATATGCCAACCATATTTTTCATAAAGTGGTCCAATAATTAACGGTGCAATAAATGAGCCCATGTTAATTCCCATATAGAACAGTGAAAATCCGCCATCACGGCGCGTATCATCTTTTCTATACAGAGTGCCAACCATAACAGTAACACAGGTTTTAAATAAACCCGTTCCAAGTGCAATAAATAATAATCCGATAAAAAATAGGCTATTACCCCAAATTGCAGAAAACGCGATGGAGAGATGGCCTAATGCAATAATTAGTGATCCATACCAAACTGCTTTACGCTGCCCAAGCCAGTTATCAGCTAACCATCCGCCAGGGAGTGAGGTAATATAAACTCCACCGGCAAAAATACCAACAATAGCGGATGCTTGCTCGATTGTTAATCCCATTCCTCCTTGCAATAAGGTTGCACTCATAAAGAGGATCAACAGTGGCCGCACGCCGTAAAATGAAAAACGTTCCCACATCTCAGTTAAGAAGAGAGAGCTCAGAGGATAGGGATGACCAAAGAAGGTTTTAGCTTTTGTTACTGTGCGTTGCATCTAAATATTCCCCATCAATACTCTACCAGTGAAATTATAAAAGTAAAAAATATTAGCCTTAAGTTATAAAATATTATCTTTTTCAGTTCAAATATTGCTGTTAATCCAATATCGTGCAATATTATTTTATGTTTAAATTATTAGAAAACTATATTTACTTTTATTTAAACCATTTTTTATAAAAAAGTCGACAAAAATATTATTTTTCCTATCTTAGATAGATTAAAAACAGAAAATATAGTTAATATAAATTTTTAAATTTAATTATTATTAAATTTAAAAATCATGTAAATCAATAAGATAAATGTTCATTTTCTGATTGTTATTATATCGTTTATAATAAATTTAATTTGAAGTAAAAAAATGATAAAGCCATCATTTAATCACATATTAGGGGCTTTGTTGAATAAATCAGAATTAGCCGACAGGATGGCTCCCTCTGCTACACCTGTTATCCGATCCTGACGCTGTGTGGCATACCCAACAACGTCATACGGTTCAGCGCTTTGACCATCGCCATTGCTTCACCTACCTGAGCCTCATAGTCACGCAGCCTCAGATGGCCACCCAGCAAAGTTTTTATGCGGAACATCGCTGTTTCTGCCACTGAACGCCGGTGATAACCCACTTTCTTTTTCCACATATCATTACTCCTGCTCAGACGCTGATTCGCCACCGCATGGTTACGTTCATGGTACTTGTCCGGCCAGTATTTCGCTCCGCTTCGCGGCGGGATAAGGCCTGATTTTCCGGTGGGTTTGGTTAATCAGGCCCGGCAGTGCCTGCGCATCTGTCGTTCCGCTGAGCGATAAGTCGGCACAGATAATCTCATGAGTCACACTGTCTGCTGCCAGATGAAGCTTGCGCCACACTCTTCGTCTGTCAGCCCCATGCTGCCTGACTTTCCATTCACCTTCGCCAAAGACCTTCAGACCGGTACTGTCGATGACCAGATGCGAGATTTCACCACGCGTTGGCGTTTTTATGCTGATGTTGACGCTCTTTGCTTGTCTGCTGACCAGCGAGTAGTCCGGACAGCACAGCGGCAAAGACATGAGTTTAAAAATCGAATCAACGAAGCCCTGTAATGCCCGGAGCGACAGGTTAAACACACGCTTCATCATCAGGACAGTGGTAACAGCCATATCGCTGTAGTAAAGCGGCCGGCCACGACCTTCAGGCGAAGAACTGTCAGTCCATCCAGCGATGGCCGACTCATCAAGCCAGACCGTCAGGGAACCGCGTTGTCTGAGTGCCTTGTTGTACGCGGGCCAGTTGGTAATTTTAAACTTTTGCTTTGCCATGGGGACCTGATGTTGAAACGAATTTAGCGATCAGCTCCGCCAATCACCTAAAAGTTCGATTTATTCAACAAAGCCCTGAAGGAGAGTAGCGTGAAAATCGTTGAGGTAAAACTACCCGTTAGTTAAACATAAATTGGGCTTATTGCGGGATAAAGATATTAGCACTAAACGTTTTCGTGAATTGTCCTCAGAAGTGTGCAGTCTGTTAACTGATGAAGCAACAACAAATTGAGAAACAAAAACAATTGCAATAGAAGGATGGTGTGGGCAGGTAAACATCGAGCAAATTAAGGGAAAAAAATTACTGTCGTGCCAATTCTACGTGCTGGATTGGGAATGATGGATGGGGTGCTGGAAAATATTCCCAGTGCCCGTATAAGTGTTGTGGGTGTTTATCGTGATGAAAAGACGCTGGAGCCTATTCCATATTTTCAAAAGCTGGCTTCAAATATTAATGAACGGATGGCATTGGTTGTTGATCCGATGTTGGCCACAGGCGGCTCAATGATTGCCACGATAGATTTACTTAAAAAAGAGGGCTGTCATGCTATTAAAATATTGGTACTAGTTGCCGCGCCGGAAGGTATTAAGGCACTGGAAGCTGCTCATCCTGATGTTGAACTTTATACTGCATCTATTGATGATCATTTGGATGAACATGGTTATATTGTTCCTGGTTTGGGTGATGCGGGCGATAAGATATTTGGTACCAAGTGACATTTATTGTTTATGTTATTTTTTATTAATTATAGTTATTGAGAGCTAATAAGATTGGATAGAGATACCAATCTTATTAAGTTTGAATATTATTTCAAATTTAGTGCGTTAACTTTTCGGCGTTTTTTTCACTCTATTTCTATCTAACCAACGTTTTAGTCCTGCATAGGTTTTATTTAATTCAACTTTGGCATTTTCTACCGTTAGTTGGCTTTGTTGAATAAATCGAACTTTTAGGTGATTGGCGGAGCTGATCGCTAAATTCGTTTCAACATCAGGTCCCCATGGCAAAGCAAAAGTTTAAAATTACCAACTGGCCCGCGTACAACAAGGCACTCAGACAACGCGGTTCCCTGACGGTCTGGCTTGATGAGTCGGCCATCGCTGGATGGACTGACAGTTCTTCGCCTGAAGGTCGTGGCCGGCCGCTTTACTACAGCGATATGGCTGTTACCACTGTCCTGATGATGAAGCGTGTGTTTAACCTGTCGCTCCGGGCATTACAGGGCTTCGTTTATTCGATTTTTAAACTCATGTCTTTGCCGCTGTGCTGTCCGGACTACTCGCTGGTCAGCAGACGAGCAAAGAGCGTCAACATCAGCATAAAAACGCCAACGCGTGGTGAAATCTCGCATCTGGTCATCGACAGTACCGGTCTGAAGGTCTTTGGCGAAGGTGAATGGAAAGTCAGGCAGCATGGGGCTGACAGACGAAGAGTGTGGCGCAAGCTTCATCTGGCAGCAGACAGTGTGACTCATGAGATTATCTGTGCCGACTTATCGCTCAGCGGAACGACAGATGCGCAGGCACTGCCGGGCCTGATTAACCAAACCCACCGGAAAATCAGGCCTTATCCCGCCGCGAAGCGGAGCGAAATACTGGCCGGACAAGTACCATGAACGTAACCATGCGGTGGCGAATCAGCGTCTGAGCAGGAGTAATGATATGTGGAAAAAGAAAGTGGGTTATCACCGGCGTTCAGTGGCAGAAACAGCGATGTTCCGCATAAAAACTTTGCTGGGTGGCCATCTGAGGCTGCATGACTATGAGGCTCAGGTAGGTGAAGCAATGGCGATGGTCAAAGCGCTGAACCGTATGACGTTGTTGGGTATGCCACACAGCGTCAGGATCGGATAACAGGTGTAGCAGAGGGAGCCATCCTGTCGGCTAATTCTAATTTATTCAACAAAGCCCTTCTTCAGTACAAACCATCTACAAATAAAAAATTATCAGATTATAGCGCTTTTTCAGACCTGTTACACTGATAGATTAAGGTTTTTCTTGCAGGGAATTCATTTTTGCTGGCTCTTGAGTTTTATTATGAAAACCAAAATAAGTATCTCGCAAACGTTTGCTTAGGCTGGTAGAATTATTTCTGTTTCCATCTATTTTACTAAATGCAATCGCCTTGGGAGCTTGCTGTGACAGATAAAATTTCTCTCAGCTATAAAGATGCTGGTGTCAATATCGATGCAGGTAATACACTGGTCGAACGTATTAAAGGTGCTGTTAAAAAAACCCGCCGCCCAGAAGTAATGGGAGGATTAGGCGGCTTTGGCGCACTGTGTGCCTTACCACAAAAATATCGTGAGCCAATCTTAGTTTCAGGCACAGATGGTGTCGGAACAAAACTGCGATTAGCAATGGACTTAAAACGCCATGATACAATTGGCATTGATTTAGTTGCTATGTGCGTTAATGATTTGATTGTTCAAGGTGCCGAGCCACTCTTTCTTCTCGATTATTACGCCACCGGTAAACTAGCCGTCGATACAGCGAACAGCGTGATCAAAAGCATTGCAGCAGGCTGTAAACAATCAGGCTGTGCCCTAGTCGGCGGTGAAACAGCAGAGATGCCTGGTATGTATCATGGTGAAGATTATGATATAGCAGGCTTTTGTGTTGGGTGGTCGAAAAAACAAAAATTATTGATGGTAGCAAAGTTAAAGCTGGCGATGCCCTAATTGCGTTAGGCGCTAGTGGCCCCCATTCCAATGGTTATTCATTAATTAGAAAAATTTTACAGTTAAACCAAATAGATCCAGCCACAGTACAACTAGAAAATAAGTCACTGGCTGATCATTTATTAGCCCCAACACGCATCTATGTTAAAAATATTCTAGCGTTGATTGAAAAACAGAATATTCATGCCATTGCCCATATAACCGGTGGTGGCTTTTGGGAAAATATTCCACGGGTTTTAACCGCCAATAACCAAGCGCAGATCGATAGCACTAGCTGGCAATGGCAGGCGATATTTAGTTGGTTACAACAAACCGGTAATGTATCGACCCATGAAATGTACCGCACCTTCAATTGTGGTGTTTGCATGTTAATTGTTTTACCCGCAGAAGAAGTCTCTGATACATTACAACTACTCAATCAACTGGGTGAAAAAGCCTGGCAAATTGGTAAAATTGTCGAGATCAACGCGGATGAACCGCAGGTAACAATCATCTAATGAAAAATTTTGTAGTATTAATTTCTGGCAATGGCAGTAATTTACAAGCCATTATTGATGCTTGCCAAAAACAAAGTATTGCCGCAAAAATTAGTGCAGTTTTCAGTGACAATCCAACTGCTTATGGTTTAGAACGGGCCAAGCAAGCCGCGATCCCAACTGTTGTGATGCACAAAACTGATTACGCGGATAACCATGCTTATGATGCTTCACCGATGACCGAAATAGCACGATATCAGCCAGATCTGATTGTGTTGGCAGGTTACATGCGCATTCTCACGCCACACTTTGTCAGCCATTATTTAGGTAAAATAATTAATATTCACCCTTCCTTATTACCTAAGTATCCTGGATTAGATACTCACCGTAAAGCGCTAGCAAACGAAGATAAAGAGCACGTTACTTCGATTCACTTTGTCACTGATAAATTGGATGCAGGTCCAATTATTTTACAAGCTAAAGTGCCTATCTTTGCTGGAGATAAACCGCAAGATATTATTGCGCGCGTTCAAACACAAGAGCATCGTATTTATCCATTAGTTATTAATTGGTTTGTTAAAGGCCGCTTAGCTATGGTTAATAATTCAGCCTTCCTGGATGGCTGTAAACTACCTGAATACGGTTATGCTAATGAAGATTAGCAGTATCTGTCCCTATGTGATGCCAATCGCATCACAATTTTGTATACTGATGCTAACCCATATTGATATAAATTCTAATTGATAATTTTGTAGTAATAATCAACCAATACTTGACTAATTAGTTATCGAAAACTGAGTTTATTGCTAAAATATAGTTGCTCTCATTTATCACTCAGCTTGATTCTGCTATTCTTTACTAACCAAACCGACTAAAAATACAGAACATCCATAGTAACTATTTTAATATGCTAAGTTTTACTCCCAATCGAGGTATCCAATTCCTAATGGCAAAAAAATGAGTCAATTACGCTACGACCTTTAGAACGTGAAGATCTCCCATTTGTCCATCAATTAGATAATAACGCCAGTGTTATGCGTTATTGGTTCGAAGAGCCTTATGAAGCTTTTGTTGAATTAAGTGATCTGTATGACAAACACATTCATGATCAGTTAGAGCGTCGGTTTATTATTGACAATGAAGGCACTAAAATTGGATTAATTGAATTACTAGAAATAAATTATATTCATCGTAGAGCTGAAATTGGCATTATTATCGATCCGGCCTTTCAAGGTAAAGGATATGCTGCCAAAGCCACCAACACCAACCTAGCTATGGATTATGCTTTTTCAGTGTTAAATCTCTATAAAGTCTACTTGATTGTGGATAAAGAAAATACCAAAGCGCTGCATATTTATAAAAAATTGGGCTTTCATATTGAAGGCGATTTGGTTGATGAATTTTTTATTAATGGTAAATATCGTACCGTCATTCGGATGAGTATTTTTCAACATCAATACAGTGAAATGAGAAAAAAATTCTCACCAGAGGCCAATAAAACACCTGAAAAATCATCAGTAATCAGATAAGCTGTTAAGTATCAATATCCTGTATTACTAAATAACAATATTGGTTATGGAGTAAAGATGTCTCAAGATCTGCTCTATACTGAAAAAGAGATCAGTTGGTTATCATTCAATGAGCGAGTTTTGCAAGAAGCAGCAGATAAACGTAATCCGCTGATTGAACGCATGCGATTTTTAGGCATTTATTCCAATAACCTTGAAGAATTTTATAAAATTAGATTTGCTGATGTTAAGCGACGTATATTAATTAATGAAGAACGAGGAACCGCATCCAGTTCACGCCAGCTATTAAAGCGAATTGAAAGCAAAGTTGCCAAACTCGATCAAGAATTTGACTCATTATATAACGAGTTATTACTTGAAATGGAGCGTAACCAAATTTTCCTAATTAATGAACGGCAAATTTCGCCAAATCAACAAATTTGGTTACGACAATTTTTTCGCCAACAACTTCGTCAGCATATTACTCCTATCCTGATCATGCCGGAAACTGATTTAGTCGAATTTTTAAAAGATGATTATACCTATTTAGCCGTTGAAATTATCAAGGGACAAAATATTCAATATGCCTTACTAGAAATTCCAGCGGGCAAACAACCTAGATTTATTCATTTACCGCCTGAAATGCCAAAGCGCAGGAAATCAATGATCCTGCTAGATAATATTTTGCGTTATTGTCTAGACGAAATATTTAAAGGCTTTTTTGACTATGACCAATTAAACGCCTACGCGATGAAAATGACGCGCGATGCGGAATATGATTTAACTACTGAGATGGAATCCAGCATGCTGGAGTTGATGTCATCCAGTTTAAAACAACGTCTTAATGCCGAACCGGTTCGTTTTGTTTATCAACGTAATATGCCTGATGAAATGGTAGAACTACTGAGAAAAAAACTCGGACTATCAAGTGATGATTCAGTCATTGCCGGTGGCCGTTATCATAACTTTAAAGATTTCATTAAATTTCCAAACGAAGGTAATAAAAATTTACTGAATAAACCACTGCCGCGTTTACGTCATCGTCGTTTTGATAACTTCCGTAATGGCTTTGATGCGATCAGAGAAAAAGATGTTCTCCTCTATTATCCTTATTACACTTTTGAGCATACGATAGAATTATTACGCCAAGCCTCTTTTGATCCCAACGTATTGACAATCAAAATCAATATTTATCGTGTAGCCAAGGATTCGCGCATTATTGAATCGATGATCCATGCCGCGCACAACGGTAAAAAAGTCACCGTGGTGGTTGAATTACAAGCGAGATTTGATGAAGAAGCCAATATTCATTGGGCTAAGCATCTTACCGAAGCCGGAGTACATGTCATTTTCTCTGCACCTGGCCTAAAGATCCACGCTAAACTTTTTATTATTTCTCGTCTCGAACAAGGTGAAATTATTCGTTATGCTCATATTGGCACCGGAAATTTTAACGAAAAAACCGCTCGCCTTTATACAGATTATTCCTTATTAACGGCAAATCAACAAATTACCAATGAAGTAAGGCGGGTATTTAACTTTATTGAAAACCCTTACCGACCTGTCAATTTTGAAAATCTAATGGTTTCGCCGCAAAATTCACGCACTCGGCTGACGCAACTGATCGATCGGGAAATTAGCAACGTTCAAGCGGGAAAAGCGGCCGCTATCTTGCTAAAGATTAATAACTTAGACGACAAAGAATTAATTAATCGTCTTTATGATGCCTCCAATGCTGGCGTAAAAATTCGTCTGCTGATCCGCGGCATGTGTTCGCTGGTTCCCGGCCAAGCTAATTTTAGTGAAAATATTCAAGTTACTAGCATTGTCGACCGTTTTCTTGAGCATGACAGAGTTTATGTATTTAGTAATAATGGCAACGAAGAAGTCTTCATCTCATCAGCTGACTGGATGACCCGCAATATCGATTTTCGTATTGAAGTGGCTGTTAAATTGGTTGATCAACAACTGAAACAACGCGTGCTCGACATTCTTGAATTACAATTTAATGATACCGTTAAAGCGCGTTATATCGATAAAGAGTTAACCAATCGTTATGTACCACGTGGTAATAAACGCAAGATCCAGGCACAGCTTGCTGTCTACGATTATCTAAAATCACTAGAACATCCAGAAACAAGAGCTTAACACTATGCCATTAATAAAACCTTCAGCATCGAGGCCGATGGAAATTGCGGCCATAGATCTTGGCTCTAATAGCTTTCATATGATTGTTGCACGAATAGTTAATGGTGCCTTACAGATTTTAACCCGCATTAAAAAACGTGTTCATCTGGCTGACGGTTTAGATGAACATAACAAATTAAGCGAAAAATCAATTCAGCGTGCCTTGACCTGCTTAGCGCTTTTTGCTGAACGTTTACAAGGATTTACCGCTGATAATGTTTGCATAGTTGGAACTCATGCCTTACGAGAAGCAGTTAACGTCAAAGAGTTTTTGCAACGAGCTAAAGCCATTATACCCTACCCAATTGAAATGATTTCAGGCCAAGAAGAAGCGCGGCTGATTTTTATGGGGGTTGAGCATACCCAGTCAGAAAAAGGTCGGAAGCTGGTGATCGATGTTGGCGGTGGCTCTACAGAACTTATTATTGGTGAAGATTTTAAGTCTCTATTAATGGAAAGCCGTAAAATGGGCTGCATCAGCTATGCCCGCCAATTTTTTGCTAATAATCTAATTAATGAAACTAATTTTGCGCGCGCCTATTTTGCTAGCCGACAAAAACTGGAAAATCTTGCTTGCCAATATCAAATGCAAGGTTGGGACTATGCCTTTGGTGCTTCAGGAACCATAAAAGCAATTCATGAAGTACTTTGCCAGTTGGGTGATTCAGATGGCATTATAACCCATGAGCGCTTAGTTAAACTAAAAAAATTAGTACTAAAGTATAAAAATTTTAAGTCACTCGATCTACCCGGCTTATCAGCAGAGCGTGCTCACGTTTTTGTTCCGGGATTAGCTATTTTATGTGGCATATTTGATTCTCTGCAAATCAAGCAGTTAACGCTCTCTGACGGTGCTTTACGTGAAGGGGTTCTCTATGAAATGGAAGGACGTTTTCGTCATCAAGACATTCGCCAACGCACCGCATTAAGTTTATCTGAACACTATAATCTTGACCGAGAACAAACGCAGCGAGTATCAAAAACCATCGAGATCCTTTATCAACAATGGGCAAAACAAAATCCCAAGTTGGTTAACCCACAATTGAAAGTGCTACTTATCTGGGCCGCTATGCTGCATGAGGTTGGATTAAATATCAATCATAATGGCTTACATCGTCATTCTGCCTATATTTTATACAACACCAATCTGCCAGGATTTAACCAAGAGCAACAGTTATTACTAGCGACATTGGTCAGGTATCATAAAAAAAGTATCAAAGCTGATGAGTTCCCTAAGTTAAATCTATTTAAGAAAAAACAATATTTACCCATGATCCAACTATTACGGTTAGCTACGCTACTTAATAATCAACGTCAATCGACAACCACGCCAAACTCACTACGTTTGAAAACCGATCAAAATCATTGGACACTCTATTTTCCTCCCCACTATTTACAGCAAAATGCGTTAATGCTGCTAGATTTAGAAAAAGAACAAAAATATTGGCAAGATGTTCCTAGCTGGAAACTAAAAATTAAAGAGGAATATGCTTGATATTTTGGTATGATTAAAAATAAAATCTAGCAACCATAAATCTAACTTAATTGCTTGTTTTCTATTCAATAACTTATCTATTCTGCTGCTGATAGTAGTTGTTTAAATAATGTGTGCATTTAATCGAAAGTCATTAAAAATGATAATACCTGATAATAGGTTACGACTATTAGTATTTAAGGATAACCATGTCTCAACCAGCCTTTTCATCGAATATTACCTCACTTATTAATCCACATTCACAAAAGCTGGCACAAATTAGGCAAGATATTTTGACGCTTTTCATGGAAAATGAAGAGACGATTAAAATATTAGCCACCCAACATGACAAACAACAAACCTTATCGATCGTAAAGCACGATAAAAATATCATCCAAATTAAATCACTATTACATGCCTTACATGCAGCCGATATTGCGGATCTTTTAGAAATGTTGCCTTATGATGAACGCTCATTACTATGGTATTTAATTGATAATAATAAACGCGGTCAGGTTTTAGTCGAAGCCTCAACCTCGGTCTGGGAAAGTTTACTCAAGAACATGTCAGATAGAGAGTTGCTACGCGCTGTTGCTAATCTACATGTTGATGACCAAGCCTATATTGCCGACCACTTACCGCGCGACACGATGCGTCGTTTACTGACTTACCTTGATCCCAGTTTACGTAATCAGATCCGTGAAGTACTGCAATACCCTAAGGATAGCGTTGGCCAAATGATGGATTTTGAATTTATTACCGTTAGGCCTAACATTAGCCTGAAAACTGTTCAACGCTATCTACGCCAGCGCGGTAATATCCCTGAAGCAACCGATAAAATTTTTATTGTCGATATACAAAATAGCTTGCAAGGAGAATTGCCATTAACGACGATTTTAACCTCATCACCAACAAAAACAGTGGCTGATGTGATGAAAACTGCCACGATGAGTTTCTTGCCTGACGAAAAAGCAGAAGACGCTGCGAGTGCTTTTGAACGATACGATTTGATTTCAGCTGCTGTGGTTGATAACAATGGTTTATTAATGGGACGCTTAACCGTTGAAGATATAGTTGATAATCTTAATGAAGAGAGTGATAGCAACATCCGGCGCATGGGAGGATTAAGCCCTAAAGAAGATGTTTTTGACCCCGTTGGGCAAGCAGTAAAAACTCGCTGGACCTGGCTTGCCATTAACCTCTGTACCGCCTTCATTGCCTCACGAGTGATTGGTGTGTTCGAAAATACCATTTCACAACTGATCGCACTGGCAACACTAATGCCTATTGTCGCCGGCATTGGTGGCAATACCGGCAACCAAACTATCACTATGATTGTTCGAGCAATTGCCTTGCATCAAATCCAAACTGGTAATTTCTCATTTCTGTTACTGAGAGAATTAGGCGTAGCGCTGATCAATGGTATTGTCTGGGGCGGGATCATGGGCATCGTCACCTATTTACTCTATGGTAACCTTGAGATGGGTGCGGTGATGAATTTAGCTATGATATTGAACTTAATGATGGCCGCATTAATGGGCGTTATTATCCCATTAATTATGGTCAAACTGGGTCGAGATCCGGCCATTGGCTCAAGTGTGATGATAACCGCGATTACTGATACCGGCGGCTTCTTTATTTTCTTAGGTTTAGCCACTCTTTTTCTAATTTAAATCGTCAGCGCTAATCTATCATTGAAACCTTAGAATAGCGCCTTAAAACAAAACTTATTAAACCTCTTTGCTATCTCAATCTATTTAAATTAATAGCCAAATTTTTCTCTATCTATCAATTGAAAAATAGCAGATTAATATATTTATATAATTAAAATAGAATGCATTACTATCTAAATTCCATCCTTGATTTTGCTAACCATTGATTTAATTAAAAACAAATAAACCAATATTTCTCCGGTTTAAAGGTTATCCAGAGTAGGATAAAATAATATCCGCTTTTTATGTTTATATAGACAATGACGAAAAAAACCAGATTATTGGTTATAACTGCCGGATGATAAACAGATAATTATTATCGCTAAATTAAGATATCATTGTTATTTCATTATTTTTTATTATTAAAAAATAAACTCAATTAACAAATTGCACCTATTGTTTGAATTATTTATTCAGCTAATTAATGGCTTTGTTGAATAAATCAGAATTAGCCGCCAGGATGGCTCCCTCTGCTACAGCTGTTATCCGATCCTGACGCTGTGTGGCATACCCAACAACGTCATACGGTTCAGCGCTTTGACCATCGCCATTGCTTCACCTACCTGAGCCTCATAGTCACGCAGCCTCAGATGGCCACCCAGCAAAGTTTTTATGCGGAACATCGCTGTTTCTGCCACTGAACGCCGGTGATAACCCACTTTCTTTTTCCACATATCATTACTCCTGCTCAGACGCTGATTCGCCACCGCATGGTTACGTTCATGGTACTTATCCGGCCAGTATTTCGCTCCGCTTCGCGGCGGGATAAGGGGCCTGATTTTCTTTCTTAGCAACGCGTCGTGGCAGTAACAGGCGTCATAAGCACCGTCTGCTAACACTTCCATGATTTTCCGGTGGGTTTGGTTAATCAGGCCCGGCAGTGCCTGCGCATCTGTCGTTCCGCTGAGCGATAAGTCGGCACAGATAATCTCATGAGTCACACTGTCTGCTGCCAGATGAAGCTTGCGCCACACTCTTCGTCTGTCAGCCCCATGCTGCCTGACTTTCCTTTCACCTTCGCCAAAGACCTTCAGACCGGTACTGTCGATGACCAGATGCGAGATTTCACCACGCGTTGGCGTTTTTATGCTGATGTTGACGCTCTTTGCTCGTCTGCTGACCAGCGAGTAGTCCGGACAGCACAGCGGCAAAGACATGAGTTTAAAAATCGAATCAACGAAGCCCTGTAATGCCCGTAGCGACAGGTTAAACACACGCTTCATCATCAGGACAGTGGTAACAGCCATATCGCTGTAGTAAAGCGGCCGGCCACGACCTTCAGGCGAAGAACTGTCAGTCCATCCAGCGATGGCCGACTCATCAAGCCAGACCGTCAGGGAACCGCGTTGTCTGAGTGCCTTGTTGTACGCGGGCCAGTTGGTAATTTTAAACTTTTGCTTTGCCATGGGGACCTGATGTTGAAACGAATTTAGCGATCAGCTCCGCCAATCACCTAAAAGTTCGATTTATTCAACAAAGCCCTAATTAATACACTATTTTGCCTATTAATAAAAAGGATTTAAAAAACATGTCATCGCTAACCAATAGGCTTTGTTGAATAAATCAGAATTAGCCGCCAGGATGGCTCCCTCTGCTACAGCTGTTATCCGATCCTGACGCTGTGTGGCATACCCAACAACGTCATACGGTTCAGCGCTTTGACCATCGCCATTGCTTCACCTACCTGAGCCTCATAGTCACGCAGCCTCAGATGGCCACCCAGCAAAGTTTTTATGCGGAACATCGCTGTTTCTGCCACTGA
This sequence comes from Arsenophonus endosymbiont of Aphis craccivora, assembly GCF_013460135.1. Classification (GTDB taxonomy): domain Bacteria; phylum Pseudomonadota; class Gammaproteobacteria; order Enterobacterales; family Enterobacteriaceae; genus Arsenophonus; species Arsenophonus nilaparvatae. The sequence continues at coordinate 2,125,499 of NZ_CP038155.1, forward strand.
ACGCCGGTGATAACCCACTTTCTTTTTCCACATATCATTACTCCTGCTCAGACGCTGATTCGCCACCGCATGGTTACGTTCATGGTACTTGTCCGGCCAGTATTTCGCTCCGCTTCGCGGCGGGATAAGGGGCCTGATTTTCTTTCTTAGCAACGCATCGTGGCAGTAACAGGCGTCATAAGCACCGTCTGCTGACACTTCCCTGATTTTCCGGTGGGTTTGGTTAATCAGGCCCGGCAGTGCCTGCGCATCTGTCGTTCCGCTGAGCGATAAGTCGGCACAGATAATCTCATGATTCACACTGTCTGCTGCCAGATGAAGCTTGCGCCACACTCTTCGTCTGTCAGCCCCATGCTGCCTGACTTTCCTTTCACCTTCGCCAAAGACCTTCAGACCGGTACTGTCGATGACCAGATGCGAGATTTCACCACGCGTTGGCGTTTTTATGCTGATGTTGACGCTCTTTGCTCATCTGCTGACCAGCGAGTAGTCCGGACAGCACAGCGGCTAAGACATGAGTTTAAAAATCGAATCAACGAAGCCCTGTAATGCCCGGAGCGACAGGTTAAACACAAGCTTCATCATCAGGACAGTGGTAACAGCCATATCGCTGTAGTAAAGCGGCCGGCCACGACCTTCAGGCGAAGAACTGTCAGTCCATCCAGCGATGGCCGACTCATCAAGCCAGACCGTCAGGGAACCGCGTTGTCTGAGTGCCTTGTTGTACGCGGGCCAGTTGGTAATTTTAAACTTTTGCTTTGACATGGGGACCTGATGTTGAAACGAATTTAGCGATCAGCTCCTCCAATCACCTAAAAGTTCGATTTATTCAACAAAGCCGTATTGCTAAACAAAAACAAGTCACTGAAGCAATCAAAAATGGGGTAGTTGGCGCAATATCTGGCTCTGCGGTTGTAAAATTAATTGGAATTCATCATCAGCAATCTGATATATTACTGGCCAAATTAAAACAGTTTGTTTCACAGATGAAAATGGCTACGCAAAAATAGTCAATTTAAAGCTAGCGAAAAATGGTAGTTTGTTTTGCTATTTTGTAATTACTAATTATCGATTCTAATAAACTATTGTAATTAACAAGTCTCTCTCGATACCAGCTATTCATTTGTAATTTATTTATATTTCATCAATAATCAGTATATTGACTGCGATAAAATTTTCATTTAGCACTCATATACGATAAATAAAAATAACCCTCGTATTAATGGAGAATTGAATAATGAAATATCTTAAATCAATGACAGCGCTCTGTACCGTGCTATTTATGGCATTATTCCTTTCTGCTTGTGCTCCAACAGCAAAAACAGAAGGAACTGGTGGATATATTGATGATACGGTTATTACAACTAAAGTGAAGACAGCATTATTGGCAGAAAAAAACTTGAAATCAACGCAAATCAATGTTGAAACCTTTAAAGGTCGTGTGCAATTGAGCGGTTTTGTCAGTTCGCGTGCCGACGCTCAGCTGGCAATTCAAGTAACACAAGGTGTAGCAGGTGTACAATCAGTCATTGATTCGATGAAAATACGATGATTGTTTTAATTTTCAGCCCCTATATTGGGGCTGAAATAAATATAATTTATCGCCATTGGCTCCTCAAATCAGATAATAAAATAATCGCTTTTATCACCATAAAGTCATTACTATATCAATTATTAAAACCAATCATTACATTGTTATATTCAAAATTACTATAATATAAATATCACTCTATTTTTAGTATTTTATCCTTACTTATAGAATAACCACAAAATTTACTGATATAGCAATAGCTTTACCATAGAAAAGCTATACGCTCTCTTCACTGTCAGTTACAATATACAAGGCTTTGTTGAATAAATCGAACTTTTAGGTGATTGGCGGAGCTGATCGCTAAATTCGTTTCAACATCAGGTCCCCATGGCAAAGCAAAAGTTTAAAATTACCAACTGGCCCGCGTACAACAAGGCACTCAGACAACGCGGTTCCCTGACGGTCTGGCTTGATGAGTCGGCCATCGCTGGATGGACTGACAGTTCTTCGCCTGAAGGTCGTGGCCGGCCGCTTTACTACAGCGATATGGCTGTTACCACTGTCCTGATGATGAAGCGTGTGTTTAACCTGTCGCTCCGGGCATTACAGGGCTTCGTTGATTCGATTTTTAAACTCATGTCTTTGCCGCTGTGCTGTCCGGACTACTCGCTGGTCAGCAGACGAGCAAAGAGCGTCAACATCAGCATAAAAACGCCAACGCGTGGTGAAATCTCGCATCTGGTCATCGACAGTACCGGTCTGAAGGTCTTTGGCGAAGGTGAATGGAAAGTCAGGCAGCATGGGGCTGACAGACGAAGAGTGTGGCGCAAGCTTCATCTGGCAGCAGACAGTGTGACTCATGAGATTATCTGTGCCGACTTATCGCTCAGCGGAACGACAGATGCGCAGGCACTGCCGGGCCTGATTAACCAAACCCACCGGAAAATCAGGCACCTTATCCCGCCGCGAAGCGGAGCGAAATACTGGCCGGACAAGTACCATGAACGTAACCATGCGGTGGCGAATCAGCGTCTGAGCAGGAGTAATGATATGTGGAAAAAGAAAGTGGGTTATCACCGGCGTTCAGTGGCAGAAACAGCGATGTTCCGCATAAAAACTTTGCTGGGTGGCCATCTGAGCCTGCGTGACTATGAGGCTCAGGTAGGTGAAGCAATGGCGATGGTCAAAGCGCTGAACCGTATGACGTTGTTGGGTATGCCACACAGCGTCAGGATCGGATAACAGCTGTAGCAGAGGGAGCCATCCTGGCGGCTAATTCTGATTTATTCAACAAAGCCAATATACAATTAAAATGTGATGATAAAAACCAGTTATAGGAGCAGTTTTCATGTCCATTACGGCCAACTCACTTATCAGCGATAGCTTTAATTTTTTTAAAAATCAGCTGAGCGGCCTTTTTATCCTGTCATTCATTTCAGCTACCATCAGTCTAATACTTTATTATTTTCTGGTTCCCATCGATGAAATGGCAACTATTGTCAAAACCCTTGGTGGTCAAAATGACTCAACTTCACTTTTAACCTGGGTAAGTCAATTATCTGATGAAGAAAAATCGATAATGATGAGAGTTTCACTACTCTCATTGGCTGCGGTTTTTATCGGATTAATATTATTAGTTTCTTCAGTAGTTACTTATTTGTCAGAACTCAGTACCGGCAATAGCATCAGTGCAGGGCAAGCTTTTGTCCTTTCGTTACGTATATTACCTAACATGTTAATTTTGTTAGTTATATGCACAATTATACTTTATTTTGGCTTTATGCTATTCATCTTACCCGCTATCATTTTAGCTATCGGTTTTTCCTTATCACCCATCATCTTAATAACCGTCAAAAACATTATGCCGCTACGAGCCATGAGTCAAAGTTGGAAAATAGCATTTCGTTATTGGTGGTTAATTCTAGCAATTTTATTACTTTGGCTAGCATTGCAAATGTTACTCACTATGCTACTTGGACAATTTCGTTTTTTACCGAGTATGGTGAATAATATTATCTCTTTTACATTGAATAATTTACTTACCTCTTTTACATTGATCTATTTTTTCCGCCTTTACATGTTAGTTGGAAAAACAACAAATTAACCAAATAAAAATACCACGTCTATTATTTACCATTAGATGGCGTGGTAAAAATTTACTATTAACTTAAACAATTAAACAATTAAACAATTAAACAATTAAACAATTAAACAATTAAACAATTAAACAATTAAACAATTAAACAATTAAACAATTAAACAATTAAACAATTAAACAATTAAACAATTAAACAATTAAACAATTAAACAGTAATTACAGAACCAAAGTGCTGAATCAAAATTGCACTGTATTGGTAATAACAAGTTAATTACTTCAATATATTAATAGTGAATTTTATTGCTCAGTAGATAATTTTATTGATAAAAATATACATCTACTAACTGTGTAACCTTATTATCAAATAAGGTAATATAATATAAAAAAATTGGCAATAGGATATTTTATAATTTATTAATCAAATAATTATAAAAATTCATATTTACTCGAAAAGGATCAGGATAAGCGCCCTCATGAGACAACTATTAGATTTTATTCCTCTCATTGTTTTCTTTATTGTATATAAAAAAGTAGATATTTTTTACGCATCTGGCGCATTAATGATTGCCACCGCTTTATCGATGCTGGCCATTTCTCTTATCTACAAAAAAATTGAAAAAAGTTCGTTAATTACTTTAGTCATCGTGATCATTTTTGGTGGACTGACGTTGATTTTCCACAGTGATCTTTTTATGAAATGGAAAGTGACAGTTATTTACGCTATTTTTTCATTAGCACTGTTAGTCAGCCAATATTTTACCCAAAAACCATTAATCCAGAGAATGCTGGGTAAAGAAATCCATTTAGCTGATGAGATTTGGCATAAATTAAATTTATCATGGGCAATCTTTTTTGCTATCTGTGCACTAGTAAATATTTATGTTGCCTTTTGGCTACCTCAGGATGTCTGGGTTAACTTTAAAGTTTTTGGTTTGACCGCGGTCACACTAATATTTACAATACTTAGTATGGTGTATATCTATAAACATTTACCTAAAGAACAAAAGTAATTGATATGATAACAACGGATACCTACTTCCAGCAGGTATATTGTGGCAAATAACAGAAGTAAATTTTTCATGACACAACAACAATTACCACAAGGAGAATTAGTTCTCCGTACATTAGCAATGCCGGCCGATACAAATGCTAATGGTGATATATTCGGAGGATGGCTAATGTCACAAATGGATATTGGGGGTGCAATTTTAGCAAAAGAAATTGCACTTGGTCGTGTTGTTACTGTCGCCGTCAATGGGATCACGTTCCAAAAACCAGTCTCAGTCGGTGATGGAATTTGTTGTGATGCTCGCTGCATTAAAACAGGTAACACCTCTATTACCATCAATATTGAAGTTTGGGTCAAGAAAGTTTCCAGTGAGCCAGTAGGCCAACGTTATCGAGCCACAGAAGCTATTTTCACTTATATTGCTGTTAATGAAGATAATTCTCCCCGTTGTTTACCTGAAGAAAAACGTCATTACCAATGATCTAACTCTGATAACGTATCTCCCAATTAATCTATTTTTAAAGGCCAATTTACCTTGGTCTTTAAGCAAGCTTTATGACTAAAGCAATTTAAGAAAGATTAATTGAACCATCGATTTTAAACAGGAATGTCTTTTTTAATCCCTTAGCCGGAATTTTTTCATAATACCAACGATTCATTGCCCGCTTAACTTCACGTTCGAACAAACCTCTAGGTGATGAATCAACTACTTCTAAGTTAACAACTCTACCATTTTCATCAATATCATATAGAACATTAACATAACCTTCTTTACCGAGTTTACGAGCGCGATCAGGGTAATCTGGATGTTGAATTCTTAATGCTCTGGGGCCATCTATAGCAATTGATGAGGAAGCTATTTGATTAGTCTGCTGATTGTTATTAACACCAACATGATCATCGCTTGCTAATTTGCTCACGACATTAGCTTGTGATTGATTTGACTGTTAGGTAATAGTTTTTTTAATATGATTTTCTACTAACTGCTTAGATTTAGAATTTTGTTTAACGATCGATGTTTTTTGCGTGACCTTTTTTTTCATAGGTAACGCCAGTTTGGCTTCAACATCAGGCTCTATTTTAGGCGCGATTTCCGTTACTGGCTGTTTAACATTTACCGACTGGTTAATACCACTAGGTGCCGCTAAAGCGACCATGGTTACTGACATAGATTCAGCTGAGGAAGCTGATAATGTAGGCTGTAATAAAAACCAATATACCGCTAACGAAGCATGAAGGAATAATGATAAGACAATAAATGATGCCGAACGGATCCAACGCATGAGAAAATTCTTTCTTAAAATAAGCAAATTAAATAAGCTCTATTCTAAATGCAAATAGCAATCATATTCAATAAGGATAGCCTGCTAAGTTTAAAAAAGTATCTTGTTGACAATAAAATTAGCTAATGATCTAGTTTTTTATTAATAATATCAACATAGGCTTTGTTGAATAAATCAGAATTAGCCGCCAGGATGGCTCCCTCTGCTACAGCTGTTATCCGATCCTGACGCTGTGTGGCATACCCAACAACGTCATACGGTTCAGCGCTTTGACCATCGCCATTGCTTCACCTACCTGAGCCTCATAGTCACGCAGGCTCAGATGGCCACCCAGCAAAGTTTTTATGCGGAACATCGCTGTTTCTGCCACTGAACGCCGGTGATAACCCACTTTCTTTTTCCACATATCATTACTCCTGCTCAGACGCTGATTCGCCACCGCATGGTTACGTTCATGGTACTTGTCCGGCCAGTATTTCGCTCCGCTTCGCGGCGGGATAAGGGGCCTGATTTTCTTTCTTAGCAACGCATCGTGGCAGTAACAGTCGTCATAAGCACCGTCTGCTGACACTTCCCTGATTTTCCGGTGGGTTTGGTTAATCAGGCCCGGCAGTGCCTGCGCATCTGTCGTTCCGCTGAGCGATAAGTCGGCACAGATAATCTCATGATTCACACTGTCTGCTGCCAGATGAAGCTTGCGCCACACTCTTCGTCTGTCAGCCCTATGCTGCCTGACTTTCCATTCACCTTCGCCAAAGACCTTCAGACCGGTACTGTCGATGACCAGATGCGAGATTTCACCACGCGTTGGCGTTTTTATGCTGATGTTGACGCTCTTTGCTCGTCTGCTGACCAGCGAGTAGTCCGGACAGCACAGCGGCAAAGACATGAGTTTAAAAATCGAATCAACGAAGCCCTGTAATGCCCGGAGCGACAGGTTAAACACAAGCTTCATCATCAGGACAGTGGTAACAGCCATATCGCTGTAGTAAAGCGGCCGGCCACGACCTTCAGGCGAAGAACTGTCAGTCCATCCAGCGATGGCCGACTCATCAAGCCAGACCGTCAGGGAACCGCGTTGTCTGAGTGCCTTGTTGTACGCTGGCCAGTTGGTAATTTTAAACTTTTGCTTTGCCATGGGGACCTGATGTTGAAACGAATTTAGCGATCAGCTCCGCCAATCACCTAAAAGTTCGATTTATTCAACAAAGCCATCAACATAGTAATCCATAAAAGCAAACCAATTATTAACATATTTAATTTATTTAAAGTAACCAAGCTTAGCATTTGAAGTGTATAATAATAAGTGACTATTTAATCTGACAAATTAACATTCATGGATATAGCAAAAAAAATATAAAAATAATTAAAATATTCATAAAATACATTAAATTACTTTCACTTAAGCTAAAAATCGTACTTTTCATATTCATCACAAATTTTATTTTGCTATAGTGAATAACCAGATAATCAATAATATCTAACCAACGCTAAAATAGGAACATCTTTGCCTATGGCAACCCTCTATATACTATTAAACTGGGCTGTGCTTTTTCTGTACTGGCTAATGATTGCCACGGTTACTATACGCATTTTATTAAAACGCCGTCCGGTGACTTCTGCCCTAACCTGGCTATTGATTATTTACATCATCCCACTAGTTGGCGTTATTGCTTATCTGGCTTTTGGTGAGTTACACCTTGGCAAGCGACGAGTAATTAAAGCAAAGAATATGTGGCCTTCAGTCGAAACATGGCTTGAAAAACTCAAACAATCTAAACATATTTTTTGCAAAAGCAATAGCCGAGTGGCAGAACCTTTATTTGAACTCTGCGAAAAAAGACAAGGAATTGACGGCGTTAAAGGAAATAAAATTCAACTTTTAACCAATTATCAAGACGCTTTAAATACCATTATACGCGATATTAATTCAGCCTATTACAATATCGAAATGGTATTTTATATTTGGCAAGACGGAGGGTTAGTTGATGAGGTTACTGAAGCTCTGATCAATGCAGCAAAACGTGGTGTAAAATGCCGAATTATGATTGATTCTGCCGGTAGCTGGTCTTTTTTTCACAGCCATCAACCAAAAAAAATGCGTGAATCCGGAATAGAACTAATAGAATCACTAAAAGTAAATTTGTTCCGCTTTTTTCTACGACGAATGGATCTACGCCAACATAGAAAAATAATTATTATTGATAATTATATTTCCTATGTTGGTAGTATGAATATGGTTGACCCTCGCTTTTTTAAACAAAATGCCAGTGTGGGACAGTGGGTAGATATTGTTGTTCGGATGGAAGGACCAGTCTCAACAACCCTTGGCATTGTTTATGCATTTGATTGGGAAATGGAAACCGGTCAACGCATTCTTCCTCCTCCTCCAGACACCAATATTATGCCGTTTGAACAAGCTACTGTACATACAACTCAAGTCATTGCTTCAGGGCCTGGCTTTCCGGAAGAATTAATCCAGCAATCTTTAATGACCGCAATTTTTTCTGCCCGCAAACAGCTGATCCTTACCACACCCTACTTTGTTCCCAGTGATGATCTCATCCATGCTATTTGCACTGCAGCGATGCGGGGTGTCGAAGTGTTAATGGTCATTCCTAATCGGAATAATTCTTTTTTAGTTCGTTGGGCAAGCCGGGCGTTTTACTCTGAATTGTTAGAAGCGGGCGTTAAGATCTATCAGTTCAATGATGGGCTTTTGCATACTAAAAGCCTATCTGTTGATGGTGAGTTAAGCTTAATTGGGTCTGTTAATCTAGACATGAGAAGCCTTTGTCTTAATTTTGAAATTACTGTTGTAATTGATGATAAAAGCTTTGGTAGTGATCTAATATTAGTTCAATATGATTACATTGCTCGCTCTACACCTTTGATGCAGAAGAATTGGAATAAACGCCCATTATGGAACCGTGTTATCGAACGTATTTGCTATTTTTTTAGTCCATTCTTGTAATATTTTTATAAAATTATCAGCCCCAAAAAATTATTTTTGTTAAATTAAGCCAATACTAATAAATCAACCAATAACATTTATTTCCCATAATTGTCAGATAATGATATTCATATATACACCTTATTTATAAAAATAAGGCTAATTTTTATAAATAAGGCTGCACATAGTTAATAACAAAATTAATTCATTGAACAGATTTCCAGCACCATAACTTGCCTTTATGTATTATAATCAAGCGGATTAGCTAACAGGAAAAATTTCAATTTTAAATTATTAATCACCCTATTAGACCATAAATTAAAATGGATATTGCTATTGCAATCCTTAGTAAAAAAATGTTTTTTAGCCTATAGAAATTGATTTTATGATGGATTAATAATTCGGCTTTGTTGAATAAATCGAACTTTTAGGTGATTGGCGGAGCTGATCGCTAAATTCGTTTCAACATCAGGTCCCCATGGCAAAGCAAAAGTTTAAAATTACCAACTGGCCCGCGTACAACAAGGCACTCAGACAACGCGGTTCCCTGACGGTCTGGCTTGATGAGTCGGCCATCGCTGGATGGACTGACAGTTCTTCGCCTGAAGGTCGTGGCCGGCCGCTTTACTACAGCGATATGGCTGTTACCACTGTCCTGATGATGAAGCGTGTGTTTAACCTGTCGCTCCGGGCATTACAGGGCTTCGTTGATTCGATTTTTAAACTCATGTCTTAGCCGCTGTGCTGTCCGGACTACTCGCTGGTCAGCAGACAAGCAAAGAGCGTCAACATCAGCATAAAAACGCCAACGCGTGGTGAAATCTCGCATCTGGTCATCGACAGTACCGGTCTGAAGGTCTTTGGCGAAGGTGAATGGAAAGTCAGGCAGCATGGGGCTGACAGACGAAGAGTGTGGCGCAAGCTTCATCTGGCAGCAGACAGTGTGAATCATGAGATTATCTGTGCCGACTTATCGCTCAGCGGAACGACAGATGCGCAGGCACTGCCGGGCCTGATTAACCAAACCCACCGGAAAATCAGGGAAGTGTCAGCAGACGGTGCTTATGACGCCTGTTACTGCAACGACGCGTTGCTAAGAAAGAAAATCAGGCCCCTTATCCCGCCGCGAAGCGGAGCGAAATACTGGCCGGACAAGTACCATGAACGTAACCATGCGGTGGCGAATCAGCGTCTGAGCAGGAGTAATGATATGTGGAAAAAGAAAGTGGGTTATCACCGGCGTTCAGTGGCAGAAACAGCGATGTTCCGCATAAAAACTTTGCTGGGTGGCCATCTGAGGCTGCGTGACTATGAGGCTCAGGTAGGTGAAGCAATGGCGATGGTCAAAGCGCTGAACCGTATGACGTTGTTGGGTATGCCACACAGCGTCAGGATCGGATAACAGCTGTAGCAGAGGGAGCCATCCTGGCGGCTAATTCTGATTTATTCAACAAAGCCTAATAATTCATAAAACTTACAATTATTATATAAATAAATTTATTAATATAGGTTTTATGACAATATCAATATCCTAAAATTTTATGAATACGTTATAAATATCAATGAGTTATAATGTTATTGCTCGTTTACAGTAATCCTGGGAAAACAGATTTAGTGCCTGTAATGATAAACTCAATTCCAAGTGACATTAATAATAATCCCATAATACGAGTAATAACATTAATTCCCGTTTGACCTAAATATTTAACGAGAATTGTTGCTGAGCGAAAAAGTAACCAACAACACAAAGCAAAAAAGATACACGTTAGCGATAGACCAACTAAATTTTGCCATCCTAACCAACGAGAAGACCAGACAATACATGAACTAATTGCTCCAGGCCCTGCCATTAATGGTAATGCTAAAGGAACAACTCCAATACTATCACGAATGGCCGTTTCTGATTTTTCCTGTTTATTCTGCTTATCTTCACCTATTCGACCACTAATCATAGACATAGCAATGGCTGCAATAACTATTCCGCCAGCAATACGGAAAGAATCAATAGAGATACCAAATAATTTTAAAAAAACCTCTCCCACCAATAACGAAATACATAAAATAATTGCCACAGAAAAATTAGCTACTAAATTAGTGCGGTTTCTTTCTGTCACAGATTGATAATTAGTCATACTAATAAATACAGGCAAAATTCCTATCGGATTAACTAACGCAAAAAGACCTAAAAAAAACTTAATATAATTAGGAAGATCCAGTAAAGTACCAACCACAATTGAGTCCCTCAACCAAATATTAACGCTTAGCTAAAAATTAATTATTCAAAACAAATAATGTTTAGCCTAACAGGAAAAACACTTTATCTTAGCGTAGCATACTTATCTAGCTAAAATTCAAAAACTCATTCAATAACAAAATAAGCTTCTAAATTAAATACCATACAAAATTTTGCTAACTTAATTCTTCAATATTTACTTGGCTTTGTTGAATAAATCGAACTTTTAGGTGATTGGCGGAGCTGATCGCTAAATTCGTTTCAACATCAGGTTCCCATGGCAAAGCAAAAGTTTAAAATTACCAACTGGCCCGCGTACAACAAGGCACTCAGACAACGCGGTTCCCTGACGGTATGGCTTGATGAGTCGGCCATCGCTGGATGGACTGACAGTTCTTCGCCTGAAGGTCGTGGCCGGCCGCTTTACTACAGCGATATGGCTGTTACCACTGTCCTGATGATGAAGCGTGTGTTTAACCTGTCGCTCCGGGCATTACAGGGCTTCGTTGATTCGATTTTTAAACTCATGTCTTAGCCGCTGTGCTGTCCGGACTACTCGCTGGTCAGCAGACTAGCAAAGAGCGTCAACATCAGCATAAAAACGCCAACGCGTGGTGAAATCTCGCATCTGGTCATCGACAGTACCGGTCTGAAGGTCTTTGGCGAAGGTGAATGGAAAGTCAGGCAGCATGGGGCTGACAGACGAAGAGTGTGGCGCAAGCTTCATCTGGCAGCAGACAGTGTGACTCATGAGATTATCTGTGCCGACTTATCGCTCAGCGGAACGACAGATGCGCAGGCACTGCCGGGCCTGATTAACCAAACCCACCGGAAAATCAGGGAAGTGTCAGCAGACGGTGCTTATGACGCCTGTTACTGCCAAGATGCGTTGCTAAGAAAGAAAATCAGGCCCCTTATCCCGCCGCGAAGCGGAGCGAAATACTGGCCGGACAAGTACCATGAACGTAACCATGCGGTGGCGAATCAGCGTCTGAGCAGGAGTAATGATATGTGGAAAAAGAAAGTGGATTATCACCGGCGTTCAGTGGCAGAAACAGCGATGTTCCGCATAAAAACTTTGCTGGGTGGCCATCTGAGGCTGCGTGACTATGAGGCTCAGGTAGGTGAAGCAATGGCGATGGTCAAAGCGCTGAACCGTATGACGTTGTTGGGTATGCCACACAGCGTCAGGATCGGATAACAGCTGTAGCAGAGGGAGCCATCCTGTCGGCTAATTCTGATTTATTCAACAAAGCCTATTTACTTATATTGCTAATTGACAGTATTCTTATATAACTTATTACTGAATTGATTCAGCATGCACTTTTTTTGATAAAGATCACTTTAGCGCTATTTATAAATGGTAAGCTATATATCTATTGAGTTCTCATAAATATAATGAGCGTTTTTACTTATTTTTATAATGTGAATTTTTTAAGTCAATTAGCTTACTAAAAACAAATTAGCACTTATATAATATGACACCTCATATTTAATTATATTGCTCCTAATCTAGGCTAATTGACTAAAAAAATTTAACATTTATTTAGGAGTAATCTTTATGTCTGTAACTAATGTTACTTAACTCAATGAACTTGTCGTCCGTGTAAAAAAAACACAACAACAATTTGCAAATTTTACCCAGGATCAAGTTGATAAAATTTTTCGTGCTGCTGCTCTTGCTGCTGCTGACTATCGCATTCCTTTAGCAAAATTAGCAGTTGAAGAATCTGGCATGGGAATTATAGAAGATAAAGTGATTAAAAATCATTTTGCTTCGGAATATATTTATAATGCTTATAAAGATGAGAAAACTTGTGGCATTATGTCCGAAGATCTTACTTTTGGTACTATCACCATTGCCGAACCTATTGGCTTAATTTGTGGTATTGTTCCAACAACTAATCCTACATCGACAGCCATTTTTAAATCTTTAATCAGTCTAAAAACGCGTAACGGGATTATTTTTCCCCCTCACCCTCGCGCTAAAAATGCCACTAACAACGCCGCCAAAATCGTATTACAAGCCGCTGTTGTTGCTGGTGCACCAAAAGATATCATTGGCTGGATAGATGAACCCTCGTTCGAACTTTCAAATGCATTAATGCACCACCCTGATGTTAACCTTATCTTAGCAACCGGTGGACCTGGTATGGTGAAAGCAGCTTATAGCTCAGGAAAACCTGCCATCGGTGTAGGTGCAGGTAATACACCTGTCGTGATTGACAGTTCTGCCGACATTAAACGTGCAGTTGCTTCAATTTTAATGTCAAAAACTTTTGATAATGGTGTTATTTGCGCGTCAGAGCAATCAGTTATCATTGTGGACGAAATTTACAATCAAGTGCGCGAACGTTTTGTCACTCATGGCGGTTACTTATTAAAAGGTAAAGAGCTTAAAGCAGTACAAAACATTATTTTAAAAAATGGTAATTTAAATGCGGCTATTGTTGGTCAACCAGCGGTAAAAATTGCTGAACTAGCCGGCATACAAGTGCCGTTAAACACTAAAATTTTAATCGGAGAAGTAAAAGCCACAGATGAGAGCGAACCTTTTGCCCATGAAAAACTCTCACCATTACTTGCCATGTACCATAGTAAAGATTTTGCTGATGCCGTTGGAAAAGCAGAAAAATTGGTTGAGATGGGTGGTATTGGCCATACTTAATGTCTTTATACTGATCAAGACAATCAAACTGAGCGAGTTAATTATTTCGGCGAGAAAATGAAAACCGCACGTATCTTAATTAATACTCCGGCATCACAGGGTGGGATTGGTGATCTTTATAATTTGAAATTGGCTCCTTCATTAACATTAGGATGCGGCTCGTGGGGTGGAAATTCTATCTCTGAAAACGTGGGTCCTAAGCACCTAATTAATACTAAAACAGTAGCGAAAAGAGCAGAAAATATGTTGTGGCATAAACTTCCTAGTTCTATTTATTTTCGTCGTGGTTGCCTACCATTAGCGTTGAAAGAAATTGCTACTGACGGTGCTAAACGGGCTTTTATTGTTACTGACAGTTACTTATTCAATAATGGTTATGTTGATGAAGTCGTTAATGTATTGAAGACTTTTAACGTTGAAACTGAAGTATTTTTTGAAGTTGAAGCCGATCCTACGCTGAGTATTGTTCGTAAAGGTGCCGATTTAATGCATACCTTTAAACCAGATGTGATTATCGCTTTAGGCGGTGGCTCTCCTATGGATGCAGCTAAAATCATGTGGGTAATGTATGAACATCCTGAAACCCATTTTGCAGAGCTTGCTCTACGTTTTATGGATATTCGTAAACGTATTCATAAATTCCCTAAAATGGGTGTTAAAGCCAAAATGGTTGCCATCACCACAACATCAGGTACAGGCTCAGAAGTCACGCCATTTGCTGTTGTTACTGATGATGCTACCGGCCAAAAATATCCTTTAGCCGATTATGCAATTACGTCAAATATGGCAATTGTTGATGCCAATCTTGTTATGCATATGCCGAAATCACTTACAGCATTCGGTGGACTAGATGCTATCGTCCATGCATTAGAAGCTTATGTTTCAGTTCTGGCAAGTGAATACTCTGATGGACAAGCTTTACAGGCTTTAACGTTGTTAAAAGAGTATTTGCCAACCAGTTATCTGAATGGAGCGAAAGATCCGATTGCCCGCGAACGGGTGCATAATGCAGCAACCATCGCTGGTATTGCTTTCGCTAATGCTTTTTTAGGTGTTTGCCACTCAATGGCCCATACATTAGGTTCCGAATTTCATATACCCCATGGTTTAGCCAATGCGCTGCTAATTGAAAATGTCATTCGCTATAACGCTAATGACAATCCAACAAAGCAAACCGCATTCAGCCAATATGATCGCCCTCAAGCTCGTCGTCGCTATGGTGAGATTGCCGATCACTTAGGACTAACCTCACCAGCTGATCGCACAGCTAACAAAATTGAAAAACTGCTTAATTGGTTAGCAACACTTAAAACTATGCTCGGTATCCCCAAATCTATTCGTGAAGCTGGGGTCGCGGAAAAGGATTTCTTAGCTAAAGTGGATAAGTTATCTGAAGATGCGTTTGATGATCAATGTACTGGTGCGAATCCTCGCTTTCCGTTGATCGCTGAACGGCTTTGTTGAATAAATCAGAATTAGCCGCCAGGATGGCTCCCTCTGCTACAGCTGTTATCCGATCCTGACGCTGTGTGGCATACCCAACAACGTCATACGGTTCAGCGCTTTGACCATCGCCATTGCTTCACCTACCTGAGCCTCATAGTCACGCAGGCTCAGATGGCCACCCAGCAAAGTTTTTATGCGGAACATCGCTGTTTCTGCCACTGAACGCCGGTGATAACCCACTTTCTTTTTCCACATATCATTACTCCTGCTCAGACGCTGATTCGCCACCGCATGGTTACGTTCATGGTACTTGTCCGGCCAGTATTTCGCTCCGCTTCGCGGCGGGATAAGGGGCCTGATTTTCTTTCTTAGCAACGCGTCTTGGCAGTAACAGGCGTCATAAGCACCGTCTGCTGACACTTCCCTGATTTTCCGGTGGGTTTGGTTAATCAGGCCCGGCAGTGCCTGCGCATCTGTCGTTCCGCTGAGCGATAAGTCGGCACAGATAATCTCATGAGTCACACTGTCTGCTGCCAGATGAAGCTTGCGCCACACTCTTCGTCTGTCAGCCCCATGCTGCCTGACTTTCCATTCACCTTCGCCAAAGACCTTCAGACCGGTACTGTCGATGACCAGATGCGAGATTTCACCACGCGTTGGCGTTTTTATGCTGATGTTTACGCTCTTTGCTCGTCTGCTGACCAGCGAGTAGTCCGGACAGCACAGCGGCAAAGACATGAGTTTAAAAATCGAATCAACGAAGCCCTGTAATGCCCGGAGCGACAGGTTAAACACACGCTTCATCATCAGGACAGTGGTAACAGCCATATCGCTGTAGTAAAGCGGCCGGCCACGACCTTCAGGCGAAGAACTGTCAGTCCATCCAGCGATGGCCGACTCATCAAGCCAGACCGTCAGGGAACCGCGTTGTCTGAGTGCCTTGTTGTACGCGGGCCAGTTGGTAATTTTAAACTTTTGCTTTGCCATGGGGACCTGATGTTGAAACGAATTTAGCGATCAGCTCCGCCAATCACCTAAAAGTTCGATTTATTCAACAAAGCCAGATTCAGGATGAAAAAACATAAGATAATTTTGATTTACAATAGGAATTATTTTGATTAAAGAAAAAAGGAACAAAATTAAGAAAGTAATTTCTAATTACAATAACTGTATAAAAGTAACCAATTGATTCCAATAAATGAAAAATAATTATATATTTCAATACAAAAAAATATATAACTTTAAGTTTAAATCCGTAAAATATTTGTTCTATCATAAGTACTATTTTCTAAAAAGATAATATTGTCAATGGCATTTTATGTAATGTAAGGCTGGCATATGAAAGGGAAGAAAATATTAATTGTAGAAGATGAGGTGGTTTTTCGCTCTGTATTGAGAAATTACCTTAAATCATTTGATGTGATTACTTATACAGCCAGCGGCTTTGTTGAATAAATCAGAATTAGCCGACAGGATGGCTCCCTCTGCTACAGCTGTTATCCGATCCTGACGCTGTGTGGCATACCCAACAACGTCATACGGTTCAGCGCTTTGACCATCGCCATTGCTTCACCTACCTGAGCCTCATAGTCACGCAGCCTCAGATGGCCACCCAGCAAAGTTTTTATGCGGAACATCGCTGTTTCTGCCACTGAACGCCGGTGATAACCCACTTTCTTTTTCCACATATCATTACTCCTGCTCAGACGCTGATTCGCCACCGCATGGTTACGTTCATGGTACTTGTCCGGCCAGTATTTCGCTCCGCTTCGCGGCGGGATAAGGGGCCTGATTTTCTTTCTTAGCAACGCGTCGTGGCAGTAACAGGCGTCATAAGCACCGTCTGCTGACACTTCCCTGATTTTCCGGTGGGTTTGGTTAATTAGGCCCGGCAGTGCCTGCGCATCTGTCGTTCCGCTGAGCGATAAGTCGGCACAGATAATCTCATGAGTCACACTGTCTGCTGCCAGATGAAGCTTGCGCCACACTCTTCGTCTGTCAGCCCCATGCTGCCTGACTGTCCATTCACCTTCGCCAAAGACCTTCAGACCGGTACTGTCGATGACCAGATGCGAGATTTCACCACGCGTTGGCGTTTTTATGCTGATGTTGACGCTCTTTGCTCGTCTGCTGACCAGCGAGTAGTCCGGACAGCACAGCGGCAAAGACATGAGTTTAAAAATCGAATCAACGAAGCCCTGTAATGCCCGGAGCGACAGGTTAAACACACGCTTCATCATCAGGACAGTGGTAACAGCCATATCGCTGTAGTAAAGCGGCCGGCCACGACCTTCAGGCGAAGAATTGTCAGTCCATCCAGCGATGGCCGACTCATCAAGCCAGACCGTCAGGGAACCGCGTTGTCTGAGTGCCTTGTTGTACGCGGGCCAGTTGGTAATTTTAAACTTTTGCTTTGACATGGGGACCTGATGTTGAAACGAATTTAGCGATCAGCTCCGCCAATCACCTAAAAGTTCGATTTATTCAACAAAGCCACTTAGAGTTGCATTTAATGAATTATTGCAAACCTATCTTAATAGCCAATCAAACAAATTATTTAATATTAGTGAAATGCTTGAGCAAATAAACACTTTATTAATGGATTTAGGTATTAAAGGACAATTCCCAATTTTATTAGGTTATTTTCATACTGAAAGTAAAACAATTGTATTAGCTTCAGCAGGACTTAATGTAAAATTAAAAACCGAGAATAAAGAAGTCGAATTGTCATCAAGTGCACCATTGGGTAGCTTACAATCAATTGCTTATCAGCAAATAATGGAAAAAGGAATAGATTGGCAATGTAAAATATGGAATCATAAACATCGAATGACTTTAATGTTTAATTCATTGGTAGAAATATTATAATTATTTACTTTTTACAGGATTGTTAACCTAGGCCAATTTTCTCTAGTTTGCTATTTATTTGGTACATTTTACTGCTATACTCGCCACAAAAGTTGTTGAAAATCTATCTATCACATTTCATTAATATATTTTATTTAGGTAACTTGGTAGAAAAAATGAAATTAAAAAAAGTGGAAAAAAAAGTTAGCAAAGCTGTTATTCCTGTCGCAGGATTAGGAACTCGCATGTTGCCGGCAACCAAAGCGATCCCTAAAGAAATGTTACCTTTAGCGGATAAACCACTTATTCAGTATGTAGTAAATGAATGTATATCTGCTGGTATTCATGAAATTATATTAGTCACTCATTCTTCAAAGAACTCAATAGAAAACCATTTTGATACCAGTTTTGAATTAGAAGCAATTTTGGAAAAGCGCGTTAAACGGCAATTATTAAATGATGTACAATCCATATGCCCAAGTCATGTCACAATTATGCAAACGAGACAAGGTATCGCAAAAGGGCTGGGACATGCCATTTTATGTGCAAAACCCTTGGTAGGAGATGAGCCTTTTGCTGTAGTTTTACCGGATGTAGTTATTGATCAATATTCTTCGGATTTGAAACAGTATAATTTAACCGCGATGCTGAAGCGTTATCATGAAACATCAGCCAGCCAAATTCTTGTTGAGCCGGTACTAAAGGAGTCTGTATCCAATTATGGTGTTGTAGATTGTGACAGTTATGAATTAAACGCCGGTGAAAGCAAAATTATTAAAGGCGTTGTTGAAAAACCTAAAATTGAACTGGCACCATCTAATTTATCTATCGTGGGGCGTTATGTATTGTCAGAGAAAATTTGGCCTTTATTAGAGAAAACACCAATGGGGGCAGGTGATGAAGTCCAGTTAACTGACGCGATTGAAATGTTAATAGAAGGAGAACCTGTTGAAGCCTATTATTTACAAGGTAAAAGTCATGATTGCGGTAATAAATTGGGTTACATGAAAGCATTTGTTGAATATGGTATGCAGCATGAATTTTTAGGTGATGAGTTTTCCTCGTGGGTAAAAAAAATATCTTAGATTGCTAATGGTCGATAAATTTGATTCAAATCAATAAAAAAATCTGCATGGTATTTTTGGCTTTGTTGAATAAATCAGAATTAGCCGACAGGATGGCTCCCTCTGCTACACCTGTTATCCGATCCTGACGCTGTGTGGCATACCCAACAACGTCATACGGTTCAGCGCTTTGACCATCGCCATTGCTTCACCTACCTGAGCCTCATAGTCACGCAGCCTCAGATGGCCACCCAGCAAAGTTTTTATGCGGAACATCGCTGTTTCTGCCACTGAACGCCGGTGATAACCCACTTTCTTTTTCCACATATCATTACTCCTGCTCAGACGCTGATTCGCCACCGCATGGTTACGTTCATGGTACTTGTCCGGCCAGTATTTCGCTCCGCTTCGCGGCGGGATAAGGGGCCTGATTTTCTTTCTTAGCAACGCGTCGTGGCAGTAACAGGCGTCATAAGCACCGTCTGCTGACACTTCCCTGATTTTCCGGTGGGTTTGGTTAATCAGGCCCGGCAGTGCCTGCGCATCTGTCGTTCCGCTGAGCGATAAGTCGGCACAGATAATCTCATGAGTCACACTGTCTGCTGCCAGATGAAGCTTGCGCCACACTCTTCGTCTGTCAGCCCCATGCTGCCTGACTTTCCATTCACCTTCGCCAAAGACCTTCAGACCGGTACTGTCGATGACCAGATGCGAGATTTCACCACGCGTTGGCGTTTTTATGCTGATGTTGACGCTCTTTGCTCGTCTGCTGACCAGCGAGTAGTCCGGACAGCACAGCGGCAAAGACATGAGTTTAAAAATCGAATCAACGAAGCCCTGTAATGCCCGGAGCGACAGGTTAAACACACGCTTCATCATCAGGACAGTGGTAACAGCCATATCGCTGTAGTAAAGCGGCCGGCCACGACCTTCAGGCGAAGAACTGTCAGTCCATCCAGCGATGGCCGACTCATCAAGCCAGACCGTCAGGGAACCGCGTTGTCTGAGTGCCTTGTTGTACGCGGGCCAGTTGGTAATTTTAAACTTTTGCTTTGCCATGGGGACCTGATGTTGAAACGAATTTAGCGATCAGCTCCGCCAATCACCTAAAAGTTCGATTTATTCAACAAAGCCGCGTAAAATTAAAATGAGATTTATTAATTATATAAGTAGGCAAGGATGTTGTTTAAATGGAGATATTACAAACTATTTCAAATAATAATAATTTGATTTTGCTGATCATATATCACTTTAGTTGTTAGCTAAAATTTCTTGTGTTGGAGAGTGAGTTTCTATCAATAATATTTACGTTAACACTGATCATAATTATGATAAAAAAGTAGAGTAAGTATATTTAATTGATTTAGCTTGTATCAGATTAAAAGTAATCTGTTTATTATTTCTATAGTAAATTTTTTCATAATGAATAGAATGAAATTTAACAAACTCTCTAACAAAATAAAATAGAGAGAAGTCTAATAATAAACATTGAATGCATGATTTTATGGCAATAAAAAACAACGATACTATTTCTTGAAGGAATAATTTGAAATGTTTAGACAACAAAAGTTTACATTACATGGTGTATCGCTGATAACAAAATATTAATAGAAGTTGTACATTTTTATGTCGGTTTCTTTATTATAGGAAAAGGTATGGTTAGTTATTAGTGAAAAGTGGCTGGCATGTAAATGTATTAAGTATTTATCTTAGCGAGCAGAGTTTTACGCTTTGATATATTTTAGACCTTTAAGATTGGTTATTTATTGTGTAATAAATGTTAATGATATGTGTAATAAAAATACCCTTTATATAAAGGGTGGCTTTGTTGAATAAATCGAACTTTTAGGTGATTGGCGGAGCTGATCGCTAAATTCGTTTCAACATCAGGTCCCCATGGCAAAGCAAAAGTTTAAAATTACCAACTGGCCCGCGTACAACAAGGCACTCAGACAACGCGGTTCCCTGACGGTCTGGCTTGATGAGTCGGCCATCGCTGGATGGACTGACAGTTCTTCGCCTGAAGGTCGTGGCCGGCCGCTTTACTACAGCGATATGGCTGTTACCACTGTCCTGATGATGAAGCGTGTGTTTAACCTGTCGCTCCGGGCATTACAGGGCTTCGTTGATTCGATTTTTAAACTCATGTCTTTGCCGCTGTGCTGTCCGGACTACTCGCTGGTCAGCAGACGAGCAAAGAGCGTCAACATCAGCATAAAAACGCCAACGCGTGGTGAAATCTCGCATCTGGTCATCGACAGTACCGGTCTGAAGGTCTTTGGCGAAGGTGAATGGAAAGTCAGGCAGCATGGGGCTGACAGACGAAGAGTGTGGCGCAAGCTTCATCTGGCAGCAGACAGTGTGACTCATGAGATTATCTGTGCCGACTTATCGCTCAGCGGAACGACAGATGCGCAGTCACTGCCGGGCCTGATTAACCAAACCCACCGGAAAATCAGGGAAGTGTCAGCAGACGGTGCTTATGACGCCTGTTACTGCCACGACGCGTTGCTAAGAAAGAAAATCAGGCCCCTTATCCCGCCGCGAAGCGGAGCGAAATACTGGCCGGACAAGTACCATGAACGTAACCATGCGGTGGCGAATCAGCGTCTGAGCAGGAGTAATGATATGTGGAAAAAGAAAGTGGGTTATCACCGGCGTTCAGTGGCAGAAACAGCGATGTTCCGCATAAAAACTTTGCTGGGTGGCCATCTGAGGCTGCGTGACTATGAGGCTCAGGTAGGTGAAGCAATGGCGATGGTCAAAGCGCTGAACCGTATGACGTTGTTGGGTATGCCACACAGCGTCAGGATCGGATAACAGCTGTAGCAGAGGGAGCCATCCTGTCGGCTAATTCTGATTTATTCAACAAAGCCATAAAGGGTATTTTTAAAGTAGGGAAAGGATATTTAGATTAAAAAATCATCCATATTTTTACCATTCGTTAGTGCCTTTTTGATGACAGCAGGTGTGCGACCTTGGCCGGTCCAGGTTTTGATTTCACCATTTTCATCTTTATATTGAAATTTAGCCGGTCTTGCTGCGCGCTTAGTACGGTTAGATGTTTTTGAAGGAGTTTTTGCAGTAACTAGATCATCTAGACTGAGTCCTTCTCCTTCCAGCAATTTAATATATTTTGCAATTTTTTGACTATGAGCTTCTAATTGTGCTCTCGCTTGATTTTCATCTTCACGACGTTCATCTACAACGGTATTAAATTTATCATGTATTTCTTGCAATGATTCTAACGGTATTTCTCTTGCTATCGCACGTAAGGTACGAATGTTATTTAATGATTTAAAATATTTC
Organism: Arsenophonus endosymbiont of Aphis craccivora; assembly: GCF_013460135.1. Taxonomy (GTDB): domain Bacteria; phylum Pseudomonadota; class Gammaproteobacteria; order Enterobacterales; family Enterobacteriaceae; genus Arsenophonus; species Arsenophonus nilaparvatae. The sequence continues at coordinate 2,147,940 of NZ_CP038155.1, forward strand.
AATGAATCGCTCATTTTCCTGGTCTCGAATTAAAATGAATGTTGGCTGATGTCTACTAATAATAGAATGCTATTTTATTTTCTGCAATAGTGAAGTTACAAAATAAGGTTAAATTTATTGTTTTTTTAAACTTAAACTTCTTTGCAAAAGCAATATAAGCTTTCTCTATAAAAATATTATATATCTTATATTAGATACACTTGATACTTAAAAATCTATACCAAAATGATAGAACTGCTTTTATATTTGAATTTCATTCAGATGTAAAGATGATGTTTTTTATTTTTATTCAACTTTATGGTGTGTAACATAAACTAAATTTTAACTTAATATGTGTAACAGAGTTTGCTTATTAAGCTTTTGTTGAGTTATCACTACTGTGTATCTAAGTTTTTTGATGGATGTTAGCTATTAATAATCTTTTCTTATCACATACTTTGTTAAAATAAAGATGTTGTTTGTAGAGCGTGACATTTAAACATAAGAATTTTTTTATGACTATAAACATTACTAAAAAATCTGTTATGTTAGTTATCAATATTTATAATCAAATGAAATGAAAAATAATGTTTGATAATGTATGTGGTAAACTTTCAAAATATTTGTCTAAATAGGTAAGAGGAAATGGCTAATGGCTCAGCTTTATTTCTATTATTCAGCAATGAATGCTGGTAAATCAACTTCACTACTTCAGTCTTCATATAATTGGCTTTGTTGAATAAATCAGAATTAGCCGCCAGGATGGCTCCCTCTGCTACAGCTGTTATCCGATCCTGACGCTGTGTGGCATACCCAACAACGTCATACGGTTCAGCGCTTTGACCATCGCCATTGCTTCACCTACCTGAGCCTCATAGTCACGCAGCCTCAGATGGCCACCCAGCAAAGTTTTTATGCGGAACATCGCTGTTTCTGCCACTGAACGCCGGTGATAACCCACTTTCTTTTTCCACATATCATTACTCCTGCTCAGACGCTGATTCGCCACCGCATGGTTACGTTCATGGTACTTGTCCGGCCAGTATTTCGCTCCGCTTCGCGGCGGGATAAGGGGCCTGATTTTCTTTCTTAGCAACGCGTCGTGGCAGTAACAGGCGTCATAAGCACCGTCTGCTGACACTTCCCTGATTTTCCGGTGGGTTTGGTTAATTAGGCCCGGCAGTGCCTGCGCATCTGTCGTTCCGCTGAGCGATAAGTCGGCACAGATAATCTCATGAGTCACACTGTCTGCTGCCAGATGAAGCTTGCGCCACACTCTTCGTCTGTCAGCCCCATGCTGCCTGACTTTCCATTCACCTTCGCCAAAGACCTTCAGACCGGTACTGTCGATGACCAGATGCGAGATTTCACCACGCGTTGGCGTTTTTATGCTGATGTTGACGCTCTTTGCTCGTCTGCTGACCAGCGAGTAGTCCGGACAGCACAGCGGCAAAGACATGAGTTTAAAAATCGAATCAACGAAGCCCTGTAATGCCCGGAGCGACAGGTTAAACACACGCTTCATCATCAGGACAGTGGTAACAGCCATATCGCTGTAGTAAAGCGGCCGGCCACGACCTTCAGGCGAAGAACTGTCAGTCCATCCAGCGATGGCCGACTCATCAAGCCAGACCGTCAGGGAACCGCGTTGTCTGAGTGCCTTGTTGTACGCGGGCCAGTTGGTAATTTTAAACTTTTGCTTTGCCATGGGGACCTGATGTTGAAACGAATTTAGCGATCAGCTCCGCCAATCACCTAAAAGTTCGATTTATTCAACAAAGCCCATATAATTATAATGAACGGGGAATGAATACGCTTATTTTCACCGCTGAGATTGATACCCGATTTGTTCAAGGTACAGTAACCTCCAGAATTGGTTTAGCAGCAGATGCAATATTATTTTCGCAACAGACAGATATGGGGAGATTAATAAAAGAAAAAAATAGCTGTCAAAAAATTCATTGTGTGCTTGTTGATGAGTGTCAGTTTTTAACTAAAGAGCAAGTTAGTCAGCTTTGTGAAATTGTTGATTATGCCAATATACCGGTTTTGTGTTATGGATTAAGAACAGATTTTCGTGGTGAGTTATTTATTGGCAGTCACTATCTGTTAGCTTGGGCAGATAAACTTATTGAACTAAAAACCATTTGTTATTGTGGTCGTAAAGCAAGTAGGGTTTTGCGATTAGATGATAATGGGCTTGCTGTCTATCAGGGAGAACAGATTGAAATTGGTGGTAATGAAAAATATATCTCAGTCTGTCGTAGACATTATATGGATGCAATCAATCACACAAAATGTATTGAGGTGGGTGAAAAACCTTTTTCCGTTGTTCCATTTAAATAATTTTTAACTCCCCATATTAGATTATTATTCTTAAATGAAAATTAATTACGTAAAATAACTATTTTGGTTTTAAATTATTTTCAAATAAGGATTGGTAAAATATTTTGCGATTAAAAAAGCACCGAATATATATTCAGTGCTAATTATTAAATAAATGGTTACAAATAAAATGTTTATTAAGTAGATTCTTTTACTAGATGACTTTTTTCCTCTGTTTTCAGAAATATATTTTTCTCTTCAGTAAAATTATTACCATAGTATGAATCTAACATAATTTGTTTTAGTTCAGCGAGGCTTTGTTGAATAAATCGAACTTTTAGGTGATTGGCGGAGCTGATCGCTAAATTCGTTTCAACATCAGGTCCCCATGTCAAAGCAAAAGTTTAAAATTACCAACTGGCCCGCGTACAACAAGGCACTCAGACAACGCGGTTCCCTGACGGTCTGGCTTGATGAGTCGGCCATCGCTGGATGGACTGACAGTTCTTCGCCTGAAGGTCGTGGCCGGCCGCTTTACTACAGCGATATGGCTGTTACCACTGTCCTGATGATGAAGCGTGTGTTTAACCTGTCGCTCCGGGCATTACAGGGCTTCGTTGATTCGATTTTTAAACTCATGTCTTAGCCGCTGTGTTGTCCGGACTACTCGCTGGTCAGCAGACGAGCAAAGAGCGTCAACATCAGCATAAAAACGCCAACGCGTGGTGAAATCTCGCATCTGGTCATCGACAGTACCGGTCTGAAGGTCTTTGGCGAAGGTGAATGGAAAGTCAGGCAGCATGGGGCTGACAGACGAAGAGTGTGGCGCAAGCTTCATCTGGCAGCAGACAGTGTGACTCATGAGATTATCTGTGCCGACTTATCGCTCAGCGGAACGACAGATGCGCAGGCACTGCCGGGCCTGATTAACCAAACCCACCGGAAAATCAGGGAAGTGTCAGCAGACGGTGCTTATGACGCCTGTTACTGCCACGACGCGTTGCTAAGAAAGAAAATCAGGCCCCTTATCCCACCGCGAAGCGGAGCGAAATACTGGCCGGACAAGTACCATGAACGTAACCATGCGGTGGCGAATCAGCGTCTGAGCAGGAGTAATGATATGTGGAAAAAGAAAGTGGGTTATCACCGGCGTTCAGTGGCAGAAACAGCGATGTTCCGCATAAAAACTTTGCTGGGTGGCCATCTGAGGCTGCGTGACTATGAGGCTCAGGTAGGTGAAGCAATGGCGATGGTCAAAGCGCTGAACCGTATGACGTTGTTGGGTATGCCACACAGCGTCAGGATCGGATAACAGCTGTAGCAGAGGGAGCCATCCTGGCGGCTAATTCTGATTTATTCAACAAAGCCCCTGAATCTAACAACTAAAAAACTATTTATTACTTTATTATCAATATCTAAAATTCAAATCAGTAAACCAAAGTAGATAAATGATCAATAGCACTGATGATGGCTTCAGTCACTATTGAGTAACATTATTTACCCAATTAAAAGTGAATATAAAGATAAAAATGAACCTTTGTTAAAGTTTTCAGATAAATTAATCATACATAACTCATATTTATCTATTATAGCGCTTGTTTGTTTTTAATTAATCAATATTCCAAATGATAAAAATGTGATTTACAATAATAAAAAGATGTTTTTTTAAATAATTTTAATGAAATTTTGAAAAAACCATTGCTATAACAGTCCTAAAAGCGTTATAATTGCAAAATTTTATCGTAACAAGATTAAAATTTCCTATTTTGCGATATTTGTAACAAAAAAATTTTAAGGAAAAGACCATTCATGCAACAAGATAAACAAAAAAAAATTCTTCGCACCATCTGCCATGATGCAAAAGGGTTAATCGCTAAAATCACAAATATTTGTTATAAACATCAATTAAATATTATTCAAAATAATGAATTTGTTGACCATCAGACGAACTGCTTTTTCATGCGTACTGAACTTGAAGGTATTTTCAACGATAATACATTATTAGCTGATCTCGACGATGCTTTACCATCAGGGTCTAAACGTGAATTAAGTACAGCAAATCAACGACGCATTGTTATTATGGTAACCAAAAAAGCACACTGCTTAGGTGATCTATTAATGAAAAGCGCCTATGATGGTCTTGATGTGGAAATTGCTGCTGTAATTGGTAATCACGAGACATTAAGATCACTCGTTGAACAATTTAATATCCCATTTCACTATATTAGGCATGAAAATCTAACCCGAGAACAACATGATCATCTATTAAAAGAACAAATTGACCATTATAATCCTGATTATGTGGTTTTAGCAAAATATATGCGCGTACTTACGCCTGATTTCGTTCAACATTATCCCAATAAAATTATTAATATCCATCACTCTTTTTTGCCAGCTTTTATTGGTGCAAAACCTTATCATCAAGCTTACCAACGTGGTGTCAAAATCATTGGAGCAACGGCGCACTTTGTCAATAATGATCTCGATGAAGGCCCTATTATTACTCAGAATGTGATTAACGTTGATCATAGTTATACTGCTGAGGATATGATGCGAGCAGGTAAAGACGTTGAAAAAAATGTCTTAAGCCACGCTTTATACTGGGTATTAGCACAACGCGTTTTTGTTCATGGCAACCGAACGATTATTCTTTAACCTATCCTCTATTTAATAAAATAGCCTGCCTTATTTTAAAGGTAATTATTATACAGAGTACATAATATTACCTTTAAACAATTATAATTATTTTATTAATTTTAATTTTAATTTTAATTTTAATTTTAATTTTAATTTTAATTTTAATTTTAATTTTAATTTTAATAAAATATTTTATTTAATTATTTATCATGATAAATGATTATTTATTATTAACTATATTTCAAAAAAGCTGACATCGTTATTACATTTAAATTTTACCTAATGAACTAATGAACTAATGAACTAATGAACTAATGAACTAATGAACTAATGAACTAATGAACTAATGAACTAATGAACTAATGAACTAATGAACTAATGAACTAATGAACTAATGAACTAATGAACTAATGAACTAATGAGCAAGGATAATACTTCTGACTAATCGATTAAATATCAAATAGATAGGCACTTAGAGCAGTTAACGCTTGCTCTGTCTATTCACTAGCGTAAACTCGCAAGTTACCAACCCTGTGGTTACTCGCATCAGATCAACCATAATTTTGCCCAATTTATATTTTACCTATTGATTAATATATTTTTTCAATTGCATCAATAAATCGATTCAAAATACTACCATTTGCTTTAGATTTATAAAAATAACAGCTATTTGTCATGCTAAGCTCATCTAGCGGTAAAAAAATAATGTCAGGTGTTGATTGACAGGTTTCGGGTAATTTATCGGTTAAACCGATATAATCACCATTTTGTATTAATCCATCGCAAAAACCACTGTTTTCCATCCACCTGATATTGATTCTATTTGCCCCTATCGTCGCTTTTGATTCTATATCTCGAATAAATTGACTCTTATATAAAACTGGATCACATATCCAAAGAAATTGATTCAATAATTTTAATAGATTCTTTTCAGCATGTTCGTAAAGTTGTTTGCGGCAACATATACCAATAGCCTCTTTTTGTGATTTTTTAACAAAATAAAACGTTCACTTACAATTTTTTCTGAACTTAAAATTAAAATATTGCCATCATAATCTGATATTTCATTTACTTTATCATAATCAAATTTTAAAACGTTTATTGGTATTTTATTAATACCTGCTGTTTGATAAAGTTTTATTAAATGATGGTTTTTACCCCAGTCATGGGCTTTGTTGAATAAATCGAACTTTTAGGTGATTGGCGGAGCTGATCGCTAAATTCGTTTCAACATCAGGTCCCCATGGCTTTGTTGAATAAATCGAACTTTTAGGTGATTGGCGGATCTGATCGCTAAATTCGTTTCAACATCAGGTCCCCATGGGCTTTGTTGAATAAATCGAACTTTTAGGTGATTGGCGGAGCTGATCGCTAAATTCGTTTCAACATCAGGTTCCCATGGCAAAGCAAAAGTTTAAAATTACCAACTGGCCCGCGTACAACAAGGCACTCAGACAACGCGGTTCCCTGACGGTATGGCTTGATGAGTCGGCCATCGCTGGATGGACTGACAGTTCTTCGCCTGAAGGTCGTGGCCGGCCGCTTTACTACAGCGATATGGCTGTTACCACTGTCCTGATGATGAAGCGTGTGTTTAACCTGTCGCTCCGGGCATTACAGGGCTTCGTTGATTCGATTTTTAAACTCATGTCTTTGCCGCTGTGCTGTCCGGACTACTCGCTGGTCAGCAGACGAGCAAAGAGCGTCAACATCAGCATAAAAACGCCAACGCGTGGTGAAATCTCGCATCTGGTCATCGACAGTACCGGTCTGAAGGTCTTTGGCGAAGGTGAATGGAAAGTCATGCAGCATGGGGCTGACAGACGAAGAGTGTGGCGCAAGCTTCATCTGGCAGCAGACAGTGTGACTCATGAGATTATCTGTGCCGACTTATCGCTCAGCGGAACGACAGATGCGCAGGCACTGCCGGGCCTGATTAACCAAACCCACCGGAAAATCATGGAAGTGTTAGCAGACGGTGCTTATGACGCCTGTTACTGCCACGACGCGTTGCTAAGAAAGAAAATCAGGCCCCTTATCCCGCCGCGAAGCGGAGCGAAATACTGGCCGGACAAGTACCATGAACGTAACCATGCGGTGGCGAATCAGCGTCTGAGCAGGAGTAATGATATGTGGAAAAAGAAAGTGGGTTATCACCGGCGTTCAGTGGCAGAAACAGCGATGTTCCGCATAAAAACTTTGCTGGGTGGCCATCTGAGGCTGCGTGACTATGAGGCTCAGGTAGGTGAAGCAATGGCGATGGTCAAAGCGCTGAACCGTATGACGTTGTTGGGTATGCCACACAGCGTCAGGATCGGATAACAGCTGTAGCAGAGGGAGCCATCCTGGCGGCTAATTCTGATTTATTCAACAAAGCCAAAAAATAACTCATTAATAAATAAAAGAAAATGTTTTATATAATGGGTTACATTTATATATTCAATCTGATAAAATATTTTTATAAATATATTTCAATTAAATAACCAATTCAAATGAAATTTGTCTCATTTAACATTAATAGCCTAAGAGCACGTATCCACCAACTTGAAGCTATCATCGAAAAACATCAACCTGATGTCATAGGCTTACAAGAGACCAAAGTTGATGATAGTGCATTCCCTTTAGAGCAGGTTAATCAGTTAGGCTATCATATCTGCTACCATGGACAAAAAGCACATTATGGTGTCGCGCTATTTTGCAAACAAAAACCAATCACTATTCAAAAGGGATTTCCTGGCGACGATATTGATGTCCAGCGCCGTATTATTATGGCAGATATTGAAACAGAAAAAGGCACAATTACCATAATAAACGGTTATTTCCCACAAGGTGAATGCCGTGATCAACCAACAAAATTTGCTGCAAAAGCAAAATTTTATCAAGACTTGCAACTTTATCTGCAAAATAATCTTTCTCCTCAATCGCATATTATTCTTATGGGAGATATGAATATTAGTCCAACAGATCATGATATCGGTATCGGCGAAATTAATAGAAAACGTTGGTTAAGTGCTGGCAAATGCTCATTTTTACCTGAAGAACGCGAATGGATGGATAAATTGAAATCCTGGGGATTAATCGATACTTATCGTCAACAAAATCCAGCAATTACTGATCAATTTTCGTGGTTTGATTACCGTTCCAAGGGTTTTGTCGATAACCGAGGTCTGCGAATTGATTTGATTCTAGCCTCTAGTTCGTTGTTTGCCTGCTGTGGTGAAACAGGCATTGATTATGACATTAGAAGTATGGAAAAACCTTCAGATCATGCCCCTATTTGGGCGAAATTTGAGTTAAATTAAGTTAAAATCAAATGATAGTACTATTTTACGCTTAGCTATCATTTGATTGCCTTTTTTGACTAGCTCTCTTCTTCTTTACTGATAACTTTTTCTCCGTTTTCTCTTCGATGACAGATATCGTACGGAATATAGTTAAATCAGTTTGTTGTTTCGCTTGTTGGATTAACATTTTCAATGTATCTGCCAATGGTGACATAAAATCCTGATAACGAAACTGTTTTTCACTGATTTGGGTTAATTTAGACTCCCAGTGAGCTGTCATATCAGGCAATACTGCCACCAGCGGTAAAACTTTATATAAGACGATGCCTGCTGACGCAGCATGGATATAACGACCTTTTTTAATCAAAAACTTACGTTTAAATAACAGTTCTATAATACCCGCTCGGGTCGCTTCTGTTCCTAAACCATCCGTTGCTCGCAATACCTTTTTCAGCGCCTTATCTTGCACAAAACGGGCAATACCGGTCATAGCCGACAACAAAGTGGCATCAGTAAATGGTTTTGGTGGCTGAGTCTGCTTTTCTATTACTTCACCCTGCTCGCAAAATAACTCATCTTTTACCTTTACCTCAGGGAGTGGCATACCATCATTATCCGCATCCCGTTCCTTAGTAGTTAAAATTGCTCGCCAACCAGGTTCGACCAAACAGCGAGCTCTAGCGATAAATTTTCCACCTGCGATCTCCAATTCAATAACCCGTTTATGAAATTTTGCACTAGCCATAAATTGGATAATATATTGAGCAGCAATCAATGCATAAATTTTGCTTTCGTTTTGATCAAGCTGCACCGCTATTGCTTTAGCGGTAGGAATAATTGCATGATGTACATCAACTTGTTTATCATCCCAACAGCGATTTTGCTTATATAATTCAGCCAATTCAAATTGTGTAAGTTCTGGCTGATGTATAGCAATAGCTTTTAATACCCCATGGCGATTGGCAAAATGCTCTTGCGGTAAGTAACGACTATCGGAACGAGGATAAGTAATAACTTTATGTTTTTCATATAATTGTTGGCATATATCAAGAACTTCCTTAGCACTTAAGCCATGTTTTTTAGAGGCTTCAATTTGCAAAGCCGACAAAGAATAAGGTAAGGGCGCAATTTCTGATTCTTGTTTATTTTGATAGGCAACAACCAAGGCCGGCTGCTGCGTAATTCGTGTAGCAACATGCTCGGCTAACGGGCGATGAATCAGACGCCCTTCTTCATCCTGATAATCAATACAGGCTTCACTTGGCTGCCAGATAGCGGTAAAACGTTCTTTATTCGGCGTGATTATATGTGCTTTTACTTCAAAAAAATCTTTAGCAACAAAATGTTCAATCTCTTCATCCCTTCTAACCACCAATCCCAATACTGGCGTTTGAACTCGGCCAACAGATAATACCCCTTGATACCCCCCTCGCTGGCCAAGCAAAGTATAAGCCCGCGTCATATTTATGCCATATAACCAATCTGCTCTGGCTCGAGCCAATGCCGAAACACAAAGTGGAATAAAATCTCGATTACTTCTTAACCGTTCAATGGCCTTAACTACCGCTTGAGGATTAAGATCGCTAATTAAACAGCGCTGAACAGACTGTTTTTTATCATCGGGTAAGGCTAAAAAATCTAACACTTCATCCACCAGCAATTGCCCTTCGCGATCGGGATCTCCCGCATGCACAATCTCATCGGCCTGAACTAATAGCGCTTTAATAGTATTAAGTTGCTTAATAACTGCCGCCCGAGGCTTTAATTGCCATTTTTCAGGAATGATCGGTAAATCAGTTAATGACCAACGCGCTAAACGAGGATCGTAAGCTTCAGGTTCAGCTTGCTCCAATAAATGACCAATACACCAAGTCACATATTGCGAATCACCACAGACAATAAAACCATCTTGTCGTTTGTGTGGCTTAGGTAAAACATCAGCTATAGCACGCGCTAAACTGGGCTTTTCTGCAATAAATAGACGGCGCATAGGTTATTCAACTACCTCAATCATCGCTCTGCCAGATTTGGATTGCTCTAATTGACCGATTGCGCTAAGAGATAAATTATTTTGCCAGGCAATTTGTTTAACTTCAGCAATTGCTGTTGGTAACACCGCCATTAGTAGTCCTCCTAAGGTCTGCGGATCACATAATACATTGCGTTGTAACGGTGTCATCTGGCCTAAAAAATGGCCGTAACTGGCAAAATTACGTTGGGTTCCACCTGGTACACACCCTTGCTCAATATAACTTTTAATATGAGGTAATTTAGCTATTTGCGAAAAAGCCACCGTCGCCTGTAAATCAGCCGCTCGACAGATTTCAGTTAAATGGCCTAACACACCAAAACCGGTTACATCGGTCATCGCAGTAACTCCTTCAATATTTGCCAATTCTGAGCCTGATTTATTTAATTGACACATAATCTGAGTCGCTAACCCTTGATGTTCAGGTAACAATAATTTTTTCTTTTCTGCCGTTGTGTGAATACCAATTCCTAATGGTTTAGTTACAAATAATTGGCTACCCGCAACTGCAGTACTATTCTTTTTTACTTTAGCGGTATTAATAACACCTGTCACGGCAAGACCAAATATAGGTTCTGGCGCATCGATCGAATGACCACCGGCAAGTGATATACCGGCATCCTGACAAACCATCCGCCCCCCTTCAATCACTTGCTGGGCTATCTCAGCTGGGATTTTATTAATGGGCCAACCTAATATCGCAATCGCCATAATGGGTTTACTACCCATCGCATAAATATCACTAATTGCATTAGTGGCAGCAATACGCCCAAAATCAATCGGAAAATCCACTATTGGCATAAAAAAATCCGTGGTACTAATAATCCCTACGCCATTGCCAAGATCATAAACAGCAGCGTCATCGTTGGTCTCGTTACCAACCAGCAAATGAGGATCATTAAATTTTTTACGTTCACTATATAAAATAGTCTCCAATATATTTGGCACAATTTTAAAACCACAACCCGCTCCATGACTAAATTAGGTTAATTTGATTTCCGATGGCATATTTTTTCCTTTAAAAATAAGTCACAAAATCCTTTATATCCGCTGAAGAACTTTTCATTGTAGGATTAAATTTTGGCGTTCCTAAATAGAGGAAGCCAACAATTTTATCCTCTTGTTGGCAAGCTAAACCTGATCTCACCACCGGATCAGTAGTCCAAGAGTCGGTACGCCAGATGCCACCAAATCCTTGAGCAACAGCAGCCATCTGCATAGCATGAACACAACAACCAGCAGTAATAACTTGCTCACAGGCAGGAATTTTTGTATCGACGACAATTTTAGCAATAACAGCAATAATTAACGGAGCTCGTAGAGGTGCTTTTTTGGCTTTCTCTTCAGCTTCTTTGCCTAAGTTAGCGTTAATTGAGGCTTTTTCCAGTAACTGTACAAATTTATCGAGCCCTTGATTTTGGATCACCACAACATGATCAGGAGCTCGCATTCCGGCTGCCAAAATATTATCCAGTGATTGACCTTCAGGTGCCGGTGTTGTCAAATGACTCATGGAACGACGGGTTAATAATAGTGTTAAAGCATCCATAGATTCCTCCTTGTTGAAATTCACTTATATTGCAACTATTTGCATAGCTACAAATAGCGTAGAAATGACCATTTTATAAGTATGTTTCTAAAAAATAGAATATTATCATCAGCATTAGTATAGTAAGGTAACATTTTCAATCAGATTGAAGAGCAATAAAATAATATTTTTAATTATTCTATGAGTTATGGCTGACAATTCTCTTATGTCCTTTTAAGATAAATATGTTAATCATATAATTGGAGATCACATGCGAAACCCATGTAATTTAATCGCAACCTGCTTTAAATTTAGTTGGCGATTACTTAATTTTATCAGACGATTTGTCACCAGTTTTATCTGTCTTTTTTTGATCTTTATCGCAGCAAGCAGTTACTTTGCCTATAAAAGTGAAAAAAAATCGACGAGCCAATATCATGGGGCGCTACTTATTGATCTACAAGGTGTAATTGTTGATCAAGTCTCTATCCCTAATCCTCTTGGTAAAATGAGCCGCGAATTGTTAGGCTCATCAAGCAAACGCATGCAAGAAAACTCCTTATTTGACATTGTAAATATTATCCGCCGGTCAACCTATGACGACAAAATTACCGGTATCGTTTTACAACTGGATAATCTGATTGGTTCCGACCAGCCATCTTTACAATATATTGGTAAGGCGTTGATAGAGTTTAAGCAAGCGGGAAAACCTATTTACGCTGTAGGTAATGGCTATAATCAATCGCAATATTATTTAGCCAGTTTTGCCAATCATATCTATATGTCACAACATGGTCATGTCGGAATTTACGGTTTTTCAACCAATAAACTCTTTTATAAGACGCTACTGGATAACCTAAAAGTCAATAGCCATATTTTCCGTGTTGGCACCTATAAATCAGCAGTAGAGCCATTTATTCGTGACAATATGTCACCTGAAGCACGTGAAGCCGATAAAGTCTGGATTGGTTCACTATGGCAACATTATTTATCAACCGTGGCGCAAAACCGACAAATGACGCCAGAAAATATCTTCCCTGGTGCCGATAAATTGATTGAAGAAATGAAAAGCGTCAATGGTGATAGTGCGCAATATGCGTTTAAACAAAAACTCATTGATCATATATTTACCGGCGCAGTTATGGAGAAAGAGTTAAGCAACAAATTTGGCTGGAATGATAAAGAGCAACATTTTAATTACATCAGTATCTATAATTATGCGAATGAACAACCCCAGCAAAATCAGCTAATGCTACAAAAAGAATCCGATGAGCAAGCTGGAAATATCGCTGTGATAATTGCCCAAGGCGCCATTATAGATGGATCACAAGAGCCTGGCATGGTTGGCAGCGAAACAACGGTAGCGCAAATACGTAAAGCAAGACTTAACCCTGATATTAAAGCGATTGTATTACGTGTTAATAGTCCTGGTGGCAGTGTTACCGCTTCAGAAGCGATAAGGAATGAGCTTGTGGCTGTACGCGAGGCCAATAAACCTATTGTAGTTTCGATGGGAGGAATGGCAGCATCAGGAGGTTATTGGATTTCAACACCGGCCAATTATATTTTTGCCAGTCCAACAACCCTGACCGGTTCAATTGGTATTTTTGGTGTGATAAATACCTTTGAAAAAAGCTTAGATACACTTGGCGTTTATACTGACGGGGTCTCTACCACGCCATTAGCGGATATCTCAGCTACAAAAGGGATTAATAAACAATTTTCTGACATGATGCAAATCACCATAGAAAATGGCTATAACACCTTTCTAAAGTATGTTGCTCAGGCGCGCCATAAAACACCGGCAGAGATAGATAAAATCGCTCAAGGTCGGGTGTGGATAGGTTCAGACGCGCTACAAAACGGTTTGGTTGATAAACTGGGTGATTTTGACGATGCCGTAAATAAAGCGGCTGAGTTAGCTAAAGTCACTACGCCATCACTTGACTGGATGCAGCCTGAACGTTCTTTTATTGATCAATTAATACTTGAATTAACTTCAAGCGCTGAGTCAATGATGCCCAATACACTGCAATTGTTACTTCCGCAAAAAACGGCTAACGACCTGCAGCAACAAATCAAATTTTACCAGCATATGAATGATCCACAAAATCGCTACGCATTTTGTTTAAATTGTGGTGAAGTTTATTAATAAATAGCCATCATTGTTCAACTCTAGCGCCCTGCATATGGGCGCTTTATTTTATATTAATATTTAATATCCCACAGATTTTATTAGCTAACTACTTTATAATTCTTTAAATTTATCAATTTTCACTTATTCATATCGTTAGGTAAAGAGAATGGAAAAAAATCCATCTATGTGGTTTACACAGGCGGCACTATTGGCATGCAATATTCAACCCATGGATACGTGCCAGCCTCCGGCCATCTACAAAAACAACTGAGCAGCATGCCAGAATTTCATCGCGCTGAAATGCCAAATTTCACTATTCGTGAACATAATCCTTTAATTGATTACGCTAATATGACACCACAAGATTGGCAGTGTATTGCGGATGATATTAGTGATAATTATGAAAACTATGATGGTTTTGTTATTCTACATGGTACTGATACGATGGCATTTACCGCCTCTGCACTCTCATTTATGTTTGATAACCTAGATAAACCGATTATCGTGACAGGGTCATAAATACCGCTGGAAGCGTTAAGATCAGATGGCGAAACTAATCTTCTTAATGCCTTGTACTTGGCGGCAAATTACCCTATCAATGAAGTGACGCTGTTTTTTAATAACAAATTATTTAGAGGTAACCGGACCGTCAAATCACATGCTGATGGTTTTGATGCCTTTACTTCTCCTAATTGTCCACCATTGATTGATGCGGGTATTCATATCCGTTGTTTACAAAGCTGTCCATTGCCAAAAAATGACGGCAATTTCAGCAGCCATAAAATCGCCCCAGCACTTAATCAGTCAGCCATTCAAGCAACTTTTCAAAAAGGGATCAATGCCACAATCGATAGTTATAGTGCTTTTTTTGATAATGATCATCAACATGCAACTCAGTTAGATCGTTGGCTAACAGAAAATAAAATCCAACATCTATACATTATGGGGTTAGCAACAGATTACTGTGTAACATTTACCGTCCTTGATGCAGTGCAACTAGGTTATCACGTAACGGTTATTCAAGATGGTTGTAGGGGCGTTAATCTTCATCCAGAAGATAGTCATAACACATTACAAGAAATGGTATTAGCTAGTGCTAAATTAATCACATCTTCTGATTTGCTGACGCAATCTATTATTGTAACTAATGCACTTAGCTAAGGAGCTGCAATCTATTATTAACATTGAATAAATTTTGCTTATTGCTGCTGTTCACTATCAAACAATCGCTTTAGCTCATCTTTTGTTTTCAAAATGATATTCCCATCGGTGCCAACCGTCATATGCTGAGCATCATGGTTATGTCTAGCCTGCCAAAGCATAATAGCTTGCAGACTCTTTTCTTTTTGCTCGGGCGTTAACACAACACCATCAGGCCACTTGCGCAACTCAACGGCAGTCAGCAATCGTTGATAAATATCGACTGTCATTAAATTAACCAGATCATTAAGCTCCATATTTCTTCCCTTCTCTTTTTTATCGTCGTGTAAACCTTACTTAACCCTCAGTTACTTCGCCAGATTGTTGATCAGTAAAACTTAATGCAACAGAATTAATACAATAACGTTGCCCAGTCGGTTGTGGGCCATCGGCAAAAACATGGCCTAAATGTGCGTTACAGTGACGGCAACGCACTTCTATCCGCTGCATACCGTGGGAAAAATCATCAATATAACTGACGGCTTGATCATTAATTGGTTGATAAAAACTTGGCCAGCCACAGCCAGTATCAAATTTTGTTTGTGATAGAAAAAGCGGCGCATGGCAACAGAGACAGTAATAAATACCTTCTCGTTGATTATGTAGTAATTTACCTGAAAAAGGTGGCTCGGTTCCGGCTTCTTGCGTGACATGATGTTGCATTTTATTAAGTTTATTTGACTTAATGCGTTTATGTTCTTTTTCAGTCATAAGAAAGCTTTCCTTATTTTCTAGTAAAAGTAATTATATTCATATGATGAGCAAAAGTTAACACTAAACCATCTCAATTATTTTTAAACCGATAAACCGGGTCTTTCTAGTCTGATTTGTGATATAATTCACATATATTAGCAATATTCACTTTAAATCTCTTTATCCAGAACGATAATAGTGAATCAAAACATTGACCTTAAGCTTGTTGGCAAACATACAAAAGGTGCTTTATATGTCAATTTTTCTGGTAATTGACAGGATTCAGCTTGACGGATGGCAAGGTTTTGGTAACGATAGAAACAATATTGAATTCTTTTAAATTAAATAAAATATAGCTGGTGGAAATACTATGACTATCAAAGTAGGTATTAATGGTTTCGGTCGTATTGGCCGTATTGCTTTTCGTGCTGCCCAAGAGCGTAAAGATATCGAAATAGTAGCAATCAATGATTTATTAGATGCCAATTATATGGCCTATATGCTGAAATATGACTCAACCCACGGCCGCTTTAACGGTACTGTCGAAGTTAAAGATGGTCATCTAGTGGTTAATGGTAAAACTATTCGCTGCACGGCAGAGAAAGATCCTGCTAACTTGAAATGGAATGAAGTTGGTGTCGATGTGGTTGCAGAAGCAACAGGTATTTTCTTAACTGATGAAACAGCACGCAAACATATTGAGGCGGGCGCTAAAAAAGTCGTTTTAACTGGTCCTTCTAAAGATGATACCCCGATGTTTGTAATGGGCGTTAATCATAGCACCTATAGTGGTCAAGATATTGTTTCTAATGCCTCTTGTACCACAAACTGCCTAGCCCCATTAGCGAAAGTTATCAATGATAAATTTGGTATCATTGAAGGTCTGATGACCACCGTTCATGCAACGACTGCCACGCAAAAAACCGTTGACGGACCTTCAGCTAAAGATTGGCGTGGTGGACGTGGTGCTTCACAAAACATCATTCCTTCATCAACCGGCGCCGCTAAAGCTGTTGGTAAGGTTATTTCTGAATTGAACGGCAAATTAACCGGTATGGCTTTCCGTGTTCCAACCCAGAATGTCTCAGTTGTTGACTTAACCGTTCGTTTGAATAAACCTGCCACTTATAAAGAAATTTGCCAGGCGATCCAACAGGCAGCAAATGGTGAATTAAAAGGCATTCTTGGTTACACCGAAGATGATGTCGTTTCCACAGACTTTAATGGCGACAAACTAACATCAATTTTTGATGCTAAAGCGGGTATTGCCTTAAACGACAGTTTTGTAAAATTAGTAGCCTGGTACGATAATGAAACCGGTTATTCAAATAAAGTTTTAGATTTAATTGCTCATATTGCTAAATAAATAGCGTAATTATTCGCTTCAAGCCCCCCCATTAATGGCGGCTTTTTTCATTCTGGCATATAATCCAACGATATTTTTAAACTAGCTAATTTCTAATCATAAAAATATAAAAAGGACGAGATGATGAATGACACGACACTGTTTAGCTTACCTGTAAAAGAAACAATTTCATCCTATATTACACTTCGACAGCTTGATGAAATTCCAGTCATTATTGTTTCTCATCCTAAAGTGAGTGCAGCAGTCAGTCTGCAGGGAGCACAGCTACTTAGCTGGGCAGCCCGAGGGAGAAAAAGCCTGTTTATGGCTGAGTAAAAATAGTCTATTTCGAAAAAATACCGCTATTCGCGGCGGAATTCCTATCTGCTGGCCATGGTGTGGCCTGGTCGCTCAACCCTGTCATGGTTTTGCTCGTTTACAGGAATGGCAATTGACAGCGTATTGTGAGCTTACAGATAGTGTGATCCTTACCCTAACACTTTCTGATAATGAAATAACAAAAAAGATATGGACACATGAATTTACCTTAATAATGCGCTTAAAATTAGCAGCGACCTTTGAAATTGAATTTGAATATTATGGTACTGAGCCTGCCACCGGTGCATTACATACCTATTTACAAGTAAGTGACATAAATAAGATATATATTGAAGGTATAGGCAAACATTATATTGATAAAGTAGCTGATCGTGATGTTTACACAGAAGAGACAAAAACTTATAGAACCACACGAACTGATCGTATTTATACTGAATCCGATGATAGTAATTTGGTGTATGATAAAAATTGGCAACGTATTTTAGAAATACACCATTACCATCATAGCGACATAGTATGTTGGAATCCGGGCGCTGAACTATCCAGTACCATAAAAGATATGACCAGCGATGGTTACAAAAAAATGCTATGTTTAGAAACAGCCCATATTAGCCAACCAATGCAACCAGCAGGTGAAAAACCTGCCCGCATGTCATTAACCTTAGGTGTACGTAGCATCAAGATGCAAGACGTAATGTTATAGCTTTGCGATTTTTATGCAGAAATAATAAGCAAGATTGTTAAAATTTATTAGTATTTTAAACTAATAGCCGCTATCTAAATTAACGCCCTCACTTTTGATGAGGGAATAAAAATAGGCTGATAGCGCATTAACTAGCAACGAGTTTAACGTAATTCAGACAAATTATTTATTATATTGTCTTTATCTTTCATCTCACGCCAAAGATTGCCACTATCTTTGCCATAACTACGAACCCGATCTAACACCAGATCATTGTTTTCTTGTTCACATATTTTGGCTAAATCATGGTAGAAACGGCAAGCAAGCTGACGCGCCTTAGGATCAGAAA
Source organism: Arsenophonus endosymbiont of Aphis craccivora (assembly GCF_013460135.1). Taxonomy (GTDB): domain Bacteria; phylum Pseudomonadota; class Gammaproteobacteria; order Enterobacterales; family Enterobacteriaceae; genus Arsenophonus; species Arsenophonus nilaparvatae. The sequence goes on from NZ_CP038155.1 coordinate 2,166,467, forward strand.
AATAATAACGGCCAACACGGGTATATAATCCTTTCAAACCATTTAGGATCAAGCCATAGATAGGATTACCAGAGACAAATGCGAGTCCACGAAAAATATTATAATCAATGGTACTAAATGCTTCTGAAAAATCTTTTATATTCTCTCTTATTGATAATATCTCTAGTGATTTTGATTTACTTTTACGAAAGGCAGTTCGAATAAAAATAGCTGAAATATTGGTTCTAACTGATAACAAATCTTCAATCAGTTTAGGTGCTCCACTGTGATCTAACCGCGCCAGGGTTTCTAAAATATTAAGTCCTGAGGTTTCCCAAAAATTGTTTACTTTAGTTGGTTTTCCATGCTGAATAGTTAGCCAACCGTCTCTGGCAAGCCGCTGTAAAACTTCTCGTAATGTTGTTCTCGTTACCCCAATTAACTCCGATAGCTCACGTTCAGCTGGTAAAATCGAACCCGGCGGAAAATGGTTATTCCAAATACTTTCAACAATATACTCTTCTGCAAAATTAGCCGGACTTTGCGCTCTAATAATCATATTTTTATCTACCTAAAACAAATTTTTGCCATTAATAAAACGAGATAATATCAGAATGAAAAAGTTTGAGGTAGCCGATTTATGAAGAAATACTAATCTGACCATAAAGACTTAATGCAATTTGTCGTTAATTAGGAAATCGTTCTTTTAATTTCTGGTATAAAAAACGTAGTATGCTACGTTAGCCAATTTTACTTATATACTAGTGAAGGAAAGCAAGTAATAATGAATATAAATATCAGACAAATTATGTTAAAAAATTTCCTTGGTAATTCCCCTGAATGGTACAAATTGTACCATTATTTTCTTCTTGATAATCAACCCGCTGTGCTTTTTTTTGGTTAACCCTTTTATTGCCGGTTGGTTATTGATTGCTGAATTTATTTTTACCCTTGCCATGGCGCTAAAATGCTATCCACTACAGCCTGGCGGATTACTTGCTATTGAATCGGTAATAATTGGGATGACTTCACCACAACAAGTAAGTCATGAAATTGCCAATAACATTGAAGTAATACTCTCACTGGCTTTCTGTTTAGCAAGCGCTTTCCTTTCGGCCTTTTTAGACGCACTAACAGTTATTGCCGTTGTGATAAGTGTAGCCGTTGATTGTTATTCTATTTATCAATAGAGCTATGTATCCAGCCAGAAAGAGCTTCTTGCGCCGGAGAATAACGCTGAAATGACCGAAAAGGGCCAGATCCTTGAACAATTTCGGGCTTTTTTACGTAGTCTAATGATGCACGCCAGCATTGGCACTGCATTAGGTGGCGTAATGACAATGGTTGGTTAGCCACAAAATTTAATTATTGCTAAATATGTTGGCTGGAACTTTAGTAATTTTTTCTTACATATGATCCCGGTGACGTTGCCGGTATTTATTTGTGGCTTAATTATTTGCTATTGCGTCGAACGTTTTAAATTATTTGGTTACGGCGCTGAATTACCTGAAAGTGTCCGCCATATTCTGCAAATCCACGATAAAAAAGCCAGCAGAAAACGAGATCGGCGAGAAAAATTGCAACTAATAACGCAAGCATTAGTAGGCGTTTGGTTAATTATTGCTTTAGCTTTCCATCTTGCAGAAGTCGGCTTAATTGGTTTATCTGTAATAATCTTAATAACATCATTTTGCGGCATAACTGATGAGCACACTATTGGCAAAGCATTTGAAGAAGCTTTACCCTTTACCGCCTTATTAACAGTATTTTTCTCAATTGTGGCAGTCATTATCGATCAATACCTTTTTACGCCATTTATTCAATTTGTATTACAGTCTTCAGAATCATCGCAACTTGTTTTATTTTATTTATTCAATGGGTTACTTTCTGCCATTTCAGATAATGTTTTTGTTGGCACTGTCTATATAAATGAAGAGATGAGTGCGTTAAAAGCGGGATTAATATCACGTCAACAATATGAATATCTGGCAGTTGCCATTAATACGGGGACTAATTTACCTTCAGTCGCAACGCCAAACGGTCAAGCCGCTTTTCTGTTTTTATTAACTTCAGCGCTTTCACCACTTATCCGCCTTTCATATGGTCGAATGGTTATCATGGCTTTACCTTATACTATTGTTATGACGCTAGTCGGTTTACTAGCCGTAGAATTATGGTTGATCCCGGTAACAGAGTGGTTCGCTTCATTAGGCTTGATAAATATAGCCAAATAACTTTTTATTAATAATGCTATTATTTATTTGAAAATAATAGCATTCCCCTGTCATTTTAAGCAAAAACTATCGGCTAAATAGAAAATTCATTTTAACAATTTAATTCAGTATCCTATCTTATTAGCTAATTTAAATTAGCTGTTTTTTTGTCGTAAAAAAATAAGATCATATGCTTACCTAACTAACTTATCGAGATAATGGAATAGAATGAACATGTTTAAATTTTTTTACTCATACTCACAAACCAGAAAAGCTTGGTTGCTACTAGCTACTAGCGCCTGTATGTTAGAAATTATTGCACTTTATTTTCAACACGGTATGGGACTTAGACCCTGCGTATTATGCATTTACGAACGGAGAGCGATATTTGCTATCTTAGCGGCAGGTTTAATTGCTGCCATGGCACCAAAAAGTGCTTTTCGCTTAGTAGCACTAATTTTATGGTTATATAGTAGCTGGGAAGGATTGAAATTAACCTTCGAACATACCCGACTACAACTCTATCCCTCTCCTTTTGATTCATGTGATTTTGTCGTTAACTTTCCTGCATTGCTGCCACTTAACCGCTGGTTACCGACTGTTTTTGCAGCCTACGGTGACTGTAGCCAAAAACAATGGTCATTTTTGAATATTGAAATGCCCGTATGGTTATTAATTATTTTTATTGCTTATTTCTTGGTGGCAATAATTGTCTTGTTAAGCCAATTTTTATGGTTTAAAAAAATAGTCATTAAGACAATTTGAACTGGACTAATAGTTATCAGTCCAGCTTTCGCTATGGCAATTTGATGAAAATAGTGCAGGTTTCAGCTGAAAATAGGCTTTGTTGAATAAATCGAACTTTTAGGTGATTGGCGGAGCTGATCGCTAAATTCGTTTCAACATCAGGTCCCCATGGCAAAGCAAAAGTTTAAAATTACCAACTGGCCCGCGTACAACAAGGCACTCAGACAACGCGGTTCCCTGACGGTCTGGCTTGATGAGTCGGCCATCGCTGGATGGACTGACAGTTCTTCGCCTGAAGGTCGTGGCCGGCCGCTTTACTACAGCGATATGGCTGTTACCACTGTCCTGATGATGAAGCGTGTGTTTAACCTGTCGCTCCTGGCATTACAGGGCTTCGTTGATTCGATTTTTAAACTCATGTCTTTGCCGCTGTGCTGTCCGGACTACTCGCTGGTCAGCAGACGAGCAAAGAGCGTCAACATCAGCATAAAAACGCCAACGCGTGGTGAAATCTCGCATCTGGTCATCGACAGTACCGGTCTGAAGGTCTTTGGCGAAGGTGAATGGAAAGTCAGGCAGCATGGGGCTGACAGACGAAGAGTGTGGCGCAAGCTTCATCTGGCAGCAGACAGTGTGACTCATGAGATTATCTGTGCCGACTTATCGCTCAGCGGAACGACAGATGCGCAGGCACTGCCGGGCCTGATTAACCAAACCCACCGGAAAATCAGGGAAGTGTCAGCAGACGGTGCTTATGACGCCTGTTACTGCCACGATGCGTTGCTAAGAAAGAAAATCAGGCCCCTTATCCCGCCGCGAAGCGGAGCGAAATACTGGCCGGACAAGTACCATGAACGTAACCATGCGGTGGCGAATCAGCGTCTGAGCAGGAGTAATGATATGTGGAAAAAGAAAGTGGGTTATCAACGGCGTTCAGTGGCAGAAACAGCGATGTTCCGCATAAAAACTTTGCTGGGTGGCCATCTGAGGCTGCGTGACTATGAGGCTCAGGTAGGTGAAGCAATGGCGATGGTCAAAGCGCTGAACCGTATGACGTTGTTGGGTATGCCACACAGCGTCAGGATCGGATAACAGCTGTAGCAGAGGGAGCCATCCTGGCGGCTAATTCTGATTTATTCAACAAAGCCCTGAAAATAGTCAAATAGCTAAATAAGTATTAGGGTTAAAAGATCATTAACTAATGCTCCTTTAATGATTATTAATGAATACTACTTTTAGAAACCAGATTAATAACTAAAACTCCAGAAATAATCAACAAAATACCTAAAATGGCTGGCCAATCTAATTTTTGCTGATAAAGGAACAACGCTGCCATAGACACCAGAACGATCCCTAAACCAGACCAACTAGCATAGGCAAGGCCTAATGGCATCATTTTGACTACTTGTGATAAACCAAAAAATGAAATGCTATAACCAATAACAACAATAATCGATGGCAACAAACGGGTAAAACCATCGGAAGCCTTTAATGATGTGGTTGCAATCACTTCAGCCACAATCGATATTAATAGATATGCCAATCCGTTCATTTATACTCCTAAATATAAACTAATCATCACAATGGTAAGATAATCGAAGCGTTGATTGCCAGTATGTGGGGTAAAACTAAAATAACCAGCAAAAGTTTTCTTTTGCTTTAAACTAGCCTAAACTAGTCGCATTTTCTTATCGCTGTGGATTTAAAAATCATTCTTTTGATAATAAAATCGATTACCTTTAATACATTAGTAATAAATATGAATCAACAAAAAGAACAATATAACTTTAATAAACTACAAAAAAAGTTACGTCGTAACGTTGGCCAGGCGATCGCTGATTTCAATATGATTGAAGAAAATGATCGCATTATGGTTTGCCTTTCTGGCGGCAAAGATAGTTACACCCTATTATCAATATTACAAAATTTACAAAAAAGTGCACAAGTAAATTTTACGTTATTTGCCGTCAACCTTGACCAAAAAAAACCAGGTTTCCCTGCCGACATTTTGACATCCTATCTCAACAAACTCGGTATTGAATACCAAATAGTTGAAGAAAATACCTACGGTATTGTGAAGGAGAACATTCCGGCAGGAAAAACTACCTGCTCACTATGCTCTCGTCTGCGTCGCGGTATTTTATACCGGACTGCCAGCTAACTAGGAGCCACTAAAATTGCGTTAGGCCACCACCGTGATGATATTTTACAAACTGTATTTCTCAATATGTTTTATGGTGGCAAACTCAAAGGGATGCCACCTAAGCTAATGAGTGACGATGGTAAACATATCGTTATTCGTCCCTTAGCTTATTGCCGGGAAAAAGATATTGCCAACTACGCAAAAATTAAAGCATTTCCAATTATTCCTTGCAATCTTTGTGGTTCCCAACCCAATTTACAACGGCAAGTTATCGGCAATATGCTAAGAGAATGGGATAAACAGTACCCAGGACGAATTGAGACTATGTTTCAAGCGATGCAAAATATTGTTCCTTCGAATTTATGCGATAGCAACCTATTCAATTTCAAACAAATTAATCATACCAACAACATTATTAATGGTGAAGATTTAGCATTTGATCAAGAAACGTTTCCCATCATCAACACCGACCAAGATAATTCTCCCTCAGATCGGGTTAATATAGTTGAAATAAAATAAAAAAAAGCCGATGTATTAAACATCGGCTGATAGTGGTTAATTATTCTGTATAAGAACTCAATATGAGAAAAACTACAATCATGGAGCACAACGTTCATCGCTTAACGTTGCATTCACCTGCAAAATCAATTCTGCCCTAGTTAAGGTTAAAACTTCTTGATATAGCTCAATTTATTTTTTACTAAACTAAATAACTGGAAATTTCATATTGGAAAATGTTTTATTTTATAGCAACTTCCCTCTTTTTAACCACCAGATAACAAAACTAATTAAGCAGCTTAATAATAAACAAAAAACACTAAATGCAAATTTAAATTCACTACCAGGTATACCATTGAGGTTAACCCCAAATAATCCGGTTAAAAAGGTTGATGGAAGAAAGACAATCGCTAACATTGACATAGTATAAATCCGTTTATTTGTTGCCTCTGATATAAACGCATGAATTTCATCGGTAATTACAGCGGTACGAGCAACAAAATCATCTAATTCATCAATACAGCGTCCAAGCCTTTCGGCATTTTCCTGCATGCGGTTGCGATCATCATCGCTCATCCATAAAAATTTTTCTGTCGCTAAACGAGCAAAAACATCCCGTTGAGTAGACATATAGCGGCGCACAATAATAATCTGTCTTCTTAATAACGCTAATTTTCCTCGTTCAGGGATCTCTTCAGTTAAGATCTTTTCTTCCATTTTAATTAAACGATCATGCAAAATATCGGTAAAATCACTCACTTCATCGTTAATCGAATCAGCAACTTCGACTAACCATTCTCCGCTCGTTTTTGCGCCAACATGATGATTAAGATCGTCAATAACAGGCTCAAGATATTTAACTTTGCGATGTCGACTAGAAATAATTATCTAATTATTAATATAAATACGAAAGGCAACTAGCTGTTCAGGCCGGTCACCAATATTTTTATTAATCGTTTGTAAATTAACCAATGTACCATCACCAGTTCTTATTATACGCAACCGATTAATATTTCCTGTTAGTCCATCTTTGATGGTTGAATTGAATAATCCAGAATGCTTTATCCATTGATAACTGGCTTTATTTCTATAATCATAGTGAAGCCAAAATGGCATTTGTGGTGTCGCTTCCGCATTAACATCGATAGCAATAAATCCACCTTCTCCATCTAATTGGTAAGCATGCACAGGTTCAGAGCCCTGAATTATTGAGCCATAAATAGCCACAACAAATATCCCCATATTACGGTCAATTTTTGTTCTTTTCCTTTTAAAAATAGTCGTATTTCTGCTTAATTAAAGCTTTCTTACTCGATTGTTATAGGATTAATTGCGTTTGATATTTTATTTTTCATGTTACTAAGCGGTTTTATATACCATTATTCATTATAAAAAATAATAAAATTAAAAATAAAATAAATTTAAAATAATCAATAATACCTTTTAATTCAATGAATTAAAATTAAAAACAAATTAATAAAAAGTTGATAACAAGTGAAAAATAATTAAAATAATTTATCATACAAAACATAAACTAGGGACAGTTATGAAAAAAACCTTTATTTTTACATTAATAAATAATTTATTTTTTTCAGCAATAGGATTTTCAGCTTCACCTCAATCGCAAACATTCAGTCTAGGCTACTCTAATCTCTATTATCATGGTAATTCGCTTACTGGTCTAAATATTAATTATGACTACAAAATAGACAACCATTGGGGAGTATTAATGTCGATAAGCTGGAATAAAGGCAATCAATAGTAGCGTAGTTACAATTATTCCTATCAACCAGTTAAACATAAAGTGAATATCGATTACCTCAGCTTACAAACCGGCCCCAGTTACCGTTTCAATGATTACTTAACTTTATATGGCACTATCGGATTTGCTCGTTTTACCCTAAAACATCGAGAAAAATTCGATAATATAACGCTGAATTCAATGAAGCATAACACAGGCCTTAGTTGGGGAGTCGGCATAAAAATCAACCCAGTCAACATGCTAAACCTCTATTGAGGCTATGAAGGCGCAAATAAGGATGACTATCTGTCAAATCCCACAGTGAATGGATTTAATATTGGTTTAGGTTATCGATCCTAGTTGTTTAATTTACAATTTTGCACACTAGATGATATTCAGGGCATAATTTCATCACTGCCTTGCATTATGGAGGCTAATTTAGCATTGAATTAATGTTTAATAAAATAAAGGGTATGACTATAACTTACACTTTCTGGATTGTTGACTGGATAGCCCTTTAACCAAGATTTAATTAAATAGCCGCGACTGTAATAGTATATTGGTGCAATAGGCGATTGAGTTAACAACATTTTTTCTGCTCGATTATAAAATCGATTACGATTTTTACTATTTTTTTCCATCATGGCTGATGCAACCATTTCGTCATAGTCATTATTTTTGAATTTGGCCCAATTACCAGCGTTGGAAGATGTCATGACATTTAAAAAACTCGATGGCTCATTATATTCAGCAACTCTAGCAGAACCCAGCACATTAAAATGACCTGCATTACGACTTTCAGTGTAAGTTTTCCATTGCTGATCAGTCAAAGTTATCTCAGCACCTAATTTTCTTTTCCACATAGAGGCGATAGCAGTAGCCACCTTTTTATTATTTTCTGAATTATTGTACACCAGAGAAAGCTTTAACGGATTATGGCTACTAAATCCCGCTAAATGCAATAGAACTCTAGCTTGCTCATCTAACTATTTTTGGCCATAGCCATCATAAACACCTCTTTACGAGGTAAAATCAGCAATGCTATCGGGTATAAAACGATAAGCGGCTTTCTCGCCATCAGCTAATATTTTATTCGTGATAACTTCTCTATTAATTGATACTGATAATGCTCTTCTAACTCGGCTATCATTAGTTGGTGGCTTTTGCGTATTAAAAACATAGTAATAAGTTGCTAATTGCTCGGCCAAATAAAACTCATCAGTTATTTGCTGCAATAATTTGCTATCTAAATGCTCAGGCAAAAATTCTGTTTCGACAACATCACCTGCAAAATAACTTTGCCATGCGCGAGCTGTCTGTTTAATCGGTACAAAAGTTACTTTAGTTAAAATTGTATTTTTATGATCCCAATCATGTCGGTTAGGTTGCAAAACAATTTTTTCGCCAGCAATACGCTCAGATAACATAAAAGCACCATTGCCAACTAAGTTTGTTGGTGCGACCCAATTTTGGCCATATCTGGCGATTATTTTCTGATTAACCGGAAAGAAACTAAAATGGTTAGTTAAATTTAGAAAATAGGGTGCCGGCTGCTCTAAAGTGACCTTTAAAGTATGATTATCAATAGCTTCAACACCTAACTTTTCAATTGGTAGTTCATTATTAATAATTTTTTGCGCATTCTTGATACCTGCCAGGGTGGCAAAGTAAGCAAATGGTGAATTATTTACTGGATCAACCAAGCGACGCCAGCTATAAACAAAATCTTTAGCCGTGACAGGGTCACTATTTGACCACTTGGCATTCGGTCTTAAATAAAAAAACCAAATCCGATTACCGGCGGTTGTCCAACGATTTGCCACACCAGGAATCGGACTACCGGTTTCATTTTGATTAGTTAATCCTTCAAATAAATCACGTATTATATGCAATTCGGCTAAACCAACATTGCTGATAGGATCAAGAGAAGTTGGATCCGCATTAATCTGCCTAACTATCTCTTGTTTTTCAGCTAATAAGTCCCCTCTAACCACCAACGCAGCCACGGCAGGTTTAGTGTTGACGATACAATTTAAAAAGAATATTGCTAATGCTGTTCTATAGCGAAGCATATAGATTTCCATATTATATCCCGATGTTATTATAATTATAGAAAATAATTTGGTTAAAACAATTAGATATAACACAAGTTGTTGTAACGATTTAGATAGTAAACTTAATTATTTTCATTTAGAATTGTTGAACTAAATGTTATTAAGAAGGAAAGGATAAGATGTCAACTAGTACAAATTTCAAAGTGGAAGGTGTTGCTATCAATGGTACTTTCTTGCAACCTGGTGATAAAGCTAAACAATTTACCCTTGTAGCGGGCGATCTTGCAGAAAAATCCTTGTCAGATTATCAAGGCAAACGAAAAATTCTTAATATATTTCCCAGTATTGATACCGGTGTTTGCGCTAGCTCTGTTCGCAAGTTTAACCAAATAGCCAGCCAACTAGAAAACAGTGTTGTATTATGTATTTCTGCCGATCTTCCTTTTGCACAGAGCCGGTTTTGTGGCGCCGAGGCCCTTGAGAATGTAGTTACATTATCGTTTTTTCTTGCACCTACATTCATTAAAGACTACGGCGTAGAAATGACCTCTGGGCCATTAAAAGGACTAGCAGCGCGTGCTGTGGTTATCATCGATGAAAACGATAAAGTCATTTATAGTCAATTAGTTGATGAAATCACCCATGAACCAGACTATGATGCCGCTCTTAATGCCTTAAAATAGTGATATTAATACTTACTAAAAATATCTGTTTTTTAATTAAAATATTTGTCTAGTTTTAATTCGATAGCGATAAAACTTATCGCTATCTTGATCCAAATTACACTATCACTCACCCTCACTCTCTTTTTTATGACTTAATCCATACTCTCGCAACTTATTTGCAATTGCTGTATGCGATACGTTAAGCCGTTTAGCTAATTTACGTGTACTTGGATAATCTTGATAAAGTCGCGCCAATATTGAAGCTTCAAAATGTTTTGTTAATTCATCTAAGGTACCATTTAATTGATCGGCGCTAAACAATGAAATATCTTTTAGATCTGGCAAATGAATATCTTGTGGCGTTAATTCTCGTCCTGCCAATTGAATTAAGGCCTGATAGAGAACATTACGTAGCTGCCGCACGTTACCAGGCCAGTGATAACCGGCAAGGTAATGCCCTAACTTAGACGAAAGTTTCGGTTTTTCAATACCTGGTTCTTGTGAAAATTGCCTAACAAATTCTACCGTAAGCGGTATTATATCAGCTTGTCGTTCACGCAGCGGTGGTAAGTTCACCGTTAATACATGCAGGCGGTAGTATAAATCTTGCCTGAATTGCCCTTTTTCAACTAATTCCAGCAAGTTTTTTTGTGTCGCGCAGATCACTCTGACATCAACTTTAACTTCTTGCTCTTCACCTACCCTACGAAAGGTACCATCATTTAAGAAACGTAACAGTTTGATCTGCATTTGTGGCGACATTTCACCAATTTCATCCAGTAAAACAGTACCTCCATTCGCTTGCTCAAAAAATCCTTTTTTAGCCTCAATGGCATTTGGATACGCCCCTGCAGCATAACCAAACAGCTCGTTTTCAACCACATCCTCTGGCATCGATGCACAATTAAGCCCTAAGAAAGGTTTATCGCCTTTGATGCTCTGCAAGTGACAAGCTTTAGCTAAAATATCTTTACCCGTTCCGGTTTCCCCAACCAATAGAAGTGGTTCATCAAGTAAAGCTATTTTTTTTAGATCCTCAACCAGCTGGCTCATTTTGGGACTGACTGCAATGATGTGAGCAAAACTATCTGCTGCTGCTATTTTATCTGCTTGATACTGCTGCTCTGCAGGTAATACTTTTAGTAGAATAATGGCGCCTGCATTTTCAATCGAACCCGTTGCTTTCTGGTTGTTAATTGGCGTAACCTGCAGCAAATATTTATTACCTTTAATCACCACTTGTTCAGAATAAGATTGTAAATTATTTTGCTCTAGTAATTTTGCCAAACGCGAGTGATTTATTAGCTGATTAAATTTTTTTTCTTTTAACTGATTATTATCAATAGCGAACAATTTTAACATCGCTGAATTGGCTAATTCGATGTGAGCTTTAGCATTAACCGAAAAAATAGGATCAGGAAATGTATTTAATAGAGTTAATAATAATTTTTTTTCATGCTCAGAAGGCATAAAAGAGACCATCTTAACATCTTTAACACCACGAATACGCCGAATTTCAGTCATTAACAGTTGAAACGTCGTAGTGTCAATTTGAGCAAATCTGAGATAAATATTACGATTTGGTGAAATTTCAATCCCTTCAAGGTCAATGTTTTGTAAAACAAGTAAATCAAGTAATTCACGTGTTAGTCCCATTCGATCTTGGCAAATCACTTCTAATCGCATCACTGAGAACCTTATGTCTATATAATTTACTATTTAATTAATTAAGTATGTATTTTTATTTATTAAGCTACCATAGAAAACGTTTTATAACATAAACACTAGCACCAGAAATGATAAACGGATAAGCATTAATCTAATATTGCTGCTTACCATTTAGTCAACAGAGATCTTAATTAAAACATTACCCAATTAAGCTTGATGGTGAATTAGTTAAATCTTTTTATGCTCAACGCTTTTTGGCATAATATTCTTTAACTGGCTGAATAATTGACGACGCAAATCAGCCAATTTAGGTTTATCATCCATCCACGGTAAAGGATGGCATAACTCCATCGTTTTAATACCTAATCTAGCTGTGAGTAAACCGGCGCCGATCCCTTGAGCCGCTCGTGTAGAGAGCCGTGCCATAATATATTGCGATAACCAATCCATGCCAATTTCACGCACCAACTCACTTGCTCCAGCAAAAGCAATATTAAGTAATACCATTTTAAATAATCGGATACGGCTATAATACCCTAGCTCAATGCCATAAATAGCTGCAATCCGATTCATCAATCGAATATTGCGCCAGGCAATAAATGCCATGTCGACAATAGCTAAAGGACTAACGGCAATCATTAACGCCGATTCAGCTGATGAACGATTAATCTCTTTGCTAGCCTGCTCATCCAAAATAGGTTGCACTATTTGGCTATAAAGTGTCACGATTTCTTTATCATTATGACTATCATGGATTGTTGCCTGCCAACGTTTCATCGCCGGATGATCTAAGCCTATCGCCGATTGTTTGCCTAGCTTTTGACAAAATTCACGCCCGCCATGCATACCATGACTTTGCAAAAATTCTCTAGCCTTGATCCGTTCTTGACTACGTTCTTTTAAATAATAAAGCCGCCGCCATTCAGTTATTATGGCGCCAATAGCAGCAATAATAATTAAGCCACCAGCCGCGACAATAGCTAAAGAAACCCAATTTTGCTTTATCCACGCTTGGTAGATCCATTGGCCGGTTTGAGCAAAAATACTCACTACGATTAAACTTAAAGCAATAAACACCAGTTTACGCCAAAAACTATAGCGCGGTTTGAGTGCAGCATTGACCAATGCCTCAATTTCACCTTCTCGTTCGTCATTTTCTGCTTCGTGGCTGCTAGCCGTAAATTGTTCAGGCGCTAATTGATCAAACACTTTGGCTTTTTTTAACTTTGTTTTTTTGTTTGCCGGCAAAGACTCATCAAAATCGATGCGGGATTTTAGCGGTTTACTCATTTCAATTTATCTCCGAGTAAAAATTCTAAAGCACTATCCAATCGAATATGAGCAACAGGTTGATCAGTCGCTGTTTCGCGAGGCCGAAAAGATTCAAAATCAAATCCCTGCTTTAACCAAAAATCATCATTAGGCAAATGCCGTGGTACCTCACCTGGAAAAACAGTCATTAATCGACCATCTGTTAATCTATGTCAATTTAAGGCAGGTACCCGTTCTCCTTGATATTCAATCATGCCATTTTCTGTCGCCTGAATTGCAGCTAGTGCCAGACAATCCATGCTGATCCCTTCAAAAGCGGCATTTTGCCAGGCCGCACGAACTAATTGCTGGAGCAATGAAACTAAATTGGAATTTTGATCATGGGTTATATGATCAACCTTACTTGCCGCGAAAAGTAATTTATCAATATGTGGTGAGAACATGCGGCGCAATAGTGTCCGTTTACCATAATGAAAGCTACGCATAATTTGGGTTAATGCGGCCTGCATATCATTAAATGCTGCAGGAGCGTTATTCAATGCAGCTAAACAGTCAACTAAAACAATTTGCCGATCAAAATGTTGAAAGTAATCTTTATAAAAACGCTTAATAATTTTTTGACAATAATAGTGATAACGCTGTTGCAACATACCAATATTAGACTGTTTGTCCGCTTGCTTTAATTTAAGTTCATCTGTTGTATCAATATTGGGCCAAGGAAAAAACTGCAATACCGGTGCCCCTGCAAGATCACCAGGTAATACAAATCGCCCTGGCTGAATAAAATATTGCCCCTGTTGTTTACAAAAAACCAAGTAATCGGTGTAAGCCTGAGCAATATTAGCTAATAATTTCTCATCAGCAGCTGCAAAGGGGTCGCACTGTTGACAAAGTTGCAACCATTGCTGTGCCCCCTCCTTATCACGGCCTTTTAATAGCTGTTGCATTTGCCGCGACCAACTAAAATAGTCCTGAGTCAACATAGGCAGATCCAGCAACCATTCGCCTGGATAGTCAATAATTTCAATATATAAATTAGAATTCTCTTTGACGTGGCGTAGCAAACTCTGTTGCGATCGATAACGTAGTTGCAAACATATTTCACTGATCACACGGGTAGGAGTCGGCCATTGAGGAGAAAAATGGTACAGTGCTGCTATATTTTCGTCATAAGCAAAACGAGGGATATTAAAATGTTTCTGCTGGATCCGTTTTGCACCTAATAGACGGCCATCTCTTGCGGCGGAAAACAGTGGCAAACGCGCCCCACTGTGCACATGTAGTAATTGATTAACCAGCGAGGTAATAAATGCCGTTTTACCACTACGGCTAAGCCCGGTAACCGCTAAACGGACATGACGATCTACGCTTCGATTGACCAGTTCACTAAGCTCACTTCGCAATCTTTTCATATTTCTCCCATAACAACTTACGCACAAATTTAGCAATGCCTGTACGTTGCAATAGCTGTATAACTATTAACATAAACCATCGCAAAGGTTTGCGGCTAGTATATTTTAACATTAGTCCAATTATTCCTGTTGGCGCGTAATGAATAACCATAATTATTGCTATTATTGCCATTTGTCCGCTTAAAAGCTTAATTTTCAGTCGACTAATCAGCATATTATTCTGTTAATACATAGGATAATTATTTAATTGATAAGAAAAATGATTTTACGGTAGAGCATTATTCACTCTACCCTAATTTGATAGTTAGTTACAATTTATTGATGCGACTATCAATACTGAAACTATCAGAAGTGATATAGCGCTCCATTTGGCGCAGTTTTTTTTCACCCGCTTTCAATTGCTGATCGATTTCATTCATTAACTTAGTCACTTTAACACTAACATCAGTTTCATCCTGATAACCTGCCGGTGCCGGTTCGATAAAAAACCACATTAACAGATAAATAACGATGGTAATGGCAAAAAATCCCAAGAATAATGCCACAACCGCCAGTGCCCGTACTAAATTAACCGGTAAATCAAAGTAATGCGCCAACCCGGCACAAACACCCCCAATCATACGTTGATCAGTACGCCGATAAAGTTTTCGCGCGCCCATTTTTGCCATTATATTTGCCTCCAATTTGGATGCTCTGCATCCAGAATATCTTCCAGCGCTTTAATACGTTGCTGCATGCGTTGTGCTCGCTCGGCTAACTGCGTTAGTCGCTGGATCTCATTCTGCGTTAATTGACTATGGCTATTTCCTTTTTTACCATAGTGGCACCATAACCAAATAGGCAGAATAAAGATAACAAAGATCAATAAAACTAACCCAATAAATATAGAGCCCATCACATTTCCTTATTAATCATTAAATTTGGCTACCAATAGATTACTCTTGCTTGTTCAGTTTAGCTTTCAACGCAGCCAATTGCTCACTGATTTCATCATCAGCTTTTAATTCAGCAAACTGTTGGTCTAAGGATTTTTGTTTACCTAAATGATAACTTTGCGCTTCACTTTCCATATGATCGATCCGCTGCTCAAACTGTTCAAACCGCGCTAGGCTTTGTTGAATAAATCGAACTTTTAGGTGATTGGTGGATCTGATCGCTAAATTCGTTTCAACATCAGGTCCCCATGGCAAAGCAAAAGTTTAAAATTACCAACTGGCCCGCGTACAACAAGGCACTCAGACAACGCGGTTCCCTGACGGTCTGGCTTGATGAGTCGGCCATCGCTGGATGGACTAACAGTTCTTCGCCTGAAGGTCGTGGCCGGCCGCTTTACTACAGCGATATGGCTGTTACCACTGTCCTGATGATGAAGCGTGTGTTTAACCTGTCGCTCCGGGCATTACAGGGCTTCGTTGATTCGATTTTTAAACTCATGTCTTTGCCGCTGTGCTGTCCGGACTACTCGCTGGTCAGCAGACGAGCAAAGAGCGTCAACATCAGCATAAAAACGCCAACGCGTGGTGAAATCTCGCATCTGGTCATCGACAGTACCGGTCTGAAGGTCTTTGGCGAAGGTGAATGGAAAGTCAGGCAGCATGGGGCTGACAGACGAAGAGTGTGGCGCAAGCTTCATCTGGCAGCAGACAGTGTGACTCATGAGATTATCTGTGCCGACTTATCGCTCAGCGGAACGACAGATGCGCAGGCACTGCCGGGCCTGATTAACCAAACCCACCGGAAAATCAGGGAAGTGTCAGCAGACGGTGCTTATGACGCCTGTTACTGCCACGATGCGTTGCTAAGAAAGAAAATCAGGCCCCTTATCCCGCCGCGAAGCGGAGCGAAATACTGGCCGGACAAGTACCATGAACGTAACCATGCGGTGGCGAATCAGCGTCTGAGCAGGAGTAATGATATGTGGAAAAAGAAAGTGGGTTATCACCGGCGTTCAGTGGCAGAAACAGCGATGTTCCGCATAAAAACTTTGCTGGGTGGCCATCTGAGGCTGCGTGACTATGAGGCTCAGGTAGGTGAAGCAATGGCGATGGTCAAAGCGCTGAACCGTATGACGTTGTTGGGTATGCCACACAGCGTCAGGATCGGATAACAGGTGTAGGTGTAGCAGAGGGAGCCATCCTGTCGGCTAATTCTGATTTATTCAACAAAGCCACCGCGCTAATGCTTCGTCCAATTTACCACTATCTAATTGATGACGGACATCACGACTGGATTGCGCGGCTTGATGCCTTAATACCATAGTTTGCTGCTTTGCCCGTGTTTCAGTTAGTTTTTGCTCTAATTCAGCAATCTCGTCTTTCATACGTACTAATGTTTCATTTACCATAATTAACTCACTTGTTAGTGTATAAATAATGGTAGCCACTTTTTGCTTTTCAATTAATGCCGCGCGAGCTAAATCCTCTTTATCTTTAACTAGCGCCAGTTCTGCTTTTTCTTGCCATTGTATAACTTGTTTTTCACCGCTAGCAATACGCCGCTCTAATCCTTTCTGCTCAGCTAAAGTGCGTGCCGAGATTGAACGAGACTCAACTAACATATCTTCCATTTCTTGGATCATTAAACGGATCATTTTTTTTGGATCTTCTGCCTTATCAAGTAAAGAAGCAACATTTGCATTAATGATATCTGCGAAACGTGTGAAAATGCCCATCGATAAATTCCTTAATTAATATTGAATGATTGATTTGTCATTAAATTTTTTAACCTTAATTATTGATAAACAATATTCATGCCAATTTTACAAAAAAACATAACAATATGAAATAATTAAATTTTTATTTTGTTATCTTTTATTCCAATTTTCGTTATAATTTACAGATAATGAAAATGACCAATAAATGGCTAAAATGACCATGCAACTCTCAACAGATAATATTCTTGGTACTGAAGATAATTTCTTAGAAATACTGGAGCAAACTTCTGCACTTGCCAAACTGAGTAAACCGGTTTTAGTTACAGGTGAGCGAGGAACAGGCAAGTAGCTGATTGCTAGCCGTCTTCATTACATTTCACCACGTTGGCAAGAACCATTTGTTTCCATTAATTGCAGTGCACTGAATGAAAATTTATTAGATTCCGAATTATTTGGTCATGAAGCAGGCGCATTTACTGGAGCACAAAAAAGACATTTAGGCCGATTTGAACGTGCAGATCGAGGCACACTTTTCCTTGACTAGTTGGCAACCGCCCCCCATGATTGTACAAGAAAAATTATTACGGGTGATCGAATATGGCCAACTAGAACGTGTTGGTGGTAGTCAAAGCCTTAAAGTCGATGTTAGGCTTATTTGCGCAACCAACGCTAATCTACCCCAATTAGCTAATAAAGGCTTGTTTCGTGCCGATCTACTTGACCGTCTAGCCTTCGATGTCATCCACATTCCGCCCTTACGTGAGCGATTAGCCGATATTATGTTACTGGCTGAACATTTCGCAATTAATATGTGCCGTGAGCTCAATCTCTCTTTTTTCCCTGGATTTACTGTTAAAGCACAAAAAAACCTGTCAGCTTATCCCTGGCCGGGTAATGTACGTGAATTAAAGAATGTTATTGAGCGTTCCGTCTATCGCCATGGCGATAGAGCTGAACCATTAGATTTGATTGTCTTCAATCCCTTTGCTAATGAGTCAATGATGTCGGTGGTAACACAAGAAAACGATGAGCTACCTCAACTTCCCATTGATTTGAAACAATGGCAGCAGGTGGCAGAAAAAAATTTGCTCGAACAGGCATTACAAATAAGCCAGTTTAATCAGCGCTTGGCCGCTTCACACTTAAAATTAACTTATCACCAATTAAGGGGACTACTGAAAAAACATAATTTGCCAGAGAATCAAAATAACAAATAAGAATTAGTAATCGAGAAAGTGGCCATCCGATGCTGGCAAGAAAATTAAACCACTGGCAACAATCTAAGCAATATCGTGTCAGCAATAAATTAAAGTTACTATAATTATCAATAACGTTAGCAAAGCAGTTGGTTGACAATTTTTATCAACAAATTACTGATAATTTTATCAACTCTATTTTGTTGCATAAAAGGAGTTAAGCTACAATAAAGCCATTCGCACTTATAATAGGTTTTTATATGCGGTACCTAATTTTATGGATTATTTTAATAAATGTAGGGACAATAAATGCATTAGCAGATACCCTTCCACCACAAATTCGTCAAAACAGTTTTATCTATTGTGTTAATGGCATTGTCACTACATTTAATCCGCAAATTGCCAGCACCGGGTTGATTATTGATCCACTAGCCGCTCAACTTTATGATCGATTATTAGAAGTTAATACACTTACTTACAAATTAAATTCCGAACTTGCCTCGCACTGGAAATCATTTGATAAAGGAGCCACTTATCGATTTTATTTAAAACGTAATATTCCATTTCAAACAACAGATTGGTTCACACCGACACGAACGCTCAATGACGTTGTGTTTAGTTTTTCCCGTATGTTTGATAAAAATCATCCTTATCAATATGTTGGGGGAGGCAATTATCCTTATTTCGATAGCCTGCAATTAGCTAACAATATCCGTAGTATTCGTAAAATTGATAATTATACTGTTGAATTTAAATTATATACCCCCGATGCATCATTTCTCTGGCATCTTGCAACTCGCTATGCACCAATACTTTCACAAGAATATGCGCAATATCTCAACAAAATTAATCATAAAGAATTTATTGATTGGCAACCTGTTGGCACTGGTCCTTTCATGTTGGTAGGCTATCAAACCGGTCAATTTATCAAGCTAAATCGGCATAATAACTACTGGAAAGGCAAACCTTTAATGCAGCAAGTGGTGATTGATCTGGGTGCCGGCGGTACAGGACGCATATCTAAATTATTAACCGGTGAATGCGATGTCTTAGCCTATCCAGCTGCTAGTCAATTAAAGGTGCTACGTGAAGATGCCCGTTTGCGGCTATCGATGCGAGCCGGCATGAATATCGCCTATCTGATTTTTAACACTAGCAAACCACCGCTTGATCAATTAAAGGTTAGACAAGCCATAGCGTATTCAATTAATAATGAAAGATTAATGCAATCTATCTATTATGGCACCGCTGAAACAGCAACTTCTGTTCTACCTAGAGCTTCATGGGCTTATGATAATCAAATTAAAGTGACAGATTATAATCCTGAAAAAGCCAAAGAAATGCTAGAAGAGCTCGGTTTGTCCGGTATGAAATTAGATATTTGGGTTCCCGTGATTTCTCAATCCTATAATCCGAGCCCGTTAAAAACTGCCGAACTTATCCAGGCAGACTTAGCAAAAGTAGGCATTAAGATGAATATTCATCCGGTAGAAGGCAATTTATTAGAAAATAAGCTGAGTGATCGTAACTATGACATGATTCTTGACGGTTGGTCGACGGATAGTAATGATCCTGATAGTTTTTTCCGCCATCTACTTAGTTGCGCTGCTAAGGAATCACATACTAATTTGAGTAAATGGTGTAATCCTTACTTTGATGAACTTTTACGTAAGGCGCTAGTAAGCCAAAGTATTTCATCTCGCATTAATTATTACCACCAAGCGCAATCATTACTAGCAAAAGAATTACCTGTATTACCGCTAGCTTATTCATTACATTTACAGGCTTATCGCTATGATATCAAAGGGCTAGTTATTAGCGCCTTTGGTAACTCCTCTTTTGCCGGGGTTTATCGTGATGGATCGATTAAAACCCCACTACCGGCTGACTCCTATTTTAATGACGAAAAAGGAGCAGCGTGGTGATTATTTACGTATTAAGGCGGTTATTACTTTTAATTATTACTTTATTTTTACTAACGCTGGTTAGTTTTAGTTTGAACTATTTCACTGCTGATGCTCCATTAAGTGGACTATCATTATGGGATGCCTATATTTTTTATTTAACCGGCTTATTACATTGGAATTTTGGTTTTTCTAGTATTAATGGTCAACCGATTAGCAGTCAGCTGAATGCCACTTTTCCTGCCACTATGGAGTTGTGCTTTTTAGCGTTTATTTTAGCTTTAATCATCGGCATCCCTACCGGCATTATTGCGGGTGTCTGGAGCAATAAACCAATTGATTACATTATTAAAATTTTTACCCTAATCGGTTTTTCTATGCCAATTTTTGTGTTGGCTTTATTATTTATCCTGCTTTTTTCATTGAAATTAGGCTGGTTACCGGTCTCTGGCCGAATTAATTTACTGTATGATCTTGAACCTGTGACCGGTTTTGCCCTAATCGATGTGTGGTTATCGAATTCAATCTATCGTAGCCAAATGTTTATTAATCTATTAGAGCATTTGATTTTACCCGTTATTACATTAGCTATTGCGCCAATTTCTGAAATGATACGGTTAATGAAAAATAGTACTGAAGCTGTTATGGGTGAAAATTATATTAAAGCAGCAGCAACCAGAGGACTCTCTCGCATTACCATTATCAAACGTCATGTATTACACAATGCGCTGCCTCCTATTATTCCAAAACTTGGTCTGCAGTTTTCTACTATGATAACACTAGCGATGATCACTGAACTTGTATTTAATTGGCCAGGCTTAGGGCGTTGGTTAGTCACAGCCATTCGACAAAATGATTACTCAGCAATTTCTGCCGGCGTAATGATTATTGGTACTTTAGTTATTTTCGTTAATGTCATATCGGATATTTTAGGCGCTATGATGAACCCTGCTAAATATAAGGATGGGTATGTCTTCAGATAATTTTTATCGTGAACAAAAGATGCCATCCCCTATCCGGGTTGTCTGGCGATTTTTCTCTAATGATATTCTAGCAATGACTGGATTTTATGGTATTGCTTTTCTCCTGGTTTTGACTTTATTTGGCAGCTACTTAGCCCCCTATACCATTAACCAACAATTTTTGGGCTACCAGCTACTACCTCCATCCTGGTCGCATTATGGTAATGTGGCATTTTTTTTTGGTACTGATTATCTTGGTCGTGATATTTTAAGTCGATTACTTATCGGTACAGCATCTACCTTTGGCTCTGCACTTATGATCACCATTAGCACAACGCTGGTCGGATTAATATTAGGTTGTTTAGCCGGCATTACCCATGGGTTAAAATCAGCTATTTTAAATCATGTGTTAGATACGCTGTTATCAATTCCCTCGCTACTCCTGGCGATTATTATTGTCGCTTTTGCCGGTTCAAGCCTTGAAAATGCGATGATAGCAATTTGGTTAGCCTTATTACCAAGAATTGTTAGAACAATTTACAGCGCCGTTCGCGATGAATTAGATACAGAATATGTTCTTGCCGCTCGACTTGACGGTGCTTCAAACTTTTATATCCTTTGGTATACAGTATTACCCAATATCACACCTATCCTGGTAACAGAAATTACTCGCACTCTCTCTATGGCCATTCTGGATATGGCTGCGTTAGGCTTTCTTGATTTAGGCGCCAGATTACCGACTGCTGAATGGGGCACTATGCTCGGTGATAGTTTAGAATTGATTTATGTAGCACCATGGACAGTTTTTCTTCCTGGTGCAGCCATTATGATCAGCGTTTTATTTGTTAACTTACTTAGTGATGGCTTACATCGCGCCATTAATGCTGGGGTGGAATAATGCCATTATTAGATATCCGTAACCTCACTATTGAATTTATGACCGCCAAAGGGCTAGTGAAAGCCGTCGATAATGTTTCTTTACAGCTAAATGAAGGAGAAATTCGTGGCTTAGCTGGCGAGTCCGGGTCAGGTAAAAGTTTGATTGCTAAGGCTATTTGTGGCGTTACTAAAGATAACTTAAAAGTGACTGCCGATCGTTTTTATTTTCTTGATATTGATCTGTTAAAGCTCACCGCACGCCAACGACGTAGAGTAATAGGGCATAATATTTCGATGATTTTTCAAGAACCCCAGTCTTGCTTAGATCCAGCTGAAAATATTGGTAAACAACTTATCCAATCAATACCGCAATGGACTTTTAAAGGTCGTTGGTGGCACCGATTTAGTTGGCGTAGGCGACGCGCAATTGAATTACTCCATCGAGTCGGAATTAAAGATCACGATGATATAATGTACAGCTATCCTTATGAACTTACTGAAGGTGAATGTCAGAAAGTGATGATAGCCATTGCGCTAGCAAATCAACCACGCTTACTTATTGCCGATGAACCCACCAATACAATGGAATCGACAACTCAAGCACAAATATTTCGCCTGCTTGATAGATTAAACCAAAACAATAACATGACAATTTTACTAATTAGTCATGATATGCAAATGATGAGCAAACTCGTTGATCGGATTAGCGTACTCTATTGTGGCCAAACCGTTGAAAGTACAACACCTGAAGAGTTATTGGTCCGCCCCCATCATCCTTATACACAAGCATTAATCCGTGCTGTACCGGATTTTAGCAGCCCACTTCCGCATAAAAGTCGGCTAAATACCCTAACTGGGGCGATCCCTTCTTTAAAGCATCTACCAATCGGTTGCCGTCTTGGCCCTCGTTGTCCCTATGCACAAAAAACGTGCATTATCACGCCGCCGCTACGCAGCATAAAAAATCGGGCTTTTGCATGTCATTTTCCTCTTAATATGGAGGAAACATCATGACAACACCGTTACTGGCAATCAAAAATCTAACTAAAACCTTTCGTTATCGCACCGGGTTATTTCAAACTCAATTATTAGAAGCAGTAAAACCGTTAAGTTTTACCTTAAGAGCTGGTGAAACCTTGGCTATTATTGGTGCTAACGGTTCAGGTAAATCAACTCTGGCACGCATGTTATCGGGTGTTATTGAACCTAGTAGTGGTGAAATCTTTATTAATGGTCATCAACTTAACTTTGGCGATTATAGTTATCGCAGTCAACGCATCCGCATGATATTTCAGGATCCAAGTACTTCGTTAACCCCCAGGCAGCGTATTGGGAAAATTCTTGAGATCCCTTTAATTCTAAATACTTCACTTTCCGTTCATGAACGGGAAGAACGTATAGAACAGACTCTTCGCCAAGTTGGGCTATTACCGGATCACGCAGGCTATTATCCGCATATGCTAGCAGCGGGCCAAAAACAGCGAGTAGCGCTGGCAAGAGCGTTGATCCTGCAACCAGAGATTATTATTGCCGATGAAGCACTGGCGTCATTAGATATGACTATGCGTTCTCACATCATCAATTTAATGCTTGAATTACAAGAAAAACAAGGTATTTCCTATATTTATGTTACTCAACATCTAGGTATAATGAAACATATCAGCGATAAAGTGTTGGTAATGGATAATGGTGTTGTCGTCGAAAGAGGTAATACCGCCGAAGTACTTGCTTCACCTTTACATGAAGTGACCAGACGCTTAATTGCCAGCCATTTTGGTGAACTTTTATCTGCCGATGCCTGGCGGCAAGATGTTAGCTAATATATAAAGGCAGCAAAAACTGCTCTGATCAGCGAGGTAATACAACATATTTTATTCTATCATGATAAACTCTCTGCCGGTTATCAAAAAAATAATGCATAAATACCATCTACAATAGATAATTTATGCTGTGTATATTATTGTTATTATTTAAAAATTTACAAGGATACGGCTTATGGGCTTTATGAGCGGCAAGCGCATTCTGATCACTGGTTTAGCTAGTAAACTATCTATTGCTCACGGTATTGCACAAGCAATGCACCAACAAGGGGCTGAACTGGCCTTCAGTTATCAAGGTGATAAACTGAAATCTCGCGTAGAAGAGATGGCAAACAGCTTTGGCTCTAGTATTGTTTTGCCATGTGATGTTGCTTCGGATGAAAGTATCACTACCTTATTTGCCGAGCTGGCGAAAGTATGGCGCAAATTTGATGGTTTTGTCCATTCAATTGCCTATGTACCATCCGATCAACTTGATGGTGATTATGTCGATGCAGTGACACGCGAGGGCTTCCGGATTGCCCACGATATTAGTTCCTATAGCTTTGTTGCGTTAGCAAAAGCTTGTCGAAGTATGTTAAATCCTCATTCTGCCCTGGTTACCCTAAGTTATTTGGGCGCTAAGCGTGCGATCCCTAACTATAATATTATGGGATTAGCAAAAGCTTCCCTTGAAGCAAATGTTCGTTATATGGCTAACGCAATGGGGCCTGAAGCTATTCGCGTTAATGGCATTTCAGCCGGTCCAATCCGCACATTAGCAGCATCGGGCATAAAAGATTTTCGTAAAATGTTATCACATTGTGAATCAGTAACCCCCATTCGCCGTACGGTAACAACGGAAGATGTTGGCAATTGTGCTGCTTTCCTTTGTTCTAATTTATCAGCCGGCGTGACAGGTGAAATTTTACCCGTTGACGGTGGTTTCAGTATTGCTGCTATGAACGAACTAGAGTTAAAAGCTTAGTACAATAATCAGCCCGCCAAATCTATTGATTAATAATGATACAATTTAACTGCGGGCTTACTGTTATAAGCAAGACAAATTAATGATACTGAATAAGATAATTTGCCATCAAATCGGTAATTATCCCTCTTTGATCGTTATAACTAATAAAATTTTCAAGCGTTATATCGATGATCCTAGGTAACATTGATGTCACAATACTCGATTTTGTTAAGCCTTGAATACCCTGATTACTGTCAACCAAACGCAACGCTTCTGCCATTGAAGCAAAACAAGCTTGCAGATTATTTTGTGTTTGTTCTGATCCGCTAGCATTAATTTTTTCCTTGATTAAACTATCAAAGTCCTCTTGCGCCAGGACCTTGTCTAATTGTTGCAATGCTTCTGGATTACTGTTATCGATTGACAAAATATTTTTTAATTCATTCATATCAACGTTGGGGAAAAATTCACCTAAAAAGGTTTTTAACATCCATGATAAAGAAATGGGTTCAGATTGAAGTGCTTCGTTGCTAAATGCCTTAATCAATTTGCTATTATCATCTTTATTGTATATTGCTTTATTCGGCTCTCCTCTAAAAATACCCTCAACATTTTTGTCCGCTATAAATTGATTTAACTTGTCACAAATTCCTTCGATATTAGCATGCATTGCTTGTTCTACTGCTATACGCTCTTTAGCAACTTGACCTGCTTCTATTTTGTTCTGCTCGACATTATCGCTGACTGAGGACATTTTTCTCTGCCAAAAACTGGGATTACTCAATTTGAGTAAACCATCGTACAACATATTAAAGCCAGTTTTCTGCGGTTTTTCATTTAAAATAGCACTTTCTGATTTTACTGTAGTTGATTGCGCGGACTCAGGCGATTTTTTGCCAGTTAACGTCATGCCTTATGATGATATTGAACTCACTCTACGCAATTCAACGGGAAATTTTTGCGGTTGAGATGAATAACTGAATGAATCATTTGATTTCCAGTAAAATTCGCTGGAACTATTTTTTACGCCAATCAAACTATTCACCAAACTAATTGTTAAATCTTTAAAATTATTAAAGCTGTTTTGAATGCTTGATAACAGCGAAGTGGTCGCTGCTTCAGCCTTATTGGTGTTGGAAAAACTATCTAAACGCATGTTAACTCCATTATTTATTTTATATATTTGCCCCAACAAGTGTAAATATACTTAAATAACACCAATACCAAATTTAGCTTTTCTATTATTTACAAAATAAACATCTGACTTTTTATAAACAGTAAATATATTATCTGCAGATAAATAACTATTTATACAATAAATTTATTTAATTATGTAAATACTCAATATAATTAAGATAACCTTATAAATTGTATTATATTAAATATGTTGTTTAATACAAATTATAATGTTAATGCTTGGTTAATGTTCTTGTGCTGTAGAGGAGCAAAGAAATTATACTTTGAAAGGAATAGCAATAATGTGATGATTAATAAGAAAACTGAATTTTAGTATAGATACTTATATTAAACCACTACTAAACATCGTTTGCTAAATAATAATTTTTATTAACAATATTATTTTTAGTAGCGGTCTACTAATTATAAATATCTTATCTATTAATTAAAAAATTTGCTACTAGATTAGAAATTTCTTCTTTATTTTCTTCAATATAACGTGCATAATCCAGTAGTTCATTGTTGTGATTTTCTTTAGCCGCATTTAGTTTATTAGCGGCTTTGTTGAATAAATCAGAATTAGCCGACAGGATGGCTCCCTCTGCTACAGCTGTTATCCGATCCTGACGCTGTGTGGCATACCCAACAACGTCATACGGTTCAGCGCTTTGACCATCGCCATTGCTTCACCTACCTGAGCCTCATAGTCACGCAGGCTCAGATGGCCACCCAACAAAGTTTTTATGCGGAACATCGCTGTTTCTGCCACTGAACGCCGGTGATAACCCACTTTCTTTTTCCACATATCATTACTCCTGCTCAGACGCTGATTCGCCACCGCATGGTTACGTTCATGGTACTTGTCCGGCCAGTATTTCGCTCCGCTTCGCGGCGGGATAAGGGGCCTGATTTTCTTTCTTAGCAACGCATCGTGGCAGTAACAGGCGTCATAAGCACCGTCTGCTGACACTTCCCTGATTTTCCGGTGGGTTTGGTTAATCAGGCCCGGCAGTGCCTGCGCATCTGTCGTTCCGCTGAGCGATAAGTCGGCACAGATAATCTCATGAGTCACACTGTCTGCTGCCAGATGAAGCTTGCGCCACACTCTTCGTCTGTCAGCCCCATGCTGCCTGACTTTCCATTCACCTTCGCCAAAGACCTTCAGACCGGTACTGTCGATGACCAGATGCGAGATTTCACCACGCGTTGGCGTTTTTATGCTGATGTTGACGCTCTTTGCTCGTCTGCTGACCAGCGAGTAGTCCGGACAGCACAGCGGCTAAGACATGAGTTTAAAAATCGAATCAACGAAGCCCTGTAATGCCCGGAGCGACAGGTTAAACACACGCTTCATCATCAGGACAGTGGTAACAGCCATATCGCTGTAGTAAAGCGGCCGGCCACGACCTTCAGGCGAAGAACTGTCAGTCCATCCAGCGATGGCCGACTCATCAAGCCAGACCGTCAGGGAACCGCGTTGTCTGAGTGCCTTGTTGTACGCGGGCCAGTTGGTAATTTTAAACTTTTGCTTTGCCATGGGGACCTGATGTTGAAACGAATTTAGCGATCAGCTCCGCCAATCACCTAAAAGTTCGATTTATTCAACAAAGCCACTAATGACGTGACATAAGATTACATTATCGTCACATATCAAGCAAATTTATAAAATAATTTGCTTCATTTAACAGAATTTTTCTTATAAAGTAGCTATATTATATTTTCATCTTCATTTTACTATTCAGAATTATAGATGGTTTACAGCGGGAAAGTTGCTAACCTAAAGAGATAAATATAATGCATAATGAATGGCAAGAAGTTTTAGATTTCTGGTTTAAGGAATATACCAATAAACAATGGTTCGAAAAAAAACCACAATTTGACGCTATCATCCGGGATAGATTTAAACTTACTACTGAAAAAGCGAGTCGTGGTGAACTTGCTCATTGGCGTTGCTCAATAAAAGGGATATTAGCTGAAATTATCGTGCTTGATTAGTTTTCTCGTAATATTTGGCGTGATACAGCAAAAGCTTTTTCACAAGATAATATGGCGCTTATGTTAGCTCAAGACGCAATTAAACAACCAGATTATACACACTTACCAATAAAAGAACGTAAATGCATTTTAATGCCATTTATGCATTCAGAATCACCTTTCATTCATCAACAATCTGTTCCTCTTTTTGGCTTTGTTGAATAAATCGAACTTTTAGGTGATTGGCGGAGCTGATCGCTAAATTCGTTTCAACATCAGGTCCCCATGGCAAAGCAAAAGTTTAAAATTACCAACTGGCCCGCGTACAACAAGGCACTCAGACAACGCGGTTCCCTGACGGTCTGGCTTGATGAGTCGGCCATCGCTGGATGGACTGACAGTTCTTCGCCTGAAGGTCGTGGCCGGCCGCTTTACTACAGCGATATGGCTGTTACCACTGTCCTGATGATGAAGCGTGTGTTTAACCTGTCGCTCCGGGCATTACAGGGCTTCGTTGATTCGATTTTTAAACTCATGTCTTTGCCGCTGTGCTGTCCGGACTACTCGCTGGTCAGCAGACGAGCAAAGAGCGTCAACATCAGCATAAAAACGCCAACGCGTGGTGAAATCTCGCATCTGGTCATCGACAGTACCGGTCTGAAGGTCTTTGGCGAAGGTGAATGGAAAGTCAGGCAGCATGGGGCTGACAGACGAAGAGTGTGGCGCAAGCTTCATCTGGCAGCAGACAGTGTGAATCATGAGATTATCTGTGCCGACTTATCGCTCAGCTGAACGACAGATGCGCAGGCACTGCCGGGCCTGATTAACCAAACCCACCGGAAAATCACGGAAGTGTCAGCAGACGGTGCTTATGACGCCTGTTACTGCCACGACGCGTTGCTAAGAAAGAAAATCAGGCCCCTTATCCCGCCGCGAAGCGGAGTGAAATACTGGCCGTACAAGTACCATGAACGTAACCATGCGGTGGCGAATCAGCATCTGAGCAGGAGTAATGATATGTGGAAAAAGAAAGTGGGTTATCACCGGCGTTCAGTGGCAGAAACAGCGATGTTCCGCATAAAAACTTTGCTGGGTGGCCATCTGAGGCTGCGTGACTATGAGGCTCAGGTAGGTGAAGCAATGGCGATGGTCAAAGCGCTGAACCGTATGACGTTGTTGGGTATGCCACACAGCGTCAGGATCGGATAACAGCTGTAGCAGAGGGAGCCATCCTGGCGGCTAATTCTGATTTATTCAACAAAGCCCCTCTTTTTACTACATTAAATGATAAAATAACACTTGAATTTGAAATGCGGCATAAAGAAATTATTGATCATTTTGGCCGCTATCCACACAGAAATGGAATTCTTAATAGAGTTTCTACTCCTGAAGAAATATTATTTTTAAAAAAATCTGGGTCAAGTTTTTAGCTTATAAGAATAGCAGTAGAGTATATATTTGCAATATGTACTCTATTTTGTGAATTAACAAAACAATGATCTTTTTGCAACTTTTAAATTAAGTTATTGTTCAATTATTTTTTAAATATTACACTGAAATAACCGCAATATTTCGATAAAAAACGCGTCATAACGACCATTAAAGCTATTTTATTAATGAAATAGTATTTCTTTAAAATAGATAAGATTGGCAGATATTATTTTAACCAAGAACTTGATGAGATTAGCAGACGATGCCAAACAAAATATTAATAACCAGCTACAACATTAGTGGTTTTGGTGGTATGGAAACCGTTTGTCGTGAATTTATTTTGTTATTAAAACAGCGGCGACCAGATATAACTGTCAGTTTTGTCTTTTTTAATACTAAACAAACGCAACCGAATGATGATTGGTTAGATAACATAAAATATAGTCGATTATATTCCAATATTAAAAACGGCAAGCTGCGACGTATTCATTATGCTTTGCAGCTACGAAAACTACTTAGCGAGCAAAAAATTAACGCAATTATCGCCTTAGATTCTATTGCCTGTCATAACTCAAACATCAGTAGAAAATTTATCTTAGGCAGACAAATACCACTAATTTCCTGGCCACACTTTGCCATTAATGGAAGTTATAAAAAAGAATATCTTTTAAAAGCAGATTACTATTACGCGATAAGCTCAGGTATAGCGAGGCAATTAGTTGCCCTTGGCGTCGATGAAAATAATATTTTTACTTTATTTAATCCAATAAAAAAACAAGACATTGTTATCCCGCGACCTAAGGACAAAACTGTTTTTCTCTATTTAGGGCGAATATTTTTTGCGGGACAAAAACAACTGGCTTTTCTATTTACTAGCTTGGCAAATATCAGCGGTGACTGGCAACTCAATATTGTCGGTAGTGGCGAAGAGCACGAAATCAATCAATTAAAACAGCTAGCTAAAAAACTAAATATTGAAAAAAAAATTAACTGGCATGGCTGGCAGCCAGATCCATGGTTTTATATACGCAATAATATAAAAACAGTTTCGGCCCTATTACTAACTTCAAGCATTGAAGGCCTTGGCATGGTTCTTCTTGAAGCCATATCCTATGGCATTTATGCAATAAGTTCAAATTGCCCAGCTGGGCCGGAAGATATCATTAAAAACGATATTAATGGAGAATTATTTCCTGTTAATGATCTACCCTGTTTCGTTAATATATTGCAGAGTATTGTTGATAATAAAACCTTACCCTCACAGGTTAGCATAAAAAATTCTATCTCAGATTTTTATGAAGATAGCTATTTTGACAAAGTCAATTCATCCCTTAAGAAAATTCTAGCGTGATAGCATTTAGCGGATTAATCATAATGATTAATCCGTGCAAAAACAATATTAGATGGCAAACTCTCACAACGACATAAACCCTATTTTTGCCAAAAAATTAAACTACGTAAAACACGCCTTATTTGTAGCAAAATATAAGCTAAAACAGACTCAAGATTGCCTCGCGTTCTTCTTTTTTCTTTAATAACATACTTTCTTCTATCAGCCTCCAAATTGCTATTTTCAACGGAAACAATCGGATGCTTAATAATTTCGGCTAAATAATATCCTTTAATTGCCTGTTTTTTATATAACAGGCCCCATGAATCAGCAACAAAAAATTGTCTTTCAAATTCAGTGATTATTCTTTTACAGGTGTTACGATGAATTAAGTAACAACAGGCACGAAAAATTTTATCCGGACTATAAGTTAATAGACGAAAGGTCACATTAGCGATGGTTATTTTATTAAAAAAACTTAACGAAATTCGCTTTCTTGAACTCAGCCCTTCTTGCCCACCTAGCAAATAAACATAATCTTTTTTTAATAAATTACTTTTACCCTGTTCCAGCGCTTTGATTAGATGGGATAATTTTTTATCAATGATAACATCGTCCTCTAGAATCAATGCCCATTCGATATCATTTTTTACAATATGTTGATAAATTGATTGATGGCTCAAGCTACAAGCAATTTCATTCATTCCGCTTCTTGCTTTCACATCAAACTTACCTGAATTAGCGGATTCAAACCAAGGCATGTCAACCTGAGTTAACTTAGCACCTTCGATGGCATCAACTATCGTGAAAGGTAAAGCTTGTGACGACAAAGCTTTACTAATTTGTCTTCTTCTATCTGTATCCTTTTTTAATGAAACAATAAAAATAGGGCAAGATTTACTCATTAACGCCACCAAAACTTTATATTTAATAATATGTTAACTAAATTATAACTAATCAATTTTATTTTACTACCTATTTTATCAGCAGAATAATATCATTTATTTTAGTATTTATTGTAATATAAGCATAATAATTGACAAAAAAACAAAAAATAATTTTTTATGTTGAAATTTAATATAAATTGTTATTTACTTTTTGTAAAAAATAATTAATTAATTTAAGCACTTAAATATATTACATAAACATAAAAATAATATTAATTTAATTACTATATTTATCCATTATGGGGCTTTGTTGAATAAATCGAACTTTTAGGTGATTGGCGGAGCTGATCGCTAAATTCGTTTCAACATCAGGTCCCCATGGCAAAGCAAAAGTTTAAAATTACCAACTGGCCCGCGTACAACAAGGCACTCAGACAACGCGGTTCCCTGACGGTCTGGCTTGATGAGTCGGCCATCGCTGGATGGACTGACAGTTCTTCGCCTGAAGGTCGTGGCCGGCCGCTTTACTACAGCGATATGGCTGTTACCACTGTCCTGATGATGAAGCGTGTGTTTAACCTGTCGCTCCGGGCATTACAGGGCTTCGTTGATTCGATTTTTAAACTCATGTCTTTGCCGCTGTGCTGTCCGGACTACTCGCTGGTCAGCAGACGAGCAAAGAGCGTAAACATCAGCATAAAAACGCCAACGCGTGGTGAAATCTCGCATCTGGTCATCGACAGTACCGGTCTGAAGGTCTTTGGCGAAGGTGAATGGAAAGTCAGGCAGCATGGGGCTGACAGACGAAGAGTGTGGCGCAAGCTTCATCTGGCAGCAGACAGTGTGACTCATGAGATTATCTGTGCCGACTTATCGCTCAGCGGAACGACAGATGCGCAGGCACTGCCGGGCCTGATTAACCAAACCCACCGGAAAATCAGGGAAGTGTTAGCAGACGGTGCTTATGACGCCTGTTACTGCCACGACGCGTTGCTAAGAAAGAAAATCAGGCCCCTTATCCCGCCGCGAAGCGGAGCGAAATACTGGCCGGACAAGTACCATGAACGTAACCATGCGGTGGCGAATCAGCGTCTGAGCAGGAGTAATGATATGTGGAAAAAGAAAGTGGGTTATCACCGGCGTTCAGTGGCAGAAACAGCGATGTTCCGCATAAAAACTTTGCTGGGTGGCCATCTGAGGCTGCGTGACTATGAGGCTCAGGTAGGTGAAGCAATGGCGATGGTCAAAGCGCTGAACCGTATGACGTTGTTGGGTATGCCACACAGCGTCAGGATCGGATAACAGCTGTAGCAGAGGGAGCCATCCTGGCGGCTAATTCTGATTTATTCAACAAAGCCTAAATATGATTAATCATTCAGTTAATAAGCGCAATTTTTGATAAAAATATTTTTATAATGTATATAAATAAACGGGCAATTTACTGATAATCTTTGCCGCTTTCACTTAGTTATAATCATTGATTGATTGATTGATTGATTGATTGATTGATTGATTGATTGATTGATTGATTGATTGATTGATTGATTGATTGATTGATTGATTGATTGATTGATTGATTGATTGATTGATTGATTGATTGATTGATTGATTTGATTGATTGATTAGTTGGTTATTGGCTGTTTCCATTTTAAACATCATATTATTGTTTTTTTACTTTTTTACGGCTTTGTTGAATAAATCGAACTTTTAGGTGATTGGCGGAGCTGATCGCTAAATTCGTTTCAACATCAGGTCCCCATGGCAAAGCAAAAGTTTAAAATTACCAACTGGCCCGCGTACAACAAGGCACTCAGACAACGCGGTTCCCTGACGGTCTGGCTTGATGAGTCGGCCATCGCTGGATGGACTGACAGTTCTTCGCCTGAAGGTCGTGGCCGGCCGCTTTACTACAGCGATATGGCTGTTACCACTGTCCTGATGATGAAGCGTGTGTTTAACCTGTCGCTCCGGGCATTACAGGGCTTCGTTGATTCGATTTTTAAACTCATGTCTTTGCCGCTGTGCTGTCCGGACTACTCGCTGGTCAGCAGACGAGCAAAGAGCGTCAACATCAGCATAAAAACGCCAACGCGTGGTGAAATCTCGCATCTGGTCATCGACAGTACCGGTCTGAAGGTCTTTGGCGAAGGTGAATGGAAAGTCAGGCAGCATGGGGCTGACAGACGAAGAGTGTGGCGCAAGCTTCATCTGGCAGCAGACAGTGTGACTCATGAGATTATCTGTGCCGACTTATCGCTCAGCGGAACGACAGATGCGCAGGCACTGCCGGGCCTGATTAACCAAACCCACCGGAAAATCAGGGAAGTGTCAGCAGACGGTGCTTATGACGCCTGTTACTGCCACGATGCGTTGCTAAGAAAGAAAATCAGGCCCCTTATCCCGCCGCGAAGCGGAGCGAAATACTGGCCGGACAAGTACCATGAACGTAACCATGCGGTGGCGAATCAGCGTCTGAGCAGGAGTAATGATATGTGGAAAAAGAAAGTGAGTTATCACCGGCGTTCAGTGGCAGAAACAGCGATGTTCCGCATAAAAACTTTGCTGGGTGGCCATCTGAGGCTGCGTGACTATGAGGCTCAGGTAGGTGAAGCAATGGCGATGGTCAAAGCGCTGAACCGTATGACGTTGTTGGGTATGCCACACAGCGTCAGGATCGGATAACAGCTGTAGCAGAGGGAGCCATCCTGGCGGCTAATTCTGATTTATTCAACAAAGCCCTTTTTTACGAAAAATAGTTTATTTTTATTAACTTGCCATTTAGATTTCATAGTGAAATGATTTCATTCTAAGATATAACCGTTATAAATTAATAGCCTAAATTTAAATGATAAATGGCATAAATATTAAATCTAGCAATGTTTAATTCTATTTTAGTAAAATCAGATAATGTTATTTTATTTAGGTAACGCTTATCATAAATAATTATCTGCTTATTTAACTTATTACAAATGTTGAGTGATAAAATAGCCTCGTTAAAATTGATAACTTATTGAATTAACAGAGGCTACTTATGTATAGATTTAAATTATCTCAGTATTCAACCGGCTTTGTTGAATAAATCAGAATTAGCCGCCAGGATGGCTCCCTCTGCTACAGCTGTTATCCGATCCTGACGCTGTGTGGCATACCCAACAACGTCATACGGTTCAGCGCTTTGACCATCGCCATTGCTTCACCTACCTGAGCCTCATAGTCACGCAGCCTCAGATGGCCACCCAGCAAAGTTTTTATGCGGAACATCGCTGTTTCTGCCACTGAACGCCGGTGATAACCCACTTTCTTTTTCCACATATCATTACTCCTGCTCAGACGCTGATTCGCCACCGCATGGTTACGTTCATGGTACTTGTCCGGCCAGTATTTCGCTCCGCTTCGCGGCGGGATAAGGGGCCTGATTTTCTTTCTTAGCAACGCATCGTGGCAGTAACAGGCGTCATAAGCACCGTCTGCTGACACTTCCCTGATTTTCCGGTGGGTTTGGTTAATCAGGCCCGGCAGTGCCTGCGCATCTGTCGTTCCGCTGAGCGATAAGTCGGTACAGATAATCTCATGATTCACACTGTCTGCTGCCAGATGAAGCTTGCGCCACACTCTTCGTCTGTCAGCCCCATGCTGCCTGACTTTCCATTCACCTTCGCCAAAGACCTTCAGACCGGTACTGTCGATGACCAGATGCGAGATTTCACCACGCGTTGGCGTTTTTATGCTGATGTTGACGCTCTTTGCTCGTCTGCTGACCAGCGAGTAGTCCGGACAGCACAGCGGCAAAGACATGAGTTTAAAAATCGAATCAACGAAGCCCTGTAATGCCCGTAGCGACAGGTTAAACACACGCTTCATCATAAGGACAGTGGTAACAGCCATATCGCTGTAGTAAAGCGGCCGGCCACGACCTTCAGGCGAAGAACAGTCAGTCCATCCAGCGATGGCCGACTCATCAAGCCAGACCGTCAGGGAACCGCGTTGTCTGAGTGCCTTGTTGTACGCGGGCCAGTTGGTAATTTTAAACTTTTGCTTTGACATGGGGACCTGATGTTGAAACGAATTTAGCGATCAGATCCGCTAATCACCTAAAAGTTCGATTTATTCAACAAAGCCCTCTTGAAGCAAAACAATGTTAAGTAGTGAATGGCGGTTAAATATACAATTATAGTTTTAGCTTTGCTAAAAAGGTGTCACAATAGATAATATTAATACTGACTAAATAAAACGCAGATGATAAAAGTAACTCCTTTTAAAATTTCATATTTACATCCTCAATATTGGCTAACATGGTTAGGAATTGGGCTCCTTTATTTACTGGTTTTACTGCCTTATCCTGTTATCTATTGGCTAGGAACTCGCCTTGGACGGTTAGCCAAATATTTTCTAAAAAAACGCCTACAGATTGCAGAGCGTAATTTAGAACTTTGCTTTCCGGCTATGAGTGCGCAGCAACGCCAACAAATGATCGATAAAAATTTTGAGTCGGTAGGTATGGGATTATTTGAGACAGGTATGGCCTGGTTCTGGTCTGATAAACGAATACAACACTGGTTTACGATTAAAGGGCAGAATAATATTGAAAAAATTCAGCAGACAGGGCAAGGGATCATCGTAGTGGGAATTCATTTTCTAACGCTCGAATTAGGCGCTCGTATCTTTGGTATCTTAAATCCTGGTATTGGTGTTTATCGTCCAAACGACAATCCAGTAATGGATTGGTTGCAAACCCGAGGACGGTTGCGCTCTAATAAATTTATGCTTGATCGCAAAGATATAAAGGGCATGATACGCAGCCTAAAGCACGGAGAAATTTTGTGGTATGCGCCAGATCACGATTATGGCCCAAGAAAAAGTGTTTTTGTGCCTTTTTTCGCTGTCAAACATACCGCTACCACTATTGGTACCCATATTCTGGCAAAACTTGCCGATCCAGCCATAATACCTTTTACCCCCAGGCGATTAGCTAACGCAAAAGGTTATGAATTGCTTATCCAACCGGCAATAACCCACTTGACACAGCAGGATGAAATTTCTACTGCAGCTTTTATGAATAAATTGATTGAGAAACAGATTATGCAAGCGCCCGAGCAATATATGTGGCTACATCGTCGATTTAAAACTAGACCCAAAGATATGCCATCGCTTTATGGTGAGCTTGATAACATACACGATTAATAAAGCTACCAGTGACTGTGTTATCTGACCAGTCACTAGGCTTATCCAGACAATTTTTTGCTAATCCACTATCATTAAATTAACTATTGATTAAATGCTAAAATATCACCCTAATATGGGCTTTGTTGAATAAATCGAACTTTTAGGTGATTGGCGGAGCTGATCGCTAAATTCGTTTCAACATCAGGTCCCCATGGCAAAGCAAAAGTTTAAAATTACCAACTGGCCCGCGTACAACAAGGCACTCAGACAACGCGGTTCCCTGACGGTCTGGCTTGATGAGTCGGCCATCGCTGGATGGACTGACAGTTCTTCGCCTGAAGGTCGTGGCCGGCCGCTTTACTACAGCGATATGGCTGTTACCACTGTCCTTATGATGAAGCTTGTGTTTAACCTGTCGCTCCGGGCATTACAGGGCTTCGTTGATTCGATTTTTAAACTCATGTCTTAGCCGCTGTGCTGTCCGGACTACTCGCTGGTCAGCAGACGAGCAAAGAGCGTCAACATCAGCATAAAAACGCCAACGCGTGGTGAAATCTCGCATCTGGTCATCGACAGTACCGGTCTGAAGGTCTTTGGCGAAGGTGAATGGAAAGTCAGGCAGCATGGGGCTGACAGACGAAGAGTGTGGCGCAAGCTTCATCTGGCAGCAGACAGTGTGACTCATGAGATTATCTGTGCCGACTTATCGCTCAGCGGAACGACAGATGCGCAGGCACTGCCGGGCCTGATTAACCAAACCCACCGGAAAATCAGGGAAGTGTCAGCAGACGGTGCTTATGACGCCTGTTACTGCCACGATGCGTTGCTAAGAAAGAAAATCAGGCCCCTTATCCCGCCGCGAAGCGGAGCGAAATACTGGCCGGACAAGTACCATGAACGTAACCATGCGGTGGCGAATCAGCGTCTGAGCAGGAGTAATGATATGTGGAAAAAGAAAGTGGGTTATCACCGGCGTTCAGTGGCAGAAACAGCGATGTTCCGCATAAAAACTTTGCTGGGTGGCCATCTGAGGCTGCGTGACTATGAGGTTCAGGTAGGTGAAGCAATGGCGATGGTCAAAGCGCTGAACCGTATGACGTTGTTGGGTATGCCACCCAGCGTCAGGATCGGATAACAGCTGTAGCAGAGGGAGCCATCCTGGCGGCTAATTCTGATTTATTCAACAAAGCCTAAATATGATTAATCATTCAGTTAATAAGCGCAATTTTTGATAAAAATATTTTTATAATGTATATAAATAAACGGGCAATTTACTGATAATCTTTGCCGCTTTCACTTAGTTATAATCATTGATTGATTGATTGATTGATTGATTGATTGATTGATTGATTGATTGATTGATTGATTGATTGATTGATTGATTGATTGATTGATTGATTGATTGATTGATTGATTGATTGTTGGTTATTGATTGATTGATTGATTGATTGATTGATTGATTATTTGGTTATTGGCTGTTTCCATTTTAAACATCATATTATTGTTTTTTTACTTTTTTACGAAAAATAGTTTATTTTTATTAACTTGCCATTTAGATTTCATAGTGAAATGATTTCATTCTAAGATATAACCGTTATAAATTAATAGCCTAAATTTAAATGATAAATGGCATAAATATTAAATCTAGCAATGTTTAATTCTATTTTAGTAAAATCAGATAATGTTATTTTATTTAGGTAACGCTTATCATAAATAATTATCTGCTTATTTAACTTATTACAAATGTTGAGTGATAAAATAGCCTCGTTAAAATTGATAACTTATTGAATTAACAGAGGCTACTTATGTATAGATTTAAATTATCTCAGTATTCAACCGGCTTTGTTGAATAAATCAGAATTAGCCGCCAGGATGGCTCCCTCTGCTACAGCTGTTATCCGATCCTGACGCTGTGTGGCATACCCAACAACGTCATACGGTTCAGCGCTTTGACCATCGCCATTGCTTCACCTACCTGAGCCTCATAGTCACGCAGCCTCAGATGGCCACCCAGCAAAGTTTTTATGCGGAACATCGCTGTTTCTGCCACTGAACGCCGGTGATAACCCACTTTCTTTTTCCACATATCATTACTCCTGCTCAGACGCTGATTCGCCACCGCATGGTTACGTTCATGGTACTTGTCCGGCCAGTATTTCGCTCCGCTTCGCGGCGGGATAAGGGGCCTGATTTTCTTTCTTAGCAACGCATCGTGGCAGTAACAGGCGTGATAAGCACCGTCTGCTGACACTTCCCTGATTTTCCGGTAGGTTTGGTTAATAAGGCCCGGCAGTGCCTGCGCATCTGTCGTTCCGCTGAGCGATAAGTCGGCACAGATAATCTCATGAGTCACACTGTCTGCTGCCAGATGAAGCTTGCGCCACACTCTTCGTCTGTCAGCCCCATGCTGCCTGACTTTCCATTCACCTTCGCCAAAGACCTTCAGACCGGTACTGTCGATGACCAGATGCGAGATTTCACCACGCGTTGGCGTTTTTATGCTGATGTTGACGCTCTTTGCTCGTCTGCTGACCAGCGAGTAGTCCGGACAGCACAGCGGCAAAGACATGAGTTTAAAAATCGAATAAACGAAGCCCTGTAATGCCCGGAGCGACAGGTTAAACACACGCTTCATCATCAGGACAGTGGTAACAGCCATATCGCTGTAGTAAAGCGGCCGGCCACGACCTTCAGGCGAAGAACTGTCAGTCCATCCAGCGATGGCCGACTCATCAAGCCAGACCGTCAGGGAACCGCGTTGTCTGAGTGCCTTGTTGTACGCGGGCCAGTTGGTAATTTTAAACTTTTGCTTTGCCATGGGGACCTGATGTTGAAACGAATTTAGCGATCAGCTCCGCCAATCACCTAAAAGTTCGATTTATTCAACAAAGCCTATATTTCAACTAATTAGCATACTAAAATAATCAAATAAAATTTAACCGAATACTAATTATTCTAAAATATAAAAGTAAATAATAAAAAATTTCTTAAAACCGACTAAATGTCATAAAAATTATTTAATACAATAAATAATTAATATTACTGGATTCAATATGGATTTTTATAAGCATTAATTAAAATTAATCATTTAAAACAATTAGTTATAGCGATGAATTTAAATATGTAATAGCATTACAATCATTAAAATCACTTTTAGTTTTAGCTAGATTTCCATTTAAATAATGGCTAAATCTGTGACTAATTCAGCCATTAATATAATATGACTCTCAGAGGCATTAAGCGCAGGTATATAATGATATTTTTCACCACCAGCAGCATAAAATAATTTCTTATTCTGCTCAGCAATCTCTTCTAGAGTTTCCAAACAGTCCACCGAGAAACCTGGGCACAACAGCTGAACATGTTTTATTCCATGCTTTGCCAACCTTTTTAAGGTAATGTCTGTATAAGGTGTAAGCCAAGGCTCAAGGCCAAAGCGTGACTGATAAGTCATGATGATTTTATCAGCAGGGAAATTAATTAATTCACTGAGTAAACGGGTTGTCAGTTCGCATTCCTGCGGATAAATATCACCTGTTTCTGCGTACCGTTTAGGAATACCATGATAAGAAAGCAATAATCTCTCTGGTGTACCATAGCGTTCAAAACTTAACTCCACCGACCTTTTTAATGCATCAATATAAGAAGGGTGAGCAGCATAACTACGAATAAAGTTAAGACCGGGTATCGTTCGATATTTTTTTAACGCTCGGCTAATCGCATCAAAAACTGCCGCTGTGGTTGAACAAGAATATTGTGGATAAAGCGGTAACACAATAATATTTTCAACCTGCTGAATTAATAGTTTATCAATTGCTTCGGCAATAGCAGGCGAACCATAACTCATACCTAATTCCACAGGAATATCGGGCAGTTGTTTTGCCAGCGCAGCCCGCTGTTGCAAACTATAATTTAGCAATGGGGAACCAGCTTCGGTCCAAATTGACCGATATAATTTAGCTACTCTTGGCGAGCGTATTGGTAAAATAAACAAATGTAATAGCGGCTTCCAAATTATCCTCGAAATATCAATAACTCTTACATCACTAAGAAATGCTGCCAAAAAACGTTTCACTGCTTTATGCGTTGGTGCATCAGGCGTCCCTAAATTAACTAATAAAACACCATACTTCTTAATGCTCATGCCACTTGGCTCCATTTTATTTATCTCTAATTATTTATAACTTTATCATAACTTATTAAATATGTTTATTTCCACTAATTAGCCATAAATAAAAAATAGGCACCCAAATTGGATGCCTATTTTATCAACTAACAACTAACCTAAAATGTTAGCCAGCTCTTCACTGACTTCAGTAACCTTACGGGTACCATCCAATTTAAAGTACTTAGTATGATCAGCAGCAGCTTCTTGACGATAATAAGCAATTAAAGGCTCAGTTAACTGATGATATTCCACTAATCGCTTGCGGACCGTTTCTTCTTGATCATCTTTGCGAATGCTTAATTCTTCACCGGTAATATCATCTCTGTTTGCTATTTTCGGTGGGTTAAATTTAATATGATAAACACGCCCCGAAGGCGTATGAACTCGACGACCAACAATGCGTTCAACAATAATTTCATCGGGTACATCAAACTCCAACACATAATCCACCGCAATACCAGCATTTTTCATTGCGTCTGCTTGTGGGATAGTGCGAGGAAATCCATCTAGTAAGAAACCGTTTCGGCAATCATCCAGGGCTATACGCTGTTTAACTAAAGCAATAACTAATTCATCAGTAACAAGCTTACCATTATCCATTAATTCTTTCGCTTGTAGACCCAACTCTGAACCAGCCTTTACGGCAGCACTTAGCATATCACCGGTAGAAATTTGTGGAATACCATACTTTTCCATGATGAATTGTGCCTGAGTCCCCTTACCTGCGCCTGGCGCGCCGAGCAAAATAATACGCATTGCGTAAACCCCTTGCTATTTCATTTTTATAATTTGAAAGAAAAGTTACCTTATCATTAGGCATACCTATAACTCAAGAAAACAGATAACCATTGAATAATCAAATTATTTTTGTTAAAAAAACAAACCACGTCTTAAAATAACTAAAACGTGGTTTTATGAACAACTTGGTTAATTAAATAAATTTTAGCCCAAAAGTAACTTATTCATACGGCGAATAAATTGATTAGGATCTTCTAGGCTACCTTGTTCAACAAACAACGCCTGATCTAATAATACCTCTATCCACTCAGAAAATAAGCCATCATCAGTTAGCTTTGTCGCTTTTTTAACTAATGGATGTTCAGGATTAAGTTCAAAATTATATTTTACTTCCGGCGCTGATTGACCCACCGCAGCAAAAAGTTTTGCCATCTGAGTACTCATATCATTCGCATCGGTCGTCACGATTGCCGGCGTGTCTGTTAAACGGTGTGTTAACTTCACTTCCTTCACCCGTTCTCCTAATAATTTTTTTACCCGCTCAACGAAAGGTTCCAGTTTTTTATCTGTCTCTTCTTGCTCTTTCTTATCTTCATCAGCCAGTTTTTCTAGTGACTCATCTGTCTTACTAACAGATTGAAAGGATTTGCCTTCAAACTCTGGCAAATAGTTCATCATCCACTCATCAATCCGATCAGATAATAATAAAACTTCAATCCCTTTTTTACGGAATAATTCTAAATGCGGGCTATTTTTCGCAGCGGCATAACTATCTGCAGTAATGTAATAGATCTTTTCCTGCCCTTCAATCATACGACTAACATAATCTTCTAAAGAAACATTCTGTAAATTACTCTCATTATGCGTTGATGCAAAGTGTAATAATTTAGTAATCGCTTCTTTATTAGTTGTATCTTCCGCAGGCCCCTCTTTCAGCACTAGTCCAAATTCCTGCCAGAATTGTTGATACTGTTCAGGTTCACTTTTGGCTAATTTTTCCAACATTTGCAATGCACGTTTGGTTAATGCACTGCGCAAACTACGGGTGATATCACTATCTTGTAAAATTTCGCGCGAAACATTTAATGGTAAGTCATTTGAGTCAACTAACCCACGGACAAAACGTAAGTAATTTGGCATAAATTGCTCTGCTTCATCCATAATAAAAACACGATGAGCATAAAGCTTTAAACCATGTTTATTATCACGATTCCATAAATCAAAAGGCGCTTTAGTCGGTATATAAAGTAGGCTGGTATATTCTTGTTTACCCTCTACCCGATTATGACTCCATATTAAAGGATCTGCATAATCATGGGAAACATGCTTATAAAACTCTTTATATTCTTCAGCCGTAATATCGTTTTTGTTACGTGTCCATAGCGCCTGGGCTTTATTAATTTTTTCCCAAATAACAGTATCATCTTCTTCGTTCTTAGCTTCAATTTCCACTGGCAGGGCAATATGATCTGAATATTGGCTGATCACTGAACGCAAACGCCAGTTATCTAAGAATTCCGTTTGGTCTTCACGTAAATGTAAGGTAATTTCAGTCCCACGCTCTGCTTTTTCAATATCAGCAACAGTATATTCACCCTCACCCTGAGATTGCCAGAAAACCCCTTTATCGGCGGCTACGCCCGCTGCCCGAGTACGCACTGTTACTTTATCTGCAACAATAAAAGCTGAATAGAAACCAACACCAAACTGACCGATTAATGGGCTATCTTTCGCTTGTTCGTTACCTAAAGACTGTAAAAAAGCCTTGGTGCCAGATTTAGCAATCGTCCCTAAATTATCAATAACCTCTTCGCGCGTCATGCCAATGCCGTTATCACTAATTGTTAAAGTTTTTTTGTCTTTATCAATAGCAATTCTAACTCTTAAATCACCGTCATTTTCATAAAGATCAGATTGTGATAGTGCTTTAAAACGTAATTTATCCGCTGCATCAGATGCGTTTGAAATCAGCTCGCGTAGAAAGATTTCTTTATTGGAATAAAGAGAATGGATCATCAATTGCAATAACTGTTTTACTTCTGATTGAAATCCAAGAGTTTCTTGTCCTTTCATACTCATTAAATAGCCTCAATTTTAGAATAATTTTATTAGGTTGAATGGTTATGAAACTCAGATGGGGATATAACTTGAAAATTTCAAGTTCACGGTCGTGAAAAGCGTGCTTTATAGCCGATATGATTAACTTTTTCACAAAAAAATAAGCAGAGTATTTAACCTCTGCATATGTTTATTTTATATTACGCTTATACTATCAATAATTAATTTTCTGACGGCAAATAATTGAATGTGATAGCGTGGTTCCGTCAACCATTTCAAGCTCACCGCCAACAGGAATGCCATGAGCAATACGACTGGCCATCAACCCATATTGAGCACATATGCCAGCAATATAATTAGCGGTTGCTTCCCCTTCAATTGTTGGATTGGTCGCCAGGATCACTTCTGATACCGTCTCAGTCGCGATTTTATCGGCTAAGCTTTCCAGGCCGATATACTTAGGTCCAACACCATCTAATGGCGACAAATGCCCCATTAAAACAAAATAACGCCCGGCAAAATGCCCTGTTTGTTCAATTGCATAAATATCAGCCGGACTTTCAACTACACATATTTGGCCAATTTGTTGACGCCTCGGATTAGTACAAATAGAACAGTGATCTTTTTCAGTAAATGTTCGACAACCCTGACAATGGCCAATTTCCGACATTGCACGTGTTAATGCCTGAGCCAATTACATGCCACCACTACGATTGCGTTGCAGAAGATGGAAAGCCATACGTTGCGCTGATTTTGGTCCTACACCAGGTAAACAGCGTAGCGCTTCCATTAAAGATTCAAGAAGAGGGCTAGTTTGCATCAAAATGGCATCTTAAAGCCTGGAGGTAATTGCATGCCATTAGATACATTGGCCATTTTTTCTTTTTGGGCTTCTTCTATACGACGCGCAGCATCATTAAATGCAGCAGCAATAAGATCCTCTAACATATCTTTATCATCTGCCATTAAACTAGGATCAATTTCAATCCGACGACAATTATGCGCGCCATTAATGGTTACTTTAACAAGACCAGCACCCGATTCGCCGGTAACCTCCATGTTAGCAATCTCTTCTTGAACTTTTTGCATCTTTTCTTGCATTTGCTGAGCCTGTTTCATCAGGTTACCCAGCCCACCTTTACCAAACATAATATTCTCTCTTTCTGATCTGTTACAAAAATAGATTTTAACATTGCAACATTATAC
Organism: Arsenophonus endosymbiont of Aphis craccivora; assembly: GCF_013460135.1. Lineage (GTDB taxonomy): Bacteria > Pseudomonadota > Gammaproteobacteria > Enterobacterales > Enterobacteriaceae > Arsenophonus > Arsenophonus nilaparvatae. The sequence continues at coordinate 2,211,353 of NZ_CP038155.1, forward strand.
TTAAAGGTATTCATTCGGCTACACCGGCCGAATACTTTCTTCATCTAACTGCGCATCAAACAGCGTGCGCAAAGTCTGAATCGTTTTATCCACTATAATAGATTGACGGGCCTGTGCTAGCTTCTCTTCATAAATTACCTGCCGCCATTCCAAAGGTGTCTTGACGGCTGAATTATCATCTTCAATGATAACCAGTTTTATCGGCTTACCATATAACTCACTCAAGGCTTTTGTTAATGTTTTATGCGCCGGTTCAGTATTCAAATACCGTTGCGTTGAGCGTAAATGTAAACAAATTTCCGTTTCACTTAACGCTTCCTTATAAGCATTTAACGCAAGTTGTTCTATCAATTTTGGCATTTTTAACTGATAAATTTCTGCCGACCAGTGGTCACGTTCTCGAGCTTCAAGCGCAATTTTATTGGCAAGTTCCGGCGTCCTTTCATATTCCAAAGCTTGTTTAATATTGCCAGGCGTGGTTACTCGCTCTACTTTTTGTTCAGAAACATTTTGCGGGCGCCATTGATAAGATTTACCCTTTTGATTTTTTTCATTTTTATTAGCTGTTTTAGTCTGATTTAAAACAGAGAGCTGATGCTGTGCCGAAACAGTAGCTAACCTTTCTAACGCCGACATCGCTAGTGGCGTTTTTGTCTTTGGTGATGCGGTTTCAGACTTTTTTAACGGCGTTTTCTCTTGCGCTTTATTTAGCGATGCTTTTGCTTGCAATAATTGCAATGTAGGTGTACTAATTAATTTTTCATCCGATGAGCTTGTGGCTTTATTGATGATTTTTTTTTTATCTTTTAAGTTAACAGAAATATCGACATGATTATCAATATCATTGGCTATAGTAGTTGTTTCAGAGAGACTTGGTGATGACACCAATGGAATTTCAATATCATTAACAGACTTAGGATGAAATGCTAATGCACGTAACAATGTCATCTCAACTCCCATCCGCCTTTCTGGCGCATAGGGAAGCTCTTTACGTCCGACTAACAAGGTTTGATAATAGAGCTGTAAATCCGTTGGCGTAATCAAGCGCGCAAGTAAACGTAGACGCTCGTCTATGGGTGATGCAGTATCTTGCATCTCCACAGGTAAAAGCTGGATCATCGCAATACGATGAATTAATGATAACATTTCAATCAATACGCTTTCCCAGTCACCGCCTCGCAAAGCAATATCTTCTACTAAAGTCATCATTTTTTGACCATCAGCATGCACAATCGCTTCAATGATCGCTAGCGGCTGTTCATCATCTAATATGCCTAGCATTTGGCTAACTGAATCTGCCGATACTTGCCCTTGCCCCATAGCAATAGCTTGATCGGTTAAACTTAATGCATCACGTAAACTACCTTCGGCAGCTCTAGCGATTAATTGGCGGGCACGTTTATCACTCGATATTTGCTCAGCCACTAAAATACGTTCAAGTTGACTGCTTATTTGGTCAATATCAAGTGATCTTAAATGAAATTGCAGGCAACGTGATAAAACCGTTATCGGTAATTTCTGTGGATCTGTCGTTGCTAATAGAAATTTCACATGTTCTGGAGGTTCTTCCAGCGTCTTGAGTAAAGCATTAAAGCTATGACGAGATAGCATATGAACTTCGTCGATTAAGTACACTTTAAATCGACCGCGTGCCGGTGCATACTGGACATTATCTAGTAGCTCGCGGGTATCCTCAACTTTTGTGCGCGAAGCGGCATCAATTTCAATCAAATCAACAAATCGCCCATCCGCTATCTCTAGGCAGTTAGCACATTTACCACAAGGGTTTTGGCTTATCCCTACCTCACAGTTAAACCCTTTCGCAAACAGCCGCGCAATGGTCGTTTTGCCAACTCCACGTGTACCAGAAAATAAGTAGGCATGATGGAGCCGCTGCTGATGCAAACCATTTGCTAACGCGGTCAAAACATGTTGTTGCCCAACAACATCGGTAAATGTTTGTGGGCGCCATTTACGGGCAAGTACCTGGTATCTCATGATTCCTATTAGACATGAAGTATATAGATTCGCCAACCTATCGCTGTTCGCTAGTCAGCACATTTTGCTAGAAAATTTTGCGCATTAACTGCCTTGGGAATTCAACCAAATTAAAACAATTGACCCCTTGCTTTTTTAAACGTTCGATACCACCCAAATCAGGCAAACAGATAATAAATGCCGCTTCATTAACTTTACCACCAAGCTGCCTGATCAAGCTTACTGTCGCTTCAATCGTTCCACCTGTAGCGAGTAAATCATCAACAACTAAAACATTGTCTTTGGATGAAATACTATCTTTATGGATCTCTAGTGCATCGGTACCATATTCTAGCTCATAATTTTGTCGTAATGTGGCGCGCGGTAATTTTCCTTCTTTACGTACTGGTACAAATCCTACACCTAAACGCAAAGCAAGCGGCGCCCCAAATAAAAATCCTCTCGCTTCAGTGCCAACAATTTTAGTAATACCTGTATTTTTATAATGCTCAACGAGTAGATCAATTGTGGCCTGATAAGCGTCCGGATTATCCAATAAGGTTGTAATATCACGAAACAATACACCTGGTATTGGATAATCAGGAATTGTTTCAATACTATCTTTTATAAATTGTATTTTTTTTTCATTAACCATCATAATTATCATCATAGATAAAATAATCAAACGGTACAATCTATGAAAACTATTATAAAAATGCAATAACTAGCTTACCAATATGCGCGTTTTTACTGTAATAAGTCAAATCGCAATTATATATTTTATTATTATGGCTTAATATATGAAAACACAAAAGTTGCTAAACACGCTTGAAGAGCAAATTGAAGCATTGGCAGAAAAAATAAAACCAATTGCACACTCTTCTTTTATAACATTACGTTTTGATCAAAAATTATTTCATCGAAAAAGCCATCAATTAAGCGAATGTTTATTTGAAATTAAGCAACATTTTAATCAATTAAAACATGCGGTTATTACGTCACGTTCAGAACAAGTTACTTTTTTGACAGAAAAAATCATTGCCCAAATTGGTGCTATAACACGAGAATCTGCAACCCAAACTTTAAGAGAACAAGAAAGTCAACATAGCCAAAAAGAAAAAACCATATATCTTTACGAACGTTTAGTTCAACATCAAGATTATGAACGCCGCCTAATCGCAATGATAAATGATCGAGAGCAAACATTAGATAAACAGCAGTCATACGTTGCTTGCCAGAAGCTGCAACAAGAAATAGCTGCATTAACTGGAAGATTAGTGAGATGCCGTCAGGCTCTTTCACGCATAGAAAGGGCAATTGAACGCTATGAAAATCAAAGTATTGAATAAAAAATAATATAGGTGATATTTAATGAATCTAGAGAATGCTTCAATAGAAATCCAAGTTGCCATTGATTTAATTTATATTCTAGAAATTAATCAAATAGAACCCACTACCGCACTCAAAGCACTTGATATTGTAAAAAAAGATTATGAGAATAAAGAAGCCATTTTATTACTTGCCAATGCAACTAAAAAGCGTTGATAAAAATAATTCAATGATTATTCCGCAACATTATCTCGATTATTTTTATCCTGCTGTTTCGATCGCTTTTCGCCACCTAGCGTACGCGCAACTTCTTGCACAGAATCACCTTTGCTATTATGAAGGTGAACTTCTAACTGGCTTTGTTGAATAAATCGAACTTTTAGGTGATTGGCGGAGCTGATCGCTAAATTCGTTTCAACATCAGGTCCCCATGGCAAAGCAAAAGTTTAAAATTACCAACTGGCCCGCGTACAACAAGGCACTCAGACAACGCGGTTCCCTGACGGTCTGGCTTGATGGAGTCGGCCATCGCTGGATGGACTGACAGTTCTTCGCCTGAAGGTCGTGGCCGGCCGCTTTACTACAGCGATATGGCTGTTACCACTGTCCTGATGATGAAGCGTGTGTTTAACCTGTCGCTCCGGGCATTACAGGGCTTCGTTTATTCGATTTTTAAACTCATGTCTTTGCCGCTGTGCTGTCCGGACTACTCGCTGGTCAGCAGACGAGCAAAGAGCGTCAACATCAGCATAAAAACGCCAACGCGTGGTGAAATCTCGCATCTGGTCATCGACAGTACCGGTCTGAAGGTCTTTGGCGAAGGTGAATGGAAAGTCAGGCAGCATGGGGCTGACAGACGAAGAGTGTGGCGCAAGCTTCATCTGGCAGCAGACAGTGTGAATCATGAGATTATCTGTGCCGACTTATCGCTCAGCGGAACGACAGATGCGCAGGCACTGCCGGGCCTGATTAACCAAACCCACCGGAAAATCAGGGAAGTGTCAGCAGACGGTGCTTATGACGCCTGTTACTGCCACGATGCGTTGCTAAGAAAGAAAATCAGGCCCCTTATCCCGCCGCGAAGCGGAGCGAAATACTGGCCGGACAAGTACCATGAACGTAACCATGCGGTGGCGAATCAGCGTCTGAGCAGGAGTAATGATATGTGGAAAAAGAAAGTGGGTTATCACCGGCGTTCAGTGGCAGAAACAGCGATGTTCCGCATAAAAACTTTGCTGGGTGGCCATCTGAGGCTGCATGACTATGAGGCTCAGGTAGGTGAAGCAATGGCGATGGTCAAAGCGCTGAACCGTATGACGTTGTTGGGTATGCCACACAGCGTCAGGATCGGATAACAGCTGTAGCAGAGGGAGCCATCCTGGCGGCTAATTCTGATTTATTCAACAAAGCCAATCTACTGTTTTATCTGCTTGAAAAAAAATAGTGGTTTCTTTATTTGTACCGGTTATTAGATCCAATGCTGATGCCAATTGTTCTTGAGAGACATTTTGCTCTCCAACATACATTTGACCATTCGCTTTCACTGTCAAAAATAACGGTTTTGCCGGTCTAGGTTGGGGTTTAGCTGCAGAAGCCGGTAAATCAACTTTAATATCTACTGTCGCTAAAGGTGCAGCAACCATGAAGATAATCAGTAAAACCAACATTACATCAATAAATGGTGTAACATTAATTTCATGCATTTCACCACTATCATTTAAATCATCGTTTAAACGGATCGCCATAAGCACTTACCTTTCTTTTTTACTATCAGCTAAATCCAAACCTCTACCTAATAATACCGTCGCTTGAGCAGCTACATCACCCAGTTGACCACGGTAAGTATTGATCATCCGTGCGAATAAATTATAAATAACCACCACCGGTATCGCAGCTACCAGCCCTATTGCTGTAGCTAACAAAGCTTCTGCTATACCAGGCGCAACAACTGCTAAATTTGTCGTCTGAGAATGGGCTATACCAATAAAGCTATTCATAATTCCCCAAACCGTACCGAATAAACCGATAAAGGGATAAATTGCCCCTATAGTTGCTAAATAACCATTATTACCTCGTCCCATGTAACGACTAATTGAAGCAACCACTCTTTCAAGGCGAAAACTGGCGCGATCTTGGGTTCCATTTAAATCATGAATGCCAGCTGATAATGTTTTTTCTGCCACGACTTCATCATATAATTTTCTAGTAACACTAGTTTTTTTAAATGTTGCAGCAATTTCTACCGCATCATCGAGTGATTTTACTTTAGATAGTTTTTACTGTTCTTTTCGTAGCTGTCGGTATGCTCCAATCAATTCGATGCCTTTTGAGAAAAACAGTGCCCAGGTAATGATTGAAGCAACAATTAATCCTAGCATTACTACCTTTACAACCATGTCAGCATGCTGATACATACTCCAAATCGAAAGATCTTGATCAAATCCTCCTTGTGCGGTTAATAAATTAGGCTCCTACTGTAGACTCACTAAATTTTTTTCCGCAGAAAGCTGTTTCTCGCTCGATTGCTCTTCATTAGCTGAAGTCGTTTGGATGTGATTTGTAGTGGATATATTTTGCTGGTTAGGTGTATTAACAGGCTGAAACGGCTCAGACAGACCTGCCGGATTTGTCTCGGCGAATGTTATATTTATCAAACTCATTGCCAATAAAATAGAAGCTATCAATTTACGCATCAGTTGGCTATCACTCTTCGGTTATTTAATGTGATCCTTTTAGCTGATCATAACTTATGCCAGCTAGTCTATTAGTAGTAAATTTTGATTTACCACGCTTACATTATGAAAAACTGAGTGATCATACCAGACATTAAATCATTTGATAGTAATTATCATTACTATTTGATGAATTTTTTATTTATTTAACTGCTATCAATAAGTTTTGCTGCAATTTGACTTGTTCTAATAACTGATAATCGCAACAGATATTTGCCATTTTTAATACTTCATTATCTCAAATAAACATTTTTTATCTAACTGGCTTTTATACTTAACGTTTGAATAAATCCAACATAATTCAGTTTTTTAAGGTAAACTGGCAACTATATCAATTTTTCATTTGGCTGTTCCTAACAGGGTAAGCTATGCAAGTTCTCAATGAGATCGTGATGGCAATTTGGCATCATGATTTTGCTAAACTAAATAATCCCGATATTTTATGGATTATTTATGCTGTACTTTTTACCATTATTATATTAGAAAACGGTATTCTTCCTGCCGCATTTCTGCCAGGAGATACGTTGCTTATTCTTTCAGGTGCTTTGATTGCAAAAGGTGTTCTTTCTTTTCTTCCCACAATTATTATTTTAACTATTGCTGCTAGCTTAGGTTGCTGGTTAGGTTTTTTACAAGGACGCTGGCTTAGTGATACCCATTTAGTAAAACAATGGTTAAAACAGATCCCACAAGAGTATCACGATCGTGCAAACCGATTATTTAACAACCAATGCTTGTATGCGCTTTTAATCGGTCGTTTTTTAGCTTTTGTGCGAACACTATTGCCAGTTTTAGCAGGACTTTCGACTTTAAGCCACCGGCGCTTTCAATTATTCAATTGGCTTAGCGGCCTATTATGGATTGGGATCATTGTTTCTCTGGGTTACGCAATAAATCAAATTCCTTTTATAAAATGCCATGAGAATATCGTTATGAATATTTTAATATTTTTACCGATACTGCTACTCATTAGCGGATTTATCGGCTCACTTGTCGTATATTGGAAACATAAAAAAAGCAGTTAAATATTATGGATTTTATTTGCCCAGAATAAGAAAATGGCCCGGTTAAACAGGCCATTTCAAATAGTCAGTAATAGTTAATGCTGGATCATTTTATGCATCTCTTGGACAGATATAACCTGCTCTGTAGGATCAGCATTGAGAGAGATCGCGGTCGCAAAACCGCCATTGATAGTGGTATCATAATTTACTTTATATTGTAATGCACTGCGACGAATCAGCTCCGAATCTTCTATTGCACGACGGCCCGCGGTAGTATTGACAATATAACTGTATTCACCATTTTTTATTCTATCCTTAATATGAGGCCGTCCCTCATGCACTTTATTAACTAAACGCGGGTTAATTCCGCCCTCACCCAGCACAATTGCGGTACCATGAGTTGCATCTAACTCAAAACCATGCGCAATTAATTTAGCCGCTAAATCAACAACCTTGGCTTTATCATTCTCTCTTACTGAAAGTAATGCGCGGCCAGATTTTTTCATAGTAGAAGAACAACCAAACATAGCTTTAGCAAATGCTTCGGCAAAAGTGCGACCAATACCCATAACTTCACCGGTGGAACGCATTTCTGGCCCTAAAATAGGATCAACACCAGGGAATTTATTAAATGGTAATACGACTTCTTTTACCGAATAATAAGGTGGAATAATTTCTTTCGTTACACCCTGTTTAGTTAAGGATTGCCCGACCATGACACGAGCGGCTACTTTTGCCAGTGGTATTCCTGTTGCTTTTGATACAAAAGGCACTGTACGAGCAGCACGGGGATTCACCTCGATTAAATAGACGTCATTATCTTTAACCGCAAATTGAACATTCACTAATCCTCGAACGCGTAGTTCAAAGGCCAGCTCTTTTACCTGTTCACGCATGACATTTTGTATATTCTGACTCAAGGTATAAGGTGGCAAGGAACAGGCCGAATCACCAGAATGAACGCCCGCCTGTTCAATATGCTCCATAATACCACCAATTAATACGGTTTCCCCATCACAAATGGCATCTACATCAACCTCAATGGCATCATCCAGGAAATGATCGAGCAATACTGGTGCATCATTGGAAACACTTACCGCGGTCTGAAAGTACCGACGTAAATCAGTTTCATCATAAACAATTTCCATTGCTCGCCCGCCTAAAACATAGGAAGGACGTACAACTAATGGATAACCAATACTGTGAGCCTTTTCTATAGCCTGTTCAATTGTTGTAACCGTGGAGTTTTCTGGTTGCTTAAGTCCTAAACGGGCCACTGCTTGTTGAAAACGTTCTCGATCTTCAGCGCGATCAATCGCATCCGGGCTAGTGCCAATAATTGGAACCCCCGCTTCTTCTAAGGCAAGCGCCAATTTTAAAGGTGTCTGGCCACCATACTGCACAATTACACCTTCAGGTTGTTCGACCCTGACTATTTCTAATACATCTTCTAAAGTGACTGGTTCAACATAAAGACGATCAGATGTATCATAATCAGTAGAAACCGTTTCAGGATTACAGTTTACCATAATTGTCTGATAGCCATCTTCACGTAACGCCAACGCAGCATGAACACAGCAATAATCAAACTCTATTCCTTGACCAATACGGTTTGGTCCACCACCGAGTACCATAATCTTAGATTTGCTATTGTCAGGGTTGGCTTCACATTCATCTTCATAAGTGGAATAGAGATAAGCGGTATCTGTAGCAAACTCTGCTGCACAAGTATCAACTCGCTTAAAAACAGGATGCAGTTTATAATTTTGGCGTAATTTACGGATTTCAGCTTCAGAAACACCGACTAATTTAGCCAAACGAATATCAGCAAACCCTTTTCGTTTCAATAGCCGCAAGAATTCTGCTGATAAGCCATTAATGCCAAACTCAGTAACTTTCTCTTCTAAACGAACAAGCTCTTCAATTTGTACCAAGAACCAACGATCAATATTGGTTATATTAAATACACCATCCACAGACATACCTGCGCGGAAAGCATCGGCTATATACCAGATACGTTCAGCACCAGCATCTTTCAATTCACGGCGAATTTTTGTTAACGAGTCGAATTCATCCAAATCTACTTTAGGATCAAAACCCGTTGCGGCAACTTCTAATCCACGCAATGCTTTTTGCATTGATTCTTGAAAAGTTCGCCCAATAGCCATGACTTCACCAACAGATTTCATCTGTGTTGTCAGACGATCATTACTACCCGGAAATTTTTCAAAGTTAAAGCGTGGGATCTTAGTCACGACATAATCAATAGAAGGTTCAAAAGAAGCAGGTGTCCGTCCTCCGATAATATCATTCATTAATTCATCAAGTGTATAACCTACGGCAAGTTTTGCTGCAACCTTAGCAATAGGAAAACCAGTTGCTTTAGATGCCAAGGCCGAAGAACGTGATACTCGTGGATTCATTTCAATAACAATTAAGCGGCCAGTTTTAGGATTAACGGCAAATTGAACATTTGAACCACCAGTTTCTACACCAATTTCTCGCAACACTGCCATCGATGCATTGCGCATGATTTGATATTCTTTATCAGTTAATGTTTGAGCGGGTGCGACAGTGATAGAATCTCCCGTATGGATCCCCATTGCATCGACATTTTCAATAGAACAGATAATGATGCAATTATCATTTTTGTCACGCACTACTTCCATTTCATACTCTTTCCAACCAATCAGCGATTCATCTATCAATAATTCGTTGGTCGGTGAAAGATCTAAACCTGTCAGACAAATATCTTCAAACTCTTCACGGTTGTATGCAATACCACCACCCGAACCGCCCATGGTAAATGAAGGGCGAATAATACATGGGAAACCTACTTGTGCTACTACGTCTAACGCTTCTTCCAGGGAATGAGCAATTCCTGAACGTGCTGTTTCAAGGCCGATTTTCTTCATTGCTTTATCAAATCGCTGACGATCTTCTGCCTTATCAATTGCATCAGCCGTTGCGCCAATCATGGTAACAGCAAATTCTTTTAATACGCCTTTACGCTCTAATTCTAAAGCACAGTTTAAAGCAGTTTGCCCTCCCATCGTAGGCAAAATCGCATCAGGACGTTCTTTTTCAATAATTTTGCGTACCACTTCCCACTGAATTGGCTCAATATAAGTCGCATCAGCTAGATCCGGATCCGTCATGATTGTCGCAGGATTGGAATTAACTAAAATAACTCGATAACCCTCACCCTCTTCTCGTAGTGCTTTACACGCTTGTGCACCTGAATAATCAAATTCACAAGCTTGGCCAATAACAATTGGACCTGCACCTAAAATCAGGATGCTTTTGATATCTGTCCGCTTAGCCATTTTTCGCTCCTGATCAATCAACTTGAGTATCTAAATTTGTTTGACGATATTTTTTAATCAATTCAATAAAATAATCAAATAGGGGTTCTGCATCTTTAGGGCCCGGACTTGCTTCGGGATGCCCTTGAAATCCAAATACAGGCTTCTCGGTATGATGTATGCCTTGTAAACTTCCATCAAACAGTGATTTATGGGTCACGCGCAATTTGTCAGATAAGGTTGCTTCATCGACTGCAAAACCGTGATTTTGTGCAGTGATCATAACGCGATTATTAACTAAATCTTTTACTGGATGGTTACCACCATGGTGGCCAAATTTCATTTTAACAGTATCAACCCCACTGGCTAATACCAGTAATTGATGGCCTAAGCAAATACCAAAAATAGGTATTTCTGTTGTTAAAAACTGTTTAATTGCTTTAATTGCATAATCACAGGCTGCTGGATCACCAGGACCATTAGAAAGAAAAATGCCATCAGGTGCCATTTTTAATACTTCATCAGCCTCTGTTGTTGCTGGCACAACCGTCAAATAGCAGCCACGATCAACGAGTAAACGTAAAATATTTCGTTTAACACCAAAATCATAAGCAACGACATGATAAGGCAGTTGCTCGCATGCCTTAGTAGCCGATAATCCATCGGCACCAAGATGCCAACTCTGTTGCTGCCAAGTATAAATGTCTTTAGTAGTAACTTCTTTAGCTAAATCCAGCCCTTTTATTCCACCAAATAATTTAATTTTTTCTAATGCTAAATTGATGTCTAAATTTTCACCAGTAATAATGCAACCATTTTGCGCGCCTTTTTCCCTTAATAGCCGCGTAAGCTTACGGGTATCAATATCAGCAATGGCGACTGTTTTATGGCGTTTTAAATAATCAGATAAACTCTCTTTTCCACGAAAGTTACTATAAATTAACGGCAAATCACGTATAACAAGCCCTTGAGCATGAATGATTGCTGACTCTTCATCATCTGGGTTAATTCCTGTGTTTCCAATATGGGGATAAGTGAGTGTAACAATTTGGCGGGAGTAGGAAGGATCAGTGAGGATTTCTTGATATCCAGTTATTGATGTATTAAAAACTACTTCTCCAACAACAATTCCTTCAGCCCCAATGGAATGACCATGAAACTGGGTTCCGTCTTCCAGAACCAATATAGCTGGCTTAATCAAAATACCCTCCAGGAGAATAAAAAAACATTTATTGAGCATATTTATTTATGTGTAAGCCAATAAATTCGTGCCAAAATGGAATTTAATCAAATTTTTGGCAAATTCCTCGCATTCTAATGATGAGAAGAGTGATTGTCTAGTAAAAAATAATTTTTTATTACTTTTTTAGTTAATTTATAATGAAAAATCAATGTAACTAGTAAAATGATAAATTATCTTAGCAAAATAATCGATTGCATAGCATGATAATTGTAAAAGTATGGTTTAGATAAATTTCATTATAGTAAATGTGCAAAAAATCATCTTAAGTCAATAAAATTTTTATTTTAAATAATAGAAATAAAAGTTATTAAATAAAAAACTTAATAACCGCCAAAAAAATTATGATATTAAAATTAACCTTTATTAATCAAACAGATAGATATATAAAAAATTAAATATTTTCTAAATTTAATACATCTTTCATGCTATATAAACCATTTTTTTTCCCTTTTAACCACAAACAGGCCTTCACAGCCCCATTTGCAAAGGTCATCCGACTTGATGCTTTATGAGTTATCTCTATTCTTTCACCTATATCAGCAAAAATCGCCGTATGCTCGCCAACAATATCGCCAGCTCTAATCGTTGCAAAGCCAATGCTGTTATTTTTTCTTTCACCAGTAATACCTTGGCGACCATACACTGCACAATCTTTTAAATCACGGCCAATTGACTTGGCAATAACATCGCCCATTGCTAAGGCTGTTCCTGAGGGAGCATCGACTTTATACCTGTGATGAGCTTCAATAATTTCAATATCACTATATTCGCCCATCACTTTTGCGGCTTTTTCTAATAACTTCAACATCAAATTAACGCCAACACTAAAATTGGCTGCTAATACAATAGGGATCGTTTTCGCCGTTTCTTCAATCGACTTCTGTTCAGTTTCATTAAAACCTGTAGTGCCAATAATCATCGCTTTGGCATATTTTTTACAAACTGACAGGTAATTTTGCGTACCTTCGGGACGGGTAAAATCGATCAAAATATCAAATTTATCTAAAACATTAATTAGATCATCACTAATTATAACATTTAAACCGCCAATGCCTACTAATTCACCAGCATCAGTACCTACTATACCTATACTTGAACCTTTTCTTTCTAAAACAGCTCCTAAAACAACGCCATTCTGTTGTGAAACTGCTTTAATTAGTTCACTTCCCATGCGCCCACCCGCACCAACGATGGCAACACGAATATCTGAATAAGTCATGTTTATCTCTCTTGATTAAAAGCAGATTAAGTATCCTGAGTTCGATAAGGTTAACAATCATCCTAGCTTAACGCGTACAGCAACCGTCAGTGACAAAAAAAGCCATTAGAGTTGGCTTAATTAATAGATAAATTGCTGCGCTAAAAAATTCATTTAATAAAATGCCCAAATCGCTATTATTATATTTGCTTGATTTCAACACGTAGCTCTTTTGGTACTTCAAAAACAATATTTTCTTCATGACCCGCAAGTTCGATCATTTCACTGGCACCTAAAACCATTAAGCGTTCAATAACCTGACGAACAAGCATATCTGGTGCAGATGCGCCAGCAGTAAGACCAATAATCTGCATATTTTCCAGCCAATGTTCTTGAATATCATCAGCAGAGTCAATCAGGTAGCCCGGCTTGCCTGCTCTTTGAGCCAATTCAGCAAGACGATTGGAATTAGAAGAATTTTTAGAGCCGACAACTAGTAGAATATCAGCCTTATTAGCTAATTCACGCGCTGCTTCCTGACGATTGGTTGTCGCATAACAGATATCATCTTTGCGTGGCCCGATAATATTTGGAAAACGAGTATTTAGCGCGTCAATAACATTAGCAGTCTCATCAACAGATAAGGTAGTCTGGGTCATAAAACAGAGGTTATTTTCATCTTTTACTTGTAATTTCCAGACATCCGCCGGCGATTCAACCAGATACATACCTCCAGCCGGATTATTATATTGCCCCATTGTGCCTTCTACTTCAGGATGCCCAACATGACCAATTAAAATCGCTTCTTTACCTTTACGACTGGCACGCGCAACTTCCATGTGCACTTTAGTCACCAATGGACAAGTTGCATCAAATAACATGGTCAGATGACGTTGCTTAGCTTCCTGTCGAATTGCTTGAGAGACACCATGAGCCGAAAAGATCAAAATAGCACCATCAGGGACTTCAGAGATTTGCTCAATAAAAATCGCACCACGTTGCCATAAATTGTCAACCACATAACGGTTATGGACAACTTCATGACGAACATAAATCGGCGCACCATAAAGCGCCAGTGCTCTATCAACAATACTAATTGCTCGATCAACACCTGCACAGAAACCCCTAGGGTTAGCCAGCAATATTTGCATTTGATTCCTCCCATTTCGGGTCAATTTCCAACACTTCAATGTTAAAAATGATATTCTGAGCCGCTAACGGGTGATTAAAATCAACAGTGATAGACTCTTCCGTCACTGCTGTTACGATCCCTGGCATTTCACTGCCATTTATCGTGGTAAATAATATGATGGCACCTACTTCAGGTATACCGACCTGAATAAAATCTTTTGGCATAAAGTATTGGATCATATCTGGGTTTGGTTTACCAAAAACGTCCTCTCCGCCTAAAATAAATGTCTTTTTTTCACCAACACTTAAACCAATTAATTGTTTTTCAAGTGCTCGCGATAGGCTTTTATCGCCAAGGCGAAAAAGTGCCGGTTTATCCTGATTATAGGTTGAATCAGCAATTGAACCATCCTCAAGTTTGATCGTGAAATGCAGCAACACGGCACTATTTGCTTGTACTAAGGTTAACATGACAATAAAAACCCACTGTTAAAAATAAATCAACCTGTTATCAACGTAAACGAACGATAATCTAAGACCCACTCGCTTTTTTAGCTGTATTGATGAAACTGCCAAGAATGATTAGTACCGCACCAAGACAAATCGCCATATCCGCAATGTTAAATGTTGGCCAATGCCAGTCACCAACATAAAAATCAATAAAGTCAACTACGAAGCCATGGACTAAGCGGTCGCACAAATTCCCTAGTGCTCCACCAATAACTAATGCATAAGCAATATTACTCAATTTTTTATTCACGCTTTGGCGATACATCATTACGAGAAGCACCACACAAATGACAATCGTAACCAAGGCAAAGAACCAACGCTGCCATCCCCCTTTATCAGCTAAAAAACTAAATGCTGCACCAGGGTTTTGAGCATAAGCCAAATTGAAATAAGGCATTAATGGTATCGCCTCATATAATTGAAAATTATTCAAAATTAGTTGCTTACTACCAAGATCAACAATTAATATCACAGCCGTTAACCATAACCAGCGTAAGCCAGTAGAGCAAATAGGATTTTTCATTAGGCAAACTTACGTATTTCACCGTTACCGGCTACATTAGTCACACAGCGGCCGCATAATTCTGCATACTCCGCCTCCCGACCAATATCCGTTGCATAATGCCAACAACGAGGACATTTATCACCTTCCGCCTGCTGGAAAGCTATTTTCAATCCACTCAGTTCACTATTCTGTGCCTGAACTGGGGCTTGGCTAATATCAATTACTTTAGCCTGTGAAGTTAACAATACAAAACGTAACTCATCACCTAAACGATTAAGTATTTCAGCCAGTTCTCTATCAGTATATAAAATCACTGCAGCCTCCAACGAGCTACGGATAAGTTTGTCTGCACGCGCTTGTTCGAGAACTTTATTAACCTCACTACGGATAATTAATAACTTATTCCAAAATTCATCATTAAGCGTTTCATTAACATCCAAGCCAAACAAGTCAGCATAATATTCATCAGTAAAGACATATTTGCTCTGTCTAGTAGGCAATTGCTGCCAAATTTCATCGGCCGTGAAAGAAAGGATCGGCGCAATCCAGCGTACCAAGGCCTCTATGATATGAAATAAGGCTGTCTGACAACTACGACGTGCCAAGCTATCACTTTTTGCCGTATATTGACGATCTTTTATAATCTCTAAATAGAAAGAACCCATTTCAACTGAACAAAACTGCATCAAACGCTGAACGACTGCATGAAAATCATAATTAGCATAATGCATAGCGATTTCCGCTTGAGCGGCTTTCGCCCGCCCTACTGCCCAGCGATCTAATATCACCATATCTTCTGGTTTAACTTGATGTGAAGTAGGATCAAAACCGTTCAAATTGGCTAATAAAAAGCGTGCTGTATTACGAATACGCCGATAGCTGTCGGCAGAACGTTTTAAAATCTCATTTGACACAGCAATCTCACTAGTATAATCGGTTGAAGCAACCCATAGCCGCAGAATATCAGCTCCTAAATCATTCATGACGTCTTGTGGGCTAATGGTAGTATTACCCAAAGATTTTGACATTTTACGGCCTTGTCCATCAACCGTAAAACCGTGGGTTAATACTTCTCGATAAGGCGCTTTTCCTTTCATCGCAGTTGATAGCATTAGAGACGACATAAACCAACCACGATGTTGATCAGCGCCTTCCAAATATAAATCAGCAGAATGTCCTTTAAATTCAGGGCGAACATCTACAACCGCATAGTGTGTAGAACCAGAATCAAACCAGACATCAAGCGTATCCGGGACTTTAACATAATCAGCTGCATCACTTCCTAATAGGGTAACGGGGTCAAGATCCCACCATGCCTGGATACCTGCTTTTTCAACATGTTTAGCGACTTCTTCAATCAATTCTAACGTCCGTGGATGTAATTGTTCTGTCTGCTTATGCACAAATAATGCCATCGGCATACCACCGGTGCGCTGACGAGAAATACACCAATCTGGACGATTTGCAACCATAGATTCAATCCGGCTTTGTCCCCAATCTGGGATCCATTTAACCCCGTTAATCTCTTTTAGCGATTGTTCACGTAAACCATTTTTTTCCATACTAACAAACCACTGAGGTGTAGCACGAAAAATAACCGGTGTCTTATGCCGCCAGCAACAAGGATAACTATGCTGTAATATTTCTTTATGTAGCAATGCCCCTTTTGCCGCTAAAAGTTCGATAATTAATTCATTTGCTTTAAATACAAAAACACCGTCCAAACCAGGATAAGTATTAGGTAAATAACACCCATTTGGACCGACGGGATTTGCTATTTCAAGTTTATATTTCTGCCCAACAATATAATCATCCGGCCCATGGCCTGGTGCCATATGTACAATCCCGGTACCCGCGTCTAAAGTAACGTGATCACCTAAAATAACAGGCACATCGAAATTCATAAATGGGTGATGAAAGCGCAGTACTTCCAATTCAGAGCCATTACATTGTGCTAAAATTTGCCACTCTGTTGCTGCAATACGCTGCATTACTGTTTCAACCAGTGATTTTGCCAAAATTAAACATTCATTATTATTGACGTTCACTAATTGATATTCAAAATCAGCGTTAAACGCAATCGCACGGTTGGCGGGTAACGTCCAAGGTGTGGTCGTCCAGATCACGGCTGAAACCGGCAAAGCCGACGATTTTACGCCAAATTTACTATAAACAGCGTTAGCATCCACCGAGCTAAAGCGTACATCAATGGAAGGTGATGATTTATCATAATATTCAACTTCCGCTTCCGCTAAGGAAGAACCGCAAGCAGTACACCAATGAACCGGTTTAACACCTTTCACTAAGTGGCCATTTTCAATCACTTTACCTAATGCACGAATAATATTGGCTGCAGTACTAAAATCCATGGTTAAATAAGGCTGTTCCCAATCACCAAGTGCGCCCATTCTGATAAAATCAGCTTTCTGGCCCTCAATTTGTTCTTTGGCATATTTGCGACATTCTTCACGAAAAACAGCTGCAGAAACCTTGTCACCTGGTTTACCGATAATTTGTTCAACTTTATGTTCAATTGGCAAACCGTGGCAATCCCAACCAGGAATATATGGCGAATCAAATCCGGCCAGTCCTTTAGATTTAATGATAATATCTTTGAGAATTTTATTAACTGAGTGACCAATATGAAGACTACCGTTTGCATAAGGAGGACCATCATGCAATATAAATATCTGTTTGCCTGTTTTGGCCTGGCGAATAGCTTGGTACAAACCTTCTTTATACCAACGGGCTAACATTTGTGGTTCTCGTTTAGCGAGATCACCGCGCATAGGGAACCCTGTTTCCGGTAAATTCAGGGTATTTTTATAGTCACTCATCTAAATTCTCAGTTCCAATTTTCTGCTAAATATCTAAATTATGACGACTGGAAGAATTGTCTCGCAGCCATTATATCCTTACCGATTTGCTGTCTTAATTCATCAATAGAAGCAAATCTCTGCTCGTTACGCAATTTTTTACGCAATACAACATCAATATGACGTCCATATAAATCCATATGCACATCTATTAAATGAACTTCAATTTGCTGATCAACCCCATTCACGGTTGGGCTTGTGCCAATATTTGCCACTGCCTGCAAATGGTGATCGGCTAATCCATATACTTCTACCACATAAACGCCTTTAACAGGCATAACTAAACATTTAAATGGTATATTCGCTGTCGGGAAACCGATCGCACTACCAAGCTGGCGACCATGTACCACTCGACCACTCAATCGGTAGGGGTGTCCCATAAGATTCTCAGCAAGGGTAAGATTATCACTTAATAGTGCTTGCCTGACAGCCGTACTACTAACTCGCTGGCCGGCGTCACAAAAACTTTCAGTATTGGCCACTTCAAAACCATATTGTTCCCCTGCTTCACTAAGATATTTCAAATCACCCTGTCTATCTTTGCCAAAACGAAAATCATCACCTATCGCCAAAAATTTAACCCCCAATTTTTCCACCAGCAATTGTGAAACAAAAGCCTGCGGTGTCAATGAAGCAAATGTTGGATTAAATTTAACACACAGTAAATAATCAACGCCATATTCGGTAAAGTATTTTATCTTATCAAGTAAACGCGTTAAACGTGCTGGCGCATTTGCGCCCAAAAAAAACTCCAATGGTTGAGGTTCAAAAATTATGACCATCGTTGGCAGCCCAAGACGCTGACTCTGTTGTTTTAAATGTTTCAATAATGCCTGATGCCCTCGATGAACAGCATCAAAATTGCCAATAGTCAACACACAACCATGATGATATGCGCGAATATTATGTATACCACGTACTAACTTCATAATCGGCTCAATATAATAAAAATTGCTGGATTATACCGCTTACTACCTTGAAGGGTAAGTCACCATTTGATTAATATTTATAACAAAGATAATAAATTGTTGTTTGTCATTAAAAAAATACTTAATCTAACCACTTTCCTACAATTTCATCCGGTTTTTCACATTTAAAACTGTATTCTTAATCAGTAAACTGGTAAAATACCGGTTAATCACAACAGATTCGCATTGCTGTACACGATGCTTATTTACACAAATTCATTAACAAATGAAGGCTAAAAAGGCATATTCCTCCGCCTTTAGATTGTCCTCGATAGAATAAATATTTGGGAGTTGGGCCTTGGCTAATATCAAATCAGCTAAGAAACGTGCCATACAATCAGAGAAACGTCGTCAGCATAATGCTAGCCGTCGTTCTATGGTGCGTACTTTTATCAAAAAAGTTTATGCCGCTATCGCTACTGGCGATAAAGAAGCAGCACAAAAAGCATTTAACGACATGCAACCTATTGTTGATAGCTATGCTAGCAAAAGCTTGATCCACAAAAATAAAGCTGCACGTCATAAAGCAAATTTAGTAGCGCAAATCAAATCAATGTAATTTATTTTGATTTTGCTAAAAAACCGGCTTCAGTCGGTTTTTTTATTATTATTAAAAAATGGCTCTTATTGTTTATAAAATCTTTAATCAAATAGACCAGAAAAATCCTTATTACAAACACGTTGCACTGCTGGATGCTGGATCATACGTTCAGCAAAAATAACATAATATTCTTCTTTTACTTTATCCATATTACCAATTTCAACTACTTCATTATCTAAAAAAATCTCACTAGCATAGAGCGATGGCGTAACAAATATTGCGTTATGATACATGCCAAATGCTTTCATCAATGCAGCATCATCAAACTCGCCCAGGATTTCTACCTGCAAATTATTATTTTGGATCCAAGAAAGCAGGTTAAGACCTAACATAGAACGCCGACCTGGGATCAATAATCGCCGCTCTTCTAGACACAGTGGAAAAGGTTTCTCCGGTATTGGTTTGCGACAGAAAAAACTAACGCCACATTCTCCAAGCTTGACGGAACATAACCCCTCTTGTTGGGACGAATCAACCGGGCAATCAGATAAGATCATGTCTAACTTATGTTGACTTAATTGCTCCAATAAAAGCTCGTGTGTCGATTCAAAACAGCGTAAATGGATCCGCTCATGCTCAACAATAGCTGTTTCAAGGACACGGCTTACCAGCCGTTTCGATAAAACGTCAGCAACACCAACATCAAATAACAAATTCGTTTCACGACTATAATTAACAATATCTAGCAGTTCCTGGCTTAGCACAAACATTTTATCAGCATAACGAAAAACTAGTTGCCCTAGTTCTGAAGGAACCAGCCCTCTACCTTGCCTTTTAAATAATTTACCATTCAAACGTTCTTCTCATGCCTTAATCTGACCCGTTATTGTCTGAGGCGTTAAATAAAGTTCTTCAGCGGCGCCAACAACCGATCCCTCTTTACAAACATGCCAGAAGTAATAGAGATGGGCTTTGTTGAATAAATCAGAATTAGCCGACAGGATGGCTCCCTCTGCTACAGCTGTTATCCGATCCTGACGCTGTGTGGCATACCCAACAACGTCATACGGTTCAGCGCTTTGACCATCGCCATTGCTTCACCTACCTGAGCCTCATAGTCACGCAGCCTCAGATGGCCACCCAGCAAAGTTTTTATGCGGAACATCGCTGTTTCTGCCACTGAACGCCGGTGATAACCCACTTTCTTTTTCCACATATCATTACTCCTGCTCAGACGCTGATTCGCCACCGCATGGTTACGTTCATGGTACTTATCCGGCCAGTATTTCGCTCCGCTTCGCGGCGGGATAAGGGGCCTGATTTTCTTTCTTAGCAACGCGTCGTGGCAGTAACAGGCGTCATAAGCACCGTCTGCTAACACTTCCCTGATTTTCCGGTGGGTTTGGTTAATCAGGCCCGGCAGTGCCTGCGCATCTGTCGTTCCGCTGAGCGATAAGTCGGCACAGATAATCTCATGAGTCACACTGTCTGCTGCCAGATGAAGCTTGCGCCACACTCTTCGTCTGTCAGCCCCATGCTGCCTGACTTTCCATTCACCTTCGCCAA
Source organism: Arsenophonus endosymbiont of Aphis craccivora (assembly GCF_013460135.1). GTDB lineage: Bacteria > Pseudomonadota > Gammaproteobacteria > Enterobacterales > Enterobacteriaceae > Arsenophonus > Arsenophonus nilaparvatae. The sequence continues at coordinate 2,232,238 of NZ_CP038155.1, forward strand.
AGACCTTCAGACCGGTACTGTCGATGACCAGATGCGAGATTTCACCACGCGTTGGCGTTTTTATGCTGATGTTGACGCTCTTTGCTCGTCTGCTGACCAGCGAGTAGTCCGGACAGCACAGCGGCAAAGACATGAGTTTAAAAATCGAATAAACGAAGCCCTGTAATGCCCGGAGCGACAGGTTAAACACACGCTTCATCATCAGGACAGTGGTAACAGCCATATCGCTGTAGTAAAGCGGCCGGCCACGACCTTCAGGCGAAGAACTGTCAGTCCATCCAGCGATGGCCGACTCATCAAGCCAGACCGTCAGGGAACCGCGTTGTCTGAGTGCCTTGTTGTACGCTGGCCAGTTGGTAATTTTAAACTTTTGCTTTGACATGGGGACCTGATGTTGAAACGAATTTAGCGATCAGCTCCGCCAATCACCTAAAAGTTCGATTTATTCAACAAAGCCATAGAGATGATTAAAATTGAGATGCGACACTCTCATATCGATTCCTTTTTGTACCACCGATAACTGTTTATATTCGTTATTTTCTGAACATTAGAAGATAAACGATTAATTTCATTTTACCTAAATAAGATACTCTCGCTACAAAAATAAAATATTGTATTGCGAACACAAAAATACTATTTATTTCACGCAAATATAACTTAAAATTAACGTTATACTGCATGATTAGCTGCTTTAGTGCTAATTGGCTTTTTAGGTAATACACTATTCAATAATAATAATCCTAAGATAGCCGCTAGCGTCGAACCGATTAGGATCCCCAACCGTGCATAAGTACTAAAATTATCTAAACCTTCAAATGCTAAACTGGCAATAAAAATTGACATGGTAACGCCAATACCACAGAGTACTGAAACAGCAAATATCTGCTTAAGGTTAATTTTGGCGGGTAATTTTGCAACGCCTAATTTTAACGCTAGCCAACTAAACAGAAAAATACCTGTTGGTTTACCAATTAATAAACCTAACGCGACACTGATCGGTAAAGCACTGGCAAGATTAGTTAGGGTAACACCATCAAGTTGTATGCCTGCATTAGCAAAGGCAAATAATGGCAAAATTAAATCAGCAACCCAAGGATGTAAAAGATGTTCTAACTGTTCAGAGGGTGAATTATTTTGTCCCCCTTTAAGAGGTATCAAAAAGCCCACAATGACACCAGCTAACGTTGCATGGATACCTGATTTTAAAATACAAACCCATAAGATGACACCAACAACCAAATAAGCAGAAGTATTTTCAACTTTACGCCAATTCATCCATATTAATACCAATAGAGAAAGAATAGCTAACCCTAAGGCCATGATAGAAACAGATTTAGTATAAAAGAGAGCAATAATGATAATTACGCCAAGATCATCAATAATCGCCAACGACAGTAGAAATACTTTTAACTCTGTTGGTACACGTTTACCTAATAGTGCCATGATACCCAATGCAAATGCAATATCTGTCGCCGCTGGGATCGCCCAACCCTGCCGGGCAATTTCATCATTCAAATTAAAAAATAGATATACCAAAGCGGGTAATAACATACCGCCTACCGCAGCAACAGCGGGAAATATCGCTTTATCACGACCAGCAAACGAGCCATCTATCAGTTCTCGTTTAACTTCCAGGCCAACCACCAAAAAGAAAATGGCCATTAAACCATCGTTGATCCACAATAAAAAAGGTTTATCAATATCTAATACGCTGATTTTAACCGCAATGGGAATATTAAGAAATTGCTGGTAAATACCTTGCAATGGAATATTAGCCATAATCAAAGCTAAGATGGCAGCAATAATTAACAGCACCCCACTTGCTGCTTCTAATTTTAAAAACTGTCGTATAATTGCTGTCATTACTATAACCTCAGTGTTAAGTAGCTTAATTAATTTTACGCTAATCCATACAATTCGGAAAAACATGTTTTTTAACTTAAATAATTCGTTTATACCGAGCAGTTACTAACTATTTTGACGCTATTTAGCCGATTAGCTGTTTAAAATTAGGCTAGCATTGAAAAACAATTAGTTAATCTTGGTACTAAAAAAAGCAGGTAATAAAAATCCGATAAGTTTAGTTTTGATAAAACTCCATGATGTTGCAAATAATTGGCTGGTTTTTTGGCTTAATTTTTGCCATAAAGTTGAACCTACGGCTTCTTTTGTCCTATCTTATTATTTTGCTTTAATTCCACACTCGCTATATTTTGTCCTATTTCTTTATCTACTACCAATTCCATTTTTAACTCTGTCGTTCCGCTTTGCAATGGCTGGCCGGTTTGATTAGTAACAATTAATTGTTCATTTTTCTTATCCCTATTTTCTTTTATTTCTTGATAAACCCTAATAAAATATTCTGATTCTTTACCCTTTAATTCTGCGAGTGATCGATTTTGTTCAAGATAACATTCTATTCGATTGAATTCAGCTGGGCTTTGTTGAATAAATCAGAATTAGCCGCCAGGATGGCTCCCTCTGCTACAGCTGTTATCCGATCCTGACGCTGTGTGGCATACCCAACAACGTCATACGGTTCAGCGCTTTGACCATCGCCATTGCTTCACCTACCTGAGCCTCATAGTCACGCAGCCTCAGATGGCCACCCAGCAAAGTTTTTATGCGGAACATCGCTGTTTCTGCCACTGAACGCCGGTGATAACCCACTTTCTTTTTCCACATATCATTACTCCTGCTCAGACGCTGATTCGCCACCGCATGGTTACGTTCATGGTACTTGTCCGGCCAGTATTTCGCTCCGCTTCGCGGCGGGATAAGGGGCCTGATTTTCTTTCTTAGCAACGCGTCGTGGCAGTAACAGGCGTCATAAGCACCGTCTGCTGACACTTCCCTGATTTTCCGGTGGGTTTGGTTAATCAGGCCCGGCAGTGCCTGCGCATCTGTCGTTCCGCTGAGCGATAAGTCGGCACAGATAATCTCATGAGTCACACTGTCTGCTGCCAGATGAAGCTTGCGCCACACTCTTCGTCTGTCAGCCCCATGCTGCCTGACTTTCCATTCACCTTCGCCAAAGACCTTCAGACCGGTACTGTCGATGACCAGATGCGAGATTTCACCACGCGTTGGCGTTTTTATGCTGATGTTGACGCTCTTTGCTCGTCTGCTGACCAGCGAGTAGTCCGGACAGCACAGCGGCAAAGACATGAGTTTAAAAATCGAATCAACGAAGCCCTGTAATGCCCGGAGCGACAGGTTAAACACACGCTTCATCATCAGGACAGTGGTAACAGCCATATCGCTGTAGTAAAGCGGCCGGCCACGACCTTCAGGCGAAGAACTGTCAGTCCATCCAGCGATGGCCGACTCATCAAGCCAGACCGTCAGGGAACCGCGTTGTCTGAGTGCCTTGTTGTACGCGGGCCAGTTGGTAATTTTAAACTTTTGCTTTGACATGGGGACCTGATGTTGAAACGAATTTAGCGATCAGCTCCGCCAATCACCTAAAAGTTCGATTTATTCAACAAAGCCCTTTTTCGGCTAAACCTGTAGCTAACGATTTAGCGCCAGCCAAAAAGTTAGGAATATCATTAATACCCACCACATGGCTTTGTTGAATAAATCAGAATTAGCCGCCAGGATGGCTCCCTCTGCTACAGCTGTTATCCGATCCTGACGCTGTGTGGCATACCCAACAACGTCATACGGTTCAGCGCTTTGACCATCGCCATTGCTTCACCTACCTGAGCCTCATAGTCACGCAGCCTCAGATGGCCACCCAGCAAAGTTTTTATGCGGAACATCGCTGTTTCTGCCACTGAACGCCGGTGATAACCCACTTTCTTTTTCCACATATCATTACTCCTGCTCAGACGCTGATTCGCCACCGCATGGTTACGTTCATGGTACTTGTCCGGCCAGTATTTCGCTCCGCTTCGCGGCGGGATAAGGGGCCTGATTTTCTTTCTTAGCAACGCGTCGTGGCAGTAACAGGCGTCATAAGCACCGTCTGCTAACACTTCCCTGATTTTCCGGTGGGTTTGGTTAATCAGGCCCGGCAGTGCCTGCGCATCTGTCGTTCCGCTGAGCGATAAGTCGGCACAGATAATCTCATGAGTCACACTGTCTGCTGCCAGATGAAGCTTGCGCCACACTCTTCGTCTGTCAGCCCCATGCTGCCTGACTTTCCATTCACCTTCGCCAAAGACCTTCAGACCGGTACTGTCGATGACCAGATGCGAGATTTCACCACGCGTTGGCGTTTTTATGCTGATGTTGACGCTCTTTGCTCGTCTGCTGACCAGCGAGTAGTCCGGACAGCACAGCGGCAAAGACATGAGTTTAAAAATCGAATCAACGAAGCCCTGTAATGCCCGGAGCGACAGGTTAAACACAAGCTTCATCATCAGGACAGTGGTAACAGCCATATCGCTGTAGTAAAGCGGCCGGCCACGACCTTCAGGCGAAGAACTGTCAGTCCATCCAGCGATGGCCGACTCATCAAGCCAGACCGTCAGGGAACCGCGTTGTCTGAGTGCCTTGTTGTACGCGGGCCAGTTGGTAATTTTAAACTTTTGCTTTGCCATGGGGACCCTGATGTTGAAACGAATTTAGCGATCAGCTCCGCCAATCACCTAAAAGTTCGATTTATTCAACAAAGCCACGATGATCATAACCTTGATGAACTCGATATGAGATAGCCAGGTCGTTAAATAGTGAAGCAAAAACATGTTTAATAGCAAACATTACCGCGTCAATACCTTGTACATTCAAAAAAGTTTCTTGCTGACCTGCAAAAGAAGCATCTGGCATATCTTCGGCAGTAGCAGAAGAACGTACGGCAAACAAAATATCAGACTCATCGGCGGATAATTGCAAAAAAGCCTGCCGAATATCTTGTTCTAATTTATCGCCAAAAGGGTTATCTATGATCCATTGCCGGATTTGGCTACCTGCTTTGGCTAATTGAGTTACATCGTCAATATCAATTTCATCCAATAATTGGTATATACGCTGATTAACCCCACCTTGTTCTAAAAAATCATTGAAAGCTCGGGCGGTAGTGGCAAAACCATTCGGCACCATAACATTCAGATTAGCTAAATGTGTGATCATTTCACCTAAAGAAGCGTTCTTTCCACCAACTAAATCAACATCATTCATAGTAAGCTGGTTATACCAAAGTATATTGCATGAAGTACGGCCATTATCGGACATTGAAAAAGATACCTTATTAAAATTCATAGGAAGTGTAAATATTTTAGTTAGTTGGCAAAAATTATCTCATTATTAATGACTAACATAGTGTTGAACCAAAAATGGAATGGTGAATCGATCAAGCTCATAATAATATTTTTTAACACCAGATAATCTATCATTCGGCTAACAAATTTTTACATTTGATCTTTATTATTTTACTTTCTAAAAATAGAATTAAAGAAAAGGAAAATTCACCAATGGAAAATCATTACGCCAAAAATTTAGAACGCAGTGTATTTTTTATCTCTGACGGAACCGCTATTACTGCAGAGACACTCGGGAATGCAGTTTTATCACAATTTCCGCTAAATTTTTCTTCTTACACACTACCGTTTGTCACCAGCGAAAAACGCGCCGAAGAAATAAAACAAAAAATTGATCAAATCTATTCAAAAACCCATCTCCGGCCGTTGGTTTTCTACTCGATTATCTCCCCAACAGTAAAAAAAATTATTACCAATAGTGCCGGCTGTTGTCATGATATTGTCCAATCTTTAATTGATCCGATCCAGCAAGAGATCGGCTGAAAACCCGAACCAAAGCTCAACCGTACGCATGGACTATCTAATCTAAATCAATATGATGCTAGAATTGCAGCGATTGAATATACATTAGCGCACGATGATGGTATATCACTAAAAAACCTCGATCAGGCTCAAGTTATTTTACTTGGGGTTTCGCGCTGTGGTAAAACACCCACCAGCCTCTATTTAGCGGTGCAATTGGCCATCCAGGCTGCCAATTACCCTTTCACCGAAGATGATATGGATAATTTACAATTACCACTTGCATTAAAACCTTATATAAATAAACTTTTTGGTCTAACAATTAGTCCTGAGCGTCTAGCTGCTATTCGTGAAGAGCGCTATGAAAAAAGTCGTTATGCTTCTTTACATCAATGTCGGATAGAATTAACTGAGGTTGAGGCTTTATTTAGAAGACATAATATTAACTATTTAAATACAACTAATTACTCTGTCGAAGAGATTTCAGCCAAAATTAGGCTTTGTTGAATAAATCGAACTTTTAGGTGATTGGCGGAGCTGATCGCTAAATTCGTTTCAACATCAGGTCCCCATGGCAAAGCAAAAGTTTAAAATTACCAACTGGCCAGCGTACAACAAGGCACTCAGACAACGCGGTTCCCTGACGGTCTGGCTTGATGAGTCGGCCATCGCTGGATGGACTGACAGTTCTTCGCCTGAAGGTCGTGGCCGGCCGCTTTACTACAGCGATATGGCTGTTACCACTGTCCTGATGATGAAGCGTGTGTTTAACCTGTCGCTCCGGGCATTACAGGGCTTCGTTGATTCGATTTTTAAACTCATGTCTTTGCCGCTGTGCTGTCCGGACTACTCGCTGGTCAGCAGACGAGCAAAGAGCGTCAACATCAGCATAAAAACGCCAACGCGTGGTGAAATCTCGCATCTGGTCATCGACAGTACCGGTCTGAAGGTCTTTGGCGAAGGTGAATGGACAGTCAGGCAGCATGGGGCTGACAGACGAAGAGTGTGGCGCAAGCTTCATCTGGCAGCAGACAGTGTGACTCATGAGATTATCTGTGCCGACTTATCGCTCAGCGGAACGACAGATGCGCAGGCACTGCCGGGCCTGATTAACCAAACCCACCGGAAAATCAGGGAAGTGTCAGCAGACGGTGCTTATGACGCCTGTTACTGCCACGACGCGTTGCTAAGAAAGAAAATCAGGCCCCTTATCCCGCCGCGAAGCGGAGCGAAATACTGGCCGGACAAGTACCATGAACGTAACCATGCGGTGGCGAATCAGCGTCTGAGCAGGAGTAATGATATGTGGAAAAAGAAAGTGGGTTATCACTGGCGTTCAGTGGCAGAAACAGCGATGTTCCGCATAAAAACTTTGCTGGGTGGCCATCTGAGGCTGCGTGACTATGAGGCTCAGGTAGGTGAAGCAATGGCAATGGTCAAAGCGCTGAACCGTATGACGTTGTTGGGTATGCCACACAGCGTCAGGATCGGATAACAGCTGTAGCAGAGGGAGCCATCCTGGCGGCTAATTCTGATTTATTCAACAAAGCCCCCAAAATTATTGAAATATTTGGGCTAAGTCGTCGTATATTTTAACAATTTAAAATTAGCTGAGAAACGCTCATTACTTTAACGATATCTTAAACAACCATTAGATCCAGTTTATTTTCGGTTATGGTAATGCTAGTTTATTTGCCAGAAAATCGACTATATTGAATTATATATGAGATAAATATGTATAAAACCGATGAGTTAAGAACTCAACCTATTGATAGACTTATTACGCCTCAAGCGCTGCTGGATGAATTTCCGCTATCCAAAGAAATTATCAAAAATGTTACAACGTCACGGAAATCGATTGAGTCAATTTTAATTGGCCAAGATCAACGCCTATTGGTGGTCATTGGCCCCTGCTCTGTACATGATACCCAAGCGGCACTTGAATATGCCAAAATGTTGGCTAAATTGCGCGGCGAATATAAAGATTATCTTGAAATCGTGATGCGTACCTATTTTGAAAAACCACGTACAGTGATTGGCTGGAAAGGTTTAATTCCCGATCCTGACCTAAACAATTCCTACCAAGTTAACAAAGGCTTGCGTTTAGCCCGTGAGCTACTAACTAATATTAATCAACTTGGACTACCAACAGCAACTGAATTTTTAGATATGATAACCGGTCAGTATGTAGCCGATCTTATTAGCTGGGGAGCTGTCGGCGCCAGAACAACAGAAAGCCAAATCCATCGACAAATGGCATCAGCTCTGTCATGTCCGGTTGGTTTCAAAAACGGTACCGACGGCAATATTAATATTGCTATCGATGCTATTCGTGCCGCACGTGCCAGCCATGTATTTTTATCGCCTGATAAGAATGGCCAAATGACTATTTATCAAACGAAAGGTAACCCTTATGGCCATATGATTATGCGGGGAGGAAAACGGCCTAATTATAGCGCTGAAGATATTGCCATAGCCTGTAGTCAGTTACGCAAATTGGGATTACCGGAACGATTGGTTATCGACTTTAGCCATGGTAATTGCCAAAAAATTCATCACCGCCAAATCGATGTAGCTAAAAACATTGCTCAACAATTGCAAAAAGGCTCAAGGGCTATCGCCGGCATTATGGCAGAAAGTTTTCTAATAGAAGGTACCCAGCAAGTCACTGCAGGCAAGCCACTGACCTATGGTCAGTCTATTACCGACCCTTGCCTAGGCTGGCAAGACACTGAACAATTACTAACTATACTTGCTGAAGCGGTAAAACATCGATTTTAGTCATCATAAAGGATAATTTTTAAGTCACAATTAAATTAATTGTCAAACAAAATTCTTCCTTACCAATAAGTTATTTTATCTAACCGGATTTACTGAATTTTTTATTATTCAAATACCAAATGCCCCACCATCAGCTATCTTTACCCTATATACTTGTATAATTTTTTAGGCTTTGTTGAATAAATCGAACTTTTAGGTGATTGGCGGAGCTGATCGCTAAATTCGTTTCAACATCAGGTCCCCATGTCAAAGCAAAAGTTTAAAATTACCAACTGGCCCGCGTACAACAAGGCACTCAGACAACGCGGTTCCCTGACGGTCTGGCTTGATGAGTCGGCCATCGCTGGATGGACTGACAGTTCTTCGCCTGAAGGTCGTGGCCGGCCGCTTTACTACAGCGATATGGCTGTTACCACTGTCCTGATGATGAAGCGTGTGTTTAACCTGTCGCTCCGGGCATTACAGGGCTTCGTTGATTCGATTTTTAAACTCATGTCTTTGCCGCTGTGCTGTCCGGACTACTCGCTGGTCAGCAGACGAGCAAAGAGCGTCAACATCAGCATAAAAACGCCAACGCGTGGTGAAATCTCGCATCTGGTCATCGACAGTACCGGTCTGAAGGTCTTTGGCGAAGGTGAAAGGAAAGTCAGGCAGCATGGGGCTGACAGACGAAGAGTGTGGCGCAAGCTTCATCTGGCAGCAGACAGTGTGACTCATGAGATTATCTGTGCCGACTTATCGCTCAGCGGAACGACAGATGCGCAGGCACTGCCGGGCCTGATTAACCAAACCCACCGGAAAATCAGGGAAGTGTTAGCAGACGGTGCTTATGACGCCTGTTACTGCCACGACGCGTTGCTAAGAAAGAAACAAGTACCATGAACGTAACCATGCGGTGGCGAATCAGCGTCTGAGCAGGAGTAATGATATGTGGAAAAAGAAAGTGGGTTATCACCGGCGTTCAGTGGCAGAAACAGCGATGTTCCGCATAAAAACTTTGCTGGGTGGCCATCTGAGGCTGCGTGACTATGAGGCTCAGGTAGGTGAAGCAATGGCGATGGTCAAAGCGCTGAACCGTATGACGTTGTTGGGTATGCCACACAGCGTCAGGATCGGATAACAGCTGTAGCAGAGGGAGCCATCCTGGCGGCTAATTCTGATTTATTCAACAAAGCCGATGTGATAATGAAATCAGCACTAGCTATATTCTTGGCAACAGGAATGTTCCATACAGTAGCGAGTCGAAGTAGCGCTTTTACATCCGGATCATGTGGAACTGCATTTAATGGATCCCAAAAGAAGATTAAAATATCGATTTTTTGTTCGTCAATCATCGCGCCAAGTTGTTGATCTCCTCCCATTGGGCCACTGAGCATATTAATAATCTTTAATCCAGTATGTTGATGAATTAAGTTACCCGTTGTACCAGTGGCAAATAATTTGTGTGTTTTTAGCACAGAAATATGTTTTTGCACCCATGTTAGTAGTGATAATTTACGGTGATCATGGGCAACCAAAGCAATATTTTTACTTTTTTCCAATCTGCGAATAACGGATTCCATAAATTTCCTTACATTGATAGATATTTACTAGTTTAGCAACTAACGCACTATGCCAATATTCAATATTGATTGAGTTAACTCAACAAATTCGACAAGTGTAGTAGCACTTTATTGCGATTTATATCATAGTTTAGTAATTATTTTTAAATTATGGAGTTGTTGTAAATGGATGATTCGAAACTGACAGATATTTTAACTAAAGTGAAATTTATAGCATTAGTTGGCGCTAGTGATAAAGTTGACCGCCCAAGTTATAAGGTAATGAAATACCTTATAAATCAAGGATATAATGTGACCCTTGTCAGTCCAAAACTAGTAGGCAAAGAATTACTCGGTCAAAAAGTTTATGCCCATTTAGTTGATATTCCATATCCAATTGATATGGTTGATGTTTTTAGAAATTAAGCCGATGCCTTTGAAGTTGCCGAACAGGCAATAGCAATTAATGCAAAAGTAATTTGGCTACAATTAGGTGTTATTAATCAAGAGGTTAAAAAGATGGCTGAGCGAGCAGGATTAGCGGTGGTGATGAAAGCTTGCCCTAAAATAGAGATACCTCGCTTAGGCTTAGAGAAATAGATCAAGGAAGATGATAGACTAACCATCTCCATTGATTATATTTAAAATTAGTTAATTACGTAATTGTGGGGCTCTAAGTTGAGTTTTAATTGATTCCGACAGCTCATCTAACGATGACTGTTCTGGGTGTTCATCAGACGTTTCATAAGTAATCTGGGCTTCAGCCAGATAAGTGTGAATAGGTTCACCATTATCATCTTCCATAACGACATGGTACCAGGGAGCTGAGCGTAGAGCTGTATTAGCTGCAATATCGTCATCCTGTGGTTTATCCAGGGAGTATTCGGCGTCAACATCTACGATTACTCCAAGATAACCCAGGAGTTTGTGCCTTACTTGTTGCCCAATACTAAATTTACTGGTAGTCATCATAGCTACCTCCTAGAAGCCTTGCATATTCTATAGGTAAGGATATGTGGGTAATAATATAAATTTCAAGCAGGTCACTCTGTTACGCTAGTTTCTTAATAACTCTAATCCATGCAGATTAAAAACTCTATACTATGAGAGTATCTGTTGTTTACACAAAAAACAATATGTTGAAGTTATTATTTATTATAAGAGAGCACTAAAATGCGAAAGATAGGTAGAAATTACTATATATATGGGCGAGTTCAGGGTGTAGGGTTTCGTTATCATACCTTGCATTGGGGCAAAGAACATGGACTATATGGTTATGTTTATAATCGTTATGATGGTAGTGTCAACATAAAAGCTTTTGGTACATTACAGCAAATTCAGCAGCTAGAGGATTGGCTAAAAGCTGGTGGGCCAGTGGGTGCTAAAATTGAATATTATCAAAGTGAAGAGTGCCATGTTGAAAAAGAGGTAGTAGATTTTCATATTCGACACTCGCTGTGATAACTCAAATACATTTTACTGGCTTAGGTAAACCTGCAAGTTTTGTTGCTTGTTTCGCTGGTCCTTTTGGAAAAAGGCGATAAAGATAGCGGCTATTACCAATATCCTCACCATATTTTTTAGCAATTGCCTTTACTAACATACGAATAGACGGCGAGGTATTGAATTCGAGATAAAATTCACGAATGAAGCGAATAATTTCCCAGTGTTGCTCAGTTAATGTAATATTCTCTTGTTTGGCTAGTAGATATACCATGGATTCACACCATTCTTGGCTATTTTTAAGGTAACCATCGCCATCAGTGTTAATTTCACGACCTTCAAATATAAACATATGATATTTCTAAGCTTAAAAAAATGGATGGTTAATTTAACAAAATTGAACTCTTTACCCAAGTATATTAGTAAAATGCCGATAAATTAAGCGAATAATCACTTAATAGCATAAATATATAGCGATTAAATTATATAAGGCTTTACAACCATTCAAGCTGTGTTTATAGTTCTTGGCATTGTGGAGGGGTGGCCGAGCGGCTGAAGGCAGCGGTCTTGAAAACCGCCGATGGGAAACCATCCGAGAGTTCGAATCTCTCCTCCTCCGCCATTTTCGTTTTAGTCGCGTCTTTTAAACACAGACGAATCTTTATCAATCCAACAAATTAGTAAATTCCATTGTGTACAATGGGTTATTGCAATCTTGCTACAATTTATTATATCGAATTGTTCACTGTCATTTTTATCCCATCGATCTATAAAGCTATTTGATATGTTTAGTAAGCTCATTTAGTCAAATTGATATTTACAGAAACCAGAATTAAATAGATAACGCTAAACCAATAAGTCATTAATGAAGATTCAATGAGTCTCATTTTATGTAAAAGAATGTTTTATTATTCTTTTGAGAAAAAGTTTTGCATTAAATTTAACCTGAAAGATATCATATAAATAATGGACAACTGTCAGTTTGTTTGAATTTGGTTAATAATTTTAACTTGTTTATATCGTAATTAAAATATTAACGATTTGACTTCGAGCCAAGAAAGCCAGTTGTAGGAATAAGATCAAGATTAAAATGAGAATCTTTTATTTCTGTTAATTTTAGAGCAATACCTTCTTCATTTTCTGGTTTAAATTCTAAAACCTTTAACTTTTTAGTGATATCATTGTACTTAATCTTTTGTATAGCCTTTAGAGATTAAAATAGCATTATCATTACGTTGAATAATATAATCTAAAATTATTGATTCCTGCTGAATCATCAATTTCTATTGTTGCATATTTATCATCGGGATCAGCAGGACTCACTGAATCAATTTTTATGGTTTTACCGGCTTTGTTGAATAAATCAGAATTAGCCGCCAGGATGGCTCCCTCTGCTACAGCTGTTATCCGATCCTGACGCTGTGTGGCATACCCAACAACGTCATACGGTTCAGCGCTTTGACCATCGCCATTGCTTCACCTACCTGAGCCTCATAGTCACGCAGCCTCAGATGGCCACCCAGCAAAGTTTTTATGCGGAACATCGCTGTTTCTGCCACTGAACGCCGGTGATAACCCACTTTCTTTTTCCACATATCATTACTCCTGCTCAGACGCTGATTCGCCACCGCATGGTTACGTTCATGGTACTTGTCCGGCCAGTATTTCGCTCCGCTTCGCGGCGGGATAAGGGGCCTGATTTTCTTTCTTAGCAACGCATCGTGGCAGTAACAGGCGTCATAAGCACCGTCTGCTGACACTTCCCTGATTTTCCGGTGGGTTTGGTTAATCAGGCCCGGCAGTGCCTGCGCATCTGTCGTTCCGCTGAGCGATAAGTCGGCACAGATAATCTCATGATTCACACTGTCTGCTGCCTGACTTTCCATTCACCTTCGCCAAAGACCTTCAGACCGGTACTGTCGATGACCAGATGCGAGATTTCACCACGCGTTGGCGTTTTTATGCTGATGTTGACGCTCTTTGCTCGTCTGCTGACCAGCGAGTAGTCCGGACAGCACAGCGGCTAAGACATGAGTTTAAAAATCGAATCAACGAAGCCCTGTAATGCCCGGAGCGACAGGTTAAACACACGCTTCATCATCAGGACAGTGGTAACAGCCATATCGCTGTAGTAAAGCGGCCGGCCACGACCTTCAGGCGAAGAACTGTCAGTCCATCCAGCGATGGCCGACTCATCAAGCCAGACCGTCAGGGAACCGCGTTGTCTGAGTGCCTTGTTGTACGCGGGCCAGTTGGTAATTTTAAACTTTTGCTTTGCCATGGGGACCTGATGTTGAAACGAATTTAGCGATCAGCTCTGCCAATCACCTAAAAGTTCGATTTATTCAACAAAGCCTTACTATTGCACACCGCTTATCAACGGTTAGTCATCACCATTATATTATTGTCTTGGATCGAGGCAAAATTATTGAGCAAGGAAGCCATACACAATTATTGCAACTTAAAAAACATTACCACTATCTGTGGTCATTACAACAATCGTTAAAGCAGCAGTAGGACACTTCATGACAAATCGTATTACACGGAAGTTAAAGCAGTTTTTCCCGCCATATAATTATGACTTCTTGCCCCCACATCTGGCGTTGATGAATAGCCCGCCATCACCTTTTGCACGTTTAACCGCACTGACCTTAAGTATCGGTGTTGTTATTACTATTGGTTGGGCCTACTGGGGACAATTAGATGTTCAAGCCACCTCAACCGGACGACTTATTGTGTCGGGGCACTCACAAGTTATTCAAGCTTATGAGCAGAGCCGATTAACTGAATTACATGTGAAAAACGGCCAACATGTGAAAAAAGGGGAACCGTTGCTCACCCTTGACGCATTGGGTGTTAGTCAGGATATCATCGGTATTTCATATCAAATCGAGTATCATACAATTGAAAAATTGCTTTATCAATCGATACTGGAAAACAAAATTCCGCACCAACAACTCACCTTTCATCAATTAACAAAACGACAACAATAAAAAATCAGCCAAAACTATCATCATGAAAAAGCCCAATTTGATGCGCAAATCGCTAGTTTAACCTCTGAGATTGAAGTTAATCATTCATCACAAACAGCAAAAAACAATGATCTTAATGTGCTTTTTTTATTAAAAAAGAATATCGAACAGCGTTTAGAAGCACGTCAAACCTTAAGTCAAAAACAGATGATCAGTAAATCAGAATATTTAGAGCAGGAAAAAGAATTATTAGAAACTAAGCGCTTAATTGCCCAACAAACATCTGAGTTGAATATCTTAGTTTCACAAGAAAAAAACCTAAAAGAGCGACTCACTGCATTTCAATCGCAAAAACACCATGAATGGAATGATAAAAAAAAGCAGTCAGAGATCCAGCTGTCAATACTAGAACAAGAATACGCAAAATTTGATGAACGAGAGCAGTTAGAAATTGTACGCTCACCGGTTACTGGCACCTTTCAACAGTTAACCATTTATACTTTAGGCGCAGTATTACAACCAGCACAAAACTTGATGGTCATTGTACCAGATAACGATGTGCAAATTGCTGAAGTTAAGATCTTAAATAAAGACATTGGTTTTATTCGCCCTGGGCAAAACGTCACCGTTAAAGTTTATGCCTTCACTTATACCCGTTATGGTACTATCGAGGGTGAAGTATTATCAATTTCCCGTGATTCAGCCCAAGATGAGCAATTAGGACTTATCTTTCCCGCGCAAATCATCCTGAAACAAAATAATCTGATGGTTGATGGTCATTCAATTGATATCACACCAGGCATGTCCATTGTGGCAGAAATCAAAACCGATAACCGGCGTGTGATTGATTATCTCTTAAGCCCAATTAGTGAATATCTGTCCGAATCAATGCGGGAGAAATAAGCGATGGAAACTTTTTCTAGCGTAGCAATAGCTAATAACGCCACTAACCAAGCCCTAGATGCAATAATCTGGCTGAGTAAACAACTGAGTAAATCCATCACAATTGAACAGTTAACCCACTCCTTAGGATTAGAATCTGAACATCTAACTGACTAGCAGTTACGAGAGTGTGCGGATTATATGCAATTAAAAAGCAAAGTAAGCTTTTTTACACCAGCTGAACTGGAACATATTCCGTTACCCGCTTTAATTGAAATAGAAGGCGTATGGTGGATATTGACCAATATAACGCAACAAATTATTGAAGTAATAAATCCGTGTTCAGAGAAAACATTAACTTTTCCTCATTATAATAAGCCCAAAAAACCAATCAAATTTAAAGTACTGCTCGTGGCGGAAAAAAAATTAACTGCTAAAAAAATCAAGTTTGGATTAGATTGGTTTTCCCCTTCAGTTCTTAGGCAAAATAAACAACTAAGAGATATTTTTATACTCGCCAGCGTTGTACAAATATTTGCTCTTATTCACCCAATTCTTTTTCAACATCTGATTGATAAAGTCTTGGTAGGACGCAGCCTAAATAGCTTACATGTTTTAGCATTTGCCTTTGTCTCATTAGCAATAGCCGAACCTATTTATAGTTTTATTCGTAATAAAATTTTTAATCATACCTCTGGCCAAATTAATGCTGAGTTATCCGGCCGCTTATATCGTCATTTATTAGGAACTGCCGCTTGACTATTTTAAACAGCGACAAACAGGGCAAATTATTGCCAGAGTTCGTGAGATGTCGCAAATTAGGCAATTTCTCACTGGCTCAACATTAATGCTGTTTATCGATCTATTTTTTGTCACATTATTTATTGTCGTGTTATTCAACTACAGTGCCCAACTTGCTGGCATCGTCGTTGGTTCATTGGTTATCTATTTTATCTTTTGGCTATTAATTGGCCCGATTATTCGTAAACGGGTAGAAAAAGAGTATGAAGCTCAAGCCGATAATACCACTTTTCTTACTGAAACAATCACGGATATTGAAACCGTTAAAACAACAGCCACCGAGAATAGGTTTTTACAACGCTGGCAAAAAATCTTAAGTCACCAATTACAAAAAAGCTTTCAGGTACAAAAAAGCAGTATCATTGCCAGTCAAATTATTACACTGGTCAATAAAATAACTACTGCTATTCTATTATGGTTTGGTGTTAAAGCCGTTATGCAAGGCCAACTTAGTCCTGGAGAATTAATTGCTTTTAATATGCTTAGCGCACATGTTACTCAACCGATCCTTCGTCTGGCGCAAGTATGGCAAGATTTTCAGCATACTCTTATCGCCCTTAAACTTGTTGGTGATATTCTTGATGAACCTACTGAATTTGGCCAAAAGGGGTTAGCCAATACAGCATCTATTAATGGTAATATTGAATTTAATCATATCAGATTTCGTTATGCTAACGACATGCCAGAAGTATTGCAGAACCTATCCTTGTCAATTAAGGCCGGACAATTTATCGGTATCACAGGCCCTTCAGGATCAGGAAAAAGTACCTTAACAAAGTTATTACAACGACTTTATGTTCCTCAGCAGGGTCAAATTACTATTGATGGTATGGATCTGGCTGTCGCCGATCCCGTTGCTTTACGTCTTAATATGAGTGTAGTACTTCAAGAAAGTATTTTGTTTGCAGGCTCGATAGCAGATAATATCCGCTTAAGCCAACCGGCAGCTTCTGACGAAGCCATGACCCAGGCAGCACAAATAGCAGGCGCACTGGATTTTATTCAACAACTTCCTCAAGGTTTCAATACGCAGTTAGCAGAGAGAGGTATGAATTTATCAGGAGAACAACGGCAACGTATAGCACTTGCCCGAGCTCTGTTAACACAACCACGGATTTTAATTCTTGATGAGGCCACTTCTGCACTAGATTCTGATTCAGAAGCCGCTATCATGAAAAATATGCATTATTTGTCTACTGGTCGAACTGTTATTAGTATTGCCCATCGCCTCAATACCATTCGTCATGCTGATAAAATTTGTGTGATTAATGAAGGTCAAGTGATTGAATTCGATAGCCATGATAATCTACTCAAGTTAAATGGGTTTTATGCTCAACTCTGGCATCAACAAATAGGAACAATAACAAAAATTAACGCTTAAAAATAACGCCAGTCGCCAGTAAGATCACTTTTTATACGTTTTACTGGCTATTGCTAACTTCAGTTACTCACTAATAGGCTGCTTTATCAATTGAGTATATTTTATCTGTTAGTAGCGATAGTTATCATGCTAGGGTATGATTGGTTTAAGTAACTAGCAAATTTCCATCAACATTTAAATTTATGGCAAAAGAGCAGACTGATCGCACAACCCGGGATTTATTCGCCGATGAACCTAGACCAGGGCGTCCAAAAACCAATACTTTATCTCGACATGAACAATTAAAAATTAATAAACGTAATCAGTTAAAACGTGATAAAAGCAACGGTTTACGCCGTGTCGAACTAAAAATCAATGAGCGTGCTGTTGCGGCATTAAATATGCTAGCTCAAGAACAAAAAATAAGCCGTAGTGAATTAATAGAACAAATATTGCTGACACAATTAGCAAAGAAAAACCGATGAATTGCAATTTTACTGATTTATTTTGCCTAAAACACACAAAATTGACAGAATTATGCCGTTATTTTCGTCAAAATAACGGTTATTAAATTATTTATTAATCAATCGTTATTATATTTGCTATTACTACTGTTAATAACGATAAGATAAGATAACAAAACAACTCAAAGTAAAATTAAGAGGTTTATTTACTTTATGGCAATCATAGGTATCTTCTTCGGCAGTGATACTGGCAATACAGAAAATATTGCCAAAATGATCCAAGAAACCCTTGGCGGCTCTGATATTGCTGACATTCATGATATTGCTAAAAGCAGTAAAGAGGATATTGAAGCATTTGATATTTTACTATTCGGTATTCCTACCTGGTATTATGGTGAAGCACAGTGTGATTGGGATGACTTCTTTCCGACATTAGAAGAAATTGATTTTACCAATAAGCTAGTAGCTATTTTTGGTTGTGGCAATCAAGAAGATTATGCGGAATATTTCTGTGATGCTATGGGTACTGTGAAAGAGATTATTGAACCTAATGGTGCTATCATTGTTGGCCATTGGCCAACAGAAGGTTACCACTTCGAAGCATCAAAAGGGCTCGCTGATGACTCTAACTTTATTGGCCTTGCCATTGATGAAGACAGGCAGCCGGAACTAACCGCTGAGCGAGTGGAAAGCTGGGTAAAACAAATATCTGAAGAGCTAAATTTACAAGCTATTATCGATTGATAGCTTTCAATATTTTTTGTATATGATAATTCCTGCAAATTGTGTAATGATATTATGACATATATAATTGTAAAATTAGTTTGAAATAAACAGTATACTACTGTTAACGATGTTTTGATATTATTGAATTCACTGCTAATGCAACAAGGTAGGATCCGCATGACCGACAACAATAAAGCATTGAAGAATGCAGGGCTTAAAGTAACACTTCCACGTTTAAAAATTTTAGAGGTATTACAAGAGCCTGAATGCCATCATGTCAGTGCGGAAGATCTCTATAAAAAACTCATTGATATGGGGGAAGATATTGGCCTCGCAACGGTTTATCGTGTTCTAAATCAATTTGATGACGCAGGTATTGTTACTCGTCATAATTTTGAAGGCGGTAAATCGGTTTTTGAGTTGACACAACAACATCACCATGATCACTTAATTTGCTTGGATTGTGGTAAAGTCATTGAATTCAGCGATGAATCCATTGAGACACGACAAAAAAATATTGCGGAACGTCATGGCATCAAGCTCTCTAATCACAGTCTCTATCTATATGGACATTGCTCCAAAAAAGATCATTGTGATGAAAACGATTTGGGCCACCCTGCCAGCAATAGTAAAGAAGAAAAATAACCCAGCCTATTATTATTTTTGTTATTAATCAGTTAAAAATAAAAGGAGAATTGCAGTCCAATTTCTCCTTTTATTTTCAAGTTTGTAGCGCATAAATAAGACTATGCTTGACATAATTTGAATGTGCCGCTAAAAAGTTGTCTTTTTTGTTCGTTGCTTGGGGAATAATATTAATTTTACCAATATGATCAACCGCAAAAAATTTATCCATCTTCGGAATAACATCACCTTCGACATAATGATGATTGACATTATGCATAGCCTTCTCTAAATCTAAACTACCATGTTGCTTTAACAAATCGCGCTGTAAACCTCGGCCAAATTGAGCACTGCTAAAACATTCCGCCAAAATAATATTTTCTTTGCTAGATACCTTCAGGGCTGCATAAGCAGCTAAACCACCACCTAATGAATGACCACTGGTTGAAAGCCTGTATCCATTCCATTCCCCATCCATTTGAACCAATTGTTCCAGATTATGCATTAATTGCGCAGCCTGCTTATAGCAAGCTGGAACACCACCAAATACATTATGAACATTCGCCTCGCATTGCTTAATAAAATTATTAATATTTTTTATATAACGCGGAGCTCCAACGCTCACTCCATGACCGCTGGTTGTACCACCAAATACCAATCGAATTTCCCGCTCAACCTTATTGCGAAAGATATAAGCCACCAATCCAGTATGACTATCTTCTAATAGACCATCTTGTGGATAAAGTTTTATATTAGTCATTTTAGACACAAACCTTGCCAATTCACGATCAATTCCCCACAGGGTTGCTTCTAAAATTGTAAAGTCACGATTGTAAACAAAATCAGCCAATAGAGCATTATGATAACGTTGCTCACTGCTGGCTTTATCTATTGGAAAACTTAATTTTTGACAAGTATGCAAACCCTTTAATGGTCTTTTTTGTACCGATATAAAAGCATCACGGTTATAAATACTTTTTAATGGACAGGGCTTTGTTGAATAAATCAGAATTAGCCGACAGGATGGCTCCCTCTGCTACAGCTGTTATCCGATCCTGACGCTGTGTGGCATACCCAACAACGTCATACGGTTCAGCGCTTTGACCATCGCCATTGCTTCACCTACCTGAGCCTCATAGTCACGCAGCCTCAGATGGCCACCCAGCAAAGTTTTTATGCGGAACATCGCTGTTTCTGCCACTGAACGCCGGTGATAACCCACTTTCTTTTTCCACATATCATTACTCCTGCTCAGACGCTGATTCGCCACCGCATGGTTACGTTCATGGTACTTGTCCGGCCAGTATTTCGCTCCGCTTCGCGGCGGGATAAGGGGCCTGATTTTCTTTCTTAGCAACGCGTCGTGGCAGTAACAGGCGTCATAAGCACCGTCTGCTGACACTTCCCTGATTTTCCGGTGGGTTTGGTTAATCAGGCCCGGCAGTGCCTGCGCATCTGTCGTTCCGCTGAGCGATAAGTCGGCACAGATAATCTCATGAGTCACACTGTCTGCTGCCAGATGAAGCTTGCGCCACACTCTTCGTCTGTCAGCCCCATGCTGCCTGACTTTCCATTCACCTTCGCCAAAGACCTTCAGACCGGTACTGTCGATGACCAGATGCGAGATTTCACCACGCGTTGGCGTTTTTATGCTGATGTTGACGCTCTTTGCTCGTCTGCTGACCAGCGAGTAGTCCGGACAGCACAGCGGCAAAGACATGAGTTTAAAAATCGAATCAACGAAGCCCTGTAATGCCCGGAGCGACAGGTTAAACACACGCTTCATCATCAGGACAGTGGTAACAGCCATATCGCTGTAGTAAAGCGGCCGGCCACGACCTTCAGGCGAAGAACTGTCAGTCCATCCAGCGATGGCCGACTCATCAAGCCAGACCGTCAGGGAACCGCGTTGTCTGAGTGCCTTGTTGTACGCGGGCCAGTTGGTAATTTTAAACTTTTGCTTTGCCATGGGGACCTGATGTTGAAACGAATTTAGCGATCAGCTCCGCCAATCACCTAAAAGTTCGATTTATTCAACAAAGCCCATTAAAAATCTTTCTTTATATAATGAAGAGTATATAGGGAGATTTTACTTATTTTTATCATTTCAAATGATAGTTAATAACTTAATACACCATATAATTTACTTAAATAATTAGCATTTGATAAGCTAGCGAAGTTAAGCTATAACTGGGATCCCCGGTGTTTTTAACGGCAATTACAACTATCAAAAAACGATAGCAAAATAGGTTAATATGATTAAATGAGAGCAAATTAGCTGAAAAAGATTAAAAAACATTCATTAAGAATATTGTTATTTTAAAAAATAATAAAAACAACGACACCCATTTTAAGAAAAAATAATGTAATTTAAATTTAACAATATAAAAACATTGAGTATTTTCGGTATGCAATTTAACCAGTAAGTATTATATGTATACAAAAGGAAATACTAATGTC
Source organism: Arsenophonus endosymbiont of Aphis craccivora (assembly GCF_013460135.1). Taxonomy (GTDB): domain Bacteria; phylum Pseudomonadota; class Gammaproteobacteria; order Enterobacterales; family Enterobacteriaceae; genus Arsenophonus; species Arsenophonus nilaparvatae. The sequence goes on from NZ_CP038155.1 coordinate 2,254,018, forward strand.
TATGATAAATAACAACAATGTTATCTTAATGGTTGCATTAATTAGTGACTTGCATGCTGAGTGGCTTTGTTGAATAAATCGAACTTTTAGGTGATTGGCGGAGCTGATCGCTAAATTCGTTTCAACATCAGGTCCCCATGGCAAAGCAAAAGTTTAAAATTACCAACTGGCCCGCGTACAACAAGGCACTCAGACAACGCGGTTCCCTGACGGTCTGGCTTGATGAGTCGGCCATCGCTGGATGGACTGACAGTTCTTCGCCTGAAGGTCGTGGCCGGCCGCTTTACTACAGCGATATGGCTGTTACCACTGTCCTGATGATGAAGCGTGTGTTTAACCTGTCGCTCCGGGCATTACAGGGCTTCGTTGATTCGATTTTTAAACTCATGTCTTTGCCGCTGTGCTGTCCGGACTACTCGCTGGTCAGCAGACGAGCAAAGAGCGTCAACATCAGCATAAAAACGCCAACGCGTGGTGAAATCTCGCATCTGGTCATCGACAGTACCGGTCTGAAGGTCTTTGGCGAAGGTGAATGGAAAGTCAGGCAGCATGGGGCTGACAGACGAAGAGTGTGGCGCAAGCTTCATCTGGCAGCAGACAGTGTGACTCATGAGATTATCTGTGCCGACTTATCGCTCAGCGGAACGACAGATGCGCAGGCACTGCCGGGCCTGATTAACCAAACCCACCGGAAAATCAGGCCCCTTATCCCGCCGCGAAGCGGAGCGAAATACTGGCCGGACAAGTACCATGAACGTAACCATGCGGTGGCGAATCAGCGTCTGAGCAGGAGTAATGATATGTGGAAAAAGAAAGTGGGTTATCACCGGCGTTCAGTGGCAGAAACAGCGATGTTCCGCATAAAAACTTTGCTGGGTGGCCATCTGAGGCTGCGTGACTATGAGGCTCAGGTAGGTGAAGCAATGGCGATGGTCAAAGCGCTGAACCGTATGACGTTGTTGGGTATGCCACACAGCGTCAGGATCGGATAACAGGTGTAGCAGAGGGAGCCATCCTGGCGGCTAATTCTGATTTATTCAACAAAGCCATCAGTAACCTGTATTAAACAACTATTTTTGACCATAATGTATTTAATAAAATTCGATAGATATCAAATAATCTGTCAAAAAACGTAGTGGTGAACTTTAAGCTTAACATGGTAATCTTAGAGATCTAAAAACATCCCAAATCTTATGAGATTTAACCAGAGATCGGCTGTCTAAGCCCTGAGGTGGTACTTTCCGTTAAAAATAAATGTGGCATTTGACGGTTAAATCCAACAATGAACAACAAGAGGTTTGCATGCAGGGCATAAAAATTCGGTATTTTATTGGTGGCGCACTAATGGCTTTGTCCAGCCAACTGCCGGCAGAAACTTTGCAACCTGATCCTGCCTGGCATCAGGGTAAATTAGATAATGGTTTTTCCTGGCAACTATTGCAAACTCCACAGCGGCCGAATGATAGGATCCAATTGCGGTTAATTGTCAAAACGGGTTCAATGGTAGAAACTGCAAGTCAGAGAGGCTTTACCTATTTGATCCCCAAAATGGCACTGTTTCACAGCAAAACTTTAAGTAGTTCGCAATTACAACAGTTATGGCACAATGCGATTGATCCAGCAGCCCCGATCCCTCCGGCGATTGTCTCTTATGACGTAACTCTTTATAACCTAAGCTTACCTAACAATCGACCTGAGTTACTGAAAGAGGCACTGCAATGGTTGGCAGGCTCGGCAGCGGGTAGCCAATTTGATAAAAAATCATTAATGATGGTAACGTCGTTACCAAAGCGTATGGTAGTAACACATCCAGCTAATGTAAAAGATCCTTTATGGCGAGCGAGAATAAAAGGATCAACCTTAATTGGTCATGAACCGGGAGCGATGCCAGTTACACCGGTTAAGTTAGAAGAAATTAACAAATTTGTTCAACAATGGTATACACCTGACATAATGACGCTTTATGTCGCTGGCCATGTTGATAACCGTTCATTGACCGAAAATATTAATCAGATTTTTTCAGCACTTAGTGGAAAACGTTCTATGCCGGTTACTGTGGCGGCGCTACCCGTTCTTCCACCACAAATAATTAATTTAACCAGCTTGGATCCAGCAAAAGATTCTTTATCGTTGACTTGGGATTTTGGTTGGCGAACGATTAACGATTCTGAAATGTTAAAGCGTTATTGGCTTGATGATTTAGCCAGAAAGGCTATTTTTCGTTCAATTAAACAATCTTTTGACAAAAAATATGGCAAACTTGTTGGATTGAATATGGATTGCCGTATTCAATATCAGCGAGCGAGCTGTGCATTATTAGTATCGGCTGCGCCTGAAAAAATGAAGAGTGTATCCGAAAGCTTGTTAGCAGAGTTATCTGCTATTAACAATAAAGGTATTTCTCAGGCCATATTTGAGCAAATAGTACAAGAAAAACAGCAGCAATTAGATCAGCTGTTTGCGGCTTATGCCAGAGTAAGTACTGACATATTAATTAATCAGCGGCTGATTTCACAACAAAATAGTGTCATAGATATTGCCCCGGAACAGTTTCAACGTTTAAGGCAAGCTTTCCTGGCAGAATTAACATTAGCTGTAATGACTGAAGATGCTAAACGGTTGGTTGCGCACGAGCCTACCTTTATTTTATCTCAACCAGTGGATAAAAGGCGATTAGATATTGAACAGCTTAGAAATAAGTTTAAACAGGTTCTTTGGGCGGCAGTGGCTGCATCCGCAACGGAACAGGAAGTAAATGACAGCTCACCTGTTACCAGCTTTAATTAATCATGATAAAAAAGCATAACTCAATGGTAATAAAGATATTTGGATATCATGAACAGGTAGCTATCATCTTAAATAAATAGGGTTATGCAGCAAATAGTTACTGATGATTATTTTTTCAGCAATATTTATATAGCAGAATTGTTGGATTTCATTGCTAACTTTTTATTACTAATAAGTTAACAAGTAATAGTTTTATTATTACGCTGGTTTATCTGTGGCTATCCAGGCAGCACAGAAAAGGGTCAAACGGGCAAAAAAGTAGAAAAAAGCAATAAGACTAATAACTGAACCAAATGCTGCACCTGATGGTGAGCTCGCTAGGTTAGGCAATACCCAAGTCATAATAGATTTGAGTATTTCAAAGCCAATAGCGGCAATTAATGTTCCTTTCAGTAACGAAATACGGCGAAATTGTTTATGAGGTAAGATCCAAAAAATCCACAGGAACAATAGATAATTTGCCATAATTGAGATGGTTAAGCCGACTATTGTCCAAATTGGACGTAACCATTCAATAGCATCAAGATGCAATAGACTAACCAGTGTTGCTTGTGCCGAGCCGGCAATAGAAGTTAATGTAATGGTGATAACTAAGGCAATTAATAAGCCGATAAGAAAAAGAAAATCACGAAAATAGCGAAAAAAAATGGATTCTTTCTCATCTTCGTTTCTTTCCCAAATATCATGAGATTGCGCCAAAATAGCTTGACGAAGGTTATTAACCCAATTAACACCAGAATAAAGTGCAATCGCTAAACCGGTCAAACCGACGGCTGTACGTTGGCGAATAGCAGTATCGATACTTCTTTCCAGCGTTTGGGCTAATGTTGGATCACTAATGCTTTTTGATATACCACGGATCAATTTTTCCAGCAAATCGGGATTGGAGGCTAATATAAAGCCAGTTGCAGCAAAGGAAAACATAAGGACAGGGATCAAAGAGAGAAAAGAAAAATAGGTAATAGCGGCACCAAATTGGTTGCCCATACGGTCATTAAAACGTTCTGCCGCGCGGATTAAATGGGCAATAAATGGAATATTACAGATAACATCAACCCACTTCTTTGAATAGGTTAATGCTTTTTTACCACTAACAACACTTTTGCTCAATGTGTTTTTCACCTTTTTGCTCTCCTTAGGCTGCATGGCTATCATTTGCTGAAAATTATTTTTAAGCATGACCTACTTTTATTTAAATCCGTTTAATTTGTTGATGATTTATTTACTTGCTTTTAATATTTCCTCTGCTTTATGCAGTTCAATTTTAGCTTGTTGCAGTTTTTGTTGCTGCTTACTAATTTTATTCTTATCTCCTTTTGCTTGTGCCTCTTTCAAGTCAACTTCACGTTCTCTAACTTTTAAGCGTTTTTTCTCAACTTCATTTTTATTTTTTTGATATATAAACTCAGAGCTACAATTATTCTCTAAATTTTTTAAAGCCGTTTTTAACCCATCAATTTTATCTTGATTATTATCTTTTTTAGCATATTCGATTTGGGACTGTAATGTTTGTTTTTTTATTTCACACAACTTTATTTGTTGGTTAGCAAATACCAGGTTACTACCAAGCATAAATGCAATACAATATATGGATAATGATATTTTTCTCATCGTCTATTCACCTTTTATTGGGCTTTGTTGAATAAATCGAACTTTTAGGTGATTGGCGGATCTGAAGCATAAAAACGCCAACGCGTGGTGAAATCTCGCATCTGGTCATCGACAGTACCGGTCTGAAGGTCTTTGGCGAAGGTGAATGGAAAGTCAGGCAGCATGGGGCTGACAGACGAAGAGTGTGGCGCAAGCTTCATCTGGCAGCAGACAGTGTGAATCATGAGATTATCTGTGCCGACTTATCGCTCAGCGGAACGACAGATGCGCAGGCACTGCCGGGCCTGATTAACCAAACCCACCGGAAAATCAGGCCCCTTATCCCGCCGCGAAGCGGAGCGAAATACTGGCCGTACAAGTACCATGAACGTAACCATGCGGTGGCGAATCAGCGTCTGAGCAGGAGTAATGATATGTGGAAAAAGAAAGTGGGTTATCACCGGCGTTCAGTGGCAGAAACAGCGATGTTCCGCATAAAAACTTTGCTGGGTGGCCATCTGAGGCTGCGTGACTATGAGGCTCAGGTAGGTGAAGCAATGGCGATGGTCAAAGCGCTAAACCGTATGACGTTGTTGGGTATGCCACACAGCGTCAGGATCGGATAACAGGTGTAGCAGAGGGAGCCATCCTGTCGGCTAATTCTGATTTATTCAACAAAGCCTCTCTCCTTATTAAGGTAGTTTAATATTAAAAATAGATTCTAATACTTTATAAAAATAATTAATTACAAAATAGGATTATCACATTAGACAATTTATGCTTATAAAAGGTAAGCTAAATAATATTATATAACAAGCAACTTAAACTCACTGGTATAAAAATTTAAATTAATATTTGATAAGTTAATATTATTTATGAAAGTGAATAATATAAAGGATGACTGATGTTTTCAATAGCAAAAGCAGAGACTAAATCAGTTTGTTCTAAATTCGAAATTATTTTCATGCTGGCATATTTGCGCCCACAAAGCGCGTTTTGACTGAGGATCAGAATAAATTTCTGGCAATGGTAAAGTATGAATAACCCATGTTTTTGAACTAACAGGTAATTGTTTGCCTATGATCCAGCAAGGCCAAAGAATTTCTTTTGGTAACAGCGATACCTCTTTAGTTAATAAACAGCATACCTGACGACTGTCTATCATCATCGCTCGTAAAATATCTTTGACAAAAAGGTTACCTAAATCAATGCGTTCATCAGCGATGATAATTAATTGGGTAGCGTCAGGAATACACACTGCATGTTCACCACACAGTAGCGCAGGATCGCGTAATGTCCATTGCACAATTCCCATCTGCTTTAGTAATTGATCTCTAATCGTCATCAAACTACTCCACCACAATATATACCAAGCCACCATATCAAACCGAGTCATATAAATCAAAATAATAACATTGCAAAACCTAGCAATATAAACACAATTACTCTTTCTCTCTAACTATATTTATTTGTTGAATCTAAACTGGGCTTTGTTGAATAAATCGAACTTTTAGGTGATTGGCGGAGCTGATCGCTAAATTCGTTTCAACATCAGGTCCCCATGGCAAAGCAAAAGTTTAAAATTACCAACTGGCCCGCGTACAACAAGGCACTCAGACAACGCGGTTCCCTGACGGTCTGGCTTGATGAGTCGGCCATCGCTGGATGGACTGACTGTTCTTCGCCTGAAGGTCGTGGCCGGCCGCTTTACTACAGCGATATGGCTGTTACCACTGTCCTGATGATGAAGCGTGTGTTTAACCTGTCGCTACGGGCATTACAGGGCTTCGTTGATTCGATTTTTAAACTCATGTCTTTGCCGCTGTGCTGTCCGGACTACTCGCTGGTCAGCAGACGAGCAAAGAGCGTCAACATCAGCATAAAAACGCCAACGCGTGGTGAAATCTCGCATCTGGTCATCGACAGTACCGGTCTGAAGGTCTTTGGCGAAGGTGAATGGAAAGTCAGGCAGCATGGGGCTGACAGACGAAGAGTGTGGCGCAAGCTTCATCTGGCAGCAGACAGTGTGACTCATGAGATTATCTGTGCCGACTTATCGCTCAGCGGAACGACAGATGCGCAGGCACTGCCGGGCCTGATTAACCAAACCCACCGGAAAATCAGGGAAGTGTCAGCAGACGGTGCTTATGACGCCTGTTACTGCCACGATGCGTTGCTAAGAAAGAAAATCAGGCCCCTTATCCCGCCGCGAAGCGGAGCGAAATACTGGCCGGACAAGTACCATGAACGTAACCATGCGGTGGCGAATCAGCGTCTGAGCAGGAGTAATGATATGTGGAAAAAGAAAGTGGGTTATCACCGGCGTTCAGTGGCAGAAACAGCGATGTTCCGCATAAAAACTTTGCTGGGTGGCCATCTGAGCCTGCGTGACTATGAGGCTCAGGTAGGTGAAGCAATGGCGATGGTCAAAGCGCTGAACCGTATGACGTTGTTGGGTATGCCACACAGCGTCAGGATCGGATAACAGCTGTAGCAGAGGGAGCCATCCTGGCGGCTAATTCTGATTTATTCAACAAAGCCGAAGAGATGCGAAAAATTATTGCTAATTATGAACCTGATGAACTTTTATATAAAAATATCAGCCAAAATCTTGCGCTTGTTCATCAACATAAAAAAGTTATCTTACGCATTTCACCTAAGCAAGTTAATTTTTTGCAAAGTAAATTAACCGAACTACATAAAATACAACCAGAAATTGAGTATTGAGTATATCGACATTGTTGAAGATCCGAGATTAGAAGAGAAAGATTGTATTTTAGAAACTGAAGTCGGTATGTTAAATGCCACTATTGAGAGTCAATTAAATGCAATAAAGCAAGCCTTACTAGGAAAATAAACATTGTTTTAATTAATACCAGTAGATAAAAAATTAAATAATAGTATTTTCCTGCCCTAATTCATTTTCCTCACCCGGCAATGATAACTAGCTTTCAGATTTATAGTGAATCTTTTATAAGAAAATTCCTATTTTTTTGATTTTTTAAATAATTGAAATAAATCGATCACTAAATAGTGAATTAATTTTTTATTATAGATTTTAATAAATTAAATTACCATTTAGGCTTCAAATTGATCAATAAAATACTGATTAAAATATATTTCAGTATTTATCCAGTTAATTTAATAAAATGACAATAATCAAACATTGCTGGCATAAAAGCACAATTTTATATATATTGGAGGATTATAAAACTACATTATTCGTTTAATGTAGATAACATGCAAGTAATAATAGGAGCACGCATGATCACCTTTGATAAAAAATTTTTATGGATGACATTTTTTATTAGTCCTCTTGCGATAGCTAATGATAGCCTATTTACCGTAATGGATGACCCTGCAACGGCAAAAAAAGATATTGAAATGTCAATCTCAGGTGGTTATCAAGTACAAACAGAAAACTCAAAGAGTTCAAACTTAACAGCAAAATCAGCACTAACACTCTATTCTTCAAACTTAGCTTATAGCTTTTGGGGAAATGCTACCAACAACTCATCCAATGATAAAAGATCATCGGAAACCTATCAGTTAGGCGCCAGGACTCGATACAATTTAACTAAATATGATTATCTATTCGGCCAAGCTAGCTGGTTAACTGATAGATATAATGGCTTTGATTCTAAAGACGTATTTGCCGTGGGCTATGGCCGACAAATATTTGATGGCCCCATTCATTCACTAAAAGTTGAAGCTGGCCCAAGTGTCAGATATGAACATTTTACCAGTGGTGGCCATGAAATAACAGGATTAGGCTACATTGGTGCAAACTATGAATGGAAAATTACTGATAATACGTCATTTAAACAAGGTATATCATTTTTTACCCGACGCAGCAATGACTCTTCCGCTATCTCAGAAACTGCCTTACAAGTTGCCATGAGTGAACGGCTGTCACTCAATTTGATCTACAACGTTAACTGGAATGATAATCCTCCGCTCTCGACACCAAAAAGGATCAGCACCAAAACATCCATCCAATTAGGTTATGCTTTCTGATAAATCGATTATTAATATTAATTACTAAAATCGATAGACCTATCTAATTAGGTATATTGAAAATATTATTAAAACTCTTGCCGGGTTGGACGAAACAGAATTTCATTAATATCAACATTTTCTGGTTGTTTTATAGCAAAAATTACCGCTCGAGCATAGGAATCTGCCGGAATGGCATAATCGTTATAAAAAGATCGCATTCTGGCAGCGATATCTGGATCACTAATACTATCAAGCAACTCACTAGTGATTGCCCCTGGCGAAATCACTGTTGTTCTAATATGATAAGGTATCATTTCTTGCCGTAAACCTTCTGAGATCACTCGTACTGCCGTTTTGGTCGCTGAATAAACTGCACTGCCTGGCTTTACCTTATGTCCTGCGACTGACGATGTATTAATAATATGGCCACTCATCTGTTTTTTCATATAGGGAAGCGCTGCTGCTATCCCATAAAGCACGCCCTTTAAGTTCATGTCGATATCTCATTCCATTCATCAATATGACAATCTTCTAACAGTGATTGCGGCATAATACCGGCATTATTAACTATCACATCAATTCGGTTATACAATGCAATTGCTCTGTCAACTAATGCCTGTAGTTGCTCAGGTTTTGTGATATCGGTGGCGACAACGGCTTCTTTATCAAAATTTAATTCTTCGGCTAATGATTGCAATCTATCAATACGACGCGCCCCAAAAACCAGTTTGGCACCATCTTTAACTAAATGACGAGCTAGTTCTTCACCTAATCCACTACTTGCACCGACAACGACAATAACTTTATTTGCAATTCCTAGTGACATAATCATTATCCTTTTGGTTATATACTATTCATCAGCATATTTGTCTAAGTAATTGACCTTTTTTAATTTGACCTGCTGAAAAAATCTTACTGCAAGCCATCTAACCTTTCGATATCTTCAGGTCGCTTTTCCAACTGAGATAAATAGCGCAGATAAAAATAATCAATGTCCTGAATGAGTTAAGCTGTTTACTGTTCAATAACCATTTTTCCCTCTACTCACAGCGAAGAAAATTTTGTCATCAAAGCTAATCTTACTAGCTAGATAAAAGATAGCCGCTAATGAACAATAGATAATTTTAACTATAGTCAATAATAGGCCAAGGATCTTTGATAAATAGAATAAAAACACTAACTCATTATTGCAACGATTTGAGCTATTTTTAGCCTAAAAAAGTATTCCACCGAATGCATAAAATAAGATTAATATTTTATTTTTTACAAAAACAAAAATCTTATTATCTATTTATTCTTATTATTTTTAATTATATAAAAACAGTTAATTAAAAAAATTGATATTGTTTTCACAGTAATAACAGATAAATTTTTAATATTAAGATAAGTTATTTTGTTAAACACAATGGCTTTGTTGAATAAATCGAACTTTTAGGTGATTGGCGGAGCTGATCGCTAAATTCGTTTCAACATCAGGTCCCCATGGCAAAGCAAAAGTTTAAAATTACCAACTGGCCCGCGTACAACAAGGCACTCAGACAACGCGGTTCCCTGACGGTCTGGCTTGATGAGTCGGCCATCGCTGGATGGACTGACAGTTCTTCGCCTGAAGGTCGTGGCCGGCCGCTTTACTACAGCGATATGGCTGTTACCACTGTCCTTATGATGAAGCGTGTGTTTAACCTGTCGCTACGGGCATTACAGGGCTTCGTTGATTCGATTTTTAAACTCATGTCTTAGCCGCTGTGCTGTCCGGACTACTAGCTGGTCAGCAGACGAGCAAAGAGCGTCAACATCAGCATAAAAACGCCAACGCGTGGTGAAATCTCGCATCTGGTCATCGACAGTACCGGTCTGAAGGTCTTTGGCGAAGGTGAATGGAAAGTCAGGCAGCATGGGGCTGACAGACGAAGAGTGTGGCGCAAGCTTCATCTGGCAGCAGACAGTGTGAATCATGAGATTATCTGTGCCGACTTATCGCTCAGCGGAACGACAGATGCGCAGGCACTGCCGGGCCTGATTAACCAAACCCACCGGAAAATCAGGGAAGTGTCAGCAGACGGTGCTTATGACGCCTGTTACTGCCACGATGCGTTGCTAAGAAAGAAAATCAGGCCCCTTATCCCGCCGCGAAGCGGAGCGAAATACTGGCCGGACAAGTACCATGAACGTAACCATGCGGTGGCGAATCAGCGTCTGAGCAGGAGTAATGATATGTGGAAAAAGAAAGTGGGTTATCACCGGCGTTCAGTGGCAGAAACAGCGATGTTCCGCATAAAAACTTTGCTGGGTGGCCATCTGAGGCTGCGTGACTATGAGGCTCAGGTAGGTGAAGCAATGGCGATGGTCAAAGCGCTGAACCGTATGACGTTGTTGGGTATGCCACACAGCTTCAGGATCGGATAACAGCTGTAGCAGAGGGAGCCATCCTGTCGGCTAATTCTGATTTATTCAACAAAGCCTAAAAACATATAAAAAAGCGTTTTATAGTATTGGCATATTTATCGCTATCATTAATATACTGATGCTAGCCCCCTCCATTTATATATTTATATGTTACAAGTTTATGATCGTGTCTTGGCGTAAAATAATAAAATGACGTTATTAATGTTGACACTACTTGTTATTTGCATTTATTTATTGGCGTACTCGAATGGGTGCGTAATCTGATTGTTATACGTATTAGCACAGGCTAGACCTATCAGTTAATCAATCGGTATTCAATGCAGCTTATCAGCAAAGCTTAAAATATAATGATTCACAAGCCAGCCAAGCGTTAAGTGATCTCACAACACTACGCCAATTCGTAACAGGGAACGCTCTATTTGCTTTATTTGATGCGCCTTGGTTTCTCTTTTGCCTCTGTGTGGTGTTTTTACGCCATCCATGGTTAGGCTATCTAGCCTTAGGTGGCGCAACTTTTATTTCCCTACTTGCCTGGCTGAATAACCGTTATACTCATAAACCACTAGCGCAAGCCAATCTAATTGCTCGCTAAGCTATTAATCAGTATTAATCAGGCCTCTACCCACTTGCGTAATACAGATGTAATCGAGGCAATGGGCATGTTAGGTAATATACGTCGCGGCTGGTTAAGCTACCATCACGCTTTTTTATCCCAACAGAATTTAGCCAGCGAAAGAACTTCAGCCACCAGCGCATGGTCAAAAACCTCACGTTTGATGCTGCAATCTCTGGTATTAGGCATGGGGGCCTGGTTAGTCACTAATAATGAATTGACCACAGGTATGATGATTGCCAGTTCTATTCTGGTGGGACGTGTACTCAGCCCGATCGACCAACTTATTGCTGTTAGCAAACAATATAATAATGCCAAACAGGCTTATCTACGCTTAGATCAGTTATTCAAACAGCATCCTCCTCGTAAACAAGTGATGACTTTACCTGCGCCAACTGGCGAATTAAGCTTTGAAAATGTTCTCTACCGCCCTGATCCTGAATATCCACCGCTGTTATTTGATATCCAATTTTCACTCTCTGCCGGCCAAAAATTGGCTATTATTGGTGCATCTGGTGCTGGGACATCGACATTAGCTCGGATACTTGTCGGCGCGCTTCCTCCTACTTTAGGATACATCCGGTTGGATGGTGCAAATATTCACCAAATGGATAGAGAAATTTTAGGGCCTCACATTGGTTATCTACCGCAAGATATACAATTATTCGATGGTACAATCGCAGAAAATATTGCTCGTTTTGCTGAAATTGACGTAGACAAAGTAATTACTGCCGCCAAAATTGCCCGAGTGCATGACTTAATTCTCACTTTACCTAATGGATATGACCCTCAATTAGGCTAGTACGGCCGTGGCTTATCTGGCGGACAAAAACAGCGATTAGCTTTGGCGCGAGCTATTTATGTCCTTTCCCGTTTAATTATTCTCGATGAACCTAACTCTAATCTTGATAGCGAAGGAGATAAAGCCCTGTGCCTTGCGATTGAAGAACTTAAAAAACAACATTGCACCCTTATTATAATTACCCATCGCCCTTTTTTGCTCAGATATGTAGAGCATGTGCTAATTTTACAAGCCGGAATGTCACCACGTTTTGGAACACCACAAACATTATTAAATGAACATAAAACGTCACAACTAACAACGTGATCCTTCAATATTTCAGTCTGTAAAAATAATAGCAATTAATGGAAAAAAATATGTCAGCACAAGGTAAATATCACAAATCATCTCCTATCTTAACAGACAAATTAATCAGTAATGAAAAACGAGCTGTATACTTAGGCTGGTCATTAGTGACTATTGGATTTGGTGGTTTTTTATTATGGTCTGCACTGGCTCCTTTAGATAAAGTGGTTCCTGTATCAGGTAATGTGATTGTGGCAGGCAATCATAAAACTATTCAACATCAATACGGAGGGATCATTGAACAACTATCCGTTAATAATGGTGAAAAAGTACAAGCAGGACAAATTCTTTTAACACTCAACACCGTTGAAGTACATGCAGAATACAATATAAAACTAAAACAATACCACGCGAACTGTTAGTAAGAGAAGCCTGCTTATTAGCTGAACAGCAGGGCAAAAAACGGTTGATTTTCTCACCCGCTTTACAAGGTGAAATGAAGAAACATGATATAAGCGAACTTATTCAATTAAACCAACAATTGCTGGAAAACCAATATCAAGTTTTACAATTAAAGTTGGCCAGTATTAAAGAAAAAATAACCGGATTGAACGCTACTTTATATGCCCAACAACAAAAAGCAAAGAGCCAAAAAACGCAACTTACTATGTTATTGCAACAATTAGAAGGATTAAGGGAATTAGAAAAAAACGGCTATATTGCTCGCAATACATTATTAGAAACTGAAAATAAATATACTGAAGTCGATGGTAATTTAGCGCAAACACTTGGTGATATTAGTCGCATCCAACATCAAATATTAGAACAAAAACTGCTTAGCGAAAAACTCCAACAAGAATATCAAAAATATGTTCATGCCCAACTAGCAAACACACAAACAAAGATTAATCATACCAACAGTCAGCTCGTTAAAGCAAAGTTCATGCTGAATAATTCTCAAATACGTGCCACGGTTGCTGGCACCATAATTGGTATGTCAATTTTTACTGAAGGCGGCGTAATCGCTGCCGGACAAAAAATGATGGAGATTGTTCCCGATGATCAACCAATAGTGGTTGATCATCGGGTTCCGGTACATTTGATTGATCAAGTGAAATTAGGTTTACCGGTAGAGTTACAATTTACTGCATTTAATCAAAGTACGACTCCTAAAGTGGAAGGCAACGTGACGATGATTTCTGCTGATAGGCTACTTAATGAACAGACTGGCGAGCCCTATTATTTATTACAGGTCCAAGTAAATGATGAAAATCGTCAACGTCTAAATCAGTTAACCATCAAACCAGGAATGCCAGTAGAAGTTTTTATTCGTACTGGCGAACGGTCGCTACTAAATTACTTGTTTAAACTTTTAATTGATCGCCTGCATATGAGTCTAAATGAAGATTAATATAACTATAGGTCAGCTGATAGGATAAATAATAATCGACAAATTTTTGCTAACAACATCGCCTGAAAAGGATAGTTGCAGGCGATGTTCAATAAGCAAAATAATATTCAGAATTTTACTAGCATTAAGCAATATAATTAGTTTTTAATTTGCCCTATCGCTATTGATTTATTACAAGATACCTTGTGCTAACATCGCATTGGCGACTTTAACAAAACCGGCAATATTAGCGCCTTTAACATAATTAGTCTGCTTATCTTCTCCACCATATTTCACACAATTCCGGTGAATATCTAACAGAATATGCTTCAAGCGGCTATTCACTTTTTCTGCTGTCCAACTCAAATGCGCCGCATTTTGTGCCATTTCCAAACCTGATGTTGCAACTCCTCCGGCATTGGTCGCTTTTCCCGGTCCAAACAGAACACCAGCCTCAATAAACGCTTAAGTAGCTTCAATTGTTGTCGGCATATTTGCACCTTCAGCAACCGCTTGAACACCATTTTTAATTAAAATTTTCGCATCTTCTATATCAAGTTCATTTTGAGTGGCGCAAGGTAAGGCAATATCTACTGGAACCGACCAGGGGTTTTTTCCTTTAAGATAAGTCAAACCAAACTCTTCTGCATATGACTCAACACGACCATATTCATTTTTAATTGCTTCCAATCGTTTAAGTTTTTCGGCTGTAAAGCCTGCTTCATCAACAACGGTTCCATTTGAATCGGAAGCGGCAACAACCTTAGCACCTAAAGACATACATTTCTCAATAGCATACTGAGCAACATTTCCTGAGCCAGAAACGGATACGCGTTTTGCTTCAAACGCTAAACCATGATGTTTTAACATCGCATCAGTAAAATAGACCAAACCATAACCGGTCGCTTCAGGTAGAATTAAGCTACCACCAAAAGACAAGCCTTTACCGGTAAAACACAAGAAGTGTTGTTAGACAGCTTCTTCATCATACCTGCCATAAAACCGACTTCACGCCAACCCACGCCAATATCTCCAGCAGGAACATCGGTATAAGGACCTAAATGTCGGAAAAGCTCTGTTATCAATGCTGACAAAAACGCATAACTTCTGCCTGGCTTTTTCCTTTAGGATCAAAATATGAGCCACCCTTACCGCCACCCAGAGGTAAAGTGGTTAACGCATTTTTAAAAGTTTGTTCAAAGCCGAGAAATTTTAAAATTGATAAATTAACTGAAGGATGAAAACGCATTCCACCTTTAAAAGGGCCAATTGCCGAATTAAATTGTACCAGCCAGGCTCAATTAACTTGAACATTTCCCTTATCATCTACCCAACAAACACGAAACTGAATCACCCTTTCAGGCTCTACTCTTCTTTGCAAGTAATGCCTGTTCACAATATTGAGGATTATCGCGTAAAAACGGCGCCAGGGAAGTAAACACTTCACGCACAGCTTGTAAGAATTCAAGTTGATGAGCATAACGTGATTGGATTGGTGTTAGGAATGTCTCTAAAGATAAACCATCTTTCATACAAAATTCCTTAGATTAAAAGATAAATTAAGATATTTTCATACTTATTAACATTTATTTTTGCAGAATGACCTGCTAGGTGTGAATTTACTTATTGAATATATCACTAATTTATCTCTATTTTTAATGAGATTTTTTGTGTCTTAATCACATTTTCTGGCAAAATATAAGTCGATTTAATTTATCGAAAAGTAATAAAAAAACACTTGAATAATCAAGTGTTTTTATTGAAAAATTTGATTTACCAATAAATATTATCAATCACTATCTTTTAATGGCACAATTAACATATCAACATGAACAGTATTAATCAGCTGGGGAGCCGAGGACATTAACTTACTCCAGAAATCTTGATGATGACCACAAACAACTAAATCTACCTTGTATTCCTTGATTGCATCAACCAAAACCTGCCCCAGATCACCTCGGCCACTCAATTCTTTTTCAATCTTATAATCAGCTTCTTTGGCTAATTTAGTCAAAGCATGGTGAGTTTCCTTAGTTATACGCTGCTCCATATCACCAAGATTTACATCAATCAAGCCGGTATAAAGATCAGAATAATTTACATCAACATGAATTAAAGAAACTTTTGCATTATAAGGTTTTGCCATGGAGACAGCTTTATCGACTAAAACTTTACTTTCTGGGGATAAATCAACTGTAACAAGAATATGTTTGTAAGCCATATCTAGCTCCTTTCAAACGTAGCTCTTAAAAAAGAACACCTGTTTTTATGATACATACTTAGCGGTCAACCATGATAGTTTAATATCATCTTGAACATAGTTTAATAAAAATTTTACCCATAAATTATGAAAAATATATACCTTAAGAATAATTAGCATAGACCAAATTAGTTAAATTTTCCATAATTTAGCATAAAAATCATAGTGTTGAAGATATCAATTATTTGTTAAAAAATATACATCATAAAAATTAAACTGATAAAAATAATCCCAATGGGTCATTTTGTGAAGTTGTTAGATTATTCTACAATTAACATAAACCGGCAACTGATAAGCAAATATCTTCTTTTTCACTTGCTAAAAACAATCTCAGTGGCTAAATCTGTATTTTTTGAGGTCATTATCTTAATATGCATGTATGGTTTTGGGCGGCTTTGTTGAATAAATCAGAATTAGCCGACAGGATGGCTCCCTCTGCTACAGCTGTTATCCGATCCTGACGCTGTGTGGCATACCCAACAACGTCATACGGTTCAGCGCTTTGACCATCGCCATTGCTTCACCTACCTGAGCCTCATAGTCACGCAGCCTCAGATGGCCACCCAGCAAAGTTTTTATGCGGAACATCGCTGTTTCTGCCACTGAACGCCGGTGATAACCCACTTTCTTTTTCCACATATCATTACTCCTGCTCAGACGCTGATTCGCCACCGCATGGTTACGTTCATGGTACTTGTCAGGCCAGTATTTCGCTCCGCTTCGCGGCGGGATAAGGGGCCTGATTTTCTTTCTTAGCAACGCATCGTGGCAGTAACAGGCGTCATAAGCACCGTCTGCTGACACTTCCCTGATTTTCCGGTGGGTTTGGTTAATCAGGCCCGGCAGTGCCTGCGCATCTGTCGTTCCGCTGAGCGATAAGTCGGCACAGATAATCTCATGATTCACACTGTCTGCTGCCAGATGAAGCTTGCGCCACACTCTTCGTCTGTCAGCCCCATGCTGCATGACTTTCCATTCACCTTCGCCAAAGACCTTCAGACCGGTACTGTCGATGACCAGATGCGAGATTTCACCACGCGTTGGCGTTTTTATGCTGATGTTGACGCTCTTTGCTCGTCTGCTGACCAGCGAGTAGTCCGGACAGCACAGCGGCTAAGACATGAGTTTAAAAATCGAATCAACGAAGCCCTGTAATGCCCGGAGCGACAGGTTAAACACACGCTTCATCATCAGGACAGTGGTAACAGCCATATCGCTGTAGTAAAGCGGCCGGCCACGACCTTCAGGCGAAGAACTGTCAGTCCATCCAGCGATGGCCGACTCATCAAGCCAGACCGTCAGGGAACCACGTTGTCTGAGTGCCTTGTTGTACGCGGGCCAGTTGGTAATTTTAAACTTTTGCTTTGCCATGGGGACCTGATGTTGAAACTAATTTAGCGATCAGCTCCGCCAATCACCTAAAAGTTCGATTTATTCAACAAAGCCCTTTACTTGCTGATGCGATAACACCTTGGGAAAATAATATATTGGTATTTTTTTGTTCAGAATAAGATAATGCAGTTTTAGCTAACTGAGTAACAGAATTTTTAATTTTATTCTTATCAACACCAGTAATACTATCATATATATTTACAATCTTATCAATGAGATCATTATAGTTCTCTTCTCGATAACTAAGATCAATGAACTTATCTTCCTCCACCATCATTAGCATATTTTTTTTCATTTCCTCCGCATAAGCCATATATGCCTGAGCATTAGCATTACCTGACATGCTAGGTTTTTGCGGATCATAGCCAATGCCACCCATCGCTATGGTACTTATAATAGCAAGACCATTGGCTGGCGATTCTGCTAATTTTTCAGACGTAATATCCGTCGACTTCCCGTCTCTATTCATTTCATTAAGTTGTGGAGCAACCACTAAATCTTTATCTTGATAAGCGCCAATGATATCTCCTGTGGATAATGTAAGTTGGCTTTGTTGAATAAATCGAACTTTTAGGTAATTGGCGGAGCTGATCGCTAAATTCGTTTCAACATCAGGTCCCCATGGCAAAGCAAAAGTTTAAAATTACCAACTGGCCCGCGTACAACAAGGCACTCAGACAACGCGGTTCCCTGACGGTCTGGCTTGATGAGTCGGCCATCGCTGGATGGACTGACAGTTCTTCGCCTGAAGGTCGTGGCCGGCCGCTTTACTACAGCGATATGGCTGTTACCACTGTCCTGATGATGAAGCGTGTGTTTAACCTGTCGCTCCGGGCATTACAGGGCTTCGTTGATTCGATTTTTAAACTCATGTCTTTGCCGCTGTGCTGTCCGGACTACTCGCTGGTCAGCAGACGAGCAAAGAGCGTCAACATCAGCATAAAAACGCCAACGCGTGGTGAAATCTCGCATCTGGTCATCGACAGTACCGGTCTGAAGGTCTTTGGCGAAGGTGAATGGAAAGTCAGGCAGCATGGGGCTGACAGACGAAGAGTGTGGCGCAAGCTTCATCTGGCAGCAGACAGTGTGAATCATGAGATTATCTGTGCCGACTTATCGCTCAGCGGAACGACAGATGCGCAGGCACTGCCGGGCCTGATTAACCAAACCCACCGGAAAATCAGGGAAGTGTTAGCAGACGGTGCTTATGACGCCTGTTACTGCCACGACGCGTTGCTAAGAAAGAAAATCAGGCCCCTTATCCCGCCGCGAAGCGGAGCGAAATACTGGCCGGACAAGTACCATGAACGTAACCATGCGGTGGCGAATCAGCGTCTGAGCAGGAGTAATGATATGTGGAAAAAGAAAGTGGGTTATCACCGGCGTTCAGTGGCAGAAACAGCGATGTTCCGCATAAAAACTTTGCTGGGTGGCCATCTGAGGCTGCGTGACTATGAGGCTCAGGTAGGTGAAGCAATGGCGATGGTCAAAGCGCTGAACCGTATGACGTTGTTGGGTATGCCACACAGCGTCAGGATCGGATAACAGCTGTAGCAGAGGGAGCCATCCTGTCGGCTAATTCTGATTTATTCAACAAAGCCATGTAAGTTTTGAATCACTGTCATAAACTTGATTTGATAATGTCGGTGCTGGTCTTAATGATTTAATCCAATCAATTAGTTTTTTATATTGCTCTTCCAGATTTATTTCATTCATAAACACTCCATATTTAATAATGAAAAATTTAATATCAATAATATTTATTTTAAACTTATAAAAAATCTAATAAAAAATTTAAATTTAAATAAATAAAATAATTACCATATAATTGCTATAAAAACTCGATACGCTGATCACCAACATCATATTTTATTTTGTTGTTTATTTTAATTTGCATTTTATCACAGATAATAACATTGAAATCAATAACAATTGTCATTAATTATATATGGCTTTATTGAATAAAAATAAGGCTTTGTTGAATAAATCGAACTTTTAGGTGATTGGCGGAGCTGATCGCTAAATTCGTTTCAACATCAGGTCCCCATGGCAAAGCAAAAGTTTAAAATTACCAACTGGCCCGCGTACAACAAGGCACTCAGACAACGCGGTTCCCTGACGGTCTGGCTTGATGAGTCGGCCATCGCTGGATGGACTGACAGTTCTTCGCCTGAAGGTCGTGGCCGGCCGCTTTACTACAGCGATATGGCTGTTACCACTGTCCTGATGATGAAGCGTGTGTTTAACCTGTCGCTCCGGGCATTACAGGGCTTCGTTGATTCGATTTTTAAACTCATGTCTTTGCCGCTGTGCTGTCCGGACTACTCGCTGGTCAGCAGACGAGCAAAGAGCGTCAACATCAGCATAAAAACGCCAACGCGTGGTGAAATCTCGCATCTGGTCATCGACAGTACCGGTCTGAAGGTCTTTGGCGAAGGTGAATGGAAAGTCAGGCAGCATGGGGCTGACAGACGAAGAGTGTGGCGCAAGCTTCATCTGGCAGCAGACAGTGTGACTCATGAGATTATCTGTGCCGACTTATCGCTCAGCGGAACGACAGATGCGCAGGCACTGCCGGGCCTTATTAACCAAACCCACCGGAAAATCAGGGAAGTGTCAGCAGACGGTGCTTATGACGCCTGTTACTGCCACGATGCGTTGCTAAGAAAGAAAATCAGGCCCCTTATCCCGCCGCGAAGCGGAGCGAAATACTAGCCGGACAAGTACCATGAACGTAACCATGCGGTGGCGAATCAGCGTCTGAGCAGGAGTAATGATATGTGGAAAAAGAAAGTGGGTTATCACCGGCGTTCAGTGGCAGAAACAGCGATGTTCCGCATAAAAACTTTGCTGGGTGGCCATCTGAGCCTGCGTGACTATGAGGCTCAGGTAGGTGAAACAATGGCGATGGTCAAAGCGCTGAACCGTATGACGTTGTTGGGTATGCCACACAGCGTCAGGATCGGATAACAGCTGTAGCAGAGGGAGCCATCCTATCGGCTAATTCTGATTTATTCAACAAAGCCTAAAAATAACTGATTAAAATAGTATTTAGTCAATTACGGTGGTTGCTATTTTATTATTTTTAATCAGCCAATTTTTAATAAAACAAACGTAAAAATACAACTAAATAACTTTAGTTAATTAATGTTTTGCCATAACGCACAAAGCTGGGTTTTACAACCTGAACTGGCATTTCATGTTTTTTTATTTGTACAACCGCCTGCATGCCAATATTCAATGGTACTCGTGCTAAAGCTATACTTAACCCCAACGTAGGCGAAAATGTGCCACTGGTAATGATCCCTTCACATAACTTACCTGCTGTATCAGTAAAACGAACCGGCAAATCAGCTTGCAATATTCCCCTATCACGCATCACTAAACCAACTAATTTTTCTGTGCCTACCTGCCGTTGTCTCTCTAGCGCATCTCGTCCGATAAAATAGCGCTCTTCCGGCTGCCAGGCTATTGTCCATTCCATATTAGCCGCTAATGGTGACACCAGTTCACTCATTTCTTGTCCATACAAATTCATTCCTGCTTCCAGACGAAGGGTATCACGTGCCGCCAATCCCGCCGGCTTAATATCTAAATCAATTAATTTTTGCCAAAGTTTGACAGCCTGCTCTTTCGGCAGTGCTATCTCATAACCTAATTCGCCGGTATAACCTACAGTAGTAATAAACCAGTCATCAATTTGTTTACCATAGAAGAGTGGCATATCCATAACCGCAGTTTTCTGCTGTTCATTAAGCAGAGATTGTACTTTGAGTTGTGCATCTGGGCCCTGTATAGCAATGAATGCCAGATCATCTCGTACCTGCACATCAATTAGGTAATTTTCTATATGTTGATTGATCCAAGCTAAATATTTCTGCCGAGTGGCAGAATTAGCAATTAAGCGATAGTAATCATCATCAAAATAGTAGACAACCAAATCATCGATCACGCCTACCGATGCATTTAACATACCCGTATAGAGCGCTTCACCAGGCTCCTTCAGTTTTGCTACATCATTGGGCTAATAAATAACGTAAAAAATCTCGGCACAGTTCACCATGCAGATCAATAATTGTTAAATAAGAAATATCAAACACGCCAGCTGCTGTCCGAACAGCATGGTGTTCATCAATTTGAGAACCGTAATGCAATGGCATCAGCCAGCCATGAAAATCGATCATGGTTGCATTACATGCTAAATGCTGCTGATATAATGAAGTCTGTTTTATCGTCATTGTTCTATTTTCCTCATTAATAGGTATAGACAAATTAAATTGTTAAATCAAAGTACCTATTAGTAGAGTAAAACATTAAGCTGAAAAACAGAGAACTACAGTAGTAAAAATAATAACCCAAATTGCTAAATTAAATTAATTAAAACAACTATTTCAAACCAGCAGTGTTATTCCCTGTAAAACGATAGATTAAAAGTAATGCACCGATAAGTTACACTATTTCTGATGAATTTGTCGTGACTTTTGCTAACCATTCAGGCATATCATGTGCTCCTAACGCATAGCTTAACAATTTTGGTTTTATGCCTGGTAGTGTATGAGCCAACAGTAATCCAACATCACGAACCATTTTTTTGACTGGATTATTGCCATCAAATAATTGCCGGAGCCCTTGCATACTAGCCAACATCAGTACAGCACTATGTTTACGTTTACGTTCATAACTTTGTAAGTAAAAATACTGCCCAATATCTTTACCTGCGCTATTCAAACGCCGTAATTGTCCCATCAACTCTGCAACATCCATAAAACCTAAATTTACTCCTTGACCTGCTAAAGGATGTATCGTGTGAGCAGCATCACCTAATAAAGCAATACGTTGACCGGCAAAATTTCGCGCATACTGGCCAATAAGTGGAAAAATCTGACGTTCACTAATTAACTGACAAAAACCTAGGCGCATATCTAAA
This sequence comes from Arsenophonus endosymbiont of Aphis craccivora, assembly GCF_013460135.1. Lineage (GTDB taxonomy): Bacteria > Pseudomonadota > Gammaproteobacteria > Enterobacterales > Enterobacteriaceae > Arsenophonus > Arsenophonus nilaparvatae. The sequence goes on from NZ_CP038155.1 coordinate 2,276,469, forward strand.
GCTACACTTAACTCTTTTTCAAATGCAGAAACCTCTAAATTCAAGCGTCTATTCGCTTGCATTGCCGGTAATGACCAAACAATTGAGCAAAGATGAGGATCCTGTAGCGGTAAAAAAGCTAAAATGCTATCGTTATGAAAAGATTGACGAGCAGTTAGCATATGGGGCATCTCAGTTCGAATGGTGGCTACCAATGCCGTATGTTCATAATCCCAGAAGCTAAGCGGAATATCCGCTTTTTCCCTTAACCATGATTTAGCACCATCAGCACCAACTACCAACCTTGCCGTCAACATTTGCTCATTATCACAAGTCATAAATACTTCATTATCGCCCCAAACAACTTTTTGCAACCTATTGTCTGTTAATAAAGTAATATCTTTGCTTGATTGAGCCTGTTGCCATAATGATCCACGAATAATCGAATTTTCAATGATATATCCGAGACCAGGTAAATAATGCTGCTGGGCATCAAATTGTATATGACCAAAACTATCTTGCTGCCAAACCTCCATTTGCTTATAACTACCAACTCGTTTCTGCACGATAGTTTGCCAAACACCTAAATAATCGAGTAATTTTTGGCTTGCTGCATTGATGGCAGACACTCTGAGTGAAGGCGCTTGTTGCGGATCAAATTGATGTTGCACAGGAGAATTTTCAATAACAGCAATCCTCATCCCACAACCCCGTAATCCACAAGCCAGAGCAAGGCCAACCATACCACCACCCACAATAACCACATCAAACGATTGCATAGTGAAAATATTCCTTCTTAAATAGCTAGAGATGAAACGATCGTCCCATTGCTTGGTGGGCTAAAATGTCACGCATAAGTGGTAGTGTTTCCATTGCCATTAATCCAACATTACGGCCGATAGCACAAATTAGATGATTATTGGAAAATAAATGAACCAGGTTATCGGTTAACTTTATGGTGCTTTGACGATCATCATGACGCTGCATTTGATACTGCATAAGAACCGAGTAAGCTCCCATATCACCACCATGATTGGCTACTTCACTAATTATATTGGCAAGGATCATGACATCACGCATACCAAGATTAAACCCCTGACCAGCAATAGGATGTAAAGTTTGTGCTGCATTGCCAACTAAAACCAATCGATGGCTAATCAATCTTTTCGCTTGCGAAAGTAACAATGGAAAAAAGTAACGCTCACTAACGGCCTTAATTTCACCTAACCGCCAGCCAAACCATTTTTGTAATTCTGTCATAAATTGGTCATCACTCCACTGCATAATAGACTGCTGGTTTTCCAATGGGTGACACCAAACCAACGAACTACGCCCTTTAGACATAGGTAACATTGCCAACGGACCATGTTGGGTAAAACGCTCAAAGGCTTGACCCTGTGGTACTTGGCTAGTTAAAATATTAGCAATAATTGCACATTGTTGGTATGACGCGCGCTGCCATTCAATTTGACTGATTTTACCTATCATGGAATCGCTGCCATCAGCAGCAATTAATAATTTCCCGGTTAATACTTTACCACTCGTTAATTTGACTGATACATGCTCAATTGTGCGCTCAACAGCAATAACTTCATCTGGACAATATAATTCAACACTCGGCGCTTTTTTAAACTGCTCAAATAAGTAATTTCCTGCATCCTGCAATTCGACAACATAACCAAGTGCAGGAAGGGAATAATCTTTGGCATACATATTTACCGCGCCAGCATGGCCATAGTCAGAAACATGAATATTAGTAATTGGCGTCACATACTTTTTTAATCCGTGCCAGACACCAATTTGATTAAACTGTTGGCAAGTGCCATAAGCCAGTGCAATTATTCTGGCATCAAAACCAGGATGTGCCTTATTAGGTAACCTTGCTTCAATTAATGAAACTTGAACCTTTCCCTGACTGAAGGCCGAAATAGCAAGTGCTAATGACGCACCTGTCATACCACCGCCAACAATAATTACTTTCATCTTTTCTAATCCCCTGCCTACTTTTCTGCTGCCATCAGTGCTTCTATCTCATCAGGATCTTTAATAGCAGCTTCTGTCAGGTTTTCATTACCTTCTTCAGTGATCACAATATCATCTTCAATACGGATACCAATTCCTCGATAAGCTTCAGGCACATTAGCATCCGGTGCAATATAAAGCCCCGGTTCAACGGTCAATACCATACCCGGCTCTAACGGACGATCGCGATTGTTTCCATAGTCACCAACATCATGGACATCAAGCCCTAACCAGTGACTTAAACCATGCATAAAAAAAGGCAAATGAGCTTTACTTTCGATCAGTTTGTCTAGCTCGCCTTGCAAAAGACCCAACTTAATTAAACCTTCGATCTTAATCTTTATCACCGCCGCCATCACTTGATGAATAGTGACCCCAGGTCGATATAAAGTTAAAGCGCTATTTAGTGCCATAAATACAATGTCATAAATTTCACGTTGCGGTGGGCTGAATTTACCATTGACTGGAAAGGTACGTGTAATATCACTGGCATAACCTTGATATTCTGCACCGGCATCAACCAAAACTAAATCCCCTGCCTTCATCACGGCATCATTTTCGGTGTAATGCAAAATACATGCATTTTGCCCACTGCCGACAATGGTAGTATAAGCAGGCGATTTTGCGCCTTGACTGGCAAACTGATGTTCAATTTCTGCAGCCAGCTGATATTCATACATATCAGGCTGGCAGGTTTGCATTGCTCTAAGGTGTGCATCAGCAGAAATTTTGCTAGCTTCACGCATTAGAGTGAGTTCTTCAGGTGATTTAAATAATCGCATTTCGTGCAGCATTGGCCGCCAATCAATTTGAGTAGATGGAGCTTTTAATTTTTGCCGACTACCTTGCCTTAACCGATTAAGTGCTGCACCAACAATCTGAGCGGCATAAGCAAATTCACCTTGCGCATGATAAATAGCGGCTAAACCATTCAATAATTGATAAAGTTGTTGACCAATTTCGGCAAACGGTAATGCCCGATCCACGCCCAGCTTTGCAATCGCGGCTTGCTGGCCTAAACGACGACCAAACCAGGTTTCCATAGCTTGATCACGCACACGATTAAATAGTATGCTCTCACTAGAGGTTTCATTATATTTAATAATAACTAACGCTGCTTCAGGTTCACTAAAACCAGTTAAATAGAGAAAATCACTGTGTTGCCGATAGGGATATTCACAATCTGCATTTCGCAAAGCAGATGGAGCGGCAAAAAAAATAGCCGCGCTGGCAGGTGCCATTTTTTTTAATAACTTATGGCGACGAGATATAAATGGTTGTTGAGTCATGCCTTCTCCCGCGAGCGATTAACAACAAAATAGGTGAGAATATTATGCCTATCAATGTAATGTTAGTTTATCGTTTTTTGCTTTCATTCGCCTATCTTTTACCTCCATAAAGGCAATAAAACAGAGCTGAACTGCGACCTTAACATACTCAATGATCTCTTACAAAGCCTGTTCTAACTCATTTTGATCGTCATTTTTGTCATAACCCAACATACCAATATTGCGTAAATCCGTAACAATTTCTTTTAATTCTTTTTTTTCCATCAACTTAGGTTGAGTAACCCCCAAGCCTAATAAAAAATGGTTAACCCAACCGGCTAAGGCATCAGCTCGCTCAGACACCTTATCATTTTCAGGTAACAACAAATTAAAAATGAAATCATTATTATCTAAAGATGCAAATGTAAAGTCATAAAGCTCACTGAGTGGATTAGTTAATATCTGTGAAAAAGCTAATCCATCATTGGTTAGTTCATTAATTGACTTTTTCCAGTTATAATCGTGATTACCGCCACAAATTAGGCCCGTAATTAAGCCGTGCATTTCTGCGGCTGTTAAAGCAACTTTCTGTTGTTGCAATAGTAGCTCAAGAGTTTGATAATTAGGTAAAGATTTCTGTATTGGCATGTCTGCTCAGTTAAGTTAATAATATTGATATGTAATATGCTACCATCAAGGACGGTCGCTATACTAGATAAGTGCACAAATTGCACATATATTACTCATAATTATTCTGATAGCATCAATAGAATTATGGGCAGCGAAATATTACTTGTCTATTTCGTCTCCCCACATAATCAGGAAGGTATAATGTCTACACAACCTGTTGATATTCAAATTTTGGGACGAACATTAAGGGTTAATTGCCCCAAAGAACAACAACATGCCTTAAAATCGTCTGCGGCTGAGCTAGAGCAACGGCTAAAAGATCTAAAAAATCGAACTGGTGTCACAAATACCGAGCAACTTCTTTTTATCGTCGCTTTAAACATTTGTCATGAACTGGCGCAAGAAAAAATCAAAACTCAGGACTACACTGATAATATGGAACAAAAAATCCGTGTATTGCAACATACGATCGAACAGGCATTGCAAGAGCAAGCGCGCATTACTGGACGAACAATTACTCCGTTAGAATAAAACCGATGAATAAAACAACATTGGTACCAAAATAGAGTAAGAATAGGTTGCTTTCTGTATTTACTTTCATACAATAGATACTAAGATATAGTTTAGAATTCTCTGAGATGCTCGTCAGCGGGTCAGTCCCCTGAGCCGATATTTCAAATCACTTAGAATGTGGATATCTGTTTATGGTGTGCATGCCTGGTCAGCTAGGGAAAGCCTAGCCACTAGGAAGCCTAAAGTTAACGATACTACGTTCACCTTGAACCAAGGGTTCAAGGGTTACAGCCCGCAACGGCATCTTGGAGGTCCTCAATGAGCTTACTTTTATACTCACAGTGTTACCATTTAAATATACTATGCTTCAGTCAATAAAAGTTGAATGATACAATTATAAAAAACCGTCTTATTTTATTGCTGCCAAATTAATAATTCCCAATTTTATGTCTAATAATCTAGTCGAACGACAGAAAATTATCCGGCAAACAGTTCGCCAATATCGTCGACAATTAACATGCGAACAACAAAATAGCGCAGCAGATAAAATAACTCACCTGGTGTTAGAACACGAGCTTATCCGATCTGCCTCCCATTTGGCGTTATTTGTTTCATTTGATGGTGAAATCAATACTCATCTATTAATTAAAAAACTTTGGACACAAAAAAAAAGTTTATCTACCTGTTTTGCATCCCTTCAATCGCCATCAACTACTGTTTTTACACTATCGCCCTGACACTCAACTGATAAAAAATCGCTTTCATATCGATGAACCAGCACTTAATGTTATGGATGTGATGCCAATAGCACAGTTAGATATTCTGTGTTAGATATTCTGTTCGTGCCATTAGTCGCATTTGATAAACAAGGACAACGATTAGGTATGGGCGGCGGATTTTATGATAGGTTGCTTGCCAATTGGCGTAAAAAACACTTTTATCCGATTGGATTGGAGCATGACTGCCAATTGGTTGATAAAATTCCTACCGCACCATGGGATATCCCATTACCAGAAATAATTACACCTTCAAGAAGATGGCGTTGGTAAACAATTTAACCGGGATTAACCAGAGTTATATTAAAATCAGCAATTGGTCTTATGGTCAAATAGTTGTTATTAACTGTTTTTTCCCCTAACAATATTTTGTTGCAACATAGCAATATTCTGCTGATAAGAATTACGATAAACATCATAATGGCCGTTGCGTTTATTTAAATATATTCGTTTACCCTGATATTTATCTAAATCTTGTTTATGTTGTTAGATAAAATGCTTTATTTCATCCGCAGATAGGCTATCGATAGTTAATTTAATTTTTTTATTAAATTTTTTTTATGGTTGATAATTTCTAACTGAGTTGTTCGTGTTTTTTCATCCACGGTAATAAATTTTAATGATATTTTTTCATCAATTTTTATTTTTTGTTGACTATTAGTCAGTTTAGTTAATGCAATAATCGAAATTTCATTATCATTAACAAAAAAACGATTTAACTGTTTTTCTTTCTGCTCATTTTGATGATGAATAATGTGACTCTTTTTAATAAAACTTCCCATAACAAAAGTAAAGTTTCCATCTACCTGTTTTTTCACCGCATAGATAGCAGCAAGTTGATTAAAAAACTCCATTAATTTTTGTTTATCGGTAAAATGATAAACTCCTATATTTGAATCAAATACAGGCTTTGTTGATATTGCAAAACCACTAGAAAATGGCATTTCATACAATACATTTTCTGAACTTCCTTTCACTCAAAGTGGCATTAGCTTTAATAATGATATCCAATCAAATCCAATACTAGACAATACAGCGGCTAAGATTATTATCGCAGAAATTACTAGCGATAAGCACTCTAATCTACAAGGCACTATCGGCATTAAAGGAACTATTGCAGATTTGATTATTACCAATCCTAATGGGATCAGTTGGAAAAATGGTAAAACAGATAATGTCAAAAGTCTGTCGCTTATCGCAGGTAAACTGGAAATCCCAGCGAAAAAAACGTTACAACAGCTGAAAAGTCTAAAATTCATTACCACAATAGGTAGCAGCATTAATTTAACTGATGATAGAGAAAATTCCTTGTCCATCAACAATCTGGCGAATATTGAGGCTAAAATTAATATTGCTAAAGTTAATCTTTTTGCTGATAAAATTATCATCAACAATAATATAACCCTGGAGGCTGCACAACAACACTACCTTGCCGCAACTGGCGCAATATCTTATAGCCTGCGCCAAGCTAACATTAAACTTAAGCACCTAATCAAACCGGATACTAATCTAACTTATTTACACCATAGTCAGCTTAAACTTAGCCAGCAGACTACTGTCAAAGGGCAAAATATTATTCTGGAAAGCCACCCTTATCAATGTAGTAATAGTTATTCATGCAAAAATAATAATATCCAATTACACGGCTCGCTGATCGCACAAAATTTTTCCCTACGCGGTGATAGTCTATTTGAAAATTCAGGATCGCTAATTCTTGGCCGGCAACCATGATCGATAAATTGATAATATTAATAAACAGTTGCCTTATTAAGCCATAATAAAAGCATAAAAGAAATCCAAGGACTATTAATAAAAAAGGCGAGATAACAATAAGTCTCTCGCCTTTAATATATGATTAATCAATAACAGTAAATTTAAGCCTGGCCTTTAACTTCTTTTAGACCATTAAAAGGCGCTTTTTCACCTAACACTTCTTCAATACGGATTAATTGATTATATTTAGCAACTCGATCAGAACGGCTCATTGAACCTGTTTTGATCTGGCCCGCTGCTGTTCCTACTGCCAAATCTGCAATTGTAGCGTCTTCAGTTTCACCTGAACGATGTGAGATAACCACAGTGTAGCCGGCATCTTTTGCCATCTTAATTGCTGCTAAAGTTTCGGTTAAGCTACCAATCTGATTGAATTTAATTAAAATAGAATTAGCAATTCCTTTTTCAATGCCTTCTTGCAAAATCTTGGTATTAGTAACGAATAAATCATCACCAACTAACTGAATTTTTTCTCCTAACACTTTAGTCTGGTAGGCGAAACCATCCCAATCTGACTCATTAAGACCATCTTCAATAGAAACGATAGGATATTGTTTGGTCAATTCTTCTAGATAGTGGGTAAATTCTTGTGAAGTAAAAGTTTTACCTTCACCTTTCAGCTCATAATTACCCGTTTCCTGGTTGTAAAATTCTGAGGCGGCACAATCCATTGCTAAAGTAATATCTTTACCTAACTCATAGCCTGCTGCTTCAACGGCGTCTTTAATTGCGGCTAAAGCTGCGGCATTAGATTCTAAATTTGGCGCATAGCCACCTTCATCGCCGACCGCTGTATTCATCCCTTTGGCTTTTAACACTTTTGCCAAGTGGTGAAAAACCTCTGATCCCATCCGAACTGCTTCTTTCAAGATTTTTGCGCCCACTGGCTGGATCATAAACTCTTGAATATCAACATTGTTATCTGCATGTTCACCACCATTGATAATATTCATCATTGGTAAAGGCATAGAGAATTTACCCGGAGTGCCATTCAATTCAGAAATATGCTCATACAAAGGCATACCTTTCGCTGCCGCAGCCGCTTTTGCATTAGCCAGTGAAACAGCCAAAATCGCATTAGCACCGAATTTAGATTTATTTTCTGTACCGTCTAATTCGATCATGATTTTATCGATATTAGCCTGATTTTTGGCATCCTGGTCGATCAATGCATCAGCAATTGGGCCATTTACTGCTGCAACTGCCTTCAAAACACCTTTACCTAAAAAGCGATCTTTATCACCATCACGTAGCTCTAATGCTTCTCGTGAACCGGTCGATGCACCAGATGGTGCCGCTGCTAAACCAACAAATCCGCCTTCTAAATGAACCTCTGATTCAACAGTCGGATTACCACGGGAGTCGATGATTTCACGCCCGATTACTTTAACGATTTTGGACATTAAATTTTCCTCAGTACAAGTTAAATTTCAGCCAATGGTAACAAATTAATACCATTAGCCCATATCTTTTTTCAGCTGGCCTTGCTGATATTCCTTTGCGGCTTTAATAAAACCAGCAAATAACGGATGGCCATCCCTTGGTGTCGAAGTAAATTCAGGATGAAACTGACAAGCGACAAACCAAGGATGGTTAGGATCCTCGATAATTTCCACCAGCTTATTGTCCGCTGAGCGTCCTGCAATACGTAAACCCGCTTCTTCAATACGCGCCAAAAGCTTACCATTGACTTCATAACGGTGGCGATGCCGCTCCATAATTGTGTCGCTCTTGTACAACTCACGGACTTTACTACCTTTCTCTAAACGGCATAATTGGCTACCTACTCGCATCGTACCGCCAAGATCGCTCTTCTCATTACGAACTTTAATACTACCACTGTCATCAGACCATTCCGTAATTAAGGCAACAACCGGATATGGACAATCTGGCGCAAATTCTGTTGAGTTTGCCCCTTTCATAACAGCAACATGACGGACATATTCAATCAGAGCAACTTGCATTCCCAGGCAAATACCCAAATAAGGAATATTATTTTCACGTGCATAACGAGCTGCCATAATTTTCCCTTCGACACCACGTTCACCAAAACCACCTGGAACCAAGATAGCATCAAGTTCTTTTAATAGTTCGGTACCACGAGCTTCAATATCTTCAGAATCAATCAGCTTGATGTTCACTGTTAAACGATTTTTTAAACCGCCATGTTTTAACGCTTCAATAACCGATTTATAAGCATCAGGTAACTCTATATATTTACCTACCATGCCAATAGTTACCTTACCTACCGGATTGGATTGCGCATCAATAACCTGTTCCCATTCAGACAAATCAGCTGCTGGGCAGGTAAGTTCAAATTTCTTACAAATATAATCATCTAGCTGCTGGGATTTCAATAACGCAGGAATTTTATAAATTGAATCAACATCTTCTAATGAAATAACTGCTTCTTTCGGTACATTGCAGAAAAGCGCAATTTTTGACCGTTCATTAACTGGAATAACCCGATCTGAACGGCAAATTAGCACGTCTGGCTGAATACCAATAGAAAGAAGTTCTTTTACTGAATGTTGAGTTGGTTTGGTTTTAACTTCACCTGCAGCAGGTAAATAAGGCACTAAAGTAAGATGCAGGAAAAGAGTGTGTTTACGACCAACATCAACCGCTAATTGACGAATTGCTTCCAAAAAAGGTAAAGATTCAATATCGCCCACTGTGCCACCAACTTCAACCAACACGATATCGTGGCCTTCTCCGCCACGAATAATCCGGTTTTTGATCTCATCAGTAATATGAGGAATAACTTGAATAGTTTCGCCCAAATAATCACCACGACGCTCTTTACGCAATACTTCAGAGTATACGCGACCGGTTGTGAAATTATTACGGCGTGTCATTTTAGTACGAATAAAACGTTCATAATGGCCCAGATCAAGATCAGTTTCTGCACCATCTTCGGTGACATAAACTTCTCCATGTTGGATTGGGCTCATCGTGCCTGGATCAACATTAATATAAGGATCCAGTTTCATAATAGTAACATTCAGTCCACGCGCTTCAAGTATAGCAGCCAAAGAAGCTGCGGCAATGCCTTTGCCAAGAGAGGATACTACCCCGCCGGTTACAAAAATATAATTTGTTTTCATGCTAAACCTGAAAATTTAGGTGTAAAAGACGATGAATATAACAGGACGGGAAAGCAGTATACCCTAACCTTAAATCTGCTACAAATGTTCTAAACCTATTAAGGTTAACTTTCATCAATAATCTTTCAATATCAAGAATTAGCTTATGCAAATTCCTGTCAATAAATAGCTGCTCGATTATAACATCCTAACTAATACTTAATCCATTCAGCTAAAAATAATAATCACTCTTTTTTAATTTGTTGCCAAAGTTTTTCCATTTCATCTAGTGTAGCATTTTCTAATGAACCGCCTTTGTTTAAGATCAGTTTTTCTACTCGGCGAAAACGGTGTTCAAATTTACGACACGCTTTTTGTAATGCTAATTCAGGTTCATGGCCAAGATGGCGCGATAAATTAACCACCGCAAAAAGTAAATCACCAATTTCTTCTTCAATATGTGATTGGCTCGGTTCAGACTTATTTATTTCTGCCAAAACCTCTTCAATTTCTTCATGAACTTTGGCTAATACCGGGGCAAATTTGTCCCAATCAAAACCGACAGCCGCACAGCGTTTTTGCATTTTGTTGACTTGCATTAATGCCGGCAGTACTTGTGGAATATCATATAAAACTGAATGCTGATTTTTTGCGGCCCGTTCTTTAACTTTATTTTTTTCCCAATCATATATTGCTTTATCGATATTAATAATCGATTGTCCAGCAAAAATATGAGGATGACGTGATATTAATTTTTGACTGACGATTTGGCAGATTTCATTAAAATCGAATAATTTTTGTTCTTTTGCAATCTGGGCATAAAAGACACTATGAAACAGTAAATCACCCAATTCTTCTTTTAAAGCAGCAAAATCTTGTCGTTCAATAGCATCAACAACTTCATAAGTTTCCTCCAGCGTATAAGGCGCTATTGTTGCAAAAGATTTCACTTTATCCCATGTACAACCATGTTCAGGATCACGTAACTGAGTCATAATAAATAACAATTGTTCTATTGCAGCTGAGTCCGTTTGCATATTATTTCCATCCGAAGTTAATAAAGTTCAAAAACCTATCAATGCGCCGCTTGCTAAAACATGATGTTATAGTTACGACTTAATATAACGTTTAGCCTCAAATACATCAGGGAGTTGATTTAATTTCGCTAAAATACGACCTAAAAAAGGTAACTGATTGATTTCAATATTTAAATCGATAGTCGCCAATTGTTGTTTAACATCACTACGACTACTAACACTTAAAACATTTACTTTTTTATTAGCAAGAATAGTCGTAATATCTCTTAATAACTTACTACGATCATTAGCAATAATTCTCAATCCTAATGAATAACCACTAGCTTAGTTTTCACCCCAAATAGCATCGACCATTCTTTCTGGTGCATGCAATTGTAGCTCGATCAGTTGCTCACAATCGATACAATGGATCGAAATCCCTCGACCTTTAGTAATAAAACCAACAATATCATCACCAGGAATTGGCTGACAGCAACGAGCAATGTGGTGCATCAAGTTGCCAACCCCTTCTACCACAATTCTACCGCTATCTTTCACTGACAAGCGGATAGAGGATATTTTAGACTCCAGTGTTTTTAACGCGGCACGGTCTGCTTCTTCGGCAGTGGTTTGGCTAAACTTATTCTGTAAAAAATTTACTAGTTGATTAATACGAATATCACCAACACCAATACCTGCCAGCACTTCATCCAATGAGTTAACGTTGTAGCGGGTTAATAACAACTTTTCCGCCTCTTTTATACTTATCGCCAGTTGATTAAGTTCGTTATCTAATATTTGTCGCACTGCCTGGATATTCTTATCACGATCCTGCTTACGAAACCAATTGTGGATCTTAGCGCGACCGCGGTTTGTCGTAACATAGCCTAAATTTGGATTGAGCCAGTCACGGCTAGGATTGGGATATTTTTGCGTAATAATTTCAATTTGATCTCCCATCTGTAAGTGATAACTAAAAGGAACAATCCGGCCGCTGATCTTAGTGCCAATACAGCGATGACCGACATCACTATAAATATGGTAGGCAAAATCAAGTGTGGTTGAGCCAGCAGTCACATCAATGACATCACCTTTAGGTGTAAAAACATACACGCGATCATCAAAAACTTGGCTACGAACCTCATCAAGCATTTCCCCTGAATCAGCTATCTCTTCCTGCCAGGCTATCAATTTTCTTAACCAAACAATACGATTTTCATAGCTACTGCCTTTGCCTGTTATTACCGCACCTTCTTTATATTTCCAATGGGCGGCAATACCTAATTCAGCATTTTCGTGCATTTGGCTGGTCCGGATTTGTACTTCAATCGCTTTACCATTTGGCCCTAACACCACAGTATGAATGGATTGATAGCCATTCGGTTTAGGGTTAGCAACATAATCATCAAATTCATCAGGTAAATGGCGAAAATGAGTGTGCACAATACCTAATGCAGCGTAACAATCCTGTAAACGTTCAACGATAATACGCACAGCGCGCACATCAAACAGTTCATCAAAGGCCAGGTATTTTTTTTGCATCTTCCGCCAGATGCTATATATATGTTTCGGGCGGCCATAAATTTCTGCGGTAATACTTTCCTGTAGCATAAAATGTCGCAGTGACGAAACAAAATCATCAATATAGCGTTCACGATCGATACGACGTTCATAGAGTAATTCAGCAATCTTTTTATATTCATCCGGGTGTAAATAATGAAAACAGAAATCTTCTAGCTCCCATTTCAATTGCCCAATGCCTAAACGGTTGGCCAAAGGCGCATATATATTTAAGCACTCTTTTGCTGCTAAGACTCTTTCTTCTTCAGAGCGTTCCCTTACCTCGCGTAAATGGGCAATACGTTCTGCGATCTTAGTCACCACGCAACGAAAATCTTCCACCATAGCGAGCAACATCCGACGAATATTATCCACCTGAGTAGAACTTTTTTCGCCTAATTTGCTAGCATTCAATTGGCGAATGGCGTCCATCTCCATCACACCTTTAACCAATCCGTGAATCGATTTACCAAATTCAATATTAATAATTTCCTCAGTGACAATTTTGGCATCAACTAAAGGAAACAGCATTGCCGCACGCAGACTATCGATATCCATGCTTAATGTTGACAGGATTTCTCCCATCTCGATGCCACGCCATAGCAGTAATTGACGATGTTCATGTTGCTGAACTTTGCTATAGCAGTAATGCCAAAGTTCAATTAACTTTTGTTCTGAGTCATTGTTGGTAAGTTTGAGACTGGCAACCCACTTATCAACGGCAAATTCTCCTGCAGATGTCAAATGAGCGCTTCTAATTGCAACCATAATCTTTCCTTGCCTATTTGCTTAAATCGCGACAAAAAAGTGCCATAGACTCTAGATGACTAGTATGCGGGAACATATCTAACATCCTGACACTCATAAGTTGATAACCGGCTGTAAGTAATTGTTGACTATCTTTTACTAATGTCGTTGGGTTACAGGAGATATAGACCACCCGTTCTGGTTTAAATTTGATAATATGTGGCATTACGCCCATAGCACCGGCGCGTGCAGGATCTAATAAGATTTTGTTAAAGACCATTTTTGCCCAAGGTTGACAGTCTATGTCAAACTCGAGATCAGCTTGATAAAACTCAACGTTGGTTAATTGATTTAAACTAGCGTTAAACCGTCCTTGCGCCACCAATTCAGCGACGCCTTCAACACCAACAACAGCATTAACATGACGTGCAATAGGTAAGGTAAAATTACCCATGCCACAAAATAGATCAAAAACCCTATCTTGCGGCTCAAGCGCTAACCAATCCAACGCTTGAGCAACCATTTTTTTATTAATTTCAGGATTTACTTGAATAAAATTCTGTGGATCAAATGTCAATTTCACATTCTCAATAGAATAATAAGGCTCACTATCATTACTTGCCAAACTAACAAGTTTAAGCCGATTGGCACTATTATCAACCAAATAAACATTGAGATTATAGCGCCTGGCAAAAGCAGTTAATAATATTTTATCATTAGTAGTTAACGGCTTAAGATGACGCAAAATAACACTCACGCCGTTATCTGCATTAAAAAGCTCAACATGACCTAAATGTTTAACTGCTGCCAATTTGTTTAAACAGTCAGCAACAGGAAGTAATAATTTTTCTAGTTCTGGCTGTAACACAGGACACATTTTCAGTTCCACTAACACATTTGATTGGCTCTGACGAAAACCCATGCGTAAACGACGCTCTGCATGCTGGTATTGAAGACCAAACCGCGCTCTACGGCGATATACATACTCACTACCGGTAATAACTGGCAATGATTTTACCGCACTGCCCGTTTCACGTTGAAATAAATATTCTAACCTACTGATTTTTGCAGCACGTTGAAGAGCCGGCGTCACATGTTGTTGTTGACAACCACCACAGATGCCAAAATGACGACAAAAAGGCGCCACCCGATCAAGACTATCAGTCAATCGTTTGCTCACTTTTGCCGTGGCAAATTGCCTTTTCTCTTCTGTAAATTGAATCTGTGCTTGCTCACCAGGAAGTAAATCAGTAATAAAAATTATTTTTCCTTGATAATGCGCAACACCTTGACCCTTAACATCAAGACTTTCAGCTATTACTGTCAAATTATCGGATTTAACTTTACGCTGCTTTGAAGAATAAAATTGTACCATATAATTAAAGGGGCTTTGTTGAATAAATCAGAATTAGCCGACAGGATGGCTCCCTCTGCTACACCTGTTATCCGATCCTGACGCTGTGTGGCATACCCAACAACGTCATACGGTTCAGCGCTTTGACCATCGCCATTGCTTCACCTACCTGAGCCTCATAGTCACGCAGCCTCAGATGGCCACCCAGCAAAGTTTTTATGCGGAACATCGCTGTTTCTGCCACTGAACGCCGGTGATAATCCACTTTCTTTTTCCACATATCATTACTCCTGCTCAGACGCTGATTCGCCACCGCATGGTTACGTTCATGGTACTTGTCCGGCCAGTATTTCGCTCCGCTTCGCGGCGGGATAAGGGGCCTGATTTTCTTTCTTAGCAACGCGTCGTGGCAGTAACAGGCGTCATAAGCACCGTCTGCTGACCAGCGAGTAGTCCGGACAGCACAGCGGCTAAGACATGAGTTTAAAAATCGAATCAACGAAGCCCTGTAATGCCCGGAGCGACAGGTTAAACACACGCTTCATCATCAGGACAGTGGTAACAGCCATATCGCTGTAGTAAAGCGGCCGGCCACGACCTTCAGGCGAAGAACTGTCAGTCCATCCAGCGATGGCCGACTCATCAAGCCAGACCGTCAGGGAACCGCGTTGTCTGAGTGCCTTGTTGTACGCGGGCCAGTTGGTAATTTTAAACTTTTGCTTTGCCATGGGGAACTGATGTTGAAACGAATTTAGCGATCAGATCCGCCAATCACCTAAAAGTTCGATTTATTCAACAAAGCCCATTAAAGGTATAAAATTTTGTTATTCTATTAATAAAGAAACTGTCATCTCATATATTATCGGAAAATTAAGTTCACTTTATTCATTTTATCAATGAGGATGAAGAATAGTATCACATATCGAAGCAATTGATGTAGATTATCCACCATTAAATTATTAATTATTTGTAATTTAAATAAATAAAGCAATAGATTTATTTATTTTTGTAAAAATAATAAAAATAAAAAACAATGACATAAATTCTCAAAATAAAATAAACCAATATAATATTGCTCAATAATGTTATAACTAAATTGTTATCTAATTTCTAATAATAAATGTTATCAAAATCACTTTAATTATATAAATAGAATAATTTAGATTACAATGGTTTTTAAGTTCAAAACATTTTTCACTTATCAGACCTTAACTCGATATTTAATTAATATGTTTATTCTAAAGCATTACTTAAAATATTTTCCAATCTATATATTTAAGTAATGCTTATTTTCGTTATTTAATTTAATAACATAACATTTTTTAATTTTTCACAGTAAATTTTCGATATTCCTGATAAGCATAATGATCTGTCATACCACTAATATAGTCTTGTATAAGACGAGCGCGGTAATAAAATTCTAATATATCTTTTTCTGTCTCATCAGTAGTGCAAATTCCTTCAATAGCTTCACCATAAGCTAAACAATGTTTAGTAGATAATTTATGCAATAGACGTGTTTCAATGAAATACTTCTTGTGATACTTATCTTGATAAAGCTGGGTAAAATCAGCACGTGGCATTAATAATAATGGGCGATAAAAGTTTAACAAACCGCTAATTATTCGATAACCTTGTAATTCTAATTGTTCAACTTCCGGGTGCGTAAATACATATTTATAGGCAACTCCTTTCAATACCTCCAAGAGATGATGTTCATCACTTTTATCTTCTAATAAGGCACTATTAAAACGTCCGGCATAAATTTCAGCTAAATGTTTAATAAAACGATGAGCACTATACGACGCCAATTTACTAATAATATTAACTCTAAGATACATAAAAAATTGATCTTGCTTGCTACGTCTTGTTTCATTGTGATTAATACTTTTGTAAGCTTTTTCTACTGTCTGTTCAAATAAATCACCTTTTGCTTTTTTAACTGTTGCCAACCAACCTTGCCGTAAATATTCCAACAGCTTATCAACACTGAAAATACCTTTTTCTACCGCATCATCCAAATCGGCAATGCAATAAGAGAT
This sequence comes from Arsenophonus endosymbiont of Aphis craccivora, assembly GCF_013460135.1. Classification (GTDB taxonomy): domain Bacteria; phylum Pseudomonadota; class Gammaproteobacteria; order Enterobacterales; family Enterobacteriaceae; genus Arsenophonus; species Arsenophonus nilaparvatae. The sequence continues at coordinate 2,293,235 of NZ_CP038155.1, forward strand.
ATCATCTGCCGCTTCCATAATGTAGGAAAGCGGGAAACGACAATATGGCTTCATATCCAATCGACGATACAACTCTTTGATAAAACTATCTTCTGACCAATAATAGCCCGGTTTTTTAGTTAAATAATCAAAATCTTTAGGGATTGTATCCAGTTGATAAGCACCTTTAGTATATTTTAAGATTGAGCCAATTTGAGCATAAGTCAGGTTCAATTTTAATAATTGATGGATCATTCTGAGTCCCTGAGCATTACCTTCAAATTGACAAAGATCTATACGTAATTGGCGACGAAGCAAATCCTTGTTAGATTCATTTGTTAGTTGTAGAAAATTAATTTGGCATTGATCTATAGCCTTTGATTTAGTAGAAACAAATTCAGCGTCAAGTAATGTTGAAAACCAGCTCTTAATGGCGGCTTCACCAAAATGACCAAAAGGTGGGTTGCCAATATCATGCATTAAACATGCCATTTCAATCAAACTTTCAAACGCATCAAGGCGCTCAAAGAGACCATAAGTTGCCAGCAATTTCTTTTTTTTCAATTGGCTTATCACAGTCTTTGCAATAAAACGGCCAATTTGCTGCACTTCTAACGAATGCGTCAAACGACTTCGAACCGCCGCATTTTGTTCTAAAGGAAAGACTTGAGTCTTCTGTTGTAATCGGCGTATTGCGGCAGAATTAATAATGCGCCCTCGATCACTTTCAAATTGACGATTAACTTGTTCCTCATTCTTTGCATCAACATTGTAATCACTATATTTACGAAGAAAATTGAGCTTTTGCCTAAAATCAATCTTGGACATTTCCCCTCCCGATGATGAAATATCCCCAGCTAATGGATCACAGTTAACTTTTTTTCTCTTTTCAATGTTACAATTGCACGGATCTGACAACATGTCTAATTAATCAACTATGAGTATGACACAATGAAAGTTGCAATAATAGGTGCAATGGAGCAAGAGGTGGCATTATTGTGCGAGCAAATCAATGCTCAGTTGACATTATCACAGGCTGGCTGCGAAATTTACTGCGGAAAATTTGATGATCTTGATATCGCATTATTAAAATCAGGCATTGGTAAAGTTTCTGCGGCAATGGGGACAACATTACTAATAGAACATTTTGCCCCTGAATTTATTATTAACACTGGCTCCGCCGGTGGGTTAGTACCTGTTTTGCAGGTTGGTGATATCGTGGTTTCAACTGAAGTTTGCTATCATGATGTCAATATCACCGCCTTTGGTTACCAACCAGGCCAAATGGCACAATGTCCAGCCACATTTAAAGCGGATAAAAAATTACAAGAACTGGCCGAAAAGTGTATTGAAAAATTAGATTTACATGCTGTTCGCGGTTTGATTTGTAGTGGTGATAGCTTTATTAATGGCGCGAAAGAGCTAACCTATATTCGCCAAACTTTTCCTACTGCCATCGCTGTTGAAATGGAAAGCGCCGCAATTGGTCATGTATGTTATCAATTTGATATCCCATTCGTTGTTGTGCGTGCAATTTCTGATGTCGCTGATAAAGAGTCCCATCTCTCGTTTGAGGAATTTTTGCCTGTCGCGGCTCGTCAGTCAAGCCTATTGGTGCAAACTATGCTGGCTAATTTAGCTAACTCAAGCCAAAGCCGTAAATGAGCTATTCACAACCACTTAGGCTAGATCCCTATACTAAGGGTTATTAATTACCCTTAGTAAGTTAAGCGATTAAATACTAAATGAAGAACCGCAACCACAAGTTGTTTTCGCATTTGGATTGGTTACCACAAACCGTGACCCTTCTAATCCTTCAATATAATCAACACAACCGCCAACCAGATACTGTAAACTCATAGGATCAACGATTAGTTCGACGCCTTGCTTTTCAATCGTTAAATCACTTTCATTCATTTTATCATCAAAGGTGAAACCATATTGAAAACCACTACAGCCTCCACCAGTAATATAGACGCGCAAACGCAAATTGGGATTTTCTTCATCCGCAATCAACGCTTTAACTTTATTCGCTGCAGCATCAGTAAACTGTATAGGCAGTGCAGTATCATTACTCATTTCTAACTCCAGGCCGACATGCCAATCAATAGACGCAGGAAGCAGCAATACTTCACTTGACAAGGGATGATTATCTAACAGCCAGCCAATTGATTCAAGATCCAGCCGAAATTAACTGATTTAAAAAAATTCTCGCTACATTTGCTATTTGGTTTACTGCCAATACTGCTTTAAGATATGCGCAAAATTTCTGCTGGACCAATGCTTGGAGTTATTTAATGAGTCAATCTGAAACACTTTACTAAAAGCCAAAAATTTTATTCCTGGCGGTGTCAATTCACCGGTTCGGGCGTTTAATGGTGTTGGCGGCTATCCATTATTTATTCAGCGAGCTGACGGTGCTTATATTTATGATGTTGATGGCAAAGCTTATATCGATTACGTTGGTTCTTGGGGGCCGATGATTTTAGGTCATAATCACCCCACAATTAAACAAGCGGTCGTCCAAGCGGCAGAAAATGGCCTGAGTTTTGGTGCCCCAACCGCCATTGAAGTAACAATGGCAGAAATAATTAGTCAACTGATTCCATCCATCGAAATGGTTCGTATGGTAAATTCAGGCACAGAAGCCACAATGAGTGCCATACGGCTTGCACGCGGTTATACAGGGCGTGACAAGATTATTAAATTTGAAGGCTGTTATCATGGACATGCCGACTGCCTATTAGTTAAAGCAGGCTCAGGCGCTTTAACCTTTGGTCAACCTAATTCTCCTGGCGTTCCAGCTGATGTTGCCAAACATACTCTTACCTGTACATTTAATGATTTAGATTCAGTTCGGCATACTTTTGCCCAATATCCGCAAGAAATCGCTGCTATCATTGTAGAGCCAGTAGCGGGCAATATGAATTGTATTCTACCCGAGGCTGAATTCCTGCCTGGACTACGTACATTATGCGATCAATTTGGCGCGTTATTAATTATCGACGAAGTGATGACCGGCTTTCTGGTTGCCTTAGGTGGAGCACAAGCACATTATCAAGTTAAACCTGATTTGACCTGTTTAGGTAAAATAATCGGCGGTGGTATGCCTGTTGGCGCATTCGGTGGCCGCCGCGAATTGATGGAAAAACTCTCTCCAATAGGGCCAATTTATCAAGCCGGTACCTTATCAGGCAACCCATTAGCGATGGCAGCAGGCCTTGCTTGCCTAACAGAAGTTGCTAAACCCAATACCCATAAACGCTTAGCAGAACTGACGAAAAAACTTGTTACAGGCTTACAAGAAAAAGCGCAACAAGCTGCTATTCCGTTGGTTGTTAATCATGTTGGCGGCATGTTTGGTCTATTTTTTACAGTGGCACCACAAGTTAACTGCTATCAAGCTGTCATGCAATGTGATATTGAGAAATTTAAGCAATTCTTCCATTTCATGTTAGACGAAGGCGTTTATTTAGCACCTTCTGCCTTTGAAGCGGGTTTCATGTCCATTGCGCATAGTGATGAAGATATTGATCGCACAATTAAAGCAGCAGAAAATGCTTTTAATAAGATGAACTGATCATTTATTAAGCCATAAAAAAACCGGCGCTAATTTTTTACCATAGAGCTGGTTTACTAGATTTTTATTACTGTCCAAACATCTCTTTCATCCAAGCAGCTGCATCATTACTTTTGCTCTGCTGTTCATTTAAGTTCAGGTTTGGCTTCAATACTTGTACCCCTTGCTGACATAATGCTTGGGGATCCTCTGTCCATACTGGCAAAATACGATCTCCACCACCTGCACAGTTAAAACTGCCATCGATATTCACTCGCATCTCCATAATTCCATCGGGAGAGCGATTATCCAATGCCAATGGAGTCTGATTTTCTAAATAACGACGATATAGATGTAATGCACCACTTGCACCAGTAAGATTTGTCGGACCATTATTATCACGACCAGCCCAAGCAATTGCCACTTCCTTACCATCGATACCAGCAAACCAACTATCGCGTAGATCATTTGTTGTTCCGGTCTTACCGGCTAAGTGATATTGAGCAAATTTATTCATTAATGAACGAGATGTTCCGCGCTCAACCACTTGTTGCATACCATAAAGTGTTAGATAAGCTGCCTGCGGAGATACTGCCCGCTCTGCAGATGGATAACTTTGATAAAGTTCATTGCCATCACCATCAATCACGGAGCGTAATGCCGATAATGCCGCTCGATTGCCGCCGCCACTAATGGTTTGAAACATTTGCGCCGTTTCCATTGGCGTTAAGTTCAAGGCACCTAATAACATTGCCGGCACTTTTTCTATCGCATCACTTGGCACGCCAAGACTTACTAATACTTTACTAACCTGATCCAAGCCAACACTCAAGCCAACATGCACCGTCGGAATATTCAGCGAGCTGGCCAAAGCATCAATCAACATGACCTGTCCCCGAAAACGGCGATCATAATTTCTCGGTTCCCATATTTGATTATCAAATTTGACGCTAATCGGCTCGTCAGGTACCCAAGTATTTAAACGAAAACGGTCTGGTTCACTTAATGCGGTAAGATAAGTTGACGGCTTAGCCAGTGAACCAATTGAGCGGCGAGCATTTAACGCTCGGTTAAAACCAGAATATTGTGGTTGTGAGCCACCTACCATAGCGCGCACTTCACCATTAATACTGTCAACAACTACCATCGCGCCTTCCAAATCAGGCAACTTACGTGTTTTACGTAAATCAGCTATCCCCTGTTCGACGGCATTTTCAGCCGCTTGCTGCGAGACTGGATCTAAAGTAGTAAAGATTTTAGCTCCAGACAGGTTATTTACTCTATCGCCCAATTTTTCAACTAATTCTTGCCGAACGAGCTGCATAAAGGCGGGTTGAGGTGTCAAAACACCGCTTCTTGGTTTAACGCCTAAAGGACGAGCACTCAATATATTATACATTTCATGATCGATAATTTCGCGCGTTTCCAATAGCTTTAACACTAAATTACGACGTTCTAGAGCCAATGTAGGATTACGCCATGGGTTATATAGTGATGCTCCCTTCACCATACCAACTAATAACGCTTGTTGATCAATACTCAGCTCATCGATTGGACGACCAAAATAGTAGAGGCTAGCAAGGGGAAAACCCCGAATTTGGTCATCGCCGCTTTGTCCTAAATAAACTTCATTTAAGTAAAGTTCAAGAATACGTTCTTTGCTATAGCGAGAATCCATTAAAATCGCCATATAAGCTTCATTAGCTTTACGTATTAACGTTCTTTCATTACTTAAAAATAAGTTTTTAACTAATTGTTGAGTTAGCGTACTGCCACCCTGAACCGTCTTACCAGCCATTAAATTAGCAATAACCGCACGCCCAATAGAATAAATACTTACCCCATCATGCTCATAAAAATGTCGGTCTTCAGTTTCAAGTAATATTTTGACTAAAGAATCAGGAAAATCTTTTCTCGGCAAGACTAAGCGTTGCTCATTGTTCGCCGATTGCATCATAGTGATAAGTTTAGGATCTAGTCGAAAAAAACCAAACGAACGCCCATTTTCCATATGAGTAATATTGGTGAGCCGAGCATGATCAAAACTTAATTTAGCTAAAATCTGTTCTTCTCTTTGATCAGGAAAGGAAAATGGCCGGCGTAACATTTCTATCGTGTTATCTTTAACAATATACTCACCGGGTAAAGTAATTTTATTTACCTGGCGATATTGCATGCCATCTAATAATCGAATCATCTCTTCTTTACTGTAATTTATCCCCGGTTCAAGATTAACCATTCGGCCATAAACTGCAGCCGGTAGATCCCAAACTTTACCATCAAGACGATCACTGATTTTCTGATATAAATAGATACCATAGACACCAACTAACAATGCCAAGACTATGGCAATTTTGACAAACAACCAAAACCAACGCCATCTATCTTTAGGTGGCCGAGACTTATTGTCTTTACTTGCCATTAGTTCTTCTTCCTCGTTGTCATCAATATCTTCATACTCATAATAATAGTTATCTAACCGATTATTTTGATGAGATTTTGATTTTTTACCAGTGGGCTTTTTCTTAGATCTGCGCCCAATGGGTTCATAATTATCTTTGTCATGCATGGTATAAAATCAATCTTTATTTACTATTAGTTTATTTTTAGCACAAGAGTTTAATCATAACTTACAGATATTTATTTCATATATCTAATTAAAATAGCATTTTTATCATAATTAAATAATAAACATCCGCCAAATAGCGGTTTTATACTCTGATAATAACATTATTACCACTATCTTACTAAATGAACACTATCTATCCATTAATTTATATGAAAAAGCAACAATTATTAACTTTTAGTGCCAAATATTGTAGCATTGCTTTGCCTTTAGCCGTGTCTATCACAACCGGAGTAGCTAGCAATGTCTTGGTTCCCGCCACTAGAATCAGCCCAATTAGTAAAGCGTTATAAACGTTTTCTTGCTGATGTTATTACACCAGCAGGTAAATTACTAACCATTCATTGCGCCAATACAGGTGCCATGACAGGCTGTGCAACCCCCGGAGATACCATTTGGTACTCAACATCTAATAATATTAAGAGAAAATATCCACATAGCTGGGAACTGAAACAAACACAAACTGGCGATTGGATTTGTGTTAATACTCATCGAGCAAATGATTTAATTAGTCAATTTATAACTGAAAATAAAATTCCGGAATTATCCGATTATGATAACATTAGCCGGGAAGTAAAATATGGCGGCGAAAATAGTAGAATCGATCTCCTTCTAAAGAAAAAACAGCAAGTTAATTGCTATATTGAAGTAAAATCAGTCACCTTACTAGAAAACAATATCGGTTATTTTCCTGATGCTGTTACAATAAGAGGGCAAAAACATTTACGTGAACTATCCTTGATAGCCGAACGAGGCGAAAGAGCAGTTTTGTTCTTTGCCGTACTTCATACTGGTATAAAGAAAATGTCCGTTGCAAGCCATATTGATTGTCAATATGCTGCGCTCTTACAGCAAGCAACAAATGTTGGTATTGAAATACTCTGCTATCAGATTAAAATATCAGAAAAAGGGCTAGCAATGGATAAAAAAATACCATTTATTCAATAAACCAAGATATTATATTCTTTTAGGCAAAATTCGTTTTACATACAAATTAAGGCAGATAACACGCGCATCACCCTGGTACAGTAAAACGAATTGTAAGAACCATTGCCAAGTTTAGAGTGTTCTGTTATTTATAGCGGCCTTAGTTTTTCACCCTTGAGGGGTTCTTTTGAATATTGCGTGTGTAGGAGAAGCATTATGCAAGAAGGGCAAAAACCTAAAACCTCGTCCTTAAGCATTCTCGCCATCGCTGGGGTAGATCCTTACCAAGAAAAGCCTGGCGAAGAGTACATGAACGATGCCCAATTGGCACATTTTAAGCGCATTCTCGAAACATGGCACAATCAACTCAGAGATGAAGTCGACCGCACTGTAACTCATATGCAGGATGAAGCGGCAAATTTCCCTGATCCCGTTGATAGAGCGGTACAGGAAGAGGAATTTAGCCTTGAGTTACGTAATCGCGATCGCGAACGTAAGTTGATTAAAAAAATCGAGAAGACGCTAAAAAAAGTTGATGATGAAGATTTTGGTTATTGTGAAAGCTGTGGGATTGAAATTGGTATCCGCCGCTTAGAAGCTCGTCCAACAGCTGATTTATGCATTGATTGCAAAACATTAGCTGAAATGCGTGAAAAACAGATGGCGGGTTAGCCAAGAATCTTACACCATAAAAATACGGTACACAAAAGTGTACCGTATCCTTTTGAAATAAATGAGTAATTCAATAATTACTAACATTCCACCTTATATTGGACGCTTTGCTCCGTCACCCACAGGTGATCTCCATTTTGGCTCGTTAGTTACTGCGCTTGGTAGCTACCTACAAGCTAAAAAAAAGCAAGGAAAGTGGTATGTTAGGATCGATGACATCGATACCACTAGAGAAGTGCCGGGTGCAGCTTCTCGCATATTAAAAACTTTAGACCATTATGGCTTACATTGGGATGGTAAAATAATCTATCAATCACAACGCCATGATATTTACTGTGACATTTTAACTCAGCTAAAGTAGTGCCATGGCTGCTATTACTGTCGCTGTACCCGCCAACGTATTAATACTATTGGTGGTTATTACGCCGCTCATTGTAGCAATCTTGGTTTATCTTGTTCTGCCGCAGCTTTGAGGATAATACAGTCAAAACCGGTGTATAGTTTTTATGATCAATTACAAAGTGATTATGTGGCGACTTGCTCTCTGGCAGAAGAATATTTCATTATTGTTCGAAAAGATAATTTATTTGCTTATAATCTGGTTGTCGTTATTGAAGATCACGACCAAGGTATTACCGAAGTTGTTCGTGGTGCGGATCTAATTGCGCCAACCGTTAGACAAATTTCTCTCTATCGCTATCTGGCTTTTCCGCAACCCGATTATGTGCATTTACCACTAGTATTAAATCGTTCTCATAATAAACTTTCTAAACAAAATCATACCCCGCCGCTGCCGATGAACGATCCGAGGCCTATTTTAGTTGATGCACTAAATTTTTTATCACAAACAACTATTATTAATTGGCAAGACCTTAGTACTGAACAATTACTTAGCCAGGCTGTACAAAATTGGCAATTAGATAGCATCCAACCAGGCGTGAGAATTGTTACCTATTATGATTAATTAGTAATTTTTATCCTACTTAGGCATTCTCAAAAAAAATCCTATAAGATATGATTAATTATTAGTATTTATTTTTTTAACTAAAATCGCATTAGATATCGAGGTGTATTATTTTTACCCGGGTAGCCAATTTCTGTCGTAATTTATTGATACGAGAAGAAAAGAATAATCGAAGTAAACAAAAATCTTATGATAGTTCTGCGACTGACACTAGGTCCAAAACTAAGGTAAAAGCTTTACTAACAAAAAGATATCGGAGTACAAAAATCATTAAAAGTGCTCAATTAGCAGATAAACAGACACCCGATTCTGCTATAAATACTTCAATATCCATAGTTCCGCGCAATAAGCATCCTATTTCGCGAAGAGACATCAGTGACAATGCACTGAAAGTGCTTTATCGTCTAAATAATGCTGGCTATAAAGCCTATCTGGTCGGTGGTAGCGTCAGAGATTTACTATTAGGTAAAAAACCTAAAGACTTCGACGTTACTACAAATGCAACACCTGAACAAATTCGCAAATTATTTCGTAATTGTCGTCTAGTCGGACGCCGTTTTCGTTTAGCGCATATCATGTTTGGTTATGAAATCATCGAAGTTGCTACTTTTCGTGGTTCTCATGAGCAAACTGATACTAATAATAAGGATATGGCTCACCAGGCACAAAGTGGTATGTTACTGCGAGATAATATTTTTGGTAATATTGAAGACGATGCCATTCGACGCGACTTTACCATCAATAGCCTATATTACCGAATTAACGATTTTACCCTACGCGATTATGTTGGTGGATTTGAGGATCTAAAAAATGGCACTATTCGCCTAATAGGTGATCCAAAAATCCGTTATCGAGAAGATCCCGTTAGGATGCTACGCGCTATTCGGTTTGCCTGCAAACTGAATATGAAAATTGATGTTGAAACTGCCAAACCTATTCCACAACTGGCATTTTTATTAAAAGACATTCCATCAGCACGTCTATTTGAAGAGTCGCTCAAATTACTTCAGACTGGTCAAGGTTATCAAACCTATCAACAATTAAGGCGTTATAGTCTCTTTCAATCATTGTTTCCGTTAGTTGAACGACACTTCACCGCCAATGATGATTCACCGATGGAACTTATCATTAATCAGGTGCTGCAAAATACTGATTATCGAATAAAAAATAATAAACGCGTTAATCCTGCATTCTTATTTGCTACCATGTTATGGTATCCACTGGTAGAACATGCCGAAAGGCTTTCTGAGGAAAGTGGCTTACCCTATTACGAAGCCTTTACGATCGCAATGAATGATATCCTCGATGAACAATGCCGTTCTATCGCTATCCCTAAACGGCTTACTTCAACAATGCGCGATATCTGGCAGCTACAATTGCGACTACCACGGCGCCAAGGGAAAAAAGCAGATAAGCTACTTGAACATCCAAAATTTCGCGCAGCGTTTGATCTCCTGGAGCTACGCGCCAACGTGGAACAACGACGTGAATTAGAAGAACTGGCTCATTGGTGGGCTGAGTTTCAACCAGCCAATAATAACCTACAGCATGAAATGATCTCAGAGCTAGGAAGTATCCCGACTCATCGTCGTAACTGGACACTTCGTCGAAATCACACCAACCGTAAACCAATAAAAAACAACAGAGTTAATTAAATATGCAACGTGTTTATATCGCCATTGGCAGCAATCTAGATGACCCCTTACAACAAGTACAAAGTGCCATTAGAGAATTGCAGCAATTACCAAATACCAAACCAATTGCCGTTTCTTCTTTCTATCGCTCTAAACCGATGGGGCCACAAGATCAGCCTGACTATCTCAATGCCGTTATCGCGTTAGATACTGAGTTATTGCCCGAAACCCTACTTAAACATACTCAATCGATTGAATTAATGCATGCTAGAGTGCGTAAAGCCGATCGTTGGGGGCCAAGAACTCTCGATTTGGATATTATGTTATATGGCCAACAGGTTATTCAGACAACGCATTTAACTATCCCTCATTATGGCCTTAAAGAACGAGAATTTGTGCTTTATCCCTTAGCAGAAATTGCCCCTCAGCTACGCTTTCCGGATGGTGAATTACTCAGTGATAGATTGCATCAGGTTGCTAAAAATGAACTGACTTTATGGTAATTTAGCCAATGATTCAATTGGCTATGGGCAAGCTATATATCGATCGTAATATTTAATAATAAAATTTCATTAATAATGAAATTGTTACCGTAAATTAAACACTGCATAACTTAAAAAATAAACTTCCATTTTAAAATTGAACACGATTAGTAACCGTAGGTAATAAAATATTAGTTGTACACAACTAATATTGTCAGAAAAAATAAATAGATAACTAAAATGAGATTTAAATGAAAAAATTTTCAAAAACAAATGATTATTATCTGGTAACAGCAAAGGCATTAATGGTTGCCATTATACTATGCCGTTATTAAAAAAGAGTTGGAGTTAAATTATGTTGGTGTAACAATTTTAAATATTCACCAGCTGATAGGCTTTGTTGAATAAATCGAACTTTTAGGTGATTGGCGGAGCTGATCGCTAAATTCGTTTCAACATCAGGTCCCCATGGCAAAGCAAAAGTTTAAAATTACCAACTGGCCCGCGTACAACAAGGCACTCAGACAACGTGGTTCCCTGACGGTCTGGCTTGATGAGTCGGCCATCGCTGGATGGACTGACAGTTCTTCGCCTGAAGGTCGTGGCCGGCCGCTTTACTACAGCGATATGGCTGTTACCACTGTCCTGATGATGAAGCGTGTGTTTAACCTGTCGCTCCGGGCATTACAGGGCTTCGTTGATTCGATTTTTAAACTCATGTCTTTGCCGCTGTGCTGTCCGGACTACTCGCTGGTCAGCAGACGAGCAAAGAGCGTCAACATCAGCATAAAAACGCCAACGCGTGGTGAAATCTCGCATCTGGTCATCGACAGTACCGGTCTGAAGGTCTTTGGCGAAGGTGAATGGAAAGTCAGGCAGCATGGGGCTGACAGACGAAGAGTGTGGCGCAAGCTTCATCTGGCAGCAGACAGTGTGACTCATGAGATTATCTGTGCCGACTTATCGCTCAGCGGAACGACAGATGCGCAGGCACTGCCGGGCCTGATTAACCAAACCCACCGGAAAATCAGGGAAGTGTCAGCAGACGGTGCTTATGACGCCTGTTACTGCCACGATGCGTTGCTAAGAAAGAAAATCAGGCCCCTTATCCCGCCGCGAAGCGGAGCGAAATACTGGCCGGACAAGTACCATGAACGTAACCATGCGGTGGCGAATCAGCGTCTGAGCAGGAGTAATGATATGTGGAAAAAGAAAGTGGGTTATCACCGGCGTTCAGTGGCAGAAACAGCGATGTTCCGCATAAAAACTTTGCTGGGTGGCCATCTGAGGCTGCGTGACTATGAGGCTCAGGTAGGTGAAGCAATGGCGATGGTCAAAGCGCTGAACCGTATGACGTTGTTGGGTATGCCACACAGCGTCAGGATCGGATAACAGCTGTAGCAGAGGGAGCCATCCTGTCGGCTAATTCTGATTTATTCAACAAAGCCATTGGGATCATTACCATTACTTTTTTTATCTCAATTACCAAATAAATCATTACAATTATGGTTGTTTGTCATATTCTTTTTATTTTGGTTTATTCCATGTTATTTAACAAAATTTATTGCTATTTTAGCTATAAGTTTTTTGTGGGGATGTTGGCAGGGATATTATTTATTAGAAAAAATGAAATTATTAAGTCAGCCAGAACAACGTCATGTAGCCATTATTGAAGATAGTTTAGTTAATAGGGATAATAATATTCGAATAAAAGTAAGGTTGTTAATCAATAATAAAGAATCATTTCCGATATTGTATGCTTATCTTCAGTTTAAGCCTAATGCTCTAACTAAAAATAATTTTTTTGTGCCGGACAACAACTCATTTTTTCTAGTCGATTAAAGCCCGTTCATAGTTTATTAAATGAAGGTGGATTTGATTTACAACGTTATGCCATAAGTCAACGCTTGCTAGGTACGTTTAATGTTCAAAACTTTACTATATTGAATAAACACTGTTCTTTAAGGCAAAAGGTAATTGCAGCGTCGGTTAATGTTATCAGTAAATATCATAATCAGGCGGTGATTTATGCTTTAACGTTTGGGGAACGTGGATTATTAGAACCCGTATTAAGGCAACAATTGCAACGAACCGGTATTGCGCATTTGATGGCTATCTCAGGTTTACATATTGGCATGGCTTATTTTTTTGGTTTTTGGCTATATCGTTTGATTCAGTTTTTATTACCCATTTGTTTTATCGAGCTTCGTATACCGATGTTAGCGGGTTGGTGCTTTGCTTTAGGTTATGTTTGGTTGTCTGGTTGGGCGATACCTGCACTGCGGGCTATATTTGCCTTATCGTTATGGCTTTATATTCGGTAACAAAATTTTGTTTGTTTTCCCTGGCAATGGGCATTATGGAGTATTACTTTAATTTTAGTGTTTGAACCTCTTGCGATACTTTCTGATAGCTTTTGGCTTTCAAGTTTTGCGGTTGCGGCATTAATATTTTGGTTTTCGTTTGTCAAATTGAGTGTACAGTTTCCACACAGTTGGCTTAATTGGATATTTAAATTGGTTCATTTGCAATTAGGCATGCTGATTCTATTAATTCCTATTCAATTGGTTTTATTTCAAGGAGTTAATATTACTAGTATTTTTGCTAATTTATGGGCTGTGCCAATTATTTCATTTATAACCATACCGTTAATTATGGTTTCATATATTTGTATTTTTTGGTACGCAGGACAAAATTTATTATTTGGTATAATCGATAAAAGCATTATTTTAGCATTATGGCCCCTAGCTCATATTGAGCGTTACTGGCTTGATACTGGCCATCTTCCAATTATCATAACTGGGCTTAGTTGGCTTATTATTTTATGTTGGCAGTTTAGTTGGTTTGTGCAGTATAAATTGCTGATAATAGTGTTAATTTATTGGTTAATCACGACCATGAAACAAAACTATTTGGTTCTTTGGCGATTGATTATGTTAGATGTGGGGCATGGATTAGCAATTATTATTGAGCAACAGGGAAAAGTGTTAATTTATGACACTGGTATTTCATGGAAGAAAAAGAGTAGTGCTAATAGTACTATTTTGCCTTATTTACGATATCATCGTTTAACACCTGAAGGCATTATACTTAGTCATAATCATATCGATCACACTGGTGGGGTAGGGAGTTTATTATTAACCTATCCTGGATTAAAGATTAGAAGTCACTTTGATAAAAAAAATCATTTTCCATGCCATCGAGGTATTTATTGGCAATGGCAGAAATTATATTTTGAAGTATTATGGCCAATAATTGATCAAAAAAGATCACATAATAATGAATCGTGTGTAGTAAAAATTAGTGATGGCTATCATTCGGTTATTCTATCTGGCGATATTGAAAAAACAGCGGAGAAAGAACTCGTGCGTCTAGCAATAGCAAATTTGCCTGCTAATTTATTACAAGTTCCTCATCATGGTAGTAATACTTCGTCGACGATGGCGTTTATTCAAGCAATTAAACCGCAATATGCACTTACTTCTGTTGCACGTTATAGCCGTTGGCGTTTACCTTCTGATAAGTAGCCAACGATATGAGAATATAGGGGAAAATTGGCTGAGTACAGCGGAATCAGGGCAAATTATAGCGCAGTTCTATTTTGATAAAATTGAAATAATGCGTTATAGACAGGAAGTTTATCCTAGCTGGTATCATCAGCAGTTTGGTATTTATAGATTTCTCAAGTAAAATAAACGGCTTATTTTTATGGGTATTTAATAAGACAATGATAATGAATGATAAAGATCTTTCTACATGGCAAACATTTCGCCGACTATGGCCTATGATTTTGCCATTTAAACTGGGATTAAGTGTAGCTGCTGTTGCGTTAATTATTAACGCTGCCGGCGATGCATTCATGATCTCCTTATTAAAACCTTTGCTTGATGAAGGTTTCGGTAAAGCTGATAACAGCACACTAAAATGGTTACCCATTGCTATATTGGGGCTAATGCTGATAAGAGGGATATCGAGTTTTATCTCCAATTATTGTATTGCCTGGGTTTCTGGTAAAGTTGTAATGAATATGCGTAGGCGTTTGTTTGGCCATATGATGGGGATGCCTGTTTCTTTTTTTGATCAACAGTCGACAGGAACTTTACTTTCTCGCATAACGTATGATTCTGAGCAAGTCGCCTCATCTTCCTCTAGCGCTTTAATCACTATTGTTCGAGAAAGCGCTTACATTATCGGTCTGTTTGGGCTGATGTTTTATTACAGTTGGCATCTTTCACTAATATTAATTGTTATTGCTCCTATTGTTGCGTTAACCATTCGCTCGGTTTCTAAACACTTTAGGAATATTAGTAAAAGTATGCAAACTGGCATGGGACAAGTAACTGCTAGTGCGGAACAGATGTTAAAAGGCCATAAGGAAGTTTTGATTTTTGGGGGGCAAAAAGTTGAAACTGAGCGTTTTAGCAAAGTGAGTAATCATATGCGCCGGCAAACGATGAAAATGGTGACAGCATCTTCTATCTCTGATCCTATTATCCAACTGATAGCCTCTCTAGCATTAGCATTCACGCTTTATATCGCGAGTTTTCCTGAAGTTATGCAAACATTGACAGCAGGCACTATCGGTGTGGTTTTTTCATCCATGTTTGCATTAATGCGCCCATTAAAGTCATTAACAAATGTTAATGCACAATTTCAAAGAGGTATGGCCGCATGCCAGACATTGTTTACCATTTTAGATATGGATCAGGAAAAAGACGAGGGTAAATTAACCTTAAAAAAAGCGAAAGGTGAAATAGAGTTTAAACATGTTACCTTTAAGTATGCAACAAAAGAGCATCCTGCATTACATGATATCTGTTTTAAAATACCGGCAGGAAAATCCATTGCCTTAGTCGGACGATCAGGTTCAGGAAAATCAACTATTGCGAATCTAATTACCCGCTTTTATGAGGTTAATGAAGGTCAAATACTGCTTGATGATCATGATTTACGTGAATACACTTTAAGCTCTCTACGTAGCCAAGTCGCACTCGTTTCTCAACATGTCTATCTTTTTAACGATACTATTGCCAATAATATTGCTTACGCAACCGATGGTCGTTTCAGTCGAAAAGCGATCGAAAAAGCCGCTAAGATGGCTTATGCAATAGACTTTATTCAAAAACTGGATAATGGACTAGATACCGTTATTGGTGAAAATGGTGTAATGCTTTCTGGTGGGCAGCGGCAACGAATTGCGATTGCGCGTGCTTTATTACATAACTCATCTATATTAATTCTTGATGAAGCTACATCTGCACTTGATACTGAGTCAGAGAGAGCGATTCAGGCAGCATTGGACGAATTACAGAAAAATCGGACTTCGATTATTATTGCCCATCGTCTTTCGACAATAGAAAATGCAGATGAAATTTTAGTTATTCAAGATGGTAAAATGACTGAACGAGGTACCCATCAAACTCTACTTAAGTGCGATGGGGCATATGCTCAACTTTATAGCATGCAATTTAAACAATGATTGATAAAATATGGTTAGGTGGTTCGTGGCTATATCTTTTGCTACTACCGTTGTCGATATTATATGGCATGATTATTGGATTAAGACGCCTTGGCTATCATTTGGCAATTTTCTCTAGTTGGAAAGCGCCGATACCTATTATCGTTGTGGGTAATTTGACTGTCGGCGGTAATGGTAAAACTCCGGTTGTTATTTGGTTAGTTGAGCAGCTTTTATCACGGGGTTATAGTGTTGGTGTTGTATCCCGTGGATATGGCGGTAAAGCAACTTCTTATCCGCTATTAGTTAATGAAAGTATATCAATAAAAGAAACCGGCGATGAACCTGCGTTAATTTATCGGCGAACTGGTGTGCAAGTGGCAGTTGCTCCTAAACGAGTAGACGCAGTTAAGATGCTACTAAAGCAACAAAAACTGGATGTTATTATTGCTGATGATGGTCTTCAGCATTACGCACTACAAAGGGATTTTGAGATCGTTGTTATCGACGGTATCCGTCGTTTTGGCAATGGTTGGTTGCTGCCTGCTGGTCCATTACGAGAATGTCAATATCGTTTGAATACCGTTAATGCTGTTATTACTAATGGTGGTATGGCTAAGTATGGGGAGATTGCCATGCAGTTAACAGGCGATATTGCTATCAATATGTTGACCGGTGAAAAACGCTCAGGCTGTGAATTGGAGCAAGTTGTTGCCATTGCAGGAATTGGGCACCCAGCACGTTTTTTTTCAAGTCTTGAACAAAAAGGAGTGCCATTAATTGCAACACACGCTTTCGCTGATCACCAGTGTTATGAGTTTTCTAAACTAACAACCTTAGTGACTGAACATCAAACATTATTAATGACTGAAAAGGACGCAGTGAAATGTTTTCATTTTGCTCAATTAAATTGGTGGTATCTGTCAGTAAATGCCCAACTTGCACAGCCTGGTGCAGGAAAAACCCTTTCCGCCATTAGTGAATTGGTCAAGTCTGGTAAAAATGCTTGAAATAATAACATTGTCATGTTATATATAAGTCTATCCTAGTTAGGAATGTATTGACTTAATTTCAATTATACCACGCCAGCTATTATTTCATTAATAAAAAATCATTTAATTTTATTTAGTATCAAATCTGATTGATAAACTCTAGTAATGAATAATTTGGCATGTGTTATGTTGTTTGATGTTTAAACAGATCCTAAATAGCAACAGACACTACTGAGTTGGTGTTTTTTTAATATAATAATACTACTTTGACATTAAGGGTATTTGGTGAAAGAAAAAATGGGGTTTCTATCGAAAACTTAATAAAAGCGTAGGGAGCACTAGGAGAAAATGAAATTTTGTCAACTAGTGAACAAAAGGAGTTTTATTATGACATTACAATTACAAATGGGTCGCGTAAAATTGTTTGATGTAAAAGAAGGCTATGGATTTATCTCCCCAGTGAATGGCGGTCAAGATATCTATGTTAATCGTCGAGCTCTTGCGAACACTAAAAATAAATGGCTTAAAGAAGGCCAGTGTGTTGAATTTTCTGTTACGCGTAACGCTTATGGCATTGCTGCCGTTGATGTTATCGCTTATGAATTTTAACCTAATGTTAGCTGCCAATTTGTCAGATTACTGACAAATACATATTAGAGCAGATATTAAAGTTAACGGTGATGCATGCTTATGCTATTCTGGTTTCATCTTAAATTACGTTTTTGATGAGGAATATATGGATCACCGTCTACTTGATATCATTGCTTGTCCTATTTGTCATGGCAAACTAGTCTATGATAAACAAAATTTAGAGCTTATCTGTAAATTTGATCATCTTGCTTATCCTGTGCGTAATAACATACCGGTATTATTAAAAGAAGAAGCTCGTGAGTTGCCTTTAGATGAAGAAAAGTAACATGTTTACAGTCATTATTCCGGCCCGTTTTGCTTCTAATCGTTTACTGGGCAAGCCGTTAGCTGATATTCATGGCAAACCTATGATTATTAGAGTAATGGAAAGAGCGCTAATGTCAGATGCAACGCGAGTTATTGTGGCGACTGATCATCAGGCTGTATTTGATGTGGTGCATGCGGCCAATGGAGAGGTTTGCATGACCGACGTTGACCACCAATCAGGCACTGAAAGATTAGCGGAAGTTATTGAAAAATATAAATTCTCTGACGATGAAATTATTATCAATGTACAAGGTGACGAACCTTTAATCCCACCAGAAATAATTAATCAATTAGCTAGTAATCTGATGCTAAATAACGTCGGCATGGCAACATTAGCGGCACCGATAAACGATCCACAGGAAGTATTTGATCCGGCTATTGTAAAAGTTGTGACGGATAAACAGAGCAATGCCTTATATTTTTCCAGAGCGGCTATTCCCTGGGAACGTGATCGCTTTGCCGTCAGCAAAATGGAAATTGGCCAGCATTTTTTGCGTCATATCGGTATTTATGCTTATCGGGCCGGTTTTATTCGTCGTTATATCCAATGGTCGATAAGTCCGTTAGAGACGATAGAAATGCTTGAGCAGCTACGTGTACTGTGGTACGGCGAAAAAATTCATGTAGCCTTGGCAGTTAAAACACCAGGGCCTGGGGTTGATAATCAGCAGGATCTCGATGCTGTTCGGAAAGCATTTTTCCCTAGTTAAAATTATCCTGATGTCACCAATTATAAAAAGCTAACTATTCCACTACATTGGAACTGAGCATTAGAGGTTGGGTATTGTCAATTTTTATTGACTGCCATATTGAGCCAATAAATTCATACCAAGCGCATTCTGAGTGGGAAAAAAAGTAAATCGATGGGAAAAATTTTTCCCAGGGTTGTAATGGTGAGGTAATGGCAAGTTGATTGTCGGGTGCTGTAATGGGATGCATATTTCTAGCTATAAAGAAACGTTCAGCGCGTGCCATATGGTTAGCTGAAGTCACCAATAGAAAAGGTTGCTGGCCAACGATTTTTCTACTTCGAAGGCTTCTTCTTGGGTATCTCTGGGGGTGCTTAAGGTAATTATGGCTGTTTCTGCTACCCCTAACGATAGTGCTACTTTTGCTGCCACTTCAGTATTACTGATTAAATTGTTACCGCGCCCGCCAGTAAAAATTAATTTTGCCCTTGGATATTGAGAATAAAGGCGAATTCCTTCCGTCACTCTAGCCAGGCTATTATTAATAAGGTTAGCGCTTGGCGGCCAATAAGGGTTGTAAGTAAATCCCCCTCCAAGTACAACGATATATTGGATGTTTTCTTCTTTAGGGTGCAAAAGTTCATAGCGTTTGTTAAACACACCTTCTGACGATAGTAGTAATTTATCAGCAACAGGTTGTAGACTTAGTAACAAAATAGTTAACCAACTAAAAGAGACTAAACATTTGTCACTTTTTTGACAATGAGTGAACCAAAGTAGTAATAATCCTATAAAGCTAATTAAAATAAGAAGAGGTAATGGCATTAAAAGCGCACTAATGTATTTTTTTAATGTAAACAGCATGTTTCAATCCTAGTTAATCAATTTATCGAGTATAGTATAATTTAATCATATAGATAATAGTTAATAAATTGTTAATATAGAAATCATTTTCAATGAAAATATTATTGTTTTTTATTAACAATATGTAGGTTGAATAGATATTTTTATCGTCAATGGCGATTAAGTTTTATAATAGTGGTTATCGGGGTATTTTTTCATGGTAGATCGCAATTTTGATGATATTGCAGATAAGTTTACACAAAATATTTATGGTACAACCAAGGGAAAAATACGCGAAGCTGTTATTTGGCAGGATCTTAACTATTTGCTTGATTTATTACCCAATAAGCCGTTAAAAATATTAGACGCGGGTGGGGGAGAAGGTTTTTTTGCAAGCAAGCTGGCGGCCATGGTACATCAAGTTATTGTTTGTGACATTTCGGCAACGATGCTTGAACGCGCCAAATTATTGGCTAAAGAAAAAAAAGTAAGCCATAACATGCAATTCATTCACTCTTCCGTTCAAAATATTACTCAATATTTAACAGAAATGGGAGCAGTTGATTTAGTATTATTTCATGCAGTTATTGAATGGATCAGTGAACAAAAATCTGCAATAAAAACCCTAGCGGATATAATTAACCCAGGTGGCGCATTTTCTATCATGTTTTATAATGCGAATGGGTTGGTGATGAGAAATGCTGTATTAGGTAACTTCCATTTAGCGACACCTAATATTCAGCGACGCCGCAAACGTTCACTTACTCCTATAAATCCGTTATTACCAAAAACAGTATATCAATGGCTGGCAGAATTGTATTTTAGAATAGTTGGTAAAACAGGTGTAAGGGTTTTTCATGATTATCTACAAAGCCGTTAGTTACAAAATAAAGATTTTCCGGCATTGCTTGCTTTGGAGCAGCGTTATTGTCGACAACAACCCTATATTGATCTGGGGCGCTATATTCATGTTATGGCATGCAAGTCTATGTGAAAGGATGAATTATGGGTGAATTTTCCCAGACTGTTCCGGAATTGGTATCCTGGTCGCGTAAAAATGATTTTTCAATCTCATTACCTGCTGAGCGTCTGGCCTTTTTATTGGCTGTTGCTGTTCTTAATAGTGAGCGGCTTGATGGCGAAATGAGTGAAGGTGAATTAATTGATGCTTTTCGTGAAGTCAGTAAAGGATTCGAGCAGACCGCAGAAACGGTTACTGCCAGAGCTAATAATGCCATTAATGATATGGTAAGGCAGAAATTATTTAATCGTTTTTCAAGTGAAGTCATTGAAGGTAATGCAATTTACCGTTTAACGCCACTTGGTATCGGCATCAGTGATTATTACATTCGCCAGCGGGAATTTTCTTCCTTACGTTTATCTATGCAACTTTCGATAGTAGCTGGTGAATTAAGTCGAGCAGCGGATGCCGCAGAAGAAGGGGGAGATGAATTTCATTGGCATCGCCATGTCTTTGCGCCATTAAAATATTCGGTGGCAGAAATTTTTGACAGTATTGATATGTCACAGCGTGTGATGGATGAACAGCAAAATAGTGTAAAGGAAGACATCTCTGCTTTACTCAGTCAGGATTGGCAGGCAGCGATTGCCAATTGTGCACAACTTTTAACGGAAACTTCCGGCACATTACGTGAATTACAAGACACGCTAGAAGCGGCTGGTGATAAATTACAGACTAATTTGTTACGTATCCAAGAGGCCAATATGAATGGAGGTGGTTCAGAATGGGTTGATAAGCTAGTCTTTGATCTACAAAGTAAGCTTGATCGAATTATTAGCTGGGGGCAACAATCTATCGATCTCTGGATTGGCTATGATCGCCATGTGCACAAATTTATTCGTACTGCCATCGATATGGATAAAAATAGAATATTTTCGCAACGCCTGCGCCTCTCGGTGCAAAATTATTTTACCGATCCTTGGGCATTAACGGTAGCCAATGCTGAACGATTGTTTGATGTGCGTGATGAAGATCTGGTATTGAGTAATGAAGAAGTGACTGGTGAATTGCCAGCTGAACTGGAATATGAAGAATTTAATGAGATTAATGAACAACTGATTGAGATAATGGAGCAGGCATTGGCTGGTTATAAGAAAGATCAGCATCCATTGGATATTGGTTTAATATTACGTGACTACTTAACTAAATATCCACAGAAACAGCATTTTGGTGTTGCGCGTATTATTGTCGATCAGGCAGTTAAGTTAGGTATAGCAGAAGCGGATTTCTCAGGTATCCATCCTGAATGGTTAGCGATTAATGATTACGGAGCCAAGGTACAGGCACATGTCATCGACAAATATTGAACAATTTATGCCAGTAAAATTGGCACAAGCTTTAGTCAGCTCCCTTTTCCCTGAATTGGATAGCCAGCTTCGAGCTGGGCGTCATATTGGCATTGATGATCTGGATAATCATGCCTTTTTGATGGATTTTGAACAGGAATTGACTGCTTTTTATGCTCGCTATAATGTTGAGCTAATTCGTGCTCCAGAAGGTTTTTTCTATTTACGGCCACGTTCGACCACATTAATTCCTCGCTCAGTTTTATCTGAACTAGATATGATGGTTGGCAAAATTCTTTGTTATCTTTATTTAAGCCCGGAAAGACTTTCGAATCAGGGTATTTTTACTGCGCAGGAACTGTTTGAAGAACTATTGTCACTAGCGGATGACAGTAAACTACTGAAGTTTGTCAATCAGCGCTCAACAGGGACGGATTTGGATAAACAAAAATTACAAGAAAAGCTACGCACTTCGCTTAATCGCTTACGCCGATTAGGAATGGTTCATTTTTTACAAAATAACAGTCACCGTTTTATGATCACCGAATCTGTCTTTCGTTTTGGTGCTGATGTGTGTAGTGGTGATGATCCACAGCAAGCCCAATTACGGATGATCCGTGATGGTGAAGTTATGTCGTTAAAAGATAACTTATCGTTAACAGATAACGAAAATAATGATAATGACAAAGATGAAGCGGAGGATGAATAGCTATGTTAGAACGAGGCAAGTTTCGCTCACTCACGCTCATCAACTGGAACGGCTTTTTTGCCAGAACCTTTGATTTGGATGAGTTAGTAACGACGTTATCTGGTGGCAATGGTGCCGGCAAATCGACCACCATGGCAGCATTTATTACTGCTATGATCCCTGATTTAACCTTGTTGCATTTTCGTAATACCACCGAAGCGGGTGCAACCTCGGCATCGCGCGATAAAGGGCTGCATGGAAAATTACGCCCAGGGGTTTGTTATTCGATTTTGGACGTCATTAATTCTCGCCATCAGCGTATTTTAGTGGGGGTTCGCTTACAACAAATTGCGGGACGTGATAAAAAAGTTGATATAAAACCTTTCATAATCGAAAGGTTATCAACGGCAATTTTACCGACTCATATTTTGACTGAGCAAGTAGAAGAACGTCAAGCGCGGGTAATTAGTTTAAATGATTTAAAAGATCAAATGTATGCGATTGAAGGTGTACAGTTTAAACAATTTAATTCAATCACTGATTACCACGCCCAGCTATTTGAGCTAGGTATTATTCCAAAACGATTGAGATCATCGAGTGACAGGAGCAAATTTTATCGCTTAATTGAAGCTTCTTTATACGGTGGAATTTCCAGCGCTATTACGCGTTCATTACGTGATTATCTGTTGCCGGAAAATAGTGGTGTTCGCAAAGCCTTTCAGGATATGGAAGCGGCTTTGCGTGAAAATCGGTTAACTCTTGAAGCGATCCGCGTCACTCAATCTGATCGTGACTTATTTAGACGTTTAATCAATGAAGCAACGGATTACGTTTCAGCTGATTATATGCGGCATGCTAATGAACGCCAGGTTCATCTAGATAGTGCACTTGCTGTTCGAGCGGAATTATTTGACGGCCGTAAACAACTGATAGCTGCCCAGACCCGTCATGTTGAAATGGTACGTGAACTGGATGAACAAAATGGTTCTTCATTAGATTTAGAAGCAGATTTTCAGGCAGCAAGTGACCATCTGGGGTTAGTACAAGCCGCGGTACGTCAGCAGGAAAAAATTGATCGCTATCAGACCGACATTGAAGAGATAACTTATCGTCTAGAAGAGCAGAGTGAAGTTGTTGAGCAAGCATTAGAGCAACAAAGTGAGCTTGAAGCCAAAGTTGAGGCGGCTGAATTAGAAGTTGATGAGATAAAAAGTCAACTAGCTGATTATCAGCAAGCGTTAGATGTTCAGCAAACGCGTGCAATTCAATATCAAAAAGCCCAGCAAGCGTTGGAAAGGGCAAAGAAAATTTGTCAATTACCTAAACTAACGCCAGATAATGTTGAGCAATTTTTAACTAGTTTTGAGCAAAAAGAGCAACAGAATACCGAAAAATTACTTGCTCTGGAGCAGAAAATCAGTGTTATTGATGCGGCGACTAACCAATTTGAACAAGCTTATAGCTTAGTTAACGATATCGGCGGTGAGGTAAAACGGGATAAGGCTTATCAAAAAGCACGTGAATTATTGCGCGACTGGGCTTCACAACAACATCTTGCCCAACGCATTAAGCCGCTACAGATGCAATTAGCTGAGCTGGAGCAAAAACTTAATAGTCAGCAAGATGCCCAACGCATTTTAGCCGAGTTTTGTCAATATTCTGAACAGCAATATCAGCCAGATGAATTAACGACACTACTGGAAGAATTAGAAGCTCAGCAAGAGGAACTGAGTGTTTCTGTTAGTGAAAGTAGTGAGCATCGCATGTTAATGCGTCAAGAGCTTGAGCAGATCAAACAAAAAATTCAAACCCTAACCAAAAAAGCACCTACTTGGCTGGCAGCACAAGATGCCCTTAATCAATTAACTGTGCAGGCTAAGGATAATTTTAGCCATAGTCATGAAATTACCGAGCATCTACAGCAATTGTTGGAACAAGAACGTGAAATCACCGTTGAACGTGATGAAGTCGCCAGTCAAAAGCGTGAATTGGAGCAACAAATAGCTCATCTTAGTCAACCGAGCGGCGCTGACGATAACCGCTTACTTGGCCTAGCTGAACGGCTTGGTGGTGTTTTGTTATCTGAAATTTATGATGACATTACTATTGATGATGCGCCTTATTTTTCAGCGCTCTATGGTCCAGCAAGACATGGTATTGTTATTCCTGAGCTAGCAAAAATTCACTCACAGCTTGGTGAATTGATAGCCGAATGTCCTGATGATGTCTATTTTATTGAAGGCGATCCGCAATCTTTTGATGATAGCGTGTTTAATGCAGAAGAATTTGACCAGTCAGTATTAGTACGATCGTCAGAGAGTCAATGGCGTTTTTCTCGTTACCCTGAAGTCCCCCTATTTGGTCGGGCAGCGCGTGAAAATCAGCTGGAGATGTTGAGCCAAGAGAGAGATACCTTAGCTGAGCGTTATGCGACTCTCTCATTTGATATGCAAAAATTACAACGCGCTCATCATGCATTTAGTGGTTTTATTGGTAAACATCTGGCGGTGGTTTTTGACGCCGATCCAGAGGCTGAAATTCGTTCTTTAAATCAATGTAAAAATGAACTTGAGCGCCAATTAGCTCAATTTGAAGCACAAACACAACAACAAAAACAGCAACATACTGCGACCAAAGAACGTTTGTCGAGTTTAAACCGATTGTTGCCAAAAGTTAATTTGCTAATGGATGAACCGCTAGTCTCTCGGATTGAAGAAATCCGTGAAGCATTGGCAGAGGCAGAAGAAGCGGGGCACTTTTTGCATAAGCATACAAAATCGTTAGCAAAATTAGAGCCAATAGCCAACGTCCTACAAAGTGATCCTGAGCAGCATGAGCAATTACGTCATGAATATGAACAGGTAAAACAGTTGCAGCAACAATCTAAACAGCAATCTTTTGCTTTAATTGAAGTTGCTCAACGTCGCGCTCATTTTAGTTATCTCGACTCGACGGAGATGCTGTCAGAAAATAGCGATTTAAATAATAAACTCCGCAAGCGTCTGGAACAGGCTGAAAAAGAGCGTAGTCAGGCACGTGAACAGTTAAGGCAGCAACAAACTAAAACGGCGCAATTTAACCAACTATTAGCTTCACTGCGTAGCTCTTATGAAACTAAGCAGGATATGCTAAGAGAATTAGAAGCTGAAATAAAAGCAATTGGCGTTCAAGCGGATAGTAATGCTGAAAAACGGGCACGCGAACGCCGAGACCAACTTTATGAAGCTGTAAATGCGAATCGCTCCCGCATTAACCAATTGGAAAAACAGATCGCATTTTGTGAAGCTGAAATGGACAATTGGCAGAAAAAATTACGTAAATTAGACCGGGATTATTACCAACTTCGCGCGCAGGTGGTCTCCGGTAAATCTGGTTGGTGTGCTGTAATGCATATGGTCAGAGAAAGCGGTGTCGAGCGTCGTTTACATCGGCGTGAATTAGCTTATATGGATGGCGATAGTTTACGTTCGATGTCAGATAAAGCGCTGGGTGCACTTAGACAAGCGGTAGCGGATAATGAACATTTACGCGATGTATTACGTGCCTCTGAAGATCTTAAACGACCAGAGCGCAAAGTAGCGTTCTTTATTGCGGTTTATCAACATTTACGTGAACGTATTCGACAAGACATTATTTGTACTGATGATCCGGTTGATGCCATTGAACAAATGGAAATTGAATTAGCGCGTTTGACAGAAGAACTGACGGCCCGTGAACAAAAATTGGCCATTAGTGCAAAGAGTGTGGCAAATATTATCCGTAAAACGATCCATCGTGAGCAAAATCGCATCCGCATGCTTAACCAAGGGCTACAGTCCGTTGCTTTTGGACAGGTAAAAGGGGTTCGGCTTAATGTTAATATTCGACAAAGTCATGAATCACTACTTGATGTGTTATCAGAAGAGCACGAACATCATCAGGATCTGTTTAAAAATAAAAGTCTGACATTCTCTAAAGCGATGGCAAAGCTTTATCAACGTTTAAACCCTCAGCTAGATATTGGCCAACGCCTGCCCCAAACAATTGGTGAAGAATTACTTGATTATCGTAATTATCTAGAACTGGATGTTGAAGTTAATCGTGGTTCGGATGGGTGGCTCAAAGCTGAAAGTGGCGCGCTGTCGACGGGAGAAGCAATTGGTACAGGCATGTCAATTTTGGTGATGGTGGTACAGAGTTGGGAAGAAGAGTCACAACGATTACGAGGTAAAGATATTTTACCTTGTAGGTTCTTATTCCTGGATGAAGCGGCTCGATTGGATGCTAAATCGATTGCAACATTATTTGAACTTTGTGAACGATTAAAAATGCAATTAATTATTGCTGCGCCTGAAAATATCATTCCGGAAAAAGGGACGACTTATAAGCTGGTACGTAAGGTATTTGGCCAACAGGAGCATGTTCATGTCGTTGGTTTGAAAGGTTTTGGACAAGAAGATAAACAGTTAAAAATATCTTCTGCTGTCACTTAATTTCAAGTAGTAAAAATTTATTTTTATATTTTAACAACCGCTATTTCTTGATAGCGGTTTTTTTATTACAGCTATGTTTGAAAAGTAAATTAAGTATTGCAATTGAAAATAAAGTGATCGAAGATGATATTTTAAATAGTAGGTGGCTTTGTTGAATAAATCAGAATTAGCCGACAGGATGGATCCCTCTGCTACAGCTGTTATCAGATCCTGACGCTGTGTGGCATACCCAACAACGTCATACGGTTCAGCGCTTTGACCATCGCCATTGCTTCACCTACCTGAGCCTCATAGTCACGCAGCCTCAGATGGCCACCCAGCAAAGTTTTTATACGGAACATCGCTGTTTCTGCCACTGAACGCCGGTGATAACCCACTTTCTTTTTCCACATATCATTACTCCTGCTCAGACGCTGATTCGCCACCGCATGGTTACGTTCATGGTACTTGTCCGGCCAGTATTTCGCTCCGCTTCGCGGCGGGATAAGGGGCCTGATTTTCTTTCTTAGCAACGCATCGTGGCAGTAACAGGCGTAATAAGCACCGTCTGCTGACACTTCCCTGATTTTCCGGTGGGTTTGGTTAATCAGGCCCGGCAGTGCCTGCGCATCTGTCGTTCCGCTGAGCGATAAGTCGGCACAGATAATCTCATGAGTCACACTGTCTGCTGCCAGATGAAGCTTGCGCCACACTCTTCGTCTGTCAGCCCCATGCTGCCTGACTTTCCATTCACCTTCGCCAAAGACCTTCAGACCGGTACTGTCGATGACCAGATGCGAGATTTCACCACGCGTTGGCGTTTTTATGCTGATGTTGACGCTCTTTGCTCGTCTGCTGACCAGCGAGTAGTCCGGACAGCACAGCGGCAAAGACATGAGTTTAAAAATCGAATCAACGAAGCCCTGTAATGCCCGGAGCGACAGGTTAAACACACGCTTCATCATCAGGACAGTGGTAACAGCCATATCGCTGTAGTAAAGCGGCCGGCCACGACCTTCAGGCGAAGAACTGTCAGTCCATCCAGCGATGGCCGACTCATCAAGCCAGACCGTCAGGGAACCGCGTTGTCTGAGTGCCTTGTTGTACGCGGGCCAGTTGGTAATTTTAAACTTTTGCTTTGACATGGGGACCTGATGTTGAAACGAATTTAGCGATCAGCTCCGCCAATCACCTAAAAGTTCGATTTATTCAACAAAGCCACCACTATCTTCAATATGAACCTGAACAACATCCCCCAACACCAAATCATCGTGGCAATTTACTAGCAAAAAATACCAGCTTCTAGGCATCTGCGGCTTTAAAAAACGAAAAGCAACTAATGCATTTAAAATTACTTCCGCACTATGCTCATCAGAAAGTGATAATTTTTGCAGCTGTTCTTCAATACAATGATATAATCCCGCATCATCAATATTAAAAGTCATTTCTCCATCAGCGGATGCCACCAACATTTTTGCTGAAAAACATGAACGAAATAACATTCCATTAGCCAAAGCTAACATCATCCTTTCATGTTTATTATGGCTTTGTTGAATAAATCAGAATTAGCCGCCAGGATGGCTCCCTCTGCTACAGCTGTTATCCGATCCTGACGCTGTGTGGCATACCCAACAACGTCATACGGTTCAGCGCTTTGACCATCGCCATTGCTTCACCTACCTGAGCCTCATAGTCACGCAGCCTCAGATGGCCACCCAGCAAAGTTTTTATGCGGAACATCGCTGTTTCTGCCACTGAACGCCGGTGATAACCCACTTTCTTTTTCCACATATCATTACTCCTGCTCAGACGCTGATTCGCCACCGCATGGTTACGTTCATGGTACTTGTCCGGCCAGTATTTCGCTCCGCTTCGCGGCGGGATAAGGGGCCTGATTTTCTTTCTTAGCAACGCGTCGTGGCAGTAACAGGCGTCATAAGCACCGTCTGCTAACACTTCCCTGATTTTCCGGTGGGTTTGGTTAATCAGGCCCGGCAGTGCCTGCGCATCTGTCGTTCCGCTGAGCGATAAGTCGGCACAGATAATCTCATGAGTCACACTGTCTGCTGCCAGATGAAGCTTGCGCCACACTCTTCGTCTGTCAGCCCCATGCTGCCTGACTTTCCATTCACCTTCGCCAAAGACCTTCAGACCGGTACTGTCGATGACCAGATGCGAGATTTCACCACGCGTTGGCGTTTTTATGCTGATGTTGACGCTCTTTGCTCGTCTGCTGACCAGCGAGTAGTCCGGACAGCACAGCGGCAAAGACATGAGTTTAAAAATCGAATCAACGAAGCCCTGTAATGCCCGTAGCGACAGGTTAAACACACGCTTCATCATCAGGACAGTGGTAACAGCCATATCGCTGTAGTAAAGCGGCCGGCCACGACCTTCAGGCGAAGAACTGTCAGTCCATCCAGCGATGGCCGACTCATCAAGCCAGACCGTCAGGGAACCGCGTTGTCTGAGTGCCTTGTTGTACGCGGGCCAGTTGGTAATTTTAAACTTTTGCTTTGCCATGGGGACCTGATGTTGAAACGAATTTAGCGATCAGCTCCGCCAATCACCTAAAAGTTCGATTTATTCAACAAAGCCCATGAAAACCACAGCTATCAGAATATTTAGGATCTATATTGTGTAATTATTACAATTTTATCTTGTCCTAAATGATCTTTTTCATAAGGTTTGTTATATTTATTTAAATTAGAAAAGTAGTATTAGTCCTGATTAATAATATCTATTCTATCAGTATCATATGTATATCATCCGATTATATTCGGCGATGAGAAAGATATTTATTTAGCGAATATAAAAAAACGCCGCAATAAATTGCGGCGCGTTAAAATAACTATGGACAGACAAGGTAAATGTATAAGGGTATTTGATGCGGCAGCACGCCATTTAAGTTTTACTAAAGCAGCAGAGGAGCTTTTTGTTACTCAGGCTGCAATAAGTCATCAAATAAAAGGTTTGAAAAATTTCTTGGGTTTGAAATTATTTCGTCGGCGTAATCGTTCATTATTATTGACTGAAGAAGGGCAAAGTTATTATTTAGATATTAAAGAAATTTTTTCTTCGTTACGTGAAACTACTCGGAAACTACAGGCTCTCAGTGCAAAGGGAGCATTAACCGTCAGTTTATTACCAAGTTTTGCTATTCAATGGTTAGTGCCGCGCCTATCGATTTTTAATCGTCCTTATCCTGATATCGATGTGCGTATTCAGGCTGTTGATCACGAGGGAGCTAAAATGGCTGATGATGTTGATGTGGCAATCTTTTATGGTTATGGTAATTGGCCAGGCTTAAGAACAGATCGTTTGTATGCGGAATACTTAATACCAGTCTGTGCGCCAGCCTTATTAGCGGAGCGTTACCCATTGAAAAAACCGCAAGATTTGATTCATCATACATTGCTACATGATTCTTCTCGACGTGATTGGCAAGCTTATGAACGTCAATAATCATTACAAGACATTATTAACGTAGAACAAGGACCCATTTTCAGTCATAGTGCTATGGTTATTCAAGCCGCAATTCATGGTCAAGGAATCGCATTAATTAATAATGTTATGACAAAAAATGAACTTGATACCGGTCGTTTGGTATGTCCGTTTAATGATGTTTTAGTCAGTAAAAAAGCTTTCTATTTAGTTTGTCATGATAATCAAGCGGAGTTAGGTAAGATTGCTGCATTTCGTCAATGGATCCTCTCAAAAGCAGCTAGCGAGCAGCAAAAATGGGGATTTGTTACCGGTGAGTTGTAAACTATATGGCAAGTAAAATAATTAATTTAAAAAGAAAAGGATATTAACGTGAATGCTCGTTTAATGTTGATATTTTCAGGAATTAGTGGATTTTTTTGTGTCGCATTTGGCGCAATAGGTTCACATTTATTATCACCTCTACTAAACCATGATCAAATAGAATGGATTCTTATTGGTTTACGTTATCAGTCAATGCATACTTTAGTTCTTATGATATTAGGCGCTATCTTATTGCGTAAAGTTATTTTATGGTTTTATTGGGGGGGAGTTTTCTTCAGTATAGGCATTTTATTGTTCAGTGGCAGTTTTTATTGTATGGCACTTTTACAAGCAAAATATTTTGCCCATTTGGCACCAGTAGGCGGTTTTTGCTTTTTAATTGGCTGGATATTAATTGTTATTGGTGCAACTCGGCTTAGGAATCCAACAATACGTCATGAATAATAATATTATTTTATATTGTCGTTCAGGATTTGAAAAAGAGTGTGCGGCAGAAATTACTGATAAGGCTACCCAGATCGGCGTTTATGGCTATGCCAAAGTAAAAGATAATAGAGGTTATGTCTTATTTGCATGTTATCAGCCTACTGATGCAGATCGTCTAGCTAAAGATATACCCTTTGGTACATTAATATTTGCTCGTCAAATAGTGGTTGTTAGCCAGTTATTGAAAGATTTGCCATCGAACGATCGCGTATCGCCGATTGTTGCGTTATTGCAAGGTGTAGTTGAACGAGCCGGTGAGTTACGAGTTGAAGTGCCGGATACCAATGAGAGTAAAGAGCTACTGAAATTTTGCCGTAAATTTACTGTGCCTTTACGCCATGCGCTTCGTCAACAAAAAATATTGTTGCTGAAAGAAAACCATCAACGTCCGGTTATACATGTATTTTTTATTGCTGCCGGCTGTTGCTATGTTGGCTATTCTTATGAGAATAACAATTCACCTTTTTTTATGGGGATCCCGCGGTTAAAACTGCCAGCGGATGCGCCAAGTCGTTCAACATTAAAACTGGAAGAAGCATTTCATCTATTTATTCCTTATGATGAGTGGGAAGAGCGTTTAGCATCGGGTATGAAGGCTGTTGATCTGGCTGCTTGTCCAGGCGGATGGACCTATCAATTAGTGAAGCGCAGTATGATGGTCGATGCGGTTGATAATGGATCAATAGCCGATAGTTTAATGCAAACAGGTCAGGTACGGCATTATCGAACTGATGGTTTTAAATTTACTCCACACACTAAGAATATTAGTTGGTTGGTGTGTGATATGGTTGAAAAACCGGCAAAAGTTGCTGCTTTGATAACAGATTGGGTGTTAAAAGGCTGGTGCCGGGAAGCGATATTTAATTTAAAGCTACCGATGAAAAAACGTTATCAAGAGGTTTCATCAATTTTGAACAAAATATCACAGACACTAAACGAAAATGGTATTAATGC
This sequence comes from Arsenophonus endosymbiont of Aphis craccivora, assembly GCF_013460135.1. Lineage (GTDB taxonomy): Bacteria > Pseudomonadota > Gammaproteobacteria > Enterobacterales > Enterobacteriaceae > Arsenophonus > Arsenophonus nilaparvatae. Next base: position 2,325,671 of record NZ_CP038155.1, read on the forward strand.
TCCAATCCAAGCGAAGCAACTCTACCATGATCACGAAGAGATCACGGTACATATAAGACGAGTTTGGTCAGCCTCTATACCAGAGCGGGATTAGCAGAACAGTGATGAACAATAAAATTTTTATTTTTCATTGTGTTATGGCGTAAATCTGAGTTGTGGTAAATTTCCATTTAACTGTAGATCGGTTTGGAGAGAGGCAACCTGTCGGCTAATAAAGGCTATTTTTTGCGCCGGTTAAATCCGTTTACGCCATTTTTCGGGTAAGGAATGGATATTAGCAAAAATAGCCTCTAATGTGGGATATTGCTGAAGTAAAGTTGCTGCTGTTTTAGGGCCAATGCCGGTTATGCCAGGGATTTTACTACTATTTATGCCAGTTAGTCCCCAATAATCCTGCAGCTGTTCAGGTTTAACCCCAAACTCTTTATTAACAAAGGATAAATCAAGCCAACGTTTTTGAAAATAATCACGAATATAGATCGATGATGAAAGTAGCTGACAATAGCCTTTATCTGTTGAAATGATGGTAACACGATAGCCAGCGGTGGCCACTTTAATTGCTAACGTTGCCGCTAGATCGTCAGCTTCATTTTCGATGTCATGCCAACAAGCTAATCCTTGCGCCTTAAATGCGATTTCAAGGTTTTTTATTTCGTGATAAAGATCATCTGGCATTGCTTGTCTGCCAGCTTTGTATTGAGGTAAAAGTTGTTGCCGCCAGTTATTTGTCTGATGTTCTTTGTTATCGAATATTGCTACAGCGTGGGTAGGCGAAGTATGGTTAATTAGCTGGCGAAGAGTTGAAACGCAATCTTGTTCGCAAGGGCTTCCTTGAACAGTATGAATTCGTCTGATTAGATTTAAAGCATCAACAATAAGTAAGTGGATCATAATTTTTTGTGCATAGTCTTGTCAGTTATTTAATAATTTCATAGCAGGGTATATAGGCTGCCTTGCTAGGTAGTTTCATTCTATGTTGACTAACAAACCCTCGTAATAATTTATCCATATAAGCCATAATGTTGGCATCACCATGAAGTTTATAGGGGCCATGCTTTTCAATTTCTTTCATACCTACTTCTTTCACATTACCGGCAACAATACCCGAAAAGGCTCGTCGTAAGTTAGCGGCCAATTTTTCCGGCTGTTTTGGATCACAAAATAGGTTAAGTTTTGCCATATTATCATGGGTTGGTGTAAAGGGTTTTTGTAATTCTGAATTAATTTTTATTGACCAATTGAAGCTATAGGCATCACCAGTATTGAGACGATTTTCTTTTACTTGTGGCATCTGTTTTTTCATTTCACGTGCTACAGCTTTTGGATCATCAATAATAATCTGATAATAATTGCAGGCCTGTTCACCGAGGGTATGCGTAATGAAATCATCGAGGGTGTCAAAATAGGCTTGGCTCTCTTTTGGGCCAGTTAAAATTAATGGTAATACCTGATTATTATTGGCAGGATCCATTAAAATTCCCAATAAATAAAGTAGTTCCTCTGTAGTACCAGCACCGCCAGGAAAGATAATGATACCATGAGCAACTCGAACAAATGCTTCAAGGCGTTTTTCAATATCTGGCATGATAACAAGTTCATTAACTAGAGGGTTAGGTGGCTCAGCAGCGATAATGGAAGGTTCAGTTAAACCAAGAAAGCGGCCATTTTTATAACGCTGTTGTGCATGGCCTACTGCGGCACCTTTCATCGGCGCTTCCATTGCGCCAGGACCACAGCCAGTGCAAATATTTAATTCACGTAATCCTAATTCATTTCCAACCTTGCGGGCATAAAGATATTCAATTTCATTTAGGCTTTGTTGAATAAATCGAACTTTTAGGTGATTGGCGGAGCTGATCGCTAAATTCGTTTCAACATCAGGTCCCCATGGCAAAGCAAAAGTTTAAAATTACCAACTGGCCCGCGTACAACAAGGCACTCAGACAACGCGGTTCCCTGACGGTCTGGCTTGATGAGTCGGCCATCGCTGGATGGACTGACAGTTCTTCGCCTGAAGGTCGTGGCCGGCCGCTTTACTACAGCGATATGGCTGTTACCACTGTCCTGATGATGAAGCGTGTGTTTAACCTGTCGCTCCGGGCATTACAGGGCTTCGTTGATTCGATTTTTAAACTCATGTCTTTGCCGCTGTGCTGTCCGGACTACTCGCTGGTCAGCAGACGAGCAAAGAGCGTCAACATCAGCATAAAAACGCCAACGCGTGGTGAAATCTCGCATCTGGTCATCGACAGTACCGGTCTGAAGGTCTTTGGCGAAGGTGAATGGAAAGTCAGGCAGCATGGGGCTGACAGACGAAGAGTGTGGCGCAAGCTTCATCTGGCAGCAGACAGTGTGACTCATGAGATTATCTGTGCCGACTTATCGCTCAGCGGAACGACAGATGCGCAGGCACTGCCGGGCCTGATTAACCAAACCCACCGGAAAATCAGGGAAGTGTCAGCAGACGGTGCTTATGACGCCTGTTACTGCCACGATGCGTTGCTAAGAAAGAAAATCAGGCCCCTTATCCCGCCGCGAAGCGGAGCGAAATACTGGCCGGACAAGTACCATGAACGTAAACATGCGGTGGCGAATCAGCGTCTGAGCAGGAGTAATGATATGTGGAAAAAGAAAGTGGGTTATCACCGGCGTTCAGTGGCAGAAACAGCGATGTTCCGCATAAAAACTTTGCTGGGTGGCCATCTGAGGCTGCGTGACTATGAGGCTCAGGTAGGTGAAGCAATGGCGATGGTCAAAGCGCTGAACCGTATGACGTTGTTGGGTATGCCACACAACGTCAGGATCGGATAACAGCTGTAGCAGAGGGAGCCATCATGGCGGCTAATTCTGATTTATTCAACAAAGCCTTTCATTTATTGAATGGCCTCCCCAGCAAACAATAGTATTAGGATCTTCATCGAGATGTAGTGCGCGGGCATTACGCAGAATGGTAAAAATAATATTAGTGATACTGATGCTGTCATGCAGACTTAATGCCAGCAGTTTTTCTGCTGAAATAATCTGGGTATGAACAAAAAGAATATCTCTTAACACAGAAAATAAGTTTGCTTGTAGTGAACGGATAATTCTGCCATCGACAAAAGCTTTTTCAGGCGGGTTAATTAATTCCAGTTTGACACCGCGTTCACGTTGTAGAACATTGATATCAAAATTGGGATATTTAGCGATTAATTCTTTACTATTATCTGTCTTGCTACCTGAATTAAGTACAGCTAAGGAGCAGTTTCTAAATAGCTGATAAAGATCGCTACTGGCAGTGCGTTTAAGGATACTAACTTCAATTTGAGATAGTAGATCCATTGAGCCTAACGGGCTGACATGTGTTATCAATTTAAACTCCTTACTGCCGTGCTAATCGCATCATTGTTGGCTGAAAACTCTCATTACTACGCCAAGGATTGCTGTCCAAGCCGCCCCGACGTGTATAACGGGCATAAACGCTTAACTTATCGGGTTGACATAGCTGAAGAATATCATTGAATATTCGCTCGACACATTGTTCATGAAATTCGTTATTGTGTCTGAAAGAGACTAAATAACGGAGTAGTTTTTCTCTATCAATTTTAGCGCCACAATAATGAATTTGTATTGAACCCCAGTCAGGTTGGTTAGTAATTAAGCAATTAGATTTTAGCAGATGGCTAACTAATGTTTCCTCTGCCTTTATATTCGTGTTTGCGTTGTTAAGATAATCACTATTAAATTCATAATCAGTAATTTCTATCTCTTGCTCATCAATACATTCACCAGACAGATTATGAATAGTTTGATTAGTGAACATGGTGAGTGGCTGTAATTTTACTGTCACTTCTCCTGCAGCGCATGCAGTCAAATCTTGGGTTAGTTGTTTTTCAACTTCTTGCCAGCTAATAAATTGGGTTTGATTGCAACTATTTAGATAGAGTTTAAAACTTTTAGATTCAATCAGATTTATGCTATTAGCATTAATGGTAACATGGCCGATAGCCACTTGAGGAACTCCTCGACTGTTTAGCCACGAAAGCTCATAGAGTGTCCAAATATCTGCGCCATGGAAAGGCAATCTGTCTGATGATAACCCTAAAGGTTGTCGATTTAGGCAACGAGGAACCGCTTGTAGTAGATGAGGTGCATAGTTATCTTGATATTCGGTTTTTTTTCCGAGCGTTAGGTGTTGTAGTTCATTATTATCTTGATCAAGTGGCATGGAGTTCCTTCCTAAAATAGAAAATCGGAAAGATAGTTGCTAGCATAATCAATATATTAGAGGCTTTGTTGAATAAATCAGAATTAGCCGACAGGATGGCTCCCTCTGCTACAGCTGTTATCCGATCCTGACGCTGTGTGGCATACCCAACAACGTCATACGGTTCAGCGCTTTGACCATCGCCATTGCTTCACCTACCTGAGCCTCATAGTCACGCAGGCTCAGATGGCCACCCAGCAAAGTTTTTATGCGGAACATCGCTGTTTCTGCCACTGAACGCCGGTGATAACCCACTTTCTTTTTCCACATATCATTACTCCTGCTCAGACGCTGATTCGCCACCGCATGGTTACGTTCATGGTACTTGTCCGGCCAGTATTTCGCTCCGCTTCGCGGCGGGATAAGGGGCCTGATTTTCTTTCTTAGCAACGCATCGTGGCAGTAACAGGCGTCATAAGCACCGTCTGCTGACACTTCCCTGATTTTCCGGTGGGTTTGGTTAATAAGGCCCGGCAGTGCCTGCGCATCTGTCGTTCCGCTGAGCGATAAGTCGGCACAGATAATCTCATGAGTCACACTGTCTGCTGCCAGATGAAGCTTGCGCCACACTCTTCGTCTGTCAGCCCCATGCTGCCTGACTTTCCATTCACCTTCGCCAAAGACCTTCAGACCGGTACTGTCGATGACCAGATGCGAGATTTCACCACGCGTTGGCGTTTTTATGCTGATGTTGACGCTCTTTGCTCGTCTGCTGACCAGCGAGTAGTCCGGACAGCACAGCGGCAAAGACATGAGTTTAAAAATCGAATCAACGAAGCCCTGTAATGCCCGGAGCGACAGGTTAAACACACGCTTCATCATCAGGACAGTGGTAACAGCCATATCGCTGTAGTAAAGCGGCCGGCCACGACCTTCAGGCGAAGAACTGTCAGTCCATCCAGCGATGGCCGACTCATCAAGCCAGACCGTCAGGGAACCGCGTTGTCTGAGTGCCTTGTTGTACGCGGGCCAGTTGGTAATTTTAAACTTTTGCTTTGACATGGGGACCTGATGTTGAAACGAATTTAGCGATCAGCTCCGCCAATCACCTAAAAGTTCGATTTATTCAACAAAGCCCTTTGAAATTATTAAATGTTTAATAATATAGAGGAATAAGAAAGGTAGTGTTAGGGATAACGAATGATAAGTATTAGTGCTTACACATTACTACCTCGTAAATAGTAGGAAGATACATTCAGCATGAAGCTGATAATGCAGGATGCATAAATATTCTATTTAATAGCGTTACATATTATATAACCAGTCGATTTTATAGACTGGTTTTTTTATGGTTCTATGGCTTTGCAAAAAATTGTTTTTAGCTGCAGTCGCGGATAGTAATATAACCCTATAAGTCAGTGATGTTGTGTATAATTAGTAAGTTTATTTAAATGATTATAATTTAGATAGATTGAATATTTTATATAGATTTACTAATGAGTAATAAAATTAATATCACGCGCTGCTTTTTTGTTTGATAACTAATAATGTTATGATTCATTTGTTTTTACTTATGATACTAGTGTAGGAAATGAATATTAATCTTATCGTTGCTGAAAAACTTCGTCTCATTGAAGTTGAAATGAAAAACCTTAATCTTTGGAGTAATACCCCACAGCCAGAGGAAGCTTTTGCTAGTGATTTGCCTTTTGCTGTAGACACCATGGCTGCACACGAATGGTTGCAATGGGTACTATTGCCAAAACTATATAAGCTTATTGAACAACATATTGATTTGCCAAAGGCATTCGCTATTACTACCTATTTTGAAGAAATCTATCAAGAAGAACGAGAAAGTCGCTATTACCAATTATTGGAATATTTACGTGCGTTAGATGAAGTTTTTTCACAAGGTAACTCAACAAATGCTTGAAGTGATTTATCAGGATCAACATTTGATTGCAATAAATAAGCCTGCTGGATGGCTTGTACATCGTAGTTGGCTTGATCGTCATGAAACGCGTTTTGTTATGCAAACAGTGCGTGACCAAATTGGTCAGCATGTATTTCCTGTTCATCGTTTAGATAAACCGACTTCAGGGGCGTTATTGATGGCGCTTTCGAGTGAAGTTGCTTGTCTTTTAGCGCAGCAATTTGAACACCATACAATCGAAAAAAAGTATCATGCGATTGTGCGAGGTTATGTTAATCAAGCTGATATTATTAATTATGCACTGACGGAGGAAAAAGATAAGATTGCTGATAAATACACCAGCAAAATAAGTCAACCTCAACCGAGCATTACTCATTATTCACCGTTGGCTAAGGTTGAATGTCCGATCGAGATAGGTCGTTATCCTACTTCACGTTTCTCTCTGCTAGCTCTAAGACCAATAACCGGCCGCAAGCATCAATTAAGACGTCATATGGCACATATCCGTCATCCCATAATTGGTGATACTACCTATGGTGATCTGCGCCAGAATCGCGGTGTTTCACACCATTTTGCCAGCAGCCGGTTGATGTTACATGCGAGTTATTTATCTTTTAAGCACCCAATGACAGGCGATAAATTGCAGCTAATTGCAAAGTCGGATGATGCTTGGATGCATTTGCTATCACAGTTTGGTTGGTTAGGTATAGTGCCTGAACTCGAGCGTCAACATTTATCGATGGTATGAATTATATTGTTAAACGGTTATGCGAGTTTATCTGCTTTAAAATACAAATTTGGCCTACCGGCCAGTTGGTATTAGCATAAATACGCAGCAGTGAGTTATTCAGGAAAGTTTTTTTAAATATGATTCAATTTCCGCAATTTTGCTAATTACGACAGATTCTAAATGGCACAAATCATTTAATATTTTACTTTTTAAATCATGGTTGGTTTGGTCATGTTGACAAATTTGATTTAATTCTTCGATCACATCCCGTAGGTGGAGATTAATTTCATTGATCTCTTTGAGATTGTTATCTAGATTAACCAGCTTTCGTTGCAGCGGATATTTGAATTTTACACTTTTAGCATAGTGTTCATCTTTATCTTTGCGAAAATAAATCTTTAGAATGTCATGATTTGCTTCTTGGCGAAAGGTGTAGTGATCGATATCTTCAGGTTGAGTGATCCCTAAGCTTTTTAAGTTATCATACATATTAATACCTAACGGAATAAGGTTATCTAACAATTGTTACAGATTAGCATAATAAGAAGGCTAAGCGGATATTCAATTGATAATCCGCTATGATAAATTTTAGTCTATTGTTCTTAGTAACTCATTAATGCCAACTTTCTTGCTAGTCTTGTCATCGACTTTTTTGACAATCACTGCGCAATATAGGCTGTAGTTGCCATTTTTGGCCGGTAAATTACCCGCGACGACGACCGAGCCGGCTGGAATTCGGCCATAGAGAATTTCACCGCTTTCCCTATCATAAATTTTGGTGCTCTGGCCAATATAGACGCCCATTGAGATAACCGCGCCTTCTTCAACAATGACCCCTTCAACAATTTCAGAGCGAGCACCAATAAAACAGTTATCTTCGATAATAGTTGGATTAGCTTGCAAGGGTTCTAGCACACCACCAATACCAACACCACCGGATAAGTGAACATTTTTACCAATTTGCGCACAAGAGCCAACTGTTGCCCAGGTATCTATCATCGATCCTTCGTCAATATAGGCACCAATATTAACGTAAGATGGCATTAAAACGGTATTTCGGGCGATAAACGCCCCTTTTCGAGCCGTTGCTGGTGGAACAACTCTAAATCCTTCTTGTTGAAAACGAGCATGATCATACTCAGCAAATTTCATGGCTACTTTGTCAAAATAGCGGCTTTCTGCACCTTCGATTAATCGATTATCATTGATACGAAAAGAGAGTAGCACGGCTTTTTTAAGCCATTGATGTGTTGTCCATTGCCCATCTATCTTTTCAGCGACTCTTAACTGGCCTTTGTCAAGTTGAGTGATCACCTGATTGATTGCATCACTTAGTTGAACATTGGTCGTCGTGGGTGTGATTTCTGCACGATGTTCAAAAGCATTTTCAATAATGGTTTTAAGTTGCTCCATAAAATTACTCATCCTCTGGGTTGTAATTATTTAACATGTTTACTATTTTCTTTATCTATTGCAGTCAGGGCTTGGGTCAATTTTTCTGCCAGTTTATGTTGTCTATTTTGATCGAGTGCCTGGTTGTTTTGATCAGTAAGTACAAACAAATCCTCAACTCTTTCTCCAATCGTTGTGATCCTAGCTCCGTGTAAGAGCACGGCCATTTCAGTAAATATATTACCGATCTGTGCTAATAATCCGGGTTGATCGAGGGCGACAAGCTCCATATAAGTCCGCCTGCCATTAAAATTGGGCAAAAAGTGTACTTTAGTTGGTACGTTAAAATGGCGAAATCTATGATGGGCGTTACGTGTTTTCAAGGTTTTGCTATTTGGGGTCTGAATAACTTTTAATAAGGCTTGGCGAATATTTTCATAGCGATCATGAGCCAACGGTTGTCCTTTAGGATCTAATACCACAAAAGTATCCATCGTCATATTATCTTTGTTAGTAAAGATTTGGGCGCTATGGATATTAAGATTTCGTCTATCAAGTTCTCCAGCAACCGCGGCAAATAGAGATGGTCGATCTGGACACCAGATAAAAATTTCAGTACCACCATGCACAGATACGGTACTGATCAGTATTAATGGTTCATTTAAATTGTGTTTTAATAAAGCGCTAGCGTGCCAGGCAAGTTGCTGGGGAGTATGGCGTAAAAAATAATCAGCATGGCAGCGTGACCATAATTTTTTTAGCTCACCTTGATCAATATTTTTTTCGCCTAGCTGGGTTAACGCTTGCAAGCGATTGGATTGGATCCGTTGACGTAAAGTGGGTATTGCTTGCGTATCTTGATTTAATTGATTTTTAGTTAATAGATACAGCTCTTTTAATAGACTCTGTTTCCAGCTATTCCATAAGCTATTATTGGTTGCAAATATATCGGCAACAGTCAGACACAAAAGATAATCCAGCCGGTTTATTGATTTCACTTCACTGGCAAATTGTTTAATAACAATCGGATCTTGAATATCACGCCGTTGGGCGGTCACTGACATCAAAAGATGTTGACGTACAAGCCAGGCAATTAAGGATGAATCATGTTCAGATATGCCGTGTGCTAGGGCAAATTGTTTTGCATCTTCCGCGCCCAGTTCAGAGTGATCACCTTTTCTGCCTTTAGCGATATCATGAAACATAGCCGCCAGACTTAAAATTTCAGGCTGAGCAAGCTTGGTATAAATGTCAACGCACAAAGGATGTTGGTGACTATTATTTTGGTCAGCAAATTGATCAAGTTTTTGTAATACGCGAATAGTATGTTCATCGACGGTGTAAGTATGAAAAAGATCAAATTGCATTTGGCCAACAATATTTTGCCAAACTGGCGTATAAGCACTAAGTACATCGTGTAAGTGCATGGGTACAATGGCAACTTTTACCGCTCTTGGATGGCGCAAAATAGTAATAAAAATTTCACGAGCAATTGGAATTTCACACAGAGGTTTAGTCAGTTTTTGACAAGCAAAACGCAATTGACGCAGTGTAGCTGAGTATATTCCATGAATATTTTTCTGTTCGGCCATTTGATAAAATAGCTGCAATATGGCTGCGGGTTGACGATCAAAAAGAGTGCTATCAAGCAGATCGATGAGATCTCCTCTAAGTTGAAATTGATTATCAAGTTTATGTGGCGCGGCTAGGTTTTTTTTGCTAAGGATGGCTTCATCAAACAGTTGTAGCAGCATGCTATTGAGTTCTCGCACACGTCGTGTGACACGATAATAGTCTTTCATCATTTGCTCAACGGGCTGATTGTCTTTACCTTGATAACCAAGTAAGCGGGCAACATTTAATTGATGTTCAAATAGTAGGCGATTGTCATAACGTTTTATTATTAAATGCAGCGCAAATCGAATACGAAGCAAAAAATTTAAACATATTTTTAATTCTCGATATTCTGCTTGACTTAGAAAGTCGAAATGAACTGTCTGCTCAATGGTGGTTGCACCAAAATGTCGGCGTGCGACCCATAACAGTATGTGAATATCACGTAAACTGCCTGGACTACTTTTGATATCTGGCTCAAGGTTGTAACTGGTACTATGATAACGTTGGTGACGCAACTGTTGTTCACTACGTTTGGCAGCAAAAAATTTATCAGACGGCCAAAAATTATCGCTATATATTGCTTGCTGTAATGATAGCAACAGAGCTTGATCGCCACAAATTAACCTTGATTCAAATAGATTAGTTGCGATAGACAGATCTGTTTGTCCTGCCTGTAAACATTCTTCTAATGTGCGCACACTATGGCCAACTTGAAAACCCAAGTCCCATAGTAGAGTAATAAATTGACCAATCTTAGTGGTGATAGCGGTATCTAAAGGATGTTGACTTAAAATTAATAAATCTATATCTGACAGTGGATGTAATTCTTGTCGGCCATAACCACCCACGGCAATTAATGATAATTGGGGAATTAGCTCGAAACGATTAATTTGCCAAAGACGCTGGAGCAACTTATCAAGATAATTGCTACGGACGGCAATAAGTTCAGCGGCGGTAATTTCCTCCTTAAAAGATTGTTCTAACCATTTTTGCAAGCGCTCTACCTGTTGTTTTAGTAAAGGTAAAGTAAAATCCTCTTGAGATAATTTATCAAGCGCAAGGATGAGGGGGACAGGCTGATTACTTTTCATCATGGTATTATAACCGCGAAATTGCTGGAGGAGATCTGATTATGCGATCAATAGTAAATGGTATGAATAGACAATAAAAAGCAGTAAAACAATATCATTAAGGTAAAAGCCTCCAAAATTATGGAGGCCAATATGAAAATTATCTATTCACTAATATAGCCGAAATAAATGGCTCTTCTTCTTTCCGTAAGGTAAAAATTTCACACCCATCGTCGGTGACAGCTAAAGTATGTTCATATTGTGCCGACCAACCTCGATCTTTTGTTTTTACTGTCCAGCCATCTTTCATTGTTCTAATACGATGATCGCCGGTATTTACCATTGGTTCGATAGTAAAAGTCATGCCTTTTTGCAGTATCACACCACCGTCATCAGCATCGTAATGTAATACTTGAGGTTCTTCATGAAAGACTCGACCAATACCATGGCCACAATATTCGCGCACTACAGAAAAATGATGCTGTTGAACAAATTGCTGAATTGCCTGACCTATCGTCCGTAAACGAATACCAGGTTTGACCATTTTTAAAGCAAGATAAAGGCTTTCTTGTGTTACCTTACACAACCGTTCGCCTTGAATGGTTGGTTTGCCCACAATAAACATTTGGGAGGTGTCGCCATGGAAGCCATTTTTAATAACGGTGACATCAATATTAATGATATCACCTTCTTTTAAGATTTTTTCATCACTCGGAATACCATGACAAATAACATCATTAACGGATGTACAGATAGATTTAGGAAAGCCATGATAATTTAAACAGGCTGGGATAGCTTGCTGTTTTTCGACGATATGTGAGTGACAGATGCGATCAAGTTCACCGGTGGAAATGCCCGGTTTTATGTAAGGTTCAATAATTTCTAACACTTCCGCCGCCAAATGTCCGGCGATACGCATTTTCTGAATATCTTCTTCCGTTTTAATTGAGATAGCCATGAATTATGCCTATTTATGCTGATTTAAATGAGTAAAAATGCACTTATCAGCCAATTATGTTGATTAAATATAAATACTGTATGTTGACGGTTATGTTAATCAGCGAAGCGCAGTTATGCCAACTAACGACTTAACATATCAATTTTTTTTAAAATATGAAAATAGCCAAAAAGTAATGTTTGGTTATTTTAAATTGAATTATTACTAGTAAACTGTAAAAAAATCATAAAAATTAAGATATTAGCAATAGAACACAATAAAATATTGTTAAAGTAAATTTTATTCAGAAATGAATATTATTTATTTCTGAATAAGCAATACTAATTGTCGGTGTTATTTTTTTAATTAAGCTAAATGACTTAAGCGTAGAAAAATATAACTATAGCTGGTGTTTTTGGTTATTTTATGATATAAGGCGCCGGCATTCTATGTATTTTATAATAGAAAAACATAGATTAGCTCTAACATAAACTTGACTGTGTTATAACACACACAGATCGGCACATTTTCCGGGGTGCTCTTATGTAGGAAAATCTACAGCTAATGAGTCGGGGAATGGGATCTGTGGAGGCATAACCCCAATTTACTAAATTATAGAGGTTTAAATGGCAACTGTTTCCATGCGCGATATGCTTCAGGCGGGCGTTCACTTTGGTCACCAAACTCGTTACTGGAATCCAAAGATGAAAACTTACATCTTTGGTGCGCGCAACAAAGTGCAGATCATTAATTTGGAAAAAACTGTTCCAATGTTCAATGAAGCATTAGCTGAATTGACTAAAATTGCTTCACGAAAAGGCAAAATTCTGTTTGTTGGCACTAAGCGCGCAGCAAGCGAATCGATAAAAGAAGCGGCTAATAGTTGTGATCAGTATTTTGTTAACCACCGCTGGTTAGGTGGTATGCTGACTAACTGGAAAACCGTTCGTCAGTCTATTAAGCGCCTGAAAGATTTAGAAGCACAATCTCAGGATGGTACTTTTGATAAGTTGACCAAAAAAGAAGCGTTGATGCGTACCCGTGAGCTTAGCAAGTTAGAAAATAGTTTGGGTGGTATTAAAGAGATGGGCGGTTTGCCTGACGCTTTATTTGTTGTTGATGCGGAACATGAGCATATTGCTATAAAAGAAGCAAACAACTTAGGTATCCCTGTATTTGCGGTTGTTGATACTAACTCTGATCCAGATGGTGTTGATTATATCATCCCTGGTAATGATGATGCGATCCGTGCAGTTAAACTGTATCTGGATGCAGTTGCGAAAGCTGTACATGAAGGTCGTTCTAAAGATCAGGCGATTAAACCAGAAGAAAACTTGATAAAGACTGAATAATAAGGCCAGCTCTTCGTTAGTATAGAAGAGCCCTTATGGACCAGGTATTACAATATATTGGTTATAGGGGCCTAATTGGCTCCTTTTTACTTATCAGAATGAGAATTGTCTGCATGGGATGATTTCCCATCAGATATATTGAGGAATAAATCACATGTCTGAAATTACCGCTGCTTTGGTAAAAGAACTGCGCGAACGTACTGGTGCAGGTATGATGGAATGTAAAAAAGCATTGGTTGAAGCTGATGGAAATATTGAATTAGCTATCGATAATATGCGTAAATCAGGTCAAGCAAAAGCGGCTAAGAAAGCCGGTCGAGTGGCTGCCGAAGGTGTAGTAATGGCGGAAATTTCTGCCGATGGCAAATTTGGTGCATTGCTTGAGTTGAATTGTGAAACGGATTTTGTCGCTAAGGATGCGAGTTTTGTAGCATTTGGTAATGAAGTACTCAAATTAGTTGTGGCAAATAAATTGTCCAATATTGAAGAATTAAAGGCAAAATTTGAAGAACAACGTACAGCAATCGTTGCCAAGATTGGTGAAAATATTAATATTCGCCGAGTCGAGATCCTAGAAGGTGCAAAAATCGGCTGGTATTTACATGGTGCTCGTATTGGCGTTCTTGTGTCTGCAAACGGTGCGGATGATGAGCTTATTAAACATATTGCTATGCATATTGCGGCTAGCAAACCCGAATATGTTACACCAGCAGATGTACCAGCCGATGTTGTCGCTCATGAGCATCAAATTCAATTAGATATAGCAATGCAATCTGGTAAACCTCGTGAAATTGCGGAAAAAATGGTAACTGGCCGCATGAACAAATTTACCGGTGAGATCTCTTTAACTGGCCAACAATTTGTTATGGATCCAAGTAAAACAGTTGGTACGTTGCTAAAAGAGAAAAATGCAACAGTGACTAACTTTATCCGTTTTGAAGTTGGTGAAGGTATCGAAAAAGTAGAAACTGATTTTGCTGCTGAAGTCGCGGCAATGAGTAAATAATGATACCAATTGTTAAATAGAGCCGCCAGTAGGCGGTTCTGTTTTATCTAATATCGATAATTTATTTTTATCTGTTTGATAATACATGATCAATGATAATTTATGTGTAAATATGCTACTAAATTATTTAATTCAGTATATGCTTAATTCAACGGATTAGTGTTAGTATTTAGACTAAATTATCTTTTTCTAAAGTAATGAAGAAAAGTAATTAATCAAGTATTTTACATTCAGACTTTGAACTAATAATTTTAAACCTTCAATAATTTATCTGCTCAGGACGAAACACCATGGCAACTAATGCAAAACCAGTATATCAACGTATCTTGCTTAAGCTTAGTGGCGAAGCTCTACAAGGTTCAGAAGGTTTTGGTATTGATGCGAGCGTTTTAGATCGTATGGCACAAGAAATTAAGGAACTGGTAGAGTTAGCGATACAAGTTGGTGTCGTTATTGGTGGTGGCAACTTATTTCGTGGTGCAGGGCTAGCCGATGCTGGGATGAATCGTGTAGTTGGTGATCATATGGGAATGCTAGCGACAGTAATGAATGGATTAGCCATGCGTGATGCTTTACATCGTGCATATGTTAATGCCAGACTCATGTCTGCAATACCATTAAATGGTGTGTGTGACAATTATAGTTGGGCTGAGGCGATTAGTTTGCTTCGTAATGGCAAAGTTGTTATTTTCTCGGCCGGAACGGGCAACCCTTTCTTTACAACAGATTCAGCGGCTTGTTTACGAGGGATAGAAATTGAGGCGGATGTTGTTTTAAAAGCAACCAAAATTGATGGCGTCTATTCTGCTGATCCATCGAAGAGTTCAGATGCGGTTTTTTATAATAAATTAACGTATCAGGACGTATTAGAACGCGAATTAAAAGTGATGGATTTGGCAGCATTTACGCTGGCTCGTGATCATAATTTACCTATTCGCGTTTTTAACATGAATAAACCCGGTGCGTTACGTCGAATTGTTATGGGTGAAAATGAAGGCACGTTAATATCGTGTGATTAATCTCCTGAGAGACATGGATGATTTTTGGCAGTATGATATTATCAGCATCGTTAAAATAATTGAATGGGGTTATCGGTTAGAGCCTAATATTTATAACCAGTTGCTAAGGGTTTAAATGTGATTAATGAAATCAAAAAAGATGCTCAAGAGCGTATGGAAAAAAGCGTCGAAGCATTGAAAAGTCAAATTAATAAAGTTCGTACCGGCCGTGCATCGCCAAGTTTATTGGATGGTATCATGGTTGAATATTATGGTGCTGCAACGCCGTTACGTCAGTTAGCGAATATTACCGCTGAGGATTCACGTACACTCGCCATTACTGTGTTTGCTGGTACGTTCGCAACAGCAGTGGAAAAGGCCATTATGTCATCAGATCTAGGTCTTAATCCTTCTTCAGCAGGAACCATAATACGGGTGCCTTTACCACCGTTGACGGAAGAACGACGTAAGGATTTGATTAAAGTTGTCCGTAATGATGCTGAGCAGGGACGTGTATCTGTTCGTAATGCACGACGTGATGCGAATGATAAAATCAAGGCATTACTAAAAGATAAAGAAATTAGTGAGGATGATGAACGTCGAGCACAAGATGAAATCCAGAAATTGACCGATAATTTTATCAAAAAAGTTGATGAAGCTCTGGAACAAAAAGAAAAAGAATTGATGGAATTTTAAACATTTTTATAATAAAGCCATAAGCTATATAAAAGTAAGTATGGCTTTATTATATCTTTAAATTTATTGCTCCATTTTATGTTATGCTATATGGCTGAGTTAAGAATAATTCTTTTTAATTAAATAGTAGAGCATATATATCACAATGATACGTCTGACAATTTTAGGCTCGACGGGTTCAATTGGTAAAACGACACTATCAGTAGTCAAAAAAAATCCAGCGAAATTTGAAATTATCGCATTAGTTGCACATAAAAATGTGGTTACTATGGTTCAGCAATGCTTAGAATTCCAGCCACAATATGCTGCTATGTCAGACGAAAAATCAGCCAATACTCTAAGAAGCATACTAAATAAACACGGATGTAAAACTGAAGTCTTAGCAGGCCAAAATGGAGTTTGTGAACTAGCGGCGCTTGATAATGTTGATCAAGTGATGTCCGCAATTACCGGAATTGCGGGATTAATGCCAACATTAGCTGCGATTCGTCAAGGTAAGCGTATTTTATTAGCCAATAAAGAGTCATTAATTACTAGTGGGCAACTGTTTTTCGACGCAATTAAAAAATATGGTGCTCAGGTCCTGCCTATTGATAGTGAACATAATGCGATATTTCAAAGTTTACCGACTGAAATTCAGCGGAATTTAGGTTTTGCTAATCTTGAACAAAATGGAATAACGCGCATAGTATTAACTGGCTCGGGTGGCCCTTTTCGTGAAATTCCGCTCGCTTCTCTTAAGAATATGACGCCTAATGAGGCTTGCAATCACCCTAATTGGTCTATGGGGCGTAAGATCTCGGTTGATTCTGCAACGATGATGAATAAAGGGCTTGAGTATATTGAAGCTCGGTATTTTTTTAATGCGTCAGCCGAACAAATTGAAGTTATTATTCATCCACAATCTGTTATTCATTCCATGGTACGCTATCAGGATGGAAGTGTGATCGCTCAATTAGGTACGCCTGATATGAGAACACCGATTTCCTATAGTATGGCTTATCCAGATCGTATCCCTTCAGGTGCAGCGGCCCTTGATTTTAAACAATTATCTTCATTAACTTTTATTGCTCTAGATTACCAACGTTACCCCTGTTTGAAATTAGCGATTAATGCTTGTCATCATGGGCAAGCAGCAACCACAATTTTAAATGCTGCGAATGAAGTTTCTGTTGCTGCATTTTTGGCCGGAAAGCTTCGATTTACTGATATTGAGCAAGTTAATTTGGATACAGTAGAAAGGTTAAGTTTGGCCGAACCTGATAGCATTGATGCAGTGTTAGCGATTGATAGCGAAGCGCGTCAAGTGGCAATTAATTATATTGAAACATTAGCAATATCCTATTAATAAAGAATTTTAGCTGCTCAAATGTTTTTATATTTATCTCAGATTAAACTTTTATAAAATTATAATGGGTTAAGGATATCAAAAATGAATAAAGAGCTAACTATTAACTTATTAGTAAATATGGAAATTTTTTGATTCATCTTAAGTAATTGTATTTTTATTATCCAAAATAATTAAGCGCAATAGTTATGTAAGCTTATAGTAAAGGAACTTTTTTGGCATGAAACTTATGTATGATAATGATAGCTCACAGCAACGAATTCCGAGGCATGTTGCTATTATTATGGATGGTAATGGACGCTGGGCGAAGCAACATGGAAAGTTAAGAATTAAAGGGCATCGAGCAGGCACAGAAGCGGTACAAAAAGCGGTTAAATTTGCTGTTGAAAATGAGATTCAGTCTTTAACGCTCTATGCGTTTAGTAGTGAAAATTGGAATCGACCAGAAACTGAGGTTAGTGCTCTGATGGAACTTTTTACTTGGTTCCTGGATGATGAAGTTAAAAATTTAAATATTCATAATGTTAAATTAACGATTATTGGCGATATCAGCCGCTTTAAAACTAAATTACAAAATCGTATCAAACACGCGGTTGACTTAACCGCAAATAATACCGGATTACAACTCAATATTGCCGCTAATTATGGTGGTCGTTGGGATATTACCCATGCAATGAGACTTATTGCAGAGAAAATTAAAGCGGGTTCATTATTACCAGAAAATATTAACGAAGATACGGTAAATGAATTTATTAGTCTACATGATCAACCAACCGTTGATTTAGTTATTAGAACTGGGAGAGAATATCGCATCAGCAATTTTCTTTTATGGCAGATTGCTTATGCTGAATTTTATTTTACCGATGTGCTCTGGCCGGATTTTGATGAGGAAGCTTTCAAAAGTGCAATTGGGGCTTTTAATCAGCGTGAACGACGTTTTGGTAACACTGAGCCTGATGATATTAATGAAGAATAGGGGACTCTTTTGCTAAACTTAAATGCTCGTATCATAACAGCTATCATACTTATTCCATTAGTTATCGCGGCACTTTTTTTCTTACCTCCTAACTTGTTTGGTTATGTTATCATTGTTATTTGCTCGTTAGCTGCTTGGGAATGGAGCCAATTTATTGGCTGGACAGTACAGATTAAACGAATTATATCTGCTGTTTTATTTGGTATTTGTTTATTGGGTTTACAATTGTCATTTCAGGATCTCAGTCAATTAACAACAGAGCCTTTGATTTTTTATATTTTATCGGCTGGGTTAGTTTGGTGGTTAGTTGCGATAATATTGGTTGTCACTTTTCCTACTTCTGCTCGATTCTGGTCTCAGTCAGTAATATTAAAAATTTTGTTTGGTGTTTTAACCATTTTACCTTTTTACTGTGGCATGTTGGTGTTAAAAAGCGTCGATTATCATATTGACAATTTTATCGGTGCTTGGTGGGTGCTTTATGTCATGCTATTAGTTTGGAGTGCAGATATTGGCGCTTATTTTTTTGGACATTTATTTGGTAAACATAAATTGGCGGCGAAGGTTTCTCCTGGTAAAACCTTGGAAGGTATGCTTGGTGGAATGCTGACAGCAGGTATTATAGCCTGGCTATTTAGTTTATTTGTTCCTGTTTTATTAATATCCAAGAATGTACTATTTTGTTCTGTTATTGTTGTAATTATTTCTGTTTTTGGTGATTTAACGGAAAGTATGTTTAAACGTCAGGCAGGCATCAAAGATAGTAGTCATGTAATTCCAGGACATGGTGGCGTATTAGATAGAATCGATAGTTTGACCGCGGCTATACCTGTTTTTGCAGGATTGACATTGTTATTTTTTTAGTTTTTAAGGTATATCATGGGATTTGTTTGGAGTTTAGCGGCATTTATTATTGCATTAGGTGTGCTAATTATCGTACATGAATTTGGCCATTTCTGGGTGGCTAGGCGCTGTGGTATTTATGTTGAGCGTTTCTCCATTGGTTTTGGCAAAGCCTTATGGCGTAAAGTCGATCGTCATGGTACAGAATTTGTTATCGCCCTGATCCCGTTAGGTGGCTATGTTAAAATGCTAGATGAGCTAGTAGCCGCTGTAGCACCAGAGCGTCGCCACTTTGCTTTTAATAATAAAACAGTAGGACAACGTGCTGCAGTGATTAGTGCAGGGCCAATAGCCAATTTTTTATTGGCAATATTTGTTTATTGGTTAGTTTTCATTATTGGTATCCCTTCCGTGCGCCCAGTCATTGAAGATATTCAGTCAAACTCGATTGCTGAGCAAGCAAATATTTCACCAGGTATGGAACTAAAATCAATAGATGGTATCGAAAACCCTGACTGGAACGCAGTTCGTCTCGCCTTAATTAGTAAAATTGGTGATGAAGAATTAAGCATGAAGGTTTTACCTATTGGAAATTCAACGCCGATAAAAAAAGTGATTGATTTGCGGGAATGGCATTTTGATCCAGAAACTCAGGATCCGGTTTTATCTTTAGGAATTATGCCAGTTAGTGCCAGGCAAGATCCCATTGTGCGTAATATTCAACCTGGTTCAGCGGCGGCATTATCAGGTTTACAAGTAGGAGACAGAATTGTAAAAGTGGGTGATCAGATAATAGATGTTTGGCATCCATTCACCTATTTTGTTCGGCAAAGTCCTAATATTCCATTGTTATTGACGATCGAAAGACAAGGTGAACAGCAGCAATTAACGTTAACACCAGAAGTAAAAACGATAGCTAAAGGGCGGCAAATTGGATTTGCCGGGCTTGAATTATCAGTAATACCACTTGCAGATGAGTATAAAATCACTCAGCAATATGGTCCGTTTTATGCGTTGTACCAGGCAACGGATAAAACTTGGCAGTTGATGAAGTTGACAGTTAGCATGATAGGTAAATTGGTCACTGGTGATATTAAACTCAATAATCTTAGTGGGCCTGTTTCTATTGCAAAAGTAGCCGGCATTTCCGCTGAGTCTGGGTTAGTGTATTATCTGATGTTTATTGCATTAATTAGTGTCAATTTAGGGATCATTAACCTGTTTCCTTTGCCTGTATTAGATGGTGGGCACTTACTTTTCTTGTTAATCGAAAAGATTAAAGGAAAACCAGTGTCTGAGCGTGTACAAGACTTCAGCTATCGTATTGGTGCTATTGCATTGATATTATTAATGGGGCTTGCACTTTTCAATGATTTCTCTCGTCTTTAAGAGAGAGACTAGTTAGGAATACTCGTAACAACAATGGCGATGAAAAAGTTGCTCATAGCATCGCTGCTATTTGGCAGCGCCACTGCATACGGTTCAGACGGGTTTGTAGTTCAAGATATTCATTTTGAAGGTCTTCAACGCGTCGCCGTTGGTGCAGCACTATTGAATATGCCTGTTCGGGTAGGAGATACGATTAATAATGACGATATAGGTCGTACTATTCGAGCGCTATTTTCAACGGGTAATTTCGAAGATGTTAGAGTTTTGCGTGATGGAAATACGCTTATAGTGCAAGTAAAAGAGCGGCCAACTATTGCAAGCATTACATTCTCTGGTAATAAGTCGGTTAAAGACGATTTATTAAAGCAAAATCTTGAGGCTTCCAATATTCGCGTTGGTGAAGCCCTCGATAGCACAAAACTGGCGAATATCGAAAAGGGTCTGGAAGATTTTTATTACAGTGTTGGTAAGTATAATGCGACAGTTAAAGCAGTAGTCACACCGCTACCGAGTAATCGTGTTGACTTAAAATTAATCTTTTCTGAAGGCGTTTCAGCTAAGATCCAACAGATTAATATCGTCGGTAATAAAGCATTTACCACGGGTGAATTGGTAAATCGTTTTCAATTACGTGATGATGTACCCTGGTGGAATTTTATTGCTGATCAAAAATATCAGAAACAAAAACTGGCAGGTGATTTAGAAACCCTACGCAGTTTTTATCTCGACCGAGGTTATGCCAAATTTAATATCGACTCAACTAATGTCAGTCTGACACCTGATAAGAAAGGTATTTATGTCACTATCAATGTGACAGAAGGCGATAAATATACCATATCCGGCGTTGAATTAAATGGCGAAACTGCTGGCCATTATGATGAAATCAACCAATTAATCACCATCAAACCTTCTTCGCTTTATAATGGTACTGAACTTACTAACATGGAGAACAAAATTAAGGATCTTCTGGGTCGTTATGGTTATGCTTATCCTCGTGTTATTACCCAACCTGAAATCAATGATGAAGATAAAACCGTTAAACTGCATGTGAATGTTGATGCAGGTAGCCGTTTCTATGTTCGCCAAATCAGTTTTGTCGGCAATGATGTTAGTAAAGATTCTGTTTTACGTCGTGAGATGCGTCAGATGGAAGGCGCTTGGTTAGGCAATGATTTGGTTAACCTAGGCAAAGAACGATTAAATCGGACCGGTTTTTTTGAAACTGTTGATGTTGAAACGCAACGTGTACCTGGTACACCTGATCAAGTTTATGTGGTCTATAAAGTTAAAGAACGTAATACCGGCGCGATGAACTTCGGCATTGGTTTTGGTACTGAAAGTGGTATCAGTTTCCAAGTCGGTGTTCAACAAGAAAACTGGCTTGGTACTGGTAATGCTGTTGGTATTAGTGCAAGCAAGAATGATTATTCGACTTATGCGGAATTATCATTAACCGATCCTTATTTTACCGGTAATGGTGTCAGCTTGGGTGGCCGATTATTCTATAATGATTTTAGTGCCAAGGATGCTGATCTTTCACGCTATAATAATAAAACTTATGGTGTTGATAGTACCTTGAGTTTTCCTTTTAATGAAAATAATGCGTTTCGAATTGGGGCAGGTTTTGTTCATAACTCCCTGTCTGATATGAAAGCTCAAGTTGGAATGTGGCGTTATTTACAAAGTATGGGCGAAAATCCTAATTTTGATGATAAAGCGCGCTATAATGCTAATGATTTTACCCTTAATTTAGGTTGGACTTATAATAACCTAGATCGTGGTTTCTTCCCGACAGCGGGCAATAAAACTTCATTAAATAGTAAAATCACCATTCCCGGTTCTAATAATCAATACTATAAGATTCGGTTTGATACATCGCAATATTATCCCATTGATGAGGATAACAAATGGGTATTATTAGGCCGGGCACAGTTAGGTTATGGTAATGGTTTTGGTGGAAAAGAATTACCATTTTATGAAAACTTTTATGCTGGTGGTGCTGGTACGGTACGTGGTTTTCGTTCTAATAATATAGGCCCTAAAGCAATTTATCTTGAAAAAGATAACACAACTGGGGAAATCAACCCAAAATCTGGTAGTCCCTCAACGGATGCTGTTGGCGGCAATGCAATGGCAACAGCGTCCTTGGAGTTAATTACGCCAACCCCGTTTATTGATGAAAAGTATGCTAATTCGATCAGAACTTCTTTCTTTATTGATGCGGGTACTGTTTGGGATTCGCATTGGAGTAACACCCCCGCAAGCTGGAGAGCAGGAATGCCTGACTATGGTAAGGCATCCAATATTCGAGTTTCGACAGGGATTGCATTACAATGGATGTCACCACTTGGTCCGCTGGTCTTTTCTTATGCCAAGCCAATAAAAGATTATGAAGGTGACAAATCTGAAGATTTTCAGTTTAATATTGGTAGGACGTGGTAAAACGTCAATTCAATTCATCGATTCGCTTGTGGTCAGATCATAAGAGATAAGGAGTTTAGTGTGAAAAAATTGTTGTGTGCAGCAGGTTTAGGTTTGATTTTATCTGTATCTGCCAGTGCTTATGCAGAGAAAGTTGCCGTTATTAACGTCGGTGAAGTTTTTCAGAACATAGCAACCAGTAAAGCGGTAACTCAGCAACTTGAAAAAGAGTTCAAAGGACGCGCTAATGAGTTGCAAAATATGGAAAAAGATTTACAGGCTCGGGCAGAAAAATTGCAAAAAAGCGCCGCTAAGCCTAATGAAAAAGATCTTCAAGCGTTTGAGGCGAAGCGGAAAGATTTTCTTCAAAAAGCACAGCAATTTGAAAAAGATAACCAACGTCGTCAGCAAGAAGAGCGCAATAAAATATTGCAAACGATAAAGACCGCAACTAAAGCGGTTGCAGAAAAAGAGCGTTACGACGTGGTTGTTGACGTAAATGCGGTTCTCTATCCGGAAAACAGTTCTAGCCTGAAAAATATTACTGATCTGGTTATTAAGAAGGTTAAATAATAGATGGTTTCTATTCGATTAGCTGATTTAGCCCAGCAATTGGACGCGCAGCTACATGGTGATGGTAATATTACCATTACCGCTATTGCGCCTATGCATTTAGCGAAGGAAGGGCAAATTACTTTTTTATCGGATAGCCGTTACCTAACGCAATTGGCAAAATGCAAAGCTGCTGCTGTGGTATTAAAGCAAGAGGATCTAGCCGAGAGTAAAATAGCCGCATTAGTGGTTAAAGATCCTTATCTTGCCTATGCTCGATTAGCTCAAATTTTGGATACCACGCCAAAACCTGCACAAAATATCCATCCTTCAGCGGTTATTGCGGAAGATGTTAAGCTCGGCGAAGATGTTGCCATTGGTGCTAATGCCGTTATGGAGTCAGGGGCGACATTAGGTAATCAGGTTATTATTGGCGCAGGTTGCTTTATTGGTAAAAATGTCAAAATCGGTCAGTCTACGCGTTTATGGGCAAATGTTTCTGTCTATCATAGTGTCGAGATAGGTGAACAGTGTCTTATCCAATCTGGAACAGTTATTGGTTCAGATGGTTTTGGCTATGCAAATGAAAAAGGCCAATGGATAAAAATACCTCAATTAGGTACAGTTATTATTGGAAATAATGTTGAAATTGGTGCTTGTACCACCATTGACCGCGGTGCACTAGAGAATACAATAATTGGTAATGGGGTGATCATTGATAACCAATGTCAGATTGCTCACAATGTGATTATCGGTGATCATAGTGCTATTGCCGGTGGTGTTATTATGGCCGGTAGCCTGAAAATAGGCAAATATTGTATGATTGGTGGTGCCTGCGTGATTAATGGACATATGGAAATTTGTGATAAAGTTACTATAACCGGAATGGGAATGGTAATGCGTCCAATTAGTGAGCCGGGAATTTACTCTTCTGGCATCCCATTACAGCCAAATAAGGTTTGGCGAAAAACAGCCGCTTTAGTCATGAATATTAATGAAATGGCCAAGCGTATGAAGGCACTAGAACGTAAAGTATTTAAGGTATTTAGTAAAGATAACTAAATACTGCTGTGTAGATTTGTTAATTGCGGCCTGCAGATTACCTTATTGAGGGTTAAAGCAGGCCGTATTATTAATATATAATTTTTTAAATTTAAACAAGAAGAGTCTTTTCTATGAGTGATAAACATACTCTGGATATAGAAGAAATTTTAGGTTTGTTACCCCATCGCTATCCTTTTTTGTTAGTTGATCGTGTATTGGATTTTGAAGAAGATAAATTTTTACGAGCAGTAAAAAATGTCTCTTTCAATGAACCTTTCTTTCAAGGTCATTTTCCTGGTAAACCAATATTTCCGGGGGTATTAATTCTTGAGGCAATGGCTCAGGCGGCTGGTATTTTAGCTTTCAAGAGTGTGGGACAATTAGAGCCTGGCGAACTTTATTATTTTGCTGGTATTGACGAAGCAAGATTTAAACAGCCGGTGCAACCTGGTGATCAGATGATTTTTGAGGTAACGTTTGTTAAAACTAAGCGTGGTTTGACGCGTTTTAAAGGTATTGCAAAAGTGGATGAAAAAGTTGTTTGTGAAGCGACAATGATGTGTGCTCGCAAGCCAAGAAGCGTAAAAATGAGGGCTGATATGATTAATAAAACAGCGATTATTCACCCCTCTTCTATTATTGAAGAAGGCGCGATTATCGGTGCAAATGTCCACATAGGCCCGTTTTGCTATATTGGTTCTCAGGTTGAAATTGGTGCAGATACCACACTGAAATCTCATGTGGTTGTCAATGGCAATACCAAAATTGGTTGGAATAACCAGATATTTCAGTTTGTCACGATAGGTGAAATTAATCAGGATCTAAAATACCAAGGAGAACCAACTCGAGTTGAGATAGGTGATCGCAATCGTATTAGGGAGAGTTGTACCATTCACCGTGGAACCCTACAAGGCGGAGGTTTAACCAAAATAGGTCATGATAATCTATTGATGGTAAATACCCATATAGCCCATGATTGTGTGCTAGGCAATTATTGTATAATTGCTAATAACGGTACGCTTGGGGGACATGTTAAACTAGATGATTATGCCATCATTGGTGGTATGAGTGCGGTGCATCAATTTTGCCAAATTGGTGCTCATGTTATGGTTGGTGGCTGTTCTGGTGTTGCCCAAGATGTTCCGCCTTATGTCATTGCGCAAGGTAATCATGCGACTCCTTATGGTGTGAATATTGAAGGTTTAAAACGTCGTGGTTTTGATAAAGAATCACTACATGCGATTAGGAATGCGTATAAAATCCTTTACCGATGTGGTAAAACGCTAGATGAAGCCAGACAAGAATTGGTCGTGCTAGGTGAAAAAAATAAACAGGTAAAAATACTGAGTGATTTTTTAGAAAATTCAGCGCAATCTAACCGCGGGATTATTCGTTAACAAGCAACCTGAATAGGAGAAATCTTTGGCGAATAGTCATCAAGTTGCAATTCAACAACGACCTTTGACTATTGGTCTCGTTGCAGGAGAAACATCAGGCGACATACTTGGTGCAGGTCTTATTCGTGCGCTAAAACAGCAAGTCCCTAATGCGCATTTTGTCGGTGTCGCAGGCCCATTAATGCAAGCTGAGGGCTGTGAAGCCTGGTATGAAATGGAAGAGCTTGCTGTGATGGGGATTGTTGAAGTTTTGGGTCGACTAGCGCGATTATTAAAAATTAGAGCTGACCTAACTAAACGTTTCACTAAATTGCGACCTGATGTATTTGTTGTCATAGATGCGCCTGACTTTAATATCACCCTTGAGCGAAAATTAAAGCAAACAGGGGTCAAAACCATTCATTACGTCAGTCCTTCTGTTTGGGCGTGGAGACAAGATCGTGTTTTCAAGATAGGGGAGGCGACCGACCTGGTGCTTGCTTTTTTACCCTTCGAAAAAAGGTTTTATGACCGTTACAACATTCCCTGCCGTTTTATCGGCCATACGATGGCTGATATCATACCGCTAAAGCCTGATAAACAGGCTGCCAGAGCACAACTAAATATAGCCCATGATGCTAAGTGTTTGGCCATTTTGCCGGGTAGCCGTCGGGCCGAAGTTGAAATGTTAAGTGCAGATTTTTTGCACGCAGCCCAAATTTTGCTAAAAGACTTTCCTCATTTGCAAATCTTAGTTCCTATCGTCAATCAACAGCGCCGGCAGCAGTTTGAAGCGATTTATCGTGAGATTTCGCCAACCTTACCACTGAAAATTTTAGATGGCCAAGCGCGGATAGCTATGATCGCAGCCGATGTAACTTTATTAGCTTCGGGAACAGCTTCATTAGAATGTATGTTAGCAAAATGTCCTATGGTAGTTGGATATAGAATGAAATCAGTGACTTATTGGCTAGCTAAACGTTTGGTTAAAACCCCTTTTATTTCATTGCCTAATTTATTGGCGGGCGAAGAATTGGTTAAAGAATATATTCAGCAAGATTGTCAACCAGAACAATTAGCTGGCTCACTTAAGTCTTTACTAATCGACGAAAAAAAGGTTGAGCAGCTAAAACAAACCTTCTTGCAACTACATGAAAGTATCCGTTGTCATGCGGATCAACAAGCGGCAGAGGCTGTCTTGGAGCTAAGTATAAAATGAATAATTTTATTTATCCTAAAGCAAAATTTATTGCGGGTGTTGATGAGGTTGGTCGAGGACCTTTAGTTGGAGCAGTAGTGACAGCCGCCGTGATTTTAGATCCCAAACAGCCAATAATAGGATTGGCGGATTCAAAAAAAGTAACCGAAAAGCGGCGTAATGCACTTTATATTGAAATTCAAAACAAAGCATTGTGTTGGAGCATTGGGCGTGCAGAGCCTGAAGAGATTGATAAAATCAACATATTGCAGGCAACTTTTTTAGCCATGCGCAGGGCAGTGGCGGCACTTACCACTATGCCTGATTTTGTTGTGGTCGATGGCAATAAGAGCCCAGGCTTTGCTGTACCTTCTAAGGCGATTATTAAAGGTGATAGTTTGGTGCAGGAAATTAGTGCCGCGTCAATATTAGCGAAAGTGACCCGAGATAGGGAAATGCGCGAGTTAGATATCCTTTATCCAGAATATGGTTTTGCTCAACATAAAGGCTACCCAACAGCATTTCATTTAGAAAAACTGGCTCAGCATGGTGCAACACAGTTTCATCGCAAAAGTTTTGCGCCTGTTCGCCGAGTACTGAGTTGCAAAGAGTATAGCTAAGAAAATGGCCGAACCACGTTTTATACACTTACGCGTACATAGTGACTATTCCATTATTGATGGATTAGCAAAAATTAATCCACTCGTTAATCGAGTGGCAGAATTAGGTATGCCTGCAATGGCAATAACCGATTTTACCAATCTTTATGGTTTAATAAAATTTTATGGTGCGGCACATTCTGCCGGAGTGAAGCCAATTATTGGTGCAGATTTTTATCTAGAGAGTGAATTACTCGGCGATGAAGTTGCCCATTTGACTATCCTGGCCAGGGATAATAAAGGTTACCATAATCTAACCATGCTTATTTCCGCAGCCTATCAAAAAGGCTATGGCGCGATCGGACCAACTATCAAACAAGACTGGCTAGTAACCCATAAAGATGGACTATTATTACTCTCTGGTGGTTGCATGGGAGATGTGGGTAAATTTTTGTTGCGCGGAAAGCAGCAACTAGTTGAACAATGTTTGGATTTTTATCAAACCCATTTCCCAGATAACTATTATCTAGAAATTGCCAGAACTGGACGGCCTGATGAAGAGAGTTATTTACATGCCGCTGTCCAATTGGCTGCACAAAAAGGTGTGCCAGTCGTTGCCACCAATAATGTACGCTTTATTAATGGCGATGATTTTGCTGCCCATGAAATACGGGTCGCGATCCATGATGGTTTTACACTCGCTGATCCGAAAAAACCAAAAAATTATAGTCCTCAGCAATATCTACGCAGTGAACAGGAAATGGTTGAGTTATTTGCCGACATTCCTGAGGCGTTGGAAAATAGTGTCGAAATTGCTAAGCGCTGTAATGTAATGATGCGTTTAGGCGAATATTTTTTGCCGCAATTCCCGACCGGCGATATGGTAACGGAAGATTTCCTGATCAAATGTGCAAAAGCCGGGTTAGAAGAGCGTTTACAAGTTCTTTATCCCGACGAGAAGGAGAGAGCTGAGCGACGGGTTGAATATGATCAACGTTTAGATATCGAGTTACGAGTGATTAATCAGATGGGATTTCCTGGTTATTTTCTGATCGTAATGGAATTTATTCAATGGTCAAAAGATAACGCTATTCCGGTAGGCCCGGGACGAGGATCCGGCGCAGGCTCATTAGTCGCTTATGCATTAAAAATTACGGACTTGGATCCGCTTCAATTTGATCTGCTATTTGAGCGTTTTCTTAATCCTGAGCGTGTTTCCATGCCTGACTTTGATGTTGATTTTTGTATGGAAAAACGCGATCAGGTCATTGAACATGTGGCGCAAATGTATGGTCGTGATGCTGTCTCACAAATTATTACTTTTGGTACCATGGCCGCAAAAGCGGTTATTCGAGATGTTGGTCGGGTACTGGGGCATCCGTATGGATTTGTTGATCGTATCGCCAAATTAGTTCCGCCGGATCCCGGTATGACGCTTGAAAAAGCATTCGTTGTAGAACCACAATTGCAAGAAATTTGTGATGATGATGAAGAAGTTAAAGCATTAATAGACATGGCGCGCAAACTTGAAGGTGTGACACGTAATGCAGGTAAACATGCGGGTGGCGTAGTTATTGCACCGACCAAAATAACAGATTTTGCCCCCCTTTATTGTGATCCTGAAGGACAAAATCCGCTTACCCAATTTGATAAAAATGATGTTGAATACGCCGGGCTGGTAAAATTTGATTTTCTTGGTCTAAGGACTTTGACAATTATTAGTTGGGCGTTAAATATGATTAATCAACGTCGGGCAAAACAAAATTTAGCGCCCATTGATATCGCGACCATCCCTCTCGATGATCAAAAATGTTTTGAACTATTACAACGGGCCGAAACGACAGCGGTATTCCAACTAGAATCTCGGGGTATGAAAGACTTGATTAAGCGATTACGCCCTGATTGCTTTGAAGATATGATTGCTCTGGTTGCACTTTTTCGTCCCGGCCCATTACAGTCAGGGATGGTGGATAATTTTATTGATCGTAAGCATGGACGAGAAGCCATCTCTTATCCTGATGTTGAATGGCAGCATGAATCATTACAACCGGTTTTAGAGCCTACCTACGGTATCATTCTTTATCAAGAACAAGTTATGCAGATTGCTCAGGTGCTTGCTGGTTATACTCTAGGGGGAGCAGATATGCTCCGTCGGGCGATGGGTAAGAAAAAGCCTGAAGAAATGGCACAACAGCGCTCAGTTTTTGAAGCAGGGGCGGTTAAAAATGGTATTGACGGTGAGTTAGGCATGAAAATCTTTGACCTGGTAGAAAAATTTGCCGGTTACGGATTTAATAAATCACATTCTGCTGCTTATGCCTTAGTTTCATACCAGACCCTTTGGTTAAAAACACATTATCCGGCTGAGTTTATGGCAGCAGTGATGACAGCGGATATGGATAATACTGAGAAAGTGGTTGGTTTAGTTGATGAATGTTGGCGTATGGAGTTGAAAGTATTGCCACCGGATATCAACAGTGGATTATATCATTTTCATGTCAATGATAGCGGTGAAATTGTTTATGGCATTGGCGCCATAAAAGGTGTTGGTGAAGTCCCAATAGAAGCTATTATTGAATCACGTCAAAAAGGTGGTTATTTTAAAGAAATTTTTGATCTTTGTGCACGGGTTGATACTAAAAAGCTTAATCGTCGCGTGATGGAAAAATTGATTATGTCCGGTGCTTTTGATCATTTAGGTCCGCACCGTGCTGCATTAATGTCTTCATTAGAAGATGCCTTAAAAGCGGCAGATCAACACGCTAAAGCTGAAGCAATTGGACAAACTGATATGTTTGGCGTATTAGCTGAAGCGCCTGAGCAGGTTGAACAATCTTATGCTAGTGTAGCTAAATGGCCTGAACAGCTTATATTAGAAGGTGAACGCGAAACATTGGGTCTCTATTTAACGGGACATCCTATTACCGCTTATTTGTCTGAAATTGAACGTTATACTAGTGGATTAAGATTAAAGGATGTTAATCCAACGCCTCGAGGACAGATGTCAACGGTGGTTGGTTTAGCGCTGACCGCTAAAGTAGTAACCACTAAACGTGGCAACAGAATAGGTATATGTACTTTGGATGATCGCTCTGGACGCTTGGATATAATGTTATTTTCAGATGCGTTAGAAAAGTATCAGCATCTACTTGATAAAGATAAAATATTAATTGCCACAGGTCAGGTCAGCTTTGATGATTTCAATGGTGGTAATAAAATGTCTGTTCGTGAACTGATGGATCTTAGTGAAGCTCGTGAGAAATATGCTAGATGTATTGCTATTTCATTGACAGATAGACAAATTGATGAACAATTATTAAACCGTATTCGTAGCACATTGGAACCTTATCGTTCAGGAACAATACCGGTTCATCTTTATTATCAGAAGAAAGACGCTCGCGCTAAATTAAAATTAGGCGTCACTTGGCGGGTTACTCCGACCGATAATCTTTTGACTGAGCTGCGAACTCTGCTAGGTAATCAGCAGGTAGAATTAGAATTTGACTAAATAGGAATATTATGAGCCTTAATTTTCTGGATTTTGAACAGCCGATTGCGGAGTTGGAAGCAAAAATAGACTCGTTAATGGCAGTAAATCGTCAGGATACCAAGCTAGATATTGACCTAGATGAAGAGGTCGCTAGACTTCGCGAAAAGAGTTTAGAGTTAACACGCAAAATTTTTTCTGACTTAGGTGCTTGGCAAATAGCACAACTTGCTCGTCACCCGATGCGACCTTACACTCTGGATTATGCTGGACGTATATTCACGCATTTCCAAGAGCTAGCGGGTGATCGTGCTTATGCTGATGATAAAGCCATTGTTGGTGGATTGGCTCGATTGGATGGGCGTCCAGTAATGATTATTGGTCATCAGAAAGGACGTGAAACTAAAGAAAAAATGCGGCGTAATTTTGGCATGCCAGCACCGGAAGGATACCGTAAGGCTTTACGATTAATGGAAATTGCTGAGCGTTTTAAGTTACCGATTATTACCTTTATCGATACACCGGGAGCTTATCCAGGAGTTGGAGCGGAAGAGCGCGGTCAGTCCGAAGCTATTGCCCGTAATTTACGTGAAATGTCCCGGCTCTCTGTTCCTATTATCTGTACGGTAATTGGTGAGGGCGGCTCTGGAGGGGCATTAGCGATTGGCGTTGGTGATAAAGTCAATATGATGCAGTACAGTACTTATTCTGTCATTTCACCCGAGGGTTGTGCTTCTATTCTTTGGAAAAGTGCGGATAAAGCCCCATTAGCTGCAGAAGCGATGGGGATCACTGCTTCACGTTTAAAATCACTTAATCTGATTGACAACATTGTTGAAGAGCCGTTGGGTGGCGCGCATCGTAATTATGAACAAATTGCGCATAATCTTAAACAGCGTATTTTAAATGATTTGAGTGATATCGATGTATTTAGTCCTGAAGAGTTGAGAAACCGCCGTTATCAACGTTTAATGGAATGTGGTTATTGCTAATTTTACGCTAGCTAAGGTATAAAAATGGAAATAACTATCAATGGTTATTTCCATTTTTTAATATTTAAAATTTTTTCATCTTTGATCATCATCAGATATCATGATTAAAAAATTTATCCATCAATTTATTTTTTAAATAAATTTTACTTAATACATTAAATTATATTAATACTAGTAATATAATTAGTAGAAAATAGAGCAATAAATGATTACGACAGAGGTAGTTATAATAATTATGAATGTTGATGAGGCTGCATTACTGAACCAAATTATAAAAACCATCGGCTCAACACGCCGAATATTGGTAGGCTTCAGTGGTGGACTAGATTCAACAGTTTTATTACATGCCTTAGTGTCATTACGTCAAACCACAGTGCCAAACCTTAATATCCGTGCGGTTTATATTCATCATGGACTTAATGATAAAGCTGATGATTGGGCTATCCATTGCCAGAAAGTTTGTTTCGACTGGCAGGTAGAGTTTTCTTCACAGCATGTTTATATCGACCCAACTAAAAAAGGGATAGAAGCAGCGGCGCGGGATGCACGATATCAAGTGTTTCGTGAAATACTATTACCTGAAGAAATTATTGTTACTGCCCAACATTTAAATGATCAAGCAGAAACTTTTTTATTAGCATTAAAACGGGGCAGTGGGCCAGCAGGTTTATCTGCGATGCCAATTTCTATTCCGTTTGCTGATACCAATTTAATTAGACCACTATTATCATTCAGCCGTCAGCAATTTGTTGTTTATGCTGAAAAAAAATCGCTTTCTTGGATAGAAGATGATAGTAATCAAGATGAGCGCTATGATCGTAATTTTTTACGTTTAGCTATAATGCCTCATTTTAACCGGCGTTGGCCGCATTTTTCACAAGCAGTGGCCAGAAGCGCCAGTTTGTGTGCAGAACAAGAAGCTTTACTCAATGAATTACTACAAGATTATTTATCTCAGCTAGTAACGGCAGAAGGAGCCTTGCAGCTTGATACTTTAGCAAATTATTCTGAAATGAAACGTAACGCACTATTACGTCGTTGGGTGAGTTTACATCGAATTTTGATGCCTTCTCGTGTTCAATTAAAACAAATTTGGCAAGACGTGATCTGCGCGCGTCCAGATGCAGAGCCGCAATTTATATTAGCTAACAACAATGTTATTCGGCGCTTTAAACAACAGCTTTGGTTGCTGCCACAATTTAACGATCTCACTAAAATTTGTTTAGCGTGGCAGCTGCCTGCCTCGGTTAAATTGCCTGATAACTTAGGCACGCTAATAGTCACAGATAAGGGAACCGGATTACGGGCGCCGTTACCACATGAGCAGGTTACTATTCGATTTGGATTAAAAGGAAATATTAAAATTATTGGTCGTCAGCACGCCAGACGGAGTAAAAAGCTTTGGCAGGAGTTAGGTGTAGCGCCTTGGTTAAGGGAAAGAACGCCTTTAATTTATTATAATGATGAACTTATTGCGGCCGTTGGTGTATTTATTACTCAATCAGGAAAATCTATTCAAGGCCAGTCTGAATTGAAAATAAAATGGATAACGGATAAAAAACCCTGACTTTTCAAGTAAGGGGTATTATTGTGCAAGTATAATCAAGATTTCTTTTATGAACCAGTATGATCAATAACGATGTCGCCAATTTCCGGATGACTAAAACTAACAATATGATCTAATCGCAGTTGTTTTTTTTCACTAGCAACATCAACAACCAGATATTCAACCTGTTTTTTTAACAGCAAATCAATTGCTTTGCCTTTAATAATTTCTCCATTATCCAGTGTTATGGTTAACTGAAGACTATGCTGACAAGCGAGTTCTAAATAATCATAGTCATCGCAGTTAATTGGTTTGTATTCAGTATCTTTAGACATAATCCCTCACCACTATTGTTAAGTGGCGGTTATTGCCGCCTTTGAATATTTGTAATTATAAGCATTTACTGATTAAAGCGCATAATAGCACCATACTTTTTTTCAACCGAAGAGAGAAAAATTAGCATGACGCTTGCTAATATTTATTGTTCGTAATGAAAATCAATAAATGGTTTTAAATATTGTGTAACTAGGTAAAATGATTTGGTGAAAATAACCAAATGTTATTGTAATAGATCTATTTTATCGAATGGATTTTGGAGCGGATAATGAAGCGAAAAGTATTGAATATATTGCTCACAATGAGTGCGATGATCCTTGCCGGCTGTCAGCATAAATTGCCACAATCACAAAGCCAAACAATGGATAAAATTTATACTGGCGTACTCCCTTGTGCAGATTGTTCAGGTATTGAAACAACAGTTCTTTTCAATCCGCATGGTAAATTTATTGAGCAATTAACCTATTTGGGTAAGGAAGAACAAAAAAATACTTTTTTTACTACAGGAAATTGGACTAAAAAAGGCACTAAATTCTTTTTGATTGATTCTGATGAGCAAAAAACCTATTTTCAACCTAGCGTTGATGGTAAAAAAATAGAATATCTCGATCAGGAAGGAAATCGAATAGAAAGTAATTTAAATTATACCTTAGAGCAAGTAAAGCCAGATAAAAAGAGCGGGGAATATAGTTATATCGCTGACGCGGCATTATTTAAAGAGTGTAAAAGTGGACGTACTTACAGTGTGAGTAATATCGATTTAGAAAAAGGATATCTGGCAACCGATATTGAAGCGGGTAAACCTGTTTATGTTGAAGTTGAGGGCTATTACACCATCCGCCCATCAATGGAAGATGGATTGTTTGATGCAACCTTGATCCAGACCGGCGAGATTAAATTTGATAAACTGCGTATTTGTCACTCTCACTAATTATCATATATATCAAATGCCCAGCTATTTTTAGCAGGGCATTTTGCATCAATAAAGCTTATTAGTTAAGTTTTGTTTTTAGAAAATCAACTATCTCAGCAAGATCAATAAATTCTTTCTCATTATCTCGCCGCTGTTTATATTCAACCTTGTTGTCATCTAAATTACGATCACCGATCACGATGGTATGAGGTATTCCAATAAGCTCCATATCAGCAAACATCACACCAGGCCGTTCTTTGCGATCATCAAAAATGACATCAATACCATTGGCTTGCAAATCACAGTAAAGTTTTTCAGCAACTTCTTTAACGCGATAGGATTTATGCATATTCATAGGCAAAATAGCAACTTGGAAAGGTGCGATCGCATCAGACCAAATAATTCCTTTATCATCATGGCTCTGTTCAATTGCTGCTGCTACAATCCGAGTGACACCGATACCATAACATCCCATCGTTACCGTTTGATTATGGCCATCTTCATATTGAACGCTGGCCTTCATTGCTTCAGAATATTTGGTTCCTAGTTGAAAAATGTGGCCAACTTCAATTCCACGTTTAATTTGAACAGTTCCTTTACCATCGGGACTAGGATCGCCATCGACTACATTGCGTAGATCATAAACGTCGGGTAAAGGTAGATCCCGTTGCCAATTGATACCAAAATAGTGTTTATGATCAATATTGGCGCCGGCACTAAAATCACTCATCACGGCAACGCTGCGGTCGATAATTGCTGGTATTGGCAAGTTAACCGGGCCTAATGCACCGGGACCTGCATGCAGGATTGCACGTATTTCTTCTTCTGTTGCGAATTTCAGTGGACTTGCAACCAGAGGATGTTTTTCTGCTTTGATCTCATTTAATTCATGATCACCACGGATCAATAAGGCAACAAGCTGATGACCACTCTCTTTTGCTGCACTAACAATTAGGGTTTTAACTGTTTTTTCAATAAGTAAATTATGTTGATTAACTAGCTCGGCAATAGTTTTGGCGTCAGGGGTATCTATAAGACGCATATCTTCAGCCGGTGCTGCACGTTCTTCCGTAAGACAAATTGCCTCTGCCAGCTCAATATTAGCGGCATAATCTGAAGCGGTAGAAAAAACAATATTATCTTCACCACTATCAGCTAATACCTGAAATTCATGCGAAGCATTGCCACCAATAGAGCCAGTATCTGCTTGTACTGCCCTAAAATTGAAGCCAATACGGGTAAAGATTGTACTATATGCCTTGTACATTGCATCGTAAGTTTGTTGCAGAGAGTTTTGATCGGTATGAAAAGAATAAGCGTCTTTCATAATAAACTCACGGGAGCGCATCACACCAAAACGTGGCCTTACTTCATCACGAAATTTTGTGTGGATTTGGTAAAGGTTTAACGGCAGCTGCTTATAAGCAGTCACTTCATTACGAATAAGATCGGTAATTACCTCTTCATGAGTCGGGCCCAACACAAAAGGTCGTTCACCACGATCAACAAAACGAAGTAACTCTGGGCCATATTGCTCCCAACGCCGACTTTCTTGCCATAAATCTGCTGGCTGAACTATCGGCATGGAAATCTCAATTGCATCCGCGCGATTCATTTCTTCACGAATAATGTTCTCAACTTTGCGCAGCACACGAACACCGGTTGGTAGCCAGTCATATAGGCCTGAAGCAAGTTTACGGATCATACCTGCGCGAAGCATCAGCTTATGACTGATCACTTCTGCGTCGGCGGGAGTCTCTTTTAAAGTAGAGAGAAGATATTGGCTTGTACGCATTATTAGCTTCCAGCAACAACGAATTACTTCCAGTTGGTATTAACCAACCATTAAAACAAAATTATCCTTTAGTATACCAGCGAGTTGCTAATGTCTAAAGAGATAACTTAATTTTTTAGCGTATCTATAGCGAGAACGGCAGTGATATTTGCTGAAACCTGCCATCTAACATTAAAATCAAGCAAATGGGCAGCGTAGATTTTTTCGTCAGCTTTGCTTTTTTTATAAGCTGGACGTGGATCTTGCGCTAACACTTGACGAATAAAACGCTCAAGGAAAGGATAGCGGGTTTGTTGCTCAATCAACTGTTTTTGGGCAGTAGCTGAAAAAAACACTTTCATTTCACTGGCCGGTGCAGCTTGGGCAAATCCAGCAACCGCTTTTGGTAAAGATTCCGCAAACGGCAGATAGGGTTTTATATCAATCACAGGTGTGCCATCAACTAAATCCATACTACCTAAAGCTAAACCTACTTCGTTATCACGGATAATTAAATTTTTCAGTTCTATTAATGATATACCTATTGGATTAGGACGAAATGGTGAACGAGTGGCGAAAACACCCATTTTGGTATTACCGCCTAAACTGGGAGGCCTTACTACTGGACGCCAACCTTCAGTCATGGTTTGATGAAAAATGAAAATAAGCCAAATATGACTAAATTGTTCTAATTCACGAACAGCATCAGGATGATTATAAGGCGGAAATAGGCGCAAATAACCCTGTCCATCATCAATTAAGCCTGGTTGTCTCGGGATGGCAAATTTTTCTTTATAAGGTGCTTCTATCACCCCAATCACGTTAAATTGAAAATTATCCATTAATAATATTCAGCGCAGAGCCTTCACAAATAGCAGTTTGATAACAATCTGGTGTACTAATTATTTCACAACGGTGCAATAACACGCTATTCGCGCCGAGAGAAGAGGCCTTTTTCCGCATGTTTTTTTTCGCTACGGGAATACTTACACTTGGATCTTGTCGATTAGGTTGGCATGAAATACCGGAAACAATGCCCAGATCCTTAAATGGTTTACCCAGTAATGCTTCTGTTTTATCAATAATTTTTACCACAGAGCGCTTTTGTGGTGATTTTTTTTGAGAATATTTTTTGGATTTTTTAGCGAGTTATCTGGTTTATTATATTCAGCTGGAGAAAGTACATTACAGCCTGAGATACAGAGTGTAAGACAACAGAGTAATAGGCGCATATAAATTCCTTATTAAAGAAATCAAATAGAACTACAAATCAGTTTTAGCCATAATAATAGAAACAATTGACTGTATAAAATTTATAATAAAACAAGCGAATATAATCCGCTTGTTTTATTATAATGTCATTTTTTTTGAAAAAGCGATCACCAGCCTGGAATAGCACCACCGTCAAAAATTTTATTGGCTGTTTCAGCTACTTCTTCGGATTGATAGGCTTTAACAAACTTTTTCACATTTTCATTATCTTTATTATCTTCACGACTCACAATGAGATTTACATAAGGTGCATTTTTGTCCTCAATGAACAATCCATCTTTTGCGGGCGTTAATTTAGGTTCGGAGCTACTAGCCCAAGTTGAATTAATAATCGCTAGTGCAATTTTTGGATCATCTAAACTACGGGGTAATTGCGGTGCTTCAAGTTCAATAAAGTTTAGCTTTTTTGGATTTTCGGTGATATCCAATATAGTGGGTTGTAAACCGGCACTGGCATTTACTTTGATTAGCCCTTGTTTTTGTAGCAACAATAGTGAACGTCCTAAATTGGTAGGATCATTCGGGATCGCGATGTGGGCTCCATCAGGTAGTTGTTCAACAGATTTAATTTTTTTAGAATAAGCCGCAATAGTATAAATAAAGGTGTTTCCAACAGCGACTAATTTATAATTGCGATCTTTAATTTGTTGCTCTAAATAAGGTTTATGTTGAAATACATTGAGATCAATATCGCCTTTGTCCAGGGATTCATTTGGCAATACAAAATCATTAAAGGTAACTAATTCAACATCTAACTAATATTTTTCTTTGGCAACTTTTTGTGCGACTTCAGCCACTGCTAACTCTTTCCCCATAATGACACCCACTTTGATGTGATTAGGTTTTTCTGTTTTTTCACCACAGCCACTAAAAATTAATATGCTTAATAGCACTGCAACAGCGGTGATAGTTTTTATTTTGATAGACATAATTACCTCTATAAGACTAAATCTTAGTGCTTTTAAGCAATAATTTTATTTACGGTTTTTTTCATTACGTGATTACCAACAAATTGAATAGCAAAAACCAAAATAATTAGTAAAGCAAGAACCGTATTCATAACAGTTGTGTTATAGGTATAATAGCCGTATTGCATAGCAATCTGACCCAGTCCACCAGAACCCACTGCGCCGCCCATTGCAGAGTAACCTACTAACATAATTAAAGTAATGGTCGCTGCATTGACTAAACCGGGTAAAGATTCAGGTAACAGAATTTTACCAATGATTTGTAGCGGCGTTGCACCCATTGAACGAGCAGCTTCAATTAAGCCATTAGGGATCTCTAACAGCGTATTTTCAACCATACGGGCAATGAAAGGTGCTGCACCAATAGTTAACGGAACGATCGCGGCCTGAATACCGATAGATGTGCCGACAATTAATTTAGTTAATGGAATAATCCAAACCAATAAAATAATAAATGGAATGGAACGAAACACATTAACCAATGCAGACACTATTCGATAAAGGGTAAGATGTTCCATAACTTGCCCGGGGCGGGTCACATAAAGTAATATGCCAATAGGAATCCCCAATAAAAACCCCAAAAATCCCGACACAAAAGTCATGATAAGTGTATCTAACGTACCATTTAGTAGCAGAATGATCATTTTTTCAGACATAACCTAAGATCTCCACTTTTACATGGTGCTCTTCTAAAAAAGTAATTTATTTTTCAATACCTTCGTCAAGACCATGAAATTCAGCAAGCATAAAACCAAATTTAACACCACCGGCGTAATCTATTTGTGAGCTCAATATATTGATGTCGATATTAAATTTTCTAACAAACATTGAAATTAATGGTGCATCTACTGACTTACCGGTAAATTCCAATTTCAATAATGGCGATAAATCTGGCGCTGGAACCCTCTGCAAACGCGTTTGATAATCTTCTGGAATATCTAATACGAATGTTGATTTAATAAAATTTTGCGCAATTGGTGTCTTAGGATGAGAAAATACCTCACTGACGCTATCTTGTTCTATTAAACGCCCTTCACTGATAATCGCGACTTGATAGCATATACGTTTTACAACATCCATCTCGTGAG
Organism: Arsenophonus endosymbiont of Aphis craccivora; assembly: GCF_013460135.1. Classification (GTDB taxonomy): domain Bacteria; phylum Pseudomonadota; class Gammaproteobacteria; order Enterobacterales; family Enterobacteriaceae; genus Arsenophonus; species Arsenophonus nilaparvatae. Next base: position 2,365,710 of record NZ_CP038155.1, read on the forward strand.
TAATAAGCAAGATGGTTAAACCTAAACGTCGATTAATATCTTTTAATAGATCAAGAATAGAACGTGTTGTTGCTGGATCTAATGCACTTGTCGCTTCATCACATAATAATATTTTAGGCGAATTGGCTAAAGCGCGAGCTATAGCAACGCGTTGCTTCTGTCCTCCAGATAGACTGGCTGGATAGGCATCTTTTTTATTTGCTAAACCGACTAGCTTTAATAACTCTGTTACGCGTTGATGGATCTCGGCTTTTGGCGTGTTATCTAGTTCTAGAGGTAAGGCAATATTATCGAAAACATTGCGTGATGAAAGTAGATTGAAATGTTGGAAAATCATGCCGATAGTACGACGCGTTAAGATTAATTGTTTTTCAGAAAGATCTGTCAACGCTTGCCCATCAATCAATACTTCACCTGTCGTTGGGCGTTCAAGCATATTGACACAACGAATTAGCGTACTTTTTCCGGCACCGGAAGCACCGATAACTCCGTAAATTTGGCCTTGAGGAACATGCAGATTAATATTGGTTAATGCGTGAATTGCATGTGCTCCTTGGTGAAAAATTTTATTAATGTTAGAAAGTCTTATCATTATTGTGATCTACTAAATAATGGAAATAGAGCGGTAAGAAAATTCGACTATATTTAACACAGATGTTAAGGCGTCTAGACGTCTGAGTCAACAAAAATATAAATACGACTCTTGTTCTTATTTAGCTGCTTTTCATATAATGAAAAAAGTTAAATTTAATGGAGTAATGTGGTGAGTCAAAGTATTCCGGCAATTTTCCTCGATCGTGATGGTACTATTAACCTCGATCATGGTTATGTTTATGAAATAGATAATTTTCAGTTTATCGAAGGCGCAATTGAAGCAATGCTTGAATTAAAAAAAATGGGCTATGCATTGATTATTGTTACTAATCAATCAGTTATTGCAAGAGGATTCTTAACCGAAGCACAATTTCTTGAACTGACAGAATGGATGGATTGGTCTCTTATTGATCGTGGCGTTGAGCTTGATGGTATTTATTATTGTCCTCATCATCCTGATGCAATTGAACAAAAATATAAACAAATATGCGATTGCCGTAAGCCGAAAGCTGGTATGCTATTGGCAGCGCGAAAACAACTTAATATTAATATGAAGGCCTCTTACATGGTGGGCGATAAGCTTTCTGATATGCAAGCCGGTAAAGAAGCACATATTGGTACTAATGTATTGGTAACTACAGGAAAATCTGTCACTGAAGATGATAAAAAGTCTGCTGATTGGATTATAAATAGCCTGGCAGATTTACCTAATAAGATAAAAAATCGCCAATAAAAAAATAAAAGTATTGTTCATAAATAAAGCAAATTTATTTTTTTCAAAAAAGTACTTGTACAAAGCTAAAATCAATCTATAATGCCCTCCCGTTAACGCAATTTACTCATCAATTGATGAATAAAAGCGAAAAGGAAAATTAAGGTGAAAAGCGTAATATACGCCACCTCGCGGCCTAGGTCGCACGCTCTTTAACAATTAATCAGACAATCTGTGTGGGCACTCGCAAGACATCATCAAAAAATATTTGATTTTAAAGTCTTGAAGAGTGACAAACAGTTAATTCATATATGAACTAATATGCAGTAACGTTATTTTGGACGGCAGCGGCGAAGGTGGTCAAACATCGGCAAAGCGGGTTGAACAAAAGGGCGTTACGGTCAGTAAAACATTCTTTGAGCATCAAGCTTTTAATTGAAGAGTTTGATCATGGCTCAGATTGAACGCTGGCGGCAGGCCTAACACATGCAAGTCGAGCGGCAGCGGAAGGAAGCTTGCTTCCTTGCCGGCGAGCGGCGGACGGGTGAGTAAGGTATGGGGATCTGGCCGAAGGCGGGGGATAACCACTGGAAACGGTGGCTAATACCGCATAATCTCTAAGGAGCAAAGTGGGGGACCGTTCTGGCCTCACACCTGCGGATGAACCCATATGAGATTAGCTAGTAGGTGGGGTAATGGCTCACCTAGGCGACGATCTCTAGCTGGTCTGAGAGGATGATCAGCCACACTGGGACTGAGACACGGCCCAGACTCCTACGGGAGGCAGCAGTGGGGAATATTGCACAATGGGCGCAAGCCTGATGCAGCCATGCCGCGTGTATGAAGAAGGCCTTCGGGTTGTAAAGTACTTTCAGTCGTGAGGAAGGTGTTAAGGTTAATAACCTTAGCAATTGACGTTAGCGACAGAAGAAGCACCGGCTAACTCCGTGCCAGCAGCCGCGGTAATACGGAGGGTGCGAGCGTTAATCGGAATTACTGGGCGTAAAGGGCACGCAGGCGGTTAATTAAGTTGGATGTGAAATCCCCGGGCTTAACCTGGGAATGGCATTCAAGACTGGTTAGCTAGAGTCGTGTAGAGGGGGGTAGAATTCCATGTGTAGCGGTGAAATGCGTAGAGATGTGGAGGAATACCGGTGGCGAAGGCGGCCCCCTGGACAAAGACTGACGCTCATGTGCGAAAGCGTGGGGAGCAAACAGGATTAGATACCCTGGTAGTCCACGCTGTAAACGATGTCGATTTGGAGGTTGTGGTCATAAACTGTGGCCTCCGGAGCTAACGCGTTAAATCGACCGCCTGGGGAGTACGGCCGCAAGGTTAAAACTCAAATGAATTGACGGGGGCCCGCACAAGCGGTGGAGCATGTGGTTTAATTCGATGCAACGCGAAGAACCTTACCTACTCTTGACATCCAGCGAATCCTTTAGAGATAGAGGAGTGCCTTCGGGAACGCTGAGACAGGTGCTGCATGGCTGTCGTCAGCTCGTGTTGTGAAATGTTGGGTTAAGTCCCGCAACGAGCGCAACCCTTATCCTTTGTTGCCAGCGAGTAGTGTCGGGAACTCAAAGGAGACTGCCGGTGATAAACCGGAGGAAGGTTGGGATGACGTCAAGTCATCATGGCCCTTACGAGTAGGGCTACACACGTGCTACAATGGCGTATACAGAGAGAGGCGAGCCAGCGATGGGAAGCGGAACTCAGAAAGTACGTCGAAGTCCGGATTGGAGTCTGCAACTCGACTCCATGAAGTCGGAATCGCTAGTAATCGCGGATCAGCATGTCGCGGTGAATACGTTCCCGGGCCTTGTACACACCGCCCGTCACACCATGGGAGTGGGTTGCAAAAGAAGTAGGTAGCTTAACCTTTTTGGATGGCGCTTACCACTTTGTGATTCATGACTGGGGTGAAGTCGTAACAAGGTAACCGTAGGGGAACCTGCGGTTGGATCACCTCCTTACCTAGATAGATGGAATGTGAGTGTTCACACAGATTGTCTGATGAAGATTGAGCAGAATGTATCATTAGGCTTGTAGCTCAGGTGGTTAGAGCGCACCCCTGATAAGGGTGAGGTCGGTGGTTCAAGTCCACTCAGGCCTACCAACATTGCTGACGGAAGTGGCTGAAAGGCAAGGTTAGCAGTAAGGTGTAATGATACGACAATCTTAATGGGGCTATAGCTCAGCTGGGAGAGCGCCTGCTTTGCACGCAGGAGGTCAGCGGTTCGATCCCGCTTAGCTCCACCATATTGCAAGATAAAAATAGAAAAAAAGTTATTCAGAGCAGGCTGGCAACAGTATGCTGCGAATAATTATGCTCTTTAACAATCTGGAACAAGCTGAAAATTGAAACACACATTATTAAAAAAATAGTGTGGAGAACTCTCAAAACTCCAATCAGTTGGGTTTTTGTTGTCATGATGAAGAGTTATGAGCGAGCAGTCAGCAATTCGAGGCGGCCAGCGCACAGCAAGCGCAGCGTACTAAAGTACGTGAGCATTGCGCGCAATGCCCAACACAGAATTGGTGGACGCTCATCCATAACCCAACAAAAAGACAGTAGAAGACCCCTTCGGGTTGTGAGGTTAAGCGAATGAAGCGTACACGGTGGATGCCTAGGCAGTCAGAGGCGATGAAGGACGTGCTAATCTGCGAAAAGCGTCGGTAAGCTGATATGAAGCGTATTAGCCGGCGATGTCCGAATGGGGAAACCCAGTGCATTAATGCACTATCGTTTGATGAATTCATAGTCAAACGAGGCGAACCGGGGGAACTGAAACATCTCAGTATCCCGAGGAAAAGAAATCAACCGAGATTCCCCCAGTAGCGGCGAGCGAACGGGGAGCAGCCCAGAGTCAACATCAATATTTACCGCAGGAGAAGGGTCTGGAAAGGCCAGCAATAAAGGGTGATAGCCCCGTATCTGAAACGGTAAGTGTTGTGAACTCGAAGAGTAAGGCGGGACACGTGTTATCCTGTCTGAATATGGGGGGACCATCCTCCAAGGCTAAATACTACTGACTGACCGATAGTAAACCAGTACCGTGAGGGAAAGGCGAAAAGAACCCCGGCGAGGGGAGTGAAATAGAACCTGAAACCGTGTACGTACAAGCAGTGGGAGCACCCGACAGGGTGTGACTGCGTACCTTTTGTATAATGGGTCAGCGACTTATATTCTGTAGCAAGGTTAACCGTATAGGGGAGCCGTAGGGAAACCGAGTCTGAACTGGGCGTTAAGTTGCAGGGTATAGACCCGAAACCCGGTGATCTAGCCATGGGCAGGTTGAAGGTTGGGTAACACTAACTGGAGGACCGAACCGACTAATGTTGAAAAATTAGCGGATGACTTGTGGCTGGGGGTGAAAGGCCAATCAAACCGGGAGATAGCTGGTTCTCCCCGAAAGCTATTTAGGTAGCGCCTCGTGCATTCATCTTCGGGGGTAGAGCACTGTTTCGGCTAGGGGGTCATCCCGACTTACCAACCCGATGCAAACTACGAATACCGAAGAATGTTATCACGGGAGACATACGGCGGGTGCTAACGTCCGTCGTGAAGAGGGAAACAACCCAGACCGCCAGCTAAGGTCCCGAAGTCATGGTTAAGTGGGAAACGAAGTGGGAAGGCTTAGACAGCCAGGATGTTGGCTTAGAAGCAGCCATCATTTAAAGAAAGCGTAATAGCTCACTGGTCGAGTCGGCCTGCACGGAAGATGTAACGGGGCTAAACCATGCACCGAAGCTGCGGCAGCGACATTTAGATGTTGTTGGGTAGGGGAGCGTTCTGTAAGCCGTAGAAGGTGGACTGAGAGGTCTGCTGGAGGTATCAGAAGTGCGAATGCTGACATAAGTAACGATAAAGCGGGTAAAAAACCCGCTCGCCGAAAGACCAAGGTTTCCTGTCCAACGTTAATCGGGGCAGGGTAAGTCGACCCCTAAGGCGAGGCTGAAAAGCGTAGTCGATGGGAAACGGGTTAATATTCCCGTACTAATGGTTACTGCGAAGGGGGGACGGAGAAGGCTAGGCTATCCGGGCGACGGTTGTCCCGGTTTAAGCGAGTAGGTGGGTAGTGCAGGCAAATCCGCACTGCTACAACACTGAGACGTGATGACGAGCCACCAAGGTGGTGAAGTAGTTGATGCCCAGCTTCCAGGAAAAGCCTCTAAGCGATAGGTAATCATTAATCGTACCCAAAACCGACACAGGTGGTTAGGTAGAGAATACTCAGGCGCTTGAGAGAACTCGGGTGAAGGAACTAGGCAAAATGGTGCCGTAACTTCGGGAGAAGGCACGCTGGCATTAGGTGAAGGGTCTAGCATCCGGAGCTGAAGCCAGTCGAAGATACCAGCTGGCTGCAACTGTTTATTAAAAACACAGCACTGTGCAAACACGAAAGTGGACGTATACGGTGTGACGCCTGCCCGGTGCTGGAAGGTTAATTGATGGGGTAAGCAGTAAGGCGAAGCTCTTGATCGAAGCCCCAGTAAACGGCGGCCGTAACTATAACGGTCCTAAGGTAGCGAAATTCCTTGTCGGGTAAGTTCCGACCTGCACGAATGGCGTAATGATGGCCAGGCTGTCTCCACCCGAGACTCAGTGAAATTGAACTCGCTGTGAAGATGCAGTGTACCCGCGGCAAGACGGAAAGACCCCGTGAACCTTTACTATAGCTTGACACTGAACATTGAGCCTTGATGTGTAGGATAGGTGGGAGGCTTTGAAGTGTGGACGGCAGTCTGCATGGAGCCAACGTTGAAATACCACCCTTTAATGTTTGATGTTCTAACTTAGGCCCGTAATCCGGGCTGAGGACAGTGTCTGGTGGGTAGTTTGACTGGGGCGGTCTCCTCCCAAAGCGTAACGGAGGAGCACGAAGGTTGGCTAATCACGGTCGGACATCGTGAGGTTAGTGCAAAGGCATAAGCCAGCTTGACTGCGAGCGTGACGGCGCGAGCAGGTACGAAAGTAGGTCTTAGTGATCCGGTGGTTCTGAATGGAAGGGCCATCGCTCAACGGATAAAAGGTACTCCGGGGATAACAGGCTGATACCGCCCAAGAGTTCATATCGACGGCGGTGTTTGGCACCTCGATGTCGGCTCATCACATCCTGGGGCTGAAGTAGGTCCCAAGGGTATGGCTGTTCGCCATTTAAAGTGGTACGCGAGCTGGGTTTAGAACGTCGTGAGACAGTTCGGTCCCTATCTGTCGTGGGCGAAGGAAGATTGAGGGGGGCTGCTCCTAGTACGAGAGGACCGGAGTGGACGCACCACTGGTGTACAGGTTGTCATGCCAATGGCATCGCCTGGTAGCTAAGTGCGGAAGAGATAACCGCTGAAAGCATCTAAGCGGGAAACTGGCCTCAAGATGAGTCTTCCCTGACAGTAATGTCCTATAAGGGGTGTTCGAGACGAGGACGTAGATAGGCTGGATGTGTAAGCGTAGCGATACGTTGAGCTAACCAGTACTAATGACCCGAGAGGCTTAACCTGACAACACCGAAGGTGTTTTGAGAGAGAGAATTTTAGCTTGTTTTGAGATTGAATCTGGTCGGATTTTGCTGAAGGCCGAGGTATGTTCGCTACTGAGGTAGGTGAGCAGACTATAAGGCAGCGAAATAAGACGGGATAAATAGAAAAGAATTTGTCTGGCGGTAATAGCGCGGTGGTCCCACCTGACCCCATGCCGAACTCAGAAGTGAAATGCCGTAGCGCCGATGGTAGTGTGGGGTATCCCCATGTGAGAGTAGGTAACTGCTAAGCTTAAAATATTAAGGCCACCTAATTAAGGTGGCTTTTTTTATCTAAAAAATAGCTATATTCAATATAAAACTTGCATAACAACTTTAATACTAATGCAATTTTTTATATCAATAATAAAAGTGATATTTATATTAATTTTAATAATTTCATTTGTTCATAATTAATTACGCTAATTATCTTGTAATATATTTATTTGATATTAGCGACATTATTATTCTATTTTTTAACAAAATTGAGCCTATCAACATTTATCTATTGAATATTTGATATAAGATTAAATAACCTCAAAAAAAGGGGCTTTGTTGAATAAATCGAACTTTTAGGTGATTGGCGGAGCTGATCGCTAAATTCGTTTCAACATCAGGTCCCCATGGCAAAGCAAAAGTTTAAAATTACCAACTGGCCCGCGTACAACAAGGCACTCAGACAACGCGGTTCCCTGACGGTCTGGCTTGATGAGTCGGCCATCGCTGGATGGACTGACAGTTCTTCGCCTGAAGGTCGTGGCCGGCCGCTTTACTACAGCGATATGGCTGTTACCACTGTCCTGATGATGAAGCGTGTGTTTAACCTGTCGCTCCGGGCATTACAGGGCTTCGTTGATTCGATTTTTAAACTCATGTCTTAGCCGCTGTGCTGTCCGGACTACTCGCTGGTCAGCAGACGAGCAAAGAGCGTCAACATCAGCATAAAAACGCCAACGCGTGGTGAAATCTCGCATCTGGTCATCGACAGTACCGGTCTGAAGGTCTTTGGCGAAGGTGAATGGAAAGTCAGGCAGCATGGGGCTGACAGACGAAGAGTGTGGCGCAAGCTTCATCTGGCAGCAGACAGTGTGACTCATGAGATTATCTGTGCCGACTTATCGCTCAGCGGAACGACAGATGCGCAGGCACTGCCGGGCCTGATTAACCAAACCCACCGGAAAATCAGGGAAGTGTCAGCAGACGGTGCTTATGACGCCTGTTACTGCCACGATGCGTTGCTAAGAAAGAAAATCAGGCCCCTTATCCCGCCGCGAAGCGGAGCGAAATACTGGCCGGACAAGTACCATGAACGTAACCATGCGGTGGCGAATCAGCGTCTGAGCAGGAGTAATGATATGTGGAAAAAGAAAGTGGGTTATCAACGGCGTTCAGTGGCAGAAACAGCGATGTTCCGCATAAAAACTTTGCTGGGTGGCCATCTGAGCCTGCGTGACTATGAGGCTCAGGTAGGTGAAGCAATGGCGATGGTCAAAGCGCTGAACCGTATGACGTTGTTGGGTATGCCACACAGCGTCAGGATCGGATAACAGGTGTAGCAGAGGGAGCCATCCTGGCGGCTAATTCTGATTTATTCAACAAAGCCGTTATTTTCTATTATCCCAAGTTGAATAGTTGCACTCCTAGTTTGTACCATACCTTCTGCAGTTAAGCCAAACCAATATGTAATAATAATCCTGATGAGAGCGGCAATCGCTGTTGTAAAAAGAAGGATTCCAATGGTGAAAAAACTGATTTTTCCTAATGAAGAGGTTTGATGCAAACGTGCTACCGCATTTAGTATGGAAGCAAATACCAAAGGCATAATAATCATTTGAAGTAATTTCACATACCCATTGCCTACAATATTGAACCAAGATAATGAATCATGCACTATTTGATTATTAATACCATATATTAAATGTAAAACAACACCAAAAACAGTACCAATAAGAAGACCGACAAAAACTTTTTTTGATAGACTCCATCCATCTGCACTTATTTTGGCCAATAACAGCAATAATAGGATAAAGATAAGTACATTCATAATTACAGGGAAATTCATACCCACTCTCCAGCTCGGTTTATTGTTCTAGGTATAAGATTTTTTGTCATTGGTGAAGTAAGATGATGAAAAACTTCCAATGAAATTCATTTTCCCTTATATATTATCAGCAATAAAAATAATTTTCTTATAACTAAATTCAATTTTATATTCATAATATTTCATCGTGAATGGAATAAAATTAAATCATTTAATTCATTAACTACATATGTAATAAAGTTTTTTTTTGGTTCTTGTAACAGCGAGCGTAGTGGTAATTGATAGTTCGATGGAATTAATATCGCACAAATAGCTAATAATATGGCGATAGAATGTTCTGCTCTTTGATTAGAATTATTACCTAAGATAGGAAAACAGAAAGAAATTTTTGCTGGCCATAAGAAAGGTATCCCTTTCGCGGTTAACATATCCCCGACTAAATGACTAAAATAACCTAATAAGAATGCTTGAATCAGGGCATCAGAAAGCCAGTAACTATTGGGCAATTGAGTTGATAATAACATAATGAGCAGCCATGCGAGTAAACTGTGGGTAAAACCACGGTGACCACATAAACGACAAATTGGCACAGAAATGAAACGAAATAAGCGTCCGAGAGAAGAGGATGGATGATCTATATCCGGTAGCAGTGCGCCAAGTAGCGCACCGGCTAATAAATGAAGCCAATCACCATGTGCAAACTCAGGTGTTATTGCTAGTTTATGCACAAGTATTAATGATGATACTGAAAAAAACAGATGCCCGGTGGCAGTCATAGCATATAATATCCTACTGTTTATTTATACAGTTTGCAAAGTATAATAGTTTTGGCTTAGTTTGAGTAGTGTAATCGAAAAAAATATCTTATTTATTAAATAATAAGAGCAATTTTTTATAAGAGAAGTGATATTGCATTAGTTTGGCAGTATACTGATGCATCAAATTACTGCCAATTGATCAAATTTAAACGATATGCTTAGTTGTTAATTCAGCCAGCGTATTGAGTTTGACGTCTGCTAATGTCCAACGTGGATCAGTGAAATGATCTTTTTGTGGGACAACGATACTACGCATACGTGCAGCTTTAACCGCAATCATACCATGAAAAGAGTCTTCAAAAGCCACACCATGTGTTGGTTCTATAGCTAGCAGTTTCGCTGCTTGTAAATAAACTTCTGGATGGGGTTTACTGTAGGGTAATGGTGTCGCTGATACTACGGCTGAAAAGTAATCGCTAATATTAAACATAGTGAGTACTTTTTCTAATATGTGCTTTGGTGAAGCTGATGCTAAACCAATTTTTAAATTATGATCCTGACATAGTTGAAGTGCATGTTTAACACCTGGTAATAAAGGTCGTTGTTCTTCTATAAGTTCAATAACCCGTCTAACAATTTTTTGTTCCACCTCTTCTAATGAGGTTCCTTGCCAGGGGGCAGCTAAATACCACAGTTGTACCACTTGATCGATACGTAATCCTAGAGTGTCGGGAAGTTGATTAGCAATTGAAGTATTAACGCCAAGTTTACTAAGAATTTCTTTTTCTGCTTGGCTCCAAAGGGGTTCAGAATTAATCAATAACCCATCCATGTCAAAAATAGCAGCTTTTATAGATAGCTCATGAGACATTAAAAGCACTCCTATTATTCATTATTTGTTGCTTAATTCTATCAATTTAAAATAAATAAAGAAATCTTTTAATATAGGTAGGTGAGGTCTTATTTTGGTTAGTGATAAAATAACATTTATATGTTTTTGATAACATTTTATCATTTAATATAAATGGTAATATAAAAAATATGAGGAGATTTAATGAATTATCAAACAGCATTTTATATCGCTATTACAAAGCGTGTTTTAGGATGGATAATTTTTTCTTTAGCGTTGGTGTCTACTGTAGTTTCATTAGTTTTGCTAGCAGAAAAGCAAGGTTTACAAGGGGATGGCTTAAATGCTGTAGCCAATGATTTTATTAAAATTATGGCTCTTATTATACGGCAAAACACGGTCTTTTTAAATTTTTTTTGGCATAATTCACCAATTCCCAGTACTAATATGGGACTTTCGACAGCTAATCTTGGTTTTATTTTACTATTTTTCTTAATGTTTGTTGGTCAAGCTTTGAGTGCTTCAGGTAACAGAATGAATCGTCAATTGAAATTTATTAAAGAAAGTATTGAAGATCATCTTATTTTTGAAAGAGCGAAAGGTACTGAAGTATCAAAAGAAGAGATAGAAGCCAAAATTACTATTCCTCGTCATACCATTTTCCAGCAGTTTTTTATTTTGTATATATTACCGATTATATTAGGAGTAATACTTTACTTCATAATGAATATTTTAGGCTGGTAGTTTTTTTATATTATAATCAATTGAAAAATAATTTTATTGAACAGTTGAATGAAGATCATCAGTAATAACTTATCTAACAAGGCTTTGTTGAATAAATCAGAATTAGCCGCCAGGATGGCTCCCTCTGCTACAGCTGTTATCCGATCCTGACGCTGTGTGGCATACCCAACAACGTCATACGGTTCAGCGCTTTGACCATCGCCATTGCTTCACCTACCTGAGCCTCATAGTCACGCAGCCTCAGATGGCCACCCAGCAAAGTTTTTATGCGGAACATCGCTGTTTCTGCCACTGAACGCCGGTGATAACCCACTTTCTTTTTCCACATATCATTACTCCTGCTCAGACGCTGATTCGCCACCGCATGGTTACGTTCATGGTACTTGTCCGGCCAGTATTTCGCTCCGCTTCGCGGCGGGATAAGGGGCCTGATTTTCTTTCTTAGCAACGCATCGTGGCAGTAACAGGCGTCATAAGCACCGTCTGCTGACACTTCCCTGATTTTCCGGTGGGTTTGGTTAATCAGGCCCGGCAGTGCCTGCGCATCTGTCGTTCCGCTGAGCGATAAGTCGGCACAGATAATCTCATGAGTCACACTGTCTGCTGCCAGATGAAGCTTGCGCCACACTCTTCGTCTGTCAGCCCCATGCTGCCTGACTTTCCATTCACCTTCGCCAAAGACCTTCAGACCGGTACTGTCGATGACCAGATGCGAGATTTCACCACGCGTTGGCGTTTTTATGCTGATGTTGACGCTCTTTGCTCGTCTGCTGACCAGCGAGTAGTCCGGACAGCACAGCGGCAAAGACATGAGTTTAAAAATCGAATCAACGAAGCCCTGTAATGCCCGGAGCGACAGGTTAAACACACGCTTCATCATCAGGACAGTGGTAACAGCCATATCGCTGTAGTAAAGCGGCCGGCCACGACCTTCAGGCGAAGAACTGTCAGTCCATCCAGCGATGGCCGACTCATCAAGCCAGACCGTCAGGGAACCGCGTTGTCTGAGTGCCTTGTTGTACGCGGGCCAGTTGGTAATTTTAAACTTTTGCTTTGCCATGGGGAACTGATGTTGAAACGAATTTAGCGATCAGCTCCGCCAATCACCTAAAAGTTCGATTTATTCAACAAAGCCATCTAACAATAAAACTATTGTTTTGAATGTTTTTATAGCAATTTAACAATAATAGCCTTGATATATCAATTAATGCTTATTAAAGCTGACAAGGAAATGTCAACTTCTGCGCGAGCCAGCTTTGACCAAATTCCGATTAATTATTTTAAATAAATTAATTGGAATATTTATTTTGCTATGATTGTTAAATATATTGTTTTATAATTTAGCTTTAGTAAAGATTTTTATGATGACAAAGTGTTAATTTAAATAATGAAATGAATTATTACCTATTTACATTCTAGTTATTGCATTATTCATTTCAATTCTTGAGATCATATTATGACAATTTATAGTTAATAAAGGCTTTGTTGAATAAATCGAACTTTTAGGTGATTGGCGGAGCTGATCGCTAAATTCGTTTCAACATCAGGTCCCCATGGCAAAGCAAAAGTTTAAAATTACCAACTGGCCCGCGTACAACAAGGCACTCAGACAACGCGGTTCCCTGACGGTCTGGCTTGATGAGTCGGCCATCGCTGGATGGACTGACAGTTCTTCGCCTGAAGGTCGTGGCCGGCCGCTTTACTACAGCGATATGGCTGTTACCACTGTCCTTATGATGAAGCTTGTGTTTAACCTGTCGCTACGGGCATTACAGGGCTTCGTTGATTCGATTTTTAAACTCATGTCTTTGCCGCTGTGCTGTCCGGACTACTCGCTGGTCAGCAGACGAGCAAAGAGCGTCAACATCAGCATAAAAACGCCAACGCGTGGTGAAATCTCGCATCTGGTCATCGACAGTACCGGTCTGAAGGTCTTTGGCGAAGGTGAATGGAAAGTCAGGCAGCATGGGGCTGACAGACGAAGAGTGTGGCGCAAGCTTCATCTGGCAGCAGACAGTGTGACTCATGAGATTATCTGTGCCGACTTATCGCTCAGCGGAACGACAGATGCGCAGGCACTGCCGGGCCTGATTAACCAAACCCACCGGAAAATCAGGGAAGTGTTAGCAGACGGTGCTTATGACGCCTGTTACTGCCACGACGCGTTGCTAAGAAAGAAAATCAGGCCCCTTATCCCGCCGCGAAGCGGAGCGAAATACTGGCCGGATAAGTACCATGAACGTAACCATGCGGTGGCGAATCAGCGTCTGAGCAGGAGTAATGATATGTGGAAAAAGAAAGTGGGTTATCACCGGCGTTCAGTGGCAGAAACAGCGATGTTCCGCATAAAAACTTTGCTGGGTGGCCATCTGAGGCTGCGTGACTATGAGGCTCAGGTAGGTGAAGCAATGGCGATGGTCAAAGCGCTGAACCGTATGACGTTGTTGGGTATGCCACACAGCGTCAGGATCGGATAACAACTGTAGCAGAGGGAGCCATCCTGTCGGCTAATTCTGATTTATTCAACAAAGCCGTTAATAAATAGAATTTGTATGAAACACTAAGGATTATCATCTGTAATAAATAAGATAATCCTAATTTTTTCTGGTTATTTTTAATATATTTCTTAGCTTAAGGATGAATTGAAATTTTATCGAAAGAAGAGAGCTTTTTTATTTTACTAATATAGCTGTGGATTAATGCAGCAATAAAATAAATTGCTTGAGTTATTACAATACAAGGCCCCGTTGCTGCATCAATATGAAAACTCAAAATAGTGCCTATTAACGAGGATGTGGTTGAGGCAATAACTGCAATAATTAACATTCGATTGAAATTTTGACAGAGTGTAAAAGCTATAATTCCAGGGTAAATAAGCATAGCAATGACCAGAATTATTCCTACCGCTTGTAAAGATGCCACAATGGTAAGTGCTAATAAAGAGAGTAATCCATAATGTAAAAGTTTAACAGGTAAACCAATACCATTTGCCTGATTAGGATCAAAACAATACAGCATAAAATCTTTGCGCTTTAACAGGATAATCGCGATAGTAAAAGCTGAGATCAAAAGCGTTTGTTTAAATTCAGCTTTGGTAATGCCAAGGATATTACCAAAAAGAATATGGGTAAGATGTTGATCTGTATCGATACGGGCAAATAGTACTAAACCAAAGGCAAACATACCGGAAAAAATAATACCCATGACAGTATCTTCTTTTATGCGGCTATTTTCTTTTAGATAACCGGTCGCGAATGCACAAAAAATTCCTGATATAAAAGCACCAATTGATAAAGGAATACCAATAACAAAGGCGATAACGATGCCGGGTAATACAGCATGAGAAATAGCATCACCCATTAAAGACCAACCTTTAAGTATCAAAAAGCAGGAAAGAATAGCACACACTGTTCCGGTTACAAGGGCGGTAATGATAGCTTTTTGCATAAAAGGAAAAGTAAAAGCTGTTATTAATAATTCCATCAAATCATTCATTGTTGCTTACCGCTTGTTTTAACTGTTTGAGGTGTACAATTTCTTGTCGTGCTTTGCGGCGGGAAGCAAATAAACCATATTTAGGGGCCAAAAAGAAGGCATAAAGAAAAATCAGTGTTTGCAAAGTAACGATAATTCTGCCTGTCGCACCATTAATAAAATAACTGATATAAGCGCCAAGAGCACTGGAAGTAAATCCGATTAGTATGGCAATAATAAGTAACCGCTTGAATTGATCCGTGAGTAAATAAGCTGTAGCGCCTGGGGTAATAACCATTGCTATCACAAGTATGGTTACCACAGTTTGTAAGGCAGCAACCGTACATGCGCTTAATAGGGTAAAAAAATAATTTTTAATTTTAGCGGATTTAGTCCAATAGAACGGGCATGATTTTCATCAAAGAATACTGCAAGTACATCTTTCCAGATAAACATAAGTATAATAAAAGAAATGGTAATAATAATTTCAACTTGTAATACATCTTCATCTGCAATACCTAAAATATTGCCAAAGATAATGTTTTGTACATTAACGGAAGTGGGATTTAAGCAATCCTATGGCAAAGAAGGTGGAGAAAATAAAACCAATTACTGCATTTTCTTTTAGTTTTGAAATATGGCGCACCAATGTCATGGAAAGTGCGGCAAGAATACCGGTAAAAAATGCCCCTATAGAATAGGGAAGGCCAAGGGCATAGGCACCTGCGACTCCGGTAACAACAGAATGAGAAAGGGCATCGCCCATTAACGACCACCCCTTTAACATTAGATAAGCTGACAGAAAAGCGCAGACTGCTCCAACGATAGCACTAACCCAGATTGCTTTAACCATGTAGTTATATTCAAAAGGTTGAAGTAATAGATCCAACATGATTTATTCCTTTGGTGGCTTTTTAATGACGGATGCTTGTTCATGGTTGCCATAAAAAACAGCTGCTCTTTCATCATCAGTAATAACAGTTAATGAACGAGGATCATCATCATCGTGAAGTTCTGCACCAGAGATATTAATATGGCGTAGTACACCGCCGAAGGCGAGTTGAAGATTTTTTTGGGTAAAGGTTGTTTCGATCGGACCACTAGCCAGTATAGTTCTGTTTACTAAAATAAATTGATCGCAAAATTCAGGCACGCTTCCCAAGTTATGTGTAGAAACCAAAATTAAATAGCCATTGCTACGTAAAGAACGTAAAAGCTCAATAATCGCATTTTCTGTTTTTACATCGACGCCAGTAAAAGGGTCATCAAGCAGTAATACTTTTCCTTCTTGCGCAAGTGCTCGCGCAAGAAAAACTCTTTTCTTTTGGCCGCCAGAAAGCTCACCTATTTATCGTTGTTCTAAACCGGTAAGATCAACCTGCGCCAATGCTTCAGCAACAATTTGTTTATCTTGCTGGCTTGGAATACGTAAAATACCCATTTTACCGTAGCGGCCCATCATAACTACATCATAAACTAGAACTGGACAGTTCCAGTCAACTTCTTCAGTTTGTGGTACGTAAGCAATAATATTTTGTTTAAGCGCTGTTTTGATCGCAGCATTGTTTAATGTTACACGTCCTTGTGTTGGTGTTACTAAACCCATTATTGTCTTAAACAGCGTTGATTTGCCACTACCATTAACGCCTACTAGCGCACAAATTGAACCACCAGTAATATAAAACTGGCATCGTAAATAGCAGTATGCCCGTTATTGTATGTAACAGTAGCATTATCAACAACTAAGTTTGGTTTTTCGTAAAAAATATTGTTACTCATTATTATTGACCAAAACCTTTTGCAATAGTATCAACGGTAGTTTTTAATAATTCGATATATGTTGGAACTGGGCCATCTGGGGTAGACAAAGCGTCAACATAGAGTATACCACCATATTGAGCCCCGGTTTCTCGGCTGACTTGTTTCGCTGGTGTATCAGAAACGGTACTTTCGCTAAACACAACTGGAATATTATGTTTTTTCAAAGTATCGATAACTTTACGAACTTGTTGCGGTGAACCTTGTTCTTCTGCATTAATTGGCCACAAATAAGCTTCTTTAAAACCATAATCGCTAGCCAAATAACTAAAAGCACCTTCACTGGTTACTAGCCAACGCTTTTGCTGCGGGATTTGTGCCAGTCTTTTCCGTAGTGGTGCATCAATTTTGCTAATTTTACTAGCATATATTTTCGCATTTTGGTTATAAATATCTATATTTTTAGGATCATATTTTACTAGTGCTGCCCGAATATTTTCAATGTAGATCAATGCATTTTGGGCAGAAATCCAGGCATGAGGATTAGGATTTCCTTGATATTCCCCTTCTCGAATAGGCATCGGTTTTATTCCTTTAGTAACTGTAACGTCAGGAATATGTTTGAAGTTTTCAAAAAAACGACTAAACCAGGTTTCAAGTCCTAATCCATTCCATAAAATTAAATCAGCATTATGTGCTTTTAATATGTCTTTGGGAGTTGGTTGATACTCATGAATTTCAGCTCCCGGTTTGGTAATTGCTTGGACATTGGCTGCATTACCTGCCACATTTTGAGCAATATCCTGAATAATAGTAAAAGTTGTTACAACGGTAAATTTTTTTGCGTAAGCGATTGGATTAAAAAGAAGAACAACAGCAATTATTATTAAAACAGTAAAAGTGTGCTTAGATGAAAGGTTGGATCTTTTATACATAAGTGGTTTCCCGGTAAAAAAGTAGTAAATTGCACTTTAATGAGAATGATTATTAACTATATATGAAAGATGTCAATACAACCGATTATTGTAATTGTAATGTAAGTAGCAGATATGAGAACCTCTTCACAACTCAACGCTAAAGAGGGTCATTTTTTATTTTTATCTTATTAGGCTATGCTAAATAGATCATACCACTATAGGATTGGTGTAAGGTGAAATTTAAAAGTTGTGGAGTCGTATTCATTATGTTATTAATTGGCTGTTCAAGCAAACAATCTAATAACCCCAAAACAGTTTATCAGAACGATTATCTACGCTATTTCATGGAAGAGCAAACCGAAAGTGTACCGTCAAAAAACCCTTACGATGCTGTAATTAAACAAGCGGCGCAACGCTATGCGATTGATGAAAATTTAATTAGAGCAATTATTAAAGTGGAATCTAATTTTCGAGTTAATGCTGTGAGTAAATCCAATGCAATAGGTCTAATGCAAGTTAAGGCTTCTACTGCTGGTCGTGATGCGTATCGGTTACAAGGCAAAGCGGGGCAACCTACCACGAGTCAACTTAAAGATCCGGCGATCAATATTGATGTGGGAACCACCTATATTCGTTTTATTCAAAAAAATCATTTAGTTGGCATTCGTGATCCAAAAGTACTTTATTATGCAACTGTGGTTGCTTATGCTTATGCTTATGCTTATGCTTATGCTTATGCTTATGCTTATGCTTATGCTTATGCTTATGCTTATGCTTATGCTTATGCTTATGCTTATGCTTATGCTAATGGTGCTGGGGCATTATTACGAATTTTTGATAAAAGTCGTCATGTTGCAATCGATAAAATTAATGAACTAACAGCAGAAGAATTTTATCAACATATTCAAACAAATTACCCTATGCACAGGCAACCACGCTATCTTTGGAAAATTAAAAACGCTTACAACTCAATAGCTATGATAGATTAATTGTTGATTTATAAGAAGAAAGTTGATAATGACTTTTATCGTACTATATTTTTTACTAAAAATTGTAGCGAACCGAACTGAATAAAATTTTAGCGATAGACTAAACTAGTTTTTTATTGCTATATCATTGTATAGTAAAAACTAAATTTAAATTAAGTTAATTAATCAAAATTTAACTAGCTGACAATTATTTTGTCACTAGTTTTTTAGCGTTTTATTCTTCTTATCCCAGATTTAATCTATTAATTAGACCTGCATGATGGTAATATGCGCCGCTAAGTTAATGCAAGTACGTATTCCTTTTGCTCTATTTTAGGTATTTTATCACGTATATCACTTACAAG
The DNA here is from genome assembly GCF_013460135.1 of Arsenophonus endosymbiont of Aphis craccivora. Classification (GTDB taxonomy): domain Bacteria; phylum Pseudomonadota; class Gammaproteobacteria; order Enterobacterales; family Enterobacteriaceae; genus Arsenophonus; species Arsenophonus nilaparvatae. Next base: position 2,384,411 of record NZ_CP038155.1, read on the forward strand.
GTGAAGTAAGAAATTGCTTTAACTCACTTTTAATAAAAATATATTTCTATACATGTGATCTTGCGTATGGGTCACCACTGTAAATTAAGGATTTTAAATGCCAGTGATTACTCTTCCTGACGGAAGTCAACGTCAATATGAGCATCCTGTTTCAGTAATGGATATTGCAAAGGATATTGGCTCAGGTCTTGCAAAAGCCTGTTTAGCCGGTCGTGTTAATGGTGAACTTGTTGATGCGAGTGATATAATTAATAGTGATGCTCAATTAGCCATTATTACTAGTAAAGATCTTGATGGTTTAGGGATTATTCGTCACTCATGCGCACATTTACTTGGTCATGCGATTAAACAATTATGGCCAACGACTAAAATGGCAATTGGTCCTATCATTGAAAATGGTTTTTATTATGACGTTGATCTGGAACACGCTTTAACCCAGGAAGATTTAGAAAAACTTGAGCAGCGCATGCACGAACTTGCTGAAACGAACTATGATGTTATCAAAAAGCGGGTTAGTTGGCAGGAAGCTAGGGATACGTTTGTTGCTCGAGGTGAAGATTATAAAGTTAAAATTTTGGATGAAAATATTAATAAAAATGATCATCCTGGACTTTATTATCATGAAGAATATATTGATATGTGTCGTGGGCCGCATGTCCCTAATATGCGTTTTTGTCATTACTTCAAATTACAAAAAGTGGCTGGTGCATATTGGCGCGGTAATAGCGATAATAAAATGCTACAAAGGATCTATGGAACAGCCTGGGCTGATAAAAAACAATTAGCTGCTTATTTATTACGTTTAGAAGAAGCGGCTAAGCGAGATCATCGTAAGATAGGTAAGCAACTTGATCTTTATCATATGCAGGAAGAAGCTCCAGGTATGGCGTTTTGGCATAATGATGGTTGGGTAATATTTCGTGAATTGGAAACCTTTATCCGGACTAAATTGACTGAATATCAATACCAAGAAGTAAAAAGTCCATTAATGATGGATCGCATTCTTTGGGAAAAAACAGGTCACTGGGAAAACTATAAAGAAAACATGTTTACCACATCATCGGAAAACCGAGAATATTGTATAAAACCGATGAATTGCCCAGGGCATGTACAAATATTTAATCAAGGCTTGAAATCTTATCGTGATTTACCATTACGTATGGCGGAGTTTGGTAGCTGTCACCGTAATGAGCCATCTGGCGCTTTACATGGTTTGATGCGAGTGCGTGGTTTTACCCAAGATGATGCGCATATTTTTTGTACTGAAGATCAGATTTTAACTGAAGTAAAAAGTTGCATTAAAATGATTTATGATGTGTATGCAACCTTTGGTTTTGAAAAAATTGCCGTTAAATTGTCAACCCGGCCAGAAAAACGAATAGGCACTGATGCTCAATGGGATCGCGCAGAAACCGATCTTGCCGAGGCACTGGGGGATATTGTATTTGATTATCAACCCGGTGAAGGTGCATTTTATGGGCCTAAAATTGAATTTACCCTGTATGATTGTTTGGATCGGGCTTGGCAATGTGGTACTGTACAGCTCGATTTCTCATTACCGGGTCGTTTAGGTGCTTCCTATGTGGATGAAAATAATGAACGTCAGGTACCAGTCATGATCCATCGTGCTGTTTTAGGATCACTTGAACGTTTTATTGGGATTTTAACTGAGCATTATGCCGGTTTCTTCCCAACCTGGTTAGCGCCATTACAAATTGTTATAATAAATATCACGGATGCACAGGCTGATTTTGTACAAAAAATAGTAGAAAAATTGAGTAATTTTGGTATTCGTGCAAAAGCGGACTTGAGAAACGAGAAAATAGGCTTTAAAATTCGTGAGCATACTTTGCGTCGTGTTCCTTATATGCTAGTGTGTGGTGATAAAGAAGTTGAATCGGATCAGGTATCTGTTCGAACCCCTAATGGTAAAGATTTAGAAACATTTGACGTCATAGAATTTGCAGAAAGAGTGCTTGATGCAATTCGCACTCGTCGTATTTATCAACTGGAGGAATAAGGTATTAAAGGCGGAAAAAGAATTCAAACGGCGCGCCCGAATCGTATTAATACGGAGATTCGTGCTTCTGAAGTTCGTTTAACTGGTTTAGATGGCGAGCAGATTGGTATTATCAGTCTAAAAGAAGCTCTTGAAAAAGCCGAGGAAGCTGGTGTTGATTTAGTCGAAATCAGTCCAAATGTCGAGCCGCCGGTTTGCCGTATCATGGATTACGGCAAGTTCCTCTATGAGAAGAGTAAATCGCTCAAAGAGCAAAAAAAGAAACAAAGAGTTATTCAGGTAAAGGAAATTAAATTCCGACCTGGTACAGATGAAGGTGATTATCAGGTCAAACTACGCAACCTGATTCGCTTTCTGGATGATGGTGATAAAGCCAAAATCACGTTACGGTTTCGTGGTCGTGAAATGGCGCACCAACAAATCGGTATTGATATGCTTAATCGTATCAAAAACGATTTGGATGAGATGTCAGTCGTCGAATCTTTTCCAAGCAAGATCGAAGGCCGTCAAATGATCATGGTGCTTGCACCGAAAAAGAAATAGTTAGGCAATCAAGTAATAGCGTTCTATCTAGATGGAAAACGATTCGCCTAGCTAGTTACAATTAACAATGCGAAGTGGATATTTAAAATGCCAAAGATCAAAACAGTACGTGGTGCGGCAAAGCGTTTTAAAAAAACTGCCAGTGGTGGTTTTAAACGTCAGCACGCTAACCTTCGTCATATTCTGACTAAAAAGGCAACTAAGCGTAAGCGTCATTTACGACCAAAAACCATGGTTTCTAAAGGTGACCTGGATTTAGTAGTGGCTTGTTTGCCATACGCATAAGTTTGAATTTTTTAGTTTAAGATTATCGAATTTAATTCGAAGTGATAGGAGGTATATATGGCTCGCGTAAAACGTGGTGTAATAGCCCGCGCACGTCACAAAACAATATTAAAGCAAGCGAAAGGTTACTATGGTGCTCGTTCGCGTGTTTATCGTGTTGCTTTCCAGGCGGTAATTAAAGCCGGTCAGTATGCTTATCGTGACCGTCGTCAGCGTAAGCGTCAGTTCCGCCAATTGTGGATCGCACGTATTAATGCTGCTGCTCGTCAGAATGGTTTGTCTTATAGTCGTTTTATTAATGGTTTGAAGAAAGCCTCAATTGAAATTGACCGTAAAATCTTATCTGATATTGCTGTTTTTGATAAAGTTGCATTTGCAGCATTAGTCGAGAAGGCAAAAAGCGCGTTAGCTTAAATCAGTTAAATTAAGGGGGACTTAGCTCCCTCTTTTTTATTATCGATGACCCGTTGTATTATAAGTAAGAGTTATTTGATGAATAGCTGCTTAAAGATGAAAATTGTTTTTTTTCGTTTCTTTTTTTATTTTAGCACCTAAAATTTGGGGCTTTCGCGCATTTAAGAAAAGAAAAGAAAAACCGCGATAAGCCTCCAAATGGAGGCTTTTTTGTTAGTAATTGCTAAAAAATTTTATTTTCAACAATGATTAGGCCAAAGGGTCGTAATAAGAGGGAACAATGCCACATCTCATCGAGTTGGTTGAGCAGGCAAAAGCAGCCATAGAAAAAGCTCAGGATGTTGCTGCGTTGGATTCAGTGCGTGTTGAGTTTTTAGGTAAAAAAGGCCATTTAACACTACAAATGTCAACGTTGCGTGATCTACCTGCAGAAGAGCGCCCTGCAGCAGGAGCAGTTATTAATCAGGCGAAACAACAAGTTCAGAATTCATTGAATATACGTAAAGAGCAGTTAGAAAATACGATATTGAATGCTCGATTAGCGGCAGAAAAAATAGATATTTCATTGCCAGGTCGCCAGATCGAACATGGTAGTCTTCATCCAGTAACCAGTACCATTGATCGTATTGAAGAATTTTTTGCTGAACTTGGTTTTTCTGTTGTTTCCGGCACTGAAATAGAGGATGAATATCACAATTTTGATGCTTTAAATATTCCAGCTCATCATCCGGCTCGTGCTTCACATGATACTTTTTGGTTTGATACTAAGCGTCTATTACGTACACAAACTTCTGGTGTGCAAATTCGTACCATGAAGGGTAAACAACCCCCAATTCGTATTATTGCTCCTGGTCGAGTGTATCGAAATGATTATGATCAAACCCATACGCCAATGTTCCATCAGACAGAAGGCTTGATTGTTGATAAAAATATTAGTTTTACCAATTTAAAAGGTACATTGCATGACTTTTTAAATCATTTTTTTGAAGAAAAAACCTGCGTTCGTTTTCGGCCATCATATTTTCCATTCACTGAACCTTCAGCTGAAGTTGATGTGATGGATAAAAATGGTAAATGGTTAGAAGTGTTAGGTTGTGGCATGGTACATCCCAATGTATTACGCAATGTTGGCATTGATCCTGACTTATATTCTGGTTTTGCCTTTGGAATGGGAATGGAGCGTTTAACGATGTTACGCTATGGTGTGACGGATTTACGTGCTTTTTTTGAAAATGATCTTCGTTTTCTTAAACAATTTAGATAGGGCAGGATTATCACATGAAATTGAGTGAATTTTGGTTACGTGAATGGATAAATCCAGCAATAAGCAGTGAAGCCTTATCAGAGCAGATGACGATGGCGGGTCTGGAGATTGATGATGTTAAATCTGTTGCCGGTCAATTCCAGGGTGTGGTAGTCGGCGAGGTTGTTGAATGTGTTCAGCATCTTAATGCAGATAAGTTACGATTAACAAAGATCAATATTGGCACTGAACAGTTACTCAATATTGTCTGTGGAGCACCAAATTGTCGTCAATGGTTAAAAGTCGCTGTGGCAACAATTGGCGCGGTTTTACCCGATAATTTTAAAATAAAAGCGACAAAACTCCGCGGTGAGCTTTCTGAAGGTATGCTTTGTTCTTATTTTGAACTTGGCATTTCGGATGATCATACTGGTATTATTGAGCTACCACAGGACGCGCCTATTGGTAACGATATTCGTAACTACTTGCAACTAGATGACCATATTTTTGATGTAAGCTTGACACCAAATCGAGCTGATTGTTTAAGTATTTTAGGTATCGCTCGCGATATTGCAGCTATCAATAACCTAGAGTTAAATACGATAGAAATTGAACCAGTTAAAGCCACTGATGCTAGTGTTTTTCCTATTCAGGTGGAAGCGCCTATGGCATGCCCACGCTTTTTAGGACGAGTAATAAAAGGCATCGATGTTACAGCGCAAACCCCTAGCTGGATGAGAGAAAAATTACGTCGAGGGGGGATCCTTAGTATTGATCCGGTAGTTGATATTACTAATTTTGTGTTATTAGAATTAGGTCAACCATTGCATGCTTATGATCTTGATCGCTTAAATGGCATGATCATTGTTAGAATGGCAAAACAGGATGAAACATTAGTTTTGCTCGATGACAGCAAGGTAAATTTGAAGCCAGATACTTTAGTCATTGCCGATGAGAAGAATGCCTTAGGAATTGCCGGTATTTTTGGTGGCAAGCACTCCAGCGTTAATGAAAAAACCACTAATATTCTGTTAGAGAGTGCTTTTTTCGATCCACTGTCGATTGCTGGCCGGGCACGTAATTATGATCTGCATACTGAGGCTTCACACCGTTTTGAGCGGGGCGTTGATCCACAGCTGCAATATAAAGCTATGGAACGTGCGACTAGATTAATCGTTGAAATTTGTGGTGGCGAGGTTGGAAATATTATTGATGTTAGCCATCAAACAAACTTACCGAAAGTGGCAACAATAACCCTGACTCGGCAAAAACTGGATCGCTTGATTGGTCATTGTATTACAGATATTAACGTTACCCAGATCCTTCAACGTTTAGGATGCAAAGTGAATGGTGAGCAAGATAATTGGCAGGTGGTTGCTCCTTCTTGGCGTTTTGATATGCAAATTGAAGAAGATCTGATTGAAGAAGTAGCTCGTGTTTATGGTTATAATAATATACCTGATGTACCGTTACATGCAGATTTAGTTATGACCCCCCGTTGTGAATCAGCGCTGCCATTAAAACGAGTGAAAACATTATTAATTGATCGTGATTACAATGAAGCGATTACCTACAGTTTTGTTGATCCTAAAATTCAGCAACTACTGCATCCAGATTCTGATGCAATGATTTTACCGGATCCTATTTCAGCAGATATGTCGGTAATGCGGCTTTCTTTATTGCCCGGCTTATTAACGACAGTAATTTACAATCAAAATCGTCAACAAAATCGCATTCGACTGTTTGAAACTGGATTACGATTTGTGCCGGATGTAACAGCAGAGCATGGTATTCGGCAAGAATTGATGTTAGCGGGTGTGATTACTGGCAATCGTTATGAAGAGCACTGGTCACAAGAAAAACGCGCTGTGGATTTTTTTGATATCAAAGGTGACGTCGAAGCAATACTGGCATTAACCGGAAAATTAGACAATATTATTTATAAGGTTCATTCTGATCCTGCACTTCATCCTGGACAAAGCGCTGCGATTTATCTGAATAATGATTATATTGGATATATAGGCGTTATTCACCCTGAACTGGAAAATAAGCTAGATTTGAATGGTCGGACACTTGTTTTTGAATTGCTGTGGGATACTGTTGCAGAGCGTGTTATTCCTAAAGCAAATATGATTTCACGTTTTCCTGCCAACCGACGGGATATTGCTGTTGTAGTACCAGAAGAAGTAGCAACAGCTGACGTATTAGCTGAATGCAAGAAAATTGGCATAAATCATATAGTTGGCATAAACTTGTTTGACGTGTACTGTGGTAAAGGTGTAGCGGAAGGTTATAAGAGCCTTGCTATTAGCTTAATCTTGCAGGATACAAATCGTACTCTGGAAGAAGAAGAGATTGCCGCAACTGTTGATAAATGTGTTGCTGCGTTAAAACGGCGATTCCAAGCATCCTTGAGGGACTAAACCTATGGCGCTTACAAAAGCTGAAATGTCAGAAAGTCTGTTCGAAAAACTGGGTATAAGCAAACGTAATGCGAAAGACCTGGTTGAACTTTTCTTTGAAGAAGTTCGTCGTTCATTAGAAAATGGGGAGCAGGTGAAACTGTCAGGGTTTGGTAATTTTGATCTGCGTGATAAAAATCAGCGACCAGGTCGAAATCCAAAGACTGGAGAAGATATTCCCATCACTGCTCGTCGAGTGGTGACTTTTCGACCAGGGCAAAAGTTGAAAGGCCGGGTTGAAAAGATAAAGCCTCATAAATAATGAATTATTATTCTAAAAAGCCGCTAAAGCGGCTTTTTTATTATTCAATATCAATATAATCCTAAACAAAAGTTCGTTATTTTGCTCTATTAATCAAAAACACTTATTAACAAAATTGCAATAACATTGACTTTAAATTTACTTATTATTATTTATTCACTTTCTTATTGATAAGAATTATTAGGGGTTTTATTTTGCTTTTTAATTTACTTCACTAATATGAAATTCTCTTTAGCCAAGTATATTTAACAAATTAATCCGTTCTGATTAGTGAGATTAGAAAGTTATTGTCATGTTGATGTGTAGTTAAGCTATTTTATGATATTATAGACAACTGACTCTAAAAAAATATTAGATGAATTGCTAGTAGGTTAATCTCATGAATGATTTTCTTCCTTTTTCTCGCCCAGCAATAGGTGACGAAGAGATCCGGGCGGTAGAAAATGTATTACGTTCTGGTTGGATCACCACCGGGCCGCAAAATCATCAACTCGAAGAAGACTTTCGCCATAAATTTGGTTGTCAGCATGCAATTGCTTTTTGTTCGGCAACAGCGGGTATGCATATAACGCTTATGGCCTTAGGAATTGGTCTTGGAGCTGAAGTTATTACCCCCTCATTAACATGGGTTTCAACCATTAATGTGATCACCTTGTTAGGGGCACATCCAGTCATGATTGATGTAGATCGTGACACTTTAATGGTTCAGCCTGATGTCGTTGAGAAGGCGATTACCCCTAAGACAAAAGCGATTATTCCGGTACATTACGCCGGGGCGCCATGCGATCTTGACGCGTTACGTGAGATTGCACAAAGAAACAATATTACATTGATCGAGGATGCGGCTCATGCCGTAGGTACTCAGTATCAAAGTGAATGGATTGGTCAACAGGGCACAGCCATTTTTTCATTTCATGCGATTAAAAATATCACTTGTGCCGAAGGAGGTTTAGTCGCTACCGATGATGATTCCTTGGCCACACGTCTGCTATGTTTAAAATTTCATGGTTTAGGTGTAGATGCCTTCGATCGACAAATACAAGGTCGTAAACCACAGGCTGAGGTCGTTGAACCTGGATTTAAATATAATCTCTCTGATATTCATGCGGCAATTGCTGTTGTTCAATTAACAAAGTTAACACAGATAAATAAACGTCGTGCAGAGCTTGTTGCTTATTATCGACAAGCGCTTGCCAATCTGCCGTTAAAAATGTTGGATGTACCCGATTATTCCCATTTACATGCCAATCATCTGTTTATGGTTCGAGTCGATAAAGCTGTCTGTGGTATTGACCGTGATAGTTTTATGGAACGCTTAAAAGAGAAGAATATTGGTACTGGTCTACATTTCCGAGCGGCTCATACGCAAAAATATTATAGAGAACATTATCCATCTCTTTCTCTACCTAATTCTGAATGGAACTCGAAGACCTTATGTTCATTGCCACTATTCCATGACATGCGTGCTCAAGATGTTGATCGCGTTGTTGCTGCTATTCATGAAATTTTTTCGGAGCCGAGATAGTGTCTTTTCAAAATGATTTTGAAGAAATAAAAAAAGTTTCTATCGTTATCCCTATTTATAACGAAGAGCAAAGCTTACCCCAGTTATTGGAAAGAACATTGGCTGCTTGTCAGAGATTGAAACAGCCATATGAATTAATTTTAGTTGATGATGGTAGTGCTGATAATTCAGCTAGATTGCTGATGGATGCTGCTGAAAATCCGGCAAATCACGTTATCGCAGTGATTTTAAATCGTAACTATGGTCAACATTCTGCCATTATGGCTGGTTTTAAACAGGCAACCGGTGATCTTGTGATCACCTTAGATGCTGATTTACAAAACCCGCCTGAAGAAATTCCACATCTGGTACAGGTAGCGGAAGAAGGCTATGACGTAGTCGGGACCAGACGGATGAATCGGCAAGATTCTTGGTTTCGTAAAACAGCGTCAAAAATCATTAATGCCATGATCACCAAAGCAACTGGGCGCACCATGGGCGATTATGGCTGCATGTTGCGTGCTTATCGGCGTAATATTATTAATGCGATGCTACAGTGTCATGAACGCAGTACATTTATTCCCATTTTAGCAAATACGTTTGCTAAAAGAACGATCGAAATTGATGTTGCCCATGCAGAACGTGAGTTTGGTGATTCAAAATATAGCTTGATGAAGCTAGTAAATTTAATGTTTGATTTACTCACTTGTTTAGCTACTACTCCGTTACGTTTGTTGAGTGTAGTTGGTAGTTTGATTGCGGCAAGTGGATTTTTACTGGCGGTTCTGTTAATTATTTTGCGTCTTATGTTTGGTGCAATGTGGGCTGCAGAGGGTGTTTTTACGCTGTTTGCTATTCTATTCATATTTATTGGCGCGCAATTTATTGCCATGGGACTACTCGGTGAATATATTGGCAGAATGTACAATGATGTTCGTGCCCGACCCCGTTACTTTATTCAAAAGATAGTTGGTGTTCATCTAGATACTGACGAAAATCAGGAAAAAAAATAATGAAAGCTATTGTTTTTGCTTACCATGATATTGGTTGTGTGGGATTAAAGGCGCTACAGAAGGCGGGCTTTGAAATTCAGGCTGTTTTTACACATACAGATGATCCTAAAGAGAATCATTTCTTTTCCTCAGTTGCGCGCTTGGTAGCTGAGATGGGTTTATCTGTATTTGCGCCAGAAAATATCAATCATTCACTTTGGATTGAGCGTATTGAGAAAATGCAACCGGATGTTATTTTCTCTTTTTACTATCGCCACATGCTTAGTCAAGAGTTATTGGCGTTAGCTCCTAAAGGTGCTTTTAACTTGCATGGTTCTTTATTACCTAAATATCGTGGTCGTGTGCCGATCAATTGGGCTATTTTGCATGGTGAAACAGAAACGGGTGTCACATTACATAAGATGATAGCCAAGCCGGATGCAGGTGATATTGTTGCACAGAAAAAAATCTCTATTGATGCAACAGATACCGCATTAGTGTTACATGAGAAAATTCGTCAGGCGGCTGAACAGCTTTTGGCTGATACATTACCCTTAATTAAAATAGGTGATTATTCAGCAACACCCCAAGATGAAAGTAAGGCAACCTATTTTGGCCGTCGTAGCGCTGAAGATGGTTTAATTGATTGGTCTAAATCTGCTACCGAAGTGAATAACTTAGTACGAGCGGTAACCGAGCCATATCCAGGTGCATTTACTTATTTGGCTGAGAGTAAAATGATTGTCTGGCGTGCCCGTGTGCTAGAAAAATCACACGATAAATTACCTGGTACAATCATTTCTACCGAACCATTGCAAATAGCTTGTGGTCAAGGTGTGCTTGAAATTCTGACCGGGCAGAGTGGAGCTGGATTATACGTTGAAGGATCGCGTTTAGCGGCTGAAATGGGAATCGTCAATGGCGTGCGAGTTGGGGCTAGACCGACGACCCAGGAAAAACGGCGTAAGCGTGTTTTGATCTTGGGTGTAAATGGTTTTATTGGTAATCACTTAACCGAACGTTTATTAGCAGATGGTCATTATGATATCTATGGTTTGGATATTAGTTCTTCTGCTGTTGCCCGTTTTATTAATGATCCCCGTTTTGGTGATGATCAGCGTTTTCATTTTGTTGAAGGCGATATCAGTATTCATACTGAGTGGATTGAATATCATATTAAAAAATGTGACATCATTTTACCACTGGTTGCTATTGCAACACCGATTGAATATACCCGCAATCCATTAAAAGTTTTCGAGTTAGATTTTGAAGAAAACTTAAAGATAGTGCGTTATTGTGTAAAATATAATAAACGTATTATTTTCCCATCAACTTCTGAAGTTTACGGGATGTGTGATGATAAAGAATTTGATGAAGATACTTCTCGTTTAATTGTCGGGCCAATTAACAAACAGCGTTGGATTTATTCTGTTTCTAAACAGCTATTAGATCGCGTTATTTGGGCATATGGTGTTAAAGAAGGGTTGAAATTCACTCTATTTAGACCGTTTAATTGGATGGGCCCACGTCTCGATAGTTTACATTCTGCCCGTATTGGTAGTTCACGAGCGATTACACAATTAATTTTAAATTTGGTCGAAGGTTCACCGATAAAATTAGTTGATGGCGGCGCTCAGAAGCGTTGTTTCACCGATATTAAAGATGGTATTGAAGCATTATTTCGTATTATTGAAAATAAAGATGAAATATGCGATGGTCAAATTATTAATATTGGTAATCCGACCAATGAAGCAAGCATTGCTCAATTAGCTGATATGCTACTTGACAGTTTTGAAAGACATCCGTTACGTAAACACTTTCCTCCATTTGCTGGTCTTAAAAAGATTGAAAGTAGTAGTTATTATGGTAAAGGATATCAAGATGTTGAGCACCGTAGACCTAGTATTGAAAATGCGCGGCGCTTGCTCGATTGGGAGCCAACTGTTGATATGAAACAGACTATTGATGAAACTTTAGATTTCTTTTTGCAAGCTGCGACGGAAGAATTAGGTAAAAAATAATGAAGAAAATTGGCTTAAGAATTGATGTGGATACCTATCAAGGTACCAAAGAAGGTATGCCACAGTTACTTAAAGTGCTCGCTAAATATCAAATTCGAGCCAGTTTTTTTTTCAGTGTCGGTCCAGATAACATGGGGCGTCATTTATGGCGCCTGTTTCGACCTAAATTTTTATGGAAAATGTTAAGAGCGAATGCGACATCACTCTATGGTTGGGATATTTTATTAGCCGGTACAGCATGGTCAGGTAAAAAAATAGCCAATGATCTAGGTTACTTAATGAAACAAACATTGGATGCAGGTCATGAAGTTGGGCTACATGCATGGGATCATCAAGGCTGGCAAGCTAATGTAGGTAAATGGCCAAGAACCAAATTAGTCGAACAAATTAAATTAGGCGTAGATGCGCTTGAAGCCGCAACGGGCGCTACCGTGAAATGCTCAGCTGTGGCTGGTTGGCGGGCCGATGAACGTGTATTAACGGCGAAAGAAAATTTTAAATTTGACTATAATAGTGATTGCCGTGGTACCCATCCTTTTCGTCCTATTTTAGCGGATGGTTCGATTGGTACTGTACAAATTCCAGTAACACTACCGACTTATGATGAAGTTGTTGGCACTTTGGTTAAAGATGAAAACTTTAATGATTTTATTATTAACGCGATGCAGGAAGATGCAGGAACGCCTGTTTATACTATTCATACTGAAGTAGAAGGTATGTCTAAATCGATGCAATTTGACAGCTTACTAGCGAGAATGATTGCAGAACAAATGGTATTTTGTCCGTTGCGTGAATTAATACCTAATGATATTAATTCTTCACCACACGGAAAAATTATTCGTTCATCTTTTCCAGGTCGTGAGGGTTGGCTAGGGTGTCAACACGACGTATAGCGCTTGATGTTAACTAAACAGTTACAAAAAACAGGTGCTTTTTTATTAGCACTTTTTTTTATTTTTACCTATTTAGTACCGTTAAATGGCCGACTGTTGTGGCAGCCAGATGAAACGCGTTACGCAGAAATTAGCCGAGAAATGTTGCAAAAAGGTGATTGGATTGTGCCTTACTTGCTTAATATTCGCTATTTTGAAAAGCCAGTGGCCGGATATTGGATAAATAATATCAGTCAAATGATATTTGGTAATACCAATTTTGCTGTTCGTTTTGGTGCTGTGTTTGCAACTATGATCAGCGCTGGCTTAATTTACTGGTTAGCGATGGTAATGTGGCGTAATCGAAATGTCGCGTTTGTTGCTACTTTGATGTATGTTTCGATGTTTTTGGTTTTTGCAGTTGGCACCTATAGCGTACTCGATCCGATGCTGACCATGTGGCTTACTGCTTGTATTCTATGTTGTTTTTGGTTATTAAAAGCATCAACGGTTGCTGCAAAGTTACTTGCCTGGGCAGTTATGGGGCTTACCTGTGGTATGGCATTTATGACCAAGGGTTTTTTAGCCTTAGCTATCCCGGTTATTGTCATGCTGCCAATTATGTTGTATCAAAAACGTTTTACTGAGATGCTCAAATTTGGTGGCGTAGCCATCATCAGTGCGGCATTAATAAGCCTTCCTTGGGCATTAGCTGTCAATCAATATGAACCGGATTATTGGCATTACTTTTTCTGGGTAGAACATATTCAGCGCTTCTCATCAGAGGATGCCCAACATAAAGCGCCTATTTGGTTTTATATTCCCATTATTTTACTTGGTGTCATACCTTGGTTAGGGCTTTTACCTGGTACATTATTAAAAAGTTGGCGGGAACGAAAAATCAAACCGGAAATGTTTTTTCTGCTTTGTTGGTTTATTGTCCCTTTTGTATTTTTTAGTATCGCTAAGGGTAAATTACTTACTTATATGTTGCCGGTGATGGCACCGCTTGCATTAATGATGGCAAAATATGCGGTTGATTGTGTTAAAAATCGCAATTTGACAGCCATTAAATTTAACGGTTTTACCAATCTCGCTTTTGCCATATTGGCAATTATTACTTTGATTATTATGGGGTTATTTGTTGAGCATCCTTTATATACCCCGTTGGAGTGGCCAAAACTGGCATTAGGTATAACGGTTTTTTGCATTTGGCTGATTATTGGCTATTTTAGTTTGATATCCAATGCCAGGTATTGGCTGTGGGGCGCGGCATGTTCTTTAGCCTTGAGCTTATCAATAAGTTATGCATTACCGCAAGATACTATTGATTCTAAGTTACCGCAGCAATTAATTCGGCAAAATATATCTTTGTTGGAAGAAAGTAAGTTTGTGCTAGGGGATAATGTTGGATTAGGCGCAGCTTTGGCATGGGAATTACATCAAGGTGATATTTATTTATATGAAAGATCAGGTGAATTAAGATACGGCTTAAATTATCCCGATAGCCAATTTCGCTTAATCAAACAAGGAAATTTTGCTAAATGGCTTAGCTTGTCACGGAAAGAAGGACAAATTTCAGTGGTTCTTTTATTACGTAGAAATGAAGGGCTGCCTGATGATATTCCTAAGCCTGATCATGTAGTTCGCAATACAAGAATGGCAATAATGACCTATTATCAGCAACCATGACACATTTTTTCTTATTGATAATTGTTAGCCTGTTAACTTGCATTGGACAGGTTTGCCAAAAGCAAGCGGTGATATATTGGCAAAGTGGTTTGCCGGCAAAAAATAGTTTAGCCATTAAATGGCTGCTAATAGCGATTATTGTGCTTGCGTTAGGCATGCTATTTTGGCTTAAATTACTACAAATTTTACCGCTTAGTCTTGCTTATCCTATGTTAAGTATTAACTTTGTTATCGTTACACTGATTGGACAATTTATTTATCAAGAGAAGATCAGTATCAAACATTGGATCGGCGTATTTATTATCATGTTGGGTATAGTTTTATTAAATATATGAAAGGCTACTTTTGGGGTATCGGTAGTGTAATATTGATCACTTTAGCGCAGCTTTGTTTAAAAGCTGGAGTAACTATATTACCTGAGTTTAAATTAAATCATCAGTGGATGGATGATAATTGGTTACTTGAAAATCTGCCGGCGTGTGGGCTGATTTTTATCGGTTTAATTGGCTATGTGCTTTCGATGGTTTGCTGGCTATTTGCCTTGAAATTTTTAGCATTAAGTAAAGCTTATCCACTGATTAGTTTAAGCTATGTACTAGTTTATTTATTCGCAGTTACTTTGCCTTGGTTTAATGAATCGGCGACATTGATTAAATTTGTCGGTGTAGTATTTATTTTGCTTGGTATTTGGATTATTTCTCGGCCTGAAGTAACGCGAAAATAAAGCTAAAAAACTTAGCAGAATACTTATTTTTATAGCCAGTGTATTGCTTAAAAATAGCGATTACCGATTAATAAAAACTTGTTTTTTATTAAACACTGATTAAAGTCTATTTAATTATCCTATTAAGCGATAAAGGTGCTTTATGTTAATAAGAATTACACACCTGCTTTTTTTATTTTACCTTATTTTAATTGGCTGTTCTTCTTCAGTAAACAGAACAGCACCGCCGTTAAAAAGCCAACTTTCTGATCCTATTATTACCATCGCTCAACTTAAAGAACAACTATCACAATGGTATGGTACGCCATATCGTTATGGTGGTTTAGCATCAAGTGGAGTTGATTGTTCAGGCTTTGTTTATCGAACTTTTAGTGATCGTTTTGCCATTCAATTACCGCGCACGACAATAGCTCAAACCACTTATGGCACCCGTATTAATATTAAGGATCTTATGCCGGGCGATTTGGTTTTTTTTAAAACCGGCTCAGGTGAAAATGGTCTACATGTTGGTATTTATGATACGGATAATACTTTTATTCATGCCTCAACTAGCAAAGGTGTTATTCGCTCTTCGTTAAACAATATATACTGGCGCAAGGTTTTCTGGCAGGCACGCCGTATTTAAGTGTCATTTTTAGTTATAATAACTTTTTGGTTTTTGCTATAACAAAATGAATATAGGCTGGCAAAATTCTTATGGCTTCAATACGTCTTCTTATTTCTGAATCATTTGATCCCTGGTTTAATTTAGCTGTTGAAGAGGCTATTTTTCGCCAAATGTCAGTCAAGCAGCGGATTATGTTTCTTTGGCGCAATAATAATACTGTCGTTATTGGTCGGGCACAAAATCCATGGAAAGAGTGTAATACACGTAAAATGGCCCAAGATGGAGTCAAATTAGCTCGCCGCAGCAGTGGTGGTGGTGCGGTTTTTCATGATTTGGGAAACACCTGTTTTACCTTTATGGCGGGTAAACCAGCCTATGATAAAACTATTTCAACACAAATTATTATTGCAGGACTAGCTGAGGTTAGGATAAAGGCTCAAGTTTCAGGTCGAAATGATCTAGTTGTCCATTCCGCCCATGGTGAGCGTAAAATTTCCGGATCAGCTTATTTTGAAACACACGATCGCGGTTTTCATCATGGCACTTTACTTATTAATACAGATTTAAACCGTTTAGCCAGTTATTTAAATCCGGATCCGAAGAAATTAATTAGTAAAGGCATTACCTCCGTACGTTCTAGGGTAATGAATTTAGCTGAAATTGATGTTCGGATTAGTCATCAGGCAATTTGTAACGCCTGAGCAAACAATTTTTTTAACTATTATGATGAGGTAGTGAAGGCAGAAATAATTTCACCAACTAATTTGCCTGATTTACCCGGTTTTGTTGACATTTATGCTGAACAATCTAGCTGGGAGTGGCATTTTGGTCACGCGCTAGCTTTTAGTCATATACTTGAAACCCGATTTGCCTGGGGTGTAGTTGAACTTCATTTTGATATTGATAAAGGAAAAATTTCAACTAGCAAAATTTATACGGATAGTTTAGATCCATCGCCATTAGAGCTTTTTAGCCAAAAGTTGATTGGCAAAAAATACCAACCAGCGACAATTAAGCAATTAATCGCTGAGATCCAGTTTCAATATCCAAATTTTCATCAGCAGCTTATACAATTCGAAAATTGGTTAGTCAATGAAATAGCGGCTTTGTTGAATAAATCAGAATTAGCCGCCAGGATGGCTCCCTCTGCTACAGCTGTTATCCGATCCTGACGCTGTGTGGCATACCCAACAACGTCATACGGTTCAGCGCTTTGACCATCGCCATTGCTTCACCTACCTGAGCCTCATAGTCACGCAGCCTCAGATGGCCACCCAGCAAAGTTTTTATGCGGAACATCGCTGTTTCTGCCACTGAACGCCGGTGATAACCCACTTTCTTTTTCCACATATCATTACTCCTGCTCAGACGCTGATTCGCCACCGCATGGTTACGTTCATGGTACTTGTCCGGCCAGTATTTCGCTCCGCTTCGCGGCGGGATAAGGGGCCTGATTTTCTTTCTTAGCAACGCATCGTGGCAGTAACAGGCGTCATAAGCACCGTCTGCTGACACTTCCCTGATTTTCCGGTGGGTTTGGTTAATCAGGCCCGGCAGTGCCTGCGCATCTGTCGTTCCGCTGAGCGATAAGTCGGCACAGATAATCTCATGAGTCACACTGTCTGCTGCCAGATGAAGCTTGCGCCACACTCTTCGTCTGTCAGCCCCATGCTGCCTGACTTTCCATTCACCTTCGCCAAAGACCTTCAGACCGGTACTGTCGATGACCAGATGCGAGATTTCACCACGCGTTGGCGTTTTTATGCTGATGTTGACGCTCTTTGCTCGTCTGCTGACCAGCGAGTAGTCCGGACAGCACAGCGGCAAAGACATGAGTTTAAAAATCGAATCAACGAAGCCCTGTAATGCCCGGAGCGACAGGTTAAACACACGCTTCATCATCAGGACAGTGGTAACAGCCATATCGCTGTAGTAAAGCGGCCGGCCACGACCTTCAGGCGAAGAACTGTCAGTCCATCCAGCGATGGCCGACTCATCAAGCCAGACCGTCAGGGAACCGCGTTGTCTGAGTGCCTTGTTGTACGCGGGCCAGTTGGTAATTTTAAACTTTTGCTTTGCCATGGGGACCTGATGTTGAAACGAATTTAGCGATCAGCTCCGCCAATCACCTAAAAGTTCGATTTATTCAACAAAGCCTGAAATAGCATGAATCAAATTAATGATTGTTAATTATTAGCATCCATTGCTGGAAAGAGATATATTCAAGCATAATTTTATTGCAAACAGCCGTAAAGCCAGCATTTAGACTGGCATATAATAACTAAAGTCTAAAAATGAATAATTATAGATTAGTCCATAAATTGATTAAAGTCGGGTAACTGCCCATTTTGGCGAAATTTAGCCGGTGTAGTATTAAAATGTTTTTTAAAAATGCGGGTAAAAGTTGCTTGCGAACTAAAACCGTATTTTAGGGCTATATCCAAAATATAAAATTTATCTTCTCGTAATAACCTGGCTGCTTCCAGTAATCGACGTTTACGAACATCTGCACCTAAAGTGCAACCTTTTAATTGTTTAAAGATCCGTTGTAAATGCCATTTAGAATAACCACTTTTATTAGCAATGGTATCAATCTTCATGCCTTCATTTCGCTGTAATTGGCTTTCTAGCCAATTAACAATATCATTGATTACATTTTCCGAC
>NZ_CP038156.1 GCF_013460135.1 Arsenophonus endosymbiont of Aphis craccivora
CTCATGAGATTATCTGTGCCGACTTATCGCTCAGCGGAACGACAGATGCGCAGGCACTGCCGGGCCTTATTAACCAAACCCACCGGAAAATCAGGGAAGTGTCAGCAGACGGTGCTTATTACGCCTGTTACTGCCACGCCGCTGCTTGGGTGACATTTGCGCCACTGCCGCTATTAAGCTCCTGAAAAAACTTATTTAAATCCTCATTGATACCGGCTTGAGTGGTGGTACAAAACAGCATCAGGGCAATTAATTTGTATTGTTTTTTCATTGCAAGAACCCCAGTTTTTCAGCAAGCCCAAAAGACTTCGCCAGTCGGTTAACAAACATTTCTGCGCTCAGCATGCCTTGCGAAACCGGAATGGCGACCATGGTTTGGGTGTTAACAATAAAATCGGTGGGCGTCACCTGTGGTAATTCATGGAAAAATCATTTATCACATCTGTGGTTACGGGTAATACGTTACTAAAGGTGCTATCCCCTAGTCCGTCAAAACTGTATACAAAAACCGGAATACCCAGTTGCTGCGCAGTGGCATTAAGCAAAGAATTAAAATGCTGACAATATTGACAATCGGATTTCATAAAATGCACGATTTGCCAATGAGTGATATTAAGCACCTGACCGGTTGATAAGCGAAAGGTCTGTGGCTTCGCTTTTGCCACTGTGCGCTGTTGAGCCAGCTTATTCTCTACTGCTACCGTTTTGTGTTTTTCGAGTGCCGCGATTTCGTCAATCACGGCCGCGTTAGCGGGGATGACAAAAAGCAGTACAAAAAAAGCAAATAGTGTTTTCATCGTTAATCCATCGGCGCAAAATCAGTCACGCGATTTAACAGCCGTTTCGCTAAATCATCCTGACTGATAAAACCATAAGCCAGTGGGTGGTAGCTGCCCGTGATCGGGTCAACCAGAAAGAGCGCAGGGAAATAGAGGATTTGCATCTTCGCTGCCTGTCCTCAGTCTTTCTGGCTGTTGGGTAACTCCGGGTTAATGACGCCATCGATACTAATTGGCATCACCGCCATCTGGTATTGCGGGGCAAATTCCCTCACCACCTGGGCGAGCTTACTGTCCAAGGGTGCATTCCCGCGATAGAAGAAAAAGACCCCATAGCGTTCATTGACAGCTTTGATGTCATTAACCTGGGATTTACGCTCCTGGACGTAAGACAGGGTTGCGGTGGCGTTATAATGCGAATGCCGGTTATTGTAATCGAGTTCGGGTTTGAGCAGCAGCACCTTCTGCCAGGTGGCTGAAAACTGACTGGCGTTATCCGACCAGTAGTTTTGGAATGCCATCCAGCGTGCCAATTTCTCAGGCGATTTCGGGTCGAGCACCGCGGCATTACGCAATTCATCGCCCAGGGCTTTGATTTTTTGCATGGTTTCCACCGCTGATGGCGGTTTTGACTGGGATTGTTTTTCTTCCGGCGATTCCTGCTGGGGCGCAGGTTCGTTATACCAGTGCCAGCCGACCGCATGGGAATAGTGATAACCATCGTCAGGCTTTGCGGTAACCACCTCCGATAACAGCAAGCTACTTAACAAAAGGCCTTTCATGATTTGCGCCCCTGCAATTCGTTTTTAATCTGCTGGCTGATTTTCTCAGTGAGTTTTTTGCTATCCGGTAGTGTTGTGTTGCTATTGAGTTCGTCATGAAATTCGGTGAAATCAAGCGCATCAAATTTCACCTGCTGCAACTCGTCAATGGTCAGTCCACGGCAATCAGGATGTTTGGCAATACCAAATCCCACACCCAGTTGACCTCCTCTCCCTTGTGCCTGCACAATCTGCGCAAGCTTACTGTCAAACACGCAATAACTGTGTTTCTTACGCAAACCACACCCCTAACACGTCTTCGGCGCAAAACTCCCCCACATCAACCACCAACCCTTTTTCTTTGGCTTTACCAATCGCTTTTTCTTCACTGTCACAACTGGCTAGTCCAATATCATGCCCCCAACCGATGCTTTTGCAGCAATTACTAAAACCAATGGCGGTTTTACGAAACGCCATCGGTTTACCGGTAAACGCACTGATTTTTGCCCTCCCCACTGATGTCTTTACCGGCTTTCGCGAGTGCGGCCAATTGCGATACCGCTTCTCCAAAATCATTGTTTTTGCCCGAGGCAATGGCGGCACATTTGCCGTCCGAGCAGTAGAATGTACCGCCACAGAGAAAGCCTTCCCCATGGATGGTTTGTTGACACTGGAATTTCACCGATTCCTTGACACATAAATTGCCGATTTTCTGCAAACACTGGCGTGTCCCTTCACTGCAATTCGGGTCTTTCTCCCAGCGCCACAGGTATTATCATCCCGTTCAGATACGACCCACTGCTCGGATTCTTGCCAGCAAGGGAGCGTGATAGGATAACGTTTGCCGTCTTTAACGACATAACGGGTTTCGCCTTTTTGACTGCACCAGGCTTTGGCTTTGACGGCATTCGCTTTATCCACGGAGCAGTTCTCTGTCCAAACGACTTTTGGTTGCCAGATTGTTTCGTTGACTTGTAGCGTGAAGTACAAGGTGATTTTTGCCGGTTGATTAAAGCGATATCTTTTCGCACTGTCTCGATCGTTGTGTGAGAATCGGATGGGTCGACTTTGAGTAAATGTTCGGTCAGTTATATTCAGTTCTCCACTCAGCGTATGTCTTGAACCAATCCAATAAAAGAAATCACCGCCAAACCCTGAAATTTCTACACCGCCATAGCAACGATTGCAACCTGGGTGAGTATAAGTAACTTTTTCTATTGTTCCCTCAATGTCAGGCGTGATAACCACCACAATCCGAATTCCCTCCGTATGGAACGGTAAGTTTTGCAATTGATAAACACGGGTGACAGTTCTGGTTTGCGTTTCACTTGTCCACTCAACACTTGCCGTGTTGGTACAGGTACTGACTATCTTTTTTCACCGCTCGCAAACATGCTCTTTAAAACTTGATTGACTAATGCTTTTTTTACTGCACTGCTCAGCACTGCCTGCGGTAATCCCTTCGGCATTTTCCTGTATCGTCTGACTGTTTTTTACCATGTCCGATTGCCAGTCGATTTTATCCTTGGGATTATTGATATAGGTTTCCACGGCAAGCTGGCCTAAGTCACTGTCATTAAGGGATTGATTGGCCGCATTGCCTATTTTCGATGCATCTTGATAAAAATCCGCCTCATTAGGGTTGGCGGTAAAATTGGGCAGTTCTTTTTGCGGCTGAAAATCATTAAGGGTAGACTCTGCCTGTTTTTGTGTTTGTTCAGCGAGGTCATAACCTTCTTTCGCGGCATTATCCATATCGTTGTCAAAAGCCGATATCGCAAACATCAAGAGTGGCACGGTCAGTATTTTATTCATCAATGCACAAGCCATGACGACTAATTTGCGTTAATCCTTCCTCTAGCGCCACTGACCCATAAACGACATCAAATGTCTTGCCACAGCGTTTAACCAGTGCAGGAACCTGGTTAATGCCATAGTAGTCAAAGCGCAGCGGATCAACCTGGATACCCGCTAACTGATATTTTTGTATCAGATTAAGTAAGTAGCGGGCGGTTTTTTCCATACTGTTATCAATCAAGCCGTTAAAGTAGACCGGGATTTGTTTTGCCTGCGCCGATTTTAAGAAGGGCACTAGCGTTTTTTAAGGGATGCTGTATGATAAAAAATAGGCGGTTTCTTGGGTAATACCTTCTAACGGCATGCCTTCCTCTGCCGGTGTAGTTGTTGATATCAATAAAATTAACAGGGAGAGTAATGTGAGTTTTCGCATCGTTATTCTCCTAAAGCAGCACAAAGTTGCGTTTTTTCCACAACAGATAGCCGTAATTCTTTTTGGTATTGGGCATTTCTTTACCGGTTTGCCAGCGAATGACACTGCGACAGGTTCGATGACACTGATTGGCATCCGGCACGGGATTGACCATTTGATAGCGATAACGGCTTTTTGGCATAATCACGGTCGGGTATTCCTGACACACCGCCTTGTTTTCGTCAATCGTGTCCCAAATCATGCCTTGGCGATTTAGTGTAAAATTCATGCGCTCGGTGAGTAATAACGCACTATTAATGTCACTGCTTTCGGAATAAATCGTCCCCGTGAATGGATACATGGAGCCATGTGAACCCGCGCACCAAAAGAGTGCATCGAGTGGCAAGCGGGATTCACTGGCAATCGCATCGGCAGTACAGGCTAACTGCGCGATACTATTACCAAATAGCAGCGCCTCTGGATTGGTAAAAGGCGCCAGATTGTCGCCCATCCACATCGGGTCAAGTTCCGAGAGATAGCCAATATCATATTCCCCGCCTTGTATGCAGCCGATGGTGGTTAAGATATTAAGCTAGATGATAAGCGGATATTTGTACCAGTAAACGTGGTACATGCCGCCTAGATTTTCATTCGCGCCTTTGGTGCCTTTTCCAATGCCAATTTGTCCTAGCTGAATGGTGAAACCACCCATATTGACCATGCACATCGGTGAGCGTGTCACATCAGTCATGGCAAACGGCTCCCAAAACCCAATTGCAAGGCCAATGCGCTGAAATAACGGCGGTGGCGCAGGACCTAGCTGAATCAGTGAGGAGTGATTACGCGTGTCCGGTAATCCACTACTATTTACTGATATTGCCGAGACTTATCGGAAACAGACAGCGCCAGCAGATATCGGTAATCGGATTAACCCAGCGACCCTCACACAATGACGCTTTTGCCGATAGCATCGGGTTAAGTAGCAAAAAAGCGAACATTAAGTGCAAGAATAGCATTTTCATTCATCACCGCGTGTGCCGTAAAAACTAAAACCTTCGTGGTCAAACATCGGCGCAATAATCGTTTGGTGATTATTGAGAAGCGGGAAAGTTAACTCCCTGTTTTGCATCAGCAGTCGGTAGCACATTCCCAGACTTAAAATAGTTATCACCACACAGGTCACGACCCCGATCGC
The DNA here is from genome assembly GCF_013460135.1 of Arsenophonus endosymbiont of Aphis craccivora. Taxonomy (GTDB): domain Bacteria; phylum Pseudomonadota; class Gammaproteobacteria; order Enterobacterales; family Enterobacteriaceae; genus Arsenophonus; species Arsenophonus nilaparvatae. The sequence goes on from NZ_CP038156.1 coordinate 4,945, forward strand.
TAATCGCTTTTGTGATGAATTCCGCAGTTGATAATCCATGCACGCTGCTCACGCTATCCAGTACCGTGTGAAACTCTCGGGTAAAACAGTGATAAAAAAACGCATAATTGATGTCGGTAAACACCAGTACGCCAGCCCCAACAGATAACTTGACCCTTTGTCCTGCTTAAGTCTGCGAAGCCCGACAAAGGCGACGGCTAATGCGGGGGAAAATATCCACATATTGACGAAAATCGCACAGCCAAGAAGCGGAAAATAAACCACCACTTCATCCATCGGTAGCCAACAAAAACGGCGCTGATGCGTGATCGTGGTCGGAAACTGATAGCGAGAAGCGGCGTCCATTTAAATCAACCCGAAGACCACGTTAACAAACACAATCACCGCAGCAATCCCGCCAAACACCGACAGATTTTTAGTTTTTACATAAGCAAAAATCGCCGCCAGGATTTCCAGTACGTACAGAATCCAGACAACGGTTGAGCCTTTGCCAAAGGTACTTTTCACCACCTCCTTGCCATCACTGAATAAATCCCCGGTTGTTGGCGGATCGGCATAAACTTGCATAGCAGGAATAAACATTAACAATCCAAAAAACGTCAGAGTGAATAACGATTTCTGTTGCTTTAACACCTTACGGATGGCTACCGCACCCACAGTGAAGGGGTTTTTTAGGCATGAAGTAACCTTGCCGTTCATTTAATTTTCCTTAAAACGGTTAATGGTTAATTAAATACGTTTTTACTTTTTACACTTGATTAAATAGATTGCTTTTCGTTTCTAACTTTATTTATTTCTTCTTAACGGATCTCATATTTCCCCGGATTCTTTCCTTTCTTCTGCACTTCCTAAAAATTCCTTGAGCCTATCCCTCACCTCATCGCCGTATTTCTCAACTGAATAACGGATAAACTCACTGACCGTCACAGGACGTCCTACATGATGACCAATGTCGAGTACAATTTTGTCTAACCTATCTCGTAACTCAGCGCCGATATAAATATTTTTCCCTCTTCTAGACAAACCTTTGAACATATTTAATTCCTTTCCGGCATCGCTTTTTGTTGACAACATCATGCCTCTGAAGGAAAAATATTTAACTGTCTAGCAATTTCCTTACTGTTTAAGCGATGCATTGTGAAAAACAATACTTGCCACTCTTTATCAGTGAAAAGCTTGTTAGGTTTTTCTGTAGTAACCGCATAAGGCGGTATGCCATCGACATACTACAATGTCGACAAAAACAGGAACTCATAAGCGTGGAAGAAAGTGCCTAAGTAGCCATTTTCCTGACTGAACAGTGGGATAAAATCAATTTGCCAAAGTTTCGGTGGTTTTTTGTAATCAAACGCCAAATTGCTTATGACATAAAATGGGGATTTTTCAGTGCCGATTTTCTCTAATAAAGCCACCATTTCAGGCGCATCTTTATTCAAACCGAGAAAATCTACCATTTTAGCCTTGGCATTAATTTCCCCCTCACTATCTGCAAAACCACAAGGAACTGTCGCGTGTTTACAAAATTCATGAATTTCTAGTTTCATACGACACATCCAACACATTGAAGGTACTCACGCTGACGGTGTGTAAGGTGTTTTGACGTGCGAGCAAAGCTCAAAATCTGCTCGATTGATATGTTGCACGCTGTCATTATGCGCGCAATATGCGTACTATTTCGCATAGTCCGACTCATAGATGGTTTAGGGTTTGTATTAGCTCTATGTCAGTGCGAGAACACTGACATAGAGTGTTATTTTTTATTCACAATCACTTTATCTTTTTCGTCAATTTTATAAGACCATCCTGTAACAGAAGATAATTCAGCAAGAGACTTTCTTATCATCCGTCGAAACTCTTTAGTTTCTGAGTTACTTCCTGAAATGAGCTTCAATGTTTCTATTTTTATTGGAAACGGCTTAAAATGACTGCTATAAAACCCATATAGCCATTGTGTTAGTTGTTTTCCCCTCAATGCTAATCTTAAAGCATGATTAATTGCTGTCCAACTAGAATTTTCAAAACAATCAATGATTTTATCATTTATTATCAAACAATTATCACCTTTTATTTTATCTTGATAATACTCATGTAGTAGACTACCGCAATACATAAATCGTCCATCAGATATTTCAATATCTGTAAATCGCATTCTTTTTAATGAAGTTTTCAGCCATTCATGCTGACTTTTTCCTGTTTTTCTATCAATTGATCTTAAAAAATCATTTGCTGCAAATCGCACTATTGTTCCAAGTTGACAACTTTGGCTACGTCTAATACATTCCAACCAAACATCAAGATCAGACTGATCTAATTGTTCCCCTGAATATTTTATTGAATACCCATTAACGGTTGCCTTCAAAACCCCTTTTTCTAAAATTCTCTTACCTTTTCCAACAACTCCAAATAATGCACTACGCAGTACAGTATTAGGAGTTGGGATAGTGGATTTTTTACTAATTGGTAGATAAACTACATTAGGATCAAGTTTGTCTTTTTCGTCTAATTCATTGATTGTTGGTATTTTATCTAACTCACTATTTTTTAGTTTATTTCTTTCTAGCGATCTTTGTCGAAGAAATTTAACTCGTTCTATTAATGAATTATTCACAGCCTAAACCCTCAATAGAAAAAATGAGAGATTGAATAAAATTAGGTAACTGCTTTAAAATGGGAATCGTAGACATATAATTGTCTCCATCGTTTAGTTATTCAGTCCCTTTTCTGTGGTAGTTGGAGGGACTGAAGCTCAATTTAATAAATAATTCCTAACAGTATTTAATGATACGATAATATCTTTCCTGGCTAATAATTCTACTATCTGACGATATGAGTATCCTTTACTTCTCATAGAGAAAAGTTCTTCCCGATACTGATCTAATAATTTAGTTTTTTGTCCTAAAGGTTTTTCCACTGTCACCCTGTTTTGATTTCAAAAAATTCAATTATTGCAATTTATACTAAATTTTTATTTTTTCAAAATTAATTTTTTTAAATGAGAGAAAACTACGGCATATCACCCACCAAACTACGGCATATCACCCACCAAAATACGGCATATCACCCACCAAAATACGGCATATCACCCACCAAACTACGGCATATCACCCACCAAACTACGGCATATCACCCACCAAACTACGGAAAATTAAGATAAAAAGTACAGAATAGCTGTAATAAAAAGTCAATCAATAAATTATAAACATAACAAATACAATTACTTATATTTATTCAATAAATAAATTGGAAGGTAATAGTTCAACCGAGTAAATTCATAAGTTATTGATTTTAAAGATAAAAAAACACAACAAGGAATTATGTAACTTATTGAAAATAAAAGGAAAAATAAAATAACAAATCCACCAAAAAATCCAGCTAATCTTTTATAATCAAAAATATAATCTTTTTTAATCGTTTCTACCCCTGTGGATAACTTTTCTTCTTACAAAAATACAGAACCGAAAAATATGTTACTACTGAGTGACCGTTTTTCTTTTTTGCAATTGTGATGTTCCGCTTCCTCGTCTGCTCACTCGCTACGCTCGGTCACAGACTTGTGGCGAGCGGTGGGATTTTCATTAAAAAAATTTTGGGTTAATTAACACTGAAACATTGCACTATTGAGTTGCTACAGCTAGCATCACTAGGACTAAAGTATTTATTAATTTCAGGCAAATAATGAAAAAAACAGAACTTATCAATCAAATCGCTGAAAAAGCAGATTTAACCAAAAAAGATTCAGAGAAAGCCCTTAACGCATTCATCGAAACAGTGACAGAAGCGCTAAAGGCGGGAGATGACGTACAACTTGTTGGCTTTGGCAGTTTTCAGGTTAAGCAACGTGCAGCCAGAGATGGAAGCAACCCCAAAACGGGTTAGACACTTAAAATTGCTGCTGCAACCTTACCGAATTTTAAGCCAGGTCAAAGACTCAAATGGGAAGTTAAGTGATCTTTGAAGCAAAATATATTAATACCTCATTTAGGAAATACTGGATGTTAATTAGAACATAATTTTTATTTATCATGATCTTGATGGTTACCTCATGCGTTATCCATGACTATGATAAAAATAACCCCCAAAAAAAATTGGCAAAGGATCTATATTCGACCAGCCGATATATACCAGAGACGATAAAGGAAAAGTGACCAAAGATAGCATTGCTGAGCAAATAAGAGATTTTGGTTGTGACTCTAAGGAGGATAAAGATTGTAGAAAACCTTTTGGTTGGTAATTTAAGAGCATACCTAACCAAAAAAATGACGAATTCGAGCAAGTCTGCATTGAAGTGCTAAAGGAAGACAGAAAGAAGAGTCAGAATATCCTATAAAACGCCCTGTAATTCATTATGAGCCCTTTTCTCGATAAAAACGTATTCTTTACAGCAAAAAACTTATCGGCTCTCAAAATGCGTTCTCGGACTCTTTTAGTTTAAGGCTAACGTCAAACGTAATATCAAAAACGCCCCAGATTTCCCTAAAATACCTATTCAATCAATTTCTGGTAAACTTATAGCATTAAGTTATGCAGGAGAAAATTTTGATAAATCCAACGCCAGAACAACAAGATGTCATTGACTGGCAGGGCGATAAACTTGTGGTTAATGCTTTTGCAGGAACAGGAAAAACTTCAAACTTAGTGAAATACGCCGAAAAGCATCCCGACCTTCGGATGCTCTACATCGCGTTTAATCGCTCAGTGATGGAATAGGCAGACGAGAAATTTCCCGCTAATGTGCTTTGTAAAACATCTCATCAACTTGCATGGTCTGGTTTTGGTAGAAATTATGCTAATAGATTAACAAATTCTCTGCGGCTTTTTGATATTGCCAATGCCACGCAGAGCGATGACTGGCTATACGTAAAAACGATACAGGACACCTTAAAGAACTTTATGTGCAGCGTAGATAATCAGATTATGTTACGCCATTGTCCCTCAATATTAATGGGGGAGGTTAAAAAATCATTTACCGCTAATGAGGTCGTCAGACAAAGTGAACAACTCTGGCATCGGATGATTGACCTTGCTGATAATTTCCCCGTTATTCATGATATGTGTTTAAAACTGTACCAACTCTCTCAGCCTAACCTTTACCATCGTTTTGACGTTATTTTGTTTGATGAAGCGCAGGATGCTAATCTGGTTACTCACGATATTGTTTTTCGTCAAACGACGAAGTTAGTGATGGTGGGTGATGCTCATCAACAGATTTATCGTTTTCGAGGGGCGGTCGATGCATTAAATGCGCCTTTGCTTAGTGATGCTGACCGTCTCTGGTTAACCCACAGCTTTAGCTTTGGTGACTGTGTTGCGGATATTGCTCATGCATTACTGGCCATGAATGGTGAAACGCATCAGGTGGTTGGTAGAGGTGAAAAAGATGAAATCTTTATTAATATCCCTAAGCAAGGTTTTCCTCAACGCTCCATCCTCAGTCGAACGGTAGCAGGAGTCATTGGTTCAGCACTGTAAGCCAGTAGCAAAAAAACGATTATCTAATGGGTAAATGGGATAGATGCTTATCGTATCGATGAATTAATTAACCTTCACTGGTTTTCACTCGGCAATCGAAAAAAGATGAGTCACCAACGGCTTTACACCGAATATCGTAATTATTCGAATTATAAGCACATGGCGAATGCCAGTGGTGACCAGGAAATATTGCAATATATCAAAATCATCAAAAAATTTACGCCATTACCGAAGAAAGTGGATGTTTTACGTAAGCGAACCGTAGAAACTGAAGAGGAAGCCAGTATTACCGTTACCAATGACCACCGAGCAAAGGGATTGGAATGGGATATTGTCGAAATCAATAATGACTTTCCGAATAATCTTTTTGACCCTAATATGGACAAAACAGCCTTTAGAGATGAAGTCAATTTGATGTATGTCTCAGCAACCAGAGCGAAGAAGACACTTATCATCAATAAATTATTGGTAAATATTTTGGCCAAAGCGGATGAGAATGAAAAAACGGCACAGGCTTAATTCAGTAATACCTCTAGAAGCGCCTGTAATCGATTGTGAGCCATTTTCCTGTGATTAGCCATTAAAATACCAGTAAAAATAAACTCCCATGAGAAGATAGGGTGCTTTTTTGTATGGCTGGATTATGATAGCTGATAGGTAATGAATAAATAGCGTATTTAATATAGCGGGTTTGTTTGCCATAATTAAATCTGACGAGAGCAATTATTGAAGATGTCCGATGAGTAAAAAATTCACGCCAACCCCTTACGATGCCATATTCAAGCAGTTTTTAAGTGAAAAAGAGACTGCGAAAGATTTCTTCGATATCTTGCTACCGAATGAGATTAAGGCATTGTGTGATTTAGAGGCCTCAAAGTGTAATCTGGCTCATTCATAGATGCGGATATGAAAAATTACCAGAGTGATATTCTCTATTCCGTCAGCACAACGAAAGGAAGCGGATATATCTACGTGTTAATTGAGACCAATCCACCCCTGATAAGCTCATTGCGTGGCGCCTCATGCGCTATAGCATGTCTGCGATGCAAAAACATTTAGACGCTGGACACAAACAATTACCGTTAGTTTTCCCTATTATGTTTTATTCCGGTGAACAAAGTCCTCACCCCTATAGTACGAATTGGTTAGACTGCTTTGAAGATAGAAAAATGGCAGAAAGTATCTACACCAATGCTTTTAAGTTAGCTGATGTCACCACATTAGATGATGGTGAGATTATGCAACATAAGCGAATGGCTTTGTTGACCCTGATACAGAAGCACATTCAAATACGCGATATGACAGAGCTTATGAATGAAATTGTCACGCTGTTGTAGTATAATTATTATACCGATAATCAAGTCATCACGATGTTTAACTATCTCGTTCAGTAAGGTAACGCCAAAAAGCGAATGGAATTTATCACCGAGATAGCCAAACAATCAGAGAAACACGAAGGAGCAATTATGACTATTGCTCAACAGATTGAAGAAATTGGCATCAAGAAAGGCATACAACAAGGTATGCAACAAGGTAAAGCCGAAGGCCGCCAAGAAGGTAAAATTGAAGGCATTCAAGAGGGTATGCAGAAGGGCGAAAAACAGGCTTCGATGAAGATAGAGCGCCAAATGCTCGAAAGTGGTATGGACAGGCAATCTGTGATGAAATTTACGGTTTTGACTGATGCCGAAATAAGCAACCTGTTTAAAGATTAAAACGATGACTGAACGCAAGAAATTAACCCTCAACCGCCCAAGAAAGGCTTCACAGGAAGCGCAGACTCAAGTACCTCTGTTTACGTTAAAAAGGTCTGGGTGAATTCTACGCCCAAAAAACAGGCAAAAAAACCGAAACCCCAAAAGGTAGTAAAACAGCAGTCCAAAAAGGTGGTTGTTAAACCTAAACAGGCAGTGAAGGTTAAAATCCCAAAACCACCTACTCCGCCCAAAAATCGATTGCCGTTATAGAAAGAGATTTCACAAATCAGCACGTTTTGGCCTTATCTTTTTCCCGATGGCAAGTTGTGCCCAATGAAAATTGACATCCAGCAAGATATGTGGCAAGAAGTGAAAGAAAAAGGCTTACCAATAGCCAGAAGGCGTTTGAGAGCGTGTTTAGGCAGTATTGGGCATCACGTTGATCATCGCGTACTTATCCAGTTAGGCGCGTTTCGTTATGACAAAGACGGTCAGATAGTCGGAGATATTACCCAAGCGGATGTTGAGGATAATCTGCAACGTTTGGCACGACGAAACAAGAAAAAGATATAACCAAAGACAATAATCTCAAAGTGAGTAAGATTGTTATTATCTTAATATGGGCTTTGTTGAATAAATCAGAATTAGCCGACAGGATGGCTCCCTCTGCTACACCTACACCTGTTATCCGATCCTGACGCTGTGTGGCATACCCAACAACGTCATACGGTTCAGCGCTTTGACCATCGCCATTGCTTCACCTACCTGAGCCTCATAGTCACGCAGGCTCAGATGGCCACCCAGCAAAGTTTTTATGCGGAACATCGCTGTTTCTGCCACTGAACGCCGGTGATAACCCACTTTCTTTTTCCACATATCATTACTCCTGCTCAGACGCTGATTCGCCACCGCATGGTTACGTTCATGGTAMTTGTCCGGCCAGTATTTCGCTCCGCTTCGCGGCGGGATAAGGGGCCTGATTTTCTTTCTTAGCAACGCGTCGTGGCAGTAACAGGCGTCATAAGCACCGTCTGCTAACACTTCCCTGATTTTCCGGTGGGTTTGGTTAATCAGGCCCGGCAGTGCCTGCGCATCTGTCGTTCCGCTGAGCGATAAGTCGGCACAGATAATCTCATGAGTCACACTGTCTGCTGCCAGATGAAGCTTGCGCCACACTCTTCGTCTGTCAGCCCCATGCTGCCTGACTTTCCATTCACCTTCGCCAAAGACCTTCAGACCGGTACTGTCGATGACCAGATGCGAGATTTCACCACGCGTTGGCGTTTTTATGCTGATGTTGACGCTCTTTGCTCGTCTGCTGACCAGCGAGTAGTCCGGACAGCACAGCGGCAAAGACATGAGTTTAAAAATCGAATCAACGAAGCCCTGTAATGCCCGGAGCGACAGGTTAAACACACGCTTCATCATCAGGACAGTGGTAACAGCCATATCGCTGTAGTAAAGCGGCCGGCCACGACCTTCAGGCGAAGAACTGTCAGTCCATCCAGCGATGGCCGACTCATCAAGCCAGACCGTCAGGGAACCGCGTTGTCTGAGTGCCTTGTTGTACGCGGGCCAGTTGGTAATTTTAAACTTTTGCTTTGCCATGGGGACCTGATGTTGAAACGAATTTAGCGATCAGCTCCGCCAATCACCTAAAAGTTCGATTTATTCAACAAAGCCCTTAATATGATAAAAAGCATATTTTTTCTTTACTGGTTTCAAATTGAGATTTCGTTATTTTTTATTTCAATTTGAGTTAATTAATGCTCTATATTTGTTTGTTTTTTCTTAATTTTATTTTTATTGACACTAATAATGATTTTTTATTTGAAATTTAAATCATTTTGCGTTAATTTATGTAAATATAATCATCCTTATTGAGTTTTATTTATATTGAAAATTGCCTGTGATGATGATTATACTAGCGTTAAATTAGCCTGGCTAGAAAATGAAAAAATAGTGACACATATATCACCAAATAGCTTTAAAGAAGGTTGGAATACTGAGATATTGAGTAATAATCCATTATTCAATTATTTAGTTGATGATAAAAAATATACTTTTGATATCGGCAGTAGTTCTGTTATTGAAACAACGCATGTTTCCTATCAATACAGCGCGCTCAACCGACTCGCCATTCACCATGCGCTTTTAACTTCTGGGGTTTACTCCCTCAAGATATTGAGTTGACTGTGACGCTTCATGTTCATTAATTCTTTACGGAAGATGCGCAAATTAACGAAAAAAATATTCAGCGAAAAAAGAAAATATTTTAAAGAAAGTTGATATCAATAAAAGGGAACACTTTAACATCGTTAACGTGATTGTGATGCCTGAGTCTATTCCGGCAGTGAGGGAAGTATTAATAAAAGATAATATTTCTTATTTAGAACGAAGCTTAATTGTTGATTTAGTCGGAACGACATTAGATTGCGCCGTAATTCAAGGTCTGTTAGATAATATTTCAGAGATTAAAGGTAATTCTGAAATAGGCGTATCAAAACTGACTAAATCTGTTATCAATGCACTTTATATTGCCTCATCACCGAGTAGTTATTACATTGCAGATGAAGTTATTAAAAATGTGAATAATATGGCGTTACTAAAACAAGTTATTCATGACCCGAAAAAAATCACTCATATTACTGAAGTTGTGATTGAAGGTTCTGAAAATTTAGCTGACAGAGTTATCTCTGAGATTGAGAAAATTAATAATATTAATCGAATTTATTTAACAGGTGGGGTGCTGAAATTATTTATTCTTATGTTAACGATTATTTTAAAAATCATAAGGTAGAGAAAATTTTTGAGCCTCAATTAGCCTTAGTTAAATAGATTGCTTTGTCTTAACTGAATAAGGTTCAAACTTTATGAATAATAGTAGAAAAAAATCACTGCTTACCTTCATCCTTCAATATATCAACAGGATAAAAAGGCCATTGACTTTATTGAAAACTTACCTAGTCAACTGAAAGGCGATTTTTATCGTCAGGCAATAATAACGGCGGCGGCTTTATCTGAGATTGATAGTCGTTTGTTAGGATTGATTATTACTTTCTATTCTAAAGAGTTTGATATTAATAATTTTTATTCAATTTTAGAGCAGACAACAGGCATAGAAAAAAATCAGTCAATCTGTAGAACTTAAGCATGAGGCGACTAATGAACTTTCTTCTGAAAAAAATGTGTCTGCTATGTTATCAAATCTGAAAAGATAATTGGCGATATCAACTCTTTCATGAATGTATTAATTCTTTTAACAAACGATGAACAAACAAGAACTATCAGCCCTGAATATGGCGGGTTTTATCAAAAGCCAAACATTAATACTCTTTAAGCTCAATCAACTTAATCTGTATGATTGTGCAGATGAGTGCGAAGATTTGCACGACATGGCAGAAGCACTTTATCTTAATTTGAAAAAAACACTGGAAAGATGATGACTCATCTCCTATTCTTTGCATAGAACAACAAGCAAAAGATTGTAGCTACTCATAAGGATGTAGCCGCTAAAGCCCGCCTGTCAACAAATGTTTCGCGTATTGAAGCACAATAGTCTGATGGTCAGTTTTTACGGCTGGAATCGGGTTGAAAAATTTGTTGATGCCTGGAAAAAATCCGGCTTCCGGATTGTTGGTCATCTCGTTTTCAAGAAACGTTATGCATCAAAAACTGGTTTTTTGGAGCACCGCCACGAATGCTGGCGAAAGGCCGTCCCGTGATGCCCGTCAAGCCAATGAGAGACGTGCAGTCATGGCAATATACAGGTAATCTTTATCACCCAACTCAAAAGCCCATTAGTAGTTTACAACCGCTGATAGAGTCTTTTACGCAACCTAATGATATTGTACTAGATCCTTTTGCAGGTTCTGGCTTTACCTGTGTCGCTTCTGCTCTTTCAGGACGGCATTATATTGGTATTAAGCTTCTCGCTGAATATCATGCTCGTCGTGTTGCTTAAAGAGGAAATAAAAAAATGAATTATTCCGGTCATGAAGTACTACGAAAAGAGGTGGCTTTACTAGTTGAGAAAATGGATATGTTTTATATGCAGCTTTTTGAATTTGAGCGGAAATATTTATATAACGCTGACGAACTTACCGAGCTTTTAGCGGCGCAACTGATTAAGCCGATTAAAAATCAAATGCAAGAGATTTATCAACCAGTCATTGCGCTGATGCTGTTCTTAAATCAGAATTAAAGCTCGATTCTATGTTTGAATTTTCTCATAAGCGACCACAGGATATTGATGACAATATGATTAAAGCATTTGGTTATCAAGCTGTGAAAGAAAGAATCAGTGAAGTAGATTATAAAGTTAGTCATTTTTTTAGACAAAAATAAAATAACGCTTTTTTATTTAAAAGCCCCTGAAGTTAGGGGCTCAATAAAGTTATTTTTTGTGCTCAATTACTTCAGGCTTTGAGTTTTGACCAATAGCGATTTTTTGTGGTTTTTGTTCTTCCGGTATTTCGTAACTAAAAGTTAATGTTAGCAAACCATCAGCTAAATTGGCATTTTGGATTCTGATGCGATGGTCAAGATCAAAACTCATCGAAAAGCCTTTTTTCTCAATACCTTTATGTAGCCATTTCTCTGTTTTGCTATCATGATTACTTTCTTCTTTCTCAGTTTCACTTTTTCCGATGATAATCAGCTTATTATTCAGCACTGATATATCTAACTCGTGTTGTTTATAACCAGGAACCGCTACTGTGAGTTCCAGATTTTCTTTATCTTTTTGGTATAAATTATAAGATGGAGCGTCTGATAAAGGTTTTTCACCCGTTATTCGGCTAAATAATTTATCCATTTGAGTAAATCTGTCCGATAACAGGTTATCACTTAGCATAGGAATAAGAGAAAAAGAACGATAAGCCATATTGTCCTCCTTTTTGCGCTTATTGATTCGTATATTAACTTGTTCAGTTATAATGCTAAATGGGGGTAACCTTATTTATTTTCAAGGGCTTTGTTGAATAAATCGAACTTTTAGGTGATTGGCGGAGCTGATCGCTAAATTCGTTTCAACATCAGGTCCCCATGGCAAAGCAAAAGTTTAAAATTACCAACTGGCCCGCGTACAACAAGGCACTCAGACAACGCGGTTCCCTGACGGTCTGGCTTGATGAGTCGGCCATCGCTGGATGGACTGACAGTTCTTCGCCTGAAGGTCGTGGCCGGCCGCTTTACTACAGCGATATGGCTGTTACCACTGTCCTGATGATGAAGCGTGTGTTTAACCTGTCGCTCCGGGCATTACAGGGCTTCGTTGATTCGATTTTTAAACTCATGTCTTTGCCGCTGTGCTGTCCGGACTACTCGCTGGTCAGCAGACGAGCAAAGAGCGTAAACATCAGCATAAAAACGCCAACGCGTGGTGAAATCTCGCATCTGGTCATCGACAGTACCGGTCTGAAGGTCTTTGGCGAAGGTGAATGGAAAGTCAGGCAGCATGGGGCTGACAGACGAAGAGTGTGGCGCAAGCTTCATCTGGCAGCAGACAGTGTGACTCATGAGATTATCTGTGCCGACTTATCGCTCAGCGGAACGACAGATGCGCAGGCACTGCCGGGCCTGATTAACCAAACCCACCGGAAAATCAGGGAAGTGTCAGCAGACGGTGCTTATGTATGACGCCTGTTACTGCCACGACGCGTTGCTAAGAAAGAAAATCAGGCCCCTTATCCCGCCGCGAAGCGGAGCGAAATACTGGCCGGACAAGTACCATGAACGTAACCATGCAGTGGCGAATCAGCGTCTGAGCAGGAGTAATGATATGTGGAAAAAGAAAGTGGGTTATCACCGGCGTTCAGTGGCAGAAACAGCAATGTTCCGCATAAAAACTTTGCTGGGTGGCCATCTGAGGATGCGTGACTATGAGGCTCAGGTAGGTGAAGCAATGGCGATGGTCAAAGCGCTGAACCGTATGACGTTGTTGGGTATACCACACAGCGTCAGGATCGGATAACAGGTGTAGCAGAGGGAGCCATCCTGGCGGCTAATTCTGATTTATTCAACAAAGCCATTTTCAAGGGGATTTTATAGCTAATGAAACCACTAAATATAACAAAATTGCAAATATGTGGATTATCTCAGTCAATATTAATATCACGTATATTGCAATGGATAATTAGTTTCAGTTTATTATTGTTAGCTGTTATTTTGATTATTTTTTTGATGAAAGAAAAGTTTACTTTAGCTTTACTATTATTTAATTCAGCTAATCCTGCCCAGACTTATCTTTTGCTTGAAAGTATCGTTAATTATTTTCTTTATTTTGAATTTATCGCATTGATAATTAAATATTTTAATTCTTTGTATCATTTTCCTTTACAATATTTTGTATATATCGGTATTACTGCTATCATTCGATTAATTATCGTAGAACATAAAGATCCATTTTCTGTATTGATTTATGCAATCTCGATATTATTTATGGTCTTAGCCTTGTATTTAGCTAACGCAAAACGTCTTGTAGAATAAAAAAACTATTGATTAAAACGATAAAATATGACTTAATTGATCTAAGCTCTAGATTAACAATCTCTTTTTATTAGTAAAAATTTTAAGTAATTCAAAATTTAGCGATATCATAATACCTCATTCATTAATGAGTTCCTTCTGATTAAATACCATTAGTAAAAATCATGTTAATCTTTGATATTTTTAATTAATTAACAAAATTAAGGAACTTATATGTCAAGCAGGCTTTGTTGAATAAATCAGAATTAGCCGACAGGATGGCTCCCTCTGCTACACCTACACCTGTTATCCGATCCTGAAGCTGTGTGGCATACCCAACAACGTCATACGGTTCAGCGCTTTGACCATCGCCATTGCTTCACCTACCTGAGCCTCATAGTCACGCAGGCTCAGATGGCCACCCAGCAAAGTTTTTATGCGGAACATCGCTGTTTCTGCCACTGAACGCCGGTGATAACCCACTTTCTTTTTCCACATATCATTACTCCTGCTCAGACGCTGATTCGCCACCGCATGGTTACGTTCATGGTACTTGTCCGGCCAGTATTTCGCTCCGCTTCGCGGCGGGATAAGGGGCCTGATTTTCTTTCTTAGCAACGCATCGTGGCAGTAACAGGCGTGATAAGCACCGTCTGCTGACACTTCCCTGATTTTCCGGTGGGTTTGGTTAATAAGGCCCGGCAGTGCCTGCGCATCTGTCGTTCCGCTTAGCGATAAGTCGGCACAGATAATCTCATGAGTCACACTGTCTGCTGCCAGATGAAGCTTGCGCCACACTCTTCGTCTGTCAGCCCCATGCTGCCTGACTTTCCATTCACCTTCGCCAAAGACCTTCAGACCGGTACTGTCGATGACCAGATGCGAGATTTCACCACGCGTTGGCGTTTTTATGCTGATGTTGACGCTCTTTGCTCGTCTGCTGACCAGCGAGTAGTCCGGACAGCACAGCGGCAAAGACATGAGTTTAAAAATCGAATAAACGAAGCCCTGTAATGCCCGGAGCGACAGGTTAAACACACGCTTCATCATCAGGACAGTGGTAACAGCCATATCGCTGTAGTAAAGCGGCCGGCCACGACCTTCAGGCGAAGAACTGTCAGTCCATCCAGCGATGGCCGACTCATCAAGCCAGACCGTCAGGGAACCGCGTTGTCTGAGTGCCTTGTTGTACGCGGGCCAGTTGGTAATTTTAAACTTTTGCTTTGCCATGGGGACCTGATGTTGAAACGAATTTAGCGATCAGCTCCGCCAATCACCTAAAAGTTCGATTTATTCAACAAAGCCTGTCAAGCATTAATACAGGTATTGTTAATTGGTTTAACGCAGATAAAGGTTTTGGCTTTATTTCACCTAAAAACGGAAGTCAGGATGTGTTTGTTCATTATTCTGCGATTCAGTGTAATGATTATAAAACGCTCTATGAAGGGCAAGAAGTAAACTTCTCAGTCGAAAGTGGCCATAAAGGACCTTCGGCAACTAATGTAATAGCATTATGCTAGCATTAAATTAATTTATATTATCGCATAGTTATCTTTATACTATGCGATAATCACATTTAGAACCTAATTAAAAATTAATCCCCATACTCTTTTTCTTTAATTTTCTGTTTTTGTTCATTTTCATGATGATATGAAATATTACTCTCATCATTTTCTTTTTCCAGTTTCGGTGGTTCTTCTTCGAGGTCTGTTTTTCCAGTATAAATGCCCAACGGAATATGAAGATTTCCCCGATGGATGCCGTGCTCATTGGTGACGGCTAATAACAGTTCGGGTCGGTCATGATGGGAAAATCTGGCCACTTCAAGTAGTGTCGGGTCGATTTTTTGCGCTAATTTGGTGTTGCCAATTTCTTTGCTGTTATCCCAAATTCTGATTTCATTACGAGCCAGCTGGTCTTCCTGTTTATTCAGGATGTCATACGCGGTTAATCTATCAACGGAATTTTTTGTCAGGTTTTTCATCCAGGTATTGCCATCTGATAAATAAAGCTGAACGTGTTGTTTTGCTCGGGATAGTTCCACATAGGTATTATCCATTGCGGCGAGGGTACGCGCGCCTTCATAGACGATAACATACCGCTAAGAAGCTCCTTGTGAAGCATAACTTGTGATGGCATAGGTGTAATCCAGATGTCTGTCGGCATATTCTTTTTGTGGTTGATAGGTGACGAGCTTGCCGTTTAACTCAATATGGAGCTTATCATCATCAATCCGCTTTATTATGCCCCTGTCGTTATTGGCAATATTGCGGTCTTTATCGGTTGTGGTTAGGCGGATTTTTTCACCTTCTGAGACTTCACTGGTTTTATCTTCAAAAAGTGCCACGACGGCAGGATTCACTTCAAGCGGTAACAGGTATTTCTCCTGATTATTTTCCCGATTTACCAGACTAACAATGCCTTCTTTTGAAACTTCTGTTATCTCAAAATAGTGTTGATTGATTTTTGCAATGTGCCCCAACTGGTTTTGCCAAAATTGGCGATCTTTTAAATCCGATTTCTGATGGTTGATACGTTGTAAAACAGGAATACTGGCTGATTTACCTAGCATTTGTTGACTTTGCATCACCGTATGAATGGCTTTGTTGAATAAATCGAACTTTTAGGTGATTGGCGGAGCTGATCCGCTAAATTCGTTTCAACATCGAGGTCCCCATGGCAAAGCAAAAGTTTAAAATTACCAACTGGCCCGCGTACAACAAGGCACTCAGACAACGCGGTTCCTGACGGTCTGGCTTGATGGAGTCGGCCATCGCTGGATGGACTGACAGTTCTTCGCCTGAAGGTCGTGGCCGGCCGCTTTACTACAGCGATATGGCTGTTACCACTGTCCTGATGATGAAGCGTGTGTTTAACCTGTCGCTCGGGCATTACAGGGCTTCGTTGATTCGATTTTAAACTCATGTCTTTGCCGCTGTGCTGTCCGGACTACTCGCTGGTCAGCAGACGGCAAGAGCGTCAACATCATCAGCATGAAAACGCCAACGCGTGGTGAAATCTCGCATCTGGTCATCGACAGTACCGGTCTGAAGGTCTTTGGCGAAGGTGAATGGAAAGTCAGGCAGCATGGGGCTGACAGACGAAGAGTGTGGCGCAAGCTTCATCTGGCAGCAGACAGTGTGA